>JAJDDB010000001.1 GCA_029260575.1 Phycisphaerales bacterium
CCGGTCGTACACGCTCTGCCACGTGCCGTAGCGATCGGGCATGTCGCGCCACTGCGCGCCGCTGTTGAGTATCCAGAACATACCATTGAGCGTTGTGCGATGATCGTTCCATTTTCCGCCACGGGTTTGTTTCGGCAGCAGTGGTTCGATGCGCTGCCATGCTTCATCGCGCAGTTCATACCGGCGTCCCAGCCGTCCATCGACGCTGCGTCCCGTTCGCGTCTTTTTGTTTGAAGCGTGTGTCTTCATCGTCGGCCTCCTTGCCGGAGACCAGCATCACATTACACGATCAATCGCGCAACCGTACATGCGCCGAACAAACGATCCGTCAGACAGGGCCTAGTCTGGATACAGACAATTGAATCGCACTTGTCCGCAGTCGCCCAATTCTGCAATCCGCATCTGATTGACCTTTCCCCCTAGATCTGATTCACGCCAGAGTACCATTCTGAACATGGATCAGATTTGAGGGGGCACGCCATCTGCCAGGTCTTCGATCCTGAAACACAGAAAGCCCGCATGGAGTTTCAGAAGACGGACGCCCATCCCTTCGTCAAAGCTGCACGCATTCACTGGACACACGGCGACCATGATCCTCGTGACGTTTACAAATTCGAGTGAGCGTGTGCCTGCATGGCAATGCAGTCCCAAGGCGACTTAACAGCCGCCTAGAGATCCGATAGGTGATGTGTGACATGTCTTGCTTGTTTGCATACTAGGATTATGAAACTATTCCAGAGAACCATCAGACTCTGGAAGTGAGAGATCGTACATTCTCAGCGCGAGCCATGTCTTGAGTTCGCCGATTTCTTGCTCTGGTACGGGCCTAAGCATGTTACGCTTTCGGCTGCCGGGTGCGTCCCTAAACCACTCTCGAACGACGAATGCCGCCATGTCGCGCGCTAGAATCGGTGTCGGACTGCCGCTTCCGTGTGGCATCGGCGGTATCTCACCTACTTGTTCAGAGTCGCCGAGTAACTCAAAAGCAGTATTCATCACTGGCATCGTTGGGGGAATCTCGTCAAGAAGAGCTATGTAATGCTGCCGCTCGGGTGCTTCAGACACCTTTGCATTCTTAAGAATACTGTCGAGTGCATCTTCATCACCGAGGAAAACGCGGGTAACAAACAGACTATTCGTGGCCCTTCGATAAAGCAGCTCGGGTGTAGCGTATCGATTCTGCTCGGTGGCGAGTTTGTCATCAAGTCCGTCGTGGGCTGCAATGACTGCCTCAAGTAACTCCTCCGCATCGATTCCAGATTGCTCTCGGAGATATGTCAATACTGAGGGTAGCATCTTGATTGGAACACGGTCGTCTCGAAGATCGACGAGCAACCGGTGCGCAAGGTCCAATTTCAGCTTCGCACTATCATTTTCAGGAGCGTCTTCTAAAACAATCAGCCGATCGCCTAATCCACCATATTCGAGCACGTTCTTATGCACATATGTCAGCCACGTCTCTGCAATCTCCGGCTCCCCAAGCAGAGGGCCAACGTACTTCATTGCACGCCCCATTCGAGCCGCATTGCCTGAACGGATGGCCTGGCGCACAGCATCGTTGCGGAGATCCGGAACTAAGAGCTCATTCTCAAACACCAAGTCGCGGATAGAACGGTCTGGGTGATCTCGCAATTCTGGAAGAAGCGGAACGATCTCCGGATGAACCTCGACAATTGAGCCCATTCGGTCGCGAAAGTTCTTCCAAGCTGTTCGCTGTTCAGATGACGGCAACTGCCTTAAATCATCCATCGAAAACGAGCGAAAACGTTCAACAAGCTGCTCCTTTGTCTCAATCGGAGGTTCGTCGTTTGGAACGAACGGCTCAGCAAGTGCAGGAGCACATATGCAGAGAAACAGACCAATAGCAGCAGTAAGTCTCAATTTCATGGTACTTGCCTCGCTTCGTTAACAATCACTGCTTGGCGCAGTGTGATGTGTTTTGAGTGATCAGCAAATGGACCCATTAGGTTTCCAGTAAGCTCCCAATCCCATCGTTGTGCAGCGGGTACTCCACCTTGGGGAAAGGTGTGATCGAATTGTGGGTTTGCTGATGCTGGCGGATCGAAGATGAGGGTTAGATACGACAGGTGATGTCCAGCTTCATGGGCATAGACTTCGCCCCGATCATCATTGTCAAATCCACCGCTCATTTCATCGTCCCCAAAGATATAGCCTAAGTTGCCTTCCGTAAACGCTTCTGCGCTATTGTCTAATGTAGCATCATCATCCGGAGGACAATCAGTTTCCACTTCCGGGTACAGAACCCAGGTGAGTTCGGCACGTTCTTGCTGCCAAAGCGCCTCGGTGACGATCACATCTTCACCGTCTTCGGGTTCACATTGGCCGTCACCGTCGGTGTCTGGACCATAGGCCTGAATCACATCACCGAGGTCATGGGTCGATAGGTTAAAACTATAGAAGAATGTCGGTTGTCTTTTTGCAAAGCGAATATTTGCTTGCTCCGCCCAAATCTCGTTTGCAACAGCGAAAAATGCATTTGCATCTGTTGCAGTGATCTGTGACGTATGTCCAGCTGAATCAATGAGCTTCACTACGCCGATCTCTAACGTGCTTTCTTTCAAGACATATGCACGCAGACGATTAATGACCAATTGATCAGGTGTGTCCATATATGCTTCGATGAGTAAGGACCCCGTTGCGTTGGGATCGCTATTCAGGACGACGACTCCATTGACGCCGATGGGTTGTTCAACAGGCAGTGGCTCTGCGAGTGTGACGTTTGTGGACCGTAGGAGCACGTTAGCTCCGTCAACATTAACGTCAACGACATTGATATTGTCGGCAGGCACCATGAGTCCTCGCGGATTGATTGTGTGATCAAATCCGGCAGTCACTTTTGTGAACTCCACATCTACAACGGTCAACCGCACGCTGTCATTGCACGATGGCATCGGTCCTGTTGGACCATCTGGGTCAAACTCAACATCAATCGTTATCGATCCAGCATCAATTCCTTCAATGTACAGCTTGAGTGTGTCCTCACTCCCGCTAAGAACCGTCGAAAGCGTGTATGTCACACCCGAACCGATGAAGTGGCCGGGTTGCGGATCGCCAAGATCACGTCCCGACCGATTCTGGTTCCCGTTCCTAGTCCAGAGTCGGCAATATCCATGAAATGAACTACTAGAACCAGGATCCATCCATCGCCTGTTTGGTGGCGCATTGTCACCCTGGTCGTCGAATGCCAATTGCATCGGATCAGATGAGTTGTAATTGATTGTGAAAGTTGCTACTGCTGGATCCGTTGCGCCTGTGAATTTCAGCTTAAGCGGAATGAAGTCATCTTCATCCGGATTTGAGTCATCCTCATTACCAACGATGCCGTCGCGGTCGTACCCATCACCATAGTCGTCAATCCGTTCGTGGATGGTGTCACTATTGAAGTATGGCTCAGGATCATCATCATTGTCCCGATTCACGGGCACATATTTGCCCTTATGTCCGAGAGCGTTCTCAAGCAAGTCTTCTGCCGGACTACCATCCGGATTGCCGGTGCCATTGGTATTGTCACTATCGATATCCAGGTCAACACCGGCAACGGTAATCGGTATTGTCTGGTCCTCACAGCATCCATTTGTCGCGTACAGTGACACATTGCCCGGCGATTCAAAGTGAACGTCAATCGAATCACCCTCAGCACCTGGCGTCAGTATGGTCGCACCAGATGATTGCGGGTTGGGGATCGACCATTGCCATGCAGTTTCATCACACACATCCAGGCACGTCGGGGAACACGGTAGTGCTGAATACGTCTTGGTTTCGCCTGCACACACCAAGTCAGGCTCGTGCACAGGATCCGGCTGCCCTATGCAGAAAAAACACAAAGACTCACCTGACATCACTGGATTGAACGGCACTGCACCACCGCAGCCACCAGGACCATCTGGTAGATGAAGTGCAAAGCTCGATGACTGGTCCCAGATCGTTATCTCACCCATGACGGGGACGATTGAGCCATCATACTTCGATTCAGCAACCCATCTACATTCATGTCCCGGTAGTATACTGCCACCAACCACTTCTATAGTCCATACGCCCGCCAACAGAACTCCTCGTACTTCATACGACTCACATTGGCGCAATGTTATTGTCTTCGATCCGACATATGGGCTCTGTTGACTACCGTCACTCAAAACAAGATGTCCGTCTACCTCCATGCCAAAAAGGCCTCGCGGATATTCGTTGCCACCACTTATGCCTATGTGAACAGTAATGACTTCTGATGGATCAGGAGGTAAGCCGCCATCCGATGCGTCAAGCGGATCGCTACCTTGCGCCAGTTCATCATGATCGCTAATGCCGTCGTTATCAGTATCGACATCATTTACATTCGTGCCTGCAATCCACTCTTCAAGATTGGTGAGTCCATCTCCGTCGAAATCCTCTTGCCAATCCGGAATGCCATTGCTGTTGATATCACCCGCCAGCGGATCAGTCCCGAATTCAAGCTCCAAACCATCAGGTATCCCATCATTATCACTATCAGCGTCATTCGGATTCGTTCCTGCGCACGATTCCTGAACATCAGACAACTCATCACCATCGGTATCAAGAAAACCGGCGAGCCAGTCACATACCACATCACCGCCGAGGAAAGTACCTCCTGCGGTTTCGCAGTCCGTTCGAATGAGCATTTCACACGAACTACCAGCTATACAACATGCGCCAAGCGGATTCGGGCAGTTGCCAAACGACTCAAGCAGCTCCAGCATGTCAAACACATCGACGGCACAATCAAGGCCGTCATCTGTCGCATTGGTGATGTCTCCCAGACAATGCGGCGGGCACGGATCGGCGCACTGCCCCCAGACCGCCAATACTCCAAGCAGGTCAAAGACGTCAATCACGCCGTCCGGCGTCGGACCGTTCGCGTCGGCAATGTCTGCCAGACAGCCCAAGGCTGGGTGTTCGTACGCTCCAATATCAATGATTGGGGCTGAACCAGCGCCCGTATCCGCGACGAATTCCACATTCGCAAGACGCGGATTGCCGCCAAGATCAAACACAGCAGCAAAGACACCATTATCACCTGCATCAATCGCAGGCGAATCAGTCCGAAGGCGATAATCATTGTCTTCGAAGGTGAGCGGATCATCATCAAAACCATCCGCATCCATAAACAACGGGTCCGTATCCAGCACGCCACCGTTGGACGGACCGGCCCAGCCGCCCTGAACAATGCTGTACGACACAACTGTTGTTGCCTGCGGAGCAACAATCTGCTCCGGTGCATTGCCCCACAGAATACAATTCGTGACTGAATGCGAGTCATCACTCCCGCTGTATATGCCACCGCCTTCGCTCGAAGCAGTATTGCCGATGAACAGGCAATTCGACACAGTCGGATCACTGTAGTTCCAGATGTGCATCCCACCGCCTGTTGATGCATCATTGCCGGTAAACACGCAGTTCGTCACTGTCGGACTACTGTTGTCCACGTTGTGCATCGCGCCGCCGTTATAGGTGGCCGTGTTGCTGGTGAATGTACAACTCGCCACCGTTGGACTGCTGGACTCATTGCGCATCGCGCCGCCGTTGTAGGTGGCTGTATTGCTCAAGAATGTGCAGTTTGTCGCCGTTGGACTGCTGAAGTACTCGTTGTACATCCCGCCGCCATTTGAGGCGGTGTTGTCTGTGAACGTGCAACCTGCAACCATCGGACTGCTGTTGTCGTTGTGCAGCCCTCCACCGTCTGTCGCCGTGTTGCCTGTGAACGTACAACCCGTCACGGTTGGACTGCTGCTCAAGTTGCGCATTCCGCCGCCTCTAGTTGCAGTATTGTCAACAACACTGCAGTTTGTCACAGTCGGACTGCAGTTACTTCTGTTGTAAATCCCACCACCGGAACCAGCCGTGTTGTCAATGAAGGTGCAGTTCGTCACAGTCGGACTGCAGTTGACCCAGTTATTCATCCCCCCACCGGCAGCAGCTGTATTGCCCGTGAACGCGCAATTCGTCACAGTTGGACTGCTGTTGTCGAAGTTGTGCATTCCACCGCCGTGTACCCCATTACCGCCAGTGATCGTCAAACCGTCGATGACAGTCTGCGGCCCTTCGCCGGAGTTGCAGGTAATGACGGTACCGTCACCTATGCCATTGATATCGACATCACCATCCAGAATTGTCACCGCCACTACCGCTGGATCCAATGGATCCGTCGATCGCAATGTGATTGACTTGCCGCCCATATTGATCAGTTCGCGGTACGTTCCAGTAGCAAGAACAATCTCATCACCGGCCACCGCTGCATCGATTGCCTCCTGAACCGTCGCATAATCAGTAGGCACATTGATCGTCGCTGCCACCGCATTATTGGCAGTCATCAGAGCAAATGCGCATACAACAACCGGCCACAGATTCTGCTTTGTCATCGATGAAATCCTTGATGAAACTCGTGTGATCTTTCAACCCAGGACGTGACATGTACTGACACATAGTTGGACGACAAATCGCCGAAGCACTTTGCATGTGTCTACCTATACGCAAACATCACTTGCGCAGTTCGCACTCTTTCTGCCGAGAGCTTCTTCACTGCACGCATAGGTGTCAAGAACATTCTGAGAAGTGGATGTATCCGTCATGGCACAGAGGATTTTGCACAATACTGCTCGCTGCAGCATCTTCATCGACTTGGGTAATGAACTCGAACCGCCGGTTGCGAAGCTGCCATGCGAAGAGTGTTTCGGCGGTGCTTGACCGTGCGCGCGGGCAGGCTCGGCCAGGGCGACATACGCAGTCACCCCTGCTTATTGCAGCTGATATCGCCGCGCTACACTGCGTGCCGATCGCGGTAGACCTCGGTGTGTACGCATCCGATGTCGGGCTTTGACGAACGTGTCTTGCAGTTCGATGATCGACGAAGCGATCACGCACCGCGTGAACCGCTCGCCGCGTCTTCCGCGGGCTCAGAAGTTTCCCCGGGCAACCTCCTGCAGCATCGCCTTGTCAAGGTGCACCTCAGCGAGCAGCCTCTTGAGCCGCGCGTTCTCATGCTCGAGTTCTTTGAACCGTTTCGCCTGATCCGTCTTGAGACCGCCGTATTCTCGGCGCCACTTGTAGTACGTCTGATCGGTGACGCCGATCTGCTTGCACACCTGCGCGACCGTCGTGCCGTTCGCGATCAAAACCTCCGCTTCGCGGAGCTTGTTCACGATCTCTTCCGCTGAATGCCTCTTCCGTGCCATCGCCCAAATCCTCCTTGATCCAAACCCAACACTACCAGTTTGGAAATGGATCAGAATTAGGGGGGCACGCCAGATGTGACCTGCCCCCTCAATCTGATCCATGTTCAGAGTGGTACTCTGGCTCGGATCAAAGAGAAAATGGATCAGATTTGAGGGGGGAAGGCCAATTGGCTGAGTATGGGTCTCGAACAGGCGGTCAAATTGATTGATTCTCAATTCGACGAAGATCCTCAATAATCTGATCCGAATCAACTCGTAATTGTTCTTGGGGTGCTCGCGACCGAGCGGCTTAACGAGCAATCTATCGATGACGCATGACGACTTCAGTGACAGCAGTCGACGGATGACGAGGGCGATGAGGCTCGGCCTAATTGCCTGTTGTGTTTGCCTTGTGAGTTTGGAAAGTGCTATGAGCGACAATGTCTTGATGATTGCCGGAGGTGTTGCCAGTCTCAGTTCTGGGTTGATTTGTCTGGAAATCTCTGAGTCACAACTTCAATGTGTCGAACTGTCGACAGGAAATGTCGTCAGCACAATTCCGGGAAACAACCTTCGGCCGCTGACGTGGATCCAGGGCAAGCTGATCGGATGGCAACCCGAGATTATCGATCACTGCGTTGTGAAACCCTTTGTCGCTGACGTTTCGTCGGACGTAGCAAGTGTGGTGGCGTTGCCGGCGCTGACTCTGCCCGATTGGGTTAATGTCGATAGCGTTGATGTCGAACGGTTCTTCATTACGGCAACTGAAGAAGGCCTCAACGCAGTCTTTCGGTGGCGTGCACGCACAGAATACGAGGGCGGAGCGCCCGCTCCGCAGGATGTTCTGGAAGCCTGCAGACACTCAGCCACTGGAACCGCAGTTTACAACGTCGAAACAAAAGAGCTTATGTCTTCTGAGATCTCAGATCAGAATGCTAAGTCCACCTCAGAAGAGGGGCATGCAAGCGTCCTCGATCCTCCACAGGGAACGCATCGTGTTCCGTATCGAAGAGGCATGAAAATACAAAGCGACCCGTGGATTGTCGATGGGAAAGCCATCGCGCTTTGGCCGCACGACGATGGTGAAACTCAGGGGCTGAGCCTTGTGTCTACACAAGACGCCGCTGTCGAAAGAGCCACCGTAACCTCGCAGCGGCTTACGCGGCGTTCGATTGATCCGGCAAAAGACAAGATTCACATTTCTGCTGATGGTCGCCAGATATTCGTCGGCGCATTGAAAGACGAAGCAGAAAAGGATGCCCGTTGGCTGGTGTTTGATGCGCACGGAAAGAATGTCGGTTCGGTTCCCCGAGAACCAGGAACTCAGGATATTGTGATAGCCGGAAATCACCTCATTTACATAGTGGACGTAGTGGCAACGGTCGAGCGGGGTAATCGCCGGCAAAGATATCTTAAAGTCCGGGACTTTGCATCCGGACAATTGCTTTGGACAGTGCAGGTGTTTGATCGGATTGACGAGCCTCCCCTATCTCCAGCCCCTTGTGCCATTTGATACCAAACGGTCAGCAATTCCAACCGGCTTCAGCTCACAACTAACGACGGAAAAACACCATGGCCGACATCAAAGCAATTCCAGCGGAGACACTGGCGCGTCTGGAATACGATTACAATCTGACGGCGGACGCACTGGAAGAGATATCTGACGCGCAACTGCACCGCGCAATTGATAAGCTTGAATTCCCGGATCGGCCTCTTCGCCGCATCCAGTATCGGCGTTTAGGCATGCTTAATGATGAGGGAGAAATCCCTCACGGCGCACCGGAACGGGCGCGAGATCAATTGAACACCATGCGCGCGGCTGTTGCCGGTCGCGAATTCCGAGCTCAGATGCCGGTGGGAGAAGCGCCTCTTGAAAAGGCGATGACGGCAGCGGCGCCAGGTCCCGGATTAAGTCCTGCGAACGCCGGCTGGACGGGGCTAGGCCCCGGCAATATCGGCGGACGGATTCGGTCTATGGTCATCGACCCAACGGACAGTGCGACACTGTTCGTCGGCAGCGTGGGGGGTGGAGTATGGATCACCAACGACAGTGGTGCCCACTGGCGTCCTGCCGACGATCTCATGGGAAACCTGGCCGTTTGCTCTATGATCATGGATCCCATCAACAAGCAGATCATGTATGCGGGAACCGGCGAGGGTTTTGGCAACGTCGATGCCATTCGAGGTGCCGGGATATTCAAAACCACGGACGGCGGTGCTAGTTGGTCGGTGCTTCCGGCGACAGCGCCTGATCAACCACCGCCAGCACCAACAAACACGAATTTCTACTATGTCAACCGACTGGCGATCGCGAGCGATGCAAGTGTCATCGTGGCGGGAACCAGAACCGGCATCTTCCGTTCCACAGATGGCGGCCTGACATGGACGGCGACACTGCAGAATGCCAATATCGGTCGCGTTGCTTTCGCGCCCGGTGATAACACCAAATTAGTGGCATCCGGCAATAGTAATGACGGCCGCGTCTTCTACAGCACCAATGGCGGTGCAGCCTGGACGGTCGGCACGCGTGCTAGTGCCGGCTTCGGGCGAGTCGATCTAGCCTATGCAAAAGGCGATGCGAGTATCGTCTACGCTTCGGTAGACGCATCCCCTTCCCCGTCCGAACTCTGGAAGTCATCGGACGGTGGAAAAACGTATTCAAAACAACAGGCGAAACTGGCCAGTGGTGCCGCAGCTAATTTTCTGGGAGGGCAGGGCTGGTATGACAATATCGTTTGGGTCGGAGATTCAACCAATACCAATTTGCTGATCGTCGGCGGTGTGGATTTGTTTCGAAGCACCGATGGCGGCAACACGTTGACGCCGATTTCTACGTGGTGGGACAATCGATCGGCGCACGCTGACCATCACATCATCGTTGAAGATCCCGGCTACAACGGAACGACCAACACGAAAGTCTGGTTCGGAAATGACGGTGGGATGTATTTCACCAACGATGTAAAAACTGTTGGAAATAATGCGGCCGCGCCTTACGTAAACGGATGGGTCAATAAGAATTCGAAATTTGAAGTCACGCAGTATTACGGTGTTGCCTCAGATGCAACAACAAAAACCGTGGTCGGCGGTGCCCAGGATAACGGGTCACTGCGGTACACACCTACCGCCGGAGCCAACCAGTGGAACTCATGGTATGGCGGTGATGGCGGACAGGTGGCGGTGGACCCTGGCAACCCGAATCCACCTGCTATAGGTCCGACTTATTACGGTGAGTACGTTCAACTGCGAATCTTTCGTAACACCAATAGCGGAGCATCCTCCAGCGCAAGTCAGTATATCTGCGGCCGGTACTATGACGCGGCAGCCGGTGGCTGGCAATGGAAACCCGCGCCGTATCTCATCCCCGATGCCGTCGGTGATCAGGGAGCTAATTTCATTGCGCCGTTCACGATGGACCCGAGTAATGCCAATCGCATTCTCGCCGGCGGCGTATCGCTATGGGAGACGACCGATCCGAAAACCCTGAACACAAATGCAACCGGGCCGACATGGACAAGCATCAAGCCCGGTATCGGCAGCAAGATGAGCGCCGTAACGATCGGACCTTCTAACCCGAACCTGATCTACGTCGGTTACAACAACGGGCGAATCGACAAGAGCGTCAATGGAACAGCGAAACCTCCGGTCTGGACCACCGTAAGCGGACCCATCGGCGTCAATCGGATGTGTACCTGCGTTGCCATAGATCCCAAAGACAGCAATGTCGTGTATGCGACGTTTGGTGGATACACATCGGGCAATGTCTGGAAATCGACTGACGGTGGAACGACCTGGTACGACATCTCAGCCGAACTGCCGGAGGCACCAGTCCGCTGGGTGACGATTCACCCGACCGACTCGGATTACGTCTACCTTGGGACCGAAGTAGGTGTCATCGTCAGCGATGATGCGGGTGTTCACTGGAATCCGACCAATGAGGGGCCGACCGATTGTTGCGTCTATCAACTAAGCTGGATGGATTCGACTCTGCTTTGTGCAACTCACGGCCGAGGCGTGTTTCAAATTGATCTCACGATTCATAACACGGCCAGCACTGTGGTTGTGGGTGACAGCTCTGGCGATGTCTACGCGCTCAATGGTCAAACCGGCTCGCAAGAAAAGCTGATTGATGTCGCGTCGCCAGTAACTTCTGCTGCGCTGGTTGTGAACGATGCCCTTTTTCTTGGAGCGGGTAGTGAGGTACGGCTGCTCAACGCCAACAGTTTCACCGAACTGTGGAAGCAGTCTGTTGGGACGGGCCCCGTCGATGCCGCACCGGCACTCGACACCGTTGGCCCGGGACTCAACGACGATGTCCTCTATGTCGGCACCTCCGCTGGTTGGCTGTATGCACTTAATCCCGTAACCGGGGCTCAGAACTGGAGCTTGAATGTCCAGAATCTGAACGCGGGTATATCAAAGAAGGTTGTTTCAACGCAGGTGATGAACCGTTGGGTGTATCTGTCGGGTGTTGCGGGTGTTCAGGCCGTTGACCTGCAGAAAGCCGAAGAACACAAGCCGAATCCAGTTGGCTGGACGAACACTACTGTGGCCAGTCGGCCGGTCCTTCTTGCGGCTGGCAGCGTTTTTGTGCCAGGTGATGCCGGGTCATTGCTCCGCCTTGACGGGCGCAGCGGAGATCCCGTTTGGGAATACCGTCCGGGCTCGCAGATCTCAACCGCGCCGGTGTGGGTTCTCGGCGGCATCTGTTTCGGTGACAGTGACGGGAATCTGGTCATCGTGAGTTACCGCGATGGACAACCGCTGGCCAGCAAATCATTCCAACAGGAGACCATCGAAGCGCTGACCGCAGACGGGCAGACGCTATACGTTGTGACCAGCCAAAACAATGGAACCCTGAGTGCTTGGAACGTGCGCGTCCAGCACACCGGCTGGGCGCTAACCCTTGACTGGTCGGCGCCGCTTCCCGGCGGTGTTTCACAGGCTCCAACCATTGTTGGAAAGACGCTCTATGCCACTGCGAATGACGGGATCATCTATGCGTTCAATATCGCAGAACAAGTTCCCGGAGACCGCAGACTGTGGAACTTCGCAGCCAACACGCCTGCCGTTGCTAGTCCGGCACCCGTCTTTGTCTGATTCGATTATTCATCAGCTGTAACTGAAACCGCACCGAGGAGAACACCATGAAGATGCCCCAATTGAGCGACCAGGAAAAGGCTGATCTTGAATATGTCACCAGCCTTAAGCCGCAGGGTGTACACCACCCGCTGGATCTATCGGATGAAGCGCAGCACCGGTTCCTGATGCGTCAGGTGCAAGGTTCCGGTGCAACACCAGATCGCTACCCGCAATTCTTTGCCGATCTCGCTGAGACTCGAAAGGCTCACCAAGACTGTAGCCCCGAAGCGACGAACGCAATGGCGACTGAGACAACCTCAGGATTGACCGACGCCAACCTGGTCTCTGCTTTTGGACCAGATCCCTACAGCAAAGCCGCCGCACAGGGGTTCTCTTCGATTCCGGGAGGCACCTATTCGACCCAATTGTCGATGCAGGTATTCG
The DNA here is from genome assembly GCA_029260575.1 of Phycisphaerales bacterium. Lineage (GTDB taxonomy): Bacteria > Planctomycetota > Phycisphaerae > Phycisphaerales > SM1A02 > JAJDDB01. The sequence goes on from JAJDDB010000001.1 coordinate 12,708, forward strand.
ACGTGGCGACTGGCGCACTGCTATCCAGCACCCTGCAGCCACCAGTCTATGGCCAGGGACAGTATCAGCCCATCCAGACGGTTGGAAATCCGGCGACCCCGGGCATGCGGACTGTGTTTACCTACTCCTATACTCCAGCATCGACCGGTATTCCCCAACACGGAACCGTGCATTACACAACAGAGGAGCGCCCGGCAGCCGATCCAACCATTACCCAGCCGACGCAGAAGACAAACCACACTGCGAGCCCATATATTATCATCGGCCTCGGTCGCGGCCTGCAGAATTCAACAGATGTTGATTATTGGTTTCAACAGCCGCATCTTAGCGCTGTGAATGTGGTCGTCCCTTTCGTCGGCAGCGTAACTTTTAACAGCAACATCGTTACACCGCTGAATCAGAATACTAATTTCCAGGCGACTATGTTCGTCGTGAAACCAGCCGCCGGGGGAGGACAGCAGATCATTCTTCCGGCCGGACAGAATCTGCTCGACTTTATCTCGGTGAATCCGGCGAACGCAAAACAGCTCATGTTCAATATGCCCTCGGGGCCAAACCGTGGTGACGGTGGCAGCCCTGCAACCTTCGGCGCTGCACCTTGGTCGGCGGACACCATCATCTATTTTCACTTTACGGTCGCCATTAAGACTGCCACAAGCGGGCAGGACTTTGTATTCGCCAATGTGATCAGCGCGGATCAGGCTGACACTGATCCGGTAGACGGCACAACCTATATCAAACCGCTGCAGTTTACCTGGCACTGCCTTGTGGAAGGTACTCCGATCAAAATGGCGGACGGAGGGACTCAGCCGGTCGAGGCACTGACCGGAGGCGAACGTGTTGTTGTGGATGCAAATGGAAATACGCTCACGGTCAGAGCGACGATGGCTCAGGTGAAGCAATGCTCAGTCTGGCGCATCTGCACAAAAGACGGTGGTAAGGTAGATGTCACTGGTGAACATCCCATGATCGGGCCCAACAGCATTGTTCGGGCTCAGGATGTGAAACCCGGGGACACGCTTTGTACACAGAACGGTGTCTCTGAAGTGGAGAGTGTCAAAGAACTCGATTTCCAAGGTGGCATCTTCAATGTTTCGCTGGGGATTGAAGGCGAAGATCAACACATTGGCGAGTACGGCACCACCCTGATTGCGGGCGGAATCCTTGTTGGCGATATGCAGATCTACCATACGCACCGGGAAAAACTACGGTACGACCCCGATCACATTCGCACACATCTTCCCGAGAGATACCACCGGGACTTTCAGAGTTCGCTGGAAGATGTGGCATCGCCTTTGTCACGATGATGTTGGCGTTGAGTTGAAGTGATAACGTCGCGCCTTCACGCCATTCCAAATGCTTCCTGATGAGTCTTTTTGTTCTTCCAGTTGTGTTTGTCGCATTCCTACTCTCCGCATGCGTGGGGATGGGCGGTTCACTCATTCTCATTCCCGCCCTTGCCCTGATCATCGGGGGTAAACCGGCAGTCATTCTCGGTGCGTTACTGCTGGCGGGCAACAATGTTGCCAAAGTGATCGTGTATGCCAAGACCATCCCGGTCCGAAAATCGGCCTTGCTGGTCCTAGCGACCGTCATCGGCGGGTATGGTGGAGCGTCATTGTTGGTTGCGGCGCCGGAATGGGCAGTCGATTGGGCGGTTCTTCTTTCGGTGTCCGGAACGTTCTGTTATGAGTGGCACCGCAAGCAGTCGGCGGGCGACATGTCTGGAAAATGGCATTGGGCTCCACCGATGTTAGCGCTCTCCGCTGGAGCGACTTCAGGATTCTCGGGCACTTCAGGACCGCTGAAAGGCGTGGCCCTTCGCGCCCAGGGCTTCAACCGAATTGAACTCGTCAGCGCGGCATCTGCCGTATCTCTGTTCGGCGATGCCAGCAAGGTGCTGGCGTTTTCGCAGTCCGGCTTCTATACCGGTTTGAATGTGCAGATTCTGCTGATGGCACTTCCGTTGATGCCGTTGGCGGCATGGTTAGGTAGGCGGTTCAATACTCAATTGGGGGAACAGATTTACGGAGTTCTCTTCTGGTCTGTCATGTGTAGCTACGGCGTTCGGCTCTTCTTCGTCTGAACATAGAATGCACGCGACGACGAATAGTGCATCTATTCAGTCAGTCTGCAATCCCTAAGTCTGCAATCGTAAAACACGTGTGGATGTGGCACTGATTCAGGCGAGTCACCAGATGTACCGCAAACTCGAACGATGCCTGACTAGATTCGTCCGCTTGAATTGATGCGGCTCTACTTCGCTCGAAGAGTTACAGATCGCGATCGAGAGTTCAATCTGTATCTGCGAATTGAGAGCGTCGGTATTGGTCGGATTTACTCAAATCGCAGTGCCACAACTCAAAGTGGCGTGGTGCATCAATTCAATGTTGAGGCGAGAGGGTATTGACCATCACAATACCTTCATTGCTGTGTCTGGATAAAGGCAGAGTAGACCGGCACGCAAGCCAATCAGGACGAGGTCTCTCAAGCAATCCGACTTTAGTTTTCGTCGCACTGCCGCACGGTGGCAATCAACGGTACGACGACGTATGCCAAGACGATCCGCAACTTCTGTCGTGAGCTTTCCATGAATGACCATTTCAAAAACTACTAATTCCCTTGGAGAAAGCGCGCCGAGGCAGCCTCGGTTGATCTTGGTTGCTCTTTTGAAGTATTCAGATCGAATGCTGTGTTGAGCGTTGCGTATCAGGCAGAGTGGGCGAATTGAAACGGCAATTGCCTTTCGCGAAACCGTGCCATATGGCATTGCTCTTGCCGTACAATGCAGGCCCTCACTCAGATCAAGGACGTCCATAGAGAGCCTCTGATTCGAAGCCAATGCTTCACTAGCCAGATTGAGAATCTCATTGGTGAAATGTGCCGGAAGAAAGCCACCGAGCGGTTTCTCGATTGCTCGATGCTGTTTTGCACCGAACCACATAGCAGCTGATTGATTGGCAAAACTAATGATCGACTCATCATCAATGATGATGAGTCGAGTGTCCACATCCTGATCAATGAGTGCCTGAAGCGCCTTGATCCAGTTCGCCGGTAGGTCCATCAGCCCTCCCTGACAAGTCATGGTCACAAGCTCGCAAATTGGCAACACGCAAATAGATGGCGTGTGCATCTAGACCGTAGACCAACGCTCCACAAGTCAGTACGAATCGTGTCGGGTCGGATTATGAAAGAAGTCAAAAATTCAGGTGATGATACGTACTGGGCAGCAACGACAGTCCGTATTGAGGTCGAGACGGTGGCCACGTCTCGCGCATCCGGCGACGTGTCGAATCACATCAACATCGCCTGGATAGATTCATACTCCGCCCTACTATCGGCGGGATCACTGACCGTACGCGCGACAGTCTGCTCGATGACGGCCTTTAGGCGCTGCTTGACCGTGTGTACTGCGACGGACACATGCCCCTCATCTGAAAAGCCTAGTTGTTGTGCAATTTCGTCTCGAGGCATCGACAGATTGCCATATAAAGCCGGCTGTAGTACCCAGAGGTTGAACGCACTCCAATACTCGGGGTGGTTTTTCTCGCCGAAGTGCCGTTCACACTCTTCTATTGCCTGCTCCAGGATCGAAAGCGCCCACCGTTTGTCGAATGCCTCGTCGGGAGATACGCATGCGTTACGAGTCTGAAACCTCTCTTCCAACTCAAGCACGTCTGACTCGTACTGGAATCGTTCCAGTTGCCGGCGCTCGCTTCGATGACAGTCAGTGAGATAGTTCTTGAGTGAAGTCTTGAGCCAATCGCGTAGTCGACCCTTAGTCATGTCAGCTCGTTCGAAGAGTCGCCGTGCAAGAACAACATCCTCGAAGAACCCTTGAGTTGTCTCCGCTGCCTTGTCAGCCGGCAAGCCCTTCTGACGAAGCCATGCAAACACTGGCGGCCAGTATCGCTTGGCAAGATGCTCGGCGGCACTTCGCTGGCGCGATTCGTTCGAACACTTGAGTTCTTGAAGGATTGTCCACTCAGTTGTCTGAAACTGAGCACCGGTCCGTTCCAGGTTTGACCGCATAAAAAAATACCCCACTGAGTTGCTCAGCCATCATAATGACGGAGCCTGTGCATTCAATCAAGACCTTTTCTTAATGCGACCGGTGAGAGCTCGTATGTGTAGAGGGAGGATTACTTCATTGGCGAGTATTCACGGTCGGTCAAGATATGTCAGGAGGACTTTCGACCATGCCCGACTCTAACGGTGCCAATGGCCATCCGTCGCGAATACCAGATATTGATGTGGGACGTCGCTTTCTTGAGGCTCTATATGACGTGGATTTAGATATCAAGCCCGAACCAGGTTGGCCGGTGATCCCGGGCTATCGACTTGTGCGCCAACTTGGTCGCGGAGGTGGCGGCAACGTGTTCCTCGGGCTGCGCGATGGAAGCGAGAACCTTTGCGCGGTCAAGGTAATCCATCGTCACGTTACTGATGAATCGCATGCAAAACGAGCGTGGCGCGAGTTGGATGTCTTGCAACGACTCAAGTTGCCCTTTGTGCCGAGAGTACTCGACTACGGTATACATGAGGGGCGGCTGTACTTTGCATCCGATTTCATTGAGGGTTCTGCTCTTGACGCGCATTGCAATGAACTCAAACTGCCGATTCGAGACCGGGTCGAAATCCTCGAGCGACTTGCTCGACAAGTACAGCAGTTGCACGAGCAAGGTGTGTCGCATAGAGACCTGAAGCCGAGCAACGTCATCGTTGATCTGCAAGGCGATTGCCACATCATTGACTTTGGGATCGCCAATCTTGTCGCAGAAGAAAAGGTTGACACGATTACGGAAACAGGGTCAATCTTGGGTAGCCCTGCGTATATGGCGCCTGAGCAGGCACGTGGTGATCGACGGCTGATCTCAACACGAAGCGACGTCTATACACTCGGTGCAATCGGCTACAAGATTCTCACAGGCGAACCGCCTCATGCGTCAACCGGGCAACCGCACGTACTGCTGCGACGTGTTGCTTCGGAGCCTGCTCGCTCGCCGAGAAGTATCGATCCACAATTGCCGCGCCCGATTGATGCAGTCCTGATCAATGCTGTCGAATTTGACCCGACGTCGCGCATACCGACCGCTCTTGAACTTGCGGATGAATTGCGTCGTTGGCTCGACGGTGAGCCAGTTCGCAGTCATCGCATCAATCCCTTAGCTCATCTTTGGCTTGGAATGAAGCGGCGACCGGCACTGGCGGCCGTCACTACTCTTGCCATCGTTGCGCTCGCGGCATCGATCTTCCTCGGCGCTATGGCAGTATCCAACGCACGCAGTGCTAAGAGAATCACGGCATTGAAGGAACAACAGGACTCCATTATTCTCAGCGGAATAGCTGGCCTTACCCAGTCCCTTGATGAACAGCGCTTCAAACGTGCAATGCAATATCTGAATGCACTCGAGCTCTTCCGGGAATCAGGGCTTACCAAAGAAGAATACCTCTCGCAACTCGATGGAACGAGGCGCAACCTCATTGAGGCCGTGCTTGAAGCGGCATATGGCATTGAAGATCTTGAACAGTCTGATGTAGCCGAATCGTTTGATCGGCTTGTGAGCGAGCTGTCGGAGGCAGGCGCTCAAGATGTTGTCCGGAAGTGATATAGGAGAAAGACCATGCCAGTAGATACTGTTAAGCAATGGTTGGAAGAACTGAAGGAGTCCGCGTGCGCAGCTAATGAGATTGCGATGAACTATGTCGCTGGAATGGGTCTGCGCTCTGTCACGCCCATCGTGCAACTGAGCGTCCTGGTGGCCAAGACCAAAGCTGAAACCCTTCTCAATCCAGACAAAGAACCCAGTTTCAATCCGCCTGATGCCGGTAGCAATTACACGCCAATCGGCATACCCGATCCTAATCTCGTGAAGTACGCCTCGACATTGAAAGAAGAGGCATGTGAAGCGCTCGAGAAGTATTGCAACGGAGATACCGATGGCGCAGCCAAGCATGTACGCCGTCTCGTTGGAATCTTTGCACCGTACGAAAGCGCGATCGGCACCACCTGATCAATCACATGTGTAAGAGCTACCCTGGTTGACCTGTTGAGCCGTGATGCGCCCAGCAGGTCCCGGGGTGCTCTTGGTCGATGCGTACCCGAGCCTCATACGCCGATCTGCACATACCGAAAAAGCCCCGGCAGACAACAAGTCCGCCGGGAATCGCGTCACGAAGGAGTTTGCACTCCATTCCGTGCAACTGCTATTGTATCTCGTCTTGTTCCAATAATCATCCGACATGCAAACATCTGAAATAACAAGCGGATACAGATAGACTTGGGCACCTAGATTTGATCGATTTTGCTGCGATTTGAATTTCTAGGCCGGCGTCATTCTCGCGTTTCAGTTGTTACAGACGCTGCAACTGGCCACTGGCCAAAGTGGAACAAAGTGAAAAATTGGATTCCACTAGGAAGAATTGCGTGTCCCGCGGAATGACGCTTCCGTGGTATGACCATTCCCTTCTTGATGTGGCCCAAAGCACCACTCTCAACCTGGATCAGATTGAGGGACAAATGTCATCAACGCATGTTTGCTAACCAATCGCAGATCATGTCGTAAACTCGCAGAATGCACGCATCAGACATGTTGGCGACGAAACTGGATCAGCGGTCATTGCGATGAATCGCTCTCAACCCACTCCGTCACTAAAGGCCACCACTTCGAAGCGTAGTACTTCTCCAAGATTTCACGATACTTGGCTGTACGTACTGCCGTGTCGGATTCTCTTCGTGCTTCAAAAAAGAGATTTTGCGCTGGTTTCTCATGTTCGTTGCGCAATTTGGCGTACTCCTCAAGTACAGGCCGCGCCGCCGAAGTAAACGCAAAGTCACGGCGAAACTTCCAAAAGTCATCCACCCATTCATTGGAAACGGATACTTCAATGGTTTCGAGTAGTGACGATGCCTGGGGCGCTGCCAGTTCTTCGATCAGCGCTTCCATCAGTTCAAGGCGCCACGCTTGAACTTCATCGGTATCAAAATCGAGAGCTCGAGTGAGCGCCGCATATGCACCGCGATATTCGCCAATCTTCATCTGTTCATCAGCAACTGCGATAAGACCGTCTACATCATGACTTGTCATGGTTTCAAGCCAGCGTACAGCTTGATCAACCGGCAAGCGCCCAAACATGTGGCCAGCCGTCTCGTGAGAAAAGAATCGGATGGCGGGAAACTCGCCATCTTGTAACGCACGATAGCAATATTCTCCGCCGCTGAAGTCAACGACAGGATCGTTCTTGCCATGGATCAGTGCAAATGCAACGGAATGTTGGTTGGCGCGCGCAGCACCGTCTGTAAAACGATCCGGTTCACATTGGACGAGCAGATTACAGGACATTGGAAACGCGCCGGCAATCAGCTCGGGATAGAACATCGCCACCGCCTACGTGAGAAATCCACCCTGGGAATGACCGCCGATGAACCAGCGATCAATCGGAAGCACGTCCTGAAGTTCCTGAAGTGCCTCGGCAACGAGGGCTGGACTTTGTAGGTGTGCCCATTTCGGGCCAGCCCCGGGTCCACCAAAATTCACATATGTGTATTTGTACGCCATGCGCTCAGGTTTGGCGCCGCGACTCACTTTCTCTCCATCGAGACCAACCAGGATGAAGTCGTCTGCGATATCAGGCCACGTGGCGACAATTGTCTCGACGTATGCACGGGAACTCATGTTCGAACCGTGCAGGATCACGATTGCCGACATAGAGCGCTCTGGATTGAACGATTCTGGTACGCGTAACCAGAAATTGAGCATGCTCTTGGTCTGTCCCTTCACGATCTGCCCAGCTACAGGCTCTGGCATTGATGGCTTGACTCCGTATGCGCCCCAGAACCCCACCTCACCGCGTGCGCTGCTGTATTCGCCTGTGAGCAAAGTGCGTTGGTCATCAATCTCGAACCAGCCGCTCGCACCATTCTGTCCGTAGGTGAATTCAAGTCGATCACTCTTCACACGACCTTCGATCGGGTTCTCAGCATCAAATCCATATGTCCCTGTGACTCGTAGTCCTTCTTGTGTGAGTTCCATGGGCCCAAAGCTGGATGCCCAGGAGCCCGAGAAATCGCTCACACCACGTGGCTTTCCATCACGAATAACGGTGAGTGAGCGCAACTCCCCAAGACGTAATTTCGCTCCTCCGTGTGCAAGCTCCACATGTTGCATTTAAAGTGCGAGCGTTCCTCGCAACTCGTACCCACCATCGGTTAGTGCGATGAATTCCTGTGACGACTCATGCTCGCCGAGATTCGCGATCGTTAGCAATTTATCGAGGTCGATGTGTGCAGTTCCAAACTCGGTCGACATGAGGATCGCAGGTACATCGATCGCACAGTTGATCGTACGATCATCCCATGTTTCAATGATCACTTCTGTTGCAGATGCTGTTTGAGAAAGTAGGACCGTGATGAGAAGGACGCAGGCGATCTTGCAGATGGTCAACATTGCGAGTGCTCCGATCAAGGCTTAATTTATGGCCCACCTATCTCATCTACAGAATCATCGCGGACATAAAATTCAGTTGCATGTGACTGACAGCATCACCAAGAACGTAAAGTATTACGGTGATCCTGACTCCATTGGATGCAATTTGGTGAGATGCTCATTGACTCTTTGAGTCCGGTAGTCTTCTTCACCGAACCGATCCAACAGTGTCTTTCTTGCAGCTTCAAGCTGAAACCTTGCGTCTTCAATATCACCAAGCAAGGCAAGACATTCTGAATACTTGGCGCGTGTCAATGCGGTGCGCCAATGTCCCGGCTCCAGCTTCTCATGTAGCTCCAACGCATCGCGCAGAAGAAGTTCCGCATTTCTTGCGTCGGTGGCCATTAAGATGGTTCCTCGTACCAGCTTGATGCGCATCTCAATTGTGCGACGCTGTGTAGGAGTAGCGCTAAGCTCTATCTTGTTGGCTCGTTCAAGCTCGTCGAGCGCCCGCTCGGTCTCTCCATTGACCCACAGTGCTTCAGCAAGACTCATACGCCCCAGTGCGTGATTCGGATGATTGAAGCTGAATTGATTTTGGAACGTCACGGCAGATTCCAACAGATCGACCGCGTCTTGTAGATCGTCCTCATGATCGAGGATAAGCGTTGCCAGATCCCACCTGATCTCAGCTACATTGTCATGATCGTCAGGAGACCACCGCGTTAATTCCAGAACATGCTGCAGTTCATTCAGTGTTGTGCGGTAAACCTGCTCCGAATCGTCGAGATGGCCGAGATCGTGCAATGTCACAGCAAGCTTGTGTCGCAAACGAAGAACTCGCAACGCCAATGTGTAGCTTGAGAGATTTACTGTCGCATCTCGAACAACGCCGTTTCCGTAACCTGCAACTGCTAGCGCGTCATTTATCAGATCATGAGCCTCTTCAAGCTTGTCAGAAGAGCGCAACGCATCAATCAGAACGTCATACGCACGCAATGTCTTTTCATTGTCTGGTCCGTGAATATCGCTCACAAGCTCTAGGTGTCTTCGAAACTCCGCTTCCGCCCAGTCCACCTCACCAATCTCCAGCCACACACGACCGAGCATATCGCGCGTTCTGGACTCGTAAATCGGGTCATCTTTAAAGATTATCCCGGCGCTGTCAGACAACTCATGAAGCAACTCAATATTCGCCGAGAGAGTGCCCCAGATTGCAGCCTCTTCATATTGCACATCTAGAAGCCACCGAAGAAGTTGGTGCCGAAGTTCCGTCTCATGCTCTACTCTTGACGCCTGCCAGAGAACACCGATCAACCCAAGCGAAAGCATAAGAACCACACCGGCTATGCCTGCGACGAGCGATTTGTGTTGATTTGCAAATGTCCGGATCTGGTATAGTTTGCTGGGCGTCCGAGCAAGGATGGCTTGTTGACCGAGATACCGACGAATGTCATCACCAAATGCAGCAGCTGATTGATATCGGCGAGCCCGGTCCTTTTCCAATGCCGTGAGTACGATGACCTCTACATCACCTCGGAGAGATCGCTCAAGTGTCGATAGACGTGCAGGATTCTCAATACAAATCGTATTGAGCATTTGCGAGCAGGATTTGTCAGTCATCGAGTATGGCATGCGGCCAGCAAGTAGCTGGTACAACACAACACCCAATGCATAGACATCCGATCGCGTGTCAACCTCACGAATATTGCCGCTCGCCTGCTCGGGACTCATATACGGGATTGTGCCAATGAGACGACTTGCATCTGTCGCCATTGTAGTAATCTCGATGTCCGAATCTGTTGCCCGAGCAACGCCGAAGTCAACGATCCTAGGACGACCGTGCAAGTCAACAAGGATGTTCGAAGGCTTCAAGTCACGATGGATAATGCCTTTCTGGTGCGCATGCTCAACAGCATCACACACGACTGTTATCAACTCAAGTTTCTGACGAACTCCAAGTCTCGCCTCGCGTGCGTAGCGAGTGATTGATCTCGCGCCTTCGATCAACTCCATCGCTAGATAGGGGCGACGTCCCTCCGACGTTTCGGCTATGGCGGCTTCATAAATGTGTGCGATAGCAGGATGCTGGAGGCGGCCGAGGAACTCTGCCTCGAACGAAAACCGACGAGTCTTCTGTATCGTCAATGACTCTGATGCAAGCACCTTCAGCGCTACCATGCGCCTCGGCGATTGCTGCTCAGCTTGATAGACGAGTCCCCCTCCACCTCGACCGAGTAGTCTCAAAATACGATAGCCGGCAATCTGAGCAGGAACTCGCGGCCTGCGGTCAAGTGATCCGGCAGCGTCGCGGACAGCATCCCTTATCAAGAGACGCGAGTCATCTAACCTCTTCTGTCCAGAGTGATCCATTGTGCTCTGCAATCTCTCTTGAATCAGACCCATTACCCCCACTCAGGCGACGCTGCGCGGCTGTACTTACACATCAACCGCTGAAAAACTGAGATTCAGAGCCGATGAGCTCACGCAGGCGATCTAATGCCCGTTGATGCAGTAGGTAGACGGCTCCGTATGTGCGCTCTAATGCAGACGCTGCATCTGCAATGCCTTGTTCCTTGAAATAGACGAGACGAACGACGTCCGCATAGGCCACAGGAAGTTCAGCGACTTTCATTTCCAAAACATCATTGATCTCATCATGTGCGATCTTGCCAGAAGGAGAAAACGCACTGCCAGTTAGAAAATTCCATAACCAAAGAACGGCGTCCTGTTCCACAGGTGCATTTGTCCGCCGGTCCGGATGCGGTCGCTTTTCACGCTCCAGGCCTTTGATGGCGTCACGCAGGTTGTTCTGTGCGATTGATCGCAACCACGTTCCCAAGCTGGCCTCATCGCCCTGGAACTTCGAAAGGTCAAGAACGGCCTCCATGTACGTTACTTGAAGGACATCATCCACCTCAAGTATTGATCGCCATTTCGGGTTGATGTCAATTGATACACGAAGAGCTGTATCGTGCATTTGCAAAAGTTGCTCAATTGCAATCTGGTCGCCAGACCTAGCTCGTTCAAGCAGTATCGATGAATTGATTCCTTGCTGCATTTGCTTGATTTCTCAAGTGTCTCGGGATCGGGATAGTCATTACCCCCGGCTTCAGTCAACATTCCTTTAATAGATGTCCACTCGCTGAGCCTTTGTGCCTTTCACGATCGGTGCTCACACCGAAGTAGTCATTGTAAGTACCTACGGCTACTGAGGATCAAGATTATCTGCAGTCAGTGATTTAGTGTGAAGTCGTATCGCCATTTTGGCAATGAACGCCTTGTCAGATGCGTCAAGAACGCTGCGCTATTTACAACGTTCAAGTTGAATGAAATGGGGTGTATGAATGGCCCTTGGATGTCGCCTAGATAAGAAGTGGAGCGACAGTGTCAATTCGGATGGAACGGCGTTAGGGGACACATCGCGCGGATTATGCCAGCCACCCATTTGCCGTTCGTAGACAACGAGGTGTCAAATGACCGGTTTTCAAACTAGGACTCATTGCACTGATAGTCCATTTCAATCTCGATTCTTGCTGATCAGTTGCACATTGATAGCCCTCGGGCTCACGGTGACGGCTCAAGGTTCTTTGATTCCGACAGTCTTCGTAGACACACCAACAGAACTTGTTGTTGTATGGGACTGGGACGAATTTAATGCCGGTGGTGCACAGATCGCGGATTTGGACATTCCTCCCTTAGTAAACTGGGATGTCACTTTGACCACGACACCGGCCGGTCCTATTCCCACATGGACGGTTGAAATTGACGTGTTCCACGTAACAAATCCCCATCCCGGTGATGTGGGCGGAGGTGGTATTGCCACTCTCACGAAGATATTCGATGACGATCAGTTCCTGGGTGCACCGGTCCCGCCGAATGTGTTTGCGATAGTGAGTCATCCTGCTATCGGTCATATTGATGCGTACGAAATGCAGGTGTTCCATTCCCTCAACGGCACAACGAATGTCATCAAGTTGACCGGCAAGCACATTCCTGGTCCTGGTGCGTTGAGCCTGCTCGGCCTCGCTGGATTAGCTGTTCGACGCCGACGGCGACAGCGACATCCTTCACCAAGAACACAACCACACTGGATGCCGTAGCAGTAGTTGCGCAGCGGCGCATCTCGGTTGTTTTATCAACGACCAAATGTATGAACACAGGAGAAGGGCATGCTCGGTATCAAGCAGTGCAATACAAGAACCGACGTATTCACAACAATCGCAATTGCCCTCATTGTTGCTTTGGTTGGACAGGGTACATCGGCGCATGGGCAGAGTAAGTCGTCACATGGCCATGCACAAAAACGTGTAGAACCACCAGTCTTTGAGATTGGACCAATTGCTGGCCTGACTACAGAGTGGCACTTGACGCCGGCGGAGACGGCCATCCCTTTGGGGACGGTTGTTTTCTTCCGCCAACCAACTCCGCAGAATGCAAATGTCACGTGGCAGGGGGCAATCGAATTCAAACGCGATGCGGATTCTTCCACTGCGATTTGCCCTCTCGTCAATACTGGGCAGGTTGTCGTGCAAGCAGTCGTCAGCGTTCCCTCTGGAGTGGGTGATCAAGGCCCTATCTTCTTGAATTCTAGTACCAGCCGCGCGGTATTGAATGTTATGGATGTCGCGGTGGATCAGATAACCGTGTTGCCTCTAGACGTGTATGCCGATCCGGTTGAAATCGACGAGAGCCTGCCTCAGGACGAGCTGAACAATCAGACGATGTCGTATTTCTTTCCCATCAGCAAGTCGATCGCACAGCTCACGCAAGTTGGCCCAAACCAGTATCGAACTTCAGTCGCTCGCGAACTCACGTTCACCGCCCAGACAAAGCCGGCAGGTTTTGAGTCGTTGATGGAGTGGCGCCGCGATGGAGAGGCATTCGGCTTCGGCCGAACCGTAGTGCATAAGACAGTCGCTACTCCAGGGACCTTCACGTTCACCGTCGGACCAGATTCACAGCCAGAGACGATCGAAATCGACACATACAGTGTGACCGTCACCAGCCACACGAGTTTTGTCGATGTGATTCCTCAAGGTGAGCCTGTCACATTCACGGCCGTCACCAATCCCCCCGGATACGAGAGCGAGATTACCTGGCTCTCGAGCACGAAGTATGGCGCCGGCTCTCCTGTTCTAGGCAACGGCCCCTCGTTTACCACACAATTCAACAACACAGTTGGCCCGGACGGCTTCCAATGGCTTGGAGTTCGAGCAGACAACAGTGCGTTTGTTCAAGACCAGATGCTAGGAGCTTGCTGCTTGGAGGATGGAAGATGTATTGAAACAAGCGAATTGCTCTGTATGTCTATACCTGGTGAATACCTTGGAGTTGACACCAAATGCGATCCTACAGGAGCATGTTGTAAAGAGGACGGTTCCTGTGTCGTAACAACCCAGGAGTGCTGCGACAATGTCAATGGCGACTATCAAGGCGATGATACGGATTGTGATCCCACTGGAGCATGTTGCAAGGAGGATGGGTCCTGTGTCGTAACAACCGAAGAGTGCTGCGACAATGTCAATGGCGAATATCAAGGCGATGGTACGGATTGCGACCCGCGGAATCCATGCGCTACCTGCCAACCCACGAGCCCTTTTACACCCGTTTCTTGTGGTGGCCCAGTGGACTGTCCGGCGGTAGCTCTCCCATTCTCTCAAGGAACGGCAAGCACGGAGTTCAATCCTAACAAGCTCTGTATCACGGGAGCGGGCGGTCTCAATATCAGCGGTCGATCCTTGGGCGCGGTCCTAACAAGTCTTCCTAATTCCACAGAGATGACAATCTTCACCACGGCCCCTGCCATGGATGTTGTAAGCGGAGGCGTTGTGACTTCCATTCCTGTGCCGGGAACCTCGATATTCTGCGCAGGCGCCGATTGCAAGATCAGCGGAGATGTAGCACTGGCAACCGCGTTTGCTGTTACTGATACGCACATTAACGCGCTCAGCGCTTTGGCTCTGTCCTCGTTTCCTCTTCCTACTGGGACAATCCCAGTGAGTGCAGCGGGGATAGGTACTTGTGGCGGCGGTAATGTGAACTTTCAATTGTGTGTCGAAACGACCGGACCAACTATTGAATGCGTCCTTGGGGGTGTTCAGTCTTCGTTTCCAATCCCTGCACCAATCGTCGCACCTCCTCTTTCGTGGACGAATGGTCCAACCGCCGGTGTATTGGTCTTTACGAATACGACTGCGATTCGAATCAGCGGTGGTGTCCAAACCACATTTGCCTTACCTGGAAACTTTACCGGTTTCATACCAGCAGCTGGCGGGGTTACGGTCATGACAACCGGCGGCAATCTCTTCGTTGGACTTGCTAATGGAGTTACTATCGTACCGTTCGCTCAGTGCGACACGCCAGGTGGTGGCTCCATCGCGATGAATATCGCGCCATGTTCATCCTCGATCGCCGCCGTCAGCGCAGGTTGGATGCCTGCCGGTGTTTGTTGTACCCCCAGCGAGATTCAAACCGTGCAGGGTGGTCCCTTCGGATTGTGTACGGGACCATGACCGTGCTAAGCAGAAAAAAACAGATCAATCATCACGCAATGTTTCACCTGTCAACCGACGATCTCTTGTTCTCCATGTAGGTAGCTGATCGATGCATTTGCATGAACGGCGTTCGGAACTCGGACGCCTTTGATCTGGTTTGGATTGAGTTTGCAATCTCGTACGCTGGCGATCTTGCCGTGGACTTGATTTTGGTTCGGCATAGAACTTTGGAGAGAATCAGTTGTACTGTTACACCGCACAGAGGAGTGAATAGCCGACCGTCACGTCTACAAGATCGGAGAAACTGAACCTCGGTCGTTGGATCAGGAGGAAGAATTGCAATGAGTCAATTGTCAGGAGCGGTGATCATACTCTCGTGTAGTGGACTAGCGCTTGGTCAGAGTACAAGTACGCCGTGTTCAGAGGTGCAGAACCGTGAGTTCTCAGACGATGTTGACGTTGACCAGAATGGAGTTTCCGATCCTGGACAAGTGCTCTGGTTCGACTGTTTCGGAGGAGCCTTGGACAACCCGTTTCGGGATGTAGTGGAACCCAACAACTTCGGGCTTCAAGTAGACGCGTTGGCCAATCGTAACGACAGGCTTTTTCTACCCTTTGTCTCAGACGGTGTCGAGATGATATTTTCGGTCGAAGACGATCGAAATATCTATTTTGAACGCGAGCAGACGGGGGCTTTCGGATTGTGGAACGAGAATGTCGCCAGGCAAGATGTCGACGCATTGGAAGTCTGGGGTGATTCAAACTCGGATCACCACTCGTTTCAAGGTGATCCGGGCGGTGTGTCACTTGTCTACGAAGGTACGCTCGGTATCCAAAACGTGATGCAGTCACAATTGCTCGCAGGAATTCAAAGCCTCGGCATTGGGTTGAGCCTTCAGCCCGAGGATCTCGACCTCGACGCTGCAATGCGATGGAACGAGGCGGCCTCAGAGGGCCTCCTCGCGTTTAGTGTGGTCCCGGTAGATGACGGGTTCGGTAATGTGATACTTGATGGCGGCGAGATCTTCGTTCTCAATCTTGACACATCGACAGCCGAATTTTTGTTCCACGGAGGGCATCAATGGGATACGGACTTCGAGGTAATGGGAACGTTCGGCCTCGATAATGAAAACATCAATGCCATCGAGGCGGTTGCACCTACCCCCAGCGCCCTCGCGTTACTTGCCATAGGCGGGTTCTTTGAGAGGCGACGCTGTCGCAGAATCGGACAAACCTCATCTCATACCTTGCCGCCAGGATGAATCCGGTTATTAGAAGCTGCCAATGGTCCGCAAAGGCACTACTCGGCGCTAACAACAGTTGTTGCTGCTCCCCAATCTGCTCTCAGTTCTGACCGTTCCCTATAGATCTGATCTAGATCGGGAGTGGTATTCTGGACATGACTGAATGAGGTTACGGCCAGTGACATGACAGCTCAGCGACGAGTTCTCCGTAGACGAAATCGTATTGACTAGCCCGGAACATAAAGCGTACTCCCCCCAGGACCATCGAAACTCCGACCGTGCGAGTGCATAGCCTGCACGATACGAAATTTGCGATCACGTTTGAAACACATCCCCACGGCCATCTCCAGCGCGTCGGGACCGTCATCATGCGCGGCATTGGGGAACTGCGTCATTTGCAGCAGCAGCTTCGATTGGAAGCTTCCGAACTGCAATATTCCGCGTCGCATCAACGATTGCAAACGCTGTACTCGAGCAACTTTGTCTTCCTTCGGGTACACGGGAACAATTTCGGTCCGGACATTCTGTTTGAAGCTCAGTCGCCGCACATCAGAAAC
Source organism: Phycisphaerales bacterium (assembly GCA_029260575.1). Taxonomy (GTDB): domain Bacteria; phylum Planctomycetota; class Phycisphaerae; order Phycisphaerales; family SM1A02; genus JAJDDB01. Next base: position 29,432 of record JAJDDB010000001.1, read on the forward strand.
GAGCATGTACTGGAATTGAACTGCTTCAATCGCAAACGCCTCCAACTGTTGATGGTGGTGTGCTTCGACGATGGCGCTGGCGATCTCTATCGGTTGGCGACGACGGATATCTACATCGAGCACATACATGATTCCGGAATGTGAGTCCTTGACGATAATCGCGATGGCGCTGTCATCGCTCTTCTTGCCAAGCTTGCCCAGTGACGGATCGCACGCTCCGTAGAACAACGCCCGTGAGCCGAGGAACTGAAGCAGCTCGGCGACGTCTTTGTAGGTCTCCGTCCAATAGTGGAAATCCTCCGTCTGAAACACATTGTGCTCAGAACTGACCGGCTGATTCTGCATCTCCGCACTGAAAGCAGCGCGCCCTTCCAGCATCATCTCGCGCAGCCGCAGGTAGGAATAACGCTGTGGCCACAGCACCTGCACACCTTCGAGCATTCGGTCCCTGTGGTCGTCAAAATACCGCTGGGCCCCTTCCGGCCCGGTTGCTCCCTTGAATGTCTCATGCTCAAGGTACAGCTTGTCCCAGTGCTGCCACAGCTGCTCATTGGTTGGTTCTGCGATGACCGCCTTATGCACGATGGACTGCCAGCGCGGCGAGCGCTCTCGATCGACCAGATTTGACAGCAGCGAATCCGGATCAAGCAGGTTGCCCACGACGATCACATTGGTATCCGCATCGCCGGCCTTCAGAACTGCTCCCTCAAACCACTCTCGCTTATGGATCCGCGTCTCCTCCATGCGGACGTCCTTTTCATTCTCAATGTCATCAAGGAGGATCAGACTTGGTCGCTTGCTGCGATGGATACGCCCGCGGACCTTCTGATCGGTACCGAGTGCGACCACCTTGGCGCCGGTGCGCAGCACGATCGAGTCCTTGCGCCACGGAATACCGCGCGGCCCGCCGCAAACTTCCGGGAAGTCTTGCTGAAAGAACTCGTTGTTTTCGAGTTCTGCCTTGATATTGGCCAGCTTCTCGTGGATCTGCTCAGCAGCCTGAGAGATAAGAATCACATGTGACTCAAGTTGATAGCAGAGACACCACAGCGGGAATCCGAAGGTCACGATAGTTGACTTGGCGTGGTCACGCGGTGCAGCGCATGCCAGGCGAATGCCGCGGTTCTCATGCCTCGTGGCATTTGGCAGGATATCGAACAACTCCAAGTGCAATTGACACGGTTCGGCTTCGAAATGCCGCCCAAGATAGATCTTGCAGAACGCTTGCAGAGATCGGAATCCGATGGCGCGTCTCGAATGCCGCAGAAGATTGTGCCCGACCAGGACACGTGGATCAGTTGGATTGGCAATCATTGGTTGTGTCTCCTTCGTCGCCGTCAGAGTTGTTTGATGGTTCATGCAGAAACTCGAAGAACCCGGCGATCTGCTGCAGTTGCTCGTGCAACTGTGGATCGCCGCTGCCGAAGTTCTGCTCAATCTGCAGCAGTGCAGTCATCTGCTGAACAAGTTCGGGTAGCGATACATCCAGGTTCACATCATGGTTTATGGTCGCGGTGATCTGCTGTGGCGCCGCCGCGATGTAACTGGTCTTGACCAGCGTTCGCACCAGTTCGTTGTAGATCTCGAAGATGGATACCCGTCCCTGTATCCGCAGCTTGGTATCGACAGTGGGGCTTCGGATCTCCCTGCGGATCTGCCCGGCATTGGTGTGGGCCTCTTTGACCAATTGGCCAATCATCTGGGCTGTGAACTCTGGCGATGGCTCCAGCGCATTGGCAGCCCGGATCGCTTTCAAATCTCTGTAGATAGTGCGACTGTCCTTCTTGAAGATCCGTGCGAGTTCATCGACACCGACTCCTTCAAGTGTCATGTGCTCAACGCATCGACGCCGATCTTCACCTGTAATCATCGACACATCGATATCGCCACTGTGGATCCTGGCAATAAGATCAGTCACAGTTGGTGCCGAGTTGTTGCCGGCGCGCTTCTTATCAGCAGTCATCAGGCACCTCCTGATCGATGATCCTGTAGCGATCAACAAGCTCAGAACTGACGTTGTCAGCGCCTACGAGGGCTATGTAGCGCCGAACGCAGAGATCGCAGTACCGCGGTGAGATCTCACAAGCAAAGCAGCGGCGACCAAGTCTGGCTGCGGCAATGATCTGCGAGCCACTGCCGGCGAACGGCTCGTAGCAGATGTCGCCAGCCACTGTGTGCTGGCGCATGGTGATTTCAAACAGCTCAGTCGGCTTTGATGTTGGATGTTCCGTTTTGGTTCCGGCGGGAACAGTCGGCACCTGCCAGATCGTCGATGGATAGTCGCTGGAAATGCGTTTGGGTTTATCGCCCTTTACCCACCCGAAGAAGCACGGTTCGTGCTGCCAGGTGTACCAGCTGAATGTCAGGATCGGCCGGTCCTTGGCCCAGATGATCTGCTGGTGCACAAAGGCGCCGTGCTCATTCCAGATTCGTTCAAGCATGGCCTGGTTGCGCGATGCATGCCAGCAGTACCATGCTGCTTTGGGCATGATGGCTTCGGCGATCGCCGTAGCGATTAACTTCTCATACAGGTCGCCGTTAACTTCGGCATCATCCCAATTGACTGCATACGACTCTGACCAGTTCTTGTTCTTCGCCTCCTTGGCTGCTCTGCGCTGGCGCCGATGCAGCTTGTTGGTTGCGGCATCGGAACGTCGAAGTGTCTCATGCGTCTTCGTGCTACCGTTGCCAGCTCGTCCGGGATGGTTGGTACCGTCGTAGCCGACCAAATACGGTGGATCCGTGTGGAACAACACGGCCCGTTGGTCACACATAAGTCGACGAACCTGATCGGGATCGGTGCAGTCGCCGCAGAGCAAGCGATGCGCGCCAAGTTCGATCAGATCACCTCGTTGGGTCACAACAGCGCGCTCGCGCCCGCCCTCCCCTTCAACGTCAAACGATTCGGGTTGGCCATGCTGGACCGGCTTGAGCACATCTTCAATGAGGACCTGAATGTCCGATAGATTGAATCCGCTGAGTTCGACATCGAGTTCGGACTGTTGCACGAGATCATCGAGCATCCGGGCGAGCTTGTCGGTATCCCAATCGCCATCAATCCGGTTGAGCGCGAGATTGAGAACCTTCTCTTCGGCAAGCGGCAGATCGACGACGACGACGTCGGTCTCGAGATCGCCGCGGGCCTGCAGAACTGCCAACCGTTGATTGCCGCCGACCGCGTGGCCGGTTCGTTTGTTCCAGACGATCGGCTGAACAAGATCAAAAGTCTCAATTGACCTGGCCAGACTCTCAAACGCGGGATCGCCGGGTCTGAGCTCAACTCTCGGGTTGTACGGCGCAGGTTTGACGTCCGAGAGCTGGACACGTTGTACATTAATCGCCTTGGTCGTCATCACTGATTCCCTTCGTGATTCAGTAAGCGCGCATGGCATGAATGCACGATGCACATGCGCTGGATTTGCCAATGGAATTGATGAACTGCAGGCGATGATGCCTCGCCGATTGCTCGCGAGCGAGCGGTTCTTGAATCGGGCTGCATCTTCAGGGAGCGCGCTGCCCGTGCCGCCGAACGCATAACTGAGATGCGAGTGCGAACACGTGGGCTCAACCTGATCCGCTAGACGGATTCAAAGATCGGGGGATAGTCGTCTGCCTGAACTTGGTTAGAACTTCGGCCCTCCAGCCGTCGCCGATTCCATAGTGAATGGAATAGAGAGATGAACTCTCCATATACCGTCACTTGTTCATATACACGAAGATCTCAAGTGTGCAAACAAAAAAGTCGCAACAAACATGTTGTGAATGAACCGTTGATCTGCTCATGAATTCGAATTGTGAATAATTCACTATGAATTGTGAATAGTCGTCCACGACCAGATTGACAGACGCCCATCTGTCTGCGTACTGGATGCATCTATTTTCAATCTGTAATCCGGCAAATTGCACGGCTGGTTTTGTATTAAATTCGCCGTCTACGGAGCGATGTCGAGACATCGAACAGTGACACAACACAAGCCTTTTCATGCAATACAGTTAAGGGCAATCCGGCTTTGCCAGATACTGACAAAACTGACAATTCAACATCCTGCTGTGCCTATCGTTTTGGGGTCGCTTTCACATCCTCCGGTTTGATGCAAACACCCGCAGCCGAATTGACTGCGGGTGTTGTCGTAATTGCATCGGATGCATCCAATCCGGAAGAACCGGGTCGCCAGAGTCATCTGGCTCGAATCACGAATCGACTTCGCCGGCTTCCGCTGAAGTCGCTGGCGGTTGCAAAGCCCGCACTTCCTTTGCACCTGCCTGCTGTACCGACAGAGCTATCGATGCCCAATAGCTCTTCCATTGGACGTCCGAACGATTGTCAACGCGAACCATGTGCAGTGCAGTGAACATCCAGGGTCCGTCGGAAATGTCAGAAACCTGAACGCGGCCGGCGTCGTCAGTTACCAGTTCGATCAACGCTTCCGGGTCGGCTTCGCTGACGGCGACAACCCGCAGTCCTTCGATCGGCTTGCCATGAAACAAAACCACAGCTGAGAGATCACCGCACGTCTCGTTGGTCGTAGCGTCATCTACGACGATCTCCAATGGAAGTCCAACCGGCGTATCGCTTTGGACGTCTGTCGCTGCGCCGAGATTGATCAGCGTCTTGGCGCATCGAACATACACCTCGCGCCCCTGCATATCTGTTTCGCCGCGCTCTCTTCGCTCCGCACGTATCGAGTCAAGTTTCTCTTCTTCGAGGTACGCTTCAAACGCACTGGCAGAAAGCATGTGCTCTATCTCTTCGCTCTCGAAAACGATCTGACATGCTCCATTGCCACCCGGCCGCACGAAACTCTGTGCGCCGCCGTGTCGACCAAGAACCGGAAGATGATCATGGTCACGCTGCACAAGTTCGAATCGTCGTATGACAGATTCATTTCTCGAAACAACGTCGCCGGCAAAGCGCTCGCCATGCATTGTCTGCACTGTGATCAAACCGTTCGCATCAACCGAATAGCTCGAAGGTTGAATCCAGAATTCATGTGCGATTGCGCTGCGCGCTCCACCGATCATGACGATGACAAGCACAACTAAAGTGCGCAGAGATTGACGTTGCATCGATTTGCTCCCATCAGGAATTGTGAGTGTAAGTGAGTAAAAGTAAGTGAAATGCCCAGCCACACCTTTCGGCATGGCTGAAGCACGAGGCGTGCCGGGCAGGGTGCATGCAAACAGCCCGCCGGGCCTGCGTCAGTTGGAGGAGCCGAAGTTGTCAAGCAGAATCAACAGGTCAAAGACGTCAACATCGCCGTCGCCGTCGATATCGCCGGGATTGATCGGATCCGGCGCTGGCGCGGGAATCGAATCCTTGCTGTTGTTGGAACCGGAATGCGGCGTCGCTGCATACGGAAAGACTGCGTTGAACTGCACATCGTTCGCTGCAACATTGTCACCAACGACTGTAATCTCCGCATAGGTCGGACCACTTGCGATCGCCGTCAGCGCAATATCCACCACATCATCACCAAACCGCCGGCCGTTTGGCCATCCGCTGGACACACCGCCGGTCAGGTCGTTACCAATGAAGCCCAGCCGGCTGAATCCATCCTGGCCGCTCAACGGGACCGGGCCGGTTGTCGTGGCAACACGCAATACATCCGGAATGAACACAGCCACGAGATCCTGACGATCGTTCGTCTGGAACTGTGTGTTGAACACCAAGTTGATGAGCGCTGCAAGCTCCGAATTCGCTGCGTGTGTTGCAAACTGATTGTCCTGCGTGGGCTTGGTCGAGTTGAAACGATCTTTATCCGCGAAGGCGACAAGCCCTTCGTTGAACAAAGGATTGCCCAGGCGATTGACCTGAATCCACGGGCCGAAGCTGCGAATGTCATCACCCTGCACGCGTCGAGTCAATGCACGACGGCTCACCGACGCATACGCACCCACGCCGGTCTGTTGACCGAAGAACGCATCGTTGTATTGAAACTCCGGAAGCTCACTCAGCGGAATCTGCACACCGAACGTGAGAACGTTGAACCCTCTAAAGCCATCGACGCCGTTGCCATCCTGACCAAGTCCGTCAGCAAGCGAGCCGGTGTTGTCGAGAATACGAATGTTCAGGAGGTCGAACACGCCGGGAATATCGGAATAGAAGCTGTCATCACGCGGGCCCGCAAACAGCGCTTCACCGTTGCTGCCATCCTGAATTGCCTGAAGCGTCAGGCTGTCTAGTTCCTGCAGAGACGTAGCGCCGGAAACGGAACGACCGTCCGCGTCGTTGTACAACGCCGTGACGTTACTGCCGACGTTCGGCGGCGCCACGACAATATCTTGGGCGATCCTGCTTTCGCGCCCATTACCACGTCGCACGACGGAGTACGTCTGCGTGTAATTCTGCTGGGCATCACCGATGCTTTGAATCTGCCCGGGCGCAGTACCGAGGCCGTATGACAGAATCGTGTTGATGTTCTTGTAACCTTCATCCACCGCGGAGAACTGGAAGTCGTATCGAAGTACGGTTTCGCCAGATGCGGGATTCGTAATGTGAAGGCTGTACCGGGCATCCGGCGAGAACCGATCGTAATGCGGACCGTCGCCCGGCTCAGAAAACGGACGAACGTTCGCAAGAACATTGAGTACTTCAATGCTCGGATCGTCGTATTTTGTACCGACGAATGCATACACGTCCGTCAGGTTTGCTTGCGGGTCGAGTTTGATCAGAGGAGCGTCACTGTGGCTGGAGGCGCGGGCAATCGGCGAACTGATCGCCGCAAACGCACCTGCAGTAAGAACCACTGCTCCAATCTTCAATGAACTGTTCCGAAACATGATGTGCCTTTCCAGAGGAGGTTGAATGTGTCATGTCGCGCACGTGAGTTGTCGTGACGCGACAGGCAACGAAGGAGTCCGTCGATTGCCTATGCCAAGAGCACGGCAAACCATCGACCCCTCCAATCCGACATACGGCACCTCTGAGTTTTTGATTTTCGAAGAAAACTTCGTCCTTCGGGTACACCCGCAATCAGGTTCGAAACATTGATTTGGCTTATTCCCGAAAAATCAAAAACTCAGTCAAATTGACCGGCGAATGAATTAGTGAGGAATCTCAGCCTGCGAAGCGCGTTGGCGACTCTGAACGATCCGTCACATAACACGATTGGACCCACCACGTTGTCTGCCTGCCAGTGCCATCCCAAGCAATGCATCGAGAGCCACCCGCATCCGTGTGGCAATGCTGGTGGATTGCATCCGATGACGGCAGGCCCAGATGCACAGTCAAATTTACTTCTGTCGCATCGCATGCAGCTTCGGTATCATTGGCCTGTCAATGGTCTTACGGTGGACCGAAGCCTTCGACCAAACTTCAGCGCTTCGTTCGGACTGCATGTGATGTCAGATCATTCCGTCGAATTCGAATCCAGCGACGTTCAGTTGATCGGTCGTGTTGCCCAACGGGAACATGATGCGTTTCTTCAGCTGTACGATCGCCACGCCCCTCGAACGCTTGGCATCATCCGGCGGGTGCTTCACAATCAACACGATGCTGAAGATGTGTTGCAACAGGTCATGCTTGAGTTGTGGACTCGGCATGCCGCGCGTTACAACCCGGTGCTGGGGCGGGTTGACACATGGATCTTCAGACTTGCACGCTCCCGGGCGATTGATCGTGCCCGAACCAATGCGCGACGCCACGCGAATCAGCAGCGTGCACAGGATCAGCGCGCACCTGAGTCGCTGATCAATATTGACTCTCAGATTGGTATCGATCTGCGTACTGAACTGGAGACGCTCGATAAGGATCTACGTGCGCCGATTGTGCTCGCATTCACGTACGGAATGACGCGCGATCAGATTGCTGAACATCTCGACATCCCGGTTGGTACTGTAAAATCACGAATACGAAATGGAGTTGCCCAGCTGCGCGAGCGGCTGTGCGCATCGGAGACTGTCGCGCCATGACGTGCGAATTTGACAATCTGCTTGACCAGGCTGCGATGTACGCAGCCGGTACCTTGCCGCCGGACGAGTTCGAACAATTCGAGTCGCAACTGCTGGCCGGCGATTCCGAACATCTGCACGCGTTCAGTGAAGTGCAGAACGTCGTTGATCAATTCCTGCACGAGGAACAGTCCGAGGAACCAAACTTGATCGTACGGAGCAATCTGATCAGCGCTATCGCGCCTTCGAAACCCGACCCGGTCTTTGCATCCGTGGACGAGACCGATGACACGCTTGCAGAAGATCCATCTGCAATGGTCATTCTGCGCGGTGATGACATCGGCTGGCGCGAGACAAATGTTCCCGGTGTTCGATCACGCAACCTCTTCGTGGACCGCGAATTGAATCGAGTCACGCTGTTGCTCAAACTCGAGCCCGGCGTCGTCTTCCCGGATCATGAACACCCCGGCGTGGAAGAGTGCCTCATTCTCGAAGGAGATCTCGAACTCGCAGGCAAGACGCTGCACAGATCCGATTACATTCGCATCCCAAAAGGTGGACAACATGGTGTACCGCGAACCCGCTCCGGGTGCGTTCTGCTTGTCATTTCGCCATTGACTGACGCTGCCTGAATAGCGCTTTGAACAGAAATCAAAATCCGAAAACGTTGAGCAGCAAGAATTTTTCGAATTCCTCACTGCAGTCGATTCGTGCGCCCAACATCACCGCAACAACTGTACACCCCGGAATCTGCGCATCGATTCAAAGCGTGGGTCGCTCGATTAGAACTCCCAGAGCCGCGAGAATGTCTAATGAGTGCCTTGCGCATACTTTGCTGCAGGCGGCCTGAACATGTTTTAGGTATAAACATGCATAACTCATGCAACGATCGACCTCGCTGACAACGCAGAGCAAGATGATGCGACGAGCAATCTGGATCGTTGCAATTCTTCTGGCTGTCGCACCAGCCGCAGGCCAAACGCCCACAACCGCAACTGAACCAGCCTCTGAAGAAGCTGCCCTCCCGACACCCGAGCAGCGGATTACCACCCGCCTCGCTGATATCAGCGAAGAACTGCAGCGTGTGCAGGATCAGCTCGCCCAATCGGGTGAAAAGCCTCCGCCACATCTGTTGCAAGTCGAAACTATTCTCAAGCGCATTGAACTTGCACTTGGCGAACAGAGCGCGACACTGCAGCAGACCGCTGAATCCACACAGACACTGCAAGAATTGCAAACAGCACTTGTGGACCTGCAGACCAACGGTCCGCCGGAATCCGCACCGTATTCAATTCTGGTTATCGATTCGGTCCGCAACGAACTGCAGACCCTGCACGGCCGTGAAGCGACGCTGCAAGCGGGCATTGAAGCAGCCACACAGGCCCGTGAGGAAGCTGCAAAAACGCTCGAACAAAAAGAAGCTGCACGCCGTCAGGTACGCGAGCGCCGTGATTCCAATACGGATGACGCACAGGTCGCAACGCTGACACAGGCGCTGCGCATTGCTGAACTGGAAAGCCAACTGGCTGCACAGCAACTTGAACTCCGCAAGCTTGAAACCCAGCGCCAGGCGGTTCTCAAGGACACCTACGAGGCGCGGGTCGCAGTGCTCGAAGAGCGCGATACATGGATGTCCCGTCAGTCCACATTCTCATCAAGCGATCTGCAATCCAAGCTTGTCGAGTACGACGCCAAGGAGGCTGCGCTTAAGGAGCAACAGGAGCTGCTGCAGATTCGCCTGACGATGCTCGAGCGCCAATGGGTCGACGCCCGCGAGCGCCTCGAAGCCAATGCAGAAGATCAGGCCGTTGCAGAAGAGGTCAATGCACGCCGGCTTTCGTTCCAGGTTCGGCAGCGCGACATTGCAACACTCTCGCGCCGCCAACAGCGCATCACCGACACCAAGGAACTCTGGCGGCGGCGCTACGACATCTGGCGGGCACTGCCCGAGCGTGCTGTCCTTTCCAAGTGGGATGAAGAAGCCCGCGTCCGGCTCGAATCACTGGACTCCGAATATGCGCTGCAGGAACTCGAATTCAGAGATCTTCGCCAATCACTCGTCGCATTGCAGGACAAACTCGACGCTGCGGACGCACAGTCGCCTGCCGTCAGCCGCTGGATTCGTGAGCAGATACACCTCACCCAGGAACTCGATCAGGTCTACGAATCGAACGTTGCAAGCATAGAGAGCACACGCCTCGCAGCAGAGCGCCTGCTCGGCGACATAAGCAAACACGTCTCAACCGTCGGCTTCAGCGAGCATGTAGCTGCGTTTTGGGATGGCGTTGTCGAAGTCTGGAATTTTGAAATCACATCAATCGACGATCGCCCGATCACAGTCGGCAAGATCGTCGTCGGTCTGATTCTGCTGTTTCTCGGGTTCTTCGCAGCTCGGCTCATCAGCGCATGGCTCGGCAGACGCCTCCTGCCACGAGTTGGCTTCAATGAAGGTGCAGCCGCAGCGATTCGTTCCGTCATTTTCTACGTGCTGCTCATCAGTTTCGTCTTCATCGCCCTGCGCACAGTAAACGTCCCACTCACCGCATTCACGATTCTTGGCGGTGCTGTTGCAATCGGCGTCGGATTCGGCAGCCAGAACATCATGAACAATTTCATGAGCGGGTTGATCCTTATAGCAGAACGACCCATACGCGTTGGCGATCTCATACAGATCGGCGAACTCTACGGCGTCGTGCAGCATCTCGGCGCACGCAGCACACGGATTCTCACCGGTGACAATATCGAAATCATTGTGCCCAACAGCTCATTCCTCGAAAACAACGTCATCAACTGGACGCTTTCGGAAACGCGCGTGCGCATCCATGTCTCAGTCGGCGTGGCCTATGGATCGCCAACCGACAAAGTCACCGAACTGCTGCATAAAGCCAGCAGTGAACACAAACGCGTGTTGGCCACACCCGCTCCGATCGTCCTGTTTGAAGAATTCGGCGACAATTCGCTCAACTTCGAAGTCCATTTCTGGATCGTCATGCGCCGGCTGATGGATCGGCGCATCATCGAAAGTGAAATCCGCTATCGCATAGATACCCTCTTCCGCGAAGAAGGTATCGTCATCGCCTTCCCGCAGCGGGATGTTCACGTGAATGCACTTGCGCCGCTGGACGTTCGCATTCTGGCGCAGCGCAACAACGACACATCTACTGAAAGTGCTGACAAATCCAGCTGAGCGCTGATTGCGACCGTCGATTGCGTGGAGTCTTTATATGTTTCACAAACAGCACCCACCCGCCGGTTCACGTCCCGGAACCCTTGTCATTTCAGACAATGCCCTGCCGCCGCGCATTACCGCTATGCTGTATACGAAAGACGATGTACACGTGCATGAGAGTGCTGACATCGAAACATTACAGACGTTGCGCGCCCAACCCGGCAAACTCTGGATAGATGTGCAAGGCCTCGGCGACGAACAGCTCCTGCGTACACTTGCAGCCGAATTCAAAATCCATTCGCTTGCCCTCGAAGATGTCATCAACGTCCCCCAACGACCCAAGACCGAAGAGTTCGATCTCCATCAACTCTACATCTCCCGCATGGTCAAACTCGACGAACGAGGATCTGTCGACATCGAGCAGGTCAGCATTTTCTTCGGCGAGAATTTTGTCCTGACCTTTCAGGAACTCTACGGCGATGTGCTCGATCCCGTGCGCCAACGCATTCACCAGGGCGCCGGGCCGATGCGCAAATCTGGGTCGGATTACCTTGCCTACGCAATCATCGACACAATCATTGACCATTACTACCCGGCAGTGGAATTCATCAGCAATGCGCTTGAACGCGTCGAGACGCAGGTCATGAACGATGTTTCACAGGATATTCTTGCGACAATCAACCGCATGAAGCGCACGCTGCTTGATCTGCGCCGCGGCATCTGGCCGCAGCGTGATGCAGTCAATGCGCTTGTGCGCGGTGACAGCCCGTTCGTGTCAAAAGATGTCCGCGTGTATTTCAGAGATTGCTACGACCATGCGGTACAGATCGTCGATGTCATTGACGCCTCGCGCGACATTGCTTCCAACCTGTTCAACACATACCTGTCCGTCGTCAGCAACCGCATGAACGAAGTCATGAAAGTGCTGACAATCATGGCAAGTATCTTCATCCCGCTGACATTCATGGCAGGAGTCTACGGCATGAATTTTTCGGACATGCCCGAACTCAGTTACAAATGGGCATATCCCGCACTGCTCGTGAGCATGTTATTCGTCGCAGGCGTTATGTTGCTGTACTTCCGCCGTAAAGGCTGGATCGGCCGAACTGCACCTCCGGCAGACGATTGAAAACATCAATTCCGCCCAACACGATACGCCGCCAATAGATGCCGCTGCTCAACCGCCCAATGCGGTTTGCCTTTCCATTCAAGTTGCATCGAGTACAAGGCGATACCGCGGCGAACGCACGAATTGACATTGCAGACCTTTTCTGCACTGAATGAACTTCGTCCGTGAAGCGGCAGAAACTAAACCTGACTTATGAATCTGATTCAAATCGACCGCTGGAATTCGCCCCATCCCATCGCAACATCACCGCAGCCAGCGGCGGCAGCGTCAATTCCAGCGCATATTCATAGCCGTGATATGCGTGTTTCGTTGATGGCAACCCGCCCATGTTCCCCTGCCCCGAACCGCCGAACTCGGTTGCATCGCTGTTGAATATCTCTTTCCACCACCCGCCCATCGGCACGCCGATGCGGTAGCTGCTGCGCACTTCAGGCGTTGCGTTGAGCACCACCGCAATCACATCGCGATCACTGCTGCCGCGCCGTAGAAACGAAAACACCGATTGATCCGCATCGTTCGGATCTAGCCAGGCAAAACCACTCGGCAGACAATCCTGCTCGTACAGCGCCGGCTCCTCGCGATACAACCGATTCAACTCGCGCACAGTGTTCAGCACACCACGATGCGATTCGCTGTCCAACAGATGCCAATCCACCGACGATTCGTAATTCCACTCGCGCCACTGCCCGATCTCTCCGCCCATGAACAGCAGCTTCTTACCCGCTGCGGTCCATTGCGCGCTGAGCAGCAATCGCAGATTTGCAAACCGCTGCCAGTCATCGCCGGGCATCTTGCTCAGCAACGAACCCTTGCCATGCACAACTTCATCGTGCGACAAGGGCAGCAGGTAATTTTCCGCAAACTGATAAATTGCCCGGAACGTCATTTCGTGGTGGTGATATTTCCGATGCACCGGCTCATGCTGCATGTACGCGAGCGTGTCGTGCATCCATCCCATGTCCCACTTCAGCCCGAAACCGAGCCCGCCTACATAGGTCGGCCGCGAGACCATCGGCCAGGCTGTTGATTCCTCAGCTATCATCTGCACATCCGGAAACGCGCCATACACCGCGCAGTTGAGCTGACGCAGAAAACCAATCGCATCAATGTTCTCGCGCCCGCCGTATTCATTGGCAATCCATTCACCCTCGCGGCGCGAATAATCACGGTACAACATCGACGCCACTGCATCGACGCGCAAACCGTCAATGTGATACTTGTCAAACCAGAACAGTGCGTTGCTGATCAGGAAGCTGCGCACTTCATTGCGACCATAGTTGAATATTGACGACTTCCAGTCCGGGTGAAAACCCAGCTTGGGGTCGGCATGTTCGAACAGATGCGTGCCATCAAAAAACTGCAGCCCGTGTTCATCTGTCGGAAAGTGCGATGGCACCCAATCCAGAATCACACCAATGTCGTGCTGATGCAGTTTGTCAATCAGGTACATCAAGTCCTGCGGTGAACCGAACCTGCTGGTCGCAGCGAAATACCCGGTGATCTGATACCCCCACGACCCGCCGAATGGATGTTCCATCACCGGCATGAATTCAACATGCGTGAATCCGGTCTTCTGCACATGTTCAATCAGCAGCGGCGCAATCTCACGATACGACAGCACCCGATCGTTTTCGACATGCCGGCGCCACGAACCAACATGCAGTTCATAGACCGACATAGGCTGCGTCACGGTGTGCCGATCGCTGCGATGCTGCATCCACGCCGCATCGTTCCACTGATACTCCAGTTCATGCACAACCGACGCGGTTTTGGGCGGCTGCTCATGCATCACGCCGAACGGATCGGCTTTCTGCGCCGCGTATGCTTTGTGATTCGACACGACGTGGTACTTGTACAACGTTCCGGGCCCGAGATGCGGCACGAACACTTCCCAGATTCCGGATTTGTCGCGCATCTGCATCTGGTGCAGCGCCGGCTTCCAGTTGTTGAAATCGCCAACGACAGAAACAGCCTGCGCGTTCGGCGCCCACACTGCAAACTGCACGCCGCGGCGCCCTTCACGCGACACGATATGCGCCCCCAGATGCTGATACAGCCGGTAGTGCGTGCCCTCGTTGAACAGATGCAGGTCATCATCCGACAGAAGGCTCTGCATCTGCTGCTCCGTGTGGTGCGTGCGTGTCACAAGAATGATTGTACCGGATTATGACTCAGGCTCACGGTGCACAAGCAGCGTCACCGGCCCGTCGTTTACAAGACTCACTTCCATCATCGCGCCGAAGATACCTGTCTCGACCGGCAGATTGTGGCTCTCGCGCAACTCTTCAGCCACACGCTCATACAACTTCTCGCCAAGCGCCGGCTCCGCCGCGTGCATAAAGCTCGGTCGATTGCCCTTCTCGCAGTTGCCCGCCAACGTAAACTGGCTCACAAGCAGCACCGAGCCGTCAATGTCCTGCACCGACCGATTCATCTTGCCGTGAGTATCATTGAAGATGCGCAGCCGCGCGAGCTTGCCCGCAATCCACACCGCTTCACGCTCGGTGTCGCCCTGCACGACTCCAAGCAAGACCATAAGTCCACGGCCGATGGTTGCGGAATATCCCTCCCGCTGCACTCGAACCGATGCTTCGGAAACGCGCTGCACGACTGCGATCATGTCGCGCAGTGTACAGAAGGTCCACGTACTCGCGTTCCCTTCCGCCGCGCATTATTTCAATGGTCTATGTGTTTGGCTGTCTGGCTTTTTGGCTTTTCTTCAGTGCAGCACAATCGCAGCGCTCGACACCAGCACGTGCCCCTGATCATCGCACGCCTGACGATAATCGATCAGTTCCAATGCCTTCGGTTTGGCCAATTGCAGGACCGCAGCCATATTCCCGACACTGCACCATCGCGTGGGATTCTTGTTCCACTTCATCGCGCCGATGAATTCCTCCGCATCGCCGCTCAGAAATTTCGCAAGCATGTCGCGATCGTGTCGTTCGACATCGAATTTGCGCTGATCATCCACCGGCCGAGGCTCACCGAACTGCGGACCGACATGACTCAGATCCGATGACGCAATAAAGAACGTCGTCCCGCCGACTTCGTCAAGCGTTTCGCGCAGTGCATCGACAAATTGCTCTGTTGTCGTCCGCTCGCCGTCGTCATCAAGCATCGGCGCAAACGGATCCGGCAGCAGCGCCGCAACAACCGGCACGTTGCCGAAGAAGTATTGAATCCACGGTAGCTGCAGTTCAATGGAATGTTCCGGCAGGTGATCAAGCTGATCGACAATATACGGCCGTCCGAGCTTGTCTTTCATTGCGCTGACAACGACATCATCAGCGGGGCACGTCCCCAACGGCGATTGGAATCCATACTCAGAGCCCACCACTCCATCGCCCATCCCGAAATGGTTGGTGCCGAGAATTACAACGCGATCAGGCGGGTCCATATCACGCAGCGCGTAGTACGCCGCAGCAAAATTCGGCCAACCGCGTTCGTAATCAAGATGCGGCGCAACCAGGCCAATCACCGGCTCCTCAAGTTCCGGATCTTCGGTCTGTTCGATATACGAATCGAGCTGCGCGCGACACGCCTCTTCCGACTCGCCGAGCATCGCCGAGGCTATCGCTGGAAACGCACCCGCATCGGCCACCCGCTGTTTGCACTGTTTCTCCAGCTCCTCGAAGTTCGGACCCCACAACAAACCAACTCGATCAAGTCCCTCAGCCAGCTTGGCAAGTTGCTCGGCGGGTGCGGATAACTGCTCTGCGATTTCCTCCACTGTCAGCTCACCGCGGAACGCCTGCAATGCCTTAAGCGCCTGCGGAGGAATCACCACAGTTTCCTTGCTCAGCATCATCGGATCCCGCAGCGCAATCAGTGTCTGGTCATCCTTCTTTATGGGCATCGGCTGGATCGGCCGGATGTGCGGCTTTTGAAGATGTTCGGGCACTGGAGTCGTGGTCATGGAGCCATCCGAGAATCATGGGGGGTCAATTGAAAGAAAACCGCTATGAGCAAACATACACCTGCAGCGATCAAGAGACTGAGCATACTCCGCTGAACCTGCGCCGAACAGGCATTTGCCCCATCGAACATACAAATCAGCATCAGTCCGAGAATGCTCAGCATTCACCCCCCGATGCGAGGCATCTATGGAATTCATTTTGACAGGCAATACGATCGGATCACGGTCGTTCAGTCTCTACGGCGGATTGCTGGAAAGACCCGGTGTTTTTGCCGTTTGAGCGTTGGGGAGGGGTATTCTCAGGCCGATGATCTTTCGCAAGCCCCTATCGCGGCCGACACGTGTTGATGTAAGTACCTGTAAAACAAGATTTTGTGCAGGCGGGAGAACAATCCATGCGACAGAAAATCACCCTTTTGGCAACTCTCTGCGTGAGCGCATCGCTCATTCTGATCGGTTGTGAGCAATCCGGCCCGGCCGCTGGCGAAGCATCCGCTGAAACAGCCTCCGCGACCAAGAACGTCAGTTCTGACGCTGCAATCACCGTTGAAAAGACACCAGCAGCAGCAGAAAAATCGGCGGCGACCAAGACGGAGTCGACCAAGTCAAAGCCAGCGAGCACTGCTTCTGCTGATGGCGGTCCCGATCCCACTCATATTGACTACAACGATCTTGCGGCTGGTCTCACAAACCCCGGCGATGCCAAGCCGATCAAACGCGCCAACTTCAACGAGGACAATGTCGCTGGCGAGCTGACCGTTCGAGCCGAACCAGAAGCGCTGGACCTCGGCGAGATACCCACCGGCGATGCCAAAACTGGAATTGTCAAACTCGTCAACTTCGGCAGCGAAGCTGTAAAGGTCGTCGACTGCAAGAGCAGTTGCGGCTGCACCGCTGCGAAATGCCCGCGCAACAAAATCATCGAGCCCGGCCAGTCGGTCGATGTTGAAATCAAAATGAGCGCCGGCAATAAGCCGCAGACCATAACCAAGGTCATGCGCTTCATGATCGAGGGACAGCCGCAGTTGCCGCTGTCCGTTTCATCGCAAGCAGTCAGCTACGTGCTCGCTGAGCCGTGGACGATTGACAAGGACAAGGATGAAGCCGAAGGCCGATCGACTGGTACGGTCACTTTGAACTCAAAAGACGAAGTAGGTTTTCGCGTTCTTCGAATGCACCCCCCGATCGTTGAAGATTTTGGTTCAGACAGCCTCGCCAAGCACGAAATCAACCTTGATTGGGAACGCTGGGAAGAACTCGGTTCCACGCGCCGCCTGACTTTTTACACCGATCACCCGAAATGCGACAAGATCTTTGTCAACGTGCAGGCCATTTACAAGCCTGTCAACCGTGGCAATCAGGTCGCCCAAAACAACAACACCAACCCGGCAGTGCCGACCCAGACGGGTGGCGCTCTGAAGCCCGTCGATGGTCGTGAATTCAATCCGCCCAAGCCCGAATACATCCAGCCGGCGAACAACGCACTGCTGCTCATCAAGAATGGCAACGCTGACAAGCTGATCGAACTGATCGACTCCGGCGAAGTCGATCTCGAAGAACAGGATCGGACCGGCGCAACCCTTCTCGCGCTTGCAGCACACAACGGCCAACTCGAAATCGTCTCACAGCTTGTCGCACTTGGTGCTGATGTCGAAGCTCGTGATCGCATCGGCAAGACCCCGCTTATGTGGGCTGGTCATGCCAAGGACGTCAATATTATCCGTGAATTGCTCAATGCCGGCGCCGATATCCGTGCTCGTGACTCGGTCGTCGGCACCGCACTCTCCTGGACAGCTGGTTTCGGCGATGGCGCATCCGTTCGCACTCTCATCGAAGCTGGTTCGGATGTGAACGTCGGCGGCACAATGGGCTTCACACCGCTGATCTGGGCGGCACTCACAGGTGAAGCTGAATCCGTCACCGCGCTTCTCGAAGCTGGCGCAGATGCTGAAGTCAAGGACATGACGCCCGCTGGTTCGACGCCGCTCATGCATGCTTCACAGACCGGCAATGCGGACAACGTCAAGGCGCTCATCGAGCATGGCGCAAAGATTGAAGCAACCGATCGCGAAGGCAAGACGGCGCTGCTAGTCGCTTCGGAAAAGTCCGGCGGCGACCTCAAGACCGTCAAGACGCTCGTTGAAGCTGGTGCTGATATCACCGCGACCGATCTGCGTGGCCGTAATGCTCTGGACCTGGCGCAAATGCGAACTGATCCGCGTTCTTCTGAAGTCCTTGAATACCTTGAGTCGCTTTTGACCAACACCGAAAGCGACAAGGAGTAGTCCTCAGCCTCCCAGCCCTGCCCCCGCAGGGTTATATCAACATGTTCAGGTTCCGGAGCGTCTCCTGCGAGGCGCTCCGGCCTGCGTTTTGGACTCCATAAAAACCGGCATGACACCGCCGAAACTGCTGATACCATGGGTGATTGCAACTCCACGATTTTGAATTTTCCAGGAGAATCGTCCCATGACGACCACCGCAACACGCACTGCAGGCTCTACCCAGCAGGCCTACGAAACGCTCCTCAAACTTGCCCGCGACGCCCAGCAGCTGCACGCAACTCTTGAGATCATGCACTGGGATCAGGAGGTCAAAATGCCCGCCCGCGGTGTCGAGTACCGCAGCAAACAGATCGCCCAACTCGCGCGCATTCATCACGAAGCCGCAACTGATAAACGAATCGGCGAATTGCTCAGCGAGTGTGAATCCGATTCCTCGCTCACCAGCGATCCACGCAGTATCGAAGCAGTCAACATCCGTGAACTCCGCCGTGTGTACGACCGCAGAACCAAACTGCCGACCGAGCTCATCGAAGAAGAAGCACGACTGTCCAGCGTCGGCCAGCACACATGGGCACGCGCGCGCAAGAATTCCGACTTCAGCGAATTCAAACCGATGCTCAAGGACATCATTACCCTGCTCCGCCGAAAAGCTGATTGTTTCGGCTGGGCCCCCGGCGGCGAACCGTGGGATGCCCTTGCAGAAGACTACGAACCGGGATGCACCGCAGCGGATGTCGAGAAAGTCTTCACTCCGCTTCGTGATCGTCTCGTTACCTTGCTCAACGATCTCATGGGCAGCTCCAATCCACCGAGCAACGCCTTCAATGCGAAGATCATCCCCATTGAAAATCAGCGCCAGTTCGTACGCTTCGTTGCTGAAGCAATCGGATTCGATTTCGACCGCGGGCGCATCGACATCTCCACACATCCGTTCTGTAGCGGCACGCACTGCAACGATGTCCGCATCACCACGCGCTTCCACGAGAACAACGTTAACGATGCGCTCGGCAGCACGATGCACGAATGTGGACACGGCATCTACGAACAGGGCCTGCTTGAACAGCACATCGGCACGCCTATGGGCGAGTCCGTCTCGCTGGGCATCCACGAAAGCCAAAGCCGAATGTGGGAAAACCAGGTCGGCAGATCTCAGGCGTTCTGGAAATGGTGCTATCCGAAGATGCCCGAACACCTTAGTGGCGCGGTCAAAGACCTTTCCTTTGACGATGTTTACGGCGCAGTCAATATCGTCAAACCGGATTTCATCCGCGTGGAAGCTGATGAAGCCACCTACAACATGCACATTATGGTTCGCTTCGAAATCGAACGCGGAATCATCGCGGGCGATATCAACGTCGATGACATTCCCGAAGTTTGGAACGAGAAGTACAAGCAATACCTCAACATTGATGTGCCCAATGATGCAAAGGGCTGCCTGCAGGACATCCACTGGTCAATGGGTTCAATGGGTTACTTCCCAACGTACACCTTCGGCAACCTTTACGCAGCACAGTTCTTCGAGAAGGCGCTCGATGATATGCCCGACCTGTACGCGCAATTTGAAAAAGGCAAGTTCGATGCACTGCGCACCTGGTTGAATGAAAACATTCACGCACACGGCCAGCGCTATCGTGCTGCCGAACTCTGCGAACACGTCACCGGCAAGCCGCTTAGCGCTGATCCGCTGCTGCGCCATCTCGAAGGCAAGCTCCGCCCAATCTACGGCGTGTGATTCCGACTCCTGTTCCCTCATGGGAAAGACATACAGAATCAACATCAAAGCCCGGGACTCCTGTCCCGGGGTTTTTCTTGCGCGCCCGACTATCATGAATGTGTCCATTTCGGAGCTACTCAATGAGCAATCGACCCGCAATTCACCTCAGTTCTGCTCTCATTGCCATCACGCTGCTGCTCAGCGCCTGCGTTGAACGCAAAGAGACGCTCGTCATCAATCACGATGGCAGCGTGCACATAAACGTCGAGCACAGCTCCGACAGCGAACACGACCTCATGGACGGCGATGCGCCCCCCGCTCTCGATCGCGGCTGGTT
Organism: Phycisphaerales bacterium; assembly: GCA_029260575.1. Lineage (GTDB taxonomy): Bacteria > Planctomycetota > Phycisphaerae > Phycisphaerales > SM1A02 > JAJDDB01. Next base: position 49,875 of record JAJDDB010000001.1, read on the forward strand.
CGTCGAACGTTCAGTTGAAGAAAAAGAAGACGGCGAACAAACTCACATCCTTACCGCCGAAGCGAACTTCCTGCCCGGCGAAGCGCTGCCGGACAACTACGCGTCTGTGCTCGATCCCTATCCCGACACTAACCTGCAATTCCCGACCACCGTTGAATGGGAAGATCGTCGCGACGGTATCTACTGTCACGTCAGCAGAATCTACGAAGCCCGACCCTGGGCGTATCTCGAGCGCCCGCGGGCTCTGCTCGAAAAGCGGGTCAAAGACATTGTCGACCGCGATGTCAAAGACATGTCTCCAGCCGAGCGCGCGACAGTACTGAACATGGTCGCCCGCGTTGAACTCTTGAAGATTGAATCATTTGCCAAAGCCTCGTTTGATGATATTGCCCCTGAGATGCCCCAGGATCTGTGGCTGCGCATGCGTCGCAACATCAAGGATGCAATCGACGCGTTCGACACCGCACGTCTGGTCGAAATACTGGCTGAAGATGAAGGCGTGTTCGACGAAACAGAACTTGTCATCGAACAGCAGAAACTCGAAAACGCTGCCATCGAAGCTATGCACCGCGCGCTGGGCGACACATCATGGTTCGGAGCCGGCGCATCAAACTCGTTTATGGATCGCTACACACGCCACCACAGATTCTTTGAAATCACTGAAGACCTCGGCGATGAGAAATTCGAAATCACCATCGAAATGCCCGGCGAGATCATCGCGCACAACGCAGACAAAGTAAACGGCAACCGCGCAACATGGGAGTTCTCCGGCGATTTCATCCGCGACCGCACACACCAACTTCTCGTCACATCCCGCCTGCCACAATAATCGTGACATCACAACCCATGAATCGGCGCTGCACAAGACCTTGCAACTCCCAAGAAAAAACCCAATGCAATCGCTTATGTCCAGTCGCCGTATCGGGTCGTAACTGATGCCGATTGTAAATCTTTCAATCGGCGATGGTCACTTGAGGTTACGGAAGTTCATGATCTTGCCGGCAGTTTATTGTCGCCGATTGCAATTGATGGACAGGACGAAACGCAGTTTCTTGTTCACGATGACAACAAGCCACCGACGTACTACTTCATCAGTTTCCTCGGCGCACAGTTTGACTACCCGGATTCGAATATTCCGATCTACCACCGATTCGATTCAGAATCACAGATGGCCTTCATGTGCTTCGGCGTTCAAATCGAATGAAGCAGACCCGTTGTCACCGTGGCGTCTTCGCGATGAAACTCTTGGTCTCTGCCTGTATCAACCCGCCCGGCAGACACCACACTCCCGCCACCGGCGCAGGCGCACTGCACCCCGTCACCTGTGGCAGCGTGATTGCGACTCCATCTGCGCTCAGCGCCCCGAGCACAGCCATGCACGCAGCTTCCCGCGCTTCAATCGCAATACCAAGCACATCAGTCTCCTGCACAACTGCTGCACACCGCTGATCCAGCAACTGCACCAGTAAGCGATGTTTCGCGCCCCCCCCTGCCACATAAATCTCATCGACAGACTGTTGCTGCAGCACATCACTGATGCAACCCGCCACCGCCCACACAGCGCTTGCTGCAAGATCTTCCGCAGACAGCTTCCGCAGATGCTTCGTCACCCACGCAATTGTTTCATCGCCGGTGCCGAGCGATCTGCCATGCGCAGCCTGCGCCACAAGCGCGCTGCGCAATTCTTCCGCTGCTTCGGCAACAACATTGCCCGATTGCGCAACCCGATCTTCATCATCATAATTCACGCCCAGTGCCTCGCGCGCCACAGCATCGAGAACCTGATTGCACGCACACACATCAAACCCCTGCATATCCCGCAACTGCGCTTCATCATCGCCCGCAGGCAACACAGTCATGTTGCAATACCCGCCGAGGTTCACAATCGCCCGACGTTTGTGTGCATCACGAAACAACACCCAGTCACCAATCGGCGTGATCGGCGCCCCCTGTCCGCCTGCTGCCAGATCTGCCTGACGAAGATCATGCACAACCGGACACCCAAACCGCTGCGCAATCGGCCAGGCATTCATCAACTGCCACGACAACGGCGGATCATGAAACACCGTCTGCCCATGCACACACACAAGATGCAGTGCATCGCCACCAATCAACTCCCCAATCACATCCGCATGCAGCTCACCGAACTCGTGCGCGTACCACGCAAACTCACCCGCAGAAATCCGTGACTGCGCCGCTGCGCCGCGCAGCGGGCCGCTCAACGTCCCCAGTGGCCGACTGCTATGCCGCACAAGCTCCGCATGCATCGCAGAACCATGCCCCGCAACACGAACCAGCGCTGCATCAATCCCATCGATGCTCGTGCCCGTCATCACTCCCACAACATGCCGAACCGCTGACCGGTCCGACGTCCGATTATCGCCGCGTGTTGAAGCTCCCATCGTCATATGCGAATCCTCTTTCACCGATGACGATCCCACAACCTGCCGACAACGTAAATCGGATATCCTCTGCTGGCGTATTGAACCCCCCCGGCTGACCGGGGGTTGACCGACGCACTTGGATAACGCGAGATTCTCGCAACGCTCAACGATCCCCCGGGCAAATCGGGGGCGAAATGAACCAAAAACCAACAGCCCACACCCCATGATCAAACGCATTCTCGTCACCGGCGGGGCCGGCTTCCTCGGCTCACATCTCTGCGACCGGCTCGTCGACGCCGGCCACGATGTCATCTGCGTGGATAACTTCTTCACCAGCCAGAAGTCCAACATCGATCATTTGCTCGACAAACACAATTTCGAGCTGGTCCGCCACGATGTCACACACCCGCTGTTTCTTGAAGTTGATCAGATCTACAACCTCGCCTGCCCCGCGGCGCCCGGGCACTACCAATTCAACCCCATCAAGACCACCAAGACCTCCGTCATGGGCGCGATCAACATGCTCGGCCTCGCCAAGCGCGTCGGCGCGAGAATTCTCCACGCGTCCACAAGCGAAGTCTACGGCGACCCCGATGTCCACCCCCAACCGGAAAGCTACCGAGGCAACGTCAACCCCATCGGCCCGCGCGCCTGCTACGACGAAGGCAAACGCGCAGCTGAAACATTGATGTTCGATTACTTGCGCCAGAACAAAGTCAACATCCGGGTCGTGCGCATCTTCAACACCTACGGCCCGCGCATGCATCCGTACGATGGTAGAGTCGTCAGCAACTTCATCCGCCAGGCGCTCGAAGGTAATGACATCACGCTCTATGGCGACGGTGAACAATCCCGCGCGTTCTGTTATGTCGATGATCTCATTCGCGGCATCATCGCAATGATGGAAACACCCGATGATGCGCCGAACGTGCATGGCCCGGTCAACCTCGGCAACCCCGGCGAATTCACCATTCGCGAACTCGCCCAGCTCGTGAAGGAACTCTCCGGCTCGTCGTCGAACATCATCCAATCGCGAGAACTGCCCGAAGACGATCCCATCCAGCGCCGCCCCGACATTACGCTCGCAAAGTCCTTGCTCAACTGGCAACCGCAAATCGACCTCCGCACCGGCCTCGCGAAAACCATTGAGTGGTTCAAGTCCATCGATATGTCCCGCTACCGCCCGCCCACGCCGAATTACTGATCCCGGCAGCCACTGATCGATTTTATCTTTTGACGAATCACATCATTGTCGTTTGTCTATGCAGGTTGCTCTCACGCGCCCAAAGAAGTCTGCCCCCCTTTGCTGTCGTGACGAGCATCGGTTCCTGTTGTACTGCCGTCTCCATGGAATTGCCTTTGCGGCCATGCAAACATCGTTTTCCATGGCATACTTTCTGCAGCCCGGCAGTTCTTCTCACCTGTCTGCCCGCCCATCTGGAGCCGTCATACACTACCCACAGCCGATCGCGGCCTCAGACAAACGATTTCTAACGCACTCAATTTGCAGTAGCACATCCATTATGCATGCACGCATCCGCTACAACTTCATAGCAATATGCGTTCTCGGACTTACATGCTCGATAACTGCCGCACAGCACATTGCGCCTCGCGAAAACGCTGCCCGCGGCCACCTCCAGCCGCGCATTGCGCTCACATCCCCTGCTCAGCTCGACCAACCCGCCGGCCCGCACAAACTCGTTATCAAATTCCGTGACACAGCCCAGCTTCGCGTCGACAACACCGAAGTGCGGTCTCTGACAAACGCTGACACCAACGACCTGTCAAACCTTCTCGCGCAGCACAACGCACAGCTCGAACCCCTCTTCAAACTTCCCGCACAAACGCTCGCAAATATCGAGCAGCGCGCTGCGCAGCGCAGCGGAAGCGCCCAACCCGACCTCGCCGGCCTGATGCGCATCCGCGGTGCAGATGATCAACAGCTTGCGCCGCTGGCCCGCGCGCTGCGCAATCTCGACATCGTTGAATATGTGCAGTTCGTAGCAGTACAAGTGCCGCCGCCATGCGATGACATTGCCCCCGCCACGCCGCCATATCGAAATCAGCAGGGATACCTCACGAGAAACCCCGGCCTGCATGCAGATTGCGCGCAGCTCATTGCCGGCGCCTCGGGAACGGGCATCACCATCGCCGATGTCGAATACGGCTTGCAACACACGCACGAAGACTTGTGCGACGTCATCCTCGAGCCCGGCCAGACGATTGCCCAAGGCGTGTTCAACAACGGCTGGCATCATCACGGCACCGCCGTTGCTGGCATCATCACGGCGCTCGACAACAACTTCGGCTGCACAGGAATCGTTCCCGATGCGATGTATCGCTTCTTCAGCGAATGGACCGCACAAGACGGATTCCGCCGTGAAGACGCCTTCGCCGCAGCTATCAACGCGCTCTCCCCCGGCGATGTCATTCTCCTGGAAATGCAGGCGTTCGGACCCAACGACGTCTTCGTTCCGGCTGAATACGAACTGGCAATGTGGACGCTTACCCGTACTGCAGTCGATTCCGGCATCATCGTCGTCGCCGCGGCGGGCAACGGAAACCAGAACCTCGACAGCGCTGTCCACGCCCAATACATGGCACGCGGCGACAGCGGCGCAATTCTCATCGGTGCCGGCACCGCAGATACCAATCACGCACGATTGTCGTTCAGCAACTTCGGTTCTCGCGTCGACGTGCAGGGCTGGGGCGCTGCTGTTTTCACGCTCGGCTACGGCAACTTCGCGCAACACGGCAACGATCCCAACCAGGTCTACTCACACAATTTCAACGGCACCAGTTCCGCATCCGCAGTCGTCGCTGCGTCTGTCGTCGCGCTGCAGTCCATCTCGCTCAACAATTTCAACACATTGCTCACACCCTCGCAGATGCGCGGGCTGCTTATAGCCACCGGCAGACCACAAGGCGGCAACCTCATCGCGCACATCGGCCCATTTCCGAATCTTGGCAGTGCTGCGCTCGCGCTCGGCATCGACTCGCCCGACTGCGGCGGAAACGGCAACCCCAACATCTGCAGAATCGATCTCTACAACGCTGCAGATGTCAACGACAACGGCGTACCAGACAACTGTGATCGACGCGGCGATCTCGATGGTAACGGTGCAACCAACGTCTTCGATCTGCTCATGCTTCTCAGACAATGGGGCTCCTGCGCAGCTGATTGTGACACAGCATGCTCTGCCGATCTGCTCGTGCCGGACTGCATTGTCAACGAACTCGATCTCGCCGAGCTTCTGGCCAACTGGTCATTCTGACTGCTTCTGCGGTCAATCCGCTGAACACGCCCGCCAAATCGATTCTGTTACCTGCAATTTCAGCTGCTTCCAGACGTTGTATTGCCACACAAGCCGCTGTCGCCGCGCACTGATCGTGCCGATTGCGTTCCAGACAGCATCGCGTATACCCTCAAACGTCAGGACACCAACACAATCAATCCACACTTCAAATTGACCATGCACACCACCGCACGAACAACCACACTTCTGCTGACAGTCATGTGTCTCACCGCTGCGCTCATCACGCAAACCGCCCGCGCGCAGACCACAACTCCTGACACCGGCACAGATCCTGTCGCCCTGCAGGTTCCCCCCAACTATCCGCTGCCCCCCGAAGCAGCTCCGATGTTCGCCAGCATCATGGTCCGGCTTCAGGATCTTCGCGAGCTCGAATACACCAATATCGACATTCCGCTGCGCGTCATTCCCGTTGAGAAATTTGAACAGCGCTTGCGCACTGCTGTCGATGCGATCTATCCACCTGATCGCCATGATGACATTGTCGCTGGTCTCGCGCGCCTCGGCATGATCAACCCCAACACCGACCTCGCAGCGCAGACCGTCACCGCGCGCCTCGGCCAATCTGCGATCGTGTACAACACGCGTTCAGATCGCATGCTTCTCATCATGGAGCAGATTCCTTACGAATATCTCACAAGCAACGCGCCTTGGGTGCTTGCACGAGTATTGCAGGATCAGCACCACGACATCAACGCCATCCTGAGCACAATCGATGCGCTGCAGATCGCACAACCCCGTCAGGACGATCAAGCCCTTGCGATTCGTTTCGTGCTCGATGGCGAACCAACCTACCTTCAGTTCAATTCAAACGTCCTCGAAGCCGGCGACGCTGACCCGATGACCGAGCAGACCGAAGACGAAACACTCAAGACTCTTTCCACAGTCGCCGGCGTGCAGATCACACTCATGACCCGGCCGACGCTTCGCCGCTACGCCGAGCAGATCGACAAAGGCCGCGACGAACCAATCCTCAGCGCCATGTTCGCAATGGGTGACAGCGCCGCCTACGTCATCAACCCAATCTACGTCGCACTCAACAAAGGTGCATACCTCATCTCATTCCTCAAACGTGTCGGCGGCTGGGAAGATGTCCAGCGCGCATACCGTGAACTGCCCGCCTCGACAGAACAAACACTGCACCCTGAAAAACTCTTCTACGAACCGGACCTGCCCACCACAATCACACTGCCGCAGTTCAACGCTCTCACGCGCGCAAAATGGACACCCGTCGATTCAGCGGTGCACGGTGAATATCACCTCTTCAATCTCTTCCGCCGCTGGCAGTTCGACCTCTTCCAGGCGCGTCTCGCAACCTCCGGCTGGGATGGCGACATCTATCAGGCATGGAAAAGCCGCGCCGAAACCTACGCCGTCATCTGCGCAACGACATGGGACACCGAGAAGGACGCTGAAGAGTTTTACAAAGGCTATCTCCGCCTACTCGGCACCAAATATCTCCAGGCCAAAGCAGATGCAGACTTCACCACCAGCCGCTACAGCTACGCCTGCGGCATCCCCGCACTCGAACACGGCTGGCTCATTCTCCGCGGCCGCGAAGTCTTCATTATCGAGGGTCTCCCCAAAGACCTCGGCACCGAAGTCCTCGCTGAACTCGAAGCGATGAAGATCGAATACGTTCAGTAAGAGCGCTTCGCGCTTTCACACGTTTCACATTATCGTTGCGGCGAAAGTTCATTCACACCGCGTTGATGCTGTGCCAGTCCGTCAACCGGCAGGCCGATCATTTCACGCAAAGTACCCAGCGTAAAATCGAGCAATTCCTCGTACGTATGCTCGGTGTCGTGAAACAGGTTCGGGTGACGTCCTGATGCCCACCAGGCGCGAAGCATCCGCCGCGGCGCAACAACCAATCCCATCAGACACGCACTGACCACAATGCTCCCGACGTACCAACCAAGTGGTCCGATGCCCCGCCGAAATTCCCACGCGCTCACTTCTGCCTCGCCGGGAAGGTTGGTTCCATAGCCCGTCGCAATGTGATGCAGATCATGCCGCATGATCGCCCAACGGTGCTGCGGCGGGTTCGGCACGCTGAAGCGAATTCCAAACAACTTGGCAGGCGAGCGCGCCGCGTCATAATCCGCTGCGTCATATCCGTTCTCAGACAGAAACGCATCCAGACTCTGCCGCACCGTCCACGATACAGACATCGGTGCCTCGCGTGATGGCTGTTCAGGGCTGGTCATACTTGTTCATATCCTAGCCCTCGGCAGGTACGCCGCTGCGATTGCAAGATCGTCCCCATAAAAGCTCGGGCAATGACTCCGGCCTATTCCAGGCGATAGGTATTTCCAGCATCCGACGACTCCGCAACGGTGGTTCGAGTCGAATTCTCACGCAATGCAGGAATCTTCAACTGTTCAGTCGGCACATCTTTGAGATCCAATGCATGCACAGCACTCTCAACTTTAAGAGCAGACAGCGCAAGACGCCCCATGAGTCGGCTGTACAGAAGATCAAACCTTGAGCCGGCATCAACCACCTGTTCCGCAACAAAGTCACTGGACTGCGCGAGACCGCCCGTCAGGTACTCGCCGATGCTTAAGCTGTTGCCCTTGTGCTCCAGAGGGTACGCTGCGCCAGCCACAACAGAATGCAGTCTGCTCAGCAGTTGTCGCGATGTACGCTCCAGACTGTACAGACTGTCTTCACGTGATCGCCGGGCGAATAGCGGCTTGATCATGAATAGCAACAGTATTCCCGATGCACACAGCAGCCCGACACAGATCAGCCCGCGCCAGATGTACCCCCCGCCGGAATCCATGAACAACATTCCAAATCCCGCCATCGCCCACCACACACCGAACAACGCCACGCTCGCAATCATCGCGCCATACAACACCGGCAGCAGGATCATTGCGACTGCGACGACAACAAGACTGAACCCATACAGCGGCGATCGACGAATCGGCTCAATACTTCCCGTGAAGTGTTTGGCCAACGCTGCGGAATACGACGCGACAGTTGAAGTGCCATCGGCATTCATGCAGTAGAGATAATACTTTGCCCTGCACTACTGCTGCGCGCGCAATACGCCACTTTGCAGACAAATAAAACTGGATATTCAGAACCGTTTTTCAGCGCCAGAGCTGCGAATTCGCCACAGAAGCGCCTCATTGCGCGCGCCCTCCGCTGCCCCCATCCATATACAGAAACACATCACACCAACACCACCCCGCACCGCCCCCAATTCAAGGCGGCGCTGCCGGTTCACCGGCCGGCGACAAACACACCCACCCCAGAGAACCCCCATGCTCGACAAACCCACCGCCAACAACAACACAACGCACGAAACATCTCCCACTTCCCCAAAAATACCCGACCATCATGCGCAGCGCCGCGAAGTGCTCGAAACCGGAAGTATGTACTTGACGCAAAGGCATAGTCCAACGATTAGAGATAGCATCGCCACTCAATGGCAAAGCCTCGGCGGAAGATTCGATTCCTTGATCCGGGCCGCTATTGGTGCTGGATTCTCGGCCAGTCGATCTACTTGGCCGTCCACACCACGATTCCCTATGCCATTGGAGCGGCGCTGGGGATCGGGGGCGCGATCGTGCTGATGTTGCAGGACGATCCGACTTGGTATGTAGCGCTTCTAACTGCAGCAGGAGGTGGCGTAATCGGTGTGGTTGGAGTCTTTATGTATTCAGCGGTTTGTGGTGTTCTTCGCATACCCGTTGAAGAGCACTATCGGTGGCGAACACGGCTTCGCAAGCAGCATCATCGACGGAGGCGTACAGCCACGATGTTGCGCAGTCGTTTAGAGGACGTGACGCAGTCTACAAGTGTCTCTACTGATGCTATTCGGGCAATCGAAAAGCTACTTGAAGATGGCCACGTCCAACAACAGGCAAATAAACGTGATTGGGGACCTGGCGAGACGGGACAGAAAATCTATGTAGATACATTCCGTTTCTGGCGCGAGGACGTTGCCGATGCCATTAGAGATTACTTCTCTGCTTCCGATGTCGTCTTGGTTGATAGGTGGCATCAAGAATCAATCAGAGAGAATCGGTCCGGCACTCAATACTTCCAAGCAAAGAACAGATGGGGATACATGCTCGGCAAGCTGCATGAGTACTTACAGACAAAGAAACAACAGTGATGGCACCTTTACGCGCCATCGCTTTCGTTTTCTTCATCATGCTTGGGCCAACCGTCTTCCGGGCGTTCTTTGTCGATCGCCTTCTTCATGGCATCTTCCCAGTCGCCGTCGATATTCAGGCGGTCGGGTTCTGGCCCCGGCTTCATCTTTGATTCGTCTTTGTCCGGCATGTCGTCATTCTACGCCTTCACTGGCTCGCGGTACATGAGGCGCTTTCCTTCTGCACCTTTGATGCACGCCTTGAGCCGTTCGCCATCGTCTACGTTGCGATGGTTGTATCGAAACTCGAACTCGTCCAAGTAGCGCTGCAAGTGCTTTCGGCTGACGTTGTGGAACGTGCCATTGATGCCGCGCTTCAGGATTGCAAAGAACGATTCGATTGTGTTCGTCGTCACATTGCCCCGGACGTATACGCGGTTCTTGTGAGCAATCCGCTCATGCCCGCCCTTGAACTCCTTGCCGACCGTGATGTAGCCGGGGTGTTCATCGGTCATGAGTGTTGACGACAGGTCGATATGCTCTTTGATCGCTGCTTTCAGGTTGAGCGCAGTCACTTCTGGCATGACGCGGGCGCGAACCTGTCCGCCGCGTTCTACTGCTGCGAACACCGGGGTCTTGCGATCGCGGATGGTTTCACTGTTGCTTGTGAAGTTGCGGAAGGGTTCCGGGATGCGCGGCAGACGATAGCGCGGCTTGCCACCGACGTACGTTTCATCGGCTTCCACGATCCCGCTGAGTTTCGGCCCGCCGTCTGTTGGAGCCATTGCGAAACGAATGCGGTGCATCATGAACAGTGCGCTCTTGTACGTTACGCCCGTCTGCCGTTTGATCTGCAGCGCGGAGACACCCTTCTTGGAAGCGCAGGCAGCCCAGAACGCATAGCACCAGTGTTGCAGCGGGATGCGGCTGTCCTCGAATACTGTGCCGATGCGGACGGTGTACTGCTTGGTGCAGCTCCGGCAGCGCCAGAGGTAGCGGCGGTTGCGCTCGCCCGTCTTTGAGTCTTTCATCTGGTAAACGGCTGTATCCCCACAGCGCGGGCAGCACGGCTGCTGGTCCCAACCCCGCATCGCCTCTAGGAACTCCACGGCGGCCTTTTCTGATGCGCAGGCGGCTGGAATCGCGGTGACGATCTCAGACTTGTCGGATGCGACCTTGGTTTTCTGTCCTTTGCGTGCCATGACATCATTATACCTGACGCAATAGTTGTGTCAAATAAAAAGTCATCCCGCCGCAATCGAGTTTAGGATTCTGAGCCAAGCACGCAATAATGCGTTCTTGTGTTCTTTCTCTTGCACCCTTTGGACCTCGTTGCGAATCTCTCGCCCGCTCTCAATGATTGCCTCAGTGTTCTCTTTTACCTTATTTGACGCTGTTGCCTTCTCCGATAGTACCGCGCTTGACATCGTTCTGCGCCTCCGATTGCTGTCTGATTCTTGCATCATTATCGCTATCAGTCAACTCAAAGACGTAAATTGTGATTCCGGCGAAGGTTGTCAAGAAACCCAGAATTGTGCAAAAAATTCCTTCTTTAAGTCGGCGAGATACTCGAAGATTCTTTGATCTAAGATCGTCATATGCTGCTCGAAGACGCTCAGCCCGCATAAAAATCAGTTCAATTGGTGCCATCGAACACCAATCCTCTAGATCCTCATTATCAGGGAGCACGGTCGAGAGCGATCTACCCTCAGGCCAGCGAGGCTTGGGGGGCGGATCAACTTTGATCTCTTGTGACCGCTCAGGGGCCCGGGCTTTCAAATAAAGCCACTTTGTGCGCCGCTTGAGACAGTGCCAAATGGCGTATGCGATCCGCCTTAAAGTCGGGCGCTGTGTATGCAGGAAATATACGGCTAGCGTAAAGAGGCAAATGGCTGAGACAATAAGCCACCGAAAGAACGGAACTGATCGACCATCAATGATCGCCGTGCGACCCTCAGGAGCCCAAAATTCCAGTTTGAACAGACCTAAGCCGAGAAGTACAGCTAGCAGCGATGAAAGCACCTTGCGACGATTGCGAAGCGTTTCCGCCAAATCAGCTTGGTCATCCCAGAGCGTCTTAACCTGCTCGAAAATCTGGGCGGCGTTCTTTTCTACGTCGTCTGTCATAATCTTGACTACTGAAACATCCGTGTTCAAAATACGCTAAAATGCGGACGGCGGGAATCGAACCCGCAAGGCGGAATACCGCCAGTGGACCCCAAGTCCACTGCGTTTGCCAATTTCGCCACGTCCGCGACCGAGTAATGCCCCCGTCAGGGGGCGTCCCAAGCCACAACCTCATGTCCCGCCTTTAGACCAGATGGGGTCGAGGTTGTGCTTGCGCGCTGTTGGGCCAGCGCTTATGAGGGGGCGGCATGTCAGTCACCTCCTTCAGGGTTGACGAGACGCCAGACCTTGTCCCGACCACTGCCGGGGGCACAGGCATTCTCGAAGTGCTGTCGGTGGCTCTTATAAAGGACGTACCGGATCGAATCCGCCGGAAATTCGGTGATCCGTTCGAGTTGGGCAACAGATCGCCAGTCGTTCTTCGCAGACCTGAGCACATCGCGCAGAACAGTGAAACGGGTCGGTTTCACTGATCCGTTCGACGATGATCGCGCCTTCGGATTCACAGCGGATTGCTGGAGCGCAACGACAAGCTCGTCCAGCAGGACGGGGTCTTCGACAACCAAATCCTTGATCCGCTGGACAACTTCAAGCCGCCCCTGAAGACGTGATTCCAGTGCGTTTAGTGGAGATGTGGTAACACTCATGGCGGGGAAGCTATACGACCGCAAGCTGTTCCGCTTGTAATTGTCAGCAAAAAGCGCTTTGTCCACATGAAGTGCGCGGCCGACCGAGCCAATTCACGAAAGTTACATGCCGGTGAGTTGGTTAGCACCCCGCGATTGTGTGGTGTTCAAGCGCTTTTTGAGGGGGGTTGCGTCAAGTCTATACTTCCGGAAAAAACATACGAATTTTTACCGAACACCCCTTGACACCGCCGATGAATATGCGAACCTTCCATATACCGAACAAATTGACCAGAACAAGGGGTTCAGCTATGTTGACTGCAACAGGATCACGAAACGGAATTACACGAAACAGCAAGAGCAGATTCGGCGGGAAATCGACCCCAAAGACTCCCAGCAAGATCACAGAACCCATGGCAAACCGTAATTCTGACGATGCAGGACGCCTCCAGGCCCTTGAACGGGCTCTCGGCACCATCGAGAAGACCTTCGGTCAAGGTGCCATCATGCGCCTTGATGATGATGTCTCAAACCTTCCCCCGGGCATCTCCACCGGGGCACTCAGCCTCGACATCGCCCTCGGCGGACGCGGCATCCCACGCGGACGCGTCATCGAGATTTACGGCCCGGAATCCTCCGGCAAGACCACACTCGCACTCACCATCGCTGCCAACGCCCAGAAAACTGGCGGTGTCGCAGCATTTATCGATGCAGAACACGCGCTCGACCCATCCTGGGCCAAACGCCTCGGCGTCAACCTTGATGATCTGCTCGTCTCCCAACCAGACACCGGCGAGCAAGCGCTGGAAATCTGCGAGCTGCTCGTCCGCTCAAACGCAATAGATGTCATCGTCATCGACTCCGTCGCAGCACTCATCCCACGTGCGGAAATCGAAGGTGAGATGGGTGACACCCATGTCGGCTTGCAGGCCCGTTTGATGAGCCAGGCCCTGCGCAAACTCACCGGCGCCATTGCCAAGAGCGATACCACCGTCATCTTCATCAACCAGATCCGCGAGAAGATCGGCGTGATGTTCGGCTCACCCGAAACGACGCCCGGCGGCAGAGCATTGAAGTTCTATTCATCTATCCGTATCGACATCCGAAGAACCGGCGCGATCAAGGATGCCGATTCACACATCGGCAACCGTGTCCGCGCTCGTGTTGTCAAGAACAAGATTGCTCCGCCCTTCCGTGACGCGGAATTCGACATCATGTTCAACGAAGGGATCAGCGCATCCGGCGACTTGATCGACCTCGCAGTAAACGACGAAGTCGTGCAGAAAAGCGGTGCGTGGTTCAGCTATGGTGATGTCCGCCTCGGCCAGGGTCGCGAAAACTCCAAGATTTTCCTCAACGAGAACCCCGATCTTGCTGCGGAAATCCGTAGAGGTGTCATGGAACATCGCGGTCTGACCGACGCCAAACTGGCTACAGCGCAGGCTGAAGTCAAGGATGGTGCCGAAGCAACAACCGATATTGATTCGGACGATGGTGAAAAGTCGTCGTCCAAGTCTTCAGGCACGAAGTCAAAACGATAGACATGCCGGGACGATTCTGACTGCCCCTGTTGGTGACTTACGAAACCATCAGCGGAGCACATCACGGAGCGATGGAAGGCTACGGGACGGAAAGGCAATGTGCTGCGAGTGGTGGGAAGGCCGCCCGCACACCGTCGCAAGGACGTCCCGATGGTCTCAAAGCTGCTGGAATTGACATATCGAGTGGACCCAAGCCTGCGGGTCGATATGATGCTCCTGCAATTTGCGGCTGTGGCGGAATTGGCAGACGCGCATGGTTCAGGTCCATGTGCCCGTTTAGGGCGTGGAGGTTCGACTCCTCTCAGCCGCATTGAAGCCGTCCATCGTGGGCGGCTTTCTCATGCGCAGATCGACAATTCCCCAGGCAGTGCGGCTGTGGATTCAATCTGCGCGTTGCAATCCGGCACAAGTTCTGCACGACTTGCAATCCCTGCTCCACATCCAATGAGGCTGGCATGTGATTCAGCAATCATGTTGGCATCAGCAGCGTGCCGATCAATGTTACGAATCCGCAAAAATTCTGCCAATCCGCAGACTGCACGCCACGCCGACTTCCGGAGTCCTGTCGTTGAAGAGTAATCTTGTAAAACGAGGATTCCTGTCGCTGGTTGTCACGCAATTCTTCGGTGCTGCCAACGACAACCTTCTCAAAGGTGTGCTTGCCTTTGCGGTCGCGCTTGGCGGTATCTGGCAGAATGCGCTCGGCGAAGGTGGTCAGGCTTATGTAAGCCTCTGCCTGACCGTTCCATTCATTCTCTTCTCCGGCATTGCCGGTCAGATTGCAGATATGCGCAGCAAGCGCTCCGTCACTGTCGCAGTCAAGATTGCGGAAGTGTTCATCGCAGCAATTGCGCTGATCGGATTCCTGAATGGAAACCTCTGGGTCACACTTGGATGCATGCTCCTGCTGGCGATTCAAAGTACCTTCTTCGGACCCGCCAAATACGGAATGATCCCGGAATTGGTACCGGCGCACGATCTCTCGCGCGCAAATGGTGTCATCAACATGATGACCAACATCGCCGTCATCGCTGGGACTTTGCTAGCCGGCCCTTTATACGAAGCGTACTACCCGCAATCGAACCCCACGTTTGCGACTGCAACGAATCCGCCCGCGCAGATACTCTGGGCGCCCGGCACCGCGCTGATTGTGATCGCATTGCTCGGCCTGACTGCATCATTGTTCATCCCGCGCTTACAACCGCGCAGTCCAAAATTGAAATTCGATTTCAATCCGTTTGGAACCTACATCGCATCCATCCGCGACATGGCAAAGACGCAACTTCTGCTGGTTGCGCTGGCATGGTCGTTCTTCTACATGGTTGGCATGATGGCGCTACTCATCCTGCCGGATTACAAAACACTGCTCAACGTAAACGCAATAGAAGCCAGCTACCTGCTTGGTGTGCTCGGCGTTTCCATCGGACTCGGTTCGGTCGCGGCAGGATTGCTTTCCGGACACCATATTGAACCACGATTAATTCCGGTCGGCGCAGTTGGTATGACGGTCGGGTTTCTACTGCTTGGTTGGCTTCCGTTGAACTACTGGCTTGTCGCGGGGCTGCTCTTCGGCTCAGGTTTCTTTGCGGGCTTTTACATCATTCCCTTGCAATCACTGCTGCAGTTTCTGTCACCGATAGATGAACGCGGTAGATTCCTGGGTACTGCGAATGCACTGTCGTTCGTGGCCAGCACGATCGGAACGCTCATATTCCTCATGTCCCGGCGCACGTTCAATCTCGATGCCAACCGTATCTTCCTTTTCTGCGCCAGCCTGTCAGTCGTCGGAACGGGATTAATGATTTGGAAGATGCGCGGTCTGATTACTAATGCATCACTTCGAAAGCAATCCGCAGACGATGTCGAGTCTGACGCTACACCGTGAATGCACGATGCTGCGTTACATCGCAGTAGGCATTATGCCGAACGATAACGGTCGTTCAACTGTTGAATGTGGCGCGACTCGGAACAGGCACCGTCAAGCGATGCGTATTGACGGTACATCGTTGCATGCACATCAGGATTTCCGAAGTTCAGCACAGTGCGAGTTGTGGCCGAGGGCGCCAGCGCAAGCACCCGCTTGCCTTCATCAAGTTGCACCGATCTGCCTGACGGCGCCACGCGCAATCGTGTCCACGGTATTGCAACGCGTTGTTCGCCCAGGCCGAGGATTCCTCCGAAGCCGATCACTGCGTACGAAACTGTTCCGTTGCGCGCAAACAAGACGACATCGCGGAGTGTACCGATGCGTCGACCTTTTCGATCGCAAACCGATGCACCCTTCAGGTCGGAGGTTGAGCACAATGAAGTCGCGCCCGCGAATTGGATCGTCCTTTTGACTCGAACCATGATGAATCCAACCTCGTTTTGAGTGTTGAGAAATGGCCGCCCTGCAGGAGTGGACATTCTGCGGAGCGGCCGGGAGCCGCGGTGTCCCATCGCTCGTTGAAATGGCCGAACGGCCACACCGAGAATGTGCCGTTCGACCGTGTTGTGGGGGTCGCTCATGCGGATTGTGCATTCACACGAGTAGCTTTCTTACCCTCATAGTGAATTGTCGCCATCGATCCGCGCTGTAATGCCTCTTCCTTCGTCGCTTCCTTGTCGTTGACGAAATACTTCGTGTCCTCGTCAATAGAGAATTCCAAAGTCTTGTCTTCTGAAGTCTGCACAGTAAACGAATTGCTCTTGAAATCTGTTTTTACGATCGTTCCTGTGATCTGCTCAGATTCGGCGCGAATACTACACTCGTGCGCCACTGCCTCTATGCTCATAGCCGGCACAGACAGAAAAACGCATGCTGAAACCGCGCCGATCATCGTTGTCGTGGAAAGCACTCGATTCTTCATTGCAAATCTCCTTTCGGTTTCAAAGAACACGATCACTGCATGAAACAGATGTGTTCTCGGCTCTCTGTACTAAGTACGTATCGGAATGCAGTCGAGATGACGTCTTTCTGCGAAAAGAAGCTCAACCGCGCAGCGTGCCGCCGACTGGCTTGGCTCTGAACAATTGCGAAGGAATCATTTGTAAAGAGTCGTCCCGATGCATGCATGTAGAACATCCAACTTCTGTTCATTGGTGCGACACGAAAAACCCGCGTTCCAAGTGTTCGGTGAAACGCGGGGAGTGTGCGTTGGGCGTTAACGCGAGGAGGGGAGGACCATTACTGCGGAAAATCACCGACCAGAAGCTCTTCCAGCGGCCCGGTCTGATCGTTCGATTCAGCTCGAACTACAGATGCCCTGGCAATTGCAAAGTCCGTGTCATTCGGCATTTCTATGGGAAAAAGGCTCCAGCCAGTCGAATCAACTGAGAATCGGCCGGCGATAAATGGTTCGGCAGCACCTGTCGAAATGCGAAGGTCATACATCCCATCTGATTCAAGAGACACCAACGCGGGCGCAAAGACAAAGCACAAATTGTGGTGCCGACTGACAAGCAGGCGATCGTGGCTATTCGCTGTATGGTTCTGTCCACGAAGCGGAACGAGATCGAAATATGCTTGCAGCATAGAAGCGATATTGCCCGGATCAGTCGCAACCGAATACGCATTGTTCTGCGTGAGATCACGATTCGCATGAGCGACCTGCAACTGACGCTGGGCAATGATGTTCTGTCGAAGGCCGACAAACGCAAGAACAGAAACCAACACAAGCGCTACGACGGCAGCAATCGATGCGGGCCAAATCATGCGATGGCGCGGGCGACCACTCTGTCGACTGCGCAGCGCATCGCTCTGTATCTCCGAATCGGCGCCATTCACTCTGTCAAACAGTGCTGCGCATGCTTCAGCTTCCGGCTGAATCGGTTGAAGCAACTCCAGCAACTCCGAAAGTGCTTCGCGGGCCTGCCGCGCGCAGTTTGTTGATGCAGGGCCGCCGCCATCGATATATGCGCTGATCTCTGCATGCGTCTGCGCATCAGCAGTTCCCAGAAGGTACTCCATGATCTGTTGCTGGATATTATGCCCGTTCACGGCCGCATCGCCCTTTCATCATGAGTACGGAGCAGTTGCCGCATCTGGATGATCCCTTTTCGAATTCGCGACTTCATTGTGCCCAAAGGGACGTTGAGCGCGACCGCTGCTTGATTGGCCGTCAAGCCGTTAATCACGCATAAATGCACTGCATCTCGACATTTAGGCCCGAGCTGCCGCAGTGCCGCATCAAGTGAGTCGGCGTCGTTGTCGGTGTGTAGAGATCGAGCGAGATCGTCGCCTACGACTGCATTTTCTGCCAGAACCGAAGCCGATTTGTGCTCGGCTGCACGTTTGGGGCGCAGATGATGAGCATTTTCGCTGCGAACTATATCCAGCGCTCTGCAACGCGCCAGGATCAGCAGGTACGTCAACGGCGTGCCACGCGTTGAGTCAAATCGATCGGGGCGCTGCCAGAGTTCCGCAAATGTTTCGATCATTGCATCTTCAGCAACGGCACCCTCGGCGGTGATACGCCGACAAAGATTCAACACATGCGGTGCGTATCGATCGTATAGAGCTGCAAGCGCACCTTGCGTGCGATCAGAGATACCGACCATCAGTTGTTCATCATCGCAATTATGCCAACTGTCTTTGGAAGCAGCGTCCACCGTCGGCACTATGTGCGTACCGGTATTCTTGCCATTTGATGGAATCGAATGCGAATTCGAGCTTGACTGCGAGTTTGGTGTCATCAACTCCACTCCATGGGAATGCGACATCCTGCCAATGAAGCCGGGGAGCGCGTTCTGCATTGTGTGATGAAGGTGACGGATTCCCTGTGGTGGGCGTTCTATAACAACTGGGTGGGATCCGGTTCGGGTCGCTGTTCCCCTGTTACGCAGCCCGCTCGGCTGCGCGCGTCCGTATTGCACGAGGCAATCTGGACGAACATTTGATTCACCAACACGCTACGCGAATGATCTGCGGGGAGTTTCACGTTTCCGGACACATCGCCAAATTACGATACTTAAACCGATGTTTTTACTGCACTTACACCTATACGCCGGGCCCCACCCACCACTATCATCAGTGCAAATATTTCTCCGATGCCATGAGATTGGAAGTGGCATCACAAGATCGGCGACAGGATTACCATGCACTGTTTCCACTTGAAATCCGACCAAACGAATTGACGACATGAAGACGATATATCTCGACAACAACGCCACGACATGCCCGAGCAGCGAGGTCGTCGCTGCGATGATGGAATCACTGACGCAGTGCTGGGCAAATCCATCGAGCATCCATCGCCTGGGACAGACTGTGCATCAGCGGCTGGACCTTGCTCGCGAATCGGCGAGCAAGTTGATCGGTTGCAAGAGTCGTGATCTGCTTTTCACGAGCGGCGGAACGGAAGCTGCCAACCTTGCGATAGTCGGTTCGTTGCAACAGCAACCGGATCGCACCGTAATCGTCACCACTCGCACCGAACACAGTGCAGTGCGCGAGATGGCGCTTGCGCAGGCGATGCGCGGTGTGGAAGTCATCTGGCTGCCGATGGATATCAACGGCGTCGTGGATTGTGATGCGCTGTCCGAGTTGCTGAGATCCCGGGCAGGAGATATCGCGCTGGTGAGCATCATGCGCGCCAACAACGAGACCGGTGTCATTCAACCGATCGAAGACATCGGATTGTTATGTCGGGAACACGAGGTGCGTTTTCACAGCGATGCGGTGCAATGGGTCGGCAAGTTGCCGATTGATGTCAAGCAGTTGCCTGTCGATCTGTTGAGTTTCTCCGCGCACAAGTTTCATGGCCCCAAAGGGGCTGGCGGGTTGTACATCCGCAGAGGTGTGCGGCTGACAGCCCAGATTGTCGGCGGGCCGCACGAGCGACAGCGCCGCGGTGGAACAGAAAACGTACCCGGCTTGCTAGGCATGGGCATTGCAGCCGAGCTGGCGACGCAGTGGCTGGCTACCGAGCAGTGGAAAACGATGGAGTCGTGGCGCGATGCGTTTGAACAGGCTGTAGTTGAAGCGGCAGGTAATGCTGCAGTGAACAGCAGCGGCGCAACACGAGTTTGGAACACGAGTAACATCGGGTTCAACCGGTTGGAAGCGGAAGCAATACTCTTGATGTTGTCTGAACGCGGTGTGTGCGCTTCAGCTGGAGCAGCGTGTTCCTCTGGTTCGCTTGATCCATCGCCCGTGCTGATGGCAATGGGGATTCCCGCAGCGCAGGCGCACGGTTCGGTGCGCTTCAGTTTGTGTCGAGAGACGAAAAAAGCGGAACTGGATGAAGCTGTCGGAATCGTGACCGAAGTTGTAACGAAACTGCGCAGTACAATGACCACGGTGTAAGGTCACTGACCAGCAGATACATCTGCCTTGATCTGCCGAACCCGTTCCTTCTTTTCCTCAATACGCCGTTGATGCACTGGATTCCTCGTTGTAACGATGAGCGGTCGCTAAATAAATCCGTTCCAATATCCTTTCGAGTCGAGATCACGCAACGCAGTCTCGGGATCACAACAAAGGCGCAGCCGAAGCGGACTTGATTCGTCCTGCACTTCCAGTGATACACCATTCCTGGTCAACGCATCTTCGAATTATGCTGCATGGCGACACAATCCATGGCATTCACTCAGGTACGCACCAACACGCGGTCACCGATGTCGTGGCGGTAGAACGCGCCCTCGAAGTGAATACGGCTGCAGGCCAGGTTCGCAAGATCGCGAGCTGCGTGCAGGTCTTGAGCAAGCGCTGTCACGCCGAGCACGCGCCCGCCGTTGGTGACAAGGTCGCCGTTCGAATTGCGAGTTGTTCCCGCATGAAAAACAACGACATGTTGCTCATCGGTGCTGAGCGCTTCCGCATCTTCAATGCCGGTGATGATCTTGCCTTTTTCATACGTCCCGGGATATCCGGCTGAGCACATCACCACGCAACATGCAGTGCGCGAGTCGAATGTGATGTCTGCGCGCTCGAGGCCGCCGGTCGCTGTTGCCCAGAGCATTTCGATCGGATCGCTTGTGAGCCTTGTCATGAGCGGTTGACATTCGGGGTCGCCGAACCTGCAGTTGAATTCCAGTACCTTTGGGCCGGCGGGTGTAAGCATCAAGCCGACGTACAAGACGCCACGATATTCAATCCCATCGCGGCGCAGTGCATCTACAGTCGGCACAACGATCTCGCGTTCAACAAGCGCCATGGTTTTGTTGTCGAGAATAGGAGCAGGGCAATACGCGCCCATTCCGCCGGTGTTCGGTCCGGTGTCACCTTCGCCGACTTGTTTGTGATCCTGACAGGGTTCGAACATCCAGATATTTCTGCCATCGACAAGTGCGAGCACGCTGACTTCCTGGCCGGAAAGTTTCTCTTCAACAATCAACGTATCGCCTGCATTACCGAACTCGCGCGCGACTGCAACGCGGTGGATTGCTTCCAGAGCTTGCTCGGTGGTGTCGCAGACAATTGCGCCTTTGCCCGCAGCCAGGCCGGACGCTTTGATAACACACGGCTCTTCGCGCGTTGTGACAAAGAGAATCGCAGCTTCAGAATCACGATAAATCCGCGCTTCTGCGGTGGGGATCGCAGCATGGCGCATGACCTGCTTGGCAAATGCTTTGTCCGCTTCGAGCTGTGCAGCCTGCTTGGAAGGGCCGAACACGGCGCACGTCTTCGATTCCAGAACATCACTGACGCCGGCTGCGAGCGGCTGTTCAGGACCGATGACAACGAGATCGATGTTCTCTTTTTCACACCATCGCCGCATGTGAAACGTGTCTTTCATATCCATAGCAACCGGGCAGGGCACGCCAAGCGCTGCCAAGCCGGCGTTCTCGGGATTTGTGATCCAGAGTTTTTCGAGCCGAGGCGATTTCCGGATCGCCCAGGCAATGGCGTGTTCGCGCCCGCCACCGCCGATCAGCAGCACACGCGCGGTTTTCGGACATGGTCGAGGTCTTGGCATATGGTCAGTGTACGTGCAACCACAAAATGTCGGAAGTCTGATAAAGCTGCGTGTGAATCGGTTCGATGGAGGGCGAGATTGACCATTGCATGAGGCACCACCTGCATGTCGCGACACGATGAAAACGATTGCAAACGAGCATCGGCAGCAGCTGCCGCCGCAGGTTTGAAACAAGTCGCAGACATCGATCACAATCGAATCAAAACGGATCCGGCCGACCACGATCGGCTCGTGCGCTGCACGTGCAGGATTCGTCTTCGCGGCGCGGGGCTAGGCCAACTGACGACGCCGTGGTGTCAGTGCGAAACGCAGTCACAGAATATCAATGCCGGCAATCATCGCGCAGCCTGAATCTGCCGAATCACGATGATGTTCGTTTTCGAGTGCTGCGGTTGGTGATACCCGCACGCGATCGTGGTGAACCCGGCTTGGGCTTGGGCGCTTCGACTTCCGCCCTTTTGACTTTCTCGCCGGCTTTGTAGGTCGGTGCAGACTCGAATTGCTTGACCTGATCGCGCAACTTCGCAGCCCGCTCAAACTCAAGATTCTTCGCAGCTTCGAGCATCTCGTTGGTGAGCACTTCGATCATCTCATCGCGATCATATTCGACATCAGTCTGCCCCGGCGAAAACGCGCTGCGGGCTGTCTTGCGAGCTTTGAGTTCGTTTTCAATACCCCTGCGAATAGCTTTATGAATGCTCGTTGGCGTGATGTCGTGCTTCTCGTTGTACGCAACCTGTATTGTGCGCCGTCGCTCGGTTTCGTCGATCGCTTCCTGCATCTGTTGCGTGACTACATCAGCAAACAAAATGACGCGGGCGTCCAGATGACGCGCTGCCCGCCCCATCGTCTGAATCAGACTGCGCGTACTGCGCAGAAACCCGGTCTTATCCGCATCGACAATGCAGACGAGCGCGACTTCGGGAAGATCAAGACCCTCCCGCAACAGGTTCACGCCAACGAGAACATCAAACTGGCCTTCGCGTAAGTCGCGCAGAATCTCCAGCCGTTCGAGCGTGTCGATCTCGCTGTGCAGATACCGCACGCGCACATCCTGGTCGTGCAGATAATTGGTCAGATCTTCAGCCAGCCGTTTGGTGAGGACAGTAACGAGCATGCGCGTTCCCTGCACTGCACATTGCCTGGCCTGTTCGACGATTGCAGCGACCTGCCCGCGGGCCGGCTGAATTTCAATAACGGGATCGAGCAGGCCCGTCGGCCGAATGATCTGCTCGACGACCTCGCCGGCGCAACGTTCAAGTTCGTACTGAGCCGGCGTCGCTGAGACATACACGACGGTCGGCACGAGCTTCTCGAATTCTTCGAAGGTCAACGGCCGATTGTCCAGCGCGCTGGGCAGACGAAAACCATGCTCTATCAACACCTTCTTGCGGGCCCGATCACCGTTGTACATCGCGCGGATCTGCGGAATCGTTGCGTGTGATTCATCGATGAAAACGAGCCAGTCATCGGCGCTTCGACCGGGGACATGATGAAAATAATCGAGCATGCAGTACGGCCGATCGCCGGGGCTTCGCCCGTCAAGGTGCATCGAGTAATTCTCAATGCCGGAGCAGTACCCGACTTCTTCGATCATCTCCAGATCGTACTTCGTGCGCGCCAGCAGCCGCTGTGCTTCGAGCAGTTTACCCTCGTGGCGAAGCTGCATGACATGCTCATCGAGTTCGGTGCGAATGGCAGATAACGCTGACTGCATGCGATCGGTGGGCATGACGTAATGCACCGCAGGAAAGATAAAGATGTGCGTTTCTTCGGCAAGAACTTCCCCCGTCGTTGGGTGAATCAATTCGAGACGATCTACTTCATCGCCGAAGAACTCGATGCGAAAGGCAAATTGTTCGTATGCGGGATAGACTTCGACAACATCGCCGCGCACACGAAACGTGCTGCGTTTGAAATCCATTTCGTTGCGCTGATATTGCATGTCCGACAGAGCGAGCAGCATTTCTCTGCGGTTGATGGATTGGCCCTTGGAAAGCGCAAGCACGCGCTCGCCGTAATCGACCGGCGAACCGAGGCCAAAGATGCACGACACCGATGCAACGATAATGACATCATCACGCGACAGCAGGCTGCTGGTAGCTGCGAGACGAAGTCGATCAAGGTCGTCGTTTCGCGATGCATCCTTCTCTATGTAGATGTCGCGTTGCGGGATGTATGCTTCCGGCTGGTAGTAGTCGTAGTAGCTGACGAAGTAGCTGACCGCGTTGTTCGGAAAGAGCTCGTGCATCTCCTCGTAGAGCTGAGCTGCGAGCGTCTTGTTGTGACTAACAATGAGCGTTGGCTTGTTGACCTTCTCGATGACGTTGGCCATCGTGAATGTCTTGCCGGTGCCGGTCGCCCCGAGCAGGGTCTGATGCGGCCGGCCAGCCGAAAGCCCGGCTGCAAGTTCAGTAATGGCCTGGGGTTGGTCGCCCGTCGGCTGGTAGTCACTGACAATCTGGAAATGCTGTTTCTCGGCCACGGCGGTAGGATTCTAGGGCAGCACAGCCGGCCGGTCGGGACTTCGGCGGCGCGGGCTTCGAATTGCGGTGTCGACAAACGAAGGGCGTCTTGACCGATTCTGTGTGCGGGCTAGACTCAGCGATCCTCGCCCTGTTAGCTCAGTTGGCAGAGCAGCTGACTCTTAATCAGCGGGTCGTAAGTTCGAGTCTTACACAGGGCATTGACCTAGCGCCCTTCACGCCGCGTGAGGGGCGTTTTCGTTTTTGAAGCAAATGGGTCGACGTCGAGTTTCGCCTGCGCGCGCCAAAAGCGCGCCAAAACTAACGGCGCTCTAGTGGTGTACTAGTGGTAATGAAGTAGCTGCCTACCAGCAAATCCTCAACTTGATTCTGACTTGGGTATCTCTCCAAGTCCGTAAACAAGCTATGCGGACCTGTCGACTCCGGCCACTTCTGCGATACTCATCTTGAGAACCGTGAAAGAGTCCAAACTCTGGACAATATGAAGATCCGGTTTGGAGTGGACAGCACTGTATGGTTGGACGAACTCCCAAATGACTCGACAAACACCATGGCTTATACTACTTCATGGTGGAAGACGTCGAATCTACGCTCCTAGTCTTTAGCAGCCGAGGTCATCACCGACCCCTGCGTCTCAGCCGCGGTTGGGACGATGCGCTTGTCTTTGATGGTGATGATACCCTGTGGGAGACGATGCCTCTCTTTCGAGAGGCGAAGCAATCGTTCTTGGCCGTGGTTCGTTCCTCTGGCCTTCCGACAGAGAATGCCATTGATCGTCTCGACGAAATAGATCGACAGCGAGTCGAGTCCGAGGGGCTGACGCCAGCTCGATTTGGAGGTTCCCTGCTGGAGACCTACCGCACACTCTGTGCGGAGAGCAGTGTAGATGCGAATCCCGCAACCGAAAACAGGCTACGGGCCATTGGTACAGATGTTGCTGGCAAGACCGCCATGACCGACCCGGCAGCTCGTGCAGTGTTGACTCGTCTCCGATGTGCCTTTCATCTTCTCTTACTGACCCAAGGCGACGAAGAGGTGCAAGCACAGCGAATCAGTGATAGCGGTATTGCGCATCTATTCGATGTGGCACTTGTTGTGAATATCAAGAATGAGTCCGTCTACCGGAGGCTGAGAAGAGACCTCCTGCCGATACCACGCCGTATCTGGATGATTGGGAACAGTCTCAACTCAGACGTGCTTCCATCGCTTGCCGCCGGATACAAGGCGATTTGGATTGATCGTCCAACCTGGGTCTATGAGGACGAGACGAATTCCATCCCGAGGGGCGTTCATGCATGCCAAATGTTGACCGATGTGCCTCGAATTGTTACAGGATCGGGATAGTCGTTGTTCGTCCTATACAGTTCCAACATCCTTGGTACCTATACGACTGCTTCACTGGAGGCACTCGCTTATCCCCATGGTCACCGTGAGCGGTCACGCTATGCAGAACGGCTGGTAGCGCCCTCCGTCCAGAATCTGCTTAAGACTGACTCGGCCTATCGGCCCAAGAGGGCTCAGGCCGAAATGCTATACGTTTATGCCCAAGGTTTCCGCAAGTCACCTCAGTGTGATGTATTGCCCAACCAAGATCATCAGGTGCCAGATAAGGGACGGCTGTTTGCCTTCTACCCGATTCGTTTCGGTCGAGTGCTTCAGATTGAGCGAATTGGCAGCGTGTACTTCATAGACTACGAACTCGGTACCTACGTTGACTACGGCGCCACTACCGACTGCTCCATCGATCAGATGCGGTCGATACTTGCAGGAAGCGGCCGCAAGTTTCCATTGCCTGAATACGAAATCGGAGACTCAAAGGCGCTGGAGTGGCCGGACGAGGCTGCCGATGGACCTGTCGAGACCGACACGAACCCTCGCCACTCTGGCCACTTTCTTGATCGCATTGAAGTCGAGGATTCAAACGCGATTCGGTCGCTTACTACGTTCAAGTCAACTGTCGACCGGGAAAGAGAGGCCTGGGAGAGCGTCATCGACCATCTGGCGTCTCAAGAGTGCGATCTCCGCGGCTGCTTGTTCTATCGAGTAAGCCGCGTTCTGATTCCTCGCGCTTGGCCGATTCGGCTGATTCCACGGTACCGGCTCCGGGAGATGAACTTCAGCCATAGGCACGTACGTCATGAACTCGTCATTCCGGCTGGTACGCTTGCGGTCTTGCCCTTCGAGACCTATCGCCCTGAACCACCCCTCCCATTGCAAGTGAGTATTTCGGCGACGGGAGAAGGGATCGCCGGAGTTGAACCGTCTGAGTTCAGATTTGACACGCGTTACAATAAGAAAGACATCATTCTTGGAACCAATCGCGTGCTGGGTGATGTTATGTCTCGTGTCGTCATCAAGGTGAGCAGAGACGCGCCGCTATACGAGTGCTTGAAGACTCGACTACCACCTGACCCGATTCGTGATACGGGGCCGGGAATGCATCCTTATCCAGTTAACGACGTCCTTCCAGTCCTTGAATTTCCACTTCGTCTGTCGCTAGGAACTCCCATTGTTCTACTTGCGTTCCTAAGCCTTGTAGCAGGACTCGTCTTACTCAGTATGAGTGCGGCGGATTGGATGGCGATCAACTCACTCGCCGTTGAAGCGGGAATGCTATCGAGTTCAACTCCTGTTCCATTCACGACAGTCCAACCGATACATGCTGCTCTGGCATTGATCGGCAAGATTTCAGGTGCAGCGCTGCCAACGCTCGTGGCCTTCATCCTGTTTCGACGTACGAAGCTAACATGATCGATGATCAAGAGAGGTTTGCGAACCAAGGATCTTCCCCGGATCCTCTGCTGGAACGATCGCCTACGGTGCCGGTGGGCGGTAGCCGCCAAGATCCGGCGGCGATCCTCCGACTCGATGGCGTCTCTTGGCTGATCCGACATCGCCAGGGTCTACCTCATCGCTTTTCGCCTCCGCGGGTACCGCGCTACGGCGATCACAGGAACTGATATCATTCGCCAGTAACCGGCGGAATACCCTAATCGCGATCGCGTATGGGTCCAATATTTAGCCCACCCGCAAGTACAGTCATTGTAGCGTTTTAAGATGCCGTGCAAATGGCTGCGCATAGCCGAGATTCAAGCTGATGACGCGGTAATGTGGGGCCATGCAATTTACTCCATGGCAACTGCTCTCGGTGATCGTCGCTGGTTGGATGTCACGACAACAGCAACAAGTCATTGACTATCTCCGTGAAGAAAATCGAGTCTTAC
>JAJDDB010000002.1 GCA_029260575.1 Phycisphaerales bacterium
GCGATTAACACTTCTGCCTCACGCAGCTTGTTGACAATCTGTTCTGCCGAAAAACGCTTCCGTGGCATGAGCATTTCCTCCTTGATCCACGCCAGAGTGCCACTCTGAACATGGATCAGATTCAGGGGGAAAGGTCAACCATCGTCTGGCTCCGGTGGTGGAGTGGTGGTTAGTGCCACGGCGCAGTTTCTGAATAATCGAGTGACAGGCAACAAAGCAGGCTTGGATGGCGCAGGCATTGTCGCCGGTGGTACGTCGGTCACATTGGCGAATTGCATTGTGTCAGGAAATAGCGCCGGCCGGGTTGGTGGTGGCATAATGGTCTCCGGTTCTATCCACGTTGGTAATTGTGTCGTCATCTCCAATCACGCACCAATTGGAGGTGGTATTCGAATTGGGATATCACCAAAACATGTAGTTATCAGCAACACAATTCTTTACGACAACGCTGCCCAGCAAGTTAGTGACGCCCACTTGAGTTCTCAGGTGTCATACTGTGTCATCGGCGGCGGTTTACCCTGGGCCACAAACAGCATCACTACCGACCCTCTCTTTGTCGATACCGCCAACGGCGACTACCGCTTGCAACCGGGATCGCCTGCGATTGACCGTGGCCACAACTGGCTCGTTGCAACCGACGATCTTGACCTGGATAACGACGGCAACACTGATGAACTTACACCTCTTGATCTCGATGGTAACGCACGTATCGCCAACGGCGGCGCACGAAGCGGCTGCGGCGCCCCGGCCATCGTTGACATCGGCGCATACGAATTCCAAGGCGTACCAATCACAATCGACCTGTGCATCGGCGACACTGATGGGAACGGCGCAATCGATGTGTTCGACTTGCTCGAACTGCTCTCGGCTTGGGGTCTGTGCGTTGACGACTGTTGCCTTGCTGATCTAGTTGTTGATGGCGTGATTGACGTGTTCGACTTGCTCGACCTGCTTGCCGCATGGGGAGCATGTGAGTAACGCATCCCTTCGGCTACGCCACCCTAGTGCATGGCATGGTCTTGCAGGGCTCTGTTTGATACCACGAGTGTTTGAGGTGCAGCGAAACGCCGCCTTGGCGGTACTCTTGATATGGGGTTGGGTGTAGTGTGGGAACGTGGGGATAATCTACCTCTTTCGATCGTGAATGCGGCCGTTGTGAACACCACACGCGGGCGCGGGGAACCTGCCATGAAGCGACTGACTCTCATCGAACGAACACTTTCTCGTGCCGCGCTGCTCAGCATGTGCGCCGCTGCGTTACTGACCGCCACAGCACCCGCCGGCGAGACTGATGCTGGGGAACTGTGGTACGCAGACGGCGAACACGAATGCCTGCACGGCAAGCTGGAACACCTGCACCTCGCTGAAGCCGCAGCGTGGGATGAATCCACCGGCGCCGACCTGCGAAATTTCCCGCCGGATCGCCTCGTCGACTACGGCCACATGAAGCTTGATATGCGCTTCGACGACTTGAATGAGATGCGGTTCACTGCGACGGAAACATTGTCGTTCATACCCATCGGCTCGCCGGTGACTGCGCTGACGCTTGACGCGGTTGGTCTGGAGATTGAGTCGGTGATGATGGATGGCCAGCCGGTCGCATACTTCAGAGATGACGAAACAATTTCACTGTCTTTTGAGGAGCCGCTTGCGATTGGTAAGGAACAGACCGTCGAGTTCAATTACATCTGCGACCACCCGTATGACGGAATGTTCTTCACGCCGTATTCGCCTGACGCGCCAAGCTACACTGCTGAAGTGCATACGCAGGGGCAGACGGATACGAACAGGCATTGGTTTGTTGCCCACGATTTCCCGAACGAACGCATGACGACCGAATTGGTCGTCGACGTTCCCGCTGGTTTTCAGGTGTCGGGCAACGGCCGGTTGATCAATCATGATGATCGCGGTGACCGCGAAGTCTGGCACTGGCTACAGGACAAGCCGCATGTGAGTTACCTCGTGTCGTTGGTGATCGGTAAATTCGACATTGTCGAGCTTGAACATCCGCGGGTTTCGATGAATGTTTGGGTGCCGCAGGGGCTTGGCCATCAGGTTCAGCAGACGTACGGCAACACCGGCGCGATGATCGACCTCTTCGAGAAGCGGCTCGGATTTGCGTATCCATGGGATCGATACGATCAGCTTGTCGTGAAGAACTTCGGGGCCGGCGGAATGGAAAACACATCCGCCACAAGCATGTACCCGACGGCAATCTTTGACAAAACGCAACTTCTTGATCGCGATATGGATGGCTTGATCGCCCATGAATTGGGCCATCAATGGACCGGCGACCTGATTACATGCAAGAGCTGGGAGCACATCTGGTTGAACGAAGGCTGGGCTACGTACCTCAACGCTCTGTGGATGGAGCAGCGAGATGGTGAAGACGGTTACCTTGATACGGTGCGCGGCAGCTTCGGTGTAGCCCGCCGAGACAAGACGACCGACGAGCTCCCGATGGTGTCGCCGATCTACGACCAGTCGTGGGAGGTGTTTCGCCGACGAGCCAATCCGTATCCAAAAGGATCGTCGATTCTGCACATGCTGCGGAAGATGCTTGGTGAAAATGTGTTCTGGGAAGGCGTGCAGCTGTATATGAATCGCCACGCATTTGATGTCGTGGAGACAGATGACTTTCGATACGCCATGGAAGAAGTCTCCGGCATGGGGTTGGAGTGGTTCTTCGAGCAGTGGTGCTATCGCCCAGGCACGCCTGACCTCGACGTCACGATTGATTACGACACGCGAAACAGCGAAATGCGAGTGCAGGTTGAGCAGAAGCAGGAAATCGATCAGCGCACGCCGGCATTTCGTTTCGAATTACCGATCCATGTGCG
This sequence comes from Phycisphaerales bacterium, assembly GCA_029260575.1. GTDB lineage: Bacteria > Planctomycetota > Phycisphaerae > Phycisphaerales > SM1A02 > JAJDDB01. Next base: position 2,841 of record JAJDDB010000002.1, read on the forward strand.
CACGCGTTCAGGTGCACAGACACACACAGTACACGTGACGGACGCGTCGACGACTTACACTGCGAAGCTTGACGGCCCGCCGACGCTCGTCGCAGTGGACCCGTATCTGCATGTGCTGAAAACCATAACAGTCCACAAGCCCGATGAATTGTGGCTAGTACAGGTCAGCGATGGGCCGACGATCGTCGCCCGGCATGAAGCCATCGACGCGTTCGCCGAGAAGGAAATGTCACGCCGCCGTGATCTGCTGGTTGAATTGATCGAAGATGTGGATATTCGACACACCTTGCGGCAGCGTGCCGTCAGCGCGCTGCGCGGTTACGGCTCTGAGACTGCCAAGACTGAGATGCTTCGACTAGCCAAGAATGACATTGATGACGCCCGTGTTCGAGCAAGTGTGATTTCAGCGCTGCGTGATCAGGAAAGCGACGAGGCGATTAATCTGCTGGCCGCCGTTGCCGAGAGCGATCCGAGCTACGCGTGTCGTGTGTCAGCTGTTAATGGACTAGCGCATCTCGAAGCAGATGGGCACGCTGATCTCATTGTGGCGCTGGTTGATCAGCCCAGTCAGCATGATCAGATTCGCAAAGCGGCTCTGGGAGCCCTGGCTGATCTTGATGACGAGCGCGGTCTGGGGCTTGCAATGAAGTACGCTGCGTTCGGGTATATGGATCGCTCTCGACCAAGCGCGATTTCCGCAATCGCCGATCTGGCTGAGCATGACAACGACGCAGCAGTCGAATTTCTGCTGCCGCTGCTGCATGATCCGGAAGGTCGGGCTCGTAGCGCGACACTTTCAGCATTGGCGACGATTGCAGACGAGCGCGCTCTCGAGCCAATGAACGCCATTGCGCAGACCGATCCTGATCCAGCAGTCCGCGATCGTGCGGAGCGAGCTGTCAAGAAGTTACGTGAGAACATGAAGAAGAACGACGAGAAGCAGGACGACGAGTCGTAAGTCTTCATCAATCGATCCGCGAACGTTCTTCTTTCAGCCAGGCGCGCTCAAGTTGGGCGATGTTGCCGAACGCGCGCTCGAAGATCCGTACGTTCTCGGGCTCAGTCAGCCGGCCGGGTTCGTGGCTGCGCATGAGATTCATGTATTTCACGAGACCTGCACGTCGATATCGATGCATCCATGTCACCAGCGCATAGCTTTGGTGATACAGGATGTGTACAGCATTAGGATCACCCGTCGGCGGGCGAATAATTGTCACAAATGACTGTAGATCAACAAGTTGTTCATTGCGCACAAGTTCTTCAAAGGCGTCACGGCGCAAATCAAATTCAAAGTCGGGCCCGAATGATGTGCTGATCGATTCAGTCTCAAATGCGGTGGCGAGACCTTCGGAGATCCAAAATGGATACTCGACATACGGCGACTGTACCTGCGTGTGAAACATGAGCTGATGCACAGTTTCATGCACAGTTGTCGCGGTCGAAAGGTGTTCCGTGAACTGCTCAACTTCACGGCGCTGCTGATTCAGATGCTGGCGGTATTGTTCGATTTCGCGGTGCATCTGGCGCGCATTGGAGGCTTCACCCTTTCTGCTTGCCTGGCGAGCTTGTTGACGTGCGTCCTGTACGTTCGACTCCAGATTTGCCAGATCATCATGGGCTTTGAGCACACCGGGATTGCTGTGCGCGTTATAGAACACCGCTCGATCATGCTTGGGTGTGTAATAGCCGGCAATCCAGTCTGCATGAATGTCATCATGGCTGCGAGCAAAGGCTGCATAGTCATCTCGCTCATCAAAGAGCACACACACTAGGCGATACCGCAACGGTAGCGGTCGAAGATCTAACCGATTCGCATCGCGATTGAATTCATGCAGAGTGCGTTCAAGGCGAGTTGCATGTCCCTGAATTACATATCCGGGAGCATCGGAAACAATGACGAAGTGTTTTGACTTGAGTTGTGTGAATTCCGGCAGCAGCGCACTCACATTCTCCAGAGCGTCTGAATCGACTGGCAGACGGCGGTTCTCCCACAGCGCAAGCAATGACCGATACGCTTCGTTGTTGGCCGGCTCGCGCTCCAGCACCATGCGGTACAGTTGATCAGCGTCGATGAAAAGATTCTGTGCAGCGGCGCGATCTGCTCGTTCAAGAAGCGCTTCAATGGACGAATCCGCATTTGGAATGACTTCCCATTGCATCTGTGGGAGTTCATCAGGCGGGCCGGCAGCGGGAGCAGTCGACCAGGCGAGAGCGATGATGCCCAGGAATGCGCCCCCACGCCAACCAACGGATCTGATGTGCTGATAGCCTTGGCGCGAGGTTCGTGCTGCGTCGTTCACGCAATCCAGATCGGGTCACTCGTGTTGTTGATTGACGCACGGCTGGGCAGAATTGCGGATGATGCGGTACCGCAATCTGACTCATGTGTACAGCTTTCCAGAGCGCTGTCGCAAACCGCTCAGGTTGCCCGATAATGTTGAATCAGCATCATGGGGTGCAGGTACTGGTCACAATGACGGTTCGGCCGTACGATTCGGTTCTGAAGGAGCAGAAGGCACATGGGACTCGAAGCAGCACTTCCCGTTGATGGGTTTATGACGACGCAGTTGAACCGCGTGATCAACTGGTCGCGGCGGTCCGCAGTCTGGCCGATGCCGTTCGCTACGGCGTGCTGCGGTATTGAACTGATGGCCACCGCGTCCAGCAGATACGATCTCGCGCGATTCGGTGCCGAAGTCATGCGCTTCAGCCCCAGACAGGCGGATCTGATGATTGTCGCCGGCCGGGTGGCAGTGAAGATGCTTCCCGTATTGCAGCGAATCTATGCTCAAATGACGGAACCAAAATGGGTGATCTCGATGGGTGCGTGTGCATCAACCGGCGGTGTCTTTGACACATATGCCACTGTTCAGGGAGTGGATCAGTTCATCCCTGTCGATGTGTATGTGCCCGGATGCCCGCCACGGCCGGAACAGTTGATGGAAGGCATAATGGCTATCCAGAAATTGATCGACGATGACAACATTCCCTATGACGGTGAAGGCAAGCGCATTCCGCTTCAGTTGGCCCTGGAGCCCAACTACCGGCCGAAGCCGCAGCCTGTTGATGTCAGTGTCGGCGCGACCTGATACACGTGCCGATGTTTCATACTCGTGGCCGATTCGCAATCTCATACTCGAAATCTGATACTCTTCGCCGCGACTTCTGGCAGTACGTATACATAGTACGATCGTGTTCGGCGGAGATCTGCTCCGTCAATCGTGCATCTGGATGAAGATGCATTGTGAATACTTGTGCAACAAACACAGCTCGATCGGCCGCGACGCCAACACGCATCAATCTATATTCAGTGATCGTGCATTCTGGGCGCGATATTCGTTTCGTTACACGTCTTTAAGAGGACAATACACATGGGAATGGTCAAGGAATTCAAAGAATTCGCAATGCGCGGCAACGTCGTCGATATGGCTGTCGGCATCATCATCGGTGCGGCATTCGGCAAGATAGTCAGTTCGATCGTGAAGGACGTCATCATGCCGCCGATCGGCTTAATGCTCGGCGGTGTTGATTTTGCGGAACTCGTCATTACGCTCAAACAAGGCGCAGCAGCAACTGCCACGGCAGAAGCAGTAGAAGCGGTGACGATTAACTACGGCGTGTTTCTCAACACTGTATTGGACTTTCTCATCATTGCCTTTGCAATCTTCATGGTTATCAAAGTCATGAACAGAATGAAGAAGAAGGAAGAGGCCAAGCCCGCCGCGCCGCCGGAGCCGTCCAAGCAAGAGAAGCTCCTCGGTGAGATTCGCGATATCCTCAAGGAACGCTCATAAGTCCACTACACTCGAATATACGCGCTTGCTCGACGAGCAATTGGTGCAATGCATTCTTACATGTGTAAAACGGCACGATGATGACGATCATCGTGCCGTTTGCAATTTCTAGATTTTGCTGCACAGCAGCGTGCGTGTCGTGTTTGTCGACTTGAAATCACCACGTATAGCGCACGGTGTAGTGAATGGTCTTTTCGCCATGGGCGGGCACTTCGACTACGAAGTGCACTGTCCGCGAGTCGATCTTTTCATAGTCATCAGACTTTTCGAGAATATTCCAGTTCACCCAGCGATAAAGATTTTCCTTCACGATCACCTTGACCGGCTCATCCTTGTGATTGCGCAGTTTTATCTCGATTGATTCGCGCATCCAATCAGCACTGTTGTTGATCTCGAAATTCGTCTGCGTGCGCTCGCCGACGACATCGAACGCAGACCCGATCTTGATCAGCACTTCCTCATCACGGGGCGTATGGTCGATAAGATCTTCGCCAATGAACTCGAGCGTATCGTCCGCAACATCGCGTTTGTATACGCGAACTTTGCCCGCAGGCAGCGGCATGCCCAGGTTGTTGTCCTCTTCATTCTGGAAGCGGATATAAACATCAACCTTCTTGTTGGACTGGTTGCCGAGATTTCGATCGGTTTGCGGACTGGGGAAGAACCAGTTGCGTGCTGATGGCAGGCCGTAGTAGACCATGACCTTCTCGACATCCGCGTTGCGGGCGGTCGGAAACATCGTGATCTGCTGCGTAGTGTTGGCAAGAATGTCGGTTCTGCGCGGCAGTGAATACATGTGGTATTCGAAGAACGTTTTTTCCTCGAACCCGGCTTTTGCCGACTGCATGGCGAGGTCTCTGTACCCGCCTCCGCCAAAACCGCCGCCGTTACGCACGTTGGGATCAATGCGCTGCACATCCCCTGCGATGAGCTTCAGAGTTGCGTCCTTGTACGCAGCGCCGCTGAGGTTCATGAGTGTGACCCATGCACCAAGATCTGCTTGCGTATCGGTCTCGTTGAGCACAAGATTGTAATCACTGCGCCATGTAATGCCACTCGTCTGGTAGGTCGTTCGAATGTCGCGCGCACCGCCGGTATCAGCATGTAGCTTCCAGACCAGCGTCGGTTTGGTCACAAGATCATTGGCGGGCAGCGGGGGGAGCGTGATGCGCCCGCTGTTGATCGGCAACATTTCAATACCCTGCGGCGTTTCGATGATGAATTGGCCCTGGTTTACTGACAGAACTTTGCCGAGTACAGAGTGGCTGTCGCCGTTGTTCGTTGTTGTGGACAATTTGATGTTGCGGTCGATGTACGCCTCGTAAATCTTCTGTGGGTTGACGAGATCAAATTCGAAATTCTGTTCCAGAACAGTCGTGCCTGCGGGGTTCATAATGTCGGTGAAACTGACAGTGGTTGGGTCAATGAACTGCGCTACATCTGTAAAACGCAATTCGTTAAAACCACCGTCAAGGGTGACGCTGCGTGTTTCCTTCACGACGCCAAAGCCGGGCACCTGCCAGACATAGTTTGGGTTGTAGCCCATGTTCTGCTGGCTGATGAAACGTTGCGGGTCGAAGCCTGCGGGATCGGCAGAGGAATAAATCGTCACAGCCACATCGTTTTCGGCAGCAAGAGCGCAGCCGGCTGCACAGATCGCAAGTGTCGTAACCAGAGTCCTTGAAAGGCAGAAATGTGTGAACATAAGGAATCTCCTCAAACGGCATTGTGCCGCTGTGGACTGTTGAGCGTGTTCGCGAAGTCTACAAGCACCATCGCCGTACACCATGATCAACGCAGGCACGGAGTCTTTCTTATTGATCAACTTTGGAATAGGGTGAGTCCTCAGTCAGCATTGACAACATCATCGCGGGTCATCTGCGGATACACCAGGATACGATCGTGGCTCAGCAGGATGATATCGTTGGCACCGTCAGCAGTGACATCCGTAATTTGCACCTGGCTCGGCTGGAATTCGCGCGGCTCGCCTCCGGAGAAAAGCTGCGATTCAAACACCTGGAAACCAGTCGCGTACAGCAGATGTTCGCTTTGGGTAAATGTGAAGATCTCACACATTTGTTGTCCGGCATCGAGTGAGACGAGGTCCTGGAAACCGTCTCCATTGACATCGCCGGCCTTTAACTCGTGGTGGTATTGGCGCTCATCGGCTGATCGCCACGATTCAACTTCACGCAGCGCGAGACGTTGGCCTTCAAGTTGCACGATCGCAAAGCCATCATTGCCGATCGCCAATATATTGCTGGTGCTGCTGCCCGTGAACGCGCCTGCGTAGATGCGTTCGAACGAGAAGCCCCTGATATTGACCGACTCAATTTCACTCCACGCATCGGCATCCGTATCTTTGCCAAGCACAAGCAACCGTTTATTTTCGGAATCTGCTACGTAAATGCGATCGTGAAGCACCGCGAGTGAAACGAGCTTGGATGAACTGTCACGGGCGTTGATCTGCGTCACCACCTGCCAGCCGGGGTTGGCCATGTTTTCGGGATGTGGATCGTAGCGCACTGCGCGGGTGAAGTTTTTGTCTGCAATGAGCAATTCCAGTTGTCCATCACCATCAACATCGAACACCCCTGTGTTGTTGGCTGAAGCAGCCTTGACCAGACCGAACTGTCCCATGTCCTTGGATTCCATGAGTGTGTACCCATCGTCATCCGCGTACAGCATGGTCATCGGCTTGTCCGGCGTAAACACGAGCAGGTCCGTTCGGCCGTTCTGGTCGGCATCAAGTGCAAGGACAGTGTCCGGCGAACGGCTGAGCGAACCGAGTTCTACGGACCGTCGGTCGCCGTTCATATCGATCAGATCAAGTTGATAGCTCCGCCCGTCACGAACGACGACGGCGACGTAGGAAGCGCCGTCCAACATCACGAGATTCAACGCGACAGGAGTGAAGCCTTCCGTGATACCCAGTGGAACCGGGAACGGCACACCGTTCGCTCCAGCATCGCACCTGCCGACCACACCCTCTTTTTCGGACAACACGAATATCTCTGCAAACGGGTCATCATCGACGTTGCCTGTTGCAATACCATTCATGTCCGAGAGGCTCGGATACGAATCAACATTCTGCAGCCCCTTGCCGGATTCCTGCTCGTACACGACCAACGCGTTGGCCTCGGTGTCGGTGGCGACAAGATCAAGCAAACCATCGCCGTTCACGTCGACTACAGCTGTATCACGATTGCGGTTGCGCGAATCTGTGAAGCTGTACGCGCGCAGTGAAGCGTCACGATCACCAGAGGATTCAACCTGTTCTTCAACTAGTTCGTATACAACCAGGCGTTTGGAGGGTCGCTCGATCGTGGCGAGCAGAGCCTTGGCCCGATTCGGCAGGCGCACCGGTTCAAATTCGCGAAGCGGGGGCAAGTCGAATCGCAGTTGCGCAGCAAGCACTGCGTCGCCGGTGGCGCCACCAGCAAGCCAAAGCCGGACTGGCGCCGAATCTTCCGGTACGATGCCGACGATGTCCTGACGACCATCGCCGTTGTAATCTTCGATCATGAACGCGACAAGGTCTTCGCCCGCGCTAAGCTCCGTCGGCTCGCCGATCAAGTCGCCGGTCATCGGCCAGACGTGTATGGAACCGCGCACCAACGCAAGCAGTTCCGGCGCTGCGTCTCCGATGACATTGGCAACAGCCAAGCCGTTGCGGTTTGCTGCGAGGCCCCGAACGCGATGACGGCGCGACACCTCGAAGACACCCTTGGGGTGCTGCCGCATGAAAACCAACTCCGGCGGCTGGCCGGCGTAGATCAGGTCGATCATTCCATCGCCATCGAAGTCGTGGGCGACAACGGCATCCACGCGATGCGTCACGGAGAGTTTCTGTTTGCGGAATCGCCAGTGATCGGGAAATTCATTGATACGGGTCGGGGCGACAGCGTCCTCCGGCGAGGCATCACGGCGCTGAAGGTGCAGCTCGATACGGCTGGCGAAGTTGTTGACCACAACTAGGTCATTGAGTCCGTCCTCGTTGATGTCAGAAATGATGACTGGGCCGGCGCCGCGGCCGATCTTGATGACTTCCAGGTCTCGAAACCCGAAATACGCAGCGAGATCTGTATCCTGCCCGCATACTGTCTGGGGTCGGGCGAGGACGGTTGCAGCCGCAAGGAACAGCAGGGAAGTGCATCGAGTGGTCAGTTTCATTTCTGGATCCATGGCTGAGTTGGGCGCAATTGGCCTGAACAGGTCGATATCAGCAGCTTGGCGGCCGATAGCAGAATGTGGAGCTTTGCAGTCTCCATCGACCACATCCTATACTCACTGAGCTTATGTCACGATTCATCATGCAAAAAACACGTGTATTACCGGTCGGTGCCGCAGGTGCCGTTGTCATGGCAATGTGTCTCCTGCCTGATCAACCAGCATCGGGTGACACAGTCACGCTGAAAAGCGGCGCGCAGATCGACGGCGAAATCCTGAAACGCAACGCCAAGATGCTCTGGATTGATGTCGGCCCTGATGTGCTCGAATTCAGTGTAGATGACATCGAAGATGTCGTGGTTGGTGCGACTGACGGGGCTGTTGACACCACGCAGGATACGTTGTTCTACACCGCGGAGAATCTTCCGGAGCTGGCGCCCAAGGAACAAGCCAAGCGCATCGGCCCGGCGGTGATCAAAGTATCAACGCCCTCCGGGCTCGGTTCGGGTGTAATCATAAATCCGGACGGTTACGCAATCACGAACGCACACGTGATTCAAGGCGAAACAACACTCCGATGCACTGTATGGCTGCCGCAACGCGATGGAACACTTCAGCGCAAGACGATCGAAGACATCGAGATCATGGCGGTGAACAATCATCTGGACCTTGCGCTGTTGAAGCTCGATCAGGTCAACAACGTACCGTATCCATTCGCGCCGATCGAGGAGAATGAACGCCTGGAGATCGGCCAGACGGTCTTTGCGATTGGCAACCCGCTGGGACTGGAACGCACAATGAGCCAAGGTGTCGTGTCCACAAAGCAGCGAAGTTTCGGCGGGATTACATATGTGCAGACCGACGCGGCAATCAACCCCGGCAATTCCGGCGGACCGCTTTTCAATACGGCCGGCGAAGTTGTCGGCATTACGAATATGGGAATCCTCGGCGGTGAAGCGCTTGGTTTTGCGATACCTGCACGATATGTGAAAGATTTCATACGCAATCGCGAATCATTTGCATTCGACGAGAAGAACCCCAACTCCGGGCATCGATACCATAATCCCCCAGCCAGGCAGGTCTTCGGCTCCGCGCCGCAACTGCAAGACGCGACCGGCCACACCGAGTAACTGCTTGTGACATCGCACAGCAACTGCAACAGATACGTTGCGTAAACAGGAACTACGAATATGAAGCTCTTCACGACTCTGGCTACTGTTCTCGTGCTCGGTGCAGCTGCGTCAGCACAGGAATTGACAATCGAACGACTTGCTCCGCGGCAATCTGTACTTGTCGTCGGCGCGAGCGACTTCTCCGGCACGGTTGATCGGTGGAACAAGACCACACTCAATGATGTTTTAAAGCTCGACCCCTTTAAAGAGATGGCCGACAAGCAGCTCGACAATGAGCCGGTTGCCGGTGAGTTCGAGCAGATGATGCAGGAACTCTTCGAAGAGCTTGGCATCGACGAGGAACCGCGCACCATCATGCCGACTGGTGCCGCCGGCCTGTCTGTGTACCTGCATATGGATGACACAACAGGTAATCAGCGTCCAGCCATGTTCATGTTTGCTGACTTCGGTGAGAATGCAGAGCGCATGCAGACTGTGCTCGATCGTATGCTTGAGCACGGCGATGAAGAAGAGCACATCGAATTCGAAATCAATGAGTTGATGGGGCGGAAGCTCTACAACGTCTCGATGAACACTGGCGGCGACAAAGAGGGGGCAGATGCGGATCCGAACGGATTCGACCCGGGCATGGATTTCGGAATGCCGATGCCGGATTTCTCGCAAATGCTCGGCGGCATGGAAACAATTCACGTCTTGCGCGATGGCAGTGTGTTCATGATTTGTTCTGAGATGCTTCAACTCGGCGATGCACTCAAACTCATCGACGATGACAGTGGATCTCCGTTTGCAGCTACTGATGAAGTGCAGGGCGTGCGATCGCAGTTCGGATCGTCGGACCTGTACATGATGGTGATGATTCAGCCAGTTTTCCGCATGCTCGGCGACATTGAACCAACGCTCGGCATGATCGAACCCATGTTCAACATGATGGTCGGCAACATGAAGGCCATCGGCATGAGCGTGCAGTTCGACGGACCCGATGCGATGGTGCAGGGCACTTCAGTTGTGTATATGCCGCACGGAAAAAGCGGGATTTCGGCTCTCCTGGACAGATCAGCACCGCGCCGCGATCTGCCGGCGTTTGTCAGCCCCGAAACCGTAAGCTTCTTCGCAATGAACGTCGACATGGCCGGCCTGTCCGACTTCATCATGACAACGATGCGCAGCATTCCCATGCTGCAAGGTCAACTTGATCCTCAAGCCATGCAGCAGATTGAAGATACGGTAAAACGGCTCAGCAAAGCGCTCGGCGATCAAGTGTATTTAGCACAGTCTGTGCGCCGGCCGATCACGCCGGAGAACATCGGACAAATGATTGCGGTTCGCACTGCCAACCCACAGGAACTCGAGAATCTTCTCGGTGAATTCACGCCACAGATCGGCATGCAGCCTCGCGATTTTCTCGGTCATCGCATCTATGCAATGGACCCGGGAATGGCGCAGATGATGGGTCTTCCCGGCGGTGGTGCACCGGCAATCGGCGTCGGTGGCGGGCACGTGTTCATTGGAATGGAAACAGCAGTTCAGCAGGCGTTGCGAGCAGCCGGACAGGACGATCTTGATTCACTGGCTGATACCACTGCCTTCCGCCGTGCCGTGCGGGTTCTTTCCAGCGACGGCGTAATTGCCTGGGGCTATTCAGATCTTCCGCAGACGATTGAAGCTCAGCTGTACGCCCAGCGTGCGCAGCAGATGCAACAGGTCGAAATGATTCGCGAATGGGATCCGGATATGGCTGACGAAATGGAAGCTGAGATGATGAACCCGCTGAAGTACTGGGACGATCAGGATTGGGAAGAGCTGCGTAAGCTCATCGGCCCGCAATCCTGGGAAGTTCGTTCGACCGACATCGGATTCGTTTCGAAGTTCTATCAATTCCGCGGCGCAGCAGAAACTGACGAGGAATAACCAACAGCGATCGACAGGATCATCTGACACCAACAACAACCGCATCAAGTGCCACTCGGTGCGGTTTTTCATTGGTCGATACGTGGTTTGATTGTATTACGTCCAGCCGATGTTGAAGAACAGCGTCGTGAACATCAGGTCCGCAAAGATCACTGCAACTATCGTCTGCACAACAGTGTCAGTAGTTGCTTTGCCAACACCTGCTGCGCCGCCGGTCACCTTCAGACCGTTGTGACAAGCGATAGAACTCAGAATCAACCCGAACACTGCAGCTTTGATCAGCCCCGTGAAGAAGTCGTTGAGCACGAGCTGTTCGATCGTGTTGGTCTTGTATAATTCGTACGACACGTCGAGGAACCCGACCGCCATCACGCCACCGAAAATGACCGCAGTGACGTTCGCGAGCGCTGTCAGCAATACCAGACTGCCCGTCGCCGCAAGTACGCGCGGCACTACGAGAAAACGAATGGGATTGAGCGCGTGCGCTTCAAGTGCTTCTATCTCTTCACCCACAACCATCGTCCCAAGTTCTGCTGCGATCGCAGCCCCAGCAAAACCCGTCAATACGATCGCGCTGATCAGCGGCCCCAGCTCGCGAAACACCGCAACGCTGACGATATTTGCGATCTTGTCTTCCTGACCAAAGTCCGCAAGCGGCGGCTCCATCTGCAACGCAAGGATGAACCCGATGCACGCCGAGACAAGCATGACTATGCCAATCGAGCGCACGCCGATTCGGACAACTTGCGTTGTAATTGCGGTTCGCCCAAGCCGAACCTTGCGGAATATCAACGATCGCGTCAGCCACAGCAGGACATCGTAAATGATGTAATACACACCGCCGAGCAAATCGAACATGCGCATCCACATGTCGCCCCATGCATCGAGCAGGCGCATCACGATCGAAGGCTTGTACGGGGCGTCGGTGCTCATAGCAACAGGTTACTGCAAATGATCTGCACGTTCCTTGCTGTGTCAGGTCAGCGCTTCGTCTCGTGTCTGCACAATCTGAAAAACCATATCCAGCCGGGCGATCTCAAAAATCGAGCGCACGCGATCCTGCATGCAGCATAACACCAGCGCGCCGCCGTTCTTCCGTGACATCTGCATCGCTTCCACCAGCGTCGCCACACCTGATGAATCCATGTATGGCACTTCCGTCAGGTCAACAACAAGCTTGTCAGGCTTCGCCTGCTGCGCATCACGAAGACTGTTGCGCAGTTCCGGTGCGCTGCCGAGATCAATCTCGCCCTCCGGCCGGACGACCGTCGCTCCAGAGACATGTTCCGTATGCACTTCTAACATGGCCTTATTGTTCCTGTTCGGATGCAGCCGTTGAAGCTGCGGATTCATTCCCGCCATCGGACTCTTCTTCCGGGCGCTGTTCACGCATCATGGTCAGCCGCATGCCGCCTTCTTTTCGTTTCTCGTACGTGACCTCATCCATAATCTCGCGGATGATGAACACACCCAGCCCACCCGGGCGAATGTCATCCAGATCCCGGCTCTTGATCGTCACTGGATCGACCTGCTTCGCGTTGTCTTCAACAACAATTCGAATGCCAGGCGTGTCGCCATCAAGATGCCACACGCTCATCCAGATGCGGCCGTCTGGTTTCCGTTCATACCCGTGGTTGATCACATTGCACAGCGCTTCATCCACTGCCAGGCTGATCTGTCCGGATGCGACTTCACCGAAACCGATCCGCCGGGCAAAGTTGCCGATCATTGCCCGACTCGCAGCAAGCAGCCGCGCATCGCTGGCCATCTCCAGCATCAGATCAGGCAATATGGCGTAGTCTTGTGTCATAAACGTTCAAACCCGGTACTGACTCATTACTCCGATGCAGCAGTCTGCGCCGCTTTCTTCGAATCCAATGCGCCACTTCGATATGCCTCAACCCATCGGTCGATCGCTTCTCTGCGATCCGCAGCATCATCGTAGGAACGATACCCGAAAGTCTCGCCGGTCATGTCCTCAAGTGTGTCAATCGCAAACGAACGCACCAGCGCATCTTCAGACAGCAACTGCTCGATCAGATCGTGAATCGCACCGCGATCGTCGGCCTTCGCCGCATTTGCAATCGCGCGAATCTTGGAATCAGGGTTCGACGAATCGAAGCTCGCTTGCTCATATGACGAGCCGCATCCGCTGACCGTAAGTCCCACAGCCACAATGAAAAACGCCGTTGCCCGCATCGCAACACAGAATACGCCCGCTGCTGCTGGCCCGCAAAACACGCCCTTCGCCACTACCAGACTGTCGCTGAACAACCATACGGTGGTCCAGTCACTGCCGCAGTGATACAGTCATCCTTTTCCCGGAACCCCGGAACCCCCGGAACCCACATAGATGCCAACCATGACCAAGGCCAAACGAATCGGCATGCGTCCGCCCGAGCATGCTGAGGTTATCCCCGTTCTCGATTTCGGCTCGCAGTACGCACAGCTCATCTGCCGCCGCGTCCGCGAAGCCGGCGCCTTCAGCCTGCTCGTCGCGCCCGACACATCTATCGAAGAACTCTCCGCGATGAACCCCAAGGGACTCATCCTCTCCGGGAGTCCCGCTTCCGTCACCGACCCTGACGCACCTCGCTGCGACCCGCGCATCTTCGAACTCGACATTCCAATCCTCGGCATCTGCTACGGCATGCAGCTTGCCTGCCACCTGCTCGGCGCCAACGTAACGGAATCCAAAGCCCGCGAGTACGGCCGGGCCAAGCTTCACATCAACGATGCCAGCGGTTTCCTGCGCAACATTCCCGAAGCCACCGCTGTGTGGATGAGTCACGGCGATCAGGTGCAGGGTCTCAGTGAACACTTCATCACGCTCGCTGCGACACCTACCTGCCCATATGCAGCAGTGCGTCACAAAACCAAACCCTTCTTCGGCGTGCAGTTCCACCCCGAAGTCACGCACACACCGCACGGCATCGACATCCTCCGAAACTTCCTCTACGAAATCTGTGGCTGCACCGACACCTGGCGCATGGCAGACTTCATGGAAGAACAAATCACCCGCATCCGCGAAACCGTCGGCAGCGATCGCGTCATCTGCGGCCTCAGTGGCGGCGTCGATTCCTCCGTCGTCGCAGCACTGCTGCACAATGCCATCGGCGATCAACTTACCTGCATCTTCGTGGACAACGGCCTGCTGCGCAAGAACGAACGCGAACTTGTCGAATCAACCTTCCGCGATCACTTCGCGATCGATCTGCGCGTGATCGACGCCTCCGAACAATTCCTGAACGACCTCAAAGGCGTCACCGATCCGCAACTCAAGCGCACCAAAATCGGCCACCGCTTCATTGACGTGTTCAAGGAAACAGCGAACTCCCTCTCCCTTGAGGGAGAGGGCGGGGGAGTGGGTGAGAAGCCTAGCGCGTCACAAGAGTTCCGCTTCCTCGCGCAAGGAACTTTATATCCCGACGTCATCGAATCCGGCCACGGCCATGCGGGCATGGCGGCCAACATCAAAGCCCATCACAACGTCGGCGGCCTGCCCGAACAGCTCGGCTTTGAACTCATCGAACCGCTGCGCGAACTCTTCAAGGACGAAGTCCGCAAGCTCGGCAGCGTGCTCGGCCTGCCCGAATCCATCCTCTGGCGGCATCCCTTCCCCGGCCCCGGCCTTGCAGTCCGCGTGCTCGGCGACATCACCAAACCCAAGCTCGACCTGCTGCGCGACTGCGATGAAATCCTGCTCGAAGAAATCATCGCCAACAACCTGTACCGCTCAACGGACCAAGTCTTCGCGGTGCTGCTGCCGGTGCAGGCGGTGGGGGTGATGGGCGATGGCAGAAGCTACGAATCCGTCGTCGCAGTGCGTGCAGTGGAAACGCAGGACTTCATGACCGCCGACTGGGCCAGAATTCCGTATGACGTACTGGCCACAGTAAGCAACCGCATCATCAACGAAGTCCGAGGCGTCAATCGAGTTGTATACGACATCTCCAGCAAGCCGCCTGCTACGATTGAGTGGGAGTGACAAGCGAGGCTCATCCGAATGGATCATCGTCGACTAAATAATCGTCAGATAGATCGTTGTCGTCGTAACTTTCAAACGCAATATCGGTGGCCAAATCTCTGAGGACCGAAGGCGTAAATCTGGCCTCATCAAGCATTGCATTGAACAGTCCAACATCCCGGTCGAATCCATGACGCTCTTGGACCCGCTCCAGCAGAGCACTCACATCACCACGGATTCCAGCGTAGAAAATTAGGACTTGCCTCCACCACTTATCATGAAAACTAGACGCCAAGAACATCATTTTCTCATAGAACACAATCGCCTTCGCCGTTAGGTATTCCTGGTTAGATAAGTGGCCGAGTGAGTACGAATCACTGCCTGTCTGCTCAACTACGCAATTGATGTAGCGTAGTTCATGCAACAAATCAGAGGAATCTACTGTGGGGTAACGCCCATCGAGCCTGCCGTCCCAAATTGTCTCTAAGTGTTGCCGATTGAATGATCGCCGATGGTGTCTGTGCATATCAAAGGCTAAATGCATCAATACATATAATTTGTCGCGAGAATCGACCATTCCACGCTTAGGCACTTTCTTGATTCGATCCCAACGATCGAGCAACAAGCCAAATCTTTGTTCGTACACCTCTGTCATAGAATGTGGTAAATCGAATCCGTTGTCCTTGAGTGCGCATACTAGCGTTGCCACCATGGGCATGCGACACACCTCACGAATGTGGTCATTGGATGTTAGGAAAGTCAGAATCTCTTCACGAGTTGTGTCATCATCCCCGTACCATTTTGTGAAGAATAAGGTAAGTTGCTCGTCTGTCATAGGGCAGAGCCGTAGACGTATGTACTGATCCTCGTGTAACTGCAATGGGCTTGCATC
Organism: Phycisphaerales bacterium; assembly: GCA_029260575.1. Taxonomy (GTDB): domain Bacteria; phylum Planctomycetota; class Phycisphaerae; order Phycisphaerales; family SM1A02; genus JAJDDB01. The sequence goes on from JAJDDB010000002.1 coordinate 18,705, forward strand.
ACGGGTGGTGACGATCATCTGGGGACAACGCTGAAGCATCTCAAGGGCCTCAAGTATGTATACATAATACGCAGTATCAATATTAGCTTTCTTCAGCCGTTCTTGGTCAATCCAGTTCAATGGACGTGTAAGAAGCAATTTCCGACGACGCCTATCAACTCGCACGGCGTCTGAAAGTCCAAGAGGGACCTCGAGTCGACTGGAAATGCCTTTTTGAACATTAATGCTAATTGGAGTTGGGAGCTGTGCGTTATGAATTGCCTTAGATACTTCTGAATAACCACAAGGGGCTTCATCACATCCATCGAATACGATCACGGATGCGTCGGACGTAAGTTTATCGAAAGTAGAAGGAGTGTCACTGATGTGCATGTGTCGCATGAATCGCGAATAGTCGTCGCGCCATGAATCCCCTCCATGCTGCATCCATGCGCACGGGAAATAGATACAGGTTAGATTCTGCTGAAATGCACAATCGGCGATGGTTCTGGCCAAAGTAGTCTTACCTGCGCCCGCGTCGCCCGTTATACACAAATCAAACCGCGACTCCAGAAAAGAGGTAGGTGGTACTGAGTCTAGGCCTGCTTCAAATTGCGATTGGCTATCTGAAATAGACTGCGAGGTAACGAGCCCACATTGCGTCAGAATCGATGACATGCGTTCCATGAGGAGTGACGCAGATTTCAGTAGAGTAAGTGTAGCACCATGGGAAGACTTGCGTGAACGCCTTGATGATTTTCGGCTCACTCTGACTGAACGTGGCCTCAAACATTTTCGCACATGCGTCCGAAGTTTGCGCAGGTCTACGCCGAGGACGAGCGCAAGACTGCGAACAGATTCGTGCTTCTTCCATTCGATTGTGCAGGAAGTGTTGATTAGCTCTTCGATTGCAAGTGATGTTTCAAGTGGTACTTCAAGTTGTTCAAGCGAAATCTCTTGCTTGAGTCGATGATTCAATCGTGTGTTTGGAGTCAATAGGTTCGTCAAATAGTCGGAGACTGCTTGGAGATCTAGATTGACGACAAAGTCTGACAAAAGGCGTTGACGAGTCAAGCCGAATGCCTCAGCTTCTTGGTGGCGCCCAACAAACGCCTGCAAGGCTCGTGTTAGTCCTTCTCCTGGGTAGGCGAGCGAGTCAAATAGATCGCCAAGATGGTCCTTCATCAATCTACACAATTGCTCAGGCCCAATGATGCGACACTGTTGTGCCCGAAGTTTGCGCAAGAACGTGCCTGCGTCTGCCGTAGCATAATCGTGAATCGGATAGGTACTCAAGAGACGGACCGAGTGTGGAAGTTCCTTTTGATTCGTTAGTGGATTCAGAACCTCATATTCACGAGCCTGTTGCAGTTGCGTCAGCACAGTTGATGTTGCGTTCGGATCAGTAGCACTTCCAGTAATGGCGGCGTTCTTGACCTGACAGACTTCTAACCGAGCATCGTCGAGTGGATCAGGCACGATGAACACAATGTCTTTACCACGCTCAAATGGTCCGTGGACATGTTGGACATGTGTGCAGCCCATTGCTTTGAGCAATGGTATTACTATGCGAACATGCAAATCCTTCTCGTGCATCGCCCTAAGATGAGATAGAACACGATCATATGGTGTATCAGGAATGTCCGCATTCATAGTTGTGGCTCGCCTAAGACTGGAGTAAATCTGATCGTATCGTAAACCCGAACAAGTAGGGTGGGTAGAACGCAGTGAAACCCACCGATTTGATGTACGCAGGACATACATGAACAGTTGCTGTGTTGCCGGTGATGGGTGGGCAGGTTGCATCTGAGGCAGGTCATTTGCTTTGACGCATTGCGATCGGTTCGCGTGAGTTTGATCGCGTGACACAGAAATTGGCATGTCGCGTGCGCTGGATCAACTCGATTGGCCGTGCATCGCGCTCGGTTTCCTTGCTATTGCAATGACCGCCCAGATCAGGTTGGTGTTTCCCAAGTACACGCGATGCGCAGTCATGTGCAGGTAAGCGTTTCGCGTCTGCGAGGCGAGTAACTGCGTTGGCAAGGGAATCTCCGTCCTGTCCACGGGCGATCGTCACAACACTTAGACGCACACTCCCTTGATGAAGGGAGTCTTCCCACCAGACGACTCGCGGAAGCATTCCTCTAAAAGGTCAAGGCAAAGGCAGAGATGGTTGTCGGTCACAACCAACTGTCTGCAATAATGTTGCGCAGCGTTACGTGATTGCGGCTCGGCAAACTCCTATTCCAACGCAACGAAAACGGCTCTTGTTATGTGCCGGTCTGAATTGCGCCCCCGGAAGTGCCGATAAGCAGAGCGTGAGCATCTGACCATTGGGAGTTGTGCTATGAGTTTGCTTGAGAATCCTGTTCGACGATCGCCGCCGTACATGGGCGAAAGCGATTCGGAGGTGCGCTACTGGGCGAGCAACTTTGCTGACCAGATCGAGAATGTTCCTGCGTACGGGATCAGTCCTGCGGATGCAGCGTTCGTGCGCAATCTGCTGAACCAGTACATCACGTTTTACGACATGGCGCAGAGTGCTTCGACGCGCACCTCGCCGATCGTGCTGGCGAAAACCGAAACGCGGCAGGAACTGGAGCAGGTGTGTCGAGCGTTTGCGATGCAGATCAAAGCTGATCCCGGCGTGTCGGATGATTTGAAGACGAATGCGGGGATTCATCTGGACGATCAGGTGCGGACGCCAATTGGTGCGCCGCGCACGCAGCCGATTCTGAACATTGTCAGTGCCGGGCCGGGCACGCACACGCTGCGATTCCGGGACATGAACACAATGAGTTCGCGGCGCAAGCCGGCCGGCATTACGCACATGCTCTTGTTTGCGGAGATCGCCCGGCCGGGGCATGCGAAGGGTGTGGATGCGGGGCTGGAATTCATGGGCGCGGTGACGCGCAATCCGTACCGCGTGCGGTTTGACTATGACAGGCACGCAGGCAGGATCGCGCACTACAAAGCGCGGTGGCTGACCGCGAAAGGCTTGCTGGGCCCGTGGTCGGCGATGATCTCGATGCCGATCTTCTTTGCAGGCGTGCCGGTGGTGGAGATGGGCGACGGGTCGGCGCTGCGGCAGGCTGCGTGAACAAACTTCGGCCAATGCGCTACGATGCGCACTATGGCTGTTCTTCCCATCCCCGGTTTTTTTGAGCCGGTCAATTCGATCATGCATCTTGCTGCGGCGGGTGTGTTTGCTGTGCTCGGCTTCCAGTTGGTGCAGCGGAACCGTGGGTGTCGGGTGCGGGTCACGCTGCTGAGCATCTTTGCAGCAGCGAGCGTGTTCATGCTGTCCATGAGCGGCGTGTATCACATGCTCAACCGCGAGGGGATGAGTTCGGTGGTGCTGTACCGTTTGGACATGGCGTCGATCTTCGTGCTGATTGCGGGCACGTTCACGCCGGTGCACGGATTGTATTTTCGCGGCGCAGTGCGGTGGGTTGGTCTGATCGCAATGTGGACCGCTGCGATCACGGGGTTGGTGCTGACCGCTGTGTTCCTGGAGCACATTCCCTACGGCGTGAGCACGATGATGTACCTGCTGCTCGGCTGGATCGCCAGCGTGTCGGTCATCGTCGCCTGGCGCGAGCACGGGTTTCGGTACCTCGCGCCGATTGTGTATGGCGGCGTGGCGTATTCGATCGGCGCGATTCTGTTGGAATTGCAGTGGCCGACGATCGTGCCCGGCGTGATCGGGCCGCACGAGGTGTGGCACATCGCGGTGATCATCGGCCTGAGCCTGCACTGGCAATTCGTTGCAAAGCAGGCGCGCGAGCATGATGAAGGTGCGCAGAAATGAGGAGATGGAAGATGTGTGCAGTGCGTTGGTGTGCGGCGGCGTAGAATCCAATCATGAGCAAGTCGCCGGAATTGCGATGCAATGGCTGTGGGTATGCCTTGCGCGGCCTTGCTCGGTCGGGCCAATGTCCTGAATGTGGCGAATCCATCAGGCGAAGTGCTGCGATTCAGCGATTGCGACGTAGGCGATGTTGGCGACGATTTCCGCGTCGTGATCTATTCATCCTCATCTTTGTAATCGCATATGCCCTGAATAACATTTTCTGGCTGCACAAGATTATGAGCATCGATGCACTGGTAGCATTCGATGTGTGGCCGCTGTTCGTCATCATTGGCCCGGCGTGTTGCATCTTCATTATGACGATTGTTTGGGTTCTCAAGCGGCGCATCCACATCTTGACACTGGTGCTTTCAATAATCGTAATGGTTGTCATTGCACTTGTGAATCTCATTGTTATCTACACCACCATTGCCGGAGCGACGGCGTGACTTTGTGTTGGCATATGCATGCTGAGCATATGATGCTCACGTGATCATGCCCTGCCGCAAATCACGATGTTTGAAGCGCTGGATGGTGTTCGTTGTCACCGGGTTGCTGGCGGTGGTGACGACTGTCGCGGTGTCGTGGGGGTGCGCGCTGTGGGTTGATCCGTTTGCGAATGGCTCAGACAACCCGACACGTGTTGGTGCTAGTGATTTGGACATAGCTGCTGATGCGACATTTAACTGTTGGGGTGTACAGATATTCGAAGCGCCGGGCGTGACGAGCATTCGTTCCGTGTGGTATGACGAAGACGCCACAAACATATCCTTTAGTTCATGGCCATATGATCATCCAAAGGATGTGTTGCCGCGGTATTGGGGAGACGCAATGCGTCCGGATTTGACTGACACTTCGGGAAAAGGCCATCTTCGATTGGGCGATGCCTGGGGTTGGCCCTTTGTCGCTATATGGACGAAGTGGCGCAGAGTCGACGTAAGGCGGTTTGTTCATATCTACGAATGCGACCACGGTATACGCTTGAATAGTCGAGTTAGCAGATCAGGTGGATACTTAGACCATGACCGAGCGCTGCCGTTGGCGATCATCTGGCAAGGCTTCGCGCTGAATACGTTGGTGTACTGGGCAGCGTGGTTGGTGTTGTATCTGATGTTCGTATTCACAGTAGGTGGAGCGCAGCGTTCTGTGCGAAGGCGCAAGGGCCGATGCACGAAGTGCGGTTATGACCTGCAGGGCAGTGCGGGCGAGCGCTGTCCGGAGTGTGGAACACAACTTCAATGAACACATGGATCGCACTGTTTCGCGGGATCAATGTCGGCGGCAGGAATATTCTGCCCATGGCTGAACTTGTGCGCGATCTACAATCATTGAACCTCAAAGACATCAGGACATACATCCAAAGCGGCAATGTGGTGTTCCGAACATCGCGAAAAAATCCGGCAGCGCTGGAGAAGACCATCGCTAACGTTGTTGAGGCTGGGCACGGCTTCCTGCCGCGAGTGGTGATCTTTGACAGAAAACACCTTCAGCACGTTATTGAAGCGAACCCGTTTCCGAAGGTGGGGCCGAAAACGCTTGTTGTGTTCTTTCTGGCGTCGCCTGCTGCTGCGCCTGACATTGCAGCGATGAAAAAATCAGTACGCCTACGGAGCGATTTCATCTGAGTGATGATGCGCTGTATCTCTTCGCGCCGGACGGCATTGGCCGATCGAAGCTTGCTGCGAGCGTCGAGCGATTGCTCGGCGTTGCAGCAACAGCCCGCAACTGGCGCACGGTACAGAAGCTGCTGGAGCTGGCGGGGGATGCTTGAATGGCCGCATTGTTTGGTTGCCAACCCGTCGATGAGCGGCAAAGGCGCGGAATTCGTACGTAAGTGAATGCCGAGACTCGCGTTGTATGGATGAGTGCATTGGAGATGGGCGAATCAGTTCGGCGAGAGGCCAGGCAGTGACACGCAGGCGGCGCAATGTGGTTCGTGGTTTGGTGTTGATCATCATCACGAGTCTGCTTGCGCTTGTGACGACGGTCGCGGTGTCGTGGTGTTGTGCGCTATGGGTGGAGACGTTTGCGAACATTGAATCTGTTCGATGGGGGGGCAGTGACCTGCGCCTCGCAGCGGATTCGAGGTTCAACTACTGGGGTGTTGCGGTTAATACGGTTCCCGGGGGGACAGGTGTTTTGTCAAGCTGGCGCGATGAAGATTTGGACGGGAGAGATTCTAGGGACCCGTGGCCGAATCAACTTCCGAAGGATGTGCTACCTCGTTGGTGGGGTGATTCGATGCGGCCGGAAGTGACCAATACGTCAGGGCAGATGCACGAACGGTGGGGCGAAGCGTGGGGCTGGCCGTTCAATGCGATGTGGACGAAGTCGTGGAGTAGAGAATCGTCGACCTTCGATCGTATCCACGAATGTGCCCACTGCTTTCGCGTGCGACAGCAGTGGATTACTGGATGGAAACATGATCGCGTATTGCCATTGGCGATCATCTGGCAAGGGTTCGCGCTGAATATGTTGCTGTACTGGGCAGCATGGTTGGTGTTGTATCTGATGTTCGTACTCACAGTAGGTGGAGCGCAGCGTTCTGTGCGAAGGCGCAAGGGCCGATGCACGAAGTGCGGTTATGACCTGCAAGGCAGTGCGGGTGAGCGCTGTCCGGAATGTGGAACTGCGACATGACGTTGTACTGAACAGGTGAGTTATTCTTCACGAAGATTCACAAGCACGCGCTGAGCGTTGACATCGTCGGGGTGTTTGTTCAGCCAGTTTTCCAGCAACTGGATTGCCTGTGGCATGCGATCGGTGTCAGCGAGCATGAAGGCCATGCTCTCCGTGGCACGGTACGTTTCCGGAAATCTCTTGTAGTTCGCTTCAATCAAGGCGTGGCCTGCAGATTCGCGTTCTGAACGAATCAACCGCCAGGCAAGAGCATCGAGCAGGCCCGGGCCGATCATGCCGGGCTCGATGGTGGTTTGCATGTGGTCCAGTTCCGCGAGCGCTTCGTTGACACCCTGCGTGTCGATGATGTGTTCGAGCTGCAGCGCAATCCATGCCTGCTTCGGGAACGTTTCATCGGGATGGACATCGACACTGGTTCTGGCAAGTGTGATGGCATCTTCCATAGCACCCTGATCGGCCATGCGCAGGGCAATGTTGCGCAGCACGCCGAGGCGGAAGTCGTAGGAATCCCGGCCGAAATAGCGGTCTCGCAGGGCGCGGTACTGCTGCGTTGTGGCATCGATGCCGTCGCGTTCGTAGGTTTCCCACAAGACAGTGGGCAGCGGCCTTGGGTCGAGTCTACCTGCATGACATGTTGTGCAGGAGACTTCAAATGTCGGATCAATGCGCGAAGGCAGTTGCGGGAGGTGCTCTTCGTTGATGGCTTTGACCATTGCCATCATCGTTCGCGCCTTTTCCTTCATGGGTTTGGCATCGGAGGCGTAATCCCATTCGCTGCGCGGGGTCTTGAGATCACCTTCGTGGCAGACAAGACACCCTTCGCCTGCTCGGCGCGGCAGGCCGAGGCCGTGCAGATTCTCGAGCATGATGTCGATGAGTTCCGACTCGGAGATGTCCGCAGGCAGGACCTGCAGGTTGGTGTATTTGGAGTCTGTGCTGTTTTGAGCGCGGGCGACAATGACAGCACCGGTGACGCCTGCGACGCAGGTCAGTGCGAGCAGCAGTTTCTTTTTCATGGCAATCTCCGAGAGTGTGGGGTTGCCGGTTGTAGTCCTGTGATTTGGGCGCGGTTGCGACAAGAATTGCGGTTCAGGTCTCTGTTCGGGACTGCAGCAGTGCGCAGTGAAAACTGATTCAACGCGAGAGAGAGCTGTGCATGGATGTATCGCGGTGACGAGGCATGATGGACATGCTGACTACTGCGATTGCTCACTGCCGTTTTCGAGATAGCGCACGGGTTTGCCCTCGGTATGCACGCGGAAGACGAGGACTCGCGCGCCTTCATCGCCGGTGATAGCGGTGTGCATTGACTTGTAGGGGACGTGGCCGACGGTGCCGGGCGTGCCGATGATGGACGGCTGGCCGTCGATGGCGATCTCGACTTTACCCTCGAGGTAATAGTGAAATTCCTCGCCGGGATGCCAATGTCTTTCCAGCGACGTGTTGGGCGGAATCTCGACGTAGGCGACGATCACCTCCCGGCCGTCGATGAATTCGTCGTTGAACGACTGCTGCAGAATGTTGTCCAATTTAAGCGCAGAAGGTGGGTTTGAATCGCAAGTCGAACTGCACCCAACAAGCGTACAACCAAGCAGTGTGATGACAGCGTAGAGCGTTGTGTACTTCATCGTGTTCTCCCGTCTGGAGTATCAGCGCCGTGGATTGCGGCGTGTGGATTTGGAGCGATGTGTGGGGCGATCGGTTGCGCGCGGTTGATTGGTGGCGGCGTCTGCGAGGGGCGAAGTGGGCGAATCGTTGACCCGCGGCTTCGCGGAATCAGCTGCGGCTTCCAGTGGAGCATTCGCTTCGTCATCGTTTGCAGTGTTGACTTCACCGTTTGAGAGGTCGGCGAAGAAGAGTTTGCCTGCTGCGGTCTGCAGTGCGTTGGTAATCACCGCATCGACTTCACTGCCGATGTGCTGTACTGCGTCCTGCACAACGATCATAGTGCCATCGGGGAGATAGCCAACGCCCTGGTCAGGTGCTTCGCCGCGTTTGACGATTTCGATGCGCACCTGTTCGCCGGGGATGACCTGGCTCTTGAGTGCTGCTGCGAGATCGTTGATGTTGAGCACAGTCACGCCCTGAATGTCGGCAACCTTGTTGAGGTTGTAATCGGTTGTGAGGATGCGGACGTTCTGATCTGCTGCGAGGCGCAGGAGCATGTGATCGACATTGCGCCCGCCGGGGATTGTGGCGCTGTCAATTGAAACATCGGCAAGGGGGTTTTGCTGGAGTTTCGTGACAACGCCGAGCCCGCGTCGTCCGCGATCGCGCTTGAGTTTGTCGCTGGAATCAGCAAGTGTCTGCAATTCATCGACGACGAACTGCGGCACAACGAGCGGAGCGTCGAGCATGCCGGTCTCGGAGAGGGCGGTGATTCTTCCATCGATGAGAACTGATGTGTCGACAAGCAGTGGCCGCACGCCGCGCAGTTCTTTGGCAAATTCGACATAGGGAATGACGAGTCGCAGATCGTCTTTAGTGGTGAGTACGATCGAAACTGCGAGGTAACACAGCGCGATGCCGATCGCGAGTTTGAGCAGGTCGATATATGCGCGCTGCATTGTGCCCGGCTGGAGATCCCAGGATTCTGCGACGAGATCGAGTAGAACGCTGATGCCGAGTGTGCCGACAAGGCCGGCGACTATGCCGAAATAGATGCCGAAAACGGAAGCGAGGCGTTTGTTGGGCGTAGCGACGTCGAGGAGAACAATTGCAATGCCGAAGGCCAGGGTGAGGAGAAAGGGCAGGACATATGTGCCGAAGGTCGCACCTTCCATGTCGCTGATCTGACCGACGAATGGCAGCAGTGAGACGGTGACGAGCAGGACCAGGAACAGCAGGCGGATGATCAGCAGCAGGAATCGCTGCGCGTGGGTTGGTCCCGCGGTTGAGTCGAAGCGCGTCACGACAGGTCGTGGTGGAACGTTGCTTGAGGGGTTGTCACCAATGTTGGGTGCATCCATTACGTTCAGTGTACCGGCTGGAGGAGAGCGGCTAGTATGCGATCCGTATCGAGGCGGTCGGCGGATGCGTCTGTTGGCTCGATGTGGCGAGATGGCTGGGCCCGCTGGGCGGGTGGCTCGTGAACCTGGTCAGGGCTTGACCGCAGCAGCCATAAGCGTTGTTGTCCGTGCCAGCGGTGTCCTGGCCGCCTCGCCACATTGAGTTGATTCAGCTCGTTTGTCGTCGGCTGTTTCGCCCGCTTTGCATGCGTTTGGGAGTGTCCGTGAGCTATACCGTCCTTGCCCGTCGATACCGAAGCCGCGATTTCGATGAGATCGTCGGCCAGCAGCCGATTGTCCGGACGCTGACCAATGCGATTGAGCAGGACCGGACCGCCCATGCGTATCTTTTTAGTGGGACGCGTGGCGTCGGCAAGACGTCCATGGCCAGGATCATGGCCAAGGCGCTCAATGCAACTGAAGAACTCACCGAGCGCGAACAGGTAGCTGGCGCGATTCTTCGTGGTGAAGACCTTGACGTGATCGAAATCGACGGCGCGAGCAATCGGCGTGTGGAAGAAGCGCGTGACCTGATTGCTGGAGCCGGTCTTTCACCGACGCGAAGTCCGTACAAAATTTACATCATCGACGAAGTGCATATGCTCACGAAGGAAGCGTTCAACACGCTTCTGAAGACGATGGAAGAGCCGCCGGCACATGTAAAGTTTATTTTGTGTACGACCGAGCCGCAGAAGGTGCCCGCGACAATACAGAGTCGTTGCCAGCGGTTTGACTTTCGTCCGTTGTCGATCAACGAAATTGCCGGCCAGCTGCAGATGATTCTCAAGCAAGAGAAAATCGAAGCAAGCGATGATGTCGTTCGACAGGTTGCTCGGCTGGGCAACGGTTCGATGCGCGATGCGTTAAGCCTGCTTGATCGCCTGCTGGCAACCGGCGAAAGCCCGTTGACGCTGAACACGATCGAGCAGATGCTCGGCCTGCCGGACCAGGCGATGGTAATGCAATTGATCGGCGCGTTTGCCGACAGTGACGCAGCCCAGTCGTTGAAGGTGGGAAATGATCTGCTGATGCGCGGCTCTACAGAGGATCAGGTGCTGGAGATGCTGGCACAGCAGTTTCGCAACCTGCTGGTGCTGAATACGTGCGGCGCTGAGAGCGAGTTGAGCGATCTGCAGGAAGAATCGCGCGATGTTGCGACGAAGCTGGCAGAGCAATTTGATACGCCGGGCCTGGTTCATCTGATTGCGCTGTGTGACAGCAGCGCCAGGGGGGCACGGGGTTCGTCGAATGCTCGGGCGCTCTTCGATGCGGTGCTGGTGCGGTTGGCGCTTGCTGAGCAGTTTGCGAATGTGGCGGCGCTTCTGGATGGTAAAGTAACGCTGGCACAATCACCTGGATCATCCGGTGCTGCATCAAGTTCAAAAAAAAAAGACAAGCCAGCGCCGCGCGATGAAATAGCGACAGAAGTGCGTTCCGTTCAACCGACATCGTCCGCAACGCAAGGGTCGCCGCCGAAATCGATCGAGACGTATGTCGAACCGAAAAGCCGGTCGGGCGTACCTGCTGTTGATGATGTACCAGTCAATGGGGTTGCATTGTGGTCGCAGGTGACGGACGGCGATCTCAAGCCGGCAGAGCGGCGCAAGATCGACTTGTTGGAGTTTCAGTCGCTCGACGGCAGAACGATGCGTTTGTCGATACGAAAACAGGGCCAGGATCAGGCAAAGTTCCTGCAGGCGCAGGCGCCAGTGATCTGCGACATTATCCAGCGCATCACGGGTCAGCGTCTGCAGGTTCAGATTTCCATGCCGCAAGGCCGAGAGATGACACAGTCGGGCGTTGAAGAAGTTATTGTGCAGCCGCCGGATGATCCGCTTGTCGCCGAAGCGATGGACCTGTTTGACGCTGTTGTCGTCAATGTCGCGCCGCTCGGTGATCCGAAGGCGAATGCCAATGAATGATCCGTCGCCACACATGTACGTGAAGGGAAATTGATGTTTGACAGTCTGAAAGGCATGGGGCAGATCGCCGGGTTGATGAAGGATCTGCCAAGGCTGAAAGCCAAGATGGAAGAGGTCAAGGATCGGTTGTCGGAGATGACCGTCGAAGCCGAGACCGGCGGTGGGGCGGTGCGGGCCGTGGCCGATGGACAGATGCGCATCGTCAGGATCGAAACCGATCAAGCGCTGCTCAGCGGGCTGATCGATTCATCGAATCCCGATGATCTTGCGATGGCGCAGGATCTGATTGTCGGGGCCGTCAATGCAGCGCTGACCAAGGCGCGCGAGATGGCGCAGGAAGAGTTGGCCGATGCAGCGCAGGAGATGGGCCTGCCTATTCCTCCTGGCGGGCTCGGAGGTATGCTGACGTGACGACTGGCGGCGCGTATCCGAAGCCGGTGGAACAACTGATCGAACAGTTGTCACGATTGCCCGGTGTGGGGCGGCGTAGCGCTGAACGCATTGCTATACACGTCCTTAAGCAGAATACTGACGATGCCATGCAACTTGCCAGAGCAATCGAACAGGTGAAGACTACGGTCAATCCGTGTTCAATTTGTCATGCGCTCGCGCATGCGCAGCCGTGTCAAATCTGTAGCGATCCGAGGCGCAATGCATCGACTATTCTCGTTGTGGAACAGACTCGCGACCAGATCAATTTCGAAACCACGGGCGCTTACGACGGTGTCTACCACGTACTCAACGGCAGGCTCGATGCGCTGGCTGGGGTCGAGCCCGACCAACTGACCATCAGCGATCTTGTAGCGCGGGTGAGGAAGCCGGCTCGTAACAGCAGGCAGGTGCCGGTTGCGGAAGTCATTCTCGGTTTGAGCCCGGACATGGAAGGCGACTCCACTGCGCTGTATATCGTCGAGCAATTGCAGCCGTTTGATGTGCGGATCAGCCGGTTGGCGCGAGGCTTGCCCTCTGGGACGCAGTTGGAATTTGCATCAACCGCAGTGTTGAGCGATGCGATCCGCGGCCGACAACGCATCGAGCATGGCAGTTAACTGCTCAATTCACATTCAGTCTTGATCGGGTTTTGTGGCAACGATATAGACTTCAGATGGCCGGAGTTTGTGCCACGACCGGCTCGCGTGATAGCGGAGATTGCATTTCAGCATTGACGAAGCGATTGCATCAAGGCGGACACCGATTGACGTTCTGAAGACATCGCCGAACAACCGCTTTGGCCAGGTTTTCATGACGAGGCGACACATGCATAACTGTTCAGAAACAATTGCAAGACCTGCATCGCCAATTGCGCGTTTCAGATAATCAATTGGAATGCCGCGTTCACGTTTGGTCAATCCTCGTCTGGGATAGCGCCAATCGCCCATCGAAACGACCGGTTCTCGAAGAACTAGAAAACCGCCTGGTGAAAGACACCTCCCCATCTCTGAGATTACGTACGTCACATTGGGGATGTGATGCAAGACATCGAAACATGTAACCAGATCGATGCTGCTGTTATCGAATGGAATTGCGCCGGTCGGGTGCGGTTTAAGATATTCGACTTTCACGCCGTTCACCTCGGTTTGAGGGAACGCGTCAGATGGCTCGAGAATCGAGATTCGCCGCAGTCGATTAAGCACAGGTAGCAATTCATCGCCATAGGCACTGCCTATTCCAAGGGCGTGGTTGAAAACGCGTGCGCCAATGTGGCGAAAACCGTGCATCTTGTTAATGGTGTGCCAACGAAAGTGATACACGGCACGATCTTTCGCGCCCAGCATCGCGTACGCCTCCTCTTCGTCAGCAAACCACTCGTCAAGCTGATGGCCGGAGAAATCGTCACCATACAATACGGTCCCCGAGAGGTACTGAGCCATTTCTTGATCTGAGATCATCATTCATGAGCCTTGATTCGATCATTCGGTCAGTCGTGCAACCTTCCTCAAGTGTACTTGCCTTGCTACGGTATGAGGGCAGGATTGCTGACGATCGTGATTCAATTTTGACTTGCTCTGCCATATTTCGTCGATAGACCGGACGAGCGCTTTCGACTGTCGTCTTATACCGGAGGTACCCGTACAATCTGAAGTCCGAGTGCAGTTGGATTGTGGGAAAGAAGCTGACCGTTATGCGTTTCGATACCAGCCAACATATGCGGATGAGTCAGCAGATGAAGCTGGCCCCGCGGATGATCCAGTCGATGGAGATTCTGCAGATGCCGATGATGGCGTTGCAGGAGCGCATCGAACAGGAACTGGAATCCAATGTCGCTCTGGAATTGGTCGAACCAAGCGCAGACGAAACCGCAGATACAGAGACGGTTGAGCGAGATGAAGATCTCTCGAATCAGGAATTGGTGGTCAGTGAAGACGGTCCGGACAGCGCTTCGGATTTCGAGCGGCTGGACACGATGGAATCGTCGTACAGCGACGCTTTTGAAAACGAGTATTCCTCAGCACGCAATTCATCACTTGCCGGCGAGCGCGATCGCAAGATGGATGCCATGGCCAACGTCGCAGCCCGACAGGATAGCCTGACCGATCAGCTGCTCCATCAATGGCGATTGTGTGAGATCGATCCGGACATCGCAGCGGCCGGCGAACGAATTCTGTCGTACATCAATGATGATGGTCTGCTCAGCTCCGATCTCGAGACGATTCTCGAACAGGAGCGGACACTGCCTGATGCAGCATTGACGATGGATCTTCTGGAGGTCGCCCTCGAACAAATTCAGCAGCGACTCGATCCGCCCGGCGTGGCGGCGCGTAGCCGGCGCGAGTGCCTGCTGATTCAGATTGACCGGTTTGCAGCAGTCGGAGAGGACGATGATGACCTGGAGTTGTGGGATGATGTTCACCTGCTGATCGAAGAACACTACGACGACCTCTTGGAGAACCGCCTCCCAGTCATCAGCCAGGCAACCGATTTGTCACTCGCACGCATCAGCGAAGCGATGAAGCAGATGCGCAAGCTCAGCCTGAGCCCTGGGCGTAACTTGGTTGATGAAGGTGTACCGACGATTATTCCCGATGTGATTGTCGAGTTCGATGAAGAAACAGATGAATTTGTCGCGCGTCTGGCAGATGGATTTCTGCCGGCACTTCGTGTTTCACGCCGGTATCAGAAAATGGCGAAGGATCGTTCCGTCGAGAAACAGACGCGGGAATTCGTTTCAGAAAACGTCAGCCGCGCCAATTGGCTGCTGGATGCAATCAACCAGCGAAGGCACACACTTCTTCGGGTGGTCGGTGTGGTGCTTGCGCATCAGCGAGATTTCTTCGATCAGGGACCGCAGTATCTCAAGCCGCTGCCGATGATCGATGTTGCTGACCAGCTCGGCATTCACGTGGCAACGGTCAGTCGCGCGGTTGCTGAGAAGTGGATGCAGACCCCTCGAGGCTTGTTACCGCTGCGCAAGTTCTTTTCAGGCGGTACGGAAACAGAGTCCGGCAGGGACATGAGTTGGGAAGCGGTCAAAGCGACGCTCAAAGAGGTTGTCAACGGCGAAGACAAGTCCAAACCGCTCAGCGATGAAGCGATTGCCAAAGCCTTGAAAGAACGCGGGATTGACATCGCTCGGCGAACAGTTGTGAAGTATCGCCAGCAGCTTGACATACCCCCGGCACGACGCCGCAAGGTGTTCTCCACCTGACGACGCGACAGACTCAGATATCCTCGACTTCTCTTACTTTCTTTTCACAGATGCCATCGATATTCTCGGTGTGTTTTTTCGTGACATCATCAATGTCAGATTTCGCATCTTTGGCTTGATCTTCAGAAACCGAGTTAGACTTGTCCTTGGTGAGCACATCGATCGCTTTATTGGCGTCACGTCTTTCATTGCGGATGGCGACCTTGGCATCCTCCGCCAGTTTGCGTACCTGCCCGACAAGCTGTTTGCGACGTTCCTGAGATGGAGCCGGAACATTGATGCGAATTGCAGCGCCCTCTGCCATTGGATTCAGCCCGAGATCAGCGACTTCAATTGCTTTGATAATTTCCGATTTGACGCCGGGATCGAACGGCTTCACCATCAGCACAGTCGGCTCGGGGACACTGATCGCTGCAAGTTCCCGCAGATCCGTTGAGCTGCCGTAGTAGTCAACCTTGACGTAATCGACCAGTGCAGTCGTTGCCCTGCCGGTTCGGATTCCGCGGAGTTCATTCTGATAATAATCCACGGTCTTATCCATGCGCTGCTTGGCTTCGCGCTGAATGTCCTGAAGCATAATTCACAAACTCCGAATGAATACAGTCTGCAAGGTGATCGTGACGAACGGCATCGTCAGCCAGCCACGATGATAGCGGCTGGTTGCCCTCAGTTCACCGGGTGACCAGCGTACCGATCACATCGCCGGCCATGACGCGACCGATGTTGCCTCGCGTCTTGAAATCAAAGACCAGCACCGGAAGATCGCGCTCCATGCACATACTCAGTGCTGTAAGATCCATCACGCCGAGTTGCCGCTCAATTGCCTCGGAAAATGTCAGCCGATCGTACTTTGTTGCAGTGGCGTCCTTGTTCGGATCGGCGGTGTAAATCCCATCGACCTTTGTAGCCTTCAGCAATACGCTGGCGTTGAGTTCCGCTCCACGCAATGCCGCGCACGTGTCGGTAGTGAAGAACGGATTGCCGGTGCCAGCTGCCAGGACAAGCACCCGACCCTGTTCAAAATGCCGCAGCGCACGGGCGCGGATAAAAGGCTCAGCCACGGCAGGAATGTCAATGGCGGACATCAGCCGACAGTCGTGGCCGAGGTGTTCGATTGCTTCGCGAAGGGCGATGCCGTTGATCACCGTGCCAAGCATTCCCATATAGTCGGCGATGGCCTGATCGACCTGGCCTTCGTCAGCAAGCACTGCTCCACGGATGATATTGCCGCCACCGACGACCACGGCGATCTGCGTCCCAGCCCGAGCCGCCTCGCAAATTTCCGTCGCAATGATGTTCAGCTCGTCGGGATCGATACCGAACTGACCCGGTTTGCTGAAGCTCTCACCACTGATTTTGAGGATTGCCCGCTGATAGCGGCCGGTGTTTGCCGTCATATCGATCCTACCTGACTCATAGGCGACCATTGGAGCCGGGGTGAGGGTGTGGGTCAAGCGTGACTGCGTGGGCGACCGATAATCCCGGTGCCTCTATCATTGAAGTGCCGAATCGGTCGGCCCGACGAGGCATCCAATTTCACCCGCATCCGTATGTCATCATGGTGCATAAACCACAGGACAACGAACCCACAGTGCCGCAGCTGCAGAATGTCGTGCAGCGGCTTGAGCACACGCTGACCGAGATGCGCATTGAGCGCGATCGATTGGTTCGTCGCAGGCGGCTGCAGATCTTGCTTGGTGGATTGGCAATATCACTTGTGGCGCACCTGCTCATCCTTTTATATCTGGCAACGATTTTTCGACACTCCGGCGGCAGCGGCGGAAGCCAGCCGGTGAGTTTCGAATTTGCGATTGTGCAGGATGAGCAGCTTACCGAACTCGAACCGACGAATCTTGATGATCTGCTTCCCGAAGTAACATCCGAGATTGAGGCTTCGACAGCAGAGAGCCCCGAGATATCCCTGGACCCGAGCCTTGTCGGTGAACTCAATGAACTGAGTATGAAGGGTATGGACTCGACGCTCGGCGGATCCGGTCAATCAAGCAGTGGCGAGTCGATGCTTGGCGGCGCTGGTGCGGGTACAAGTTTCTTTGGTGTGAGTTCGCGAGGAACCCGGTTTGCCTACATCGTCGACCGATCTGCATCAATGTCGCGCCAGCGAAAGATGCTGGTGGCGATGCAGGAGTTGTCGCGATCGGTCAGCAGTCTTCCGGACTACTCGCATTTCTATATTGTTCTGTTTTCCTCAGAGATCATGGAGCCGCCGATGCAGCGCGGCTGGACCAGAGCGCGGCAGAACATGGTTGACCGAATCAACAACTGGCTGGACATGGTTACACCGGGTGGTGGCACGGAGCCAACACCTGCGTTCCTGCAGGTGTTCGCGCTGGATGTTCGACCGGACGTGATCTTCTTTCTGACTGACGGTGAGATACCCAATGCCACTGCCAGCGATGTGGCAGCTCTGAACAACCGCGGCAAGCGGGTGGTGATCAATACGATCGCGTTTGGTGATCCGAGCAGCCAGGAGCAGCTTCGCCAGATAGCCAATGACTCTGGCGGCGCGTATCGATTTGTACCCTCGGAGGGTCGATGATGCGCGAGGGACACATCGAATCGCGCGCAGTGTGTTGTAGCGTGCTATTGCTGCTGCTGATGCTCACGCGTTTGGTGAGTGCTGAAGTGGTTGAACGACGTGGAGCCCAGCCGCCGCTTGAAGGCAACGTGTTCCTGATTGATGACAATGCAGTCACTGTGCGCAGTGCATCCGGTGCTACGCAGGTCGTGCCGTGGGATCGCGTGCGCGACGTGCAGCTTGACCGTCATGATCCCACGTTGGAATCCCGGCTTGAGACGGCCGAGCGGCTGTGGCGCGGGCGTTCACGCCTCGAACGCGGCGACTCTACGCTGGCAGAACCGCTGTTTGAACGATTGTTCGAGACATATCGCGGCAGCACCCACGAGACCGCTCTGGTTGTGGCCGAAGGATTGTTGCGCTGCCGATTGAGTCGCATGGCAAATGAGACCGCGGTCGTACCTGCGCTGGAAGTGATGCGTCTTCGTCGCGCGGGTGTTGAAACGACAAGTTACGTTTCACTTGACTCGATTCTTGATCCGGAGACCGGCTTATGCATGTTGCTGCCGCCGGTGTGGATTGACGATCGCGCACTCCGCGCAATGGAACGAGAATTGGCTGTCTACGATGCACACGACGATAACGTACTGGCGATCGCAGCGATGTACCGTCGTGCTGCTCGGCAACAGCTCGGCCTGGAGCCGATCGCTCTTGGCGAACAAATCGATGATGATGCTGTCCAACACGAAGCAGTGAAACTTCTTGAATTGATCTTGTCCGTCGATGACGTGGACCGTCCAACTGCCATCGTAGCCCGAAGCCGATTAACTGGACGTCTGCAAACGATGGAAAGTTGGTCGCAGGGGTGGGCGCGATACGCTCTTGGCTCGTCGCTCGTCAACGAGAGAAAACTCGATGCGCAATTATCCGGTCTTGTGCATCTGCTTCATTTGCCTGCATCGAGCAGGTTTCGCGATCAATCCTACCTCGCCGGTCTTGCGCTTTCGACTGCAGCCGACGCGCTTGAAAAACTGGACGATGCGCAAGGTGCGCACGTTCTCCGAGCTGAAATACTTTCGCGGTATCCCGGCCATCCTGTCAATCGCATCAACACGCAATACGCTCAGCGTGCTCAGTAGAGGAACTCCCGTATGAACATTTTGTTGGCGGTACCCTCGACAGCCGCGCAAGCCGCTGGTGATGACGCAGGAACGTCCTGGCTGCAAACCATTCAGGCCGGCGGTGTTGTTGGATATCTGATTATCGGTTTGAGCATCGTCGCAGTCGGGTTGATGATCATGCATTTCGTGCAGATTCGCCGCAACGCACTGCTCCCGCCGATGCAGCTCGAGACGCTCGACACCATGCTTTCGCAAGGAGACGTCTCGTCGGCATTGAAGTTCTGCATGGATCCGGACAACGACTCATACGTCACGAGAATTCTCTCCGCCGGTTTGACACGATTCCAGAAATCAGCCTTCGGCGCATTCGAAATCAAGAATGCGCTTGAAGAAGCCGGCGAAGAGCAGACCGCACGTCTGTATCGATCAACCGACGGGCTTGGCGTCATTGGCGCAATTGCGCCGTTGATGGGACTTCTCGGAACCGTCATGGGCATGGTTGGTGCGTTTGAATCCATCAGCCGAACCGCGGGGTCCAATCATGAGAAACTGGCATCGAACATCAGCCTCGCACTCGTGACGACGCTGCTCGGATTGATCCTTGCGATCCCGTGTATTGCTGCATACACGTTCTTCCGCAATCGTATTGATGCGCTGGGGTCTGAAGCTGCGCTGGAGATTGAACGTCTGACGCTACATCTTGAATCGGCACACGCGCCGGGCGGCGCCGCTGCTGCTGCTGCCAAGTCGGCTGCTCCTCGGCGAGCTGCCGCGCCGCAGCCGACACCTCGGCCGGCACCTGCACCAGCCGGACGAACGGAGGGCAACGGGTCGTGAGATTTACCACACCCGCAACCAGACGCAAGCAGTTATTGATCGATATCACGTCAATGGTGGATGTCGTATTTCTCTTGATCATTTTTTTCATGACTACTGCGCAGTTCGCACGCATCACACTTGCTGAAGTTGACTTGCCCAAAGAGCGCGGCGAACAGCAGGAAGAATCAGAAGAAGCCGGACTGATCGTGAATCTGCTTCGCGATGGAACGATCATCGTCAACCAGACTGAGGTAACATATGAGGAACTTGAGAATCTCGTGCGCGAGCAGCTTCGCCAGGAATCGACAAGTGATGCAACCAGTTTCAAGCTAATGATTCGAGCGGATCAACACGCAAAGACCACTCGGCTCAATGAATTACTGCATCTGTTTGAACAGCTTGGAATCGGTCAGGCAAAGATCGGTACGGAGGTTCCTCGCTGAGTGACCATGCGTATTCGTGTCCATCCAAAACGACGCAGGCTTGATCGTATCACGCTCAATTTGGCGAGTATGATTGATGTAACCTTCCTGCTCTTGATCTACTTTCTTGTAACCACAGTGCTGGCTCGCAACGAAGATCGATTGACACCGAACCTACAGACCCAGCAAGAGGATGCATCCGGACAAATAAGTGACTTTCAACCACAGGTCGTCAAGGTCTTGCTTGTGAACGAGCAACCGGTCTATCAGATCGGCACGCGCAGTTTTTCCGATCGTGATTCGCTTCAGACCGCGCTACGAGATCTACCCAAGACCGAGGGTGTATTCATCAATGTGTCGGATAAAGTCGATGTGGGATTCGCAGTTACAGCAATGCAGGTGGCCAGAGATGTCGGATTTGAACAGGTGACGTATGTCCCTGAGAACTAGGCCAGCTTTGTATGTCCTTTTTGCTGGCGCGCTGCTTGCGACGCTATGTGTCGGCGGGGAAAACGCAAACGCTGATGACGTTGCAGTCTATCTCGCTGAGCGTGATCTGATTCAGGTTCTGGCAGTACATCTGGAGCAGCAACTGGCAGAAGTTGACGGCGAGCAGCGCGATGAATTGCTTCGCGCGCTCGCTGATCTCTATGCAGAACTTCTCGAAACAACAGCAAACGATGACCTGCGCGAAACCTTGGAGAAACGTGGCCGTGCGATCCTGGCCGAAGCGCCACCGGAAGGGGCGGACGGGTTGCGGCTCGCGCTGCTGCGCGGGCCGTACCGATTGGCTGAGCGCATCGCTGAACAGCATCGACTTCGTCTTGCTGATGAAGAAAAGCTCGAACATGCCCGCAAGTCACTCAACGAAACCATTCCCGAACTGCTGCTTATGGTGCAGCGGGCCGACGCAACAGCCGAATTGGCACGTCGTCGACTGTCACGTGCGGGAAGCCGTGAGGCAACAGAGTGGTCAGCTCACGCGGAGCGGGCAGAACAACAATCCAACCAGACGCGTTTTCTGGCTGCATGGGCGCTCTACTACCAAGCGTACTTATCAAACCAGCCCAGAAGTGCGACCCAGGCAGAAGAACTCTTTGGTGAGTTGCTGGACCCGCAGGTTTCGAACATACGGCCCGAAGCTGTGTCCGTTGACCTGCGCGCAGTGGAATCATTTGCGCGTTCCATACTGGGAATGGCGCTGTGTCGTTCATTGACGTCAACTTCAGTAGAAGCAATGCGCTGGCTCGCGCTGCTTGAACATAACATGACCGTTGCGTCACTGCGCGATCAGGTGCCGGTCTGGTCAATGGTGATCCATCTGGAACACGATGAATTTCGGCAGGCTCGGGCCGTTATGCTTGATGCAACCGGCAGTGAGGAGACTCCACCGACGTTGTGGTTGCGGTTGCTGGCGGTACACAGCGCTGAAGACGAAAACTACGATGTTGCAGCTGTAGAAAATGTGCGCCTCGCTGTGACCGGATTAGCAGCATCAGGAGAGTTGGAACATGTCCTTGATCTAGCCCGCAAGTACGGCGACGACCTTCTCGGCAGTTCCGGATTTGCAATGCACTATGTCAATGGTCTGCTGCTGTATCAGCGAGCTCGGGAAACACATGGCACTGAGAATCCACCAGCCAATGATGAGGCATCAGCGCTGTACGCAGAAGCTGCAGACGCATTCGAGCTTGCAATCAACGAGGGAGATGCCAAGGAATACGAATCTGCAGCCGCCGGAAGCCTGCGTCTGATCGGGCTGTGCAGGTACTATCGCGGCGACTTTCTCAGCGCGAGAGATGCATTCGTGCAGGCATCTCAGCGCTTGCCAATGGAGCAGGCAGCTGAGGCGCTTTGGATGGCCATTTCATCGCTGGATCAGGTAGTGCGCGCAGGGGATAATGCGCAACTGCGTAGCCAGTTGCACGAATTGATCGATGAATTCCTGAACAGATTCCCGTCGAACAGACATGCGCCGACTCTTGTGGTTCGACGTGCTGCGACATCTCGTGACGCTGATCTCTCAATAGTTGACGAGTTGTTGGCCATTCCATCAGGCAGTGCGTCGTATGCAGAAGCTCGGCGCAGAGCTGCGGATATGTTGTATAGGTTGTTTCGCACGCAACGTGGTGACGATCGCGCCGCAACAGGTAACAGATTTCTCAATGTCGTTGTCCCGCAGATCAACGATGCGTTTCCGGCCAATAGCGCTCACAATGATGAATTGTCGTCGCTGCTGGTGCTGATTCGCCAGACGCTTGAAGTCGCTCTGACGAGAGGTGTGGAGCGTCTTGCAGCAGCCAACGAGGCTTTTGACGCAATTGAATCAGTTCGTACAATAAACTTGGTTGCGATTGATAAACATAAATCTGAATTTGCGTTTCGCAGATTACAATTCGCAATTCTGCACGATGTTCTTCCGAATGCTGTGCTACAGGCTGATGAACTTTGGACCATTGACCCCATGGGGCAATGGGCTTTGCTGGCATCCAGGGCAATGTTTCAGCATATCAACAATCTGGTTGAAACCAACACGCTTAATCGTGTCGATCAAATGCATGAGTTGCAGTTACTCGTGCGGTTCGGCGGTCGGGTCCTGCGTGAATACGAAGATGATGACGACGCGCTGAACGACAGGACAATTCTTTCATACCATGCAATTGTTGCAGCTGCCGCCATGCGCCTCTGGGAGCACAATAATGACGATACAATGGGGCGGAGAGCACTCTTTCTCTATGAAGAGAAACTCTTGGAGAAGAGATCCAACAACGCGGGCTTTCTTCGGGCAGCGGGTCTGCTTGGCGAGCACTTCCAGCGAACGGAGTTAGCACTCAATAGTTGGCGGCGACTTGTGGCCGGGCTTCCCGTACAGAGTGAAGAGTGGTTCGAAGCGAAATTTCATGTGCTGTCCATACTTGAGCATACTGATGTTGACGTTGCGCGAGCTGTCATGAAACAGCACAAACTCCTGAATCCGAACTACGGTCCAGATCCATGGGGAGCGAGGCTGCGCGCGATCGACAAGCGCATCAGCGAAGATGCCCTTGTAGAGGGAGCGACCGGGTGATGGCTCAGCCGCTGCAACGATTTCTCGGCCTTGATGATGCGAATGATGCACGTGGAATGCTAGGGCTACCTGCAGAGACTCTGTCGTTGCCACAGGTTGACGCTGCACTGCGCAGACAGCTTGCTCGAATTCATAAGCATCCGGATGGCAACAGCGCCGAGGGTG
Source organism: Phycisphaerales bacterium (assembly GCA_029260575.1). GTDB lineage: Bacteria > Planctomycetota > Phycisphaerae > Phycisphaerales > SM1A02 > JAJDDB01. The sequence continues at coordinate 41,880 of JAJDDB010000002.1, forward strand.
ATCTCGTCAAACAACTGATCCGAGATGCAGCGCAGAAGGTCAAACTTGAACTCATTCAAAAGCGGCAGGCTGCTCCGCAGCAACCATCTGCTGCTCAACAGTCGCCAGCCACTGAAAAGGCGATTCCAACAAGCCCGCCGGCACGAATACACCAACGGGCGGTACAGCAAAGCCGCGCAAGGCCGGCGATTCAACTGACAGATTTTGATCGGGCTGTGCTTGCGGTACTGGTCGGGTGCGGCGGCTGGAATGCGGAATGTCGATCGCGTCTTGTCGCATTGTCTTCCGTCTATGGCGTTTCGGTACAGGGACTGATGCGTGTCATAACTGGCTTAAGCAATTATGCCCGCAGTGGTGGAGCCCGCCTGGGTGTCGCAGAAATCGCAGGCGACGAATCGCGCATGGCTGCGCCGTCGGTTTCTATCCCGGATTCGGTCGATGAAGCGTCGGATTTACTTAGTCGATTATTGCCCGAGATCAAGGAAGATTCGCTGTGGTCACGCATGAAGCTGATCGTCCTTTTCAGCATCATCACGATCATCGCAACTCTTCTGGTGCTGCGCGTTTTGTTGACGGACGCGACGCCGCGCAACAGCGGTTTTGAATCGACTGTGAAAGCACAGATCGATGCCTCCGGCAGTAACGGATCGCCGGAGACGGCGATGCCTGTGTCACGGCGAGCATCTGCTGGCGTGGTCGGTCCTGCGGAGTTTACAGATCCGCCGACATTTCTGGGTTCGGGTGTGCCTATGGAAGTGGTTGACGCTGCTGATGAAGCGCCGGGCCTGGCCGATCAATTTGATCTGATCGCCAGGCAACTGACTGTAAATGATCAACCCGCTGAGGCAGTCAATCGCAACTGGGCCGTGTCGGTGGAAACCATAGCCCGCGGCTGGTTGCTTGCAGATCAGGCAACTTGCGCGTCCATTCGTTCGACGATATTTGATGCGCTGTTCGCAGCGTCTCGACAACCATCAATCAGTGATGACTTGCTCGGCGAATTTATGCCGCCGTCCGGCAACCTTGCTGATCCAATTGATGTGGTGCGCGGAACCTATCGAGCGGGGATGCTTGGTCAGATTGCTGGCGCCAACTTGCCGCCGATTGTGACAGAACGCGCGCGAAGCATGCTTGATATTGCAGTTGGAACCGCAAGTGAACCCGGTCTGACAACGTTTGAAGGTGCGGCGAGGAAGTGGCTGATTCAATCGCTGCCGAACATGGTTGAACGAGCAGGTTATGACTCGCGAGCCTTTGACTATTGGGAGTTATGGATTTCAGTCGTTCGCGCAGTGCATGATGATGCTGCAGCAACTCTCACAGAGGCGCAGGTCGACGATGCATATCTTCGGGCGCTGATTGCGGTGCTGTATACAGAACCAGATCTCACAATAGATAATCCGCCTGCTCGAATTGTCGGCAGACTGGTTCGACTTCTCGATGTTGAGTCCAATCCAACTGTTCGCGACAGTGTGTTGGCGTTGTTCGAAAACGAACGTATATCCGCACAGGATCTGTGGATTCTCACGAGCATCCTGCTGGAGTATCGAGATCAACCTTGGATGTCCGATGACCTTGCATTGCCGCCAAATGCTGATATTCCGCACCGGCGGCGCATCGCTGCACGTTGGCGTGCGCAGTGGCCCGAGCCAGCAGCGCTGCAGTATGAAGCTCGTAACGGCATCGGCGACCGATTGAACGTCGATACGGAGTTGTATACCAGATGGAATTCTGCACTTACCGCACTCTCCAATCCGCAAGACGACGCATCAGATTTTGAACAACTGCGACACATCATCGCATTGAGCCTACTCAACGAAGCTGCGGGAGCGATGATGCGGCAGGATGTCGCTACTGCCGGTGATATTCTGGATGGCCTTACAGATGATCTACTCGCCTCAGCATCCTCGCCTGATGATCAGGGCATCACAGCGCGCAGGCAGCAGCCATCGGTGGTTCGGCTGCGTCCGGGTCAAGCCCTTGGTTTTGATGGACAATGGGCTGCGCAATACGAACAAGCAGCGCGAAACACTGGTGAGAAGCTGAATCTGCTTGGCGCGTTGCGCAACAGCGCAGGAACAGACCTTGGCCCGATAGATGCACGTGTGTTTATTGCTGAGGTGTATCGAGGATCACCGCAGGACGTTCGGGCACTTGCGCAGTCTGTCCTTGTTGATCAGTTCGCAACCGGTCCGCGGGTTGCCCTGGAACTTCTCGACCAATCGATGCATGCACCCGCATCACGAGAACTGCGTGATGCGATCATAAAGCTCACGAGTCAGCCACTTCCGCCGGCCCGAGCACCGTCCTGGCCAGTCAAGTTGAGGTTTGCGATTGTGGAACATGCACTTGCGTTGCAGCTTTCAAATTCAAATGCAATTAACGATGCAGCAGTAATCCTTTCAGATACATACTGCAATCGAGCGAAACAAATCGCTCGCACCTCGATCGCGACCATAGACACGAGTGATCCTGCCATAGCCGCGGCTCAATTGCGCGATGCATGGCAATCTGTCGCAGCGAATCTTATCTCTACAGCACCGACGCCTGATGACCTTCCGGGACTTGCGCGAAGACATGATGTGCGGCTGAATCTGGTTCGCGGCCCTGTGCAACATTTTGTTGCCAATCAGATTGCGATCGCTGAATTACTTGCATTCGTCACGACTGCCGAGCGCCCTGCCAGTCGTGACACGGTCGTAACGCTTCTTCGTTGGTCGGCTCTAATTCGCTCAAATGAGGATTCCGTTCTTGATCAGTCCATTGCGGCTGAACAGGTAACTGCGAGATTGTGGCAAGTTCGAATGGGTGCAACAGCAGACGCTACGCAAAGTAGCGAGGAGGATGCGCGATGAATCAATTTCGATTGTTTCTCATTACAACCATCGCGATGGTCTTTGTGTTGCACCTGTCCAGCCGAGCAAGCGCACCGACGACATCCTCGATCGCGAATTGGACATTGCGGCTGGAGCAACTTGATCCGGCAAGGCCATTGAAGTATTTCGAATTAGCTGAGGAGATCGCAGACGAAGCTGACAACACAGAGTTACTGGATGTCGCTCGACATCTGTTCGCGCTCAGCGGAGCTTTGGACACGCAGCGCCTCGGGCAAAGTTCTGCGCTTGCCCTGGCTGATATGGAACAAGATCGCACAGCGAAACGGCGCCTGCTTGCACTGGCCTCGCTGCTTGATCCATTCTCAACCGGTTCAATGGGCGGCGTTGCCGATCGCAGGATGACTGTCGAATCTCTGCAATCCATAGGCGAGATCTTGAGTCTCTATCGCAATGGACGCGGGCCGCAGGCGATTGCAATCCTGACAGATTCAGATGTGGCTGCTGTACTGCAGCGTCATGGCCATCTTCTGCCCGGCGGGTACAACCAATTTCTGCAGGACTGCCGAATTTACAAAGCGGATCTTCGTCCGAAACTTACAGATGGAGAACTGATTCGCATGCTTCAGTTGGAAGCGGCGCTACTTGCAGGTGACGAGCGGCGATGGGCAAGTGACTTGCTTGTGGAAGGCAAGGACCCATTAATCGAAATCGATCCGCAGCGCATCGATGAAACACTCAACGTCGATGTAAGCAAAAGCATCTATCGCGCAGGACAATGGACTTCGCCCACAGGTTCGTGAGAATATTCGTGCGTCAGCCGACGGCCTTGGTTGCAAGATGATCGAGCTTGCGCGCGACCAGATCCTGCAGATCATCAATCAGATGCGGAGGGTTGAGCGACCAGATACCCCAGTTCGTGTCGAACGGCTCTCGAGCCAGATCAAGACCATCGCGAACAGTTCGTTTCAACTTGCGGCCGGCAAGTAACTCGGCCAAGTCAGGGTCCAGCGGTATTGCAAGCTGGACATCTTCAGGATTCGGGATCAACATTGCCACCGGGTCATCAGCCCCGCTGGTTCGATAGACGATGCTCCATTTCCATGCTTGGCCGAACCAGTCGACCGACTCGTTGCATTCATCAAGTTGGAGCAAACGCTTGCGCATTCGATCTAGAATGCGCATCGTTTCACGGTCCAGTGACTTACGCAGTTGATCGATGGTTGGCTTGTTAAAACGATCTTCCCAGACCGGACGCTCATACTGCACTGTGTTTGGCCCCTGTTCGTATAACCACGCAATCAGATGTATGAATCCGCATACACCGAATAACGAGAAGTGAATAATAGCCTCCCTCGATAGTTAGAGTCTCTTCTTAGGCCGGTTTTTTCACTCCTGAATGAGATTTTCAACCATGCAGCCAGATTCATGGCATCTAACGAGCATCGTAATGGCCAAACTGCCGCAGCCCGGCCGGGTGAAAACCCGGCTGACGGCGACGGGGTGGCTGGATGCGACCCAGGCATCAGCAGTTGCCTCGGCTATGCTGCGGTGCATCATCGGTAGGTTGGCGATCCGGGGACCGGTGGTGTTGGCTGTGACGCCAGACGACTGCGAACAAGAAATGAGCAGACATCTTCCTACAGTCGAAACGCCGATTCGCTTCACGAATCAGGGCCAAGGTGGGCTTGGTGAACGAATGACGAGCGCCTGGGCAGCTGCTGACCGCCGAACGCCGATTGTGTTCTTCGGCAATGACAGTCCCGATGTCCCTGAGCAGTATCTTCAGGAACTTGCTGAGGCTTCTGCTGTCGCCGAGGTTGTACTCGGGCCGACCGAAGATGGTGGAATATGGTGTCTGGCAGCGCAGCGCAGCTTTCCGGAACTCCTTGATGCAATCGACTGGGGTACTGAACACGTGTACGATCAACTCTTACAGCGGGCCAGGCAGCTAGGCCGCCGCGTAGCTGTTCTCCCACAATGGGTGGATATCGATCACCCGGAAGATATTGATGCCATGCTGAAGCGGCTTGACAGTGCTTCAGTAAGGCAATCATCCAGGCAGATGGATTCAGCCCTGCTTCAGCTTCGCAGTGATTTGGCTCAAATCGGTCTGACTAAACCGACCAATGACAGCATCCGGTAGTACGAGACGACGCTCACAATTGCAAGACTGATTACAACGTAAACGACATGCCCACTCCAACAACGACTGCACAAACCTTTGAGACAGACGATCTTGCGGATTCAACCATCTTGTTGGTTGATGACAATCTCCAGAATCTGGAATTGATGCAGGCCTATCTCGAAGATCTTCCCTGCCAACTACTGACCGCTATCGATGGAACTGAAGCCGTCGCGGCGATTGATTCGCACACTCCCGACCTCGTTCTGCTGGATGTGATGATGCCGCGCATGAGCGGCTTCGAAGTCTGTCAGAAGATCAAGAGCAATCCACAGACGCGCGACATTGTTGTAATCATGGTGACTGCGCTTCAGGAAGTCGGCGACTTCGAACGGGCTGTCGAATGCGGGACTGACGACTTCATCACCAAGCCGGTCAACAAGCTTGAACTGCTCACTCGCGTAAAATCACTGCTCGGAGTGCGTCGCCTCAAGCGCCAGCTCGATCAGGTCATGGCCCTGCGCCAGCATGTCCGCCCCGACCGCGAACGCCCAGAAGCCGGCCAGAAGCTTGAATAGCTCACGCGTGCACTGATTCGTAAGCAACCAATCAGCTGCGAGGGCGGCGCGTCACCGCTGCGTGTCCTGATGGAATCCGCATCCATCTGCTGGTTCGATCCCTCGGCTCGAGCGTCATCATCAGATGGTCGAGGTAGTGTTGAAGGGCAGATACATCAAACACCGCCAGCCAGTCCCGCCTGGCGGACTGGTTAATCTGCTGGATGTGCTCAATGAGTTGTTCCTTGCTGATCATGGAAGATGCTCCCACACGCTCGGGTCTTAGTGAGATAGCAGCCATCGGCGAATACATGCTCGAGGCCGCAGGCGATAACTAATGTGGAACAAAGGAGTTGCAGCCACAGGACTGGCGAGCCGAACCACAAGGTCCGGCTGCTCAAACTGCGCTATGCACATCATCTTGGGGGTGGTGTCTACGCTTGCCGGCTGTTCTGCCGAATCAACGCGTATGCAGAACGAGTTTTCTTTGCGACCGCAGCAGCAACTCGATGCATCAACTGCGCAGCCGCGCGAGGTCCGGACGTCCGATATCGCCCTGCAGCGTGATGCGGAAATCAGAAATCTTGCCTCGCCCGATCAGGGGAATGCAGTCGCCGGACCAGTTGCAGATCCCGGTGCAATAGTTCTTGTGCAGCGACTGGCAACCGTATTTGATGCGGAGTCTGATCATCGCATTGCCTTGACAATCAGCACCTGGCATCTGCGCAATCAAAGTCGCGCCCAGTCTGCTGAGTTCGATGCCATGACGCAGCGCCTTGCAATGCTGCTCGATGCAGCCGGCCGCGAACATGAACTACATTTCACTTCCGACGCAGCCCGCCCGGTGGACTATCACCTGACTGGCACTGCCTATCTCGTAAACGCAGGTGGATTTGATCAGTGGGAGCTCTACCTGGCGCTCAAACCTGCCGATCGCTCGTGGACGTTATGGCAGTCTGATTCGCCGGTGCGTTTACTTCGCGCAACCAGATTGCGCAGCCAGCAGATATTTCTGTTCAGTTCAGACAAACAGCGCTAGCGTTTTACGCTGGCACAGAACGTTGACGGCGAAAACACAGCGCAGCGAGTCCAGTTCTGCTCGGCCTGCTGCTGCGAACACTGCCCAGCCCAATAACTGACAGCCCAAGCGCAAACAGCATCATGAACGGCCAACCGAGCATCACCACTGTGTGCTCGGTCGATGCGGTGAGGCTCACTACAAGAGCGAGCGCAAGCACCAGTTCAACCCAACCGCACGGCAGCAGCAATGTTCGACAGCGGCTCGCAGGATCAGCGCTGCCAAACTGCGCTTTGTTAAACTTCGGCGTACGCACAAACGGCGTGCGATGTCGCAGTAGCGCCCCAGCAATAGCCTTGCTGTTCGTAAAACACACACCAGCACACACCGCCATGATCAACGGGATGAGCAATACATTTACGATCGACAGTTGCCGCTGCCGCCACAACGCTGCTACATAGAACACTGCTGCAGCGCCGGTGCCGAAGAACAAACTTCCAAGCCAAAGCACCGGGATCACATCGCTTGTCTCCGGCATCGTCACTTCAGCCGCTGCGGTAAAGACAATGCTGATCAGCACGAGCGCCAGCAGTACCGGATACAGCAGCGGGGCGGTCAAATGAAACCACGCTTCCATTTTCTGTGGCAGCGATGCCTCACTACGCACAATACTCGGCAGCAGTTTAATCGCTGTCTCAATCAGTCCCTTCGTCCAGCGATTCTGCTGCGACACAAACGCAGGAACCGTTGGTGGCAATTCCGCAGGACATTCAACATCATCGCGATACACGAATTTCCAACCTGCCAGTTGCGCGCGATATGAAAGATCGGTGTCTTCCGTCAGCGTGTCAAATTCCCACCCGCCTGCATCTTCAATCGCACGCTTGCGCCAGATACCCGCTGTACCGTTGAAGTTGAACCAGCGCCCGGTCGCTGCACGCACTGCCTGTTCGACCTGAAAGTGACCATCCAGCAGCAGCGCCTGCACGCGCGTCAACAATGATTCATTTCGATTGAGATGCGCCCAGCGTCCCTGCACCATCCCAATGCCCGGATCTGTGAATTCGCCAATCGTGCGCTTCAGAAAATCGTGAGGCGGCACAAAGTCCGCATCAAACACTGCAATGAATTCACCTGTCGCGCTGTCCATTGCCTCTGCCAGCGCGCCGGCCTTATACCCTCTTCGAGTCGTGCGGTGTATGTACTGGACATTCACACCCTCTGCTGCCAGCCGCGCGCAGCAGCTTCGCGTCAACGCTGCTGAATCATCCGTCGAATCGTCCAGCACCTGAATCTGCAACAGCTCGCGCGGATAGTCCATCGCCGCTGCTGCAGTAATCACGCGCTCCGCAACATTCCGCTCATTGAACATCGGCAACTGCACCGTCACACCCGGAAGCTCCGGAAGCTGCGCAAGCGCATCACTTTCCCGAAAACTCAGATCCTCAGTCGCGACTGGACGTGCAGGCAGCCTGGTGCAGTGCCAGACCATCCACAGCCGGTGCATCCCATATACGCACAGCACGCCGACCAATGCTGCGAAGATGATGACCAAAATGACTTCGAGCGGGCTGTCCATAGTGTCCCTGATTGTTGCGATCCCGGACGTCAGGGCAAGGCCCCGATCAAGGCAGTATCACACTGAGGCGGCCCCAGCCCCGATTGACATGTCCGCACAAGCGGCTGCGGGGACTCTCCCCATGCACTCAACAGGCCATATGATTGGTTTGTTCGATCAGCCTTCCGTTTGGTGCGGTGAAATCCGCCGGCTTGGATCAAGAACAATATTTCAGCGTCATGGACGCCGATCAACTGTACAGGGGATGTGCATCATGGAACCTCTCATAGAAGCCGCAGCTGAATACTTCGTCATCGTGCTCATCGCAGCCACGATTCTGCTGGGCATCATCGTCCGCTCGATCACCACGATCGTGACAACATCTTCTCACGAAAGAAGCCGCCGCGAGATCGCTGCCTACATCGCAGAAGGTTCCATCCCACCGGAACAGGGCGAACGCCTCATCCGCGCCGACGTCAGCCGCGGCCAGCGACCGGCATAACAAATGTACTGATCACGCAGCCTTCGAAAACGGCCGGAACCACACCGGCTGCGGTTGCCGCGTCGGCTTGCGATGGCGCGTGTACCGCTTCACATCTTTCAGATGCCACTCGTAGTACGTGTCGCCTTTGATGCATTTGCTGATCACAGCACTGCCGACAATCACACCTGTGGGCAATTCGTCATCTCGCAATGCCTCGAATGCAGGGCCGTCAAATCCGTTGACGCCCGCCCATTGCTGCGAGACATATATATAGAACCGCTCACCGATCTTCGTCGTGCGAACCGTGCGATACTCGATCGTCTTCACCCCACGCAGAATCAACTCGGCATAGGGTTGGCGGATGGACAGGGCGAGCATGCTCGCTGTATCGGCCCGATTTGCTTGAGGCATCAATCGTGTCTTGCTCGGCATTTGCACTGGCATTAGGATTCGCGTTGTAGTGCCCAAGGAGTGTGCACAATGGCAGATGGCGATGCAACTCCAAAACGAAACGAGCCGGCGATTCCATACAAGGGGGCCGCGGCTCTCGTGGCATTCGCAAGTCTCTGGCCCATTGTCCAAAACGGCGTGCCCGATGCGCTTTCTGATCTGATCACGATTGCGCTGGGCGTGTTCGGTGTGCTCGTCGCCATTGCCATCTGGCGACGCAATCCGGTAATGTTCAAGGCATACTGCATCTGGGCACTATGCTGGTTATCCATCAGTGTCTGGACCACGCTTCAGCACGACGCAGCAACGTGGAAAATTGCGGTCGGCATTATTGTGCCGGCGTTCGTGTTGTTCGTGATCGGCAGCGTTGTACACAGAGCTCTGGATGAAGAGCCAGTGTCGGAATCTGCTTAAATGCAGGTGCGTCCGCGTGCGATACTCAATCGTCTTCATCCCACGCAGAAATAACGCCGCATACAGCTGACACATCGACAGCGCGAGCATGATCGCCAACTTAGCATGACGCGATCACGGCTCAATCTCTTCAATCGTGATCACTTCCCTGGATTCCATCCCATGGAAGATCAGGTCCAGCATTTCGACAATGTATTCACGCTGCTGCGCTTCGATGAAGAACGCGTGCTGCTGCGGTGTTAGCGTCGCCGCCGCCTCCATGAGCATCGCTTCCTCATGATCCACATCGACGTGCAGCCGTTCGCTTAATTCCACCGCAACGGAATTTCCCTCATCCGCCACTCCGGAAAAACGCGCAGCCAGAAACAGTTCCCGCCACTCGGCATTGTTCACGATCGCATGCAGCAGCGCCCTTCGCGCTCGCGCCTGCTCCCAGAACACCGGCTCAGGCGACAGTTCGTTGCCGTGCTCATCTTTGCTCCATTGCCGTCCCTCACTGCGGGCATGGGCAGCAGTCAGGTCGCACAACTGCTCGGACACATCAATAGTAATCCGCAGCCGCTTGCCCGCCAGCACCCGCGGCTGCACCGCCATTCCATGTTCATCAACCTCGCCCGCCGCCGCAGATTCGCGCCAATCCATAGGATCATTGTGCTGCACATCGTCCATACCCGGATTTGTACCGCCGCCGCCTGAGACATTGCAAGCAAGACGCAGGACATCCTCGCAGCAATGCAGTGAATCAGGCCAAAGCAACCTGCTTTGGAGGGATCATAACGTATGGACGGGGCAAGCATGCCCTTGAGATCGAAGAGGCATCATCGAATCTCCAGTGACATTGAGATATTTGAGCTTGGCTGAGCTATGTCGACTCTTGAGTGCCCTCTGTCAAGTTCCTATGCTACGTGTATCTTCGAGGATTCTCCGATGCAGAGTCTGAACGAACTCGGTGAGGTACTCCTCCAGAATTGTCCACAGTGCGGACGCTCAACAATTGAGATAACAAAGGTTGAAGCTGCGCACCGTCGTCGTGGATTCTTGTGGTCAGGTTGGGAACAGGTGATTCGAGTTCACTACTACTGCCCGAACTGTGATGCCAATCCTTGGCCAGAGGGGGGAGGATTTAGACGTCTCGCGTATGAGAGCGAGGATTTTGATATGGGCACTGTGAGCGCAACATTGCAACTTCGCGCTGCTGCCAACAAGGCGAAACGAGATTTCTTTAAAGATCTATTCGGGCTCGATCCGTTTTGAGGTGCCGATTCGAGCTGAGTTCTTGACGTTCAAGAACCGCAGGATCAACTCCACATAGGATTGGCGTATGGACATTGCGAGCAATGATGGTCTGCTGGCCAGAGACACCCGGCATACTCGGTGCGGCTTCCTTCCTTATGGCCGCTTCGAACGAAGGTGGGCAACTGCGAATAGTCGTATTCAGCCACCGACTAGGTTGCTTACACGAAATCGAATTGCGAATTGGATAGGTCTTTGAATAGGCCGATGAATTCCATCAAATTCACAGGGCACGACCCGTGGATAGACTCCGCGCTCAAATCTCTGTGGCCGCCCTTCGTTGAGTTATGCAAGGACGTTAAGAAGTTTGAGCCTCAACCACTGTCGTCATTCGAAGACCTACGCTTGAGATTGGAGGAAAAACGCTCACAGCTGAATCCCTCGATGTCCAACGATGAAATTGCAGCGCATGTAGATAGAAGCATTAGTCATCGTGCCGATCCTGACATACAAAAACATGATGCGTTTCGCGATAGAATTGTGAACACCTACGTCCAATCGGCGCTGCTTGCGCTCGCATTTACAGAGGCGATCATCAACAGGATTCTCGCCACTGGGCTTGCAAGTCAAGGCAAAGAGGCGCTCTTTCAGATGATCGAAAATTCCAGTGTCGTTCAGAAATGGTGTGTTGGTCCGAAATGCTTTTGTCCCTCGTTTGAATTGCCGAAATCTCGCGCTCTTTACACGACACTTGAGAGGCTGGTGCATCAGCGGAATGCTCTTGTGCATCACAAGGGGCGCATCGAAATAGATGGCGAAGAAATCTACAGCCAAGGTCCTTTCAGGACATTCGAAACCATCGATGAGGGTTTACGATGGATTCGTCGCTACTTCAGCTTACCGTACGATTTAGAGGAACACGCAACCCGAGTCTTGCCCTCCACAATTGTGACGAGCGTATCCATGGAAAGAGAACCCATTCCTATCGCGCATGAGCACAGAGCCGCAATCGGAAAATTGGGATCGTAAATCACGCCAAGCAAGTAGGGCGGGTAGAGCGAAGCGAAAGCCACCGCGTCCTTGATGTACATGGACATCCCATCTCACCGTTGGGAACTCCCTGAACGTGTCCGGAACATCCCTTTTGGATGCTGGGAACTCCCCGCGCAATTCTGGGAACTCCCTGCGCTGTGCCGGGAAATCCCAGAACGCTTCCGGGACATCCCATTTGGATTCTGGGAACTCCCTACGCATCTCCGGGAACTCACACAGCCATTCCGGGACATCCCATTTCGACATTGGGACATCCCGGCGGAACCTAAAGCCCTCGCTGAGCAGTGGTTTCGCGCCCCATCTACGCAAACATACGTAGATTCATGATGATGGTGGCGGCGATCACAATGGTATCACCATTTGCGCAGTTTCAATGATTTGTATGAATTGCGCTGCACTGCACGCCGAACACGGTGGCGAGCGGTGGCGTGGTTTGACACGTGTCGATTGCGGGTACCGCTATGGGATGGCCAACACTGAGGAGCTTTGATATGCCCATTGACTATCTGCCATCACGAGAGGGTGAACTGCTGACATGGGCGACCACGTTCGGCGGACACATCACAGCAACGCCGACAGATTTCGGCCTTGATGCAGCGCAGGCGACCGCGTTTGACACACTGCTCAATGCGTATCGAACAGCATACGACACTGCCAATGACAATGCTACGCGCACACCGTCGAGCATCATTGCCAAGAACGATGCGAAAGATGCGCTGGTTGCGAACGCTCGGCTGCTTGCTGCGATCGTGCAGGCAACGCCCGGCGTGACCAACATTCAGAAGTCCGATCTGGGACTGACAGTGCGCGACACCGAACCGACACCGGTTCCGCCGCCCGGCCAACCGCCTGCGCTTGAGATCGTCTCAGCAGTTGCGCGAACAGTGCGCATCAAGCTGCACGATGTCAAGTCAGGGACAAGCAGAGGCAAGCCAGCGGGAGTGACGGGCGCTGCAGTGTTCAGTTTCGTTGGCGACACGCCGCCGACCTCGCTCGACGATTGGAAGTTCGAGACGAACACGACCAAGACGATCATTGACATCGAGTTTTCAGACACACTGCCGAACGGCTCGCAGGTCTGGTTGACTGCATTCTGGTTCAATACCAAGACGCAGTCAGGCCCTGCATGTCAGCCGGTTCCTGCGCTGATACCAGGCGGTATGTCACAGGCAGCGTAATCCCCGGATGAAGAAGAAAGACACACACGGTCGGGGGTCAGGGATGGCCTCCGGCTGATTTTCGAAATGCACGACGGCGAAAACCCGAGAGCGCGAGAAGGAGGAACACCGGCACAATGAAGAAGGTCCCGATCAATGCCAATATCAGAGCGTCCTGCAACTCACTCATGAGCATCTCAGTGCCGTAGACAAAGAACACTATGAAGAAGATCGGGTAGACGAAGGCGCAACACACAAGCACGCGAAAGAGAATCGAACGAAAGGTTGTGTATCCGAATGTGTCGGGATTCTTCGGATCGAATTTGCGACCACATTCCGGGCAACAAGGCGTGGAAAGATTTTTCAGTGAATAGCGACAAGACTTGCAGTGCATGAGTGAATTGTACGCAATGAACAAAGCAGGTGACCAACATGACCGAACTCGCACGACATTCAGAAACTGAGCACATCACGGCGATCGCGCTGCCTGAGCCGCGCACGCCGATCAGCATTCGGCAGGCGGTGTCCGGAAGCGCGGACCTGCAGTTCATTGATGCGTTGCAGAAACAGCACTCCAAGATGGTCGGCTGGTTTCCCACCAGGCAGATCGAAGCCAACATCGAGGGCGGCCATGTGCTGATTGCAGAACAGGCCAACGAGCCGCGCGTGTCAGCAAGCGGTTCTTCGAACGGTTCGGGCGGCGGCGACACTCAATCGCTTGCTCACGGGCGCGGCTCGTCGACACCGCTCGGCTACTGCATTGCACGCGATCGGTATTTCAAGCGCGATGATGTCGGCATTGTGTATCAACTCAACATCATACCCGGAAAACATCGCAAGCTCGTCGGTGCTTCGCTCATTGCGGCGACGTTCGAGCGCAGTGCGTATGGATGCAAGCTGTTTAGCTGCTGGTGTGCGCAGGACCTGCAGGCGAATCACTTCTGGGAGTCGATCGGCTTCGTGCCTTTGGCGTTCCGGACGGGTTCCAGAGGGCGCGGCAAGAACGCGGAGCCGCGCATACATATCTTCTGGCAGAAGCGCATTCGGGAAGGTGATCTGGGTCCTGCTTCCGGTGGGACGCCGTATTGGTTTCCGAGTCAGACAAGTGGCGGCGCGGTGCGCGAGAACCGATTGATATTGCCGATCCCGCCGGGGACTCACTGGTCTGATGCGAAGCCTGCGATTTTGCCTGGGATGGAGAAGTTGGGGCAACCGCTTCTGGAAGCCCCCGGAGAAAGCGAACCGCGACAAAGGAAGCCGCGCAGGAAGAAGAAACCTGTAGCTCCCGCAGCGGCGCAGGGTGGGTTGTGGTTCGGCCCACCGCCGGAGGCGGAGCTATCGCCGCAAGAAAAGAAAGCTGCTGCTGCTGCGAAGCGCAAAGCCGAGAAGAAACCGCCGCAGAAGAACGATCCGAAGCTGGTCGCAGCAGCGCGGGAGTTGAAGGATCGGTATCTGGAAGAGGTGAATTCGGGCCGGATGCTGCCCTGCGCGGACGGCAAGTATGACGTGTCAAGGCATTTGGACGCAGCGCCGTCGGTGTTCACTGCCGAATCCGCGGAGACAGTGCGCTTGTTGGATGCAGCGTGAAGTTGCCAACGCGCTCAGTCCGAAGCATCATCAGCGTTGATGCCCAGCATGGGTAGAGACATAAGACGCACGCTCAAGTTCGTTGCTGACCCAATTGGCAAGTTCATCCAGGGCATCACAGAACTTCTGCCGAAAACCCGGAGTCTTTCTCGACTTCGATCGACCTTCTCTGCACTTCAAGAGTTCTTCAACTCTGAGCCACAGTGATCCGTGAAAACGGTCGTAGCCATCTTCAACTTTGATCTGTGACGTATCCATCGCATCGCGAATGATCTTTATCCATTGCCGGGCCGGCTCGTACTGGATATCGGTGTCACGTGGAAGTCCAAGCTGACATTCGTGAAATGCAGTCGTAAGCGCGGTAACCTCGTCTACTGACGAACGTCCGGGCAGCATTAATGCTCTCCGAGCCTTCATGAGAGACTCATATGCGCGAGTCAATTGATCGTAAGTCAGATTGTGGGCTTGTTGATCGCTGGCTTGATTCACCGGTAGTCCTTCACAGGGGAGGGCATCTAGTAAGAGCATTCTAACTTGAGTGCCCTTCATAGCGGTGTGTTTGTCACCTTTCCTGCAGGTGTGAGCCGACGCACAAAGCCCGAAATCCCTGAATCCTGCCCCTCGCCCGGCTGTATCACTCGCACCCGAACATCAATGCCCCGGGAGCCGACCCCGCCCCGGAAATGGAACCGGCGGCTCCTGCACACTTACACACACACACAAGGAGAGGTTGGAATGAAGTCAACCACTTCCCCGATTCGAGTGTTGAGCATTCTCGCTGCGGCGGGTGCTTTCATGGCCACGAGTCACGCCATTGCGGGTGATGACTATCCGCCGTTCGACAAAGTCACCGAGGGCATGGACAAGGTCGTCTCCACTGCGGACGGCTCGGATCCGATGTACGAGATGTACCAGGACAAGGAGGAGGCCAAACTCCTGGGTGTACTGCCTCGTGATTACGAGAAGCAATTGATCATGATTGCTTGCACGGTTTCCGGTGGCGATCCCGAAGCCGGCGTCATGGGGCCGACGCATTATGCGAAGTGGAGAAAGAACAAGAAGCAGTTGATGCTGATCACGCCGAACCTTTTCGTGCGCACCGATGGCGACAAGCAGGCGCAGGATTCGATCAGCTCGTTGTATTCGGGAAGGGTGTTGGTGACAACGCCGATTGTTGCGATGGCGCCCGGCAACAGGCCGGTGATTGATCTTGCGAACCTGAGCACCGCACAGGCAGGTAAGTTCTTCGGCAATTCGGTTTTCGGGCAGTATGGTCCGAACCTGAATCGGCTCGATGCTCAACTTGCGAGTCTGACGAAGGCGAAAGCGTTTCCCGAGAACGTGATGTACGAATTCGAAGCACCGCGGCAGGATGGGCGGCTGGTGCGGTTGTCGTACAACATCAGCAAGATGGAAGGCACGAAGGGTTATAAACCACGCAAGGCTGACCCGCGCGTCGGGTACTTCTATAACTGGCACCAGGATTTTGCCCGCAGCGCCAATGCGGACATCACCGATCGTTACATCAATCGGTGGAACGTCGAAAAGGCAGACTCGCACCTGTCGATGAGTCCGCCGAAGCAGCCGATCGTCTGGTATATCGAGCACACCACGCCGGTGAAGTTTCGGCGATATGTTCGTGATGGCATTCTGATGTGGAACGATGCGTTTGAAGGCATTGGTATAGTCAATGCGGTCGAGGTGTATCAGCAGGATGCAGGAACAGGCGCGCACATGGATAAGGACCCGGAAGATGCGCGATACAACTTCTTCCGTTGGAATGCGACGGATCAGGGTTATGCAATCGGTCCCAGCCGGTCGAACCCGATGACAGGTGAGATTCTCGATGCGGATGTTGTCTGGCATCAGGGTTTGACGCGTTCGATTCGCAATATGCTGGAAGCGCTGTCAGTGGACCTGGTTGAACAGACGTTCAGCCCGGAGACACTTGCCTGGCTGGAAGAACATCCGAGCTGGGATCCGCGTGTTCGTCTTGCATCAGTCGCCCGGCAGGAGCAGGTTGTTCGGCAGCGCAAACTTGATGCGCAGCTTGCCGTTACCGAAGAATTGCACAGCCACGACCATCCGTGGACGCATGGTCTGAACGACCCGGCGAATACCGCCTGTCGCATCGGCAATATGCTGTCGCTCGATCTTTCGCTCGTTGATACCGCGCTCATGGCTGGTTTGATGACAGTGGAAGATGATTCGCAGTTGCTCGACGGCCTGCCGGAGGAATTCATCGGCCCGATGATTCGCTATATCTCATGCCATGAAGTGGGGCACTGCCTCGGACTGCAGCACAACATGGCCGCGTCGACGATTCGCGATCTTGCAGACATCAACAGCGAAGACTTTGACGGCCCGACGATCGGTTCGGTTATGGATTACGTTGCTGCGAACATCAACCACGAACTTGGCGAAGCACAAGGGCCTTACGCCACTCCCGAACTTGGTCCGTATGACAAGTGGGCGATTGCCTATGGCTATGGCGATGAGAAGGACCTCAAGGATGTGCTCTCGCGCGTCAGTGAACCTGATCACATCTACGTCAGTCAGATGGCAATGGCCGTCGGCAGCGATCCGCGCAACATGACGTGGGATATGGGCTCGGACAACCTCGACTTCGCCGAGTCGCGCATTAGTCTGGCCAACGATCTGCGGAGCCGGCTGATTGAAGAGATTGTCAGCGATGGCGATTCATGGAAGACCGCCCGTCAGCGCTGGCAGTCGCTGCTCGGCACGCATATGCAGTCGCTGTTTATTGCCTCGAACTGGATTGGCGGCTCTTACATCAACAACGATTTCAAGGGTGATCCCGGCGATCGCTCACCGATCGAAGATGTCGCTGCAGCCGATCAGCGCCGTGCGATGAACATCATCATCACCAATGCATTTGAAGATGAAGCGTTCGGCATCACGCCGGAGTTGCTCAAACATCTCGGCCGTGAATACTGGTGGGACCCCGGCGAAATGGGCGGAATGATGGATGATCCTGCGTACAACGTGCATGATCTGGTTGGCGGTATTCAGGCAACGGCGCTGACGCTGGTGATGAATCCGACGACGCTGCGGCGCGTGTATGACAATGAATATCGCGGCAACCACGGCAGCGATGTGCTTACACTTGCAGAGTTGATCGGCACCGTGTCAGACAACGTCTGGCGAGAGTGTTCAAATCCGGAATCGACCGGGCATTCCGCATCCGAGCCGATGATCTCAAGCTTCCGCCGCAACCTGCAACGCGAACACGTGCAGCGGTTGATTGATCTTGCATTGCTCGACGATGCACCGAGCCCGGCCCTGCGAACCATCACAACGCTGGCCACACAGGAATTGCGGCGGATCAGTGATCTGGCTGACGACGCTGCAGCGGCAGAGCCGGATGCATACACTGCAGCGCACCTGGCAGATGTCGAAACCCGAATTGAAAAGGCGCTGGACGCAGTATATGTCATGACGCCGTAAGCGTTGATATCAATCCACGTATGACGAACGCCGTCCGAATCTTCGGGCGGCGTTCTTATGTCGTTACGTTGAGTGGGGCGAAGACACGATTGGATCGTTCTCCCAAAAGCTGACTATCGAGCATGCCCGTCATGTCCGAGTCGAACAGATGCCACAGCGTCCTGTCATTGCCCGCTACGCCGCGTCGCGCATTTCCGGGTGCCGCTTGTCCGGGGAGTGCTTATCGGCCGCACCGCTGGCCAGCTTGACGACATGCTGCGTTTTCGCAGCAAAATCGCAGGTATCCGCCACTCACCCGCCCGATTGGCACATTCACACTCGAGTGTGAGCCGTCCGCACCGGCGTGCGAACCATCCGCCCGGCAGTTTCCGCCGCCCGCGCAGCGGTGTGCAGTGCCCGCCCAGCCGTGTGCATCGCAGCCCCGGCAGTGTGAACCGCCCGCCCGGGAATGTGAACCATCCGCACGGCCGTGTGCATGACGGACACTGTCGTGTCAGAGGCAACCCCGGTCGTGTGCACGTGCGGGAAGGACGTCTCAGAGTACGGGGAGGACGCACGAAAGTTTGGGATGCCCTCGAACGGTTTCCCACAGCGCTCACGGAAGCGGGGCATGCACGATTGTGCGCGTGGGATGTGCGTCGATACGTATGCACCTGCCTGATGACCGTGCGAGACAGACGTGCGCACGCGTGCGCAGCGCGGCAGCGGGTTTCGGCAGTGGGTATAAGGATTGAAAACCAAGCGATCGGAGCGGGAAACATCACTGCGGAAACGCAAAATCCTTGCGCAAAGGCTTGGCCCACTGCGGAAGTGTTCAGGATGGCTCTTGAAACTGCGAGGACGACAGGGACGTTCCGCTTGACGTCACATTCTTCAGTTCTTGCAGTCGACGGCGCCAGTTCACATGCTTAGCAATACGCGATGGCACAACATAGTCGCAGACTTGCTCAATGAATTCGTCCTCCATCAATGGAGAATTGAAGATCGCCAGCAACTCCGGAGTCCGTAGTATCTTTTTGATAAGTGAGGAGACGAGGAGCATCCCATTTTTCGTGGCCATCAACAGCGCTTTTGTGTGGGTTGTTCCCGGTCCGAACTGATAAGGTGGAAAGGTGCCATGTACATATTTGTTTCGCCAACGGTAAATGTTCTTGCATAGGTTTCGAGTTTCAGCAGGTTTGAGTACATCCGCCAAGAGTGCCGAAGCGAGAATCGTTGTTGATGATTGGTTTAGCGGCCGAGCCCAAAAGAGGTTCTCTAAGGCAATATGGATCCTGATCGCTGTGTCCTGCATGAACGTATGGGTCATGCTCTGGCTATAGTACTCGATTGCGCTCTCAAGCCGAGTGCCGCGTACTAGGTGCTTGTTCTCATGTTCAGCCCTTGTGTATTTCTGAACATGATCGATTCCAAGTGCGCTGAATACGGCGCGGCAAATTGAAATCACTTCGTCGATATCAGTTCGATCCTGAATGTGTTTCCACTGTCCCCACGAGGAGTACATGCCAGGTGTGAAGCGACTCTCTGTCTCTCGCCAATAAAACACCTCTGGCCTGGTGTCGAGCTTGGCATAACAGACATAATCCGCTTGCCCGCAAAACGGCCCTGCGAGTTGCATGGCATACATCGCTAAGCGTGCGTGGCCCATCGGGTGAATGTGCCATATAAGGTGATCTCCCCAATCGGCATCACATTCATAACTGAATGCATAATCAGGCTGTGGTGCGCTCTCTACAGCTTTCGCAAAAGCACCTGTCCAATACTGGCTCAGACGCTTTGTGAATGGGCCGATTCGTAAAGTGCCGCCGTGTTTGTCGGTCAGGATCTTGCGCGCTCGCGGGAGGTGCGCTGCAGGAGTTCCTAGGCAACCGCTCACACCCAGTATCAAACCAAGGCGTGCCGGATACACCGTCTTGTTGTCAAACCGCAGATGTGGCAAATTCTTGTCCATTGGGTCGAATCATACTGACCGGTGACTCGCCCCGATGAGGTGCCAGTCATTTCCGGTCTGCAACGCTTGCTCATTAGTGGTGCTCTACTTACATTCTTTCCCTCCATTTCCGTCCACACCTCCCATGCTTTGGCGCCGAGGGCTGCTCGCGAGTTGACCTTGAGTTTGCGGCGGAGGTGGTCGAGTTGGGTGCGGATCGCTCTGGGTGAGCAGTTGAGGCGGGCGGCCAGTCCAGCATCTGTAAGGTCCTCTGTCACAATGAGCTGCATGAGTTGGGTTTGTTGCGGCGACCGTTTGAAGCGGGAAACCGATGCTGGGGGTGGGCTTCGGACCGATTATGGTGGTACCAGTCGGAGGGTTGCCCGCGTGATGGATGGTGAACGTGACAGGTTGCCGAAGCTGATTGCGCATCGTGGTCTGGCATCGCGGTTTCCGGAAAACACGCGCATCGGCTTGGAAGCTGCGTGCGCTGTTCGTGGCGGAGTTGTTCGCAGGCGGCGGCGAAGAGGCCGGGGCCTTTTGCGGTGAACTGGACGAGTAGTGAACATGCAAAAACCCCTGAGTTTTCAGGGGCTAGCGCAGAGATGCGCGACGACGCACAGTTAGCAAGTACCGGAGGTGGGACTCGAACCCACACGGGTTTTACCCCACTGGATTTTGAATCCAGCGCGTCTGCCAATTCCGCCACTCCGGCGTGGGATGAGCATCTTTGCAGGCTCAATCACACCAGTCAACGCGCACAAAAACCCCGCCGACGATTGCGGCGGGTTTGAAGTGGAGCCGATCGGGCTCGAACCGACGACCTCTTGCATGCCATGCAAGCGCTCTCCCAACTGAGCTACGGCCCCAGGGTTTCGTTTGCCGAGCTGTCCCGGACAAGCCCCACAGGATACCGCCCCCGATCAGCGGATCAAGCGCCGACCGCAGGTATGACGCCGCGCTGATTCTGTATGATCGCTCGCTATGTGCGTTCTCGTACTCATCATCATTGCGGTCTTCATACCACCATTGGCGGTGGGCTTGAAATTTGGATTCGGACAGCCCTTCTGGAGCAGCTTGAATCCGACGTCGTTGATATTCCTGCCGGGTCTGATTCCCGCCAACGTTGTGAATGTCCGCTGACGCTCGTGGCAGACTTGACTGATCAGAACCGGCTTCGCCGAATAGCGCGGCTGGCAAAGCTCCTTGATGCCCAGTTTCGGTTTCCGGGCACCAAAATCAGGTTCGGACTTGACGCGCTCATCGGCCTGATACCTGTTGTTGGCGATGTAGCCATGGTATTTCCGGCACTATTCGTTGTATATCTGGCTTGGCAGGCGGGCGTGCCACGAAGGATCGCGCTCAGAATGCTTGGCAACGTTCTCATCGATTCGGTTCTCGGAGCAATTCCGGTTGTCGGCGATCTGTTCGATGTCGCGTTCAAGGCAAACATGCGCAATGCACGATTGTTGCAGGCGACGTCGCGCAAAGGCCATGACGAGGTCTGATCAAAGATCCGATACAGCGCGATTATGACGTAAACGAGAAGAACCGAACGAATATGCGCAGCACATCGATTGCGTCGCCGTAGCCGTGCATGCAAGTGATCATTGAACCCAGAGAGACCGTGGTAAATGTCAGCGCAATTCCGATTATGTCACGAACTCGGTTCGGCTTCATGAACCATTTGCGCTTACGGCGAAACTTCGACCATACAAGGAATATGGTGACTGCGGTTGCGTGGTAAATGCCCCACATCAACCAGACGGACGATGCGTTGTGCCACAGGCCCATCACAATGAACGTTGCATAGATTGCGAGATAGGGATTTCGCGTCAAGCCGATCATGGGCATGTACACGTAGGACTGGCACCATCCAGCCAGCGTCATATGCCAGCGCTTCCAGAACACGCCGATGTTCGGCGCGAGAATCGGCCAGTTGAAATTCTCCATGATGCGCAGGCCGAAGAGACGCGCTGAACCGATCGCGATGTCGCTGTATGCTGAGAAGTCCATGTAGGAGACAAGGTAGAACAGTACCGAAAAGGCCCAAAGCTTGGAACTCGGCAACTCATGGAGGCGGTCCAGTACAACTCCACCGTCTCGCAGTGTCCCCATTCGTGGAATGAGAATCATCTCTGCAATGACGAACTTCTTGATTAATCCGTAGATGATTCGCGTCAAACCTTCACCCGCGCTTGAAGCGCTCCATCGCGATTCCTGGTTTGCGATGAAGTGGTCGTATCGTTCAATCGGACCGGCAGTGAAGATCGGGACAAGGAACATGTAGGTGAGGAATTGTTGAAGCGATCGATCAGTGATGTTCTGCCGGGCGACCTCTACCGCATAATGCACCAGTTTGAATGAGAAGTAGCTGATGCCGAGCATTGCCGGAATTCGACTTGCGAACGATTCGCCTCCGAATTGCGAGGCCAAATGCGGCACGTATTTGAAGAACGCAAGAAATCCCAGGATGCCCAGGATTAGCAGCGTGACAAAACGGCGCCTCGCAATAGCTCGAGGCGCAAGCCAAAAGAATAATCCACTCCAGACTGTTACTGCTACTGTGCTTTGTGGGGAAATTGAAAACAGATAGGCCCAGCTTGCCGCTGCAAGGAACCCAAATCTAAGGCGTTTCGGTAGCGTCCAAAACATGAGCACCGCAAGTGCAAGTGCGGACCAGTAAATCGGTGAATCAAGCATTGCCGGTGCCGTTACGCATCAAAAACCCTGATATCGGAACACAGTCGCTCCGGTACTGAGCGAGACGAGATTTGCAATAGCGACGAAGAGCAGGATGCCCAGAACCAACGCTTGTATCGTACTGCCGAGTATGCGGGCAATGGTGCGTTTCACGGTGATATATCGCTCCGTCCAGTGCGTGCGTACGCTGATATTCGGCGTGAAAGTTCCTTGCTGTATGCACTTCGCACTTCAGGCGCGCGAATGTGACACCAGTCGTCGAAATCTGAATCCTGCAATCCAACTGTCGCATCGAGACGCCAATACGAAATGTCATGCGTTTCAGCAAAACTCTGAACGTCATCTTCGAATTTTGCAATCATCTGCTGAGGCAAAAGGTGCTTGATTCGTGGATTGACGGGGGGATTGACTATTGCAATATGTTGAACCCCTCGCAAGCGCAGCAACTTCACGATTCGCTCGAGTATCAGGAAATTCGAATCGCTGTTGGCATCGTAGTCGCCGAAGTCGGCCAGAATTCTGGCCATATGCTCGTCCCACTCATCATCTGCAAGGCGCGGTCTTGCATCGTTGTACCGATTGATCTTCACAGGCCCGAGAATGAGATTCTTGACAGCTGTTCTGCGCGCGAGGAAGAAGTTGAAGTTGTCGATGAAATAGACACCCGTACTTTTCGGAGCGTCGAATCCGGCCCGTATCAGCTCATCCGTCCACGCGTCGGTTATGAAGCCGAAGCGGGGGCGCTTTACGTATGGGCCGATCTTGATCGACGCAAAGTCAGCAATCCGTTTTGCGCCGAGGTCTAATACGAAAATATCGTTTGGGGTCGCTACAAAGTCACAGATGCTCGCATACTCCCAGAGGTTTTCGCCGGGAGCCGAGAGGTTGACGACCTGTACCTGCTCGCCGAGCTCTCGGGAGATCTCAGTTTCCAATTCAGAATCGTCGCCCAGAGCATGCAAGAATGATGAAGCGCCGAGAAGAACAACCACGCGTTTGTCCGGGTCTTCTTCCTGCAACTGAAATGCGCGAGAAGTCACATATGCGTAATGGTCACCCGGCCGTGTCATGAGCATGGCTGGGTCTGTTCGTCGCATGAAATCCGGTGTGAGAATCAGAATGCACAACAGAATTCCCGTAAAGGCCACAAGAAGCGCACCGATGGCAGCGCCGAACGACGGCCTGACCATTGACCGTACGAATTCAGAGACGATTCTTGGAAATTCTGTCGGTGCTGTTGACTGCGGATCGTGCATTATAAAAGTGATGCCGTGGCTAATCTGCTGTGCTCGATCCGTCTGCCAGCTTGGATTGATTCAACTACGCGAGAGGATGAAATTGCGAATCAAGCACGAACACACTCGCTATCAGCCGCACACGGCACTGCGGCCGATCGAAAGCGGGTGAAGGGATTCGAACCCTCGACATTCACGTTGGCAACGTGACGCTCTACCACTGAGCTACACCCGCAGCCCGCCCTCGGGACCGCACAGGATAAGCACGTCCTGCGCAATTGGCAACTGACTCATCGGCGGTTCACACGCTGTTCTGAAGCCTCTCTCTGAGGCGTTTCTCAATGCAGTACACTACGCATAGATCTCATGGCCTATGTCATTCTCGAATATGAGCCGACGCCGAATCCGAACGCGATGAAGTGCTGGCTGGACCGGCCCATCAGCGATAGACCGCGAAGTTTTCGCACGGCTGCAGATGCCTCGAACGACCCCATTGCCTGGGCCTTGTTTGAGCAGGCGGGAGTGACGAATGTCCTACTGTGCGGCGATTGGTTGACTGTCAATAAAGAGCCGGATGTCGGATGGCCGGCGGTCAAGAAGAAAGTTGCTTCAGTACTTGCCTCCGCAGCAGAAAGTGGAGCCGCGTGAGCCGCTCGTGTATTGCGGCGTTATGCACATGGTTCGAACGCGAACAGCGTGATCTGCCGTGGCGCAGGCAGCGGTCCGGTTATACCGCGCTGGTCGCTGAGGCGATGTCGCAGCAGACGCAGGTCGTGCGTGTCATCAAGCAGTACGAAGCGTTCATCGCGCAATTGCCAGATGTTTATGCGCTTGCTGCGGCTGATGAAGAGGCCGTTCTCCGATTATGGAACGGGCTCGGGTATTACCGCCGAGCGCGAAACCTTCATGCGGCGGCGAAGCGTGTCGTTCAAGACTACCACGGCGAAGTCCCGCTCGAAGCGGAACATCTGCGTGGACTCCCCGGTGTCGGACCGTATACAGCGGGCTCCATTGCTTCCATTGTCGGCGGCGCGCGTGAACCGATAGTCGACGCAAATGTGCTGCGCGTCCTACAGCGGTGGGATGCAGATTCAGGCGAAGTATCTGACAAACAAACTATCGACCGATGCTGGTCACGCGCGAAGGAGTTGGTGCTGCAGGCGAAACAGCCGGGTGTTTTCAATGAAGCGCTTATGGAATTAGGTGCGACGATCTGTACGCCTCGATCTCCCAAATGCAAGGTGTGTCCCGTTGCCAGATACTGTCAGGCGCACAAGCAGGGGAGGCAAAACGAGATCCCACCAGTTCGAAAGGCATCACAGACGCCGACTGAGTATCACCATGCAGTTGTTTTGCATCGTCGGGGGGCGGTATACGTCGATCAGCGTGACGCGAGCGGACTGTGGGCAGGGTTGTGGCAACCGCCAACGATTGAAGCGCCGCGAAAGCTTCGCCCATCTTCATTTTGCAACCGATTACCAATGCGAATAGAGCGACCGCAATTGCGAAGTGAATTCGAATTCAAGACATCAAGCCGACGCGTGATCTTTCGAGTGTACACAGGTGTCACTCGGATCAGATCGGGACGTTGGCAGCAGATTGATGCACTTGATGCTCTGCCACTGAGCAGCGCTCATCAGAAGGTGCTTCAGATTGGTCTTCAAGAAATTGGAATGGTCAGGCGGTAATCACGCGCTGCGTGCAGCATCACGTCTATCACCCGGCGGCTGGCGAGTATCACCGTCTGCTTGATGCGCTGGCTGATCAGTCTGCTTACTGGATGATGGATAACTAATACGACCGTGATGAATCGCACAGACGCGACTTATGATCGCATCTTCGATCATGGTCAACTCGCGAAACGTCAGGTCACTTTCATCAAACTGACCGTCCTGCAAACGTTTGTTTGCCAGTTCCCGTACGAGACTTTCAATCCGCGAGGGGTTTGGTTCTTTCATCGCCCGAGTTGCCGATTCCACAGCATCAGACAACATCAGGATCGCAGCCTCTTTGGTTTGTGGCCGTGGACCGGGATACCGGAACCGAACTTCGTCAACCGCATCCTTGTCACTTTGGTCTGCCTGTGAGCGTGCGGCGTGGTAGAAATATTCGACCAATGTCGTGCCATGATGTGCTTCGATGAAGTGAGTGATCGACCGTGGCAAGTTGTATTCGCGACCGAGTTCCATTCCGTCTTTCACGTGGCCGACGATAACCAGAAGGCTCATCGCAGGGCTGAGTTTATCGTGTTTGTTGTAGCCATCGACCTGGTTTTCGATGAAGTATTCGGGCTTGTTCATCTTGCCAATGTCGTGGTAGAGCGCACCGACATAGACCAGCAAGCCGTCAGCGCCGATTGATTCCGCTGCCGCTTCAGCAATGTTTGCGACTTGCAGCGAGTGATTGTATGTGCCCGGTGCGCGCTGCTGAAGTTGCCGCAGAAGCGGCTGTTTCGGATCACGCAGTTCTGCCAGTGTCATGCCCGTGGTTATGTCGAACAGGCGCTCAATTGTGGGCAACAAACCCATCACAACAAACGCTACGCCGAAGCTGCATGCAATCGCCCACAATGCACCTTGCAGAATCTGACGCAGCACGCCTTCTGCAACGGGCAATTCGAAGAACCCGACAAGGATCGATCCAACGCCGAGGACGGCTGCTGTCACAATCGCCGCGCGTATCAAGGAATTACGGTTTCGAACTTCACGAAGTTGGACAACAATTGTTCCGCAACCGGCGATGAGTAGCAACATCCACCCTAGACCTATTCCCAGCGCAAGCGTGACAAGTGCGGCTTGCGTCAATGCAGCCACGAATGCAAGTCTCTGATCGTACGCCAAGAGCAGGACATGGATTGCGAACAGCGATGGCGCGACAATTGCCAGGACCGCAAGACTTGGAGCGATAGCGACCGTGACAGTCAGCATGGAAATGACAACAACGCTGATACCGATTACACGCCATGGATTTCGAATGATACGTGGATAGAAGAGCACGATGCATAGACCGAGCAACGACCACGCAATCGCAACGAGACCTGACCGTCCAAATCGCGGCGACCAGATGCGCCACAGTGATGCGGTTTCATAAAACGCATCATGCTCAGCGAGCAATTGTTCGTAGTGTGTTGCTGCATCAACGCGATCGCCGCGCCGAATCAGAACGTCACCGGCGGGGTATTCGTTGTATTGCGTCGGAATGTTTTCAGCAGCTTGATCCGCCAGAATCCGCGTCTGTTCCGCGTCATGAAAGAGTGTGGGTTTACCATCATTGACGATCTTTGATGTGATGAACGGCGCGACGCTCGGATCGAATCCCGCCTGCAGGACCAGACGTTCGATCTTTCGATCAAGATCGCCTGCGGAATCGGTTATGAGTTCAATAGCATCGCCACTGAGCTCGATGAGCGCACCATCTGATCGTTGAATGACACGGATCAGTCGAGTGGAATATTCGCGAGCAGTCCATTCATTCTGATAGACATCACTATCAAGCATTGGATTTGCTGGCAGGACGATAAATGTCAACTGGTGTACGAGTGTTTTCCACTGCTCGGTCGTGCGCCCTTCAACCGCATATTGCTGGATCTGTTGCAGTCCCGCGTTCGTCAGCATGTATTCTTCGCGCAGTTCGCGGCTGATTTCAATAATCGCCGTTTTGCCTGACACTGCCTTTGGCAGTCCATTGAGTTGCCCGGCCAGCCTGTCAAGATACGAGTCGTTGAGTTTATAAACCTGGGGGGCTGCCTTGCGAGCTTCCTCACGTTGCAGTTGCGTGGACTGGGTGTCTTCAATCTTGAAATCCACCCGATTGACATGCGTTTCGCGAGCAATCTGATCGGGCAGCAGGAGCACCCGTTCTGCAGACCAATTGACGACTGCACACGCTACGATCAATGATGCAAAGCCGACTGCCATCGCACTCAGGTAGGCTGGCTCACCAAGAATGCTGCGCAGCGGCATCCAAGCTGTCGGCCGCCCGCGACCAACAACCATTCGTCGCGTAACCGACTTCTGCTGCCCGGGCTTGTTGGTGGATTGCTTGCCCATTACTTAGCTGTGCCCCTCATGTACCTACGCTCATCGCCAGCAGGTGGCGCTGGATTCGGTAGTCACCAGTCCCGACTCAGTCTTTAGGACACAAACAATATCGGCCGCACTGTCGGAGACAACCAGCAATCGCGACAATCAGATGCAAGCTAGGTAGAATTGTCTCTTCACCGATGGGATCTTCACGGGGCCAGATTACATGACAGGAACGGCTGTAAATTGTCGCAAATCGGCACTCAATTACTGAAAATGGGGTCTAAATCGCAACACATAGCGATTTATCAGATGTGCAAGTGGACCAAGATTTCTGGTAATTGGCATAGTTTGGCAAAGCCGATCCTGACCTCATTTGTCATAACGCAGATTTTTGTCGCCGGGTGTCAAAATAGGCAATCTATATCCGTGCTGGCGGAACAAGACGGCTCTAGTCAAGATGAGTCGCCCGTAATGCTGTCTCCACGAGATGAGATGGAAGTAGTTGACCTTATGCGGTCACTGGCTGGCGAGGGCGGGCCATTGCAGGTACCTGTTGCTGGACCGCCGCGCGGACGCTGGAGCGATGTGCCAGCTGCGGCCCGTGCTGCAGCCGCAAGACAGGAATTCGTAATTGTGCGTTCGCACATGATTGAAGGGTGTTGGGTTTTTGAGTTTCGATCCGCTGGGGATCGACCGGCAGAGTTGCGCGTCGAACAGCGTCCAGGCGAAGAGGTGTATGCAGCAACCGCAACTGTCGGTCTCTTTCGCGACAGGACCGATCAAGCCGAGCAATTGTACGATGCCTTTGAGAAGGCAATGAGAGCGTTCAGCCGCAAACGAAAATATCCTGAGCCTTCAGATTGATTCGGGAATCGATGAATCACTCTGCGCGACGTTGTCCGCAAGCATTGCTGCGCCAAGCAACCCCGCATCCTCTGCGAGCGTAGTCATCACGATTCTGCAGCGGCGGTTTGCTTGTGGAAACACCTCGGCATCAAATGACTGTCGTACAAGATTCACGAACGATTGGCCGAGCGATTCCGTAACGCCGCCACCTATGACAACGCATCCAACAGCCAGCAATGTCACCGCGTTGGCAATTCCAACTCCGAGCAACCGTGCTGCGTGTTCGACAATCTTCGTCGCCAGTGCATCGCCTGCATTCCAAGCTGATGCAAGAGATTCGTTGGACGTAATGAACCCTCGGGATTGATTGTGCGATGCGATCTTCGAATCGGGAAATTCGACACTCCAGGCTCTGATCAGCCGGGACATTCCCGTGCGCGAGCAATGATCTTCGATGAAGCGCCTGCCGTGTGACTCCTCAGGCAGAATGACCTGCTGACCAAATTCTCCTGCGGTAAACAGCGAACCATGATGCAGCCGGCCGTTCAGGATTATTCCTCCGCCGACACCGGTACCAAGCCACACACCAAGGCAATCTGCTTCACCCTGAGCGGCTCCGAGCCTGAATTCCCCCCAGGCTGCGGCGTTGACATCGTTATCTACAACGACAGGCCGACCAATTCGCTGAACGAGAAAGTCACGAAGCGGCACATTGTGCCATCCAAGATTTGGCGCCTCGAGCACGACGCCGTTGGGCATATCAATAGCGCCGGGCGCGGCGATTCCAACAGCAACTATGTCGTCAAGCCTTGCGGAGGCTTGTTCGCATACTTTTGCGATGCCCTCGGCAAGTCGATCCAAGACGGCTTCACACCCTTCACCCGCCTTCGTTTTGATTCCGATGCGTGCTGCAAGCGAGCGCGCACCTTCGACGACACCGATCTGGGCATTTGTTCCGCCGAGGTCGATTCCGATTGTCAGATTCTGAGCGGCCGCCATGGTTTGCACTATAGCTCACGTGGATGGATTCTGAGAAGCCTTATGATGTTCCGTCATGCGAAACAGTCTCGGCGTGATACGTCGTTGCCGATTCAAACATTTTTGCAACGCGCAGCATCGTCGCCTCGTCGAACGCCTGGCACTGTACCTGAAGTCCGATGGGAAGCCGCTGGCCATCGATATCTGAAAAGCCGCACGGAATTGACATGCCGCAGATTCCTGCGATTGATGTGTTGGTCGTATAGATGTCGCACTGGTACATGGAAATCGGATCCTGCGTCGCGCCGATCTCGAACGCCGGGAACGGCGAAGTCGGGCCGATGATCGCATGACATTGTTCGAAGGCTCTATCAAATTCCTGTTTGATCAATCGCCTTGTTTTAAGGGCCCGTGCATAGAACGCATCGTAGTAACCAGCGCTTAACACGTAGGTGCCGAGCATTACACGGCGTTGCACTTCCGGCCCAAAGCCCTGCGAACGGCTCTTCGCATATAGCTCGAAGAGATCATCGTCGCCAGACAACTCCGCGCGCAGACCGTATCGAACGCCGTCGAATCGCGCGAGGTTGCTGGAGGCCTCAGCCGGAGCGATGACGTAGTAGGTTGCAATGCCGTAAGCTGTGAGCGGAAGTTCAATATCCACAATCTCCGCACCGAGGCTTGCGTATGTCGCAATTGCATTTTGCACAGCCGTCTTCACCGACACATCGTTGTGATCAGAGAGAAATTCACGCGGAACTCCGATCCGAAGATCTGCAACCGGCTGATCGAGTTTCTCAAGGTAGTCCGGCACGTGACGGCTGGCACACGTCGAATCATGTGGATCTTCACCAGCCAGCACACCAAGAACAATCGCTGCGTCTTCGACAGTGTTTGCGAACGGACCGATCTGATCGAAACTTGAACCGAACGCAACAAGTCCGTTTCGACTGACGCGGCCGTACGATGGCTTCACGCCTACAACGCCGCACATTGCAGCCGGCTGGCGGATGGAACCACCGGTGTCTGAGCCAAGCGAAATAGGACACAGACCGGCTGCGATAGCTGCTGCTGATCCGCCGGATGAACCACCGGGGACACGATTCCGCGCCCAGGGATTGTGCGTCGGACCGAATGCGCAATGTTCTGTTGACGAGCCCATCGCAAATTCATCGCAGTTTGTCTTGCCAATGATGATCGCTCCCGCGTGCTCTAATCGGTCCACAACCGTCGCGCGATACGGACTCTGGAAATGTTCCAGCATCCTGGAACCACAGGTCGTTGTGCCGAAGTCGGTGACAATATTGTCTTTGATCGCAACTGGAACTCCAGCCAGTGCAGGAATTGGGTTGCCTGTTGCGATGAGGCGGTCAATTTCATGTGCTTTGCTCAATGCACGCTCTGCATAGATCTCGCGAAACGCATGTATTGATGAGTCGATACGGTCAATGCGATCTAATGAATCCTCGACGATCCCAACTGCAGTCTGACTGCGATCCTGCAGTGCGGCTTGAAGATTGGATATTGAAGTGCGCTGGAGCATTGCTCAAGCGTCCTCTGATTCGCCAAGAATTCTCGGAACAGCAAGAAACTGGCCTTCGAGCTGGGGCGCGTTGCGAAGCACATCGTCCAATTGAAGTGACGCCTGCGGAGAGTCATCATTCAGCCGGTTGTTCAACTCGATTGGATGGGAAAGCGGCTCAACACCATCCAGATCAAGCTGGGATAGCATTTGCACGTGTTCGAGAACTGCACCGAGTTGCAATCTATATTGCTCGATCTGTTCATCATCAAGTTGCAGTCTCGCCAGACGTGCGATGTGTTGAATGTCATCTTTCGTGAACCGATCAGTCATTCGAGCAGACTACCATAGGCGGGAGGTCTTCTCGCGCCCGAATATGTGTAGTCGCCTACGCTACTAGACCTCACGCCCGGGGTAGATCCGGCCCGATACCTCCTAGAGCCATGTCCAAAGCTGACCATCAAATTCTGAGAGTGCTTGCCTACTCATGTCGCGGTATTCTTGCTGTGATAGTGGTTGTCGGAGCATCCGGAATCTACTACTGGCTGGCTCACAGCAAGGCACAACCGCAGGCGAGCGATGATGCGAATAAACCTTCGGCGGTCATAGTCATGTCCGCGCAGCCGCAGTTGGTGACACGGCAGTGGCAGGGGTATGGCACTGCCCAGGCTTTGAATTCGGCCGACGTTCCGGCCCGTATAACTGCAACAGTCGAGCACATCCCAGCAGAGATTCTCGAAGGCAATGCCGTTGAGCGTGGCGAGGTATTGGTTCAGTTGGACGACAGTGATTTTGTTCGGCAGGTCGAGATTGCTGAGCAGAACATTGCAGATCTCAATGCTCAGCTCATACGCTTGGCAATGGAGCGCGTAAGCTGGGAGGAACGTGTTCGCCTGACGAGCGAAGCTGTCAAGCTTGCTGAAGCGGACTTTGAACGCATCGAAGATGCGTTTCGACGCAGCGTCGCCAAGCCGCGGGAAGTTGATCAGGCCCGGCAGAAGTTGATCAACGCCATCGGCGAGCGGGTCACCGCCGAAGAAGAGAGTCAAAAACTGCAGCCGCGTGAATCGAGCGTTCGTGCTCAGATACTTGCACAACAATCGTCGCTTCGCCTGGCGCAGCAGAACGTCGATCGGGCGCGAATCACCAGCCCTCTTTCGGGCGTGCTTCAATTCGTTGATATTGAGATCGGCGAAAGCGTGACATCCGGTCAGCGTATCGCTCGCGTAGTTGATCTTGACGCAATTGAAGTACCGCTGGTGCTGCCAGCATCCGCACGAAATGACATCGCCATCGGTGATCGCGTTGAATTGGCAGCCTCCGGAGCCACTAGCATCAACTGGACAAGCCAGGTCAGCCGAATTGCGCCTGAAGACGATGCAGACCGGCGGGCTGTGACAGTTTATGTTGTACTCGACGCTGAAGAACTTGGAGCTGCGCGCACTATGCTGCCGCCAGGTAAATTCGTGCGCGGGACAGTCTTCAGCAGCGCCAAGCAGCAGCGATATGTTGTGCCGCGGAGGGCAATGCTCGAAGACTCTGTGCTCGTTGTTGACAATGTAACCGTGACGCGCCTCCAGGTGAATGTGGACTATCACATGGAAGGTTCCTTTCCGCAGCTCGGGTTGGCGGATACGCAGTGGGTGGTACTGGCTGAACCGTTACCGAAAGGAGCGTTGGTCGTAGTCGATGTCGGCCGAACCCTGCGTATAGGTGCAACCGTTGAACCGATGCTCGCCGGTTCTGCTGAAGTAGCCGCTCGACCCGCCGACGCGGCTCCGATGGGATTGACGCGATGAGCCTGCCGCGGTTCGGCGTCACCAGGCCGGTACCAGTCAACTTACTGATGCTCGCGATGTTACTCGGCGGAGTAGTGGCTGGGTTGTCGCTGCGACGTGAGTTTTTCCCTGAGATTGAGCCGGAAGCCGCGATGGTGACAATGCCGTACCCCGGCGCGACACCCGAAGAGATAGAAGAAACGCTGGCGATCAAGGTCGAGGACAAACTCATTGATCTTGATGAAGTTGATGAACTGCGCACAACAGTCTCCGAAGGCGGCGGCGGCATAGTTGTGACCTTCCGTGAAGGGCTCGGCAACGTGCAGAAAGCCGTCGATGAAGTCGAACGCGCTGTCGATTCACTCATTGACCTGCCTGAAGAATCTGAGCGCATGACCGTTACGGAAATGGAGCCACGTCTGCCGGCGATCATGGTGACGGTGTACGGCGATGCTAATGAGGAAACACTCAAACGCGCTATTCGTACAGTGCGTGATGATCTGAAATCACTGCCGGGGATGGGGGAGGTTGTCATCTCCGGCGTGCGCGATTACGAGATTCGCGTTGACGTCGAAACCGAAGCATTGTTCGAACATGGTGTTTCTCTGCCAAAGATCGCTGATCGAATCAAGAGTTGGATGGCTGATGTGCCCGGCGGAGTTGTCCGCTCTTCGGTCAGCAACGTCAATGTCCGGACGCTTGGCGTGCAGGAACGAGCCTCAGCTATAGGCGATATTGTCATCAAGGCAGATCGCAAAGGTCAATCACTGCGTGTTCGTGACATAGCAACCGTGCGCGAAACGTTTGTCGATGAACAGATCATGACGCGATTCAATGGACAGCCTTCAGCGTCTTTGACCGTCTACAAACTCGGCGCGCAGGACATTGTGCTGATGGCGGAAATGGCCCGCGCATATGTCGCTGGCCGTTCAGGTGAATCAATTGAATATGAGTTTGTTGATCGCCTGAATCCGGTGGTTACCAAGCTGGCGGAGTTGGGTGATCGAGAGCCGCCGGAAATGATCTCAAATCAAAAACGAGCCTACGACCTCGGCCGATCATCCATCCATGCTTTGCCGCCATCGGTGAAGATTGCAACCCAATCAGATCTTGCGAGATTTGTCGAGGGCCGGTTGGCGCTGCTTCTTGAAAATGCGATCTACGGATCAATTCTTGTGTTCGGCACATTGCTGATATTCCTCAATTGGCGCGGCGCGCTGTGGGTCGGCGTCGGGTTGATTACCGCTATGGCCGGCACACTCGTGCTCATGTGGTGGCTCGACATCACGTTGAATCTATTGACGATGTTCGGGTTGATCGTTGTCATTGGCTTGCTTGTGGATGATGCGATTGTTGTTGCTGAGAATATCCAGGCGCGGCACGATAGAGGTGAGTCGTCGCTGGTGGCAGCGGTCAAAGGTGCAAATCAAGTGTCCTGGCCGGTCGTCGCGACGGTGCTGACGAGTATCGTCGCGTTTCTCCCATTGACGTTCATCAAAGGAAGCATTGGCGACCTCCTCGGTGCACTGCCGACCGTTGTCGCGGTTGCACTGTTGATGAGTCTGCTGGAGTCTTTGCTCATTCTGCCGAGCCACCTCGGGCATTCGCTCGTGAAACGTGATCGCAAGACCGAGCTATCCCGCTGGTCCTTGTGGATCCGGCGACTCGAAAAGCGCCGAGACGCATTCATATTCGATCGTGTTGTACCGACGTATGTTCGATTTCTGCGCTGGTCGTTGAACTACCGCTATATCACGTTGGCGCTTGCGACTGCGGCTGTCATGATTTCGTTTGGCCTGGTTAAGGGTGGTATCGTCGGGTTCACGTTCCTGCCTTCTGAAGATGCTGAGACCGTTGTCATCGAAATGCGCATGCCGGTCGGCACGTCTATCGAAACAACGGATAACGCGGCCAGTCGTATCGAACGTGCTGCCGGCAGCCAGCCGGAAGTGAAGACCATAAGCACGGTCGTCGGGTCAATATCAAACCTTGAAACCGGAACCGCAGAATCGTCCGCGTCAAATTCCGCACAAATCTTCCTTGAACTGTACGAAGTCGAAGCGCGCGACCGCAGCTCCCAGGAAGTGATTCAGTCCATCCGCGAATCACTTCGAGGCAGGATCGATGACATTGACCGCATGGTGTTTACGGAGATTTCCGGCGGGCCCGGCGGTCGGGACATCACCGTACAGATTCGAGGCGATGATGAGCAGGCAATGTTCGAACTCGTTGATGAAGTCAAGGTCGCGCTTGCGCAGTTTGCAGGTGTATTTGATATTGCAGACGACAGCACACGCGGACAGCGCGAGTTGCAGGTTCGTCTGAATCCCAGCGCGGCCGCACTTGGTTTTTCAGTGAGTGATGTCGCTCGGCAAGTGCGCGGCGCGCTGTATGGACTTGATGCACATGTCTTCAGCGATCGGCAGGAAGACATTGATGTGCGTGTTCGTTTGAATGAGGACACACGGCATAGTCTCCAGTCGATTGAAACACTGTGGCTGATCAGCCCCAGCGGGCAGCGCGTTCCACTTGCAGAAGTTGCTGAACTTGTGGACGGCCAAAGCTATGCAACGATTAAGCGAATCGATCGCAAGCGAGCGATTTCTGTCACCGCAGACACCTCGCCGGAGATCAGTCCCGAAGACATCACCCCTGAACTCCCAATCGAACAGTGGCGTGCTGATTATCCGATGCTCGATATTGCCTTTGCCGGCCGCCAGGAACAGCAGGCGGATGCGTTTGAGTCGCTTCCGCTCGGATTCGGCGCAGCCCTGATCATGATCTACGTGATCCTGGCCTGGTTGTTTTCGAATTACCTGCAGCCGCTTGCCGTCATGCTCGGGATTCCGTTCAGTCTGATCGGCGTGATCTGGGGGCACATGCTGCTCGGATTTGATCTGACCTTTCTCAGCATGATCGGTTTCGTCGCGCTCAGTGGTATCGTCGTCAACGATTCACTGATTTTGGTGAAGTTCTACAACGAACGCAGACAGGAGGGGCTTGGATTGCGCGAAGCACTCGTCGACGCTGGCAGAGCGCGTCTTCGGCCGATCTTTCTGACCACGATTACGACGATTCTCGGCTTGACACCGTTGATGATGGAACAGTCTTTCCAGGCGCGGTTCCTGATACCGATGGCGATTGCCATCTCATTCGGTTTGATGAGCGCGACTGTCCTGATTCTGATGTTGCTGCCGTGTCTGCTGGTGATTATCGATGACCTAAAAAAGTTGACATATTTACTTTGGACCGGTCGTCACCGCCCCAAACAGGATCTTCCCACCGAATCAGTGCCTGATATCTTGGTTGACTGATCCGAGGAGGACGTCGGCGCTGCTCCCTGACGAGTCGCTATACTGCCGAACCTCGGTGATTCCTTCAGCCTTACGCAACACATTGCCGAGCCCAAACAACCGCTATGGAGGTCATCAAAGGAATCCCGGTAGCGCCCGGCGTCGTCATCGGGCGGACGTTCGTGCTTGATGATGTTGTCGATCACGTTCCCTATCACACTGTCGCAGCAGCAGATAGGGACACTGAACGGCAGCGCCTCGAGTCCGCGATCGACGACGTGCTCAAAGATCTGATCCATGATCGTGATCGAGCAGCGGAGAAACTCGGTCCCGAGCCGGCCAAGATCTTCGAATTCCACCTCGGCCTCCTTCAGGATTCGACTTTGATTGACCCGGTTCGGAACCGCGTCAGTGATGACGGCGTTTCGGCGGCATATGCTGTTTCTGAGGGCTTCCAGAGCCTTGCCAGCCAGTTCCGAAACATGGACAGCGAGGTCTTTCGACAAAAGGCCTCGGATGTCATGGATCTCGATCGCCGATTGCTCGGCAAGCTGGTCGGCCAATCCGAAGACCGCCTCGCCAAGCTCGATGAGCCGGTTCTACTGGTCGCACACGAACTGACCCCGGCGCAGGTCGCATCTCTTGAACCAAGCATGGTGTTGGCGCTGGCGATGGATACCGGCGGACGTACCAGTCACAATTCAATCGTCGCAGCAGCATTAGGCATTCCGGTCGTCGTCGGATGCAAAGACATCAGCTCCCGTGTTAATGACAATGAACTGATCGTCATTGATGGCAAAGCCGGCATTGTGGTCATTCGGCCCGACGATCAAACACTAGAAAACTATCAGCGCAGTGCCGAGCGCATGGCGGGCATCACTGCCAGCTTGCAGGAAATAGCTGAGCTGGATTCCGTCACCAAAGACGGAGTACACATTGAACTGCTGGGCAACATAGAGTTCCCACATGAAATCGAATCTGTGCTGCAAAATGGTGGTGAAGGAGTGGGCCTGTATCGCACGGAATTCCTGTATCTGACGAGCCCAACCGAACCAACGGAAGAAGATTTGTACCAGGCGTACAAGCAATCGATCGAGCTTCTGCAGGGGCGGCCGTTGATCATTCGTACGCTCGATCTCGGAGCTGACAAGTACACACAGGAACGCGCCGCAGAGCCGGAGCGGAATCCTTTTCTTGGCTTGCGCAGTATTCGGTTTTGTTTGCAGAACCTGCCAATCTTTACCAGACAACTCAAGGCAATCCTTCGCGCGTCCGTGCATGGCCCGGTCAAGCTCATGTTCCCGCTCATTTCGACAGCTTTGGAGCTTCGCCAGGCAAAGATGGTCCTGCAGGATGTCATGGAAGAATGCCAGGAGCAGGGGATCGATTTTGATGCTGAGATTCCCATCGGGATCATGATCGAAGTGCCGAGTGCGGCCTTAATGGCGTCAGTTTTTGCCCGTGAGGTGAGCTTCTTTTCGATCGGCACCAACGACCTGATCCAGTACACTCTGGCCGTGGACAGAGGCAATGAACGAGTCGCCAATCTGTACACAGGGGCCAATCCGGCGGTTATTCAGCTCGTGAAGGCAGTCATCCGCACGGGCAAGCGATTCGACGTCAAGACCAGTCTCTGTGGGGAAATTGCGGGCGAAACGCTCTACACTATGTTGTTGATCGGACTGGGGTTGCGGACGCTTTCGCTGGTTGCGACCCAAATTCCGTATGTCAAGCGGGTGATACGATCGGTCGATATTGCCCAATGTGAGCGGCTTGCCCGAAAGGTCGGGTCGTTTGATTCAGAACGAAAAATCCTGAACACGTTGCGTCAGGAATTGAAAAGTGTATTGCCCGAGATGGACGGTGGGTGGACCACCGATTGATCCGCTCGGGTTGGATAATCATACGACTGGCAAACGATTACGGGTCCGCTCCCTTCCGGTTGAGCGATGCATACGGCAAGCCCGGTTGTCCGAACCAGTCACGTGCGAGCACCTCGTGGTTTGTGACATCGAGATGTTATCAGTGGTACTGCGGTCATCGTCTAGGACAATGACTTGGGCTGTGAGTGCAGCAGTCGGCGTAGACGCCGCTGCGTCACCGCAGATTCAGCCACGCTGGGCTCGCCCGTTCACACAAGACGGAGCAAAACCCTGTGTCCCGAAAGAAAAAGGCAGACCCCGCCGAGGTTATGGTCGTTAATGACCTGCCCGGCGAAGAGTGTCGAATTGCAATCCTTCTCGATAATCACCTGGAAGAGCTGTACAGCGAACGAACCGCAACCGCAACAAGCGTCGGAAACATCTACAAAGGCAAAGTCGTCAACGTCGAGCCGGCTATTCAAGCCGCATTCATCGACTTCGGCCACGGCCAAAACGGCTTCCTGCATATCTCCGATTTGCATCCGCGGTATTTTCCGGGAACCGAAAAAACCGAACGCGTTGGGCGCAAAGTCCCGCATCGCAGTCGTCCGCCGATCCAGGATTCGCTGCGCCGCGGTGATGAAGTTCTCGTACAAGTGCTCAAGGAAGGCCTTGGTACCAAAGGTCCTACGCTGACGAGTTATTTGTCGATCCCCGGGCGGCTGCTTGTGGCCATGCCGTTTATGGATCGCGTCGGCGTTTCCCGCAAAATCGAAGACGAAGACAAGCGCCGTGAGATGCGCAAGATTCTTGATACGCTCGATCTGCCATCGGGATTCGGATTCATTCTGCGCACCGCCGGTTTCGGCCGAAACAAGACCGAGCTCAAACGCGACGTTGCCTACCTTTCGCGTTTGTGGAAGGTCATGGAAAAGAATCTCAAGACGCGCAACGCGCCTTGTGAGCTGTATACCGAATCAGATCTGCTCATTCGAACGGTGCGCGATGTACTTCGACCCAGCATTCGCGCGATCATTGTCGATTCCGATTCCGCATATCAGCGTGCTTCGGAGTTTCTGCGCGTAGTCGCCCCGAGATCTGCGCCGAAGCTGATTCGATACCGCCGACAAATGCCGCTGTTCCATGCGTTTGATGTTGAGCGACAGATCGAGTTGATTCACTGCCGTGAGGTGCCGCTGCCGTCCGGTGGCGCCCTTGTTATCGATCAGACCGAAGCGATGGTCGCCATCGACGTGAACTCCGGCCGCAGCCGGCGCGCACGTGACAGCGAAACCAATGCATTTCAAACAAACTGCGAAGCGGTCGATGAAATCTGTCGGCAATTGCGACTGCGAGACCTCGGCGGCCTCATTGTCAACGATCTGATCGATATGCGGGCGCACAAGAACCGCCGATTGATCGAAGATCGGGTGCGCGAGAATCTCAAGCGTGATCGCGCCAAATCGACCGCACTCAAACTCAGCGACTTCGGCCTGCTGGAAATGACCCGACAGCGCATGCGCCCGAGTTTGCGCAAGGCGAATTTCGTCACCTGCATACATTGCAATGGTCACGGCGAAATCAAGAGCCCGGAATATGTCGCCTCGGATGCGGTGCGGCAAATCGGTCATCTGATTCAGTACGACAAAGTCGTCAAGATCGAAATCGTCTGCTCGCCGCGTGTGGCATCGGTGCTTCTGAGCAGCAAACGCAGGGAGATGGTGCGACTGGAAGATGAGGCGGGCAAGAAGATCGAAGTGCGCGTCAGTGATTCGATTGCTTCCGACCGTGTTGATTTCTATGCGTACGATGCGCGAGGCGCGGACATTTCCCAATCATCGTTGCCGCCGTTGACACCGCCAGCCATTGATCTGCTTGAGAAAGAAGACAAAGCAGCCCCGCCCATAACGGTGAATGTCGAACCCTTGGATGACGAAGACGAACAACAGGACGTTGGCGAGAAGAAACGATCTCGCCGGTCCCGACGGCGCGGTGGGCGCAAGACCGACAAGCTGGCAGCCGAGCAGTCTACTCAGGAAGATTCCGCAGCAGCCGAAGACAACAAACCAGCACGTCGCAAGCGACGTCGGAAGAAATCTGATTCCCAGTCAGGGCCCGAAACCGCAGACACGAGAATTTCCAGCGAAGCTACGACAGATGATGAACAACCCCAACCGCGCAAGAAGAAGCGCACGCGGCGCGGCGGTCGGCGACATCGAAAGGTCTCAAGTGCTCCCAAGGTGGAACTCAGCATCCAGGCACCGATGCGTGTGCATCAGGTTGCCAAACAACTCGGCGTCACGTCCAAGGAACTTATCGCCCGCAGTCAGGATGATGACAACATCGATCTGAAGAGTCATATGTCCACGATCGGGCCCGAACACGCCAAGACAATCGTGAACTGGTTTGATGACTCCAGTGCCGCTGATCCCGGCACCGCAGCGTCCAACAACGAAGCTGCTTCAAATGCTGCTCTGCAGACCAACGAGGCAGATAGTAAACCACGCAAGAAACGCCGTCGTGGTGGTCGCCGAAGACGTGGCGGAGGCAAGGCCAGCGATGCGAAAGCCGGCGACAACGGTGCCGTGTCTGCTCAGAACAAAGACTCCACCGCACATGTAGACTCCAGTGACGGTAATGCTGATACTGAAACGGCCACGCCCAAACGCAAACGCCGAACGTTGTATGGCAGGCGCACAAAGGTCAGCCCTGAAGCCCGCGCCCAGGCATTGGAAACGTCCGACACATGACCCAGGATCACTCCACTTCAGCCAAAGTCACGCCGCACCGCGTCATCCTTCTCGGATCGACCGGATCCATCGGCACAAACGTGCTCCAATGCATTGAGCATCTGCGCGATGACCACGGCATTACAATGGAGGTCGTCGGCCTTGCAGCTGGCAGCCGTGCTGCTGAACTCTCGCAACAGGCGCGCGCATTCAACGTAAACACAATAGCACTTGGCTCAACTGACAATCGGATCGATCTCGACATTCCGCAGACTACAACGGCGTTTGTCGGAATTGACGCCGCCCATCAGCTCATTGATACCGTCGCGCAACCCGGCGATCTTGTCATCGCAGCAATGGTTGGCTCTGCGGGCCTTCCAGCTGTGATAGCCGCCATCGACCGCAAGTGCGACATCGCTTTGGCGAACAAGGAAACACTTGTCGCAGCAGGCGCGATAGTCATGCCCGCAGCTCGACACGCAAACATCACGCTCTTGCCGATTGATTCCGAGCACAGCGCAATCTTTCAGTGTCTGCTTGCCGGTCGCTGCATTGATGAAGTGCGTCGTCTGGTCATA
The DNA here is from genome assembly GCA_029260575.1 of Phycisphaerales bacterium. GTDB lineage: Bacteria > Planctomycetota > Phycisphaerae > Phycisphaerales > SM1A02 > JAJDDB01. The sequence goes on from JAJDDB010000002.1 coordinate 83,297, forward strand.
ACCGCATCAGGCGGCCCGTTCCGAACGTGGCCTGCCCAGCGCGTGCGCAGCGCAACGGTTGCGGAAGCGCTCAATCATCCGACGTGGAATATGGGGCCGAAAATCACGATAGACTCGGCTTCGTTGATGAATAAAGCTTTGGAAATCATCGAAGCGCATTGGCTGTTCGACATGCCCGCAGACAAAATCGATGTCATCGTGCATCCGCAGTCAATTGTGCATAGCTTTGTTGAATTCGTCGATGGCTCAGTCATGGCGCAGATGGGGCCTCCCGACATGCGCGGCCCGATTCAGTACGCGCTCACCTACCCGCACCGACTCAAGGGCTGTTCTCAAACTCTGAACTGGGGCCAGCTCAGTGAATTGAATTTCGAGCAACTCGATCATGATCGATTCCCCGCTGTGCAGTTGGCGTTGGAATGCATCAAAGCCGGCGGAACAAGCGGAACAATCTTCAACGCTGCCAACGAAACCGCGGTGGCAGCGTTTCTCGACGAACAGATCCGATTCGGTCGAATAACCGAACTTGTTGAAGCCACATTGGATTCAATAGCCCCGACACCGGTGCAAAGCCTTCCAGACATCATGGCCGCTGACGAAACGGCGCGAGAATTCGTCACACACCAGATCTCGCGCCAACAATCATCTGCAGCGACGTCCGCTGTGACCAGTTGACCTTCACGATCTCCTGCGGACGTGGCGCAGCGATCGATATGACAATTCCACGAATGAGCAACGACACGTGATTGGCAGCATCGCAGATCTTCTTCTTATCGTTCTTGGATTTGGAATTCTCATTTTTGTTCATGAACTGGGGCACTTTGTCGCTGCCAAGTGGGCTGGCATCCGCGCCGAAGCATTTGCCGTAGGCATGGGCCCGGTCGCGCTGGCGTGGCGCAAGAACATCGGGCTCAAGTTCAGTTCAACACTGCCTGAATACACTCGCCGTGCATACCGCGATCTAGTCGACAGAAAGATCGAGCCGAAAGGCAGTAACGAAAAGGGCGAGCCGGCCTATTCAGAAGCGCAGATTCTTGAAGGTGCTGATCGTCTTGATCTGGGTGAAACTGAATATTCGCTGCGCTGGTTGCCCATCGGCGGATTCGTGAAAATGCTGGGTCAGGAGGATATGAATCCCAACAAGATCTCCGACGACCCACGCAGTTACAACTCGCGCCCGATCGGCAAACGCATGATTGTTGTCTCCGCCGGCGTGATCATGAACATCATCTTTGCTGCAATCCTGTATGTCATTGCGTTTTCGATCGGTGTTCAGTTTGAAGCTCCAGTTCTGGGTGGCGTCGACCCGTCAATGCCTGCCGCAAGCGCTGTCGCCTTGAATGCAGAAGAGTTGAACGTCAACTCGCCGGGGATTCACTCCAGTGATCGTGTGCTGTCAATCGATGACAATCCCGTACACACGTTTGCGGACATTCAGATTTCCACAGCAATGGCAAAGCCGGATCAGCCGTTGCGATTTGTTGTCATCCGCCCGGGAATTGATGAACACCTGCAGTTCGAGATTACACCCAAAAAAGACACGACATCTGGTCTGCTCGGTATTGGTGTCGCCCCGGCCTCATCCGCAACGCTGCAAGAAGACATGGACGAGCTGGGCTTGCAGGAATCGTTTAACTTGTCGCCCCTTCCAGCAGCCGGCGTCGAACCTGCCATGACGCTTCTGACTGCTGATGGCGAATCGGTTGCGACATACGAGCAGTTTCAGAACATCGTCAATCGACTTGACGGTAGGGGGGTTGCAACAACATGGGCGATGCTCGATGCAAATGACCAGCCACAATCGATACCGGTTGAAGTGACGATCGAGTCTGTACCAGCGTTACAACGACTGGTGAAGTCGAAGAATGCGGACGGTGTATACGACTATGAATTTGGCCTGTTCGGTTTAGTGCCGATCACAACGATTGTCGCAGTTGATGAAAAGAGTCTCAATCATAACATCCTCAAGCGAGGCGATCTCATTTGGAAAATCGCTGACAGCCACGCTCCCACAACGAGCACCTTTCGGGAGATCATCACTCAACATGTGGAGGGCACGATAGAAATCGTGGTTCTTCGTGATGGTGAACAAGTAGCAGTCTCGGCCCGCATTGACAGCGGTGGTAAGCTCGGCGTCTACCCCGGTCCAGCGTTGGATTCGTTGTACATTGCACCACCCATCGAACGAATCGCGGTGCGTACCAACGTCAACAGCGCCGAGCGCACAATGGTTGATTCGCCCATTGCGCCGTTCAACCTGCTTCCGGGCACGCGCGTGGTACGAGTCGGCGATGTGACGGTTGACTCATGGCGAGACCTGCGCGAACAGGCAAAGGCACAGACTGCTGATGCGTTTGCGCAGGACGCAGCCGCGATGCTTGAACTCACGATTGTGCATCCCACCCCCGGCGCGGAAACAGAAGCCCTCGCCCTTGCACTGTCCGATGAACAAGTCGCGTCACTGCATGGACTTCGATGGCAAAGCACCTTATCTGCGATCCTGTTCGAATCGCTTATGACGACCCGCAAAGCAGACAATCCACTGAATGCACTCAGTATTGGTATCGAAGAAACCGGCAAGACCATGATTCTGACGTATCTGACGATAGACCGGCTTATCCGCGGGTCGGTCGGCGTCGAGCAGCTGCGCGGGCCGGTCGGCATCGTTCACATCGGCTCGAAAATTGCTGATAAGGGTTTGATCTATGTCCTGTATTTTCTTGCGATCATCAGCGTCAACCTTGCGGTCATCAACTTCCTGCCGTTGCCGATTGTCGATGGCGGGTTGTTCCTGTTTCTCGTATACGAGAAATTCAAAGGACGGCCGCCCTCGCCGAGTTTCCAGCATTGGGCGATAGTCGCCGGCCTGTTTATGATTGGCACTGCATTCCTCGTCGTCACATGGAACGATGTCATGCGGCTCATTCCGTAAACCGATCCTTTACGCATTCTTGCAGAATCCCCAAGCATCAATCAATGCAGTGAGATCGTCTGCGTTTACGATTCCGTCGTCGTCTGCATCTGACCATCGCGAATCACTACCCCATGCACGAATGATCTGCAGCAGATCAAACACGTCGATTCGGATTGAATACAAACCCTGCGCGATGCTGCGGAAATTCTTGTTTCAATGGAATCGGAGAGGTCTTGTAAATCAGGATAAAGCATTGTCGACATGGATGTTACGCCGCTACTCTCGTTTGCCAATATTCTTCAACACCATCATCCGCAATTCGGTCATTTCCTCGATCGCCCAGCGCAAGCCCTCGCGGCCGTGGCCGGATTGTTTCACGCCGCCATAGGGCATTGAATCGACGCGCATCGCCGGCACGTCGTTGATGATCACTGCACCAACGTCCAATTCGTCAAACGCCTGCATCGTATGGTTCAGGTCAGTCGTAAACACACCGGCCTGCAATCCATACTCCGAGTCATTTGTCTTGCGAATCGCATCATCAAAATCGTCAAACGGCTCAAGCATTATCACAGGACCAAAAACTTCCTCGCAGTACAGCTTCGCTGTATCGGGAACATCACGCAACACTGTTGGCATCATAAGACGGCCATCACGCTTTCCACCACAGAGAATTCTCGCGCCGCTCTTCTTCGCAGTGTCCAACCATTCTTCGATGCGCTGTGCAGCTGAATCATCAATCAACGGGCTGAGAAATGTGTCATCATCACGAGGGTCGCCGGGTGTGATGTCTCTGGCGGCAGCTACAATGCGCTGCGTGAGGTCTTCGAATATTGAGTGGTGAATCAGCACCCGCTGTACGCTGATACAGCTTTGCCCGCCTTGGTAAAAGCCGCCGAAGACAATGCGTTTTGTGACATGCTCTATATCGACATCTCTGTCGACAATGCACGCTGCGTTGCCGCCTAATTCCAACGACACCCGTTTGCGGCCAGCTTTGGATTTCAGCGACCAACCCACACCTGGCGAACCAGTGAACGACAACATCTTCATGCGATCATCCTCCACAAGTGGCGCTGATGTTTCCGCTGACATGGGCAGAATGCTGAATGCTTCCGGCGGAAGATCTGTCTTCGCAAGCATCTCACCAAGCATGATCGCGCTAATCGGCGTCGTGGAAGCAGGTTTGAGAATGAACGGATTGCCCGCAGCAATGGCTGGCGCAACCTTATGCAGCGAGAGGTTGACCGGGAAATTCCATGGACAGATGAAGCTGCACGGCCCGATCGGAACGCGCTTCATGATCGCCCGACACTTCCGGCCGCGTTCGGAGATCTCAAGCGGCATGTATTCACCGCCGATTCGAGTTGCTTCTTCCGCCGCAACCAGCAACGTATCGAGCGCTCTGCTCACTTCACCTTTTGCATCGGTAATGGTCTTGCCTGCTTCGCGAATCAATACTTCGGCCAATTCATCGAGCCGGGATTGAACCTGTTCATGCACGTGCAGCAGAATGTCGCGACGCTGGTAATCCGCCAGGTTGCGCATTGCCTCGCGTGCGAGCACTGCTGCCTGTATAGCCGATTCGACAATTTGGCTGTCGGCTGTCGACACAGCGGCAATTGGTTCGCTCGTGTGTTTGTCTTCAACAGTCAACTTCCGGCCGGTTGTCTGCTCTTTTCCAGCAAGGTACAACGGATACACTTGTAGAGTCATGAGGTGCGCTCCTGCGCAATGCGCTGCTTTGCATAGTCGCCTGACCTGGTGCAAACGGCAAGGAGCGCACAACACAAAAGGGGATTCATGTGAGCATTCCACCAGTTGCTCTGATCACAGGCGCGGGGTCGGGGATCGGCCAAATCACGACAGAACTTCTTGCGCTGGAAGGTTGTCGACTGGCGCTGGTCGGGCGCACCGAGTCGAAGTTGCAATCAACGATTGATCTTCTTGCGGCAGACATCGCCGACCCACCTGAGACTATGATCATTGCAGCGGACATCTCGGATCAGCGACAGGCCCGGGCCGCAGTAGACATGACAGTTGAACGATGGGGACGAGTGGATATTCTCATCAACAACGCAGGTATTGCGACGCTGAGCGCTCTTGAAGATGCAGATGCGGATCTGATTTATCAAATGTTTGCCATTAACGCGCTGGGTCCGTTGTACCTGGTGCAGCGATGCTGGGATACGTTTGTCAAGCACAAGTCCGGCTGCGTGGTCAACGTCTCGTCGATGGCTGCTATCAGTCCATTTCCAGGATTGGGTGTATACGGCATGGCGAAGAGTGCTGTTGATGGCCTGACCCGAGCCATCATGACCGAAGGTGCAACGCATGGTATCAGTGCGTATTCCATCGCGCCGGGCGCAGTTGAAACGCCGATGCTGCGGGCGAATTTTGATACACGGTCGTTGCCGACACAGAACACGCTCACGCCGGAAAATGTTGCGCGCGTGATTGTTGACTGCGCAACGGGCAGGCGCACCGAAGACGCAGGGTCGGTGATACCGATCCCCAGTCCGGGAAGCTAATACCTGCTTGCCTTACTACATGCGTTTGGACATCGCACGATCGATTTCGCGCTGCGCTTGCTTCTTGTCCAGCACCTGCCGTTTGTCTGACTTGCGTTTGCCGCGGGCCAGACCGATCAGCACTTTTAGCTTTCCTCGCTCAAAATACATTTTCAAGGGCACGAGCGTCACACCCTTTTCTCGCGTCGCACTTGCAAGTTTGCGGATTTCGCGTTTGTGTACAAGCAAACGACGTGTGCGTGTGGGTTCGTGTTGTTGCGGCCCGGCAGGCGCATATTCCGCAAAGTGCACACCATGCATTGTGATCTCCAGAGGCGTCTCCGTTGCGCGGACGTAACCTTCCTGCAGACTGACCTGTCCCGCACGTGCAGCTTTGACTTCCGTGCCCAGCAACCTGATGCCGCATTCAAGAGTCTCGGAAATCACATAATCATGCCGCGCCTTGCGATTCTGGATCGTTGGCTGGTTGGCACTGTGCTTCTTGGTGTTCTTGCCCGCTGCCATGATGTTGCCTGATATTCCTGTCCTTGTCATCGGAGTATGTGCGTTCACACTTCGAGAATGCCGATTTGCAGCCACTATCAACGCTTGAAGTTGTCAGATTCCCTTCGCCAGATTGCCGACAAGGCCGTATCCTAGAAGAGTTTGGCACCGCGCGGCAGCAATCAGGCGGTCGGAGGGCGAATTCGAGATGGCCGAAATACGGCCCGGACCATTGCACGGAGGACGAATCAGCGCACTGATCGGGGTGTCTGCGCTATTGCTGGTATTCATCAGCCAGACGTCCGGACAGTCTATGTCCGATGGCGCTGCAGCCACCACAGAAGTCGCTGTGCAGTCGTTCCTGGAATCTCATCAGTTTGCATCTGTCAGCCGAGACCAGGCAGGAGGAATTCGGCGCGTGTACGGCCGCAATCTTGCGACCGGCAATTCCGCTGTAGCGAGCGCAGCTGCACTGTGTCGAAACGCAGCACCAATGTTGGGCGTCAAGATTGACGACCTCGCGCCGACCGCGCTCCCACAACGTCAGGCCAACGAGATTCCGGTTCTGTACGACCCGGCAACCGGATCATATCGCTTCACAGCATTGCACTTTACCCAGCAGCGCGACGGCGTAGACGTGTATGGATCGCGCCTTGTTGTTCTGGTGCGAAATCAGCCGGGCTTTTCTGTTGTACTTGCAAACGCGCAGTTGCGCAATCTTCATGGATATCAGATTGCACGCGCTGATGTTGAATCCGGAATCACGGACCTCACACATCAATCAGTTCTGGCGCATGCCGGCGACATATCGGAGTTGCAGCAAGGCCGCGCCCAGATTGTCGAACAGCGCAAAGTCATCTTTGCCGGTATAGGCAACGACCACCGCATGCCTCGCCTCGCAGACAGCGTTGTTGTGCAGAAAGGTACTGAGAAGTGGCGGATCGTCGCCGACGCGGAAACGGGTGTTATTCTCGACCACAAGCCGCTGATCTGCCGCATTGATTTGATCACCATCGCGAATGCGTTTTCGACCGAGGGAATCGGCGCGGATATTTGCGAGAATGAATCTGTAGCTCCATTGCCGTTTCTCGCGATCAATGCAAACAACACTGTGTATTACACAAACAAATTTGGAAGCGTCACCGTTCCCGGTCAAGCGCAGCAAACAATAACAGTATCTGCGGGCCTCGTCGGTCGGTGGTTCGCAGTAACCAATGCTGCAGGTCCAAGTTCGATGGCTATGCAAAGCATTGCGCCGCCGGGGCCTGCGATTCTGACCTTCAATGCAACGAACCTCAGCGAACACGAGCGAGCTGAAGTCAACGCGTACATCCAGGCCAACAGAATTCGTGATTTCGTGTTGAAATACAACCCGATCTTTCCGACACTCGGCGGACAAGGATTTCCAATCGTTGTCAATCGAGACGATCTGTTTTGTCCGGGCAATGCATGGTATGACATTCCCACAGCATCACTCAATTTTTGCGAAGCCGGAGTCGGTGATACCGGACAATCCTTTCCCAATACAGCGTGGTCATCCATCATCTACCACGAGTTCGGCCATCATATTGTCGAAGTCTCCGGAAGCGGCCAAGGACAGTACGGCGAAGGATTCGGCGACGCGCTCTCGACGGTCATGCTTGATTCGCCGTTGATTGGATTCGGATACTTCGACAATTGCACAGATTCACTGCGAACTGCGGACACGGGTGTTTCTGTGCCATGTAGCAGCTCCATTCACTTCTGCGGCCAGGCATTGTCGGGGTGCATCTGGGATACGCGAAACGAATTGATCAATACAGATCCACAGGAATACCAGGACATCCTTGCGAATCTCCTGGTCAATTCAGTGCTGCTGCACATCGGCTCTACAATTGAACAGGATCTCGTGATTGATTTCCTGACACTGGATGATGACAACGCCAACATCTTTGACGGAAGTCCTCACTTCGATGCCATAACGACTGGATTCGCAGCGCACGGCATGATCATTCCGCCTCTTGATCCGATTAGCATTGACTTCCCGCAAGGTTTGCCGTCGATCATCGCCCCCAACGGAACCAGCACGATCGAAGTTTCGATTGTTCCCTTGTCCGGCATGCTGGAGCCGGGGACAGTGTCGGCAACTTTCCTCATCAACGGTGTCCCCGTTGTGAAGCAAGCGCAACCAACGGGCCGCGGCAATGCATTTACGATTTCAACTCCTTCAGCTACGTGCGGTTCCCGCGTGCAATATTGGGTGACCGCTCAGGCAACTGATGGAACAGCGATCATGTCGCCATTTGATGCGCCAGCGAACGTGCATGAAACTGTCGCTGCCTACGACCAGACAGAGATAATGCGCGAGGACTTTGAACAGGAAAATGGATGGACCAGTCTGCCGCTTGATGCGACTGACGGCTGGTGGGAACGCGGCGAACCGATCAGCGATTTCCTGTGGACTTACGGCCCGCCCGCCGACTCTGATGGCAGCGGCTCGTGCTGGCTCACCGGCAATCACCCGGGCAATTCTGATGTGGATGACGGCTCGGTTCGACTTGTTTCACCGATCCTTAACGTCTCGGTTGATTCAGGAATGCTCGAATACGATTACTACCTGCGCCTGACCAACGAGAACGGCAACGATCGGATTGTGGTTGAACTCACCGACGGCTTGAGCCCATGGGTTGAAGTCGCTCGGCATGATCTTGATGGCGGTTTTGCCTGGCACAATGCACGGATTACGCCTGATGACATGGCAACTACCGGGCTTACCAATACCGGAACTGTGCAGATCCGATTCACAGTCAGTGATCTGACCCCGCAGAGTGTGGTTGAAGCTGGGATCGACAACTTCAGGATCAACGAGCTTGACTGTCAGCCGGACATCATTCCGGGCGATGTCAACGGCGATCTGAGTGTTGATGTGTTCGACCTGTTGGACCTTCTGGATGCGTGGGGCGATTGCCCGCAGCCATGTCCTCCGAATTGTCCTGCGGACATATCACCTGACTGCTCGGTCGATGTCTTCGATTTACTCTTCTTGCTCAACTCGTGGGGCAGCGGGCCGCCGCCCAGCCCGTGACGCTGTCTCGTCGTCTGCAATGCCCAGAAGAGGACTCGAACCTCCACCCCCAATAATGGGGACCAGCACCTCAAGCTGGCGCGTCTGCCAATTCCGCCACCTGGGCTTGTGCGGCCGAAGTATAGCCAACGCGTCGCTGCTGTCGAATGCTCCGCAGTGCCGCGAGAAAACGAAAAATTGAAGCCTATGATCGGCTAAGGAAGACGTTCTATGGGTCCGCAGACGCTGCGCATCAATGAGATTTTCTTTTCGATCCAGGGTGAATCTACCCGGGCCGGTTTGCCTTGCGTGTTCGTTCGGCTGACGGGTTGTCCACTGCGCTGCAGCTACTGTGACACCGAATACGCGTTCCGAGAAGGCGACCGGATGACCATCGACGCAATCGTCGAACAGGTCGGCAGCTACGACGCATCACTGGTTGAGATCACCGGCGGCGAACCGTTGGCGCAGAAGAATGTCCACCCGCTGATGACACGGCTCTGCGATATGGGAAAGACTGTCCTGATCGAAACTGCTGGGGCGCTGGACATCAGCATCTGCGATTCCCGAGTCATTCGAATTATGGATCTCAAAACCCCCGGATCAGGTGAACACGAACGCAACCGCTGGGCAAACATCAATTACCTGTCACCGCGCGATGAAGTGAAATTCGTCATCACCGATCGCGCTGATTATGACTGGGCGAAGATGATCATCACTGAACATGATCTGGCCAGCCGGTGTGCTGCGGTATTGATGTCACCAGTGTTCGAACAGCAACCTGGTCTTGAGATCGCCGGCTGCGCAGAATTGCCTGTGCAACTGCTTGCACAATGGATTCTCGACGATGGTCTGCCTGTGAGAATGCAACTGCAGATGCATAAGTTCATCTGGGATCCACAGACCCGCGGCGTCTGAAGGCACGTATTCCAACCCATTGCTTGAGAACGACTGTTCGACCGTATCGAACACGTCAATTGGACCGATAGGTATGCTCAAGACAGTACGACCAATGAAACGCCTCCGTGACCTGCTCGATGAGTTCAACGTCCAAACGACTGCCCTTGGCGAGTCGATTGGTGTGGATCCTCTGGATACATCACCGGAACTGTCAGAAACGCAACTCGAAGCGGCTGCATTCGTTCTGGCAATCGGTCGGGCGCTGCATACGTACGGCTCGCCGGCCCACAGGATTGAAGATGCGTTGCAACGAATCTCGCGCCGCTTGGGGCTGCGCGGCCAGTTCTTCTCCACACCGACCAGTCTGCTGGCAGCGTTTGGTGATGATGTCCATCAGCGGACATTTCTTGCGCGCGTCGAGCCGGGCGAAGTTGATCTGTCCAAACTCTGCATGCTCGATCGTGTGCTGGAACAGGTAGCCACGGGAGTGTTGAATCCGGAACAGGCGCTACGCGAAGTACGATCGATCGTCGAACGCCCACGGCAGTATTCGACAGCCCTGACACTTGCGAGCTTTGTCGTCGCGCCGGCCGGAGCTTCAATCTTCTTCGGCGGGACATGGCGAGAAATGGTTGCCGCCGGCATAAGCGGATTGCTCATCGGCATGCTTGCCCTGTGCCTGAAACGTCTGCCAAACGCCAACCGGCTGTTCGACATACTCGGCGGCTTCACCGCGTCTGCTGTGGCGGTAGTCTGTGCAGGAATTTTCGGGCCGTTGTCTGTTGAGACGGCAACGCTAGCTGGCGTCATCATCCTGCTGCCGGGGTTGACGTTGACTGTTGCGCTCAATGAACTGGCAACGCGCCATCTGGCATCCGGCACTGCGCGATTCATGGGCGCGATGACGATCCTGATGTCGCTTGGCTTTGGCGTTGCAATCGGTATCGGCCTGCTCAAGATCATTTCCGTGCCCGAAGCAGTGAGCGCGGCACAATTCATCACGCCGCTGTGGATACTCGCAGCTACAGTGTTCATTACCGCCATCGCGCTGACCGTGCTGTTTCAGGCTGAACCGCGCGATTTTCCTGCGATTGCCGCTGCATCGATGCTGGCGTTTTTCGGTGCCCGCTATGGCTCAGCAGCATTCGGCCCGTATCTCGGCGTCGCGCTGGGTTCGTTCATCGTGGCATCAGCAAGCAACTGCCTGGCGCGGTGGCGCAATCGCCCGACCGCGGTCACGATGCTGCCCGGACTGATTCTGCTGGTGCCCGGCTCGCTGGGCTTTCGAAGTTTGTCCTCACTTCTGGAACATGACGTTGCCAATGCCATCGATGCCGGTTTCAGTATGCTGATGATCGCCGTTTCGATCGTGGCAGGCCTCTTCGTCGCCGCTGCAGTGCTGCCGCCACGCAAAGCCCTGTAAACACATGCGGATTTCATAAGATACACTCAATGCACGTTCGACTTTCCAAGACATTCACCTTTGAAGCGGCGCACTATCTGCCATCATTTCCTGAGGGGCACAAATGCCGGCGCATGCATGGCCATTCCTTCAAGATTGATGTCATTGTCGAAGGCGACATCCCAGCCGGGCAGCACCATCTCGTCGACTACGGCGACATCAAGGCGGCGATCGAACCTGTTCGCACTCAGCTCGATCATTACTGTCTCAATGACATTGACGGACTGAACCACCCGACAAGCGAGCGACTTGCCCAGTGGCTATGGAAGCGATTGCGCGCCGCACTTCCGCTGCTCTCGGAAATCCATGTTCACGAAACCTGCACCAGCCGGTGTGAATATCACGGGCCGGATGGGGCATGATGACTCGAGTATTCGCATCGCTGCAACTTGACTCTGAGGGCTATGGTGTCATCAAGTCGATCAACGATGCACGCGAAACCTTTGCGATTGTTCATGGTGGTAATCCCTTCAATACGCAGTGGCAATTGCCCGCACTGGTCCCAGGATTGCAGCGCATTATGACCTGGTCAGGGACATTGGCTGACGACCTCTTCGAGGGTCACCCGGGAAACTGGATGATGGCAGGGGCGGCTGCACTACAGCAGCGCACGCAACAGAATCTCGCGGAACTGCCGGATCGAAACTGTCGATGGTGCATCCGTCCGCATTGCCGGCACGTTCTCAGCGACGTGCCGTCATGTCGTCAATTCGCACTGGACCATGCCGGGCAACCGATCGATCTCGTACTCGATCCGGTCTCAATGCTGGAGCCGACAATGCTCAGCGGGCTGGATGAACACCTGTTGCGAATGTTCGAGACGCTTGGTCCATCCGCAGCGGCGGTCTTCATCGGCGATGCAGCACTCGACGAATCCGGAACTGCTCTCCAATCAGTTTACCCCGGAAGCGGCGCTGTTTCTCCGGCCCTTGTGCGCGATCTGCTTTCGCAATACGTGCCGAACTCCACACCAATTGTCATTGTCGAGGGTCAGTTGGATGCAGTCCGCTCATGGTTGCGAATCTGACTGTCTGGCAGCCTTTCGCTATCATCTTCGCCAGTAGATACATGCTTTCCCGGAGTCCTCAAGCAATGTCCGAGCAGCGGCCAGCCGTCCAACTCGATCACCCCACGCTTCCTCTTGTGAAGGAAGCATTCAGCACCGTGCCGCTTCAAGCGACGCAGTTCCGCAACCAGACAACATTGATCGTGCCATCGCAACACCTGCATGACATCATGCGCTTTCTGTGTGCGGACCCGCGTTGTGACTACGATTTCCTAAGCGATGTGACTGCGGTCGATTATCTCGGCTATCCCGCAAAGACCCAAGGCCGGTTTGCCGTGGTGTATCTGCTCGCCAGCTACAAACACAACCGCCGATTGACTGTTAAGACGTTTCTCGATCCGACAATTGACACAACGGGTATTGACGTCGACCCTGCACTGGAAGTCGAGTCGGTCACCGACATCTGGCCGGGATGCGAGTGGCGCGAGCGCGAGGTGTATGACATGTTCGGGATTCGCTTTACCAATCACCCGGACCTGCGGCGCATCTTGATGTGGCGCGATTACCCCGCGCATCCGCTGCGCAAGGATTATCCGCTGCGCGGCCGAGGCGAACGCGAAAGCTACCGTGTCATTGATCGCGAAGAGAGCTGAGCCAGGTTCACCGATGCCAACGCAGGAGGTGTGTGGCTGTTACGGTGACGCTGCGCCTGCGCCGCTGATGATCGTGATCGAATCGTTGGCCATATTCCAAAGCACTTCGCCCGCCTGCAATGGATACGGCGTACCTTCCGTAAGCACAGTGATACTTCGGCCGGGATTTGCCGCAACTTTTGCCAGATTCGTGTCGACGTTGTAATCGAAGAAGTCACACTCAACCGTGCGCGTCGGCGTACGAACCAATACAGCGCTGCTTCCTTCGATGCGCCGCAATTCCATCGCCCCGCCGAGATCAAGGCCCGCAGCCCGCTGCCGATCGTCACTGGCACGCGTGACAATTGCTGCAAGCTGCTGACCAGTCATTGTTGCGATCTCACCGGCCAGCGATTCATGCACGACAGTAACATCGCCGGTCATCTCGATGCGGTATCGATCTTCAAGAAGCTGCTTCATATGCAGTTCACGATTGAATTTGAACTGTGTCGTGCCCTTGCCGGAGAATGTTGCGCCTGGATCAGCGCGCTTGCCTGGCGCATTGATGCGGGGGGGTTCGTGCGCGGCTTCATCAGCCCATTCATCGCGGATCAATAGTGTTCCATCACCGATGACGCGAGATTCAAAGGTCAGATCGTTATATTCGATGTACGGACCTGCTGCGTAGAAGATGCGCGGCTTCTCCGAACGCGCTTCGGATTTCCACGTTCTGTTTTCGATCGACGCTTCACCACGGGCAGTGAATCGAGCAAGCCGGCGATCTTCGAGATCGGCGAACTGCTCATCTGCGCTGCGGCGCTCCATGCGCGCAGCTTCCGCTTCAGGCGTGCCGGCAAACTCCAGCGTGACAGCATCACCTTTCATCGTATTGCGTTCAGTGGGGTTCTGGCTGGAGACTGCGTTGACATTGCCGCGCAGTTCGATCGCGCCCGCGCCATCGTTGACTGTGTGGTCGTAGTGCAGCGAATCATCCCATTTCGTGCGAACGATCGGAGGTGACTGCTCGTTGTTGATGATCGGGCGCTCAATTCGATGATCAGCGCCCGTGTCGATCGCCTTATCAAAGACGCGGGCAGTGCCGGGACCTTCCCAAAACGCGAATTGTTGATCCTTGCGAAGTGTCAGCCGCGTACCTTTTTCGATAAGCATGCGTCCAGCTGCGATGACAATGTTTTCGCCGGACAATTCCAGTGTCTCATCAATTCTGTCGCCTTCCAGTCGATCGGCAAATGCCCGGGAGCCATCAGCCATGCGAATCTGAATGTCGCCGTTTGCTGTGATGTTTCGAACACGCGGCTTGTCGTTGTCGCTTTCGGCATGAACGGGCTGATTGTCCGTGAGAAAAGCAATGTTCAGTTCATCCGCCCAGAGTGTTCGTTCATCATCTGCGGTTTTCACATCTCCTGACGCGCGCATGGTTTCAGGCGCGGGTTTGCCATCTGCATCCTGGGTAACGGTCAGGTCAAGCAGATTACAACTGATGTTGCCCTGGTCGGATTCGATATTCACATCACCAAGGAATCGAACGCGCTTGATCGGCCCCATCGCCTCTGCATCACTGCCGGGTTCGAAATCAATGCGCACACTCCTCGACCACGAGATACGCAACTCTTCCAGTAGCGCTGCCATCTCATCAGTGTCGCCTAGTATGTCATCTTGGGGGTTGTCGACCGGCGCAGCAGGATCCTGCTGCGGCACGAGCCATCCTGCACCTTCGAACCCTGCTTCGCCAGTGTTCTGAGCCAGCCAGAATCGGTCCCCGCCTGCGGTCAACTGCGGGCTGTCAATCGCAACTGCATGATCAGTGGTTGCAATCAACTGCACATGCCGTTCGAGTGTGTCGTAGCGCAGGATTCCTGCGGTCGCAACAGCTTCTTCCGCATCGTCAATCAATTCAACAGGCGAACCGATGACTTCAAATCGTGCGTTCTCAACAGAATCCAGTCGCTTTTTTGGATCGTCAATCGGGAGCACACGCAGAGGGCCGTTGACAGTGATAACTGCTTCGTTCGGGCCCGGAACGGGAACATTGACCGGCCTGTTGTTGGCATTGGTTTGCGCGATCGCCTGCACCGCCAGAAATGCATGCAGCGTCAACGGGTGCATATCAAGAGCATGGGGCTGCGCCGCGCCCCCAAAGAGTTCCGGCGGCAGGGCAAACGCAAACGCATCATCAAAACCCTTGGATTCTGTTGAAAACGTAATAGACAATTTGTCACCACGAACAATGCGTTTGGTTGCAACGGGGCCTTGTGTGATAACGACATTGTCAGTCAGTGTGAGTTCATAGAACTGCGTCGGCTTTGGGGAATCGCGTGGCGAATTCTGAATCTGATTGAATGCGGCAAGTCGAACAGAAGGTGCATTGCTTGATGTCCGCTGAGCGACCGCAGGCTCATCTTCTGGCTGGATCAATTTGATGTAATGCACTATTTGCATTTCCAACATCTGCAGCCGATCGACGTGATCGTTGATGCGCATGGTCAGGGCTTCGCCCTGCAGTTCCGCTTTACTCGGCGCTTCAAGGTGTATCGGCCCCGGACAACGCACTTCACCGACGATGTTGTCGAATGTCGCTTCGGTTGTCCGCACGATGAAAGAAGGCGTATCGGTTGTCGGGTCAATGTGGCGTCGGTCATCGAGTTTGTAAACCGTGATGACAACGTTGCCGGTGATAGTGCCTTGCTCAAGCGCCTGGTTTGGTGCGTATGCGACTGTTTCATCGCCTGTGAGGATCAGAGCTTCGCTGTCAGACAAAAAGACATGGGCTTCAGGTTTATCAAGCCAGTACCACCCATCCGGGCGCGGTTCCTGGCGAGCGAAACGATACCGCTGGCTAATGCGCCCTTCATCATCCTGCATCTGAATCCAGCCGCCGCTGGGTAAACGAGTCTCAAGCTCGTTATTAATCTTCTCGCCGCCTTGCCGATAGCGTTGTTCTTCTTCCGCGGTGAGCGCTGACGGAGGCGCGACAAGCTCAATGACATCTTCATCGGGATTGACAATCACCTGCTGCGTATCTGGGTTGTCGAGGTTTATCACAACGACAAACAGAAGAACCGCAAGTACCGCACCGCAGACAATGACAATGAGCGCGCGGCCCGTGTTCCGCCGAATTGCAGGCGGGGCAGGGGAATCCGTACGACCCATGCGTTGCATTTCATTCATTGAAGTTCAACCCTGCAGGATGTTCATCTCTGCTGTCATTATTCTTATGGATTCGACCCGTTCGGTTTCGTGCGATTCAAAAATCGCTGCACGGCTTCGTCCCATTGATTGCGAGCCTTGAGCAGGTGTTCAATGGCTTCGCGGACCGCAGCATTACCGCCGCGGTTCTGCGTGACGTAGTCAGCCTCGTGTCTGACTTCGGAAATAGCATCCGCAACCGCCATAGCATAGCCAGCCACGCGCATCAGCGGCAGCTCGGGCACATCATCGCCCATGACCGCAACTTCATGCGGGCCGAGATCGAGTCGATTCAGCAGATCGTCAAACGCAGAAAGCTTGTCCGCTACGCTCTGAATGACGTGCCGAATCCCCAATTCGTTGGCGCGGTGCCGGACTGCAAGCCCGGTTCTGCCGGTGATAATTGCTACATCATTTCCGAGCAATTGCCACATTCGGATTCCAAGACCATCGCGTACATGAAAACGCTTGGTTTCATAGCCAAGATCATCAATCCGTATGGAGCCGTCCGTCAGCACACCGTCAACATCGAGACACAGCAGACTGATTTGTGACAGGCGATCGTCACTCATAGATGATTCCGTTCAATCTCAAGCGTCTGCACTTCACCAGCGCAGTACACATTAAAAGCAATGGCGGCGCGCACGCCTGACTCGGCTATCTCTCGTGCCGATGCGCCGCTTTCATACAGCGTATACATCGTGCCCAGAGCATACGGCGCTCCTGACCCGGTTGCATGATACTGGTTGAAACGCGAAACGCTCAAGTCTGACGAGACGCGGTACACACCTGTGTGGTTTGCGATAATGAACGATGAATCGAGATCGCCGAACGGAGATTCCTTGCCGTTGGCCTGATCGTTGACGAACGTGTAAGTCTCGTGCAGTGCTTTCCAGAGGTCGAGGAAGAACTTGAAGATCGAATGTTCGCTGTCAAAGGCGGGCGCATCTCTTCCATCAAGATAATCGCGGAAGATATCGTCGTATAAGCCCCACCCCGCGCCACCGACGACGGAATGCCCGATCCGAACGATCTTCTCCGAACGCGAGTTGGCAGCAGGCATCTGTTCATCATCACTGAAACACGTCAGCGTGTCCGCAGCCATGACAGTGGAATCGTTTCGTGTGACTGCAATGACGATGGACATTTGCTCTGCGCTCCGTGGTCTAGGGGTGGTGCGTGCTCTGCCGATTGATCGCCGCCCACAACCGGGCAAGCGAACGGGCAATTGGAACCGTCACATCGTCATCCGTCCAGTAGCCGTTGTGCGAAAGCGGATTCCAGGACGACAACAGCCCGCCGACATTTATCGCCACATCCTCGGTGACCATCTGATGGTACGCAGCGTTCAACGGCTTCAGTGGATAGGCGATCACATCATCTTCGTCGTAGAAGTTCAGCCACTCGCCTGTGGCGTCAGGAAATGCCGCACTGGGATAGTGCTGTCGAAAATGAGGGCTTGGGATGGTAATTGGCAAGCCGAACGGTGGCTGCGTGTATCGCAACGACCACAACGCAATCGGACTCCCCAGTGTAAACAACCGAGCAAGCGTTTCGCCACAGGTCAGTGGTGTTTCGTTTGTCGACTGTTCAGTCGCAGGCTGCAACCGGTGCTGCAAATCCCAGATCCAGTTGCTTGCAATCACCGTGCCCAGGCTGTGGCCGACAACCGCCAGCGGCGTAGTGGGCGTGATGCCGGGCGTGTCCTCCAGACTGGTTAATGCATCCGTCACTCGTCGATGCACAGCGTCATAAACCGTTCGATCGCTCGGCGTAATCTGATAGGCCACCGCATCGCTAGCAAAGTCAATCATGTAGCGACGCAGTTTAATAAAGTCCAGATCATGTTCGGCAGTCAGGCGCGCCCACATGCGATGCTGGGATTGCTGCAGAATCGCAGCCCAGTGTACCGCACGACAGACGAGTTGATTATCGATCAGGGGCGGCGGATGCGGCAGTTGCCTGAGTTCGCGTTTGAATCTGCGAGTCAGTTCGGCAACCATCTCATCAGCAAACGTGGATTGTTGGCTGCCGACGCCATGAATGATAAGAACTGCAACAGGAGTAGTGATAGTGGACATGGCAGGCTCCGAAAGAAACGCATGGCGTTCTCTTCTTGAGCCGGCACATGGCTGTGCGCGCGCACCGTTGCGCGCGGAACGCGCAAACGCTTCCTCCGAGCCTCTACTTAGGAAAGATTTTCAGAAATGGAGATACCGCGTACCATCAACTGGCGCGCGCACGACGATTGGGCTATTTTCTGGATGAATGATTATCAGAAGATCCGGCTGTCATCTCCACCGCAAGGCGGGTCGAGTCATTGCCAGCAACACTGAATGTGTCGGCCAGAACACGTCGCTGTCCGGGCGTAGCAGGCTCAACGATCGTTGACAGGTGCCGGTTGTACTGCGTTCGTCCCGGCGAACTGATGCAGCCTCCGAGCATGCACAACACTGCCACAAGAACCAGACATTGGGGGAATCGACATTCAGGTTGTTGCGGGGCTTGTGCATGCATTATGGAAGCCGCTCATCAGGAGAACTGTCTCTTGAAGTGTCCGATTGCTGAAGTATGGACACCAATGATTGAGGGGCATTCCATATGAAGTGTGCGAAAAATCCGTCGCCGAGTCGTGACAGCTCGTACAGGCCGCACAATCCACAGCCGTAACGTGCTGTATCATTTGGAGGGGCAAAGGTGCTGCGCATGTGCTATCGTGCTAAGTCCACATGTACCGGAGCGGTGAACCAATGAAACTATGTTTGCTTCTGAATGCAAATGCGGCGCAATCGAACCGATCGCGCATCGTAAAATCAATCGTGGCATGCCTGTTATGCGCTGTGTTGACAAGCAGTGCAGTAAGCGAGCCTGTTCAGCAGCGGCGCAATCCCAATGAAACATCACGTCGAACCCAGCAGCGCACGGAGAATCAACCGAACAACAAGTTTGGGTATAGTGCGCCCAAGCCGCGCACGCCTGGCGCCATTCGCCTGGCGACGTACAACATGCTGAACTTCTTCGATCCGTTTGATGACCCTACGCTGCAGGGCGAACATGATGATGCGGGTATGGTGACCGAAGAGCGCCGCTGCAAAGTGCTCGCCCAAACCATTCGCGCGGTGGATGCCGATATTCTCGCTTTGCAGGAAGTTGAATCGCTTGAGGCATTGACGTGGTTTCGCGACAACTATCTCAAGGACATGGGCTACAAGTACATTGCGTCCTATGACGTTGGCTACTACCGCGGTATCGAGTGCAGTGTGATGAGCCGATTTCCAATCACCGATGCACGGGTCTGGCCGAATATGTCTCTCGACAACGTGCAGCGACCGGGGCCGGGCTGGAGCGAAATTCCACCGGAATCTCGCCGCGGCCTGACGTTTCAGCGCAGCCCCTTGTGCGCAAAGATCACTATAGATGTTGACAATTCTGAAGAAGATTACGAGCTGATCGTCTTTTCCGTGCATCACAAGGCCGGCGGAGATAATCGCTTCCACCGTGAAGCAGAAGCTGTGCGCATTGTTGAATTCATAAATCAACTGCGCAGCGAAAACCCTGCGGCCAACATAATCGTCATGGGGGATTTCAACGCAGCTCCGTGGGACAAGTCCGTTCGCCTGTATCTTGAAGCGGGCATGATCGACACGTTGGCCCATCGCATCATCCCGCGCTGGCGCAATGCTGATGAAACCGAAGCCAGTCTGTATAAGACGCATGAATCCGGCCGCGTAATCGACTTCGTGCTGCTCAGCAGCGGCGCGCATCGCGAATTTGTCGTCGGCAGCGCACACGTATTTGGCACGATGATGCCTCCCGAATCATATGACTGGCGCAAGGACCCGAAGCCCGAAGGCTATCCTTCGGATCACTACCCCATCATCATTGACATGATTCCCGGCGATCGTGAATAACAAGTACTGTTGAGCATGACATGAACCATGCCGATGTGTCGTCAAATCGTCGTACGTTTCTGCTTGCATCTGGTGCGTTAGCAGCCGGTGCCGTGGGCCATGCAAGAGCTGCGTTACTCCAGCAGGAAGAATCCGAACCGTCGATTCGTGATCAATTGCAGCCGCCCGAGACAAATGGCAACAACAATGTCACTGCGAAGACACTGCAGGAAGCTGAAAAACTCGTCGGCGTGAGCAACACCCCAGCAGAGCGAAAACAACTGTTGGAAACAATTAACGAGCAAATTGAGTTGTTGTCGACGCGCATGAAGAACTTCATGCCAACCAACGAGATGTCGCCAGCCAGCATCTTCGACCCGCGCCTGCCGGACTTTGCGCTTCCGTATGATGCGACAAGCATTGCCATGAATAAGGTCGAACCCGGCTTGCTGCCGAGCGATGAAGCGGACATAGCATTCGCACCGGTAACCACGCTTGCTGCATGGTTGAAATCCGGCGCGATTACTTCGGTCGCACTTACGAAACTCTATATCAAGCGGCTCAAGACGTTTGGTCCGAAACTTGAATGCATGATTACGCTTATGGAAGACGCAGCACTGCAGCAGGCGCAGCGCGCTGATGCCGACCTGTCGCGAGGTGTGGTTCGTTCACCTCTGCATGGCATTCCCTGGGGTGCAAAAGATCTGCTCGACACCGCTGGGGTGTCTACGACATGGGGGGCCGAGCCGTATCGTCATCGTGTGCCCGAACACAACGCAGTTGTTGTGCAGCGACTGCATGATGCCGGCGCTGTACTCATCGCTAAACTCACGCTCGGCGCGCTGGCTTACGGCGACATCTGGTTCGGCGGTCGCACGAATAATCCGTGGAATGTTGAGCAGGGTTCAAGCGGCTCCAGCGCTGGTTCCGCCGCGGCGACCGTGTCGGGCCTGGTCGGGTTTGCAATCGGCACAGAAACCTATGGCTCGATCGTCTCGCCATCGATGCGCTGCGGCGCGACGGGACTGCGGCCTTCATTCGGCCGGGTTGCCCGAACCGGAGCGATGGCGTTGTGCTGGTCACTGGACAAGATCGGCCCCATATGTCGAACTGTCGAAGACTGCATTGCAGTGCTTAGCGTGATCAACGGTGCGGATCCGGGCGACCCGTCTTCGCTGGATATGCCGTTGCAGTTTAGCGCCTCGCAAAGTATTCGCGGCATGCGCATTGGATACAATCCCGCATGGTTTGAAGGCGAAAGCGTCCATCCGAGTGATCGACAGGCACTCGATCTTTTGCGGGCGCGTGGCGTTGAGACTGTTGCTGTGTCCCTGCCGGAGTGGAGCTATGAACATCTGATTTCGATTCTCTATGCCGAGGCGGCAGCAGCGTTTGAGCAACTGACGCTGGACGGCTTGGATGATCAACTCAAATGGCAGGCGGCTCAAGCCTGGCCGAATTCATTCCGCCAGGCGCGTTTCATTCCTGCGATTGAATTGGTGCAGGCCGATCGTTTCCGCAGGCAGGTCATGCATGCGATGGACGAAGCTATGGCGGGTGTCGATGCAATTGTCAGTCCGAGCTTTGCAGGGAACCTGCTGCTGATTACCAACAATACCGGACACCCATCGCTGACAATTCGAAATGGATTCAACGACGATGGTACGCCGCACGGCATCACGCTGTGGGGCCGATTGTTTGAAGAAGGCACACTGTGTAATCTCGGCATGGCGCTCGAGCACGACTACGGTGTGTGGGATGCGCGGCCGATGCTGTAGGTCGTACTCGGTCAATCTGCCGAAGAAGGAATGCATTGTTCGACGAACTTTTTCCGAATGGCGTGACGCATTACCTGGCTGGCGGTGCAGGAATCGGCGCGGCAATAGGCATGATATATCTGCTGACGGGCCGCATTGCCGGCATAAGCAGTTTCTTCAGCGCTATTCATTCGTGGTGGAGTCACCTGCCCTTCTTTCAGCAGCGGTATCTTCGTAACGAACGAACGTGGAAGAGTGTGTTGGTGATCGGCCTGATTGTTGGTGCTGCTGTATTCACTATCGGTTGTGGTGAAGTATTCACGACAGAAGTGCAATGGTGGCGACTCTTGATCGGTGGTGTGCTGGTCGGCTTCGGCACACGCACAGCCCGCGGCTGCACCAGCGGACACGGCATTTGCGGAATAAGTTCGCTCGTGCCGCCATCTATCGCCGCAACGTTGATATTCATGGGTGTTGCGATCATTACTGCCCACATTGTCGCTGCTCTTGGAGTCACGCCATGACAAGAACGCTTGTTCTGGTGCTCATTGGCGGCGTACTGTTCGGCTTCGGACTTGCCTGGTCAACAATGGCGCAACCGGAAGTCGTGCTGAGCTTTCTTACGCTTGACGACTTCGGCCTCGCGCTGGTCATGGGCGCAGCACTTGCGGTGTCCCTGCCGATATATCAACTCGCGCCACGATGTATGAATAAGCCGACCGCCGGGGAATCATTCGAGCGCATTCCACGTCGAGTCAAACCTTCCACAATCATCGGCGGCATGATCTTCGGCATCGGCTGGGGACTCAGCGGCGTCTGCCCCGGGGCAGGTGTTGCCAGCCTAGGAATTGGAAACTGGCCGATACTTTTCGCCCTTATTGGCATGGCGCTCGGCGCGTACGCCCAGGGTGTCCTTGCATCGCGCAAGCCGGCAACTCATCCACATGAAACAGATTCAGTCTCGGCCACGTGATTTCAACAGCCGCATCCCTTCCTGCACATCCTTGTCACCACGCCCGGAGCAGTTGATCACAACATGCTGCTCGGCAGACATAGAAGCCGCGCGTTTTACCGCTTCCGCCACGGCATGCGCTGTCTCCAACGCGGGAATGATTCCTTCTAATTCCGCCAGTAGCCGAAACGCGCTCAGGGCTTCATCATCATCAACTGACGTGTACTCCACACGCCCGGCATCTTTCCAGTAGGAATGCTCGGGGCCGACACCCGGATAATCCAGCCCTGCAGAACACGACTGCACCGGCGCAGTTTGCCCGGATTCGTCCTGCAAAACGTAACTTAGCGAACCATGCAACACGCCCGGCGCTCCATGCGCCAGCGGCGCAGCATGATGGCCGAACGATGAATCCGACCCGCCCGCTTCCACGCCGACGAGGTGCGTGTCATGGTCGTCGATAAACGGATAGAAGATGCCGGCCGCGTTCGATCCGCCGCCAACACATGCAACAACGCAGTGGGGGAGCGAGCCGAACATCTGCTGCGTCTGTTCACGACACTCACGTCCAATCACGGATTGAAAATCCCGCACGATCACTGGAAACGGATGCGGCCCAACGACGGAGCCGAGGATGTAGTGCGTGTCTTCAACACTTTCCATCCAGTCGCGCATCGCCGCGTTGGTTGCATCCTTCAGCGTGCGCGATCCGTCCTCGACAAGATTGACCTGTGCGCCCAGCAATTTCATACGGAAGACATTGAGATTTTGCCGCCGGGCATCTTCCGAGCCCATGTACACTTCGCACTTCAGGCCGAAATACGCGCATGCTGTGGCGGTGGCGACGCCATGCTGCCCGGCGCCTGTCTCTGCAATGACGCGCTGTTTACCCATGCGCTTCGTCAACAGTGCCTGGCCGATGGTGTTGTTGATCTTGTGCGCACCGGTGTGCGCGAGATCTTCACGCTTGAGATAAATGCGCGCCCCGCCAGCATGTTCCGTCAAGCGCGCAGCAAATGTCAATGGAGTCGGCCTGCCGACGTATTCACGCATCAGCGAATCAAACTGCGCAGTGAATGCGGTATCGGCACTTGCCTTCGCGTATTCATCTTCAAGCTGCTCGAGCGCAGCCACGAGTGTTTCCGGCACATACTGGCCGCCGAAGATGCCAAATCGGCCGAATCCATCGGGTACATGTGAGAGCGTGGTCATGGCAAGAGGATAGATCGGCAAGGGACGCGGGGCCAATTACTGTGCAGGCAGCATCCGCTGCATCGCTGCATTCAACATCCGCTGACCCATCGCGGCGATTTCCTCGGCCACATCAATATCATCCGAAGGTGCAGGCAGTTCGCCCACAATCGGCGACGAGATCACGACGAACTTCGTCTCAACCGGTTGCGCTGCGCTTCCATCCGTCAGCGCTGCAGCATTGGACGTCCAGCCCTCGACACGAGCCACACACGTCCTGGACCACCGACTCGTATTGCCCGTCGAATCGGCCCACTTCGCCCAATACACAATCAACATCGGCTGCGACGGAATGGGATATTCCACCTCCATCGGACTGCGCGTGTACGACCGCAGATACTTCGGCCAGCCGCGCTCCGCAGGATGTTTCGGCACCGGCTCACCGGCAGGAACCATCTCAAAGTACAATTCAATGCGCGCCGCGCCATCAGGCCTGCGGTTATACACAACGCCATGCTTCGACGAAGGCGAAATCACCATCGCATTGTTGTCATCAAAGTATTTCAGCACGTGAATGCCGCTGCCTGACCCGACTGCGACGCTGCCTCCAACGCCATCGCCTGATCCGAGAAACTGCAACGCGGGGGGGCGCTGCGGCACGTTGCTCTTGCCGAGCTTCTTCTTGCGGACTTTGATGCGCAGCAGTTTCTTATTCGTATCACTGACCTGCGGATTCGAGCGAATGATGTTGGCGCAGCTGCGTATGACGTGCTCCGCATCCTTGCGGGCTGTATTCTTCGCAGCGACCAGTTCTCCTGATCGGGCTCGCTTGATCAGCATCTGCGTCAGCGCATCGCGAAACGTCGTCACTTCCTTTTCGATCAACTCCACTTCCTCGAGCGACATGCAGTACGCATCCATGTGCGCCTTGAGTCGCCACACGAAGTTGTGTGCTGTGTAGGCGAAATCACTGTCCGCCTCCGGAATGAACTTCACAAGGTTCCTGCGCTTGCGGCGTTTCGGCGCACGAGCACGATGATTGCGACGTTGACGACGAAGTGGCGGCATGGTGTGGTTCCTGACAGAAAGGCGTCGTTCCTGCGCAGGCAGGAACCCAGGCGAAGTCCCGTGAGCCGTCCGCGCAACCACTGGATTCCCGCCTCCGCGGGAATGACGGGCGAACGGCTCTGCGGTACATCGCCTTTCTGTGCGGCATGGTTCACTCAAAGTCCGAAAACGGCGCACAGTGCCGGTTCAATCTTGAGGTTGAGCGTCGCAGCGATCAGGATTGCGCTGCACGCATCCACGTTCAGAGGCCGATCTACGGGCTTGTGCAGCCAATCCTGTACAGCATGCGGCTCATCGCAGGCGTTCTCGGATTGATCGTCAGCGTGTTGCAGGCTAAGCACGGCGATCGATGTGCGGATACCGGCGTTGCGCACCCGAACTCGCTTCGTCGAAATGCGGGGTTTCGAAGCGGAACGTACATCGGGCAGCACGAAGCTGTGATCGCCCGCTGTGAAGATGTGGAGTCGTGCAGCGAAGGTGTAATCGCTCACAGCGAACGTGTGAGGTGGCGCCATGATGCGGTGCAGTCGCGACCCGGTGCGCTGAGGAAGCGAAAGGAACGGTTCAGATAGCTAGATGGACAGTTCGAAGTGCGAGTTGAATGCTTCGTCGAGCGATTTACGTGGTTCGTTGTGTCCGTTGAGTGCATGGAGTTGCGTGTTAATCGTTTGATGGAGCGAGTTCGACATGCGCTCTTGCACGTTGAGCGGTTGATTGTGCGGCTTCGGCGGTTCATGTGCGAAGTTGAACTCCTGAAATGTGCTTCTGATCGCAAGTAAGACGCTTTAGCACCACCGGAAGCTTGACGCAGGGTGTTGCCCCCAACTCGTGGAATTCCCAGCGTCTTGAATTGAGCCAATCTCCTAAATGCCGGGTGTGGCGTTCCTTAAGTCAATCGTGCGCAGAAGCGACACAATCGAGCAATAACCACCACCTCGACATGCCGATAAATTCGACATGAAGACGCTATCCAGACTTATCGTTGCGTTTCTGCTTGGAGTCGCACCAGTTCTTTGTTTGCACCTGGCTATTACGAGCTGGCGCTATTCGAAAGCTACGTCAAACCCGGTGCTCTGCTTCACGAAGGAATCAGAGACAAACGGATATTGGGAAACACGAGGGCGTCAAGTGCCAGATGCCCCTGTGCACTACCCCTTTGGTGACCCATACGCGCCACGAGATACACTCATGGCACCAGATCCAAAGACCCCTGAATTTGTCATGCTGCCGGACGTTTTGACCCACTTCGATCTTGAGGGTCACTATTGGCTGTACACAAGTCATTGGTACAGCGAAACGGATCCAACGTACTACCACGGCGCTGCATTCATGAGTGGAGAGAAAAACGATGGCATCATTGTGATAGGAGAAGGAACATTACCCGCAGCTCAGATGAACATTCGAGGTAATTATTCTGAATGGGTTCGATATGACCTACTGTGGCTTCAATCCAGCGGTTGGTTCATCTACCTTATTGGTGGCATGGCCGGTGTTGGCATCGGATTTCGACGAATGCTGAAGCACGGCGCTGCTCACCTTCACAAGTCTTCTAACGATGCGATCAACACCGCGTCAGCGGGTCTTGCGAAGTTCGATGAAAAGATCGAAGTGCTGAATAGTGACAAATCGGGTTCCTGTTAAGGAAATGCTATGAGCGCATACGAATGCTGGGTTACAGACTTTCCCAAGCGATGCAAAGAACTACTGGCGAATCTGAGCCCGTGTGCGAAAGCGCATGATCGAGAGGTTACGCTGTTGCTTGCAGTTGCGTCTGTGTGCATTGCTGTTCCGCTGGATCGGATGACCGAGGAGAGCGATGGGAGGCCTGCCCATCCGTCTGGTGATCGGGGTGCGGACCCAAACCGCGCGAAGAAGTTCGACGACTTACTCAAGTCCAAGGTGCGTGATTTGCAACTCTGGAATGATTTGGGAGACAGATTTATTGGCTGTTGCAAACTAAAGAATCATGAGGGCGACCCTGATTCTTGGCCGGAACTCGACAATCCGGAATGTCTTGGACCCGACAAGCAACTTAAAACAGTGCTTAAACATGTTCGAAATGCCCTGGCACATGGCAATCTATACACGCAGGACAATCCGATATCGAGAATTGTCTTACTGTCGCGACCGGATCACAACATTGAGAAGTACAACTATCTTGTGCTTCAACCTGATCAACTCGCGGCGATTTTGAAGTACTGGATTGATGAACTCGTGAAGCTGGAGCCGAGCGCGCAAGACATTGCACAGGCGCTTGAATAGCACGCTGCTGAGTGATCGCCTTGGCCATCGCCATTGATCATCAGCGTCAAGCGGGCCTTCGACATCGGAAACGGCTCGCGGCGCCGCGCTATGAACCGGCTGGCGACATGAGATACCGATACAGCAGCGCTGACCACCGCGAATAGAATGCAAAACCGGGGTTCTCGTTGTTGCGTCGCAGTTCCGGAAGAAGCGACAACAGGCGTTGGTGACCAGCGGGGGGGCGGAACAGCGGGAAATACTCATCGACGATTTCATTCGGCGAAATGTGTGCAAGCATCTCACTGAGCTGGTCCATGTTCACATTGTCGGAATGACCCCTCATGTCGCCGAGAATCTGGAACGCGAACTTGTCGCCATCAACCTGAAAGACAGTGCCGTTCATGGCATGAATGTCGAGCCGCTCGGCAATGTGCAATCCACTTTCGCCCGCTTCATGGCGAAGCCGATCCAGATGCCGCTCCGCCATTGCACGTGCTGCCCTGCCGTAGCGCGGCGCCAGGTTTGTCATCTGATCGACGTTATCCTGCACACGTTCGACTATGCGAGTTGCCGTCTTGCGGGCAGCATCAGCCTTGATCCGGCCGCGCACGAGAAACTGAACGTGTTCCCGGCGAATGAGTGTCGTCAACCCTCGCCAGATGTCGACTTCGAGGTTGCCTTCAACAATGCGCATGTCCTTGATCTTCAGCGTCGGCCCGAGTGCTGCAATGTCAGTCAATGATGGCGCGAATGCATCTCCACCTGCGCTGCGGATGGCATGCACAAGCATTTGCGCTTCACCACTGCCGAACAGCCCGAGAATCAGCGGTGCCTGTCGTCCAAGCGTCAGCCGCGCGCTTGGTGCATCAATCACGCCCGTGCTGCATATCAGATCAATACACTGCTGCTGATCCCAACCGCTCGGCCAGTTGACGACCGTGGGATATGCATCGGCTGTGTTGGGCGTCAGCGAGTTGGACACGAGTCACGATGCCGTCGGCCCGGCTGGCGGCGTCGCTTTGCCATCTTCACTGCTGTGTACAACAGGCGACGTCGTACGAATCCGCCGTGCGGCACCATCTTCGCCATCTCCATTGACACGCCCAAGAACAGTCGGCAATTCGATGCCCGCCTGGTTGGCAAGTTCGTGCATCGCAGGCAGCGATCCGATCAGGCTCGACAGGAAGTCCGCTGTGGTGCCGCGGTTCCCGTTGGAGCCGCCGCCGTTGTCCCAGACTGTGATCTTGTCGATCTTCAGATTCGATATTGCTTTGACTTGTTCAGAAACAAGCTCGGGCAACTGCTCGATCATGAGCAGCGTTGGCGCGATCTGCGGATTTTGCGCACATGCATCGACCAATTGGCGATAGCCGGCAGCCTTGGCTTCGAGCACCTTACGCGTGCCCTCTGCCTCAGCTTCATATCGCGCGAGAATGGCATCGGCTTCACCGCGTGCTTCACGGCGTTGCTTCTCAGCCTCGGCTTCAGCTGCAATCTCGATGCGTTTTTTCTCGATCTCCTGCGGAGCGAGCTGTTCCTTGGACAGTCGGGCCAATTCTTTTTCGCGCTCTGCAATCAGAATTGACTCAGCGGATTTCGCCGTGGCGACATCTGAACGCCGGTTTGCTTCAGCGCGAATCTCCGCCAGCTTTGCGTCCGAGTCAGCAACCTGAGCTGATGAACTGTTTTCGCCGTCGACTGCTGTCGCTTCGTACTGGGCGACCTTAATTCGCTTTTGTTGTTCCGCATTCTTCGATGCAGCAATCATTTCAGCATCACGCTCTGCGATGGCAATTTCCTGATCGCGTTTGGATTGCGCTTCGCCGGTGACTGCCTGGGCTTCAAGCGCAGCCACGGCAATACGTTGAGATTGCTCTGCGTTTTTCCGGCCTTCGACTGCAGAGGCCTGTTCGCGCGACACGTTGACGATCTTTTCGCGGTTGGCGATTGCTTCACCGGTGGCGCCGTCACGCTCCTGCTCTGCGACTTCGACTTTGGCTCGTTGAATGGCTTCTGCAGCAGCGCGCTGACCGATTGCGACGATATAGCCGCTCTCATCGGTAATGTCGCGGATATTCACATTGATCAGTTCGAGGCCGACCTTGTTGATTTCCTGTCCGACGTTTTCGTTGATCAAGGCCATGAATTTCTCACGGTCCTTATTGATCTCTTCAATGGACAATGTCGCGATCACGAGACGCAACTGGCCGAGAATGATGTCCTGCGCCTGCTCACGAATTGCCCGGTCATCCAGTGACAGCAGACGTTCTGCAGCATTGTTCATCATCACCGGATCAGTTGAAATACCGACGGTGAATGTCGAAGGAACATTCACTCGAATGTTGTTCAGTGACAGTGCGCCTTCCAGCGGAATGTCAATAACCAGCGGGTCCAGGCTGAGGAACGCGTAATCCTGAATGAGTGGCAGGATAAATGCGCCGCCGCCGTGGAAGCACTTGGCTGCGCGTGCTACGCCAACCCGGCCGTACACCACCAGAATTCGGTTACTGGGGCAGCGCTTGTAGCGCGTGGCAACGAACGCCAGGCCGAAAATAAAGATCAATGCAAATGCAGCGATCAGGCCAACCCAAAGGATTACTGAGCCGTTTGAGTCTGATTGAGAAAGAAAATAATGCATCGTTAATCTCCACAGCGTCGCGCCGGCGACGAAAATCTATCTTGCGCGGTGGTGAGCCGGCAACTCATCATGCCGGTTTCGACTCGGCAACGGTCACAGTGTTGTCACCATTTGCGCGAACCACCTTCACCTTTGCATTCGTAGCAAGCGCTCCGCCCTCGCTGATCGCATCGAAAATTCGTGATCGTTGATTGACGACCAGCCGCAATTTCCCGCGGCCCTTGCCCGCTGCCGGAACACTTGCATAAACAGTGCCGTGCAAGCCGACCGTGTCATCCAATCGGATGTTACCGCTGGATTGCAGGTCGTACATGCCCTTCATCATCAGTCCAAGCAGCCACACCATTAGTGCAGCAACAGCAAGGCCGGAGAGCACGCTCAGCGGAAGCGTCCAGTCCAACGCGAATCGTGCCGTCAGACCACCCCAGCCGAATCCCATAAGGATGGCTGCGATCGATTGCACCGAGAGCAGACTGAACGCATGAGAGGAATCGTGGGCATCGTCGCCGAGGTTGACATCCACATCACCATCGACTGCCACGCCGACATCCGCATCACCATCGACACCAACAATTGCCATCAGGCCGATCTTGATGAGGAAAACGAAGCTGCCCGCAAGGGCGGGAAGGGAGAACAAGAGCCCTTCACCGGTAAACAACGCGTCGAACATGGAACACCCCCTATCGCAACGCAGTGCATTATGGCAGCCACATTGTACGCGGACCTGTCCCAATCGTGGGCTTTGGGGACCACTGAATTCAAAGCAGAAGCGCTGAAAGCCAAACAGCCAACATTCTTGCCGCGTGCCCGATCCACATGTTTCTCTGTGAATTCCCCACTGATCGCTCTGGTAGGAATTCTACGTTAACCAGCGCACAAGAAAATCACGCTGGCGATTCTTGGCATCTGCTGCGTGTGTACCGAATCCTGCGTGTTCATGTGGGGCTCCGGTGTGCTCATACGTCACAAGCTCGACATTTTCCGGGTTTTCGTACTGGCTTTGTAGCGAATCAAGAAACGCACGCTGGCCGTTTACATCAACCCATTCATCGTGCTCTGCATGAAACGCCTGGAATGGAATCTCGCGCCACCCGGCAAGGTGTTCGATCGGATTATGCGCTGCGATCTCCGCAGGTTCGCGATCCTGAAACATCGCTCGTCGGCGCTGGTGTTCCCAGGAACCTGTCGTCGCCTCTACTGATGCGCACACGAATGGGTGCGGCTTGCACAGTCGCGCCATCGTCGCCATACCCCCGGCGGACATCCCGCCGATCGCCAGTCGCTGCATATCAAACGAACCCAACTCGGTAACATCAGTCACGATCGAATCGATCTCATCAACCAACTGCAGAATCACCTCCAGCGTGCGAAACGGATCCTGCAGTGATCGGTCATAACGCTCTCCATGACCGGGCAGGTCTATAGCGCACGCCCCGATACCTGCTCGCATCCACCTCAGATACCGCCCGGGATCAATTTCCTTTTCTACCGTTCTGCCGTGCATCCAGAGCGTGATCGGAACCTGCTGTCCGGAATCCCAATCCGGATGCACGAGCATCACCGGCACTTCAGTATCACCCAATCGCGTCCAGCGGGCGTTGGCTTTCAGCGATGATGGCATGTTGGCGGTCAGGTCGGGCATGGGCGGATGATAGCGACGCCGTTCAGGTCACAGCGGTCGTATCGATCCGAATTTCGCCGGCAAGCGTTTTATGCACAGGGCACTTGTCCGCAATCTCCATCAAACGAACTCGCTTGGCATCATCCAACTCATCACCCAGGAGTTCGACTGTGCGCGCAATCCGCGTGATGTGTCCGTCAGTACCGTCGCAGTCTTCGCAATCGCGCGCGTGCTGACGGCTGTGGCTGAGCCGCACGACGACTCCGATAAGCGGCCACTTCTTGTGGTCGGCGTACATGCGCAACGTCATAGCAGTGCAGGTACCGAGCGAGGCAAGCAACAAGTCGTACGGCGACGGACCCAGATCAGCTCCGCCCGCGTGTTTCGGTTCGTCCGCCTGAAACAAGTGTTCGCCTGCGGTTATTGCACTGGTGTATCCGCTGGAGCCGATTTCGACCGAAACTGAAAAGGCGTTGGCGCTGTCAGGCATCGATGCCTCCGAATGCTATTGAAGGTGTATTGAATTATAGGGCGTATACCAGTTTCACCATACCACGCAGTCTCGCACCGATGCGATGACACCAGCGCTCGGAAACCGCCCACTGAGCAGAATTCGCTGGCATCGTGGAATTTGCCGGTCACAGTTGCAATGGAAGGGGACAACCCCGGCTGGCGATTTGTGCGCTGCGCCGGACTCTGTCTTGAGAGTACGACAACGCAAAGATCAGACTGGGGATGGAACCGCTGTGATGTTTCGAGCGGTGTTGCTCATGACTTGCGCGCTTCTGACTGCAACAGCATCCGCGCTGAGTGCGGACGACCCGCGCCGCAGCGCCATTGCTGATCTGCTTGATGCCGATCAATTCGAGCCCGCTGCGGTCCTGCTCGATGATTACCTCGCAGATCATCCGAAAGATGCGTTGATGCACTACAACGCTGCGTGTGCCGACGCACAACTGCTGAACATCGATGCCGCAGAACAGCATCTGCGAATGGCTGTAAAGCACGGCTTCCTGCGCTTCAGCGTCATACAGCGAGATCCAGATTTGAAATCGTTGCGCTCCGGTGAAATCTTTAATTCACTGGTAGCCGCCCGCGATGCTGCTGACGGCATTCTTGCAGGGCGGCGCAATGAACAGTGGTTACAACGTCTCAAGAACGGTCAGTATCAACTGCTGCGCGATCGGGACAGAAAAATCGATCTCATCAGCGCACTTGAACCTGCCGCTGCACAAGCCGCAATGATCCGGATCGCCGAACTGGCTGATACGTACGTTGGTTTTTTCGACCGCACATTGCGAAACAGCATCACCATCGTGCTCTTGACCGATGTCGATGCTCAGGTGCTCTTCAGCAACGACCGTGTGCGGGGCAACTACCGCCATGCTATGCGCGAGCTGATCGTTTCAAATCCTGGTCGGTCGCTACAGCACGAGTTGGCTCATGCCTTCCATCACAATCACATGGATGCAGTCGGGCAGGAGCACCCGATCTGGGTGCAGGAGGGCCTTGCAAGTCTGTTCGAAGCATTCGATGTCGATGAAAGAGGGCAGGTCACGTTCTTGCCCAATGATCGGCAGACGATGATGAAGTACCTGATTGCCGGCGACGCATTCCCAGCTCGCTGGGCCGAGCTATTGCAGTGCTCAACTGCCACATTCAAACGCGATGCACATCAATATTACCCCTTTGCGCGCTCGGTCTTCGAGTATGTCGCCGCACACGCAAACATGCAGGATTGGTACAAACAGTACGTTTCTTTGTTCGATGTCGACGCAACAGGCAAGGCAGCTTTAGTAGCCGAACTCGCAGCACCGCTGCATGAGTCTGAAGCCGGCTGGCGGCTCTGGGTGATGTCACGTGATGCTGCGCCGGCCAAAGAGGAATACGACAAACCTGCAACTCGTCTTGTTACGAGATCAAATGCGCCGATCGAAGTGAACGCGGAGACATTTACCGACGTTGATTCATCAGACAGCCGCACGATCATCATCGAGCGCGACATGACGGTTGCTGCTGCTCTGTATGCAGAGTTGCGGCCGAGCATTTTGGCAGGTGAATACGAAAATGCTGTTGATCGGCTGCGGGCTGTCATTGCACTGGATCCGGATCATGCGGATGCACGCTACGACCTGGCGCTGGCGTGCATTCAGACCGGCGATAATGAAGGCGCATGTGAACAATACGAACACCTGCGCAGACTCAACATGAACCTTGCGCGAATGGTGCGAGCATGCCTAAAGCCTGCCTCCTGAAAAAACGGGACGGGAGTCTTTTTTAGGTGATGGTCAATCGCGCATCCAATCGCTCGCGCACTAATGGCCACTGCTCGGCGGTGATTGAGTACATCACGGTGCTGCGGCAATACCCATCCAGCATTATGACGTGATTGCGAAGTACGCCTTCCTTTACCGCCCCCAGTTTCTCGATTGCGCGTTGGCTCTGCAGATTGCGCAGATCGGTCTTGAGCTGCACACGGATGGCATCGAGTTCTTCGAATGCGTGCGCCAGCATGAGGCGCTTCATCTCGGGGTTGGTGCGTATGCCGCGCTGGTTGGGTGCGAGCCAGGTCCAGCCGATTTCGCAGCCGCGATGGGGTGGGCGAATCTCCAGATATGTCGTAACGCCAACACGCTGGCCGGTCGCTTTCAACATGATACAGAATGGCACAACCGTCGGATTGTCAATCAGCATCGAGAAAAACGTGCGACACCCCTCGACCGTCCAGGGGGTCGGCGACCGCGAGAAATAACGAAACGTTTCCGGCGAATCCGCAGCGGCCAGCAATTCATCTGCATGGTCAAGCGACAACGGCTCGAGGCGCACGGTTTCGCCTTCGAGAACTGTGTTACGTGCAATCCACGAATCGAATGTTGTTGAAGGAGTTGACATCGAAAAAACTACTCGTTGGTCTTTACGATTGCTTCAACCGTTCCATCAGCATCGACACGTTGAACGCGCAGACCGCTATTGTCCGAATCGCTATCCGGGTTCTCAAGAATATAGAGTCGGCCGTCACAGTGCGCAACTCCAATCGGCGCCCAATCTGCTGGACAGCGATATGCGACGCTCTTGATTCCATCGGATGACACCGCAATGACACGACGGCCGGCGTGGTAGGCGATGTAGACCGTGCCATCATCAGCTACACACATGCCATACAACCGGTTGATTGTCGTAGGTGGGCCGCGTTTCTCCGGCGGATCGCTCGGTTTCGCATCAATCAATGCGGTGACAAGTGTCGTCACTTCGCCTTCAAGCGAAACCCGGCGAACGTGATCGCGATCACACAAATAAATCGCGCCGTCCGGGCCAGTGGTCATGGCGGTGACGATGCGGAATGTCGCGTCCGTGCCGGTGCCGTCGGCATATAGCGGATTGTCGTGTCCGCCGGCGAGGGTCGATACATCGCCATTCGGTGTGCGCTTGCGGAGAATTGCTCGCCAATTATTGGAATGATCCCGTTCGGAATGTGCGAAGTAGACGTTGCCCTCGGCGTCAATTGTGAACGGTTCGCCGGCGAAAGATGCGAAGTCATTTGTGTACGCGATCAATCGTTCGGGCTTACTATCCGGTTCGATGCGCCACAGCGAGCGCGGCGCGGGGCCGCCGTTGCCGTCGCCTTCTGCTTCGTAATACAGCGTGCCGTCGCCAGTGAGTTTCAAGTCGTGCGTCCAGTGATTGCGTAGTAGCGCGGTCCGCATGCCATCAGGCGAAACCTTCCAGATCGTGCGCTGCGCGACATCGGCGAAGTAGATCGTGCCGTTCTCGGTGACGACAATCCCACTGCCGGGGTGAGCCAAGACCGATGCGCATAAAACACCCAGCACAATCACAAATACACAAGAATACATTCGGCGCATATCACGTCCTTTCAATGACAGCATCCGCTCGTCAATGTAGTCACAAATTCCCGCGCCGCTCCTGCTCGAGTTCAAGCGCTTCGAACAGAGCGTTAAGATTGCCTTTGCCAAGCGACAACGGCTCAAGACGAACCGTGTCGCTTTCAAGTGTCGTATCAGGATCGATCCAAGCGCTGCTCAAATGCGTTTTGATTCCGCCTTCAGCGCAACCATTGAGCATTAGGAAGGAAATGGCCAGTTCTTGCGGAGCCCTTCAGTGGTAACTCGTTTCGCCTGCTCCTCGGTGATGTGGAACTTTTTACAGACTTCATTCTTGTATTCTTTGCGAAGTTGCGCAGCTAATTCGGCGTTCGCCAGAATGTCATGTTCTGTGGCACCAATCTTGATTGGCCGCCGTTGATCTGCAATCTCGCGGGCGCGATCCTCCGCTTGGACAAGTTCGGACCAGATTAGCTTTCGCGTGTTTTCATCAAGGCCATCAATGACTTCATGGTCAGTCACCGCCGCTGCAAGACGATCCGTTCTGATTGTTATTGAAGGTGTGTTTGCAGATGGCGTATGACTCAACATGCCGACCCATTGTCCCATGCCGGATTCGAAATGCTCACGTGAAACATAGCAATAGATGAACACATTGGTCGGCCGTGAATGGTATCGAAAGTCCCGTTCACCTTGCGCCTCGCCAAACAGTCCCTCGATCAGCCTACGGAGATCTGTCTCAGAAATGGCAGGTTCGACGCCAATTTGGTAGACAATTTGTGCTTTGATCAGAGAATCATGCCGCTGCTGATCAAAGAACGAATGATCGATCGCATGCCAATCGCTTGGGTTCGAAGTCTCAGTCTGGGTCTGTGATCGCGCCTCATCTTGATTGGCGGACGAATCGGATGATTCGCTCTCGGCATTAGCTTGGATCGCACTGGGAG
This sequence comes from Phycisphaerales bacterium, assembly GCA_029260575.1. Lineage (GTDB taxonomy): Bacteria > Planctomycetota > Phycisphaerae > Phycisphaerales > SM1A02 > JAJDDB01. The sequence continues at coordinate 119,625 of JAJDDB010000002.1, forward strand.
TAGTGGGTATCTCTGGCTCTTGATTCTCTTGAATTGACGCGGGTTGTCTTTCCGGTTTCTCGACATCAAATGATCGATTGGGAGTCTCACTGCAACTACACGCTACGATTGCGTGTAATGCAGCAATGAACATAAACGCGTAGCCACGCATAATTCTCGTCTCCTATTACCTGCCAGAATCACAAATTCCCGCGGCGTTCCTGTTCGAATTCCAGCGCTTCGAACAGAGCTTTAAAATTGCCCTTGCCGAAACTCTGTGAACCTCTGCGGCTGATGATTTCAAAGAACAGCGTCGGCCGATCCTGCAACGGTTTGGTGAACAGTTGCAGCAGGTATCCCTCATCATCAGAATCGACAAGGATGCCAAGGTCGCGAATGCGCTCATGATTTTCCTTCACCGGCTCGTGACCATGCTCGCGTAACGTCGTGTTGACCCGATCCCACACCTTTTCGTAATAGGCATCCGGCAGCATCAGGAAATCCACGCCTCTGCGGCGCAGTTCCGCAACCGAGTGCAGTTCATCATCAGTGCGCAGGGCCATATGCTGCACGCCCGGAGTCATGTCGTGCCACTCCAGATATTCCTGAATCTGGCTTTTCTTCTTGCCCTCTGCGGGTTCGTTGATGGGCATCTTGATCAGATTGTTACCCGACGCCATGACCTTGCTCATCAGAGCTGAATACTCAGTTGAGATGTCCTTGTCATCGAAGTGCTTGAACATTTTGAATTCAAGCACGCTCTCGTACCACTGCACCCAGTGATTCATCTTGCCTTCTTCGACGTTGCCGACAAGATGATCGACATACTTCAAGCCGCACGGATGCTGTTTGTTGTATTCATTCAGGGGCGTGTCGGTCTTCGTGAATGCCGGGCTCATGCGTCCGCCCTTCTTCACGTTCGGCAGGTCGTACGCGCCAGTTCGGCTGATGAACGTGTGCGTGACCCGGCCGTAGGTCTTGATCGCTGCTGCGGTCACACTGCCGTACTCATCGGAAAGCGTGTCCGGTTCGTACTCGACTTCAGCGCCATTGGAAACAGCCCGCTCAAACGCTTTTTCAGCATCAAACACGGTCAGCGCGATGTCCTTGACGCCGTCACCGTACTTCTTGAGTTCCTCTGCGGCAGGGTGATCCTTGGTCAGCGGTGTCGAAAGAATGATTCGGATATTGCCCTGTGTCAGGAGATAGCTTGCCCGGTCACGGCTGCCTGTGGTGAGGTCAGATACCTGTTCGATCTGGAACCCGAATGTGTGCGCATAGAAATACGCTGCCTGCTTGGCATTGCCCACGTAGAAATGCACGTGATCGACATCGATCAGCGAAAGCGGATCGGTCGCAGCTGTGGTCGGTGCATCAATAGATTTCGGTGCGGTGCTCATGATGTGAACAACTCCCTGCCAGACAGTTGTGTGATTCGTTTTGTGTGAGCTTAATGGCGTGACGATTCGAGTGAAATCGCCACCGCTTCATCATAGGAGATCGCATTGCGGTCTGGCAGATCAATACACCAGAACCGATGCGACATCATGCGGAGCCAGCCGATCGCGGCCGTTGAGCATGGCAAGCTCGATCAGCACAGTCACGCCGAGAATTTCCGCGCCGAGCCCCTGCACGAGATCGCAGCAGGCTTTCATAGTACCGCCGGTCGCCAGCAAATCATCGACCATCAATACACGATGGTGGCCAGCCACAGCGTCCGCATGAATCTCGACGGTGTCGGTGCCGTATTCCAACTGGTATTGCATCGACTTGCGTTCATACGGCAGCTTGCCGGGCTTTCGCACGGGAATGAAACCGCAATTGAGTGCCTGAGCGATGGCTGTGCCGAATATAAACCCGCGCGATTCAGCTCCCACAACAAGATCAACGTGCGCGTTGCGGTACGGGTTGGCCATGAATTCTACTGCCAGCGCGAGGCCGGACGCATTGGCCAGCAGCGGGGTGATGTCCTTGAACATGACGCCGGGCTTGGGAAAGTCGGGAATCTCGCGGATCAGCGTCTCGAGATGCTTGATCATCGTTCGTTCGGCGGTCGCGCGTGGTTCGGGAATGGCCATGCGTACTGTTGTACCAGCAAAATGCCTATTATGGGTTCGTGCCTGCACCCAAACCCCGCCAGCAAACGCCGCCCATGGAAATCGTCGAGCCGATCGGGAATCGTGTTCTGATTCGCAAGGATGAGGACAAGAAACAGACCAAGAGCGGCATTCACCTGCCGGACAAGATCGAGATACCGACGATCACCGGCCGGGTCGTCACCGTCTCCGCACAAGTCGAAAGCAATCCTGACTATCCGATCAAACAATACGATCGCGTCCTGTTCAACCCGAAGGAAAGCATCCCGGTGGATTTTGAGGGTGACAACCGGTTGTTCGTCGTTCCGGTGGAAGATGTCGTCGCGGTGTTTCGGAAGCAGTGAATCCTGTTCCATTCCTCCTTGTTGTGAGAGGGGTTGGGTGAGGGTATTCCTGCATGTCGATTCATGTCAGGAATGCAGTAGAGTTTGCACAGTAATGATCCCCTCACCCCCAGCCTCTCTCCCCAGAGGAGAGAGAAATACGAATGTCTGACTACACACTCCCACTAGATGAACTGCCGGACCCACTGCCGATTGTGCCGCTGAGCAAACCGTTCGATGTGACGATCACGCCCCCGGGCAGCAAGTCCATTACATGTCGTGCGTATGTGCTGGCAGCGCTTGCCGAGGGCGAATCGAAGATCATTCGACCGCTTCGTGCGGAAGACACCAACGGTTTGTTGGATGCACTCTGCACACTCGGTGCTATCGCCCGTTGGGATGGCGAGGACGTTTTCATCAAAGGCGTTGCTGGTCGCTTTCCACGCGGCGGGGAAGTGAATCTTGGCGATGGTGGAACGCCGACGAGGTTCATGATTGCCTGCGCGTGTCTTGCAGCTGAACCGGTGGTGGTGGATGGGTCGGCGCGCATGCGCGAGCGGCCGATTGCTGAAGGCGTGGACATGCTCCGCCAACTCGGAGCGAAGATCGAGTACATCGAAGAAGAAGGGCGTCTGCCGGTGCGCGTCGTGCCGAGTGATGAGTTCAAGGGCGGTGAATTGACGATCGGCAAGACGGCGAGCAGTCAGTTCATCTCGGCGTTGGTATTGATCGCACCGTGGCTTAATGAGGGTATTCAATTACGGTTTCAAGGCGTACCAACGAGTGAGAGTTACGTCGTGCTGTCATTGAAGATGGTGGATGATTGGGGGGCTCGCTGCGAAGCGCACATTAGCAACGACTCCGGTTCTCTGCGGGTATGGACTGAACATATCACTTCGTGCCTCTACACGGTTGAACCAGATGCGTCCGCACTGGTGTATTGGCTTGGCGCAAGTGCAATCGTTCCTGGTGCGGTAGTTCAGAACCCACTGCGAAACGAATACTCCGTACAACCGGATGCATGGTTCTGGTCTCGTCTCAAGAAGATCGGCGTGCATACGCTTGAATTTGACGCCGAGACTGATCTCTATCCTGGTGCTATTCGGGGGCCAGAACTACTGCAAGGTTGCGAAATCACGATGCAAGACATGCCGGATGCAGCGATGATGTTCGCAACAATTCTAGCTATTTCCAATACAACATCAATGGTTTCCGGCCTGCACACACTCCGCGTCAAAGAAACCGATCGCATCGCAGCGCTGGCGAATGAGTTGCGCAAGGTTGGATGCGAAATTGAGACGACCGACGACTCGATCACGATCACGCCGATGCCGCGCGATGATGATGGCAATTTCACGAATACCAATCCGGTCATCATCGAATCCTACAACGACCACCGCATGGCGATGGCGTTTGCGGTGCTCGGGCTCGTTCGGCCGGGGATTTCCATCCGCAACCCCAGGTGCGTCGCCAAGAGCTACCCCGGTTTCTGGCACGACTTCGCAAAGCTGTACCAATAGTGGGTGAACCGGCTTCTGTGCTTTCTCTGCGTCCTTGGCGACTCACCGGTGAATTGCACCTACCATGGCGACTATGAACGGGTTCTGGCGGTTTGCCAAACAACTCCTTGAAGAGAAGACCACGCTCGCGCTGGCGCTGTTCTTTGCGCTCATCTCCGCGGGAGGGCTCGGGGCTGGTCTTGTCGCGCTTGGGCCGATCCTGAAAATGATGTTCGTCGAAGGTGGGCAGTCGCTGCACTCAATTGCGGTGGAGCACAACGCCAAGGCTTCGGGCGTTGACATCATCATTCCCGAGTGGGTGGTTTCCAATCTGCCGACCGATCCGTTTGCGGGAATTGCATTGCTCATCATCGGCCTGCTGGTACTCACCGTGATCGGCGCGCTCGCCAACTTCATGCACCAATACCTCAGCCAGACGCTGTCGACCAAGACGACTGCTGCAATCCGCAGGCAGACGTTCGAACATGTGGTTCGCTTGCCGCTGAGCACCGTCGTCTCGCGCGGACCATCGCAGCTCGTCGCGCGCATCGTCCGCGACACCGCTGAACTGCAGCGCGGCTTCATCGCGCTGACGAGCAAGATGGTGGCCCACCTCACTCGGGGCATGGCTGCGTTTGCTGTAGCGATCTATTCAAACTGGGCGCTCGCAATTGTGGTCATCTTCCTCGCGCCGATTCTTGCGACGATCCTGCGAAAGATCGGCAAGCGCATCCGGCGCGGTACGCGCGGCTCGCTTCAGGCCCAGGAAGGCCTGCTGCTCGTGGCCAGCGAAGCGCTTCAAGGCATCCGGGCAGTCAAATCCAGTACCGCAGAAGATCGTGCATGCAACCGTTTCGCAGAGAACAATGACGAAGCAGTGCGTCAGGAACTGCGCGCCCGAACCGCTCGGGCGCTGTCTGCACCAGTCGTTGAGACACTGGCCATCTTTGTTATTGGCGGGCTTGCGATTGTTGCGTTCAAACTCATACTCTCCCAACAACTGGAGCCAACCGAGTTCATTGTCGGCCTCAGCGCGCTGGCAGTCGCAGGTACATCATTCCGCCCGCTTACCGGGTTGATCAACGAATTGCAGGCTGCATCCGCACCGGCAGAGCGGCTCTCGGAACTGCTGGATGAACAGCTCGAAGAACGCGCGCATCCCGGCAGAAGAGATCTTCCTCGGCACAGCGAATTGCTGGAATTCGACAACGTCTCGCTGACATATCCCGGTGCTGATGCACGGGCGCTCAATGGCGTGTCGCTGCACATCAGACACGGCGAGCGCATAGCTATCGTTGGCCCCAACGGCTCGGGGAAAACAACACTCGTCAGTCTGCTGCCACGCCTGCTGATGCCCCAGCAAGGACGCATCCGCATCGATGGTGTTGATATTGAATCGGTCAATCTGCTTTCGCTTCGCAAGCAGATCGGCGTGGTCACGCAGGAAGCGGTGCTGTTTCGAGGCACGATTGCGGACAACATTGCATTCGGTCTTGAGAGCGCAACACGTGAGCAGGTCATCGATGCAGCCAAGCGCGCTCATGCAGATGAGTTCATCAATGAAATGCCGGGCGGGTACGATGCGGATGTCGCAGAGCAGGGGGCATCATTGTCCGGCGGTCAGCGGCAACGATTGGCCATTGCCCGGGCGATTCTGCGCGATCCGGCAATCCTGATTCTCGATGAAGCCACCAGTCAGATTGACGCTGCTTCAGAACAGCACATCAACCTGGCGGTACGGGATTTCTGCACCGGCAGGACGTCGATGCTCGTCGCGCACCGGCTGTCGACCGTGCTGAGCGCGGACCGCATCATCGTTATGGATCGCGGCGCCATCATTGACCAGGGCACACACGATGAGCTGCTGCAACGTTGCGATCTGTATGAACAACTGGCAAAGACGCAACTGACGCCGAGCCGATAAAACGCCGGAACTGACGGCATTCAGAGAGGCACTCATGCGAATCACACCGTCCTCACTGATCCTGTCCGTCATGCTCCTGCTGGCCGGCGTCGCTCGGGGCGAAGCGCCAATTCACCAGGACGCCGTCGCCCCCGGGGAGTTGGGCGGCGCAAGCGCGCGTTTATGGGGAAGAAACGCGCGCTTATGCGCCGAAAACGCGCGCTTATGCGCCGTAAGCGCGCGCTTATGCGGTGAAAGCGCGCGCTTACGGGGCATAAACGCGCAGTTTCACGGTAAAAGCGCGCAGTTTCACGGCGAAAGTGCGCGGCTATGCGGCATAAACGCGCGTTTATCTGTCAACGGTGCGGCTTCTTGAGCTGTGGGAGGTGATAAATATTATCAGGACGTTCGAATGCTTCGGACTGAGAGAGAGTCGCGACGACCGAACACGGCTCAGAGAGCCGTGCCACCAAGAGGTGCCATGCCACTACAGATGTAGAGCCACCAAAGATGCAGTGCTACCGCTGTGCGTGTTACCCAACGATGTTGATCATCATTAGTACCGCGACGCCGAGCGCAAGCGCTGAAACTGCGCCGCAGAAGATCATCGCTGCGATCATCCACTTCTGACTCTTGGCCAGCGTTGTACTGATCCGAAATTCACGCCGTTCGGATGCTTTGGCCATCTTCGATAACACTTCAACGGACTTGGCTGACGAGGCAGACATCTCGCTGAGCACTTGTTGAAAGCTGTCCAGCGTTACATTCATGCGCTGCGATGTCTGGCCATTCGAGTCAAGTTGTTGCTGAAGCAGTCCGAGCACTTCAGTGTGCTTTTCCGTCGCGTCGCCGATGCGGTTCAACGTCTTGTTCATTACGCCATCGCGCGTTTGTGCGTGCTGCTGCGCTTCGGCGGCGATCTCGATCAGTCGCGTACTCTGCCGATTGAGTTCCGGCAGAGCTGACAACGCATCAGGAAACTTCTCGAGCAATGTAATCATTTGATCGGCGCTAGCGCTTTGCTCATCCAGATGCTCACCTATCCGCTTGACCAGGGAAACCACATCACTGGATTCAAGCGTCGCGCCGGCAATCGGCTGCGCTTTCCGCGAGGGTTTGGATTCGATCATCGCCGTAGCACGTTCAGGCCGACGCAAATCAGCGTCAGGATCAGAACTCGTCGAACGACGCACCTGCTCGCTGGCATGCAGCGCTTCAAAGAGTTTCTCCGCCTGCGTTCCAGCCACATTCACAGGCGGATCTGTGGTGATCGTGGCCGCCAAATCGTCGTGTTCTTCCGGGCGGCGGCGGGTCAGCATATTTCGAACAGAATCCAGAATGGGCATCGGCGAGTCCTTTCGCGTCCTGTGCCTTCCATGTGCTTCGGGCGGCCGGGGCTTGGCCGGCGTTCAATGCCTCGTAGGATACACGGCTATGGGTTCGATCATTCATCGGCACAGAAGGCGGTTTCAGGCCAGTTCCAACTCCTGGGCAGCGGTCGCGGCATTTATCGCCTCGCTTGCCGGGCTGATTTGCGGCTGTACCGATTCGGCTGATGTTTCCAATACACCGGCCAACAACGAACTGCGCATTGTGTCATTCAGCCCGGCTCTGTCGCGTATGCTCGTGGATCTGGGACTTGAAGATTCGATTGTCGGCCGAACACCGTATTGTGAATTTCTTGACGACTCCATCGCCGTCGTCGGCGACCTGCTTCGTGTGGATTACGAACGCCTCGTTGATCTTGAACCGACGCATGTTCTGATCCAGGCATCTGACAAAGGCGTAGACAGCCGGCTGCTTGATTTGTGTGACGAGCATGGCTGGAAACGCACGCAGTGGACTTCCCTTAACACTATCGAAGATATTGAATCAGTGCTGCGTGACATCCCCGGTGTACTGTTCAACGATGTCGATGCGCAGTACGCCGACCTGTCCCAGCGCGTTGCAGTGATGCTTAACGACATTGCACTTGCTCTGACGCCGGGCGGTGAGATGACATGGCGTGGCAACGTGCTGGTTGTGTACAGCACGCAGCCGGTCGGCGTCTTCGGCCGGGATACGTATCTCAATGATGTTCTCGTGCGCCTCGGCGCGACAAACGCCGTGCCGCTTGACGGTTGGCCAAACCTCAGCCTCGAAGACATCGTGCATCTGAATCCGCAGGCGATAGTTCTGGTCAAACCCGGCACAGCGCTGGATGCTGACACAATTGAATTGCTCGGCGCGGTGGGAGAACTGGACATCGAAGCAACGCGCAGTGGACGAATCGCAACGCTCAGACATCCTGCTGCAATGCTGCCAAGCACCGGCATCATCGGAACTGCAGATGAACTGCGCGAGATTCTGGCATCCTGGCCGAATGTTGATGCGGCTTTAGAAGAGTCAGCTCCATGACCAGCCGCAGACGCCGTCAGACAATCGGCATTGTCGCGCTCGCATTGATGTGCATCGGGCTTGGGCTTCTCCGCGCGCTGGTGTACAGGCATCTGGATGGTGTTCTGACTTTTACCTGGCCGGATGCAAATGTCGCGGAGTATCGGTTCAAGGCAATTGCCGTTGCGATGATCACCGGAATTGCTCTGGCAGTATCGGGTGTGCTGCTGCAGGCATTATTGCGCAATCCGCTTGCGTCGCCGTTCATTCTCGGAATTTCCAGCGGTGCAGCTCTCGGCGTGATGCTCGTGATGTACCTGACCGCAGTGCTCGGCTGGACGATTGTCCAGCAAACCAGCCACACTGTCGCTGCTCTGGTCGGTGCACTGGTCGTGCTTGCAGTTGTTTTTGTGCTTGGTCAACGCCGCGGCTGGCTTGATCCCTTATCACTGGTTCTGACAGGCGTTGTAGTCTCGGCAATATGCGTTGCCCTCATCATGCTGTTGCAGCACCTCGCGCCAAGTGGCGTGCGCAACGATTTGATTACGTGGATGATGGGGCACATTGACGAAGGAGCGCCGCTTCAAGGGCTGATCGTAGCTGGATCAATTACCGGCGTATGCGTTGTGCTTTCCGTACTTCTGGGGCCGGCGATGGACGCGGGGACGCTGGTCGAAGATGAAGCAAGAAGCGTCGGCGTATCTATCGGAAAACTGCGCATCTTCATGTTCATCATGGCCGGGGTTCTCGCCGCATTGGCCGTCACGCTCTGCGGCCCGATCGGCTTCGTCGGCCTGATCGCCCCGCACGCAGCTCGGCTTCTGATTGGACCACGCCATACTGCCCTCGTGATCGGTGCTGCACTGACCGGCGCTGCACTGCTGCTTGCAGCTGACGTCGCCTCACAAATCATCAGCATCGGGCGCGGTCATGTTCCGGTCGGCGTTTTCACCGCGCTCATCGGCGGACCTGCGTTCATCTGGCTTCTTCGCAGCGGCAGGGGGCAAGTCTGATGCTGAAGATCACCAACCTCACTGTCCAGTTCGGATCGATTGTCGCGCTCAATGACATAACCGCCACAGTTGGCCCCGGCCGGATCACTGCGGTAATCGGCGCCAACGCCTCAGGCAAGAGCACATTGCTGCGCTGCATGGCCGGCTTGCTCAAACCGACGGATGGAGAAGTCTCGCTCAACGATCGACGGGTTTATCACATGCCGCCGCGCGCCTTAGCTCAGCGGCTGGCGTATGTCGCCCAGCGCCCGAGCATTGCTGCGGCATTCAAGGTGGAAGAAGTTGTATCTCTTGGTCGGTATGCGTTGCCATCCAAGGCGGGCGCAATTGATGACGCAATGCGTCGACTGGACCTGTCTGCTCTGGCAGATCGAGTTGTACCTACGCTTTCAGTCGGCCAGCAGCAACGTGTTGCCATTGCCCGTGCGTTTGCCCAGCACCAAGACCAGGGGATTGTCGTCCTTGATGAACCGACATCGGCATTGGACATGAAACACGCGCTGCTATGCGCTGCGCAACTTCGAGAGCTGGCTGACAACGGCGCGACAGTCATTATGTCCGTCCACGATCTGACCATGGCTGCATCGATTGCCGATGAAGTCATGCTGCTTCATGAGGGCAGCCTCCTCGGGCATGGCCGGGTGGAGCAGGTCATGACGCGCGAGACATTGCAGACGGTGTTCGGCGTGTCGTTTGAAGCCGCCCGGCGTACTGATGGCACATCCGTATTGCTCCCGACACTGCTCAGCCGATAGTCAGGTTCTTCAGCGCCATCTCTTCGTCTTCACCGTGAGCGTCGTATACTGAGTGCGTCATGGGAAACAGTTGGATCATCATCGTGATTGCTGCGGCCTGGTGGATCATCCAGATGATCGTGCAGGCAGCAGCGAAAAAGCAGGAACAACAGCGCCTCAAGGAGCTTGCTGAGCAGCGCCGCAAAGCCGCCCAGCAAGGTGGGACGCCTACCACCCAGCGAGCGACATCGCTGTCGCAAACGAGTCAGCAGACCGCCTCCCGCTCGACCTCGCGTGAAGAACTTGCTGCACGCAGGCAGGCTCAACTCGAAGAGCTCCGCCGTCGCAGGGCAGCCCAGACGCAGCGCAGTGCGACAAATGTCCGCACAGGTTCCGGCAAGCCATCGCTCCAGTCGCCGCCGACCACCCGCAAGCAGATAACGACACTTTCTCCTCAGCTAACAAAGACAAAGCCGGTACCCAATCGTGCCAGGCAAACACCGTCCAGGCAACCGACGCCCGAGGCTTCTGCGCTGGCCGCAGCACAAGTGCTGCGCACCGCAATGCAGGCATACGAGCAGCCCACACGCAGCTCGCGCAAGAAGTTGGATGACGAATCGAAACGGCTAAGACGCGCCGCCGAATCACTGCCCGCACCGACACTGCCGCCGACGAGCACACTGCGTGCGAAACTTCACAACCGTCAAGCACTTCGCGAGTTGATCGTGCTCAAGGAACTGCTCGACAAGCCACTGGCAATGCGTTCGGCAGACCAGAGCCTATGGGCTGGCGGATAACCACCAGTCGGACGTATCATTTTCCCTGCAGATGGCCTACTGTTCGATGCAGATAGCAGCACGATCTCCTGATCGCTATACTTCGCGTCCATGACCGAGTCGCCCCCAGCCATGCTCACGGACCGCAAGATCAAGGCGTATCACAACCGCCTGACACGTCTTCGTGAGAAACTGGATCTGGCTCAGTCCGAAGCTTTTCTCGTCAGTCACCACACCGACATCGAATACCTGACCGGATTCATAGGCGATGACAGCCTGCTGCTCATTCTGCCCGACGACTCGGTGATACTTTCGGATTCGCGGTACGACGAGTTTCTCGATCCGTGGCGGGCAAAGCACATTTGCAGCGTACACATGGGCATCCGCCACAGGCTTCATATTGCAATCAAAATGCTGTGCGGTGAAGCTCGCGTCGATCGGCTGTTCGTGCAGGGCGATCACACGTCGATCGGGCAGATGTCTGCCTACACCGAAGCCCTCGCGCCGCTGAAGCTCACTTCGAAGTCAAAGACTCTGGCAGAGCTTCGCATGTGCAAGGACGCTGTCGAAGTTGAAGCGATCGAGCAGGCTGTTGCCATTCACGAAGCTGCACTTGATGCTGCGATTCGGCAGCTCACCCCAGGCATGACCGAATTGCACGTTTCGGCACTGCTTGATTACGAAATGAAAACCCGCGGCGCGTTCAAACCGAGTTTCGATGCAATCGTCGGCAGCGGTCCCAACAGTTCCATCATGCATTACATGACCGCAATGGAACCTGTTCGCGAAGGGGTTCTCCTGATCGACTGCGGCGCGAAGGTCAACGGGTATTGCTCTGACCTGACGCGCACGATCGCCATTGGCGCATTTGAACCGAAGATCGCCGAGATCTATCCGATTGTGCTCGACGCCCAACTCGCTGCGATTGACGCTATCGCTGCGGGCAGAATCTGTGCGGATATTGACGCAGTTGCCCGCAACGTCATCACCAAAGCCGGCTATGGAGAGCAGTTCGGCCACGGACTCGGGCACGGCCTCGGCAAGGACGTGCATGAGTCGCCGTATTTCAACGACTTACAGACCGATGTCGAGCTTCGCCCGGGCATGGTGATGACCGTGGAACCGGGAATCTATCTGCCGGGCGTCGGCGGCGTGCGCATTGAAGATGATGTGCTGATCACCGATTCCGGATGCAGGGTGCTCAGCAGTTACCCCAAAGACATCGACTCGGCGATTGTCGAGCCTGCCTCCGTGGCCGGCTGATCAAACCGAAGTCGAAACAGTGGACACCATTCATGATTGACATTCGCAAACTCAAGGAACTGGTTCGGCTGATGGTCGCTAATGACCTGACCGAACTGGACCTTCGCGATACCGAAGAACAGGTCACGCTTCGACGTGACGGCCGAGAGATTCAGCCGGTTGTGCACGCGCCTCCAGCGATGGCAGCACAGCCGACCGCTTCTGCGCAACAGTCGGCATCTGCATCACCTGCTGCGCCGCCGCCCGCCGATGACGATGCCGGGCTTCTCGCAATCGAATGCCCGATGGTGGGAACCTTCTACACCGCGCCCAATCCCGATACTCCGGCGTTCGTATCAGTCGGCAGCAGAGTCGAAGCGGACACGGTTGTGTGCATTGTCGAAGCGATGAAGATCTTTAACGAGATCAAGGCGGAATGCTCCGGCTCGGTTGCACGCGTATGTGTTGACAATGGAGCGTCGGTGGAATTCGGCCAGGCGCTGTTCATGATCAAACCGGATTAGGAAAAGCCCCAAAGCCAATCGCGCCGAAAGCCACACATCACCTGCAGCGATGTTGTTGATGTGCCTCTCGGTTGTCTCAGTGCTGTGCGTATTCTTCGTGTTGAAATGAAACGACAACCGTGACGAGTATCTGATGTTCTCACGAATCCTGATAGCCAACCGAGGGGAAATCGCGCTGCGCATCATCCGCGCAGCCCGCGAGCTTGGCATTGAAACTGTCTGCGTGTATTCCACCGCAGATGCGGACGGGCCGTGGCTGAAGTATGCAGACGAAGCAATCTGCATCGGCCCCGGACCGGCAACCGAATCGTACCTGCGCATCGACCGCATCATCAGCGCTGCCGAAGTTGCCAACGTCGATGCCATTCACCCCGGCTACGGCTTCCTTGCAGAGAACGCCCACTTTGCCGAAATCTGCCGCGACTGTCACATCGAATTCATCGGCCCGAGCCCGGAAGCGATGGCGATGCTCGGCGACAAGATCGCCTGCAAGAAGATGGCACGCGACACCAAGGTGCCGGTCTTTCCCGGCAGCGAGTCGGCGATCGAAGAAATCGAAGACGCTGCAAAAGTCGCTGCGGAGATCGGCTACCCGGTCATCGTCAAAGCAGCAGCAGGCGGCGGCGGGCGCGGCATGCGCATCGTTCACAACGAAGGCGCACTGCGCTCTGCAATCAGCAGCGCCCAGCAGGAAGCTCAGGCAGCGTTCGGCAACGGGGCGGTCTACATCGAGAAATTTCTCGAAAACGCCCGGCATGTCGAAATCCAGGTGCTCGGCGATCGGCACGGCAATGCGATTCACCTCTTCGAACGTGATTGCACAACGCAGCGCCGCCATCAGAAACTCATCGAAGAATCGCCCGCCCCCGGAATTGATCCCAAGAAGCGCGATGTTGTCGCCAAGTCTGCTTCGGACATGATCCGCAAGGCGAAATACTCCGGCGCTGCGACGGTCGAGTTTCTGCTCGATGGCAAAGGCGATTTCTACATGCTCGAAGTCAACACCCGCATACAGGTGGAACACCCTGTCACGGAGATGGTGACCGGTATTGATATCGTCAAGGAAATGATTCGCGTTTCCGCGGGGGAGCCGCTGCGCTTCAAACAGCGCGATATCAAGCTCAACGGCCACGCGATTGAGTGCCGCATCAATGCGGAGGACACGGAGCGCGGCTTCATGCCGCAGCCGGGCACGTTGACAACGTTCGTGCCGCCGGGCGGTCCGGGCGTGCGCGTTGATACACATGCGCGGGCCGGTTATCGCATTCCGCCGAATTACGATTCGATGATCGGCAAGCTGATCGTACACGGGGCCGACCGCACCGAAGCAATTCGGCGCATGGCCGGTGCGCTGGATGAATTCATCATTGAGCCGATCAAGACAACGATCCCGCTGCAGCGCAAGCTGATGGACAACCCGAACTTCATCAAGGCGGATTTTGACATCCACTACCTCGAACGCCTGCTGAAGAAGGAGTAGGGGGAGGGGTAGGTGCGGAAGACAGAGGTGAGCACCGCGAGTCAGTAAAGGCGTGTCAGATTGTTATGACTGCTCGATATGCCACCAAACTCAGTTACATGTTCGAGATCGAGCGCACAAGTCCGGCTTGCCATATACTGGGTTAAGATCAGCATGGAGAGACGCTATGCCTGAGCCCTCGATCAATAAAGAACTTGATGCGATCCGGACAATTGCTGATGCACTGTCGCAATTAGAGCAGGATGCGCAACAGCGTGTCTTAGAATACGCGATTCAGCATTTGGGCATCAAAGTGAATGCGCCCAGTCTTGAATCAGTGGCTCACGGCACGGATTCCGAAACATCTGCGGATGCTAGTTCGCAGGTAGTGCCGCAACTCCCGGCTCGCTCTTCCAAACCTCAAATAGCGGATATCCGCAGTCTCAAGGAACAAAAGCAGCCACAATCTGATGTGCAGATGGCTGTCGTGGTGGCCTACTATCTTTCAGAACTTGCACCTGTCGATCAGCGAAAAGTAGAGATTTCTACATCGGACTTGTCTGAACGGTTTAAGCAAGCAAATTACCCTCTTCCTAAACGACCAGAGTTCACCCTTCCGAATGCAAAGCAAGCGGGATATCTGGATAGCGTTGGCCATGGAAAGTACAAGCTCAACCCTGTCGGACATAACCTAGTTGCTCATAATCTTCCAAAACAAGGAGCAGACGCAAAGTCGGTTGTTCGACGTCGGAAGAAGCCGAGCAAGAAGAAAACAACTGGAAAAAAGAAAACTACTAGAAAGAAGTCAACAACTTCTCGCCGCAAGAAAAAGAGGTGAATAATGCCTTCAGACGGCAATGGTCACCTTACCGAGATGCGAGAGACGACAAAGCAGATTAAGGATCAACTCAGCTGCTCAACGGCCAAGCAGGTCCGATCGGCAGCTATACAGAACGCTTGTCGAGATTTTGTAACAAAATACTATGGCCAGGCGCGACCCGTGTTCTCTTTACAAGGTCTTGATGATGAGAGTCTCGGTGGATTAGACAATTGGATGCAAGATCTATTGGTCTTGACACAGAAAGCGTCCCTTCGAACGAGCTATGTCAATACTATTAAGGCGACAGAGCGTGAGATTAACGGACTTGAAGTTGCTCTGTTGACTTCATCATCAGTATCACAGCAGCCCAGATCTGGCGTCGCCGATGGCAAGGAAAGGCTCATTGCACAAACATTGGGTGGACTTGTAGAAACGGCGGGGTGTTCTTACGAACAGGCATGTATAGATCTTCGAGATGAAAGCCGAATCAGCTATCGTGGAGTAGCGGCAGAGCTGCGCGAATCCTTACGAGAGATACTCGACCACCTAGCGCCAGACAAGGACGTCAAGTCTCAGACAAACTTCAAGCTAGAAAAGGATCGTTCTCGTCCAACGATGCAGCAGAAAGTCCGATTCATTCTCAAGTCAAGAGGCTTCAACAAGTCTCAAAGTGCGGCCCCAGAGGACGCGGTTTCAATTGTCGATGAGCGTGTGGGTGCCCTAGCTCGCTCGGTGTATACCAGGTCATCACTTTCTACGCATGTTGGGACGTCCAAGACAGAAGTACAACAGATCAAAGCATATGTGGATGTCGTCTTGAGCGAATTGCTGGAGATCGGTTGAAGTCGACGCGGTGGGAGTTTCTCCCAAATCGCTGTTCAATTTCTTCCACGATCCGTCCTCATTCTTTCTGCCCACATGTAGTCCTGCGGGGCTTCGTGACGTGAGTGGTGCGCTTCGTGAAGTGCCTCGCGCAGTCATGAAGTGCGCTGGCAACTCGTGATCGGGATTCCTGCCTTCACGAAGTCCTCGCTCGCTTCATGAAGCGAGCGAGTGGGTTCGTGTGTTCGCGCCTCACTACATGATGGCAGCGAGAAAGAGTGTCGTTTTGATGGCTGTGTAACTCGTGGAAAACTAGCGGGTTGCGCCGCGATTCGCCGGATTGGCAAGGCGGAATCGGGTGCGGCGCGGCTTGAGCGGTGAACTGCCCGGCACGAAGGACCGATAGCTCTGGTGACAGCAATCCCGCTGACGAGGGCGATGCCATGACTTCTTACGATCAATCCGAGCCCGCGCGGCGGGGTTCATACATGGGTGAATCTGATGAGCAGCTGAAGCAGTGGGCGAGCCACTTTGCGGACACAGTCGATGCCAATTTTGCAGCGCTTGGCCTGACTGCAGGTGATGCAATAGCGATTCGGGCGGTTACGGATCAATATGTTGCGGCGTATGTGCTGACGACGCAGCCGACGACCAATTCAAAGTCGGCGACGATTGCCAAGAACAGTGAGCGGGCGGAGCTGGAGCGGGTGTGCAGGCCGCTGGCGATGCAGATCAAGGCGAACCCGCATGTGTCCAACAATCTGAAGTTCGCGGTGGGTGTGCATCTTGATGATGCGCATCGCACGCCGATCCGCAGCCCGCGCACCCGGCCGGTGCTGAGTGTGCGCGAGGTGAGCTGGACCGGGTTCATGCTGCGGTTTCGTGATTCGGGTTTAGTCGAATCGCGGGGCAAGCCCAAGGGAGCCATCGGCATGCTGCTTGGAGCGGACTTCTCCACGGAAAATGGATTCAACGAAGGTCGGCGCAGTGTGCATCACGTGGCGCTGCTGACGCGCAGTCCGCATCGGGTGAATTTTCCACCTGAAGTCATGGACGGGAAGGCGGCGCGGTATTACGGCTGCTGGATCACTGCGAAGGGCAAGCAGGGGCAGTGGTCGAGCCCGCTGTTGGTGCCGACATACGCTCGAAATGTGGGGAGTGCGGTGGTCGAGACTCAACCAGCGACTGATGCGCTGAAGTTGGCGGGGTAAGTGCATAGCGCAGCGCGCGATCAAAGAACGGCGGAACGGTCTTGTGGTGCATCACTTTTCGGGCACGATGATGCTGCACTGGCCGACGGTTTCGTTGCCGAACGCAAGGCCGCGAATTTCCGCTCCGATGGTGACGCGGAAGATGAGTTTCAATTCGTCGCGGCTGCCTTCGGGAAGGCTGACGATTGAATTCAGAGTCTTCACGAATCGAGTCGGATCAAGCAGGAGGAATGTCGGTTCGCCTTCTGGTGTGTGCATGAAACCGATGGGCGAATAAGTCCTGCCCTTCGAATCAACCAGCGCGATCTGGGCGTTGTCGGGAATGCTTTCGAGCAGAGACTTCTTGAAGATATTTGCAGATTCAAGATGATCGACCCGCACCTTGACGATTCGCGTTCCTTCGGGGGTGGCAATGCCCTGAACGCGCTGATTGCGACGGGCTGAATCTGTTGGAAGCTTGACGCGCTTGCCACCCGTGGAAGCGATGTGGCGATCGGCCATGTCAACGCCAGTTGGTTGGTTGTTTATGCTGAAGCGGATGTCCTGATCACGATCCGGCGGCACGATCATCACAGCAGAGGTCATATCGGGAGCGCTGGGGTCAATCTGCGGTCCCTGAACGACACTTGTCGCCGGACCGGTGCCGGATGCGCGTGGCAGTGTGAACCGTGTCCCGCGGATCTGGATGTACTTCGGGGTCATGTTTCCCGCACGGAAGTGAAACGTCAGTTCAGCGGATTCCTGTCCGGGCACACTGGTTGCGTAATAGCCAAAGGATTCGAACTTGAAATCATTGCCACGCTGCGTCCAGCCGTAGGGATGCACAACTTCACCGTTGCTGCCGATGAGCCGAACCTGCGATGAGGAAATCGTCAATTGCTCGTTGTAGTCCACTGCATTGGAGCGGAAGTTCATCTGAACAGATGTGATATTCGGGCCTGATTCATACTCCGAAAGCACTTCTGCACTGTCCGGCGGCAGACTGATCGCGCCCTTGCCGTTGCTGTAACTGTCACGCATCAGCGATACAGCCTGCTGATCAATGTCGGGATTCACATCATGCAATGAGTTGGGCACCCAGAATGATGTCTCGCTGATATAGCTGTAAAAATCCGCAGTCACCGTATGTACGGGCAGCCACAGATTGTTTCGCCTTTCAATGAGGCCGGTGCGATCGGATCGTGATTGGCCGGCGAGGCCCATGAAGATGGTTTTCGATTGAATGTGCCCAGCGCCGATGACCACAATTCCCATAGTGAGGACGCCTGCCAAGCCGCCGATCGGAAAACCGAACGCGAGGTTTGCCCAATGTGGGAGATCAACATTGCCCGGCACGATTTTGTCCAGCGCAAAGCGAATCAGGAACAGGGTGATCGTAAATACGAGTATCAGCGTTACGCCCCATGCGTACCCGTCCCACTTTGTGCCGCTGAGCTGCAGGTACGTCAGTGGCTCCCAGACAGCCAGCGCGATTGTGCCTGCTGCGATAACGGAAACCAGATGCAGGATCGCACTGAGCAGCCCCTGGTTAGCCCACCAGTAGGCTATGAGAAGCACAAGCACAATGATGATGAGGTTGAGAATGAAAAACATGGTCTTGCTCTGTCAGGCAGCAGTGCCGCTGGTTTCGCTTGCTTTGGTTTTCTTCTTGGATGGTGCCGTCACACGAAGCACTTCGTCAATGCTGGTTTCACCGCTGACGACTTTGCTCAGCGCCGCTTCCTGCAGATAGATCATCTTGTTGCGGCGAGCGTGCGCGAGCGCGGCTTTGAGATCACCTTTGGCCAGCAGTTTCTTCGCTTCGCTGTCGATGATCATCACTTCGAAAATGCCGGTCTGGCCGAGGTACCCCGAGCCGCCGCAAACCGGGCAATTCTCGATGCGGTTCTTTTCCTGGACTTTGCCGCTGTGGCGGTACAACTGCGTCACTTTCGCAGCAGGCAGATTCAATTGTTTGACCTGCTCTGGCGTTGGTTGATACGCCTGCCGGCAGTTCGGGCACAGCGCACGAATCAGCCGCTGGTTCATCACCGCACGAAGCGGGCCGGTCGCTTTCTTGAGATTGGAATCACCAACCAGTTTCACCCACTCGCGAATCTGATCAACAATGTTGCTCTGTCGCTGTTGAATGTAAATCAGCGGTCCATCCATACCCGGTTCCGCCGCAACGGGTGCTGTGTCGGCATCCTGAATGACATCAACGAGCACGATGTCGGGATCGCGGCGCAACATGGATTGCAAGTTGGTGGCAAAGTCCACATTGGGATCGCTTGCATCCCATTTGACCTGATCGACGCCTTCAATCTCCAGCAGCACATCGCGCTCCAGCGTCTTGATGTTCGCTGTGTATGCATCATGGCGATTAAGCAGACTGTACGCAGTTGTCGTAAGCCCTTGCCCTTTCGGCGCGCCAATGAGCACAATGCCGTGGCGATCGTGTTGCGGTTCGAACGCTTGCAGTGATTCCAACTGCGATGGAAGCAGTCCGATGCCATCGAAGGGTTTGGACAGCTGCTTGGCGATATCAAAATCAATGCGCGTCACCAGGCCATTGGACGATCCAGCGGTTGTGAGGTGCAGCAATGTTCGTCCGCCGGGCCCGCTCATGTCGAAATTGCCGGTCTGTCTGCGGCGTCGATCCGAAACGTCAAGCCCTGCCAAATTCTTGAGATAGTCAACGACCGCTAGAGCCTGATCCGGCGCAACCGGATCGCGCTTGTAGGAAATGCCGTCAACAGTGTGCGTAATTGCTGAACCTTTTTGTGTTACGAGAATGTCCATGCGCGACGCTCGCGCTTCCAATGCAGGGACAATCAAATCTTCAGCAACCATATGTATAGCAAACAGCGGATCTTCTCTATCCGGAGCGTTGCGTTTGACATCTTCAGCATCGGTGAAATGCACAAGCGCAGCACGGGAAGCCTTTGATCGCTTGCGGGCTTCCATTCGCTCTTTCAGGCCGTCACTGGTGAGCTTGAATCGTTGTGATGCTGGAACCTGCTGATTGCGGATCTTCCAGTACACAAGAATGGGTGTCAGCAGGACAACGACTGCTGACAGAGCATTGATGCCGGGCACCGGAATGAGCACGAACGCTGCCAGCCCGAGCACGCCGCAGGTCATGTGGATTGCGTTCCACCGCCGCTGGTTGAGATTGAAATACCGCGCATCTTTGTCAAGGACTGATGACACAATCCAGCCCCACGGGGCATAGACGGCCACCATGATCAGCGCCATGTACCAGCCGACCAGTATTGCGCTAGATGCGTCTGCCAAAGTGTGAATACACAACATCGTTTGCTAGCTCGCCGGATTCGCTTACGTAATGCCCTTAAGCCGCATCTTCAGCTCTTCGGGTCTCGGCGTCGCTTCCAACGCCACACGGTGATGAATGTATTCGCTCTCCACAAGCTCCACAAGTGCGCTGGTGAAGTCTCGCATGCCTTCTTCGTGGCTTTTCTTGATCACATCCAGCAGCTCGCCCTCGCGCGCTTCCAGGATGTATTTCTGCACGATCGGTGTGTTCAGCAGGATTTCCAAAGCAGGTATTCGCGGAATTTCTTCCTTCAGGGTCGGCAGAAGTTTCTGATAAATGATTGCCCGAAGGTTGTAGCCCAGCAGCTTACGAATCTGATCGCGTTCAGATTCGTCGAACAAGTCATAGATTCGACCGAATGTCTGCCATGCTGATGATGCGTGGATCGTTCCAAATACAAGGTGGCCGGTCTCTGCTGCACGGATAGCAGCTTCGAAGGTTTCGTGGTCACGCATTTCGCCCACGAGCACGACATCGGGGTCTTCACGAACAAGCGCCCGCAGCGCTTCGTTGAAATTCAGACAATCAATGCCGACTTCGCGCTGATTGATCGTTGCTTTGTCATCTTTGAAAATGTATTCGATCGGGTCTTCAATCGTCACGATATGCACGCGGTTGCGTTCGTTGACGTACTGCAACATCGATGCAATTGATGTCGACTTGCCCGAACCAGTCACGCCTGCAAAGAGAATCAGGCCCTGCGCGCTGAGCGCGACCTGGCCCAGACTGTCCGGCAGGTGCAAGTCCTGGAATCGCTTAATGTCAGACGTAATCAGACGTGCTGCGATTGACGGCTTGCCGCGAGCCATGAAAAGGTTAATACGGAATCGGCGGTCGTCATCGTAGTCGTAAGCGAAGTCGATCTGGCCGTGGTTGTGGAAGTGCTCGTATTGCACGTCATCAAGAATGTCCTTGGCAATCTGGAACATCAACTGCGGCGTACACATGTCAGTCTGCAGGCTCTTGAGCGCACCACGGACTCGAATGCGCGGCGGCAGATCGGCCTTGAGGTGCAGGTCCGACGCTTCGTACTTGATGCACGCCTCGACATACTTCGTAAATAAGCGCTTGCCGTCGCCTGATGCCGTGCCCATATCGTGATGAACAGGGGCAGCAATATCCGGCGTGGAGCTTTCGATGATCGTCATCGGTCTCGTTGACTCCTCAAGACCAGCTCCAGCATGAACGCCGGGGCCAGTACGGCTGGGAATAGTGGGCTGGGATGCCCGCTTGTGGCTTTCATTCGCGTTCCGAGGCATTTGGTTGCGTCCAACAGCCCGATCGAGAACCGATCAGTATCGCTGCGGTTGCGTGACAGCTGCTTCGGCAGACCGTCCAAGGTAACACAACCGCCGGTTGAAACCAATAACCAGCCGGCTGCTCAGACTATGCCTGTGAAGTGGTGGCTACGTTGCCTTCATCGCGCCGATGCGGCGGAATCGCTCATATCGACGTTGAACCAGCGTTTGAGGCTTGAACCGACGCAATTCCCGCACCTGATCGACAATCCATTCCTGTATCGAAGCCGCAGCCGCATGGGGATCACGATGTGCTCCGCCCACCGGCTCCCGGAGCACCGTGTCAATAAACCCGTGATCCAGATTGTTTCGAGCGGTCAGCGAGAGCGCATCCGCAGCTGCGTGGTTGGTCGTCTCATTCACCGTCTTCCATAGAATCGCTGCACATCCCTCCGGGCTGATCACCGAATACCAAGAGAACTCAAGCATTGCGATGCGATCACCAACGCCCAGCCCCAGCGCCCCGCCGGAGCCGCCCTCACCAATAATCACACACACGATCGGCGTCTTTAGCCGGCTCATCTCGCGCAGATTCACTGCAATGGCTTCCGCCTGACCACGCTGCTCAGCGCCAATGCCCGGATACGCGCCCGGCGTATCAATAAATGTCACAACGGGCAGGCCATACTTTTCCGCCAGCTTCATCTTCATCAGGGCTTTGCGATATCCCTCCGGATGTGCGCAGCCGAAGTGACACGCCACCTTCTCCTGCGTGGACTTACCCTTTTGATGGCCGATGATCATGGTCTTGTACGGCCCGATGCGCCCGAAGCCGGAGATGATCGCCGGATCATCACCGAAGTGCCGATCGCCGTGCAGTTCACGAAAATCCCTGCAGATCATCTCGATGTAGTCGGACATCTGTGGCCGATGGGGGTGCCTCGCGACTCGAACCGTATCCCACGGCGAAAGGTCGTCATACAGCTTCTTCAACAGGCTGGCGCGGTTGGCGCGTAATGATTCGAGTTCATCCGCAAAATTCGCAGCATTGTCGCGCGACTCGAGCGCTTCAATCTGCCGTTCGAGGTCCAGCACCGGCTGCTCGAACGGGAGTGTGTAACTGGTGTTGGCCTTGTAGGTAGCGGTGCTCATGGACGTAGGAAGTGTAGCACGACTGCTTGCGCCCCGTCATTCCCGCACACACCGCCCGTCATGCCCGCGAACACATTCCGTCATTCCCGCGCAGGCGGGAATCCAGTGGACGCGCGGATGGCAAGTGAGTCATCTGCTGGGTTCCTGCCTCCGCAGGAACGACGAAACATGCCTTCGCCAGATCGTACGCGATACGATACTCCCATCAAACGACGAGCATTCAAGGTGCTGCTGTTCCTGCTTGTGTTCCTCACCGGTGGCGCGATCATCAACATCGCCGTCGCGTGGGGATGCTTTCCGGGACAACCAGACGATTGGAGAGTTATTGAGAACAATTTAGATATTGACCAATCGCACCTGACCAAGCTCGGTCTCCCAGAGTTTCAATCCGTGGATTCGGATATGCTTCGCTCGTTCGGTTTTGTGGATAGCGACTACTCCACATTTGTTGATCCCAACATCAACAAGTATCAGTTTGTGTACGCTCGCGAGACGAGTTGTGGCTGGCCGTTGCTCTCGCTGCACGGGATTCGATGGGGTCCGATCACATATAGTGAGAATCTGAAGCATCATGTCTTTACACAAGAGCACATTCGCATCACTGCGATTCATCTGAGTGATGTTGGCGACAAGGTTATCCTCGGCGAAAGGGAGTTCCTGCCGTATGGTCCTCTTTGGCCTGGCTTCGCAATCAACACGCTCTTCTACGCTGTAATCCTCTGGCTGTTCTTCGCAGCGCCGTTCACACTGCGGCGCTGGCGACGTGTACGAAAGGGCCTGTGTCCTAAGTGCGCATATCCGGTTGGCATCAGCGACACCTGCACCGAGTGCGGTAAGCCGGTGAGGTCACCATGATCGTGTACCCACTTTTGCTCATGATTCATATCGTGTGCATCGTTCTCGGGTTGATATTGCTGTGGCTTTCAAAACGGGAAGTGGACTTCCTATTGTGTGCGCACTGCGGCTATGACATTCGAGGATTAACAACAAGACGCTGTTCTGAGTGCGGTTGTGCAATCTCGAATAGCTTCCAGTCAGCTCTCTCCACTCGCCGATGGCAATTCTGGCTCGGCATCGTCTTGATTGCTTTTCCGATTCTGCTGGATGTCACATGCTTGTCATTCATCCTTTATTCCCTCTTGTAGTTGAAACCGTTCTATTCTTGAAAGCAGCTTGTTTGTGGCAACACCTGCACCGAATGCGGCAAACCAGTACAACGTCGCGCGAAGATTGAAGCCTGATATGCATGATGTATGCGCGTGCGCCTACTCGTGTTGAAATGCGTATCCCGGCGCGGGGTGTGCGAATTCTGCGCTTTGCAATGCAAATTCGACGCCTTCGGA
>JAJDDB010000003.1 GCA_029260575.1 Phycisphaerales bacterium
TTGCGCGCGGACGTGGTGCGCCTGTGAAGTGGTCGCACGGCTGTACCCGCCGCTGTTACAAGTGCATCACATGCTGCGAATGGCCGATAAAAGGCGTATGCCAAAGCCTGTCGTTTCAATCCTCATCCCCAACTTCGACCATGGCCCCGTGATCTTCTTCTGGTTGATCCGACGACCATGTTCATCAAGGACGCAGATCGACGAACTTCTGAGATGGACATCCGCTCCGACGTACCACATAAGGGAACCTCCTTTATTCTGGATACGATGGTGAGCACCAGCGTACCGAAGAGGCTTCCTACTTAGAGTCAGGACGGGCAGCGGCAGGGCTCCGACTTCCGCGCGATTCCGTACGCCTTCGCCTGGACCCAGAACCGGCACTTCCTGAACGCGTTCTACGGCTTCGGCGCCGGGCTCGAGCAGGCCACGGGCGGGTCGTGGGCGAAGGCGGAGGAGATGTACACCGGATGGCCCTTCTTCCAGGCCCTCATCGAGAACGTCGCGCTCGCGCGGTGCGACATGGCCATCGCCGCGGCATACGCCGCGATCGTGCCGGAGCCCGGCGTGGGCGACCGGATCGTCGGGATGATCTGGGACGACTACGAGCGCTCATGCCGCGCGGTGCTTGCGATCACCGGCCGGGCCGAGCTGCTCAGCGACGTGCCGTGGCTGCAGCGTTCGATCGACGTACGCAATCCGTACGTCGACGCGATCAACTTCGCGCAGATCGATCTTGTCTGGCGCCGCGTCGACGAGGGGGACAGCGAGCAGATCAGCGAGCTGTTGCGGGAATCGGTACAGGGGATCGCGGCAGGGCTTCGAGCGACGGGGTGAGTCACTCTGCGTGGAGATCGGCGGCGCGGGCCGCGCGGCGGCGTACGCGGCGCCAGATCAGCGTGATGATCAGCACGACTCCGGCGACGAGCGCGAGCTGGAAATAGCGGATGCGTTGCGCGTGCACGGTCGCGAGGACCGTCACTGTCCCGTCCGGCGCGAGGCGCAGGACACGCGGGCCCCCGAGCCCTCCGCGGACGCCGAGGATACTCAGAAACGGCGAGATGATGTCGACGCGATTCTCGAGGATGTACACGTCCTCGCCCGAAACTGCCACGCCCGTGGGAGACCACCCGAACGGGGCGCGATAGACGGTGGTCACCTGATCTCCCGGATCGATCTTCCGGACACACGCCTGGCCGTAGTCGGCGGCGTAGACGTTTCCGTCGTTGTCTTCCGCGACACCGAGGATGCTGTCCTGCAACACGGGCGACGTGCCGATCGTCGGATCACTGCGGAGCGGCGCGCCGCCGACGGCGATCACGCTTCCGTCCGGGTTGATGCGGCGGATCGTGCCCCGTTCGGTCGCGAGGATCGACCCGTTGCGGCCCCAGGTGAACGCCTGGAAGACGCCGAAAGCGACGGGATGCTCGGCTCCCTCCCGCCGTTCGAAGAGACGGGGGATGACGGTGGTCGTCGTGCCCGCCGGCGTTCCGGGCGTGCGCCGAACGAGCGAGGGGAAGGGTTCTTCGTCGGTGTACACGACTCCGTACGAGGCGCCTTGCGCGTCGCGCACCACGGTGAGGCCGTTGCCGAAGTCGTCGATGACGGGCCGCGATCTTGTCCGGTACGTCGTGGGGGTGGGCGGCACGACCGGGCTGAGATTGCCGGCGGGGTCCAGCATCCAGAGGCTGCCTATCCGCGTGCCGGTCTCCTCGACCCACGGGGGATCACCGACGGTGACCGGCGGCCCGATGAACTCGATGTGCTCGAAGTAGAGGTTGTCGGCGGCGTCGATGGCCAGCGTGTGCATGTGCCGGCCGACCTCGGTCTGACGCAATCGCCCGTCCGGGCTGATCGTCCAGATCGACCCGTGAGCGAGATCGACGAAGTGAATCGCGTCTTTCGAGTCGATCACGATGCCGTGACCCGGGTGAGCGGATGCCCACGACGCCGGAACGGCCAGAAGCAGAACGAGAATCAGTGATCGGCAGCGCATGCGGTCATTCTACCTCCTCCGTGCCGGTGATCAGCGTGTGGCAAACGCCCACGGCTCTGGCCGCGGCCTTGTTCGTGTAACCCTCGTCGGTCACGAGGCGGACGGCATCACGCTTGAACTGTTCCGAATAGCGAGGCTTGGACAAGAGCAGGCTTCTTGCTGCCGGGCATTCTCCCGGCAAAGTCCTGTGTCCGCCGTTTGTGGGCCACCTCACACATCAAAACTCATGTCGCTAGTCTACTTGCCTCGGGCGCCGCCTTGATCCCTTCCCGTCACCCATCTAGCCCCCGATCAGACAGCAACGCCCTTGACGTATTCCCCGCGATGGCGGCCTTGATGGCGCGCTCGCTGCGCACGCCTTTCTCAAGCGCGGAAGGATAGAACTCGGTGTCGCGCGCTTTGGGAACTTGCACGGTCAGTCGCCCGGCCCGCGTGTCGATCGTCTTGGGCTTGTAGCCATTGGCGTACCCGCGACGCAAACCTGTTCGCTCGTTGGACCTGGCGCACAGGATCTGCTCGCGCTCGAGCTTCATGCCCGCTTCGAAAAGGCTTGCGAGGCGGCGCCCATGGCTTCGGCTCCTTCCTGAGCGACGAGTTCCACGATCTGATCGAGTGCGGTAGAGTGTTCCTGGCGGGTCATGATTGCTCCTTGCTATGGTAAGCGAAAGAGCCTGAATGATCCGCCGTCTTTGATTCGTCAACTTGAGACAACAGGCGCGACAGGCCGCGGGGTGAAAACGGCGAGTTATCGACAGCGCGCGACAGTTGCCCCGATTCAAATTCCAGACCGCACGTTACACCATCCCAATTCTGGCTGCTAAGACGTTCCTTCGCGGTGACGCGATCGACAACGTCACAGGGATCGACCGTGCGGTTTACCTCACACGCGACATCCACCACAACTCGATCATCCGATCGGTGATCGCCATGCTGACGTGTTTGACGGCAATCACAGTCAGTCGATTCGAGACGGATCGCGAGCTACTCGACAAGTGTGATGACTCATGGGTCCCGCTTCGGACGCGGATTCCCTCGGCGATGTCGATTTGGAATGAATGGGCGGCGGCCGCGATACAGACGGGGCGTCCTGATGAAGTCACTGGGGGTTGAGCACGCCTACTGATCGCAACCACCCTTGTTGCGTTCGGCACAGCAGAGACAACCATCCCATCACCCGTGCACACGAATCAACCAGAGACTCAGAGACTTGGGCACCAATTCGGCCTCATGACCGACGAGCCCATGCCAGCCGGTTATGACCACCGTTGCGAGAGAGAGACCGGCCACAACCCCAAGCGCTCGTAACCCTTGCGTCTACAGGCTAAAACGACCAACGCCGCCAATGTCTCTCGGCGGCGTCGTTCGTGAACCGTGGGGCCGGCTGCGTTTGCAACCGACCGGGTAATAGTGCGGGCGCAACCTTCTTCGGGACAGCGTTTCGCGGTCCAAGAAGCGAGACGAGTCGAGTTCGAACGCCGGGAGGTTCAGAGACGTCTGGTTATCGGCGGCAAGCGGAGCGGGAACCAGCGAAATGTTCCCCGAATCCAACCGTTTCAAACCGTTGGGAACTAGGAAGAGCACCGTCTTGGATCAATTGATAGGGTCAACAGGCCAAAAGAGCTCGCGATCCCTAAAGCAGCCGCGCGCCAAATGCGTTCATGTGTCTCGTTTCGACAACAACCCCAGCAGATCGTCGTTGGAACTCCGGTAAGACACTGGGACCCTCAAGGACGTAACGCAACGCCCCGGCCGAGCGGTTCCGCCATTCCCGGCGACGCCCACGTCTCGCGAGCGGCCGCCGCTGCAGCGAGCAATCGGCGACGGAACCAGAACACGAGGACGAGCCCCCAGATCGCGAAGACGCCGGCCGGGACCAAAGGTGACGTTGTGGACGATGTCGATGGTCGATCAGCAGTCGCCCCACCCTGCCAGCAGGTCGAGTAGGTCGAACACATCGACCAGGTCGTTGGCAGGCGCTGCGATGTTCGCGCCGTTGCCGTTGGTCGACCAGTTCGTGAGCAGTGCCAGCAGGTCGAACACGTTGATCGTCCCGTCCGGCAGATCGCTGGTGCTGTTGGCAATATCCGCTGCACACGGCAGCGAATCAACCGAGAGCGCACCGATCGAAACCAGCGCTTCGTAGTTGCCATCCATGTCCATGTCGGTGTACAGCGTGATGTCATGTGCATCGAACGGGTTGTGCTCGAGGAACTGCAGCGAGAAGTCGATGATTCCTTCCTCGCCAGGCGGGATCTTGACCGTGCGCACTACCGGTTCGCCCGGCGGCAGACCGTCAAGACTGAGATTGTCCGACGGCAACATGTCGCCGCCTGTGGCGCGAACCTCGATCGGCACGGAGAGCGTGTCACCGCGTCCGAGATCGCTGCGCGCCACAGCGATTTCGAAGCTGCCGACGATCGGGCCGGGCCACGGCACGAGTACCACGCCGCCGACAGTGCCGCCGGTCGGACCGGGAACGTACTGACCGCAGAGGTCGCGCCGATCCTGCACCGAACCGTGACAAACGAAGCTGTGCCCTGACGACTGGTTGGTGATCGTCATCTTGTAACAGCCGATGTTGTATACACTGGTCATGTTCACCGGCCGCGTGATCTTGACCTGCACCGGTACGCATTGGTTCGGACCGACAGTGATCGGATTCGGACCGAGCACATTGAACTGTGTGGGGCCTGGAATGGTGCAGCCGAACCCCGCTGGCTCCGGCGAAAACGTCATCTGATACGTTTGTGCGACCGGCGACCAGTTACAGACCGTGGTGGTGACGGTGATTTCGTTTTCGTTTTCGCAGAATGGTTCGTCCCAGGGAACGTGACACGTGGACTTGCACTTGCCGTCGTTGCCTGCGTTGTAGATTGATGCAACTTCAGATGCGCTCAACTCGCTGTTGAAGATTTCAACCTCGTCAATCATGCCGTCGAAGAACGCCTGGCCGTCGCCAGGAAAATACATGTACTTGCTCGCGCCGATGTAGAGCGAATCGGCGCTCGTGAGATTGCCGGCGTGCTGTGTTGGATCGCCGAGTTGTCCGAATGGCGCGCCGTTGAGGTAGAACTGGACGCCCTGCGGGTCGTCACGATCGACGGTCACCGCCACGTGCAACAGCTGGTTGATCGGCAGCAGCGTCGAGTTGGTGTGGTACACCGTCGCTTGCGGACCAATGCCGTCTTCGATGATCAAGGCCAGGTTGCCATCGAGCACGAAGAAGTAGTAGCCGCGCGGCTGTTGATCGCGTTTGTCCACGATGGGCGCCTGCTGCGCGGTGAACTGGTCCATGCGTATCCACGTGTCGATCGAGAAATCACCGGCTGTTGCCTGTGTGGCAGCACCGAAGTTGAGCGTCGGATGGTCCGGCACGTCAACATGGGACGACGCACCGTCGAAATCCAGCGCGTTGTCAACCGCGCCTGCGACAGTGCTCGGCGGCGTCGCGCCGGCCCGCAGTCCATGATTTGAATTCACTGAATCGTGCACGACCGAGCCGAATGTCTCGTCCATCGGCCACCATGCCACCATGCCCGGTGGCGGGGCGATGCACGGCGCGCAGGTATAGCTTGTGCACGTCGTGTTGTCGCCGAGATAGGTCGGGTTGAGATAGTTGGCATTGGTAAGACAATCCTGCTGGGTCGTGACGATGCAGTTGAAGATCGACGTGCCGGCGATTTGGAAACAACATGCACCTTCTTCCTGCGGACAATCGGTGCACGAGATGTGTGCGCGATAGCTGTTGTTCGTGACGCCGCAGGGATAGTTGTCCACTATCGGTCCGCCGGCGATGCTGCCGAGGTAGATCTTCACGTACACGACACCCGGCGCCGGTACGCAGGCGCACAGTTGTGCGACATCGCACAGTTCGGTGTCCGCCTGGGCGACAAGTGTGAGATTGCCGCAGGACCCAGTGTACATCTCAGCCACGACTGGCGCTTCAGCGTAGAGATCGACGCACACGTAGCGCTCGCCAGACCCGCCGGGATCGCTGACATCGATCTGCAGCCAGTCGGCGTCCGCATCTCCCATGTCAGCCCACAGCTCGCCACAGAAGTCATCACCGCAGCTGACATCGGAAAACGTATGCGGCGGCGGTGTGTCGCAGCCGGGGTTCGTGATGTTCTGCCCGCACGGTTCCTGCTCGATGATGGCGCCGGGCGGGCATTGGGTGCAGTCACACAACTGCTGCGCGAGCGCGACACACGATGCGTCCCACTGCGTCGAGCAGCATGATGGCATCAGGTTGCAGACCATCAGACAGCAATCAGAGTCATCACAACCGGGCGTAACATGAGGCAGAAAACACGATTCGGAGGACGGTGATGGACACATTCCCCGAACGGCTTCGCTGTCAGAGTCACCGTCGCGATTGGGTTCCTGCGCAGCTGGCTCGTTTGTCGTGTGCAGGTTTTGCACGTGATCCGCTGACTGTTGACCATCTGCAACGGTCGCGAGACACATGAGTCCGCCGAGCACAATCAACAAACCGCAGATGATGGCACAGGACTGCTGTGTATGTGTTTTGACTGCCTTCATCGAATCACCTCTTCGCCAGTTCTTCCTCAAACGAGTGTGCCGAAATCGGATCGACGCGGCAATGTCCCCACCACAGAAGGCACCAACGGCAGACGAATTGGCTCATGAATTGACTCAGATTGAGAGATTTACCCGGCATCGGTTTGTAAAAGCCCGCATAGAACATGACAGAACCACCGCGCCGCCCGATACAATGGGCGTTGTGCGGTCGTCCTTCGGCTGTTGGGAATTGCACCAGCAAGCCGGCGACGAGCTCAGAAATAATGCTTTTTTGCGAGTCAACGCCTATGGCTGGCGGGAATCAACATGTCACACAGTTGCTCGGCGAGTTGTCGTCCGGCGACGATTCCGCAGCCGGCCGACTGTTGCCGATGGTCTATGAGGAGTTGAGACTCCTGGCCGGTGCCTATTTTCACGAAGAGCGAGCAGATCACACATTACAGCCGACGGCGTTGGTACATGAAGCATTCCTTCGACTGGTCGATGAGCCCGATTCTCGCTGGGAGAGTCGCGCGCATTTCTATCGAGTTGCGGCTCGGGCCATGCGGCGCGTTCTTGTCAACCATGCTCGTGATCGCAAACGACTGAAGCGCGGCGGCGGTACGCACAAGCTTCCCCTGGCGGATTTCGACTGTGCAAGCAATGATGCACTGGATTACGAGTTTCTTGATTCTGCCATCGAGAAGTTGGCGGAACTTGACCCGCGAAAGGAACAGATCGTGCAGTTGCGCTACTTCGGCGGGTTTACGATCGAAGATACCGCACGCATTCTCGATCTCTCACCAGCTCAGGTTAAACGCGACTGGACAGCCGCCCGTGCATTCCTCTTGCGCGAGATGGGTTACGACGATCCGACAATGTCGTTATGAATCGGGATCGCTGGGTACAAGTCGAAGAGCTGTTTCACGATACGCTGCAGCGTGGCGACGATCAGCGAAGCTCTTTTCTCCACGATGTCGCAGGCGACGATAGTGAACTCATTCGCGAAGTGCAGTCCCTGCTCGAAGCGCACGAACGTTCGTCCAGAATGCTGGACGCGCCGGCGCACGGCGGGGTGTCGAAACTTCTCGATCTCAGCCCCGATCTTGACATCAACGATCCGGTCGGCACGCGGCTTGGGGCCTATCGCATTACTGCGACGCTCGATGCCGGTGGAATGGGCGTGGTCTACAAAGCTGTACGCGACGACGATGCATACCAGAAGGAAGTGGCAATCAAGCTTGTGCGCCGAAGTCTGATCGGTTCATCCGCCAGCAAACGAGAAGAACTCACACGACGATTCCAGATTGAACGTCAGGTGCTTGCGTCGCTGGATCATCCATACATCGCACGACTCATTGACGGCGGCACGACCAACGACAACCGCCCGTATTTCGTGATGGATCTTGTCGATGGCATGCCGATCGATGCGTTTTGCGACCAGAACAGTTTGTCAATTCGTCGGCGACTCGAACTGTTTCTGAAGGTCTGTGATGCTGTACAACACGCGCACCAGAATCTTGTGATTCATCGTGACCTCAAGCCCGGCAACATTCTCATCACGGACACTGGCGATCCAAAACTGCTCGATTTTGGGCTGGCGAAGTTGCTCGTTCCACGTGGCAGCGGATTTGAATCTGCCGTCACGGTTTCGCACGAGTTCATGGGCACGTTTGCCTTCGCAGCGCCGGAACAGGTTGCGGATACCATCGGCGCGACCGATACACGCAGCGATGTGTACGCACTGGGCATGATTCTGTACCTGCTGCTGACCGGCGCCCATGCCTATGACCTGAAGGGAACGATGACCGAGACGGTGCGTCGAATTCTCGAAGAGCAACCGGCGCCGCCTTCGAAACTCAACCGCGCGATTGATGATGAACTGGACACGATTGTCCTGAAGGTATTGGCAAAGGAGCAGGCCCGGCGATACCGATCGGCCGGCGACCTGCGTGACGATTTGCAGCGCTACCTTGACGGTGACGCCATACTCGCCAAAGCCGACAGTGGCTGGTACGTGCTGCGCAAGAACGTGCATCGATATCGGAAACCGCTCGCGGCAGCATTGATTATCGTGCTGCTCGTCGCTGCGTTTGCCGTGATTGCAACGGTGCAGGCGATGCACTTGGCAGATCAGCGCAGTGCGTTAGCCGATGCGCTGCGAGCCAGCAACATTGATCGCGGCCGAATGAATGCCCGGGCCGGAACGCTGACTCTTGCCGAGCAATTCATCTGGCCGCAGCATCTCGAGCGCAACGACCGCCTCTCGCATTGGGCGCTGTGGGAGGCATATGCGCAGCAGCCCTGCATTCGAACTGTCGCGCACGATCAACTCGACATGCGACGCCCGCTGGTCAGCCGCGATGGACGGCTGGCCACGTACGACGACTTCAACGGTCCTGCCGTTCCGATTCTGAACATGGACACCGGCGCCACGCAGCGAACACTCGAACAGGCGCACGGCATGTTTGCAACCCTGGCGTTCAGCTATGACAGCAGGTTTCTTTTTTCGGCTACTGTTTCCGGCACGCTCGAGCGATGGAATCTGTACACCGACGAGCCGCCGATTGTTGTCTACGACTACGGACCGGACACCGCGTTGCAATTCTGCGTCTCGCACGACGATTCTCAAATCGCCTGTGCTGGAGAATTCGGCCTGGAGATTCGCCGAGTGGATGATGGCGCGCTTGTGCAACAACTGTCCCGCGATCCAATGAACGTGCGAACGATGATGTTCTCGCCCGATGCAGCACACCTTGTCTGCGCCGATGCATCGGAGGTGTTCACTGTCTGGGATGTATCGGCCAGGCAAGTGCGGAAGCGCATTGCAGCGTCAACGCGCGCGAAGAAGACAATCGCAATGTCGGCTGACAACAGGTATTGTGCCATCGACATCGGAGCGACGACGGTAGGAGTTTACGACCTTGAAACGCTTCGTCAGGTCACTGTCGTCGATGAACCGAAGGGTTGGATCACCTCAATTGACTTTCACCCGACGCTGTCAGAACCATGGCTGTTGTCCGTGACGAGCATGGACAAACTCGCATTGCTGGTTGATGTGCCGAGCGGACACGTGCGCAGCCGTTACGCCGGACATACCTCAGCGATGAACCCGGCATGGTTCACTGACGACGGAACGCGACTTGTCACCGCTGGCCGAGATGGAGCGATCCGATTCTGGGAATGCGCACCGTGGATGTGCGAATCGACGTGGCCACAGCGCGAAGGCAATGTCTTCAATCTCAAGCTCAGCCCCGATGGTACGACGCTTGCTGCGTGCTACGGCGGCAGTTCACATGTTGTGCGACTGCTCGATCCGAATGACGGCACCGTGCGCGACGTGTTTCACGGCCACAATGACATCGTGTCGTCCGTTGCTTACGACCCCACCGGCCAGTATCTCGCGTCCAGTTCGTACGACGGAACGGTGCGCATCTGGCCGCTCAATGAGCCCGATGGCACGACGACGACATCGATCGACATCAGTGAGACCCGGGCCAACGCCGTAACCGTCTCACCCGACGGACAGTCGCTTGCCGTTGTCGATGACACGGTACGAATCTCGATCGTCGATGTGAACAGCGGCGCCATAACAAGGCAGTTTCCGTTCGAAGGGCGGCGCATTCCATCTGTGTCATGGAACCCACAAAGCAGCACCATAGCCGTCGCATTGATGGTCGATCCGGGAGTCGTGCTCATTGACGCTGCGCGCGGATCGCAGCGACCTTTGGAAGAGAGCATCGGCGCCTGCCGAATCGTGCGATTTAGCCCTGACGGATCGCTGCTCGCTGCTGGCGCGGAGGACGGGGCGGTGCACGTCTGGCAGATGTCCAGCGACGCGACGATCGATTCGCATAGTGTGTTCAGTGGTCACCAGCAGGACGTGTTCGCACTCAGTTTCAGTCCGGACGGCTCGCTGCTGGCAACTAGCGGGCGCAGTGGCGCGATCCGCCTGTGGGATATCGAGACCGGCTCCGAGTTCGTGCGCCTGCCCGGTCATCCGGACATGGTGTTCACGCTGGAGTTCAATCGTGACGGCACGAAACTGTTCTCCGCCGGACGCGACACGATGATCCGCGTGTGGGATCTGAAATACTACGACTCGCACATACAAGGCAATGCCTCGTTTCAGCGCGCGAGAAACTCCGAAGCGCGCTAGCCTGCAGGAAGTCGGACATCTGCTCTCACAACAAGTAGCGCTTTGGTGTAAAAGCGCTACTGATAAAGAACGCCCGCCCCTGGCGACGACAGCAAACACCGTCAGTCACTCTAGGATCAGCGAGCACAGATTGAGTATGTGGCCTAGTCCTCAGTGAGTCTTTTCACTGATTCTCGCAACGCCACCGCATCTCGCTTCATCCGTTCAATGCGTGCAAGCATGGTGTGGCGTACACCAGCGGTCCTGCGGTTGTTCTTATCCAGACACTCCACAGCAGCAACCAGCCGGGCAATTTGTTCGTCAAGTGCGCTGTGCTATCCGCCGGCGCAATGAGGCGACGCCCCTCCGCAACGAACTGTGGCCATCTCAATCGTTGCCAGCACCCCTATTCAGGGCGAAGTGCCGCCTGGACCATTGCCACGACCCCTGCCCTTACTTGTTTCGTAGATTCGGCCAAGCGTCGATGACACGTTTCAGACCCTCTGGTGCGACAACTGCGCCGGATTCTGCGCCACCCGGCTCTTGGGCGATCTTTCTGGATTCGTGTAACACTCTGTCGTTACTAGTACTTGCGGCGATGTTCACATCGGCTGATTCGAGTCCTCCCATCGGCACTTTAAGCTGATTCGTGCGGTCGATACTTAAATGTCTAACAACGAATGAATTAGGCGCATCAAGGCGCTATTCAGCTGCCCCAACCCCCGTTCACCTCCCACGACAATTTTCTGAAAGTGCTTGACGCCGATTCCCGCGTCAGGTACCAAGAGGCTGTAGAAGAGAACCTGTTTACAGGGCGCTTGAGACAGATCAGCTCGGCCTGCGCGGCCGGGTTCTTGGTTCAGCCGAGCACGTGGCGATGTCACTTCGGTGTCGAGGGCGAGAAGAGGAGAGTGAAATGGGATATGTACGTATTCGATCGTCGATCGGTATCTGGTTGATTCCTGCGTGTGTTGCGGGCTCACTCGTATTTACAGCAGGCGCGATCATTGCAGTTCAAGTGACTTCATCAAAAGTCGCTGACTCGACCGCACAGCACAACAACGTCACACATGACGCTGGAGCGAAAAATCACGACCTCTTGAACGCATGGCCGGCTGTAGACGTCGTTGCTCGCCCCGCTACATTAAATGTAGCGATCCACAACGCCGCTTATACCACTGGCAACAAGAGTCCAGCGACCGCACAACCCGCGGCTTCCGAAACGAGATTTTCGAATCATCTTTCCTCTGATTTTGAGGGAATTATCTGGCAAGACGTTCAAATTGAGGGGAATCGTAAGTACGAGCCCGGAGCTGAGAACGACGAACCCATACGTTGGATTGCCGAGACATCCGGCGCGACTCGCCTTCTCGAGTTCCAGAGTCTGTATTCCCAACCTCTGCTTGCGGATAGCAACAGATTCAGCCAGCAACAAGCAACCCTCACTCAAGTGAATGACGTTCGCCAGCCGCACACGATGGATACTCTTCGTGGCCTTACGCCGAGTGAATCATCACTCAGCATGCTCATAAACGACAATGCGGTGGGCCTGCTTACACTTGAAGTCCCAGATGCATTCGAGTCAGATGAGCCTACCCCGCATTCATCTGGTTCACCCAAATCGGCAGAGGAAGACACCAAGCCAATCGGCGATCTGCCCGACAATTCACCGCTCGGCGCAGATCTTGAATTGCTTGATGGTGTTGGAACAGCATCACCCACTGCGAAACCGCTTCCATCCGCGACCCAGGGTTTGCCGGAACCCATCGCGCTGCCGATTTTGCTCTGCGGATGGCTGTTCATAGCTCGAACGCGCCGCAGAAAACTCTACGATGATGTGTGCAGCTTCAGAATCCCACCGGGCAGTTCCGATTTTACGCCGTCACAACTCCCAAGCGTCCGGCGCATCATCAAGAACCACAGTCAATCATCACTCAGAAATGCTTCACTCGCCCATTGAAGCACATCACGATGAATCTGCGCCAACTGGGCAAGAGTAACGTCACCAAAACGGCGCTTGGCAAGACGCATATTCTTCGTATTACTTGTACGCGACTTGCCTTGCGCGAGTCGCAGACTGTACAAGTCTGCGTGCCAGAGAATTATTCCATGCGCGCCGCCGTTGCGTGCCGCCTTGACCTGCGTTGACTGATACTCATCTTTTCCGATGAGCGCCAAGGCATTTTCTTTGTCCACACCCGATCCCGCGCGATAACGATGGTGCAGCATAGGCAGGACTTGCTGCACGCCAAGCAGGCGTGCCTGTGTTCGCGCAAATTCCACAACTCGAGTGTTCTTCTCGGCTTGTTGTACCTCCACGGATTCACGACGAGCAAGCCCATTGTCATACAGGCTCGGATTGAAGAATGACAATGTGTCAAGACGCTGAATTGCGCGCCGCGCAACGTCATAGTCTTCCCGTCCACGATGCACGTGTGGCGAATCGTACGTGCTGACAATCACTCCCGGGAGAATACTTCGCAAATCACGTATCGCTGCGTTCATGCGCCGAGTGGAAAGCTCATACGTCTGCGGATCTGTGCTCTTGAGGCCGCCAACATACAAGGGTCCTTCCATATCCAGAATGATCGGGCCGTGAAATGCTGGATCGGGAATCCGCATCAGACGCCGTGCCACCGCTTCCTGCATCTTTGCTCTGACCGACATGCCATCTGCATCAACAAAAGACTTTGCCGGCAGCATCATCGCATGCTTGAAACCAAACTCCTCGATGTCGACACCGGGCGCCATTGCAGTCGCCACATACATGTTCTGTGCTCGAACACTTCGCGGTGCAAATCGCGACACTCCATCTTTTGCTCCCGCATCCGTCGCATGTTCATCATCAACAATCGGCGGCCCGCCGCTCGCACATCCTGCGAACATCCCCGCCCCCACGGCGCCCCCTGCGATCGATGCGAGATACTGCATGGCATGTCGACGATTCATGTGCGCTCCTCAAAGATGATATTGATGACACCAGCCCATCAAGTTTATGCCACCTGCGGTACAGGGGGAATTCTCTGGCAGCTTGGCGCTGTCGCTGCGTGTCTACAATCACGGTATGGTCGACCCTGGCGCAAGCTCTACCCTTCTACTGCTCCTGTGGGCGCAAATCAGCCTGCAACCAAGAGTGTGAATCTCTAATGTTCGGAATAAAACGACGCCGAAGAGAACGAAACCGCCGCAAGCCGTGGCCGGCCGGCTGGCAGCGCATCGTCAATCGAAACGTTCCGTACGTCAAGGCACTTTCAACACCCGACATACGCAAACTCGAGGGTCTCGTGCAGGTTTTCCTCGGCGAGACACGTTTCGAAGGCTGCGATGGTCTGAGAATTACTGACGAAATTCGAATCACGATCGCTGTACAGGCGTGCCTGCTGCAACTGCATCGTGATGCTGACTGTTACCCGACACTCCACACCATTCTCGTCTATCCGCAGACGTATGTCGCCGATATTGCGCACCGACAACCAGATGGGACAGTCATCGAAGGCCCACAAGCACGCCTCGGCGAGTCATGGTCCCAAGGTTCAGTCATCCTGTCGTGGGATGATGTACTGCGCGGCGCTGCAAACTTCCGTGATGGCCAAAACGTCGTCTTGCACGAATTCGCCCACCAACTCGACGCCGAAACAGGTTCGGTCAACGGCGCGCCGCGCTTGTCCGCTCAATCGTCGTATGCCACATGGGCGCGAGTCTTCAGCGATACCTACCAGCAACTTATCAACGACATCACGCACGACCATCGCACGTTGCTTGGCCCCTACGCAGCCACACACCCCGCGGAATTCTTTGCCGTGGCAACCGAGAACTTCTTCGAACGACCCGAACTGCTCGAAGAGCGCTCACCCGATCTGTATCGCCAACTCGCATTGTTCTACAACCAGGATCCCGCCGCCGCAGTCCGCAATGCTCAACACGATGCATTCACGCGTGACCGGTGACGATTCGCACCTCACTGCGTACAGTTTCACCACACGACAAGTGGCACTACAATGCCCGTTCCTGCCTCTGGCAACCGCACACCGCCGGCAGGACAACGGAATCTCAACCCCGACGGTGGGGTGGCGGAGCGGTTGAACGCGCCGGTCTTGAAAACCGGTATACGCCTCGGCGTATCATGGGTTCGAATCCCATCCCCACCGCTTTCGTTTCTGACTCCGTCACACCTTGGCAGAGGCAGTCACATCAGACCGGTGTTATCGCACTACTCGGAAACACTTTCTAGTCCGGAGTAGCTCTGGATACGACTCGATTCGAATGTAACGGGCGCCGTTCGATTGCGAGTATCTTCTCTATCAACTCCAAGCGATCAATTGCCCGGAGTGTGGCCGTGCCTTCTTTTGCGGAGTTAGTTCTTCAAAGCGATCGTGTGGATGATGGCAGCGACCCGGAAGGAGTTCCCGCATGAAAATGCGTAAAGCATTTCTCTGGATGATGATTGTATCGCTGACGTGCGCGGCGGGACTCGGGATCATCGCCATCATCCTCCCGAACATCATTCCCTCCGAGGAAGAGATACTCACTACCGCGCTATTGCTCGGGTTGTACAGCCTGCCGGCATTGGCGTGTTCCATCGTGCTCGGCAAGGGACGACTGAAACCAATCATGTGGCTCGGAATTGTCGGTTCACTTCTGGCATGGGTGCTGTGGATGCCGATCGTCTGGATGAATCCCTGGCAATGGACCAGTCAGTTCGACGTCGAGGAAGTCATCTTCAAGACTGGATTTACGCTGACGTTCATCAGCATCTGGGCGCTTCATCTGGGCCTGATGAATCTCCTGACGCTTGACCGTGCGTGGTTCGGACACGCGCGCGTAGCAACCCTCGGCGTCGTCGGCCTGTTGACATTGGTCGGAATCATCGCCCTATGGTTCGAGTATGACGATGACTGGTTCCTACGAGCCGTGGGTGTATTAGGCATCCTCAGCGGGTGCGGGACACTCGTCACGCCGATCTTCGCGCTGTTGGATCATCTCAAACGAAGAACCTCGCGCGAATCGATTCCTACCTCGATCACCATGAAGATTTCGTGCCCGCGCTGCCACACGACGCAGCAGATGAACCTTGGTCGGTCACGTTGCAGTCAATGCGGTCTGCGCATCGAGTTGCACGTCGAAGAACCACGGTGTGCCTGTGGATACCTACTGTATGAGCTGACAAGCAATCAATGTCCGGAATGCGGCCGGGTGGTTCCCGAAGCTGATCGCTGGGCAATACAAGAAAACGCGACGAGCCCGATGCAGTGAAGACCGCAGAGATTCTGATCTGGATTGCGATTGTCAGCAGCTAAAGCCCAATTCATCACGCTGCATCCAATCGCGGCAGCTCCTTCAACTCCACTACCTCTGCATTCGCGTCTGTTGCAGTAGCACAGTCCAGTTGCCGACTCACGTCATACTTCCCGCACCCGCCCGGCAATAGCCTTCCCTCGTTTACCTGCTCCAGATACCGATCACGCAACTCCCGCGCTGCCTTCACCAACTTTGGATCGTTCTTCTGCCGCGGCTTGCGCGGCTTCTTCACCTTCTTCTCCACCAACTCCTCTTCCGCAGGCGCATCTGCGCGCTCCACATAGCGCACGCCTCCACTTGTAATCATCGCTGCCTTGCCCGAAGGCACACCACCGAGATGTTTACTCTTGCTGCGCGCCACCGCTGCCTTCTGCGCCCGCGTCACTTTCGGCCGCGCCTCCTGCTCCGGCCGCGTCTTCACCGCTGCGCCGCCCGGCAACGTCTTCTTCTGCTCCTGCTCCAACCCCTGATTCCCCTTCATCCCCGGCAGCACCACAGGTTTCACATCGCGCAACCAGGTACGCACAATGCGCACACGAAATCCGCCTTTCGCGCCCAGCGTCGCAACATGGACGCCGCTGCATCAAAATGTGGTGAATCACAAAGGTGTCATGTATAATCTTCAGAACTCCATCGGGCGCACTGTATGAAGAAACGCCAGGCAAAAACCCACAAAGTCGCTTCTACGATCCGTTTCAGCGCGACACTCTTCCGGCCGGCAGCGACCAATGGCAGCAAGCCTGTCGCTTGGACCTTTCTCACCCTGCCCAAGCAAGCCAGTGCGAAGCTCCCCTCGCGGGGCATGGTGTCGGTTGAAGGCACAATCAATGACGCTGCTTTTCAAGCCACGTTGGAACCAGACGGCAAGGGTGGGCATTGGCTCAAAGTGAACAGGAAGATGCGCGAAGCTGTGGGCGCGGAGCCGGGCGATGTCGTCACGCTGAAAATCGTACCGGCAGCAGAGGAACCAGAACCCAAAGTGCCTGCCGATCTGCGCAAAGCTCTCACAGCCGCTCCGCCGAAGGTGCGGGAGTTGTGGTCGGACATCACGCGCATTGCGCGCCGAGATTGGATTCACTGGATCGTCTCTGCCAAGCAAGCTGAGACACGCGCGCGCCGTATCGAAAATACGTGTGATATGCTCGCCAAAGGCAAGCGACGTCCGTGCTGCTTCGATCGATCTGGGATGTATGCCAAGAACCTCAGTTGCCCCGTCCCCGATCTCGCGGCCGATGACACATCAGGTGACTCAAAGCGATAAAGAAGGTTGCCTACGCAGCATCCAACCGAGGCAGTTCCTTCATTTCAACGTGCGAAGCGTGTGCATCAACATCTGTAACCCCTTCCAACTGTCTGCTCACGTCATACTTCCCATTCGCAGCAGGCAATAGTCTTCCCTCGTTTACCTGCTCCAGATACCGATCACGCAACTCCCGCGCTGCCTTCACCAACTTCGGATCGTTCTTCTGCCGTGGCTTGCGCGGCTTCTTCACCTTCTTCGGCTCCAACTCCTCTTCCGCAGGCGCATCTGCGCGCTCCACATAGCGCACACCACCACTTGTAATCATCGCAGCTTTCCCTGCAGGCACACCACCGAGATGTTTACTCTTACTGCGCGCCACCGCTGCCTTCAGCGCCCGCGTCACTTTCGGCCGCGCCTCCTGCTCCGGCCGCGTCTTCACGGCTGCGCCGCCCGGCAACGTCTTCTTCTGCTCCTGCTCCAACCCCTGATTCCCCTTCATCCCCGGTAACACCACCGGCTTCACATCACGCCAATGCGCACCCTCGGGAAGAGGCAACACCAAACGATCCTCCGCAACCGCGCCGTTACTCGTCAGACTCGGATACCAATACGGCGTCACCTCATCACCGTCCCGAATCCGCCGCTGCCAGAAGATATGTATCCGCTGCTTGGCGCGGCTGCCCGTCCGAAA
The DNA here is from genome assembly GCA_029260575.1 of Phycisphaerales bacterium. Lineage (GTDB taxonomy): Bacteria > Planctomycetota > Phycisphaerae > Phycisphaerales > SM1A02 > JAJDDB01. Next base: position 17,885 of record JAJDDB010000003.1, read on the forward strand.
CGCCAAAGGCACAAACCCGATCGCCTCCCAGAACCAGTTCGCCTGAATGTCCTGCGCACACCAGCAGCAGAACAACCGACACCCATACGCAGCACGGTCGAACACCGCCTGCACCAGCGTCGCCCCCACCAGATGCCGATGCCGAATCGGCAAGACGTTGAGCTGATAAATAATCCCCACATCATCACGCTTCATGTACTGATCACGAGCAACGCAATATCCGATCGCGTTGCTCGCATTATCAACCGCAATGACGACATTGCCCTGCTCAATGTTCGTCTCAATCGCTTTGCGCGGCGACCAACCCACCATATGACTATGCATCTTCTGCAAACCGTCAATGAAACCGAAATCGTCCAGCGTCGCCTCGCGCACCGACACCGCACACCGCGGACTCGGCAGGGGCACCGCAGGTTCATCATTGGCATTCACAATATGTGCTTCGTGTGGCATATCACTTTCCTGAAAACTTCACCGTGTGGACGCAGCGCGTGAATTACTTCTACAATCAAGCGTGCGTTGCAGAACCTGTCAGTACTCACTCACAAGCCTCGCCGAACACCGTTGTCCGGAATGTGGCACTACATTCGATCCGAATGATCCGGAGACATTTGAATCCAAACCTCCGCGCGGCCCCTTTGCGACCGCACTTAGGTGTTGCATTCTTGTGTTCGCCGTTTCATTTGGTATCCAGCTCGTCCTTATCGATTCCGTAACCCTAAAGTTGGCCGTGGTTGGAGCTCTCATCGCCGCCGTGGCAACAGTGATTGCATATCCGATCCTGTTGCTGTATTGCGTGATGTTCGACAATCGCAACAAATAATCCTCACAACACTTATTGGCATGGTCACATTCTTCGACACCGCGTCGCCCGCTCAAAATCCCTGATTCGAAACCGCAGGCAGTTTCCTTCCGCTCACCGTCTCAATATCACTCGGCGCGTTGGTGTAACTGATCGTGTTGCCGCCGAGCGATATGCCGACACTGCTGAACTGCACGATGAACCGGTCGAAGCTGCTGTTGACAATCGCAATGCCCTGGTACAGCGTGCTGTTGAACGCCATCGTCCACTTCGCGGGGTTGCCCAGTGCTGCCGGGTTGTTCAGCGGATCAGCTCCCGCCGCGTTCACCACGACCGTACACTGACCCGCTGACACATCCACAACAGCAACAATCCCAAGCGGCCCAACAGGCGGCGGCTCATGCTGCAACAGGAAACGTATTGGAGGTGACATACCCCCCCGACGAATTGCGGATCGCGCCACCACGAAACGGAATGTTCAAACTCGTCGCAGCACTAATGTCGTTATCAAACGTGATCGCCACAACATTCGGCGACGTTTTCGCCGCACTCACAGGCACCGCACCCGCCACGTCCGTGGTGATCTCAGGCGTGCTCTGCAGCACGATCTGTCGATCAAACGTCAACGTCAACACTGTTCCCGCTGCTGCTGCATTGGTAATAAGGATCGGCGTGTTTAGCTCCGGCTGATTGATCATCGAGTTCCGGTTTCGCTTCGGCACATTCGGCCGGGCCTTCTGAATCGGATTTGAATTACTTGCTGGCATTGTTGTTCTTCCTTTAGTAAGAGTGTTCACCACAGAGCTGCAGAGAGACGAGTCTTCTTGTCATTCCTGCGAAGGCAGGAATCCAGCGACCACTCGCAAACCGTTCACAGATCGACTGGGCTCCCGCCTGCGCGGGAGTGACGAATTGCAGTTCGCGTCTCCGTGGCACATCAACACGTTTGGCTGTTTGGCTTAGCAGTTGTTTGGCGTTTTACTACGCTGCGATCGTCATACTCACAGGCAGACTCCACGGCCCGACATCGCCGCGCTTGCCCTGCCAGCGAGCGAAATACGTCGCCACCTTCTTGTTGTCTTCCTCGACGAACGCCACCGCAATCGGGTTCTTCGTGAAGTTGCCGATGAACTCCGCCTGGCCTTCATCATCAATCGGGTCTTCGCCGATCGCAGCAAAGAGTTGCAAGGATGCCGCCCCAAACGGTTTCGCCCGCTTTTCCGGCTCCAGTGAATCAGCATATCGCACCGTCTGCGCGCCCGGCGTGTTCGCAACAATGTTCAGCAGCGGCGATGTCTGTGGCGCAAAGATCGGTTCGCGTGCATTATTCACCGGCCGCACGCCGATGCCCAGCTTCAAGCTGTCATCAATACCGTTGTTGTACTTGATCTGGATCGCGTACTGTCTGCACAATGCTTCTGCAGCATTGCGTTTGGTGTCCTTGATGTTGACCGTGTCCTGCGTTCGCGTCGGCACATATGTCGCCACCGACAGCGCATCGCTGAACTCGATAACAGCTTCGTTGATCGTGGTCGCATCAGCTCCGGTCAGGTCAAATGAGCCGGGATTCGAAGAAATGCCTTGCGCAAATGCCTCCATCCAGATCAGCAGCTGCGCATCGGTTCGTGGTATGAATGATTCCGCCATGATGTAAAACTCCTACTCTGTCATTGATTGGTTTCACTGGTGCGGCAACCCGCCGCATCATCTTGTCACCTTCTCACCTCATCACGCTCTCGTTCCGGTCCCCTGCATCGAGCAACCGCGAACGACAATCCAGCCGAACCTTGCGGAATTTGCCCACCCTCAGGCAAAACGGAATACGCCGAGCCGTACCATGACACACGCCGAACATCTCACAGCGCGCAGCGAACTCCGCTCCCACTCCCCGGGGAGAGGGCTGGGCTGAATGGATTCACTTCCCAGCGCATGACCTGCGCAACATTTTACAAATGTCTTGCGCGCAATGGACTTACAGCACGAGCAAAACGCAGCGCTGCCGCGATTCCCGACATCGGAAATGTTCGTAGAACAGTCGGCAATGTTCGTAGAACAGTCGCAAGTGTTCGTAGCGCGACAGGCAATGTTCGTAGAGCGATAGGAAGTGCTCGTAGCGCGATGCAGAGTGTTCGTAGAACTTCCGGGTGTGTTCGTAGAACGATGTAGAATGTTCGTAGAGCCGTGCGGAAGTTTCCGATTGTTCTACGAACATTCTCGATAGCGCGATGAACATGCGCGCAAGTGCGATGACGCTATCCTAAGGTGCGAGGATTCCTTCCGAAAGCGCTACGGAGCGAGTCGCCAACTCGACGACCTCTTTCGGAGACGCGAGGATGACACTGAGGAGAGAGACGATCAGACGGGATAACATGAATAATGTTCTTGCTGGCCATTTGTCTGTGGTATAGTACGAGCACTAATTGAATCGGAGTTTGGTAATGACTGAAGAACAAGCGAATGCGGTTGCGTCAGCATTAAGCGGAACGCCGTGGCAAAGCGGCGGCGACATATGGCTCGTCATCGTGGAACGCAAGGACGGCTCGATCGTCGTGATCAGTGACGAGAGCATCTGCGTGTATGCGAATCAGGAATGCCTGGACGGCGGACAACCGGATCAGTTCATTAGTCTGGATGCAGCTAATGCTGCGACTTCTTGAGAAAGCTGTGGATTCGTCGCGCAAGCCTGTCCTTGTCGTGAGTCTGGCATTCCCAAATGATTAGCACCTTCCACCCACCTCGTCGAAGAGCCGCGAGATTGCGATGATCCCTTTTTACATTTCCCTCTCGCTTCTTGCGCCAGAACTCCGCATTGGTCTTCGGTGTAACCCGGCCAAAACGACAATTGTGCGTGTGCCAGTAGCAGCCATGAACAAGAATGATCTTCTCAAGTCGCGGAAACACGAGATCGGGTTTCCCGGGAAGATCCTTTCGATGCAGACGGAAACGATAACCCAAGCTGTGGGCCATGCTGCGCACGACAAGCTCGGGCTTCGTGTCCTTGCCCTTGATCGCTGCCATGCAACGACGACGCTGCTCCGGTGTCAGTACGTCTGCCATGAAACAGGGGTTTCCGAATCGCGGATGTATTACTGCGGTTCTGATTGATACACCCAAGCACTGGAACTTGTACGAGCTGGCGCTCCTATGAATGCGGATGTATCTTTAATGGGATCATTGGCTCGTAAAATCAACCAGCGCACCCGCATTCTTCCAGAAACTCTCGATTACGCTGTTGGATATAGCCTGCCAGCGAGTCCTTTATCTCATCAAGGTTGTGCGCAAAGTGAGCTCGACGGTGGCAATTCGGGCATAGCGCTGCAACATTCTCAAGTGAATCGTCGCCCGAATCGCCCAAGGCTTTGATGTGGTGCGCCTCAATAAACAGTGTGCCATCCACCTTTATAAAGCCCTCCCATTCACATCCCGGCATTTCACACTTGCATCCGGAGCGACGTAACGCAAATTCTCGAACCGCCGGATCACGCTCGTATTGGCGAGAAGTCTGTTGCCTGCTCCTAACACGCATCGAAGACTGACGAGCACGACTTACAATGCGTTCGATACCAACGTCACGATATGTCCTGCTGATCACCGCGTGGGGCTGCTCCTGCTCTTCCTCTCCCTGCTCATCAGAGTCGGAAGCGGTGATGTCATCAAGTACAAGGGCGAAGACTTGATTGCCATCCGTACCCAATAGAAGTTCATCACCCTCATGAAGCCGTTCGAGCAATCCACGCCCCATTCGCGGCTCCGGCTGACGACCTGAACCGACTCTTTCAGAGGCGTAGTAGCTGGTCTGCAATATTCCGCCTCGTCCAACATTGTGAATCGCGATCAGTCGTTCCTCGTCGTGATGAACCGGCTCGAATCCAGCTATCTGCAGGACCACTCGCTGTTCGGCATTGGGAAGGTATGCTCCCTTGTTCACGTCAGTGTGCGTGACGGTCTTCCGGCCTGTCCGGACCATGATCTGCAGAAAATCATCAACTACTGACATTCAGTCAGTATCAGGCGACTCGGCCTGAGTTGTCAAACCGCCATCGAGTCAGTGCCGACCCGCGACCTGCCGTCTCGACGACTTCTTGAGCAGACAGCCGTTCGGGCGCCTCGTTAGATGTGCTGCCATCGTCTGAACAATCTGCCTACCCACCGCCTCGACCACTGGCGGCACGACTGCGTTGCCAAACTGCTTGTACGCCTGTGTGTCCGACACGACGATCGGCAGTTCATCCGGAAACCCCATGAGCCTAGCTGCCTCACGGGGCGAAAGCCTCCGAGGGTTCTTCCCCTTTCCCTGTGGAATCAGAACCTCGGATCCATCCTTGTAGTAGCGGGCGCTCAGGGTCCGGCTGACACCGTCCAGATCAGTCATACCAAAGCCGAATCCGTTTCCCAGCGCCTTGTGCTTCGCAGCATACTTCTGAAGGTAATTCCAGAGGTGATCCGTCAGCGTGTACTTCTCCGGCGATTTGCGATCGAGAATATCGCGGAACTTCGGTGGCGGGCCGACGGGCAATTCAGGAAACTCAAAGGCCACATTCGAGCCAAACAAATTGCGGTCGAATCCGACGATAAAGATTCGCTCACGATGCTGGGGAACCCATGACGCGGCATCAATGATCCGGTCGAAGATAATGTAATCAAGTGCATCCAGCGACTTGCGAATGACATCCCACGTCTTTCTCTTGTCATGCGTACGCAGATTCTTGACGTTCTCGAGGAGAATCACTGGCGGCCGCTTGATCTCGATCACCTTTGCTAGGTGAAAAAACAGCGCTCCCTGCTTCACGTCCTTGAAGCCGTGCTGCATCCCAAGACTTTTCTTCTTTGAAACGCCTGCAATGGAAAACGGCTGGCATGGAAAACCAGCGGCGAGTACATCGTGATCCGGGATGTCTTCGGGCCTGATCTCGCGAATGTCCCCCTCAGGCAGTTCGCCGAACCATGCCTGATAGGTCTTCTGAGAATATTTGTCCCACTCGCTGCTGAACGTGCATCGGCCTCCCACTCGCTCGAGCCCGAGCCGCATGCCACCGATTCCGGCGAACAGATCGACTAAGGTAAACGGCATTCCGTCCATGGGGGCCGTGGTGCCGTTTTGGACACCGTCAAACAGTGGCAGACCCTCCCCGCCCTCCCATGCGTTTGTGAGCACGGAAAGCACAAATTCCTTCTGTGATGTCCGCAGCCCATAGCTCTTCTCATCGATCCACGCCTTGAGTTGCGGGGGAATGTCACGAATCAGCAGTTGTGGCATAACGTCCTCTGGGAAAACTTGATATCACTGATATCGGCAATTCCCAGCAGTTTCGCTCGGAAGATGTCTGGTGTCAAGTCGAGGCCTCCCCATCGCGCAGCGCCGTGACCTCGCGCAGTTCCTGCGCTCTATGTCTTGAGGATTGTAACTGCGTCAACTGCTCAATCAGGCTTGCTTTGTCCCGCTCAAGCTGCGCGATCTGCTCCTTCAGCGGGGTTTCCGCGGCGGTGACAGCAGCTTCGATCCGCATGGCTCGCAGCAGTTCATGCACGCGGTGAATGGCGGCGAGGTTGCAGTTCACCCTGAGCCGGCCGCGGATGAGGCGCCAGTGCATTTCCACGGTGTCCGCTGAGATACGCATTTCGTGGCCGATGGCGGCGTAGCGCTGGCACAGCCAGGAGCCGCGCAGAGATTCAGCCTGACGACGCGGCAGTTGCAGCTTCCTGATGATGGCAGGCCACTCAGGGAACGGTGGTTCAAGCTCCGGCGATTCCGGGGGCGGTGATTTCGGGGGCGGTGATTCCGGGGGCGGCGGCAGGCAGAGTAACTTTGGCGTGCAGTCCATGGCACAGCCTCCCACTGTCAGAGGGGTTTTCGTCTCTGTCTTCCTTCGCCGATGTGTTTATTCATCGGGCATGAACAGCGGAATTCTTCAGTTGCGCACAGGTCTCGCCATATGCGCGAGTTGGTAGAATTGCGGTTGATGACGCAACGAAACGAGTGTTCCGAGGCAGGACATGCCATGTCGCAGGAGTGGTTCATCTGGGCGTTGCTGGCTGCGGTCTTTGCTGCGCTGACTGCGATCTTTGCGAAGGTCGGACTCGAAGGCGTCAATGCAGACTATGCAACGCTCATTCGCACGATCGTGATTCTGGTTGTGCTCAGCATGTTTGTGTATGTCATCGGCGCGTGGCGGAATCCGCTGACGCTGACGCCGAAGACGCTGTGGTTTCTGGTGCTGTCGGGGTTGGCGACGGGCGCATCATGGGTGTGTTACTTCCGTGCGCTGAAGACAGGCCCTGCGTCGAAAGTCGCACCGATCGACAAGCTCAGCGTCGTGCTGGTGGCAGTATTTGCAGTTGTGTTTCTCGGCGAGCGCGCAACCGGCCGCGAGTGGATCGGCATTGCAATGATTGCCATCGGCGCGGTTGTGCTCGCCTGGCGGAAGTGAGCGAGAACAGAACACTCTGTAGCCCAACGAAAACAGCCCAACGAAAACAGCCGCGCGCATATGAAGCGGACTCGCGGCTCTTGCGGCTGTGGTGTTGTGTGTTCGCCAAAACGAACAAGCCTCGCGCCGATTCCGACGCGAGGCTTATTACGTTGTAGCTTTGTTTGCCGTGAGGCGCTGGGTTTACCAGCCGCCGCGGCGTTGGCCGCCGCCACCTGAGCCGGAGCGAGCACCACCACCATAGCCACCGCCGCCACCACCACCACCGCGACTGTCGTTGCGGGGCTTGGCTTCGTTGACTGTGAGGTCGCGGCCATCGACATTCTTGCCGTTGAGTGCGCCCATAGCAGCTTGTGCTGCGCTGTCATCCATTTCGACAAAGCCGAAGCCGCGAGGCCGACCTGTGTCACGATCAGTGACGAGAGCGGCGGATTGGACAGAGCCGAACTCTGCGAACAGAGCTTCGAGCTGCGACTCGGACGTGTCGAAGGACAGATTACCTACATACAATTTCATTTCGAGAACCGATCAATCTTTCGCCTGAGTTGAGTAGAACCGTAGCGAGACTTCAGGCGAGAGCGTTCGTCGGTTGATTCGGGATCGGCCGCGCCGCCGATTGGGCACGTCGATCCTCAGGAATTGAGTGATTGTATGCAGGTAGTTTGGGGAAGCGCGAGAATTCTGAAATTGATTTTCGGCTGGCTGTGGCAAGGCGTGTACATGTAAAGGGCGTGGTGCGGAGTGGTTGTGGGCGAAAGGTCAGGGGTGAGCGCGAGGGGTGAGGTTCAGTCGCGAATTCGAATCTGCTGTGCGGGTGTGGGTATGCGACGGCGGACGTTGCTGGGGGGTGTGATCGGACAACGAGGCTTGGGTGCTGCGGTTATGTGCTGCACTGCAAACACTATGCGCAATCGGTATCGCCATATTACGTAGGTCGTTGCCCACACAACACCGTATGCATGACACTATTGAGCGTATTGCGCCTTTGTGAGTGTTGTACCCACGTTTGAACTGCGATTCAATCAAAACGTCTATTTGGATCGTGGTGGGTCAAGACGCTTGTCGATATGTATTACTTAGCTTGAAGAACCCCGATGTTATGAAGGCTGAAGCAGATGACCAGGATTGTGTATCTCGAAGATTGCACGATTATTCGTGAATCGGTCGCGGAGGTGTTGCGCAACCAGCACTTTTCCGTTGTGACGGCCAGCTCGCCTGAAGAGGCACGGCATGCGATCACGATGTACAAACCAGAGCTTCTTCTTCTGGAATTGGAATTACAATCTGGTTGGTGTTTCGATCTGCTGAAGCAACTTGTAGATGACGTGGCGCTCACGAGCGTGCATGTGATGGCGCTGACGAATGTTGCAACCCGCGAAGGCGTGCTCCAAGCGCGGGAGGCAGGTGTCATGGGATACCTGCTCAAGGAGCGATTTACCGTTGATGCGCTTGTGTCAATGATCCGCACGACACTTGCACGGCCGAATGTAGTCGAAGCTGCGTCACAAGATGCACCGCACGCGGGCGTCGATGAAGTGCAGAGTGAACCCGCTGAAACCAAGACTCAGCCGACGCACATAAAGGTGAACGTCTCGAACGAGCAGGCGCTGAGCGAAATGCGTCCACTTGTGACCAAGACGCGCATGAAGGAAGAATTGGAGAAGCTCGAAGAAGTGAAGGCGATGTCGCCTACCGTCGCTGTGGTGCTTGAACTGACAAATCGCGGCAATGTTGATGTGGAGTCAATTGTCAAAGCGGTGCGTAACGATCAAGCCATTTCACTGAAGCTCATTCGGTTGGCAAATTCATCGGTGTACTCGCGAGGTGATTCGGTCAATACCCTGAAGGATGCGGTGATGCGCATCGGCATAACGCAGGTGCGTCAGGCGGTGCTGAACATCGGCGTAATGGACAGCTTCGACAGTGATGATCAAGGCGGAAAGTTACGCATCGGGTATTTCTGGGAGCACTCGATTTCAACTGGTTTGATAGCTTCTATGCTGGCACGGGAGCATTGCGATCTCGACTCGGATGCTGCGTTCACTGCGGGGTTGATTCATGATGTTGGCAAGTTACTGCTTGCCGGCCGGCTGCCTGAAGAATACAGGCACGTGCTGAACGTTGGCCATGAACTCGGCATTCCCACCGAGCGAGCGGAATCTCGCCTGCTTGGCTTGAATCATGCGGAGATAATGGATCGCGTTCTGCGTGCGTGGAACTTTCCGCCGGATCTGATTGATCCAATTGTGTTCCACGAGCTTTCGATAGGCAATGTGCGTCAGGTCGCACCGAAGCGCATGCGGGATGTGGCGGTGATCGGGTTGGCGAACAGATTGGCGCATGCAATGCTGCTGGGATCGAGCGGCAATGATGTGGTGTATCCCACCACGGAGCACTGCCAGGCCCTGAAGGTGCCTGATGCGCTGCTGGAACGCATTCAGGAACATGTGCCCGCAGAAGCGGACGATGTGCGACTGACAATGATGACGAAAGGCAATGATGCAAAGTGGACGCCGTTTATCATGACTGTGCAAGAGCGGCTGCCCGCACCGTTGCGGCTGCTTACGGTTTCGATGCACACTACCAGTGACGCTGTTCAAATTTTCTGCAAACGCCTGAGTGCGCCAATAACCTCCGAGGAGACACCGTTGATCGGCGTCGTACACATTGCCGACAAACGGGAAGTTGAAGCGTTATCGAAACAGATTCAATCGTTCGCGCAGCAGGGATCTCTTCACGACGATTCGCCACTCATTATTATCTCGCCGAGCGGGGACTGCGAACTGGATTCAGGCGTGATGCAAATGCACGACACAGCGTTGCTGAAGATACCATATACAATTGACTCATTTCTTCGATGCTGCGAATCAACTGGAAATATAGAATCAGAACACTCGGAAACAAAGACCGCTGCCTGATTTGAATTGCACGAATCTGTTCAGGCGAAAAGTGATGGTCGCTGAAGTTGATGTCGTACGCAAACGAAACAGCTTCGCGAATGCACGGCATTGGGTTGTGCGGGCGTTTCAAATCATTGGGGCGCTTCGAGCGCCCGATGTTATTCACGTCTGCGGCGTCTGCCTGCGGTAATCAGACCAATTCCAAGCAGTGCCATTACCCCGGGCGCGGGAACAACATTGAAGGCGATGTTGTCAATACCCGCATCGCCGTTCGCGGACATGATGGTCAGCGAGATCAGATTTTCAAAACCAACAGGGGAAACAATGGTTGCTGCGGTCACGTTGAGGTAGTCCATTGATATGGAACCGCCGCCGTCGAAGAATCCTGCGATGGTCAGATCTGTGCCTGCGATTGGGCCGTCCGTACCCGACTCGCCAATCTCGAGATTCTTCAGATCAAAAACAGCGTCGTCGGCTTCTGAAATCGTGATCTGCGGCGCGGCCATGGTAAAGTCCCAGGCAAAGTAATCAGTACTGAATCCAGCTTCGTTCAGCCCGATGCTGGAGCTGAAGATTGCATTGTTGGAACTCACAGATGTCAGCACAAACCCATCTTCAGAATATGGAGTCACGGGAGGTGTCGCTCCTCCGGAAGGCGCTAGACCTTCAAATGTCATGATGTTGGCCTGGGCTGAGCTTATTGTTGCGCAGAGAATCACAGCGCCTACACATTGCGTTTTCATACGAATTCTTCTATTCGTTTCTGCTCTCATTTTGGTGCTGCATTGTCGGAGCACTCAGGTGAGCGGGCACCAGCAACGCTTCATTACGTGAAGGTCACCTCGGGGTTCTTCAATTGTGAGCGATGCAAAACTGCATGCTCTCTCACTCTCAAAACAGGTCGTTGACCGCGCTGCGGTGCAGGCCAGCCTCAGGTATCTCCGAATGGGTCGGTGCACACAAGCAAAATGGTTGGAGGCTAGGTGTATCTCGCTGCACCCACTGCCAACCGACGTCTTTGCAGATGGTTATGACCCAGAACAAAGTGCGATTGTGAGAATTGCGGAGTGTAAATATGGGGAAAATCACTGGGCAGGTTCGATGATGCCGCGGCACTCGCCGAAGCCGATGCGGCGGCAGCCGGCTCGCTCGCACCAGCCGCGCATGATGACTTCATCGCCATCCTGCAAGAACTTGCGCTGCGTGCCATCGGGTAAGTCAATCGGGTTGGTGCCGCGCCACGTGCGCTCGAGCAAGCATCCACGGTTGAATTCTTCGGGGCCGGAGACAGTGCCGCTGGCAATAAGATCGCCCGGCTGCATATTGCAACCTGTGCTGGTGTGATGCACCAACATCTGCGCGATCGTCCAATACATGTCATTGAAGTTGCCGCGACTGATGACATGTGCATCCATATTTGTATCGCGCATCTGCTGCGAACGGATCGACACTTCGACAGTCATGTTGATCTGCATGTCTTCGTTGGGTTTGAGATAATCCAATGGCTGCGGATCGTCAGCACTGCGATGCGGACCTGCTTCGCGGAACGGTGCAAGCGCATCGAGCGTGACCACCCACGGACTTATTGTTGTGCCGAAGTTCTTGGCATTGAACGGGCCGAGCGGTTGGTATTCCCACTTCTGGACATCGCGTGCGGACCAGTCGTTGACGAGCACGAGGCCGAAGATGTGATCGGTGGCGCCGACCATGTCGATACGTGAGCCCATTGAGTTGCCGCCGCCGATGAAGAAGCCGACTTCCATTTCATAATCGAGCAGTCGCACCGGGCCGAACGTTGGTGTGTCCTGGTCGTCAGCTTTGAGCTGACCGTGCGGGCGACGGATGGATGTGCCGCTTTCTACGATCGAACTCGCACGGCCGTGGTAGCCGACGGGCAGGTGCTTGTAGTTTGGTAATAGCGGATTGTCTGGGCGGAACATTGTGCCAACGTTTGTAGCGTGGCTGATGGATGCGTAGAAGTCGGTGTAGTCGCCGATGATTGCGGGCAGTTGCATCTCAACATCGGATTGGGGAATGATAAGGCGATCCCGGAGCTGCGCATCATCACGCAGTTGTGCGTCGTCGTGCCGCAGCAGGTTGCTTATTTCCGAACGCACCGCAGACCACTGACGATGGTTGCGCGACATGAACTCGTTGAGTATTCCGAGGAAAAAATCGGTATCGAGATCATCTTCGACAGCAAGGATGCCAGCCTCGACAGCACGGGTGAGATCGAAAACAGAATCACCGATTGCGACGCCGATGTGCGCTGACGCAAGGTCATCGTTGTCGTTGCGCGTGAACACGCCGAAGGGCAGATTCTGAATGGGAAAGTCGGTGTCGGGATCGTTAGCGGATTCGACCCAACTTGTGAGGCTGGGATCGTGTGTGTCGTTCGTGTAGTCGGTCATAAGTTGTTGTTGTAGACAGAAGCGGTTTCACCACGAAGGGCCGCGGAGTGGAATAAAAGGAGAAGAGATTGAAATCAGGATAGCAAGTTGAGTCGTCGCAGGTCTTCACGAGGTTCATCGAAGGAGCACGAGCCGAAAGATACAGCGAAGGTGTTGCGGCAGTCGTCGACAGCATCGGCAGGAAGGGTAATGTCGCGCCACGTGATGGCTTCGTCAGTGAAGGTGAACGCGTCGATGGTTGTTTCGGTAAGCAGTTCGCCAATTTGTGCAGTGTGTATGTCCGTCAGCTTTGCAGCGCAGGCAGCGATGAACATGTTGAGGAAGCCGAATTCATCTGCAGGGACAGCTTCGTTGCGATGGTACAACGGATGATGCAGGCCGGCGGTGGCCTTGAAGGGAATGTTTGCCGCGGCGCAGGTCTGGATGAAACGCGCAACGTTTTTTGTTGACGGGTACAGATCGGGCGTGACGCCACCGGTTCTGACCTTCGCGCCAGCTTCAGAGCCGGTAAGGGCAGCGATCATGCCACGCGGGTCGGCGTCTGAGGCAATCTCAAAAAACGGAAACACTTCATCGGGAATAATGTCGAGTGCATGGTCGATCTGTGAAGCAGATTCTGCTTTGAGTTCAATTGTTTCGACAACAGCGAGGCCGTTGTCAGATGATGCGTGCTTCATGTTGAAAGCTTGGATGCACTCGATGGCGGGATCGAGGTCGGCAGGCGCTGTGGATTTGATGAGTGCGCTTATGCACCAAGGTTCGGAATCGTCATCGTTCGGTAACAGATCTCTTGCGGCCCGCTCAAACTCGTCGAGCTTCGATGTAGGAATGATGAGACGTGCAAGCATCCACGCGTCGGAGTGTTCGAAATACTGTGCGTAGTTGCGTACGACATCAGGCAGTTGCAATGCAGCCGGCGGGAACAGGCCGGCGTAGTCGATGAGGTTGGCGAGCAACGCTCGAAGCGCTCCAGTGGTTGTCTTCGTATCGGAGTTGATCTGCATCTATGACTGCCCCGCTACAGTTGTTTCGCGCTGCTGCATCTTTGCCCAGGCATCTTTCAATGTGAGGGTGCGATTGAAGACGAATGCGCCGGGTTTCGAATCAGTGTCGACACAGAAGTATCCGAGTCGCTCGAACTGGATCGGCTCGCCGACCTGTGCATCTGCCAAGGCTGGTTCAAGTTTGCATCCCGTACGCACTTCCACTGAACCGGGATTGATATTGTCGACAATCTCGCCGTCTTCGGGGTTCTCTTTCGTAAAGAGATGTTCGTACAGGCGAACTTCAGCATCGACAGCATGAGCAGCACTCACCCAATGCAGCGTGCCCTTGACCTTTCGCACTTTACCTTCGGCATCCGGCGGCGGATTGTTGCCGCCACGTGTCTGCGAATCATAGGTGCAGTGCAATTCACTGACGATGCCTGCATCATCAGTGATAAATTCGTTGCACGTGATCCAATACGCGCTGCGAAGGCGCACTTCACGGCCTGGGCCGAGCCGAAAGAATTTCTTCGGCGGATCTTCCATAAAATCGTCGCGCTCAATGTACAGCTCGCGGCTGAATGGAACCTGTCGAGTGCCCGCCGAATCATCTTCAGGATTGTTGACGACCTGCATCTGCTCAATCTGATCTTCAGGATAGTTGGTAATAATAATCTTCAGCGGGTCGAGCACAGCCATGCGCCGCAAGGCGATCTGATTCAAATGTTCACGTTGAACAGCTTCGAGTTTGCTGAAGGCAATGTTGTTGACGCGCTTGGCAACGCCCGCCTCGTCCCAAAAGCGTCGAATGGCTGCAGACGTATAGCCACGTCGGCGCATGCCGCGCAGTGTCGGCATACGCGGGTCGTCCCAGCCGGTAACGTGGCCATCATCTATGAGCTGCTTGAGCTTTCGCTTGCTTGTGATCATGTAGGTGATGTTGCCGCGCGCGAATTCAATCTGCCGCGGTGGATACGACACCCCTTTCGGCGATTCACCAAGGCCGCGCAACTGCGCAACATACCAGTTATACAACGGACGATGCGCTTCGAATTCCAACGAACACAGCGAATGTGTGATGCCTTCGATCCAGTCGCTCTGGCCGTGCGCCCAGTCGTACATGGGATAAATGCACCAGTCATCGCCAGTGCGGGGATGTGTTGCGTGCAGAATGCGATACATCACCGGATCACGAAGGTTCATGTTAGAAGATGTCATATCGATCTTGGCGCGCAACACTCTTGAGCCGTTGGAAAACTTCCCCGCTTTCATGCGCCCAAGCAGATCGAGACTCTCTGCATCTGGACGATCTCGATAGGGACTCGGTGTACCCGGCTCGGTGAGTGTGCCACGAGTTTGACGAATGTCGTCCGCGCTTTGCTCATCGACATATGCCTTGCCGGCTTCAATGAGTTTCATTGCCCAGTCATACAGTTGCTGAAAGTAGTCAGATGCATGGTATTCGTGTTCGCCCCAGGCGAATCCAAGCCAGCGAATATCTTCCTTAATGGAATCAATGTATCGCTGCTCTTCCTTAACGGGGTTGGTATCATCGAAGCGGAGGTGACATCTGCCATCGAACTGCTCGGCAATGCCGAAGTCAACACAGATGGCCTTGGCGTGGCCGATATGCAGGAAGCCGTTTGGCTCGGGTGGAAAGCGAGTAACGACAGCCCCACCGTTCCTGTTCTCCGCAACATCATCGCGCACGATCCTGCTGATGAAATCGTCTTTGGGTTCGTTCGCAGTCATAGCCGGCATTTAAGCTCCAAATCGCAGCACCTTAGACATCGTTCAAGACTTCACGCTGTTCGAGACATCGTTTCATGCGGCGCAGTGTCGATTCGCGACCGAGTATGACAAGTGTGTCAAAGATAGCCGGGCTGATGGTTCCGCCACTGACAGCAATTCGCAGTGGCTGAGCAACCTTGCCGAATTTTCCTTCCGCGTTTCTCTCAGCGAATTCATTTAGAGACGTTTCGAGCGTTTCTGTATTCCATGACTTGATCTCACGCAACATCGGTAGCATTTGTTCGAGAAAGTCGTAACCATTCGGCTCGCCATTCATCAATGCCTTGCGGACGGCCTTCACGGACGTGTCATACTCGATCGCATCATCGTCCATGATGAAGAAACGCGAGCTTGCAACTTGATCATCCAGTGTTTTGGAACGCGGATGGTTTGCCCTACCGAGCAAGAGTATCTGCTCAGCACTGAGCTTCGCGGCGAACTCGGGATGATACGTTTGGACATGGTCCGCAAAGAGTTGCGAGAATGCATCAGCGTCCATTGCCTGGATCGCATCGTGATTGAAAGCGAGAAGCTTGGTGCGGTCGAACTTCGCCGGCGCTTTGATGATGCGATCGAAGCTGAAGTTGTTCTTCAGGAATTCCAGATCGAATTTTTCCATATCGTTGCCGGGTGACCAACCGAGCAGTGAGAGATAGTTGGTTAAAACGTCGGGCAGGTAGCCAGATCGCCGATAGTCATCGACATTGACTTCGGGCAACGTGATACCGAGTGCTGTAGCCAGTGATTCGGCTGTGTCCAGATCAAGCTGACGATCCTTGCGTTCCAGCCACCATGTCCACTGCTCATCTTTCACTGCAGGGGTATTGCTGCCGGGGATCGTCGGCGACGCCGTGACGGCTTGCTCGCGTACTGACAGTCGCAGGGCCTTATCTTTGTCTCGCTTGCTCATCTTCGATCCATCGGGATTGAATATGAGTGAAGCATGGGCGTACACCGGCCTTCGAAAGTTTAGCGCGTCCTGCAACATAACATGCTTGAATGTATTGGACAGGTGTTCTTGTCCGCGCAACACATGCGACACCTGCATCTGTTCATCATCGACTACAACCGCCAAGTGATACGTCGGCCACCCGTCTGCTTTGACAATTACGAAGTCGTCCAGTTCGTCTATGCCGGCCTTCTGCTCGCCGCGCACTTCATCAGTGAATGTGATTGCCTCGACATCGGGCAGCTTCATTCGTACAACATACGGTTTGCCTTCATCCAGAAATCGCTGCACCGTCGTATCATTGAGGCGCAACGAAGCGCGGTCATAGCGATAATTCTGCTTCGAAGCTCTGGCCACTTTGCGGGCTGCGTCAAGTTCTTCCGACGACTCGAACGCGCGGTAGGCTAAGCCCGCATCAATCAATTGATTCGCATATCTCCTGTAGATTTCGAGTCGCTGCGAACTAAAGTATGGCCCGTAGTCGCCGCCGCCGCAGCCCTCAAATTCCGGCCCCTCATCCCACTCGATACCGAGCCATTTCAGATCTTCAAGAAAACCAAGGCTTGCCGCATCACTGCTTCGTTTCTGATCGGTGTCCTCGATACGCAGGATGAACTTCCCACTCTGCTGGCGCGCAAACGCCCAGCAAAAGAGAGCTGTGCGGGCTCCACCAACGTGCAAATGGCCGGACGGGCTCGGGGCAAATCGGGTTCGAACAAGGTCAGATTCGGTCATGGATCGCAAAGCGTATCTGCGCAGCCAGCGAAAGTCGAAACACAGGGTCGCTCAATCGCTATTTTGCGGTGCGTCGCTGCACCCATCGCCAGGCAAGAAATCCGGGGCCAGACAGTGCATAGGCGGTAAATGTCACCGCCAGTGTTTCCTGAAACCACCAGATGGCGAGCATCAAGATGATGACCAGCCGCACCACATAGCCGAAGCTCTTGCGGGCGCGCACGAATCGATTGGCAAAGTGTACATATGGAATCGCGGACACCATTGCCAGAGCGCTGAGCAGCACCACCAGCGGAATACCAAGCGATGCCCAGCGCGCAAGTACAGTCGGGACTTCATCAAAATAGCGTACGGACAACAGATGCTGGTGCAGTAGAGTCAAACTTGCGACAGCACCCGCAGCGCCCGGAGAGGGCAATCCGCGGAATCGTCTGCTCTCACTGTGCTGTTCAGCCGACGCTTCAACGTTGTAACGCGCCAGCCGGAGGGCGGCACAACAGACGTACACCGCCGCGATTGCCCAAACCATTCTCCCAAGGGCATGATCCGTCTCAGCTCCGATGATGGTCACACCCTGATCGCGAAAGTAATTCCCAATGAGCAGCAGCATCATGTACGCCGGTGCTACGCCGAATGTCACGAGATCAGCAAATGAATCCAGTTGCGCGCCGATGTCGCTGAATGATCGAGTCAACCGAGCAACCGAACCGTCAATAGCATCAAGAAACATACCGACAAAGATCAACGCGCCTGCAAATGTGAAATTCGACCACCCCCATGGGCCGACGAAACTGTCGCCACGGCCGGCATAGTAAATCGCTGCGAAACCCGCTATCAGGTTGCCAAGCGTACACAATGTCGGCAAGACAACCATCGGGGGCATTGCGCGATACCCGCGCTGGCGCCGGGATAAACGGTGTTTCTGCGCATCGTCAACCGATTCAGTTGATGCTGGATCTTGCCGAAGCCGTTCGTGTCCGTTAATTGGCGTCATCAACTGCTCCGTATCATCATTCGCCGTATTCTGCAGGCGCTTGCGAAAGGCTCGGCGGATACAGGCGATCTGAGATTCGCGGCAGCAGTACAAGCACAATCCTGTTCGGCCGGCCGATATCGTTGCTCAACATCCATTGGCCGATGGTTTGCGGCGGTGCTGCCTCAGGACCGACGAATTCGGAGGGCCCAACACTCGAACCCCTGCGCCGAAACGGCTGCGACTCTGTCGAATCTACAGCGTTGTCAGATTCCTGGCTCATCGTCCACGGAGATTGCGGCGGCGCGCACGTCAAAAGATATGCCGAGTCCGCATCAAGAAGCTGATCCACAGCCATGCTCGGATACGATTCGATCGGCTCCGGTGGCTCACGACCCAACAGAAGGTTCACATCGGTGCGCTGCGGCCGATGAAACTGCGGCACAAGTTCGAACTGCAAATACGGCCCGTCTTCCATTGCGACGATCCAACTGCGCATCACAAGCTGCATCTCACCAGCGGGGTACTGTCGAACATGCCCATCGATTGCGAGCGGTTGTCCATACCTGCCGATGCCATGCGACGCGACGGAGCGCCAGTTGTAGACCTGACCATGCCACGCGGTTACGTCCAGCGACGCTCCACCGAGCTCCGCCAGCAGCGTCTCCAATTCACCTGCATCAACTTGAATGAGTCGGAACCCGTTACGCCGTAGGCGCTCGTCAGCAGCATCATGTACCACGCCGCCCTCGGCATGCCGCATCAAAACCGTTCGAATGCGCTCTTCATCGTCAGCGATGATCCACTTGCGAATGGCCAGACCGTTGTCAGTTCCAGTCAAACGGTTGAGTGCTGAATCCGCCGGCGGCAAGTGTGAGCTGCTGGTCGTGCGCGTTTCGGTCGTCTGTTTTGCATTAGGTTTCAGCCACGCAAAGGGATCAGTGTTCCCGCCTGGACCTGGCGATTCACATCCGCACAGCGCAGCCGTACAGCACAGAAGGACTGATTTCAGGATGTTCCTTGACTGACCCATAATTATTGTGATGCGTTGTCAGATTAATTCGGCCGACAAATCACACGTCAATTCTCAGATTTGATGTATGCAAACGTATTGACGCGATCGATCAATTGGCGCAGCCTCCCATACTTGTGTCGGTGATGTTCGAACACGAGCCGTGGCAACTCAAGATGATCCCGCTCGCCTTCCAGCGCATTGCTCAACTCCATCTTGCCACTACGCACAAGCATCGGGAATTCATCGTTCAGCTGCATTAGCTGTTCGCTAGAGATGCTGTGATTGAGTCGAATCACAAGCGACGGCCCGACATAACGACTCGAGTGATACACTCGATAGAAATTCAGCGTGTGCTCGACTGCGTCCGCCGGGCTCTTCGCCAGGTAAAACAGATGCATATCTTCGGGGCTGATCATTCCCGATTCCAGCAGGTTCTTTTCGATGTAATTCAGCCAGTATTCCCAGTACCCATGACCTTCGCCAGCCAGAAGGACAACCGGAACAATGTTGCTCTTACCGGTCTGCACCAGCGTCAGCGATTCGAACAGTTCATCCTGTGTTCCGAACCCGCCGGGACAAACAGTCACCGCGTCAGCATGGCTCATGAACATAAGTTTGCGTGTGAAGAAGTACCGAAAGTTGATGAGTTTCGGATCACCTTCAATCACTTCATTGGCTGTCGTCTCGAACGGAAGCCGGATCGACAGGCCGAAGCTTGCTTCGCGCTGCGGGCCTTCGTGGCCGGCTTTCATGATCCCGCCGCCGGCCCCGGTGATACTCATCCATTCGTGTTGGGCCATAAGCCGGCTGAATTCACGAGCAGCGATATAATCCGGATGTTCATCCGGCGTGCGCGCCGAACCGAAGATCGTTACTTTCCGTGTCGTCGTATACTGATTGAACACCTTGTATGCATAGCGCATTTCTTTGACTGCGCTGTTCATCAATTTCAGTTGACCGGTGTCGTGGCCGTCACTCACAAGTCGCAGCGACGTCTTGAGCATCTCGCCCACCAACCGCCCGTCGTATGAGTCGCTGTCGCCGCCGACCAGTTCGACCAGTTCATTGACCAGCGCATCGCGGCGCGAGCGGTCAAAGTCAGTCGTCTTCGTATCAGCAGCGGTTATACCTGCTGCACCAGTATTATTTTCGTCTTGAATGCTGCTCATGTACGTTTTCAGTCTCTCGAAGCTGCTGTCCGCCGTTTGGGCATCTCAGGCATCGGCTCCGGTTCCTTGTCACTTTCAGTCAGGCCCGGCAACGGAACCAGATCCGCCGATGGATCGGTAAGCGGGCCGGATACACGGATTCCAAAAAGTTGATCACTGACGCCGCCGACGACATCGCCGACGACCGCCATTGTACTTCGACTGCGAAACAGGACATTCATATCCATCGTCGTCAGATTCAGCAGTCCATCGCCCCGCAAAATGAGCGTAGGGCATTCAAACAGAATCTGGTCAAGCGTTGCCTGCTGGCCCTCAATAAAGAATGAAATTTCGCCGTAGTCCAGCGAATCGCTCAACGGCAGCGTCAATTCCATCACGTGCAGCACTGCCAACAGGAACGGCATGCGGGCAATTCGCCCCTGGGCGATTCGAATGTTCCCGCGTCCGGTTTGCAGTTCCGGCCGCCCGCGCACACCTTGTAATGATAACCGCCCATATACATCACCACTACGGTCAGTCATTGCAGGCAACAGATATGTGCCATCGGCCTCTTCAGCATCATCACCGGCAAGCAGGCCCTCCATTGCGACGCCTGCAAGACTCACGGTAGTTTCGTAGCTGTGATCCTGATCAACACCGAAGTGAGCATCGGCCGTGATGATTCCACCATGAATATCTGCTCGAAACCCCTGCACAGAGATTCGGTCATCCGGTTGCAACTTGATCTCCGCTGAAGCTCCTGTCATCGTATTTCCAAGTGTCCGCAGCGAGTCGATATCTGCAAGGATTGAAAGCCGTGGCTCGTGTTCGGGAATGGTGCGCAACGCAATATCAAACGAACCACGAATCTGCTCGATGGTTACGCCACCTGAGAACGCAGCATTGTCTGTCTGTACAAGCGCGCGAAACGACGTAGACCACGGCACATCTTCATCAGGTTCGCTGCCGAGAACTGCATTCTGCACGAGTTGCAATCGGCCATCGCGGAGCGTTGTCCCAGGCCCGTCTTGAAAATCAATCGATTGCAGCGCCTGCCGGGCAGTCTCCGGCAACAGCGACTGAATTGTCGGGCTGCTCAATTGCCCGTCGTAGTCAATAAGAACATCAACGAATGTAGAGGTGTCGCGCTGCTGCACCCCCCCGGAAAATACAAACCGGCCGGCCCCCAATATTCCTGACAAGTTATCCGTTGTTACCGCGCCCGGTTGCACCAGAATAGTGCCGCCCGGATCAACAGTTGCGAGCACTGACGTGCCATGCACTGTCAACTCTATCGTCTTCGGCTGCAGCGCCAATTCAAAGTCACTTGGCGCATCGGCCCGTGGTGACCTGTAGCGAAACGTAGCATCAAACGTGCCGATCGGATGCAACGCGTTGAAATCGGCGGCTTCACGATCAGCGCCGATCAATATCATCGCTTCCGTCACTATCGGACATTCAAGGCGACCATCACTCCACCGACCGAGCAACTCGAGATTCTGGTCCGTTTCCAGCACGCCGTATATGCCATCCAGTGTCAACAGTCCCTGCATTTGTTCGCCAGTGGAAAGTTGAAACTGCAGATCTTCAAAATGCACCTGATCATCGCGCAACCACAATTCGCCGGTCCCGCGCTGAAACGAGACGCGTTCCCCACCAACGTGCGCTATAAGTTGCTTTGGTCGCAGCCGTAATTCCGGCTCTGCCGACTGTTCACCATTTGTTGCGTAAATAAAAGTGGCGTCGAATGAGCCATCGGGTTGATAGCGATCCCAGAGTTCTCGCGCGCGATCTACTCCTTCGCGCGGCGCCAGATCAATCAGGTATTCGCCGATCGGCAAGTCCAGAAGGTTCACGATCAATTGCATCTGGCTGGGTTTGGTGGCAAGTTTCATATACCCCTGTGCGTTCACGACCCCTTCTTGGCTGTGCCAACCGTGTAGCTCGTGAAGTTCAATCGAATCCCGGCTGATGCGAAGCAGCGCGTTGATGTCGTAAATACCGAATCCGTCCGGCCAGAACAATCCGGATTCACTAACGACCTCTGAAGCCCCACCGCCCGGCTGCGCCGTACCATCCTCGACTGCCACTGCGAAGTCATACGTGACGTGCTGCCATTCATCCAGTGTGATCGTGCCTCGGTAATTTAGTCGCCCCGAGAGTCCCAGTTCTTTGAGCATCTTTGAAACGTCGCTTTGTGTCGCGCCCGGCCAAGGTGGTAACGCATCGTCAACTGCATCTGCTCGTGCGGCTTCGGATTGCTTGAGCTTTTCAACTCCAGGTGGAATGGCTGCAAGGATTGACGTGCTGATTCGGTCATCCACAACTTCGACCACAAGCTGCGGCTCAACACGGGACGTGCCGATTGGAAAACGAATCTCACCTGTCACTTGCCCCAGGCCGCCGGCTGGTGTGATGAATGTCAACCCGGCATCGGATTCGGACTGATCAACGACTATTCGATCCCTTTCCCAATTGATTATGCCGCCGGTAATAATGATCGGGTACGGAAATCGTTCAAAGAGAAGCCCACCATCACGGATCGTCATCTTACCCGTGACAAAAGACTCTTCATCCGGACCTAAGGCTCTGTCGATGCGCAAATCAAGATCAACGTGACCACCCAATGCAAATGGTCCAGCTGAAATGATCCGGTCTACCCGCGCCAGATCCGCACGCAGCGATCGAATCTGCTCGGCCATTTCAGATTCGTTTGCGTCCGTATTTTCTACGGTACTGCGCAGGAGCGACAGATCGTGCACGATAACTTCACGCCGTGCGCGTGCTGCATGTATTTCATCGACATCCGGCAACATATCAGCCGCTAACAGACCTCGATATCCCGGCCCGTGAAGCAGCGAGTCGAAGACTTTCTGCTGATCGCTATTTAGCGCCTCGCGCAACTGCGAATCGATCGGCATTCCATCTGCTGTCAATACCAACGATACTGCAGCCTCGTTTGTCGGCGGCTCGATCGTGCCCGACAAATGAATGCGCGTGTGCTCAGAACCGTAGCCGTACAGGTACACCAGATTCACCACGTCACGATCAAACTCGAGATATGCCTCCACATCAGACAACGGGTACGGAAAATTCTCGTATCGACACGCAGCATTCTTGATATAAGCCTGGCCGGTCCATTGCTCGGGCTGGGCAATCAACTCGTCATCTTTTCCGCGAACAGGCGCAGCTCGAGTGATCGTAACTTTCGTATCCAACTCCCAATCGCGCATTTCGAAACGCTCCAGCGCTTCTGCGACAACTTTCGGAATATCCACAGCCGGCTGGGCGCGAACATCGTCAGAAGTCAGACGGAATCCGTCCATGGAGAATTCCATTTCAAAGGCTGCTCGCTTGAGTGCTTCATCGAGCCATTCTGAACGCTGCTGCCATTTCAATTTGGGGAGTTCGGGAATTTCAAGCCGAACGGCATACGGCACGCCGACTACATCTTCCGACGCTTCTGCAGCACCGAGTTCGCCGCGCAGGTTGTCCAGCGTCAGATGATCACCTTCCAGGCGAATCGCGCCTTCCTTGACCCGCATCCGTGGCCGGCTCGGCGTCTCTTCGACGCGCCCGTCTCGATAGCGGGCCCAGATGTTTGATGTCTCAACAGGAATCGTCAGCGCGACATCTGCAACATCCAATTCGACGGTAACTGGCGCATCGCGTTTCCATGTGACTTGCACACCATCCACACGGCCTTCCAACTGCATGCGATCCCACCAGTCGCGCACGAGTTGTGGACACATGTTGTACGTGCGCTCATCCAACTGCAACCCATCAAGCCGGCTGTTGTGCTCATTGGTGGTAACGTTCCAGTCCCCTTTGACGTGCAACCCGCGTTCGCCGATGCCGACACCGTTGGTATCGATTTCCCCAAGTTCGAAGACAAACCATGAATCATCGGAAGACGATGGATGCATTTCACCAGCGAGACGGCGCACTCCAATCTTCGTATAGGTGCCGTCATTGTGGGTCCCGAGTTCCACCTGCAGATTGCGAATCTCGATGCTCGGCGGCAACACAGTCGCAGACTCATCATCCGGGTCACTGCTCCAATCCGGCCGCAGCGCCATAAAGCTGAATTCACCCGGCTGCTGCGCGCTTTCACTAAGTCGCAAGTGCGCGCCGTCAAGTATCAATGCCTGTATTGCCTTGCCGCCTTCAAGCATCGTTGCAGGGTCGAGTTGCAATTCGACACGATCAATCTGTCCGACTCTGCCTGCGGTGCCGCTAATTCCGGGTGCGCGAATGACAACACCACGAAACACGAATCGGCCGTTGCCGAGGTATGCAGCGTCAGCAATATGTACTGGACCTCCGAGACGCTGTTCAAGAATCGGCTGGGCCTGTGCAATGATGAACCACGACCGCGTTACCACCCAAAGCGACACGCCAACTGCAATGATGACAATGGCGACCAGCCACGCTGCTATTCTGGCCAGGCGCTTGCGCATTGACCGCTGCGGCCGTGTGGCGGACGTATCTGGTTGCTCGGAAGGTTTGTTTGATCGGTCGGACATCAGCCAGCGCGTATCTGGGCAGCCATTGGGGATGGCGGCTCCCCTGAGGCTCCTCACAGGACACGGGCAGAACCCTATCCTATTCCCTGGACCTGCTGTACGCAGCCGCCTGCTGCGTTTTCTGCATGAGAGTTCCGAAACCTCTTTATCGGCCCAAATCAGTCGAATTCTGACTACAAGCACGAAAATCGTTTTCTCACGGAAAGGACTTCAAGAATGCATGTCGCGCTTACAGGAGTTTCAGGATTCATAGGATCAGTAACCGCCCGTCACCTTGCAGATGCTGGCCATTGTGTGACCGGACTGGTCCGCCCCACCAGTCGGCGTGAGCATATTGAGCAATACGTCGACCGATTCGTGGTCGGTGAGCAGGCAGATGAATCCGCGTGGCCGGACTTGCTTGACGGTGCTGACTGCGTCATCCACAACTCCGTGGACTGGGAGCCCATCCGCAGCAACGATCTTGATGCACATCTGCACAGCAACGTCAACGGGGCGATCAAGCTGCTGCACGCTGCAGCACCGCGCCAATTCATTTTCATCAGCACTGTTGCGGTACACCACGACATGCGCCCGCGCTGGGAGGGCAAAATCGATGAAGATCATCCATTGCGACCCGCAACGTTGTACGGCGCATACAAAGCGGCTATTGAGCCACACCTCTGGGATGCGCATTTTCGCAATGGTCAACATACATGTGCGCTGCGTCCGTGTGGAGTGTACGGAATCGATCCGAATCTCTCGCGTTCGATCGGCTACCCGATCATCGAGAAACTCCGCGCCGGCCGGTCCTTTAAACGACTCGGCGGCGGGAAATTTGTGCATGTAGAAGATGTGGCTGCGGCAATCGTTTCGTGCATAGGCAACGAGCGCGCCGCCGGTCAGGCATTCAATCTTGTTGACTGTTACGCCCGGTGGGCAGATTGGGCGAAAATCGTTGCCGAATTGCTCGGAGTCGATCCTGAGATAGATTTTTCCAGTCCAGCCCAGCCGAAGAATCAATTCAATTCCGAACGCACAAACGACATTCTCAACGTACCACTTGATCGGGGCTTTGACGGAATCTCGAAGCACCTGCGCGATTTGATCGAAACCATGAACACCGCAACGGTGAAGTGACACCAGCACCACCCGTCAGCACCCGCATGAATCGTCTTATTTCAGAAAACTGAACGACTGTTGTGCTGTGTTCATCGCTTCCGCCAGATGAGGATGCTCGACAAATAGACGCATGATCATCAGCCGCATGACATGCCGGAAGTCTTTCCACTCGCGGGCCACCGATTCAGGTCCGTTGACGATTTCAACAGCCTCGGCGAGCGCAGCTTTCATGTATTTGCCGAACGATTTGGCGTTGATCTCCTGATCCAGAGCTTCGACGATCTTGGACAGCTCCGCTTCGTCCAGCCACACGCCGTGGCAGGTCGGGCAGACATCAATCTCAACGTGCGTATCGCCATACTGGAGCCGGCACAGTCGTTTGCTGCACGATGGACAATTGACCGGCCCCGCGTTGATGGTGAACCGGTCACTATGCTTCCAGATATCGAAGTCGAGCCAGTCGCCATCCGGCAGGGCTATGTCTTTGGCATGAGCAAGCTCGCCGCGATCGAACCACGTGCCGTGGCATGAGAAACAAATCTCGAGTTTAAGATCGTCAACCTGGCTCGGCGTCAGCGCGGTCTTACAACGTGGACACAGGTGTTCAGACATGCTGCGCATCGTACCACAGCATGAAGTGGTTTCGACATTCGATTGCCAGGAACGCCTTGCGTTATCGAAACGCTGTCTCGGCCAGGTCAATCGCCCGGCTCAGCGCTGCGGCTTTGTTGACAGTCTCTTCGTATTCGCGCGCAGCTACAGAATCTGCAACAATTCCCGCGCCGGCTTGCAAATGCACTGTCCACTGCGATCCGGTCCGTACGGTCGGCACGACTATCGTGCGCAGCGCCATCGCGATATCCATATCACCGCTGAACCCGACCAGCCCGATGCCGCCGGCATACGGCCCCCGCCGGGTCTGCTCAAGTTCATCAATGATCTGCATCGCCCGGATTTTCGGGGCGCCACTGACTGTTCCCACAGGGAGCGTACGCCGCAGTGCTTCCCAGCAATCCACGCCGACGCGCAGCACACCGGTCAATGTCGAACTGAGATGCATTACATGACTGTACCGCTCCACGTCCATAATCCGTTCAAGTTTAATCGACCCCAGCGCGCACACTTGCCCGAGATCGTTGCGGCCGAGGTCAACGAGCATCACGTGTTCAGCCCGTTCTTTTTCGTCCGCCAGAAGTTCTCGCTCCAGCAATTCGTCTTCTTCTACTGTCATGCCACGGCGGCGCGTCCCGGCAAGCGGCCGATTCGTCACCACTCGATCACGGCAGCGGCACAATATTTCCGGGCTTGAGGCCACGAGAATCGATCCTTCCGCCTGAAGGTAAATCATGTACGGACTCGGATTCACGATCCGCAGCGCACGGTAGATCTCGAACGGATCGGCGGTGGTCGCACGCTCGAATCGTTGGCTGAGCACAATCTGAAACGCATCGCCCGCTCCTATGTATTCTCTGCAGCGCTCGACAGCCGCTTCAAAGTCACTACGCGCAAAATTGGCTTTCATCTCGGCAGCAGGTCGCTGAGTGAGATTCACATCAACAGCGCCAGCAGGCAGCGGAACACTGTGCGTCTCCAGCCGCTCAACAAATTGATCCAGTTCCAAACAACCCGCGTCATACGCCGAATCAATTGACGCGTGCTCATCAAGTGATACGTGATGAATCGCAAACAGAACCTTGTCCACGTGATCAAAGATGGCGACCTGCCTGTACAGCCCGAAATGCAGATCGGGAAGGTTCCGATCGTCAGGCGGCGCAGTTTCGAAAGACAGTTTGCCCGGTTCGAGAAACCGTACGGTGTCATACCCGGCATAACCGACCCAGCCGCCAATGAAGGCCGGCAGGTTCTCAAACCCCGTGCCCTCCAATCGCACCGATCGAAATGCCTCCGTAAGCGATCGCGGAACATCAAGTGGATTCGCCGACTGGGTCTGTTCGATAATCGCAGATCGATGATCACTGACCGTCACATCTTGCTGTCGCGCCACGACTTCCAGCCACGGCTGAGCTCCCAGGAACGAGTGGCGACCCACGGTCTGGCCGTTGTCGACAGATTCGAACAGAAAGCTTGGAGCAGTTCGATCATCCGCCGCAACCAGCCTCCGATACGCCAGCACCGGCGTCAACTGATCGCTCATGAGCCGTCTGCACAGCGGGATCAGATTGCCTCGCCCGGCCAATCGGTGAAATGTCTCTCGGTCGGGAACGTTCATGTAGGCGTGAGTGTACTGAGGCGTGCTCCGTCCGTCTGTCAGGGCGCGGCGGAACCCATCGCATCTGCATCGGTACAATTCCGCTCACGATCCACATCAGCTTATGACTACAACCCAGACCGATGCCAATTCTGCTGCTGATTCTCGCTCCAACGGACCGTCTGTGGTCGCGCATCTTCGTGGATTGAACAAAACATACTTCAAGCCGGATGGATCGATACTGGTTGAGGCGCTCAAGGACATTGATCTGGATATCGAGCGTGGGCAGTACATCGCCATCATGGGCGCATCGGGTTCCGGCAAGAGTACGCTCATGAATCTGCTGGGTTGTCTGGACCGACCAACCGCTGGGCGATATCTGCTGGACGGTCGTGATGTTTCGGAAATGGATGATGATGAACTCAGCGCGGTGCGCGGCCAGCGCATTGGTTTTGTCTTTCAGGCGTTCAACCTCATCAGCCAACTCAACATTGTCGAGAACGTGGAAGTTCCGCTGCTCTATCAAGGCATCACCAAATCCGTTCGCCAGCAAAAGGCAATCGAGAAACTCAAAATCGTCGGCTTGGGTGATCGACTCACGCACAGACCGCGCGAGCTCTCCGGCGGGCAACAGCAACGTGTCGCCATCGCCCGCGCGCTTGTCAATGAGCCCGCCATCATCATGGCGGACGAACCTACGGGGAACCTGGATACATCCACCGGGAATGCCATTCTCAAGATCATCGACGACCTGCACCGTGCGGGTATGACCATCATCATTGTGACACACGATGATGACATAGCCGAACACTGCCAGCGTATTGTGCGGCTGCGCGATGGTGAGATCGAAAGCGATCTCACATCCAGCCAATTCCGTTAACCCGCAAAAAGCTGTCGAGCCCGTGCATTGCTGGACGATCCGGATACCGTGACAGCTATGCGTATTCTCGGCATTGACCCGGGCCTCGAAATCACCGGCTACGGCTGCATCGACAGCGATGCAAACGCAGTCAAACCGAGCGTCGTCGAAGCGGGTGTACTACGTCTAGCTTCACGCAAACCGATGCAGCAGCGCCTTGGGCAGCTCTACCACGATCTGCTTGAGGTTATTGATGAAGTACAGCCACAGGTAATCGTCGTCGAGAAGCTCTTTGCGCATTACAAGCACGTTCGCACCGCCATGCTGATGGGGCACGCACGTGGTGTTGTGCTGCTGGCTGGTCAGGTGCGCGGGTTGGAATTACATGAACTTGCACCGACGGAAGTGAAGAAGGCCATCACCGGCCACGGCCACGCGACAAAACAGCAGATGCAGCACGCAGTCATGGTGCAGTGTGAGTTGCCTGCCATGCCAACTCCGCATGATGTTGCTGACGCTCTTGCAATTGCGTTGTGCGGCGCCCGCCGACTGTCTGCCCAAGCGTTGGTTCGATAAGACTCGAGCAGAGGCAGTCGCCTATTGGGCGCTGCGTATGATCAGCGTCACTTTGGTTCCCTTTGGTGGCAGGCGGCGTGTGTGCGCTTCCCATTCCGGCGCCTGTACGCTTGAATCATGCGAGATCACTTCGGAATAGCCGATCATCTCGTCGCCGAATGTCGCGAGTCCAATGACTGAACCAGTCATGTCCGCCACGTAGTGTTCGCCGCCGACGTCCGGGTGATTCGATTCGAATTCCGATCCGCCAAACACCCACGCCGCGCACGGAAAATCATGGCGGCCGAGATGATCGAGAATCCATTCGCAGATAGAGTGTTCGCGCGTTTCACCATCAGCGTCGACATAGCGGACGTCAATGCGCAGCGCTGACCCGGTCGGCGCGATCAATTCGAATTGCTCATTTTCATACATCCACATGCCGGGACTTCCAGATTCAAAGCCTGCAAGCAACATCGCAGCGTGTATGTCGCTGGGACGTTGCTCCAGCACGATAAGTGATTCGTGCTCTTTTGTTCTCGGACTGCACGCAATGAACTCCAGCCATCCCGCATCAATACACACCACGCCGTCAAGCTCGATGTGCTTGCCGTTGACATGAACTGCCACGCCCGGAAACGGTGTTGCGATTCGTGGCTCAGCACGCGCTTCGGTCACACCTTGTTCCCGACGAAATTCAGATGTAACTGCGGGAGTGCTGGCCTTTGTCACGACAGCGCTTTGCGGGGGAGCCTTGTAATTCAATGGCGCATCGCGCTTCGTGGCGGACTGCGTTTCAGCCTGATCACCCTGATTCAGGTTCGATGATGTGCAGCCGGCGGGTATGAACACAAACAAAATTGCAACACCGCACAGACTCTTACAGAACTGTTTCATAGATGGATCGTACGAGATGCGTCCCAATCGTTCGCAGTCGGCGCATGAAAAAAGGCCCGGTTGGGGTAAACCCCAGACCGAGCCCTTCCGGGGGCAAAGTAATCCTGTCGCGTGCATGATATCACCGAACCAATGCGATGCAACAAGCAACTGGCATAGAATCCGCCCTGAAAGCCCCCTATGAGTGAAAGAATCGCTCTCGGGGTCCGCTCGATCCTCCGTCTACCCTAAGTCCTTGATGCTCCAAATCACCCGCAAAGTCCGATTCTGCGTTTCGCACTGCCCTGCGTCTGATCCAACGGGGGCAAATACCTTCGCTGCACAACCGACCATGACAGGGCTGGGAGCGTTCTACGAATTGAGTCTCATGTGCTGCGGCACGCCGGATGCAAGAACGGGCTATCTCATCAACATCTCCGAATTGGACAGCGTTGCTCGACGTGATCTGGTTCCGATCATTCAGAACACATACAGCTCAGCTCCAGCTACCGAACCAGCCAGTCTTCTGCCGGCGTTGTTCGAGCAGTTTCGACGCAGTCTGCCGGACACCGCGTCGGCGCTTCGTTGGCATCTGACTCCGTTTTACAATCTCACAATCGAAGCCGACAGCATGAACCAGATACAACTTAGCCAGCAATTTGAATTCGCCGCGGCCCATCGGCTGAATGTCTCTGATTACTCCGAAAAGGCGAATCAGAGCATTTTCGGCAAGTGCAACAACCCCAACGGGCATGGCCACAACTATCGAATCGAAGTCGCGATCACGCTCCCGACTACTGCTGAAAATTCAAGCTCGCCATTTTCTCATTCCGCGCTTGAAAGCATTGTCAAGACGATTGTCATCGACCGATTCGACCATAAGAACCTCAATGCAGATTGCAGCGAATTCGAGATGCGGAATCCTTCCGTCGAGAACATCGCATCCACCTGCTTTGCCATTCTTGAAGAGCCGCTGCAGTTGGCGGGTGCCGACCTGCACCACGTCACTGTCTGGGAAACCGCCAAAACCTCTTGTACGGTCGCTCGAAACGACTGATTTCGCTACTATCACGTCCACTGAAACTCTGATTCCGGACCTGATATCCACCTCAATTCTTCCGAGATGTCTTCGCCATGAACACCCGTTTGCCCATCTGCCTGCTGATCGCCCTTTCCATGTTGCTCGGAGTTGCTGCCAGCCCAGCTGTCGCATTCCAAAGCGAAATGGCACAAACATCATCAGACAATGCCATTGAACAGATCGCCAATCGATTCCTGCGGTTGTATCGGTCCGTTCAGGCCGCCGGCGGGATCGACGACACCAATCGCGCCGTCGTGACCAATATGCTTGATGAAGTCGAAGCGATGCGCGCAGACAACCCCGACAACATCCGCCTCGCAGCGGTAGCGACGCAACTTGCGGTGCTTTTGAAAGATGACGACCGCGTGTTCGAGCTCTTTGAGCAGCTCCAACGTATGGCTCCGGACAACGAACAGATTGCCCAGGACTGGCTGAGCTACTTCCGAACGAGCGAATCACCGGAACGTGCAGATGACGTTATTGAGCGCCTTGTTGATCTGAATCTTGAAGGCCCTGCCATTCGGCGCACGCTTGCAAGCCACCTCAAGCAGTCCATGCAATACCAGCGTGCAATCGAATACCTGCGCAGCATCGAACTTGATCCAACCAACAATCCCGATGCGATGGTTCTGCTTGCCGAAGTGCTCTTTGCAGAACACGAATTCCAGCAGGCATCGGACATCATGGAAAGCATTCCGCAGTCAGTCATGGACCTGAACCCGACCGTGAAGAATAAAGTCGGACAAAATGCGGAGACGTACAAGCAGTACATCGAACTCTGGCAGAATGAGCAGCAGATCCGTTCAACAGAAGCTGCTGCTGACGACCTGCCGCGCGCAGAGCTCATCACCGAGCACGGCACGATCGTTGTTGAGCTCTTTGAAAACGAAGCGCCGAATACTGTTGCAAACTTTTTGACGCTTGCTGAAGAAGGCTTCTACGACGGTACAGCTTTTCACCGCGTGTTGACCAACTTCATGGCTCAGGGTGGTGATCCGCTTTCCAAGGAAGGTGCCGAAGGCATCGCCGGCACTGGCGGGCCGGGCTACAACATTCCCGATGAACACACCCGCGATGATCATCGCATGCATTTCTCTGGAAGCCTGTCTATGGCAAAGACCAGCGCACCCAACACGGCTGGCTCGGGGTTCTATATCACGTTTGAACCGACCCCCTGGTTGAACGGGCTGCACACAGTATTCGGCCGAGTCGTTGAAGGACTCGATATCGCCCGCAAGATTCGTCAGGATGACAAATTGCTTGCCGTTACTGTGCTTCGCAAGCGCGACCACGAGTACAGCGTCGAGAAGCTCCCGCTGCCGGGTCAGACGCTGCCAAAGCCACAGCCTACCTCGACGAGCGATGAGGACACTGACGCCGAATCGACGACCACCGGCGGGGAAGACGCCGCTTCCAACGCTGATGGCGAAGAGTCAACATCCGGCGACGATTGATCGCAATGTCCTTGTTCTCCGAATTGCCCGGCATCTCTGTCTTGGTGGTGCGATGCGCGCAAGTCCTCACAAATTGGACCGTTGAACGCGTAATCAGGTCGCTCGGCCTGCGCTGTCGCGCGGCCCGATAAAGGAATTTTTTTTCGTTTTTCCGCACAAGTCTGTTTCAGGACCTTCCGCGCGCCGATGAGGGGGCGGGAATTCGACGGTGTTCGTCGAACAAACCCTCGGTACGTTCCCGGCAGCGACGGTGTGGAGGCAAGATTCCTTCCGGCTGTGACAGGGATGAGATTCTGTTAGGAGATCCAAGGTAATGCCTACCAAATTCAAAAGCCCTTTTGCAACGTCGTTTAACTCGGCCATCAAGCGCGGCACGCCCTGCAATCAGGCCGTCTGGAACATTTCCAAGCGAACCAACAAGCCCGTCAACAAGATCTATGAATCACTGTGGAAGGCCGGCTTCTGCAATCGTCAGAAGTTCAACGGTCAGTGGATCTACTGGGCCAACAACCCGTCCAAGTCCAACGCAACCAGCTGCAAGGAAAGCCAGTTCAATCAGTGGCAGTGGTTTGTTGACTGGGCAATCGCATCCGGTTTCTGCACACCTGAGCAGCTCAACAACAATAAGGGCAGCCAGCAGGAATTCATGAGCTTCTGCAAGAAGTTCTTCGCCAAGCAGTTCAACGGTACCACCACGTCAAGCAAGTCCGGCAGGAAGGCCTCAACCAGCCGCGTCCGCAAGTCGACTGCCAAGACGACCACAGCTCGCAAGCGCACAAGCACAAAGCGCAAGAACAGCTCCAGCTACAAGTTCCCCAAGGCCAAGAGCACTTCGCGCCGCTATCGTCGCGCTGCCTGATAGACTGCCGATCAGAACTACTCAATGCACTCGAAGGCATCGGCGCACGCCGGTGCCTTTTCCTATTACCGTTGGGTACTGCTCGGAAGGTCCGATTCCTGCAACCACATCCCAGATTGCAACCCGTCACCCCATCCTGGTGGTCACAGTCCCGTTTCAATCTGCAATCTTGTTCTTGAAACGGCATCCACGCCCGGTTACGCTCGGTAGTGCCGTACGGGCAACAAGGAGCAGTGCAGTGAAAACGACGTGTGGGTTTGGGTTGTGTGGTGCGCTGACTTTGATGATTGCGTCCACAGTTCACGCATTTGGTCCGGAGTGGGTTGAGGGGATCGGCGGCGGCGGCGATGCTGGTGGAGACAGAGATACCGCCCAGCCAACGTCCGGCCAGGGCACAATCGGCAGCATCTTCGGGAATCTGAATCCGGGCAGCGCTGGTGTACGCGGTGCGGCGATCGATAATGAAGATGTCTATCTCATCTGCATTTCCGATCCGGAGAATTTCTTAGCGACAACAGAAGCGATAATCATCGAACGCGGCGGGCCGACCGGCGGAGCTTTTGCTGAATTTAATTCCCAGTTGTATCTCTTCGACGCCAGTGGGCTCGGTCTGCTTGGCAATCAAACAACAGGACAACTTGATGATCTAGGTTTTGACTTTGCAATGCTCGTCTCGCAAGCGACGGATCTGACCGGACAGACGATTCCGGGGCCGGGCCTGTATCTGCTGGCAATTACATCAAACGGGCAACCGACAGCCGGCGGCCTGCCGGTGTTTTCTTTTGGTTCGCCTACCGAAATCTCCGGACCAGATGGCCTCGGCGCTGAAACACCGTTGGAAGAATGGGGCCCGCCACTCGGCGCGTGCTGCATTGACGGCGATTGTGTCGAACTCACTCTGCAGGACTGCGAAGATGCCGGCGGTGTGTATCAGGGTGATGGAACATTCTGCGGTACTGGTTTCAACGAAACGTTCGGCACGTTCCTGGACATCTCAGAGATCGGCATCCCGGTTCCGTTTGACGAAGATGACCTGCGTCATGATGACAACGACCTGGGAGCTCAGGTTCCGATCGGGTTTAGTTTCAACCACTTCGGCAACAACCACTCGATTGTTGCTGTCAGCGCAAACGGATATCTCACATTCTCGACCGACTCGGATGATTGGGGAGAACGGTTTGGCGAGCCGTTCCCGAATGTGTCAGTTCCCAACGATGTCATCGCGCCGCTTTGGAATGACTTCCGCATCGAATTAAACGATGACGAGCTGCGAAGCCATTCCTCGGGTGAAGTGCATTACTACAGCGCCAACGGTCAGTTCATTGTGCAATGGACAGATGTCAAGCAGGACTACGGCATTGGCAATCGCCGGGCCACGTTCCAGGTGGTGTTGTTTGAAGACACAAATTGCATTGAGTTTCGGTACCAACGCCTTGATGACAATTTGAGCCGTAGCAAGATTGTCATAGGCATCGAAAACGCGTTCGGCACAGTGGGATTCGATGTGGATTCCTTCTCCGTCAAAGAAAAGGAATTCCTTCGATATTGCCCGACTGGTGTGAGTTGCACCCAAATGAATGGTGAGCCTAGTCGTGGAGGAGTTCCTTCTGCCCCACTGCAGTATCGCATACTCCTGAGCGGCAGTTGTTTTGCTTCGGAACTGCTGGGTACGTGCCAGTTGCCGGATGCGAGCTGCTCAGTCGAGAGCGAACAAGACTGCCTTTCACAAAACGGAATTTGGACGTCCGGCGGCGTGACGGATCTGGATGATGATGGAATCGCAGATGGCTGTGATGACTGCCCGTTCGATCCGGACAACGACATTGACAACGATGGTGTGTGTGGCGAACTGGACAATTGTCCGGAGACGTTCAATCCGAATCAGCAGGATACGGATGAAGACGGCATCGGCGATGCATGTGATGAGTCATGCGTCGGCGACATCACCGGCAGCGGGAAATCAATCATTCCCGATGGCGATGTCAACATGTATGATCTGATGGCGTTGCTCGCCAACTGGGGCACGGATGGCACCGGAGCCGATATTGCCGAGCCGCTGGATACCGTTGACGTGTTCGATTTATTGTTTCTTCTGAATGCGTGGGGGCCATGCGCTGAGTAGATCACAACGCATGAGGGCAGTCGCAAATCTCCAAAAACAACAGTGACGCCTGTTGGCGCCATCCACTTTCTTGTCGTCAGATTGTCTTCAGTCTTATGGCAGGTCTGCTTCGCCGAGAAGCCGGAACTCTTTCTTGCGAAGGATCTGGCCGGCCAATACTTGATCATCAATCGCAAGAGCAATCGTCGGCGTGCCGTTGGGCCTAATCATCATCGGGTACGCAAACCTGATGTTCAATTCGGCTCCAAGCAGGTACAGGCACATGCTGCTGAGTGTATGGTCGTTGCACAGTTCGACGATCAGCAGATCAGATTCTGAATACGCCATGCGGTTTTCGCGAAGGAGTGCTCGGGCAGCATCGGCATTGTTGGCGATCAGCCGAATAACAGCATGGTCCGCGGATTCCACCACGCTAAAGGCACACAGATGAACTGCCGCATCCTCATCGAACATACGCACCAGATCGAGCAGCCGGCCAGGCTTGTTCTCAAGGAACACGCTGAATTGCCGTACGCTTGGCGGGGCGTATCGCTGCCCTGTTCTCTGCGGAATTACCTGGCTCATGCCCACGTCCTGTCTCCAGACCGCCTCCGAAGATCAAACCGGTCACAACTAGGTCCGATCACTGTTATATAGCTTACCGTACATATATCTAAAGATGCAAGAGTCAATCTCGGCGAATTGGAGATTCGAGGTCATCAGAACTGCCAGAGACACGAAAAACTGCGATTTCCGGAACGTCAGGTAAGACTCCCAGCCTTGCTCCCTCTGCAAACAGCTTGTGGACAGCTTGTCTGCCGACGTCTCCAAAGTCCAGTGTCCAGCGGTTGACATACATCTTGCAGAACGCGTCCGCCTGCTCCATAGAGACGCCGCGACCGTAGGTGATGGCATAGTTCAGCGACTGCTGTCGATGCGCTAGGGCATATTCCACGGATCGTTGCAACAGCCACGTCACACGGTCGAGAGTTCCTGCGCCATACTGCTCATCCAGGTCCATCCGAATCGTATTCACGCCCAGCGGCAATGGTAGATCGAACATGTCGCGCCACCATTGCCCGAGATCTGCGACTTCATGCAGGTTCGAATCACCGTAGGTCAGTTGGCCTTCGTGAATCACCAGTCCGGCATCCACATCGCCTGCCACGACTGCATCGATGATTCGACTGAACTCCAGTTCCACAACCTCAAACGGAAGTCCGCCGAGCAGAATCTGCAGCGACGCAAAAGCGGTTGTGCGCTCGCCGGGAATCGCCACAGTGAGTGAATCATTGTGAAGGTCTTGAGTTGTCATCGGTCGAGCAGCAACGATTTTCGGTCCATAGCCTTCACCGATTGACGCTCCGCATGCCGTTAATGCATATCGATTCGCAACGCGCGCATACTGTGCGCAGCTCATCGCAGTAATGGCATACGTCCCCTGCTCTGACGCCCGATTCAACGCCTCGATATCATCGGCTACTGCGGTGAATCGAAACGGTGCTGTGTCGATCGCCGGCGGTTTACCATCCAGCTCGAACAGCGGCCACCACATGAATGCATCATCCGGATCAGGACTGTGCGCCAATTGAAGATCAATCGTCTGATTCGCCCGGTCTGTTGTCATAGCGGCCGATCATAGTCACCGTGGCGCAAGAAAAAACGCTGCCGGGCGAAGCATTCACCCGGCAGCGTGTGAGGATTGGAAATCAAGCTCGTTTACGGGCAGCTGCCCCATCCTTCGAGCAGTGCAAGCAGGTCAAAGACATCAACAACATTTGTCGGCGGTGCTATGTCAGCGCCGGCTCCGCCTGTACCCCAATTCTCGAGCAATTCGAGAAGATCGAAGACGTCTATTGCGTTGTTGGCGACGATGTCTCCTGGACAACCCGTATCCGGAGGCGTGCAATCGACTTGCACAAGTTCTACGCCGTCAACCGCGGCTTCAACGATCGAACCGGGGTCTGTGTCTTCAGCAGTAAAGCGGATCTGGAACTGGTTGTTCTGCACAAAGCCCGGAACATCATCCAGCGTAAACTGCGCATTGAACCAGCCACCGGATGTGCCCGTACCAGCCGGGCCGACGACTTCAAGCGCCTGCCAGCCGGAACCATCGTTGATCTCGACAGTGAATGGATCGGAATTCGGCCCATCACCTGTGTCATTGGAGAACCATCTCCAATAGCTGATCGTGAACCCGCCGCCCGTGGCATCCATAACCGGACTGGTTAATGTCGTTGCGCCGCCGTCGACATCACTGTTGCCAGCGACATTGTCGGTCACAAAGCACTGGCCCGAACCATCGGCATCTGCTGAGGGGTCGCCTCGACTGCCATCGGCCGGAACGCCGCGATCCCACTGTCCGTCTGTCGCGCCGCCCGAAACGGACCAACCGAGGTTGGATTCGAAATCGTCGTCGAAGGACGTTGTACCTTCGCTGTAGGCGCTAATCACCGTGTGGCTGGATACCGGTGCGCCGTCCGGTGAATCGGCAGAAAGGCCGCTCGTGGATTGAGTAACAAAATAGTAATCCACCGCTGTACCACAATCGGACATCGGGAACGTTCCTTCATACAGGTCGCCGCCGACAGACGTCATAACCGAAGACTGGAAACCACTGCCGGTGTCAACCCACATAACCGTGCTGTTCGGCACGATTGTGCCGTCGAGCGCAAGCGCTTCAATTTGAATTGTGGTCGAACCGTCCGGGTTGGCAAAGGACGCCAGACCGTTGGGCAGGTTGATGCGAACCGTCGAAACTTCCGGCGGCAGCATGTTGTGTACACGGAAGCCCTCTGCGATTTCGGCAAAGTGCGGCGTGCCATCATCAAGATTGCCGTTGTCGTCATCCAGCGTCAGGAAGTCGATGGCAATCTGCGGCGTGATGGACGAGCCGGAATGCACAAGCATTGAATTCACAAACAGGTTTGCGAGAATGTCAATGTAGTTGCCCGGATTCGTGAGGATCAATTCGTTGCGTGTATCCCAGACGCAGCCCGAAATGAGCTGGCCGCAAGTATGAATAGCGTCACTGCACGGATACTGCATGGTGTTGTCTGCGTTGCGAAGCGGGCCGTTGCAGTCGCCGAAGAAACCGAGGCCGAGCCGATTGTCATCAAGAATCAACAACGACATGCAGTCGCCTGCGCCCTCACCGTATTGCCCCTGACCGCTGCCCGCGGCATTGACCAGGTGATGGCCGTATTCATGATGGATCACGCTGGACCACGCGGTGTTCGGAACGGATGCACCGCTGGACAGGCAGAAGTTAATCGACTGATCCGCCGGGTCATACCACGCATTCTGCGGGCAGAAGCCGTCGGTCCGATTGACATGGACAGGAAAGTCAACATTGCTCAAAGTCGGGTAGGCCGGGTTAAACTGCAGCACAAAGTCGCGAACAAGGTTCGCCTCGACGTACGCGTTAATCTGTGCCTGTTCCTGCTCGGTCGCGCCGGCACTTCCAAACAAGACATTTGCAGGCGTCGCACCTGCTACCGTCTCTTGCATGTCAGCGCCGGCTTCATTGAACACGTCAAACCACATGCCTTTAAGCAACATAGTAAACGTGCCGCCGGAGAAGGTCGATGTGAAATCGCCGTTGACATCAGTGAATACGCTTTGCACACCGTTGGTCACAGTTGCATACGGAAGGGGCTTGGAAATCTCCGGCTCGCAGTCCGCGATGGCCGGGCCATCAGACGCATTGCCGCTGACGTTGCCGTTTACCGTTCCGAAGTGAATCAGGAATTCTTCAAAGAGCACCTGGCCGGTATTGGCATCGGTGATAACCCGCCATTTTTCAGCGCCATTCGCGAGGACCATTTCATCAGCAAGCGCCGCCGGAGCCGGCTTACCCGGCATGCCTGCAAAAATCACACGCCTGCTCGAAAGAATCTGTGACGCGGCGCCGCCGGCCATAGCCTTGGCGTTGCGCTTTCCGGCTGCACTGATCACGTTCGGATTCTTAGCAGCAGCAACCTGAAAGTTGCCGAGGTCGCGTACATCGGGATTCAGAAGAACAACCGGATTATTCGCTTCGTTGCGAACCAGCGCTGTCACGCGCGAGCCATACACCGGCACACCATCGCGCACCTGCTGATAGTACACCGCGGTGAACTTGTACTGCCCTGTCGCCGCATCAAACATCAACGGCAGACTGCCTTGTCCGGCGGGAAGATGTTCCGCACCTGCAACCAGGTCTGCGGCAACAGCGCCGAACAATGCAGCCGCATCTGCGACTGCAGTATCAGCGGCGATTTGTGCGCTCGGACCAAAAGCAAGCGGCGCGCCTGCCAGTCTTGCTGTGCCATCACTTTCAATGATTTTCACGCCAGGATGGGCATCCAGATACGCTGCCCTGACGTTGATCGTCTCAGGCGAATCGTCTGCCGGGCCACCGGTGCCGTCGACCGGCCCAGCAGCAAGGGCGTTATGCCCCCCAGCTCCCAAAGTAAGAATAACCCCTGCTAGCCCGGCTACAGCCAGGCTGCGCAGTCCGACAGCCAATCTGATTTGCATGTTTGAAGCGCTCCTTCTTCGCCCGCGTCGAATTTGTGTCCCCACACCTCAACGACGAATCGGCAATCCTCTGTTGCTGCCGTTACTCACGCCGCGTCGTGTTCTATACGTACGTTCGTGGCTTGAACCCGTTCTGATCCATCGGCGTTGCAGATTCCAGCGAATCGAGGCCGTTTACTCGGAGCCGCTTCCCGGGGCTGTTGACACCACATTCCGTGCGCCCGGAGCCCCCTGCACGAACACCACGTCATCGCAACCGCATATTAACACAAGACTTGTGATAGGCCAATGAGAATCAGACAACCAGATTCACTCGCTTGGTGATGCCGGCTGACGCGAGGTGTTCTTACCCAGAGTCTCAGAATTCAATTCGCGACGCATGATCTTGCCCGTCGGATTGCGCGGCAGCGCATCAAGCACGCGAATATCGCGCGGAACCTTGTATTGAGCCAGATGTTCCCGACAGTGCGACCGAAGCTCCGTCTCGTCAAAAGCTGCGTCATCCACCAGTTCGATGAACGCCAGCGCAACTTCGCCGCGCGATTCATCCTGCATCCCAATGACTGCGGAATCAGAAACTGCAGGATGCGCGTTGAGCACCTCCTCAATCTCACGCGGGAAGACATTCTCGCCACCGATGATCAGCATTTCTTTGAAACGGCCGGTGATATAGAGGTGCCCATCGTCATCAAATCGCCCCATATCACCCGTATGAAAAAACCCATCAGTATCGAGAACCCTGGCTGTCTCCTCCGGAAGTTTGTAGTACCCAGCCATCACGTTCGGACCTGCAATACAGACTTCGCCATCTTGATTCGGGCCGAGCGAGTTTCCTTCTGTGTCAATGATCTTTTCCTGCACACGCGGAAGCGGCTGCCCCACCGAACGCGGTTTATAGTCTTTTAAGAGACACATGTTCGAGACAGGCGACGTTTCTGTGAGGCCGT
Source organism: Phycisphaerales bacterium (assembly GCA_029260575.1). Taxonomy (GTDB): domain Bacteria; phylum Planctomycetota; class Phycisphaerae; order Phycisphaerales; family SM1A02; genus JAJDDB01. The sequence goes on from JAJDDB010000003.1 coordinate 59,112, forward strand.
ACCCCTCGTTGATGCGCACACCGAATCGTTCGAAGAATCCGTTTGCGACACCCTCGGGTAACGGCTCCCCGCCGGAGACAAGAAACCGAAACGTCTCAAAGTGTTCCGGCGTCGCGCTCTTGGCATGTAGCAGCGCGTTATACATCGATGGTATTGCGATGAGGGCAGACACAGAATGTTTCTTGAACAGATCGAGCATGCGCTTGGGCGCGAACCGCGCGGTGTACACAACCTTGCACCCGACCGACAACGGCAACAATGTCAGCACTGTGAGGCCGAAACTGTGAAACTGCGGCAGCACTCCAACCAGAGTGTCGCGACTGTCAAAGTCCGCCCATTCGACGCATTGCTCAACGTTGGATGCAAGATTCTCAACAGTCAGCATGACACCCTTGGGCCGTCCTGACGTGCCGGATGTATACAAAAGCACCGCGATATCGTCGCCTGCCTTCTTCGGACACCGCCGAAACCTCGGCAAACCCCTGAATGCCATCTCATCCATTCGTAGTTGCGTGACCGACTCCGGCAACGGGCCGAAGTGCTCAACCATCGGCTTGACCGTGACAACAGCATCCAACTCCGCATTGTCAATGACGTACGCAAGATCTTCGTTCTTGAGCAGGTAATTCAACGGCACAACAGTCTTGCCCAGCAGCCACCCAGCTATGAGCGCTGCGGGAAACAAACCCGAGGTCGGAAGCATGACACCGATGTGCGCTCTGTCAGTTGCCTCGTCGATGGCGGTAGCCAGATGCAGCGCAGCCAGGTACAGCTCGTAGCTCTTCCAAGTCCGCTGATCGTCCGTGATGATCGGCCGAAACGGATGCCACAGCAGTTGTCTGAGAATCGGCTTGAGCACTCGCATGCAGTCAGTCTCCACCTATTCCGAGGATGAGATTGTGTAGTGAAAACATGTGTATGTACGATACGAGCGGTAGTTGACAGCTGCCAATGATGCACAGGTTTGCGGGAGTCACGGATGATGACGCGGACGATCACAAGTGTTGTTCTTGCAGGAATCTGTCTCATCACGCTTGCAGGTTGCGAGACAGGCCAATCCACAACTTCGCTTGACCACGCTCTCAAACACTACAACAGCTGCCGATATAGCCTCGCGCAAGAACAGGCTCAGAACGTTCGCAATACCGCTACGGGCGCGCTTCGAGCTTCTGCGGCGTACCTGGCAGGACTCTCAGCGTATCAACTCGGCCACATCGAACAGGCGCGCTCAGACCTGTCCATCGCAGCTTCATCCACGGACCAACAGACGGCAGGCCTGGCCAGCGCTCAACTTGGCATCATCGAACTCGACCGCAACAACCCGATCCTGGCAGCTCGTCACTTCGAAACTGCATCAAGCAAGTTGGAAGGATCAGTGGCACGTCAGGCATCGCAGCATGCTGCCATGGCGTATCAGGCTGCAGGTGACTTTCAGCAGGCCGAGCGCTGGGCAAGACACAGTGAGGCACTTGCGACAGAAACCAACAAGGCAGGCTCGGCGATTCCGATGAGCAACCGTTTTGTCCTGCAGGCTGGGGCCTTTCAAAGCCGCATCCGCGCTGAACGCACCGCTCGTGAATTGGAGCCTCTGGCCTCGGATCTGAGGCTCGGACCAGTGCGCATCGTTCAGGGCCCCACCAGCAGGGGGGCTGATCTACACATGGTGCAGTTCGGAGCGTTCCGAAATCGGTCTGAGGCAAATCGAGCTCGCGCGAACCTCGGCCGGCTCGAGGTGATCGTCGTGCCCTCAATGCAATAGCAGTACCTGCACGAACAGCCTGCAAACTGCGAACTGCGTTTTCGGACAGCCTCAGCCGTTCGCCGAATCTAGAATGACATGATGAACGTTGCGGGCTCCAAACTCCGATGCAGCCAATCGACCAGTAGAGCATCACTCTGTTTCGCAGGAGCAATGTCTGTATTGATGGCAAGTCAGGCGGTTGCAGATACAGCACACCAGGACACACAACCTGGCGCGCAGCACACGATTCCCGCCGCTGTGCAGGACGACCCACGCTACGGACTTCTCAGTCCCCTGCCCGAGACCGGCGGTATCCCGGCGATTTACAACATGCTGCACGGCCCCAGTGAGGCCGAACTCGCTCACCGTGCCAAAGCCCGGGAATATGAGAAGCAATTCCGATTGCTGAAACGCGATTATTTCCAAAGCCTGAAGAATGAAAAGGCTGTGCGAAATGGTCTGGCCGAACTCGCTGAATTCACCGATCCCGCTGCGTTTCAGCCGATGCTCGAAGTTTTTGCTGACAGTCCGGAACCGATTCTGCTGGCCATCTTTGATCAACTTGCAGCGCAGGGTCCATATGGTCTGGCTGCGCTGTCGGGGTACGTCATTCAGAACGCCGGAGACAAAGCTGAAGACCGCGAGTTAGCGCTATGCAATGAAGCAACGATGCTGCTCAGCGAGCAGCTCAAGGATACAGCCACTCCAGCACCGGTGTTGCAGGTCTTGGATTCAGGCCTGCGGAATCCGGCACACCAGATTGCGAACAACGCTGGCGCGTTGGCAGGGGCAATGAACGCTGTCGAGACGATTCCCCTTCTGATTTTCGCCCAGGCCACTCAGGACAACGTCAACCAGCAGACAGGCGACCTCGCGTGGATCGCCATCCAGACGCAAACGGTCTACGTGTCAAATGTACAGCCTGTAGTTGGAGACGATTCCGGTGCATTCCAACCCGTCTTAGGCGTTCTCAGTGAGGGTGTTGTTCTTCGCGTATGGGATGCTGTCGCCATCAACTACCGCACCTACATTCACCGTTCGCTGGTGGCAATGACCACCCACGAATGGGGTGAATCCACCGAATACCTTGCCTACGACATGCGGGCATGGTGGCATTGGTACAACACTGAGTTTGTGCCTTTCAAGAACGAGCAGATCGCCATGGCCCGGCTGGAACAGCAGAATCAGGCTGGGACAGACAATCCACCAGCTAAGCCCTGACCCAACCCCAATTCCTGGAAGAGCTTGTATCGGGCCTCTTGCCCAGATTACCAACAATACGCTGGGCGACTGCGCCGTCGCGCCATCAGGAAAGACCATCAGTTCTGAGTTTTTCCTTCTGATTCACAGCAAAATTCCTTGACGCGTGAGCAAATTGCGACCACTCTAGCTATGTCAGGGTAGGCGGAATCCGTCTCCTGACGTTCTGAGAGAGACAGAAGAGAGTGAGCGCTGTGTTACGGGCGGACCGTGCAACGAGCGATTTATTATGCGCGCGTTGATCGAGCAGCGTTGAAAATGCAATGATCGTGCCCATGTGCGGGGCATTTAGAAATGTGTTCATTGGCCAATGAATAGGCTCGGGCACTACAGCACTGAAGCGAGTGCTCGAACCCGAGGAGAAACCAGGAGGATCTCTCTTATGAAAGCTACAGCTAAGGCAGCATTGTTCGGAGGCGCACTGTTCGCCGCCGGCATGACAACCACGGCCGACGCGCAGTGGAACCTGGACGAAGTAACGTCATTCCACCAGGTGTTCGCAGGTCTCGGCGGGACACCGGGCGCACCCGGAAGCTACGGCTACGGTACCGGCTCCACGTATGTAATCTTCGGTGGCACACTGCAAGGTGTCGGATACGCGGCGATTTCGGATTCGAATGTTTCCGCATATATCGACATCGCTGGTACCGGCTATGGCAATGCTCGAGCCATTGCCAACGTGACCGTGGATGCTTCCAAGAAGATCTATGCGGACTGGGACTTCACAGGCTATGCCCCCGGCGCGTTTAGCTATGCCACGATCCAAGTGTACAACTTCGACACTGGACTTCTGGAATTTCAATATGGTCCGGGAACTTCCGGAGCAGGAGTCTCAATTATTCTGTCGCCTGGGGTCAACTACCAATTGGTGGTGGTCGCGGACGCTGATGCACCCGCGTTTATGTGGGGCGGATTCAGCAAGCCCGTTCCGACTCCGGGAGCTCTTGCAGTGCTTGGACTGGGCGCGCTCGGTGTTCGACGCCGACGACGATCCTGACCAATACTGATCGCTTCCCTCAATTGAGGACAGACTCAAGGCCGTCCGTGCAACTCACGGGCGGCCTTTTCTATTGTGGCCCACTATGATTCGAGACATGCATCAGCCACAGTCACCAAAAGGGCCCAGCAGTGTTCAGGCGAAACGGGATAAACAGATCGCCGACGCGCAGCGCGCCATAAATGAAGATCGCATCCCCGATGCAATCACCATTCTTGATGCTTTTCGCAAGAAGGTGCCACGTGATCCGCGGGGCCTGTTCCTGACAGCCATCATCCTCGAACGAAGGGGAAATTCTTCAAAAGCGAGGGAACTCGCGCTCAAAGCATCCAAGTCGCTGGAGACTCCCGATACGCTTCTCTTGATCGCTCGATGCGACCGCAATAAGGGCAACACCGATGAATGCGTCGCGATGTGCAACAGACTCCTTCAGAAGTACCCAAATTTCCTTCCAGCCGTGCTTATGAAAGGTGGCGCGCTCGAGGAGGCGGGGCGTGCGGAGGAGGCCCAGGCTTGCCTGGAGCCGGTAATTCAAGGACACAAACAACGCGGCGAAGAGCCATTGCCGGTTGCGCGTTTCGAGTGGGCAAAATTGCTCGTGCAACAGAAAGAGTACGACCAGGCGATTGAACTGCTTGAAGAAGACACCGACGGCCGCAACCTGGCCGATGTTGGACTCGCAACGATTGCACAACATCTCAAAGCCAAGGCATACGATCGCAAGAAAGACTATGCCAACGCGTACTCAGCTGCGGATCAGGCCAACGAGATGTCGCGCGTTGACTTCAGCGAAGAACTCTATGCCGAGCAGGTAGATGTCCTCATTGAGAACTGGTCTTCCGATCGCCTGACGCTATACCCGCATAGCACATGCGAAAGCGAAGTGCCGATCTTCATCGCCGGCATGCCGCGCAGTGGTACAAGCCTGATTGACCAGATAATCGACGCCCACCCTAAGGGCGCAGGCGTCGGCGAACTGGCAACAATCGAATCGTTCGCGCTCAAACTCAGTCGTTCCTACAACCCGGACAAGCCGCCGGAGCAATGGTTCACCGGCATTAATGATCGATCATTCACACGTGTCGCGGAGAAGTATGTCCGCGAGATTACCAAGCTCAGCGCCCCCGGCGTCGAACGAATCGTCAACAAAGCCCTCGGCAACAACAAACTCGTCGGCCTGCTGGCGCTGCTATTCCCGAAGACACGCATCATCCACGCTATCCGCGACCCCCGTGATGTCGCGGTGAGCTGCTTCATGGGAGGCTTCAACAACAAACTCCATGCATGGACGACCCGTATCGACTGGGTTGCCCGCTCCTGGGAACAGTCGATGCGGATGATGAACCACTGGAAAGAGGTTCTGGACATCCCGATACTTGATGTCCACTACGAACGCCTGGTCAGCCACCCCGACACCGAATTTCCCCGCCTGATCGAGTTTCTCGGTCTGGAGTGGGACGATGCCTGCAGGGACTTCTACAAGAGCAAACGTACTGTTCGGACGCTCAGCTACGACCAGGTCAACCGGCCGCTGTACACCACCTCCGCCGGCCGGCATACCAACTACATCGAGTTCTTCCAGGATGTCCAGTTCCCGGACTACGACCCATATGCCCAGCCGTAGAACCAGCGTTTCAGCCCAGGAACACCGATCCACAGCCCTCCCAGGCTCTCAACGTTTGCCAGATTGAAGCATTCGCCGATCTGACACCCCCAGCGCCACGTCCCCTGTGGCTGTTGCCCGGCCGCTAACTCGCTGGAAAAGTCGGGAATTCCTTGACACAGGGGCCATTGCCGGTCACATTAAGTACATCTGCGCGGTCCTCTCGGGCCGTTGCGGTGTGTTCGTAGAGAGAGAAAGAAGAGAGAGGGCGCTGCATTGCGGAGCAATCCGCGCGGTGAGCGCCTTTGTTGTGTGCGCTCCTGCGACGGCCCCCAATGTAGTGAACAGTCTTGTCTCTCAGCGCTCCGCGATCGGGGCGTTTCAATTGTGTTTATTGGCCGTTCATCAAGTAGGAGGACTAAGAGCCATGAAACGAAACACAGCCGTAAAGGGCACGATTGCCCTGTGCACGGCGGCGCTGATTGCGCCGACGGCATTCGCAGACGTCGGCAGTCTGCACCAGTCAATGCGGGGCCCGTCGGTAGATGTTCTACCGAACTTCGGCGACCGTGACATCGAACCGGGCGATACTTTCGCCTCTGCTGTCGGCGTATTCGGCGCAGGCGGTGGCGCGTTGTTATATGACGGTACTCCCGGTCCGTTCGCCTTTGGCGGCACATCTTCAATGGGCACGAATGGTATCTCCGCTGGCACCGGCTCTATCACGTCTTCAGTGACGGATCTCGGCAATGGTCAGCAGCAGATTGTCATCGAATGGTTCGAAGACGGTGGTACCCCCATGCTTCCGCAAGGCGGCACCCTTGGTGGTTCCCCTGTCACCACGATCAGCTTCGAGATTGACAGCGCCAATACCGGTCCTGATGGAATCAATCCACTAGGCAACTTCGAATTCAAGCATCTGGAAGACACCCCCGGCGTCTTCTTGGCCGGCTTCGAATTGTTGGACACCCTTGGAAACGATCTGTTCGGTGGGACCGGCAGCTTCTTCGTGAACGCTGACGGCGGAGACATCGGCGGCGTGACGTTCATCAGTGCCGGTGCCAACGACCTCGGCAACTTCGGTATCGCTGGCGGTCGCGCAACGATCGTCATCACCAAGGTTCCCGCACCGGGCGCGCTTGCGCTTCTCGGTATTGCTGGCGTGATTGGTTCACGCCGTCGTCGTTCCTGAGAAAAAATCACTCACTTCTCTTCAACGACATTCTGTTGCTCGACGTGACACTCAGAGCGACTACGAAAGCAGCCAACGAACCGGCCCGCAACGCAGCGGGCCGGTTCTCTTTTTGCAATCTTCATCTGGCTCGCAACTGTCCCCGGAACGGCCCTTTGCGCTGCCTGACAAGGGTTTGGGTTCGAGAATCTGATCCCAATTAGGCAACTCTCTCTCGGCGATCGATGTAGTCGGGTTATAGTACGACTGAACAGTTGGCGAGGGGGCTTCCGTGGGTTTACACCGCTTCCCCATGAGAGAGAGGGAGAGACCAATGAGCAGGGATTTCGCGCGCAATCGGCTTCTCTGACTTTGGAGATAACGTCTTCATCACGGATCAGTACGAACACCTGGGCGTGACATTCACCGATGGCAATGATCTCACATCCGGCGTTTCGCCACTTACCTATCCGCAGGACGGCTGGGGGCTGGATGGCAATGGCGATATCGATCTTCTGTTCGATGCACCTCGGACGTTTCTCGCGGTGGATTACCCGGGGAGTATGCGTTTCGAACTGTTCTTGGACGGCCAATTGGTCGGAGATGAGGTTTTTGCAACCAATGGGAGAGGTAATTTTGCGGGTGTGATCTCAACAATCCCGTTCGACTCAGTAGTGTTATCAGATATTGCGGACCCACAAGTCTTCATCGAAGACCTGCACTTCACACGCATTCCGGGGCCATCAGGCCTCGTAGTTCTATCAGGTGTATTGTTCGCGCGTTCACGCAGCAGGCGATCCTGACACATCTTCGCGCTTTCCGGAGACGTCCTGAAGACTTGCGGAGACGTACTCGCGCTTTGCGGAGAGGTCCTGAAGATTTCCGGAGCGGTCTTCAAACTTTGCGGAGCGCTCCTGAAAACTCCCGGAGCGGTAATGAAACTTTCCGGAGCGGTCCTGAGAACTTCCGGAGCGCTCCTGAAGACTTCCGGTGCGGTAATGAAACTTTGCGGAGCGCTCCGGAAACTTCCGCTTGCGGTCCTGAAGACCTCGCTTGCGCTCCGGGAAGTTTCCGGGAGCTTCTTTTCCGGACGTTGAGACGCATTCAAAGCGAACAAACGCTGATCTGTCATCAAATGGACCTACAAATCGCTGATGCCACGTCGTCATGCGGGTTGCTGCCTGCGCGCGATGTGTGCAGCGCTGAAGTGACTCATGTCATGCGCCGATGGTTGGCTCCAATGCAGTGCGAACAACAACTGTTGGATGCTGCACTACTTGAACTGGCACGTTCCGGGTTGCACCTACGGCGGTAGCTGCGACATCTGCCCGGACGACGACCCGTTCGGCCCGACGCTTCACACTTGCAGTGGCTGATGTCCGCGGCCAATGGAGAGGCGCACAGGAAATCGCCACAAACCCAAAGTACCCGGACCCGCATCTCAATGGATGCGGGTCCGGGTACTTTATCTATCCAATCAGCTAAGTGGTCGCGCCGCCGAGATATCACCGAATGACGCGGAGAGTTCGTCACTTCCCGTGAGAGTTTTGCGAAATCACGCCGGCAGTTCACGAAATGGCGCGAGGAGATCGCGAAATGCTACTTGGAATCTGTTCGGTCAATCGCTCTTACGCATGCGACAACTGTGCGGACGGCGAATGCTGCGCCGGCGACAGGCAGCGCCTGATGTTCTCAAAAAAGCAGCTCGGTAATGGCATCTGCGACCAGTTCGTACTGCTGCGGCCGGTTGTAAATCTGACACGATGCCCTGATCCACCACCGCCCATTCCAGTCGATGATCGGAACTTCGATCTGCCAGCGATCCCACAACTCTCGCTGCAACTGCATCGGCTCTTCGTACCTGGGCGGAATCTCCGGCAGCGCAACCGTGGTCATCGAACCGATCATCGAACCATCCAGCGGCGTCGTCGGCGGCACACCCCACCGCTGCGTCCACAGTTGCTGCACCCATGTCGCAAGTTCATGATTGTGTCCGCGCACGGCCTTCCAGCTGAACCGCTCGAAATACGACAGCGCTTCATCCACGCATAACCACGGCGAAATGTCGCGCGTTCCCTGCCAGTTGAATTCAGCAACGAAACCTTCATCCATGAAGTGACTAATGACCGGCGGGTGGATCCCCAGCTGCCGATCCGGCCGAGCCCACAGAAACGCAGCCCCCGGCGGCGCGCTGACCCACTTGTGCAGGTTGCCCGCATACCACGATGGGTTCAACGCTTCGATGTCGACATCAAGCATGCCCGGCGCATGCGCACCGTCGACGAGCACTGCTATGTCCTGCTGCTCGCATAAGGCTATCAACTGTTTGATGGGAAATACGACAGCAGTCGGCGACGTGACGTGATCAACGATCAACATTCGTGTACGCGCCGTGAGAGCAGCATGAATCGCATCCATGATCTGTGCAGAACTGTGCAGTGGAAACGGAACCGGAACTTCTCTGAAAGTTGCACCCCGTTCACGCGCGACCAGTTCCAGCGTGCGTCGAACCGCGTTGTAGACATGTGTCGTCGTGAGTATTTCATCACCCGGATCAAACTGCGTCGATCGCAATACAGCATTGATCCCGGCGGTGGCGTTGGTCACAAACGCCAGATTATCTACGCTGGCCTTGAGGAAGCCTCCCAGACGTGTGCGTGCCTGCTGTATGAGACCATCTCGGTGACGATCGAGATATTCAATCGGGCTGGCCTCGAATTCATGTCGCCTGTGAATCTGAGCTTCCAGGACACTTCTGGGTCGCGCACCAAAGCAGCCGTGATTCAGAAAGACGATTTCCGGATCAAGCATCCACTGTGCTGTGATGTCATCCTGAAGCGGCTCAGGCGGGCTGACGCCCTCAGATGCAGTATGACTTGAATTCATGGTTGGAGCGTATACGTGCCGCTGCTGGACTGCCAGAGCGATACGGGGGTACGCATCTCAACTTTTCCCGAACATGGGCCGGAACAATTCTGCGTCTCGCAATGTTCAGCCAACGCAGAACTCATTTCTGGCAGCAACGGAAAATTCTCAACTCGATCTTGCTATACGGACGATGTTCGGGTAACGTAGACCAAACGGATTCGCGCCACAAATGTGGAGGTCGCGTGTCGCACCGGTCGAGATGCTCAGACCGAACAACGAGAGTCCACCAGATGTTGGGGACACTCCAAGCGGCAACACGACTTGAGGTAGCCATGAACGACGCACTGGTAAAGCTTGGGCCCGGCGGGACGTATCAAACGCACTATCTGCCCTCTGAAAGCAGAAACCTTGCTGTTCAGACCGGCAAATCGAGTCAGGAATCGTCATCTGACAGTCGTCAGCAACAACAGCACAAGTCACACGACGCCAGCAGTACCGCAGCAATCCTCCCGATGCATCGAATCAGGCTCGGCGGCACGCTTCTGGCCAGATTCTTCGGCATCGACTGCGTTGAAATCAGCGACGCAGCACTGAACCAGGACCGCAATGCCGAACGATGCCTCCCAGCGCGCGTTGACCGGCCAATTCCCTCACGCGCGACTGTGAGCGATCCGCAAAACGCCTTGGCAGCCTGGTTGCAAAGTCAGCGTAACACGATCGAACATGTCTTGAATCACTTCGAGGCATTGACGCGCAGACTTCAGCGCATCATCCCCACCGCAGACTCTCAACGCCCGGCATACGTATACGCGTCTGCCAGCATCTCTCCCGAACAACAGTCATCAACCAATGTTCCAACCATGAAGTCGGACATGTCCGGACTGGAGAATCGACATGAATCTCACGCCGAAGCAACTGAAGATCCTCAAACTGATACGCGAATCACGCATCACGCGCGGCTATTCCCCGACGATGCAGGAACTCGCAGACGAACTCGGCATCAGCAAGGTCACGGTGTTCGAGCACGTCGAAGCGCTCATCAAAAAAGGCGCGCTGCATCGCGAACCCAACAAAGCCCGCTCTTTGTCAATTGCGGATAATGCACTCATTCCCGACGAGACGCGTTCGCTGACTTTCCCTCTGGTTGGCAAGATTGCGGCCGGCTATCCCATTCAGCGCTTCGAGCAGTCAGACGAGTTGGACCTGGAAAGCGTATTCGGTCCACGTGTTGGCCAGAAGGCGGGAACCTTTGCGCTTCGTGTCGATGGTGATTCCATGCGCGATGAAGGTATTCTCGACAGCGATTACGTGATCGTAGAGCGCCGCGAAACAGCACGCAACGGCGAACGTGTTGTAGCGCTACTTCCCAATGGCGAAACAACGCTCAAGACCTTCTACAAAGAAGGCGGACAGATTCGACTGCAGCCGGCCAATCCGAACTTTGATCCGATTATTGTAAAAAGCTGCACGATCCAAGGTGTCGTTATCGGAGTTATGCGACGATACTGAGTTCGATCAGACGACGATCCGTTGTGTTAAACGTACCGTGCGATCACTTGCGCAAAGTGATTGCTCTTGCGTGTCGGTTATGACTTCCGTGAGAGCGAAGTCGTGTTCAGTCTGACTGTCGGAGCTTGATAAGCAGTACGACAAGTCCGACCAGCACGAGTCCACCGACGATGTAAATTCAAGTTGGCATAACGATTTCGCATTGGGTGCTCTCAAAGCCCGCACACGAACGGCAACCGGTTCCACGATCAGTTTGACTTTCGCTGCCCGCGAAGTTCAACACCGACATGATTGCGTTTGAGTTGGCCGCGCATCTCCAGCATCGTCAGTTCCGCCATAAGACTGCTTATTGCAATGCCGCATCGCCGTGCCAGTTCATCGATTGGAATCGCTTTTCCTGCATCTTGCAGTGAGTCTACGATAATTTGCTGCACGTCAGACGCTTGCGGTGCATCAACGCGCCCATCGGCATTTTGTGCGCCTCGTCCTGATGCTTCGATGGCGCCACGAACCAAGTGACCTGCGGATTCCAGTTGATGCAGCACATCCGTCGGCGAGGTTACGAGACCGGCCCACCCCTCGCGAATTGCCCCGAGACATCCGGTTGACGCTGGCGAGTCGACTCGGCCGGGAAGGGCCATGACCTCGCGGCCATGCTGCTCGGCGGCAAGACGAGCGGTGATCAACGCACCACTGCGCTGCGCCGCCTCCACCACAAGCACGCCGACACTTAATCCGGAGATAACTCGATTGCGACGAGGAAAATGCTCGGCGCGAGGTTCTGCGGACATCGGAAACTCGCTCAGCAACACACTGCCAGCGTTTACGATCTGTTCGAAGAGCTCGCGATGTTCCGGAGGATAGCTGCGACTCAGTCCGCAGCCCATGACTGCGATCGTTCGTCCGCCTGCCCGAAGTGCGCCCCGATGGGCTTCGCCATCGATGCCAAGCGCACCACCGGACACAATTGTGTATCCGCATTGCCCGAGCAATGATGCAAACCGGGCAGCTTGTTCGCGACCGTACGAGGTGCAGCGTCGAGATCCGACCACGCCAACCGCTGCGTTGTCTTCGTCAGAAAGTGCGCCCCGAATCCACAGTGCAACTGGCGGATCTGGTATCGACGATAGAAGTGATGGATAATCTGCATCGCCCGTTATGATCAACGAAGCACCACACTCATGCATCATGTCGAGTTCGTGTTGCGGGTCACTCTCATCGATCGAATGGCGCAACGCGGCAGCAGTTTTGTTCGCGATTCCGTCAATCAAAGTGAACTCACGAACACTCGCACCAACAATGCGGTCGTCGGTGTCGAAATGGTTCCGAAGCTTTCGAAGTGTTGCCGGCCCGATGCCTGACGCAAGTAGTACACGTAACGTCGAATCGGAGATCTTGTCAGGTGTCTGCGGCACTTCGTCCCTCCGAGCTGTTCTCGCAAGGGTAAAGCAATTTCGGCAGAAGGTGTACCGCAGACATCTGGGAAACCGCGCTTACATCCGACAAGAGCCGCCCTCAACCGAGTCGCCGCGTCCGCAACTACATACCTGAACAAAGTACTCAAGCATCTTCGTCTTCGTCTTCGTTCTCGTCGTCGTCATCAACGAAGAGATCGTCATCGTCCTCATCCTCGTCTAGCTCTTCTTCATCATCTTCGTATTCCTCATCATCTTCTTCACCCTCTTCATCTTCTTCATCGGCGTCGTCTACTTCTACTTCGTCGTCATCACCTTCGGCTTCGTCAGCGTCTTCCCACTCTTCATCATCATCTTCCAATTCATCCTCGTCTTCTTCCCACTCCTCGTCATCCTCCTCTTCTTCGTCTTCATCACTCTCAGCGATCATCTCCGCATTGTCGTCTTCAGCATCAAGTTCTCCTTCGCATGGGACAATTTCCTCAACGTCAACCGCACAGCAAGATTCCCTCTCGACTGCAACGACATCATCATCGTCGTCTGATAGTTCAACAGCCGCAGCATCCAGCAACAATTCATCGTTTGCTCTCTGCCAATCAAGTTCACCAACATCTACAGCATCAAGATCAGTGTTTGCCTGCGACCTGCTCGGGATCGCAGCAACCGCTTTCGATGCACACACGAAATCCATTTCAGACTCGACCATGCCTTGCACAGATTGTTGATTCACTCTTGACTGCGGATTGTTGTCTCGGTTGCTATTTGAATCAAGACTCAAACTTGTCATCACATTGCGAGTGCGTTTGCGCGATGCTGGACCTGCCCCGGTGCTCTGATGCAATTGTGCATCGTCATCTTCGGCGCAAATTGATGGTGATACGCTTGACGGCCCCAGAACCAATCCGATGAAGACCGCAAGCGCACCCGACGCCAACATCCACAGTTGCCCCCGTCCGGTGCTGAGTCGGCTGAGCATTGACTGCGGCGCTAGGTTTGCAGTCGGCTTATCGTATTGAACACCCGAGTCGATCCAGTCAGTCACAGCAGTGCTGAAACTGCTTGCAAGTACAACCGGGCGGTCGCCGGCCGGACGTTGGTTGAGCTGCGCGCTTGCCAAACGAACGAGCAGTTCGTCGGGTAGATGCTCCCATTGGCCAAGGAAGCTGTCATAGGCGGCCAATCTGTCGCGGCAATACAACTCTTTTGCCTGCAAGCCTTCAAGCTGGCTTTCGAGCATCGCCAAGTCGCTGCGGGCAGGAAGAATCGTGGCTGCTGCGATCAGTGTCAGACCTGACAGGAGGTAGAGCCATCCCAGGTCCCATCGAAACAGAGGTTGGAGCTGACGCTGACTCATGGCTGCGTTATCGGCGAAGCAGTCCCGTCCAGCTTGAAAGTGCCAGCCTCGCCAGACCTCGCAGACGTTCCTGCCGAAAGATTCAGTCGCCCGATCAGTTGATCTCGGACAGTTTCGGGCCGATTCTTTCGATGCCATGACCTTCAATCCCCAACAGGGCAAGACCATAGACAGCCGCGCAAGTGCAGGCAGCACTCGTCGGCGAACCGGTCGTATGGAAATCGAGTCGGTGGTCTCCAATCTCGGGGCGGTATTGAACCTTTCCAGCGGCGGGATGCAGATCCTGTGCAGTCGTACGCCGAAGGAGCCATTCACCGTCGAGCTGCGCGGCTGTGAGACCAATCTCAAGCTGCGAGGCGAAATCGCGTGGATCCGGCGGGTCGGGTTCTTCAAAAAGATTGTGGGCATTCACTTCGTCGACCTGAAAGCCGAGCAGATTTCGCAGCTCACGTCATTGGCGATGACCAATACGGTCCGTCGGCGCATTGCCTGAATGCCTTATGACATCACACGTTGTATTTGATCGGTGAAAAGAGCCCGGCTGGGCAGCCCGAGATTGAGGCGCATCGGTTGCCAGAGACGCGCCCAACACATCGCGTCCAGCAACGCTGCAGTTTGAAACGCGTCAACATCGTCTTTGCGCTCAAGCAGTGTGCCAAGCTCGCGCAAATAGCTGCTCAACATTTTACACATACTGCCCGGTGCATCAATTTCATCTGGCAGGAATGATGACATGCGCAGGCAAAACCGAGCCCGCCGTGCGTCGGGTGCCGCCTGGTCGTAGTAGCACTCAATGACGGTTTCAAGGCGTTGCGCGCTAGAAGCCTTGTTCATCCCGTCCTGTGACATCGTCTCCAACATCTCTGCGTGAATCCGACTCCATAGCGTCAGTAGGAATTCATCCTTGCTCTTGAAGTGAAGATAGAAAACGCCCTTGGCGACATCTGCTGCTTCAGTGATATCGAGTACTGAAACCAGTCCAATCGGCTGCCGCTCAAACGCCGAGAGCGCTGCGTCAATGAGTGCTGCTCGAGTGGCCTCAGCCTTTCGCTGACGCCGGCCGCTTCGCGGCTGTGTTGGCGGTGAATTCTCAATTCGCAACGCTATGCCCTATAATGCATCGCTTGACCATATATGACCTATAAGTCATGATACTGAGTTCGATCGATTTATCCTAACGAAAGTGCATTCAACGCCCCACGGAGGTCTCTGCAAGTGACGATGTCACCCGAATTATCGATACCGGCAAATAGCAAGAAAACGCCCCAGAATCGCGTCGCAGAGGAATTCGACATTCGATTTCCCGCCTTGGAGGACCCCTCTCAGGATCAGGAGACATTTGAAGCTACGATCGATGGCAAGCGACAGCGTCTGCGTATTCACGATTACGACGTTACATACACCATCCCCGGTCTGTATGAAGCGCTTGTCTATGACACGCTGCGATGTTCCTCGCCCCAGCGTGTCACTGAACTGCTCCGTACCGTCCTTGTCGACTGGCCCGACGATATGCTGAAAATGCGAGTCCTCGATCTGGGAGCAGGCAACGGCATCGTCGCTGAAGAATTGCGAAAGACAGGCGCACCATATGTCGTCGGTCTCGATCTTCTGCCGCAAGCAGCCATAGCTGCCCAGCGTGATCGCCCCGGAGATTACGATGACTACATCGTCGCGGATCTGACGGAAATGTCCGATCTGCAACGCACGCAATTGCAGTCGCACAAATTCAATGCACTGGTCACTGTTGCTGCACTTGGATTTGGTGACATCCCGCCTCGCGCGTTCGCTCATGCAGCAAACCTGATCGCTGACGACGGCTGGCTGGCTATGACAATCAAGGAAGATTTCCTGCATCCATCGGAAGATGACAGCGGATTCGCAAGACTTCTTCAACTAATGATTCGTGACCGCGTTATCGAGATGGAAGCACATCTGCGCTATTGCCATCGAATATCAGTCACCGGCGAGCGACTGTTCTACGTGGCGACAGTTGCGCGCAAACTCGCAGACATTCCCGAATCGATGATACGCCAGGCGGAAGCAATCTCGCATACTGTTGAAACCTCGATAGAAGCTGCTGGTCATGTTGCGACCATACTTGCGTCCGACTAATGCTCGTGCTCGGCGTTGTTGTCAAGTTGCTCGCGCAGCCACCGCGCGGCCTGGGAAACGGTCTGCGCATCGTCATCCCGATCGACAAGATGATTGGCCTGCCGCATCAACGCAACATCTATCGCGCCGATGAGCGGCTCCAATGCGCGCACAACGACTTCATTGTCCGCCACGGTCGGCCCAAGCAAGACAACGGCGTCATACGGCGGAATCACGCTGCGCGTGTCTTGTAATACAACCAAATCAAACGCGGCAATTCTGCCATCGCTTGAAAACGCGGATATGACATCAACCTGCCCTGTTGCGACAGCCTGATACATGATCGATGAATCGAAGCTCGTCTGGGAAGCAAAGTCCAGGCCGTATGCACTGCGTATCTGTTTCCACTCCGGACGGCCGAAGAATTCGTAGTCACCGCCAATCGACATGTTACCTGCGTGTGCTGCCAGATCATCCATTGACTCTACGCCCAGCGCTTCTGCGTGTTCGCGGCGCATCGCTAGAGCATACGCATTCTCGAACCCAAGCGATCCGAGACAGCGCACACCCCGCGAATCTGCAAGCCAGCCGGTTAACTGCGCCAGCACACTCCAGCGTGAATCAAATTCGGTGCGCTGCATGGCATTTGCCCAGATCGTCCCCGAGTAATCGACATACACATCAATGTCGCCGTTGGATAGCGCTTCAAAGACGATGATCGAACCAAGACTTTCAGTTCGCTCAGTGGCGAATCCGGTTGCCTCAAGCTCATCACTGATCAACGCAGAGAGAATGTACTGTTCGGTGAATGTTTTAGCGCCAACACGAATCGGTCGATCAATCGAATCATCCGCTTTATCAGACGACGTCGAGCCGGCTGCCGCAACTCGATTGGCACTCTCAATTGCCTGAACAATGGTCGGCGACGCCAGCCCGCCAACAACGATGACCGCAAGGGACGCACCACACACAATTCCGATTGGTCGTCTGCGTTGTTCGACAGCTCGCTGCAGCCCGCCGATCAGCAGATCCAGCACAAGAGCCAGTCCCGCTGCTGCAACGACGCCGAACATCACCATAGTCCAGTTGCGAGTCTGTAAACCGGCAAAGATGTAGTTGCCAAGACATGATTGTCCAATTGGCGTGGCAAGTGTTGCGATGCCGACCGTCCAGACTGTGGCCGTTCGTATTCCTGCAATAATCACCGGCGCAGCCAATGGCATCTGTACCTGCCACATCATCTGCCAGTCAGTCATTCCGACGCCGCGCGCGGCTTCGGTCATTGCGCTGTCAACGCCGAGGATTCCGGTCACGGTATTGCGCAGAATCGGAAGAATGCTGTACAGCGTCAGTGCGATGATTGCGGGATAGAACCCGAACGCACGGATGCCGATCCCAAATCCACCAGTCTTGTCAATGAGCGGAACCATGAGCGCCAACAGCGCCAATGCGGGTGCCGTTTGTATCACGCCGGCAACTGTCAACACCGGATATCGAGCCTTTTGGTGACGCACAAGAAAGATCGCAAGCGGAATGCTGATCAAAACACCCAGGCAAAGTGCAACTACGGTCAATCGCAGATGATTCGACAGGAAGTCCGGCAATTCCATAAACCGTTCACGCACATTGTCACTCATGTTCAGCCCCCGCAGCATTCTTGAGCAAGTCTTCAATGGCATCTGCCTGGCGGCGCGGCATGTCCATGAGATTGCGAACGTATTCGTGCGATGGATTCGTCAGCAATTCATGCGGCGATTCACATGCGACAATCCTTCCACGCTGCATGACAGCAATACGATCGGCCAGCAGCAATGCTTCGGTCATGTCATGGGTGACCAATACACTCGTCAGCTCAAGCGCATTGTGAATCCTTCTGTATTCAACTTGAAGTTTGTCGCGCGTCAGCGGATCGAGCGCGCCGAATGGCTCGTCCATAAGCATGATGCCCGGACGACCGGCTAGCGCTCGCGCGACGCCCACCCGCTGCTGCTGTCCACCGGAGAGCTCTCCTGGCTGTCGCTCGCGAAATTCAGCAGGATCAAGATGCACCATCTGAAGCAGGTCATCCACACGCTGATCAACAGCAGGCTTCTTCCATCCAAGCAGTTGTGGAACGATCGCGATGTTTTCACCAACAGACAAGTGCGGGAACAGACCGATTTGCTGGAATACGTAGCCAACACTTCTCCGAAGAGTCGTCGGCGACTGATTCTGCACGTCCACATCGTCGATCAGAATCCGACCAGCAGCCGGCTCGATCAGCCGATTGATCATCTTCAGCGTCGAGGTCTTGCCGCAGCCGGATTCGCCGAGCAGTACGATGAGCTCGCCGCGTTCGATAACGAGGTCAACATCCTCGACAGCAACAGTCCGACCGCCGTTGAACGTCTTGTAAATATGTTCGAGACGAATCACAGAATCACCGACTGCGACTATAACACATCGTCGATGTCACTCATCGTTGCGTAACGTCTCACGCTACGATGCGCCGCATGGCAGAGTCCGCTACATCTCGGGAATGCTCGACGCCGCTTGCTCCGATATTGGTGTTGACGTTCTGTGCCTCGCTAGGCACAGGGATGTTGTGGAACGGTATTCCATTTATCACGGAGAAAGACTACGCATTTGGCGAGGCTCGAAACCTCCTGCTGTATCTGTGCGTGGGCACCGTGTACATCGCCAGTGCGCTCACGGCCGGCGTCGTGCAGCGCAGCCTGGATCGATGGTGGTCACCGCGAACGATTCTCGCCGTTGTGCTCTGTGCGCAGGCTTTGATCTGCCTCTTGCCTGCAGTTGCACGCGGCGAGTGGGTTATCTGGACGATTACCGTCGTTTTCAGCGCGACATCGGCGCTGCTGTGGCCAATCGTTGAAAGTTACCTGAGTGCGGGGAGACACGGCAACGCCATGCGCACGGCCATGGGATGGTGGAATGTTGCGTGGATGGGTGCTGTTGCTGTTCCGCTGTGGCTGATGGCGCCGCTCATGAACACCTCTCCACGATGGGCCATCGTCGGCCTCGGTGTTTTTCTGCTTCTCGCAGCATGTGCTCTGCGTTGGTTTCGCACCCACCCCGCTGTTCACAACGTTGAATTGTCACAGCAGCACACAACCGATGAATATCCGCATTTGCTGCGATCCGCCCGCATTACTCTTGCGCTCAGTTATGTCTTGCTGGCTGCGCTGTCGCCCCTACTGCCGTTTCTTCTCAGCCGCCTCGAGATTCTCGACACATGGCAGACGCCATCGGCTGCGACGTGGATGCTGGCGCGCGTTGCTGTCGTTGCGGTGATGTGGAAGATCACATTCTGGCACGGACGCTGGGGCACGCTGTTGCTTGGCGGTGCTGTATTGATCTTGGGCTTCATCCTGATAATCACGGCGCACACTCTGCCAGTGCTGTTGCTTGGCCTGACACTATTAGGCGGTGCGATGGGAATCGTGTACTACGCTGCGTTGTATTACGCCATGAGTGTTGGTGCAGCTGCTGTTGATGCCGGTGGACGACACGAAGCGCTGATCGGGTTGGGATATGCGATGGGGCCGGCCGCCGGACTTGCCGCGCTGTTTCTTAGTCATGATGGCAGTGCGGCAGTTCTTGAAATATCCTTTCACCCGCTCCTTATCGTGTTCATCTGTGTCCTGACCATTCTTGGCGCTCTTCTGGCCGCAATGCCGTATCGAAAAGCGCGACTTCGCCGACGGTCTGCGGACATTACACAACGATGAATTATCCGCGGCTGTCCAATAGAAAGAGGCCCCGATCCATAAACCGAGGCCTCTTGTAAATGTATTGCGTCAGCAGATAGCGCTATTTAGCAACCACCCCACGCGGCCAGCAGATCAAGAAGATCAAACACATCGACGACGTTGGTTGGGGCCGCAATTTCTGCGCCCGGTCCGGCTGTTCCCCAATTCGCTAGCAATTCGAGAAGATCAAATACATCAACCGAACCATCGGGATCCGGGCTGTCAGGGTCAGCGATGTCAGCCGGGCATGGCGGAACACCGCAAACTATGTTCAGCGTGCCTGAACCTGGGATGCCGTTCTTGCTGGCAATTCGAATCTGATAGGTCGATCCCATGTTCGCTGCGAAGGACATTTGCGCGCCGCCGGGGCACGAACCTTCATCACAAGCGATCGGGTCGGGATTGCCCGGTGCTGCGGGACACAAGACGAAGTACGCTGCAAGTCGAGGCTGGAAATCAGCATCGCAGATGGAAACTGTCACAGTGTCTGTGCAAGGTGCAATGAATGTAAACCAGATGTCGGTTTCCAGAAGGTTATTGTCCGGGAAACCGCAGCTACCCGAGTCAGCTGGACCGTCCGTTGTAGCACCGATCGTTGTAAACGGAGTGCTTCCGGCATTCGCCTGGACTCCCGAGCCACACGCGTCGTTCGCCAAGTCGATGTCAATCGTCAACGAGTACTCTGCACGTGTGTCAGTCTCATCGATGAACACGCGTAAGAAGTATGTCGTTGAACCCGGACCTTGAACCTGAATGAATGTTTCATTGTCGGTATTGGAGGTACTCGACTTGACCACAGCTCGCGCTCCGCACACGTCGTGCAGTTCCATATCAATGTCGCCGTTGGTGTCATCGAACGCTGCGGTGACTGTCAATTGATCGCCTTGGTTGAGCGTAATCGCATACCAGTCTTCTGCCGTGCTCTTGACGATCATCGGTTCGTTGTACGTACCGGGAGCGATCGGAGCAGCTGTGGCGCACGTGTCGTTTTCCTCAAAGGAATCGTCGGAGCCGGCCTCGAGAAGATCCGAAATATCAGGAGCGGCCTGTACGTAGAAGCGATCGAACCGGCCGTAATCGTCGTCCGCTGCGGGATTGGCACAGGGATCAGGAGTTGTGCCGCAGAAGAGCGCGCCGAAGAGCTGTTGCGTGTCTTCGCGATAGATGCCGGAACCTGACGATCCGCCCTCGACAACTCCACCATCAGGGAGATCCCATGAGACTCGATGGTAATTTATCGAGCCTCCGGGGCCGCACACCGAACCGTTGAATCGAATTCCGAAACTGATGCGTTTGTGCGAGCCAGCAGGATGATGCACTGCAACCGCATCTTGGCCGTTGGGCGGAACAGAAGTAGTCCAGCCCACCCAGAACAATCCACCCGGAAGTTGGTCGTGAATCATCAGCAGCGAATAGTCAAGCGTGCTATTGCCATCGATGAAGGTGATGTCGACGTTTGAGGGACCGACACTTGGTGCTCCGTCACATATGTTCGACTGGAAGAACCAGAACACCTCGGCCGTCTGCGCGACGGTGTTGTTCCCGATGCAGTGATTGGCTGTGTACAGATACGGAGTCAGATCACTTGCCTCCGTGTCCAACAGTTCGCCGGTGCAGACAAAAGCACCGCCATCGATGAAGCTTAGAAGACCCGTGGCATCGGCAACATTCTGCCAGGCAGGAAAACAGGTTACATCGTTGTGGCACGGGCCACCACGACCATTGTCGTCTCCTGCGAGCGGCCGATACCAGTGTGACAACTCAGAAATGACAAACGGAACGTCATCGCCATGCCCCTTTACGACATCATTCGGGACAAAATACTCGACTCGGACGCGCTGATTCCAGATTGTACGGGTCCACATTTCGCCATTATCAAAACGCCCACCTGCCTTTAACGGACCATCGACATTCAGCGGATTGTCCGGGTTGTAGACGTACAAACTGGCACCATTCGGAATGTGCATACCAATGATGTGCAGTCGTGTGCCGTTGGAACCATCTGCGACAATATCTGTTGACCAGATGCGGCCCTTCTCGGTTTCGTGCCATTGCCCTTGTTCAGCCCGGACCATCGTGTCACGCAAAACTCCGACTCTGAAGACTTTTCGAAAGACTGCAGCCTCTTCATCTTCAGCCAGGAGCGATTCAACATCAACGGGGCCCAGAGAGACTTGAGGCTGATTTCGAAGACGCAACTTCGCCGCGCTCGATGGCAACTCAATGTTCGCTTGATCTACTTCGACATGCAACGGACCGCGGCTTCCGAACGTCTGAGCGATCGGCGCGTCTTGTGCTACACAAATTGATGAGAACGTTACAACCGCTGCTGCTGCTGTAAGCACTCGCATATATCGCTTCGAATCAAAGATGTAATACGACATTCGTGCGTTCCTCCAATGTCACTCTGCGCTCCCCCAGACCGGCAACAGAGCACCCCATCTTTTTGCACAATCGTCCGCTCGATCTTCGCGATCAAGCGGACCGGTTGTGCTTTCAATTTATCGTTTGACCGCGAATTGCCTATGCGCGGTCAAACGGGTAATACGCAACTCTCGTTAAAGGCAGGTTCCCCATGCCTCTAGAAGATCCAGAAGGTCAAATACATCAACGATATTGTTCGGCGGAGCAATGTCCGCGCCGTTGCCGCTTGTTCCCCAATTTTCGAGCAACTCCAGCAGGTCGAACACGTTGACCTGAGAATCCGGGTTTGGACCACCTGAATCTGCGATGTCTGCGGGGCACGGCTGCGGGCAATTCGCCGCACCGCAAGTGACCCCATCACCCTGATACGTGCCGCCATTGGTGGCGCAGTCAGCTGAAGTTTCCGTGGTGCATGAACCATCGGGCATACAACATGCACCGGTCGGTTGCGGACAATTCGCCGCGCCACAAGTGATTCCATCACCCTGATATGTGCCGCCATTGGTGGCGCAGTCAGCTGAAGTTTCCGTGGTGCATGAACCATCGGGCATGCAGCACGCGCCGGTGACGGGCGAATCGCATTGAATTGTCAGCGTACCTGTGCCGCTAACACCATTGACTGCTGCCCCAATCCGGATCCAGTACGTCGACCCGGCGGAGACATTTATCGTGACCTCCGCTTCTCCGACTGCACACGAATTATCATCGCATGCGATCGCCGTGTCAGGAGAGAACGGACACAGGACAAAGTAGATGGCTATTCGTGCATCGAAGTCCGCATCACAGATACCGAGTGTTACATCGCCAGAACATGACGGAATGTACCGATACCAGATGTCATTCTCGATCTGTCCGCCGCACGACGCTTCGCCCGGGACTTCCGTTCCCGCATTCGTCGTGTCGAAGGACTTGTTGCCTTCGGTGACGTCGATGACATTCGAACCACAAAGATCGTTGTCTTCAGGGGTGATGACCTCTTCGATGAGCACATCGTCGATGAACCAGTCATCGAAACCAGTATTGCCTGACACACCGCGGAACCGAATACGGAAGAATGAATGCTTGGCACCTGCGGGAAGGATCAACTCTTCAAACTGGAACGGATCACCATCGGGACCATCGCCCGCATGCTGTCGCAGGATGATCCATTGGTTCTGGTCATTAAGGTATTCCACGAACAGGTCTTCGCCTGCCTCTGGTGAATTCCCACTGCCAGTGCGCTGCCACCAATAACTGAACTTCACTGTCGGAGGCACGCCCTGAGGTTCAAGATCAATGAAATTCGAAGTCAGCGAATCCGCTCCGTCAATATTCAAAGATGTCGGCGCGCTTGGCTCGCCGTTGCCATCACCATTTACATCGGCGCCAACGTTCTGCGTCCAGTTGTCACTGTCGATCGCGACAATATTGAAATCATCGAAGAACGGCAGACTCAATCCCGCGGAGGTGCCCAGGCATCCGATGATGTCACGGTGTGACTCGATTCGAGTGATGTTGTTTGGCGAGAACTGCAGCAGTGGATTGTTATTCAACGGCGTCATCATTGTGAAGCCGGGACAACTGCAGTGAATGCCGTTCCATACGTGACCGTTCTCGTGCGCATGCAATTCGACGGTACGGGCAAACGAGCCGCAGCAGTCTGACTGTGAATAGGAATACGAAAACGCACTACAGACGCCACCGATTGAATCCGCCTGTCCAATTGTTGAACCGTCAATCTGCTTGGCGGTGAAGAGCTGGGCGATGTCGTGCGGAATACTCGACAACGGGCCCGTCCATTCTGCCTGCACTTGATTGACCAGCCCATCACTGTTGGTCGTGGAATACGGATCAGGTTCAGCAGTACGAATGATGATTGCGGTAATGACGTGTGTGATGTCCACATCGCGTTCGTACTGAACGTTCATCGCCGCCACGACGGTATTGATCCGGTCTTCCACAGCGGACTCGGAACCCCAGAAGTTGAAGTACTCAACATCCGCATCATTGCCAAGTTCAGCAAAGCACAATCCAGTGCCGCAAGCGAGGCCGCCACGCAGATCGCCACCACCGGGTGGCGCTGGCGGAATGTCTTCAATCAGTGTTCCGCACTTGGACAGCACCGGCAGTTGATCCAGATCTGAAAACACCACGTGCAGGCCGGTCCCAGCCAGTGCCGCATCCATCCGCCATGCCGGCTCGATCCAGATTCGCACACCGTTCGGTTGAACGATCATGGCCCAAAGGCCGTCCTCCTGGAATGAACCTGCAGCATCAGAGCCGGGGATCTCCCAGACCGTGCCACGGAAGGTTTTCACGATGCCAGGTTCAAGATCGACAAACGAACCATCTTCGACCTGCGCAAGAACTTTGTAATTCTCCGTGCGGATCGACCATGGCGCTGCGTCGAGCGTGTAGACCTG
This sequence comes from Phycisphaerales bacterium, assembly GCA_029260575.1. Taxonomy (GTDB): domain Bacteria; phylum Planctomycetota; class Phycisphaerae; order Phycisphaerales; family SM1A02; genus JAJDDB01. The sequence goes on from JAJDDB010000003.1 coordinate 83,696, forward strand.
TCCGTCATGCACGAATTGCACAATGAACGAGTCGCCCGGCTGCTGCGGAGATTCAATTGTCACAAGGTCGCTGTCGCGCAGCGACATTGCCTGATTCAATTGCTCATGGATGGTTGCCTGATCGGCAAGCCTCTTGTTGTTTTCTGGTGTAGCGAATCCGCCTCCCGGCTTCACAGCCAGAGCGGAACCCGAGGCAATACCGATGACGACAGCGGCCGCAGAGGCCTTGAACGCCAACAGTCGCGCAGAATGACGGCTGTGGCGACAAGTCGCCTGCTCCATCAACAATGACATGGAATGCTCCTTCCCAAGATACCGAACATGCTCGATTTCAAGACTTTACAGCCAATATACGGCGGTCGCCAGCACAATCCGCAACGTCTGATCCCCTATCAGTCACCATGCTCGCCACAGCTTCCCGGCTGGCTATTGAGCATGCTGATATTCCCCACGTATTGCTTCCCAGCAAACCGCTCCACTACACTGTTCGCCTGATAATACGTGCAGTTCCATCCAAAACTCGCAACCTTTTGTCGATCTGGGCGGTCCAAGAGACGTAACAACACACAAGTTTCGTGTTTTGCTGTGACTACGTCCGAAAAGACGGTCTCAGAAAAGTTGTGGGCGAGAACGACCGAGAAAGTGTGAAAGAGAGCCAGACCAGTAACGATTCGGCCTGAATCTGTTTGCGTTTCGTTCGGAAGCCACGCTTGGGAAACCGGTCGACGCCCTAATTCTAAATATCTACTAGAGCTGCAGCTTAGGAGTACTACGAATATGCGAAAGTGCACGATCCCGGCCCTGCTGGTCTCGTCTGTCGCCATGCTGGGCACACTTGCCTTTGCCCAGTCGGAATCGACGACGGCCGCTTCGAACGAGGCCGTTCCAAGCGATTTAACCGCGAGGCCGAGCATGCCGCCCGGCATGGGCGGACGCGGAGGAAGCGGTGATGAACTTCCAAAATTTGATGATGTGGGCGACGGCTACGATCAAGTTGTCTCAACAGCTGACGGCAAGCGCAGCCTGTACACCGTCTACACCAGATCCAAAGACGCCCAGATGCTCATTGAGCTTCCTGGCGGTTTTGAACGGCAAAAGATTTTCATTGGCTACACAATCGCTGGTGGTGTGCCCACAGCAGGCGTGCAGACCGGTGACATGTATGCCTACTGGAAGCGATTCGACGATCGCCTCGCGCTGATTGAACCGAATTATGCAGTCCGGACCAGCGGCGACTTTGAATCACGCAAGGGACATGACCGCGTTTTCACCGACCGCGTCATTCTCGATGTACCGATCGTAGCACGCGGCAAGAACGGCGGCCTCGTCATTGACGGCGATGCGCTTTTCCTCGGTCAGGCGGGCCAGTTCTTCGGCGGCCAGGCAGCTGGCGCACGGAACAGTCTTGCAAAGATCGCCAAGGCCAAGGCATTCCCGCAGAACATCGAAGTCGCATTTGAACTGCCTCTTCGCAGCGGTCGCTTTGCGACGTTGTATTATTCCATCCGCATGTTGCCGGAAAACACCGGCTACAAGCCTCGCGAAGCTGACTCACGCGTCGGATTCTTCACGACTACACATCGTGACATTGGCAAACCGGGCGCTGATACGCCGTGGGTTCGCTACGTCAACCGATGGAAGCTCGAGAAGGCGGAGCCGCGTTTGAAGATGAGCCCGCCCAAGGAACCGATCGTGTTCATTCTCGAACACACGATTCCCGTGCGATACCGTCGATGGGTTCGTGAAGGCGTACTCGAATGGAACAAGGCATTCGAAAAGGTCGGCATTGTCAATGCTGTCGAGGTCTATCAGCAGGATGCCAAAAGCGGCGCGCATATGGAGAAGGATCCGGAAGACGCACGATACAATTTCATCGTGTGGACCAACGCAAGCATGGGCTTTGCAATCGGTCCCAGCAGAGTTGACCCGCGTACCGGCCAGATTCTCGATGCTGACGTCGTCATGGATGAAGGATTCGTTAGCAGCTGGACGCGCTCTTGGAAGAACCTGATTCCCGAAGTCGCAATGGAAGGTTTCGGCCCTCAGACGCTGGCATGGCTTGAGAACAAGCCGCAATGGGATCCTCGTGTCCGCCTCGCGCCTCTGGCAGAACGTCAGGACGTCATTCGTCAACTGGCAATGCAGCGTGCGCAGCACAACCACTCACACGGTGGTCATGCTGCTGCTCACGTCAATACCGAGCTGCTCGGTGACGACCAGTACGACGGCTTGGGCAATCGCATCAGCCAGATCAACGGCGCATGCTCGTATGGCATGAGCAAGTCCATGGACCTGGCATTGTTCCGCATGAGCCCGTCCGTCTTCATCGAACTTGCGTTTGGTCAGGACGACGATGACGAAGGCGACGAAGGTGATGACGACGAAGACGAGGGTGATGACGACGAAGGCGATGATGACGACAACGATCGACCGGAAGGCGATACGCTCGACGGCGTCCCGGACTGGTTCATCGGTCCGATGCTCAAGGACGTCATCATGCACGAGGTCGGCCACGTTCTCGGTCTGCGGCACAACTTCGCTGCATCAACCATCTACGGCCAGGCTGAAGTCAATAACGAAGATCATAAGGGTCAACCCATTACCGGCTCGGTCATGGACTACACTCCGATCAATATCAACTACGAAGACGGCCCCGTGCAGGGCGAATTCACAATGGTGACGATTGGACCCTACGACTACTGGGCGATCGAATACGGCTACGGTGCGCAGGGCGATCTCAAGAAGATCCTTGCTCGCGTCAACGAAGAAGAACTTCCCTACGCAACTGATGAAGACACATGGGGTCCGGACCCGCGTGCTCGTCGGTTTGACTTCGCAGCCAACCCGCTTGATTACGCTGACAGCCAGATGCGACTCGTGCAACACATGCGCGACCGACTTCTGGACAAGGCTGTCAAGGACGGCGAAAGCTGGGCCAAGGCTCGCCAGGGGTACGAAATGCTTCTCGGCCGACATGTCGGTGCAGTCAGCATCGCATCCAACTGGATCGGCGGCAGCTATGTCCATCGTGACAAGAAAGGTGATCCCGGCGATCGTGATCCAATCGAAAGTATCTCGGCTGATCAACAGCGCCGCGCCTTCCAGTTCGTTCTTGACAACACGTTCGACGAAGAAGCGTTCGGCCTGACACAGGAATTGCTTCACAAGATGACGCAGGACAAGTGGTGGGATGCCGGCGGTATGGGCGGCATCTTCGAAGATCCAACCTGGCCGGTGCATGATCGCATCGCCGGCATTCAGGCTTCTGCGATGACGATGGTACTCAACCCGACCACGTTGAACCGCGTGTATGACAACGAGTTCCGCGCTGGTGATGATGAAGATGCCATTACGATTCCGGAAATCATCTCCGAAGTCAGCGAACGTGTATGGACCGAACTCGACGCCAAGCCGAAGAAGTCCTTCTCCGCGCGTAAGCCGATGGTGTCAAGCCTGCGGCGCAACCTGCAGAGTGAGCATGTCGAACGCCTGATCGATCTTTCGATGCCGAACTCCGGTTTCGGGCCGGCTGCCAAGCCAGTTTCGAATCTGGCTGTGTTTGAATTGCGTCAACTCGAAGACAAAATCGAGGCAATGCTCGATGGCAATGCTTCGAAGATTGATCCGTATACAACGGCGCACCTCGATGAGATTCAGCATCGCATCAATGCGGCGCTGGATGCGCAGTACATCTACAACACTGATGCGCTCGGAGGAGGCGGGTTCCCGACGTTCTTCTTCGGCGAACCGGCAACCAGTGAAACCGACAATGATCACGGCCATCAACACTGATCATTGAAATACAACGCTAGATTACAACCGGGCCGCTTCATTGTGAAGCGGCCCGGTCTTTTGTTGCGCGATCAACGTTGCTGCTTTGTCGTGTGAAGTCGATTATGACACTGCGTTGCCGACTGGTCCGAATCGACAACGCAGCATCAAAAAGGAGCGCCCCCACATTCCATACGTGCATCGATCAGCTCGGGCAATCACCCCACGACTGAAGAAGACCGAGCAAATCAAACACGTCGACCACATTGTTCGGCGGCGCAATATCAGCGCCAGGCCCGTTTGTTGCCCAATTCATCAGAAGTTCCAACAGATCGAAGACATTCACCTGGCCGTCGGGCGAATTGGTGACTCCCGAATCAGTGATGTCTGCGAAGCAATCAAACGGTGACTCGTCACACACATCACCGATACCGTCGTTGTCCGCGTCCATCTGATCCACATTGGGTGTAGTCGGGCAATTGTCCGAACCATCGGGAATCGTGTCCCCGTCGGTATCGGGATTGCACGCGTCGCTACCCTGTAGGAATTCCTCCAGAAGCGAATCACCATCACCATCATTGTCAGACTCAAGCGTTCCGCCACACGGACCGTCGATTCGTTCCAGTCTGAGATCGTCGTAATACAACGATGCGGAACCATTGGCATAGAGATCGACAGCCGCAATGCCGAGCGCGCCACCGCCACCGCCAAGAACACCACCGGTCCATATGTATTCAGTGACCAGATCGTCGTCGTAATATACGCGAGTCCAATCCTCTTCGATGTCAATGATGACTTGAATCTTCACCCAGCGATCACTGTCGTACGGCACACTAATGCGATCATTCCCGTCGCCGTGAAACACTTTGAAGAGGCCGTCGTTGCTGTCAGTCTGAATCTGAACGGAGAAGTCAGAACTTGCCGGTGCATCCGGGTTGTATGTATTCATCAGAACAAAATAGGAACCGTCCAGTCCGCCGCCTCCGCCGGAAGTGAAACTGCTCGGGATGTACTGCCATGCGGTGAAGGACCACGCGCCTTCATCAGCGCCGCAGATCGGATGCACAAGATCGGATGCCCCGCTGATGTCAACACTGTTGTCCGTGCTGCGCGATTGAGCGTCGGTAACCGGCGCATCAAACGAGATGTCATTGTCCCAACCTTCCCATCCGTTGAGTCCGTGCAATGATGTCGGCAAAACATAATCTTCGAAATCCTCGCTGCCGAAGCACTCATCGAACACAACTGATGTCGACAGAAGCAGGTCATAATCAGATCCGCCGACCAATTCGAATACAGGTGTGAATTCGAGATCACGGCCGCCGGGGTACTGATCATTGCTCAGCGTGCACAGCACCGGTGTGTCGAACCGAATGGAACCCAACGTCTGGTCGTAGACGCCGGAAATGAATTCACCACCGAGACCAAGCGTGATGGTGTTCGTTCCTGTCGGATCACCGTTTTGGTCGTAGCTCGCCATCGAGAGATTCAGGTCAGTAATGAACGCAGGAATGCTGTTGGGTGGACCATTGGCCAGCATCACGGTCACCATGCCTGTTACATCACCGGGCTGCGAAAGTTGCTGCGATGCGAGCACGTTTCCGTTCACATCCAGGTTCGCTGTGTCAACAACTTCCAACACAGGTGTTGCGTTCGGCTGCAGTAGAAAAACCGTCGGCGAATCCGGAAGCAGCGGACCGGTTGCCATCGCGCCCCATTGTCCGCCCGTGAGATATGTCACCGCAGCACCTTTGGATCGGCACTTGCAATCGCTCCACAGAAAACCTGAAACGTCCTTGCAGTAGGCAGTCGCTCCGCATTGTGCGCCTGCACTGACACATGAGTAATGCATGTTTGAGGTTCGGTCCTTTTCGCACGCAGGCCAACCAGCCTGGACCGATGTCGCAGCGAGAAGGACCATCAGGCCGATGCAGGATGCAAGGACTCCTGATGGATGCCTGGATCGTAACAGTAATCGAGATGTCATTGTGTCTTGGACCATTGTGAACTCCTTGGCTTGTTGCCGGTTTTCCCCCGCACAGAGGTAATCCGGCGTGTCCGAGCTCATTTTCGGCTCGGGGCTCTACTCATGACTTCCCGTCGTCGCAGTCCGATCTTGCAGTTGTAATGCGGTATTTTTTCGAAATTCAACGCGTATGATGAACCGCTGCACCTGCACAGGGGTGCCTCATGATCAGCCGAGCCACCACCACAGCCCTGCTGAGCGACCTCAGCGACCCGGCCAACCACGAAGTCTGGAATGAATTCGACGGGAGATATCGCCCGATACTGCATGCGATGGGACGACGTTTGGGACTGACTGATGTTGATGCGGCAGATGCAGCACAGGAAGCATTGACACAGTTCGTGCGGGCGTATCAAGCCGGCCGATACGATCGGTCGCGCGGCCGATTGAGCTCCTGGCTCATTGGCATAGCCCGACACTGCATCCTCGATGTCTGTCACGATCAGAAGCGGCAACGACCCGGGCGAGGCATGTCCGCGGTTGTCCAACTGCCTGATGAACACCACATGACGATCATCTGGGACGAGCAATGCACCCAGGAGATACTCCGGCGAGCAATGTTGCGTTTGAAAACTGAGTCTCGCATGAAGCCCGACACCATTCGTGCATTCGAATTGCTGACGTTTCACCAACAGTCACCGGCTCAGGTCGCTCGCGAGATGTCTATCCAGGAACCGGATGTGTATCTTGCAAAACACCGTTGTCTGAAGCGTTTACGATCGATTGTGTCTGATCTCGAAGAAGCTTTTGAAATCCACCGTTGAATGCGGCTGTATGTCTGAAAAGCAACATCCCGACTGTCTTTCATCGATGCAGATTGACCTGTATCTCGACAACAAGCTTGACGACAGTGTTGCGATCGCGCACCTTCAGGAATGTCAGACATGTAAGAGACAAATCGAAGAACACCGGTCCAACAACCTGCTGCTTCGGCAGATCACAGATTCGATGACGGGTTCATTTCTTCATGAAACGCTGCAATCTGGTGAATCGCTGACTTCAATTTCTATTGACGGTTACGAGATTCAGCGGGAAATCCGTCGGGGCGCGCAGGGCATTGTTTTCGAAGCCGTACAGCTGGCAGCCAAACGCAAGGTCGCACTCAAACTCCTTCTGAGCGGCGCTTTTGCCACAACGGCCCAGCGCCGCCGATTCGAACGTGAGATCGAACTTGTCGCAGGCCTCGACCATCCCGGCATCGTCACCGTCTTCGACAGCGGCGTCACGCAGGCCGGCCAGCTGTATTTCGCAATGCAGTACGTCGATGGCATAACGCTCGACCAATGGACCGATTGCGCGATCACAGGCAGTACAGAGTCGAAACGCGATGTACTGCGCCAATGTCTCAACGTCCAAGCGCGGATCTGCCAGGCGGTGCATCACGCGCATTTGCATGGCATCATTCACCGCGATCTCAAGCCGGGGAACATCCTGATCGATTCCGATGACCAGCCGCATGTACTCGACTTCGGACTGGCCAAGCCCTTTGATCCTGAAACAATTCGCGCAAGCCAGACCGTCACGCAGGCAGGACAATTCATGGGCACGATCGCCTATGCAGCACCCGAACAAACCCGTGGCGATCCGACAGTCATTGATGTGCGCAGCGACGTCTACGCGCTTGGGGTGATCCTGTACGAAATGCTCAGTGGTACGCTGCCCATCGAACCAGATGCAGATCTGCGCGCGACACTTCGCGCCATCGTCGAGCTCACACCTGTACCACCATCGCACAGTTCCACGACAGCACTTCCGATCGATCGTGATCTGGACACGATTGTCATGACCGCGCTCGCAAAGGATCGCCCGCGGCGCTATCAATCCGCGCAAGCGCTCTTGGAGGATATCGAGCATTACCTCAATGGCGAACCGATCGACACCCGTCGTGACAGTTCGCTGTACGTTCTGCGCAAGAACCTCGTGCGGCATCGCATCGCACTGTCCATCGTCACGCTGTTCGTATTGCTGCTTGTCGGATTCAGCATATCAATGTCTATTCTGTATCAACGAGCGACAATTGAAGCAGACAAGGTCAAACAAATAAACCTGTTTCTTGAAGACACGCTCGGTTCGGTGGAACCGATGACGCCCGGACAAGCGGTAACAGTTCGTGAAATGCTCGACGAAGCTGCCCAATGGATCGACATTGCCCTCAGCGACCAGCCGGAAGTTCAAGCTGCCATCCACACAACGATAGGCAATGGATACCGCGCCCTTGGGCTGTATGACAGATCAAATTATCACTTCACAGAGTCGCTGCGCATTCGCAGAGATCTCTTCGGCGAACATCACGCGCAGGTCGCACAGAGTCTCAACGCAATGGCGCTGCTTCGCCACAGCGAAGGTCGTCTCGAGGAAGCACAGCAACTTTTTGAAGACGCACTTCGCATTCGCGAAGACGTGCTCGGCCACAATACGTATGAAGTTTCATTGACACACGCAAACCTGGCTCGCGTCTATCGAGACATGGAGGAATTCGACCAGTCGGAGCACCACATTCGTACCTCGCTTGCTGTACGCCGCGAGCTTTTTGGCAACACGCATCAGGATGTGGCAATGTGCCAGTTCAGTCTTGGCCAACTTGAGGTACTGCGCGGTGAGAATGAGAAAGCGATTGTGCTGCACCAACAGGCGTATGCCACGCGCATGCAGATACTACACCGGGATCATCCCGACCTTGAACGTTCGCAACACGCGATCGGAACGATTCTTCTTGAACTGGATCGAACTGAAGAGGCGCTGCCATTCCTGCAGAAAAGCCACTCCGCTCGCGTCCAACGATTGGGATCAAGCCATTGGCACACCGCTTTGTCAGCATGTCTGCTCGGTGAAGCACTCCTCGATCTGGGACGTCATGAGGACAGTCAACGTCTCGTCGCACCGGCTGAGTCGATTCTCAGTCTAACTCTGGGGGCGGATGACACCCGCACTCAACATGCCAAAGTGTTACTGCAACAGTCGGAAACCCAAGATGAATCGCAGACACCGGACTCAGGCAACACGCAGAAGTAGTCCTGAGACGGCTCAGTCTGCCTGAGCACGTACCGAACATGCTGCTGATGGTGTGAATAACTTGTTTACAAATTTACTTTCTGATCACTAAAGTCTGGTCACATATCGCCTTAGGCTCCCAAGGCTTTGCAGCAGATTATCGGGTCATTCCATCTGGAACCGGGTGGTAGACACTTTGACAGAGAGAATGGCCAACAAGTTTCCTGCATCACAATTGTGAAGCGCTTGTCAGCGGGTGCAACCTGCTGTCAGCAATGACCTTCTTCTGTTCTAATGCGCGTACGAGGGCGAGCATCCGGGAAGGTCGGTTCAAGGACTGCACTCCGGCTGCCGGAAAACTCCTCTCGGCAGAACGGGCTCCGCAACGGTGCCGACAGGAGTGGAAGAATGATCTCGCAACTCAGTATGCGTGTGCTTGCTGCGGCGCTGATAGTGTCAACGTGGCTGGCCGCGCCTGCCTTCGGGCAAGTCGGCGTGTGTTGTTTTACCGATGGCTCGTGCATCGACGGAACGCCAGTCGATTGTCCGCTGGGAAGTACGTTCATTGAAGGCGCAACATGCGGACCCGTTGGCGCCTGTTGTCTGCCCGGTTTGCTGCCCAACGAGAACTGCATCCAGGCAACGCAGGTCTGTTGTGAATTGCTCGGCGGTTGTTTCGTCGGCGCGGGCGCGCAGTGCAACGACATAGCAGGCCAATCGTTCTGTTCTGCGTTCGGCGCGTGCTGTCTGCCGGATGGCTCGTGTGAACAACGCTCGCTGGAGTGTTGCAAATCCGCAGGCGGGTGTTTTCAGGGCGCGGGAGTTGATTGCCAGGGCGCAATGTGTACCGGTGCGTGCTGCTTCCCTGATGGCACATGCAGCGACCTCAGCTCCTTGCAATGCGGCCAGTCCGGCGGCCAGTTCCGCGGCATCGGCACGAGCTGTGCAAATGTGATTTGCCAGACAACCGGCGCGTGCTGTTTTGATGATGGCACATGTACCAATGCGATGTCGTTCAACAACTGCCGGAATGCCGGCGGCCGATACATGGGCTTTGATGTCGCCTGTGCGGCCAATCTGTGTCGCGGTGCCTGCTGCCTCGGCGACGGTACATGTACACTCAATCTGTCGTTTGACGAATGCGATGCGCTGGGCGGCGCATTTCAGGGCGATGGCAGCGTCTGTGATGTGGCCCCCTGCTGGCGCGAAGTGCTGTGCGAGGTCATCGAGAACCCGCCGTGCGCGAATGTCCCCTGTCAGATTGCAAACCCGCAGTTCATGAAATTCGACACGCTTGCCGACACACGCCAGCTTGAGAAGATGACGATCCGAATCGACGGCCGTGTCATTCTTCAGTTGACATTGACGAATAGTCCCGCCGCAGTTCAGGCTGAGCCAACGGATACAGTCGTCATCGAACAGGCATTCATTCCCGAGATTGCGCCGCTTGGCCCGATGCCGCCGATCGTCTTCATTGATGAAATGGAAACGGAGAGTTGTGCGCCGCCGCCCGCTCCGCCGATGTCACTGAATCCTGGTTGTAGTTGCGACTTCCAGGGTCCGCGCATCTACGACATGCCTGGCGGCAATACGTTTATGACGACCAATCCGGTTGATCTTGCGCTGTTCACCAAGAACGGTATCGATCCGGACACGTTCAACATTCCCATTCAGGCATTTACGGATATCACTCCGAGTGGATCGAAGTTCCTGTTCAGCTCAGTCCCGCATAGAGTCGAAGCCAAGGTCACTGTGGAGTACACCTTTGCGCCGCTCGGTGCATGCTGTTTTCAAGATGGCTCCTGCGTTGATGGCATATCCCAGGATGAATGCGAGAATGTACAAATCGGCGTGTGGCAAGGCGATTTCACAGTCTGCGGTCCGATTGGCGCGTGCTGCCTTGCGGACAATACCTGTGTTGAAGTTGCCGAAGTCTGCTGTGACGATCTTGGTGGCACGTTCATCGCCGGCGTTGCAAACTGCAGTGCCGACGCTGGCGCGTGCTGCCTGCCTGATGGCAGTTGCGTCAGCGTGAATGAAACCTGCTGCGTCAATATTCTCGGCGGAACATTCATCAACGGCGCGTGCAGCGCAAGTACTGGTGCCTGCTGCCTGCCCGGCGGCAACTGCATCGAAATAAACGAAACATGCTGCCTGCAGCAGAACGGCACGTTCCTCGGCGACGGTGTCCAGTGCAGCGCCAACTCCGGCGCGTGCTGTCTGCCTAGCGGTTTGTGCATCGTCGTCAACGAGACATGCTGCCTGCAGCAAAACGGCACCTTCCTCGGCAATGGAGCACAGTGCAGCACACTGAGCGGCGCGTGTTGTTTGCCTAGTGGCGTGTGTATCGAGGTCAACGAATCATGCTGTCTGCAGCAGAACGGTGTCTTCATCGGTGACGGCACGACATGCAGCGCAAACTCCGGCGCGTGTTGTCTGCCAAGCGGTGTGTGCATTGAGGTAAATGAGACATGCTGCCTGCAGCAGGGCGGTACATTCCTCGGCGATGGCGTTACGTGTAGTGCTGATTCTGGTGCGTGCTGCCTTCCCACAGGTGTGTGCATCGAAGTCAATGAAACATGCTGCCTCAATCAGAGCGGCACGTTTCTCGGCGATGGCGTTGCCTGCAGCGCTGATACCGGTGCGTGTTGTCTGCCCGGTGGCGTCTGCACGGTCGTGAATGAATCGTGCTGTCTGCTGCAGGGCGGAACATTTCTCGGCGACGGCGTGCCCTGCAGTGTTAACTCCGGTGCGTGCTGCCTAAGCACCGGCGTGTGCATCGACGTCAACGAAACCTGCTGTCTCAATCAAGGCGGAACGTTCATCGGCGGCCCCTGCAGCGGCGACTCCGGTGCGTGCTGCCTGCCGGGCGGCAACTGCATCGAAGTAAACGAAACATGCTGCCTGCAACAGGGCGGCACGTTCGTCGGCAACGGCATTAACTGTAGTCTCGATGCTGGTGCCTGTTGCCTTTCGGACGGCGACTGTATTGAAGTGAACGAAACATGCTGCGTACAACAGGGTGGAACATTCCTCGGCGATGGTGCTACCTGCAGCGCGCTCTCGGGCGCATGCTGCCTGCCCAACGGCGTGTGTATCGAAGTGAATGAATCCTGCTGCCTGCTACAAGGCGGCGCGTTCCTCGGCGACGGTGTTACCTGCAGCGCACTTTCCGGCGCGTGCTGCCTGCCCAACGGTGTGTGCATCGAATTGAATGAATCCTGCTGCCTGCAACAAGGCGGCACATTCCTCGGTGACGGCGTCCCCTGCACCACAAATAACGGCGCATGTTGTCTGCCCAGCGGAGTATGCATTCAGATCACCGAATCCTGTTGTCTCTTACAAGGCGGAACATTTCTCGGTGACGGCGTCATGTGCAGCCTAAATTCCGGCGCATGCTGTCTCGATTCGGGCACCTGCATAGATGTCAATGAAACGTGCTGCCTCCTGCAAAACGGTACATTCCTCGGCGGTCCGTGCAGCGCTAACGTCGGTGCATGCTGTCTGCCTTCCGGTGTATGTACTGTCATCAACGAAACCTGCTGCCTCAACGACGGCGGCACGTTCCTCGGCGGCGCATGCGGCGCGATGACAGGAGCCTGCTGCCTGCCTAACGGAACCTGCACTGAAGTCAATGAAATCTGCTGCGTCAACGTACTTGGGGGAACATTCTTCGGCGGCGTTTGCAACGCAAACAATGGCGCATGCTGCCTTCCGAATGGAACCTGCATCACAGCAAACCAGCGCTGCTGCGAAGATCAGCTCGCAGGTACATTCATCGGCGGCGTATGCAGCCCCAATGTCGGCGCGTGTTGTTATCCCGACGGTACCTGCGATTTCGTCAGTGAAACCTGCTGCATCAATGACAACGGTTCCTTTGTGGGTAACGGCGTTCCCTGTGGCGGCGTTGGTGCATGTTGTCTGACCAATGGCACAACCTGTCAGATCATGATTGAAGCGTGTTGCGTCAATCTCGGCGGCGACTTTGCAGGCGATGGAACGACCTGCGGGCCGATGGGCGCGTGCTGCCTTGTTGATGGCACATGTGTTGACAATCTGCTGCAGGCGTGTTGCGAATTGCGCAGTGGCAGATTCCAGGGCCCCGGTTCGAACTGCATCACTGATCAGATCATCTGTGTACCTGAAGAGGGCGGCTGCGCAGAAAAGGGATCGCTCGTCATCTTCTCGAAGGTTGAGATTCGCTGGGACGCAGCGGGCAATCTCGTGCAGGACACATTCCTGCAATTGACGAATGACTATCCGCTGAATGTTCCGGTGCAGTTGTATTTTGTGAATGGCGATGCCCCGCTGCCCGCTGATCCGACGACCGGCGAACGCGCTCACCCCGGGTGGAACTGGCTCGATAATCGCATCACGCTGACCAATGATCAGCCGACGTACTGGTCTGCGCTAACCGGGCTCGGCGGCAATGGACCCAGTGATCCGACGTTCAGTCCGTTCACTGTGCTCGACCCCGGCTTCCCGCCGGGGAGGCCAGATCCCAATGTACCCGGCGAGCGTATGCTCCGCGGTTTTGTTGTGGCATGGGCGGTGAATATCGTCACCAACGTGGAAATTCGCTGGAATCACCTCATCGGCAACGGCACGCTCGTACATTATCGCGACGGATTTGCATGGGAATACCGCGCGTGCGGCTTCCCTGTGATTATTCGTCCGAACGGCCAACCGTTGCACGGCCAGCCAACGGGTATGTCGCCCGGTGAACTGCATCTCGATGGTATGGAATACCGCGCGGGCGCTGCACAGCAATTGCTCAACTTCCAGGCGGTTGGCTCGACGGCGTTCTCGGGACCGGTGCAGCTCATCTCTGATACAGACCTGACATTGCATCCACTTGACATGGACTTGCGACAGGAATCCGACGGCCCGGTCACGACCAAAGCGGACTTCTCGATCGCCAACATGAATGAAGCGCTTCTCTCGACACATCGATGCGTGACGTGTTGGGATCAACTGCTGCTCAGCGACTTCCCGCCGATCAATCAATTCCTGCTGACATCATTGCAGACCGATCACGGCAAGGCCCGCATCGACGGTATCGCCAGTGCGTTGTGTGATCTGGACACAACCGGCGATGCCATTCCGGATGTGATCAGCACGACGACGCCGTTGGCAGGTCTGACGGCGCGTCTGCTCAGCATCGACGGCGGCAATGGATGGGCAGCAGACGGCACCAATCTCGTCAACATTGGCGCTGAGGAAGCAATCATCAAATACGACACCGGCGGCGGACCGCCTGAACAGTTCAAAGTCCCGCGCACGAAAGAGGAAATCGAAAAGTTCATCAACGACCTGATTGACGGCGATTGATCTCGATTCGCCACAGCCATTTCAGACTCCTGATTCTGAAGCCAGAACGGCGGCGCGAACAACGACAACTCGTTGGCGCTGCCAGTTGACGCCATCGAGTCTTCCTGTCGCTATCCACATTGATTAAGGAACGTGCCGACTGAAGCGCTTTGCGCTTGCGTCGCCTGCAACACGTCCGATAAGCTTGCCTCGGGTAACAACGGAGGGGAATGTCCGTGTCGACTTGGCAGCGCTGCGCGCACCGGCGAGCTTATAGTCCGCAAAACTTCCGCGTCTGCGCGCTTGCGTTCGGTCATCCCTCTGCCTGTTTCGCGCATTCGACACCTCTTCACATTTGCAGGTCATATTCCACCTATCCCTCCTTCGATCACGCTGGATCGCATGTGACAGTGCATCTGTGGCGGCAGTTGCGCCCGGCTTGGTCGGCAGCGATCAACCGAGCTGACAGCAGCGCTGCACGGAGAGGATGCTGATCATGCGAGTGATTCACGGCCTGGCGATTCTCAGTCTTTGCGCGGCAACACAATGTGTCAGTGCGGACATTCTCACAGTCTCTTCAGGCGAGTCGATACAGGCCGCAATCAACAGTTCCGCCAACGGCGACCAGATACTCGTGTATCCCGGCGTATACACAGAGCGCATCGATTATCTCGGCAAGGCAATTGAAATCGTCAGCGTTGCTGGGCCTGCTGCGACAACACTCGACGTTTCTGCTATCGGTGGCAGCGCCGTCACATTCGCAGATTGGGAAGCTGAAACATCCATTCTCGATGGCTTCCGCATCACCGGCGGCACCGGCACAATGGTCGGTTCGGTTTCGATGGGCGGGGGCATTTATATCGATCTCGCAGGACCGAAAATTCGAAATTGTGTCATCGAAGACAACACCGCCGGCGCCGGCGCTGGCATTGCGATTCGCACCGGCTGGCCGATCGTGTCGAATTGCGACATTCGCCACAACGACGCAACCGACAACAGCACCGGGTACGGTGGCGGCGGAATCTTCGCCGGATATCGCCCGAGCATTTACAACTGCACGATCACCGGAAACACCGCATTACTCGGACATGGCGGCGGCATAGCGCTCTCCGGCGGTGATGCAATCGTCGCCAACTGCCTGATCACCAACAACGCAGCCTATTACGGCGGCGGGCTGCGCAATGCAGGAACTGATGCGCTGATCTCCAACTGCACGTTCTATGGCAACTCAGCCGTCAGTGCCGGCGGCGCGATCATGGGGCTGTACACCACTTCCATGACAACATTGACCAACAGCATTCTCACAGAGAATTTCGCAGGCTATGACACTGAAACATACTCAATGTCCGGCGCATTCTTCGCAATCACGAATTCCTGTGTGCGCGGCATGGCGGGAAACCCATCCACCGGCATGATTGCCGAGTCGATGCCGTTCGTCGACGCTTCGAACAACGACTTCCGATTACGCTCCGACTCGAATGCCGTAAACGCCGGCGCAGATGACATGCTGCCGGAAGATCTCGCTGATCTTGATGGTGATCTGAATCTGACCGAAGCGCTGCCGCTGGATCTGGCAATCTATGGCGAGAGCGGCGACAACATACGAGTCGTCGGCAGCGCTGTCGACCTCGGAGCATTCGAATTGCAGACCGTTCCTGATGAAGGTCCGCAGTGCGAATCCGACACGAACAACGACACCTTTGTCAACGTGTTCGACCTCATCGAACTGCTTGAAGCCTGGGGGCCGTGCACGGCATCTTGCGCCGGCGATACCGATGCCAACAACGCCATCGATGTCTTCGATCTCATCGCCTTGCTCGATGCGTGGGGCGCGTGTCCATAACCAGCGCGATTCCGCCATACGGACCGACATACAGCAAATACACCACTCGACGCTGCTGCTCAAGGCGGCGTCGCTCTATACTGCTGTTTGTCTCAATGCGAAGTCGTGGAGTATGCGGATGGCCGATCTGAAGATCACTGTTGACGGACTGACTCTGCCGAACCCGTTTGTGATCGGTTCCGGCCCGCCCGGCACGAATGCGAATGTCATTGGAAAGGCGTTCGACGAGGGCTGGGGCGCTGTCATCGCCAAGACTATCAGCCTCGACGCATCCAAGGTCATAAACGTCGCGCCGCGCTATGCCCGCATGCGCGCCACCGATTCACGTGAAGTGCTCGGTTGGGAGAACATCGAACTCATTTCCGACCGCCCGTTCGACGTCTGGGAAGAGGAATTCAAGAAGATCAAAGACACGTATCCTGACCGCGTTCTCATTGCGTCAGTCATGGAGGAATATCGTGAGGACGCGTGGAAAGAGATCATCGAACGATGCCAGGCATGCGGTGTCGATGCGTTCGAGTTGAACTTTTCCTGCCCGCACGGCCTTCCTGAACGCAGGATGGGTTCTGCGATGGGTCAGCGCACTGAGATCCTTGAAGAAGTCTGCGGCTGGGTGAACAGCGTTGCGACCGTTCCAGTCTGGGCAAAGATGACGCCCAATATCACGCATATTGTCGACCCCGGCCGTGGCGCACTGCGCGCCGGCTGTGAAGGTGTCAGTGCTATCAACACAATCCTCAGCGTGATGGGTGTGAACCTCGAAACGCTGCGTCCGGAACCAACAGTTGAGGGTTACACCGTTCCCGGCGGATATTCCTGCAAAGCCGTTCGACCAATTGCCCTGCGCATGGTGATGGAACTGGCAACAATGATGTACGGCGGCGGTAACGGCGCGCCGATATCATCAAATGGCGAACCGCCGATCAAAGGTGAGTTCCTAAACTGTTCGTTATCCGCCATCGGCGGAATAGAAACCGGCGACGATGCTGCACAATTCCTGCTCATGGGCGCAAACACCGTACAAGTCTGTACAGGCGTGATGATTCACGGCTACAAAATGATCCACACGCTCAACGAACAACTCGGCGCGTTTATGGAAAAGCACGGGTTCAATTCGATTGAAGATTTCCGCGGACAATCGCTGCGCTACTTCACTACGCATGCTGATCTCGTGAAACGCCAAGCCGCAGTCAAAGCAGCCGAGCGTGCCGCTCGCGATGGAATGGTGACCAAAGATACCGCATGGGAAGGCGAGAAGTTCGTCGAACAAAGCTCCAGGCTTGTCGCCAACCAGGACGATTAGCGCCCGGCAGTTCAGCTCGATTCATGCAGCGCCACATCCAACACCCGACACAGAAACTCACAATCATCCTTCGTGATGCACATCGGCGGTTTGATGCGCAATACGTTGCCGTGCAACCCGCCCTTGCCGATCAGAAGCCCGAGGTTTTTTGTACGGTCATGCACTGCTGCTGTAAGCGCGGTTGCCGGCGCCTTTGATGTGCGATCTTCGACAAGTTCGACTCCGAGCATCAACCCCTGCCCGCGCACATCGCCGATGCAATCATGGCGCGACTGCAGCTCGATCAAACCATCTTTGAGATATCCTCCAACCTCTCTGGCGCGCTGTTGAATCTTCTCTTCATGTATCACCTGCAGTGTCGCCAGCCCCTGCGCCATCGACACCGGATTGCCGCCGAACGTATTGAAGTGCAGTCGCTTGGTGAGTGAATCTGCGATGTCCGCGCGCGTTGTCACCGCCGCAAGGGGTGCGCCGTTGCCGATACCTTTGGCCATGGTCACAATGTCCGGCGTCACTTCCTGATTTTCAAACCCCCAGAACGCATCGCCCGTGCGCCCGAAACCGGTCTGCACTTCGTCACTGATGCACAAACCGCCTGCTGCGCGCACATATTCATACACCTGTTGCAGGTATCCATCGGGCAACTCAACCGCCCCGCCGACGCCTTGAATCGGCTCAGCAATGAACGCTGCAATCTGGCCTGGTGTCGCGTGGTTGATCAGATCAGCAA
Source organism: Phycisphaerales bacterium (assembly GCA_029260575.1). GTDB lineage: Bacteria > Planctomycetota > Phycisphaerae > Phycisphaerales > SM1A02 > JAJDDB01. The sequence continues at coordinate 101,670 of JAJDDB010000003.1, forward strand.
CATCCGCAGCATACTTCCGCCCAGCATCGGCATCGTCATATCCCCATCGCCCACGGTATCGATCCGGCAACTGGGCGTGATGCACTCCGAAACCCTGCGGCAGCGGATACTTCCACGACTTGAGCGCTGTAAGTCCAATCGATGACGGGCTCGTGCCGTGATAGCAATTGCGCAGCGCAATCACGTCATACGCGCCGGTATACACCCTCGCCATCAGAATCGCCAGGTCATTTGCTTCGCTGCCGGAATTCACGAAATACGTGACACCCAACCCGCTGCCTTCCGGAAACGTCTTCGCCAATTTCTTGCCGAATTGCGCAATCGATGGATGCAGATATATGGTCGTCGTGTGTTGCAACCGTTCGTTCTGTTCGCGCACAGCTTCGAGAACCTTCGGATGACAATGGCCGACCGATACCGTCACGATTCCGGCAAACCCATCCAGATACCGCCGGCCGGTCTCGTCAAACAGGTATTGCATATGCCCCTCGACGATCATCACCGGCTGCTTGTAATACGTCAGCAACGCCGGCGTCAGAAACTCACGCCGCATGTCCAGTACATCTTCACGTGATGGGCCGGCATACGGACGCGGCTTGTGATCACATGCGGGAAGCTGCGGCGCAGTTGCAGCGCTGTTCACCTGCGTCGATTGACTGTTCATTTTGTTTGCTCCGGGACAGGCATTTGATACGGACGCATTTTCATCAACACAGCGTACAGCAGTACCGCCAGCGGCAAACCCACAAACCACGCGTATCCGTAGATCACATCGAACACAGCCGGAAAAATCGGTTCGTTGACCACGACAAGCACCTTGTCCGCAATCATCTGCTGAAATTCAGCCGGGGTGTGACTCGCTCGGGCTGCGTTCATCGTTTCAAGGGCAGCATCATACGCATCATGTGTTCGACCGGTCGCAGCGTTAATAAAGCCCGGAAGGTTCGGCAACACCGCAAACACAAGCGCGATCATCGCCCGCCAATTCACGCCCCGGTACGCACCTCCGCTGTCGTACAGCGCAGTATGATCAAGTTTGGTTCGGCGAATGATGAAATAATCACACAACATGATGCCCGCAATCGGACCGAGTAGCGCGCTGTAACCGATGAGCCAGGTGAAGATGTACGCGCCAAGATCCTCCATCAGTTTCCACGGCATGATCGCAATGCCGATCAAAGCCGTAATCATGCCGCCCATTCGGAAACTGATCAGGCGCGGCGCGATATTGGAAAACCCGTTTGCCGGACTGACAACATTCGCCGCAAGATTGGTGGACAATGTTGCAAGTAGAAGCGCGATCATCGACACAACAACGACTGTCTTTGAACCCATCCGCTGCACGATTTCAACTGGATCCCAGAGCGCTTCGCCGAAAAGTGCGATCGTTGCCGCTGTGACAATGATGCCGATAAAACAAAACAGCGTCATCGTTGTCGGCAAACCGAGCAGTTGCCCCACTGCCTGGTCGCGCTGGGTCTTGCAATATCGCGTGAAGTCCGGAATGTTCAGGCTCAACGTCGCCCAGAAGCCGACCATCGCAGTGAGCTGCGGAAAGAACACCTTCCAGAAGTCGCCCGCTGAATTGAATTCCGATCGAGTCTTGAATAACGCGCTGACATCATCAACCTGCACAAATGCCCAGATCAAGAGTGCAATGCCCGCTGCGATTAGAAACGGTGCAGCCCAGGCTTCGAGCCATTTGATCGAATTGATTCCGCACAGAATAATTACGACATGCACTGCCCAAAACGCAATGAAACACATGAATTGCGTGGCGGTAATGCCGAGCATCCCAATCATATCTGATTCATGAAATGGTTTGACCCATTCCAATGTCACAAGAATCGAAAAGATCGCTGCTCCGCCAATCCACGTCTGGATACCAAACCATCCGCAGGCGACCAGCGATCGCGCGATCGCCGGAACATGCGCGCCGCTTGTGCCGAAACTCGAACGCACCAGCACAGGAAACGGGATGCCGTGCTTCGTCCCCGGATGACCATTGAGGATCATCGGCGCCAGCACGATCACATTGCCGAGCATGACTGTTAGCACCGCTTGCCACCACGCCATGCCCTGGCTGACCATTCCCGCAGCGATCATGTACGTTGGAACGCACACCGCCATGCCGACCCACAGCGCAGCAATGTGCCACATCGACCAGTTCCGCTTGTCTGTGGGAACCGGCGCGAGATCAGCATTCGTCAGCGATTCAGTCATGCACCCTGTCGTGTCTCATGCTGGGCGATCTGCTCGTAGCTCTCCGGCCGACGATCGCGGAAGAATTGCCACACGTTGCGCACTTCCTGAATCAGGTCAAGATCAAGATCAGCAACGACAACGTCATCGGTATCTCGAGCGCCTTCAGCAACAATCTGCCCGCGCGGATTGCAGAAGTAACTTGTCCCATAGAACTCGCCGATGTTCCATGGTTGTTCAGCACCGACCCGATTGATCGCGCCAATAAAATACTGATTCGCCACTGCGTGTGCGGGCTGTTCGAGCTTCCACAGATATTCACTCAATCCTGCTACGGTCGCAGATGGGTTGAACACTATCTCTGCGCCATTCAAACCCAGTTCGCGAGCGCCTTCCGGGAAGTGACGGTCGTAACAGATGTACACACCGATCTTCCCGAACCGAGTCTGGAACACCGGATACCCGAGATCTCCGGGCTTGAAATAGAACTTCTCCCAGAATCCCGGATGGCAATGTGGGATGTGATGCTTGCGATACTTGCCGAGATACTCTCCCGTCTCGTCAATCACCGCCGCAGTGTTGTACAGCACGCCGGTCATCGCCTGTTCATAAATCGGCACTACAAGAACCATGTTGTGCTTGCGCGCCTGCTCCTGCATCAACTTGATCGTTGGCCCATCGGGCACAGGTTCGGCACTGGCATACCACTTCGTGTCCTGCTCAGCGCAAAAGTAAAGACCATTAAATACTTCCTGCAGGCAGCAGACGTTTGCGCCCTGATCCGCAGCTTTAGCGATCAGATCAAGATGTTTCTCGATCATCGCATCCTTGATCGCCTGCACCGGCTGATCACCGGACAACGGGCACGACGCTTGAATCAATGCAGCACGAGTCACTCTGGGCATGAGCACAATCCTTGCGAAATCATTGTCAGATCCAGCGCGTCACCATCACGCGACTCTTCGTATAAAACCGCATTCCGTCTTCGCCGTTTGCATGCAGATCGCCAAAGAACGAGCGCTTCCACCCGGCAAACGGGAAGGCCGCCATAGGCGCGGGCACACCCACATTCACACCGAGCATGCCAGCCTGCACCGTCCGCTGAAACTTTCGCGCTGCGTGACCGCTGTCGGTGAAGATCACTGCCATGTTTCCATATTCCGATCGATTCACCGCATCGACAGCATCTTCAAGTGATGGACGGCGCACAATCGACAACACCGGCCCGAAAATCTCTTCACGTACAATCGACATCTCCGGTTCTGCGCGATCGAAAATGGTCGGGCCGACGAAACAACCAGTACTCGGCATATCCGCGTCACGACCATCAAGCACTAGTTCCGCGCCGTCCGCAATTCCCTTATCGATATAGTGTAACACCCGCTGCTTCGCGGCATCATTGACCAGCGGCCCCATATCCGCGTTTTCTTCGCTGCCGCTGCACACCTTGATATTGCGAGCGCGTTCAATCAGCCCCCGCACGATCCAGTCAGCGCTGTCACCCACACACACAACAACCGAACCGGCCAGGCAGCGTTGGCCGGTGTTGCCGAATGCCGAACCGAGTATTGCATCCACTGCTGCCTCTCGATTCGCATCAGGCATAATGATTGAATGGTTCTTCGCTCCGCACATGCACTGCACACGTTTGCCCGCAGCACTTGCTGTCTTGTAAATATGCTCTCCCACCTTCGTTGATCCGACAAATGACACTGCTGTCACATCGTCATGCGTGATCAACCGGTTGGCAACATCGGGCCCGCCATGCACGAGATTCAATACCCCAGCCGGCATACCCGCATCATGAGCAAGTTCGATTTCGCGCATCGTTGAAAACGGATCGTGCTCTGACGGCTTGAGCACAAACGTATTGCCGCACGCAATTGCCATCGGCCACATCCACATTGGCACCATCACCGGAAAGTTAAACGGCGTTATGCCGACACACACACCCAGCGGAACACGATCAACCTGTGAATCAATGCCGACGCCGCCTTCGTCTTCGGTTCGACAGAATGATGTCGAAACCGCAATCTGCGGCAGCGTTCTGCCCATGATCAACGCCGGCGCGCCGCACGCAAACTCAACGCAGTCAATGCCGCGCCGCACACTTCCGATTGCTTCTGCCTTCGTCTTGCCGTGTTCCTGCACGACGATGTCCGCGAGCTCGCTGATGTTCTCTTCGAGCAGTGTCTTGTACCGAAACAGCACCTGCACGCGATCGCCGATCGGCGTATCTGACCACGCTGGACACGCTGATGCGGCGGCGGCCACGGCATCGTCAGCCAATTCCACCGATGACATGGCGACCGATCCGATGACTGTTCCCGTCGCCGGGTTGCGTATCTCCAAAGCATCGGATCTATCCGATGAAACTGCTTTACCGCCGATCACATGCTGCGCCGAGTTCGTCATCAATCAGGCTCCAATCGTGCAGTCTCACCGTGTGCGAGCTGCTGATTGAGCAGTGTATAACGATTCGACGACCTTCGACATGAAGAACCTGCCGACAGCGTCACCAATATTCATCACAGATTACAACGACAATCCATTCCCGGTCTCTATTCAGCAGCTTTCAGCCTTCGCTCACATGAATCTCCTCTGCATTCACTACGAGATTGCCCGTCTCGTCCACGTTCTGGACAGTTCCCGTCACATATACCGTGCGCAGTGGTGCCAGCCCGTGGCTGTCCTTCAGATTCGCTTTGACTGGACGGCCATCTCCGTCAACCACCTGTACCGTCGCCATGTGTTTGAGCAGATTATCCTTCGGCTCGCAGCAGTAATCCCAAGGCGTCTTGCATGCATCGCCATGAAGCTGATCGCAGCTCTTGATCGATGCATCAGTCACGAAGAACATCGCACGTCCATCCACAAACGGATCCATCCGCCCGCCGATGCGCGCTTCAAACGTCACCCGATCACCTGCCTGCGCAGACGTCTTAACGTCGATAAGCGGCTGGGCTTCATCAGGCAATTCAGTAACAAACAGCGATTCGGGAATGCCGTCGACGACCGTTGTCGATGCTGATGCAGTCGCGTTGTCAGACGGCTCAGCTTGCGCCTTCGCCCCGGAGGAGTCGGCAGCCGGCTCCGCATTCGAACATCCACCTGCCACAAGCAGGCCGGCGCTGATCAGCGCCAGGAGGAACAATCGATTTGTCATTTCTAAGATCTCCTTCAATCTGAATACTCAGTGTATGTAATCATGCCTTGAGCGCTTCGGGTATCGGCATACGCAGGCACCGCACCGCCGGCGGTATCGCACCGATAACACCCAGCACAAATCCGGCCAGCAACGCCGTCAACACGACGTTCTGATCAACAATCAACCCGAACGCTCCCATTGAAAATCGAATCGCCAGTCCATCCAACACTACGACCCCAAGCCCTACTGCAAGGATTGCGCCAATCGCGGTTGTCAGACTCGATTCCTGCACAAGTGACAGTACAATCGCCGCTCGCCGAAAGCCCAGCACTTGCAATGTACCCAGCTCGCGCACGCGGGATGCAAACGCTGCGTACATTGTATTCAATCCGCCGAGTACGCCGCCCATCGCAATCAGCGCCGCGGTGATTAACACCATCACGCGAATCGGTCCGAAGAAACGCACCAGGCTCTGGTAGTACTCCGTTTCGCTCAGCGCTGTAATCTCCAAATCAAGCCGCTGCGCTGCAAATGCCTGCACATCTTCAAACTCTGCACTATCAAGCGTCACCACCACGCACGACACCGAATCGCGCTGCGCCACAATCTGCAAATCGGTCAACGGAACCCAAATCTCAGCGTCCATAACAGTCTGCGGCGCTTCGAATCTACCACTGATCGTCCACGGCCGACCGTCAATCCAAAGCTGCCCCCCAACCGGTAACGCATCGTCATTAATGCCAAGTTTGGCGGCCACAAGCCTTCCGACCATGATCTCATCGCGCCCGGCTTCAGGTGCGCGACCTGCAATGATCCGTACCTGTTGATGCACGAGAAACGCCCTGCTGTCAACGCCGCGAAGCACCGCAAGCTCGCCATGTTCATCATCCTCCTTGAGCTGCACTGTCAGCGCCATGTGAATTTCGGGCGAGACGTATGGCACGTTCAATCGCTCCTGTATTCCCGGCACACTTGCTGCAACAATCGTTGCCGTCCGTGCGTCAATTTCGCTGCGCTCTGTGCTTTCCTCCGAACCAGAGCCAAGAATGATGACATTTCGCTCCGAACCGCTGACACGCAGTGATTGTTTCATGCCCGTCACAAATGCTGCCGAAGCCAGCACGAGCAGCACAACGAGCATGCTTCCGCCGACGCTCAATACCATACGCAGCGGCGACCTGCCAAGATTGCGCACTGCATATTCAAATGGAATTCGTTTCACCATCGAATGGTTGTCCTCACACAGCTCTGAAACATGATGCGATCTCCCGGCGCGATGCCTGCCACGCAGGCACAAGCCCCGCAAGAACTCCAAGTACAACCGACAGTCCCAATCCGATCACAATGATGTTCGGGTCCGATGCAATTTCAACATTGAGTCCTTCCATCGTCAGACTGAACCGCCCCTGCTGAACAACGATATATGCGATTGCCGCGCCGACGATCCCACCGACGAGTCCGATCAACATGCCTTCAAGAACAATCAGTTGCCCGATCATCGATCCGGAAAAACCAAGTGTCTGCAGCACAGCATGATCGCGCACGCGGTCCTGCACTGCGAGAATGATTGCGTTGGCGACCAGCGCGAACACCGCAGCCAGCGCGCCCCAACCCAGCCACGAAGCGAAGTTCACAATCTCCAGAACATCCGACGCCGCCCGCGCCACAAACGCCTTCTCCGCATACGTCGCTGTCGGTTCCTGATCGTCCGCAAACTCTGCATCAATGGATTCAGCGACGACCTGCAACTGGTTCGGATCGTCAACTTTGACGTTGAACTGCGTCACAACACCGCCCGTGCCGCCGCGCTGACTTGCTTCTTGAATAAATGGCAAATGGGTGTAGGCAACATTGCGATCCTGCGGTTCATCCGACCGAAGGATCGCTGCGACATAGACAGTAATGCCCGCTGCACTGAATCGATCACCGACTTTTACGCCACGCCGAACCGCAAGCGACTCGCCGACCACAGCCGCATCACCGCGCCGCAACCAATCCTCCAGAGATCCATCAATGATTTCTATTCCATTGGACATCTGACCGGCAAACGCCTGCTTGGGCACACCTCGAAACGTCACGACATCCAGCGACGCTCGACAGTTTGAAACGAGAATACGTATTGGTACAACGCTCGCGACGCCAGGCACGTCTTCGATGCGCCGCTGATAATGCTGTGGCAACCGACTGGAAAACGGGCAGTATCGATTCTCACGATACACGACCAGCGTCGTGTCGCCAGCCGATACCTGTGTCGCAGCTTCTACGCCGCTCTGCATCGACTGCACCGCGCAGAACAGAAACATTGCAATTGCAACGCCGGAGATAGTCAGCAGCGAACGCGTACGGTGCCGCACGATATGTTTCAGAACCAGTGGAATAAATTGCAGTGATATCATCGTCTACGCTCCATTCTTGTGCGACCACTGCTGCCCATCGGACGATGAAGCGCCAACAATCTCAGGTTCGGGAATCACATTCCCGAGTTGGTCCTCCTCAACAAGCCGGCCCTTTTCCAGGTGCAGTGTTCGCTTTGCATACTCTGTGGTTTTCGGATCATGGGTCACCATGATCAGCGTCTTGCCCAATTCCGAATTGAGTCGTTGCAACAATTGCATGACGTTGGCTGCTGAGGTCTTGTCCAGATCACCAGTCGGTTCATCTGCAAGAATGATTGTGGGATCAGTCACGATCGCACGCGCGATGGCTACCCGCTGTTCCTGTCCACCGCTGAGTTGTCGCGGGTAATGATCATGTCGATCGGCAATCCCCACCAGTTCAAGCGCCAGCGCCACGCGTTTGTGCCGTTCGCCCCGCGAGAGTTTCTGAAGCAGCAGCGGCAACTCCACGTTCTCATACGCAGTCAGCACAGGAATGAGATTATACAATTGAAAGATATATCCCACCGCATGCGAACGCCATGCTGCGAGTTTCGACCGCGACAGTTCAGAGATGTCTTCGCCGTCAATGATAAGTGAGCCTGAAGTCGGCCGATCAATACCTGCTAGCAGATTCAGCAGCGTTGTTTTTCCTGAACCAGACGGCCCCATCAACGCCAGAAAGTCACCCGCTTCTATGTTCAGATCCAGTGCGTCGAGCGGCGTAATGACATTCGTGCCGCGCGTGTACTGTCTAGTCAGTTGTCTGCATTCAATAAGTGTCATGAACTGCGTTCTCCTGCGAGCGACTGCTCGCCGATGACTCGAACTCGATCACCCGCTTTCAGATCAGCCGGCGGATCAGCGATCAGTAAATCCCCGACATTCAGGCCGCTTTCAATCTCCACCCACCCATCCAGCACCCGCGAACCGGTCACAACCGCTCGGCGTTCCGCACGGCCACGCTGCTCTTTCACGCTGGACACCGCCATTACAGTTGCGCCGCCTTCATCATTTCGAATAAGCGATTGCGGCGCGAAGATGCGCTGCCGCACCACCCCGTCTGTCGCAGTGCTTTGCATTGCAAGAAAACGCACACGGGCAAGCATCTCCGGCTTAAGCTCAACGCTGGGCGCGTCAATCGCCACCTTCACTTCAACCGTGTTCTTCTGAATGTCCGCTTCATGCACGATGCGAGAGATGATTCCTGTGAACGTTCGATCGGGCAGCACTTCAACCGTAATCTCTGCAGACTGACCGACCGAGACGTGAGCCGCATCAGCCAACGGCACATCCACACGAACCTGCAGTTTCTTCGGATCATAAATATGCACGACATGCGCTGAGTGTTCACTTGTCGCGCCAAGAACAACCTTCGAGCCCGGCGATGTCAGCCGCCGCATCACTATTCCCGATGCAGGTGAACGTACAGACATGCGATCCAGCCGCAAGGCCGCCTCATCACGCGCCGCAGCAGCAAGCTGTACCGCTGCCTCCGCGTTTTTGTGTTCCGCTTCAGCAAGTGCCACGTCCCGCCGTTCAACAATCAGCAATTCACGGTTCCTGACTGCTGCCTGCAACTGAACCTGCAAACGCATGAATTGTGCTTCGAGAATCGAACGACGTGCTGCGGTTGCGTCGACTGTGGCCTTCTGGGCATCAACGCGCAGCCGAAGTCTCGCAACCACCGCTTCCGAGACTGCCTGTGAATCAACAAGCTGGGACTTGCGGTCATATTCATCCTGTAATTCCGCAAGCCTGGCCTGCTCTACCGCAATGTCCGCTTCGACCTTCAGTAGTTCTGCGCGGGCTTCCGCAACCGCCGCTTCACCGACGCCAACCGCCAGGGTCTGGTTGACGAGTTGTTCAACTTCCTGCCTTGTAGCGATGACGCGCGCCTCTGCTGCCAGTGCATCAGCATTCCGCTGGGCAAGTTCCGCTTCGGCGCGCTGTAGCGCCAGCCGCGCATCATCATCAATGAGCTTCGCCACGACCTGCCCTGCATCAACACGATCGCCTTCAAGTGCCAGCATCTGTGCAACGATGCCATCCGCCAGCGCGGAGACATACATCGGATACGGATCAGGTTCCAGCCAGCCGGGCGCCTGCACCGTCACCGAACCACTCGCGCCCTCGACTGTTTTCACGACGATCGGTACGACGCGCACCGGAGTCGCCGGCAGCAGCATGTGAAGCGAGGTGGATGCCAACAGCGCAATGATCACAAGGACAATCACAGCGGGCAGCAACACGCGTGTCTTCCAGCGAGACGCCGGTTGTGCGACTTTGACCGACACATCCGCAGTACCGCTTCGTGTCAGATCATGCAGGTTGGTTGTACTCGTGCTCATTGTGGTTCCTCCTGCTGCCACGTCTGCGAGTCAATGCGTTCAGATTCAAAGCCGGTGATACTTGTCGGCGATGATTGCTGTTTGAATGAACCGCCGACCGCACGTTCCAATTCAATAAAATATGTCGCAGCGGCAGCCCGCCGATCCGAAAGCTCCAGTCGCAAATCATTCAACTGCCGCTGCGCTTCCAGAAGCACTGTCAAATCCGACTCACCTGCGTTGAATGCATCTTGAGCCAGAAGGTGATTACTCTCAGCCAGCGCGACAATGTCCTGCTCGAACGAGCTGATTACCCGCCACTGAGATCGGGCGTTGATCCAGGCAGACCGCGTTTCAGCGACAGCGTTCTGCAACACCCGATCCGCTTCGATGATTGACTGGCGGTATTGCGATTCCGCTGTCGTGATCCGTGCGCTGTTGTCATCGAAGATCGGAACAGTCATCGCCGCAGAAGGAAACACACCCGATCGACTGGAGAAATTCTGTTGATACCCCATGCCGCCACGCACATCAGGAAACCGACCCGTTTCCTGAAACTGCACTGCCGCTGCCCGTGCATCAACCGTTGCCAGCGCTGCTGCAACATCAAGTCGCTGCATTTGCGCTAGCTCGATATATCGTTGTTCATCCGTTTCATTGGCAAACACATTCTCGAACGACACGATCCCATTCGTAGTCCACGTGGTGGATGCATCAGCCCGCCCCAGTAGCGCAAGGAGTTCTCGTTTGATGCGCTGCAGGGTTGCGCTTCGATCTTCCAGTAACACCTGGGCCACATGCAGATCCAGCGCTGTACGATTCACATCGAGTTGCGAGGCTTCACCGACAGACAACCTCGCATCCAGCAACTCGACAGCCTGGCCCAGCAATTCAATATTCTCGCGTTGGATGGCAACTGCCTGCTCTGCATACACCACCGCTGCGTGCGTCTGCCGTACCGATGCCACGAGTCGCAATGCTTCGTCACTCACCGATAGAATTGTCGCATGCAACTGCGCCTCAGCTTCATCGATCGCATCCGGCCGCCGCCACAATGCTGCAAGTTGCTGCACGAGCGAAACCGTCAGCGGTTCGCCGCCCATGCCGTCGGTCGGGAAGCCAATTGCGACGTTGACAACAGGGTTCGGCAACAAATGGGCCTGCACATACTCCGCGCGGGCTGCAACAATTTGCTCAACCTGTCTTCGAATCGCACGATTGTTCTGCAGCGCCACGCCCACCGCTACATCTGATGACAATGGCATCCCGCCGTTCCACATCGTTGAGGGCTCATTCCACGGCGCATCCCAGTTAGTGTTGTGCTCCGAACGGTCTGCAACCAGTGTCGACGCGGCCTGCATATTCGCTGCGGGGTCAAGGGATGCGCAGCCGCCGAGCAGCAGTACAGTGCCCCCAGTCGGTGCTGACACGAGAGCCAGTACACGCAGTCGTATTGAGATGTCCTGTATTTTCCAGATCAATGGACTCAACTCTCATACCTGTTTCCAGTAACAAGTTGCGCGCAACGCAAAGCGCGCATGATGACAGGTTGATCGCTTGCGCAGAACATCGCCGGCATGGGTTTTCACCATCGCCGGATGCACAAGCAATTGAATTGAGTTCTAGATGATCAGCGCGCAGCGCAGACGCAGCAGAGTCGGCGGATCGCCGGAGTAACGAATCACAAAATCATTGCGATGAAGCAGCGCAGCTTCAGGCACAACCAGTACAGCAATTTCTGTCACCGTTGAAATCGCTGTGACATCAGCTGTAGTGAATTTCAAAAGCTCAGCATCAGCAGTGTTGACGTGTGTCGCCTTCAGGCAGCAATCACAACAATTCGAAGCGGGCGATTCCTGTTCATTTTCATCAGTCGATTGAGCTGCGCAACATGATGGAATTCCAGCACTTCCCGCAGAACATTTGGCTTCTGTAACGTTAGTCGAGTCTGCCAGAAGCCGCGCCTGACAACAGCACACCGAAACGCTCAGGATGAGCAGAAACGTGAGCATCTTCGTCGGCGTGTGGGCGGTGAATCGGTGCATACGCAGTTACTACAGTCGGACGAATACCAGTCTAAGTATATTGCCGCATCGTGCTCATTCAATGCCGAAGCGGTCAAATTCTACGCTCCAGGCCCCCCAAAGAAGCTATCGGACGCCATCAGACCCTGATACCGGCCTGGATTCAAAATTCGTCCGACCCCACAGGCGGCCTGAACGCCAGACACGGTATACGCCATTCTGCAGCGATACCAGCCAGCGGAAGCTCCTCTTCTCACAGCCGTACTGACTACAGACACAGCACCTTAGCTGCGTTGCGGCGTGCTTGTCATTTACGATGCTCGTAGAAATATGTCTACTCGCCGACAACGGAAGACGACGCAGTCTCCTGCGCCTGAGCGCTCAATGCTGGATAATCCGTCTTGCCGTTGCGCGTCTTGGGCAGTTGTTCCAGAATCAGAAATCGCCTCGGCTGCATATATGGTGACATTGTTTCGCGCGCGTATGCCTGAACCTTATTCCTGATATTTTCGACACTCTCCTTGGCGACAAGCGCTGCCCAGACTTCATCACCAAGCATGTCATGTTTCATGCCAAAGACTGCAACTTCACGGACAAGTCCTGATGCGTGAATCAGTTCTTCAACCTCAGCAGGAGACACGCGCACGCCCATCGATTTTAGTTGATGATCGCGCCGCCCACGGAAATAGAGAAATCCATCTGCATCGAGCATTCCGTAATCACCGGTGAATAGCACCGGTCTCCCGACCGCGCCTTGCGGCAGCGTCGGATCGCGTCGAAGTGCTTTTGCTGAGGCTTCAGGATTGTTCCAATAGCCGAGAAACACAAAGTCGCCACGATGGGCAATCTCACCTTCCTCGCCGACATCAGCGAGTGACCCGTCATCTCGCACGATGACAATGTCAACACCGGGAATCGGTTTGCCGATTGAATCGGGACGTTCACGAACCAATTTCGGATCCAGAAAACTGCTTCGATAGGTTTCTGTCAGGCCGTAATTCAGAAACAGTTGCGCATCTGGAAACAATGACAGCAATTCGTTCAGTACCGGCCCCGGGATTGTGCCGCCGGTATTCATAAGAATCCGAAATGATCCGATCTTCGATTCTCTGAACGGTGAAAGTCCCTGCAGCAAATACGTGTATAAAGAAGGAATACCCGCAAGCACAGTCGGTTGGTGTGCATCGATTGCTGCGCAGATAGCAAACGGGTTCGATACCTCCGGCAGCACCTGTGTCACGCCCAGCACAACAGTACTCAACAACTGGCCGTATCCATAATCGAATGCCCAGGGCACACCGCACAGAATTCGATCGTCAGCCAGAAGCCCGAGATACTCTCCAACCGAACAGCAACCTGCAATCAGATTGCCGTGCGACTGCGTCGCGCCTTTCGGCTTGCCGGTTGACCCGGAGGTGAACACGATAGACGCTGGATCGGTTGAAACGATGCGCGGAGCCTCCATCGCTGACTGTCCGGTGTGCGGAATGTCACTCGGCCGAAGCACGGGTACAGATTGGCTGACATTCGAATCCAGATTCTCAACATTGCTCAGAATCGCCTTGGGGGACGTCAGCTCCAAAGCATGTTCGACGTGCGGCCAGTGTTCATCAGCAACCATGAGAACCGCAATCCCGCCAAGCGCCCATATGCCAACGATCGCTGCGGCCATCTCAAGTCCCGGAGTCATCAGGAGCAGGACGCGCGCGCTGACATCGACGTCTTGTGTGTCGCGCAAGGCAATCGAATAATCGATAGCTCGATTGCGCAACTCGGCGAATGTGATCGCGCGATCCCCATGCAGCAGCGCGATTCGTTCCGGACCGGTGTTGACGGTCCGATTGAATGCTTCCCACAGATTCGCAGTCATTTCGAATCGCTCTTGCCCATCTGCATTGACATCTTCGCAACCATTCGACTGAGTTCTTCTTGCCGCTTGGAGTCCGCAGCACGTTCTCCAGCACCACGAACCTCGACCGTTTCATATCCCAGCAACTCTAGCGTGGGATTAGTGATCTGCGCCAGCCGGTCAATGACATCAGTTGGAAGATTTTTCCATTGATCGACGCTGCCCGACTCAATCGAACGAGTCTTATACGTCTTCCAGTCACCAAGCCCTGCGCTGTCCGTGGCACTGAGCGCGCAACGGAGCACCTCGTCAACATCAACCGGCCTGTCGAGAAACGCAAAGATCCGGCTAAGCACATCCTCCGGCGCAACGACAAGATCTTCGTACTTGAATAGTGCGCAATCCGCACGATTGGTCTCCATAAACGTGTTCAAACGCTGGTTCACATTCACCCACGCGTGGGCAAACGCCTCCAGCGGCGCTGGATACCGCTTCACGTATTCGTGCAGCTCCGGAAGATACATCCCCATCTTATCTGTAAGTTGCTTGGTCGAGCAGCACACATCCAATCCATGACGAGTCAGACAGATGAACCGACAGTGCCCGGCACAGATTCGTTCGATCGCATCGAGGTGAAATGTATCGAACGCTGTTTTCTCTGCCCAGATGCTCTTGCCTGAACGATCGCGAATGTCTCTGAAGAACGAAAACACAAACTCACGCAGCCGTTGAAGTATTGTCGTCTCGTCCAAACCACTGAAATCGAGACCCGGTACGACGCCGACACTGAGATTGCCCGCAAATCGATGCTCTTCAAGAAACCTCGATGCAGCGTTCAGTAGATTCGTTTCCGGCGGACAGTGAATGTCCGGATGCGCATTCAACAGCCGTCGCAACAACGTCGTACCGCTGCGCGGCGCGCCAAGTACGACAATGCCTTCGTACGCCCATTGTTCAGACATGTTGAGTCTCGTGCATCCAGACATCACGCATCGGTTCGGTCACATCAACGCATTGAACGTTCAAGCCATCAACGGTGACCAGTACTTCTCGCGGAATCGGTTGGCTGATGAAACGAATCGGACTCGATGACATTCCATACGCGCCTGAAGAACCGATTGCGATCGCATCACCACGTGAAAGTTTCGGTAACTCGAGGTCATCTGCGAGTGTGTCGATCGTCGTGCATAAAGGGCCGGTCAACATGTACGTCTCGCGTGCTGCGTTCATATCACCATCGATGTTCCAGATCGGCCAGTTGCGCCGAATGATTGTGCCCATCATTCCCCACGCTGCAAGGTGCCCGTTGAAACCCGTATCAAGCAAACGAATGTTTTTTCCTCGGCTGCGTTTTTGAGCGATGACAGACGAAACGAGATATCCCTCCGGCCCGATCAGATACCGCCCCATCTCCAGCATGCACTTGGCGTCCGCCAATCGGTCGTTGCGCCGCATGTCATCAATCAATGGATTGATCAGCCGTGCAACTTGCGCAAGATCAAGCGTGTCATCACCGTCGTGATAGGGAATTCCGAAACCGGAACCGAAAATCAACTTGTGCGGGTGAATGTCCGCCGCTTCGGAAAATCGAGTGAATAAATCGATGAAGATCGAGAAATTCTCCGCCAGAGCTTCGGCATTCAGACAGTTTGTTCCCGAGTAGATGTGAAAGCCTCGCAGCGCCAGGTTCGGCCAGGTATCGAGCTGGCCGAGCACTGTTGGCATGTCCTCTTCATCAATACCGAACTGACTTGGCTTGCCGGCCATATTCACGCCGAAATGCCGCGGCGCTGTGGCCGGGTTGATGCGCAGAAATATCGGCATCGTCACACCGGAGGCCGAAGCAAGTTCATTGAGCATATCAAGCTCATTTGGCGACTCGACGACCATCTCGCCGCATCCTACTCGCACAGCAAGTTCCAACTCTTCTCGACTTTTCGCCGGCCCGGAGAATGTTACACGATCTGCTGGATGCCCCGCATCAAGCGCCCGCTGCAGTTCACCGCCGGACGACACATCGAGAGTGTCCACGTGCGATGAAAAGCGCTTCAGCAATTCGCGATTAGGATTGCTCTTCACTGCATAACTGATGCCGAATCGACCGTCGAACGCATCGCGCACCCGGGCGATATTACTGAGCATTCGATCCAGAAAGTAGACGTAGCTCGGCGTGCCGAACTCGGTCCTGACCTGACGCAGAACTGATTGTATCTGTGCATTCATAGCGATCAGTTCGATCCGTTCTGTTTGCGGTCGACGTACGTCAGTATTCGGTCAATACTGTCCATATTGTCAAGGTTGACTTCAACTGGACTCACGCGGAACGAGCATTGTTTCTCGATGAAAGTAATCAACGTCACCAGCGCGAATGAATCAATGATTCCCGAGCTGAACAACTCGGTCTCACGGCTGATGTCTGCGGTGTCCACGCCCAATTCCGTATCCAGGAACTGGACCAATTCGTCATGCGTTAAGGCCATCGTGCCAGTCTCCAGAGCGCCTGAATGCGCTTTCCCCAAGTACAAGGTGCATGATAGCGGTCTGCTGCAGGGGTGACACACCGCTGGCTCGGATCACCACTCCGGAAGGTTGATTGTCGCCAGCTTTGCAAGCATCCGAAGAGCGTCGTAACCATTTCCATCAGGATAATTCGAGGTGAGCGCGGCCCCGATAGAGACGACCACGAAGGTCAGTCCGATCGCCGGAACGCGAACCCAGAATCGATCGGTCGAACGCCACTTCCGCTTCCGTCGGAATTTCAGCCACTGCAGGTACATGGTCACCAGCGTGGCATGATAAAGCCCCCACATCACCCAGACCGTTGAACCCGCATGCCAGAGTCCCATCACAAGAAACGTGCTGTAAACAGCGACATACGGATTTCGAGTCAAACCAATCATCGGCAGATACACATACGCCTGGCACCACCCTGCAAGAGTCATATGCCATCGCTTCCAGAACTCGCCAATGTTTGACGCCAGGATCGGCCAGTTAAAATTCTCCATGATCCGGATGCCGAACAATCGCGACACACCAATAGCGATGTCCGAGTAGGCCGAAAAATCCATGTACGCAATGAGATACGTCAGAATACAGTACCCCCACATTGCGTATGTGGGCAGCTCGTCAAGTCGTGCGAGCACTGCGTCGGCTGTCGTATAGCTTTGTAATTGCGGCCGCAGAATCATCTTGGCGATGACGAACTGTTTGATCAGGCCACTCATGATTCGCATCACACCTTCGGCGGTCATCTGCGCCGACCAGTGCGACTCTAAGTTGTTCTGAAAGTGGTCGTACCGCTCGATCGGGCCGGCGGTAAAGACCGGAAACAGGAACATGTAGCATGCAAACTGCTGCAGTGATCGCTGTTTGATATTTCCGCGACCAACTTCAACCGCGTAGTGAATGAGTTTGAACGTGTAGTAACTGATGCCCATCGGCAACGCGATACGCAGCGCCAGACTATCGCCCGCAAGTACCTGCAACACCGGTGCGACATACTTGAAACAGATCAAAACAAAAAGCACACACAGAATCAGAACTGGCGTAATCCATTTCACTTTCTTCGGATTTGCGACAACCTTCGGCGCCAGCCAATAGAACAATGCCACCCATACCGTCAGCATCGGAATGACAAATGCGTTGCCTACCCCTGAATCCACATACAGATGAACCGTGAACCAGAAGACGTACAACCACGATACAACGGCCAACAGGCCGTAGCGGATCGCCCGAGGCGTCAGCCAGAACAGCAGCAGCGATCCCGCAACCACAATCCAGAATGTCCCTGTTTGAATCATTGGCGCCGGCCGAAGAGCTCAGAATCCCTGATATCGAAAAACCGTCGAACCTGTACTGACACCTATCAGATTGACCAACGCAATAAATAACAGGATACCCATGACAACTGCCTGTGTGAGCACGCCAAGTATTCGTGCATACTTCATGCTTTCACCATGTACTGCAGAACCATCTGCGCGGTGGCTCGGAGACGGCATGCACCTGGCACAACAACCCGCCGTGTATCAACGCGATTCATTGTCTGTCTCCAGAAGTACCGCAGCCAGGTGATCGGTCAGGACGTTTGCGAAACGCCTGCGAGCATCGGGACTGTTGACGTGAACCGCATCGTCAAACTCATCTCGAGTGAGTGATGCGGTCTCGCCGATATTCAAATATTCGACATTATGCTGCACGGCAAAGTTTCGTATGTCAGTGTCATATTCCATTCGAATTGCCTCAGGCAGAAGTTCAGCCGCGCGAGGATTCGTGACACCGTTCAGCAGCACAACATTCGCACCTCTGCTGCGCGCTCGTTCGACAAGTCGCTGCATTGTTCCGTAATTCGGCTCTTTGAATTGAGCATACTGACTTCGATAGCGCAGCCATTCAGCAATATAGTTTGACCATTTTGCTTCGGGCAATGGTTTGCGATGCACATTATGTCGCGCAACCGTCACCGGCCCGGAAATCAGATTCCGAAGTGCGGTTACGCGCGCGAGGAAAAACCCAACGTGATCGATGCTGTATACGCCCGTTCGACGGGGAACTTCCAGTCCAGCAGCGTGAAGCTCTTCGTCAAATGCCTGACTCGTGAATCCAAGACGCGGGTGGTCCGCAAGTTCCTCAAGTCGTGAACGCGGCTGGCTCAGGTGAAACATGCTTGTTCCAACGACATAGATCACGCGACGCTCGACATTAAGAAAGTCGATCGTGGCCAACTCTTCCCAGATCGTTGTTCCGCCGGCTGTCAGATCAACGACGTCTACGCGATATCCCGTTTTCTCATGAAGCATGTCTGCGATGACATCCTCCGTTGGTATCGCATGCTGAATCGAGGACGCACCGAGTATGACCACCAGCGGTTCACTCGACAGTTCCTGACGCAACTGAAGCGCCCTGCCGGTCAAGTATCCATACTGGTCGCGGGAATCGACCATGATCATGGCTGGACCTGCCCGGGCAATCAGATCAGGCTGCAGCAGCAGTAACGAAGTTACAAACAGACTGAGCGTCACTAGCAACGCCCCCGCCGCCCCGGCAACACTTGGTCGGCTTACAGATCGCCAGTACGTCGCAGCGAACGCATTTACAGCCGAAGGTCTGGATGGTGACTCACGAACCAAAGTGGCGGCTGTACCTCAAGAAATGTACTGCATTCTACAAAAAGATCCGACGCATACTTCGTCATGCATGCGCTGCTCTCAACGAACTCTTAAGCACCACACTGCTCGCAAGATGATGCTCACCCCTCAAGATCGGTTCGCACCGGCGTCGAGCCGACAGATTTTGTCCCCTCCGGCTTCTCGATTTCAATCCACCACTGCGCATCGACCGGCAACGGATTCGGCGCGATTGCATGAACGTCATAGTCGTCATGCGATGGCGCATACGTGCCAAGCCCGACCATGGACATCGTTCGATCTTCACCGCCGATCCATGCACGAATCGTCGTTGCACCGCTGTCCGAATACGGCAGTTTCACGACGAGATGTCCTTCTTTGCCGGCTTCCACCGCTCCGTGCCCCTGCGCAAGTTCTACCTCCATGTCGTCAATCGTGATACTGCCCAGCGACACTTCATCGTGAGCATGTCCGCCTCCATTTTTCGCAACATCGTCGCCGTCGGCATCATCATGATCCGCATGCGTTGATCCAGCATCGTGCATATGCACATCACCAGAAGGCGAAACGTCATTGGTCGACGTTGACTCCGGCTCTTCCGTCTTTGTGCATCCATACAGCAGTGCAATGGTCACAACTGAGACCGCAAGTGCGAGTGTTTTGAATACATGCATGTTTTAATCTCCTGACTGATTCGAGTCTGTAAGTGTATTGAAAGATGCCCGGCTGAGAATTTCATTGCGATTCTCATTCGGGTGAATTGCGATGAATTGCTGCATACCCTGCGGGAACCACAACAAGATTGAGGAATGTGGATGTCAGTAAGCCGCCGAGTATCACCACAGAGAGCGGCGCGAGAATCTCGTTACCCGGTTTGTCGCCCTTGAGAATGATCGGTATCAGCGCCAGCGCCGCCGTCAACGCCGTCATGAGAATCGGCACGAGTCGTTCCATCGAACCCTGCACGATCGCTTCGTGCATCGGCTTGCCTTCCACAGTCATAAGGTGTCCATAATGATTGACAAGCAGGATGCCGTTGCGGACTGCAATGCCGAACAACGTGATGAAACCAACCATGCTTGCTATGGAGATCACCGGCGCAACATACGTTCCGCCAAGACCTACAAGCGCCACCAGGTTGCCGAACACATTCGGCGACTCCGTAAGAAAGATCGCCAAAATCCCGCCTATAAGCGCCAGTGGAAGATTGACAAGCACAAGTAGCGCCACCCGTAACGATCCGATCGCCACGTGTAACAAGACGAGCATGAACAGCACAACCAGCCCGCTGAAAAGCGCGATCGTTCGACTGGCAGACTGCTGCGCTTCGAACTGCCCGCCGTAATCCACAAGGTACCCGTGCCGCAGGACAATCGGGTCCACAACCGCCTGCACTTGCTGCACAAGATGGCCGAGATTCGAACCCTCGGCGACATTCAGTGACACAACAGCCTTGCGCTGCGCGTTCTCGCGGGCAATCAGGTTGGATGCGAGTTCCGGTCCGATGTCTGCCACTTCTTCCAGTCGCACCAGCGCCCCGCCCCTGCCGCGCAGAATCAGATGCCGCAGATCGCGAATGCTGTCGCGCTCCGCTGAGACAAGGCGCACCGCAAGCGCATAGCGCCGCACGCCCTGGTTCACCTCTGCCACTTCCACTCCGAAGATGGCATTGCGCACCTGTTCCGCCGCTGCCTGCGGTGTCAGTCCGTACGCTGCAAGATCCTGCGGTCGATACTCCACTGGCAGCGACAGGATCATCACTTCACGGTTGGCTGCGACATCCCGTGCGCCGGGCAGCGCTTTCAGTTCCTGTTCTATCTCCTTGGCAATCGTGCGCAGCACTGCCAGATCATCGCCATACACGCTGATAGCGATCGCTGCGGGGGTTCCCGAGAGAATGTGGCTGAGTCGATGTTCGATCGGCTGGCCGACACTCGTCGTCACGCCGGGAACACTTTCAAGAATCTCGGTTATCGCATTGCGAACATCGACCTTCTCAAATCCCTCTTGGACTGTCACCTCAATTTCCGAGTTGCTCACGGGCTCGGCATGTTCATCGCGTTCAGCACGACCGGTCCGCCTGGTCACGCTTCTGACACCGTCCACCGCGAGCAGCTGCTTCTCCATCGATGATGCCATTCGATCGCTTGCCTGAAGCGATGTGCCCGGAGGCGCGCTTAGAAAGACTGTAAACGTACCTTCATTGAACTCCGGCAGAAATGATGTCCCGAACGTCGAACCTAGCCAGAGCGTCAGAACAGTCGCCCCCGCTGCCGCACCAAGAACCGACTTTCGAAAACGAATCGCAAGCCGAAGCGCCGGTTCGTAGAGATTCTTCATCCACCGCACCAGCAGTCCGTCACGTGCTTCACCTTTTGTCGGCTTGGAATGCAGCATGATCCGGCACATCGCAGGTGTCACCGTTAATGACACAGCAAGCGACGCAAGTATTGAAACAATGAACGCAATGCCCAAAGGTCGGAAGAACCGTCCTTCTATACCTTGAAGAAAGAACAACGGCAGAAACACCATGGCAATGATGATCGTCGCGAACACGATTGACGGCATTATTTCGACGATTGCTGCGAACACCACATCGGATTTCGATTGACGCGCAGCTTCCGGCTTTACAGCGTTCTCGCGCAGCCGCCGAAACGCATTTTCCATACCGATGATCGCATCATCCACCAGGCTGCCTACCGCAATGGCAAGCCCGCCCAGTGTCATCACATTGACTGAGAGATCCATCCAGCTCAGCACGAGCATCGCAACAGCAAGTGACAGCGGAATGGCGACCAACGTGATAAATGTCGTTCGAATGTTGAGCAGAAACAGAATCAGGATAATCGTGACAATGATTGCTGCATCGCGCAGCGCATGTACGACATTGTCCACAGAGAACTGAATGAATTCCGACTGCCGAAACACATGGCGATTAACCTCAATGCCCTCAGGAAGCGTCGGCTCAATTGCATCCAGCGCCTTGTCAATGTCGTCGGTAATCACCAGTGTATTCGTACCCGGCGCCTTTTGAATGGTCAGAACCACCGCGCGGTCACCATTGTGTGCGCCTGTACCACGCTTCAGGGCCGGCCCCAGTTGCACCTGCGCAACCTGTCCGATTGTCACCGGGCTCCCCTCGTGATATTTGATCACCGTTCCCGAAATGTCTGCGACCGTGCGCACACGCCCACTCTGACGAATCGGCAACTCAAGACTGTCCACATCCGGCAGATAGCCTGCGCTTAACGTGCTGTGTGATTGCGCCGCAGCATCCACAACATCCTGCACGGACAAATCAAACAGTCGCAGCTTTTCCTGCTCAACCAGAACCTGATACTCCGGCAACTCGCCGCCGATGACTGCAACTTGCGACACACCGGGAATCGCGAGCAGCTTGTTTCGAAGATCGAATTCAGCAAAGGCGCGCAGGTCCAGATCACGAACCGTCCCGCTCGGCGAGGACACTGCAAGCAACATGATCTCGCCGGTGATGGATGAGATCGGCGTCATCTCCGCATGCGCATCAGGCGGCAGATCTTCACGAATGGTGTCCAGCCGTTCTGCTACAAGCTGGCGGGCCCGGTATATGTCCGTACCCCAGTCGAATTCGACATAGGCAATCGACAAACCAATTGCGCTTGACGTTCGAACACGACGAACACCGGGAATGCCGTTGACCGACGTCTCGATCGGAAACGTCACGTACTGTTCAACTTCGTCTGCTGCGAGGCCCGGTGATTCAGTCATGACCACGACCGTCGGCGCGTTGAGTTCCGGAAACACATCAACAGGCATGCGTGACAGTTCAAACCCGGCAACGATCAACAACACGCCGGCGAGCACCAGTACAAGCGTCGAATGGCTCAGCGAGAATCGAATCAGTCGTTGTAACATCAGATTGATCCCTTTTCACTCTTCATTATGGAACGTGCCATCAGCATGGAAATGCCCGCCCTTCTGGCTGGTGCCATTTTGCTGCGTTGCCAGTTTCAATTCGTACGCCCCGTCGAGAACGACTTCATCGTTGAGCATGAGCCCGCTGTTGATTGCGACCCATCTGCCATCGCTGACGCCCATGTCAGCTTCAACACGGATGGCTTTGTTCGGATCATCCGGGTCACGCCGAAACAGCACATGCACAAGGCCGTCTTTCACAATTGCAGATCGCGGGATAGCCAGTGCTACGTTGTCCGTTGACTGCACAACGACTTCAAGAAATGCAGATACGCCGGGCCGCGTCCACGGCCGATGTTCTGCGGGCGTGGCAAGCAGGTTCACTGTCCGTTGATCAGGATCGGCTTCAAGACCGAGCGTCAACGTTGCCGGTACGGCGTCGTTGATCGCCTGCCCGGGCGACTGAGGTGGAACGATGCGCGCCGACGCATCATTGGTAAACAGGAGCAGATCGCTTTGCAGTCCCATTGCCCGAAAACGCACACGTTTCGGGTCAACTGTTGTGAGTACAATCGAAGGCGGCACGGCATACGCACCATCAGTCATCTGTAACGACTCAACAACGCCTGGCTGTGTTGCGAAAACCTCGACATGCCTGATCGTCTGGTACCTCGGCACCGACTTCCCGTGGACGGTCGTAGGTGTTGCCAGAGTTGCTTCGTCAATGCCGGTCGCCACCGCAGCACGATGCAGCGCGTGTTCGCGCGTCCGTTCCGCATTTGCAAGTTTCGTCTCGGCAAGCCGCAGTTCAGCATCCAGACGCGGCAGGCTTGCCTTGATCTCAGCGGCTTGCGATTCCAATTCGGCCAGTCTGAATTCCGCTGATGCCAGCGCATCGATTCGCTCATCGAGCAAAGTCAGTTGCGACTGCGCTTCAATTATCTTCTCTTTCGCAACCGCAATTTCAGCGCGACTCGATTCGATGTCCTGCTCACCGATGATTATTTCGTGTTGCAGTTCCGGCCATTGCGGTGATGTGAATCGATACAGCAGATCACCAGGCTCCACCTCGTCGTACTGATCCACCAGCAACTCCACGCGTCCCGGCAGCGTGATTCGATACTCATGCCTGGCCAGCGGCTGCAGTTCAAACGCGCCGGGCACACGAACGGTATTGGCAACCGCCCGGCGCTCGACCTTCGCGAACGTAATGCCAAGGTTGCTGCGCACAGTCGGCGGAATGTCAATTCGGTTGGTCTGCGCTTCTTCAGCAGTCTCATCAGTCAAACCGGCATGCTCGTCATCACCTGACGTGCACGCAGGAAGTATGAGAAACAGTGCGCACAAGAGTACATACATGAGTTTCATGGGTTCACCTCACCATCGTCAGCAGAGCTGCGATCAATTGTTGTTGGCAGCTTCGGCCCCACGAGCATGTCGAACTCGGAAGCGGTCACCACCTGACGCAATCGCAGGTCTATCAATTCCAGTTTCGTGTCCTGAGCGCGTGTCAGGCTTTCCAGCAGAACAAGCGCGCCCCCCTCACCAAGTTGCAGAAGCTGCCGAGCATCCTTGAGCTGCGCATCCACAAGCGGAATCACATCCATTTCGATCGCAGTGCGCTGATCCGCCAACGATTGCGCCCGCACTCGAACAGCCGCAAGCGCACCGATAGTCCGCTCGTACATTGTTTCAATCTCTGCACGAGCAAGCGCCCGGGCCGCTGTCGTCTCTGCAATCTCCTGGCGATTGGCATTGAGAATTGGAATTGGAATTGCCCCAAGGAAACCGACTCTGGACTGGCCTTCATCCGATTCATATGCAGGGCCGATTGTCAGATCGGGATACTGCTTGAGAATGGCTCGTCGCAGCGACTGTTCAGCCACTTCGTATTCCGCGCGAAGCCGGGCCAGCGTCAGGTTCGTTACTGCAACATCAGCCGATGCATTCACTAACAGATCGTCAACATGCAGCGCTGCAACGAATGTGACCGGAGCTTCGGGCGCAAGCCCGAGTTGCATACGAAGTCCCAACTCAACCTCAGTTGCTTCGCCTTCAAAGCGGCGCAACTTCGTACGCTGTTGCAATCGTTCAATCGCAAACAGCGCAGCTTCCGTGCGCACCAGTTCACCCGCTTCAGCAAGCCGGCTCGTTGATGCCACCAGCGAATCCAGACCATCCAGAAGCGCGCGAGTCTCGTCAATGCGCAGTTGTAGTGCAGACCATCTGGCCCATGTTCGACGGAGCTGCAATCGCACATTCCATTCCGCCTCCGCCACGCGGTATAACTCCGCTTGCACAGCTGCATCAGCACGATCCTTCTCCGCCTCCAGCCGTCCCGACAGTGGAATTGTCAGCGCAAGCCCCGGCGACACAATCCACGGGTTGGCCACGCTTTCCGTGATCCGCAGTACATCGATCTGGAAGACCGGGTCTTCCCACAGGCCGGCATTGTCCGCTGTCGCAGCGGCAACTTCCGCTCGGGCCCGGGCCAGACGAAGATCAGCGTTGAAAACCAACGCAATCACTTCACCCTCAGCAATGGAAATCCCATCGGACGGATCAAATGTCGTCGGCCGATCAGACTGTTCATCAAGCTGGCTCGCAAATTCCAGCACCGGCTGGCTCACCGGCGATCGCGCATGCCATGCGTCACTGTGTTCCGCTAGATCAAGCGGTTTGCGCTCATAGGTCTGACAGCCGACGGACAAAAACGTCACGACAGCCGCCGCCAGGAGCGGACCAGATTTCTTCAATTGCACAAAACGTCTCCGTCTGCTGGGTACGAGATAGACACGAGAATGAACCGGGCGCATCAAATGCGCATGGTTGATTTCGTGCTACACCAACAGGATGACGCTGCGGACAGACTCTAATGTCCTGTCGGCAATACCACGTTGCAGCGGTCGCGCAGCTTGACCGCGAGGCTGTCCGTCAATGCGGACGAGCTCCGAAGCCGACTGTGGTGCCGGTAGCTCATTGTGCTGTTCGGTTTCGTGGCGGCGAATCGAAAGCATTCGAGATTCGACGCAGTCGCAGCCGTGATGGCACAGACAATGATGGTGCGCTGTCGCCCCGTCGGAATCTTCTGCTTCACAACGTGTCGACAGTTCGTGATGCCCTTGATGGACATGATGATCGTGAATAGAACGACCCGCACCGTCATGGACATGTGCGTGTACATGATCATGCGCTGATGCTGCGGCGTGAACATGCAGAATCTCGCTGGATGCACGGCTCCAGACCATGGTCAAACCGACCATAATCGTGATTGCAAGCAGCAGGTTGGAGAAACTCATCTTCATCTGTTCAGATTCTAACGTCAGTCAATACCTTTTCTTTCAATGCATTCCCGCACCCATCAATCGTGGCTGGCGTTTGCGGGTCCTTCCCTAAGCTGCCACCCGATGCGTCGCGAAATCCTGACTGCACAGGGTCAATGACTGCAGATTCCCCGCGACGATAAGCGTGTCGCCGCCGCAAAGCAATTCCTCATGGTTTGGCCGTTGCTGCGGCACTGCTCCGCTCCGGGCATGGGCGACAAAGACAATATCCGGGTGCATCGCACCGTACGCCTGAATCGTCATGCCTTCGAGCTGCGAGCCACCCTCGATCTTCAATTCGATCAGGGAGAAGCCGGACTCGGAGTGGTCATGGTTGAGAATCTGTGCCAGGGCCGGGTTGAGAAGACACTGCACAATCTGCTGCGCGCCGCTTCGTGAAGGCGAAACCACAATGTCCGATCCCGCACGCTCACACTTCAGGACGTTTGTGTCGTGATCCACACGACTGATGATCTGCACCGTTGAGCTCAAGTGCCGAGCACTCAGCGCGATCACGATGTTCTCGGTGTCATTTGGCGTCACACAGGCAATGCATCTCGCATCATCAATGCCCGCCAGGATCAGAATTTCATCCTTCGTGGCATCACCGATCAACGCGTTGCCGCCTTGTGCAATGAGTTGCTCGACCGCATCGTTGTCCAGATCGATCGCCACAAAATTCCGTCCTTCAGCTATGAGACGCTGACAGATTTGTCGCCCGATTCTGCCGAGCCCGCACACAATGAAGTGATCTGACATTCGTCGCACCTTCCGAACTTCTCGCGCCTGGGCTGTTGCCCGAAACTGCACTGCTGCATGGATTATCTGGCTGAATGAATACGTCGCAACACTCAGCCCGCCCAGCAGCAACACTGCTGTAAACCGCTCGCCGACCTCAGACAGCCCGTAGTGGCCGTACCCGACTGTTGTGATCGTGATGATCGTAAAAAACAGTGCCTTCCAGAAATCCCAGCCTTCAATCACCATGTAGCCGAACGTGCCGATCGACACGACCGTAGCGATGCCGAACAGCGCCCGACACAGGCTCCGCCGGGCTTTATCATTCTGGAGCGAAATGCCGTTCATGAGATTGCACATCTATCGGCTGTTGAGCAGGGCAATCCGAACACCGCCTGACACCACCCCAACACTTCAGCACATTCTCGGACGTGTCGCAGATTTCCTCAGCATCAACCGCCGGTTCGCTGCGTCTCGAAACCGAAATCAAGTACGTTGACAATGCCTCCGATACCCCTTTGAACGTCAGTTCTGGACTTTCACCCCACGCTGGCGTATCGTATATCCACTCCGTGGACCAAAATCCCCACTGGAAGCACAACTACAGACACCGGTGGCTTTTTTGAGGACGCGGCACGCGTCCGGCGGATTTTCCGGTTTCGAGGGCACCGGAAGCCCACCTTCTCCGGAATCTGAGATCAAGAACACATATGAAGTTTCAAGAACTCCGGCTCGCTGAGCCTATCGTTCGCGCCGTGACCGCAGAAGGTTACACGCAAGCTACTCCCATCCAGGCCCAGGCTATTCCCCCGGCAATGGCTGGCCAGGACATCCTTGGCTGCGCCCAGACAGGTACCGGCAAGACCGGCGGCTTTGCGCTGCCACTGCTGCACCGACTTGCCGCGTCAACCGAAGGCGCCGCCAAGCCCAATCGCAACGGCAGCAAGAAGCGCAATCGCAATACGCAAGGCAGTGGCAAACCACGCGCCCTGATCCTGTGCCCCACTCGCGAACTGGCAACGCAGATTTACGAAAGCTTCCGAACCTACGGAAAGTATCTTCCGCTGCGACACACTGTTGTCTTTGGCGGCGTGAACCAGTACCGCCAGGTCCGCGCGCTGCAGGCCGGCATCGATGTACTTGTCGCTACCCCCGGCCGACTGCTCGACCTTATCAACCAGGGCTTCATCGACCTGAGCGGCGTCGAAATGCTCGTGCTTGATGAAGCTGATCGCATGCTCGACATGGGTTTCATTCACGACATCCGCAAGATTGTTGAGCGCATGCCCGCGCGCCGCCAGACGCTGCTGTTCTCCGCAACGATGCCGAAAGAGATTCAGAAGCTCGCCGATTCGATTCTGCACAATCCAGCGATCGTAAAGGTCGCTCATGAAGCCACCACTGCAGATGCGATCACGCAATCCGTGTATATGGTTACCAAGCAGAACAAACCCGCATTGCTCGAGAGGCTTCTCGATCACAAATCTGTCGGTCGGACGCTGATCTTCACACGCACGAAATACGGCGCAGACAAACTGGTCCGCTATCTGAAGAAGACCGGCTTCAATGCCGACGCCATCCACGGCAACAAGAGCCAGAACGCACGAACGCGCGCACTGGATGCCTTCCGCAGCGGTAAAGCGCCGATTCTTGTTGCTACTGACGTTGCTTCGCGCGGCATCGATGTCGATGAAATCACCCACGTCATCAACTTCGATATGCCCGCGCCGCCGGAGACATATGTGCATCGCATCGGGCGAACAGCCCGGGCTGGCGCCAAAGGTGTTGCACTGTCATTTTGCGACTACCACGAAATTGACGACCTTCGAGCGATTGAAGAATCGGTTGACCGCAAACTTCCGGTCGCCACGGACCACTCCGATCTGGTCTTTGAAGCTCCAGCAGCCGGGCCGAAGCGGCGCGACAGTCGTGCATCATCACGGCGCAAGAGCAGCGGCCCGCAGCAGCGCAGGCGCCGCCGCGGCTCGAGTAACGGTCAATCAAATCAGTCGCGTGGCAACGGCGGTTCAGGGCGTTCACGCAGAACACGGCGATCCGCCGCGTAAGACATGTGATGACAGCAATTCAGATTCTGCTCTGCTAATCGCCATGCACGACCAGCGGCGCTGCGTCGCTATACGATCCTGTCTGCATGTTCGGTGGAAGGTGACCGACATCACCCACTGATAGAATCTTAAACGACCCGTCTACATGAACGCGAATGACGGTCATGCTGCAATTGCCAACTGACATTGTCAGCCACGAATGCGGGTCCACATCCTGCGCGCGTGTGACTAGGTATCTGATCACATTGCCGTGACACACAAGCACATCGTGCCGATCGCGTTCCGGTGACGGCACGAAGAATTCATCGAACGCCCGCTGCAGTTGCTCCTCACATTCTGCAGCTTCGCCCGGTTCCAGCGTCTGCATGATGTCCTGTCGGCGTGTCGTCGGAGTACATTCTCGAAGTACGCGCGTCTGCTGTACTTCCAAATCTGGAAACTCTTCGTGAATCACCCGCGCTGTCTGGCGCGCCCGCGTCATCGTGCTCGAATACAGCGCATCAACCTCAACGGGCAGCGCCCGCAAACGCGCCCCTACCAGCCGTGCTTGCGCCACGCCCAATGGCACAAGCGCCTTGCCAACATCCGGATCAGCAACATCTGCATGATCGTAGAAGCCGTGGCGGATGAGATAGATCGTGCGCACGCCGTTGCCTTCAACGACGATCTCCGCACTCGGCGACGGTTCAGCACCTGACAGTAACAGCAGCAACAACGCGATGGTGATGATCTTCATGCAACCATCGTAAACGATTGCAATGCTCAATACCCCACAGATTTGTCCACAACGTTCAGTAGTGGCTCACCCTTGCCGAACCTGCGAATGTTTTCAAGGTACGTCTGCTTCCACACTTCTGATGTCAGTGCCGACCGGCTCGAAACATGCGGTGTGATCACGACGTTGGGCATCGCCCAAAGCACATGATCAGCCGGCAGGGGCTCGGGATCTGTGACATCCAGACATGCCCCTGCAAGGTGTGAGTTCTGCAACGCCTCGACAAGCGCATCCGTATCAACAACCTTGCCGCGCGCGACATTGACCAGATACGAACCCTGCTTCATTGCCGCAAACTCGTCAGCGCCGATCATCCCGCGGGTTTCATCTGTGAGCGGAACGCACAGCACGACCACATCCGCTTCACCAAGAAACCGCATCAAATCCTCCGGCGTTCCCTGCTCATCGACGTACTCCGGCGGGTCAGTCCTGCTGCGCCGCGTCGCCAACACGCGCATGCCGAACCCCTTGCCGATCTTTGCGACTTCGTTACCAATCCCGCCAAGTCCCACCACGACAAGCGTTCTACCGTGCAATGCGATCGGCTGCATCCCGCTGCCACGGGAATCCCACGTGCCCGCCTGATCCGGATGCGTGTAGTGGCGCACGTCGCGCGTCAGCGTCAGCAACATTGCAAAACAATGCTCTGCGATTGTCGCTCCGTGTACCCCCTGCATGTTCGTCATGACGATGCGATCACTCTCGCGCAGCGCATCAACACGCAGATAGCGCTCAACACCTGCACTCGGCGATTGCACCCAGACAAGATGCTCTGCGCTGTCCATAAACGCTTCTGTCACATAGCGCGCGTCCACGCCGTGAGCGTTCGGCGCCAGCCGCAACACTTCCTCAGCAGACTCGGGCGTGATGATCCGAACGTTCGGCGCACTTTCGCGCAACATCCCGAGATCTTCAGCAGTCAATGACCCCGCAAGGTACGTCAATTGCGTGCGGCCGGCATCTGTATCAACAGCAATCTGCTGCGTGCTCGATGCACGTGATGGCGGTGTGGCTTGCTCCGCACCGGCCTCGACAACGATGAGCGACGCGCCAAAAGCGATGATCAGCAGCGCTGGATACAAAATCGCATTCTTCACCAAGTGCATTGTCTTCAACATGTTCTCTTTCGATGCACAAGCCTGTGCAGTGTTGTTGCCCATCTTCCAACCGAGAAGTTGTCAACACTCTGGCTCAATCGCGCGACGTCCAAATCGTTGGCCACTGCCTTGTCAAAACGTGCTGTTGGGACCCACAATACCACTGTAAAAGCAATCCAAGGACGTGTTATAGGAACAGATACTGGAAAGTGCCGCAGCAGTACCCCATGACGGGAAGATAATTCTGGCCAGCACTCGCAAATAGGGTTATGGTGATTTTAGGTGTGGGGACACCGGGATGAAGCGGGTGTAGAGCCTGGAAGGGTCGTGAGGATGCGCAAACTCGAAAATCGCACACGTCGTTACGGTATCGGTCTATGTACACTTCTTGCGATTGGGGCACTGACTGCGCTTTCGCTCGTGTCGCCTGCGGAGAGTCAGGATACCCCTTCGACTTCCTCGTTCGCGCCTAGTTCCGGTGCAGTTGATGCAATCGACGAAAGCGATACTCTTGCTGATGAGATTATTCGTCTGATGCGTCAGATCATTGTAGAAGCGTCGCTAGGATTGATTGATACCGAAATCGTCACGCTTCCATTGGATCTCGAGCCGGGAAAACCACTGGCTGCAACGATCAGTCTGGACGGACAGCCGTATCGGTTGCAACTCGCGCCGCACTCGGTGCGCTCACCAAACTATCAATTGCTTGTGCAGGGTGAAGACGGCGAGATTCGTCAGGCTGACGCTGGTCCAGTGCGCACACTGCGCGGCAGCGTTGCCGGCGTGCCCAATAGCTCTGTCACTGCATCAATGCTCGAAGACGGCCTGCACGCAATGATCCAGCTCGATGCCGACACGCGATACTGGCTCGAACCGATCGTTCGATTCGTTCCTGACGCTTTTGATGACTACGTTGTGTACAGCGATGATGATGTCCTGCCACATGGCGGCACATGCGGCTTGCCAGATGCTGCTGCCGCTGAAAAGAAATTGCCGCCCGGAATCATCATTGATCGACCACAGACGCAGACCCAAACCCGCGGGTCGTTCTGCATTGCCGAACTCGCCTGTGATGCGGACACCGAATACTTCAACGACTACGGCACAGTGCCCGCCACCGAAGCTCGCATCAACTCTGTGATCAATACGGTTAACTCACAGTACGAAACACAAGTCGCGATCACCCACTTGATCACGACGATCATTGTGCGCACCGCAAGCGATCCGTACACCTCGACGGACCCCGAAGGCAGACTGTGTCAATTCATCACAGAATGGACAAACAACCAGGGCGCTATTCAACGCGATGTTGCCCATCTCTTTACCGGTGTTGACATTAATGGTGGCGTCATCGGCATCGCCGCTGACATCGGAGCGACCGGCATCTGCCAGAACAACGGCGCATGCACAGGTGGGCAGTTCGGCACGCAAGGCTCCTACTGCATGTCACAGTCTGACTTTAACGGCAGTTTCGCATGTGCGACCGACCTGACCGCCCACGAATTGGGCCACCTCTGGGGCGCGTTTCACTGCAATTGCCCTAGCAACACAATGAATCCCGGGATTACGTGTACGAACGTTTTTAGCGGCGGTTCAATCAACTCGATCTCTGCCTATCGCGATACCCGTACCTGTCTGGATGGCAGTTGTGCCGGCGGCCCGACCCCACCACCCAACGATAGCTGCTCGACACCGACGCTCATTGCCTGCACAACACAGGAAATATTCAACACCGCAACAGCAACACCCGTCAGCGGTTCAACCGACCCCGAACTTCCAGCAGGAAGTCCAAGTTGTCAGTGGCAGGGAACACCCAGCAATACACACAACACCGTCTGGTTTGAATTCATTGCTGCAGACACCAGTGTTGAAATCGAGACCTGCGCCACCACCGCCATTCAGGACACGATCGTCGCACTCTATGACGGAAGCTGCGGCGCGCTCACCGAATTGAGCTGCTCCGAAGATGTCTGTGGTTCGACAACATACATGTCGAGCATTTGCTTTAACGGGCTTGTGCCTGGCAACTCCTATCTCATTATGGTCGGCAACCCCGGCGGATGGGGTGGCTCAACGCCCGGTCAGATCATCATGGATGTCGCCTGCCCGTGTCCGGCAATCGGCCCGGTCGCCGGCGCGTGCTGCCTGCCAGGCGGCGGATGTGCCGAACCCGAAACGCCGAATAGTTGCGCATCGCTCGGCGGCACATTCCAGGGAGCCGGCTCGAACTGTGCCGGCGCAAATTGTGGCCCGGCAACGACTGGTGCCTGTTGTCTCGCTGGCGGTTCATGTTCGGTGGAAACGCCAAACGACTGTGCTCAATTGTTCGGCACATACCTCGGGGATGGAACCGATTGCTCGCTTGACAGCGACTTTGACGGAACACCGGACTGCGCAGACGGTTGCCCCAACGATCCAACCAAGACTGCTCCAGGTGTCTGCGGCTGCGGGAATCCCGAGACGGATTCAGATAACGATGGCACGCCGGATTGTGTCGATGGCTGCCCGAATGATCCGAACAAGATCGCGCCGGGTATCTGTGGCTGCGGAATCTCCGATGTCGATTCTGACAATGACGGCACTCCGGACTGCAACGATCAGTGTCCCAACGACCCCAACAAGATCGCGCCTGGTGATTGCGGTTGCGGAACGCCCGATATCGATTCGGACAACGATGGCGTTGCTGACTGTATAGATGGATGCCCCAACGATCCCAACAAGATCGATCCGGGTATCTGCGGCTGCGGAATCTCTGATATCGATTCTGACAATGATGGCACACCGGACTGCAACGATCAGTGCCCCAACGACCCCAACAAGATCGCGCCCGGCGATTGCGGATGCGGTATTTCCGATGTCGATTCTGACAATGACGGCGTTGCCGACTGCAATGACGGTTGTCCGAATGATCCCAACAAGATCGCACCGGGTGTCTGCGGCTGCGGCATCTCCGATATCGATTCTGACAATGACGGCACGCCGGATTGCAATGATCAGTGCCCCAACGATCCCAACAAGATCGCGCCCGGTGACTGCGGTTGCGGCATTCCAGATATCGATTCAGACAACGATGGCGTCGCAGATTGCAACGACGGTTGCCCGAATGATCCGAATAAGATCGCTCCAGGTGATTGTGGTTGCGGAACGCCCGATAATGACAGTGACAACGATGGCGTTGCTGACTGCATAGATGGTTGCCCGAACGATCCGAATAAGATCGCGCCGGGTGTCTGCGGCTGCGGCATCTCCGATGTCGATTCTGACAATGACGGCACCCCGGACTGCAATGATCAGTGTCCGAACGATCCCAACAAGATCGCGCCGGGTATCTGTGGATGCGGCATCTCCGATGTCGATTCGGACAATGATGGCACGCCGGACTGCAACGATCCGTGCCCGACTGACCCGAATGACACATGTCTCTTAGAGGCGTGTTGCATGCCCGATGGAACATGCACCGATGTGCTTCCGGCCGACTGCACAAACACCGGCGGCGTGCCGCAGGGCCCTGCTACAACATGTGCTGGCGTCAACTGCCCTGTTTCCTGCACGGGTGACATTACAGATGCCAACGGCGTAGGACCGGACGGAGCCGTGGATGTGTTCGACCTCCTGGAATTGCTCGCCAACTGGGGCACGAACGGCCCGGGTGCGGATATTGCCCCGCCAAACAATGTCGTCGATGTCTTCGACTTGCTTGACCTGCTCGCAGCATGGGGCGACTGCTAGTAACTGCCAGCTTGAATTGAGTCATCCAACACAAGCGCCGCCGATGAGGCGGCGTTTGTTTTTTGTTGAAGCGCGGCCTGTGCGGAATTTCGAGCTTTCGGACGCACAAACGGATCTAGACCGCCAAGAGAATTCGAAGGGAAATGCGCTTCGCTGACGTAAGAACTTTCCCGCCAGGCGAGTCAAACATGCAGCAATCTCAGTGATTCACACTGTTGCTATCAAAGGAGCAAGTCATGGCTGTTGCTTCACCCATACAGAATGTGCTCTCACCCGTTGCAGCAGACGAAACGTTCAACAACACATGGCCGTTCGCAGCCCGCTTCACCAACGCGCCGGGGTTTCGCATGCACTACGTTGACGAGGGCAATGGTGAAACGATTCTCGCACTGCACGGCGAACTAACCTGGGGGTATCTCTTCAGGAATCTCATCACCCCCTTGCACCGCAGTACCGGGTTGTCGTGCCTGACCATATGGGCTTCGGCAAAAGCGAAACACCCCAGCACCGAAGCTATCTCCTTCATGATCACATCGACAACATCGAACGGTTCGTCATTGATCAGGATCTGCGCGACATCACCCTTGTCATGCACGTTTTTGGTGGACCCGTCGGAATAGGCCTTGCCATTCGTCACCCCGATCGCATCAAACGAATCATCAGCACCAACGGCCCCACGCCACTCGATCAGCCGCTCCTTGGCGATGCGCTAACGGAAAATGCAGCCAATTCACCGTGGTTTCGTTGGATCGCACGGCAAATGCCAACGGCATTCTTGATGATGTCCTTGGCCAGCTCAACTACAACATTCTCAGCACGCTCAAGCTCAATGGCTTCGAGCGTACGGAAGTGATCACGGAGACGTGGCTGCGCGCGTACAGTGCGCCTTCACAACTCCCGAGCAGTGCCTCGGCGCGATCGGCTGGGCGAAGGGATTTGCTGATGACGCCCACAACTTTGAACAGGCAGATGTGGCGACGGCGCGGGCAGTATCGCGCAAACCGGCACTTGCCATCTGGGGCATGGCCGATCGAACACTGCACGCACCGGCAAGCTCAGACACGCCCCGCGCAGGAATTTGAAGACGCGGCGCATGAAAAATGCCAGCCCTAATGGACTGGCCTTCATTGCGTTACGCGAACTATCGGGGACAGCGATTGATTTAACTCATGCGCTTCGGTTTGTCGTCTTGGCCTATCGGGCCGCGTAGGGTGGGACAAATTTCAGTCGCAAGGTGATAGATCGAACAAGCAGTAATGGTTGAATGAAGTAGATTGAGACGGTCGAAGACGAGTATCCCACTTCACTCTTCGGAAGTCAGGTCGAACTCCGCCGACTTCGCGCGCAGCGCTGCCAGGAACTGGGCGAGGTGGGCTTCGTATTCGGCGCGGCGCCCGACATTCGGAGTGAGTAGAGCGATCGCCATCTCTTGTGTTTCCACAGCTTTCGCGTGGTCGCCGGTCATGTGATACGCCATGGCAAGGGTGTCGATGATTTCGGTTTCTTTGTACTCGCTCATTTCACAGGCGCGCAGTGCAATGATCAGGGCCGTGGCAGGATCGCGCAGGTCTGCGGGATCGATGGTGAGCAATTGCCATGCATATTCGTTGAGGTCGTACGGAAAAGCATCTGGTGGCTCGGCTCGCTGGCGGCGCGTTTCCAGGTATGCGCGCTGGAATCGCCGAAACATTCGCTCGAGGATGAGGTTGCCGGCAGCATGACGCTGGACAGCACTGAGCGAGGAATCGCTGCGGATCGCTTCGACAATTGTGCTCGGCTCAGAGAGTTCTGCGAAGAGGCGATCAACAACCGGCTGTATCATGGATTGCGCGCTGTGGTACGTCGCCCGCTCCTTAATGCGCTGGGTGGCGGATACGCGGTCCCAGATTCTGATGGTGTTGTCATGTGAGCCCGAGGCGATACGCGTGCCGTCCGGCGAGAACGCGACAGCGCTGATCAGTTCATAATGGCCGGCCAGTGTGATGACTTCTTCCCCGGTGGCTGCGTCCCAGAATTTGATGGTCTTGTCATCTGAACCCGAGATGAGGCGCGTGCCGTCGGGTGAAAAGGAGACGGATCTGATCCCTCCCATGTGGCGGGGAAGCGTGGCGAGTGAGTCTCCGGTCATGGCATTCCAGAGTTTGATGGTGTTGTCTGCTGAACCTGAAGCAAGGCGAGTGCCATCCGGTGAGAACGCTACGGACCAGATCGCCTCGTCGTGCCCGAACAGTGTTGCGACCTCTTCGCCGGTCGCCGCGTCCCATAGCTTGATCGAATTGTCGTATGAGCCCGAGGCCAGACGAGAGCCATCGGGTGAGAATGCCACGCTGCGTACACCGCCCTCATGTCCACGCAGGGTTGTGAGGTCGGTGCCGGTCGCAGCGTCCCACAGTTTGATCGTGTAGTCACTTAATCCCGCTGCCAGATGCGACCCGTCAGGTGAGAAGGCAATGCTATAGGCTCCGCCACCTTGCGCGACCAGGGTTGTGACCGCGTCGCGACTGGCTGCGTTCCACAGTTTGATCGTGCTGTCGTATGATCCTGAGACCACGTGCGTTCCGTCAGGTGAAAACGCAACACTCCAGACACCGAGGTCGTGCCCACGCAGTGTTGCCAATTCCATCGCACTCTCAGTATCCCATAGCTTGATCGTCTTGTCGTCTGACCCCGAGACCACTCGCGTCCCGTCAGGTGAGAACGCAACGCACCAGATCGTGTCGTCGTGCCCGAGCAGTGTTTCGACCTCTGCGCCACTGGCAACGTCCCAGATTCTGATGGTGTGGTCTCTTGATCCCGATGCGAGGCGCATGCCGTTGGGTGAGAACGCAACGCTGTAGACATAGTCCTCGTGCCCGGGCAGTGTTGCGATCACATCGCCGGTTTCCGCGTCCCAAAGTTTGATCGTGGTGTCGATCGACCCCGAGGCCATTTGTGTCCCGTCGGGTGAAAACACAATGCTCCGGACAGTTTTCTCGTGCCCGTGCAGTGTTGCGATCTCATCGCCACTCGCCACGTCCCATAGCTTGATCGTGTTGTCACTTGATCCCGATGCCAGTTGCATCCCGTCGCGCGAAAACGCAACGCTCATGACGTTGTCCTCGTGCCCGCTCAGTGTTGCGATCTCCTCGCCGCTGGCCGCGTCCCACAGCTTGATCAACTTATCCTGTGCCCCTGAGGCCACACGCGTCGCGTCGGGTGAGAACGCAACACATCGGAGGCTTGCTTCGTGCCCATGCAGGGTTGCGACTTCATCGCCGCTGGCCGCGTCCCAAATCTTGATCGTGTTGTCATACGACCCCGATGCAATGCGCGTACTGTCGGGCGAAATCGCGATGCTCACGACACCCTTCTCGTGCCCGCGCAGTGTTGCCTCGCTCATATTGGATCTATTGGACAGGTATTGCCACTCCCAGCTCCGCAGGGCTTCGGGTGCCCGCTGCAGCCGCTGTCTGACCGTGGCAATGTTGTTCCCTGCCAGCGCCGCGTCGGCCGTTGCGATATTGGCCACATACATCTGGAATACCGCGGCCTCGCTCTCAGCGGCTCGCGCTATTGCGTCTGCCTCTACCTGCTTCGCGAGCCTCGTTGCATCTGCCTCGGCATGTTCCGCGCGCACATGTGCCGTGTCCGCCTCAGCTTTCTCCGCGCGCACCATCGCAAGGCTCGTCCCGACGATACCGCCGACGAGTACAAGGAACACAGCCGCAATACCAATGACCACCGCACGGTTGCGCCGCGCGAACCTGCTGAACAGATATGACACACTCGGCGGCCGTGCCTGGATCGGTTCACTGTTCAGATAGTGCCGCACATCATCCGCAAACGCCTCCGCTGACTTGTAGCGGCGCTCGCGATCCTTCTCCATCGCTTTGAGCGTGATCGTCTCCACATCACCGCGCAGTGTTTTGTTGATCGTGCTCAGCCGAGTTGGATGCTCTTCCCGAACCATCCGCGCGGCTTCAAACACCGCCACTTTCGTCACGTCATACGGCAGCTGCTCACACAACAATTCAAAAAGCACAACACCAAGGGCGTACACATCGCTGCGGGTATCAAGGTCGGTCGGATCACCCTCGCACTGCTCCGGGCTCATGTATTGCAGCGTGCCGATGAGCTGGCCGACATCGGTTTGCAATGTTGTGACAGCAAGATCTGAATCGGTTGAGCGGGCCACGCCGAAGTCGATGATCTTCGGTTCGCCGGCGGAATCAACGAGGATGTTCCCGGGCTTGAGGTCGCGGTGGATGATTCCTTTCTGGTGGCCGTGATGTACTGCGTCACAGATCTTGGCAAACAGATCAAGCCGTTCGCGCGTGCCGAGTTTCCTCTCCCGGGCAAAGCTCGTGACGGTTTTCGCGCCCGGGACATATTCCATCGCAAAGAACGGCACACCGCCGTGACCATCGTCATGCGTGCCGGCCTCGTACACCTGCGCAACATTTGGATGGCGCAAACGGGCAAGCAATTGCGATTCGAACTCGAAGCGGCGCAGCGCCGAGCGCGAGGTGATGCCGCGCTTCATAACTTTGAGCGCGACATGCCGGCGCGGTTGTTCCTGCACGGCTTCGTAGACAGTTCCCATGCCGCCGGACGCGATGACGCGCTTGATTCGGTATTTGCCGATGCGGGCAGGAAATTCGGGACGAGTCGGCGCACCGTCAGCAAGTCTCTTCGTTGAGCCGGAATCAGGCGTGCCGGTCGTGTCCGGTTCTTCGGTCACTGGCGTACTCCGTGTCGATGTCAGCCGATCGAGCAATCGAGTACGGTGCCGTAAGACAAAGAATGCCGATCACCGAACTCAGTCTCAAGATACCAGAGCAGAGGTTGTTGAGAGAGGTATTCTGCCGACCGACACTCCGAAATCGCGTGTTAGTCTTGAATGTCGCGATGAATGGACGAACAAGTGATGACCGAGAGAAATGAACCCATAGACTCAATTACTGAAGAAGAAGCATTCCGATTGCTGCGAGGCAAGGGCAAACCGTGGGCGTTTGTCATTATCGCGGTGCAGATCGCATCTTCCGCAGATCAGATGGGAGACTTCATCAGCTGGCTCATCGGGAGGTCAACACCGATGCGCCCCCTGCCCCCCCGCCGCCACTGGATGAATGGCTGGCGATGAACCGGAATCATCGAAAGATGATCAACGATCTCATTGAAGGAATTGCCGGTCCTTCGGATATATCCGCAAGCGATATTCAGGATGCGGTGCGAGACGCAGCAACGATATCCGCCGATGAGATTCGTGCGGAAGTGAATGCACTCAGCTTGGAGCAACAAGAAGCGTTAATTCGCCCCTTCATTGGTGTGCCATTCCCGCCTGACGATCAGACGCTGCGTGTAATGCTTCAAGAATTGGAGTCTAACGCAATTCCAGAATGCGTTGAGGAGACTGTCCAATTTCATGCGACCGTTGACACGATCTTGCAGGTACCAGGTCT
Organism: Phycisphaerales bacterium; assembly: GCA_029260575.1. Classification (GTDB taxonomy): domain Bacteria; phylum Planctomycetota; class Phycisphaerae; order Phycisphaerales; family SM1A02; genus JAJDDB01. The sequence goes on from JAJDDB010000003.1 coordinate 141,787, forward strand.
TTCCTCGTTTGATCAAGCTCGCCATGGCTCTGAACCTCCGGGCAGTTCGAATCCGTTTGGCGAGTCCCTATCGGCCGTCGATTGATGTACACGTTGATGTACAAACGGCCTGATTTGCCCAATGAAAAAGGGACTCGCGTTGCCGCAAGTCCCTATGAAACAACAAGTAGTGGGAGCGCAACCCTTTTCGGGACACTGTTTCGGGGTTCAAACAGCGAGACGAGTCGGGCTCGAACGCCGGGAGGTTCAGAGACGCCGGGTTATCGCCGCTGGCTTGCCGCGCTGGCTGGTGCAACCTAGTCGCATCCGCATTCACCTTCGGTGCAGGACGAAGGCTCGGGCTGCCTCGACTTCCGGCTCTTCCCAGCCAGCTTGCTGACGCCGTCGATGGCCAGGCACGTCGGGCAAGCGCAGACGCCCTCGCGGAAGTTGTTCACGATGGCCTCAGTCGGGCAGTTCTCAATGCACGCACCGCATGCCTCACATGCGTCGAGGTTCGCCACCTCGTACTTCTTGGTCTCCGGGTTGTGAGCAAAGACGTCCACCGGGCAGACGATGTCGCACAAGTGACAGTTGATGCACCGCTCCGGGATGATCGCCACGTGCGTCGTCCGCACGCCAAGGATGAGTTCCTTGGCGTCCTGGCGCCAAAGGGGGGACCAACTGGGCATGTCGTACCCAACGAACGCCGACACGGCGAGGATCCAGGCGCTCCAACCGACGAGCGACCATGGAGGCACGTCCAATGCCGTCTGAGCGACCAAAGCGTACGTCGCAGCCGTGAGCACGCCGAGTGCAAGGCCCTTCTGGACTCCGATCTTTCCGGGGAGCCAGAACACGAGCACCGTCGACAGTACCGACAGCATGAAGAGAATCGGAATCGTCTTCCACCACAGCCCCGCAACCCAGAACGAAGCGATGATGAGTGGGAGAGCCAGGATGAGCGACACGTTGAATCCGAGGTTGGTGCCCATCGCCAGTCGCTCTGGGAGATCGAAGGACACGTGACGGTGCTCACGCTCCGTTATCTGTTTCCCGCTGCGGATGTACGCTGCGAAGTCCTTGATGTGCGCCGGACCAAATCGCGGCTTCCAGCCAGTGCGCTCCTTCACGGCCCAGTAGTTCACGCCGTTTGCCGACAACTGCGGCAGAATCACGCGGCGGTGGTCCACCAGCTTCTCGACGCCCGTCGTCTTGATGATGGAAACCACGCTGTCGGTCGTGAAATGTCCTCCTCCCGCCGCACACCAGACGTTCACACCTTTGGAGGGAGCGATGAGCAGCCACGCATCGATCCCGTCACGCTCGAGAGTCTCGATGACTGTTCGAACGGTGAGCTCGAAGTTCCCGGTGACGAGCACCGGAGACGATCGGTCAGGGTCTCCGATGCGGCGAAGCCCCGGCCTTGTCGGATACGGAAAGAGCCTGCCGAAGAGGAACCAGATGTCCTTGAGCACATTCCACATCACGCCCTCTCCGAGACGATGAGGGCGAGCGTTCCGAGAAGGTAGGGCTTGGTCGAGACAGTGCGGTACCCGGCATCCTCAAGACGTCGCTCGAAACCCCGCAGGGCATGCGTCGTGTTCTGGGTCAGGAGGAACGTGAGTGCCGCGAGCGGATACCGAATGAGCCAGAAGAGCATCCGTTGCCGCAAGGGAATCGGAACCACTTCATCAGCCACCACGAGCAGTCCGCCGGGCTTCAGAAGTCGGGCTGATGCATGCAGCACGTAATCGAGTTCGTCCTCCGAGAGCTCGCTCAGAGAGAGAGTCGCCACGATTCTGTCAAAGCACGACTCACCGAGCCGCTCTATCTCCGTTGCCGTCAAATGCATGACCGTTGCCGCTGGGGCCGCATCTCTGGCAACGGCAAGCATGGGCTCAGAGATGTCTATCCCCGTTACGTCGGCACCGCGCTCTGTCATGAGGCGGGCGAGTGAGCCAGTGCCACAACCGAGTTCGAGCACCGAGTGGCCCGGCTCGACCCAACCGGCTGCGATCTCGCGCTTGATCCGGTCCACGCGGCCAAGCGTGATCACTCGCATCCCACGGTCATACTTGGCCGGGGTCTGCTCAAGCAGCTTCATGTAGACGAGCGTTGACATTCTTCTTCTCTATTGCTCCCGGCGCGCGCTTCACCATCCATGCGTAGCCCACGATGATGGACACGACTGTGATTACGAACGTCAGTGGTTTGGTGACACTCAGGAACTTCGGGCCCAGGAGTCCCAGGTAAATCGGGAGCATCGGAGAGCCGCAGCACCCAGTGAAGAAACACACGCCGCCCCAAAGTACGCCGCTCAGCGTGAGACCACCCGCCGACCGAAGGAGAGTCTCGCGGCGAAGTTTCATGATGCGAAAGAGGCAGAACGTGGCGAACGCTCCAGCGAGACCGTATGACAAGCCAAGCCAGTATTTACTCGGTTCGATATAGCGAGTCAGCCGTGATTCTTCCGGTGTGTCGAACTCGTACGATGCCCACTCGCCCGTCGTCGCCGCAGGGACCCGCGTGACGTAGAAGAAGTGGCCGAGAAGGACCGCAAGGAAGACGGCCGGAAGTGCCCACTTCACTGAGTGGCCTCCACCTGACTGGCCTCAAACACGAGGCCCTTCTCGCTCCGAACCACTTGGCCCGTGATCTGAAGGAGCGTCTTTGGCGTTGGAAGCTCGCCCTCATATCGCACGGGGAGGTAGAACTTGGCGCAGCTCAGCACCCCACACGTCTCGAACTCCCGAGCGTCGATAACGGAGAAGACTCCCTGTGATTCATTCACGCCCGAGACGACCGCTCTGAGAGTGACTTCATTCGGGAAGTTCTCGGGAGCCGCAGCCAGTTCATCGACGTGCATCACCTCGACCGCTTGCGTACGTTCATCAGGAGATGTGGGCGCGTCGGCGGCGGCCGTCGGCTCTTCGGCATTCACGGCGCTGACGACCACGCCGCGGTCGGTGTTGTTCACGAAGGCATAGGCGATGCCGCCGGCCAGTACGACGCCGGCTGAGACGACTGCAACGATTCCACTCTTCATGATGCGGCCCTCCTCGACGTTGCTTCGTTGGACACCCGAGCGTCGGCGTCCTCGGTGAGGCACCACCCTCGGTCGAGCAGCGACACGACGCACGGGTCAATGATGCGGTACTGAACCTGGAGCCCGTCTCTGCGTGATTCGACGATGCCTCGGTCGGCCAGCCGCTGAAGCTGGTTCGAGATCGTCTGCGGTTTCATCGAGAGCGCGCTGGCGATGTCCGAAACGCAAAGCTCACCCGCCCGAACCAGCGCATGGAGCATCCGAAGCCGGGTGGCGTTTCCGAGCATCTTGAACGTGCCCTCCAACGCCGCGGCTTGAGCCCCTGAGAGCATTGGGCGGGACCCAAGCTCGGGCTTTGGCGGGCAACATGGGGTTTCCTTCGGTCTTGCCATCGGGGTGGTCTCTCCATCGGACCGAAAGCGGTCCAGGATTACACCATATCATGTAATCCTTGCGGAGACAACCCAAGGCTTCGGGTGTCGACCTACAGCAACCCAGATTCCACGGCCGCAGCAGCGTCGTATTCGTCGATGTGGCACCAGCCCCGCTCGAGCAGGACCGGCACGCAGGGGTCGATGACCCTGTAGATGATCTGGAGCCCGTCGCGCCGGCTGCTCACCACGCTGATCTCGGCCAGACGCTGGAGCTGGTTCGAGACAGCCTGAGTGGTCATTTGGACCTCCCGGGCCAGGTCGCTCACATTGAGTTCCCGAGCGCGGATCAGGGCATGGAGCAGCCGCAGCCGGGTCGGGTGGGCGAGGCTCTTGAACAGCACCCCGAGGCGCTCGGCCTCCTGGGCTCCGATGAGCGGTCGGGCGGGCAACGGTGGTTTCGGTCGACAGGTGTCCATGGATCCTCCGCCTCAGATCGGCCAGGGAATGCTGGACCGCTCTTGACAATTACACGATAGAGTGTAATAGTCAAGCCGAAGCTCATCGGAATGCTCTTCTTGATCGCCCATGCGGATGCACCCCGTCATCTCGATTCTGCTCGCTGCCTGGTTCGGACTTGGCAGCACGCTCGGTCCGCGCTTCCTTTGCTCGTGTGCTGATGGGACAGTCACCGTTGAACTCGGCCACCGGTTCTGCTGCGACTCCGACGATTCCTGCTGCGACTCGTGCGATGGCGGCGAGACGTCAGATGAAGAACCCGGCGATGCGGACGTCGATCTGTGGTCGTGCGTTGACGGCTGCGAGTCAACGCTCCTCTCCGATGGCTTCGTCGGGCCGTTCGAGCGAGGTGCCGACAGTCACGCTGGCGCTCCGTCGCAACCTGTGCATGCTTACTACACGACGGTCGACTCACATCGCTGGACATCGGCCATCGGCGTGAAGTGCGCGGCGCGCGCCCCGGACTGGCGCACCGCCGGGATACACCGACTTCGATCCGTGATTCTGCTCGTTTAGGAAAGACCTGGGCTTGTGCGCCCTCGCGGCGCTTGTCGCTGCCCAGCCTCGGCGCGTGCCGAGCGCCCTCTCCTTTTCGAGTGGAATCAATGCGGTCGCAACCAAGGTCACTTCTGATTGCTGGCGCCGCGCTCGGTGCGATCATCATGATCCCCGCATGCGCCCCATCGCCGTTCGACTTCGAGCCACCGGAGTCACGTCCCTTGCTGCGTGAGTTGCCGGAGTATCGGGCTCCCGAGAATCCGGATCAGGAGCGGCGTGCGGCAGAGTTGGTGACGACCTCTGGCGACCTGACGTTGAGGAATGCCCTCGCGGCTGCGCTCCTCCGTAATCCGAAGCTTCATGCAGCCGCATGGGAGCCACGACTGGCGGAGGCGAGCCGCCTGCAAGCTGGTCTGTCGCCGAACCCCGAGGTCGGTGTCGAGTTCGAGAACTTCGCCGGCTCAGGCGCTCTCAGCGGCACGGATGCGCTGGAGACGACACTTCTGCTGAGCCAACTCATCGAGCTTGGCGGAAAGAGGGATCTCCGCGTCCAAGTCGCTGAAGACGCATGGACGGTTTCCACCCTGGACTACGAGGCTGAGCGCCTCGACGTCGTGACCGAGACGGCGGCGCGATTCGTACGTGTGCTCCAGATCCAGCAGCAGGTGGAATTCGCCGAGCGAGCACGGTCGCTGGCTGAAGAGAGCCGCCGCGTCATCGATCGCCGAGTCCAGGCTGGCGACGTCTCACCGATCGATGAGATCAAGGCGAGGCTCGAGAGCGAATCGGCACGCATTGCCTCCGACCGGTTGAGGCGCGAGCTCGATGGTGCTCGACGTGAACTCAGCGCGATGTGGGACGAAGACGAGCCGGCGTTCGGACTTGCCCTCGGATCTCTGGACGAGGTCATGGACGTTCCGTCCCTTCAAGATCTGACGGATCGTGTCGAGGCGCACCCCGAAGTCCAACGATGGGTTGCCGAGTCCGAGCGGCGCACGTCGGTAGTCGAACTCGAACGCGCGCAGGCGACCCCAGACGTCAATGCGGGCCTGGGCGTCCGCTACATCAACGAAATCGACGATGCTGCTCTCGTCGCTGCGTTCTCGGTTCCCATCCCGCTATTCGATCGAAACCAAGGCGGCATTCTGGCCGCACGGCTGCGAGCAGCGCAAGCGCTCGATGAAGGCCGCGCATCACGACGTGAGTTGGCGACCCGACTCATCCGCCAACACTCTCGCCTGACGGCAGCATTCTATGAAGCGCAGGCGATCGACTCGGCGCTCCTTCCGGCGGCACGCAATGCGTACGAAGCGACGCGGCGTGCCTACGACGAGGGAAAGCTCCCGTACCTCGACGTGCTCGACGCCCAGAGGACTCTGTTTGACACAGAAGCACAGCGCTTGGAGGCGTTGGCGGAATACCACAGCGCGCTGGTTCAAGTTGAAGGCCTCATCTCAGCGCCTCTGAGCACACTCCGGCAGAGTGCCCCCGACCCCCAGCATTCAGGAGACACCCCATGAGGATGACAAGACCCACCTGGTTCAGAGCCCCAGCCGTCGCTGGTCTACTCTGCACGGCGTTCCTACTCGCCGGCTGCGACAGCGAGTCGAACTCGTCTGCGTCAACTGACGAGTCACCGCGAGTCGTCACCCCGGCCGCGCACACCCATGAGGTGGGCGAGACCTGCTACATCTGTGATGCGTCGAAGCGAGAGAGCGGTCGACTCTGGTGCCGGGAACACGGCCGGTACGAGGACCGATGCTGGATCTGCCAGCCGCAATTGGAAGACGCAACGCGCCCCTACTGCAAGGAGCACTTCCTCTATGAGGATGAGTGTTTGCTCTGCGACCCATCGCGTGCGACAGGCGGCGAACCCGGCGAACCGTCGGCCGGGGGCATTCACGGTCACGGCGCTGATGAGACCTGCTTCATCTGCGACCCAGCGAAGCGGGAGTCTGGCCGACTCTGGTGCGCCGAGCACAACCGTTACGAGGATCGGTGCTGGATCTGCCAACCGCAGTTGGAGGACGCTTCGCGTGCGTTCTGTGAGGAGCATGGTCTGTACGAGGACGAGTGCCACTTGTGTAACCCGGCCCTGCGGGGCGATGCATCAGCACCAGCCCCGAGCAGTGAAGGCGCTCCCGCGCTCTTCTGTAACGAGCACGGTGTGCCGGAACGGGAGTGCGGCATCTGTCAGCCGCAGCTCGCCGGCTCGCTCGGTGTTGGTGATTCGCTTCTGGTCAGAATGCCGTCTGCGCGGTCAGCGGAGATGGCTGGGCTGACGCTCGAACGACCTGGTCGGGGCGACGCGGCAGCGACTCTCCGTCTCCTTGGCGAAGTGCGCTACAACGGGAACAGGCGGGCGAAAGTGACGCCGTTGGCGCCTGGCGTGCTCGCTGATATCCGGGTAGACGTCGGCGACGTCGTTGAAGCGGGACAGATCCTGGCGGTCGTGAACTCCTTTGGCGTTGCCCAGGCCAAGGCGGAGTACCTCTCTGCACTCGCCGAACTCGACGTGAAGATCATGACATTTGAGCGGGAGCAGCGTCTGGTCGATGAAAACATCGCAGCCCGGCGCGACTTCCAGGAGGCCGAAGGCGCTCGTCGGCTTGCAGAACTCGCGGTGCGGCGTACGCATCAGCAATTGCTCAACCTCGGTTTCACCGAGAGCGAGGTAGCTGGCCTCGCCGAGTCTCAATCGTCGTCGTCGGACTTGTACGTCAGGGCTCCATTCGACGGCACTGTCGTCGAACGTACGGCGGTGCTCGGTGAAGCCATCGGCTCTGGCGGATCGCTCTTCGAGATCGCGGACCTCTCGACCATGTGGATCGAGTTGGCCGTTCCGGAGGAGCAGGCTATCCACATCCAGCAGGGTGGCGCCATCGTCGCTCGCGTCCGCGCGCTGCCTCAACTGAGAGTAGAAGGCCAGATCACCTGGGTCAGCCCGCAGATTGACGAGCGGACTCGCATGGTGCGCGCCCGCGCAACAGTCCCCAATGATCGCGGCGTGCTGCGACACGGGATGTTCACCGAGGTGGCTGCGGCTCTGGGCGATGTCAGCGACTCGCTCCTTGTGCCGAGCGAGTCCGTGCACAACATCGACGGGTCTTCGTTCGTGTTCGTCCGTGAGGACGCCGACCTGTTCGCGGTACGGCGCGTCGATCTCGGGCCGCCCGGCGCAGCAGGCATGGTCGCGATTCTGGCAGGTCTCACCGAAACCGATGCCGTCGTAACGCGCGGCAGCTTCACCATGAAGACCGAATTCCTGAAGTCCCGCCTGGGTGCGGGATGCGTTGACGACTGATCTGGATCCACCATGCTGACTCGCCTCATCGAATTCTCGCTGAAGAACAGGATGCTGGTCATCCTGCTGTTCGTGTTTGCGTCCGCTGGCGGTGTGTACCGCATGACGCAACTGCCGATCGACGCGTTCCCCGATACGACACCAATCCAGGTGCAGATCAACACGGTGGCGCCGGCGTTGAGCCCTGAGGAGATCGAGCAGCAGATCACCCTCCCCGTCGAGTTGTCCATCGGCGGCCTCCCCGGCCTGCAGAGTGTCCGCTCGGTTTCGAAGTTCGGGTTCGGGCAGGTTGTCGCCACATTCGACGATGACATTCGGATCATCGATGCACGACAGTACGTCACAGAACGCCTCGCAACCGTGGAACTCCCTGATGGTGTCGGTCGGCCTGAGCTGGGGCCGATCGCGACCGGTCTGGGCGAGATCTTCCACTACATCGTCCGCTCAGACGATCCCGGTCGATCGATCGAGGAACTCCGGACGATCCACGACTGGGTGATCAAGCCGGAGCTCCGGAAGGTCCCAGGCGTAGCTGAAGTCAACTCCTGGGGTGGCGAGGAGCGGCAATACCACGTCGTCGTGGAACCCGAATCACTCATCAAGTTCGGCTTTACGCTGGATGACGTCCTCGAAGCGTTGCGACGAAACAACGCCAACGTCGGCGGTGGCCAGATCGTTACGTCAGGTGAGGCCCGAGTCGTCCGCGGCCTGGCCCGGGTCTCGACGATCGAAGAGATAGAGAACATCGTCGTTGCGTCGAGCGACGGCACACCGGTGCGGATTCGGGACGTTGCGGATGTCGAGATCGGGAGCGAGATTCGTCGCGGGGCCGTGTCGGCATCCGGCGAGGGCGAAGCGGTGCTCGGTCTCGCGTTCATGCTGATGGGCGAGAACAGCCGGGTCGTGACCGAGCAACTGCGAGAGCGCCTCGAGTCCCTGACGCCCTCGCTGCCGTCGGACGTCGTTGTTGATGTCGTCTATGACCGGACGCTCCTCGTGGAGAAGGTCATCGAGACGGTCAAACACAACCTCGTGGTCGGTGCGGTGCTGGTGATCCTCGTGCTGCTCTTCCTGTTGGGGAACATCCGTGCGGGCTTGCTCGTTGCCATCGCGATTCCGATATCGATGCTCTTCGCGGTCCAGGGGATGTACGAGTTCGCAATCGCCGCGAGCCTTCTCAGCCTGGGGGCGATCGACTTCGGCATCCTCGTCGATGGCTCGGTGGTGATGACGGAGGCCAATCTGCGGTCGCTCAAAGAGCGGCAACGCGAGTTGGGCCGGAAGCTCACTGCCGACGAGCGCCTCAAGTCGATCGCCGAGTCGAGCTCGCAGGTTGTGCGCCCGATCGTCTTCGGGATGGGCATCATCACGCTCGTGTTCGCGCCCGTCCTGACTCTCGAGGGCATCGAGGGGAAGATGTTTCGGCCGATGGCATTGACGTTCATCTTTGCGCTCCTTGGCGCGCTGCTCGTCGCCGTCTTCCTGTCGCCCGTGCTGTCGTACTACTTCCTGCCACGGCGCACGAAGCCCAAGGAGGGCCCCATCAGCAGGGCGATGACTGGCTCATACGGCTGGCTCGTGGGCATGGCTCTCCGTCTTCGATGGGGGGTTGTGCTTGTTGCTCTCGCGCTGCTCGCTGTAGCGGGGTATCGCGGGACTCAGATGGGTGGAGAGTTCATTCCTCGCCTGAGCGAGGGGTCGATGGTCATCAACACCATCCGCCTCGCCGGCGTGTCGATCGAAGAGTCGGTCCGCTACAACACCCGCATCGAAGCGATACTCCTTGAGGAGTTCCCTGATGAGATCGAGCACGTCTGGAGTCGGATCGGCACGGCGGAAGTCGCCACAGATCCGATGGGGATCGAGCTGACCGACATCTTCATCAGCCTCTCGCCACGTTCGGAGTGGACTCGTGCGGCTACCCAAGCGGGACTTGTGACCGAGATGGAGACGATCATCTCGCAGTTCCCCGGCGTGAACATGATCTTCACGCAGCCGATCGAGATGCGGATGAATGAGATGGTCTCTGGCATCCGCTCGGACATCGGCATCAAGATCTTCGGAGACGACTTCGAAGAGCTGCTGCGTCTGGCGGACGAAGTGCAGCGCGTGCTCATTGAGATTCCGGGCGCCTCGGACATCTCTGTCGATCAGATCACTGGCCAGCCAGCGTTGTCCATAGCAGTCGACCAATCGCGCGTAGCTCGGTATGGCGTCGCCGCTCGCGAGGTGCTGGACTTCGTCGAAGCGATGGGCGGCATCCGGGTAGGCGAGGTGTTCGAGGGACAGCGCGTGTTCCCGTTGGTCGTCCGGTTGCCGCAGGTGTTTCGCGAGGATGTGTCAGCCATTGCATCGGTGCGAGTGCCCACCGAAGGCGGCGTCGCGGTGCCGCTCTCAGCTATGGCGTCAGTTGATCAGTCGGAGGGCTCGGCGACAATCAATCGAGAGTGGAGCCGGCGTCTGATTCGCGTCCAGTGCAACGTGGCGGGTCGCGATCCGGCGTCGTTCGTGGCAGAGGCGCGGAGCGCCATCGACGCTCGCGTGGCGCTTCCCGAGAGCTACGTGCTGGAGTGGGGTGGACAGTTCGAGAACCTTGAGCGGGCGAAGCTTCGCCTGGCAATCGTCGTGCCGGCCGTGCTGCTCCTTGTCTTCTTCCTTCTGTACTTCAGCCTGAAGGATCTGCGCGATGTCCTCATCATCTACACCGGCATCCCCTTCGCCGCTGTCGGCGCGATCTTCGCTCTCTGGTGGCGAGGCATTCCGTTCAGTGTCAGTGCGGCCGTCGGATTCATCGCCCTGTCAGGAATCGCCGTTCTCAACGGACAGATCCTCATCGAGGCCATTCGTGAGTCGTTGCGGTCGGGGCTGCCGAGACGTGAAGCCATCATTCAAGCAGGGAAGACAAGGCTGCGGCCGGTGCTCGCAACCGCGATCACGGATGCTGCAGGTTTCATCCCGATGGCCATTTCGACTGGGGTTGGAAGTGAAATCCAACGTCCTCTGGCGACAGTGGTCATCGGCGGCATAGTCACCTCGACGCTCTTGACGCTATTCGTGCTGCCGGTGATTGGGTCGGCATTCATGCGGAGACCCGAGGCGCTGTCGGAGGCGCGAGACGGTCCATGACTGGCTGCGGGTGTGACGACGAGGTGCTCGGGCTCGAGCGTCGGACGCTGCGGACACTGCTGCTGATCAATGCCGTCATGTTCGTGTCGGAGGCAGCGTTGGGTTGGCTGGCCGAGTCAACCGCGCTCCTCGCCGACTCGTTGGATATGGGCGCCGATGCCGCCGTCTACGGTGTGGCTCTCTACGCCGTCGGCCGGTCGCGATCGCTGCAAGCGCGTGCTGCAACCACAAGTGGCGTGCTCCAGATCGCCCTCGGCCTCGGCGTGCTGATCGAGGTTGCGCGACGATCCTTCTACGGCAGCGAGCCGATCAGTCTGCTGATCATCGGAACGGGCCTCGTGGCCTTGCTGGCAAACGTCATCTGCCTCGCTCTCATTGCAAAGCACCGGGACGGTGGCATGCACATGCGCGCATCGTGGATCTTCTCGACGAATGATGTTATTGCGAATGTTGGCGTCGTGGTCTCAGGTGGGCTGGTGATGCTCCTCGGGACGCGTGTTCCGGATCTGGTGGTCGGAAGCGTCGTTGCCGTGATCGTGCTCCGCGGCGGAGTGAGGATCATGCGTGAAGCTTCAACGTCGTCGTGAATAGGCACCTGTGGCCAGTCATCGCGGTGATGCCCCTCCGGTCATTCGGCGGCGCTGTTGCTGGTGGTCCCGCCCGTGTTGCTGAACACAACCGAACTCTCACCTGACGAGAAGCTCGATCCGCTCGACTTGCTGCCGCTGCTCGACTCGCTGGATGCGGAACTCGACAGCACCGAGATGCTCGGGCCCGTACCGCTCGTGCCGGCCGAGTTCGAGAATCCCGGTCCGCTCGATTCTGCAGAGACGCCCGCGGCGGGATCCGACGACTTCGCGTCGTTGTGTGTCCACACTCCTTCCGCCAGGTAGGTGTTGGTGCCTGGTACCCGGATCGCCACCGTGCGCACGACACCCTCGATCCGCTCACACGAGTCGACGCGCTCCTCGTCCAACTCTCCGTCCGCGAACGTGATCATGAAGTCACCGGCCTTCAACAGCTCGGCCGAGCAGAATCCCCACTCCTCGTCTCGGCGCACGAGGAATGGATGCTCGAAGGTGGCCTTGACGCGCCGGTTGATCAGGTAGAAGCCGTCGTGCTCCCCGAGTCGTACCTCAGCGACGCGGCCGTCGCGCACCGTCGCGCCCTCCAGCCCCCAGGTCGAGAGCCACTCGTATTGCGCACGGAACGGGACGTCGGCCTTGAGTCCGGGCAGCGACACGGATCGGACCATATCTCCCGGGACCAGCGACTCGATGGGCACGCGCCGACCGTTCGCCATCGTGACCAGCGTTCCGCACAACAAGCAGTTACTCGAACCGCTACCGCTTCCACTGCCACTGCCACTGCCGGACCCGCTACCGCTGCTTGGCGAGCCACTTCCACTACCGGATGAACCGCTGCTCGATGCGGACGAGCTGCTGCTCTGCGATGAGCTGCTTCCCGATGACATACTTCCCGACTCGGAGGGGCTGCCTTCGGTCGAGCTCGCGCTGCTTCCCGATGAGCTCCCTCCACTACCGGAGGACCCGCCACTCCCGGAAGTGCCGCCTCCGCCCGAGGTGCCTCCACCACCCGAGGTGCCGCCTCCGCCGGATGTCCCACCGCCCGATGTGCCGCCCCCGCTGGACGATGGCGTGCCCTCGGTGCTGCTCATCGACGAGCTCGACGAACTGCTGGACGGCGTCGCCGTCTCGGTGCTGCTCTCAGTCGAGCTCGACGCCGTTTCCGTCGAACTCGGCGTTGCCGGCGTATCGGTCTCGCTCGAACTGGGGCTCTCGCTGCTGCTCAAGCTGGACGTGCCACTCCCCGGTGGCTGCTGGGTCGTCGCCCACACCGGTATATAGAGGAAGTACTTCGGTCCTTCGGTGGTCATGAGTACCAGCCCTCCGTGTTCACCTGCTTGCCACACTCGGCCGACGCTTTTCGGATCGCCTCCTCGTACGGCAGGTGATCGAACGCAGTGAGCCCGCTGTCCGGCGTGCAATTCAGAACCTTGAACCTGGACCGCCTGAAGTAGTCGCCCATCGCCGTGAATCGCTGGTTGAGCGCGTCGTAGAGAACGTTGTTGTGACGGATCGCCGCGTTGGTCCGCGACTCGTCGAACGCGTACTTCTGATCGTCTGCCATCTTGAAATCGGCGCCGACGAGGTACACCGTCCGGAATCCGAGGTAGTGAAGGAGCCGCAGCGCCACGAGCATCACAGATCGTTTGCCCTTGATGCCGAGCGAGTCCTTCTTCGCGCCGTTGTTGCCCCAGCAGACCGTGTCTTCGTCGAGGAAGCGTCGGTGGTCGAAGTGCTCGCCCCGGCGGTAGAGCAGGATTGAAGGCATCTGCTTCACTCGGAATGCGCTCGGCTTCATCGTGCCGTTCGGCTTTTGGATCCGAAGCCGGCCGTTCCAGGCCGACATCGGCACGAACTTTAGGATGCCCGGGTCCTTCCAGCCTGTGTCGATGAACCGGCCCGGCGAGTCGACGCAGGTCCAGAGCGTCGGCCGATGGACCGACCACGAGTTGTTGACTCCCATCGTCACGATGCCACGTGTGTTCAGCAGCGAGAGGTCGTGCTCGGCGAGCGACGGCCCGGACAGGACGAGGAACGCCTGGCGGCCGCGATAGAAGTCTGACAGCGAGATGCTGTCGAAGTCCGTCGTGTAGAGGCGCACGCCGCTCTTGGCCGGTCGTTTCAGATGCAAGCCCGCCTGCAACGCTGCGATGTCTCCGTCGTGATCACGCATGCCACGTCCCTGTGATGTAGCGTCCTCGCGCCCCTGCCGACTCGACTCGGCCTACGCGCGAGATCCGATCGACCCACCAGTCCTGCGGACGAACGGTCGGATGCAGGTTCTCACCGTCAACCGTGATCCGGCTCGGCCGGGTGGAGATCGAGAAGATGAAGTGGCCGCCCGGGCGCCCGATGCGCCGCATCTCCGCGAGCACCGGATCGACGTCCTCTGGCAGCAAGTGCTCGAGCGCGTCGAATGATGCGACGACATTGGCGATGCCGCCGGCAAGCGGCACGCAGTGCATCGCCGCGACGATGTCCGCGCCGTCGTTGGCGAAGTCGATCCCCAGGCCATCTATGCCGCGTCGGCGGATCTGGCGGATGAACGCGTTGTCGCCGCAGCCGAAGTCCACGACGAACCGCGGCTGCCATTCGATCACCGTCGCGTAGGCGTGGCGACCGTGGTTGGTCGCGCCGTATCCCTCACGCTCGGTCGTGAGCCTTACGTACTTGGTGCGTTCAGCCTCGCGCCGGCGGTCGATCGTGCGTGCTGTTGTTCGGGGATTAGCCATACCACCACTCCGGAACGTCCATGTCACAGAGCACGATCGGGTTCAGCGCCTCAAAGACGAATCGCGTCTCAGCCTGGAACGTGCGTTCGGCCCGCAGTTCGACGACGACGTCTTCCGGAATCGGATGCAGCATGGGGACTGCCGCCCGGCGCGGCGGGCAGTTCTCCAGCGCGCCGGGAATGAGGCAAGCGGCGCCGTTGGCGAAGCCCTCGGTGCCACCGCCTTGCGAGTGGATCACCGAGAGGTGCGCCTCATAGCGGTTGAACCCGAGCTTCGTCGGGTCGCCATTGGATGCCAGCCAGCCCTCGGCGGCCGATCCGCCCGGCCGGACATATTGCCCGAAGGTCGAGCTGAACGGGTCGCCGTCGAGGCGAACCTCCTCCCACTCGTAAAGCCATCCGAATGTGCGGCCGTCAATCAGAGTCGCCGAACCAAGCCGAGCGCCGATTCGGTCCCGGTCTGCCGGCCCCATCTCGATCAGCGCGAGTAACTCACCCGTGCCCGGCTCCTTCCAAAGGATGCGAGCCGCACCGGTGAAGCCACTTCGGAGAGCCTGCTCATCTGGGTAGGTGTCAGCGTGCGAGTGGTCGTCATCGATGACGTTGACCATCGCTGGGGTGACGCCCCGGATCACCGACCAGCCGATCTTGCCGGCTGCGATCGGCTCCCGCGCCACGACGAATCGGCCGACGTACTCGTCGGTCGTTGTGATCGCCGCGCCGATCAGTGCGGCACGTCGTTTGAACTCGTCGGTGTTGCCCTCAGGACCCGGCTCGATGATTGGGCGATCGATGCCGAGGATGCCAAAGCGAGGCAGATCCGCGCCCGACTCGTTGCGGATGAGAACCAGATGCTCTTGCGCGCCGGGGAGCCCAGGCCCCGCCCCAGTGTCCGCATCGATACGGCGCGCAAGGTGCGCCGCGTCCACGAAGGCGTTGTACGCCCGCGCGGGAATGCGGAGCGGATCACCCGTCCGGACCTTGCGTAGATCGCCGGTCATGTTCCGATCCCCAGCGCCGCGAAGTTGCCCGAGTCGTACGCTCGCTCGACGTAGGCGGCGACGGGACGCTTGACCAGGACCTGGGCGCCCTCATCCTCGACCTCTGCGTAACGAACCCAGAGATACTCCCAGCCCTTCTTGTTGATCCCGGTAATCGGTCCGACCGACAGCCCGGTCACGTTGGGGCTGCCGGCGAAGCGGAAGGTGATCTCCCAATCGCCGACGCCACGCTTCGAACCAGCCGCACCGAGGAACAGACACTCGCCTGCGGCCAGCCCCTTGAAGCCGCTGGAGTTGACGGTGCCGGTGAGGCCGAACAGCGTGCCCTTGTAGGCGGGCGTCACGACGGCGTCGTCGAGGTAGTGCGTCTCGGAGAACTGGTAGACGGGCACCGTGATGTCCACGCCCTCGACGCCATTGTCCGTGACACCGATCGCGCCCTGGAAGTCGGGCGCCGTCTCACCAGCCGGCGCGTAGGCGTTGATCGTCGCGCGGCTCTGCGTGATGTGTTGGGTGCCGCCGCCCGTATCGAACGCAAAGGAGGACTCACCGGTTTGCGGTGGATCATTTTCTTCAGTGAGACCGTAGCGGACCGTGCCATCCCAGATGTCGTTGGCCAGCGGCTCGATCTGGATCGACTGGCGTGGGAGGTCGTCGTAGGCCGTGGGCGAAGCCGTCGCCAGTTCGCTCTTGGCTTCGAGGTCATCGCTCGTCCCGAAGACGACGTACCGCAGCTCGACGCTCGGGTTGTCACCGGCGACCGAGAGACGACTGTCGAACTTCTCTTCAACCACGACGGGCATGACAATCAGGCGCTACGTGAACGCCAGTCCTCCGTTTCTCGCGGCATCAACGAGCCGCTTCGTGTTGCGTGCGGTCTGTTCGGTGGCGGTCGCCGTCCGCTCCTGCGCGTCCGCTCCGCCAAGGAGCCCCTGTGCCGCAGCGGCATTGAACGTGCCGCGCACCGTCACTCCGCGGGCGATCGTCTGGCCGAGGCCAGCGATGCGCTCCTGAAACTCATCGAGCAAACCCTGCGGCCTTCCTCGCGCCCCTGGGCCCGGCTCCTCGTCACCCTCCTCGCGTTGACGACGGGCGCGTTCGATCGCCTCGTCCAGCTTCGCTCGGGCGGCGTCCAACTCGCGCTGCGTCTCTTCGATCTTGTCGTCGGTCGCCTGGCGCAGCTTTTCCTGTGCCTCCTCGAACTGGCGCCCGATCTCGGCGAGCGTCCCCTCGTTGAGCTCAGCCGACTGGTCGCGCTGCCGCTGGCGCCGACGTTCCCGTTCGTCGAGCGCTCGCTGTCCCTCAGAATCGAGTTCCGCCAGACGCGAGTCGAGTTGGTCGTCGACCGCCCGCTTCGCCGCGTCCACATCGAGCGACGAGTCAAACAGCCCCTGGATCTCCAGCATCCGCTTTGCAACGAACGAGGTGGCGCTCTCCCAGACCTTCTTGAAGCCGGTCGCGAAGCTCGTCCAGGTCTTCGAGAGAAACGCAGTCGTCTCGATCCAAGCGACCTCGAGGGCGTGCCAGACGATCTGCGCTGCGGCCAGTGCCCCGAACCACATCTTCTGCGCAGTCGTGATGAAGAAGTTCCGGGCGGTGAGCCAGACCGAGTTGAGCGCGGCGACGCCCTTCTGCCAGATCAGCTTGAGGGACAGCCAGAGGATCTCGGCGGCCAGGGCCACGTCACCAGCAGCAAGGGCATCGGTGATTCCTTGCACCACCTTCGTGGCACGGTCGCGGAGCTTGCCGAATTGATCGCCGAGCCATTCGAGCGCGTCGCCAGCAACGCCGGTCGAGATGAGCAGTGCCGCGCCGAGGCCGACCACGGCGGCCACGATGAGCCCGATGGGAGACAGTAAGGCGCCGAGGACAGAGGCGATGACGCCGAGGGCCGTGCCCACGCCGGCGATGATCGCGGCCAGCGAACCGAAGACGGCACCAAGACCGACGATCGCGGCGCCGGCGACGACAAGTGCGATCCCGACGCCAAGGACGATCGCAGTGACCTTGGCGATCGTCGCGATCAGTTCGCGATTGCGGTTGACGACCTTGGTAATCCAGCCTGCAATCTTCGCCAGTGCGTCGGCCGCCCGGCGCACGGGCTGCTCGATCGCTTCCCCGATGGCGATGGCGATTCCCTCGGCGGCCGAGAGCAGTCGGCGGAACGCACCGCCGATCCCGGCATCCATCTGGTCTGCGGTCTGTACCGCGATGCCCGCGGAACGCTGAATCTCATTCCGAAGGGTGTCGAACGCCTGACCCGACGATGCCAGCTTGAGCGCCGCCGCCTGGCCGCGCCCGAACAGCGACTCGAAGATGGCGAGGCGCTCGGCTGAACCGAGTCCCTGCGTGGCCTTGGCGAGATCATTGATGATGTCGGCCAGCGGTCGGAGGTTCCCGGCGGCATCCACGGCTTCGACACCAATCCGGCGAAGCTCAGCCTGCCGGGATTCGTTGGCAAGGTTCTTGTACGCCCGAGCGAGCGCGTTGCCAGCGAGGCTCCCCTTGATGCCGTTGTTGGCGAGGATGCCGATCGCCGCGGCTACGTCCTCGATGCTCTCGCCAGCCTCAACGGCGAGCGGCGCGACGGGCTTGAAGGCCTCGAACAGATCCTCGAGCGTCTGGGCACTCTTGTTCGCCGTGGCCGTGAGCACGTCCGAGATGCGGCCCATTTCGGTGGCCGGCAGGTTGAAGCCGCGAAGTGCCGCACCTGCGATCTCCGTCGCACGCGGCAGTTCGGTACTCGTCGCGCGCGACAGAGCGAGGACCGCTTCGGTGCTGTCGAGGATCGCCTGGGGGTCGAAGCCAGCGCGGCCAAGCTCGGTCATTGCTTCGGCGACCTGGCCAGCCGTGAACGACGTCGTTCGGCCAAGCCGCTTCGCCTCTTCACGCAACGACTCGAACTGCTGCTCGGTCGCGCCCGTCACGGCGCGGACGACGCGCATGCGATCGTCGAAGCCAGCGAACACTCGCGTGGAGATTGCGAAGCCAGCACCGATGCCGGCGCTGATGGCAGTCAACCGTGTACCGATCGCGCGGACGCTGTTGCCGAACGTCTGGAGCCGCCGCTGCGCGCGCCGAAGCCCTGCGGTCAGGCGATCGCTGACGCCCAGTTCGACGAACGCCCGGCCGGCGCGAATGCCGCTGGTGTTGGCCAAGGGTCATCCTCCGTTCGATGAGCGGACGCTGTTGCGCCAGACAGCGGGCAGGTTCGAGCGTTCCTTCTCGAGCGCCGGTCGCATGTACGGACGAGCGGCGATCCGGACGGTACGGCTCTGCTTGCGGCGACCGGCTCCACGGCGGCTACTGGAGACGATCTTTGTGGGGCCGCCGAACTCAAGCACGCTGGGCGCTCGCGATCGCCGGAACCCAACCGGGCCGACCACGACGGACTCGCTTCGCCGGTCATACCCAAAGAGGATGAAGCGTCGAAGAAGCCCCGTGTGACTCGAAGGTGGTTCACCCGCGCGGCTGGCGCGTTTGCGTTTGCGGATCGACGTGCGAGCCCGCTGCCGGATAAAGGCGCCTGCCCTCGACAGGGACCGTCGCTTTGCGTGATCGACGGCCCGGCGCACCTTCGGCCGATCGAAGAACAAGCTCTGGATTCGCATGTCGATCATGAGCCAGCCATCCGGTGCGTCATGGGGTGAGCGCCTCCTTCGGAAGCGTCTTGTCGATGAACACGGTCTTCAGCACGCCGACGCCAACCTTGCTCGCAGGCGCCGCTCGTGCGAACGGATCGAAATCGCTGGGCCGCAACGCGCGGGACTTCTTCGGATCACGTTGCGTGTTGGCGATCAGCGCCATGAGGGCCGAGTTGCGAGCCCACTCCGATCGCTGACGGCCGTCGGCCATTGCGAGCAGCTCGCGAAGGGTCAAGGGGCCCGGATCGAGTCCGATGATTCCGGCACACTGCCAGATGAGTCGCCAGCACCCCCCGGAAGATGGCCCGGCACGAGTGCCTGCTCCGCCATCCGCTCCAACTCGCCGCTGTCGAGCTTCTCCTCGATCAGATCGCGCGCCTTGTCCATCACCCGATTCGTCGCTTCCAGTACCCGCCCGAGGTTCGCGCGGTCCCTCGGGCTCGGGCAGAAAGACACGAGGTCCTCCAGCAGCGCGGTCGTCGCATGCTCGATCGCATCGCCGGCCATGGCGCGGCCGAACTCCTCGTCGGTGACCGGTGGCTCGCGTTCGTCGGCCTGCGGCTTGCAGACGGCGTAGATGATGTCGCAGAGAAGGATCGGATCGCGGATTAGCTTCTCGATGAGCGTGCCTTCCACGATCTCAAGGAGATCGACACCGACCAAGTCGCGCACCCGTTTGACGGCGGCGACGTTGATCGACACGTTCCAGGTTCGGTCGGCGTTGTCAGCGAAGGTCTTCATGGATCAACTGCCTCCGATCCAGCTCGGGGGCGTCGTCGAGTAGGTGACCTTCGCAGTGACGGAGACCATGATCGCTTCCTCGAGCGCCTCCGAACGGGAGAACGAGGTGATCATGAAGTCCGCCTGAAGGCCCTCGCCGCTGTCGCCGTCGAGGATCTGGAGACCGATGATGCCGTTGCCGAGGTACGCGTCCTTGATGGCGTCGAACCCGGCGTCGCCGGTGTCCCAGACCATCTCGAACTCGACGCTGGCCTCCTTGAGGGTGGCGACGATCGCGCGCCAGCCGTCGTTGCCGCGCGTGGTCACGTCCGCCTCGCCTGCTTCGAGCGAGAGGGTCACGTCCTTCGTGTTCGTGAGCTCAAGCCACGAGCCGGCGCCGTCCTGGCCACCGACCTTGTAATTGAGCGTCGCTTCCATGCCGAGCTTGATGGCCACGGCTGTTCCTCCTTACACCGTTCGCGTTGCGCCGGTGACCATGAGAAAATCACCCAAGCCGTTGCTCTTGGCCTGGAGTTGTGAGAGGTCCACGCCTTCGAGTGTGAACTGCTGGCCCCGGTCCATGGGCAATTCGGTGACGCCGTCGTCGCAGAGGAGGACAGCGTTGTCGGCTGAGGGGTTGCGGATCGTGAAAGTACCGACGAGTCGTTCCGATGTGAGCGGCTGAAAGGTGACGGGCAAGTTGATCCTGCGGATGATGGGCGTGTTCACGATTGGCACCTCATCACCGTTTCACCCGGTAAGTCACGGTCAGCACGCTGGTGAGCTGCCGATGCTGGTCCAGATGCTCGGACGACACGACCGGGTCGTGATCGATCGCTACCCATGCCGCCTGCGGGTAGTCGGTGAGTCGCTTCAGCCGTAGGTGATCGGCGATCTCTTCCGCCAGAGCGAGCAGCTCGTCCACGCGGGCGTCGTCATCGATCTTCTGCTGGATGCCGACATCCACGGCGCAGTCGAAGAAGGAGTGCTGGCGCGTGGCGTTGCGGATCTCGACTGACTTCGGCACGACGCTCACGCGGAGCGTCTGCAACTCCGGCAGATCGAAGGAAGGCTGATGGAGCCGTTCGGCCGTGAAGTCCTCGACGAAGGTGCCAGCGTTGAGTGACGCGGCCACAGCATCTGCGATGTCGATGATGACGCTCATGCGGCCTCCGTCGCGACGTGCTTGGTGTGAATGCGGAGCGCCTTGCGATAGGGGTCGCTGTACCGGAACGGCGGCTCCCCACCCGGCGCCATGACCTCGTAGACGAAGACGCTCGCGCCCGACGTCTCGTGGATGCGATCGCCTGCCGCCGGAAGGACGAGTTCGGTGTCCAGGACGAGATCGGCGGTGCGGATCAGGTAGTCCCGAGACTCGAGGCGCTGAATGCCGCCGAACTCGTCCGCCTGTTCGAAGGTCGTCTGTCCGATGGTGGCCGAGACCTCTACGGACAACGCGCTGCGGTGATAGACCACGGTGCGCGTCATGTGCGCGTGCCGCTGGTCATCGAGGAACTGGGCGCCTTGTTCGAGGAGATCAGCCATCGGGTTCACTGGCTCAGCCGAATGCGGACCACCGTGGCGTCGTCGTCCGCCGCGAGAACGCTGCGCCCGATCTTCTTGTTCGTGCCGGCGCCGCTGTCCGTGGTGGCCTCGGTGTTGCCCGCGTCCCAGAAGACATCGAGCCCGGCGCCGATTGCCGTGCCCACGCCGCTCGCCTTCGGGAACTCGAAGACGCCGGCGACGTCGAGCGAGCCGAGCGTGTTGGCGGCGATGTCGCGCTTGGCGACGCCGATGAGATCGTTGAGGACGACCACGTCGCCAGCACTGACGTTGGCGCCAGGCGTGTAGTCGATCGAGTCGCCCTGTTGGATGAACGTTGCGGTGGCCATGGTTGGCTGCTCCTTCACGTGGTGGGAACCTCAGTGGGAGCGTGGCTTACGCCTCGCCCTTCATCTTCACGCCGCCGCGAGGCTCCTGCTTCGCGACACCGAAGTCGTGGTAGCCGCGCATCTGGATGCCGAGGTTGTTGAAGTCGGCGTCGGCGCTCTCCACCGTCGGCTGCTGCTGGCCGTTGAGGAACGCGACCTCGACGACGGGCATGTCAGCGGGATCGGCGAGGATGTACCACGCCAGGCCACTTGCACCCGTGTACTTGGGGTTGCTCAGGTAGCTCGAACGGACAGGGCGGAACTTGCCGGCGTGCGGGTTGGACACCGGCGTCTTCTTCGTGGAGGACGGATCGCGCAGTTCCGTCGAGTTCATGATCTGCGTCGCCGGCACGTAGAGGCCGTTGGGGACGAGCAGGATCACCGGCGCGACCGCGAGCGGGTGTCCGTCAGGGTCGGTCTGGTCGAGGAACATCGTCTCGGCCTGCGTGAGCGCGTCGATGCCGAGCGCGGTTCCCACACCGTCGGCGTAGTTGTTGTTGCCAGCGGTGAAGAACGCAGCGTTGCTCAGGAACTCGGCCCAGAAGACGTCGTTGAGCTTGAGAGCGCCGCCGCGGCCAAGCCGGCGCGGCACTGCCGTCAGAGCATCGAGGTCGTCGTTGATCAGGTCGCGCCGATCGATGCCGAACATCCGGCCGTAGGTCTTGGCCTGGTTCGTGTACGCAGTCTCGCCGACGGTGGCGTGCTTCAGCTCGCCTCCGGGGGCGATCTCCTCGTAGACGAAGCCGCCGGTCAGCGAGTAGCTGCTGACCTGCTTGAAGTCGCGTACTGAGCGGATCCCGGCGATGTCGCGCCACGTCGACTCGACCGCGTCAAAGCCGGCGCGGAGGAACTTGTTGGCCACGTTCGAGAGGATGCCCGGCAGCGTCATGGTGCTGAAGCCGGCGGCTTGCATGTCGTTGGCGAAGGCGAACTGGAGCAGTCCCTTCAGGTCGCTGCGCCCGAAGCCGCGGTAGCCGTTGGCTTGGGCGAAGATCAGGAGCGTTTCACACAGGCCGAGCCCGTGGCGATACTCACGGCTCGCCGCTTCGACTGTTCGCTCGCCGAACTGGGCCGTCAGCGTCTCGGGGTCGAGCCCGCCAGCCATGCACAAGGCCGCTTCGATGATCGAGCCTTCCACGCGATCGCTTTGCGGTCGCGGTCCGCCGACGCCCTCGTAGGTCCGGCTGAGCCGCATGACCTCAAGTTGGTACTTGTCGGGTTTCCATCCGGCCTCGAGCGCCGCGTGGGCGAGGCGGCCAAGATCGTCCGCGAGCTCCGGCCGCTGCGTGAGCACCTCGGCGGTCATCGCCTGGATGCGCTGGCGGCGATCGGCCTCGTTGCGGGCACGCGCGGTGATCTGGTCGATCTCTGCGGCCGGATCGCTGGCGGTGACGTTGCCGCTGCGCCGCTGGGGCGCCGGCTGCGTCGCATCGATCGTGGTGTCGTCGCTCGCCGTATCGGCTGCCGTGACATCCGCGGTGCCGGGAGTCTGGGTATTGCGGGGGTCAGGCATGGCCTGCGTCTCCTTGTGGTGCTGAGCAGCGATTCGGGCCTGCGTCTGCTGGTCCGCGCCGAGATCGACGAAGCTGATTTCGTTGAGGGTGGTCTTGTGGGCGACGTAGATGGGGCCGTTGAACTTCCGTCCGTTGACGGTCACCGCGACGTCGCGCTTGATGAACTCGAGCTCGTCCACGGACGCGCCGATCGAGGCCTGCCACGGGAAGCCCTTCTTCCCGCTCGCCACGATCTCCTGCGCAGCCGGGGTGTCGCGAGAGACGAGTCCCTCGGCGATGAGTTGACCGTCTTCGACGGCGATGCGTTCGGTGTGTCCGACGCCTTCGAACGCCGAGTGCTGGAACCGCACCGGCCGGCGCTGCGTCGGGATCTTCATGCCGTCGAGGTTGACGACGACCGGATACGAGAACCCGAGCGTCCGGATCGGACCGCCCGTGTAGGCGATCATCGAAAAGCGCGGCAGACGGCTCTCGCCACCGCCCTCTGCTGAAGGCGCCGCAGCTTCGATCGCGACCTCGCAGTCGATCGCCAGAATGTCAGGCGTCGTCTTCGTCATCGTCCTCGTCCTTCGTGCCAACAGGGGTGGCGGTAGCTGAGGCCACATCAGGCTCCGGCTGGATGCCGAGCGATGCCATCAACTCGCGTTCCTTAGCGATCTGCCGCAGCTCTGCTTCCCAGTCGAGTCCCTGACGGGCGTACTCACGCGCAAGCGACGTCGTCCGGCTCTCGATCCGGGTGGCCTGCGCGTTCGCTTCCTTCGCTGGATCGACGTGTTCGTTGCCGTCCCAGAACCACTGGTGCTTGCGCGATGCCCCGCGCATCCGCATTGATTGCGGGAGCAGGTCCTCGACGAGGACGGCTTCGTCCAGCCAGGCATCGAAGATGCGATCGAGCACAGTGCGCTCGATGTTCGCCTGCTCGATGCGGATGCTCTTGAAGTACGTCTGGTGGTCGAGCCGCCCGGACGCGTAGTTGTAGCCGGACGAGTTGCCTGCAGCGACGTTGAACGGCATGCTCAGGCAACGCGCGATCTCGTTGAGGATCTCGCGTTTGAACTCGGCGTAGGTCGTCGCCGGCTGCTCGGCCTTGAGCTGTGCCATCTTCCAACCGCCGGGCATCGTGAGGAGCATGCGCTGTTCGAGCTCGATGGCGTCCATTGGCTCGACGTCCTCGGCCTCGCCGTTGGCGGGCGCGTCGGTGTAGAGCACACCGGCAAAGTCGGCAGCGGTCTCAGCCGCGGCAATGACCGCCAGCGTGAATCGCCGGAGCTGCGCGAAGAGCGGCAAGGCCGGCGTGATGTCTGGGATGCCGCGGCTCTGGCCCGGCCGATCGGCGCGGAAGTAGTGGATGATCACGGCCGCCGGGATGCGGTCGTACTCGAGGCCGGTCGTCCACCGCAGATCGCCGGGATGCTGCTTGAGGACGTGGTACTGCAATGGGTTGCCGAACTCGTCGAAGACGATGCCGTCAATCGCGCGAGGCTGCGTGGTACGGAGATCCGGCGTCGCGATCTGGTCGGCCTCGATGAGGCGGACATCAAGTTGCACTGGCGAGGCATGCCGCGGATTGCGAGCGAGGAGCATGAAGCTCTCGCCGGAGTCGGCCCGGGCCATCCGCATGGAGCGGAGCTTGGCTGCCAGGCCGACCGCGCACGCCCAGTCGGTGAAGGCAGACTCGATGCGGCGGTCCGCGTCCGGGTCACCGGTCAGCATCTGCAGACGAGGCCCGGTTCCCACGACGTCGTTGGCAAGCGTGCAGACAATCCCGCGGGCGTAGCTGTTGTTCGCAACCTCGTATCGGGCGCGGTTGCGAAGTACGCGCCGGACCTCAGGGTTCGCCGCGGAGTCCGCACTCAAGCCGTCAGCGTTGGCCCAATGGCGGCGGTTCCCATCCGTGGTCACCGCCGCGTCATACCGAGCTTGGAGGCCGCGGCGCAGCGGCAGGGTCATGGCCACCGCGCGCTGCGTCTCCCGCTTGGGCGCGTCGTTGTCGGGGCGCCGAGATGTGCGGAAGAGTCCGAGCATCGTCACCCCGTCGTTCCATGCGGGATGGCCCGGGTGATCTTGATCCCGAGTCCCTTCTTCTTGACCGCGTCCTTGGAGTTCAGATAGCGGTCGGCCTCGATCTGATCTGTCAGACCGTGCTGCTCCACGCTCCCGGCATCGCCCGATGCGCGCTTCGGCCCCGAGGCGTTGTCCTTGATGGTGTCCGTGAGGTCGTCGGGCAAGGGTGTGATCTCCGAGCGACGACACATCTCGCCGCTACGGGTGACCTATGCCCTTGGATCACACACTGCTCGCCGCGCGCACGCTCCCGCCTGAGATCGGTACGGATCTGTACTCCGGTGCCGCTGGCGCTACTCAGATCGGGGAAGTAGAATCTGGCGATGGAGCCCTCTGAGTTCTCATCGCATTCCGACTCGGACCTCTTGCGCCTCCACGCTCGGGCGATCGAGGAGCTGAAGCGACGAGGTGTCCTGCGGACGAAGAACAACCCCGTTGGTGACTACGCCGAGTGGCTCGTCGCCGACCGCATGGGGATGACGCTCGAGACGAAGTCGAAGGCCGGGTTCGACGCTGTGGATCCGGCCGGCGTGCGATACCAGATCAAGGCGCGTCGGGTGACACCAGACAACGGATCGCGGCAGCTCGGCGTGATCCGAAAGCTGGACGCAGCGGACTTCGACCAGCTCCTTGGGATTCTCTTTGACGCCGAATTCTCAGTGATGGCGGCGTACATGATCCCGCACACCGCCGTTCCGGAGTACGCCACTTTCAGGGCACACCAGAACGGGCACATCCTCCACCTGCGAGGCAAGGTGCTCGCGGATCCTCGAGTTCGCGACGTCACGTCCAAGCTTCAATGATCACGCGGACCCTGATCGCCGAGCAGCCGTTCCGTCGTCGTGACGCGGCGCCCGCAGTAGCGGCACTCCCGAACTCGACGGATCTGACGGTTCCGACGGCGCGTGTAGACGACCGGCAAATGGCGGCAACCGCATCGCGGGCATTCGAGGCCCTGCGACGGCGAGGTCGTCGGGATGGTTGAGTCGCGAGGCTTCATCGGCGGCCCCGCTGAAGATCGGAGAGTCGCAGCCGAGCCTTCGGACTGCGCGGACCAGCATCGGCGAAGAGGGTGGCGCCCTGGATCGACGCCGCAACGGCTGCGCCAACGATGCAGTCGAGCCAGTGGTTGTCGAGCCCGCCAGCGCGCAGCTTCCATTCATCAACCGTTCGGCCACGACCCTCCGTCTTGACGCGGTATTCGGCGGTCATGTGGTCCGCCAGAAGTCGATGCGGCTCGGGCTTGCGACCGAACAATGAAAGGCATCCAGGATCACCGAGTGGCACGGCGAGCCGCGCCTGGATGAACGACTTCCAGAAGTTCGTGTCGTAGACGACATGCCGAACGGCTCGCTTGCCTGCGACATTCGGAATGCGCCAGTTGTGACCGACCCGA
The DNA here is from genome assembly GCA_029260575.1 of Phycisphaerales bacterium. Classification (GTDB taxonomy): domain Bacteria; phylum Planctomycetota; class Phycisphaerae; order Phycisphaerales; family SM1A02; genus JAJDDB01. The sequence goes on from JAJDDB010000003.1 coordinate 168,221, forward strand.
TCACCGCGCTTGCGCTTGTACTCGCTGAACGGGATACTCGACGCACCGACATAGCGACCGTGTGACGGGAGGACGATGCCCGCATGCGCAGACTGACGGCAGAACTGGTAGACGACATCGGTCGAAGCTCCCCAGTTGGCGTCGATGAGGCAACGATCGACGCGGACCATCGCGCCGTCGTCCCTCCGCCATTCCCGCGCGAGCAATGACCCTGTCAGGCGTTCGAGCCCGGCGTAGATCGCGCCTTCCTGTCCGGCGCGCGGGGCTGCCATGGCAAGGGTGCGACGAACCTCTCGGAGCGTGAAGTACTCCAGCTTCTGATCGGGCTCGGTGCCGTACTCGATGACGTACCCGGTGAAGTCGTCCGTCCATGACGCGATCAGGTAGAAGAGCACGCCTCCCTGAACGTCGATGAACAAGGTGAGGTGCGAGCAGTCGATCGGAATCGCGCCACGCACGAGACCGTTGGTTTTGCTCGCGATCGCGTCGGCGGTCAGGAGATCATCGTCGGGCTCGTCCTCGGGCAGCGGCTCGTTCTGATACTCCGCCCAGAATGCTGCCTCGTCCTGCAGCTTCAGGTTCATGGCATGCTGGATGGCCGACAGTTCGTCGTGATTGAAGCGTGCCGGCCATGCGATGGCCGCACCCTCGTCCATCGCGGTTCGGTTCTCGCCGTAGAACGCCGTGGCGCGCCGGAGACCCTCGTCATTCCGTAGACCCTCGGCGCGAAGCTCGGCGTACCGAGACCACAACGCCTCGTTGGTCGGGAATGTATACACCATCCGCGTCCGTTCCCCTTGCCATTGCGGGTGCTTCTCGCGATCGAGCAATCGGTCGGCCATGTCTTCGGGGCGAACGACGGTGATGGTCATGAGACCAGCGATCTTCTTCCCAGGGCCGCCGAGACCAAGGATGGCCCCCGCGAGGGTCCGTTCGCGGGTTGCGCACTGCGAGGGTGAGCGAGCGGACTCGTCCGTTTGCGGGTCGTCGATCAGAACGAGCGATGGCCGTACAGACTGACCGTCCGTCCGCTTGTGCTTCATGCCACGAATCCGGCCGGTGATCCCTGCCACCCGGATGATGGCGCCGCTGGCTTTCGATCCGTCGATGGTGGGTAGAACGATCTCCTTCGCCGTCCAGCCGATGTTCGTCGCCCTGCCCTGGAACAACTGACCGCCGGCGCGCTGGTGGATGCCTTCAAGGCTGCGGATCGGGTAGACGACTTCCGGGAAGTCCGCGAGCAGCAATTCATTGTTCTCAAGCTCGGCCTTGATCGAGTCCAGCATGTTGGCGGCGTGGTCCTCGTCGGCGCCGATGAGGCATACGAACTCGCGGGCTCCGATGAGGATCGCCCACAGACAGGCAATCTCGCAGAGCGTGGTCTTCCCGCTGCCACGGGGCATGGCCATCGCAAATAGACCGCCCTCAAGCACCGCTTGCTCGATCTTCGCGATGACCTTGAGATGGTCCTCCGACCAATCGAGCGTGAAGGTCTGTGGGAAGTAGGTCTCGCAGAAATAGCGGAAGTCCTGCTCCGCCGCGGCCTTCCTCTGAGCGTCCGTGACGCCTGGCAGCTCGCCGATGTTCCGCCCGGACAGCGAGAGCGCCATGCTGCGGTCGCGGGCGCGCTCGCGCTGGGCGTCGTAGCCGGCCAATCCCTCGACTTCGGGTTCCGGGCGGTGATGCTCTCCGACCAGCCAGGCAACGTACCGAAGCAGATCGACTCGACCGGAGTCGGTCGATGAAGCAACGCGCATCCCCGCGCGCGTGCGATGCCGGCGCAGGTGGCGCTCATCGATGACCTCGCCCATCGGGGTGGAGTTCAGGAGCTGGGCAAGCTCACTCTGGCGCAGATTACGAGGATCAATCGCCACCACGGGATCGGCCTCCGCGTGCGGCCAACTGACGCACGAGCCAGGCGGCGTAGTGCACCAGATTCATGGTGCCATCTGCGTTGGCCGGTGCGCCGCTGTCGATGTCGGCCAGTAGCGATTCGTCGTCGATGCGAATGCCGGAGGCCGCTGACAACAGGCGCGCAAGATCTGCCGGCGCCACAGCGGCCGGGTTCAGTTGCCCCTGTTTGACATCGGGTTCCGCCGTCACGCCGCCCTCCGCCAGAAGTTGCCCACATCCGGCGAATCCTCGCGCTGTGGCCTTGATGTCTTCGCCAGCTCATGCCCTTGTGTGCGTGAAAGGACCACATCGCCATGCGACACGACGACATCAACCGACGCCTCGAAGAGATCGCCAAGGCCGTGCTCGACATCCCGACGCTCGAGACCCGGCGCAGCGACAGCCTGGACTTCCACGACGTCGCCGTCTGGTCCATCCGAGACGCGCTGCTCGCGGCGTACCACGCGGGGAGGGAGAGCGGACCGACACCACGCTCCGCTCCGTGTCCGCGATGCGGATCGGAAGTCACCGTCCAGCAGATCACGACCTGAGCCCGCCGCGAACTCGCGGCGGGCTGTCGTTCCAGGAGGAACCGCATGCCACGCACAGACACGACACCAAACGACGCCGTCCACGAGATCGCCTCGCTGCAGCAGCAGCTGGCTGATCTCATCACTGACACCGCCCGGAAGTCGGAGCGCCTCGAGGTGGCCATCGCCGAGAAGACCGACGCGCTCCGGCGGACGATCGAATCCGATCGCCGCGGGCAGATCGCCAGGACGGTCGCTCAAGCGCTCGCCGAGCATCGCGTCAACGTCGGCGAGCTCTGCAGCCGCTTCTCCGATGCCCTCGAGCGCCGCGGCCACAACGTCTTCCCGCACCCTTACGAACCGATCCGCGCCGAGTGGGCGCTGGTCACCAACATGAACCGCGACTGAGTCGCAGAAGGAATCCATGCCATGAAGAAGGCAGACATCAAGATCGGATCGACCTACCTCGCCAAGGTCACCAACCGCCTGGTGCAAGTGCGCATCGACGCGGAGAACGCCGGCGGCGGCTGGGACGCGACGAACCTCACGACGAAGAAGAAGGTCCGCATCAAGACCGCGGGTCGCCTGCGCGAGAGCAAGGGCGCGCTGAAGGCCATCGCAGCCGCGGATCAGGAGAACGCCCGCGTCCGGGACGAGCGGAAGGCGAGCAAGGACGGCCAGACCGCCAGCGAGCGGGCGATGGGCCGGACCAACAAGACCACGAAGGCTCCACGGGCCGAGACGGCCGCGACTCCCCCGAAGGTCAAGGCGAAGGCGGCCACTCCCGCGAAGACGACGAAGGGCGCGACACGTGCCAAGCCCGCGGGCGACGCGCCCGACAAGGCGACGAAGCGCACCGGCATCCTCGACGCCGCCGCCCAGATCCTGGCGAAGGCCAAGGAGCCGATGGGCTGCAAGGACATCGTCGAGCAGGCCATCGCGAAGAAGCTCTGGTCCACGAGTGGCAAGACGCCGTCCGCGACGCTCTACGCCGCGATCATCCGCGAGATCTCGAAGAAGGGGAAGGACGCACGCTTCGAGAAGGTCGATCGCGGCCGCTTCCAGCTTCGGAAGGGAGCGTGATCGATGACGCACGCAACGAACCGCATCGAGCACTTCTCCGTCGCCGACGACCACCTTGTTCGCTCGGTCATCCCCGGGCGCGGCGAGCCGTACGAACATCGATGTCCTCGAGCGTCCTACGAGAGCATCGCCCACGCAGCGGAGCTGTTCAGCGCTGAAACCGGCGATCCGGGATTCACGCTCGAGGAGTTGGCCACTGCGGCCGCCACGCCCAGCACGCAGACTGCGGTGGCGCTCGCGTTCATGAAGGAGCGCGGGTGTGTGGTCACGCGCTACCGGCGCACCTACGCGGCAGGACGGTGCCTCTTCGAAGACGCGATGATCGAGTACCACGCACTTCGTGAGAAGGGTGGGGACGACGACCAGTAGGTCATCGCACCACTCTTCGCTCGACCCCAGTTCCGCGCTGGGGTCTTTCTCAGTCGGGCCATCAGTGCCACCCACAGGTAGCATGACGCAGTGCCCAACCTGTATCTGAACACCTACGCACCGCTTGTCGCGACCGCAGCCGGACGTGAAGCCAGCGACTCGCTTGGTCTCCCTCCGTTCATCGATGGATCGATTCGGCGCGAACCTGATCTGGAGCATTCGAGACCGTCGATCAGTTGCCTGTGCCGAGGCTCGATGTTTGCTCCGCGGCTCAAGCCGGGCGATGTCGTCATCTACCTGACGAAGAAGGCCCGCCACCGACGCGGGGAACGGCATTGGCGCATGACGGCGGTCCTGCGGGTGGCGAGGCTCTTCGATAGCCATCCGGAAGCGGCCGCGTGGTACGTGGGCGAGGGCCTCCCCGTACCGAGCAACTGCATGGTCGATGGGAATCCTCCGAATCCGCTCTCGCACAGTCATCGCAAGAACCGCCACAAGCATCTGCCCGAGGAGACGTTCCTCAGACGGTGGGACGCAGACTATCGATACCGCTCGCGGAAGAACGGCAGGTTCGTCGTGTGCGATCGGCTGTGGGCCGACCTGGACTGGACGGCGGTTGTCGTGCAAGAGGATGATCTCCATCTCGTGTTCGGCAAGGTGCCTGGGACGCGCAATCCGGGCGCGCACGCGATTACGCATCTGCGGCCGTTGCTGGCTCAGCTTGGGGTTGACGCTCCGCCGTCCTGCCCGTGAACTCCTCCCAACGCTCAACGATCACGTCGCAGTACGCCGGGTCGATCTCCATGAGGAACGCGTGTCGATCCGTCTGCTCGCAGCCGATGAGCGTCGATCCGCTGCCGCCGAAGAGGTCGAGCACGTTCTCGCCTGGCCGTGACGAGTACTGGATCGACCGCACCGCCAGCTCGACGGGCTTCTCGGTGAGATGCACCATCGACTGTGGGTTGACCTTCTTGACATGCCAGAGGTCGGTCGCGTTGTTGGGGCCGAAGAACTTGTGCCCCGCCCCTTCGCGCCATCCGTAGAAGCAGATCTCGAACGCCCCCATGAAGTCCTTGCGCGTCAGCACCGGATGCTGCTTGTCCCACACGACGCCCTGGCTGAAGTACAGCCCGCTCGACGCCAGCGGCGCCGGGTAGTTTCCGATGTTCGCGTACCCGCCCCAGATGAAGAACGACCCGCCTGGCTTGAGCACGCGCGCGATGTTGCCGAACCACGCCAGCAACATCTCGTCGAACGCTTCATCGGTGACGAAGTCGTTCTCGAGCGGCCGATCCTTGGCCCGCATCTTGCGGTGCGTGCCTTTTGCCTTCTCCGGATGACGAGCCAGATCGAACTTCTGGTGGTGCTTGCCCTCGGGCGCTGCGAATGACGAGTTGCCGGCGGCGATGGCGTTGTTCGAGCGCGGCTCGACCTTGACGTTGTACGGCGGATCCGTGTTGACCAGATCGATCGTCGTACCGTCGAGGAGCCGGTCGAGGTCCGCCTCCTTGGCGCTGTCACCACAGAGGAGGCGGTGATCTCCCAGGATCCACAGGTCACCCGGTTGGGTCGTCGGATCGTCGGGCGGCTCCGGGACCGCATCGGGATCGGTCAATCCGCCGGCCACACCTGCATCGCCAGCGAGCAGCTTCGCGAGCTCGTCCTCGTTGAATCCGAGCAGCGACCAGTCGATGCCGGCGCCCTGCAGCTCGGCGATCTCGATCGGCAGCAGTTCCATGTCCCAGGTCGCGATCTCGCCCGTCTTGTTGTCGGCGATGCGGTACGCCCGGATCTGCTCCGGCGTGAGATCCGTGGCAACGTGAACGGGCACCTTCGCCAGTCCGAGTGCCTGCGCAGCCTTGAAGCGGGTGTGACCGGCGATGATCACGCCGTCGTCATCGACCACGATCGGCTGGCGGAAGCCGAACTCCCGGATCGATGCAGCGACGGCCTCGACCGCCGCATCGTTCTGGCGCGGGTTCTTCTCGTAGGGCTTGATGTCATCGATGGGCCGTTGGGTGACCTTCATGGCGTGTGCCTCCATGTTGTGGCGGAATCGGGGCCAATCGGGCCCTGTGGCGGGTAATCGACGGCGGCTTCGCCGACGTTGGGCGTCGTTGGCCCGTGTGGCGAAAGGACCGACCGGTGGTAGGAACGGGCGACTCGGGGCCGGGCGCGACACGGGCCAACGTGGCGGGCCGGCCGGCGCCGGGAACCGGACCGGACAACCGAAAGAAAGTCTGTCTGGATTGGTGGCTGTTCCCGCGGGCGTAGGGAGCGATTCATCGCCGGGAAGGAACCATCGCCGAACCGATGCCTGCACCTTGCCCATCCGCCCACGTCCGCGCCGGCCATGACACATGACGCAACATGACGCCTCTCCGAAGAGTTTTGCATGCGCGTGCGTACGCCCGCGCACGCGTATGGGACTCTTGGGTGGATTTGCGTCATTTGCGTCAGGACACGTGCAAGTGCCGGAGCGGCCGCCACTTGATCCATGACACAACGCGATTTCGTTGTGTCATGTAGCGTCAGGCTTGTGTCATTTCGGAGCATCACGCGCCTCCAGTCGGGAGCCCGAGGCCGGTCCAGAAGCGCTCGCGCTCGTTGCGACCGTCGCCGAAGCCGCGCTCGACGAGCAGTTGTCCGAGCTTCCGCTTGCTGACGGGGTGCTCGCCCGAGTCGCGACACCACGCGTCATAGGCGGCGTACAGCTCGCTCTTGCCGACCCGCGCCCACATCTCGACGACGCAGCGCTCGTCCAGGAAGGTGCCGAGGCGATCGCTCTCGTTGCGGTACGCGTCGGTCGCGCTGGCCACGGCACCAGGTAGTCCCAGCCCATCGCGCTGCCACTCGAGGCAGCCGCGCACCGCCCACGCGAGGATGCCGTCGCGTTCGCGCTTGAGCTTCTCGGTCAGGTGCGGGTCCTTCTCGTCGTTCGGGATGGTCACCGTGAACGGCACGAGCCGAATGCGCCGCCAGATCCCGTCGTCCGTCCCTCGGATCGCGGGCTTGTGATTGCCGTAGATCCAGAGCTTGTGCGTGGGGTCGAACTCAATCGGCTCGCGGTAGAGGTGGCGGGCGACGATGCGGTCGGCGCCGGTGAGGTCCTTCACCTTCGCCTCGCCCATCCGTTGGTTCTCGTCCAGCTCGGCCGTGACCGCCAGACGCACGCCTCGGAGGCGAGCCATGTCCGGCGTCGCACCTCCGCCGGACGATCGCTCCTGCTTCATGATCATCTCGGTCGGCGCCTTCTGGGCGTAGTCGCCGAGGACGGAGAGCAGCGTCTGAATGAACACCGACTTGCCGTTCTGCCCGGTGCCGTAGAGGAAGAAGAGGCATTGCTCGCCAACATCGCCGGTCAGCGAGTAGCCCACCGCGCGTTGGATGAATGCGATCAGTTCTTCGTCGCCGTCGAAGATCCGATCGAGGAAGGCCTGCCAGAGCGTCGAGTTCGCGCCGAGATCGAATGAGGCAGGCGCGAGCTTGGTGATGCCGTCACGCCGCCGATGACTCAGCAACCGCCCTGAGGACAGATCAATCGTCCCGTTGCGGACGTTCACCAGCATCTGGTTGGCGTCGATCTGGTCGATCGACACCTTCACGCCGTCCTCGGACTGCGCCATCTTCAGCGTGTCGCGAACGCCGGTCACGCGGGCGGCGGCGCGATACTGCGTCTTGTAGACCTTCTCGAGCGCCTCGAGTTCGTCGTCCGCTTGACCTGCGTCACGCGCCTCGTCGAGAGCACGCTCCATCTCCTTGAGGATGAGGCGTGCCGTCTGCTTCGCCATTGCCTCCACGCGGGCCTGTGCGTCGAGCGACCAGCGCCGACCTGTCCACACGAGCCACCTGTCGAGCTCGTAGCTGTACCGCACGTCCCGGCCGTGGTGATCGATGAACCGCTCACCGTTCCCGATGCCGTCCAGCTTCCGGAACTTCAGTGTCGGCTCGCCGGCGTGACCATTGAGTGTCGGATCAATGGCCGGCGCCGAACGGGATCCCGCGTCGAACCCGCTGTTGATGGTTGTGCGGGTCTGATCGGGTTCCTCGGTCTCCAATCCACAGAGTCGAGCGCCCAGCAGGCACAGCCGTGTCGCTTCGGCGCAATCGACATGCTTCGTTCCCAGCTCGAACGCTGCCTTGTTGAGCGCATCGTTCCGGCCAGGCTCACGCACGAAACCGCGGAGGAAGTTGAGCGTCGTCGTGGTCAGCTTCGCCGAAGGAGCTTCCGGCAGTGACGGCACGGTGCACGACTCGAACGACCCGCTGACGTATGCATCACCGCCCGCGTCGTTCGGTTCGTTTGGGAGCCACGCCTGGGTGTTCTTCGTCGTCTTCGGGAAGACCTCGGGCTCGCCCTGACGATTGAATCCCCAGGCTCGAGTCCACGCGACGAAGGCGGCGGCCTCCATAGGCTCGGCCAGGCGGAAGAAGCAGTGCAGCCCCTTGCCACCCTTGGACGTGAAGACCAGCGGCGCGGCATTGAAGAACCGGTTGATTGCCGCAGCGAGGTGGACAGTGCCACCGTCGTCGGCGTGGTCGTCGAGATCGACGCAGAACACGAGGACGCGCCCATTGCGGTGCGGAACGAGTCCCAGTCGAACCGGCTTGCGGATGCGGTACGGCTTCCCGCCCTTGGTTGTGGACTGGAACGTCTCATCAACGAGTGATCCGTCCCGATACGCAGCGAGCGCGCGATCGGCATCCGCCTGGTCCATCACCCAGCCGGGTGACAGACTGCCCTTGGACTTCGGATACAGGAGGGCGACCCGATCCGGCTCGCAGTTCGGCTGCAGCCAGTCGAGGAGCGCGATGCGATCGACGCCCAGCAGCGTATCGACGGCGAGTGTGCTCATGCGGCCGCCTCCTGGTTCTCGCGTGACGCCCAGAGGCCCAACAGCGTCCGTCTGTTCATGTTCCGGACGTGGCGGGCTGCCCTTCGGATGCCGTAGTTGTCACCCACGAGAACGCATGTGTTCGACGCCCGGGTCACGGCCGTGTAGAGCCAATTCCGGTCGGCGAAGAAGTGCGACTTGTGGCAGAGCACGACCGCGCATGGGAACTCGCTGCCCTGCGCCTTGTGGGCAGTCAGGGCGTATGCGAGATCGAGGTGGATCCAGAGCGATCGCGACACCGGCCGCAGACCGACGCCCTCGAACTCGATGGTGAGCTGGCGCTTCTCGACCTCGCGCACGAACCCGATCGTGCCGTTCATCACGCCCAGGTCGTAGTCATTCCGGGTCTGGATGACCTTGTCGTCGACGGCGAAGCGATCCTCGACGTCACCGATGAGGATGCGCTGCATCATCTGGTTCAGCGACTTGGTGCCGAGCACGCCGCGATGCTCCGGCGTGATCAGTTGGACCTCAGTGACAGGGTCGAATCCGTACTCGCGCGGGATCTCGTCGAGGACCAGGTCACGCAGGTAGTTCTTGATCGCCTCGCGCTCACGGAACTGGTCGATGACGATCCAACGGGACTGATCGTCGACGGCGGTCGCGCCCACCGTCCCGTCGAGCACCTGGACGCTATTCGTCTTGAGCACACCGGCGTGCCGGTGGACCTTTGTCATCACCGTGGCTGGTACGAGGTCATGCTCGATGACATCGCGCAGGACGTTCCCCGGCCCCACGGGCGGGAGCTGGTGGTGATCTCCGACCAGGACCAACTGCGTCCGGGTGAGGTCGAGGTGATCGATCAGCTCCGCCATGAGGCGGACGTCCACCATCGACACCTCGTCGATGATGACGGCGCTGGCCGTGATCATCTCGTCGCTGAACGTGATGCCGTTGTAGCCGAGCAGCCGGTGGATCGTTGACGCCGATCCTGGCAGCCCGTGCTTCTTCAGCAGCTGCTCGATGCGTTTGGCCGCCTTCCCGGTCGGCGCGCACAGCACGTACGATCGACCCGCCTCGCGGAGTGCCTTCGTGAGACGTGCGACGACGTAGGTCTTGCCGGTGCCGGCACCTCCCGAGATCACGCTAATCCCGCTGGAGGCAGCCGTGAGGAACGCCTCGCGCTGGTCCGCACCGAGATCGTCGCCGGGCGCGCACGCCGGGTTCAGTGGCCACTGCGTCCAGGCGTGTCGCTCGAACGCGTCGAGGATTGTCTGCTCGGCGTTGCGCAGCCAGGGCGTGGTGACCGCGCTCGCATCCGACACCAGATCGCCATTTTCGATGAGGTCGTTCCCGGCAGCCTGGATGAGATCGCGGCTGTTGAGCGCGTCGATGGCCAGGACCTCGTTCGCCTGATCGACGAGATCGGCGCCCGAAGTCCACGTATGCCCGCTGCGGATCTGCTCGAAGAGGCAATACGAGAGTGCTGCGGCGATACGGCCCGGGTGCGTCTTCGCGACGCCCATCTTCAGTGCGATCGCGTCCACCCGCTTGAACCCGTAGCCTTCGAGGTGCTTGATGAGGAGGTACGGGTTGTCCTTGAGCATCGAGACGACGCTGGCGCCGAAGCGCTCGAGCAGCAAATCCATCTGATGGTGAGACAGCCCGAAACCGGCCAGGAACGTGCGGACCGTGTTGTCGCTGGAGTGCTCGAGCCAGGTGTGGGCGAGCGACTCGATGACGCGCTCGGAGATGCCGGCACGACGAAGCTCATCGCGGCGATGCTGCAGCAACTCGTCGAGCGACTCGCCCTCGTTCAACGCGCCGGCAATCTTCTCCGCCGTCTTCTCCCCGATCCCCTCGAAAGCCGGGTGCTTGGCGAGGTAGTTGGCGATGCCCTCGCGGGTCTGCGGCAGCTCGTAGTCGAGCTCCTGCACCTCGAACTGCGGGCCGTACTGGGGGTCAGCAGTCCAGCGGCCCACGGCAGCGAGACGGTCGCCCTCAGCGGCGTAGAACTTGCCGCGGAATCGGATCCGCTCCCCGTCATCGCACTTCAGGATGCCCGCCGAGAACGTGGCGTCGCTATAGAAGGTGCGGACGATGGTCCCGGCGACAGACTCAGGCATGGTTGGTCTCCCGCGCACGCAGCGGTGAGACCGCGCCCTCCCGGATGGCCATCCGGAGGAACGCCTCAGTGAACGCGCATGCCGCCTGCCGGCTGCCGCACCAGTACACGGGTACACGGTGGTGCACCGCGATGTGGAGGGCGGCGCCAAGCACGGCGCCCGGAGTCACCATGCGGAGATCCGGCTGACGCAGCCCGCGGAGGACCGCATCCAGATCTGCCTCGACCACGATGCACGCCAGCTCGAAGGCCGAGAGCTTATCGAGCTCGGCGCGGAAGCGCCGTGACTCGTGGATGACGGTGTGCACGAAGTCCGGCAGGCTCTTCCGCTCAACGGCGATCTGCGACTCGCAGCCAGCCACGGAGTAGTCGCCGGCGTCGAGCTTGTGCCGCTGAGTGGCGCAGCCGAATCCGTACGGCTGCTGCTCCCGGGTGTCGATGACGATGGTGAAGTCCACTGGCGAGTCCCCGTCCATGGGTTTGAGAAAAGCCGCACCCCGACCCCGCGAAGGGGGCCGGGGGCGGCCCCACGACTGACCGTCTCCGGCCAAGAGTCAGCGAGGTCAGAACGGCGCCGGTTCGTCGCCGAGGTCCACAGCGCCGGCGCCCGCGGGCACCGTGATGCAGCGGTTGATGTAGAGGTTCGTGTACTCGCCCTTCGTGCGTTGGGTCACCTCGAGCGTCTTGTCCAGCAGGGCACCGAGGTGGTTCGGCAGGTCGCTGAAGCGCGCGAGCTGCACGCCGAGCGTCTGCAGATCGCCCTTCACGAACGGCAGCGACTTGTGGGTGATCACCGCGTTCTTGAAGAGGTGGCGTCCGGCGAACTCGCCGGAGAGCACGAGGAAGTCCCACTTGAGCATGGGGTCGCCGTTCTGGCTCTGGGCGACACGCACGCTCTCGACGCGCACCTGGTACTTGCCGTCCGGCAGGTCGGCGTAGCTCGGGGCCTCGACCTCGTCGTAGTCCTCGTCGAACGCGCTGAGATCGGCCGGCGTGCCGTATGCGTCACCGCCGAATGCGGTGCCGGTCTGTCGGTCATCGAAGTCGTCGGGATGCGGGTTGTGGTTCTCGGGGGCCGTGGTCATTTGGCCTTCTCCTTCTTGGTCGGGGTGTCAGAAGTGGTCGTGGGCGCAGCGTCGAAGCACCGCGCGAAGGCGGCGTAATCGAGCGGCAGCGTGTCCGGGAGCCGGCCCGTCCGGTCGCCGGCCTCGTAGGTGGGATGGGGCTTCGTGCGGATGACGCGATCGACAGAGACCTGGCCGTTCTCGTCCTTGCGCGACAGCGTGTCGCAGAACAGGATCATGTCGACGAGGCCGAGCACGACATGACGGGCTCGATCCGGCAGGCTCGGCTGCGTCTTCGTGTACTCGCCCGTCCGCGTCTCGATCCGCTTGTCCACGCCGTGGCTGATGAGGACGAGGCCGTATGGCAGGCTGGCCAGGCGCGTGAGGACGCGATGCCATTCGTTCTTGACGAACGCCCAGCCCTTGCCGTGCGCGAGGTCACCCTCGTACTCGATGTTGTGCTTCGCGCAGACGTGGTCGGAGCAGAACTTGAAGGCGTTGTCGACCGTGTCGATGACGATCGTCTTGAACTGGTGGTCACCGGCCGCAACGAGCTTGCACGCGGCAAGGAGGTCTTCCCACGAGTGCGTCGGGACCTTGAAGACCGACAGCTCGTTGAGTCCCGGCTCGCACTCGAAGAACAGCGCGTCGGGGAACATACTCGCGAACGTGCTCTTGCCGATCTTCGGCGGCCCGTAGATGAGCGTGGTCTTGGTGGCGAGGTCGAGCGTTGGTGTGGCCCGTGTCGTGGGCAGGGCAATGGGCATGAATGGCTCCTTCGGGAACGTGGTCAGAACGTGGTGTTGTCGGTAGCGGCCGAGACCGTCAGTGCCGTCAGCTCCTCGTGCGGCGGAGCGACCTCGTAGAGGTTGTCGCGCACGTTGGAGCTGAAGCCGGACTGGCAGTACGGCAGGTATTCGCAGGGGCGCTGGAAGCTGAAGCAGTTCGACGTGTTTAGCAGCCACCTGCCGCGGCGCTTCGCGTCCAGGTACTGCTGCGTGATCTCCCAGACCTCCTCGGTGAGCAGCGCCATCCGGTCCTCGGACAGGTAGATCCGCTCGCGGTGGAACGCCTCGGGACGCGCGTACCACTCAGCAAGCCGGGCGCGGAACTCGGTGTCGGACTCCGGGAGCTGGCGTTTGGCGGTTGAGCGACCGGACTTGTTCTTCGCGGCCAGCTCGGCGCGGCGCTGCTCGTACTCGTCCTGCGTCTCGCCCTCGCGCTGCTTCAGTCGCGTCTTGAGCAGGACGTTGTAGATCACACCGACGATCGGGTAGCCGAGCTCTCGCAGGTAGTGCGAGTAGAGTGCGATTTGCGTGTCGGTCCAGAGCCGGTCGAGGTAGTCACTCGTGATGCTCGACGCTGTCTTGTGCTCGAGCAGGTAGAGGTCGCCATCCAGGCGGACGATGCCGTCAGCCTTGCCGGCGATGACGAACGTCTGGCTCGATCGCCCGGTGTCGGGATTCCGGATCTCGGCGTTGAACTCCTTCTCGACCTCGACGATCTCGAACGACTCGGCGGGATACTGAGCGGCGTAGCCCTCGAACATGGCGCGCGCCAGGTGCCACGTGCGCCGAATCTCCGCGTCGTGCTCGCGCGCCGGGTACTGCGCGTCGATGTAGTCGAGGACATCGAAGAGCCGCGTGTCCGGTGCCCCGGCCGTGTACCACTGCTCGAGGGCGTTGTGGATCACGGAACCGAACGCCAGTGCCTCCGGGCGCTCGGGGCGGCGCAGCGCGTCGATGTAGCGCAGTCGGTACTTCCGCGGGCAGTTGCGGAAGCAGTTCAGCGCGGAGTAGGTCAGGACGCTCTTCACGCAGCCGCCTCCACCGGCATGTCGGCGCGGCGCGTCGGGCGAGCGACTCGCCGCACGGTGAAGGCGCCGGCGCCGAACTCACGGGTGATGAATGCGGTGAAGATGCGGACGACTGCGTTGCCCGCCGTCGTGCCACCATCGATGAGGATCGCGCACCGGGGAGCATCGATGTGGTACGACGTCTCCATGCGAACGCACGCCTCGCCGAGCAGGCCTTCCGTTGCGAGGATGGCAAGCTGCAGCGTGCTCTCCGCCTCGACGAGGTCGACCACGCGGGCGAAGGTGAAGCGGTAGACGTCGGTCCTCATGATCAGCTCCTGGTCCGTGTGCACACCGATGCCATGCCTCGACGTCCCGGGCGCCGGGAGAAAGCCGCGGTCGCCCGGGGACGTCGAGAGGAGGGGGCAGGGAACGATGTGCGGTCCTCTGGTTCCCTATGCCGCCGTGCCTCCGGCTGCCCGTTCAGGCAGCGCCGAGTCCTGCGTCTTCGAATCGCGACCGCATGCGTGTGAGCGCGTTGTAGATCTGCCGGCGCGAAACGCTTTGCTTGCGCGCGGCCGCGGAGACGCCGTGGTCGGCGACGTATGCCAGAAGCGCGCGCTCGCGGGTCGTCAGGTGACCGAGTGCGTGATCGAGCGCGTCCTGTAGATCATGCGACTCGACCGGATCCGGTGATGTCGCGCCGGTCCGGCGATCGCGATCTGCACCGGTGAGGACGGACCCGAGGGACGTGACGTCACCCTCGTTCTCGATCGACGTGCGCTCGAGCGACAGTGCGGCGGCCTCACCGCGGCGCTTGAGCCGTTCCATGCGGCGAAGCTGCATGCCGACCCAGCTGTTGATCGCGGTCGTGACGAAGGCCTCGATGTTGCCGCGGCTGGGATCGAAGAGGTGAGCCTTCTTCCACAGGTACAGCAGCATCTCCTGCTGCATTTCGTCGTGATCCGAGCGGGACACGTCGGAGCGGCGGCAGAGCTGGCGGGCCTTGATTCGGATGAAGTCGATGGTGAATGCGTGCGTGACGACGTCGTGGCGGATCGCCATGGAAACCTCCGAGGCCGGAGGTCTGGCTCACCGCCAGTCGACAGGTCCGCACAGTCGTGGAGCTGTGCCGCCACACGCGTGGCGAGGATCACAGGTGCGTCCGTTGACTGGCCGGTTATGAGCTGACCGGCCTCGGACGCGGGCTGTGCTGTCGCGGTTTGGGGGAATGGTGCGACGTTGCGACCACGCTTGGATGACCGCAAGCCGCTGTGCTACGGCTAGTTGCGGTACTTCGAGACTTTCTTGGCCCTGTCGCGGGGTTGCGACGCGACAGTTCTCGCGACGGACGGCGAGTCTTCGGGCACTTCGAACTCGCCAGCTGCTCGGGCGCGTTTGACGGCGCGATAAACGCGATCTCGGGAGACGGTGCGGCCCAGTTGCTTGGTGAGCGCCTCGGCCGCCTTGTCACCGGACCCATGTTCCAAGTAGGCGGCAACGAGGACATCGTCCTCGAGGTGGCCCTTGATCTCGGCCTTCACCTGCTGACGAACGACCTGCTTCTTGATCTCGGGATCGACCGGCAGGAGGCTGCGCGACTCTGCCACGGCCTCCGCTTCGTATACGGCTTCCATCAGCGCAACCCCGTCGATCGCCAGGCGCGAGTCCTCGACGGAGGCGATACTGGAAAGCGCGACAACTGCCGGCACGTGTTCCGGCCAGATCCGGTCATCAGGTTGCTGGTGGGGCACGAGGACGATCGCCCGACCACCGGCGCCGATGTGCGCGGCGATTGACGACGCATCGGTATCTCGCATGCGCCGTGCGAGGATGACGGCCCGGGTCCTTCCTTTCCAGGGAATGCGACCAAGCCGCCAAAGCCGGTCGGGAACGATGGCCTTCGGGCGCGAGGTGAGTTCGAGTGCGTCCGCGATGGAGTTGGCGAGCCCGTTAGAGTGGATCTCCCAGCCGCGGCACATCTCAGCGGTGACTTCAACGCGCAGATCCTCGGGACACGTGATGAAGAACCGTGTGCGGTCGGTCGTCACCGACCTGACGACCGGCTCGACGTGACCGCCGTCGCAGCTCGGGCATGGCGCCAAGAGCCCGCCTGACGAAGCGCGTAGCAAGCCCATCGTCTCGAACAATGGAACGGTGCCCGCCGGCCAGCGGGCGACCTCGGTGTGGTCAAACTCACAGCCGAGATCGTCCGCCGCAGCCAGCAGGAGTCGCAGTAGATCATCCTTCGTCATCTACGACTCCCCAGCGCTTGAGGCACCGCTCTCCGACCGCCCGGTGCTCGTCGGGCTTGCTCTTGAGGTTGCTGGAGTTGGGCGCCGACACATCGAACGAGAGCGTCGGCTGACGACCAGGGCCGTCGTGCGCAAACTTCAGGGAGAACGAGGCGCTGGCGACGCGCGTGTCGTCGAGGTTGACGTTCTCCGACCGGATCCACCGCTCGAGCTTCCGGAAGATGTCGTTCCGATGGCCCTTCGGGTTCGCCTTGATCTCCACGTAGCCGCCGCTGCCCGGAGGCACCAGGCGGATCCGGGTGATGCGCGCGTCCTCAACGCCATCGGCCGGATCGGTCGGCAGCGGGAAGTCCGGCGTCAGCACGTGATCCAGCTTGAACGACGGACGAAGTGGGTCCGCCGGATCGATGTCCTCGCCGAGGACCGCCTTGCAGAACGCGGACTGCAGCGGCTCCCAGACCTTCTTGCCGCCCTGCGCGAACACCTCAAGCGACCCATCGTCGGCGTTGTAGACGAAGACGTTCTCGAAGGCGTATCGATCAGCGCGCACGGACGGCTGGTCAGCGTCGCCGTCGAACACCAGGTGCTTGTCCGGATAGTCATCGAGGTACGCGAAGAAGTAGTCGGCTGCGCCGTGGCGGTGGTAGTGCACGACCTTGCAGTGTCGGCCGCGCATCTGCATGGGTCCGTAGAAAGCCGTCAGAGCTCCTGCAAGCGCTGCCAGCATGTCGTCATCAACGTCTAAGGGGATGCGCGGCAGGTTGTTGCGCCGCTTCCAGTGGCGACCCGCCGCGAGCGCATCGGCGCGGGCGAACAGGGCCGCCTCGTCGAACGCCCCGCGCACGTGGAGGTAGACCCACATCGCCTTGTCCGCCTTGCTGTGCTGTTCCTTGAACTCGTCACCGCGCTCCGGGCAGCGCCAGAGGATCTCCTCGGCGAGCACAGCCAGGCCGCGATGGTCGGCCAGCTCATAGATGTCGCGGAGGAGCACCTGCACTTCGAGGCGATCGCATTCGGGAAGTGCCTGCCACGCCCCGAAGACAGGCTCGATCTTGTGCTCCGACAGTTCGTCCCACGGGACGTCGGAGAGCTGCTCGCGTTCGTCGAAGAACGCGTGGAGGAGCGGGTTGCTGATCTGCTTGAGGATCTTCCGGGGTTCGAACGGTCGTGCCATGGATGTGGCTCCTTGTGGATAAACTGTCCAGTGAACGGTAAACGGTTGGGCGAAATAGAGAGGGCTCGCCCGGCCTGTCAGAAGAGTCGTGGTTCCTTCTCCTTCACGAGCAGCTCCAATCCCTGGAGCCGGATCCGCATGGCTTGCGCCGACACTTCGAACAGGTCGGCCAGCGGCCGGCAGAACGCGTCCAATGCGATGTCGTCGTCGGGGTCGATGTTGAGATCGGCGAGTGCTGCCTCGTCGCGCGTGCCGCGCCAGCGTTCCCACGCCTCGAACACCAGGCGTCGGGGTATCAGGATGCAGGCCGCGAATTGGTCCGCCTGCCATTCTTCGGGCGGCTTGCTGCTCGAGCGACAGACGAACGCAGGCGTGTCCTTCTGCTCGAACAGCGACGCAGCCGACGGATCGTTCATCAGGTGCTCGCGATGGAGACGCCAATGCCCGATCTCGTGCGCGATCGTGAACCGGTAGCGCCCGAGGAGTCGTGAGTTCCTCGTCGGATCAAGCGACTGATCGACCTTGACCAGCCGCGCTCCGAACCAGATGCCGCCGAGCACGTCTTCGTGGCCGAGCTCAGATCGCAGGTCTGCGACCTCGAAGTCGAGCTTGATCCCAAGCTCCAGGATGTCCTCGATCGGAACAGGCGGTTCCGCGATCGCCGGGTGCTCGAGCGCCCATTCTCCGAGCAGCATCTCAGCGTGCTCCTCGATCACCTTCTCCCGGAGGTAGGGCACGCGGTACTTCGAAGGAGCGCGCATCATTCCTTCTCCTCCTCGTCGCGCTTTTTCTCGATCCTCTTGGTGAACTTCCGCAACTCTTCTGCGCTCAGGCCTTTGGCGGCGCGCAAGAGCTCCGGCATCGCCTCCGGCTCGCTCTGGATGATCTCCGTCAGATCGTGGGGGACGCGCCCGGCCATCGCGATCCATTGATCGGGACTCTCGCCAAGCAGCTCTGCCATCTTCCGCACGCGCTCGGCGGTCGGCGGGCGCTCGACCTTGCTCTTCTCGACGAGCGACAGGTACGTCGGGCTGACGCCGACGAGTTCCGCGAACTTCCGCAGGCTGTAGCCCTTGTCGACCCGCTTCTGACGGACGAGGGCACCGAAGTGTTGTCGTTCGGTGGTCATTCTGGGCTCGATTGACATCGAATCATCGAATGTTTACTGTACATGGACATAACCGCCGGGTCAACGCACCGATCAGCTGACCAACTGCGTTGACCCGTCCAACGTCGACTCGACTCATTGCGGCATGTTCGCGTGGGCTTGTCGTCGTCGATGGGAGTTCTCTGGTATTCCACTCATAGCCAACAAAGATGATCTCTGGGTCTTGGCCCCGACGAAGGACGACCTGCTGGCTGGAGCGCAGTACGCGGCTGTCAGCCTTCCATGGACGTTCAATCGGATGATGAAGAACACTGGATCTCGCGGCCAGCAGGAGCGGGCACTGAACATCGCGAAGGGCATCGTGGGGCAGGAGTTGCTCGGCCGCGCCATGCGCGAGCACGGGGTTTCCGCGACCTCTCAACGCAAGAGCCACCGCGACGAAGATCTCTTCGACTTCCATGTCGAGATCGGCGGCCAGACACTCGACCTGGATGTCAAGACCTGGCACTACTTCACCGACTATAAGCCGCTCGGGCGATCGCCACTCTCAACGGACTTGCTCGTCGAGCACGCGGACTACTCGGACGCCGACTGGTCGCGGTTCTTCCCGATGCTCGTGCCTCATACTCAGATCGGACAGAGCAAGGAGTGCTACTGCTTCGCGCTCGCGAGCAGCATCGATCCTCGACGCGAGAACGACATCAACAGGACGGAGATGCGACTCGCCGCTTTCCCGTATGGGGAACTTCTTCCCTTCCTCAGCTCGAAGAAGCTGTGTGCCGTGCGAGAGGACTCTGAGGCGGGCTTCTGGCTCGAGCTAACCTGGCGGCCGGACGGGATGTTCGCGCCCACGAAGATGGAGATCACAGTCGTAGGTGAGTGGGCGGGCAAGCTGTGCCAGGTTCAAGCTGTGACTACTCGCGGCAAGACGACGAAGGTCGGGCCCTTCTCTTGCGTAGCGTCCTTTGCGATCAGTCCCGAGTCATATGAGGCATGGGGCGATGGGGTGATTGCGGTCCGCGTCGGGAAGAACGACTGCCGCGTACCGGTGCTGAATACGGCGCGCCGCGATGTCAATCGGAAGCCTGCGGAAGCCCTCATGTTCGCTCGGGATGACATCTGCAATCTGGTCCTACCGGACGATTACAGGCTGTACGTACTTGGTTGGATGCCGAAGACGGAGTACATCGATCGCTGCCGCGCCTATCCGGGCTGGGTATGGCCGATGAATTCCGAAGATCGCACCCGGAACCAAGCGTGGTCGATGATCACCGAGAGCGACATGAAGTCGCTAACGCGGGCCGGCTTCGATGACTGTGTCAAGCGCAAGCCTACGCGCCTTGAGGCTGGATGGATGAAAACCACTGGGCGCGGTGGTGGCGCCTGCTGCTACGTGTATCCAAACCTCGGTGGCGGCAGAGGCGGTGTCAGGGAGACGAATCTCTACTGCCTGCTCCAGGATGTTCACACGATGATGAGCATCGAGTCAATGGCGGAATGAGCGGAGACGGCGACTGTGACGAGCGGAGTTACGGCAGATTGGATTCGCTCGGCGTTGACTCCGGAGCAGCAGGCGCCGTTCGACCGCACGATGCCCAATGCGTGCATTCTTGCAGGCGCCGGATCGGGCAAGACGCGCACCCTTGTACACCTGATCGCTGCCGACCTGCTCGCGGGCGTCCCGGCATCCTCAATTGTCGCGTTCACTTTCACCGAAAAGGCTGCATCCGAGCTGCTGGCTCGCGTACACCTGGCCACGAACGGGAAAGTTCCATCAGAGGATCTCGCCGGGTTGTTCACAGGAACGATCCACTCGTGGTGCTTTCAGTACCTTCTTCAACTGCCGCAGTACTACAACTTCGAATCGCTTGACGAACTCCAGATGGACTCGCTCGCGAGCCGACTGTACGACCATCTGGGACTCGAGGCGGCCTACAACAAGCGCTACCCTCTCGGGATTGAGCCGTTCCTCAAGGACCTGGAGCTGTTCTTCAACGAGCATGTCGCACTTGCCGATGTGCCGAGCTCCATTCGACCACCCATTGAGTGTTTCCTTGAGACTCTCAGTCAGAATCGACTACTGACCTTCGGGGCGATGATCCGTTTCGCTCTCGAACACATCGAGTCAGTCGGCCCGATTGGCGGATTGCACTCGCTCTACATTGACGAGTACCAGGACGTCAATCCTGCCCAAGTCCGCCTTGCCCGAGCGATGGTGGGGCCTGACGCTCGCGTGATTGGCGTGGGCGATGACTTGCAGTGCATCTACAACTGGCGTGGAAGCGACGTAACGCGGATCATCGATTTTGAGTCAGACTTCGTCGACTCGTCGATCCATCGGCTTTCAACGAACTTCCGATCGCGACCCGCAATCGTGGATGTCGCCAATGCAGTCGCGCAGGACATCGCGCTGCGCGACACGACCAAGACGCTCGTGTCCGGACGCCCTCCAGACCCGGGTCCAAATCTCTGCTGGGTGTCGACGTCGTCAGAGGAGACACAAGCGGACACGATTGTTGAGATCGTCTCGCGCTGTCACTCGACGGGTGTGCGTTGGAACCAGATGGCCATTCTCCTTCGTTCGGTCCGGAACTGGGGGCAACCGATCGTCGCGGCGCTTACGACCGCCGGCATTCCGGTCTACTGTCCAGTTCTCGCACGAGGTGGTGCCTTCGTAAATGACCTCCTGCTGCCACTCTTTGATTGGCTCCGCACGCCACACGAAGAACCTCGCAATGAGCAGGAGGAAGCCGACATTGCCAAGGCAGCGATCGACTTGTGGGAGAAGGTCAAGCAATGGACGGACCCGGCGTACCCAGAAGAGCAGTTCTGGATTGCGATCGATGCGTGGCTCACTCGCATCGAAGAAAAGAAGAACCAAGCGTACAACGTGCGTAGCCAGCTGTACGACCTCATGGAGGCGTGCGGCATCCGCGTCGCGTCCGACGATCCGAACTTAATGGTCGGAATTGGCGTTGCATCCCAGATCATCCGGAGTGTGGAAGAGATCCACCGCCGACGCTTAAGTGGGCAGAGCCGACGTACACCTCGCGGCCTGATGAACGAAGTGTACCACGCCTTGAAGAGGAAACAGCAGGAGTTCGGAGAGAGCGCCCCGGTTGAGACCGTTGGCGATGCCGTACTCCTAACAACGGTACACCAGGCGAAGGGGCTCGAGTGGCCCGTGGTCATTCTTCCGAATCTGGTTCAGCGCCGCTTCCCCGTTAGTCCGAGTTCGCATGGCACGAGCTTTCCCGACGCGCTCGCTGTGAGATACGGAACATCGCCCGATGATGAACGGCGTCTGTTCTACGTCGCAGTAACGCGAGCCAAGGAGCGGCTCTTCATTATTGATCCGATGGACGACGACGCCCGTCGGCGATCTGCGTTCATCGACCGCCTGGCGGCACGTGGGTTGATCGCGAATACCACCGTTGGCGCGGCGACGCCGAACCTTTGGTCACCGGACTTGTCCAGCGAAGGCGATGATGACCTGCGGCCAGTGCGAGTCGGGCTCTCGGAGGCGCTCATGTATGTGGAGTGCCCCCTTCAGTATGGCCTCCGGCGAATTGTCGGCGTACAGCCTGCTGTCGGAGAAGAGCTCGGTTACGGCAAAGGGCTTCATGAGGTCATCCAGCGTCGCCTGCATGATGACGACTGGGACTCCACGCGTGTCGAAGAGGAAATCGAGAAACACGTACATCTTCCGTTGGCCTCCGAGACGGTCGAAGCAAACGCGAGAACGGCCATTCGCGAACGACTCCGTGCACTTGAGGCGCTCGGGATCTTCGACCGTGCTGTCGAACCGGAAGTCAACGTCGAAGTTCACGGCCGGCACGGAGTCATCCCTGGGATCATCGATGGCGTACACCATAACGACGATGGCACGGTTCTCATTCGAGACTGGAAATCGAGCATTCACGACAATCTGCTGCGGCGATACGAGAGGCAGCTGCAGTTCTACACGCATGCGCTGCGGAGCCAGGGGCACGCGGTAACGGGCGCCGAACTCGTTGACGTCGCCAAGTCGGCGAAGTCGAAGTCGCTAGCCGTCCATCCTGTCGATGTCTCAGCCGACGCAGTCAGCGCGCTGATGCGCGACTTGGACGCAAGCATCGAAGGCATCGCCCGCGGCGCGTTCCCGGCTCGACCATCACCGGCCAGTTGCTCGACCTGCGACATGTGTCGGTTGTGCGCAGAACGAGTGATATCATGACTACACTGTCTGCCGTTGAACACATCTGGGTTGTCGAGCCAACACTAGGAGAGCGGCAGGAGGCTGCAGAGTACGCAGCCACTACGGTTCCCTGGACCTACAACCGCATGGGCAAGAGGCGCGATTCAGCAGGCGTGCGCGAATGCGCAATGAACATCGCCAAGGGCGTCGTGGCCCAAGAGTGTTTGCGACGCCGTCTGACTTCGATCGGCATCCGGGCGCCACGCCAGATCAAGAGTCATCGCACCGAGGATCTATACGACTTTCAGATCGAATGCAGCAACACGACCCTCAACATCGACCTAAAGACATGGGTGTACTACCGCGATTTTCGCGTAGCTGGCCGTGACCCGCTGACATTGGACATGATCGTCGACAATCGGTCCAACAGTGGTCCCAACTGGGGGCAGTTCTTTCCGATGCTTGTGCCCGATGACCAGATTGGCAAGAAAGACGCGTACTGCTTCGGTTTTGCCGACACGTTTGATATGCGCCGTGACCTGAACACGGACCGCGACGCCTACATGCTTGCCGCGTTTCCGCATGGTGACGCTGCCGTTGAGGCGCTTATGTCTGGACAGACGTGCGCCCTGCGTGAACAGCGAGGGACCGGGCTCTTTCTCGACATCGCGTATAACGCGCGCGCATCGGCCGATGCGATCGAGCTGATCGTGGTCGGCGAATGGGACGGCGGTGTGAAGAGGGAAGCAGTGCGGCTGACCGCCGGAGCCGATCTTCGCGAGATTGGTCCGTTTGGAGCAATCGGATCATTGCAGCTATCGAAGAGCCACTTCGACGCACTGGCAGGTGAGGTGGTGGTATCGGTCGGCAAAGACAACCTGAATCGGTCGGCCGGCGTCAGCTTCGCCATTGGTCGAAACGACTTCTGCAATCTGATGCTGCCGCACACGTATCGCCTGTACTTCCTTGGTTGGATCTCGAATGCTGACTACTCGAAGGCGTGCAGAACGTATCCCAGTTGGATCTGGCCAAACAACGCGTCACGGTTCGAAAACCAGCCGTGGACTTCGTTCGACTACCGGGACAAGACCGCCATCAGCAAAGCTGGATACGACGACTGCCTTCGCGGAACGCCGCAGCGATTGCACGCGGGCTGGCTCAAGTCGACGTGGCGCACCGGTGGCGCTTGCTGCTTCGTGTATCCAAATCTCGGACAAAGAGGAGGAGTGCGGCGCACGAATCTCTACACGCTGCCGCAAGACTTGCGTATCATGGACGAGACCGGCGCGATGGGCGCGGCGAACGCGACGAGGTAGACCGGATGACACTCGAGCACAAGGACAGTCTTTTTGCACCTGACTCGGCGCCAGAGGCGGAGGAGAAGGTGCGCCGCGGCCCGCCCAATCGCATGAACGACCTCCCATACCGGGAGTGGATGAAATTCCAGAAGAGCTTCTTCCGGCACGACTCAGACCAGCGATTAGTTGACGAGTGCGTAACCTTCTTCACGAAGGCTGTCTGGCCAGACGGGAAGAGATCGCGGACTCTGCTGATCGGATTCCCTGGTATTGAGACCAACGACTACAACGGCCGGCTCGTTGAGCATACACCCGGGGGCTCGTCGTTTGCCGATGTGCAGTCGGGTCTCGAAACTGAGAGCCCCGAGCTCCGCGACTTCGTGTTCGTGGACTTGCGAGAGTCGCTTAATGATGAAGCTGCTCTGGATCAGTTCCTGGCGGATCGGGCTGACGTGGTCTTTGGACTGATTCGCAAGGCACTGATCGATGATCGCTATTGCGGCTTTGTTGTTCCTGCCTCCCGTCAAGATGGCCGAGGGTTTCCGTTGGCCTGGTCGGTTGCCCAGGCGGCCCGGAGTCATCTACGACTTCGCGACGAGAAGATCGGACTCATAGAGGAGGACGGCAGGATCTACTACTGCCTCTTCTTCCAGGCGAGCGATGACGGCCGGCCGTCGAAGAGTATCTCGTCATCACAGATCTCTGTGGCCACCGTTGATCGGGAAGTGCCGTCTTGGGTGATTCCAAGACCGCCACCGCGTCGGCCAAACGAGATTCTTCATCCGGCCAAGTACCCAGAGACGATGGTGGAGGAGTTCATTCGTCTCTTCACACAGCCCGGAGATTCGGTGTTCGACCCCATGCTGGGTACTGGAAGCACCGCGGTTGCGGCGATTCGCGCGAATCGAAATGGCTACGGGGTTGAGCTGAGTCAGGAGTTTGCGCAGATCGCGCGATCGCGGGTCGAGTCATCGATCGCGGAATCGGGCAATCTCTTCTCGGACGACGCAGCTGTCAACGGACAGGTGTTTCTCGGCGACGCCACAAAGCTCGATGCTATCCCCGAGATGCTGGACCTGAAGTTCGATTACGCGATCACGAGTCCGCCGTACTGGTCAATGTTGAGCAACCCCGGGAGTGAGAATCAGCGCAAACGACGGGACAGTGGGCTCCGACTCACATACTCGGATGCTGAATCTGACGTGGGCAACATTGGAGAGTACGACCAGTTCATCGATGTTCTTGAGAACGTGTACGCAGGCGTCGCTGCTCATTTGAAATCAGGCGGCGTGTTGACCGTCGTCGTGAAGAACGTCAAGCGTGAACACATCTTGTACGCACTTGCGTGGGATCTGACTGAGCGTCTCGCATCGCCGACTGCGCAGTACGATTACATCGGGAATACGTTTTGGTGCCAGGATGATGTGGGGCTAAAGCCGTTCGCGATCGGGATCCATTGGGTGAGCAACATCTTGCATCAGTACTGTCTGCATTTCCGCAGAAAGTAACTTCTCAAGTCCGTAACTTGTAGGCGAGAATTGCCCTCCAGTGTCGTCGTTGTGATGTCCAATGGACTGCTGAGACGATGGATCGCAAGTCGCGTTCGGTGACTGGATCACGTCCCGATGCGACCGGTGGAAGGAACAAGATCTCCTCCTGAATATCCGGCGCCAGATGCAGCAGGTTGAGGATCTGCGTCATCCGCGGCTGCGTGACACGAGCCAATCTCGCAAGCTCTGACTGGTTCGACACGACGCCGTCGCGCAACAGGCGATCAAAGCTAATAGCCAGCGCCATCAGCTTCGAAACTCTCGGGACGCGGCCCGTTGGCCGTTCCTGCACCGGGGCCGGATCGGGGATCGCACGCTTCCGATTCCCCTTGAAGGCGAAGTCAACGCGTCTGGTCACTGTGGTCATGCCGCCTCCTCCAGCTGGGCCGTTACGAGCGAGCTGATGCCGTTGGGTCGGAATGTCACCGATACGGTGCCGGCCTCGCCGTCGTACTCAACGCGTTCCACCAGAAGCGTGAGCAGGCGAGTCTGTTCGCGTGGGCTGAGGTTCGTCCAGATCGCGTCGAAGTCAGCGAATGCCGCCTCCGCCTCGGCGCGAGATATGGTCTCGCGGTCCAGTTCCGCCCGCCTGGCATCCAGGTTCGGCAGACGTCGTTCAGCGGCGGCGATCTGCTCATTCAGTTCGGCGATCCGTCCCGTCACCTCGCGGCTGACGCTTCGCTTCTCGACCAGCCGGCGAAGTGCGCGATGATTGTTGCCAACTGCGCGCTGCAGCTCGCTGCGTTCGGCGGTGAGCGCGGTTCGCTCGGTCTTGACTGCTGACTGAGCCTCGGTGAGAACCTGATGGAGCAGCGCGGTGTCAGTGGACAGACCTCGCACCTCGTCAATGACGAGCCTCTCGATCTCTTCGGCGGGGAGGGTGCTGGCCGAACACGTCTCGGCTCCATTCTTGATCGCGCCGACGCAGCGATAGTAGCGGTAGAAGTGCTTCTTCTTGCCGCCGCAAAACGTGTGGGTCATGGACTGGTCACAGGTGCGACAGCGAAGGAGGCCCCGCAGGAGCGAGCCGTACTTGTTCCGCGTCTCGGGCCCGCCGGTCCGCCCGTTTAGTGAGAGCTGGGCCTGCACCTGGTCGAACAGCTCCTGATCGACGATGGCCTCGTGCTCGCCCTCATAGATCTCGCTCTTGTGCGTGATCTTGCCGGTGACGATAGGGTTGCGAAGCAGCGAGTAGAGCGTGGCCTTGTCGAACGGCCGGCCGCCGACGGTGGTTCCCTTCTTCGTCGTTCGCTTCTTGCTCGTCCATTCTCTATGGCGCAGCGCCTTGACGACCGGTAGCAGTGAGCCGAGCTCGAGGTACATCTTGAAGATCGCCCGCGTACGCTGGGCCTCGCGAGCGTTGACGACGAGTCGTGGACTCGGATTGGTGCGATCGACGTCGTAGCCGAGCACCGGGACGCCGCCGGTCCATTTGCCTTTGCGCTTCTGAGCCGCGATCTTGTCCCGGATGCGTTCGCCAATGATCTCGCGCTCGAACTGGGCGAACGACAGGAGGATGTTGAGCGTCAGGCGACCCATGGAGTGGGTCGTGTTGAACTGCTGGGTCACCGACACGAACGACACGCCCGCTTTCTCGAAGGTCTCCATGATCCGCGAGAAGTCCATGAGCGAGCGGCTGAGCCGGTCGACCTTGTATACGACGATGCAGTCGATCTTCCCTGCCTCGATGTCTCGGAGCATGCGATCGAGTGCGGGGCGCTCCATCGTGCCGCCGGAAAAGCCGCCGTCGTCATAGCGATCGGGATTGACCTCCCATCCCTCGGCTTTCTGGCTGGCGATGAACGCCTCCGCGCTTTCGCGCTGGGCATCGAGCGAGTTGAACTCTTGGTCGAGGCCCTCGTCGCTCGACTTCCGGGTGTAGATCGCGCAACGGATGGTGGGCGGCGGCGTCTCTGTCGCCTTGCTTCGCCGGCTCATCGCTTGCCTCCAAGCCGGAAGAAGCGGAATCCATTGATGTGGCTGCCGGTGACCTTCTTGGCAATGGCCGAGAGCGTTCGGAATCTCTCGCCTTCGAACTCGAAGCCATCGTTGTCGGCCAGAACGACCACTCGCAGTGTTCGCCCCTTGTACTCGCGCATGATCGCGGAGCCTGGGGATGGGATGCGCGGATCGTTGTGCTCGCCGTTCGGTAGCTCGCGCGTCACCGAGACATCAACGTCATCGCCTGGAGGGACAATCGTTGTCTTCGGCGCCATGACTCGAACGTCAGCGTCGTCAGCGATCTCTGCGGCACGCTTGCGTGCGCGCTCCGTCAGATCGCCCTCGGCGTTGGCCTGGATGCGCCAGGCGACCTTACGGATGAGGTAGGCACGGTGGCGGGTGCGGACAGGCTGGCCGTACAGCTCCTCGTATCGTTCGGCCAGCTCGCTGGTGGCCATGTGCTGCAGTGCGTCGATCTCTTTGGCGATATCGCCGGGCATACGTGGCTCCTTTCCGTGAGACTCTGAGACTCGCGGCCGCTAACCCGCGGGCCGCGGAGCCACACTGAGCGGTGAGTTCGCGCAGAGATCAAGGCGACTGGCGGCAGAATCTGTCGGGGCATCGGCAATGGCAGACGAGGATCGCCTGGATTCGCGGACAGTGCGGAGCACACCGGCCGCGAGAATGCTCGCGATCTCGCGGCGTCGCTCGTCGGTGGTCATGTAGTCGGGGTTGCGCCCGGTCGGCATGGATGACTCCGAGACAGAGGGTGTGTCTCGGGTTATCTATGCCGCGGCGTGATAGACTGCTCACGCGATGAGTGCTCAAAGGATGACGTTCGCCCATTTGGGCCACGCAGTTCGCCTGTAGTCGTGGCCACCCATGGGTCAGTCGAAACCCGACGAGATCGAATCCGCCAATTCAGTACTGGCCACTCTATGCATGCACTATTCGAACAACGACAAACGCTGGCCTCCGCAGCCGCGACAGGGAACACTGACGTGCAGCAGGAGGTCGCCTAATGCTCCTCTTCTGGCGCATCCGGTATCTCGACTCTCGGGATCGCGAATTCAAGGATCGCGATCTCTGGCTGGACACCAGCACACTCGATGCAGTCACGCGCGCCGCCGTTGAGCTGTGCTCAGCGCGCAACGATTCTGGCAGCAATCGACGGGAGTGGTTGCGCTATCGCCAGCTCTTCCGCGAGGAGCGATGGTCCGATTCGGAAATGCAGGCACTCGTGGAGCAGCATGGTGGGCTCGGCTCTGTGTTTGTGCATGACTATTTCGAGGATGAGAATTCGCAGCCGCTTTCGTCGAAGAGGATGGCTGAGATCCTGACCGGTAGCCCAACTGCAATCCTGCTTCCTGCAGGCGCCCGGCAGCATGATGTGGAATACGCCCTCGCAGACAAGCGGCCCATCCCGATCGAACAGATCACCCTGTCGGCTGATGATCTGCGCATCCTCGGCTACTTTTCTCGCGACCTGCGCGAGATGCTCTCGTCCGCGTTCTACCGGGACGGGCCGGGAAGCCTCCACAGTGTGGGGAATGGACCACCGGAATTGCGCACAGCCGTCACCGATGAAGAAATCAGATCGTTTATCACGATCTTCCGAAGGCTCTACATGACGAAGGAGCCAGCGGGGTTCCTCAAGGCGGTCGAAGTGTTCTCGCGTGCGACAAGCGACTACCCGCTCGGCCGATGGTGCGAGGGCTCTGGCGCGGATTACCAACATGAGCTTCAAGAGAAGCCGTGGCTGGTCCCCTTTGTTGGGCATGAGAACGTGCGGTTCAGCCGAAAGCGCCTGATCGACGTGTTCCTATATACACGCTATGCGCATCAACCCGACGCGACACGCGAGCGTCAGTATCGAGACTGTCTGGCTGAGGTCGGCGGTCGTCAGGCGCTCTTGACCTGGCTTTTTCTTCGCGTGATGTGGGAATGCAGTCTGCACATGCGGAACGCCGGGCTGATCATCACGGACTTCTTCAATCGCTACTGCGAGGCACATGGCGCTACCTGTGCGGTGCTTGCTTCGGTGGCTCACGAAAACCCTGGCATCGGGTACCTCGAGAAGAAGGAGGACCGTGAGCGACGCCTACTCGAGAAAGCAGTATCCCAATTAGCATCACAACTCTGGGAGGAAGCAGGCCGGCCAGAGGGCGGCCCCGCAAAGTATGCCGCCGAGGCCCGGTCGCACTTGTTGGCCGAGTCCCTTGGCGCACGAGAGAGGGAGGCGCGCTGAGGGCGGCGATTGGAGATTCATGGCCGCTCGTCGACCGGAACCGGCTGGACAGCGTGAGTCATGGCAGGCCGCAAGATTGAGGTTGCACTCTCTCCGGGAGTCCGAACTGCCATGTTTGCCTCCGCCTCTTCAGAGACAACCGTCCGATCACCCCGGCCTATGTTTCGACCAGAGACTCAGAGACTTCGGCCCCGGATCGGCACCCTCGACGCCGTGCCGGCGCGAGCCGGTTATCGCCGGCGTTCGGCCCGAGAGACCGCGAGCAACCCCGACCGCTCGCAAACCTCGCCACCACGGGCCAAAACCGACAACGCCGCCGAGGTCTCTCGGCGGCGTCATTCGTGAACCGTGGGGCCGGTCGCGTTTGCAACCGACCGGGTAATAGCGGGGAGAGGATTCGAACCTCTGACCTCCGGGTTATGAGCCCGACGAGCTACCAGACTGCTCTACCCCGCAATATGAGGGAGGCATTATACGCGTTTGGTGATTTCAAGCAACGTGCGTCTCAACATTCAGCAACGTCAGAATGTACCCGTCTGGACCTCGATTGATCGAGGATTGATTCCAGCGTGTTTCTACACATAACCGGTAATCAAATCCGAGGCTGATTGACGCTCCTGCGCGGTCTGGATATTATGGCTGGATTCGCATCAATTCGGTGACACAAAGCCTGTTTTTGCAGGTGTTTACCGTCACTCAAAAGACGGGGCGCTGCGGTGGCCAAGAAAAAAAAGACCAGTAAGAAGAAAGCGACCACCACGACGAAACGCAATACGTCGGCGCGCTCAAAGAAGACCGCGAAGGCTGGTTCGCGCACATCCACTAAGAAGAAGAAGACCGCAGCAAAACCCGCAACGAAGAAAAAGACCTCCAGCAAAGCTGCACCTGCGAGCTCGAACAAGAAAAAGACAAAGTCGACCACCAAGACTGCTGCGCCCTCAAAGAAGACTTCAACCTCGAAGAAGAAGTCCACAGCCGGCTCGGCCAAAGCTGATTCAAAGAAGAAGACCTCGAAGAAAACGACCAAGAAGACAACTAAGAAAAAGAGGTCATCGGGTTCATCAACAAGCACCCGCGGGCATTCTGTCGCAGAAGCGGCTGCGATGGCTAAGGCGGATTCCAAGGGGTACGTCTTCATCAACGGCCGGCGTGTACGCATGATCTCGTCCAAAGCCGCTGGCACGACAAAGAAGGTCACCAAGAAAAAGACCACCTCGGCAGACGCGGCTTCTGCGCCCGATAAGCCGAAGGCTGTAAAGACCAAACTCACCCGCAAAGAGCTGAATTATTATCGCAAGCTGCTCCTTGAGAAGCGGCGCGAATTAGTCGGCGACCTCGACGGAATTGAGCAGGAAGCACTGCGAAAATCCGGCGATTCGACGCACATGCCGATCCATATGGCCGACATTGGTTCGGATACGTATGAGCAGGACTTTATGCTCGGCCTTGCTGAAAATGAACGCAATCATCTGCGCGAGATTGATGAAGCCCTGATGCGTATCAAGAACAACACGTACGGTATGTGCCTCATGACCGGCAAGCAGATTCCAGCTGCCCGTCTCGAAGCCAAGCCGTGGGCCAAGTACACGATCGAGGCAGCGCTACAGATCGAGGGCAGCTACGGACGCTGATGGGGCAGGACACTACTTCGCGACAGGACGTCGATATGAATGATCGCCGGCCCCGTGGCCTCGCGCTGGCGATGTACTCGCGCGCTGCATGGGTCTGCCTCATACTGACCATAATCATTGCCACCGCTGTCGACCTCGGCTCCAAACACCTCGCGTTTCAATATGTCCACGATGAACCTGTCGTGCTGACTGTTGAGAATGCGGCCGACCCCGCAACGGACCCCACGCGAAATACCACACCGATGCATTTGCTGCCCGGCGATTTGATGGCCCTGCGCCTCACACTCAACCGCGGCGCGGTATTCGGCTTCGGCGCCAATCAGCGTCTGTTCTTCATCATCTTCACAATCGCAGCAACAATTGGCGCGCTGTACGTATTTGGCAAGACCACGCGCGCCAGACATCGCAATGCGCACATTGCAATCGGGCTGATTCTCGCAGGCGCGTTCGGCAACTTCTATGACCGCGTTGTCTTTCACGCAGTCCGCGACTTCATACAGTTCCTGCCCGGACGCATGCTACCGGACGGCTGGACCTGGCCCGGCGGCAACCCCGAAATGTTCCCGTGGGTCTTCAACATCGCAGATGTCCTGCTGCTCGTCGGCATCATCATGCTCATGGCTCACATTCGTACCAAACGAATCAAGCGCGCACACAAGAAACAACTTGATGCGGAACGAACAACCTCAATCGCTTCGTGATTCTGTAGACGCTTCTTCCACCATTTGCAGCGCTCGCTCCAGCGGCAACAACGAATCTTCCAAAAGTGGATCCGGCACGTCATCCAGTTTGACCGCCATAGATTCATCAAACGGCCCTACCGCTGTGCGGCGCAGCGTTGCACAGTGTCCGCCGGTGCTCAGCGCTATGCCCAGATCGCGAGCCAGACTGCGCACGTACACCCCCTTGCCGCAGTGCATTGCAACCTCAACCATCGGCCAGTCGTAGCTGATCACCTGCAGGTCATATATCGAAACCGACCGCGGGCCGAGCGTGGGCGCGTTGCCTTGGCGTGCAAGTTTGTATGCGCGCCTGCCGCCGACTTTCACGGCGCTGTGCACCGGCGGGATTTGTTGAATGTCGCCGATGAATTCGCGCAGTGTGCTTTCAATTTCCTTCAGACTCGGCGGCGTCTGCACCGCGATTTCTTCACGCTGCCCTTCCGCATCATCAGTGCTGGTGAACGCACTCAGATCAACTCGTGTGAGATAACGCTTGTCGGTCTGCATGATCTTGTCGATGGACTTGGTCGCTTTGCCCAGCGCGAGTACAAGCACGCCGCTGGCCAGTGGGTCAAGCGTACCTGCGTGACCGGTCTTCACACCGCCGGCCCGGCGGCGAACGACAGCGACAGCGGCCATGGATGATGGACCGACCGGTTTATCGAGCACAAGAACGCCCTGGAGTTGGTTGCTTGGCTTGTTCGGCTGGCTCACATCGATACACTACCGGAGTCTCCGGACAGGTGTCCGAGTGGCTGAAGGAGCGGCACTGGAAATGCCGTATACGGCTTGTCCGTATCGTGGGTTCGAATCCCACCCTGTCCGCTTTGTGGATGGGCCGGAAGGTTCGAACCTGACGGCTGACACGACATGCGTTCCCGAGCCTTACCATCTGGTCATAGGGCAGCAGCAGAAGCGGGGAACAATCACACGGGCTGTGGCGCAGCTTGGTAGCGCGCTTGACTGGGGGTCAAGAGGTCGCCGGTTCGAGTCCGGCCAGCCCGATTCTGTCCTTTGGGGTGTCGCACATCTAAGCGAGCCGGAGCATCCCCGCTCCGATTGATCGCGTCATTGCTGCTGCGCCACCACGCCAATATCCGCCTGCCGGGCGTAATGTTCGTTGATCTCGACACCGAGTCGGCCGGACATTTCGCCACCGTTCAGAATCATGCCGTTGGTCCAGCGGATGTTCGTGATCGGCCGGCGATGTTCGTTCCATCCGCCGATGCCCAGCCAGGCATCGGTGAACGTGTCGATCACATTGTCCGTGAGAAACACATCATGCGCGCCCGACAACAACTCTATCGGCGTGTTCGTGTGCGTATGCGTGATACGGTTGAACACAATATTGACATTGCCGATGCGATCATCCGGCCCGGAATCACTGGCAACCGGGTTCGGGCCGATCGTCACTCTGCCATCATGTGTTCGATTACCCGCAAGCGTGACGTTGGTGCCGGTCAACACCCAGATGGTGCGCTTCATCTGCCCTTCCTGAATGGAATCCACCATGAGATCATTACGAAAGATGTTCACGCGATTGGCATCAAACATACGGATGACATGATTCGAACGCACGCCGTGTGCGGTACAACCTTGAATCGTAAGATCTTCCACGCGCTTCGCGCCGTAATAGAAATAATCGATCAAACCGCGCGCAAGACAATCCTGAATCAACAATCGCTTGCAACCGTTATGGCCCTGAATGGCGTAATTCAAACCAATGAGCGTAGCTTCAACGATCGCAACATCTTCGACAACATCAGGCGAATCGTCCCAAAGGAATTCAAAACCGGCACACGTCTCGAATGAGTTCTTGTTGCCGATCAACGTGACCGATTCAAAGCGAACGCGTTTTACTGTCGGCGCTATGCGGAAAATGCCCGAATACGTTTTCCCGCCGGCGTATCGAATCTCCGCGTTGGGTTCGAACCGGATAATCAGATCATGCACATGGTCACCGATCGTGATGAAATCTGATTCGGTTGCGGTAATTATCCCCGCCACTGTGACAACGGTGTTAGACGCGACTGCATCCTGCAGTTCCTGCATCGATACCACGCGCATCTGCCGCGTCGCAGCAAGCTGCGGCGGGTTCGGATACTCCACCGGCTGCAGATACTGCCGAAACGCCGACAACGGCGGCCGCCATGAATCGCCTTTGGTTTTTTCTTGAACAACCGGAGGTTCGATTGCCGGTGCAAACTCGCGATCGAGCAGTCCGCGCGGCGGCGTGTGCTTCAGGACAGGAGGATCGCCTTGCGGTTCATCGTTCTGCGGCGCGTCTGGTACTGCTGCAACGGCCTGCTGCGGCGCGTTTTCGCGCACATCCTCGGTCGCGCTCGTATCAGTGCATGCAATGTGCGCCACAGCAAGGCTCAGCAGAATCGCACTGGCAGAATACTTCCGCATCGATCACTTCTCCGACGATGAATCGCGGATGATCCGAATCTCATCCGCAGACACAAGTGTACCCCGATCCATTCCCGGACATGGCGTATCGCGCTTGGTATTGTTCCACGCGCGTTCGCTACGGACAATCTCCGGCCAGTACGGCCAGGTGCGACACTGCTGCGGCCTTGCCTTGTATATTCCGCACAGCGCTTTGCCCGGCTTGGATGTGCGATCAAGAAAAACGCAGTCGTAACCGTGCTCAGTTTTTCGTTCCTGCAATGTCCAACGACCAATTGCCCGCCGCGCATACCGTGTTTGAAACTCTGCGATGTCCAGACCAAGTTCTTCTGCCATGGCCCGGCCTTCATCTTTAGTAAACCACACATACCCCGGCGGGCCGGTGCAACAATTGCCGCACTGCGTGCATTCAAACCGCAAGCCATCCGCAAACCACGGCGCGGGTTCTGTACGTTGGGGCTCTGCACCGTTGCTCACCGCACGCTCCTATGCCTCTGCAGTCGGCGCTGACGACCACGGCTCCACTTCAACCATGTGTACCTTCGACTCCGTCGGGCGCGGCTGCAGCTTATCCATCTCATCCGGCCGATCGTCAAAGGCGATGCGATCAAGACTGAAAACGTCAACCATCTCCCATTCCGTTTGGTCGTCCATTGCCTGATTGACCAGTTGTCCAACTTCGTTCGCAGACTCAGCAGTCAGCCAGATCGAAACATATGCGCCAGCCTGTTCGTCCTGCTGCGACTGCGCGATCAATACAACATGCCACAGCGTGCGCCCAAGTTCGCGGTCTTTCTCGTCCTTGTTCGTATCCGGCTCGATATCCAGCACCAGATTCCACGCGTGGCGCAATTGCAGAAGTATTTCATCTACATCCGGCGCGAAATCATCGGTCAGATCCAGAACCGAACGCAACTCCGACGAGCCGGGATTGTTCGGGTTGGATTCTTCCTCGCCCCACGTCTGGGCAACTTCTTCAAGACCGAACCCAGCCAGCATCTGCTCGACATTCTCGCGCTGTGACAGCGGCACGTGAATTGCCAGCCCCTTCCATTGATCGATGAAGACCTCAACGAATGGGTCATCGCTGTTGGCCCCGGCACCGATACCACCGTCTTCCAGCAGGAAATCTTCGTACACATCCCAGACTTCAAGGAACGCCTGCCGGCCGAGCGGATCATCACCGATGTAGGTATCCGTCGATCGATAGGCATCACGCGAGCCGATCTCGATGATGCCGAACACGTTGTCGGATAACAAGTTGAACGTCGCACGCACAACATCACGAAGCCGTTCATGTGATACCACGACATGAAAGGAGTATGAATCCGGCGAGTTCTCATCAGCCGGGGAATACATCACGGTGTATCCCTGCTGCGGTGGCGACAAGTCAACGTGCTTGATCCCAAGCGGCATCGCGAAGTCGTCAAGTATTTCGCGCGTCAGATCAGTCCGGAGCCGGTACGGTTTCATTGGTGTCATCCTAGCGACGGCAACCACGAACGCCGACCGCCTGTCAGCCTGTGAGGCGGTTTTTGCCCCCGGGAATCTGCCTGTATCATCGGTCGATCCTACTTCAGCACATCGAAGGAATCACGCATGACCACACCGCGAGCGCAATGGGGCAGCCGACTCGGCTTTATTCTTGCCGCGTCAGGCTCGGCGGTCGGCCTGGGCAATATCTGGAAATTCCCCTACATCACCGGCGAAAACGGCGGCGGACTCTTCGTCCTCATCTACCTTGTCTGCATCGCCCTGATCGGCCTGCCGATCATGATGGCGGAAATCTTCATCGGCCGGGAATCGCAGTGCTCGCCCGTCGGTGCGTTTCGATCGCTGTCTAAACGCGGAAGTCCGTGGATTCTCTCAGGCTGGCTCGGCGTCGCCACCGGCCTGTTCATTCTCTCGTTCTATGCGGTCGTCGCTGGCTGGTCGATGCACTACATCGTCCTGTCACTTGCGAATTCATTCGATGGAAAGAGCCCGGACGACATCAACGCGATGTTTGGCGATGTCGCTTCCAGCGCATCAATCAATGTCGGATGGCATCTTGCGTTCATGGCAATCACAATCGCAATTGTCATCGGCGGCATCAAGACCGGCATCGAACGCGCCGCACGCATTCTCATGCCATTGCTGTTTGTCATGTTGATCGCAATGCTCATTCGAGCAACAACAACAAGTGGTTTTCCGCGCGCGTTCAACTTCGTCTTTGGTTTTCACAATGAAGACCTTACAGCAACCGGCGTACTGGAAGCGCTCGGCCACGCCTTCTTTACGTTGTCACTCGGCATGGGCGCGATGATCACATACGGATCGTATCTCAAGCGCAACGACGACCTCGTTGGCGTTTCGCTTGCCGTCAGCGTGCTCGATACGCTCGTCGCACTGCTCGCATGTCTTGTGCTGTTTCCAATCGTTTTCACACATGACATGGAACCCGGATCGGGTCCCGGTCTCGTCTTTCAGTCCATGCCGATTGCGTTTTCTCAGATGGCTGGCGGCGGAATCTGGGCGACGATTTTCTTTGTGCTGTTGTTCTTTGCTGCACTTACAAGTGCGATTTCGCTGCTGGAAGTTGTCGCAAGCTATTTCATCGATGAACGTAACTGGCCGCGATGGACTGCTGCGGTGGTTTGCGGTGGGTTCATCGCGCTACTCGGTGTTCCATCAGCACTTGCCAATGGTGGTGCAGCACTGTTCAGTTCAGATATGGCGGCAGGCCCCATCGGCAAGGACTGGATGACCATGCTCGATGATCTCACCAGCCAGTGGATGCTCCCGCTGGGCGGCTTGTTCATTGCGATGTTTGTCGCTTGGCGCGTCGGCGGCGCTGCTCGCGAAAAGGGCTTCAAGAATGGCACGCGCTTTAGCGCAATGTACGGCGGCTGGGTGTTCCTGCTGCGCTATCTCGTCCCGATCGGCGTCCTGGCGGTCTTCCTCAACAAGATCGGCGTCTTCGCCAAACTCGGCTGGATGTGAGCAGCACGGATTTCTACACGTCCGCCGGATTCTTGCATCGTCCTCCACCTTGGTTCATGATGGGCACTCACACTCCTTCGATTTCACCTTTCCTCACGAATTGAAAGATCGTTGAACATGATCGAGACATTTAATCAATCCATCGAGGCGATCAACACCGTTATCTGGCACAATTACGTCCTCTACGCAGTACTCGGCGTCGGCATATTGTTCACGGTCTGGACCGGACTCTGTCAATGGCGGGCGGTGACACACGGCGTGAAAGTCACTCGCGGTACCTATGACGATCCGAATGATCCCGGCGCCATCAATCACTTCCAGGCGCTCAGCGCTGCCCTTTCTGCGACAGTCGGACTGGGCAACATCGGTGGCGTCGCAATCGCTATCGCTATCGGCGGACCCGGCGCTGTCTTCTGGATGTGGATCATCGGCTTTGCAGGCATGGCTCTCAAGACGACCGAAGTTTGCCTTTCCATGATCTACCGCAACACAGACGACCCGCAGAACCCGCACGGCGGACCGATGTTTGTCGCCAAACAGGGATTCGAAAAATGGAAGCTCGGACCGATCGGCTGGATCGTCGGCGCAATCTTCTGCGTAACCCTGCTGATCTCAACGGTCACAGGCGGCAACATGTTCCAGGCATGGAACGTCGGCATGATCACCAACGAAGCGTTTCCGATTCCAAACTGGTTGACCGGCGTCATCCTCGCGGTTGTCGTTGCGACCGTCATCATCGGCGGTATCAAGCGAATCGGTCATGTTGCCGGACTGATTGTGCCGTTCATGTGTGTGCTTTACGTCATCACCGGCCTGGTGGTTGTGTTCATGAACATCGACGAAGTTCCGCACATGTTTTCGGAAATCTTCTCAAGCGCATTCCGGCCACATGAAGCCAGCGGCGCGTTCATCGGCGGCTCGGCGGGTACGGCTTTCTTGTGGGGTATGAAGCGTGCATTATTTTCAAGCGAAGCCGGTCAGGGGTCATCACCTATTGCCCACTCAGCGGCCAAAACCGATGAACCGGTGCGTGAAGCTGTCGTAGCAGGACTCGAACCGTTTATTGACACCATTGTCGTCTGCACACTCACATCAATGGTCATTCTCTCATCAGGAGCGCTGCATCGCGGCGGCGATGAAGCATCCGGCGAAGCAGCTTTCGCTGCTTCGCCAACCGTCCGCGCGGTCGATATCAAAGGCGACAAGCACTGGCTTGTAGGTGAACAGCATTCCTTCCGAGATGGTGATGAAGTCGTTATTGCAGGGAAAACCGAACTCCCCGAGCGCAACGACGAAGCCAAGCGCATCTCCGGTGAATGGCGTGACGGCGATGCTGTCTTCATCATCGTTGCCGGTGGCGATGCAAATGAAGCAACTGACGCGAACCGCGCAATGCTCGCTGGCAAGATTGTCATGCCGGATGAAGCTGAAGATGCACCGTATATTCGCTGGGAACCGGTTGCAGTCACCGACGACGCAGTCGTACACTGGCAAACGCTCGCGGACAGTGATCAGGGGCCACTTCTGCTCAACAATCAGTTGTACAAGGACTATGTCGGTGCGCCAATGACGGCGTACGCCATAAATCGGTCGCTCCCGGGCTGGGGAACCTGGTTGATACTCATCGCGTCGTGGCTGTTTGCGATTTCCACAATGATCTCGTGGTCGTACTACGGCGAGCAAGGCGTCATCTACCTGTTCGGCGAGAAGAGCGTGCCAATCTACAAGATCATCTATTGCATACTTATTGTTGTGGCGACGCTGCCGATTGTTGAAACGACCAAAGAGATCGGAAATCTTTCCGACCTCGGCACCGGCGTCATGCTCTGGGCCAACATCCCCATCATGCTCATTTTCGGTTCCATCGCGATGAAGGCCTATCACGATTACTTCAGACGCCTGAAATCCGGCGAAATGGACCCGCCGCACAAGGCACCGCGGATTTCCGATGTCGTCGAAGGGAAAGACGTCGAGTAACGCCACATGGAATCTTGATTCATCCACCGAAGCACCGGGACAACTGTCCCGGTGCTTTTTTTCATCGGTGTCCGTTATTCACAACAGCTACAATCCCGCCATGACGACTTCACGTCGCCAGCCCACGATGATCTCCCCCGCCGATCTCGCCGATGCGATCGCCGGCGAATTCGAGCACATCGAAGGCGACCTGCGCATCGAGCACGCTGTCTACGGTCTCGATGCTCGCAACGAAGTCGCGTTGCACACCACACTCGCAGATGCTTTGCAGCGCGCAGGCTTCGGCGTCTACGCGGAACAGCGCTACCCCGGCCAGCGATCGCGCAAGCGCTCCGAAGGTGAACGGTGCGATCTCGTCATCACTGCAGACGCCCTCCCGCTGCGCCAGCCGGATCAACAAGACACGTTGTTCGATGCGCCGAATGCAATCGACCTTGACGAAGCGTTCTGGATGGAAGTCAAAGTCGTCAACCAGTTCACAATAGAAGGCCCCAACGGCAGCTATTCATCGGACCTGCTGTCGACAGTCCGCAAAGATGTGCGCAAGCTCAGCCGTGAACCGGGCATCCTGCGCGCTGGATTATTGATCGTGCTCTTCGTCGCAGACCCGCGCATTGCTGAACATGATCTGCACATCTGGGAACAGCGCTGTATCGCTGGCTCATATCCAATCGAACCACCGATCCGCAGAGACATCGCAATCCTCGACCGCCACGGCAACGACACAATCGCCCTCGCGCTGTATCCCGTCCGCCACATTTAGTTTTTCATGCTCAACATGCACGAAGGCCCAGTATCTCCAAAAGCTGGGATCACCCCTCCACTGCAACCTGCGGCCGAACGCGTTCCGTCTCACCGATCGTCGCCAGTATCAACTTCGCCGCTTCGATGGCCGGCTTCTTGTTCGTATACCGCGTCAGCACACGCCCCAGTTGCTGCGACAGCACAGCAGCTTTCTTCGAATCGCGCAGGATCGGCGTCACCGCCTGCACGATCGGCATCGCGCCGCCGGCGTAGGGTACAAATTCCGGCACAATCTCCTGCTCAGCGATAATGTTCGGCAGCAATCGATACCGACTGCGCAACAGCACCTTCGAAAACAAATACGCAAGCAAGCTGGTCTTGTAAATTCCCACCATCGGCTTGCGCTGTCGCGTGATGTCCAGCGTTACTGTGCCTGAAACTGCCATGCACATATCCGCCCACGCAATCACCGGGTCAACATCCGTCGACACAAGGTGCAGGCCGGTGGGAAACATCTTCAGCCGCTTGCGCACCAGTGCTGCAAGATCATTGTTCGCAGCAACAATTACGCCCGAAAGTGAATGATGCCTGCCCTGCAGTTCCGTGAACACATTGGCCAGCAGACGTATGTTCGCGGTAATCTCTTGTGGCCGCGAACCCGGCAGCACCGCAATCCGCGGACTACCACTTGGCAGACCGTGCATGCCTTCGATCAGCTTCTCTTTGTCCAGCGGACGATTGATCCGTGGGTGGCCGATGAATTTCGCTTCGATCCCTCGACTTGTAAACCATTGTTCTTCAAACGGCAGCAGACACAGCACAAGATCCGTCAGCCTCCGAAGCTTGCGCACCCGCCAGCTTCCCCATGCCCACATCTGCGGCGCGACGAGATGCACAATCTTCGTGCCGCGCTTCTTCATCACTTTGCAGATCGGAAAATTCGCAGCCGGCGAGTCCACCGCAACATGCGCCATCACGCGATACTGTTTGGACCAACGGGAAATCGCTTTCACTTCGCGCTTCACCGCTCGAATCTTCTTCAGCGCGCTCAGCCCCATCGCAGCGTTCTCACACGTCTGCTGTACAAGCGTCGCCCCCGCAGACTGCATCTTCACCCCGCCCCACGCATACACCCGCAGATGCGGCGCTCGATGCAGCAATTCCGCAATCACCGGTGCTGCATGCGCATCGCCGCTCGGCTCGAATGCCGTAAACAAAATGCCCGCGCTTTGTGAATGTTCGCTCATCAATAACGCCCCGACAAATTTCCGGGAATAATCACCGCCCTGAGGCGATACGATACGATGATGCTGCGAAGAGTGCACAATCTCATGATCCTGATACCGCTCGTTGCTGCGATGGGCATCGCTGCCCCCGGTTGCGTGCTCGATTCCGACCCTGACGGCGTACAAACCCAAACGCAACCTTCCGTCCCGCCTCCGCCTGTTGAATCCACAATCACATCCCGCACAATCGACGAAACCCGGCCCATAACCGGCGTCGCAATCGTGGCACACCACATCAGCGACATGCCCTTATATCTCGAAGCTGTCGATCACATCGCTGCGATGGGCGCAAACTCCGTGATTGTCGTCACACCCATGTTCCAAGAGAACATTCACGCCCATGAGATTCGGTTCCTGCCCGAAAAATGCCCGACGGCTTCGCAACTCGAAGCAATTCTCCGACGCGCCAAACGACATGGAATGCACACCACGCTGCTGCCGATTGTCCTGCTCGAAGAATCCGGCGACAAGGAATGGCGCGGCGTCATTGCGCCCGACGACTGGGACAAATGGTGGGCAAGTTACGATTCGCTCATCGACCACTTCCTCGATATCACCGAACGTGTGCCGGTGGATCTGCTCGGTATAGGAAGCGAACTCAACTCCACCGAAGATCAGCTCGAGCGGTGGCAGAGCAGCATCGATCGTGTTCGCGCGCGGTTCACCGGCCAGATCACATACTCCGCAAACTGGGATCGCTTTGACAAAGTCAAACTTTGGCAGATGGTTGATGTCATGTCTGTTTCGTCGTATTTCGAGATTGGCCGCCGACTCGACAACGGTATCGACCCGTCACCGGACAATCTCGCTGCAGCCTGGAAGCCGGACATGGAAAAACTCCTCGCCACAGCCGCGCGCAATGACATACCGCTGCTGCTTACTGAAGTCGGTTACCCGTCACTTCCGTGGGCAGCGCGCTACCCGTGGAATTATGTCCCCGCTGATGGCGTCAAGACCGATCACGATGCTCAGGCGATCTGCTTCATGGGTTTCTTCCAGGCGTGGTTGCCCGAACTTCGCAAACCCGATTCTCGCGCTGCGGGGTTCTACATCTATGCGTGGGATCCCTATCACCACGGTCAGGAAAGCGATACCGGCTACGGGTTTCATGGCAAACCCGCCCACGGAATC
The DNA here is from genome assembly GCA_029260575.1 of Phycisphaerales bacterium. Classification (GTDB taxonomy): domain Bacteria; phylum Planctomycetota; class Phycisphaerae; order Phycisphaerales; family SM1A02; genus JAJDDB01. The sequence goes on from JAJDDB010000003.1 coordinate 210,551, forward strand.
ATCTCCACTGCGCTAAATTCGGTGCATGGCGACCCCGACGACGAGTGAAATCCGCATACGGAACTTTGTACCTGCCGTGGCGATCAGCGATCACCCGGCTACACTTGTCGCTTTCGCATGCGCGAAGCCACTGCCGGCCGGCGATGCGAACATGCACAATTGACAACGGATATCGGAATTGCCCCAATGAAACTCAATCGGACGCACATGTGCGGCGACCTTCGCCTCGACGACGCTGACAAAAAGGTTGTCCTTGCCGGATGGGTCAACACCTATCGTGAGCATGGAGAAGGACTTATCTTCATCGATCTCCGCGATCGCGGCGGCCTCACGCAGGTCGTGTTCGATCTCGAAGACGTTGATGAAGACACCGTGAAGCAGTCGCGCGCCCTGCGCCGTGAGGATGTCATTGCGATTTCTGGCAAAGTCCGCAAACGTATCGGCGGTCCCAACCCCAAGCTGGAAACCGGCGAGATCGAAATCCTCGTCACCCAGCTTGAGGTGCTCAACAAGACTGAAACCCCGCCGATTCTGCCAGACGAACACGAGGCAGAAAAGATCGGTGAAGACTCGCGTCTGCGCCATCGATTCATTGATCTGCGTCGGCCGCGCATGCAGCAGATCCTTGCGACGCGCCATCGTGTCACCAAGGTCGCTCGGGACTACTTTGATGAAAACGGTTTTGTCGAAGTGGAAACGCCGTGCCTGATCAAGAGCACACCAGAAGGCGCCCGCGACTTCATCGTTCCCTCACGCCATGAACCCGGGCAGTGGTACGCACTGCCGCAAAGCCCGCAGATCTTCAAACAGATACTCATGATCTCCGGCTGTGATCGCTATGTGCAGATCGTCCGCTGCTTCCGTGATGAAGACCCGCGTGCAGATCGTCAGGCTGAGTTCAGTCAGATTGACCTCGAAATGAGTTTCGTCAATCGTGACGATGTCATGAACATGATGTCCGGTTTTGTCATGCGCCTCTGGCAGACAGTGCTCGGCTACGACGTCGGCGACATCCCCGTCATGACATACGCCGAAGCAATGAACCGGTACGGCATTGATCGACCCGATCTGCGTTTCGGGCTTGAACTGGAAGACGTTTCCGATCTCGCAGCCAAGACGGACTTTCGCGTGTTTGCAGATGCACTTGCCAAAGACACCGGCTGCGTGAAAGCGATGCGCGTACCCGGACAACTCGGCACACTGACCCGCAAACTCACCGATGGCTACAGCGAATTTGTCAAACAATTCCGGGCCGGCGGCGCTCCTGTTGTGAAAATGACCGAAAAAGGCCTCGAAACAGGCATCGCACGCTTCCTCGAACCCGTTGCTGATGAAGTCATCAGCCGCCTGAAACTCGAACCGGGCGATACTGCCCTTTTCACCGCTGATACATGGTCGATTGCGACTAAAGCTCTGGGTGAACTGCGCAACAAAGTCGCACGCGATCTGGATATCATCGACAAAGGCCTGTGGAAGTTCGTCTGGGTCATCGACTTTCCGATGTTTGAATGGAACGATGAACAGAACCGCTGGGACTCAATGCACCATCCGTTCACCAGTCCCATGCCTGACCAGTTCGACTTGCTGGAAAGTGAACCGGGCAAGTGCGTCTCTGCGGGGTATGACCTCGTCGTCAACGGCTCGGAGATAGCCGGCGGGTCCGTGCGTATCCACCAACCGGATGTACAGAAGAAAGTCTTTACACTCCTTGGTATTTCCGATGAAGATGCCGAGACTAAATTCGGCTTCCTGATGCGCGCACTCAAGTACGGCGCGCCGCCGCACGGCGGTATTGCGTTTGGCCTTGACCGCCTCGTCATGCATCTCGTCGGTACGGACAACATTCGTGATGTCATTGCGTTCCCCAAGACGCAGACCGGCAGCGATCTCATGACCGAAGCCCCCGGCCCTGTCGACCCCGCGCAGCTCGAAGAACTGCACATCACCGTGAACCTGCCCGAAGAACAACCTGCTGGCGCATAACCCCTGCCGCTTGCGGCCATAGCATATTTCCCAAGGGTGGCAGCCCCCTCCTTCCACCCCTGCTATCTTCCACAGCACATGTGCGGCATTGGCGGCATCCTGCGCACCGACGGCGGGCCAATTGATCCGAATTGGCTCAACATCATCGATGCGCGCATTGCCCACCGCGGACCGGATGGATGCGGAACCTTCACCGATCGAGTCGAACAGACAATCGAAGGCGCAACCCGCATCACCGAGATCGCATTCATCCACCGCCGCCTGGCAATCATCGATCTTGATGACGGCCACCAACCAATGCTGTCGCCCCCCTCATCCCCAGATTTGCAGCCCTCGGCCCAAAGCCCACCCTCTCCAGAGGGTGGGATCGCCCCCACAGACCCCGACCTCATCGCCCTCATCTTCAACGGCTGTATTTACAACCACCGCGAACTGCGGACCGAACTCCAATCCCTCGGCCACGTCTTTGCAACCCACCACAGCGACACCGAAGTCCTCATCCACGGGTACCGCCAATGGGGCAAAGACCTCGAAGACCACCTCGAAGGCATGTACGCCTTCGCGCTTTGGGATCGCGCAAACGCACGCCTCGTTCTCAGTCGTGACACCTTCGGCGAGAAACCGTTGTTCGTGCGTTGGTCCGTCGCAGGTAACGACAAAATAGTCGCCTTCGCATCCGATGCCCGTGCGCTCGCGCAATTGGATGATCTAACCCATAACTCCCAACCACAAAGCCCCGCATCTCCCGATGCAGGGATGCCCCCCAACACAACCTACCTCGAACGCTACCTCCAACTCGGCTACAACTGGGACGAACACACTGTCTATCAATCTTCTACACCCGCAAACGCTTGCGTCTTCACATCGCTTCCCACAAGCACTGCTGAACCAGAGAAGATTCTCCCCGATCGCCCGCGCATCGAAACGTCACAAGCGGAATTCGAGAAACTCCTTGACGCAGCCGTCGCGCAGCGCCTCGAAGCAGATGTCCCGCTCGGCTGCTTCCTCTCCGGCGGCGTTGATTCATCACTGCTTGCGGCACTTGCCATCCGTCACAAACCCGACTTGCAGACGTTCACCATCCGCATGCCGGACGATCGCTACGACGAATCGCAGCACGCTGAAAGTGTTGCGGACCACCTCGGCGCACAGCACGCCACGCTCGATGTCGCTATCAATCCTGCTGAAGATCTCGTGCATCTCATCGCAACCCTCGGCCAACCGTTCGGCGACAGTTCCATCCTGCCGACGTACTGGGTCAGCCGCGCCGCCCGCCAACATGTCCGCGTTGCACTGTCCGGCGATGGCGCTGATGAACTGTTTCTCGGCTATGAACGTTACATGGCAGCTCGCGCGCTCATCCGCCACCGCAGAGCTCTCAAATGGATTCCGCGTTCGTGGTTCGGCAAGTGGCATCCGAAATCGCGCAAGCACAAACTCGGCCGGCTCGGCGAAATGGCCCGCGATTCCTATGTCAACGGAATCATCGCAATGGAATCCATCTTCTCGCAGCGACAGATCGCAGACTTGCTCGGCCGACCTGCCCTTGATCCGGTTTGGGTCGCACCGGATTTCGATCCCATGCTCACCCTTCGAAACACCGATCTGCAACATTATCTGCCCGGCGACCTGCTCACGAAAGTCGACACCGCATCAATGGCTGTCGCGCTGGAAGTCCGTGCGCCGTACCTTGACAGCAACGTCGTTCGCGCAGCAGTGAACTGCCCGACATACATGCTCGCGCCGAATAACTCGCGCAAACACATTCTCCGCAGCATCGCAGCCAAATACCTGCCGCAACACATCATTGATCGGCCCAAGATGGGCTTCGCAATCCCCATCGGCGAGTGGTTCCGCAATGACTTCGGCAATATGCGCACGCTGCTGCTCGATCATCTCAGTGTGCCGCACCCCTTCGGCCAATTCACACTGCAGCGCAGCGCCATCGACACACTGCTCGCTCAGCACGACTCCGGCGATTACGACCACAGCCAGCGACTGTTCACACTCCTCACCCTCGCCATCTGGGCGCAATTGGCATAAATCTGCAGGAATTGACGCCGCACCTGAGTCTGCGATGGTGCGGGTCAGTGTCCGGCTGTCTCACTGTTTGGCTTTGGATTTCCGGTATCCTGTCCAACCATGAGCGGCAAGAAGACGAACATCCTCACCGTCCTCATCATCCTCGGCCTCGTTGCCGGCGCACTCTTCGGACAATTCTTGCTTTACGATGGCGATCCCGGGGCACTCGGCGACCACTGGACCAAGCAGGCCGGCGACATCATCCTCATCCGCCCGCTCATGCTGCTCATCATCCCGATCGTGTTTGTAAGCGTCATCGTCGGCGTGACATCAATCGGTGATCCGTCCAAGCTCGGCCTCATCGGCGGATCAACGCTTCTGTATTACATCGTGACTATGCTCATTGCCGTATCCATCGGCGCAACGCTTGTCTCCACGCTCAAGCCCGGTGACCTTTCCGAGGAAGCTCGCACATCGCTCACTGCAGGCGCGGCGCAGCAGTATGAATCAAAAGTGCAGGCGAAAGTGCAGCAGGCAGAGGAAGGCGGCGCAACATCCGTCGGACAGGCGTTCCTCGAAATTCTTAAGCAGATGATCCCGACAAACGTCATCGATGAGATGGCCCGCGGCAAAACGCTGGGGATCATTGTCTTTGCACTGCTGCTGGGACTGGCGCTGGCGGCCGGAGGTGAAACCACCGCGCCCGCCGTGCGCGTTTTCGAAGCCCTGTTTGACGCCATTATGCGCCTTGTGCTCTGGGTCATCTGGCTCACGCCCGTCGGCGTGTTTTTCCTCGTCGCGTGGACAGTCGGCGATATCGGCTTCGAAAATCTCATCGGACCCATTGCCAAGTACATCGCCGTCGTACTGAGCGGCCTGTTTCTGCACGGCGTAATTGTCCTGCCACTCATCCTATTCATTCTCGCGCGCACAAACCCGTTCAGATACATGTGGCAAATGCGCCGCGCACTCATGACGGCATTCGGTACCGACTCAAGCAGCGCCACCTTGCCCGTCACCATCGAATCCGCAGAAACAGAAGGCGGGTGCTCCAAACGCAGTGCGAATTTTGTCCTTCCGCTCGGCGCGACGATCAACATGGATGGCACCGCGCTCTACGAAGCGGTCGCAGTCGTCTTTCTTTTCCAACTCTACGGCATCGAACTTGAGTTCACACAGCTGCTCGTTGTCGTTATGACCGCAACGCTCGCGGCCGTCGGCGCTGCCGGCATACCTTCTGCCGGCATCATCATGATGGTCATCGTCATCAACGCTGTGAACACCAGCCTTGGCGGTGACAAGACTCTGCCCCTGGAAGCCATCGGCGTAATCATCGGCGTCGACCGCATCGTCGATATGTGCCGAACCACAGTCAACGTCTGGGGTGACGCAGTCGGCGCAAAGCTCATTACCAAGATCGCGCCCGACATCGTCGAGCAGCGCGAAAAGACGCTCGCGTGATTCGTTGAAAACCAAACAGCTGCAAAGCCAAACAGCCAAACATTCAATTCGGGGCTAACCATGGGACGATTCAAGGGTGACTTGCCCCAACGTTCATTTGAGTTTGCACACGCGATTCTTCAGATCGTGGACCGAATTCCAGACGGTACGATCGGCTGGGTCGTTGCGAAACAATTGACCCGCAGTGGTACGTCAGTCGGCGCGAATGTGGCAGAGGCAAACGGCGCTTTAACAAACGCAGAATTCGCGAGCATCTGCAACATTGCCCGGCGGGAAGCTGCAGAAACGACCTATTGGCTGAAACTCTGTGAAACGGCAGGACTTGTGGACGCGGTACATCTCGATCATGCGATCACTGAAGCTGTTGAGCTTCACGACATCCTCGCCACGATCGTACGCAAGACACAGACGCAATAAATCAAGGACCTCCGTCCGAACAATTGTGTTTGGCTGTTTGGCTGTCCAACTGTTTGGCTTTCCTACGCCAGCCCTTGCTCGCCTAACCATCGTTCCGCATCCAGCGCCGCGCGGCATCCCATCCCCGCTGCCGTCACCGCCTGCCGATAGACAGAATCCGCCACATCACCCGCAGCGAAAATGCCTTCGACACTTGTCGTCGATGCACCCGGATCTTTCAGCACGATGTAGCCGGTGTCGTCAAGCTCGAGTTGGCCATCAAGAAAATTCGTAATCGGCGTATGCCCGATCGCAAGGAACAACCCGCCGATCGGCATCTCGCGCTCGTCGCCGGTTGTCGTGTCTTTGACGCGTAATCCCGAAATCTTTTCATCACCAAGTACTTCCGTTACAACGGTGTTCCATAGCACTTCGATGTTGTCGTGCTTGAGCGCGCGGTCCTGCATGATCTGACTGGCCCGCAGTTCGTCACGGCGATGCACGATGTACACCTTCGAAGCGAACTTCGCCAGATACATCGCCTCTTCCATTGCTGTGTCGCCGCCGCCGATCACCGCCAACTCCGCATCGCGGAACATCGGAAGGGCACCATCACACACCGCACACGCGCTCACGCCGCCGCCGGTCTGCGCCAACCGCTGTTCGTTGTCCTGCCCGAGCCAGTTCGCCTTCGCGCCTGTCGCAATGATCACCGCATGCGCATCGACTTCAAATCCATTGTCGCCAACGATATGGAACGGCCGCTTGCTCGTGTCAATCGATTTGACGTTCTGGAACATCGTGTACAGCGGCATCTCCTTGTTCAGGTCATCGCCGGTCTTCACGCCTTCGTCCGTCACCACCCGCGTGTCAAACCGCAGCGCCTGCCTAGCAAACAACTGCATCATGTCCGGCCCGGTAATGCCATCGGGATAGCCCGGATAATTCTCGACATCGGTGGTCAACATCAACTGCCCGCCGGGCACGAGATCTTTGCCCGTCGCTCGACCCGGGAACATCAACGGATGCAGATCCGCACGCGCTGCATAGATCGCCGCCGTCCAGCCTGCAGGACCGCTGCCGATGATCACGATATTCTCAACGTCAGTCATCTCTAGTTTCAATCAAGTGTTGGGTTGTCGGAAATATTCCGGACAGTACTGCGAGTTGACTCGCACAGGATTACGGCTCGATATTCTGCTGACGCGCCACAGCCTTGATCGGCGGCCAGATCACGATATCACCCTGCGATCCATCATCCGTATGCAGCGTCGCGCGGTCATCTTCTACATTCAGGCCACGACCCCACAGCAGCGCTTCGCCGGGCTCGATCCATAACCGCTTGTTGCCGGCGAGATCAATGGACTTGCGCCGCGTCAGCAACTCGTACTTCAGATCACCCAGCAGAAAATCATACGGGTCGACATTCATACTCTTCCGAACGAATTCACCATGCATATTCTCAATTCGATTCGGATAACTCCCGCGCGACACTTTATGCGCGCACAGTCCCGCTGCGAGCGATGTACCGTTGACTTCAAGAACCAACCGATCGCGCTTGGTGAACAATTCCTCGACATTCTGCATCGAGTACAACACCGCTGCGTAGCGGACGGGATTCGTCGCTGCAAATTCGCTCTTGATATCCAGAATCGGGCTGTGCCCCTCGATGCGCCACCGCCTCCACCAGTCGTCGTACACCAGCGTCAGCCGCTCCAATGAGGCGTCCAGCGAACCGTGTACCGCTGCGATGTTTGCCCACCGTCTCGCCGAACCAAATCGCGTCAGCGGCATATCCTGCGATTGCACAGCTCCGAACACATTCGAAAACTGCACCGCATTCGCCCGGCCGCTGCGCTCATCGAACACTTCTCGAATCAGCGCTTCAGCCAGAATACGATCCGCCTCCGGCATAAACAGCCGCGAGCGATCCGGATTCAGAAACGGAATGTCAATCATCCCGATATCGGTAAACCACTCGACATCAATCTTGTCCTGATACGTGTAAAACACATCGCGAAGATTCGAAAGCGTGTTCGACAACAGGTCAATGAACCACAATTTCTCCAGCAGGAAGTCACGATCTGACAACTGCCGCATAAGCACTGTCTGCGCAAGCGCAAGGCGAATCGCCCGATCTGTCTGCCCGGTTTCCATCAATCGGTACACCTCAGCCGTGCCGTACGCTGCGATCACTTCGATCGAGTACATGTACCGGAATTCGTTGTTGCGCAAGCTGTCATCAAGGCCGATCGCCACGGTCAAACCCGCATCGCGGATTTCTGATGACACGTTTTCTTCGCCATAGGGCAGGCCGAAGATAATCGTATTCTTCTCCCACACTTCAATTATGGCATCAGCCATATGCGTGTTGGTCTCTGCCCAGCCGGCAACAGCAGACCACTGAGGCATACCCGGCCAGATCGTGGTCAGGTTGAAATTCTCATCCAACGGCATCGGCGGCTCGGACATTTCGATATACGCATCGAAGATGACCTTGTAGCTCTTGGTACTCTCCGAACCTTTGACGCTGCTGTGATCGTTGAGCTTCTTCACAACAGCATCGCGCCGCGCATCAGCGGAGGCTGACGAAACGGGCAGCACTGCGCCCAGCACAGCTGCGATCAGGACAACGATGAACATCTGACTTCGAAACATCAGCACAACCTTTCTTGCGGCCCAATGGCATCCACGGCCTCGAATCGAGGATGGTAGCACAGACCCCGCTGCGGTTCATGCCCGGCCTGTGCTCGCCGGTTGCCGCCGCCCCAGGGCCACTCCCCGCAGCCCCAGTGAATGCGACAGATTCCCAGGGATAACGCTATCATCCGCCCCGCTATCCATTTAAGGAGTGACTGTGCATGATCGTTGGGGTTCCCACAGAAGTAAAAAGCGATGAGTACCGCGTCGGCCTCCAGCCGGTCGGTGCGGAGCTGCTCAGCAGCCGCGGCCACCAGGTTCTCGTTCAGCGCGGCGCAGGCGACGGCAGCGGCCTCACTGATGACCAGTACACCGAAGCCGGCGCGACACTCATCGACACCGCTGATGAACTCTGGTCCATGGCGGACATGATCGTCAAAGTCAAAGAACCCCAGCCGCAGGAAGTTGCCCGCATTCGCAAAGACCAGATTGTCTTTACCTACTTTCATTTCGCTGCCGACAAAGACCTTACCGTCGGTTGTATGGACAGCAAGTGCATTGCGGCCGCGTACGAAACTCTCACCGATCGCCACGGCCATCTGCCGCTGCTCACACCCATGAGCGAAATTGCAGGCAAGCTCTCCGTGCAGGAAGGTGCGAAGTATCTCGAAGGTCCACAGGGCGGAGCCGGCGTCTTGCTCGGTGGCGTGCCCGGCGTTGATCCGGGACATGTCCTTGTCATCGGCGGCGGCGTCGTCGGCACATGCGCTGCACGCGTTGCAGCAGGCATGGGCGCAAACGTCGTGATTCTCGATGTCAATGTCGAGCGACTTCGTGACCTTGATGAATTCATGCCGCACAACTGCACGATGATCTATTCCGATCCGCAGTCCGTGCGCGAACATCTGTACTGGGCGGATCTCGTCGTCGGCGCGATCCTGATTCCAGGCGCAAAGGCCCCCCACCTCGTCAGCCGGGACGATCTGCAGCACATGAAACCCGGTTCGGTGATTGTCGACGTCGCAATCGACCAGGGTGGCTGCGTCGAGACGTCCAAAGTCACCACGCACAGCAACCCCACCTATGTCGTCGACGGCGTTGTGCATTACTGCGTCGGAAATATGCCCGGCGCTGTCGCTCGAACGTCAACCAAAGCGCTGACCAATGCGACCCTGCCGTGGGTGCTCAAACTCGCAGATGAAGGCGCGGAGAAACTCGCCAGGCGCGATCCGCATTTTGCAGCCGCGATCAACACCTACAAAGGTTCGCTGACCTACGAACCCGTCGCCACCGCACATGACCTTCCCTTTGAGACGCTGGCTTTGTAAGAGCCTACCGGTAAATCTGAGAGCGAACGGATTCACTTTCACACCAAAGCCAACGCATCACAGCATTAGCCTTGGGCTCCGCGCGTGGTCAACGCTGCAGATGTACGAATGTTTCGCAGCGCCATCGGCACCAACTCCCCCAGTACGACAATTCCCGCCCAGTTCGCTGCCATGTCGCTCCATGAAAACGAACGATGCACCAGCCAGAGCTGACTGCACTCTTCAAACGTCACCACAACAGCAATAACAATCGTGGCCCGCCACACCACCACAGGCCCGAAGCGCACGCGCTTCGTTGCAAATGCGCTGTTCACCAGCAGCGCCAACGTTCCAATGAACACAAAATGCCCAAGTGTATCGCCCGAAGGAATTATCTTACTCCATCGAAATACTGCCGCATCCACATTCAAATTGGCAAGCAACACAATCGTCGCGACCAGCAACCCGAACGACACTGCAATCAACTTCATTCCAACACTACTGCCGACATTTGGAACAGGTTCATCTTGTCTCGCAAAATTGCCAGGGTACAATCACAAGCCCACGCTGAAACAGCAAGGGCTTGCATCCATCACAAGTTTCAAAGCATATTCGCAGCCTCAGGCAACCTTAGCCGGCGTGAACCCCTCGCACGCACTGATCGGCGTGACCATCAGATGCAAATCTGCGTGCTGCGGATGACCGCAACTTTCAAGAACGTGTTCACCCGCCCGGCCGCTGATGCGAATCTGCACGAGCTTTTCATCCTGCGGGTGGTCTTCACCAAAGTGTGCACACTTGCCGCATTGTCCATCGTGAATCGTAAGCATGGCATTCGCTCCAGTACTCGAAAGTCCCTGTTTGTACTTTGCAGTATTTCAGCGCCGCTGCGTAATGACCAGTGAAATCCACCTGGCTTGCGCAACTGATATTGAATCACAGTCTCAATTGCATTTGCGTCCGAAAATATCACGCATGGAACACAGACAAACCCTTGCGTCTCGGCATGCGCTTGAACTGTTCATATGTTGTTATTGCTTGCACCGATAGTTTCTTACGGACACGTGCCCCACGCACCCAGCAGATCGAGCAGATCAAAAACATCCACAACGTTCGTCTGCGGCGCGATCGCTGCACCAGCGCCATCCGTGCCCCAATTGCTCAACAGCGCAAGCAGATCAAACACGTTGACAACGCCATCATCGCCATCAATATCCGCAGCGCATCCATCATCCGGATCAGCTCCTGCGTCGTAATTGATCTGTACTTCCGCTGCAGTCAGAGCGCGGTTATACACCGACACAAGGTGAAACTCACCAAGCCAGTCAATATCAAACCCGCCATCATCAACCGGCTCATTGCCGAGTACAAACCGGAACGCATCGGCCCAGTTCGACAGATCGCCACCGATCGAATCACTGTTGCGGAGCTGCCCATTGACATAGATCCGCGTTTCGCCAGCCGCGTCCCAAGTCCCCACCACGTGTGTCAGGTTCGTCGTTACATCACCCATCGGCGACACCAGTAGCGGCACGCCGTTGGTATCCGTATTCGTCGACCGCACCAGCCAGACCCATTCAAGCTGTCCCGGTCCCAACGTGAAGTTTCGCTGAAAATATACGGATGACAGCGCGATCATTCGCGCGGGACCATCCTGCGTCGTGTTCGCAGGTGTCACCCACGCTTCCAGCGTCAATTCGTTGGTCGTCTTGCACGCATCGATAATCTTTGTCGCCCAGAACAGCGAAGCGATTTCCGTCGTCGCATCGAGATGCAAGCTGTGCGCTGTCCAGGTGACGTTGCCCGGTTCTTCAATCGCCAAATCCATCGGCATGTCAACTCCGGAGACATCCGGCACAATCGTTCCGCTGCCCTGCTCGAAGTCGTACAGCACAACAAGCCCGTCGGCGACGCGCTCGGCAAACGTATACGGCACATCCTGACCGCCGCCACGCCCGCTGCGACTGTTGCCGCTGACATCCTGTACGGCGTTGACATTCAGCGAATACGCCACATCAACAATATGCGCACTCGTCGTCAACAGGACTGTCTTCCCATCACCCGCAAGCGCCGCGCTTACGATCGAAATTCCGGGTGTAATGCTGTAATTGGATGTCGTTTCCGCGCTTGTCTGATCAACTGCCTCGTCAAATTCGACTGACACTTCCGTCAACACGCCCGACGCCTCTACCGCGACAACACTCGGCGGCGTTGTGTCCGCAAGTGTTTGCTCTTGCGCGAGATTACTCTTGGAACTTTCCGCTAACTGGCCGTTCAGCGCCGAAACTTCGTAGTCATACAACGTATTCGCATCCAACCCGATATCACTGTAATTGAGTTGCGATCCCTGCACGCGCGCCACAGCAACCGCGTCACGGTACACCACGTACTCCGCCACGCCGGTCTGTGCATCCGCTGCCGCAGTCCAACTCAAGTCAATCTGCGAATCACTGACGGCGGTCACACCGCTCAACACGGGTACGCTCGGCCCAGTTACGTCAATAGCCAGATTCGTCAGCAGGAACGCCACCAGGTCCACGTCCACAGATACCGGCAGTTCATCATGCCCGACGCCTGCGATGATCTGCTTCTCGACATCGACCCCGACCGCAAGCAGCGCCTGTTCGAGCTTGGTCGCCTGCAATACCGGCACCTCCGTGTCAATATCGCCATGTGCAATAAACAACGGCGGATCGTCACCTGAGACATGGGTCAACGGACTTGCATCAAGCACCATGTCCAGCAATGTGGGATACGGCGCGTTGGGATTCGCCTGATTGGCGCGAATGTCGCCGATTCCTTCACCAAGACGCGACCACCCGATCAGCCGCGATCGAGTCGAGAAGTAAAAATCCTGGTCTTGCGCGCCCGGCAGTCCGTTGAAATCAAGTTGCTCGTTGAGCAGATCCGTCGGCCCGTAATACACAGTCGCTGCCTGCACTCTGCTGGAGTATTCAAGATTGCCGCCGATTGCTCCCTCAAGCTCCGGCACACTGCCACTGGTGCCCAGCAATGCCGAAAGATGACCGCCAGCGGAACTGCCCCACACACCGAACCGCGTCACGTCAAGATTGTACGTTCCTGCATTAGCGCGAAGCCACCGCGTTGCGCCCTTGACATCATGTATCTGCGCCGGAAATGTCAGATCATCGCCATGCAGGAAATGATTGCCCGTTAAACGATATTGCACACTCGCAATTGCGATGCCGTTGTTCAACAAATTAAGCACCGGCACATCAAGCGGATATTTGTCGCCACTGAACCACCCGCCGCCATGCAGATGAATCACCACCGGATACGGCGCGCTTCCCGTCGTCGGCAGATACAAGTCAAGTGACAACGCCTGCCCGCCAACCGTGGCATATTGCAGATCAGCGAAGTCCGGTTCTACTGCTGCTGCCCGGCCGGCGCACAACACAGCCGAACCCAGCAACACAAACAGAACCAGCACCGAAAACGGTGTGCGTATACCGACAGCCATATGAATGACCCCTCCTGGATCAATCGCGAATCGTCGCGCCCCGGATGCAGCGTCTGGACCGATCAATAAGATCGATGCCGAATCCCCCAGACCTGCATTGAATAGGAGTCATTATGACCGCATGTCGCCGTGGAGAGAAGCGTAACACCCAAAAAAGCCGCAGCGCCAGCCACATAACGTGTACTGCCGCTACCACCCGCAGCCTTCTCCCATCTTTGCACTACGCCGTCAGAACGGCTTCATGACGCCCAGATACAGGCTCAGGCCGTCATACCCGATGTTTCGGTCGCGCCCCTTGATGCGGGCGTTGGACAGGTGAAACCACCGCACTCCCATCAGCAGCATCATCTCATTCTCGAATTGATACGTCGCGCCAACACCTGCATGAACGGTGAAGTTGAAAGATGTCCCGCCCGGCGGGAATTCATCATCAAACCACACGACTCCACCGCCGACATCGCCAAAGATCGACCATTTGCCGTGATGGTAGAAATGCCAGCGGAAGATCAGATCAAGCCCGCCACCGACGACATCATCACCTTTGTCCGCGTCCGCCCACATCACCAATCCGTCCAGACTCACAGACAGATCATCTTTGAAATAGTATCCGACGCCGAAGTACCCGCTGTAGAGATCACCTTCGTTGTCGCCGAAACTTCCCGCGCCGTATGTCTGCCAGACCCACGAACCCTTCGCAAATGGATCGCCGTTGCTGACTGCTGCAAGCGAAACATCCGTCGGGTCAAACTCGAACGACAAGCGCGCATCTGCGCCGCCAATGCTCTGGACAGACGGCGTTTCAAGAGAGGCTTCTTCAGCCGCAGCAGCAAACGTAAACAGTCCGATCAGCAACAACATCGTGATTCGCGTCATGGGGGCGTTTTCCAAATATGTAACTACAAAGATGAATCTCATAGACCCGTCGCTGCAGCCGCACCGATCGGACTAGACTGTTTTCGGTATGAAAGCCCGAGAACTTGAGAACATGGGTGTCCCCAAAGGACCATTGATCCGCATCACGCTTGAGTGCTGTCGTGCCGCCGCTGCTTGCGGTCTCGACCGCAACGCCATGCGCTCCGCCATCCGCACCGTTGTTGCGTCTCCCGATAAACACCACAGCCATCAGCACTTCGGCGCACTGGCTGAAGCCATACTTGAAAATCGAGCCAACCCGCCCGCCGATCAATTCACTCCCCGCGACAGACCCGCGCCGTGGAAAATGTGGGGCAATGACCTCGAACGCGAATCAATTCAGCAACTGCGAAATGCCTGCGAGCTGCCGATCTCCATTGCCGGTGCGCTCATGCCTGATGCCCATCTCGGATACGGCCTGCCCATCGGCGGCGTCCTTGGAACCGACAACGCGGTCATTCCCTACGCGGTCGGCGTTGACATTGCCTGCCGAATGAAAATGACCGTGCTCGATCTTCCCGCCAACACCATCCGCAGCGAGACCGATCGACTTGTCAATGCGCTTGAATCCGAGACCCGATTCGGAGTCGGCGCGAAATTTCATAGCGACACAATTCGTCAACATCCGGTCATGGATGAAGACTGGTCCGTCACAAAGATAACCAAACACTACAAAGACAAAGCCTGGGTGCAGCTTGGAACTTCCGGCTCCGGCAATCACTTTGTCGAATACGGCACGCTGTCTCTGAGCGAACCGGCCCTCGGCCTGGAAGCTGGTGAATACCTTGCACTGCTGTCGCATTCCGGTTCGCGCGGAACCGGCGCTGCTGTTGCGTCGCATTACTCCAAACTTGCAATAGGGCAACATCCGGAACTTCCCAAGCACCTCAAACAACTTGCGTGGCTCGATCTCGACACAGAACCCGGCCAGGAATACTGGCACGCTATGAATCTCATGGGCCGTTACGCCGCAGCCAACCATGCAATGATTCACAAGCACATAGCCAAAGCGCTCAAGACTGATGTCCTTGCTGATGTTGAGAATCACCACAACTTTGCGTGGAAGGAAATGCACACCGATCCAGCAACCGGCGCGGCGCGCGAGATGATCGTCCACCGCAAAGGCGCTACACCGGCCGGCAAAGATGCGCTCGGCATCATTCCCGGTTCGATGGCGTCGCCGTGCTATGTCGTGCGCGGCCGCGGCAACACGGATTCACTTGAGTCCGCATCCCACGGGGCCGGCCGAGTCATGTCGCGGACAAAGGCAAAGTCCACATTCACCTGGTCGGATGTGAAAAAGCAACTCAAGGAAAAGCAAGTGCTGCTGTTGTCTGCAGGCATCGATGAAGTCCCCGGCGTGTATAAGAACATCGACGATGTCATGGCCCAGCAGCAAGATCTGGTGCAGATAATCGCGCGCTTCGATCCCAAAATCGTAAAGATGGCCCCCGCAGGCGAACGCCCGGAAGATTGAACCGCAAATTCAAACCAGTTCTTCCCTCGCCCGGCGGCGGGGCCCACTTCAGTGGGCCATTCGATCAAAGATCGAACAGTACGGTGTACCATGCGCACAACACGCATGCGCATTCTCGGCCCCCAACCCGGCAACTCCGAAACCTGCGCCGCGCTTCTCGCAGCACTCCCCGATTGGTTCGGCATACCCCAAGCCAACGAAACCTACGCAAGAACTGTCGCCAAACTCCCGACCTTCATCGCAATCAACGAAGACACTGACGAAACCCTCGGCCTGCTCTCGATACTGCACCACTTCAAAGCCGCTGCGGAAATACATCTCATAGTTGTCCGTCCCGAACATCACCACCACGGCATCGGCCGTGCGCTTGTTGACGCTGCGGAAACCTGGCTTCGAGGCAAGCACGTCCGCTACCTGCAGGTCAAGACACTCAGTCCACGCAGGGAAGACGAACACTACGCCCGCACCCGCAGGTTTTACGAAGCCGTGGGCTTTTCCCCCTTCGAGGAAATGCCCACGCTTTGGGGCGAAGCAAATCCCTGCCTCATTATGATCAAATCGCTTTAAGGTAAACCACCATCCACACAGCGGCAAGTGTATTTCAGTGCATCTTTTGATCCAAGATCGAACTCTTCGTTACACTCCCGATTCAATGGCTCTGACAAACCATCTCCTCCAACGCCTCGACGCCACCATCGAAACCCTCACCGCGCTGCGCGATCTGATGCCCGACATCATCGCGGGCATTGCGGAAGTCCTCGCAGCCCTCGATGCCGGCAACACAATTTACACCTGCGGCAACGGCGGCTCCGCAGCGCAGGCTCTGCATCTGGCCGAAGAACTCATCGGCAGATACCGCGGCGATCGACCTGCCCTGCGCGCTGTATGCCTGAACGCTGATGCAACCGCGCTCACCTGCATCGCAAACGACTTCGGCTACGAAAACATTTTTGCCCGACAGTGCGAAGCCCTGCTCACGGAAGGCGATCTTCTTGTCGGGCTTTCAACATCCGGGAGAAGTCCCAACATCGTAAAAGCGCTCGAAACCGCACACGCCCGCGGCGCAACATCACTTGCCCTGCTCGGCGGCGCCGGCGGCCCGTGCGCTGAACGTTGCGATCACAAAATCATCGTCCCCGCTGCCGACTCCGCAACTATTCAGGACGCACACCAGGTTCTGATCCATCTCATCTGCGAAGCAGTCGAGCTCCACACCACCCGCACCTGACCGTATGCACACGTCCGCAGAGTTCACTGCAATGGACATTTCGTTCAAAGATCGAACTCTTCGAATTTCGTTGTACACACAATCCACCTCGTTTCGATACTATTTCTGAACAAAACCCTATCCCCACACAGGAGGTATCCCAAATGCGCATCCGAATACTTGCAGGCACATTCGTCCTCGGCGCCGCCTGCGCGCTCATCGCAACCAATGCCATCAGCCAACAGCACGATCACGACCATGACAACGGACATGCACACGATCATGATGGTGCAGCCGGACACGATCAGGACATGCCATCCGAAGAAGAAATGATGCAGTTGTGGATGGAAGTCGCAGCGCCCGGCGAACAACACGCAAAGCTCGGGTACTTCGTCGGCGACTGGGACACCGTCACCAGAATGTGGATGGCTCCCGGTCAACCGCCGGCAGAAGAGACCGGCACCGCAACAATGGAATGGGATTTCGGCAAACGTTTCATCCACCAGCAATACGACAGCACCATGATGGGTATGCCCTACCACGGCGGCGGCCTCACCGGATACGATAACTACAAGAAAAAATGGGTCAGCGTCTGGGCCTCAAACATGGGCACAAATATCAGCTACATGGAAGGCACCATCGATCAGACCGGCAAGGTCTGGTCGTACTTCGGCAGTATGGATGAATGGATGACCGGCGAACACGACAAGACCGTCAAGTACGTCACACGCATCACCGGAAAAGACACATTCCTGTTTGAAATCCACGACCTCGCAATCGTCCCCGGCGAAACCAAGGTCATCGAGATCCAATACACACGCAAGAAGTGACTCGACAAGTCTTCTGCAACAACGTTTCGCACACAACACACAAGCCCACACCCCCAACGGGTGTGGGCTTTTTTTCGATTCCCAACGACGGCAACGCGATGCTACTTCACATCGCGCGCCGCCGCCTGCGACAATGAGGTCTGTGAACCTCAAATCCCACCAACTCCAGTTGGTGGGAACTGCGGTATTTCAACTCACCGGCGCGATTCATCCACCTTCCGTGTCTCTGCAATCTGCTGCGCCTTGCGCACCAGCTCAATAAACTCCGCGCGATATCCGTGCCGATCTGCACCGCGCCCGGCTTCGGCAAGATCAAGCACCTGCGCCCATGACGCTCGGCCCTTGTACGGACTGTTGCGCAGCAACATGCCGAATGATGCCACCGCTGCTGCAAACTGCACATCCGCGTCCGCCGCATCAATACCCGTACCTGTATCAACGACCGGCACATCAAAGCGAACACTCGTATCCGCATCCGGCTGCTTATATCGCAATCGCACCGTCAACAGCTCATCCGTCACCGGCGCGAACTCTTCAACACGTCGCCCGCTGATGACAGTTTCACTATCCATATCCGGAAGTCGCCACTCTTCAGATAGTTCGCCGCCTTGTTGAATAGCAATCGTCTGTGTGATCGCATCCCGAAGCATCAGTGCCGCCGAATTGTGCTCATCAATGAACAGCATCTGATCGATCACCGCCAGAGCGTCGTCGTACTTCATTTCTTTCTGAAGTTCACGAACCTGCAGCAGCATCGAATTGATCGCCGCTTCCTTGTCTTCAACCGTCTTCAACGGCGTGCCCAGCTTGGCGTCGCTATCGTCACCATTGCCTTCTTCCGTCGCTTCACCGCCGCTTGCGGTTTCGCGATCAGCCGCACGCTTTCGCGCCGCCGGCTCCCGCATGCGCGCGTCTTCTCCATCAACGCTTGCGTCTTTGCGTGCATCAACGACCGCATACTTCGACGAATCCACCGCAGGAATGTCAACTTCCACGCCCACAGGCACCACTTCATACAACGCAGTCACCGTATGACCCGCGCCGATCTCGCCTGCATCCTTCGTGTCATCCGCAAAGTCCTGCGCTTCCAGCATACGGTTCGCATAGCCAATCAATCGATACGCAGCCACTTTCTGATGGTTGAAATCCACCTGCAGCTTCACATCCTTGGCGATCGTCAGCAGCGTCCCCGCAGCCTGCTCAACCATCACCTTCTTCGCTTCCTGCACGCCGTCGATATACGCCGCCACGCCGTTGCCGTGGTTGGAAAGCTGCTCCATCTTTTCATCCTGCCAGTTGCCCGTGCCGAAGCCAAGCACACTCAGAAACACGCCCGTCTCGCGTTTTTCTTCAATCATGGAGACGAGTTCGCTGTCACTCGTCACGCCCACGTTGAAGTCGCCGTCCGTACACAGCACCACGCGGTTGATGCCGCCATCGATAAAATATTCCTGCGCCACGTCATACGCCAGTTCAATACCCGCGCTGCCATGCGTTGACCCGCCCGGCGAAAGTGCATTCACCGCACTCTTGATCTGCGCCTTGTCATCAACATACGTGCTATCCAGAGCCAACCCGGAAGAACCCGCATACGTCACGATCGCCACACGATCATCGCCATGCAGCGCATCCACCAGCATGTTGATCGACTGCTTCACCAACGGCAGCTTGTTGGGCTGGTTCATCGAACCCGAAGTGTCCAGCAGGAACACCAGGTTCGTGGCCGGCCGCTGCTCCATCGGAACCTCATATCCCTTCAAGCCGATGCGCACCAGCCGATGCTCCGGCTGCCACGGCGCGCTCGTCACCTGCACATCAACGTTAAACGGATGTGCTACACCATCGCCCGGCGTCTCGTAGCCATAGTCAAAGTAATTGATCAGCTCTTCAATGCGCACCGCACCAGCCGGCGGAAGCTGCCCGCTGTTGAGGTAGCGGCGAACGTTCGCGTATGACGCTGTATCCACATCGATGGAGAAGGTCGAAAGATTGTTCTCGCCGGCGGGATTCGACACCGTGCGCTCGAACGGATTATCCGTGAGACGCGCATACGCTTCACGGAAATGTCGAGCATCGCTACCTAAGGCCTTACCGAAATCCGGAGCCTCTCCACGGAATGAAAACAGTTGTTCCGCAGCTTCGATGTTATTGCGTGCCTCTTCTGCTTTCGGATCAGCAACGCTATATGCCTTCAGCGCATCATTCAGTCGTTGACGTTCGTCCTCGGACAAGTCATGTTGCGATGCTCGTCGCATCAGCTCAACAAGCTCCGAATCAGCCGGCGTTTGGCCTCGCGTTTGTTGTTCCAGATGTCCACGCTGCGGACCGTCGGCGGGATCAGCAAAAAGGCTTCCACCACTACCCCCACCGGCACTTTGACCGCCGCCGCTAAAGTCCCCGCCCTCGGTGCCGGGCATCGCGCGCGGCGTCTTGGGGATTGGTCGCCGCCTCTTGCCTGCCTCTAACGGTGCCGGCTGTGCCTGCCGCGCCGCCGGCCAACGTATTTCATTTGTGTTTCCCGGCGAACTCGCCAGGACTTGCGGCTCATTCAGCGGCGCAGTTGTCGACGTCTCCGCTGCCGACTGTCCCGCCATGTTTAACCCAACGAATGGATCGTTCACATCTGTGTTGCCGTTATTCGAAAGCACATGCGTGTCTGCCGTGGCGTCCAACAGTCGATGCATTTCCGACGCTCGAGCCAGTTCTTCAGTCAAGTCGTCAACATCACCAGCGCGGCGCTTCACACCCTCCAGTTCATTAAGGCGCTCAGCACCCGCCCGCCGATCTGTCGCCTTGAATCGCTCACCCAACACAGCATCATCCGCCGATGCCAAACCAAGTGTCGTTTCCGTGCCCGCAGGCGCTTCGATCGCAACGGTGTTGTCACCGCTGTGCGTCATCATCGGCCAGACAAACGCCAACCCCAACGCCGCCGCCGCCAGCAGGCCAATCCCCGCCCATCGCGCCGCAGGAAACGTATACACCACCGCCGGCGCCGCGTCGTCAGCAGAAAAGACTCCCGACCCATTTTTCGGACCGGCTTCAATGCGGGTTCGTTGTTCTTCCGTCAACTCTGCTGCCGGTTCGCCCGCCAGCGCTGTTGTCAGATCACCTGCCATTGCCTGCACCGCTTCAACTTCTGCGCGTGCTGATGAATCGCGCTCGATCAATTGCGCGATCTGCTGCGCATCATCGCCATCCAATTCACCAAGCGCGTATGCGGTCAGTTTTTCCTGCTCGTTCATAGTCGTCTCTCCGTCGGAAATCTCCGTACGGTCGAATGCATCGTGTTGGTTGTGTTCATTGTGTGTCATGGGTCACCTCGTCTGCTCCTGTATGAGCGTGTGTTCCCCATCGTCGCTGGCCAAGATCGTCTGCCTGATCGCCTTCAGCGCGTTGTGCAAAAGTACACCCACGTGATTCACGGTGATGTCCATCACCGCAGCGATTTCCTTGTAACTCAGCCCGGATTGAAACTTCAGCCGAACTACTTCCTGTTGTTTGTCACTCAATTTGTGCAGCGCCCCGAACAGCGCTGCATTGGATTCACTCGTGTCCGTTTCCGAATCCCGTTCCAGCTTGTCAGCGCGTGCTTCGCGCCGATCGGTTTCCGGTTCATGTTCAAGCGTGCGCATTCGACGCTCCTTTCGGCGGACATCCACCGCGCGGTTCCGACACACCGTGTACAACCACGGCGCCAGGTGACCGTCCACCGACGCCTGCTCAGCGGACCACATCTTCAGGAACGTGTCCTGCACAACCTCGCGGGCCAGCTCGACACAACCCGTGTGCCGAACGGCGTACCGCATCAACGGCTGCTCGTACTCCTGCACCGCAGACTTGATCCACGCTGCTTTGGAAGACTCATCCATGTCGGTCCCCTGTCACGTGCCTGGTTCGGTCATAGGTCTGACGCACAACCGGCCGGTTTCTTAACGCCGTCTCGCAAATCTGTCCGCAGCGTCCTATAAAGCGCTCTGGCCCATTCAGCAGACGATCACCAACGTCATTATCGGGTTTTGCCCGCTTTGTACCGTGGCGATAGACCGTCCTGTCGCTATCCTTACTACATCAGTAACAGCAAGCGGTTATGCGCCCTCGCATAGAACCGGCGATGGTGGAGAATGATGGGAAAATCGACCAGGAAATACAGTTGGGCGATCGGGCCTGCCGCGTTGGCGCTGCTGACAGGTGTCGGCGCGAGCGTTGCCATAGCCGGTCTGTGCGGTCCGCCCGAGCAGGGTGATCTTTGCCCCGCCGGCACCGGCCCTGATGTCATCGTTGGCGACATGACCGAGATCATGCGCTTCGGCACCGTCGGCACGCGCACGTCATATGCGGTCAGCACAATGGCGTGCAACTACGGCGACCAGTTCATCCCATGGGAAGCCCTAACTGCAAACCACCCCATCATTTCGCAGAACATATTCCGCCTCAAAGACAACCGTCTTGAACACATCGGCATGAGCTGGGTCAAGCACGGCTTCACCGCTTTTCAGGATCCGTGCTGCTGCGTCACGTGCGTCGACACGGGTGATTTCGATCGACTCAACGTCGGTTGCAGCGATATCTACAACCCAGCGCTCAACGCGAACCAGGCCGGCTTCAGCAATATGGCCGGCCTCGGACCGCGCTCCGACATCAATCCTGTCACCGGCGCGTTCCCCTTCCCGTACACAACGCAGGGACTCGCCGGCGATGACATCTACAAACGTCTGCAGGTCGAACACGTTGATCTCGATCCGCTGCAGAATCCCGGCGCGCGATACTTCGTCGAAGCCCAGTACATCACGCCGCAGGATGCTGCAGCGGGTAACGGCAACAACAACGCATCAAACCGCGAGTTCACAATCGGTGTGCCGCATCAACAAGGCGGGTGGGAGCTGAATCTCGTCAGTTCCGTCAATGCAATGCAGCCTGCAATAGAAGTCTGGGATGACATTGTCCCCGGCGTGCAAATTCAGAACGTTGACATTCCCAACGACGGCCGGCTCATCGTTGCATATCACGTCACCGATAACGGAGATGGCACCTGGCACTACGAATACGCAGTGCATAACCTCAACAGCAACCGCGGTGTGCAGCAACTTTCCGTGCCGAGCAGCGCTGCGCTGAATGTGACTTCGCCCGGTTTTCACGACATAGACCACCATTCCGGTGAAGCGTACGACCCGACCGACTGGACCTTCGTAAACGGCGAGCTCTCACTGAATTGGTTCGGCGCAACATTCGCAAGCAATCCGAATGCAAACGCGCTGCGCTGGGCGACGATGTACAACTTCTGGTTTGATGCCGATGCACCGCCGGTGCTGGATGCAATCGAATTGACGTTGTTCCTGCCGGGATCACCATCGACAGTTTCGGTCGCTGCAATGGTTCCTGATGCGCCTATTCCGCCGGATTGCCCTGCCGACATTGTCAACAACGACAACACGATCGACACCTTTGATTTGCTTGAATTGCTGATGAATTGGGGAACAAGCGGTGTAGGCGCAGACATCGCCCCGCCGACGAACGTTGTTGATGTGTTCGATCTGCTCGAATTGCTGAACTCGTGGGGGCCGTGCGCGTAAGCGCACAGCGAATCGAATGATGCGCGCTGTCTCTGGATTGCTACCTGTTCTCGTGCTTGTTGCGTGTTGCGCTAGTACTGCAACTGTCTCAGCCGGCGCTCAACGTGGCGAGCAATGCCCTGCCGACATTACGTTAGATGGCATCGTCAATCGCGCCGATCTTGAATTCCTGCTGATTCTCTGGAATCACTTTGGAACGGACGCGGACATCAACAACGATCTGATCGTCGATGTCTTTGATCTGCTCGAACTGCTTGCATCCTGGGGATCCTGCGACGCTCCGTGACGATCAATTCGTCGGGCAGTTGCCCCATGCTTTCAGAATTACAAGAAGGTCCAGCACATTCACATCGCCGGAGTCGTCGAGATCGCCTTGACACGCACCCATCGCCGGGCACATGCCCCAGTCATCAAGCAATATGAGCAGGTCGGTGACATCCACCTGATCATTGGCGTCAAAGTCTCCCGGACATTCCGGCAATGCAACGAATGAAATCGATCCACCGCTAATCACAACATCGACCCTGCCGGGCGCTACAACGTCATCAAATGAACCGGCAAAGCTGGTGGCGCTGATCAGATCCAGCGATGTACCCGGATTCCAACTCGCCCCGGGAGCGAGCTTGAGTTCCAATACACCGTCCATCTTGAATTGCCCGTTGACGCTGATGGACGCACTTGATTGACCAGGTGCGCCGAGTTCCAGCGTCACAACGCTTGCGCTGTTCAGCGTCAGTCTGTCTGTTGTGTCAAACGCACTGATTACGCCAACTTCTATCAAACCGACATTCGTGAAATCATCTTCGGTCGTAAATATTCGTCCGTTAATAATGCGAATCGTGCCGAAGTTGGTGGTGATCGAATCAAAACGATCAAACTTCGAAAGCGGGCCGTCAAGCGTGACGCTGCCCATGTTGTATTCCAGATCGGGAACAGTCGACAGAATCAATTCACCGGGTGTCTGCGAGCCGCGCACAGTCCAGTTTCCGCCAATCAGCCCACCTGCAAAGGAATTCGTCAGCGTCGCGCCAGGCAGCAGAAACAGTTCTGCGCCTTCATCAACAATCAATGCGCCGCTATTTTCAAACGACCCGTCGATCAGGAACAGTTTGGTCTTCACATGCATCGTGCCATGATTCTCGAAAGGACTGCCATCTCGCGGGTCAATTACCATCGGAATTTCGTGATCCGCGCGAATCGTTCCGAAATTCATGATGCGCAGTTCATCCTGGCCGATCCAGCCGCCGCCGGAAATCGTGTGATCAGCTCCGTTGATCAACAGCACGTTCAAACTCTTGTCACCGGTTCCAACTATCGCATCGCCAAGAATGATCATGCCTGTACCATCGAGGATCACATCGGCGGCGGCGGAATCACCAATCTGCAGTTCAGAGTCCAACGGAGCATCCGGCCCCGAGCGCTGCTCGCCGCCAACGAAGTACATACTGCCGTTGTTGACGATCGAACCGACCAGCGTCAAGGTCTGCAGTCCGATTTCGATATTGCCATCGATCTGCACATCTTCAAACGTCGCCGGGCCATCGACGTTGCGCACCGCAGCATCCAAATCCGTCTCGATCCGCCCGCCCTGCACATAGGTGTTTATCAAATCAATCATCGCGCCGCTTCGCGCTTCGAGTATGCCGCCGCTGTTGCGCAGCATCGCATCTTCAATGCGGATTCGAGCAAAATCACGTGCCCGAATACTGCCTGCGTTGTCAATGCCAGCCGTTGAAGGTTGGAGCGTCAATCGCTCAAACGAAATGTTTGCTTCAATAGTCGCAAAATTCTCAATTCGCAGGAGTCGTTCGCCGACCCGACCTGCGCCTTCGAGACTGCCGGAATTGATCGTCAATGTCTCGTTACCTGTTTCGCCGCGAATCTGTGAATTCAGTTGATCGACCAATCGCACTCTGCCCGAGCCGATCATTGAAACGCTGGCACCACTTCCGACAACAACTTCCGTCAGTTGTGTCGCGCCATCGACTACCAACTCGCCATCCAGTACAAGCGAAAGTGCATTCGGGTCTTCGCGCACGGAGGTACCCACAAATCGCAGTTGCCTGCCGTCCAGCACGCGCACAATGTCACTCACACCCAGCGACAGATCGCCGATCGCAACATTCAAGTCGACCTGAACATCTGACATCCACTGCGGATCCGCTGATCCGCGGTTGTTTTGTTCCACCGTCTTACCCGGAAGGCCAACGTGGTCGACAGTTTGTCCATCGATTAAGATGTCCTGCACAGTTGCGTTCGTGCCCGGCACATTTCCGTCTTGCCAGCGCGTTGCATCACTCCAGAAACCGCTGCCCGGCAACCAGATGGCGCAATCACAACTTGCTGAACGGCCTGTCGATTCGTGGCCTTCAGCCATGCCGACCACCCAGGCACTCGTTAGCACAACGGTACCCGCCAGTAGACTCAGATGTCTTATGCGCACGTAGACTGCCCCTCCAAGGGGGACGAACTATTCTCCACAGCTCTTTCTTCCGCCGCCTGTTCGCCCGATTTTGCCCAGCTGGGTAATCTGAGACCTACCCTCAGTGTCTATAACCACCGTGGGAAGTCAACAGTTTGACACCTCAATTTGCATGTAAAAAAACGGCGAGTGGGCCGTTGGGGCTAATATGTCGATTCCGCCATATCCGAATCACTGTCCCCATTCGCATCAAACGCCCATGTAGCCTTGCAGGAGCCTCCGTATGCCGCGTTGTCAGAATTTCGTCCATGGGATGTTTGTCGGAGCTGCGCTGCTCGCAGCCGGTTGGTTTCTCGCCGGTGCACAGCGGGTTGTACCCGCCATCGAGCGCAACAACGCGTCCAAACCCGCCCAACTCATTCAGGCTGGTCGAATCGAAATCGTTGATCAGACCGGTGCGGTGCTCCTGGCACTGGCTGGCGATGAAACCGGTGGTTCAATTTCCATACGCGATCGCCTCGGCCGCACTGCAATACTCGCAGGTGTAAACGACGCCGGCGGCACACTCCAGCTGCGTAATGTCCAAAGTAACACTCCGTCTGCAACGCTCACCACTGCCGCTGCAGGCGCAGATTTCTCTTTGCACAATGTCACCGGCGGCACGGCAGTGCATACGACAACCGCTACCAACAACGCCCGCATCACCATCAACGGCAATGCTGGTTCACCCGCGCTCGTACTTGATCGAACAAGCAGCGACTGCGGCAGAATTCGTACATTTCGCCCTGGCGGCACAACCGTCATTGAACTCAATCACGACGGCGCATTCGGCGGCCTGATCGAAACATTTGCAGCAGACGGCCACCGACTTGTCGCACTTGCTTCAACTGTCGGCGCGCACGGCCGCATCGACACCTTCGGCGGCGCATCGGAATCGCCACTTGTCTCACTCACCGCAACTGGCTCCGATGAAGGACAACTCTACACCTACAACGCCGCCGGGCAAACACTCGCGGCAATCGCAACCCGCCCCATCGGCGCAACGCTGCGCCTGTTCAACAACAACGGCCAACCCGTCGTCATTCTGCAAAGTACCGAAGACGGCGACGGCGAACTCGGCGTCCTCAACAACGCCGGCACCGGCAGATTCATCACGCCGTAACAGCGCAGCGTATTTCCACTGGGCGACTGACACCCATCCTTCGCACAACTCGCAATGGTCGCAACAGTCCGGCGCAGGCGCATCATGCAGGCGCTCTCTATCTGTCAGGAGTTGTTCCCACTTGAGAAACGAGAAAGACCGACAGACACCACTCTTCGAAAAGTCGAAAAGTAGGGACAGCCACTACTTTTCGAGCCACTGCTAGTCGGCAACCGGCGCACACAACAGGCCGGGCGTTTCCACCCAGCCTGTCGCAAATCCCCATTTGAATCGGCCGGTCTTCAGTTGCGATTCGTCACTGGAAGTTCAATCTGCGCCGTCGCGCTCTTCCATGAAATTGTCATCCTCTTCATCCTCATCACCTTGACGCTGCACATCGCCGTTGGCTTGTTCGAGTAATCGACGGAGATATGCGTTCTCTCGCCGGGTCGCTTCGAGATCAAAGACCAGGTACTTCACGCTCAGCCGAAGATAATCCAAAGCTTCCTGCAGCTCTGACACCGAGGACTGAATGCGCTGGCGGCGCTCGCGGGTGTCGTTGGCCATCTTCTCAATGCGGCTGCGCTGATCGTCCGGCAACTCGTTGATGCGATTTAGCAGCTCGTTGAACTTGTTCTGGAAGGTCTGCTCGTCCATGCGGTGATTCCCCTGACTCGTGTCTGTGGTTGATGTCTTGCCAAACAGGGGAACAACCACCGCGCCCGACCGTGCCAATTGCCGATCGATTTGCAGTTTCACACTTCAATGCAGATGCAGCCACACTCTTCCCGGACATGCCGCGCCAGACTGAATTGCGGCCTGCGGTCAGTCGTCGCGGATGTTGCTGAAATTCAACGTCGAGCGCTGATTCGCTGCACAGCCTGCTGCGCCGCAGCAGGGGCTTCCACCAAGAGCTCTCGGACTATCTCGGGTGTGCACTCATCATCAGCGAGCAGGCACCGAAGATGATCATCGCGGCTGGCCACCCAGCGATCGAACTTCTCTTCCAGTTCGTGGCGGGTGTATGTGCTCAGCGGATCTTCGATTCCAGTCTGCGCAATTGCCCAATCCATCAAACCCTTGCCTGATTGATCGAAACGGTACAACTCGAACGTTGCCTTCACCCGGCTGCGTATCCCGCTGAACGGATCAGTCGCCGCTTCGGGAATCGCCTGCAACGCCTGTTCGCGCTCCTTCTCCGCTACCGGCGCGAGCCAATGTTCTTCATCTGCTTCGACGCCGCGAACGATCTCCGCGCGGCTGCGGGCTGCGCCGTTGCCGTTTGCCGATCCGTTCATGTGCTGCTCCACGCCTTCAATGACAATCTCAATATCAGCGACTTTGGTGTTTAACGTCTTCAGGCCGGCGTTGGGAAACCGCACTGCAATCCGCTGCGCTGCGACATTTGCATTCGCGATGTCTTCAGCCTTAGTCACCGTTCCCACGCCCCATTCCGGACGCTGCCGATGCTTGACACGATCACCACGTTCATAGCGCCGCTGTTGTGCGTTAAGGTTCTCTAGCATGCCCTTCCAGTCTCTCAGTAATCGATTCTGCCAGCGGTGTGGCCGGTTCTCAGCACGAGCCAAGACAATGCGGCACGCTCGATCAAAGCGCCGCAGTCCGTTCACGAGCCGCTGGATTCGGCTTAGAGCCCGGTCACAGCAGCAAACCACCGCGGTCATGCATACTGCTCTTGCAGATGCATCCAGCTCTGACATGAACTGTCAGGCCTGTCAGTTGTGTAAGAAAGTCAATCAGAACCCGATGCAGCCACGAACACGTGCAGACACCCAGCAAGGCCGGCTCCTGCGATATATCCATGATCAACTCGGGTACACAAGTATAACGGCAAGAACCGGCCTGCAATTCCAAGTTTTCCAATTCGCCAATCTTCACGATGAACCCGTCGGACTAGTTGCTTCGTCCCTCTTGCTCGGTGCTGGTATACGCTCTCGACATCTGCCGCACATGCGCTTCGTCCATGAGTCACTCCACTTTGACGAAATTACCTTGTTTTTCAGCCTGTGAATGTGGGTAACTTGTTCCAAACAGTCGATTCATGCACTTTTTGCAGCCAACCTGCAGATAGGGGGTTGACGTGGGAGCGTTTATGGTGTCGCATAGTGCAAGTGGCGTGTCGCACTCGTGCAGCGCCGCATGGGGCAACCCCCTGAGAAGAAGAGCGGAGATGGCAAACGCCAAATCCATAAGTTGTAGATGACCTCGCAAACTGGCTGTACGTGCCGTTGAGTTCCGTGGTTCGTTCGAACCGAGTACTCAAAGACACAGCTCAGCCGCTTCGTTTGGAGACGCCCCACCCGTGTAGCGGGTGATTCGGAACTTCCATAGGAGAAGAGTCCTTAGTACGTGCAGTGAAGAAGAGTTGATTGACGGAACAAAACGCCGCGGAGAAGAAGAGAGAGACTTCGATGGCACATCGGCAAAGTGAGCTGGGAGACCAGCGCACGAACAATCCCATACAGGTTGACCCGCTTGCGTCCACGCAACCCAGGCAGGACTCAACCACCGACGCTGACTCGCCCGCAAGTCAGATCGATCTGCAACTCGCAAGGCGCGCAGCGCGTAGCGATTGCACGATTCTGATCACAGGCGAAACCGGCTCCGGCAAAGGGCACTTTGCGCGCTGGCTCCACCAGCACAGCCGACGCCACGACCGCGCGTTCATTCCCGTCAACTGTGGAGCGGTTCCCGAATCGCTCATCGACAGCCAACTCTTCGGCCACGTCAAAGGGTCATTCAGCGGCGCAACCGCAAACCACATCGGCCTCGTACGTGCAGCAGAAAAAGGCACACTCCTGCTGGATGAAGTCAGCGAACTGCCCCATACCGCGCAGCTTCGACTGCTTCGACTGCTTCAGGATCGTGAAGTGCAACCGGTCGGCCATCCGCAACCGATTCTTGTGGATGTCCGGGTCATGGCAGCTACAAACATCGATCTTGATGAAGCTGTTGCTGACAAGAATTTCCGCGAGGATCTGTTCTTCCGCCTCAACGTGATTCAGATAGAAGTGCCCCCGCTGCGCGAGCGCACGCATCAGATTCCGCAACTACTCCTCGCTTTCAATCGCGAATTCTCAGATCTCTACCAACAGCCCGAGTTGTCATTCAATGACGATGCTCGCCAACTGCTCATGGCCTACCACTGGCCGGGCAACATTCGCGAACTCCGCACTGTTGTCGAGCGGCTGCACGTCCTCTGCACCGATGGCAATGTCGATGCTGACATTCTGCGCGGCTTCGGAAAACTCCAGATGCCTGGCATCTCCGACGACTTGCAGCGTGAAATCGATCACGCCAAACGCCAGCAGGTCGAACGCGTCATGGCGGAGACCGGCGGCTCAGTTGCCCGCGCCGCAGCAATCTTCGGCGTACACCGCAGCACCATCTACCGCTGGCTGCAGCGCTCCGATTCGCAGTGCGACACAAACTGATCGCTGCCGCGCTACCTTTTCACAATTCTTCCAACAATTTTCAGCGGCCATAGCCGCTGATTCTTCGCTGTTCGCTGATTCCTGCGCTGTAGCGCCGCAGATGTGCATCAAGTGGATCCACCACCGCGACAGATCACTCCGCCAGCCCAGCAACTGCCCATCACGCGCCGCAGGAATGCGTCAGATGCCTCCATGAATGCGACACGATCCTCCTCATACGCCTTATCAAACCGCTCTGACGCCCCGGTATCGCCTGCAACGGCCTTCACACATCCAATCACTCTGGCACACTCATTGCTTAAGAACATGCAGAGATGATGCAGAGGGATAGAGACCATCTCGCCGTTGTGATCAGCGCCACTGAAGCGTCTGATCAATTGCGCTCGAAACTGCTTGAGGCAGGTATCGCACCCGCTGCGGTCACAACAAGCCTTCGCGGTCTGCGCAGATTGCTCGTCCTCGGCGAGGTCCAACGTACAACACTCTGCATCACACTCGACCAGTCGACGCTTCAGCGCCACGGCGATGCATTGCGCATGCTCCTGCAGGATCAGCGCGGATTCGCAACAGTGCTCACAGCGATCGGGATCACCGGCCGCGAGCCGCTTACCGCAACTGCTGCATCGCTCGGATGCAGTGTCTATATCGAATCATTCTCTCAGGCAGTCGATGCTGTGTGTTACTTTGAAGCTGTGCATGCCCCGCTCCACCCGCGCTGCAGTGGTTCCTGGCTGCAACCACAATGGATGGCTGATCTCGATCATCTGCGCGTCGGCGCAGCTTCAACCCCCGACGACAACCAGACCAAGAGGCCCAACGATGACATGACAGACTCCGCCTCGCAATAGTTTCCCGCAACGCCGCCGACAGGCGACGAATCGGATTGTCCGCCTCGTGCGGAGACAACCTCTCTCTCTTCTCTCCGCGCCGTGCCGGCGGGTACGGCGTGGATATTGGGTCGCGAAAAAGCGACCGACAATCTCTCTCTCTTCTCTCCGCGCCGTGCCGGCGGGTACGGCGTGGATTTGAGGTCGCACAAACGCGGCCGACAAGCTCTCTCTCTTCTCTCCGCGTCGTGCCGGCGGGCACGACGTGGATCTTTTTTGCGCACAACAACTCCTCCCGCCAGCGCGCAACGAAAAACCCACCAACGCACATCAGTGGGCTATTGCACCGCAATCTCATCAACCCCAATGCCCAGTATCTCCAGATGCTGGGATCCAACCTACAGCCAACTCTCAATCTGCCCGGCCACCTACAGGTTCAGTAGTCAGCGTTACAGATTTTACACAACCCCCTGCTCGATCATCGCGTCCGCAACTTTTGTGAACCCCGCAATGTTCGCGCCGTTCACGTAATTGTCATGCGACCCATAGCGATCCGCAGCATCGCGACATTGCTCGTGAATCGTCTGCATGATGTTCTGCAGTCGCGAATCAACTTCCGAGCGCGGCCAGGAGATGCGCATGCTGTTTTGTGCCATCTCCAGCGCCGACACAGCAACGCCACCCGCATTCGCCGCTTTGCCCGGCCCGAACAGAACATTTGATTCGATCAACACATCCGCAGCCTCCGGCATGGCGGGCATGTTCGCGCCTTCACACACCAACTCCACACCGCTGCTGACCAGATGCTCCGCATCCGACTTGTTGATTTCATTCTGTGTCGCGCAGGGAAATGCACAATCCGCATCAACTTCCCACAGCGGATTCGCTTTCATATTGGAATCATACGAAGTAAATTCCGCAGTTGAAAACTGCTCTGCATACTCCTCGATTCTGCCGCGCCGTCTGTTCTTGAGCTGCTTGATCCACTCCAGTTTTTCTTCATCAATTCCATCCGGGTCATGCACGAACCCGCTGGAATCGGACATCGCAAGCACTGTGGCCCCCCGCTCGATCAATTTCTCAATCAGATACTGCGCAACATTGCCCGAACCTGACACGATGCACTTCTTGCCCGAAAGTGTTTCGCCGCGCGTCTCCAGCATGGCCTCTGCAAAATATGCAACGCCGTACCCCGTCGCTTCCGTGCGAATCTGGCTGCCTGCCCAGCCGATTCCTTTACCCGTCAGCACGCCAACGAATGTGTTACTGATGCGCTTGTATTGGCCGAAGAGGTAGCCGATCTCGCGCTCTCCCACCCCGATGTCGCCCGCAGGTATATCGGTGTTGTGTCCGATGTGCCGTTGCAACTCCGTCATGAAACTCTGGCAGAACCGCATCACTTCGTTGTCGCTGCGCCCTTTGGGGTTGAAATCGCTGCCACCGATCGGTAGCGTTGTCAGACTGTTCTTGAAAATCTGCTCAAAACCCAGAAACTTCAGAATGCTCACGTTGACGCTCGGATGAAAACGCAGACCGCCTTTGTACGGCCCGATCGCGCTGTTGAATTCCACACGCCAGCCACGATTCACATGTACCTTGCCCGCATCATCCAGCCACGGCACACGAAACTGCACAATGCGTTCCGGCTCCACGAGCCGCTCCAGAACATGATGCTCTTCGTACTTCGGGTTCTTGGCCAGAACGTTCTGCAGCGATTCGAACACTTCGCGCACAGCCTGAAGAAACTCCGGTTCATTCGGATTGCGCTTCTTCACAATCTCCAGAACATCGTGAATGTATCCGGTGGCGCCCGTCGTCATCGGTTCGTGTACCGCTGTGGTCATTGTGTATCCTTTCAGACGTTGACTGCAAACGATTCGAAACCCCGATGTTCGCCACCCTGCAGTTCAAGATACCAGCCAGACGCCTTGAATCTGACACTTTTTCGGCCAAGCTTCGGGAACACTGCAACGCGCGAGTCGGTTCGACCGATGCCTTGAAGCACTCACGAGCGATTTCATGAGCAGTTCGAACAACCCCGATATCGTCCCAAATGCCCCTGCCGATCAACCCCGGCCGCTGTCCGTGCTGCGCGCCCTGATTGACGCTGTCGATCATGAACTGCTGCGATTACTTGCCCGACGAAACGGCCTTGTGACCGAAGTTGCAGCATATAAACGCAGCACCCGCATGATGATACGTGATCCGCAACGTGAAAATGAGATCATCACAGACCGCCGCAAACGAGCCACGCCGCTCGGCCTGCCGCCGGACACGATCGAAAGCCTCTTCCGTCTCATGCTCTGGGCGAGCCGCGATCGCCAGGCCGCACTCGGTGCCGAACTGCCGCAGGACATCGAGACGAAAACAGTTGCCATCATCGGCGGCCACGGCTCCATCGGCCGGCTCATGGCAAACCTCTTCGCCGACCTTGGCCACGCCGTCATGATCGCTGACCTTGATACGAAACTCACCCCCGCGGAAGCCGCTGCTCTCGCCGATGTTGTGCTGATCTGTGTGCCGATTGATGACACCGTCAAAGTCATAGCAGAAGTCGGCCCGCATGTACGCGCTGATGCGGTGCTCGCAGATGTCACATCGACAAAGACCGCGCCCGTTGCTGCAATGCTTGAACACACCACCGCATCAGTTGTCGGCACGCATCCGCTGTTCGGACCATCCGTGCATTCGCTGCAGGGCCAGCGCCTCGCGCTTGTACCTGCGCGCGGCGATGATTGGGCACAGTGGTTTACACAAATGTTCACCGCCCGCGGAATCAATGTGGTGCAGACAACAGCTGAGCAACACGATCAGGCAATGGCGATCGTGCAGGTGCTCACGCACTTCTCCACCGAAGTGGCCGGCCTGGCAATGGCCATGTTGAACGTGCCGCTCGAAAATACGCTGCGCTTCACCAGCCCGGTGTACCTTATGGAAATGCTCATGACCGCTCGTCACTTTGCGCAGGACCCTGACCTGTACGCATCAATCCAGATGAGTAACCCGCGCACCGCAGAAGTCACCGAAACATTCGAGCGCGCTGCGAAACAGTGGCGCGCGACAATCGCCTCAGGCGATCACGAACAGGTCCGCAGGCTTTTTGAACAAGTCCACAAATACTTCGGCGACTTCACCGACCAGGCAATGACACAATCAAACTACCTCATCGACCGCCTCGTCGAACGCATGTAAATCGCCCAAAGCAAGCAACTCCCGAAGCTGGAACGCTGCCTGGCTTCTACATGTCCGCCTGTTCAGCTTTCTCAATGTTCCGCCTCCCCCCAGCCCCCGCCCCCCGGTGTCTCCAGCACAAACACATCACCTGCCCGCAGTTCCGCCGCATCAATCCCGCGCAATTCTTCAATACTGCCATTTGCGCGCACAATCCGCTGCCGGCCTACCGCGCCTGCCGCACCACCGTGCATCCCGAACGGCGCAACCACGCGGTGCTGGCTCACTAAACTCAGCGACACATCTTCAAGAAACTCCAACTCGCGCACAACACCATCACCACCTTTATGCGCGCCGCCACCACCCGAACCGCGCCGCACTACAAACCGCCGTACGCGCACTGGATACCGCTGCTCCATCACCTCCACATCCGTAATCCGTGTGTTCGTCATGTGCGTATGCACAGCATCCGCCCCGTCGAATCCCGGCCCCGCTCCTGCGCCGCCGCAAACCGTTTCGTAATATCCAAACCGATCGTTGCCGAACAATGTGTTGTTCATCGTCCCCTGCCCGCACGCAAGTAAACCAAACGCCTTTATGAGCGTGTCCACAACACGCTGACTCGTCTCGACATTGCCGCCAACCACTGCAGGCAATTGCTCCATCGGCAGATCAAAATTCGGATTCAACATGCCCGGCCCAATACGCACTCGCACCGGACGAAGCATCGCTTCATTCAACGGCATGTCTTCACCCCCAAGCACGCGAAGCACATACAACACCGCACTATGTGTCACCGCCGGCGGAGCATTCAGATTCCCCGGATGTTCCCCAGACCCCACCCCATACGGCGCCACTTTGCCTTCAACATCAATAATCAGTTCATCTTTCTCGCGCACAACTTCAACACGAATCCGCGCCCCATCATCTAAGAATTCTTCCGCCTTCAACTGCCCCGGCATCCCGGCAATCACACGCCGCATCACACGCTCAGCCCGCTCCTCAATCAACCGCATCTGCGCATGCAGTTCCTCGACGCCGGCCGCCGCTGCCAGCCGCTGCAGCTCTTCCACGCCATACCGATTCGCTCTTGCCTGCGCCCGCAAATCCGCAATATTCTCCACAACATTGCGCGATGGATAGGTCGCAGTCTCCAATGCGCGCTGCACAAGGTCGAACTGAGGCGCACCATTTCTGATCAGGTATTGCGGCTCGAGTACAACGCCTTCTTCAATCAACCGCGTTGCGTTCGGCGGCATCGATCCCGGCCGCAATCCGCCGATCTCCGCGTGATGCGTGCGATTCGCCACATACCCTATCAATACACCATCTTCATCAAATGCCGCGCTGATCACCGTGACATCAGGCAGATGCGATCCACCACACGCAGGATGATTCGTCACCACCACATCTCCGGCCCCGATCTTGATCTGTTCGCGCACTGCCCGCACACACACACCCATCGCACCAAGATGCACCGGCAGATGCGGTGCATTCACTACCAGTTCGCCTGCCGGGTTCAACACTGCACATGAGAAATCCAAGCGCTGCTTGATGTTCGTACTCATTGCCGTCCGTTGCAGCAATTGCCCCATCTCCAGCGCAATGTTCGTCAACCGATGCGCATACAACTCCGCCCGCGCAAACACACTTTCTTCAAGAACCTCCCCATCTCTAAGACAAAGCCCAGCATCTCCAGATGCAGGGGTCGCATCCTCTCTTTCACAACACTCCATCACAACCGCACCCGCAAAATCCACCTGCGCGCTCCACCCCGGCTCCACAACAATCACACTCCGCTGCTCCGTTACAAGCGCCGGCCCGACAACTTTTCCCCCAACTGCAATGGCGCTGCGCTCGTACACTTTCACATCACACCACCGCCCACCCGCGCGCATCCGCACTGATTGCTCCCCAATGCCCAGCATCTCCCCATCCTGATAATGGCCTACAAAAGACTCCCGTCCCCTTTTTTCACCCTCCGAGAAAAGACTCCCGTCCCCTTGTATGTGTGATGCCACGACGCGCATCGATTCGATCTCAATGCTGCGATTCGGCGGGTCGTAGCCGTACATCTGTCGATACCGTGCAGCAAACACATCACACAATTGCGTTGTCTCGTCCACCTCAATATCCAGCGTCGTATCCTGCCCCATCAACCGCACGTTCACAATCCGCCTGCGAATCTCGATCCGATCACGAGCAATACCCTCATCTTCCACCAACCCAACAGCCTGCTGGGCCAAATCCTCCATCCACTGCCGCCACTGATCGCCGCACGCCTCCAGACTCTGCAAAACCTGCCGCTGCGCAAATCGTTCAATCACCGCATGACCAAGACCGACTGCGCTGAGCAGCGATGCATCGCTCGGCACAACAACCGTTGTCATCCCCAGCCGCTGCGCAACCGCGCACGCATGCTGTCCGCCGGCCCCGCCGAACGCAACCAATCCATACTCCGCAGGGTCATATCCCTTGCGCAGCGAAATACGCTCGATTGCAGTTGCCATTCGTTCGTTGGCAATTGCAAGAAACCCATCAAGTATCGCATCGCGATCAACAGCATTTCCTGATGACGCTTCCACATCCGCACACACCGCATCAAACGCGCGCCGGGCCGCCTGGACATCAATCGGTATCGAAAATCGCGCTGCATCAATCCGCCCACTGAGTAGATTCACATCCGTTACCGTCAACGGCCCGCCCGCGCCATAACACGCCGGCCCCGGCTGCGCCCCTGCGCTGCCCGGCCCCACCGTCAATCGATCCTCAACACACCTGCAGATTGACCCGCCGCCCGCAGCCACCGTTTCTATCGCCAGTGCAGGCGACAACACCCGTGCGCCACCAACGCGCTGCTCAAACTGATATTCAAAATCACCATCCCACCGCGACACATCCGTGCTTGTGCCGCCCATATCAAATGCAATACTTCGCGTAAGGCCCGACTGCCGCGCCGCTGCGGCTGCACCCCCGACGCCACCGGCCGGCCCGCTCAACAAACTGTCCATCGCCCGATATGAATCCGCTGCGACCAACCCCCCCGCGCTTGTCATCAACAACAACGATCCGCCTGTAAGACTCTGCTGCACCCTGTCAACATACGCACGAATCACCGGCGACAGCGCTGCATCCACAACTGCAGATTCCACCCTTGCCACGTACCCGATCAACGGCGCCAACTCCGCTGAACATGCAACAACATCAAAACCGACATCGCGCAGCACATCTTCTGCCAGTTTCTCATGTGCTGCATGCACATAACTATTCGCCAGCGCCACCGCCGCAACGCGCACACCATCATCAAACAGTGCCCGCGCCGCATCGCGCAGCTGCCCCACATCCAACTCGTGAAGAACATTGCCCGCAGCATCAATGCGCTCGCGCACTTCAACAACACTGTCATACAACGGCAGCGGCTTTTCAATCCGCAGTGCAAACAGGTCCGGCCGATGCTGCTCGCCGATCACCAGCAGATCACCAAACCCCTGCGTTACAAACAGCGCTGTCCGCGCTACAGTGCGCTCCAGCAGCGCATTGGTACCCCGCGTCGTCGCAAGCCGCATCGCCAATTCCGGCAGCGTATCCCCCACCCCCGTCCCTGTTACCAACCGCGCCGCCAATATCGGCGCAGGTTCATCACCACACAGTTCAACAGAATCCCCCGCCTCCCGCGACTCCCGCGCATCTTGGCACCGCTGATCCAACATCAGCGCAACGCAACCATCACGCATCAACTGCGCGCTCGACACAATTGCCGCTTGCGGCGCAGCACCCTTAGGCTTTTCAACCGTCCCCTCAAACCGCCAACCCACCAATCCGCCAACCCGCTGCACCCCCGGCAGCCGCACAACAACCTGCTGGGGATCAATCCAACTGTGAATTTCCCCCCGCAGAACCCCGCTGCTCAACAACTTCGCACGATGCACAACACCATCCGGATCAACCCCGAGGCAATCGGTAAACGTCCCGCCGGTATCAACCCAGACTTGCCACATACCAATCCAACCTGATAAATCAACCGCGCCTCTACAAATCCACTGCACCCCCCAAAGCCCAGCATCTCCAGATGCTGGGGACTGTCGCAGACAACGCACACTCACAATGCACGCCGACAACACATGCTCACACCCAACGCGCACAATACAACACTGCGATCAAACACGCACAGCACACCAAACGTTCTGATTCCACAAATGTTTGGCAGTCCGGTTGTTTGGGATTCCCGATAGCAGAAATTAACCGGCAGCCAACCATCGATACAACGTCGAACGATGCACACCAATCGTTCGCGCCGCGCGGGAGACATTGCCGCCGCATTCAGCCAGTGCCTTGCGCACCGCAGCTGATCGCGCTTCTTGCATGCGCTGTGAAAGCATGCCATCCGGCTTCACCTCAATCAGCACACCCGCTCCGCGCGCATCGTTACAGCGCGCCCGCAACTGCCCACACGATTCCAACTTCTGTACCGAAACAATCTCATGCGGACACAGCACGTGCAGCCGTTCAGTCACCGTCCGCAATTCGCGAACGTTGCCCGGCCAGTCATACGACTGCAACACCGCGTTTGCGTTCTCAGTCAGCGTCACCGGCAACTGGTCATACAACTTCGCGAATTCATGATTGAACGTCTCAAACAACGCAGGTATTTCTTCCGTTCGCTCGCGCAGTGCCGGCACTCGAAGTTCAATCACATTCAATCGGTAGTACAGATCCTCACGAAAATTGCCAGCCGCAACACACTGTTTCAAATCACGATTCGTTGCAGCGAGAACTCGAACATCAACCTGCTGCGGCTTCGAGCTGCCAACCGGTTGGGCTTCGCGCTCTTCCAGCAAACGCAACAAACGAAGCTGCGCTGTGGCAGGCAACTCGCTGACTTCATCCAGCAGTAGCGTTCCGCCGTTGGCGGCACCAACCAGGCCTTCATGCGCGCGTTCGGCACCGGTGAATGCGCCGCGCACATGTCCGAACAACTGGCTGTCGATCAGATGTTCGGGTATCGCCCCGCAATTGACCGGGATCATTTGTTGATCGCCGCGCGGGCCGTTTTGGTGCAGCCACCGCGCAACGTGCCCCTTGCCGACCCCCGTCTCGCCGGTCAGCAAGACAGAACATGTCGTGCGCGCAATCCGCGTTGCTTTTTCCAGGAGCACACTATTGAGTTGCATATGCCGCTGCGGCCGCAGTGCATTGCCGGATTCCGTCCGTAGACGAACATTCGATTGCATTGAGAATCACCCCTCTCCGACACCTTCTCTCAGGCTGGCCTGCTTCCTTGCGTCGGGGTCTCTCTTCACATTGACGCCGGTGGTCCGCCACCGACACGCGCATTGCCATCATGGCGAGCGATGTCGAAGTCTACAATTACAGTCTTACCGCATCAAGCCAGACTCGCCATCTTCACAAACGCAATACCCTTCCGACATCGCGCGTTCGTGAAACGCTCGCATGAAAAAGATCGGCCCGAGCAATTCGGGCCGACCTCAATTCTTTCGAGATGCGCTGTGCAAACAAACTCGCGCTTGAGCCACAAGCAATGCGGGATCAACCGCCAGTGGCATCGTCTATTGCATCGCCAGCTTTGTCCATGGCATCATCCATGTTGTCCTTGGCATCTTCAGCTGCGTCTTCAACTTTGTCCGCGGCATCGTCAATGCCGTCATCGCTGCTCTTTTCGCAACCAGCCAAAGCGAACACTCCAACCAGGGCAAACAGGGCGATCAGCATCCCCAATCCATGCTGCAATCGTCGCATTGATAATCTCCTTTGCATATTTCGTGGCTGACAAATCAAGGTCGTAGTGTACCCAAACAGGCGTCTGGATGCGTCAACCACGATGTTTCATTCGCCTTCCGGTTCCATCATCTCCAGCATCTGCTGCTGGCGTTCATCACTTTTTTCGACGATGTTCTCCGCCTGATCACGGGCCTTGCCGTAGGTCGACTTGCTACCGCCAACCTCTTGCTGTTCAACAGTTTCGGACTCTTGATCCGCAGCGGCGTCGCCTTCATAGCTCACGCCGCCATCACAGCCTGCGAGAGTGAGCAGACCTGCAGTCGTAATGATCGTACATATGAGAATTCGAAGAACTTCCATGCGTTTTATTATACGGGACAACCTGTCTGTCATTCCGTTGAATCCCTGTCCATGCCCGCAACAGCCCCTAATCGAGCCAAAAGCCGTGTTGCCAGCGGTGCTCCAGCCGCCCCCGCAGCGATCTTGGCGATTGCGCCGGGAATGAACGGAATCAATCCAAGCGCGATCGCAGCTTCCAGTCCGAGCAGACGCATATACCCCAGCCACAGCACGCCACAGCCGAGAATGACTGTTGTACCCAATGTCATGACCGCAGCACTGCCGGACAGTGTTCTGCACCAGCCGCGCTGCGCCAGCCAACCCGCCAGAGCCGCTGCCGGGACAAATCCGAGAAGATAGCCAGCCGTCGCGCCCTGCATATACACAAGCCCGCCAGCTCCGCCG
Source organism: Phycisphaerales bacterium (assembly GCA_029260575.1). Lineage (GTDB taxonomy): Bacteria > Planctomycetota > Phycisphaerae > Phycisphaerales > SM1A02 > JAJDDB01. The sequence goes on from JAJDDB010000003.1 coordinate 251,339, forward strand.
GCAAACACCGGCAGCCCCGCAGCACCTTCTGCCAGATACAGCAGAATCGCCGCGCTGCCGCGCTTCCAACCAAGCCCGACACCCACCAGTAGAACCGCAAGCGTTTGCAGCGTCACAGGTATCGGCGTGAATGGCAGCGGAAGCGCAACCTGCGCCCCCAGCGCTACCACAACCGAGCCAGCGATGATGCAGCCGATTTCAATCGCAATCCGCCGAACGTCAATCCTCTGCCGCATCGCAACTGTCGAAGTCTCGTACATAGCAACTCCAGGTTTTCAAGCCCCCGCATTGTGACGAAGCATTCGCGTTCTCACAACCCGCCCAGCAGATCACAACACCAATACGACGAAGCATTCCCAAAAGAGAAACCCACGTTCAGAGAACGTGGGCTCCCATGATTCAAGAATTGTCCGGCGTTCGCAGAACTTCAACCCCCGTCGCCGCCATCGCCGCTTTCAAATGCGCTTGTGTCGCCACCCTTGAAATCGACAAACGGCGCGCTGCTGAGATACGTGCTCAGCGCACCCTGGATGTCCTCGCTCTTGAGGTCTTCCACAGCTTCGATCATGCGCTGGTGATACATGAACGTTCGGCCGATCTGAAGCCCGCCTGCAAGTTCACCGACGATGTACTGATCATTTGTCAGCCGAGTTTTCCAGCCTTGCAGATATCCTTCCTTGAATTCTTCATCTCAGCATCTTCAACACCGCCGTTGATCCACGTGTCAAATTCTTCCTGCATCGCCTGCTGCGCCTTGACCGCATTACCCGGATTGCAGATGGCGTATCCGATGAGCGCTGCGTTCTCGTCCTGGTCATCGACCTGCATGAATGAACCCGCACCGTAACTCATCCCGCCTTCATGCCGCAGCGCCGTCAGAAGTCGCGACTTCGGGCTTTGACCAAGCACGAAATTTGCAAAATCGAGCGCGGGGTAGTACGGATCATCATCGCGCATACGAAACGTCGTGGCATGCGCCACAATCGCGTTCTTCTTGTCCGGCGTGTTGATTGTCTCATCAAGCGGCTTCGGCTGCACATACGGCGTCTTCACACGCACATACTTCACACCGGACTTCCAGTCGCCGAAGTGCTCAACCAGCATGCTCTTGAGCGCTTCCGGATCAAAATCGCCCACGAATGCGGCTTCGAGTTTGCTCGCGCCGACAAGTTTCTGATACAGCGAACGAATCTCATCCGTCGACACCGATTCAATCCATTGGATCTGTTCTTCGATTGTCGGCACATAATGAATCGTGCCCTTCGGATGCGGCGCAAGTGTGCGCTGCACCGCATTGAACACCAGCCCCATCGGCTGCGTCTTCGCATCCTCAAGCTGCGCCAACTGCATCTTGCGGATCACTTCCAACTCCTCCTCCGGAAACGTCGGTTGCCGCAATATCTCAGTCATCAACTCCATCGCAGCAGGCAAATGCTCGCGCGTTGTCGTCACACTCACCTGCAGCGCGCCCGGTCCGCCGCCGACACTGAGCTGCGTCTCGATACGGTTCTTCACATCCTGCAACTGCTGGAACGTCTTGTTCTCTGTGCCACGCATCATCAGCGTCGGCATCATGCCCAGCGCCGTCACGTGTCCGTTCATCGTGTCTTCTGTACCGAATCGGAAAATCAACACACCGCGAACGATGTCGCCGTTGGTTTCTTTGGGCAGCAGCGCAACCTGAATGTTTTCGTTCAGTTTCTCACGGGTCGTGCGCCGCTCGATGTTCTCCGGCGTCGCCTCAAATGCTTCGCCCTTGGCCATCTGCTCCGTACCGACATATCCCTCGACGATCGAGCGAATGTCCGGCGTGTCGGGAATCTCCGCCCGCATCGGTTCTTCAATCGGCTCGAAAATACCCGTCGTGCGATTGCTCGAAACGAAATACTGCGCTGCAACACGATTGACATCATCTGCCGTTACATCGCGCAGACGATCACGATGCACATACAGCATTCGCCAATCGCCCATCGCTTCCCATTCGCTGAGTTGAATACCCACGCTGCCGGTGTCCGTCATCGCCAGCTTCAGGTTCTTTAGCAGCTTCGTGCGAATGCGCTCGACGTCCTCTTCCGTAAACGGCTCCTCAGCTACCGTCTCCATCACGCTCGTCATCGTGTTCATGACGTCTTCAGCGTTCTGAGTATCACGAACCTGACTCATGAACAGCACCACACCCGGCTGATTCAACTGGAAGTGCATGCCGAACACGCTCACTGCCTTGTTCGCTTCGACCAGTTTCTTATACAACCGCCCGGACGGTTGATCCGTCAACAACTCCGTCAATACTTCAATGGCCGGCGTATCCGAATGCGGACCCGCAGGAACGTGATACACCGCGCCCGCCGCGCCAACACTCCCGACGCGCTCAAGCTTCACATGTCGCGGGCCGTCCTGCGTCGGTTCATCCGTATACGTCCCCGAAAGCGTGCGCTTCGGCTTCGGAATCGCGCCGAAGTATTGCTCAACCTTCTTCGTGACATAGTCCACATCGAACTTGCCCGCCACTACAAGCATGGCGTTGTCCGGCTGGTAATACCTCTTGTAGAAAGCGCGCAGATTGTCCACCGGCACACGCTCGATGTCGCTGCGATTGCCGATCGTGCTCTTCCCATAGTTGTGCCACAGGAACGCAGATGACATCATCCGTTCCATCAATACGCCGATCGGATTATTTTCGCCCATCTCGAATTCATTGCGAACAACAGTCATCTCCTTGGCAAGCTCTTCGCCGGCGATATAGCTGTTCACCATGCGATCCGCTTCCATGTGCAGCGCGAATTCGATGTTCTCCGATGACGACGGCAGCGTTTCGTAATAATTCGTCCGGTCGACCCACGTCGTGCCGTTGAACTGCGCGCCGTGATCCTGCAATGCACCCCAGATGTTCTCGTACGTCGGCGTACCCTTGAACACCATGTGTTCCAGAAGGTGCGCCATGCCCGCTTCGCCGCGGCCTTCATGCCGTGAACCAACCAGGTAGGTAATATTCACTGTCACGGTTGCCTTGGACGCATCCGGATACAGCAGCACCTTCAAGCCGTTGCTCGGCAGCACATACTGCGTAATGCCTTCAACTTCGGTCACCTTCTGCAGCTTTGCTGCGTTGCTCTGAGCCGAAACTGTGCTCGCAACCACGCCAATCAGCACCGCAGTCGCTAATACCGTCATCAACAGTCGCCTGATTCGTTGTGTCATCATCTCTCGCGCGTTCATCTGACGATTCTCCAGGAAAAAATAACGCCGGCTCATTTCTGTGCTCACACAGCCGCCGGCAAAAGAACATTCAAACGTCTGACAAATCCCTGTATCACGACGTCATGTTGTACCACATCCTGCTCCCTGCGATGCAGTCCGGACTCACTGCGAATCCTACGCCCCAGCCACCCCACGCAGCAGCCACCCCACGCCATACGCCAGCACCGCCGCTGCGCCGCCCACCCCCAGCGTTTCCAGCCCCGCAAGCCACCACTTCTGTTCCACCACACGCCCCTTGCCCACGCCGACCAGGAAAAACGCCACCGCTGTGATCACCGCGCTCCACAGAAACGGCTCGCGCAACTGCACCGGCGACACATACTGAATGATGTACGCACTCAACGGCAGGAACCCCACCACAACAAACGCGACAAACGTACTCACTGCGGCCCGCCACGGATTCGGGCTTTCCAACGGCAAACCCAACTCTTCCTGCATCATCGTGTTCACCCACCGCGATTCATCGCTGGTAATCACCTGTACCGCGCGTTCAAGATCTTTGCCCACAAATCCCTTCGCTGCAAAAATCTGCCGGATCTCTTCGCGTTCTCCATCCGGATGCAGCGCAATATGCCGGCGCTCCATGCGCCGCGCCCGCTCGCGCAGTTGATCTTCCGCTCGACTGCCCAGGAAATTACTCACCGCCATCGAAAAACCATCTGCAAACAGGTTCGCCAATCCCAGGATCACGACAACACCCGCAGCCAGGCTCGCGCCTTCCACGCCCGCCACCACCGCAAACGTCGTCACCGTTCCGTCAATCGCGCCGTAAATGAAATCACCGAGGTAACTGTGTTTCGTCGGCGCGTCCAGTCGCTGGGCAATCGCATCAGGCGTGTGCTCCGCCTTCAACTGCTTCACCAACTCTTCACCGCCGACGCGCTGCGAATGTTCATCACTCATAGCGCGAATCCTACACAACCGCACCGCACCTTTCTCACCAAAGCCCATCAACACCCGCTTCAAACCCGCCCGCTCCCGAGCATGGGATATCCAGAACCGAATCCCCTGACTGCATCTGCTACCATTTTCCCAACCACCCAACACCGCATACGGACCGCCCACCATGCCCATCAAAATTACATACCTCGGCCACTCCGGCTTCCTCTTGGAAACCGGCCCGCACCGCCTCGCTGTTGATCCCTTCCTCACCGGCAATCCGCTTGCAAAACACACCCCCGAAGACATTGCACCCACAGGCATCGCGCTGACGCACGGCCATGCAGACCACTTCGGCGACACCATCGCGCTGGCCAAAGCACACAACTGCACAGTCTTCGCTGCCTTTGAAATTACCGAGTACCTGCAAACACTCGGCATCGACAACGTCAGCCCTGGCAATCCCGGCGGCTCGATCAAAACCGAGCCCGGATACATTGCATTCACACAAGCGTTTCACTCGTCGTCATTCGATGGCCGGTACATGGGCATGCCATGCGGCCTCATCATCAATATGAATGGCGTCACCATCTACCACGCTGGTGATACCGGCCTCTTCAGCGACATGAAACTCATCGGCGAAATCTACAAACCCGATATCGCCATGCTCCCCATCGGCGACCGTTTCACAATGGGCCCCGCGCTTGCCACGCGCGCTGCGGAAATGATTCAACCGAAGGTCGCTGTACCCATTCACTACAACACCTGGCCGCCCATCGAACAGAATCCCGCGGACTTCAAACCCAAAGGCATCAAAGTCAAAGTGCTCAACCCCGGCGACGAATGGAACTACGGCTGACATTCGTCAACCAAAGCCCACCCTCAACTTATACCCACCCTTAACTAAAGCCCACCCTCTCCAGAGGGTGGGATCGCCCACACACCACACCATCAACTCCACACGCCACGCTCACGCTCCGAACAAAATCCCTTCCAATCGGCAGATCCCCGCAAGATCGCGCAGCCCCGGCGAACCTCGCATCACCAGATGCGCGCCGTTGTCGCGGGCATGAATCATTGCATCCACCAACACTGCAAGCAGTGATGTATTCACATCATCAACATCATGCAGATCAACAAGCACCGTCTCCGCGCCGCTGTTGAGTACATCATGCAGAACATGCGAAAGCCGCCGTGCCCGCATCCACTGTCGATCCGAACCTGGCGGCTCGTGCCCGTTCACGCAGGTGATCTCCACCTGCCGATCGTGAACAGCAACCGTAAACGCAGTCCCTCGAGAATGTTCAAACCGGCTCCGCACATCCATGCTCCTGATCCAAAGCCCAACATCTCCCAAAGCCCAGCATCTCCTGATGCTGGGACACACTGCCAAAACCTCTCACGACTCACTCACAATTCCATACTCCATCACACGAACCCTACAACCACATTGCATGAGAAACATGACGAGATGATGAACCCCGGCAAATCATTTCACATCAAACGCATCTCCCAAAGCCCAGCATCTCCAAAGCCCAGCATCTCCTGATGCTGGGATCAACCACCACTGGGATTAACACCACCGCAGCAAGCGACACGCCGACCCGCACGCCCATCTGCACCGGTCTCAGGCACGGCCCTGGCCCGCAACTTCTACAGAATTCGGCGCTGCATCCGTCGCTGCGCGCTCGCGCAGCCGTTCTGTACGACCAACCATGATGAACAGGTGTTTCAGCAGCGTGCCGTACGATGCGCCGACCGCAGCCAGAAACCCCCGTCTGCCATCGAGTATTCCGCGCTTCAGTATCAATTGTTTGAACAGCGCCAGCATCGGGCTGACAATGATTCGTCCGATCGAACCGCCGCGACGATTGTCCGCCGCTGCCTGTTTCGCCAGCGCGATATACCGCCGAAACATATCACCCACATCCCGCCACGAATCATGCCGGCACGTACCGCGCAGCCGTTTGACTGTTCCTTCAACCGAAAGACTGTCATGCCCGCCGCTGCCGTGTACAGTCGCCGTTCCGCCGCGCACCAGCCGCAGCCGCCACTCCGGTTGAAAGACATGGTGCAGCCATCCACCCAGAAACCATACCTTCCGATTGAATTCGTATCCCGCTGTACCCGCAGTGTTTTCCGCAACTGCCTGCTGCACGGATTCCTGCAGGTCCGGCTCAAGCGATTCATCAGAATCCAGCACCAGCACCCATGTATGAGTCGCGCACAGATTCAGAACATGCCTGCGCTGCGGCACCATGCCTCCCCATCGGCGATGAAACACTTCTGCGCCAAACGATTCGCAGATGTCGATCGTGTCATCTGTCGAGCCGGAATCTACAACGACAATTCGGCTGGCGATGCCATCAATACTCTGCAGCACCTGCGTGATCGTTGCAGCGTTGTTGCACGTACACACCGCAACGACAAGATCGATTTTCAGTTCGCGCTCGAAATGCGTCATCACCATAAGTATGACGCGATCCGCATGACGTACATGACCTCAATATGACGCATACATGACGTCGTCATGACAGTTTCATTTCAGTTCGTGACTGCTGCATGACGCGTGCCAGTTCATCTGCAGCGCATCATCGTCAGGTCATGCGCTACGGCTGTGTCTTCGTAGGCTCATCGCGCGGATTTGATGCACGTACACCGCACGCCCACGAACACGTTGATATGCAAACAGACGGAGACAAGACAATGAACACCCATACGCGAATTCTGACAGCCATGCTTCTGGTTCTTACCGCCGCCTACGTCCTTGCAGGACCATTGCAGGGCAAGCAAGACGATCTGCCGGAGATGCAGACAGATCATCAATCCGAAATGCTCGCAGCGCAGGTGAATTCCCTTGTAGAAGACGTACTCGACGCCACACGCAGGCCCGGCCCGCAGACCCAACATCGCGACCTCATTGAGTTTGCAGTCACCGAAATTTTCTTCGAGGAGAACGCGACCGATGAAGACCTCGGCATACATTTCAAACTCGATGGTGAAGGCTGGAAACGCGTCTTTATCTTCGATGCTGAAGGCACGAATTATGCAACCGTCAACGTCGATGGTTCTGTTGCGGTCATCGGCCTGACAGAGATCTTCAGCGAGAGTGCTGAACCCGGCTTTGATGAACTGCCCCGCGATGAATTTCTCGAACTCTTCCCGCCCGGTGAATTCACGATGCTCGGCCTCAGCGTCGATGGCGATGTCATGCTGTCGACTGCAATCCTCACACATGACATACCCGCTCAACCGGGCACAGTCTTCCCGATGAACGGCGATGAAGTTGATGCTTTTCAGCCGCTGATTCTCCAGTGGGCCAAGGTTGCCGATCCGAATCCGCCTGCGAGCGTGATCGAAGCCTACCAGGTCATCATCGCCAAGGATGAAGATGATCAACGGCTGCGCGAAATCACTATTGACATGCGCGCCACCGACGATTGCATGACCGTGCCCGCAGAATTTCTTGAGCCCGGCACCGCGTACAAGTATGAAATCATTGCTGTGGAAACCAGCGGTAATAAGACCATAAACGAAGTTGAATTCTCGACGGCTGAATAATCAGGGAATCATCAGGCGACACACGCGACGAGTCTCATCCCACCCCCCGCAAAGCCCAGCAACCCCGGTTGCTGGGCTTTTGCCCTTCACTATCAATCCCGTTTCTGAGTTCAGACCAGTGAGCAACACCTTCCGCAGTTCCACCTATCTCCGGGGTCAAGAACGCAGGCCCAACTCTCAAAGTGTGTGCAGGCTGCGCAATCCTAGATCGGCGATGCACCCGCGCCCGATAACCTTTCCGCCAACCCACACCAACCTGACAATGCCCCACTTGCACCATTGCACATCATCGAACCTGCACGCTGAGCCGAAACAGCTATGAACACTACGACTGCGCCGGTTCGCGCAGGCCGTACGTTGTTACGCCTTCAGAAGAGAAACTGGTCCCGCAACCCTCGGCCGTGCGGACCCGGCCTGCCAGAACTGCAAACTGCCATGAGTCACGTTGGACCCGTCATCGCGCTCGCTGCGCTCTGCCTGATAATGCTTGCCGGACTCTTCAGTCTCGGCCGCAAACAAGGCCGCCTCGTCACCCGCGGCTGGGGATACATCGCAGCCGGATTCATACTCATCATTTTCGGCAGTGCGCTCGAGCACACAAACGGATTCGGCCTGCCGTACGACCACCCCATCATGCATCCCGCAGTGCGCGTCGTCCTGCAGGAGCTCATGGGCTACTGCGCCGGATTCTTTATCCTGACACTCGGCCTCGTGAAATGGCGCGCTGCATTCGCCGACAACCGCGCGAAACGAAGACAGAAGATCAACAATTCCCTGTACGCAAATCACTCGCCGCAGGAATTGCTTACCAGTATTTTTCGAAGTTCGCTCAACGGCATCTTAATCCTCAAAGCCGTTCGCGATTCAGTCGGCCAGATTGAAGACCTCGAAGTCCAAATGCTCAACAGCACCGCTGAAAACATCCTGGGCATGTCCGTCGATTCGCTCATCGGCAAGAGACTCTTCAAGAAGTTCCCGTGCCTGCATGAACACCGTCTGCTCGATGAAGCCAACGCTGTCATCAAGACACAACTGCCCTTCCGCGATGAACGATTGATGTCGCTGCACGGCAAACAGTGCTGGTATCAGCTCGCTGCAGTCAAGCTCAGCGACGGCATTGCCGTCACCTTCGCTGACATCACCGACCGCAAGCGCACCGAAGAACAACTCAAGCACGCGGCAAATCACGACCCGCTCACCGGCCTTGCCAACCGCGCACAATTTGTGCAGCGCGTCGAACAAGCCGTCAATCGCGCCCAGCGCGTTGATGGTTACTGCTTTGCCGTCCTCTTTCTCGACTTCGACCGTTTCAAATCTATCAACGACAGCCTCGGCCACGACATCGGCGACCAACTCCTGCGCAGTATCGCCGGCCGCCTCGTCACGAACGTGCGAAATGTCGACGCGGCATCCCGGTTCGATGCCGACCATCTGCCCGCGCGACTCGGCGGCGATGAATTTGTCATACTTCTTGACGGACTGAAAGCCCCCTCTGACGCCGTCGTCGTCACCAAACGACTACAGCAGGAACTCTCCGAGCCGCACATCCTCGAAGGCCACCAGATCATCTCCACCGCAAGCATCGGCGTCGTTATCAACAACGGAAACTACACCTCTGCCGACGATCTCGTGCGCGATGCCGACACTGCAATGTACCAGGCCAAGAGCTCCGGCCGGGCCCGTACCGTCGTCTTCAACGAACAGATGCAACACGATGCAATGCGCCGGGTCACACTTGAACGCGAACTTCGAGAAGCAACCGAGCGCAACGGTTTCTCCATTGTTTTCGAACCGATCATCACCCTCGAATCTGGAGACATCATTGCATACGAAGCCCTTGTGCGCTGGCCGCACCCCGCGCGTGGAATCATAAGCCCCGGCGATTTCATCGGTATCGCTGAGGAAATCGGACTCATCAACCAGATCGGTACGTGGGTCATGCGCGAAGCTGCCGCAACACTCACCCGTTGGCAAACCAACCACACCGACCGCGATCCAATTACCGTACACATCAACCTCTCTCGCCAACAACTCCAGCATCCATCGCTTGTCGACATCGTCACTGATGTCTGCAGCAAATTTCCCTTTGCGCCCGGCACTTTCGTCTTCGAAATCACTGAATCCATGATCATGGAAGACACCGAACGACTCGTGCCAGTCTTCGAAGCACTGCGCAACCTCGGCGTGCGCATCGCAATGGATGACTTCGGCACCGGCCACTCTTCGCTGAGTTGCCTGCACACACTGCCCATCGACATCCTCAAGATTGATCGCAGCTTCATCGAAAACGCGGAAACTAAACGCAACTACGCCGCGATCGTTCAGGCTGTCGTCGAACTCGCGCATAACCTCGGCATGACCGTCGTCGCAGAAGGCGTCGAAAAGATCGACCACCTCTCCATGTTGCAGGCCCTGGACTGCGAATACGCCCAAGGGTATCTCATCAGCCCGCCGCTGGACGTCGACGAAGCGGAACGCCTCATCGCCGATGGCTTCCGCTTCACACGCGCCGCCTGATACATATCATTTCATTTCTGTGCCCCCCGCACCAAAGCCCGGACTCTCCCGAGTCTGGGAACACTACCCGGCGCGCACACCTGCGCGCCATTGCCCCACAGCATCGCACCGCATTACATACCACATGCGCCTGCACCCACTTCCTCCCCTGCCTACCTTTGCATTCGCACCATCCTGGCACAATCGCGCCGGTCGTACCGACCGCAGCGCCTGCGCCGAACTGCGACCGCGCGACCTGCTTCAACCACACAAGCCGCAGCGCCACAAAGCGAAGCCCAGTGCCGCATCATTCACCATCACCATCACTGCACGCCGACTCGCCCGCATCCACGACCGACGCTTGCCCTACCAACTCTGCGGTGACCGCCGCACCACAAAATCCAATGCCATGCGCACGCAGTGCACACCACAACCCACAACCAACCACTCCACAATCCATGAACCGTGCTATATCTTCGGCAACCCCAACAAAGGCGCGCCGCGCACAAAATTCCTCGGCCTGTGGCATGACTGGACACAAATCATCCGCATCGAACGCCGCCCCAGAAAACGCAAGCGACCAATATCAAAGCCCACCCCCTCCAGAGGGTGGGATCACCCACACAACCCGCCGCCCAACTACACACACCACTTCATCTGCCCCACATGCGACCGCCGCGTCATGAAACTCTTTCTGCCCTTATGTACACGCGCCGAAGCAACCGATGCCGACGCCGCCGAGCGTTGGCTCAGCGCACTCGATGCACACTACACCGCACTCCGCAAACCATTCACACCCGACTTGCTGCAACTCCGCGCACAACTCATCAACCGCTATGGCCCGCTGCTGCGACCCGACCGCCAGCTTCGCTGCCGGCACTGCTGGCACATCCGCTACGGCGAAATACGCTCCACATAAGACCGCGACCGCTGGTCGCGCTCGCCGTCACGACACAGGTACACCCAACGCGCGGCCACCGGCCGCGGCTTTATGCAGTTGAATTCCCAATTGCATCGAACAACCGCAGCACCGACAATGTTGAATACACAACACACTCGGAGTCTGCACATGATTCGTCTTCGTCGATTGCCGTTCTACACCGCAACACTGCTTTTCTTTGCTGTCGCTGCCGTCATTACCATGAATTCCTCATTGACTTACGCAATCCCGGCCGGCGACACCAATCAACCCGTCGAACTTGGCGCTGTCAACTGGAACCGCGGGTTCGATGATGCACTTCGTGAATCTACAACCACCGGCAAACCCGTCTTCGCATTCTTCCAGGAAGTGCCCGGCTGCTCCACCTGCCGGAACTTCGGCAACGGCCCGCTCTCACACCCACTGCTCGTCGAAGCTGTCGAAGACCTCTTCATTCCGGTCCTCATCTACAACAACAAAGCCGTCGATGAAGCACTCCTCAAGCGCTTCGATGAACCTTCCTGGAACAATCCCATCGTGCGGTTTCTCAACAGCGATGGCAACGATCTCATCACACGCAGGGATGGCGTCTATGACACGCATGGCATCGCCACCCGCATGATTGACACGCTGCGAAAGGCAGGCAACACGGTCCCGCAGTATCTCGATTTGCTCGCAGCAGAAACGGCACCGCAGTCACAACTGTCCACCGCAACGCTCGAAATGTATTGTTACTGGGAAGGTGAAGGCCGCCTCGGCGATCTGCCCGGTGTCATCAATACCAAAGCCGGCTGGCACAACAATCGCGAAGTCGTACATCTGCAATACGATGCTGACATCATCAGCCACGAACAGTTGTTCCGCCTCGCATCATCATTCAAATGCGCCGATCGCATCTTCGTGCCCACCGAAACGCAGAAAACTACTGGCGGGCAGGACAATATCGAAGTGCAAGCCGTCACGCCCCGCGATGCCAAGAATTCCGATCGCAAACACGCAATGCTCAAACACCCGCATCGCTACCTGCCTTTGACGCCCGCACAGGCAACCAAAGTCAACGCAGCCCTCTTCCACGGCCGCGATGCCGGCGAATACATGTCTCCGCGCCAGCGCGAATTACTCAAGAATCACATCCGCCCGGCGCTGGCAAAAGATCCCGACGCATTCGAAGGCATGACCCGTCCCGAAAACCACACCGACCTCGCGAGTTACGAACACAAACTGCGCGAACATCTCGAAACATTGTCTGATCATCCCACATCATAAAGCCGCGACCGCTGGTCGCGCTCGCCGTCACGACACAGGTACACCCAACGCGCGGCCACCGGCCGCGGCTTTATGTGATGAATGAATATGGCTGTGCCGATTCACCACGCCGACTGTTATGCCGTTCAATGTAACGCAACGTGTTTTGCCACACGCCATCATCGAAAATATACGACCGCCACTTGCCCCGGCACCAAACCGGACCGTCATGCTCCGTCACACGATGAATTGCCTTTGTCGTGCGCCCCTTGATCCATTTCACTGTGGTGTCGATATTCCGCTGACAATATGTCATCAAGAGATGCGTGTGCGTCGGCTCGATCGACGCTGCGGCGATATCCCACGCCGATGCTGCGCGACATGTGTCGATGACATCCGCGACGATGTCGATCATCAGAGATGACAACCGCATCGGATTGTATTGCATTCGCTCCGCCGCCATACGCTGCCGAATCGGATCACCATCGTGCAACGTGCGCGGCTCGATCAGACCAATCTGTTCATCCCACGCCTCGGACCAATGGCCGCGCATATCCCCCGGCAGCCACAACCCATACCCGGACAACACAATGTGATAACCGATCGTGCGCGGCATGACCACATCATAGAGTCCACACCCACAAAGCCGCGACCGCTGGTCGCGCTCTGGCGTCGTGACAAACGGTCACCCAACGCGCGGCCACCAACTGCGGCATTATGTATTCGCCATCGCCGCCTTGATCGCAGCCTTCACCTCTGCGGGCACATATCCCTGCCGTGCACGAATCGCGACAAACGGCAACCCTGCTGCCGCCAGTGCTCGCTCAACAAACGCATCGCGCTTCTTGCGATCATCGCGATCATGCGATGCATCATTCAACTCAATCACGACGCGCGGCTCGATCGTATCGGGTGTGCAGAGTACGAAATCCACATGCTTCGATTGAATGCGGTTTTGATGCTTTTGCCAATTGTCTGCGCCTTTCTTCACCGCGATCACATCAGCCAAGCGCACCTTCGGACAGATGATCAATTCCGATCCCACAACCTGCTCCAACACCCGGTACAGCGAAAACTCCGCCTTCGTAAGCAGCCACTTTCGTCTGTCATACTCCAGCCGATCGCTTTCGGGTTCCTGCACCGCTGTTTGTTTGCTCTGTTCGGGCAAGAAATACTTCGCCACAACGAGCAGCACCCCAATTACAACAATGAAACCCCCAATGACGAGCAACAGTTTGAGCATATATCACCCCACAAAATTCATTCATAAAGCCGCGACCGCTGGTCGCGCCTAGATCACTGAATCCGATCTGATTTTTCCAGATTATGCTTCGCGCACAACAAGCGAACGTTTGCAGCAGTCAACGAGCTTCCGCCTTTAGAAAATGGCACATCGTGATCGAAGTGCAGATTCCGACTCGCCCCACATTGCACGCATTGCCCTTTGTCTCGTTTCCAGACTTCGACTTTCACGTTCGTCGGTATGAATCGAGTATGCGACAGTTCCACGACCTCGCCGGATTCAAAATCCGCATCTTCATCAATTGGTTCGAGCAGGAATTCGAATACAGATCGTCCTTCATGCGTGGCCTGGCGTGCGTCAACCAATAAGAAGAATCCCTTGTCGGACCAGATACCTGTCTTGATCTTCTCATAGACTCGGACTCTTTCGGGCAGCATGTCTTCTTCCACAACTTTACGCGCAGCCTCGTAGAAACGACCATTCTGTGTCAAACGACCCGAAGGAAACCGAAGTGGTTGATCGACCAGCTTAGGATCTTCACCGTCGGATTCACGACGAGCATCGTGTCCTTCGTAGATGAGGAGATTGCGTGTCGCATCCCAACGGTCTCGATACGGCGCATTCGCCCGCTGCGACATGAGAAAGATGGAGTAGTTCTTTGTGTTGCGGAAATTCATTCCCGCCTGCAAAGAACGATTCTCTCGAAGTGTCATCTCGATGTATGACAGGATTTCGTCACGCACAACGCCAGATTATCGCCTGGCCACCAGTGACACAATGAGCTTGTTTCGCGCACGAACAACCCCCAGCGCGTGTGCGATGGGGGTTGCGCCATTGATTGAATTGTCTGCTCTTTGGCAGATGAACAGTTGGGTACGAACTTTGCAGGACTCGCGTCACTGCTGCCCGCCATAAATGACGGACGAGAATATGCTGACGGCTCGGGGGAGATTGCTCTCCGGACCGGGCGGGGGTTACTGCATTGTGACGACAGTCACGATGCAGGTTCCGCCTTGTCGGTCTCGGCCGCTGGGGCCGAACCGAGTCTAAGAAATCCCTTAGAAAGGAGGTGATCCAGCCGCAGGTTCCCCTACGGCTACCTTGTTACGACTTAGTCCCAGTCACCAGTCTCGCCGTGGGCACCCCTGAATCGGGGCGACTTCGGGCGCTACCAGCTTCCATGACTTGACGGGCGGTGTGTACAAGGCTCAGGAACGTATTCACCGCGGCATGGCTGATCCGCGATTACTAGCGATTCCGGCTTCAAGTAGTCGAGTTGCAGACTACTATCCGAACTGGGGCCTGCTTTTTGCGATTTGCTCCACCTCGCGGTATCGCATCGCTCTGTACAGACCATTGTAGCACGTTTGCATCCCAGGGCGTAAGGGCCACGCTGACTTGACGTCATCCCCACCTTCCTCCGGTTTGACACCGGCAGTCTCGCTAGAGTCCCCGCCATTACGCGCTGGCAACTAGCGACAAGGGTTGCGCTCGTTAAGGGACTTAACCCGACACTTCACAGCACGAGCTGACGACAGCCGTGCAGCACCTGTGCATGTTCCACCTAAAAGGCGTCACTTATGTTTCTATAAGCTAATCCATGCATGTCAAGCCCTGGTAAGGTTCTTCGCGTTGCTTCGAATTAAGCAACATGCTCCACCGCTTGTGTGAGCCCCCGTCAATTCCTTTGAGTTTTAGTCTTGCGACCGTACTCCCCAGGCGGTGCACTTAATAATTTCTCTACGACCGACACGGGGTCAGACCCGCATCGGTCTAGTGCACATCGTTTACGGCGTGGACTACCAGGGTATCTAATCCTGTTTGATCCCCACGCTTTCGTGCCTCAG
>JAJDDB010000004.1 GCA_029260575.1 Phycisphaerales bacterium
GCGCGCTGTTGCAGGCGACCGAGCGTACAGTTGTGAACGCATTCGAGCGTGGCTCGCGTTGCGCGGCATCGAAGCGGTGATTCCGACGCGACGCAACCAGTTGCCCGAACCACTGAACAGAACAAAGTACAAGCGGCGCAACGTTGTGGAGCGCTGCATCGGCTGGTTGAAGTGTTGCCGACGACTCGCCACGCGCTACGAAAAACTGGCGATGCACTACCTGGCGATGGTTAAACTTGCCATGATTCAACGCTGCCTGCGACTTCTCGATCCGTCAGACAGGGCCTAGCACGGTATCAGATTGTCGCGGCCTACTACTGACCGTTTACATGCGCTGCTATGCAGATTACGTATTGAATTGGACGAGGTCAGGCTTCGTGTTCGTCACTTGATTCCAAGCGTCAGTCGCGGATTCCGGAGCGCTATTCGACTACGTTCGGGTGTTTGATTTGAATTCTCGGATCTCAGCCGCATATTCCCAAGTTTTAGACTCTAACTCCCGGGTTTTAGATTCCAAGACCCACGTTTCAGTTGCTGATCCCCGGGCGTTAGCCACTTACTCCCGGGAAAACGAACCTCATTGCCGGGTTTTGAACGCTTGCGCCCGGGAGTTTGAGACGTTCGCCGTAGGTTACAAGTCTGTCTCCCGAGTGGCAGTAGCAAATTCCCGAGAGTCCGCGACTGATTCCCGGGTTTTGCGCGGTCAGTGTGCGCGCCTGTCAACGACCTCGAAACGAACCGCGCCCGTAAGGGAGCATGAATGCTGTTCGAGTCTCTCGCGCGCGTGGTTTACGCAACCCGCTTCCTCACGGGCGCGGCTCGTCAAGGCTCGCAATGGTCAACGACGTCGAGCAATCCTGCCGATAGCGACTGCATGACCACACCTGTCGTTTCGATCCTCATCCCCAACTTCAACAACGGTCCATCGAGTGCCATTGATGGGCAGCGGGATTTCCTCGGCGACCTGCTGCAATCGCTGCATGACTCGCTGCACGATGATCCCACGCCGGTGCAGATCATCATTGCCGATGACGGCAGCACCGATGAATCGCTCGAAACCGCCCGGCAGTGGTCGAATCAAACATGGACACAAGGTGGGCGGGAAGTCCATCCATTCTGCACACTCATCGAACTGCAGCACACCGGCGTGCTCAGCATTGTTGCCAATCGCCTCACGCACGAATCCAAGGGTGAGATTCTTGTTCGCCTTGATGGCGACATTGTCGTGCATACCAAGCACTGGGCAAGCGAACTGAAGCGCATCTTTGACAATGCACCGCCCGATGTTGGCGTGGTGGGGCCGTTGCAGCTTTCGCCGGATGGGTTTGTGCATTCTGCGGGAGACTGGCTGCTGCACCCGCGCGGCTATCACCACATAGCCCAGGGCGCAGCTCGCAGCGCGATCACGCGCAGTAGTGAAGTCGATCATGTGATGGGGTGTTTCTACTGCTTCCGCAGGAGTGTGTGGAACGCAGTTGGCGAATACGACGAAACAATTCTGCGCGGCCAGACTGTGGATTACACAATGCGGGCCCGCACCAAGAGTTTTCGTGTGTGGTGTGTGCCGACGATTGTGTTTACGCATTACCACAGCAAGCGCAAGCAACGCGACAACACTGCGGACAAGCAGGATGGTCTGCAGCAGACGTTGCAACGATTTCGCGACAAGTGGGGGTTCGATCGACTGGCTCCCGATCTTGATGCGGCAGCCGAGCGCTATACAGGAACGCCGTTGCTGTGGAACGCGCGCGTGTTCGGGCCGAGGACTGACGAAACCCAAATGCAGACCACGCTGGAGAATAGTCGCTGGACGCAGTACGCAGACAACGAAGCGCTGCAGGCCGGAATCGGCACGCAGGTTGCAGTGGCATTGCAAGCAATCAACGAGCACCAACAAGACGGTCCGATTGTGCAATACGGCTGCGGCGATGGGTTGGTCTGTCACCTGCTTGCGCAGCGCGGCGTGTACATGGTCGGCATCGACAGCAGTGAATCCAAACTCTCAATCGCCCGGCAGATGACGGGTGCGGTGCACTATGCAGATTCTCCGCCGACATTTATTCAACAGTCCGATCCGCAGCACCTACCGATCGAAACCGGCGAAGCATCATGTGTCTTGCTACTCAACGTTCTGGAGCGGCATCCGAATCCGGTCGGACTGTTGAAGCAATCGCATCACGCGCTGCGTCCGGGCGGCTGCATTGTTCTCACCTCAACACCTCGGCAGCAGGCGATCGACAACGACAATGATCACGTCTGTCTGTTCCGCGCGCACGAACTGGATGCGCTGCTGCGCAATGTGAATCTGTTTGATGTGCCGAATGAAGCGCCGCCAGACACAGCAGTGGGCATGGTGCGTGTGCTGCGAAGTCGCAATACGGTCAATGCGCAGCCGGGCGGCGCGGCGGTCGTGTTATGCGCGGGGTCGTAGCGTAGGGAACTGGCTGTAGCCCGCTCACCACTATGCCAGGGTCCGACCGTCCGGACAATTTGAGTGGAATTCGACCTGCCGGTGTATCAGCAAGCCGCTTCTTTGTATGGGATGTACCGCTGAGACCGCTAAACATGACCAGATAATGCGGGTCGAGCCAAATGATTCACTGAATTGGAACAATCTCGGAGTCGGTGCGGTTCATGAGACTCGAACGGACCTTGATTTGCGGGACCTGTCAGGATAGTTGGGACACGGCTGGACGTGTCAGGAGTCAGGGCGATGCCTCAGCGATTTGCAACGTGGATGAAATTCATTTCGATCGGCCTGATTCTGGTGAGCGTGCTGGTTATCGCGCGATCGCTGCCCATCAATCAATGGATCGAAGTGCTGGAGAACTGGCTGAACACTCTTGGATGGTGGGGCCCGGGAATTTTTGCGGGGATTTACATCATCGCAACAGTATTGCTGCTGCCGGGGTCTGCGTTGACGCTGGCTGCGGGCGCGATTTTTGGGTTATGGATCGGCCTTGCAGCAGTATCAGTCGGCTCGACACTTGGCGCAGGCGCTGCGTTTCTGATCGGGCGCTACTTTGCCCGTGGAGCGGTGCTGCGCATGGCTGAGCGCAATTCCAAATTCGGCGCAATCGATCGCGCCATTGGCGAAGGCGGATGGAAGATCGTCGCAATGTTGCGCCTTTCGCCGGTCGTGCCGTTCAACCTGCAAAACTACATGTACGGCCTGACCCCGATTCGCTTCTGGCCGTACTTGTTGACGAGTTGGATTGCAATGTTGCCGGGCACGTTCTTGTATGTGTACATCGGGTACATCGCGCGGCAGGCAGCGGCAGGTGATGGCGGCGGCGGCGGACAGACCGGCAAGTGGATATTCCTCGGCGTTGGTCTGCTGGCGACAGTGGTTGTGACACGATACATCGTCAAACTCGCACAGAAACAACTTGCGGAGCAATCGGACATGCCAGATGAATTGCAGGAAACAACAGACGAACAACAGCCGAAAGCTGCTGAATCCAAAGCAGCCGGCGGATGGCGCGTGGCGCTGCCACCGGCGCTTGCAGTCGTCGCGATAGCTGCAGCAGCATTCATGTGGATAAACCAGGAGCAGGTAGCAAACGCATTATCCTTTGGTCCACCGCGGGTGACTCCTGAAGAAACGTATGAACGCAAACCCGATGGCCCTACATTCGATCATTCGATATTTGATGCGATTGTTACCGCTCACGTTGATGATGACGGGTGGGTGGATTACGCAGCAATAGTCGCCGATCAGTCAGGTCTGGATGAATATCTTGGGCAGCTTGAGAAAGCGCCTTTTGATGAACTTGGCAGAGACGAAAAGCTTGCACTGCTCATAAACGCCTACAACGCTTTTACGATCAAACTCATTGTCGATAATTACGACACCGTCAAGAACGCTTCGGACGGGATCAAAGCGATTCCTGGTGACGAGCGGTGGGATGCCAAGCGATGGCGCGTCGGCACGTACACGTGGTCGCTCAATCAGATTGAGCACGAGCAGATTCGACCGAATTTTGCCGAGCCGCGCATTCACTTTGCACTGGTATGCGCTGCGGTTGGATGTCCGCCGCTGCGCAATGAAGCCTTTGCTGCGGATAGTCTTGATGCGCAGCTCGAAGAGCAAACGCAATATGTGCACAGCTATGCAACGTGGTTTCGTTTCGATGCTGACGCATCCAAAGTACATCTAACGAAGCTGTATCAGTGGTACGGCGGCGATTTTGAGCAGTCGGCAGGTTCCGTGCTGCAGTATGTTGCACAATACGCGCCGGCACTGAGGAGCGCGCTGGAAGAAGGCAATTCGCCGACGACGCAATGGCTGGACTACAACTGGAAGCTTAACGATGTGACCAACCGTCAACCGCGATAGCGCGGCTTCGTTGAATTTGTTTTCGATTCTTGAACAGAGGAGTTGGCGGTGCAAAACGTAGCCACAGAGACAGTTGAAGCGCAGCGTATCATCGAAGATTTACCACAGACCGCTCCTGCTGATGAGCACAATCGCACGTTGGTGTCGAACGTACACCCACAGGACTGGATCAATCCGAAACCAAGCGGGCGGTACAACATGGTTGTCATTGGAGCTGGCACAGCAGGTCTTGTCACTGCGGCCGGGGCTGCGGGTCTTGGCGGGAAAGTCGCATTGATCGAACGCGCGTTGATGGGTGGCGACTGTCTGAACGTGGGTTGCGTGCCTTCCAAGGCGCTGTTGCGCTGCGCTCGAGCCGCCGCCGACGTGCGCGATGCTGGGGAATTCGGCGTGAACGTTGCAGGTGGATACGAGGTTGATTTTCCTGCGGTCATGCAGCGCATGCGCAACCTGCGGGCGTCGATCAGTACTCACGACTCGGCAAAGCGATTTACCGAACTTGGCGTTGATGTATTTATCGGCGATGGAAAATTCACCGGCCCGAGCACCATCGAAGTCGGTGGGCAGCAACTGGAATTTGCTCGCGCATGTATCGCCACCGGCGCGCGGGCAGCTGCGCCGCCAATTCCGGGACTTGAAGACGCAGGGTATCTGACAAACGAAACGGTTTTCTCCCTGACCGAGTTACCGCAACGCATGGCAGTGATCGGCGCGGGGCCGATAGGTTGTGAGATGGCACAGGCCTTCGCGCGGTTTGGAAGCAATGTCACGCTTATCGAGTCGGAAAGTCAGATCTTGATCAAGGAAGACCCCGATGCCGCGGCTGTGGTGGAACGAGCACTGCATCGAGACGGTGTCACGATTCAATGCTGCGGCAAAGCAGCCAGCGTCGCGCGAAACGGCGACACCCGAACAATCACACTGCAAACACCCGAGGGAACAATGACGCTTGATGTCGATGCAGTTCTTGTTGCCGTGGGCAGAGCGCCCAATGTGGAAGGGCTCGGGCTTGAGAATGTCGGTGTCGAATTCGACAAACGTAAAGGCGTCACTGTCGATGAAAAACTGCGAACGACCAACAGCAAGATCTTTGCTGCAGGCGATGTTGCGTATAAGTATCAGTTCACGCACACAGCGGATTTCACAGCTCGTATTGTGCTGCGCAACGCGTTGTTCTTTGGCCGCTCCAAAGCAAGCGATCTCATCGTGCCGTGGTGTACATATACCGATCCCGAAATTGCCCACGTTGGTCTGAATGAAGCAATGGCGGCCGAGCATAACGTCGAGATCGACACAATCAGTATTGACATGGGCACGGTCGACAGGTCCATCCTCGAAGGCGACACCGACGGACTGTTGAAAGTGCACCTGAAGAAGGGGTCGGACATCATCGTCGGCGCGACGCTCGTCGCCAGGCATGGCGGTGACATGATTTCAGAACTCACACTTGCAATGCAGTCAGGCACAGGACTGAAGACTGTAGCCAACACGATCCATCCGTATCCGACCGTTGCCGAAGCGATTCGCAAGGCTGGCGATCAATTCAATCGCAGCCGTTTGACTCCTTTCGTCAGCAAGATGTTCGAGCGACTGCTTCGCTGGCGCCGTTAAGCGTGGTTCACCGTAGAATGCACGTACAGCAGCAGCCTGCTGTCGGGAGCGTGCACGTGCATTCAGTTACGAACAACCATGCGGATTCGACAGCACGCAACGGCGCGCCGATCTCGATCATAGTTCCGACGCTGAATGAGCAGCAGCATCTCAACAGCACGCTCAAGCATCTTTGCGCACTACACGCAGGTGAGATTATCGTTGCCGATGGCGGGTCGAGCGATGACACAGTGCAGATAGCGCAGGCACATGGCGCGAAAGTTGTGCAGTCGCAGCCGGGGCGCGGCACCCAGTTGAATACCGGGGCTGCCGAGGCGACGGAACAGACGCTGCTGTTTCTTCATGCCGACACGATGCTTCCTGCGACCTTTCATGAAGAAGTTGTGCGGATTCTGGCCCAACCGAACGTCAGCGCAGGCGCGTTCCGCTTGTGTGTTGATTCAAATCACTTTTCACTGCGCATCATCCAGGCATGCGCCAATCTACGTACGCGCTACCTGCAATTGCCGTATGGCGATCAGGCGCTGTTCATGACGCGCGAGATGTTTTCTCGGGCGGGAGCATTTCCGCAATATCCCGCCATGGAGGACTTCTGTATGGTCAAACAGTTGCAACAGTTGGGCCGGGTCGCAATGAGCGAACATGCGGTCGTTACATCTGCCCGGCGATGGGAACAGCGGGGGCCGTGGCGGACGACTGCGCTGAATCAGTTGTGTGTACTTGCCTATCGACTCGGCGTTTCCCCGCAGCGCATTGCCCGGTGGCGCTGCCAAGCAAGCAGGTGCGTTACTGCTGCGGCGCCGATGCGTGGTCAACCCAACGCACAATATTCAGCAGTAGATTCCGAGCGGAATCCGTCGTATAGCCGCTGACACCCCAGGAGGGTTGATCAAGCAGTGCATGTGACACATCTTCGCGGCTTAGCAGCACGCGTGGTTTGTCGTCGACGAAGATTGCCCGCACGCGCGGCGTTGTTTCTCTTGCTCCGAAGGTCTGCAGTGCGAACGGTCTGTATTGCACGCGCCCTAAATCCATTGCTTCTGTAATACCATCGCCGGTTATGATCGCTTGGCGAAACAGCGACTGTGGTGGTGCCTTGAAGAGTTCCTCAAGAACCTTCTCTGCTGCGGTCGTAAATTCGCCGACGCCGCCAACTGTCTCAAACAGAATTGTTCCGCCGGTTTTGATGTACGCCTCAATTGCCAGTTGCTCTTGTACAGTAAAGACATGCGGGTCGACGCCGGTTACGATGACAAGATTTGGCTGCGGCTTCGTCTCATGCAACGCTGACAATGCAACAGTTGTCACCCGTATCGGCTGACCGAATCGGGATTGCACTGCATTGCGCCATTGCCGCAGCGCCACCGGTTCAGCATCCCAGTTTCCGTCGTAGAGAGCCCGCGAAATTGTGAACGTGTTTGCTTCGCCAGCAGGTTCTGCAGTATTTGTGGCAGGTTTTCCGAGCGCGATGAGGCGCAGCTTGGGCGCATTGAATTCTGATGCGTAGAAATACACGTTCGCAGCGACCTGTTCCTGCGCAGAATCGCTGATCGCGCGCGATTGAAATGTTCGTGAGATGTCCATCGGCGAGATAATGATCAACTCGCGCACTCCATTGGACAAACCCTTGAGCGGCACACGCCGACCATGCACGGGCGCGAGGGTGTACGCCCAGTGATCCGGCGGGAGATTGCGCCATTCGTACTGCGGATACATGATTCGACCGGCCTCTTCGATTGAATCAGCAAAGCTGCGCTTGGCACCTTCGTTGACCGCCAGCAAAAGGCCGCCGTGATCGAGATACGTCTTCAGCGCAACAAGTTGCGGAATGTTTGGTTTGGCGATTACAGCGTCGACCGGTTGTTCACCGCGAGATTGCTGGCCAAGGAGTTTTCGCGCTTCAACAGCAAGCCGCTGCGGATTGACGTTCGTTTCACCCAGCCACGGCAGCGGTTTATCCGAAGCCAGGTACAACATCGGCGCATCCAGCCAGGTCTCGGGTCCGGCTGCGAAGTCGACGATCTGCCAGCTGACCATTGTCTCGGTTGAGTCGCTGATGAATGCGGTAAGGTTGGCGACATCGCGCGGCCGGTTATTCCAGTGCAACTCGTCGATCTGCAGCTTGTTGATCGCAATCGGCGACCGTCCCCGGCTGAGGAACATCAGCGCAAACGCAAGATGGTGATTGCGAATCAGCCCGGCTTTCGCGTTTCCGCCAACGTGTTCGTGTACGGTCATGGTGCGCGTTGGTTCATCCCAGTTGCACAATCTGCGGATGAGTTCTGCAGCACCTTCGCGGAACCAGTCGTGCTCGCCGAAGTATCGGTATCCGCTTGCCATACCGACGCGTTCGACGCCGTACAGATAGTAATAGAAATCCGCATCGCGACCGGGATTCTGCGTCGGCGAGAAGTTCTCCGCCATCCATTTCAAGGCCAGGTCGATCGAATGTTGGTGTCGGGACTCAACTCGCCGGGGCAGCTTTACGGATTCTTCTGCATGCAGGTAGTCTTGCGTGATGAACAGCACCGTCAGACCCGCTGCCGTCATCGAACCGCGCGGCGGCGAGGAATTCGCTCGATAGTTCCATCCACCATCCGCAAGCTGCGATTCGATATACGCTTCTTCGAGCATGCGCCAGTAGCGCGCATCACACTCGACGCCGCGCTTCGCTGCTTCCCACAAGCCGAGCGCGCCGTATTGACGTAAGGACTGATCCTGCCGTGATGCATTGGGTTGCTGCGTATACCCCCAGCCGCGCACGCGCTCGCTGAACCCGTCAATCAACCACTGCTGATCCTTCTCCAGATTCGGGTGATACTTCTGCGGCAGTTTTGCCCAGATGTGGGCGCGAATCGCCACCGCATACGTCCCGCTCATGCCGGACGTCTCAAGATCGTCAATCGCATCGCGCAGGCGCGGGTTCTGATACGACTCACCTGCATACAACAAGGCAAGCGCACACAGCGCGGTGTACCCGCCTGTCTGATTTTCATCACCGTGCGGGTTGTACGACCACCGAGGCGGATCCCAGAAATGCTCCGCATCCTTGCGGGTGTACAACTCCTCGACGATCGCTTCAATCGCCCGCAGCACGTGTTCATCAGTCAGCGCATCAGCAGCAATCTGTGGCAGCTCATCCTGCGCAGTTGCCGGCGACTGTACCGTCAATAGCGCCGCAGCGAGCGCGCACCACAACGCTCGCAAGTGCTTCTTCGGAATGCGTGTTTCTTCGGGCAATCCGTTTTACCAGCTCAGGTACATCAATCGCGGTGCTGCAAGTTCGTTGGCAAACGTGCGAATGCGCTCCGCATCAAGGGGCGTCGACGTTGTACGTTGATGCGCCTGCATCAGCAGCCCGTCACCAAACAGCGAGGGCGGGTATCGCAGCACAACCACTTCCGCAGAACGCGGACCCAAACCGATCATCCGCTCCGCTTCGACGACTGCATCGTCGAGATACCCGATCGAATCGATCAGGCCGCTCGCTTTGGCCTGCTCTGCGGTGTAGATCGAACCATCTGCAAGGTCGCGGATCGCAGATGCATCGCCGATCGCTTCGCCTCTGCCGTCCGCCACGCGCTTTAGGAACGTTTCGTACGATGCATCGAGCATGTCAATCACCTTGGCGCGATCCTGTTCACTCCACGAGTGGAAGATGTCGTTGGCAACATCCTTGTTCGGCGAGTTCGTCGCCACCAGCGTAATCGGTTCGATGCCGACCTTGTCCAGCAAGCCCTCAAACGTCATGACCTGCGCGATCACGCCGATCGAACCGGTGATGCACGTCTGCTGGGCCATGATGTGATCAGCAGTACACGACACGTAATACCCGCCGGACGCTGCGATCCCGCCGTAACTTGCAACGACATCAATATTGTTTTTGTGCAGCCGCTGCACTTCGTACCAGATTTCATCAGAACTCGTCACGCCCCCGCCCGGCGAATCGATGCGCAGCACCACCGCATCGAAATCCTCGCTCAGCACATGATCGACGCAGTCGCGCACGAACGTCGCCTTGTTCCAGTCGATGATTCCCTCGATCGGAATGATCGCAATCCGCCGCGACGATCCGCCATCCTGGTAGTGCTCTTCAAGGACGACCCGATCGACGCTGGATCTGCCGAACATGATCGCGATGCCGATGACGATACCCATCAGGAAAATTCCGCCGAACAGCAACAGCCCAAAGATGAACCCGACCGCCCGCACGAACCCGCCCGGCTTGGCGGTCACATACACACGCTGCGGCGGCGGCGGCGGCGGTGGTGGTGGCGGCGGCATATACCCATACCCCGGCGGCGGTGTCTGTCCATGATGCGGTGGCTGGGGTACGTTTCCTGAGGGTTGCTGCTGATTCATGATTCGATTCTCCAGTCGGCTATGCTGAGCTGCCGGCACAATCCTAGCCGGTTCGCCCGCGAGACTTGTATGCCCCCATCCCGAGACAGTTCCTATCTCGATCCCTACCGCAGCGCGATCAAGCAGCACGGCCCGGGCTTTGCCGCCACGCTGTGGGGCAGCAGGTCTGCTCAGCAGCTTCGCTTCGATGTCATGATCGACCTCGCCGGCTTCAAAAACTGCACCATCATCGACGCCGGTTGCGGCAACGGCGACTTCGCTGCCCGCCTCCTGCAGCGCGACATTGCCTACCGAAAATACATCGGCATCGACGCCATCAGCGAAATGATCACGCAGGCCAACGAGCGCGAACTTGATCGCTGCACATTCCTCGAAGCGGACATGGTGCACGATGCGGATGTGTTCAACGGTTACGAAGCGGACTATGTCTGCTTCAGCGGTTCGCTGAACACGATGGATGATGAACTGGCGATGCGGCTGGTTCGCCGCGCGTTTGATGCAGCAGCCCAAGGAGTCATGTTCAACTTCTTAAGCAATCGCCCGCATGCGCGCTGGGGCGACAAGGACCTCACACCCGCCCGGCGGTTCGACACCGCACAGTGGCTGGACTGGTCAATGCAGCAGACCAGCAGAGTGTCATTCACACAGGCATATCTGGACGGCCATGACGCGACGGTGATGATGCTGCGGGATGGGGATGAGTAGGTGCCGCTCAGCGCGAGCGTGGAACTGGCGACGAGTCGCTGAGGAGACCTTGCGAATGGACATGGCGAGCAAGCCGTCTTGATCGGCCAGAATCTTGATGCGATTCATCGAACCATGATGTCAACGCCATTGTAGCTGGTCTAAGAGTTCAGCCTTGAAGCCATTGGCCACTTCAACAAAGCGTGTGTATGAACCACCGAACAGTCCAGCGCTCAAGGGCAGCCAGTCGTCACCATCGCGATTCGCTTCTTCCAATAGCTCGCTGAACGGATCAGTTGAATAGGTGTGCGAGTTATATTTCCAAGCAAAACGACCTGGATGACCCCAATTCATATTCGTGAGATCAGCATGACACAGTGCATAGAGAAGCTCAAAGCGATCGAATGTGTGCTCGTAGCGGCTTCCCAATTGGAGAACGTCTTCAACAATCGGCTGCAACCGCATGAATAGGTACTCGCTCGAAGGCGTGTATTTCTTCTCAAATTCCGGAATCAACTTGAAGGCGTTCTTGCGGTTGACGCCAAGCATCGCTTTCACTGTGGCTTCAAGTACTGTGCAAGTCTTGCCAAGGCGATCAGACCTAACAGAGGTCGTAAAAAGACTGTGGAGACTGATGTAGTTTTCGCCATCGATCGCCGCCATACCACCAGAGTACATTGCGAGCAACATCGGATAGGATCGAAGTGCGAGCCACAAGCTGAGCCCACCCTGAGGTTCGATTTCACCGGCCAAGACATGAACAATCTGTTGAGTGTTTGCTTGTTGATCTTGGTCTGCCCAGCGACCTAAAAGAATCGAGACTGTCAACAGGTCTGAAACAGCTTCTTCATAGTTCTTGAGTCGGGTTACGAAATCATCTGGTTCGATGCCCCCGCCTTGCACTGAGAAGTCTGCTTCGCCGAGCCTCTCCTGCGCGATTCTAAGTTCGCGCTTCACCAAGTTGTGCAATGGAATGCGATACTGTTGATCCGACAAGTAAGTTTCAAGTTGCTGGCGGAGTGCAGGTGTCTCAAGAATCTCAGGAGGGGCCGACAGGTCGGTCGGTATCTCTATCAATAGATTTTCTGTGTCTTTAGTTTCGTCAACATTTTGTGGCACATCTGGGATTGTAAAAAAGAAGTCGCCGTCACCAGCGAATTGCGTTCGGTGTGGTGACTGTTGCGAGCGGTTATCCTTGGCGACTTTGTCGTAGACATATGCCATTACCGCTTCCGCATGAATCATGCCGTCTTTGTTTGGCATGAAGCCGCTAAGAGCATCTAAAAGATACCCCGTGAAAATTGAATGACCGTTTCGCGGACCTCCTCCATCTGCGACAACCTGATTACCCTTTCCCGCAGCCAACACTTGTCTTGAATATCGTGCCATCATGTCGTGAACAAACCGAGTACCACCTGGACGGAGTCCTCGCATAGCCATAAGCCCGCTATAGCATGCATCCATGATGAACAACACGTGCTTCGCGCGAATCATGCACGATCTGTGCACGAGATCGTCCCACGGAAGCAATGTACATGTATTTTCAGAGTCACCCTCAACCGGAATTAAGAATCCAAAGTCGCGATCATTGACAGTCACGGTATGCCCGTGTCCTGCATAAAAAATGACTACACGGTCATCATCGCCCGTAACACGATGGAGCTTGTCCATTTCTTGCTGAATTCGCGGTAGGGTGGCGTCACCGTCAAGCAGGATTTGAACGTTCTCAAGTGGAAAGCCAAACTGCTTTATCAACTGTTGGGCAAACACATTGGCATCGTTGCAAGCATAATCGAGCTTAGCTTCATGCCGATATTCATTTACTCCTACCACTAGTGCCCAATGGTTGTCATATGTTGGGTTGTATTTTGGCTGAGGCATTGCTGCTTAAGAATACAGCTACATCGATAGAGCTGCCAAACGGAAACAATTTGCTCTTTTATACACCGAAAGAAGACTTCTTTCTTCAGCGTTCATACCTCTTTTCTGGCCGTTCATAGCTCTGTGCGCCTCGTTCAGAGTTCTTTACGCGCCGTCTATTGCTCTGAACGCGGCATTCATAGTTCTTTTTTCGGCGTTCATAGCTCTGAATGCGGTGTTCATAGCTCTACATTTGTTGTTCATAGCTCTTTCCTCAGCGTTCATACTTCCCTGCGCGGCGTTCATAGCTCTTGGTTTCGCGTTGATACTTCCTTTTTGGTGACTTTCGCAGACCGGGTCCTGCGCAAGCATCTCTCGGGCCGCAGTTTAGATTTGAATCTGTCGCGCAGGCACTGTTGAACGCTGAGCAATTCGCGCTGGGAATGTTCTCGCCATTTGCGCAGTTTTGTGACTTTGTATGAATCAAGTTGCATGTCGCGTCGAGCAATGCATCGAGCGGGGACGTGCAGCGGCGTGTGTTGCTGGCGGACTCCGCAGAGGAGGGGTCATTTCAAAAGGAGCATTGCGATGCCTCTTGATTATCTCCCCAGCCGCGAAGCGGATTTGCTTGCGTGGACCAATAGTTTCAGCTCACAAATTACTGCGGACCCGGTAGTTTTCGGCCTTGATGCCATTCAGGCAACCACGCTTGCGACACTGTTGAGCGATTTCCAGGCGACGTACGACGCAGCAACGAACAACAACACGCGGACACCTGCGATCATTGTCGCCAAGCGCGATGCCAAGAATGCATTGATCGCGAAGATTCGTGAACTGGCCGCCATCATTCAGGCAGACCCGAGTGTGACGGATCAGCAAAAGAGCGGTCTTGGTCTGACAGTGCGCGACAGTGAACCAACGCCTGTGCCGGTGCCGAAGACGCGGCCGGGCATACAGATATTTTCGTCCGTCGGGCGGAGCGTGACCATCAAGCTCAGTGATGTGGAGAACCCGGATTCGCGCGGCAAGCCCGAAGGTGTCGATGGCGCGACGGTGTTGACATTCCTCGGCTCGACGCCGCCTGCGCCCGAAGACATCCCTGCGTGGACGTTTCAGGGCAATACGGGTCGAACATCGTTGACGGTCAACTTTGATCCGTCGGTGGAATCGGGCACGACCGCATGGTTCACTGCGTTCTGGTTCAACACGAGAAAGCAATCCGGGCCGGCAACGCTGCCGGTCAGCACGCAGATTCCGGGCAGTCTGCCGCAGGCTGCGTAACAGTTTGCAAAACCGATATTGGCATGCTCCTTTTGTGTCCAAGGGCCGGAGGTTGTCTCCGGCCTTTGGATTTTTTTATGTGGTGGTGACGGCTGTCTTCGAATGTCTATGTGGTCCCAGGGTCGGGGGACCCTGGGCTTTGCGGCGGAGCGTGGGTTCGATACGCTATGGCCCATGGCACTACTTGTACTGAACCACAGTCCGCATTCGGGTATTGAACGATTGGGCGAGACGCTCAACGACTTCGGCCACAATCTGCGCACGATCAACCTGCACGAAGGCGATCCGCTGCCGGTCGATCTGGACAGCGTCGATGGCATTGTGAGCTGCGGCGGCACTCCTTCGGCCAATGATGATTCGCTGGAATGGCTGGCTGGTGAGATGGACCTGATACGCGCGGCCCACGAACACTGCCTGCCTGTGGTTGGTTTGTGTCTCGGCGGGCAGATCGCCACCCGCGCGCTCGGCGGCACGGTTGCCCAGCGTGATGACGGGATGCATCTGGGTTGGGCTGAAGTGTCATTGACGCCGACTGGTCGCGAGGATCCGCTGCATGCGGGGATTGCGTGGACGAGCCCGCAGTTTCATTGGAATCGTGAACATGTTGTTGCGCCGCCGAAGGGGGCGCGTGTGTTGGCGACGTCGCCGAACTGTGCGATTGAATCGTGGGCGCTGGGCCTGCGGACGTATGCGCTGCAGTATCACCCGGAGATTCGCCGCGAGACGATTGACGTGTGGATTGATGATGATCCGTACGCGCTGGAGGAAGCGAAGCTGACGCGCGATGAACTGGCGAACGCGACTGACAAACACATTGCGACGATGCAGCGGTTGGCGGATCGGTTGTTCACATCAATGGCGCTGGTGCTGATGCCTGTGGATCGGCGGTACAAAGGTGTTGCGAAGCAACTGCACCACTGAAGAAAAGTGGGAAAGCCAAACAGCCGGACAGCCAAATATTGGAAGTGCAGAAAGCCGCGACCGTTGGTCGCGCGTTTGGTGTGCGTCAAGGCGATGTGTTCGGCGCGTTCCGCAGGCGGTGAACGGGGAAAACTTCGTTTTGCGTGATGTGGTCATCAAAGAAATTCCACGCGACGAGGCCGTCTTCTGATTCGGGTTCGAGCAGGAACACGATGAGATTGCCGAGCGGTTGTGCGGTGTGGACGATGTACGTGCCGTTGTGGAACGATCGCTGCTCGATAAATGTTTCGGTTTCAAGCCGCACGAATGTGTGATTCTGAAATTCGCGATCGGCACGGTCGAGTGCAGTGATGCGCATGGATTCAACTGTTGCGCTGCCGGTGTAATGTTGTACATCAATGCCGTGGGCGCGGAGGTTGGTCATGATGTTCTCGCAGCCGGGTTCGATGATGTAGGCATACGGCCGGGCGATGGACTTTGTCGCTTCGAACCTGCCGATGTGTACGACGCGGTGTGTGGTTGGTTCATCGGTGTCGCCGACGTACCCGAGAATGTCTGCAGGATTGTGGAACGCTGCAAAGCGAGTGCGCAGGGCGATCGTGTCATCCGGTTGTGGTGATTTGCCTGCCCGGACAATTTCGCGGCGCACTTGGTCATGCACAGATTTGATGTCATCGGCGTGCGCTGCAGTGAAGCGCAGGATTTCATCGACGAAGATGTATGTACACAGCACGCGGTCCTTGAATGGTGCGTAGGAATAGGCTTCGGAGAGGATGGACAGCTGGCCGCGCAGGCCCTGGTAATTGGCGCCGAAGCGTGGGTTGGATGAGTACGTCGCCCACTTTGTGTGTTCTTTGTTGAAGTTGCCGTAGTAGAACATGTCGTAGTCGCTGCGCTGCTTGACGCGCTCGGTGACGACGGGCAGAAGTTGTTCGCGCAATAGTTCGGTAATAGCCGGCGGCGTCGAGGGATGCAAAGGCGTGTCGTAAGTCAGCGTGTAGCGATGGCGTGAACCGTTGGTGGTGTGCGTGTCGATGGTGAGATGGGGGTCCCATTCAGTGAGGAATGCTGCGAGCGCGCGGGTTTCGGGCGCTTCGAGTTTGATGTAATCGCGGTTGAGATCGAGGTCTTGTGCGTTGGGGCGGATGCCGACGGGATCGGGACCGATTTGGCCCGGGCGGTTTTCTGCGATGGGGCCGAAGCGTTCGTTGCCATCTGCGTTGTAGATCGGCGCGATGACAATGATGAGATTATTGAGCAGTTCGTGTTTCGGTTGCAGCGCAAACTCGCGCGTCAGCATGAGCAATGCTTCCTTGCCGCAAACTTCACCTGCGTGAATGTTGCCCATTGCAAAGACGATCGGCTTGCCGGAGTCGCGGGCCTGCTGTGCATTTTCAATCGGCGGATTGGCGAGAATGGCCAGTGGAATGTCCCTGCCTTCGACGGTTGTGCCCATTGAAGAGCGGCGCATGATGTCCGATTGTGCTTCGATGCGATCGAGCAAATCGATTACCTGGTCGTAGGTTGCGGTGTGCTGATAGTCCGATGTCTCAGCGACAGTCAGAAGTTCCGCAGGCGGTTGCGGAACGTTAACGAATGTGCTGAACAGCGCGAGTAGTGACATAAGCATGAAGAGCTCCGGGAAACTGGCTGCGTTGATGTGCGTATCGTAATGATGATGGCACGCCCTGCCGAAAAAGCGCAACGGATTCGAGATGAACTTACCTGTCCTTCGTGCAGTTACAGTCTGCGCGGGCTGGCGGGAGATGTTGTGACGTGTCCGGAGTGCGGGCACGAGTGCAACATTGTCGCCATGATGACCCGGCAGTGGACCGGCCCATGGTATGACGCGCCGGGATTCAGCAAATTGCTGTGGCCGTTAGTGTGGTTGATGATCGGATCAGTACTCGGGTTGATGGCGCTTGTGATAGACGCGAGCCTGGTAGACGGTCCGGGTGCTATTACCGTTGTCTGGTATCTCCTGGTGGTGGTTGTCTGGCTTGCACTGTTGGGCAACGTGATCGACATTCCTACGAAGGGCAAGGGGATCGGTCTGTCGATGCTCGGGCACGGATTGTTCGTGGGCTACATCACGGGCATTGTGATCGTCGTGTGGGCGATTGTTTCTGCGATCAGCTCCCGGCACGTAGTTCTTCAGGCAGTTTTTCTCGGGCTCATTGCTGTCGGCGCAAGTCTCTTTTGGCTGATGCGGCGCGGCGAGAAATACATTGCCCAGCGGTGTATTCAGGCGTGGGTGAATCAGCCGGCAGCTCCGCATGACGCATAGGTTGGTATTCTTATTCTCGTGAAAAAGCCACGACATCGCGCTGCGGATGTTGCACGAATGCTGGATGAACTGAAGTGCTTCTCGTGCGGCTATGAGTTGCGCGGACTCACTGGCAATGTGGTGACCTGTCCTGAGTGCGGCAGGCAGCACAACGTTACAAACATGATCATCAAACAGTGGAATGGGCCGTGGTATCGGGCTCCGGGTTTCAAACTGCTGGGGCTGCCGTTGCTCGCGCCTGTCGCGTGGTGCTTTGTAATGGGTGCGTGCGGGCTGCTGTTCATTAACTCGCCGGGCAATTTTACTGCCGTGTTCTGGGTCGCAACTCTCGGTGCTGTCGTTGGGTGGTTCGCACTGATGTATCGTGCTCTAACAAAGTATCGGCGACGGATCGGGATTGTATTGACAGTCATGGTGCAACTCATCTTTCCACTTTACACTGTCGGATTATTTAGTGTGTTTGTTATCCCGGTGATGATTTACTTTGAGATTGACACAGGTGAAGATGTGCCAGTCGCCGTATTCGCTGTATGTGCCACAGTTGCCGGTTTCATGTTTCTGCTTGCCTATGGCGTACAGAGAATCTTTGCGCGACTCTGCATCCGCACTCATGTTCGCAGATTGTCCGATGAGGGTACGATACGACCATGAACATCGACGAAGCACGAGCGCTGATGCACGAATGGACGAAGAGCAAAGCACTGCGCGTGCATATGGAATGTGTTGCAGCGTGCATGGCGGCGTATGCGGACATACACGCGCCTGATGACAAAGATCGTTGGATCATTGCTGGATTGCTGCACGATTTTGATTACGAGAAGCACCCAACACTTGATCAGCATCCGCAGGATGGTGTGGCGTGGTTGCGCGCAAACATCGATCTGGATGACGACGTGCTGAACACGATTCTTGCCCATGCCCCGCATACTGGTGAGCCGCGTGACACGCCGATGAAGAAGAGCATCTTTGCAGTGGATGAACTGGCGGGGTTCATTGTGGCGTGTGCGAAGGTTCGGCCCAACGGCATCAGCGACATGCAGGCCAAGAGCGTGAAGAAGAAGCTCAAAGACAAGGCATTTGCAGCAGCAGTGTCGCGAGAAGATATTCGGCAGGGGATTGAAGAACTAGGCGTCGATCCGACGGAACACATCCAGCGGTGTATTGATGCGATTAAGGATGCCGAAATCAATCTTGATTGATCACACCATAACTCGCCCGATACTGTGATCGAATATTTTTGCGAGAGGTGTGACATCCGCCTGTCACTGTGAATCCAATGAGCGTCATTCATTCCGATAGCCTTGCCTGAGCCAAGGTGGGGCGCGTTGTAGGGCCAGGGCATTCGGCCGAACAATCAGTTTTTGCATGCGAACGCTTGATTCGCTGTCGGCGCGACCGCCTCGTTCCAAGCGATCCGTTATCGGTGTATCAGCGTGATTGTGATGCAAAGAACGAATAGCGAGGTGGCACAAATGGCGTACATTCGGAATCTAAAGTTGGAAATCAGCAAGGTTGACAATGCGAAGCAAAGACGGGTGACGGTGACGTACGAAGTCTGTTTCACGGATTGTGAAACATCTGCGGGTTCGACGTTCAACGAGAAAGTCACGCTTCGCGGTGATGATCCGGTCTGGGATGACCATCTGATCACATTGCACGGCTCGTGCATTCGGGCGCAGAAGGGGTGCATTGATCGTCGGTTCTCTCGAATCGTTTCGACGAGTGTGCTTGATGAGGATGCAGATACGATTATCTTCGGGTGGGTGATCAGTGGCCGCGATGAGGTGTATGCCCGGGTACGGCTCACACCGTTCGAACCAAGCGGTGATTCTGAGCGCTCCAATACCGTCAAAGCACATTTTGGTCCGGCGGGTTGATCAATTTCTCCATGGACCGCAACTTCGAAAAGCCGTCGGTAATAATCCGGCGGTTTTTTGTGTCGCCTGTCACGCATGAAAGATTTCTGGTGATAACTACAAATCATGTCTCGGGTCCGGCACACTTCGAAAGGCGATGCGCAGCGGGGCGCTGTCGCGGGCGTCGTGCATGGTGGCGGGGTATACCACGTTGCGGCCATATTTCACATTTAACTGATCGATGGCAGCGCACAGCTTCATTCGCCGGCGTTGCTGCGGGAACAGCGGCTGTGTGACGCAGTGCTCAGCAGTGAGGTGATGCAGAGTTACGCCCACGCATTGCGGCAGCTTATCGGGGCGGCGCTGCCACAAACGCGTCAGAGCCTGGATCATCTCCAGCGTGTCCTGCGTGTCGTTGAGTCGTGTCCATGCTGACCATCCGGGTTGATG
This sequence comes from Phycisphaerales bacterium, assembly GCA_029260575.1. GTDB lineage: Bacteria > Planctomycetota > Phycisphaerae > Phycisphaerales > SM1A02 > JAJDDB01. The sequence continues at coordinate 19,652 of JAJDDB010000004.1, forward strand.
GTTGTGACGAATATGAAGCGTGAGTCGGCCGGCCCAATAGCGCAGTCGGCGCGCGCGAGCGGCGGCTTTGTGCAGCAGGCGCGTCGCGACGGCGTGAGCGTCAACATCATTGCGCAGTTTCGGCGGAAGTACATGTTGATGTCCAATGGAGCGACGGTGTGTGGGTGCATCAGTAGTCTGCTCACCGCGCAGCCGACGATACCAATACCGTCCGAGTACACTGTGGAAAAGTCGCACCATTTCCATTTCGTTCAACGCGCACAATTCTTCAACAGTGTAAATCCCCAGACTGTTAAGGCGACGTTGTGTTCGCGATGCAATACCGGGCAGATCAGTCAGCTTCAATGAAAAAAGTCGTTGTGGAAGTTCGTGAGAACGGATCACCACCAGACCGTCGGGTTTGTGTAAGTTGGTGGCAAGCTTGGCCAGAAATTGGTTGGGTGCGATACCGATCGAGCAGCGGACGTACTCGCCAATCCATTCGGTAATCGTCCGTTTGATGTTATGGGCAATCTCTACAGCGCGCACTTCCTGGCACTCAACCCCCAACAGACGGGCGGACATCTCATCAATCGAGTGAATCGCCTCCACGGGAATGCATGTGTCAACTGCTGCGATGATGCGGTGATGGAAGTCGATGTATCGTTCATGCCGGGCTTCGACGATGCGAAGCTTCGGACACAGGCGTTTCGCTTCTTTGACATTCGTTCCGGTTCTGATCCCAAATGCCTTGGCCTCGTAGCTGGCAGCAATGCAGCAGGTGGCATCGCTCATAAGCGGCACAACTGCCACCGGGTGGTCGCGCAGTTCCGGTCGCAGCTGCTGCTCCACCGAGGCGAAATAGCTGTTGAGATCGAGAAACAGGGTGATGAGGTGGTTAGACATCTGAGATTGACTACCGAACAAATATCGAACACAGTTGAGATTGTGTCAACGAAAAAGTTCTTTGTGCGCGCATCACGAACACAATGATGCTGTGATGCGATTGTTGCGCAAGAGGATCGCATGGCAGCAGTTACGTGTCGTAAGAGACATGCTGTCGTTTACAGTTTTATCTGCTTGGCGTCTGAAGCCGCCGAGCCACTCTCGTGGTGATTGGGGTGGCGTTATCGCGAGGTGATAGTCGCAGGTGTATTTGTGTCGGTCAGGGTTTCGATGACCGGCTTCGAGCCCGTAGATCGATCCACAACCTCGCGTACAGTTCGCGCGATCGAGGCCGCATTGATACCGGCTTCTTCGAGCTGGCCGGGGCGCGAGCCCTGGTAGATCCAGTGCGTTGAAGGGATCGCCAAGCGTGTGACGAGTCGAGTATCAAGACCGTGTTCGTTGCACGTATCTATCACGCAGGAACCGAATCCGCCTTCACGGCCATGGTCTTCAACGGTGATGATCGGGATAGTGCGCTCGATCAATTCGCGCAGCAATTCGATGTCAACCGGTTTGGCGAAGCGCGCATCGTAGAGGTTGACCTTGTACTCGCTGTCGAGCGTGTCGATCGCAGCGGCGCCTTCAATCACCATCGTGCCATAGGCAAGGATTGCAGCATCGGGAGCATCGTGTTCGATGAGCGAACGGGCCTTGCCGAGTTCGAACGGCGGGCAGTTTTCCTTCGTGAATCGATCGCTGACACTGTCGCGTGGATAACGAACCGCACTGATTCCTGCGTCATACGTGCGCATGAATTCAAGTGATGCACGCAGGCTCGGTTCGTCCATTGCCGCCATGAGCACCGCATCGGGGAAGACACGAAGTATGGACACATCACAGAAGCCGTGATGCACAGCGCCATCGCCGCCGACGAGACCTGCGCGATCGAGACAGAGGCGCACCGGCAGTCCCTGCAAGGCTGCTTCCTGGAATGCCTGGTCGAAGGCTCGCTGCACGAATGTCGAATACACCGCAAAGAACGGTTTCCAGCCGGTCTTGGCGAGGCCGGCCATCATGTCCATGGCATGGCTCTCGCAGATGCCTGTGTCCCATGTGCGTTCGGGAAACTTCGGGAGGACCTGCGCGATGCCGGTGCCGTCGGGCATGGCTGCGGTGGCGGCGACGACTTTGTCATCGCGATTCATGACATCAATTAGCGCATCAGCAAAAGCACTTGTGAAGCTGCGCCCGCTGGATTTCAATTCAACGCGGCAGGACTGACTCTTGAGTTCGGTACCGTTGGTAATGCTGAATGGCTTAGGTGAGTGAAACGTCGTTGCATCACCTTCGGAGAAATTGAACCCCTTGCCCTTGACGGTGTGTACGTGCAGAACCAACGGACGATCGAAGTCCTTCACCTCGACCAGCATGTCGACGAGCGAACGAATGTCGTGACCATCAATCGGACCGACGGTGAGCAGGCCGAACTTCTCGAACCATGCATCTTCCGCAAGCGCGTCCTTGGCGATCTCACCCATGCGGTGATACATCTCCTCGATGATCGATTTGCCCGGCAGATGCGAAACAACATCACGGGCAGCGCGTTTCATATTTCGGAACGATGAACTGACGCGCAGCCGGTCGAGATACTGCGCAACTGCGCCTTGGGGTTTGGCAATGGACATACCGTTGTCGTTGAGCACGACGAGCAGTTGCCGTTTGAGCGTGCCAGCGTTGTTGAGGCCTTCCATGGCAACGCCGTTGACAATGCTGGCGTCACCGACGAGGGCAACAACGCGCCGACCATCGGGATTTGCCTTGGGGTCGAAACTCTCGTTCTTCAGCAGGTCACCTCGCGCCATACCAACTGCGGTGGAAACAGCAGTGCCAGCATGACCGACGGCAAAGAGGTCGTAATCGGATTCACGCGGGTCAGGGAAGCCGGCCATGCCGTTGCGCTGCCGCAGTGTGCTGAGCATGGGGAATCGGCCTGTGAGCAGCTTGTGCGGATAGCACTGGTGACCGACGTCAAAGAGCAGGCGATCGTGGCCGAAGTCAAAGACGTAGTGCAGGGCGATTGTGAGTTCGACCACGCCGAGGTTGGGCGCGAAGTGTCCACCTGTCTTCATAATCTGATCGCAGATGGCGTCGCGAATCTCATCTGCGACAGCTGGCAGCTTGTCGATCGGAAGAGCCTTGAGATCGGCGGGCGAATTGATCGTCGGCAGCAGGTCGTACGTTCGTGACATAGTCTGGCTTTCTCAGCAGGTGCGATCGGTTGCGCCCGGAATCAATGTCGTTTTGTCAAGAGTCGAGTGTGTAACAGGGTGTGCTTCAGTCATCGGGTTCGCACGGCTAGATAGTCGCACAATTGCGCCAAATCGCCAGCCGGCTCACCCAACTGCGTGAGGGCATTGCGAGCGGACGCGTGAAGTGTACGGATAGCCTCGCCCGATCGTTCGATTCCAAGCAGGCCTGGGTATGTCAATTTTCCGGCAGAGGCGTCTTTGCCTGTGGCCTTTCCAGCATGTTCGGCAGTCTGGGTAAGGTCCACGAGATCATCAACAATCTGGAACATCAATCCGATTGCCTCGCCGTATTTCGAAAGTGCTTCAAGCTGCGCTGGATCAGCATGTCCGCAAAGCGCGCCCATTCGGCAGGCAGCGCGCAGCAAGGCGCCGGTCTTGTTGGTGTGAATGAGTTGTATTTTCTGCTCGTCGTCGAGATTGTCGGGAAGACCGCCGAGTGTGTCGTAGACCTGGCCTGCGATCATGCAGGTTGTGGCGTGGGCGAGTTCCATGGTGAGTTGCCCGGGGGCCACGCCCGCCTGTTCGGCTTCGGCAATCAACTCAAATGCCAAAGCCATCATTGCGTCGCCAGCCAGAATCGCCATGGCTTCACCAGCCTGCACGTGCAGCGTCGGCTGTCCCCTGCGAAGCATGTCATCGTCCATAGCGGGAAGATCATCGTGCACGAGTGAGAAGGTGTGTATGAGTTCCATTGCCGCAGCAGGGCCGAGCGCACGAGCAGTGTCACCGCCGACAGCTTGGCAGCACAGCAGCGTCAGGGCCGGCCGGAGCCGCTTGCCGGATGAAAGAACGGAATACCGCAGCGCGTTTGCGAGATTTTCGGGCAGTCCAGCAGAGTCGATTCGACTGCGGATGAACCGATCGGTCTGCTCGGCAGCGGTTTCAATTGCTGCGGGCGGCTGCGTCTTCACGTTGGTCAATGTTTCATGCACGGGATGTGATTGTACCGCACTACAGGCGGCAGAAGGGGATTGGGGGCCGCAAGGCGGATCGGCCTATGATGGCAGGCGATGGCTGGACTTGTTGACGACATGGCGATGCTGATCGACCGCGGCGGGTACGTAATGGTGCCGCTGCTGGCGCTGAGCATCATAAGTCTGGCTCTTATCGCAGAGCGAGCGTGGTTCTGGGCGGCCCTGCACAGCAGTTCGCGGCGCAGTCGCATTGGCTTGTTGCACGATGCATTGCGACAGGGCAATTCCAGCGGCGCAAGACGGCTGATTGACAACGATCGATCTGTGTACGGAACGCTGGCGCGGCGGATGTTGGACGATGGAGCCAGCAACGCGGTCGCATTGGAGCTGGTGGAGTCGCTACGGCCGCGCATCGACCGATTCATGGTCAGTCTGTCGACAATCATTACCGCAGCGCCGCTGCTGGGGATTCTGGGAACGGTGATAGGCATTATTCGATCGTTCAATCTGCTTGGTGAACAGGCAACGCTGACCGACCCGCGGTTGGTGGCAACGGGTATCGCAGAGGCGCTGCTGACCACCGCGCTGGGGTTGGTCGTTGCGCTGGTGACGCTGTTTCCGTACATGATTTATCGGGGGCAGGTAGATCGGGCTGTGGGGCGGATGGAATCGCTGATCGCTGCTGCCCAAGAAGCTCATGGCAGCGTCAATGTTTCGTCCGGGCATCGCGCGCCAGCAGGCGACGATGAGACGCGTCATGACGATGCACGGCCACAAGTGAGAGCCGCGCACGATGGCGGCAGACAATCAGCAGCATTGCCGTCACGAACAAGCCGATGACGAGAGCATCCAACCGGGGTTTCAAACGTACAAGGGTTTACCATGCTGACAACGCACTTACGCAGGATTGTCCATACAGTTTTCATCGGGGCGCTTGGTTTTGTGACAGTGTGCAGCGCGCGTGCTCAAGATACGCCGCAGCCTGTGGAATTGGAGCCGGGCTATCTACGAGTAACCGAAGGTGATGACGGCGTTATGTCGCTGGACATTGCAATCACAACGTTTGCTTCCGAAGAGGATGCTGATGCTCCGACGATTACGCTTGTCGGTGTCGCACACTTAGGCGACGGAGAATATTACGCAACACTTCAGGATCTGCTTGAACAACATGACCTGGTGTTGTACGAGTCGGTGATGCCGGATGGTGTGAATCGCAGCGCATTTGAAAATGATGAACAAAGACAGGCGTACACCCGATCGGCGTTGACATTTGTGTGGGCACAAGCGATTGCATTTGAAAATACCCGCGGCAGACACCCAAAGTCGCTTCAGGAATTGAGCGAATTTTCCAACAGCCGCGACAGCCGAACCGGCGACTGGATCGCGCACGCGACCGATGGCTGGGGGCAGCCGCTGCAGTATGACTGCACGGATGACGGTGCCTGCGTGTTGTTCAGCTACGGAGCGGATGGAGCAACCGGCGGCGCGGAGTATGACACAGACATATTCAGCTTCGAGCCGGACATTGCTGCTAAGGCTGCGGCGTACGCACAGGCGCCCGATGATCAACTGCAGGCGCAGCTTGCTGAGGCACTCAATCTGGAATTTCAGCTTGATTCGATCAATTATGCGCGCGACGGCTGGTTGTGCAGCGATATGACGATGAACGAATTGAATGATGCGATGACTGCCCGAGGGTTGGATTTCGGTCCGATCAGCAGCACCCTTGCGGGAACGTCGTTGTCAGGCACGATTGTCAAGGTGCTGCTCGGCATCATGAAGGTTGCCAACGCCATGCTCGACGGCGCTATCGTGGACATGTTCAAAGTGGTCATGATCGAGATGCTTGGCGATGAACAGATTATGGAACAAGGCCTCGAACAATTCGGCGCGGGGTTTGGTGATGTGATCATCGGCGATCGCAATCAGGTTGTAATGGACGATCTGGAGGCGGTCGTTGGGGCAGCGGAATACGAGACCATCGCAGTTTTCTACGGTGCAGGCCATCTGCCGGATTTCGAGACCCGTCTGCGCGAGCAGTTGGGCTATGAACCCGTTGTCAAGCGGTGGGAACCGGCGATTTCTGTTGACCTTGCATCGTCGTCCATTCCCGAACAACAGCTTCGGCAACTGCGATTCATGATTCGCCGTTCGATGCAACAAAACATGGCGATGCAGCGCGCCCGACGAAAGAACTGAAGTTCGACGCTATTCGTGATACCAGTCTTCAGAGTCGGCTTCGTCGATCCAGCGGCGCATGTCATCGAGTGCCAGCGGTGTTTCCAGATTGACGTGGCCGTCCGCAAAGAGGACAACGACGGCGCCATCGAATCTGCCAAGCGGCGTTGGCGCGTCGCGGCGAAACACTTCAAACTCGTTGCGGGATGTCGTGCTCCTGCCCCATTGCCTGACATTTGCGAGATACGGCGGATGCACGAGGTGTGTCCCATCGACATCATCAAGGGCTTCATGAAAGACGCCGACTGGCAATTGCGCTGCGGTGCAGAACGCGACAATCTGATCTGGACGATCAATTGCAGAAATTGAGCGCGACAACAGATTTGCAACGCGGCCACTGGAATCCAATGCGGTCTTGAATCGTGTGAGTGGAACGCGCACTGGATCATCACCGGGCTGGCCGACATTCTGCATTTCGTAATAGCCGCCAAGGTAATGGCCGTTGTATCCGAAGGCAGGGTGTTGCGCGATGTCTTCAGCCATATCAGGGTCTGACATGCCGAGCATATCTGGCGTGTCTTCATCTTTGTAATACCGAATGACGTCATGACTGTAGTCAAGATATTGCAGCAGCCGCCATGTCCACGGGCCGGCGATATTCTCGTCGCCTGCAAGGTACGACGGTGCCGGTGGAACCCTACCTCCATCCGGGAACTTGTACGTCACGCGCCAATTTTGTTGTACTGCGGTTTCGAGGTATCCGGGCAGCGCGCTGTCGTTGTTGGCGTTGGAATATAAATTCCAGGCTACACCCACTTGGCGAATGCGATTCAGTTCTGCGGTTTTCCTGCTGCTCTTGCGTGCGCTGAGTAGCGCAGGCATGAGCAGGCCAATCAGAACAGCAATGACGCCGATGACAACCAGCAATTCGATGATGGTGAATCCTCGATGTTGGCGTGTCGAATAGTGCATCAATCAGTCCTGTCGCGGTCTGCGGTTTGTGCTGTGATCCCAGCCGTCGCATGCCGGCCAGCTGGATCTCGATTGATGATATCGCTTGTAGATTCATCGGGCGGTTTGGATTTGGTTCCGGGCAGTGGCGCTGCGGGCAAACGAATAAACGGTGTTTCGCCGCGCAGATGCCGGGCGATATCTGCAATGATGCGTGGATCGCGGAAGGCATCGTGATGCGCGCCCTCGAACGGGCGATTGGGCACCCACCACGGATGTTCACCGGGCGGAGAGGTGTTATCAGCACCAACAATCAGATCACCAAGCCGCACGTAGCAATACATTTCATATTCGTGTGCGGGCACATGCTGATTCAGCAGCGCGAGCAAGGCGGAGCCGCATCGCATATCTGACGCCCTGCGTTCAAACGTGCCAAGTTCCGCCATATCCGCGCCGCGGTGCGGTGTTCCGATCGTAAATAATCGTCGTATGCGTAAGCGACGCCGGCCATCTGTACGTTCAGCCGCTGCATAGCGGGCTACAAGGCCTCCCATAGAGAACCCGATGACATCGACTTCGAGAGTCTCCCCGACATCCGGTGTCTCGTCGCCGAATGCTCGGTCAACCGCTTGAATGACGCGCTCGCGACATTTTTCAAATGACGATGCGCTGAGCAGTGAGACGTGTTCGATTTTGATGTCATCTTCGCCGACAGCGCGAACAGCACCGGCAAGACGTGCGGTCATCATGCGCGTGTTCGCCCAGCCGCCGATGATCAGCACCGGGCGATCAAATGGCTTGGGATCATCGCGCATGGTTCGTAGCGCATCCTTCGCTTCGCGCACTGTAAGCGGGAAGGAAGGGTTCATCTGTTCGCTGCTGCTGCATCCCGCAGAAAGCAGAAATACGAGCAGGAAAGTGAGTCGGCAAAGGTGTTGAAACATGAGCGGTGTAGTGTAGGGACCGCAATGCGGTTGGGTTCAATTCGGCGGTTTCATAGGGTCTTGCATTCGCCGCCAGCCGGTGCGACCATACGCACATCGGCGATCGCGACCGGCAACTGCAATATGCGAACGCCATTACATGCGATGAACTTCACTGACAGGAGCAATGCCATGACACTTCGACTGGGCGATACAGCACCCGATTTCAAAGCTGAGACTACCGAAGGCGAGATTCAATTCCACAACTGGCTGGGCAACGACTGGGGCATGCTGTTCTCACATCCCAAAGACTTCACGCCGGTATGCACTACCGAACTCGGCGCGATGTCCAAGATCAAACCCGAGTTTGATCGCCGAAGTGTAAAGGTGTTGGCGATCAGCGTTGATCCGGTGGATTCACACAAGAAATGGATTGCCGACATTAACGAAACGCAGAACACCAAGGTGAATTTCCCGATCATCGGCGACTCGGATCACAAAGTCGCCGACCTGTACGACATGATCCACCCGAAGGAGTTGGATCAGATGACCGTGCGGTCGGTGTTCATCATCGGTCCCGACAAGAAGATCAAGCTGATGCTGACGTATCCCGCTTCGACGGGACGCAACTTTGATGAACTACTGCGCGTGGTTGACTCGGTACAGCTCACCGCAAAGTACCAGATTGCGACGCCGGCCAATTGGAACGATGGCGATGATTGCATCATCGTTCCGCAGGTCAATAACGAGGAAGCGACCAAAAAATTCCCCAAGGGGTTCACGGAAGTGAAGCCGTACCTGCGTCTGACGCCGCAGCCGAACAAATGATTGGATCCATCACGCATGAGTATTGATATCAGCGTTGACGAATTGAAGCGCAAACTCGCATCGGGTGACGACTTCGCCATCATCGACATCCGCGAGGAAGGGCCTTTTGCAGACTGGCACATTCCAGGTGCTGTGAATCTGCCGGTGCTGCTTGCGATGCGGATGAACGACTGGGCGCCGCTGCAGGCCGCCGCGCCGCAACTGCCCAAGAAGAAGCCGCTGGTGATGGTGTGCAATCAGGGAATCAGCTCGCGCAAGGCCGCGATGGTGCTGCAGCCGATGGGGTTTGATGTCACCTCGTTGGCCGAGGGCATGAACGGTTGGAGCGGTGTGCATAGCGAAGCGCCGATTGATCTGCCGGGTACGTCTGACGCGGTGGTCGTGCAGGTGCGCCGCAATGCCAAGGGGTGTCTGTCGTATTTCATCGGCAGTCCGACAGGCGGACAGTCGTTTGTCGTTGACCCCTCAGCAGATGTTGAAGCGTATCTTGAGATCAATGCGCGGATGGGCTATGAACTCACCGCCGTACTTGAGACGCATGTACATGCGGATCATGTCTCACGCGCGCGGGAACTGGCCGAAGATGCCAATGCGACGCTGTATCTGCCCGCCAATGAACGTGTGAACTTTCCGTATGAGTCAGTTTCTGATGGTGACACAATCAAGGTCGGCGATTTCAAGATCGAAGTCATCGACACGCCGGGGCACACTGGCGAAAGCGTGACGTATCTCGTGAACGGCAAACTCGCACTCACCGGCGACACACTCTTCACCGATTCCGTCGGCCGACCGGACTTGGAACAGGGCGATGAAGGAGCGGTCGAGGGCGCGAAAATGCTGTATGTCTCGCTGCACGAACGGCTGTTGAAACTGGATGATAAAGTTATCATTGCGCCAGCTCATACCGGAGCGGGGATTCCGTTTGATGGCAAAGCTGTGTGCGCACCGTTGAGTCAAGTGCGGACCGCATCAGAATTGCTGGATCTCGATGAAGAACACTTCGTTCCGGCGATTGTCGATCGCATCGGAGCCAAACCGCCAAGCTTCACGACGATTATTGAAGTCAACGAAGGCAAACGCCCCGTCCCGAGCGACCCGGCGGAGCTCGAAGTCGGGCCGAATCGCTGCGCTGTGGGGTGAATTGTGATCTCTACTTCAGTTGCTATGCGGCCGTTACTGCTACCAAGCAATTTGGAATGCCAAATACGACTTTACGATTCCCACTAAAAAGAATGTGTGGGATCCGAGCGTGAGAATTATTGCCAGCGAATTCCACACCCAAAACCACAGCTGTGAGTGTCAAGCCGAAGCTAGAGATGCTAGGTAAGCCATTCCAGGCGCTAGCGCGGACACGACCACTCCAATACTGAACCACAGCAACGCTGAACTCATTTGCAGGGTGCCAGCAAAGTTGCCTTCACGGACAGACAAATTTCCAAGGAAAGCCAGTAACGCAATGGCAGCCGCTCCATTGATGAGCATTGCCGCCTTCATTGCTGCTCCGCCTGCTGCCCATGAAGCTCGATAATTCTCAATCTGAAATCGAGTCTTCGCATCAAACTCTGCGAGATTGGATTCAATTTTTGCACGCCATTCTGCAAGCTCAGGTTCGGTGAGTTCTCTATCTTGATCACGGAATATTCTCAGATCAGATAAGTACTGCCGAAGACGAGTGATCCGAATTGTCTTGCGACCTGTGGCTGAAAGGTTGGCAAGTGCATCATCGAGTTCGTTGATCGGATCAATTGCCATATGATTCCTGTTCTGTCAAACACATTTAACCCCGGCTCACCGTCACCTGTTCGACAAGTCCCGCGGCGATCTTCGCTTCACCGGAGCCGAGTTCACCGATCGGGTCAGGCGGAATGATGTCCACCTTCTTCTCGCCGAGCTTCGCTGCACCGGTGCGGACCTTTTCCTGAAACGTGCGGCATTCTGTTAGCAAGCGATCAAGGATTTCCTCTTCAGGCACATTCGCAACGCGCTCGCCTTGTACATAGATGATCCCTCGGCGGTCGCCTGCGAAGATGGCGACGTCTGCGCCCTCCGCTTCGCCGGGGCCGTTGACGACGCAGCCCATTACCGCCACCTTGATCGGCAGATCGATTTCCGCAGCGAGTTTGTGCCGGACTTCCTGCACGAGTGTAAACAGATCAACCTGAATGCGCCCGCATGTGGGACATGCGATCAATTCAGCACCAATGCGCGTGCGCTTACCCAGGCAGTACAGCATCTCCAGACCGTCTTCGACTTCGAGAACGGGATCGCTTGCGTAGCTGATGCGAATCGTGTCGCCGATGCCGTTGGCCAGAAGTGTGCCCAGCGCCACGACACTTCGGATTGCGCCGGTTTCCTTCGGTCCTGCGTGCGTCACACCAAGATGTAACGGGTAATCAAATCGCTTACTGATTTCCGTGTAGACATCAATGACGAGAGCCGGGTCCATCGACTTTGCACTGATGATGACATCGTGGAATTCACGGGCTTCGAAAATGTCCATGTATTCTTCGAGTTTGGCGATCATCAGCGCGATGAGGTGGCCGTTCTTGTGTTCGGAAAAGTACTTGCCGAGCTCAGCGAGGCGTTTCTGTTTGTCCTTGCGTTCGACGATGGAACCTTCATTCACGCCGATACGGATGGGGATGCCCGCGTTCTTGCACGCATCGATGACAGCGTTCACCTGCCCGCGGTCGCTGATGTTGCCGGGATTCAGGCGAATCTTATGCACGCCTGCTTCGACGGATTCGAGCGCACGTTGATAGTGAAAATGCACATCCGCAACGATCGGCACTGTCGTCTGCTTCAAAATCTCGATCAGCGCTTCGGTGTCTTTGCGCTGCGGGACAGCAACGCGGACGATGTCAGCCCCGGCTGCGGCGAGCTTGTTAATCTCCGCAACACAGGCATCAATGTCATAGGTGTAGCCGGCCGTCATGGACTGGACGGACACCGGAGCGTGTGTCGTGTCACCAAGCCCGCCGCCGATGCGAACGATGCCGGTGTGGTCATTGCCGACGAGGACCTGGCGAGTTGGTCGCGGTGGTTGCATGGGGGTCATTCTAACTGCGGGCAGCAGTGGGGACTACATACTGCGGAATCTCGATGCGGGTTCGGCAAAAGAGCCTTGGGGTGGGATTTCGACTGAGATTGGAACATAATGCACGCCGCGCCGGCTGGCGGTGCATTGATCGGAATGAGTAATGAATGATCCTGATGACCCGCAATCGGTCGACAGCCACGAGAAAGATTCTGCATTGGCCGAATCGTCGCCGGCGACGGGCGCTGTGAGTGACGAAGTGATAGACGCAGTTTCGGAGCCGACTACAGAAGTTGATCCGCTGCAGCACAAACTCGATATTGCGCGTCGGGAGCTGCTTGATCTGACGCTGCGCAATCGGCTGCTCAACACGCCGAGGCGGTCCAAGCGCGGCTCAGGGCTTGAGATTGTTGATGAAAAGACGACGGAGTTGTTCCGTATTCTCGTGACTGACGGCAAGGACATGAGTTTTCTCGCCCGGCCGAAGCGCAGTGATGCCGACGATGAACAAGACCCAGACGCTGAAGCTCATGAAGCATTTGACTGGGCCGAATCGATCAAGCTCGAACAGCCGGAAGAGGAAGATGTTGATGATCGTGGTGTCGCCAAGCGGCATCGAGACACGAAATTGCAAACTGCGCTGACGAGCGAGGCACTGCAGAAGCGGTTGCTGCGGATGTTCTACGAGGCGCGCACTGCCCAGGAAGAGCAGGGTGTCAACATTCTGTATCTCGCGCTGGGGTTCTTGAAATGGTTTGAAAGTGAATCCTCTGATACCGAGCGTTGTGCGCCGCTGATACTCGTGCCGGTGGAGTTGGATCGGCGCAGCGCCCGCAGTCGATTTGTGGTTCGCTACAACGGCGATGAGATTGCGACGAACCTCTCGCTGCAGGCAAAGCTGTACGCAGATTTCGGTATCACGCTGCCGGACATCAGCAGCGATGATGACGACACGGAGTTCGACCCTGCGACGTATCTACAGTCAGTCCGGCAGGCGATTGCGAATCTCAGTCGTTGGGACGTCCTCGACGATGACATTTCGCTCGGTTTCTTTTCGTTTGCCAAATTATTGATGTATCGCGATCTGGATGCGCGCAACTGGCCGGCTGATGATGAGAGTCTGCTTGCGAATCCGCTGATTTGTTCGCTGCTCAGTGACGGTTTTACTGATAATGGTCCGATTCACGACGACGGGCAGTTGATTGACGATGTGTTGCCCGCCATTGAAACAATTCACGTGATGGAAGCGGACAGTTCGCAGTCGCTGGCGATCGATGAAGTTCGGCAGGGGCGCAATCTCGTGATTCAAGGCCCGCCTGGCACGGGTAAATCGCAGACGATCACAAACATCATTGCCTCGGCTGTTGCAGAGGGAAAACGTGTATTGTTTCTGGCGGAGAAACTCGCTGCGCTGGATGTGGTCAAGCGGCGGCTGACGAATATTGATCTTGGCGATGTCTGCCTGGAGCTGCACAGCAACAAGGCACGCAAGAAAGCGGTGCTGCACGAACTGGATCGAACGCTGAGGCTCGGCGTGCCGCGTGTGGGTTCGGTCGAACAGACTGCAGCGCAACTTGAAAAGAGTCGGCAATACCTGAATCGGCACGCGCAGTTGATGCATCAACGGTCTGATCCAAGCGGCTTAACGCCGTACCAGGTCATCGGGCAGTTGGTACGACTCGGCAATTATGGCCATGCTGCGCCGGAGTTTGAGTTGGTTGGCGCCGATCAATGGACTGCAGATGAAGTGCGCAGTCGGCACGAGCAGCTCGAATTCTTGTTGAACCACTTGCGCGCAATCAACATTCCGAATCAACATACCTGGCGTGGCGTGGGGCTTGATTCAAGCTTGCCGAGCGATCGCGCGCGGTTCGCTGCGAAGTTACCGGGTGCTGCTCAATGCGTTGAGGACGTGCAACAGAGTGCAGAAGCGCTGGGAGCGATGCTGTCTTGTAACGTTGGCAGGCGTATCAGGGATGTGCAGCGGTTGATCAGTTTCGGTCGAGCGCTGGCGGAAGGGCCGGAGATGGATGCCCGCGCGATGGCTGATGCGGTGTGGGTTGAACGTCGCGCGGAAATTGCTCGTCTGGTTGAGACTGCAGGAATATTTGCCAAACGGCACAAAGAGCTTGATGGCGTGGTGGTTGATGCGGCGTGGTCCTTTGAGGCAGCGGAAGCGCGGCGCGATCTTGCGGCGTACGGCAGGTCATGGTTCCGGTTTCTGAACGGCAGGTATCGAAGAGCCAAGGCGTCGCTGTGCGGGTTGTTACAAGGATCGTTACCGAAGTCGCTGGTCGAGCGTCTCGGGATACTTGATGCACTGATTGAAGCGCGCTCGGCATGGGCGGTACTGGTGTCGCGCGATGAACTTGGCCGGCAAGCGTTCGGGCGAATGTGGTCGGGCGCTGACAGCGACATGATCGCGCTCCTAGAGATTGAACAGTGGGAGCGCACCTGCAGCGAAGATCCAAATGTGCCGGACGGTTTTCGCAAGGTGCTTGCGCGGGTTGCGGATCGGGAATCGTTGTCGAAGGCTGTTCACGTGACCGATGCATCGTTGACCGTATGTTGTGAGGCGTTGGACGCGATCGTTGAAGTGCTCCTGTTGGATGTTGTGATTGCGTTTGCCGGTGACAGCGATGCGCGACCGGTGGCGTCATTACAGGACACAAGGCTGGACAAGTGGCGTGCGCGCCTCGACGATTGGCTTGCCGATGTCGAAGGCGTCGCCAGGTGGATCGGATATCGCCAGCAGGATGCAATTGTGCGCGGGCTTGGTCTGGAGGAACTGTGTGACCGGTTGTTTGACGGCCGGATCGAAGCCGATGATGCGAAAGCGCACTTCAGTTTTGCGTATTACGAATCAATAGTACGGGTAATGATGGCGCAGTTCCCTGCGCTGCAGTCGTTTGATGGATTGACGCATGAGCAGATTCTCGAACAGTTTTGCCAACTCGATCGCAAGCACATTGAACTGACACGGCAGCGTGTGGCGCGGGGGCATTACGACAACATTCCGCGCGGCGGTGCGGGAATAGGTCAGCTTGGACAACTACTTCACCAGATCAACTTGCGTCGTCGGCATTGGCCAATTCGAAAGCTCATACGCAATTGTGGCAATGCGATTACTCGTATCAAGCCGGTCTTCATGATGAGTCCGATGTCGATTGTGCAATACGTCGAGCCTGGCACGTTGGATTTTGATGTGTTGGTGATTGATGAAGCATCGCAGGTGCAGCCGGTGGATGCTCTTGGTGCAGCGGCACGTGCAAAGCAGATCGTTGTGGTCGGCGATGACAAACAGTTACCGCCGACGCGGTTTTTCAGTCGCGCCCTCGAAGGTGATGGGATTGACGACGCGGATGATGATGATGGCCGAGCGGTCGGCAATCTGGAATCGGTGCTCGGGTTGTGCAGGTCGCAGGGCATGGCAGACCGGATGCTTCGCTGGCATTATCGCAGTCGTCATCACTCGTTGATTGCAGTGTCGAATCGCGAATTTTATGAAGATCAGTTGTACGTGATTCCCAGTCCGACCCGCGAAGGGACGCACAGCGGTGTCGTGTTTCATCACGTAACTGATGGTGCGTACGATCGTTCTGGTTCGCGCACCAACCGTGCTGAGGCAATCGCAGTCGTGGAATCCGTGGTGCGACATGCGCTTGAACATCCGGCAACGTCGCTGGGTGTTGTTGCGTTTTCTGTAGCGCAGCGCGATGCAATCATCGACGAACTGGAACGACAGCGGCGCAAGCAGCCGGAGATTGAATCATTCTTCGCAGTTGGAGTGGAAGAACCGTTCTTCGTCAAAAACCTGGAGAACGTGCAGGGTGATGAGCGCGATGTGATCTACATTTCTGTCGGTTACGGCCGCGACGGCGGCGGCTACATGTCAATGAACTTCGGCCCGTTGTCCAACGAGGGCGGCGAACGCCGGTTGAATGTCCTGATCACGCGAGCCAAGCATCGTTGCGAGATCTTTTCTTCCATTACAGATGAAGACATCGATCCGGCGCGGGCGACGGGACTCGGTCCGCGGGCGCTCAAGACGTATCTGGCCTTTGCGCGCACCGGACGGCTTGGAGTTGCTCTGCCAAGTGAACGCGGTCACGACTCTGCGTTCGAAGAAGCTGTGGCAGTGTCGCTTGCGCGGTCAGGATATGAAGTTGAACCGCAGGTCGATGAAGCTGGATTTTTCATTGATCTGGCGGTGATTGACCCGCAGCAGCCCGGGCGCTATCTGCTGGGCATTGAATGTGACGGCGCGGCGTATCACAGCGCGCGGTCTGCCCGTGATCGTGATCGCACGAGGCAAGCAGTGCTTGAACAGCGCGGCTGGCGGGTACATCGAATCTGGAGCACGGATTGGTTCAACCGGCCAAAAGACGAATTGGCCAAAGTCGTTGCAGCGATTGAACGCGCGCGTGTGGAATGTGCAGGCAATGGTACTGCAGCAGTGTGTGGCGGCGACGCGGCGAAGCTACATGAATCGGTCAGTGTTGATCGTGTTGTCGCAGATGAAGATGCGCATTCGTTCGCGCAGCCGTATGAAGAAGCCGCAATCGATGTGCCGAGCCATCAGGCGTTGCACGAGGTTCCGGCGCATGAATTGGCTGCATTGGTGACGAGGATTGTGCATATCGAACAACCCGTTCATCGATCTGAAGTTGCCCAGCGCGTCACTACACGTTGGGGATTGACACGAAGTGGATCACGGATCAGCAGCGCTCTTGATGATGCGATTGAATTGGCACTGAGCAGGCAGGCGCTGCATCTTGTTGACGATGCCTTCTTGGTGCTAGATCCAGCTTTGACACCGGTCGTGCGCGATCGCAGTCAGGTTCAATCGTCGTCGCTTCGGCAGGTGGATCGGTTGCCGCCAAGCGAATTGAAACAATGCATGACTGAACTGCTCATGCATCATGCAGGAGCCACGCGCGATGAACTGATTCGATCAACGTTACGTCAGCTTGGATGCCGTATGACGACAAGTCTGCGCGAATTGCTGGACGCGTTGATCGATGAGCTTCTGTCGAGCGGCCGTGCAATCCAGGACGATGGTCGACTGCGTGTGGAAACTGCATCCCCATAAACAACGAAATTCCGGTAGTCAACGCGCACGGCAAGACTGTGGCGGATTTTCGTTATCGGCCGGTCAATCTTGGGCCGGGTAGTTGGTATGGCGAACCCTGCCGATCTGCATCGTCTGCGTGGTGAGCGCGCGCTGCACCGCGGGTTTGCGATCGTCAAACAGGTCTCCCCATCGGTCGATAGTCCCGTTGGGCCGATCCACAGCCGGTCATTGCTTCTGAGAGGGGAACAGATGAAGCCGAACACGCGGCGCAACTCCGTGACGTTGTCCGATGGCAAACGTGACGACCTCCTTAATCGGTTGGACGGCAAGATGCCGTCTGCCAGTCAGGATCGCACAGCGCGTCGCGGAAGTGAGCGACGGGTCGATCAGCGATTCGAATACCGTCATCGCGACATCGGGTTGAAAGTCGAACACCTTGGTGGTGGGTCGAGCCAGCTTCTAGTCAGCGGACGAAACCTCTCCAGCGGCGGCGTTGGCTTCCTCCATGGCGCTTTTCTGCATCCGGGTTCAATTTGTCAACTTGAGTTGGTGACCGCGTCAGGACAGGTCGAGCATATTGCGGGCAAGGTCGTCTCGTGTCGTCATGTCGAGGGCACAGTTCATGAAGTCGGTGTGCAATTCGAGCAGCGGCTGGATCCCAAACGATTCGTGAGCAGCGAGGCGGACGATCAGCGGGCTGGGCTGGATTCTATGGAGGTGCCACGCATCCACGGCCGGCTTGTTTATGTCGAGGACCTGCAGGCTGAAGCTGCATTGTTGATGCACTACTTGAAACCGACCGGCATAAATATTTCGCACGTGACCGCACCTGGTCTTGCGCTTGATGAAGCAAAGCGCGGCAACGTTGATTACCTGTTCACCGACCTCGATCTTGATGGTGATGATGGCGTTGAGCTGATTAAGAAGCTTCGAGAGAGTAGCTTTGCCGGCCCCATTGTTGTTGTGACAGCTGAGACCGATGCGAAACGGTTACACGCAGCGACCGTTGCTGGAGCTGATGAAATCCTGAGTTTGCCGTACAACGCCGGCGAGTTGTATCAACTTCTTCTGCAGCTGCAGGACAGGGTCAGTGGACTGCAAGGCGGCAAGTTGTACAGCACGCGTTCTGGCGATCCGGCGCTTGCGCAACTCATTACTGAATTCATCAAGGATGCAACAAAGCGTTCCGAACTGATTCAAAAGGCTATGGAGGAACAGCAGCTTGATGCAGTGCGCGCCGTATGCCTGCAATTCAAGGGCTCAGCTCCAGCGTATGGGTACGAGCCACTTGGCGAGATTGCCAGTCGAATTATCGTATTGATCGATGATGGCAGTGCGTTCGACGCTACAGTCAACGAGTTGCGCCGCATGGTCATCATGTGCCAAAGCCTGGGTGTGCGAACGCAAGAGTGATAACAGTGAATCGATTACGGAAGTTCTGGGTGGCGCTATCCATCCCACGCGATCGCTCGAACGCCCGTTGCGGCCGGTTGCACAACTGAGTCACGACCGAAACGGCCCGGATGATTTTCCCATCCGGCCTGATATGTCAGGATATGGCGCACGTTGATCGTGACTTTACCGCTGAATTCAGGCAGAGAACGCGTTGCAGTGTGCGGTCTTTAGCCAGTTCATGCCAGTATCGGTGCCGTTGAGTGTCTTGAACCAGCGTGCAGCGTCGGTGTTATTACGCAAATGCCAACGCTGACTAAATCCACAGCAATGCGCGTTGACGGATGAGCTACCACCTGCTGCCACGCAGACCACATGCCGGGTGACCATCGAATGTCATCAAAGATCATGATGCAGTTGTCCGCTGCGAGCGGACGAATCATCTCGAAGTACTCGATCGTCGGTTTTTCTTGATGGTGCCCGTCAATGAATGCATATTCCACGGGTTCACCCGCATTCAGGGCATGCGGTAACGTATCCGAGAACCGACCCTGGATATAGGTAATGTTGTCCAAGCCCAGATCTTGGTGCACTTCTTGGGCCAGTTGAATTCGCGATCGGGAACCCTCAAGGGTTACAAGCCGGCCCTGCCCGTTCAATTTCATTGCTGCAGCTTGATAGGCAGAGGAAATCCCGATGCACGTTCCCAATTCCAAAGCCGATTGCGGCTTGAATTCTCTGATTAACAAATGCAAGAGTGTTGCTGGGCGCTGTTTCTTGCTGGCTGAACACACATGTCGAACGGTCTGACCTTCGATGACATTGCGACATACAGCCAGTTCGCGGCGCTTGGCCTCGATTCGGTGGCTCCACCGTGCAGATTCATCCGGCTCGTCGGCGCGAAGTTGTTGGAGAACCATGGCGAGGCGCGCACCTATCGGATTGTTAATTGCTGCCAGAGCTTGCAATCGTCTTTGACGACCAATTCGGGCCGCTGGAACGACATGAATTCGAGCGCAGAAGTTATATGCCACTCGTCCAAGGCCTTTGCTTGTTGACAACACGTATATGACTCCGGTGCACATGTGGACGCGAGGGTCAATGAACTATGCGGTATGGTAATAATGTGCCAGAGTCTGGGCGTTCGTGCGGAGTGGAATTTTCACATGACCGAACGCCTCGGTATTGCGTTCTGGCCGTATGATGTTCTCCAGCAGGTCAAAGTCGCCACGATTCAATACTGCCTACGACTTCTCGATCCGTCAGACAGAACCGAGTTGAAACTACAGCAGGAAATGATTCGTACCGAGAATTGCAGATATGATTGGCGGCGATGGAATCGTTGCCGAAGACGATTGTGATTGTTGGGCCAACTGCCGGTGGGAAGACCGACTTGTCGCTTGAGCTTGCTGCGCGATTGCCCGGTGGCGGCGAATGTGTGTGCGCAGACTCCATGCAGGTCTATTGCGGTATGGATATTGGCACAGCAAAACCAACTGCTGAGGAACAGGCGCGAGTGCCGCATCATCTTCTTGATCTTCTGGAACCGTCTGAAGACGGGTTCAGCGTGGATACGTGGCTGCAGCTTGCTCGGCAGATAATTGGCGACATAGCAGCGCGCGGCTCGGTCCCGATTGTTGTCGGCGGGACGAACCTCTATATCCAGGCGCTGTTGTACGGCATGTTCGAAGGACCGGTGCCGAACGATGATTTGCGCGCGCGTTTGCAGTCGATGGAAACTGAGGAACTTCGAGCACGCCTGGAGGAAGTGGACCCGGATGCGGCGCAGCGCCTGCACCCCAATGATCGCAAACGGACGGTACGTGCGATCGAGGTTTTTGAATTAACCGGTCAGCCGATCAGCGCGTTGCAGGACCAGTGGAGCGCTTCGCGACCTCGCGATGACATATTCGTAGTCGGGCTTGGGTTTCCGCCGGAGGTGATTAACAAGCGAATCAATGCGCGGGTCAAGTTGATGATGCAGCGCGGCTTGCGCGATGAAGTGCATTCTCTCTGGGCAAATGGTCAATTGGGCAGGCAGGCATCGGAAGCTCTGGGGTACAAGCAGATGATTGATGCATTCGAGGCCAGGACGACCGAGGAAGAAGCATTTGAGCAAATCAAGATTCAGACCCGGCGGTACGCCCGTAAGCAGCGGACGTGGCTGAAGCGGTTTCGGATGCACCAGCCGGGGCTGTGGCTGGATGCGGCCGATCAGAGCGCGCAAGAGCTTTGTAATAAAGCACTTATCTGTATTGAAGCGTGGCTTGATGCCTGTGGGTAATGGAATACTTCCGCAGGTCGCAGCGATTTGCCGATGCACAAGCAATCTTGACAGCCGGCTCTGGAACGGTAGCGTGCCGCCCCCTAGCCTGCTTCGAAATGCTTGGAAGCTTTGGTTGATACCGGACCCGCATTGGGTCGATAGTTGCCCCGTTCATGGCCAAGAAAAAAACAACTCGGAAGAAAACCAGCAGCCGCAATCGCTGGGACGAGCCTATCGACGCCAAGGGTAAGCAATTGGTGATTGTGGAATCGCCGGCCAAGGCGCGCACGATCAACCAGTACCTCGGCCGCGACTTCGTCGTTGCTGCGTCGGTCGGGCATGTTCGCGATCTGCCAACCAAAGCGCCAAAGGGCAGCAAACAGCCGGTGCCGGGTGTCGATCTGGAACATGGTTTCAAACCGACGTACGAAGTGCTGGCGGACAAGAAGTCGATCGTGAATCGTCTGAAGAAGGCAGCCAAAGAAGCCGTCAAGATATGGTTCGCAACTGACCTTGATCGGGAAGGCGAAGCGATTGCCTGGCATCTTGCGCAGGAGCTCGGTGTCAAGACCGCCGATGCGAAGCGCGTCGTATTCAACGCGATTACAAAATCAGAAATACAACGAGCGTTCGAAACGCCGCATTCCATTGACGAATACAAGGTGAACGCCCAGCAGGCGCGCCGGATTTTGGATCGAATCGTCGGCTACCAGGTGTCGCCGCTGCTCTGGAAGAAAGTCGCACGAGGTTTGAGCGCCGGCCGCGTGCAATCGGTTGCAGTCCGTCTGGTTGTCGATCGGGAGCGCGAGATCGACGACTTCGTACCCGATGAGTACTGGAAGATCACCGGCTACTTCACGGTCGACGTGGACAAGACCGGTGCATTGCGCGAAGCTTGGGTGAAATGGCTTGCAGACACCGCAGAACGCAAGGAAAATGAGAAGGGCGTTTCAAACGAAGCGTCGATCCGCGAGAAGAACGCCTGGCTGAACGAGCATCAATCCATCAGCGGTGAGTTGTTCAAGATAGATGGCAAGAAATTCGAAGCGACGAATGTCGAGCAGGCACGTCGTGCGGTCGAATTGTCCGGGCTCCAAGTCGTTGAAGAAGACGTCACGGTCGACGAGAAGGCCAAAGGGCCGGCAAAGCGACAGGTGACCCTCATAGGCACACTTGCTGGCACACAGCCTGATTGGCGCGTGCAATCAGTCGGCACAAAGCGGACGCGCAGCCGGCCATATCCGCCGTACATCACTTCCACAATTCAGCAGGCTGCAGCTAACCTGCTCGGGTTCGGCGCGCAACAAACTATGCGTGTCGCACAGCAGTTGTATGAAGGTGTCGAGATCAAAGGTCGCGGTTCAGTCGGTCTGATTACCTACATGCGTACGGATTCGACACACCTGTCGGACGATGCAGTCTCGCAGGTGCGCGGGTTCATTGATCACAGCTTCGGAAAGAAGTATCTGCCCGAAAAGCCCAATCGCTACCGGGCCAACAAGCAGGCGCAGGAGGCGCACGAAGCGATTCGACCTACGGATGTCGGGCTTGATCCGAACAGCGATGCAGTGAAGGCAAGTCTTGATGCAAATCAACTTAAGGTGTATCGCCTGATCTGGGAACGCTTTGTCGCGTGTCAGATGACTCCGGCGGAATGGGATTCGACGACGATCGAATTCGGCGCAGAATTCAACGGCCACGAAGTCGTGTACAAGACCACCGGCCGAACACTCGTCTTTGACGGGTTCTATAGGGTTGCAGGCATCCCGAA
This sequence comes from Phycisphaerales bacterium, assembly GCA_029260575.1. GTDB lineage: Bacteria > Planctomycetota > Phycisphaerae > Phycisphaerales > SM1A02 > JAJDDB01. The sequence goes on from JAJDDB010000004.1 coordinate 42,162, forward strand.
GGTGTCTGATGAACTTGTCCTGCCGGAGATGACCGAAACGCAGCCATTGGCAGCGCTGCAGATCGAACCTGCTCAGAAATTCACGAATCCGCCGCCTCGGTACACCGAGGCATCGCTCATCAAGCGCCTGGAATCTGAAGGGATCGGTCGGCCGTCCACGTATGCGTCGATTATCAATGTGATTCAAAATCGTAAGTATGTCGAGCAAATCGACAGGCGGTTCTACGCAACCGATCTCGGCGAAGTTGTGACGGACAAGCTCGTGCAGAGTTTTCCTCGATTGATGGATCTCGGCTACACCCGCACGCTGGAAGAGCACCTGGACAGGATCGAGGAACAGCACACGGACTGGCAGGAAATGTTGGCCGAGTTCTACGAGCGCTTTGCGACGAATCTTGAAGAAGCGCACGAGAACATGCGGCACGCAAAGGCGGAGATGCAGCCGGCACCGTATAAATGTCCGAAGTGCGGCAGCAAGACCTGTTACCGCTTCGGACGCAACGGCAGGTTCCTGTCGTGTTCGGCGTACCCGGAATGTGATTACGCAGCGCCGATTAATCGAATAGGTGAACCGCTTCTGCCGGAGCGCGTCAACATTCGATGTCCCGAAGATGGCTCGGGGATGTTGCTGCGCAGCGGTCGATTCGGAAAGTTCATTGCCTCGCCGAATTACCCCGATGTGAAATTTGTGCTCAATCTCGACAAGAAGGGTGGGCTCAAGCTTCCGCAACCGCCGCCGTACAAGACGGAGTTGACCTGCGAGAAATGTGATGCGCCGCTGTATCTGCGCCGGGGCAAGCGCGGGCCGTGGCTTGGTTGCTCGACATTCCCGAAATGCAAGGGGCGCATGGCGTGGTCGAAAGTTGAAGACGCTACGAAAAAGAAGCTTGAGATGAAACTCGATGAGCACGAACGAGCTCATCCGCAGCCGGAATTGCACACGCTTGACGGCGATGTCATCAAAGAAGGCACGAATATTGAGGATCTGCTGCTCAGCGACGAGGTCCAGCAGCTTGAGATTCACCCCGACGCCGCTGAGACTCACACGGAAGCGGCGTAGTCCGGGGATTTCTTGGCGGCGTTGCCAGTCGGCGGTAACATACAGATGTAGATAGTGCACCGCCTGCATGCTCCCGGTATGTCGCGCACCCACGTCGCTTCGCGCCATGGACCATCCCCCCGCACCCCGGCGGAACTGTCGACATACATCGGAGTCAGACTCATGGCGAGAATGCGCGCTCCCGCACGGCGGCGTCAACTTCTCGAGGTGGCTGCAGATGTTTTTTCGCGCAAAGGCTACCACGGCGCGACCACCGCAGAATTGGCACGAGAAGCGGGAATCACAGAACCCATTTTGTATCGGCACTTCACAAGCAAGCTTGAGTTGTTTGGGACGCTGATTGACGAGGTTGGCAACAACGCCGTCGCGACGTGGCAGGAATCGCTGGAGGCAGCGACAACGCCTGCTGATCGATTGCGAATACTGATGACTGCGAACCCCGCTGTACGTGGGCGTGGTCAGGGTGTGTACCGCGTCATCATTCAGGCAATGACAAGCAACGCCGATGAAGCAGAAATTCGCACGACGCTTCGACGACACCTGCGGAAACTACAGATGTTTGTGGCTTTCGAACTTGCCGTTGCCCAGGACAATGGCTTGATCGGTGCGGACATTGAGATTGACGTATTGTCTTGGATGTTGGTGGACATGACGGTCGGCTTCGGCCTGATCGGACCGCTGGATGTACCCGGCCACAACAAAGCAGCCGGTGCGGGGCGGGTTCATAAACTGCTTGCGTCACTGCTTAGCAACTGAATTGTGCGGATACTGCTGATCGGTATGATCAACGCGACTCGACGAATGAGCCGCCGGGGTGGTGGTGACGCAAGATCTGAACTGATCAGCCAATGACAAAACGCAGTATTGACAAAGTAGAGGTTGCTGGAAAACGGGTTCTGATGCGGGTGGACTTCAATGTTCCGCTTGCTGCCAACGGAAGCGTGGCCGACGATCGTCGCATCCGCATGGCCCTTCCGAGCATTCGCAGTGTGCTTGAACGCAGCGGCAGAGTGGTGTTGATGAGCCATCTCGGTCGTCCGGGCGGCAACGGCTATGAGGCGGAATTTTCGCTGCAACCGGCTGCCCAGCGGCTTGGTGAGATTCTGAACGACGTGACCATCACGTTTGCCCAGCGCGATTGTGTGGGTGCGGAAGCGGTTGACGCTGTGGCCGCAATGCCAGCCGCCAGCGTCGTGGTCCTGGAGAACCTGCGGTTTCACAGCGGCGAAAAGGCGGGCGATGATTCGTTTGCTCTGAAGCTTGCACCCTTCGGCGATGTGTACTGCAACGACGCGTTCGGCACGGCACACCGAAGCGACGCATCGATGGTTGCAGTCCCAAGAGCAATGTCGGGCAAACCGAAAGTGGCGGGACTCCTGCTGCAAAGAGAGCTGAAATATCTTTCGGAGACGATCGAAGAAGCGCGCAAGCCGTTCGTAGCGATCCTCGGCGGTGCAAAAGTTTCGGACAAACTTGGCGCGATTCGCAATCTGATCGGCCGAGTCGATTCAATCATCGTTGGTGGGGCGATGGCGTATACATTCCTCAAAGCTCAGGGAATCGACATCGGCGACAGCCGAGTCGAGGTTGAAATGCTGGAACAGGCAACACGCATTCTCGAAGAATTGCGCAGCACAGCAACCGAAATGCATCTGCCGATCGACCATGTTTGTGCGCAGGAGATTTCGTCGGACACCAACGTGCGCGTGTGCAGCGAGTCTATTCCTGCCGGCTGGATGGGCCTGGACATCGGGCCGGACACATACATCGGCTATCGCGAAGTTGTCAGCGGCGCGCAGACGATTGTGTGGAACGGTCCAATGGGTGTATTTGAAACGCCGCCGTTCGATGTTGGAACACGAAGGGTTGCAGAGGCGGTTGTGCAAGCAACCGAGGCCGGCGCGGTCAGCGTCATTGGCGGTGGTGACACTGCTGCTGCAATTGAGGCATTCGGCATGGCTGAGCAGGTCTCACATGTCTCCACCGGCGGCGGGGCTAGCCTGCAGATGCTTGAGGGCAAGCCGTTCGAGTCGGTCGAATTGCTGGACGACGCCTGAAAACGCGCGATGGAACATCGCAGCGTCAGACGTGTCTGCTATGAGCGGGCCAGCGGGATACTGAAGCGGGCAAATATAAATTCCCGGATGAGAATTGTTCGGCTGGCGTCCAGTTGGATATCGTAGTACGTGATGGGCTCGATTCCGTGCCCGCTGAAGAGTGCCTTCCAAAGGGGTTTTTTCATGTTCTTGAAGCGATTCAATCCTGTATTCGCAGCACTCGTGATCTTGAGTTGTAGCGTGTCTGCACACGCACAGCGCGAGTCTCTGGAGTTGGGCGATCAGGCTCCCGGTCTGGATGTTGAAGTGTGGCTCGGTCCGGAAGTGTCAATTCAGAACGGCTTCACGTACGTGGTCCTGTTCTTTTCAACACAGGACAGCCGGATCGAACAGACCTTTAACATGCTCAGCAAACTTTACGAAGCCAACAAGTCCGAAGGTCTAAATGTCTTTGCAGTGGCTGACGAGGAAGAAGATGTCGTCAGGAATTATGTGCAGCGTTTGGGAGACTTTGCGAATTTCCCCGTAGCTGTTGACAGGCGTGGTTCTTCGAGTCGCAACTGGATCGGCGCATCGGAGTTGGAGAAAACGCCTGCAGTATTTCTCGTGGATAAGCGCGGAATACTCCAATACATCGGCGATCCGCTGGCGCAGGATTTCGGCGACATCCTGGAACTGGTCGTTACCAAGCGATACGACGCAAAGTTGTACAAACAGGCCGATCCCGCAATCAAGGCAATGAAGACGGCACGAAGAATGCGTAATTGGCGCATGTGCCTGAAATACCTCGACGATCTCATTGACACGGACAACTATGCGTTTGCCCCAAAGGTGCTGGATAAGTTCGAGGTTCTGCTGGTTGACATGGGAGAGAAGGAGCGGGCTTACGAATACGCGCGCGAGGTCATGGTGAAGTATGCAACTGACTTCGAGTTGCTGTACTGGCTTGCAGAAAAGATCGTAGAGGATTCGAAGATTCCAGATGACAAGCGTGACCTTGACGTTGCATTAGAGTTGGTGCAGATCGCTGCGCCGCAAATAGATGCAAACGATCCGGATCGATATTCAACGATAGCGAAGGTGCATTTTCATCGTGGCGAGTTTCGCGAGGCCGTGCAGATGCAGCGCAAGGCATATCTCACTTCGCCGCCGCTGCGCAAGGAGAATTTCGAAAAGGTGCTACGGACGTACATGGAACAAGCTCGACGATCGTCGAAATCGAGCCGCTGAGCCACGTTGTGCGCACGATCGCATGATTCAACGTACGATCCGCCGCTGCAAAGCGGCGGTTTTTCATAGTTGAGCAGCAGTGCCAACCAACATTGGATCAGTTCATGAACAGATCTCCGACAAACATTCTTGCAGGTGAATTGGAGGCACCCTTGGTTGCGCCGTCGATTCTGTCTGCGGACTTCGCGCGATTGGGTGCCGAGTCTCAGGCTGTGCTTGATGCCGGAGCTGATCTGCTGCATCTGGATGTCATGGACGGACACTTCGTGCCAAATCTGACAATGGGACCTGCAGTGTGCAGCAGTCTTCGGAACCACCTGCCTGAAGTCTTTCTGGATGTACACCTGATGGTGACAGATCCCGGGCAGATGATCGAGCCGTTCGCAAACGCAGGCGCGGATAATCTGACCTTTCACATTGAAGCTGATGGCGACCCGCAGGATCTGATCAAACGCATTCGCGATCACGGCATGAGCGCCGGTGTCTCGGTTCGGCCGGGCACTGATGCGTCAGCGTTGCACAGTATTCTTGGAGATGTTGACCTGGTCTTGTTAATGACTGTTGAGCCGGGTTTTTCCGGCCAGATGTTCATGGAAAACATGATGCCCAAGGGACGCGCTATTCGGGAATTGCTGCGCAGCGATCAGCGCCTTGAAGTTGATGGGGGCGTGAATGAGCGTACCTCGCCGCTGTGCAGGAAAGCAGGTTGCGATGTGCTCGTCGCAGCATCAGCGATTTTCGGTTCATCGGACTACGCGTCCGTCATTGCGGGGCTGCGCGGAACCGGGCGCGTGGCGACAAGGAGTTAATGCATGGCGACGAAACCCGCAGGGCACTATCTCACGTTGATTGCCAGCGGTGAAACCACGTGGAGCCGCGAAGGGCGGTTGCTGGGTTCTGCGGACCTTCCGCTGAGCAATGAAGGTCTGTCACAAGCGACGCGTGATGCAGAGGCGTTGGCGGGCGAACTCGGGCTTCAGGAGAAGTCGCCTTCACCGCCGTTCTCGGTGATTCACCATCCGCCTGATGAAGCCGCCACTGCAACAGCGCAAACAATTGCAGCCAGGTTGAACAGCAAGACAAAGGCAGTTGATGATCTGCGCGAGCCGCATCTTGGACTACTTGAGGGATTGACCGAGCAGACATTTGCGGAGCGGTATCCAAAGCGCAAGAAGCAATTCAATGATGATCCGTTGTCGATGTCGCCGCCGGAGGGTGAAAATCTGCTGGACGCGCGCAACCGGTTGTTCGCAGCCGTTGTGCGACTCATTCAGAAAAAAGGCAAACGAGGAAAGTCGGGCGAAGTCGCAATTGTTCTGCATCATCTGAATCTCGGATTGTTGCGCTGCTGGTTCAGCGATGTCGATCCGTCGCGCCTGTGGGAATTGATCGCCGAGCGACCACGAGTGGAGCGCTATTTTATTCCCCCGGATCAGTTGCAGCGTCTTGCGGACATTGCTTCTGAAGAAGGTGCGTCAGCGTAAAAGTGTCAGTTACTGCGGGAGTGGACGAACAGCGCAGTGTCAGCGACAATACACGCAAAGGGAGCCGGCGAGTATGAGCCAGGTACCGGGACGAAGCTGGACAGACGAGACGATTGCGGGGCGGCCCAAGAAAGCTGTGCCCGAAGGTCTGTGGCTGCGCTGCGATGCGTGTGCGAGCATGTTGTTTCGTCGGTCGGTCGCAAACAATCTCTGGGTGTGTCCGGAATGTCAGCATCACTTCCGTGTGAATGCTGCCACACGCATCGAACAGTTGACCGACCCTGAGAGTTTCGATCCGTTCAACGAAGATATGTCGCCTGCCGATCCGCTGCATTTTGTCGATGTCAAACCGTACACGCAGCGCATCGAAGCGGCGCAGAAGAAGACCGGGTTCAAAGACGGGGTGCGCACCGGAACTTGCTTCATCAAAGGACGGAAGGTCATTCTAGCTGTGATGGATTTCACGTTTCTTGGCGGGTCCATGGGGTCGGTGGTCGGCGAAAAGATCGCCTTCGCAATCGAACAGGCAGGCGAACGTGATCTGCCGCTGGTCATCGTCAATGCGTCCGGCGGGGCGCGGATGATGGAATCCGGGTACTCGCTGATGCAGATGGCAAAGACCGCCGCAGCGCTAGCCCAATTCGATGAACAGGGAGGATTGTTCATCAGTGTCCTGACAGATCCGACAACCGGCGGCGTGACGGCCAGCTTCGCAATGCTCGGCGACCTGATCCTGGCTGAGCCGAAGGCTTTGATCGGTTTCGCAGGTCCGCGTGTGATTCAGCAGACGATTCGCCAGGACTTACCCGAAGGTTTTCAGCGGGCCGAGTTCCTTCAGGACTGCGGATTTATCGACCGTGTCGTGCCGCGCAGTGAACTGCGCAGCGAGATCTCCAGCATCATCGACTACACCGGCAAGTGAATGATGTGGTCCTGCGCCGCGCTTCGTCGGCATTGACGTACAATCGCCGTGATGTTGCAACGAGTGCTGGCCATCACCGGGTTTGCAGCGATTCACGCTGTGTGTTTCGCGCTCATGTTCCCGCCACATTTTGCGTGGCCGCTGGCGTTTGTGACGGTCGCGCCGCTCGTGGTTACGGCACTCCTCGCCACGCGTACGTGGCAGGTGCTGCTTGGCGTTGGCGTTGTTGAAATCGCACTGTTCCTATGGCTGCAGCGATGGACAGCGGGCATTTCACAGGCTGGATATGTGCCGCTTGCGGTGTATTGCGCGCTGTGGCCGACGCTATTTGTAATCGTGCTGCGGCGCGCGCTCCGCCATGAATTCGTCGCGCGGCTTCCTTTGGCAATTACCGCTGCGATTCTCTGGACCGGCTTCGAATTCTTTCGCGGCACAATTCTGCTCAACGGCTATCCGTGGTTTCTGCTGGGACACCCGCTGGTCGAATGGCCGGTGCAAGCGCAGTCGGCTGATCTTCTTGGCACATACTTTCTGGGGTCGGTCGCTGCCGCATTCAGCGGATTGCTCGTCGACATCTGGCGATGCAGACGAAATGAATTCTCAACGCGGAAGTTGATCGGCGAAGCAGTCGTTGTTGCTGCGCTGTTGATTGTCAATCTCGGATACGGCTCGTGGCGCATGAGTCAGACGGATGCGCTGCGACCGGGTCCGACGCTTCTTGCTGTGCAGACAAATCTGCCACAGGACAATCGCAATGCCTGGACTGCTGAAATGCAGGCTGAAGATGTACCGGGCTTTATGGAGTTGACCCGTGCGGCGCTGGCCGAGGCTGAAACGGATATTGATCTGATCGTCTGGCCGGAAACGCTTGTACCCGGCGTCGGGTTCGAACAGGAAGCGATTGATCTACTCAGCGGGTTTGGCGCGCAGGCGATGCATATGTACCGCTGGCCGATCGAGGTTGATCAATTCGCGAGAGAACTCGGCATCGCAATGCTGGTTGGCGCGCCTGCATGGGTCGGCCCGCAGACCAAGACTGTCGACGGCATGATCGAATTGCTTCCGCCCGAGCATCGTTACAACAGCGCATACCTGATTACAGGTGACCTGCCGTATCAGCGATATGACAAGTACTTCCTGACCCCGTTCGGCGAGACAATGCCGTATATCTCAAGCTGGCCGTGGCTGGAACAGAAGTTATTGTCGCTCGGCGCTTCGGGCATGACGTTTAATCTCAGCGCTGCGGACGAGATCGACTCGCTGGAATTCTCGTTTGACGGCAAGACGATCGGACTTGGCACGCCAATCTGCTTCGAGGATTGTGTCTCGCATGTCATACGGCAAATGGTGTATCCGGACGGGTCCAAGCGGGTTGATCTGCTGGTAAATCTCAGCAACGACGGCTGGTTCTGGTGGGATGATGGAACGCGCCAGCAACGAGTGCAGATTTCCCGACTGCGCTGCATCGAAAACCGTGTTCCGCTGGTGCGGTCGGTGAATACGGGCAATTCCGTGCACCTTGATTCGATGGGAAAAGTGGCAGCCGTGATCAGCGAAGGCCGATACGGAACGAGCAGAATTGCAGGTGCACTAGTTGCGCAAACCCAGTTGGATTCAAGACGTACGATCTACGGCCGGATTGGCGACGTGTGGGGATGGATATGCCTTGCCGGGCTCGTCTGCCTTACAATCATCGCACTGAAGCGACCGAATGTCCGATGAATGTCATTCCGGGCCGATCGGATAACAGGACCACCAAGGAGCGGATCATGAACAGTACTGCACACGCATGGAGTTTTGTAGCCGTCCTCGGATGTACAGCAGGGTTGGCAGCCTGCACGAGTGCCCAGGACGCAGATTGGAGTTCCACGCAATCGACATATTCCGACCCGGCTCAAGACGAGACTCAGCCGGCGCAGCCGCAAGACGATTGGGGGATCTTCGGTGATGGGACAGGCACTGCTGCGACGGCTGATGCGGAGATTCCGCTGGATGCACTTGACCCTGTCGAGCGCGCAACAGCGTTGAGGGCAACTGCAGTCGATCTGTTGCTACAGGCGTCACAATCACAGGACCCGCTTCTGCGCGCAAATGCTATGGAGTCGCTGCACCATTCTCCGCAGTTTGCTGAACAGGTCGTGCGGCGCGGCATTGTTGATGACAATCGTGGCGTGCGTTTTGTTGCGGCGATGACAATCGGTCGGCTCAAAATGAAACACCTCGCGCACCTGCTTGAGCCGATGACGAATGATGAGTCAGAATCTGTGCAAGCAGCAGCGCTGTATGGTCTGAAGCGATGCGGTTTTAACATCGATCTCAATCCGCTTGGCGAATTTCTGTTCAGCAATGAACCGGAGGTCAAGGCCAATGCTGCGTTGGTGCTCGGCGAACTGGGTGATCGAAGCGCGATACCTATGTTGCGGTCGGCACTGGGCAAGGGCATGGTGCGGTCCTCACCGATCCGGGCCAAACTCGTGGATCTTCAGATTGCTGAGGCAATGGTGAAACTCGGCAAGGATACTGAAGTCGAGGGCATCCGCGCGGCCCTGTTCAGCCCGGCGGAGCAGGGGGAATTGACCGCATTGGCGGCGATGATCCTCGGCCGATTGCATGATGAGGGGGCAAAACCCACTTTGATTGACCTGGCTACCCGCAGTGGCGAGCGGCGTCAGCCAGCTGAAGTGCGGATGGCTGCAACGTTGGCCGTTGCCCAGATTGAACCCACACAGGCACCGATCCAGGTGCCGATGCTGTTCCTGGATTCTGATCGACCCGGCCTGCGGATGCAGGCTGCGTTGACATTGGGGTTCATCGGCGGAGCACAGGCGGAAAAGGCTGTACTGCGGCTGATGGATGATGAAGACCCGCTGGTGCAGGTGGCCTCAGCCGGTGCTGTGCTGCAGATGCAGAGTCGCCAGGGCGGTTTTGCACGCGGTCGCGCCTTTGACGCAACCACAGGTTCTATTGACACGAATCGTTCACCGCGATACAAAAGAGAATTGTCGCAGGCGGGCGATAATCGCAGATAGAGTACGATGATGCAGGCTTGAGGCACTCACATTCCGCCCGGTTCAGGCCTGTTTTGCATCATGGAAATGAGTGGTGTTCGGCACTCCTGAGCACTGTTACGCTGAACTTCAGTCGAGCTGATTGCTCGGTCGATCGTTCCGGGAAAAACGCCCCGGTACATAACTCCACGAGGACAACATCGTGCACGTTCTGACCAAGATCTTTATCGTTCTTGTAGCGCTCCTGACTGTTCTGCTGGTCCCGTTGGTGGTCGTTTACGCCCACAACGAGGACAATTACAAGGCAAAGTATCAAAGCATCGAATCGCAGCTCTCCACTGCACAGAATCAACTGGACAGCGCGCAATCACTGTTCAACGCAGAGCGCACCCGCCTGGAAGCCATGCGGCAGGATGCTGAGCGCGATGCTCGGGACTTGCGAGCTGAGCGCGATCGACAGGATGCGGAAGTTCGCCAGCTCGAAGGCCGGTTGACCACTGCGGAATCGTTGAAGCAGGAAATCTTCGGCAAGCTCGCCACGCTGGCCAGCACACTTGAAGCGGGACAGCAACTCACCGGCACACTTGTGGGTGAGGTCCGCGATCTTCGTAAGGATGCGATGCAGTCCGAGACCCGACGGGTCGAACTGGATGATGCCCTGCGTGAGAAGATCAGCCAACTCGAAGTTGCCATTGCTGCTCGCAGAATGCTCGAAGAAGAGCTGAACCAATTGCGTGATGATCACGCACAGGCAATGGATACTCTGCGAACCTATGTTGCAACCTATGGAGCGATCCGCGACAACGAATTCAACTTAAGCTCCGTTCCATCTGATCGCGACATGCAGGCAGCTGTCCTCAAGGTCATGCGGAGTGCTGATCGGGTGCTTGTCGAAATCGATGCCGGCTCACGCGATGGTGTTCGCGAAGGCTGGACAATGGTTGTCGCGAACGGCGGCACCTTCATCGGCAACCTGCGGATCATCGAAGTAGACATCAACCGTTCCACCGGAGTGTTGACGCTGGAAGATCCTTCAATGGCAGCAGTCCAGATTGGTCATTCGGCGACTGCTCGCAAGGGCCGCTGAGCCCGCAGGGGCTGGTCGACGACCCGACAGACAAGATCTTCGATCTTCACACGAACAAACCATCCGTCCCACGGAGTATCAGCGGCTATGAGTCAGTTCAACGCACCAGTCAAGAAAACAGGCGGCGGAATCAACGTCTACACGGGTTTGCTCGGCGCAGCTTTGATTGTCCTTCTCATTGGTGTGTCGCTGATGGCGATGCGAAATATGGAGCATTCCGGCGAGAGCAACCCAATCGCATTGATCGCCGGCCGATAGTTCAAATCCACCGCAATTGACAATTGTTGACAGCCCGACGCAAATGCCCACAGCGTCGGGCTTTGTCTATAGTGACCTTATCTGACGTTTTTCGACGCCAGCGGTCGATCCAATTCACGGAGCGACGGCCACTTGTACGCCGTCCCGAGAATTTGGCACAGGCGCAGATCGGAGTGGTTGGCAGTGGTACTGGACAAGGTGCTCAGCTTTTTCAGCGTGGACATGGGCATCGATTTGGGCACATGCAACACGCTGGTGTGCGTGCGCGGCGAAGGAATCGTGCTCAACGAGCCGTCCGTCGTGGCGGTAAAGCGCGGCACAAACAAAGTGCTCAACAACGGCAATGCGGTCGGCTGGGCGGCCAAGGAAATGCTCGGCAAGACGCCCGGCTCGATCAGCGCGATCCGCCCGCTCAAGGATGGCGTCATCAGCGACTTTGAGATCACCGAAGCCATGCTGAGTTATTTCATCCGCAAAGTGAACGGCCGCAGCCGATTCGTCGGCCCACGCGTCGTCATCGCTGTGCCATCGGGCATCACAGCAGTTGAGAAACGCGCTGTGCTGGACTCGGCAGAGCGAGCCGGAGCTCGCCGGGTGTATCTCGTTGAAGAACCAATGGCGGCAGGCATCGGCGCTGGGCTTCCGATCGTCGAGCCGACTGCGTCGATGGTTGTTGACATCGGCGGCGGCACAACAGAAGTCGCCATCACATCACTGGCAGATATCGCGACCTGTGAATCAATTCGCGTTGCCGGCGATGACATGGATGAAGCGATCATCAGCCACATGAAAAAAGCATACAACCTCACGATCGGAGAGCAGACGGCTGAGCGCATCAAGATCGAAGCAGGTTCCGCAGCTCCAGTCGAAGAAACGTCCTCGCTGGAGGTGCGCGGCAGAGACATGATTTCTGGTTTGCCGCGCAAGACGGTAATCTCCAGCGACGAGATTCGCGAAGCTCTGCAGGAGCCGATTGGTTCGATCGTGGAAGCGGTGACGCGCACGCTGGAACGTGCAGAGCCGGAACTCGCTGCTGACCTTGTTGATAATGGAATCTGTCTCGTCGGCGGGGGAGCGCTGCTGCGCGGTATTGACGTCGTTTTTTCAAATGCGACCGGGCTCGATGTCCGCATTGCTGACGATCCGATGACCTGCGTCGCCCGCGGGACGAGTATTTACCTGGAAAACCTTGAGGACTGGAAAGCCACGCTCGAATCGGAGATGGATGAATTCTGATCGGGTCATGCGCCGCTGCGCCACGGAATGAGGGCTGATCTCAAGCATGCGTCGCACACCAATCGCATTTCTTGCTGCGGTCGGGTTGACAGTTTTCGTCAGCCTGCTTCCGACGCGCTGGCTTGGGTGGGTAAGCGATGTATCGTCGATTGTGCGCCTGCCGGTGGCTCCGCTCGGCGATCTTGGCAACAGTGCTGCGCATTGGTTTCGTCAGCCGGCGACAGCACATTCGGAACTCGATCCAATAACGCGAGATCTGGTCAATGACCTGGAGCAGCAGCGCGATCAATATGAACGGTTGTATTACGCAGCCGATCAACGAGTCGCAGAATTAGAAGAACAATTGCAGCAGTTGCAGCAGGTGCCCGTGGAAATGCTGAACACGCCGGTAACGCTGCTGCGGGCCCAGATCACTACACGGCACCCCAACCAGTCAAACGGGCCGGTACAGCTTAACCGCGGCACGCGCCACGGCGTCAAACGCAATGCTATTGCGGTGTACCAGGGTGTGCATCTGATCGGCCGAATTGCTGATGTATCCAATGTCTCGTGTTCGCTGCACCAACTGACGAACTCTGCAACAGGACTGATTCGCGCTGCGATCTTTCCTTCCGGTGTCGAGGCGGCGACGGCCCATGAAACGGCGCGGGTGGCGCTGCGACCTGTCGGCGATGGGACGTTCGTAGGCGACGTCGCGCAGGAACATCAGGTGCAGCAGGGCGATTCCGTGCGCCTGTTCGATCCAGCCTGGCCAATCGGCGCGCAGGCAATGGTGATCGGCACTGTGACAGAAGTGCGCAACAAGGACGATCAGCCGCTGCGCAATGAAGTTGTCGTTACGCCGCGATTCACTGTCAGTCAATTGTCGGATGTGACACTGATCGTCGAAGAGCGAGCGCCGTTGAACAGCGGCAATGCCGTTGCCGGGGCCGATGCACAGCAATGAGATGGACCGTTTTCAGCATTGTGGCGTTGTTGTTTCTCGTACTGGAAACGAGTTTCCGCAACGTGCTGCGCATAGATCCAATATCGCCATCGTTCATGGCATCGCTGCTTGTGTTCATCTCGCTGTTTGCGCCTCGGCACAACGCACTGTGGTGTGCGCTCATCCTCGGCATACTGATGGACCTCAGCATTGCACTTCCGCAGCCGTCGAACGTTGAGATGTACATCGCCGGGCCATACGCGCTGGGGTATGTTGGAGCATCGTTCATGATCCTGCAGATTCGGCCCATGGTATTCCGCCGACGGCTGCTGACCTTTGCAATCCTCACACTGGTTGCACTGGTGCTGATAGGCTTGGTGACAGTCGCACTGTTCACACTGCGATCATGGCTTCCCTGGGCGGATGCGTACTATCCAACCGATCCATCAGCGATTCGCGAACTCGTCCGCCGGCTGGGCATAGCGGGGTATTCTGCATTGCTGGCAATCCCGCTCGGGTGGCTGCTGATTCAAAGTACCCGGATGTGGGGATTCGCGCAGACCGCACCCACCCGTGGGTTGGCGTACTAATGAATTGAATCATCGGACAATTCCGGCGGTACACTGATGAGGTTCTGCACCGCACAGGGGGCGCTATTCCATGCATCGGATGATCATTTTTGACGATGGGCTTGGGCACTTCGGCCCAATGACTGACCTGCGCGCCAGCTTCGAGATTCGAACAGGCATGTTTACAACGGCCGGCCGCATCGCAGCCACCTGGCCAAAGACGCTTGCTGCGTATTGGGTGCCGGCGCGGCTGGAAGGCGTACTACGTCGCCGGGCCGATGCGCTTGTCAATGAATTGCCTGATGAAGAACTGGTCTGTTGCGTCAACGGTCGATGGGCGCTGCCTGATGTGGATGTGCAAGTCGCAGATGGCGAAGCGCTGATCGAGAAGCGCACCGGCGAGGTGATCATCGCGCATCTTCGTCGCGCAGATGCGGAATATCTTCTGACAACCGGGCAACTGCATGAGCGTGTGCATACGCGCACTGTTGAGCAGCGCGTGTTATATCGCTATCCGTGGGATGTCATCGCGCTGATGAAGCAGACGATTTCGCATGACATTCTGAGCACACGTGTGTTGGAAGCAGCGCTGCCTTCTGTGGATGTTTCGATCATGGGCGAACACCCGGTAGAGATCGCGCGTACAGCGGTGATCTGTCCGCAGGTTGTCATTGATGCAACGACCGGGCCGGTGATCATTCACGAACATGCGACCGTGCGTCCAGGCGCAGTCTTGTGTGGGCCGTGTTCGATTGGCGCGCACGCGATTGTTCTTGATTGCGCTATCATTCGCCCGCACACTGTGATCGGGCAGTGGTGCAAGGTGGCAGGCGAAATCAGCAGCACGATCTTTCAGGGGTTTTCCAACAAGGCCCACGATGGTTTTCTCGGCGATTCATGGGTCGGCAAGTGGGTCAACCTCGGCGCGGGCACGACGAATTCGAACTTGCTTAATACATACGGCGAAATCATGATGCGCGTTGAACCAGACGGCCCCAGGCATCGCACGGGGTTGCAATTTCTGGGCGCAATCATCGGCGACCATGTCAAGACCGCCATCTGCACCCGATTCATGACTGGTACGTTGATTGGCACCGGCGCGATGATCGCATCGACCGTGCCGCCGACGAATGCGGTGCGACGGTTTGCGTGGCTGACCGACGAAGGAGAACGCAGCTACAAGATTGAAAAATTCATTGCAGTGATGAAGACGGTAATGGACCGTAGAGACCGCAGCCCGAGTGAGCAGTATGTGCAAACGATCATCGACTTGCATGAAAGGTATGTCGATGCGCGGAAACCATCTCCGAGCGGGACTGCCGGGCAGTGAATCAAGCACACCTCACAGCCGCTGATGCATACAGCGGGTGGACGGTGGGAAACGATAATGAAACGATGGGTCAAACGTACTTGGATGACACACTTCCGTGTCCGGATTGCGTCGTTCGATCTTTGAATGCCTATTTTGCCCTGCGTGCGGGTTGCGGCGATGCGATCGTGGTTCTGTGAACCGGGAGTCTGCATTGGCAACCTTGGACATCTAGACCGCGCGCCATCGCGGCGAATCTCTCGCTACGATTGCCATTCATGCCGCGGAAGACGCTGTACCTGATTGACGGCCACGCGCAATTTTTTCGCGCGTTCTACGCCATTCGCAGCAGAATGACGAGCCCAGTCACCGGCGAGCCGACGAACATGACCTACGGCTTCGTGGGCATGCTCCTGAAACTGCTGCGCGACTATAAGCCTGATTATCTTGCGGTCGTAATCGATGTCTCGGGTGATCGCGAATCGTTCCGCAGCCAACTGCTGCCAACGTACAAAGCCAACCGCGAAGAGATGCCCGACGATCTGCGTCCGCAGATCAGCCGATGTGTGGACCTTCTCAAGCAGATCAACATTCCCGTGCTCGGGCAGGAGGGCGTAGAGGCGGATGATGTGATCGCAACGCTCGTCCGGCGCATCGAACGGGAGCACCCCGATCTTGAAATTCGAATCGTTTCGCGTGACAAAGATCTGGCGCAATTGCTTGACAAACACATTCATATGTTTGATGTACACAAGGACGAGCAGGTAACCGCTGCGGACGTATTTAAGTACGAAGGCGTCGAGCCCAGACATGTGGTGGACATGCTGGCATTGATGGGTGATAACGTCGACAACATTCCCGGCGTGCCGGGCATTGGACCAAAGACTGCGGCGCATCTCATCACAACATACGGCACGATTGAAAATCTTTACGACCACATCGAAGAAATCAAAGGCAAGCGAAGGGAAAACCTGGAAGCGCATCACGATACGGTGTTGTTGAATCGACAGCTCGTGCAATTGCACGATGATCTCGAAGTGGACTTTGATCTTGAAAATGCCTTGGGTGATCCAGGCGGATTGCCTGCTGATACATTCAAGAATCTTCTGCGCGAACTTGGGTTCGGACGGTATGTAGATGAACTGCAGCAACTGCTCATGGGGATTGCGGTACAAAGCGGCACACTGCAATCAATCAGCCCATCATCTGATGCAATTGCGAACACCCTTTTTGAGCAGGAGAGTGTTGTTGCCAGTTCGGCACCGCGCGCAGCCGGCACGTACAGCGCGATCACGACAAAAAAACAGCTCGAGAAGCTCGTTGCGAAGTTGCGCGAGACAATGCAATGCGCGCTGGACACGGAGACAACGAGCATTCAAGCAGTCCAAGCGGATGTTTGCGGGCTTTGCATTGCTGTTGAGCCGGAGGAAGCGTGGTACATTCCTACACGCTCACCGGAGCCGCAAACGCATCTTGACACACAGACAGTATTAGATGCACTGCGCCCCTTACTTGAAAACCCAACGTTCCAGATCACCGGTCACAATCTCAAGTATGACTTGAATGTGCTCCGTCGGGCTGGGATTGATGTGCGCGCGACGTTGTTTGACACGATGATCGCAAGTTACGTCGTTGATGCGACGCGTTCCAGTCACAGTATGGATGTGCTGGCTCTCGCGTTACTCAATCACACGTGCATTCCGATCAGTGAACTCATCGGCAAAGGGAAGAACCAGAAACGCTTTGATGAAGTGCCGCTTGCGCAGGCTATCGAATATGCAGCGGAAGATGCGGACATCACGCTGCGACTGCGCGATGCGCTGGAGCCACAGCTTGATGCATTGGAGTTGCGCGCGTTGTTTGATGATGTCGAGATGCCGCTGGTCAAAGTGCTGGCGGAGCTTGAATACAACGGCATTCATCTCGATCCGGATGAACTCGATCGGCAGCGCTTGAATTTGAATGGTCGGATCGATGATCTGCGCCAGCGCATCAGTGCTGCAGCGCCGCATGCATTCAACCCGGATTCACCGAAGCAGCTTGCAGCGGCGCTGTTCAATACGCCGGACGATGATCCGCCGGGGCTTGGCCTGCGCGTCACGAAGCGCGGCAAGACAGGGCCGTCGACGGATGTGGAAGTGCTGGAACGGCTGGCTGCTGATCCGGATGTTACGACGGAAGTTCCGCAGCTTATTGTCGAGTATCGGCAGCTCACCAAACTAGTAAACACGTATCTGCTGGCATTAAAAGACGCAATCAACCCGGAGACGAGGCGGGTACATGCATCATTCAACCAGACCGTCGCAGCAACCGGGCGGCTGAGTTCATCGGACCCGAACCTCCAGAACATTCCGATTCGCACGGATGTCGGCAGGGAGATTCGCAGGGCCTTTGTCGCAGAAGCGGGGAACATACTGATCACCGCAGATTATTCGCAGATTGAACTGCGCCTGCTCGCACATCTGTCGCAGGATCCAGCACTCATTGACGCATTCCAGCGCGGTGCAGATATCCACACCGAAGTCGCAGCGGAAGTGTTTGACGTGTCACCTGATGATGTAACCAGCGCGCAGCGCAACAGCGCGAAGATGGTCAATTTCGGAATTGTGTATGGCATTACGCCGTATGGCCTGGCCCGCAGGCTCGGGCCGGACAGCTCCGTTGAACAGGCGACGCAGATTATTGATGAATACAACAAGCGCTTTGCAAAGATCAGCGAATTTCTGCAGCAATGCGTGGATCACGCCCATACGCATGGCTATGTGGAAACGATCCTCAAACGCCGACGAGCAATCCCGCAGATCACCTCGAAACAGCCGCGGCTTCGGTCGCTCGGTGAGCGCATGGCGATCAACACCGTTGTGCAGGGTTCTGCAGCTGATCTCATCAAACTGGCAATGATCGATCTGTACGCTCAGCTTCCAATGGAGCACTCACACGTGCGAATGCTCCTGCAGATTCATGACGAACTGGTCTTTGAGGCGCCGCATTCAGACGCCGACGCTGTTGCGGAATATGTGAAACAACACATGGAAACCGCAATGGATTTGACCGTCCCACTGGTCGTGAGTGCCGCATGGTCGGAAAGCTGGGTGGATGTCAAATAGGGCAAAGGTAGTTGGTTTGACGGTTTGTCGAGTTTTTGCTTGTGGAACGCGTCTGCGGGAGGTACATCTGAATGTCAAGTCGCGATTCACTGATCGCGGTCCGAGAAGAGAACAAGAGAGGCAATCCAATGGACATCAAAGTGTTGGCGTGCGCCGTGGCCATAGCTGTAGGTAGCGGTCTGCTCGCGCAGGGCGCCGCTGCAGATATCACAGACTTCACTAACTGGACGCAGGTACAGGATCCTGCCAATGCCAACTTCACTGGCAGTTCCACCATGACCAACGCGACGCTGTTCGCTGACGATGGTGCTGTGCCGCTGGCAACCGACATTGGGTATCAATCCGTCAACGGCGTGACACCGGCGACTTCCACCGCTGGATACATGTTCGATTACACGCAAAGCTTCTCGATTGCGATCGACTATGCATTGTCCTTTTCGAACAACCCTGTTGGAATTCTATCACTCGGATTCGGCATCGGTGAAGACGGCTTGGGCATGAATTCTGCAGGTGTCGTGATGGTGACGCAGAATGGTCTGCCGCTCGGCACGTTTGCCGGTGCAGCACGTGCGGGTGACAACGATGCTGGTTCGTTTATCACCGGCCTGCCTGCGACATTGTCAGGCAGCTTCTTTGCGTCGTATGACGCGGTAACGGGAACGATCACTGCAGGGGCTTCGCAGACGCCGGGCGCTGCGGCGCCAACTGCGACCGGATCGTTCAACATGCTGCAGGATCAGTGGAATGATGAAAACCTGCTTGCGAGCTTTTTCATACGCAGCGGCCCGATTGTCCCGTGGTCGGGCGGCAACGGCGAAGTGGTGTTTTCGAATTTTCGAATGCTCGACGGCCAGGCGATTCAGATTCCCGCGCCGGCGTCGATTGTCGTGTTTGGGTTGCTCGGCGTCGGCAGGCGACGTCCGTGCCGCGCCTACGCACAATTGAACTGACGCAATGTAATCAACCGGAATCGTTGACAACAAAATCTGTCACTACCGCGCAGTGGTCCGATGCATCCGTGCAGATCACGCGATGATCCGCGACAGTCCATTGCTTCGGCCCGAAGATGTAATCGATGCAGCGCGATGGGCCGTCAGATGGAAACGTTGATGCAAAGTCAATTGTACTGGTGAAGCGCTTCGCATCGAACACTGCCTGGATTGACGGCGAACCCGGCTTGGCGTTGAAGTCGCCTGCGAGAATTGTCGGTCCAGTACCAACGTGCCCAAGTATCTCATGCACTTGTTCGAGATTCATGTCGTCGTGAATAATGCAGTTGTGGATCGACGCAAGTGTGATCTGCGCATCGCCGATTGACGTCGCGCACAGCAGCAATCTGCGGTTGTTCTTAATGGTGTAAAACGGCCGTCTGCCGGGCAGTGATGGGTTGGCGATGGCGTCGATCGGCCGGCGCGACAAGATCGCGTTGCCGCTGACCATGCGATAGAACGGCAGGCCGAAGTTGAAATTCTCGCCGAAGACCCAATGCGGCATATCCGTCAGCCGGCTGAGAACAGCAAGTTGGTTGACAGGACAGGGGCCGCATTCGACAACAACTTCCTGGAGGAATACGAAGTCTGGTTGCTCGGCGTTGATGACGTCGGCCACAAGGCGAAGCTGTTCGCGTACGGATTCCGTCGATGCAGTGTTCAATTCCTCATCCATTGCAAAAGCCTTGGCAATGTTGAAAGCCATGATGCGGACCGACACATCGGAAGATTGCGAATCGGCTGCGGTGATGCCGGCTGGACGTGCGGGTGCCCCTGAAAGGGGCGTCTCGGCATTGGCCAGCCACAGGCCGTTAATCACGAACAGCCCGGCCACAAGTGCAGGGACGCCGATCAGTATCAACGCGGCAGCATATAGACCACGGCGGAGACAGCGGCGCCAACGAGGCTTTGGACGTGTCACGACAGTAATACCGCCCGCGGCTCAATCGAGGTTCGGATTTGTTACCTGATTCATCCAAGTGAATCGCTGCGAATCTTGACGCAGGCAGAAGGGGGTGGATACACTGCTCGGCCCGGCCAAGCAGGTCGGGACCCGAATACCGGGTATTTGGGGCGGTAGCTCAATTGGTTAGAGTACTGGACTGTCGATCCAGTGGTTGCGGGTTCGAGTCCCGTCCGCCTCGCTTGACGACAAAGCCCTGCCATCTTCGGCAGGGCTTATTTGTTGCGCATGCCGTTATCTTGAGCAATCTTGCGTGTGTGCTTTCGACACAACCGCACGCGAGCCGCATCCGGTCGTTGATGCCGCTTTCCGCCAGCGCCTTGATCGCCACCGCTCGATCAAGCTGCGCATCATGGCCTAAGTACACCACACCCATGCCGCCACGGCCGAGTTCATGCTCGATCGTGTACGTGCCTATGGTCGTGGGGTGCGTGTCTGGCATTTGGGAGTGTAGCGAAACCAACTTCAGAATTGAGTGGAGGAATCCGGTCGCGGCCACGGGCGCGTCAATCCTGCCGGAATTCCTCGAACCAGTTCTCGATGACGGAGATTGTTGCCGGATCGTCCGCTTCCACATTGCGCAGTACTGCGATGAAGCGATCGGGATCCGGCGTCGGATGAATATCAGGCAAGCGGTCCCTATCAATTGTTGCATCGTCGAAGACCGGCCGCGGTGTGCTGAAAACGGGCGAGGGTTCAATCGTCACGTCTACTTCTTTGAATGTGTCATCAGACCAGTAGTACAACGACTTGCCGTCAACCGACCACACAGGCGAGTTGCCTTGTTCAATGGAGACCTGCCATTTGCCGGTTCCATCCGGCGTACGCGTGCAATAGACCTGCTGTGTACCCGATTCTGCCGAAGTGTATGCGAGCACATCACCAGTCGGGTGCAGGGTAAACCCCTGAAACGTTGACTCGGCGGCACGCAGAGTCTTCTGATCAGTCGGATCTTCCAGCGAAATGAGTGTCATGGTCCGGTCCTGTTGGAAGGGGTCGGACATCGCTGCGCCTGTTGTAAATGCTTTGTTGACGGACATGATCATTGCATTGATGGCAGGTCGAGTCTCTCCGGAACCGTCTGCGGCAATGAAGTGTGTCGCTGACTTCGACATGTCTCCGAGATCCGGCGTCATCACCATGATCTCACGACCGTCCGGCGACCAGCCCACGCCGACCGCAACGTCGTCGTAGTAGGTAACGCGACTGTTGACGCCGCGTGCGAGGTCGCGCACCCAGACATCCGCTTTATTGAACGCCTCGCCGGCCGTGAACAGCACCTTCGTCCCGTCCGGTGAAACGATCGGATTTTGAATCAGGTTGAAACCGCCGCTGATCGCCTCGACCACGCCCGATCGAGACAACCAGACGAGCTCGCCACCCGGAGTGCGGGTGCCGCGCATCATCACCAGCGTGCCGTCGTTTGAGACGCTTGGTGATGAAGCTTTGTTCAGAACAAGGAACGGATCACCGGCGACAGTCATCGATTCCGGCGAGAATTCGACTGCCCAGATACTCTGCGGATCGAATCCGTGCGCAAAGAGCACATGCCCCGTGGGCGACCACGCTGGATCGAACAGCGAGTATTCACCCATGTCGGCAATTTCGACCCGGCTGGTTCCGTCGTAGGCCTGGAGAATCAGATGGCCGTCGCGTCGATGCTGCACAAAGATGATGACATCGGTTTCAGGTATGACGACAGCTTCGTGAAAATCAATCTCTGTGTCGTTGTCGGATTCAAGCAATCTCGTGACCAAGCCGCCGCGAGCGGAGACCGCGATGATCGCCTCATCTCCATCGCCAGCGCTCTGCGTGGCGATGATCCGGTCATCAGTGGTCCAGCCGCCACAATGCTGACCTGCGCCGGTGATTTGCGCCAGTTCAATCACACCTCCCCCCTGGGAAGGGATCTTGTACATCGCGCTCGGCGTCGCAAATGCGATCCACGCACTATCGGGTGACCACACGAGCGACAATGCGCCGTCCGTTGCTACAAGCGGTTGCGAGTCGAATGAATCAAGATGCCGGACATGAATCGTCTTGTCCAGAATGTACGCCACGCGCGTGCCGTCCGGCGAGATGCGGGGATTCGCCTGAGAAAACATTTGCCCTTCAGCTTCGGTCATGAGATCGAACTTCCGAACTGTGCGCAGCGGTTCCTGATGGGTGGCAACGGCAGCGAACCACACAGAAGCGCCAACGGCAAGCAGGAGAAGAACCATTGCCAGCATGCGGACAGCAGTACCCTTCGCTGAGGACACTGCTGTGAGTGAAGCACCATATTCACTTTCTTTCTCAGCATGCATCAATTCCAACCGTACATCGCCGATGTCGCGGTAGCGCAGCTTCTTATCGCGCTCCACACAACGGCTTAACACGCGCCGAACACCAGCCGGTGTGTCAGCAGGCAGCCGTTCAAGATCAATACCCTTGTGCAGCACCGCGCCGATTGAATCACTTACAGTTTCACCGACGAATGGACTCGCGCCCGTAAGCAGTTCGTACAGGACGACGCCGAACGACCAGATGTCGGTGCGCTTGTCGACACGGCGACCGCGCGCCTGTTCCGGGCTCATGTATGCAGCGGTGCCGAGGATCACTCCGGGCATCGATGGCGAGTGCTGCAGTGCCGGGCTGGTCAGTGTCGGGCCGTCACTGAGAATCGATGATGATGATGTGACTTCATCAATGCGGGCAAGGCCGAAGTCGAGGACCTTGGCCACTCCCTCCGGCGTGATGATGACATTGCCCGGTTTGAGATCGCGGTGTATCACACCTGCGTCATGCGCCGCTTCAATGCCGGCTGCGATCTGGATTGCAAACTCAATCGCATCATCTACTGGCAGCGGTCCACGATCGAGTCGTTCTTCCAGAGATTCACCTTCGACGAACTCAAGAATGAGAAAACGCCGGCCGTCCTGTTCTTCGACACCGTAGATGCCCGCAATATTGGCGTGATTGAGTTGGGCCAGCGTCTTGGCTTCGCGCTCAAATCGGGCCAGCCTTGCCGGGTCGTTCACAACGTCTTCTGACAACGCCTTGATGGCAACCGGCCGATCAAGTGTGTCATCGTGGCTGAGATAGACAACACCCATCCCGCCGCGGCCGAGTTCACGTTCGATTCTGTATGAGCCAATCTGATTGGGTGCAGAGGAATCCATCATTCCGCCATCGTACTACGATTTTGCGCATGCGGCAGCAGCGATCCATGCTGTTGAAGCTGGGGAGTCCCGATAAGACAAATCGGGCGACGTGCGAATCACCTTGGATTGAAGAATCAAAGTCTTGAACTACGGTCTTGCGCGCTTGAAAGTGCAGATGACGTTGAACAATGCTCTCAGTTAACGCGTTATTCGGTCTGCTGTTCGTGCCACGCAGCAAGCACTTCTACTTCCTTTTCGGGCGAAATACCGGCCCTGCGATGCAGACCCATGCGCGCATCATCCTCCAGACCATCGTACCACTGCAACGTGTCTTCAAGTGTCTCCACCATCGGGCGGAATGTCAGTCCCGCAGCGACAGCTTTGTCGATATTGCGTGATCCGAAGCCCGCGTATTCTCCTTCTGAAGGAAGCCAGCACGGCATCTGCATCCACGGGCCGACTTGATGTTCCGCAAGGAAATCATTTGGCACCCACGTGAATGTCGTATCCGACTCAGCAACTGTTCGGCATTGCTCGAGCATGCGTTTCATTGTCAGCGGATTGCGCGGATGCGGGCCGACAACATTGAACGTGCCGTCGAAGCTGCGTTCCATACACAGCAATTCAAATTCAACAAGATCACGGCCGTCGATATTCTGAATGCGCGTTTCGCCATCGCCGGGCGCAAGCACTTCACCGCCCTTGCGCACGCGCACCGGCCAGTACCCACCGCGGTAGCTGAAATCGCGCGGCCCGATGATTAGACCGGGGCGGAAGATTGTATTGCGATCCGGAAACAGTTTGCGGACACGGTTCTCGCATTCCGCTTTGAACGGGCCAAAGAGTTCCCAGTTGAATTCCATGTTGTCTGCATCGGGCGCGCTGCCGACTTCTGCTGACTCGTCCTGATTCTTCTCGGATGAATCGACATAGACCGACATTGATGAGACGAACATGTATCGGGCTGCATTGTTCTTTAGAAGTCTTGCGGTCGCTTCAACAAGACTGGGAATGTGCGGCCAGATATCGAGCACAACATCCCACGTT
The DNA here is from genome assembly GCA_029260575.1 of Phycisphaerales bacterium. Taxonomy (GTDB): domain Bacteria; phylum Planctomycetota; class Phycisphaerae; order Phycisphaerales; family SM1A02; genus JAJDDB01. The sequence continues at coordinate 66,557 of JAJDDB010000004.1, forward strand.
CTGCCGGCTTTGACTTCCGCCTCGAGTGCGCTGAGTCCGTTGCCTTGATCGGGAACGCGATCGCCGATCAGGCATTCGACGTCGGGGAACATCTCCTGCGAACGGTTGCCGCGGTTGAACATGCTCAGTTCATGGCCGTGCGCTTGGGCCTGGCGGAGGAAGTGCGGTCCGGTCTGGCCTGTTCCGCCGAGCACGAGGATTTTCAATTGATCAGGCACTCTTCTAGCATCATATTGCTGTGCAGTTGCATTGCTGGTCAGTGGTGTCAAGCCGAGGGCAGCTCCAGCCCCGGCGGCTGCACCCAGAAATGCACGTCGAGATTGATCGTTCTGCATAGATAACCCTTACATAATTATGGCTTTGCGTGCGCCGTCATCAAAACAAATGTTGTGCGGGAGCGATTTCGTTGCGCATCGGCTTTGCTCTTACTGGTTGATCGATGTTCAGGTTGCTGCGTTTCACGAAAAACTGAGCGGAGATGCGGTCGTAATGAACGCGAGATTCAAATTCAATCAATGCCGGTTGTCGTGCGGCGCAGTCTGAAGTGTGAACACATCGCCTTCCCTTGCGATCTGAAATCCGGCAGCTTGTGTTGTCGTGGCCGCGCTACTTTCAGGGTGCAAAGCTGGATTCGTGTGATTCAAGTGAATGAACCGTATCTTGGCACGCTCAGAAAGTGGAAGTTCTGCGAGTTGATGTATTGTTTCTTCGATAAACGGGTGGGGGATATCCGACATGTCTCTGCCGGGAATCTCGCCGTTGCGGTAGAAGGTTCCATCGAGAAACGCGATATCCACTCGAGACAATTCGTCTTCGATTGCCCGATTCCATCGTTCCCATTTATCGATGTCAGGAATATACAGAACCGACAGACTCGGACCGACAATGCGATAGCCGACCGTCTCGGAGAATTCATCACGATGCGGTACACGCAGCGGCGTGATTGTGATGCGTTTATTGAGCTGCAGCGCAACATCGTCTTCAAGCACGCGCAGTTCGATGTTTCCAAGTTCGACGAGCTGACTCCACGGTCCGTTTGTGCTTAGAAACTTCCGCATCCTCGGCATGGCGTAAACCGGAACACTGTGCGCACCGGTGACTTCACGGCCGAGATCCTGCAATCCCGTGTAATGACCGATGTGTGCATGTGTCAGAAAAATTCCCGACAATCCCGGCTGCGAGCTATTGTCGCGATTCGGCGGCGCAACCGCATCGAGCATCTGAAGTTGCTCGCGAAGGTCCGGCGTCGCATCGATCAACCATCGTTCGTTCGAGATCGGATCAACAATGCCCAGGCAAGCAACATGCCTGCGGCGTTGCGCATCGGTCCATGCGGGGCGGCAACACTCCTTGCGGCATGCGGTTTGTGGATAGCCCGCATCCTGCGCGACGCCGAGCACAATCACGAATGGGTATTGGTGCGATGCACTATGAACATCAGAATGTGCGCGTACAGATCCGCAGCCGCCGATCCACAGCACGAATAGAGTGGCAAATGAGAGAAGAGTCTGCGTCATCTCCGCATCGTATCAGGGCATCACGAGCGGGTGAAACTACTCGTTGTCCGACTTCACGATGCGTTCATACTGAATCAAAGCGCTCAGCGCATGCTGCACGTAATCGATCCGCACTTCGCCAGCTCTGCGATTGAAAGTTTCGCTATACATCGGATGCGTCCTGGGAATCTGCCCAATGGCCCGTGGAAACCCTCCTGCCTGGGATCCCTCGGCAATCTGCGCCTTCAGTATAAACGCAATTGCCTGCTGCGCGTGAAACTGAATCTGGCTGCGCGCATCATCATTCTCATTTTCAAGCATATGCAGTGCCGCAAGCAATCCTTCAGCGCGCGTTGCGGTCGGAGTTGTCGTCCCATCTGCTGTAAAACAGCCGGCTTCGGGGGTGAACTTTTGCACTTCATTTTTGTTGCGAATCATGCTCTCGCAAATCTGCAGTGCGTGATTTCGAAGCAATGCATTGTCGTCGGTGCGCTCGCATTTCTCAAGAAGTGGCAGAAGCGCAGCCGTCGCAAGCAGCGCCCAATGATCAGCCGGAACAAATGTGTCGTCAGCCCGTGTCTCTGCCAGATAGCGCAGCGCATCGGCAGCAGCCTGCAGAAACCGGAGGTCGTGATCGGCCTCATACAGCATGAACAGGCCGAACGCTGCTTCGCCCGGGTAATACAACGAGTTCCATGAACGATCTTTTCCGCCGGCAGTAGGAACGAATTTCGAAACGAAGCGTCCATCGTCATCCTGCATGAAAGTGATGAATCGCCCGAGTTGCTGAAGTTGCTGCATCGATGCAGCTGAATGCTCCGGCCCAAGTGCGAGAAGTGCAAGTAACCCCAATCCGCTGCCGCCGAGCTTGGCAACCGATTCGCGTTCGCCCGTGATTTCGGGATCGGACCAGATTGCAAGCAGGCCCTCTTCTCCGGGAACATCGCGCAGGCAGGAATCGATGAGATAGCATTGTGCGCGATGTATCGCTTTGGCAATACGATCATCGGGCGCCCTGTGATATGCCATGCCGAGCGCGTAGGTTGTGCCGCAATGCCGAAGTATGTTGTAATCAGGCGCGACACTCACATCCGGATCGACATGCGCGAGATATTGAAACCGTCCATCGTCCCGCTGCGTGCGGATGATGTAGTCGGTTGCGGCATCGATCGCCGCGGAAATGTGGATTGCGTTTTCGTTTGGAGTCGCTGCATCGGTTACCGATTCACGTTGCTGCGCTGATGGGCTTGCCGGGGTTTGCGCCCCAGGACACACAAGGAGTACAGACGTCAATAGCGCGAATTGGGTGAATGATGTAACGGTGTTTCGGTGCCGCCACACATTTTCCTGTCGATGGGATTGTTGTATTTCACAGCGCATCACAACCACTTCATCAGCTTGAACAGCAGCACTTCACCTGCAGCGAGGGCAACCAGCACAATGCAGACGACCGCAAAGCCGACGGGTGACTCTGCAAGTGGAATGCCACCGACGTTTATGCCGAGCAGACCGGTGAGTATGGACAGCGGCAATGCGACAGTTGCGATAAGTGTCAGCAGGTACAGCGTTTTGCCCATGCGCATTTCATGGCGGGCGCGCATCTCTTCCTGCGTCACAGCAGCGCGATCGCGCAGTTCCTCCAGCGATTCGCCGATTCTGGTGGTGTGTTCAGCAGCCATGCGCAGCTCCGCAAGATCGCGCTGTGACAACAGCGCACCCGGATTGGTAATCAGAGCAAGAAGAGCATCGCGCTGCGGAACGATATGCCTGCGGTACGTTATCGCCTGCCTGCGAATGGTCGCCAATTGCGATCGCACGGCTGGATCATCCGTGTCGCGTTCCAGCATTGCATCCTCAATGGAGTCGAGCATTTCCTCGAGGTTCTCGACCGTTGGATTCATACGCATTGCCAGACCCATTGCTACCGCCGTCAGAAACGCTCCTGTCGTCGGGGGCGCTTCGCCGCGTTCCGCCCGAGCGCGCAGCTCAACAATCGTCTGGAATCGATATTGCCTTGTCGATATCACCCGATTGAGTTCGACGAAGATTCGAATGGTTATCAATTCGTCAGGTTCAGCCCCCGGGTTCATGTTCACGCCACGAAGAATGACAAGAAGACCGTCACCGACTGCTTGTGCGCGCGGACGAGTTTCATCGGTCAACAGGGATTCGACGACATGCGGATCAAGCCCGGCCTTCGTTCGAAGCCACTGCTGCGCGTGTTCCTTCTTGCGATCCAGATGGATCCAGATTGGCCGGGCATTCGGCGGGTGGGAAATATCATCCCAACCCATGCGCGAGGTGTACAACTCTTCATACGAACCAGGCAGATGTGTTGCCAGAATGAGACCGCCTTCGGAATCAAACGGCGGAAAAGATCGTGGGTGTTCGCTACTGCTAGATCCAGGTGATTGCGGCGGCATTCCGTTTGACACCATCGTTTCCTCGACTGCGGTCGTCAACGTGTCACGACGTATCGGCACATCAACGAATCGTAACACAACAGCATTCTTCAGGCGCGAGAGCGGCTGGTGACTTTCTCCACGACTGTACTGACGACAAAGAATAACATCGGCACAATCAGGAGACCGACGACCGTGCCGACCAGCATGCCGCTGAATACTGTGATGCCAAGAATTTTTCGGCTTGAGGCGCCCGCGCCTGAGGCGGCGACAAGCGGGAGCACGCCGAGAATGAACGTAAACGCAGTCATCAACACCGCGCGATATCGCAGGCGGGCGGCCTGCAGCGCTGCATCGTGTATCGATTGTCCTTCACGACGGAGTTGGCTGGCATATTCCACAATCAGAATCGCTGTCTTGGCTGAAAGTCCGATGAGCAGGACAATGCCGATCTGCACATACGCATCACGGCTCAAACCAAGCAGCGTAATGCCTAGCACAGCACCGAGCAGCGCAGCTGGAATCGCAGCAATCACTCCCAGTGGTGTTGTCCAGCTTCCGTATTGCGCTGCGAGCACAAGGAACACAATGAACGCAGACAGGAGGAATGTAGTTCCCATGCCGCCCGATGAAAGTTCCTGAAAACTCAGACCGGTCCAGGCAAATCCGAATGACTCCGGCAAGGATTGGGTTGCGGTCGCTGCTGCGACATCAAGAACTTCGCCGGACCCGAAACCTGCAGCAGAACTTCCGTTTATGAGCGCGCTTGCATACAGATTGTGATGGGTCACCGTCGCCGGCCCGACGGTTTCTTCGATTCGAACAAACGCACCGAGTGGAACCATGTCACCGTTACTGTTTCGAACCTGAATCTTCAGCAGATCATCCGGCGTCGAACGTGCTGTTGCCTCGGCCTGCACTTTGACCTGATTGATTCTTCCAAACCTCAAGAAATCATTGACATACACTGATCCGAGAAATGCCTGCAGCGCTTCATACACGCGATCGAGTGGAATGCCCATCGATTTGGCTTGCTCACGATCAATTTCCAGTTGCAACTGCGGAACACCTGCGCGGTATGTCGAAAACGCCCGATTCACTGCTTTTTGTGAATTAAGAGATTGCGTCAGTTGCTGAGTCGCGACGGCAAGTTGCTCCTGGCCCACACCTGCGCGATCCTGCACCTGCATGGAGAAACCCCCGGAATTTCCGACGCCGGGCAGCGAAGGCGGAATGATGGGCATAACGATTGCGTCCTGAATTGCACTCATCGGTCCAGTCAGCTTATTGACAATCATGGTGACATGCGCATCCGGACGCTCGTCCCAATTGTCGAGCGTCACGAACAGCGTTGCAGCGTTTGCAGTTCGCGAATTGTCGAGCAACGAAAGCCCGGTGATCGCAACCACATCCGCAACGCCTTCCTGATCGAGACACAATTGTGTGACACGTTCAGCCACGAGTTGTGATCGGTGCAGTGCCGCAGCATCCGGCAGCTGCACGCTTACAATGAAATAGCCCTCGTCCTCAGGTGGTACAAAACCGCCTGGCAGCCGGATAAATCCCAGAACTGCGACGGTTGCGAGAACGCCGAACAACAACAGCGCCGGAACAGCACCTCGCAGAATGAGCCGGGCTGACCAGACGTATGCGCTTCGGGATGCTTCGAGCGCGCGATCAAACATACGGAAGGGCAGCAAAGGCTTTTTGTGCTTCTGCCGCAGCAGCGCAGCACACAACATTGGGCTGAGCGTCAGCGCATTGATACTGCTGAATACTGTCGCAACTGAAATTGTCACCGCAAACTGTTCGAACAACCTTCCAATGATTCCGCCGAGGAAAATCGTGGGTACGAAAACCGCAAGCAGCACGAGTGTCGTCGCGACAACCGGGCCGGTCACTTCCTGCATCGATTTGATCGCAGCTTCTCGGCGGGGCAGGCCGTCATTGATCAAACGAGATGTATTTTCAACAACGACAATTGCATCATCGACGACAATTCCGATGACGAGCACGAGTCCGAAGAGTGTGATTGTGTTGAGCGTGTAGCCAAGTGCTGCAAGCACAATAAACGTGCCGACAAGCGACACCGGAATCGTCGCAGCAGGTATCAGCGTCGCCCGCCAGTCCTGCAGGAAGACAAACACAGTCAACATGACAAGTCCGAGCGTGAGAAACAGCGTGATCAGAACCTCGCGAATGGACGCGCGAATCACATCAGTCGTATCAAGTACAACGGTGGCCTGCATCGCTTCGGGAAAGTCAAGTTCAAGTTGCTTGAGCTTTTCTTGAACGCTGTCTGCGACATCAATCGCATTGGCGCCGGGTAACTGATAGATGGCGATTGCTGATGCCGCCTGAGTGTTAAGCTGTGAAGTGAGATTGAATTGTTGCCCGCCGAGTTCGACACGCGCCACATCCGAGAGATGAATGATGCCGGTATCTCGATCCGACCGCAGCACAATCTCTTCAAACTGCTGCGGCTCAGACAACCGTCCTGATGCGAGAACCGAAAGTTGAACCGGTTGATCGAGCGGGGCAGGCGGCGCACCAATTTCGCCTGCTGCAACCTGCACATTCTGTTCTCTGATCGATTGTAGAACGTCAGCGACAGACAATTGTCGCACGCGCATCTTGTCGGGATCAAGCCAGATGCGCATACTGTATTCGGTGCCGAAGACAGTCACTTCGCCCACGCCGGGCACGCGCGCAAGCTCATCGCGAATGCGCAGTGCTGCGTAATCAGAAAGGAAAACGTCAGAGTATCTGCCGTCGGGCGAAAACAAACTGACCAGCATAGTGATCTCAGCGCTTTGCTTTTTTACGCTGATTCCAAGTCGGCGGACTTCTTCGGGGAGGCGCGCTTCTGCCAGTGCAACGCGATTCTGCACCATCACCGATGCCATGTCGATATCCGTCCCGACTTCGAACGTAACAGTTAACGACATCGTGCCGTCCGAAGAACTGCTGCTTGTCATATACAGCATGCCTTCGACACCGTTGACCTGTTGTTCGATCGGAGTTGCGACTGTTTCAGCAACAGTCGCTGCGGATGCGCCTGGATATGACGCGCTGACGTTGATCGTCGGTGGTGCAATCTCGGGGTAGCGTGCGATGGGCAACGTGACCGCTGCGAGACCGCCCATCAGGAGAATCGTGATTGAAATAACCCACGAAAAGACCGGGCGATCAATGAAGAATTTACTCAGCACCGACGCGATCCTCGGTTGACGACGGCACTGCTTCTGATTCGTCGCGCGTCATTGTTTCCACGATGACGGTCATCTGCGGGCGGACGCGCTGAAAACCGCGAACGATAACGCTCTCGGAATCACTTAACCCCTTCAGGATAACTCGATACGCACCAACACGATCGCCGAGTTCGAGGTCATTCCGATGCACGATGTTCTTTTCATCCACAGTCAGGACAAATGGACCGACCACGTCGTATTGAATGGCTGTCTGTTCAATGAGCAGAGCAGTTTCGGCCGGTCTTTGCAGAACAGCTTGTGCATACATGCCGGGAAGCAGAATTCGGTCGGCATTGGCAAATCGGGCCCGCACCAGAATTGTGCCGGTTGTCGGATCCACCTGATTGTCTGCGTAATCCACAACTCCGACCTCACCGTAATCCGTACCATCAGCCAGCACGAGACGAACTTCAAGCGTCGGCGGGCGATTGTCGTTGGTGCCCTGCGCGCGTTGATTGCGCATACCTTCAAGCAGGCGCTGCTCATCAACGTAGAAGTACACGAACATGGGCTGCATTTGCACGATGCGTGTCAATAGCGTCGGCTCGGTTTGGCCGACGAGATTGCCAACATCAACCTTGGTTTCACTGATTCGGCCAGCCACAGGCGCGCGAATATCCGTATAGCTGAGATTCAACTCAGCTTCTGCTACGGCTGCCATCGCGCTGGCCAGCTCCGCTTCCGCAAGGGCAGCGCCGGCTTCGGCGTTTGTAATTTCAACAGGAGTAGCAGCATTATTTTCCGCAGCTCGCCGGACGCGTTCGAGATTCGTCGCAGCTTTGTCACGATCAGCTTGCCGGGCTGCAACCTGTGCCTTCGCACGAAGCAGCGCCACGTCGTAGGTTTTCGGATCAATCGTATACAGCGGATCTCCACGCTGAACATCCTGCATGTCCGTGAAGTGAATCTCCTGCAAATACCCCGGCACCCGTGCGCGAATCTCGACTACTTCACCGGCCGAAGTCGAACTCGGAAATCGCAGTTCAACTCCCACATCGCGCGTGATCGGCGGTGCAACAGTGACAGTCGGCGGGGGCGGAGCAGCGTACTCATTGCGCTCGCGACATCCACACCCAAGAACCAATGACAAGAGCGTAAGTGTCTGTATTGCTCGACGGATCATGACTGCTCAATGATTCTTGCCGGTCGTTCACACAACGTGTGCTGATGTACGAGTTTTCGCACCGATTGCACAGCATACCAGAAGTCCATTGAGTCGCGCCGCTCACCGTGATCGAGTTCTGCGCAAAGCATGTGCTGCATACTCCGAAGAGTTCACCCGACATAAAAGAACGAACGACCATGGGCGCGGATCCCAATGGTCGTTCGAAAGTGGGGCGAACTGTTGAATTCGAATCAGTTCTGCACCGCATCATCGTTCGGTGGCGGTGGGGGATTGTGTTGACCTTGCCGGCGATGTTTGGGTCGCCGGTTCGGCCCGACAGCGTCTTTGGGAAGCGCATCTTCGAGCGCGTGACCACAACGCGGGCAGTGTCCGGGCGCACCCTGTTGTGATTCTGGGCCGCGCCGTCTCTGGCCGGGTCCCGGCATTGCGGAAGCGCGATTCGGATGTGCGTGCCGTGCGCCGCGCATTGAGGGACCCGGTCGTTGCGATCGACCTTGTTGATCAAAGTGCCGGTCTCGGCCCGGGCCAGGACGTTGGAATTGTTCTTCGGCGCGTGGGCTTTGGCATTGCCGCATAGAGTGGAATCGTCGCATCATTCGAAAGCGCTGCATCATTGCGCTGTGGCGTCTTCCGGGGTTTTGAAAAGCCCCTTGAATACCCTTATTCTTCGCGCCGCGCTTCTGCATTTCTGCCGCTCCGCGTTGCTGTACGTGCTTCTTGACATCGCGGGATTTGCGTTGCAGTACCGGATCGTTGTGTTCCGCATCAAATGCATCCCGATGTTCCGGTAGAATCTGCGATTGACCGGGCGGCGGCGGATGGATTGCATGGACTGCGCTGTTGAATGTTGCAGCGACGATTGTCAGACAAAGTGCGAGGTATAGCTGTCGCATGGAAAATGCTCCTTTGCGTTAGTGTGAAAACTCAATGTGAGTGCAACAGACCGTTGTCAGGGACACTGGCCCCAATTCATGATCACCTCAAGGAGATCAAGAACATTGACAACGTCATCCATATTGACGTCTGCCGCGCATGCGGGACATAAACCCCACGAATTGAGTACTAAAAGGAGATCAAAGATGCCGACAGTCCCGTTGCCATTGATATCACCGAGGCAGCGGTCCGGAACTACGAACACGTTTTCGGGAAGTTCATCGCCGATGTTGGTGTTGCGCCGAATGACTGTGGCGAGTGTCTGGTCGTTCACCATGCGGACCATATACTCCGGCAGGTACGACTGATACCAGAATCGATCACCATCACGCAGTCGAACAAGCTGATCAGTGAGAACGCGCGCAAGCGTTTCGCCAACCATCGCACCGGGACGATGCGGCTCTGCGAGCATGCCAACCCACGCGTCTATCTCATCAGAATTCGCGTACGCCGCTGCAAGTTTTGCCTGAATGCCTGCGTCAGGATTGATATCAGCAAACGTCAGAGCGGGTTTGCGGCCAAATGCTGCGCGCACCTGATTGTATGTTGCCAGTCCGTGATCGCGGCCACGCTGAATATTCAGCGAAGCCAGATCAAACCCGCCCGCGCCGGGCGCGCCAAACAGAAAGTTGCGTACATCATCACGCACATACGGATCAACTTCCTGGGAGGCAATGCAGTACAGACCGCGCAGCAACGGCTCGACGCCGTAGTCAATGACTTCCTGCGGGCTGAAAAATGCCTCGGCAAGTTCGAGATGCCCAGCGGGGATTTCGTTGCCTTCGGGCCCCACACGCATCAACGGTGAGGACAACATTGTGTGTCCCACTCGATACGCTGCAGTAGCAAAAATGTTGGAAATACCGGGGTGTACGTTAGGTCGATAGCCCTGATACTGCGGCAGCGCATCCGGCCCGAGCAGCACCGGCAGAAACTCTCGAATCGTGATGGCCTGCATTTCCGCTGCGACTATCGCGCGGGCCTGTTCGTACACTTCATCACCGCTCAGCACCGGCAGAATCAGGTTCAGAAAGTCAGCCCAGAAATTGTGTTCACGCATCCAGACAACGTGCATCGCGGTCAGGCCGACTTGTTCATTTGCGCGCACGTCGCCGGCAAGAAAAAACGAAGGATCAAACGCAGTCGGAGCATTGGCAAAGCCATTCGTGTTGAACGGCAGAAGGTTGCCCGCACTCGTGCGAAGCCGACCGCTTCCATCCAGGCTGCGCAATTCATTTGCACGATCACTCTCTGACCCGTACACATTGGATGCATCAATGAATGCGGTGATGTTGTTGAGTTGTTGACGAACACCATTGACGTAGTCATACGCCGAACGATCAAGGCCCATGATCACATCACCGCTGCCATCCGGATCAAACCACAGATCGAATGCGGGAATCAGAATGTCGAACGTCTCTGCCGGGCTTGCAATCGGTGTCTCGTCAATGTCATGGTCCAGGAACTGACCCCATTGCCACAGGTACGCCGAAGCGCCCTTTGCGTTGGGGTGGCTTTGGTATTGAGCGCATACCGCGTTGCTGATGGTTCGCGGGTTCGGACGGCTGAGTCCGCCGGGAATATCGCCGATTGAATCGCTGTAGCTCTCCGGCGTCAATCGCAGGAGCACAGTACCGGCCGCGCCGCGCAGCGGGTACATCGCATTGTTAAACGTCCCGTCGATCGTGCGAAACTCCTGTGGGAACCGCGCGGGGCCGACAGTGCCATTTCTTGGCGCGTGATCGGCCGGCGGTCGCACAGCGGGTCGCTGCACGAGTGAACTCGGGCGATCCCTGTCTGCCTGTGAAGACCCGGGAGTCTGGCTTGATGCAGCCCAAACAACGGTTGGAATCAAAATTGCCGCCCATGCGATCTGTACCATTGAATGACGAGTCATGGTCATCTCCATCTTTCTGTCCCCAAAGGTCGGCCGATGCTGATACCGCGCCGGCCGCACCATGAAAGTTACACCATCTTCAGCGCTTCGGGACATACTTTTTCCGCATCTGCGACCATTGCTATTTACCCACGAAATCTTGTCCCCTGCGGATCGTTTTACGACAAGATGGGTAGGAGAATTCCCGTGCCTGCAAGAACGACCGGCCGAGGCGGCCACGATGTATTCGAGATTCTGGTCCGAGAACATGCAGACATGTTGACCGCATATCTCCGGAGCATTCTGTGGGATACGAATGCGGTTGACGATGTTTTTCAGGAAACAATGCTCGTCGCGTGGCGCCGGCTTGATGATTACGACCGGCAGCGGCCGTTCGGTCCGTGGCTGCGCGGGATTGCAGCCAGACTGGTATTGCAACACAGACGCAAGGCTGCACGCGGCGGTTTGAGCTGCGCTCCGGAAGTTCTGGCTGCACTTGATGCACGATTTGAAACGATGACGCAGATGCCCGGCGATTCGTTTCGCAATCGCGTTGACCGCCTGCTTGAGTGCCTGAAGAAACTTCCTGAGAAACTGCGCACGGTCATTGAGTTGACCTACGCGCGTGAGATCATGCTTCGTCAGGTCGCGCTGGCTGTAGGTAGCTCGGAAGAAGCTGTCAAGAAGCGCGTACAGCGCGGCAGACAACTGTTGGCCGATTGCCTGCAATCTTCGGAGTCTCATGTATGAACAACCATATACCGAACCAGCAGGGCAGTAGTTCGACCGCGATTGAGCCGGCGCCGACAGATGATGTTCAGCGTATTGCTGATGAACAGTTCGCACACGGTCTTCTGCAGTTTCTGCACCGTGACACGCGCGCTGTTCAAGATGCGAGGATCACCCAAGCCATGAACGCACTGCGAAGTGAAACAGAGCGATCACCGGTTGCCGGCCGGATCAAAATAAAGCGCTCGTCGTGGCGCGGTGTTACCGCTGCCGCAGCAAGTCTGATGCTGGTTGCTGTTCTGGCAATGCTCGGTTTGCCGACGGATCAAACTGCGCACGCAATGGTGCAGGCATCCATCGAAGCATCTGCTGAAGCAGGCCCGAGACGCTACGAAGTTCGCGCCCAGCATCCGTATTCTGATGATGATGAAACCGAACCGATCGCAACGCTTGACCTGCACGGTGTCGATCGCATGCTGTTTCGCGCCCAGTCGCCGCACGGACACCGACTTGTCGTCGGGCGGAATCCCGGCGGGCATTGGGCAGTTCGGCCGGATGGCGCAATCGAACACTTTGACGCGCGTCGGCCCTGGCCGCGCTGGGCGGAATTCAGTGATAGAACGCTCCTGTTGGAATCCGTTGACTCGCTTCTGAAGCGCCTAAGCAAAGATTACAATCTGCAGTACGTTCAGGCTGTGTCGAATTCCAAAGCTGAGAGTGCGAAACCGTTTGATCAGATCACCGCAACCAGGACCGATGGCCCGCGGCAGTTTCCTGATCGCATTGAATTGCAGCTTGATCCTGCGACGCACATTGTGCAGCGGATGGAATTGCATTGGTCCTTTGAACGACTCGGGCTGGATGCAGAACGCATGCGGCGACACCGAGCGCGCAGGCATGACACGGCTGGCGCTGATGAGGCTCCCAGCGACGAACCTCGGCTGGGGGAACGCCGTCGTCGACGCATGCACGGTGATGACGGCCAGGCGAAACGGAATCCCTCGCAACGACAATCCGGAATTGATGACCAGCCACCACATGATCGGATACCTCGACGCCGCGATCCCAGCAACAGCGATGGTGATTTGCGATCGGACGATGGCCACCGGCCGCGTTTTCTCGATCGAGCGCCAGAGTTTCGCGATGGACGCAACATGCCGCCGCCGCGCGTGATCATTTTCGAACTGGTCGACCAGCCGGAATTCTCAAAAGACTGGTTCGATCCGGAAACGCATGTCGATTGACTTCGGTGTGCCGTGATGCGACGCGTTGTCGGCGGGGACAGTACGATCGCGGTTATGAAACAGCCCGCCGGGGATTCTTCACAACCCAACACCCCGGATACCCCGGTGCGGGTTGCAGTCTGCGCTGCGACATTCCGCAGGCCGGTAGGACTCGAGCGCCTGCTCGACGGCCTTGCAGCGCAGCAATTCGATGACAATCCCCCATCCGTTTCGCTGGTGATAGTGGACAACGATCCGCAGGCTGGCGCGCAAGCAACTGTTGAAGCGAAGCGCAGTGCGATGCCGTGGCCGGTGCAGTATGTGCATGAACCGTCGCCTGGTATCGTTGCGGCGCGCAACGCTGCGCTTGATGCAGTTGATCCGAACGCAGAACTCATTTGCTTCATCGACGATGACGAAGCGCCGCATCCCGACTGGCTGCAGAATTTGATCTTGGCGCAGCAGCGCACCCGTGCGGATGTCGTAACCGGCCCGGTTGATGTGGTATATGAACCCGGCGTGCCGAACTGGGTGATTGCAGGCGGTTTCTTCCAACGGCGTAAACCGGCTGAAGATCAACGCTTGCCGTATGCCGCAACGAACAATGTGCTATTTCGTGCAGACATGTTGCGGAAACTCAACCTTCGCTTCGACTCGCGTTTCCAACCAATGGGTGAAGACCACGCGCTCTTTCAGCAGATTGCCATGTCCGGAGGGCGCATCGTCTGGGCCGGCGATGCAGTCGTTTCAGAGTGGATACCCGCGCATCGAGCGACAGCGCGTTGGCTGATCCGCAGGATGTATCTCGTCGGCAGGTCGATGACGCGGATTGAGATTACATTGCGCGGCGGGTTTCCCATCGGTCTCGTTCAAGCCGCAAAGGGCATCGTCTGGGTTGGCATCGGTTTGTTGACGCTACTCGGTGGAGTACTTGCGCGTCGGTGGGCTGTGCGGTCGCTGCGCTGGATTGCATACGGAGCCGGACTCATTCGCGGTACATTCTGAACATCATCCGTCGAAACGAGACAGCGTGCATAGCGCTTCATACTGTTTCAAGACATCTTCTGGAACATCACCACTACTTGTCGCACGCGGAATTGATCTATCCGGAAAGTTTGCATCCACCGGCGCATCAACAAACGCAGCAAGTCGATGAAGCCCGTCGCCGGACACGATTTGGTCAAAGTGCAGAAACAACCAGTCACCAGTTGCGCGATGTTTTTCCAGGATGTGCCGATACATGAAAGTCCAGACACGCAAAGCCGTCTCGCGGTTCATCTGCAAATTGTGCAGGTACGGCCGTTCAGAACATTCACGCACAATGCTGTCCGCCGTCGCTGCGGGATGACGGAACACACAGACGAACACCGTGTCATCGGGCAGGTGCGGCCGCCAGCATGGCAGCGTGTAACACAACCGCGGGTCTTTCAGGCAAAACGGCTGGTGACCAACAACGGATTCAATGTCGCCGGCCGTTGACTGCGGACAGAGAATCTTCGAATCAAGGGGAATCTGTGCGACCCAGCGCTGTCCGTATCGTAATCCTCGTGGCCACAGCCGCCTGCCGACCGGTCCCAGCGGCGGCGATGGGCACACCTGCGCGAGCAGGCGTTCATTAATGTCGTTGACTGTGCGATCTTCGAAATATCCCTTCGGATTCCCCGGCGATGCAGCCATATAGTCCTGACCCATGTGATAGCCGGCATGTGACAGCGCGCCCGCAGTCATGCTGGTGCCGCTTCGCCCTGAGCCGAGGATCAGACAGTTTCGCATCGTTGACATCGTATCGAAGTGTGCGCGGCATCGGAAAGCCGCATCGTCTGTTGAGAGGTCTTGCCGATATAGTGTCTGCCGACCGATGAACATTGCCTACTTCGTCACTTCGTTTCCGACACTGTCGCAGACTTTTGTGCTCAATCAGCTCACCGGGCTGATTGATCGCGGGCACGAACTGACGATCTATTCGCGCAAACCCGGCGATGACACGCCACATCCTGATGTCGCGACATACGACCTCCTGTCAAAGACGAAATTTTGCCGGGTGCTGTCCGTCAACCCGCTGGCCCGCGCATGGACGGCGCTGCGACTGCTGAGCGGGCCGTATCGTTCATCACCTGCGAAGGCAGCTCGCGCACTGAACATCCCGAAGTATCGCTATCGAGCCTTGTCTCTGGAGTTGCTGTTTACCGGATCAGTCATGCTCGGTTCGGAGGCCGGAAGTCACGACGTTGTACACGGCCACTTTGCGCCCAACGGCATCACAATCGCACTCCTGCGTGACATTGGATTGCTGCAAGGCAAGATTGTCACGACGTTTCACGACTACGGCCTGACGTGGTATCTGCGCAAGTGGGGGCCAAGAGTTTATGACCATCTGTTTGCAAACGGCGATTTGTTCCTGGCCATCAGCGACTACGCGCGCAACCGCATGATTGAACTGGGTTGTCCGCATGAAAAGGTCGTCGTGCATCGCATGGGTGTGGATTGTCAACGGTTTTCGCCAAGTCATCGGTCAGCCCGCGCCAGCCAAGGCCTGGTGCAGATTCTGTGCGTCGGTCGATTCGCGGAAAAGAAGGGCTTCGAATATGCAATCCGCGCCGCAGCAAACCTACGAGATTCGCAATCCCAATTCGAAATGACAATCATCGGCGATGGCGAACTGCGCAGCGAACTCAAGCAACTCGTTCATGAACTCGATGCAGACGCATTCATACACCTTCCCGGATTGAAAACACAGGATCAGGTCGCTGCAGCTCTGCACGATGCGGATATCTTTCTCGCGCCAAGTGTCACTGCATCATCCGGCGACGCAGAAGGCATTCCCGTTGTGCTGATGGAAGCAATGGCAGCGGGGCTACCAATCGTCAGCACGCAACACGCAGCAATTCCTGAATTGGTCCGCGACGAAACGACTGGTTATCTCGCAGAAGAACGCGATGTTGATGCACTGACGCAACGATTGGACGCGCTGATCAAAGATGATGCCTTGCGCCAACGTCTCGGAACCGCCGGCCGGATGGTCGTTGAAACCGAATTCAATATTGACACACTGAACGATCAACTCATCGCGCGGTTTCAAGAACTGCTCTAGAACGTGTCCTTCAGATCATCTTTCTCGTACTCAGTCAGATCGCGATCGGTGCGGATCTGCTCCCACTTCTCGCGCACATCTTTGCTGTACCCCCGTGCGAGGCGGTACGTTTGATCGGTGTTGCGCCAGATCATCTCGCCGGGTTCGGTGTGCAACAATTCATCAACCGGAATCGCCCAGAGATGGTGCAGATCAGCAGCACCATCGATTAGTGCCTTTGCATTTTCAATTGCGTCCGCAGCACTTTTTGCGTTGATCGTGATTGATGAGAAGTATTGATCGCCGGATTCCTTCTGTGTGAAAATCTGATAGTTGCGTGGCGTGGAAACAGTTTCCTGCGCTGCATCAGTATTCTCCCGCAGCCCGCCGACGTACTGCCGCGGCGCAGCCCAGATCGCAGTGCACTGCTGATCCTGGCCGTAGTGTTCCTTGGCAAGAATCAACGCCATGTCATCATCAGGCGCATCCAGCCAGCCGGCGTAAATGAATGGCCCGCCCTTTTTCAACTGCGTGAATATCACATACCCCGTCAGATCACCCTCGCGTGGGATCGACAGATCTTCTTCATTGATCGACGTATCAAGCTGCTGGCGGAGTTTGGACATGCCTGTATTGTACGAACATCATGAAACGACGGCGGCGAATCCTGCTATGGCTGGCGCTGGCCGGGGTGCTCGTCATCATTGTGGCGCTCGTGGTAATCGCTCGCCCGGCCCTGCACTTGTGGCGGGTGTCCAGCGCCGATCGTGATGCGCTGCCGCCGATCCCTGCCGGGCATGCGGATGATGCCAGTCGCCAGAATCAAACCGAGATTCATGAAATTATTGCTGTTGCTGAGGACCGCGCTGAAGCTGAAGCGCAGCTTGCACATCTGCTGCACAAAGCCGCATCCGAAGGGCTGCGCGTTTCCATCGCCGGCTCGAAACACACCATGGGCGGCCACACCATCTATCCCGGCGGCATTGTCATCGACATGACCACGTTCGATGATTTTGAACTGGACGCATCGACCAAGTTCCTGCATGTACAGGCCGGAGCAACGTGGGATGAGATCATCGCGTATCTCGATCAACACGATCGTTCCGTCGCGATCATGCAGTCCAACAACTCGTTCACGGTCGGCGGCTCAATCAGCGCCAATTGTCATGGCTGGCCGCCGAACCACCCGCCGATTGCATCAACAGTTCGGTCATTTCGTTTGATGGGCGCTGACGGATCGATCAAAACATGCAGCCGCGATGAAAACGCAGAACTCTTTGCACTCGCGCTCGGCGGATACGGACTCTTCGGCATCATTCTCGATGTAGAGCTTGATGTCGTGCCCAACGAACGCTATCGAATCGAACGTACAACACTCGCAGCAGACTCCATGCCGCAAGCATTTCGCGCATCAGTCCTCGAACGCGATGACGCAGCTTTGGCGTACTGTCGGCTGCGCGTCACGGAAGAACGTTTCCTCGAAGATGCTGTGCTCAACGTCTTTCGCAGTGATCCCGACGGCCCGATTCCGGAACTTGCCGATGCATCCATGGCTTCGGTGAAGCGATCAGTCTTTCGTGGTTCCGCAGGCAGCGACTACGGCAAACGCTTGCGATGGAATGCGGAACTCGCGGTATCTGATCGGCTTGCGGAGCAGGCTGTATCCCGCAATTCGCTGCTCAACGATCCCGTGCAGTTGTACCAGGATCGCTCGGACACGACGGTCGATATTCTGCATGAGTACTTTGTGCCGCCGGTGAACTTTGCTGCATTTCTGACTGCGATGCGCGAGATTATTCCGCGTCATAGCGGCGACTTATTGAACGTCACCGTGCGCCATGTCATTGAAGATCCCGACACGTTCCTGCGCTATGCCGATCAGGAAATGTTTGCACTCGTGTTGCTGTTCAGTCAGCAGCGCACGGATGCCGGCGATGTCCAGATGCAGGCGATGACCCGCGAATTGATCGATGCAGCTCTGCAGCACGACGGCCGGTACTACCTGCCGTACCGCCTGCACGCGACTGTTGCGCAGTTTGAACGCGCATATCCGCAGGGACGCGAGTTCTTCGAGCTCAAACGAAAGTACGATCCGCAGGAGTTGTTTCAGAATACGTTCTACCTGAAGTACGGCAGTAGTGTGACTGACCCTGCGATGGATGAATGACGTTGATGCTCACGCCGCCAACCGCAGAACATCATTGCCCAGCCGCAGCGTCTGGCACTGCATATGCGTATACACCGCCTCGCTCATCGGCCCGGCCTGCTGGCGCGGGTTAAACCACCGCGCTGCGATCCACACGACTGCGCCCGGCTGAACATGGTCGAACGTGATGTCCAATCGCGGCCGCGTCGTATTTGTCTGCATCCACTTCCGGGGGTCGGCAGGCGGCCGATCACCCACGTAACTCAGAATCGTCGCGCCGGCTACGCCCTGCGGTTTGCCCCGCCGCAGCGACTTGCGCGCTTGCACCGTGATGCGCACTGTCGAACCGAACAGCAGCTTCGCCGAAACCCGCGGCCGCTCGACCGGGCGCCGCACCGGCGACGGCTGCGTATCGCGCACCGTCAACCCGAGGGCTTGCTTGTGCTCATTGCTCACGCCCGGCGTCGCCTGAATCAATCGCGCCAACTGCCGCAGCGACCGCTCCGCATTTCGCCGGGCGGTGTTCTTGGCCCCCACGGCAGGCGTCGTGCGCGTGATTGACTGCGTGGCTCTCGTGAATGCACTGTGCAATGTCGCATTGAGCGCTGCATAGTCACTCGCCATCGCTGGCGTCAGACCGAACGCAACAGGTGTCGCATTGATCCGCGCGCTGAACGAAGCTGAGAAGTTGACGAAATCACAATCGCGCCGCGGAATGAAATCGTGTGCCATGATGAATGTTTCGGCCCATGCGAAGCCAGACTTCAGCGATTGCGGCGTTCTTCGAAGCGAAAGAGGCCAACCCCTTGCAAGCAGGGGACTTCCGCACGACGCTTGTGTGCATCCGCACGCGAATGGCGGCTGCCCCCGAGCGCTTCGGGGGAACCCCCGGAATGCTTGGGGAAATGCCCGATCGGGATGCGGAGAAGCCCGCGCGACGCGGGGCATGTCGCGGAATCAGTGGGGGAGGTTGCGAGTGGTGTGGGGTTGGCCGCAGACTGCGTTGTTCTCAGTCGGCATTCAGATCGTCGACATAGTGTGTCTCATCAGTGATCGAATCGCGCTTCACACCGAACTGTTCGGCAACAATCGTGTAGACGCGCTCACGAACGGCCTCGATTTTCTTCATCTCATCCGGATTTGACTTGGAAGTGTCGAGATCAAGGCCGTGCTGCGCGGCGACGTAGCGAACTGTGTCCCCGACGGTCTGCATCTGTTCCGCATCCGCATCGGGAATCTTGAGATCGAACTCATCTTCGACCTCCATCACGAATTCGACACTGTCGAGTCCCATTGTTCTTCTCCAGATGTTTGAGAATCGCGGTGATTTTGTCTTTGCTCCACGCGCTTCGGGAAAACCCCGGACGCAGTGGGGGAGGTTGCAGAACGTGTGGGGCCGGCCACGAAAGGCGCGTTCGACTAGTCATGGGTGCCGTAGTCTGACGACCGAAGAGAGGAAGGCCACGAAACGGTGATGTGACGCGTCGCAACGGCGTGGCCTTCGGCTGGCGCCTCAGACTTCGGCACCGGCGCCGGGAGAACGGCTATGAGCAAATCGTCGAGACATGTGCCAGTAGTGGCGTGATGAACTTTGTAAACGTCAGTTCGGCGTGCGGTTGGCTGTAGTCGCCTGTGGTGATGGCATCGTCGTTCGACAGCATCAGGCATGCGCCGTCATACAAGCGCTCTCGGACTAGTTTTTCGATGAGGATGGCGTAGCGCTGCTGATACGATGCGCTCTTGAACTCGGGAAAGACTTCAAAATGCGGTTCGACCACCTTGACGGGTGATCGAGAGCGGTCGCAATCCTCGACGAGCATTAAATAGCCGAGGAAGGGACGGGCGGAGGGCTTGAACGCACCTTCGCGGTAGGCTGCCCAGATGTCGGTGGCGCTGCCAAGGGCCTCTTCGGTGCAGTTATTGAAGTTATTGCCAAACGATGGACCGATCTGTGATTTGAATTCGATGGCGACGAGCAGTTCGCCTTCGTGGACGATGACGAGGTCCCACTTCTTTTCCGCGCGGAACCAGCTGGGCAGTTCGATGCGCCTGTCGATGAAAATGCAGGACTCGGGGACTTTGGATTCGACGAGCAGATTGTGCACGAGTTGGATGAAGCCGTCCATCTGCTTGCCGCCGGTGACGGCAGCGCGGGCACCGCGATCGAGGTCAACACCACCGCCTTGTTTCCTTGATTGCAAGAGGCGTTTGCCCCAAAAGAATCGAACTGCCTCACGGATATCCCCGTCAAGATTACGCATGCTCAGCCCGTTGTGGTATTGACGTTAACGGAGGTGAAGAAGTCATCGTCCTTCGCGCAGAGTCGTTTCTTGGCGATGTCGAAGTATTTCTGATCAAGCTCGATGCCGATGCTGTTGCGGCCCCACTTCGCGCAGGCGTGGTTAGTCGTGCCGGTTCCCATGAAGGGATCGAGCACTGTATCACCGACGAAGGAGAACATACGGGTGAGGCGTTCCGCGAACTCGACGGGGTACGGCGCAGGGTGTTTGGGGTGAGACGTGCCACGCAGATCCATCCAGAGTTGACGGAACCAGCGTTGGTAGTTTTCTGCACTGATGATGCTGAGTAGGCGTTCCTGTTTGGTCGGACTGCGATATCCACCTGGCTTGCGCTGCATGAGAACGAATTCGATGTCGTTCTTGATGACGGCATTGGGTTCGTATGGTTTGCCGAGGAAACCCGCGCCGCCGCCGGAGACTTCGTACTTGGCGTTGGCGATCTTGTGCCAGATTATTGGAGCGAGGTTGTCAAAGCCGATCGCTTTGCAATGGTCCTGAATGGTCGCATGGAGCGGGACGACAGTATGCCGGCCGTTGTTCTTGCGACGGGAAAGGCAGACATCGCCGACGTTGATGATGAGCCGGCCGCCGGGAACGAGCGCGCGGAAGCAGTTGTTCCAGACTTCATCGAGACCGGCAATAAATGCGTCGTAGTCGTCGATATGGCCCATCTGTTCATCGTGTTCGTTGTACCGCTTAAGCGTCCAGTATGGCGGCGAGGTAACAACAAGGTGGACTGAGCTTGGCTCAAGCGCGGAAGCGGTGCGGGCGTCGCCGAGGATAAGGTGATGATTCGTTTCGAGTCCGCCGACAACGGCTTCGATGCGTTGCATGGCGCGGGTATCGCGTGCAAGTGTAGGAACCGCGTCATCGAGTTTGCCATTGCCGTATTCGTCAAGTAGAGATTCGACGGTGTCGCCGGTCGAAGTTGAGGTCGCAATCGTTGTCATTAAAAGCACCGCGAGAACGAGGATTACTGGCTTGGGCAATTCTTAATCTTGGTAAACGGATTCTTGAGTAGGTTAGTCGACCATTGTCTTCTTGTGTTCGATTCGTCACCAACCTGTCCCTTGCGCTTCACTTACGCCGCCGGTGGTACACTTGCCTTGCCGTTCAATACTGCTTGGCGGACCCAACGGCCTTGTTCGTGACTCATGCGGCGCAGCGCGAGGCGTTTGGCGTTGCATGGGCCGTTGCCACGGATCACGCGGAAGAATTCTTCCCAGTCGGGTTCGGTGAAGCCCCAGTGGCCGGTGTCTTTATTCAGCACTGCCATATCATCCAGCCGTTTGCTGGTGACCAATCCTGCTTCGTCTTTTTCCACCACGTGAATCTTCAGGCCAAGATCAAGCGCAGCCGGGGTGAAGCGATCGACAAACCGTTGACGCAGTGTGTCGTTGGTGACGACCTTCATCCGCCAGCGCATCGGCGGGAGCTGTTCCGCATTGGGTTTGTCATGCGGGCCGAAGAACATCAGCGATGGACCCCACCAGCGATCGAACGCATCCTGCGCGATCTGCTTCTGCTGCTTCGTACCCGTCATCAGCGTCAGCACCATGTCTTCGCCGCTCTTGAAGTGGAACGCTTCTTCCATATTGATGCGCTTCATCGTGCGCACATACGGCCCGAACGCGCCATCAGCAAGCGTCTTCTGATTCATGATCGCAGCGCCGTCGATGAGCCACTGAATCATCGCAATATCGCCCCACGTCGGCGCGGGGTAGTTGAAACAGTTGTGGTATTTGGTCTTGCCTGTGATGAGATCGCGGAGCATGTCATCGCGCGTCTTGCCGAGATCCTGTGACACGCGGTACAGCATCTGGCCGTGGCCGACTTCATCCTGCACTTTTGCAGTCAGCGCGAGCTTGCGCCGTAGCGACGGGGCGCGGGTGATCCATTCACCTTCGGGCAGTGCGCCGATGATTTCGCTGTTGGCATGATGTTCCGCCATGCGCAGCATGCCGGTGCGATACGCCTGCGGCATCCAGTCATCAGCTTCGATGAGTTCACCTGCATCAATCACAGCCTGAAATTCGGCAAGCTTCTCCGGGTCTTCATCCAGCCCGTGATCGACATGTACACCAACATTCGCGCTACCACTCATGAGTTCGTTCACCTCAAGAATTTATTTACCACGGAGGGCCACAGAGGGCCACGGAGTTTGATTATAGGGGACTGATCTGTGATGTGGCCTGAGTTGCCTGCTCACGTATTCTCGAACACCGTGGCGAGTCCTTGCCCAACGCCGATGCACGCGGTTGCGACGCCGTAGTGCACATCACGCCGGCGCATTTCATGCACGAGTGTTCCTGCCAGACGAGCGCCGCTACACCCCAGCGGATGGCCGATCGCAATTGCGCCGCCGTTGGGGTTGACTTTCTGTTCGTCAATGCCGAGTTCGCGCACACAGGCCAGTGATTGTGCTGCGAACGCTTCGTTGAGTTCCATGATGCCGATGTCATCGAGTTTAAGTTTGGCACGGTCAAGAGCCTTGCGCGTCGCAAAGATTGGCCCAAGCCCCATGTATGCAGGATCAACGCCAGCTGCTGCGCTGGGGCCGACATACGCAAGCGGATTCAGGCCGAGCTGTTTCGCTTTATCTTCTGCAACGATCAAAAGCGCCGCAGCGCCATCGTTTATGCCGGAGGAATTGCCCGCAGTGACAGTGCCGTTGTCATCTTTGGCAAAGACGGGTCTGAGCTTTGCGAGTTTCTCCAGCGTCGTGTCCGGCCGGGGGTGTTCATCAACATCGACAACAATCGGATCACCCTTGCGCTGCGGGATCACTACTGAGACAAGTTCATCATCGAACAGCCCGAGCTCGTGCGCTGCTGCCCACTTCTGCTGGCTCCACAGTGCGAAACGGTCCTGATCTTCACGGCTGATGTTGAACTTCCGCGAAACGTTTTCCGCTGTCTCGCCCATTGTATATGGATGATGCAGCTCGGACAGTTTCGGATTGATGAACCGCCAGCCGATTGCGGTGTCATGTATTTCCTGCCCGCGATCCCACGGAACAACCGCCTTGCTCATGACATATGGGGCACGACTCATCGATTCGACGCCGCCTGCGATGAACACATCGCCGTTGTCTGCCTCGATCATGCGGGCAGCGATGTTGATTGCTTCCAATCCGGAAGCACACAGACGATTGACGGTCGCGCCGGGCACAGTCTCCGGCAAACCCGCAAGCAGCGCCGCCATTCTTGCGACGTTGCGATTGTCTTCACCCGCCTGATTGGCAGCACCGAAATAGATGTCGTCGATCAGCGCAGGATCAATGCCGCTGCGCGCGACGACTTCTTTGATGACCAGCGCTGCGAGGTCATCCGGACGAACCGAGGCTAGCGCGCCGCCGAATCGGCCGATGGGTGTTCGCAATGCAGTGATAATGGCAGCTCTTCGCATGGGGGCATAGTAGCGGCCCGAGACGTGAGAAGTATCAGCACTTAGGACACGATGTGACGAGGTCCTGCTTTGTTGTCCAGCTCTTCAAACTTCAACTGCGCTTTGGCTCTTTGTTCGTATGGAACGTACTTTCGAGCCAAGTCGACGAATGCGATGATCCCTTGGAGCCATGCATGCACCCGAATGTTCTGGCCATATGTGTCGCGCACACTGAACCAGCACGTGTATTCGTTAAAACCGATCTTCGTAATCTCTTCCCATTTCACGAATCGGCCGCGTCGAAGCGGTGCATGCAAGTCAATGCCGTCCGTTGTAAGGGTCACACGCAGGCACGCTGTTTCGAGCAACATGAAGCCACCGATAGGAGCAAAAAAAAAGGAGCTCACAATTACGGACCCGTAGCCGCCGGGATTTGACGGTCGGTAATTGCCGAGCAATATCCCGATTGTGGCTGCAACTGGCGGCATGGCAATGATGCCAACTGCGATCAGTCGATGTGCCCAGCTATACCGAAGAACAATCTCACCAGAATTCGGATGTCTTCGCGGAAGTCGGACTGCGGCTGCAGTTATAGATGCTCCGCAGATAAACACCGCCGTATAGGCCAAGAATTGCAAGGTCAAGCTCATCGGAGTTCCCCGTCCAACTGTTCAGCACTCTTCACCAAACGCAGTACAGTATCTCACTATTCCGCTTCGCTGTTGTTCGTCACTTAACCAGCGAATCATGAACACCTCATCCGGCACGTCCCATTCGCAGCGACAACCAAATCTCGATGCGGTCCTG
Source organism: Phycisphaerales bacterium (assembly GCA_029260575.1). Lineage (GTDB taxonomy): Bacteria > Planctomycetota > Phycisphaerae > Phycisphaerales > SM1A02 > JAJDDB01. Next base: position 91,303 of record JAJDDB010000004.1, read on the forward strand.
AAACCGAAGCGCGGGTAATACTCGGGGTGGCCGAGGACGAATACAGCGGGCACGCTCATCGCTTCACACCGCCGCAACCCTTCTTCGATCAGGGCACTGCCAATCCCGCGCCGCTGCCACTCCGTCGGGACGAACCATTGACAGGGCGCCGCCGAACCGGCCGATGGGTGTTCGCAATGCAGTGATGATGGCAGCTCTTCGCATGCGCGTATAATAACCGTCTGCTCGAGGCAGTTCGGTGAGCGACACATCGAATGTGTATCATCCGTCCGAATGCATTGCACTGGAGGCGAGCGCAATGGCCGACATCAGCAACTGGAAACATGAGGGCGGTGTTGAGCGTGAAGGTGACGTCGAGATGGACAAAGTGCCTGGACAGCAGACACCGAAGAAGAAGGCGACGGCAGGTCGGGTTGCCGGAGAGGTGATTGAAGAATCCGGGTGGTTTCTGTTCATCTTCCATTCGAAGATAAGCATTGGAATAGCCTGTGCCGTCATCGGTGGCATGGCAGGTTACGCCGTGGGCACCGCAATTGCGGGTTGGATACTCGGCGTCGTTCTTGCTGGCGTTGGCGGGATCGTTGGTTTAATCGCCGGAATCGTGGGAGCACTTCTGCTTCCATTCGTTGATTGAGTGATGCGTTGAATTTTTGTTTGGTCAGCCTAGCGATTCGTCTGCCGCTGCGCCTGCCAATCTTCTTTGAGGATCGCCCAGCGTTCGTGATCGCGCCAGCGGCCGCCGATCTTGACCAGCCGCCTGGACAGTCCTTCGAATTCGAAATTGCAGCGCTTCACTAGCGCGATGGAACGTTCGTTGTGCGGTTGAATGCCCGCTTCGACGCGGTGGAGTTTCAGTGTTCGAAATGCGTGTCGCAGGACAAGATCAAGCCCATTGGTCATATATCCCTGCCCGGTGAACGGCAGAAAGGCGTTGTAACCCACATTCGCACTTTGCAGGTCAAAGCGAATGATCTCGCCGAGGTTGATCGTGCCGATCAGCGCATCATCTTCAATTCGTCGCAACAGGAAACAGGCCCGATCTTCGCGTTTAGATCGTTGCAGATACTCGGCGTATTCTTCGTCATCAGCAGGTGCGCCGCCGAAGCTGCCGAACAATGATCGACTGCGCCGCGCGGCAGTGATGAACTCCTCACGATCACGCTTCGTCGGGTGCGCGATGTACACACGGCGACTCTTCTCCACAACATCAGCCGGCCTACGTTGTGACACGAAGCGACTCCGGCACATCAAATCGGTTGTCATCGACGGTTGTGTTGAGCACTTCGAGCAGTCCGCCGACCGTTGCTGCGCCGATCTGCGCAGTCCATTCAAACGGACCTTTCGGATAATTCACGCCGTATTTCAGCGCTGTGTCGATGTCTGCAGCGCTGGCGACGCCGCGTTCATGGGCAAGGTGTCCCTGCACAATCAGCGCTGCGACAATGCGGGCAAAGACATATTGATGCACGCGATCCATTGGCGGGTCGGTCACCGCTTCAACGAAATCATTGACTTCAACAGTCAGTTCTTCGGTCCAGTCAATATCGCGGCGGTTGATCTGCAGCGCGACGGTTGGTGAGTCGGTGCTGTAGTCGTACACGCCACGGCTGGTCTTTCGGCCAAGCGAACCATCGGAAACGAGTTGTTCCTGCATGGCGCTGGGATTTAGCAGCGGGGGATTATCGAGCTGCTGCCAGACGCTGTGGGTCGTTGCGGTGTTAATGTCCTGACCGATGAGATCGGTGAGCTCGAGCGGACCCATGCGGAACCCGCCGATGGTTTTCATTGCGCTGTCAATCTGCTGTGCGTCGGCGTAACCGTCTTCCATAATGCGAAACGCTTCGAGGTAGTACGGCCGGGCGACGTGATTGACGATGAAACCGGGCACATCCGCAGCACGTGCAACGACTTTGCCCCACAACTCGGCGATACCTGCAACTCGATCGACAATTCGTGTGTCAGTGTTTTGTCCCGCCACGACTTCGACGAGTTTCATAAGCGGCGCGGGGTTGAAAAAATGCATGCCGAGGAAGCGCGGCGCGATTTCCAGAGCTTTGCCGAGGTTGGTGATTGAAAGCGAAGATGTGTTGCTTGCAATAATCGCATCGTGACCGACAGCATCTACAATCGGCCGCAGCGCTTTCACTTTGATATCAAAGTCTTCGACAATTGCTTCGATTATGAGCGAGCAGTCTTGCAAATCATTGACCGCGTTCGCCGCGTGCAGGCGTTGTTTGGCAGCATTGGAATCATCTGCGGTCATGCGCTGCTTTTGCACAAGCCGATCGAATCGACCGTGAATGGAGCCGATCGATTGGCGCACAACATCACTGTCGACATCGAATAGCTGCACAGTCCACCCGGCAGCCGCAGCGACCTGCGCGATACCCGCGCCCATTGTGCCCGCGCCGAGGATGCCAACCGTGTGGGAGTATTCTTCAGTCACCGGCCCTTGAACTCCGGCTTACGCTTTTCAATGAACGCGCTTACGCCTTCGAAGTGATCTTCTGTTCGCCCTGCGGTTTCCTGGGCAAATGCTTCGGCTTCGAGCTGTGCATCAAGATCGTTTTCAAACGACTGGTTGAGCAGCCGCTTGGTGAGGGCGATCCCTTTGCCCGGCAACGATGCCAGCCGCTGCGCGAGCGCGTTGGCTTCATCCAACAGAGCGTTCGACTCGACAACGGCATTCACCAGCCCGTATCGCTCCGCATCTTCTGCGGTGACCTTGTTGCCGGTCATGCACATTTCAAACGCCCGGCCGAGGCCGACCAATCGCGGCAGTGTGAAGGTACTTGCGGAATCTGGAATCAAGCCGACGTTGATGAACACTTCAATGAACGTAGCCTGGGTCGATGCGATGCGCAAGTCGCACGCCAGTGCAAGCGAGCAGCCGGCACCCGCCGCCACGCCATTGACCGCTGCGATGACGGGCTTGTTCATGTTGCGAATGCGTTTGACGATCGGATTGTAGCGCTTGCGCAGATCATCGCCGAGTGCGGGGACATGCCCCGGAACATATTTCTTCTTGAGATCACCAAGATCCTGGCCGCTGCTGAACGCCTTGCCTGCGCCGGTGATGATCAGCACGCGCACCTCGGCATCGCGCTCAATCATCTTGAGCGCATCCTGCAGTTCGGTCGTCAGGGCATCGTTGAACGCGTTGTATGTGTCCGGCCGGTTGAGTGTGATCGTGCAGATGTGATCCGCCGTCTCGACGGTAAGGGTTTCGTAGGTTGTGCCGGGTGCGGTTGCTGTCGCCATTTTGAAATCGCCTTGTACTCGTAGCCGCGGTGGACATCCGCGGATATATATCTGCCGGTGTGATGGTTCTTACCGTCCCTTAAAATTCGGCTTGCGTTTTTCAACGAACGCAGACATGCCTTCCTTCTGATCTTCGGTGGCAAACAGCAGATAAAACAGCTTGCGCTCGTACTCCAGCCCATCACTCAAGTTGGAATCGTGCGCCTTGAGCACGGCTTCCTTGGCAATCTTCAGCGCCGTCAACGGCATCTTCGCGAGCTTCTGCGCCGCACGCATGGCTTCGGTGAAGTAATGTTCCGCGGGGACGACACGACTGACAAGACCAAACTGCAGTGCTTCTTTTGCAGTGAGAAAGCGTCCGCCGAGGATGACGTCCATAGCGATTGCTTTGCCGACTGCTTTGGTGAGTCGCTGCGTGCCGCCGGCTCCGGGCATGACGCCGATGTTGATTTCAGGTTGGCCGATCTGCGCGGTTTCTGAAGCGACGATGACATCGCAGAGCATCATGAGTTCACACCCACCGCCGAGCGCATACCCGCTGACGGCTGCGACAATCGGTTTCTTGATGCGCTTCATGCGATCCCATGTGGCGAACTGATCACGTTCGTACATGTCAATCGCCGATTGTTTGGCCATGTCGCCGATGTCCGCTCCGGCTGCCCAGGCGCGTTCGTTGCCTGAGATGACAATGCAGGAGATGCCATCGTCTGCATCAAACGCTTCAAGCTGTTCTGCAAGTTGTGACATCAGCTGTGGGTTAAGCGCGTTGAGCACTTTCGGCCGGTTGAGGCGAATGACTCCGACGCGGCCATCAGTTTCGGAGAGGATGAGGGGTTCATCAGTCGTCATCGGTTTGGCTTCCACGGCAGTCATTTCATCGCTCTTGTAATCAGTGATTCGAGTTTGCTTTTCGGGAGGACGCGCTGCACCTGTCTGCCGCGTCCCACGATCCGGTCGCCATGATACGCGATGACATCGCAGATCAGGGTGGACGGTCCGAGTTCAACCGCAGTCGCTTCGACGCGCACCTGTTCACCGACTGGCGTCGGGGCCACATGATCGATACTCAGGTGCGATCCGATGCCTTCTTCGTGATCTTCCAGATGCGGCGCGAGTACTTTGCGGGCCGCAAGCTCCATGTGATGGGCCATCGACCATGTGGAATACACTCGATGCACAACGATGCCATCAAATGCCGGGCACATATCGTCGGTGACGGTGATGATGACAGCAGTGGTGTTGCCGATCTTGAGAGACGGATGCATGACCCGCGCAGTGTACCGCCTGCTGAAAATGTTACCCTGCGCCCGGTTACACTGACGCGCGATGTTTGGACTTCTGATTCTGCTGCTGATTGCGTTTGTGCTTGGAATGTTCTTGCTCACAGTGGTGATGCTGTGGGGTTCGATGCATCCGCCGCGCACCGGGCCCGGTACGGCGCTCGCCCGGGGGTTGCCTGCTGATCCGGGCGATCTCGGGTTGCATGCCGAGCAGTGGTGGCTTGACCGGCCCGACGGCGCACGATTGCCTGTGTGGGAGATCGCGACAGATGCGCAACCAACAACAGATGGCTTGACTGCGGTGTTCGTGCATGGCTGGGCAATGTCGCGGTATGACATGCTCGGGCGGCTTGATCCATATCGACAATTCTGTGAGCGCATTGTTCTGTACGACTTGCGCGGGCACGGTGACGCAACCGGCGCCCCCAGCAGGATCGGCCACGATGAACAGTACGACCTGCTTGAATTGCTGAACCGACTCGGCGATACACGATTGGTTCTGGTCGGCCTGTCGATGGGCGCGGTGATCGCGCTGCATGCAGCGGCGGAAGCTGATGACGCGATGAAGAATCGCATTGCCGGAATCGTGGCGTACGGGCCGTATACGAAATTACACGAATCGTTGCGCGGTAGGTTGCGCGTGCAGCAGATGCCGACGCGTCCGATGACCGACCTCATGATGTTGTTGTTACGTGCGATCGGCATTCGACATCGTGACTTGATTACGCATGTTCGGAATGTGCGGTGTCCGCTTCTCGTAGTGCATGGCCGCAACGATCGTATTTCGCCGTTGCGCCATGCTGAAGAGATTGTCGATGCTGCTGCGGATGCAGCACTTCACGAGATCGCCGATGCGGAGCACCTTGATGCGCCTTTCGCTGCCGCACACCAGCACAATGCCGTCGTGCGGTCGTTCCTGCAGCGGATTAAATCGTCTCCACCTGCCGAAGTTACACGATCAGGGACGTTCTGACGGCCCCGCAGGCGGTGTGCTCGTTGCCTGTGTCGGTGGTGAAATACGCCTGGGTGTGACGGGGGTATTTTGTTGTTCGGGGTCGACAACTATGCCTGCGACACGAATGTTGACCGTTTCATCGCCGGGCATGTCCGTGGTGATGTTGACCATCCCGCGGATGCCGCCGACGTATGTACCGCTGTCGCCTTTGAGCACAATTCCGTAGCCGGAGACTCCCGGTTCATCGAGGGCAATGGTTTCGACGGTCATGCCGGGAACTGTACTGCCGCTCAGCTGGATGTTGGTGATATTGAACGGCCGACCGTCACGGCTGGTCAATCGGCAGACCTTCTCGAATGAATCGCCGGTCTCGACGCGACCGGCCTGGAGATACGGAAGATCCGGCAGCAGGTTGTTATAGACGGTGGCGTTGACAGTAATGTTTACATCATGGTCGACCGACGCCGATGCACCGGGCAGACGGCCGCGCGTCTTGACACTGACTGCGCCGAAGACCTGTCCCCATTGTGCGTTCTCATCAAGTGTGATTTCGATCAGCTTTGGTTCGGACGGCTGGGCTGAATCCATCGGGGCGGGACCGGATTGCGTTTCGATTAGCCGTGCGGTCATGTTGCGCTGCTTCGACTGGACATCGAGTACTTCAAAGGTGGGGTCGACTGATGTCAGCTTCACGATGCGTGTATGCCGCTGGCCCGTTCTGACATTGTCAAACTTCAGTATGTACGGTTCGACCTTGACGAACTGCTTGATGTCGGATTGGATGACAAGCGTAATCTTTGGTTCGTTGGTCGCATTGGAATTCACGGTAATGGTCTTTGCCTGCCTGCCGTGCCCTTTGGGTTTAAATGTAATGCCGATCGAACCGCTTTCCCCCGGCTCGAACACGTACTTGTCCGGCTCTGCTGCCGTGCATCCGCAACTGGTCTTCAATTCCTTGTCGATGACAAGCGTGTCGTCACCATTGTTCGTGAACGAGAATCGGTATGTTTTCTCTTCAATGTCCCAGATGCTGCCAAAGTCGTGTGTCTTCTCTTGGAACTCGATCGTTGGCCCATTGGACTTTCGATCGATTGCAGCGGTGGCGCGTCGCGATAGTGTTTGATCAGCAGTTGCAGGTGTTGTCGAATTGCTGTTCACATCGCGAGGCGAATCATCCGTTGCAACAGCATCAGAACCTGAAACCGGACTTGCCGCTGCAGTAGCGGACCGGTCAACATCAGCGGATTTGTCGCAGCCGCTTGCGATGAGAATTACGCAGGTGACTGCCATTGTAAAAATGAGTGAACAACTCAGACTTCGTTTCATGAATCGCAACATCTTTATTACCACCCAGGAGTTTTCAGATTCTCATTCACGTTGCCGCGCAGACGCCTGCGGCAGTCGAACGCTTTGAATCCGCCGAAATTGCCCCGCAACGGCTAATTCCCGAGGAAATCTACCACACGAATCTGCCTTGCAGGCTCACTTCTTCGGTTCAGTCATCGACCGGGCATCGAGCAGCGTATCCAGTTTCTTGGCGTCCACGAGATCGTGTTCGAGGACGTATTCACGCACCGTCTGGCCGGTCTTGAATGCGTTCTTGGCGACTTTCGCAGCCTCATCGTAGCCAATGACCGGAGCCAGAGATGTACACATCATCAGGCTCTGTTCAACCATATTGCTGGCAATATCCTTGTTGGGCTTCAAATCCACAAGGCATTTGTCGGTGAACATTGTCGCCGCATTGCCCAGCAGCGTGATAATGTCAATCAGATTCGCAGCCATCATCGGCATCGCTACGTTGAGTTCCAGCAGCGACCCGATCCCACCAAGCGCGCCGATGGTGATAGCAGCATCATTGCCGATGACCTGGCAGGCGACCTGCATGACTGATTCGCAGATGACCGGGTTCACCTTGCCGGGCATGATTGACGACCCCGGTTGCGTCGGCGGCAGACTCAATTCAAACAGACCGCACCGCGGACCCATGCCAAGCAATCGAATGTCACTGGCGATCTTCGACAGCGACACCGCAATCGTCTTGAGTTCGCCAGACGCTTCCACGATGCAGTCGCGTGTTGCCTGTGCTTCAAAATGGTTCGGAGCTTCGACGAACTTGATGCCTGTATGTTTGGACAGCCGCTGCGCAACGAGCTTGCCGAATCGCGGATGCGTATTGATGCCCGTGCCGACAGCCGTGCCGCCGATCGGCAGGTTTTCTGCAATGCGCATCATCGCGCGTTCAGCACGCGTGACGGAATACTCCGCCTGCGCTGCATAGCCGCTGAATTCCTGCCCGAGACGAATCGGCGTCGCATCCATCAGATGCGTGCGCCCGATCTTGACGATGTTGTCCCACTGGCGCGCCTTCTTCTTCAGTTCACGCGTCAGCGACTTCAATGGTGGAATCAATTCGAGTTTGATTGCTGTTGCCGCAGCGATCTGCATCGCAGTTGGAAACGCGTCATTGCTCGACTGGCCCATGTTCACATGATCGTTGGGATGAATCGGATCCTTTGCGCCGATGCGCTTGCCCGCTGCCTTGCACGCAAGGTTGCTGATGACCTCGTTGACGTTCATGTTGGTACTGGTGCCGCTGCCGGTTTGGAACACATCGATCGGGAAGTGCCGCATCATGTCATGTGTGGATTTGCCTGCCGGCCCGTCACTGAGCGCTTCCATTATGTCCGAACAGGCACTGACGATCAGTTGGGTCGGCTTCGCATCGAGCTTCTTCAACTCGTGATTCGATTCAGCGCATGCACGTTTGAGCATCGCGAAAGCGTGAATCACGCTCGGCGGCACAGGCCGGCCCGACACGGGAAAATTCAACACCGCCCGCTGGGTTGTTGCTCCGAACAGCACATCAGCCGGTACCGTCATTTCACCCATCGAATCTTTCTCGACCCGTGTCTTCATGGTTGTTGTCGTTGCCATAGCCAACAGTGTAGCGGCTCGATCAACTGCGACGACGCGCCTGCCGATGACCGCGATTGTTATTGCGTTTCGAGTAATTGCGGCAGCACATCGCCTGCCTGCGCAATCAATTCAATATCGGCAAGGTCGCTTGCCGCGCTGCGCTGCGTGTTCACGACAATGATGCTCGCGCCGCTTTCGCGGGCAATGCCGATCAACGCCGCTGCGGGGTAGACCACAGCACTGGTGCCAATGACCAGCAGCAGATCACTTTCAATGCAAAGCGTTGCAGCGCGTTCCCATGCGTCAGGAGGAAGATCTTCGCCGAACCAGACAACGGACGGCCGCATCAAAGCGCCACATTCCGGGCAACTGCGCAGCCCCGGCGGATCGGCCATGTCGATCTCCTGTTCGCAGCCGCACCGACTGTGACAACGATCTCGCGCGATCGAGCCGTGCAGTTGCACAACGTCGCGTGCTCCAGCTCGAAACAACAGATCATCTACATTCTGAGTCACGTTCACTACGTCAGGTCGTTGCCCAAGCGCGCGGTGTGCCGGGTTTGGCTGCGCCGCTGCTACAGCTGCTCGCCGATGGTTGTACCAATCGATCACCAATTCCGCATCAACTTCAAAGCCTTGTGGCGATGCGAGGGTCGTCGGGTCGTAGCGTGCCCACATGCCGGTCTGCGCATCGCGAAACGTCGGCACACCGGATTCAGCACTCAGACCCGCGCCCGAAAACGCAACAATAGATGCACTTTTTTCGATCAGTGTTCGCGCATCATCGAGCGTCGCAACAAGGGCATTGGTCACGAGCAAAGACCCTTTTCTGGTTCAGATTCAGGGTTCGGACGCGGCATTGGAGGCATCAGCCGCGGTGGGTTCAGGCGGGGTTTGCGACTCGCCATCAAGTTGCTGACGGAGCGTATCCAGACGCGTCCGTAGTTCTTCAGTCAACGTTGCACCAAACCGCTGATCGATCTCGGTCTGCACACGTTTGGCCAGCGTCTCATCACCACCGGCAAGATCTGCCAGGAGTTCGATCCAAGCCTCGGCAGTCGGTTGAAATTCCGCAGCGCGGTTGTAATGGCCAGCCAGAAGGGCTGCTTTGAATCTCAACTGCTGCAGCTCGGCCGATCCATTGGCTGTTGTGATCAATTCCAGCGCAACGTGTGCATCGGCATATTGCTCACGTTCCACAAAAAACCGCCCCAGTCGTGTTGCCACTTCGACTCGGTCCGCCGCCGGAAGCTGCTCTGTCGGCATGGTTGCCACCCGTGAAAGCAGTTCTATGCGAAGTGCAGCATCAGCATTGGCCTGCATCAAGAGATCGTCAGCTCCGATCACATCAGCAGGGGCAAGCTTAGCCAAGACGCTGGTGATGGATTCACGCCACGTGTTTGTCAATGTTTCTTCCGGCGGGCGCAGCTCAACCACGGATTGCAGCGTTGCGAGTGTCGCATCACTCTGTGCGATTGCGCGAATCAACGACGGGTACACCGCAGTGTCATCGGCTCGGGCGCGCAGCAGCGTCAGGTTGGAACGCTGCGCTAACGCTTCGGCGACAGCAGTGCGCATTGCGGGATCATCGCTTTCCAGGAATCTCGCAGCCTGTCCGAATTCCGCATCTTCTGAAAGGTACACTGCCAGTCGAGTCAATTGAGGTGTTGTGCGCACCGCGCTCGCGTCGCGCACAGAGTCAATCAAAGCAGCGCGTTGTTCTGCGTCAATCTCCTCCGTGCCATGAAGAAACAAGCACTTCCAAACCGCTTCACACGCAGCGTCACTGACCGTGGGATCACCAATGCGTCGAATGAGCGCAGGCAGCGCAGTTGCCGTCGGGCGTTCAGTTAAGAGTTCGATGGATGTCTGGATGACATCGATGGATGTTTCATCGCCGAGTCCACGTGCAAGTCGTTCGCTGAGTTCAGTATAGTTCAGTTCATTGAGAAGACGGGCTGCGCGTGTGCGAATAGTCGCCTGCGGATCATCCAGTCGCGCTGAAAGAGCATTTATGAGTGCAGCCGGGATCTCGTGATCGCGCGAGATGAAGCGGATTCGTTCAATGGCAAATTCACGAACAACTGAAAGTTCATCGTCGAGCAGGGTGGGCAGGGGGGCCAACTGCTGATCTACATCGGTGGGCAGTGCCCGGAAAAGATCACGCAGTACTTCAATAACACGTTGTTCGACACGACGAACCCGCTGTCGTTGCAGCGTCAACTCACGTTCCAGTTCGGCACGTTCGGTGGCAAGACGCTGCACCTGGTCGACGAGCCATTGCTCACGGGTCTGGTTGCGGGCTTGTACCCACCACGAACGCCAGGTCTGCGGACGGTTGCCGTACGGCAAACGCGTCAGGCGCGTCAGGGCTTCGCAGGCAGCAGCAGTAATCGCTTCTGGTTCCTCGCGTTGTTCATTCAGAAGCGCGATCAACTGGTCCGCTGCGTCGCGTGTTCGAAATGCGCCCAGCGCGCCAATGGCATTGAGGCGATGCTCCGGCGCGGCGGACTGGTCCTGGACAAGAGCGGAAATGTTGGCAAGTACGTCAGCTTCGTGCTGTGCAAGCAACCGCCAGAGTGTGTCCTGGGCCTGCAGGGGCGCGGTGGGGAGAATATCCAGCGCAGCCTGTACCAGTCGCTGCGGCGTGGTTTCAGATGTGATCATCGCACGCAAGACCGCGAGCATCTGATTGGGCTGATTGCCTCGCAGGGCCTGCTCCAGGATCTGGTCAGCCCGATCGATTTCCAGCGCAAGCAGTTCCTGCGCCGCAGCGAGCAGGCGGCCGTCATCCGGCCCATTTGTTGACTCCAGCAGGATTGGCGCGATAAGGTCGATTTGCCGCTGCTGGCGTTCTGTCAAGGCCCCTTCGCTGTCTGCATCGTCCGAGTCCGCCTGCCCGATCGCCCCGGGGGCGGCATTAGGTTGTACTGGGCCAGTTGTGGTTGCGAAACCGGAACAGCCGGCTGTCACAGCGACGAGGGCCAGGAATAGACAAGACACTCCGGGCAGTATGCGAAAGCTCGGCCGATCTCGCATCAGTCGTTGGTCAGCAGTTTGGGCTATCTGTTTAGTCATTCTGTGCAAAGAACTGTTTTGAAAGAGGCGACTCCAGAATCGTATCGGATACACTATGGCCGATCTGGTAATGAATCGCAGATGTTTGATCAAAGCTTCAGTCAGAAGGATCTTTCAGGATTGATGATAGCGCGACGTAGCAGGGAAACCGCGGGATGAGCGACTGGATTGACGCTGAAGGACATGCCGAACGTGCGTTCGAGATGTTTGAACGTGGCCGGTGGGCGGAAGCGGAAATGGAACTCCGCAAAGCGCTGTCGCTGAACCCCTCCCAGGCAGAATGGCATTTCAATCTGGGGCTCACGCTCGAGGCCTCCGGCCGGGATCCTGAGGCGCTGGACAGTTATGAACGGGCAATAGAGTTACTGCCGACCGAAGTCGACCCGCTGGTGGCTGCGGGGATTGTCGCAAATCGCCAGAATCGATGTGAAGATGCGATTCGATGGTTCGATCGGGCATTGACTTTGGAATTCGGCTGTGAGCCGGCGTACGCGCACAAGATGCAAAGTCATCTTCGTCTTGGCGATCATGAAGAAGTTGAGGCGACGTACTACCTTTCCCAGCAGGCGCTTGATGAGCCGAGCCCGCATTGTCTGGCGGTGATGGCAGAAAGTCTGATGGAGCGCGGCAAGGCTGAGCATGCCGGGTGGTGCCTGCGAGAGGCGATTCGGTTGGATCCAACGATGCCGCGTCTGCGGGCGCGGTTGGGTTCGGTCTTTGCTGCCACTGGACAACAGCACCGCGCGCTGCAGATGTTTCTTCGCGACCTGCGTGACGATCCGGGCAACATTGACACATTGCTGGACTACGGTGAATTGCTGATTGATCTACGGCGGCTGCCTGAGGCTTCCGAGAAGTTTCGCCGAGTGCTGGAGATGGAGCCGGCGAACATCGACGCCCATGTGATGCTCGGCCAAATTGCGATGCAAAGCGGCCAGTTCGAACAGGCGTATGTCGAGTTTGAACTCGTTGCCCGTCTTGATCCGGAATACCTGCAGAATCGAGTGAATCTGGCGAACGTGCTTCTGCGCCGCGGCATGCTCGATGATGCGCGCGAATGCCTTTGCGATCTGCATGAGATGGTTCGGGGTGCGGAGCAGCCATCAACTTCGGCAGTCGATACTGCTCAATTCGGTAGCCTGCTTCTGGATGCCGACATGGCATGCGAGGCGGTAGAGGTTCTGCAGCAGATCGCAGATGACGACGAATCTTCAGTTGATATCTTGCGAAAGCTGGCGCTAGCGCGATATCAGTCCGGCGATCGACGTGGCGGCGCTGCATGCAGCCGAAAAGTGCTGCGTCTGAATCCCGGGTGTGTGCAGTCAATGCACAATCTGGCGCTTGCAGCGTTGCAGGCCAACCGACTGTTCGTGGCTCGGGCGTGGATTCAGCGGGGCCTGAAGGTGGACAAGCATGACGACGGGTTGCGTCGTCTGCGCACCCGGTTGTGGATGGCAATGCTGCGGCGCGCGCTGGGTATGCGCAAACCAATCGCAGTTGCGGACAAAGCATCCGCACTTCCCGCATCATCGTGAAACAAATTCGAATTTCTGAATTTAGAGCGTTGCGCTGGTGTACGGCAGCAAAGCCATGTACCGAGCCCGCTTGAGTGCCTGAGAAAGCATGCGCTGTTCGCGAGCGGTGGTGCCGAGGCGTTTGCGTGAGTAGATCTTGCCGTTGGGCGTCATGCACCGTCGAAGGTCTTCGACAGCCTTGTAATCGACAAAGAATCGATCGTTGTGACCTTTCATCAGGTAGCCGGCCCGTCGTCCGGGTCCGCTGACGTTGGGTCCGCTGTCTCTGTTGCCGCCGCCGTGTTGTCGCCTGTTGTTCATCGAAAACTCCATATCGTCGTGGTTGCTGGGAGCAGCCCTCCGGACTACAGCCGAAGGGCGACGAATCGAGCAGAATACGCTGGTTGTTGCGGTTCGGCAAGGTGCTGAGGGCCGAATCGCAATGTTCCCGATGGATTGTTCGTTGTACCAGAGCATCCGGCGAAAACGTACTGCGAATAGTCCAACGGCCGAATGCCTGAATTTCGGGGGCTTTGCGGCACCAAAATTGCTTCCCTCCTCCACTGCCGATGGTCGAGTGTGCGACGTACCCCACCGTCGTGACGGCCATCGGCGGTCTTTTTGTAGCAGCACAGCCCAGCTGGCAGTGTGGGCTAACCGTCCCGGTGATTGCTGTTTTGGTGCGGGTCTGATCCGATAGACCGGAAGACTCCGGAGCTTTCTCGTGAAACGACCCCGCATTGCTATCACACCGGACCTTGCTGAAGATCGCTGCACCGTCGCGCGGTCGTACAGCAGAATGGTCTGGGAGGCTGGCGGTTTGCCGATCATTGTTCCGGTGCTGCCAGATGCTGGTGCGGAGCTGCTCGAAGGATGCGACGGCCTGATTCTGACTGGTGGCGATGATCCGAACATGGAACAGTGGGGCCAATCCACGCATCCCAAAGCGACACGTATCCATGCGGATCGCCAGGCATTCGAGATTGAGCTGCTGTCGCTGGTTGCGCAGCAGCCGGAGTTTCCCGTGCTGGGTGTGTGTCTGGGAATGCAGTTGATGGCGCTGCACCACGGCGGGAAGCTTGAACAGTACCTGCCGGACACACTTGTCACGCATGCAGATCACTGGGGCAAGGTTGAACATCAGGTCGAGGGCGCGCTCGGCAGCGGCGTTGTACACAGTCACCACAGACAGGCAATCGTCGATCCCGGCGTGATGAGCGTTGTCGCGGTGGCGCATGATAATGTTATCGAAGCGGTGCGCAGCGACGACCGACGGTTCTACCTCGGCGTGCAATGGCACCCGGAGCGGACAGTTGATGAACTGTTGTCGCGAGGGCTGTTCACACAAATGGTCCACGCAGCCGGGTGAGCGTGTCGATACCGGCCGAAGAAGCGCATCGTATGGCGCGCGCAGCAGTTGCAGGGGGTTGTTACTTGCATGCGCGCAAAGCTGTCGTACTGCGATATCCACCTGCAATCGACGGTGGCATTGCGCATTTGCGCGCTCGATTTGGGGATGACAATTGTTTGGCGCGGGCCGCGCGCACATTCGCGCAACTGCATCAGGCGCGCGCCTTGGCGCGAGCGACTGTCGACGCTTTCGAATCACACCTGCCGAACACAGCGCAGAGCGATCCGGAGTCGAAATGTGGAAATGCTGTACCACCACACTGGGGCGAGCGCAGAGCATCGCGCGCGCCACGGGGCGGTGAAACTGCACGATGGTCGGCACTGATCTCAAAAAGGCGCACAGGGTGCCGCAAAACCGTATTCTTGATCTGGAAAACGTGGCAGAATTCGTGCCGTTCGGCGATTCGAATTGCACCGGTGCGGCGCGCGCAATCTGATACACGCCCGAGCTGGTGCGAATCGGTCGTATGCCTGGGAATATCCGTTGTCGCGCGGGCGTTTGGCGTCTGTCTTGTACAATGAACTTTCTGTCATGGAGATGAACAATGTCGATCCTTGAAACGCTTCTCGACCACAACACGATGCTTCAGCAGTGGGTTTTATGCACTGTGGAGGATGTTGATGATGCGCAATGGGCTGAGCAGCCGGCTGGTCTGACGAATCACCCCGCATGGGTGCTCGGTCATCTGACAAATGCGATCGACAACGTCATCCGCCAACTCGGCGGTGCGGTTGATCGCGCACCGGAATGGGCCAAGCAATTTGCCGGCGGAAGCATGCCGACGAACAATCGATCTGATTATCCATCACGTGATGAACTGATCAGCGCCTACACCGGTGCGTGTGAGAATCTGCGCGCAGTTGTTCGGCAGGCAGGTGAAGATGTATTTGATATGCCGGTGGAGAATGAGCGCATTCGCGCGTTTTTCCCGACTGTCGGCCGTTGGGTCAGTCACGTGTTGCTGAGTGAATGTGCGTTTCACGCTGGGCAACTGTCTGCCTGGCGCCGGAGCAAGGGATTGTCGTCGGTATTTGAAAGCGAGGCGAACATTGGCCGGATGATTTCAGCGGTCTGAATCGCCAGAGCTGCGCTGTTGGTCCTGTAACCACGGGCATCAAGTGTGAGAACGCCTCGCGCACCGTAATAGACTGACGCAAATTCATGCGACCTGAAGCAGTCTGCGAGTCGAATTTGTCTGCAGCGCCTCACTGACCGATGTGTATCGGACAGATCATCGGTTCGGCTGCGCGCGTCTGTTGCGCTGTGCGGGTCGGTGAGGGGCAAGGGGGTTCCAGACATGCGTGGCAAGAGAGTTGTTCTTTCAGCGGTTGGTATTGGACTGCTCACGCTGGCAGTGATGGTGACGTTTTTTGTGCCGGGACCATTGACGCCGAACACGGCGCTGAGTGTTTCGGGATCTGAAGGCATCACGATTACGGGCATCGTGCGCGATTTTCCATCGGCGCATCCGGACTTCAGTGTCACACTTGGCGGTGGACAGGGACACGTCGCGGGCAATGTGCAGACGCAGCTGGGACCAAATGATGTGCCTGCGTTCATTCAACCGACATCGGCGGTGACGGACTTTGAGATAGTCGATGGCGTTGTCATACCTGGACAATCGTTTGCAGCGCAGGTCACAGTGCTCGGCTCGGCGCTCGAAACCGGCTCGTACCACTGCCCGACTACGATGCGCACAACTGTCGGCACGTCGCAATACGCGCAATTCGGTCCATACGATCAACCTGCAGATGGCAATCTGAATGATTTTCCACAGGTGACCGGCGACAAAGTACCCGGTTCCAATCCGCGGGAATTTGTCCTGCCGGAAATTTATGCGCCGGGCGCGCCGATCTCGATTGAAGCGTTGAGCTGGCTGCGCAAGAGTGGCGTCAGCGGGACATCGAACAGCCATTGGGATGAGTATCTCGAGTCCAATTCAGCGCAGAGTAGTCCGCGTGTGTATGCACTGCGCGATGGTGATCCGGTTCCCGACACTCCGGGACTGAACGATCAGGCATCGATTGCACAGTACGTTTCTGAATACGTTGATCTGGTGACGAATACCATCACACTTGAATCCAATGAAGTGATCTATCTGTTCGAGCTCGGTGTGACGAACCTCAGTTCGCCTGCTGCGGATTTTCAGGACATGGTCGTGCTGATCACACTGGCATCGCATCCGTCATATTTCGACCAGGAAACCACGGAGACTGGTACTGAATCGTCGATGATCGCTGCCGGTGCAAAGGTGCTGCAACAGTGGCGCAATAGTGATGGCAACGCAATTGCGCCGCATATCGGCGCTCGTGGAGATGCGATGGACAGTTGCGGCAATGCTCTGAGTGACAGCAGTGGCGCGATGGGCCCGCCAAGTGCCGGCGGCATCACATCTGCTGAAACGTATGATCAGTGGTTCCGTAATCGGATCGGTACAAATCTTGCGAGTCTGCATTCAATTACGCTGGTTGATGACGGCACAGGCGTGTACGAATACAGCACCGACAGTTTCTACCCGGCTGATGACGCGCTGCTGGGCAACGAAAACGCAGATCACAACTACTTCTTCACGTATGCATTCGATGTGCGGTTCGAATATGACACGTGCACGAATCAGTTCCTGCAGTTTGCCGGGACCGATGACGTCTGGGTGTTTGTGAACAACGAGCTGGTCATGGATCTTGGTGGAGTTGTACCTGGCTCTGATCAGTACGTGTACATGGATCGTCTCGGCCTGACGGACGGCCAGTCGTATGAGCTGCAGCTTTTCTACGCGCAGCGACAGACCGAGTACGCCGATTTTCATCTGCGCACCAACATCCTGTTGGAATCGACAGGTCAGAAAACAGCCGGCGGCGGCTACGACTGAATCGCTGTGGGAATGTTCTAACAGTTTCCCCAGGCTGCGAGCAGATCGAGCAGGTCGAAGACATCCGCGATGTTTGATGGATTGGCGATCGCAGCGCCAGTGCCGTTGGTGCCCCAATTGCTGAGCAGTTCGAGCAGATCGAAAACATCGACAGCACCATCGGGAGGGCCTGCTGTGCTGTTGGTGAGGTCTGCAGGGCAGGGGCCCAATTCGCATGTATCGGGAATGCCGTTGCCGTCGGAATCGGCTTCTGTCACAGCCTGGTAGCTGACGATGACCTGAATGTAGGGCGTACACAGTACCGGCGTTGCGTCGACTGCGGCGGATGCTGTCATAACTATTGTGAGATCGCCGCCGTTCAACGCTGAGTTATAAGTTGCGACATCAACGACAAGTGAATCGACATTGGGCGATTGAGGACAATCGTTGCTCCCCACCTCAAACACACGACCGACCGGTGCGCCGTTGACCGTGACATCGACAAACTCCACCATTGCGGCGAAATCACCAATAGCGGCAAAATCGAGCGTGACATCTTCTCCCGAATCCGGCGGACCGACGAGGACGAACTGCCGCGGTGAGTTGTGCCCGATCGGCGAAAGCTCGGGTGACTGTTCAAACAGCAGCAGGATTTCGCAAATGTCAGGCATGCCGTTTTGATCGCAGTCTTCCTCGGGGTTGATTGCGTCACAACTGTCCGGCCTGCCGTTGCCGTTGCAGTCTCCGTCGGTCCCTGATGCGATGTCGCATTCATCGGGAACAGCATTGTTGTTGCAATCCAGACTTGTGAGATTCACAAGATCGCAATCGTCGGGCATGTCGTTGTTGTTGCAATCGAGTTCACATTCGTCGGGAATAATGTTGCCGTTGCAATCCGGCGCGCCCGCGGCGACTTCGCAATCGTCGAGCATGCCGTTGCCATTGCAATCGAAGCTCGTGCCGTTCTGTCGATCACAGAAATCGGGCACGTCATTGTTGTTGCAGTCCTGACTCAGTCCGTTGGAGATGTCACATTCATCGGGCAGCGTGTTGCCGTTGCAGTCCTCGCTGGTTCCATTGAGGATGTCGAATTCGTCCAGGATGCCGTTGTTGTTGCAATCCGGCTCGCACTCGTCCGGAATCTCGTTGCCGTTAAGGTCTTCGCTGGTTTGAGCCTGCACATCACAGACATCAGGAACGTTGTTGCTGTTGCAGTCCTGGCTGAATCCCGAGGTAATGTCACATTCATCGGGGACGTTGTTGTTGTTGCAATCCTGGCTTGTACCAACAGCGATGTCTTCGGCATCTTCCACACCATTTGTATTGCAATCGGCGGCAAGGGACTGCGTCGGAAACAGGAAGATTGCAAGACATGCGATCGTACCTGCGAGGCAAGTCAAGACATGGCGGCGAAGAGGCCGACTCTGGACAGATTTATAGCGTTGTTTCATGTACATCTTCCCCGCCGGGTCTCCACCGAACAGACTATCAACGGGTGATCAGTATTGCCAGCGAATTCGACAGGGGGATGTACGAAACGGCTTTCATCACTTCACAGTGGACATCCATGCTGCCATCAGGTCAATCGTGTCTTGCAGGTCGTTTTTGTCGATCGATTCGGTCACAGTGTGGATGTACCGCGTGCCGCACACAACCGCAGCACATCGCGCCCCCATGCCAGATCGCTGAATGGCTGCGCCGTCCTGGCCGCCGCGCGCGAGAATGCAGCGCTGATACTTGATTTTGTTTTTCTCAGCGACTTTGCACAACTCATCGCTCAAGCGGTAGTCACCGATCATCGAGGAATCCTGCACCATGATGCCGACACCCTCGCCATGCTTGGTGACTCTTTCAGTATCGGGAACGCCGGGCGTGTCGCAGGCCAGCGTAGTGTCGAGACCGATGCCGATATCTGCGCCGACGCGATTGGCGACTGTCGTTGCGCCGCGCAGGCCGACTTCTTCCTGCACGGTGAATCCGACGATGATGTCCGCAGCGTGCTTGCCCTGGGCATTTTTCTTCATTTTTCGCACTGCTTCGATTGCGACAAAACATGCGATGCGATTGTCAAGAGCTTTGGAAACGAGTTTGGTCGGTTGTTCGAGAAACGGCTCGTGCATGACGACGTAATCGCCGACTTTGACTTTCTTCTTCACGTCCTTGTCTGTCATCCCAAGATCGACAAAGAACTCCGAGAGTTGCGGGATCTTTTTCTTGTCTTCTTCAGAGGCAATGTGAATCGGCTTGCCGCCGGGATTCATGACGCCGACATAGTCGCCGCCGTCACAGCAAACCAGCACCCGCCTGGAAAACAGATTGCGAGCGTCGAAGCCGCCGGCAGGGTTCAACCATAGAAATCCGTTGTCGTCGATGTGCCGAACGTAGAACCCGATCTCATCCATGTGCGCAGCGATGAGCACGCGCGTCGGTCCGTTGCTGCTTTTCGATTTACCCGTCGGTTTCTTCGTTGCATTTCGCGAACAGATCATCGATCCCATCGGGTCTGTGTGGACATCATCGAAGAGTCCGCCGATTTCGTTTTCAATGAGTTTGCGGACGCGTTCTTCACGGCCGGGGATGCCTGGTACTTCACACAGGCGGGCAAGCAGGTCGATATTCATCGGCGGATTCCGGGTTCTTGTTGTTATGGATGTATTGGCCGAGCGCAACAGTGAGCGTGCCGCAGCGAGTTGCAGATTATAACGAGTTCAGCGTTGTACCGCCGAGTCGAAAATCGTTGCACCGCAGGGCGAATATCGGTGCTGCTGAACCTACCATGTGCGCTGAACCAATTAGGGATGAACACAAATGAGCAGGCAAACACCGCTGCGACCAATGCACGAAGCGTACGTATGCAGTCTCGCTGGGATGTCGCCAAGCGCGCAGCCCGGCGATCGACCCGGCGCTGCGACCGGCAGTCGGATCAGTTCAGCAGAGCTCGAGACGATTGCCTACGGCCCGTCGGGAGCTGAACACGGCGCAACGAGCGACACCTGCCAGGTGCCTGCGATGTACGACACGGTTGAAACGGAATACGGCGCACTTCGGCGGGGTGCGGGATTGATGGATTGTCCGCATCGGGGCACGCTTGTCATTACCGGGGCTGAGCGCATTGATTTCCTGAACCGCATGCTCACGCAGCAGTTCGCAGATGCTGATGCGGGCAGCGCCCGGCAGAGTTTTCTGATCAACCGCAAGGGGCGCGTCCTTGCAGATCTGTTCGTCGCGGCGGTCGGTGATCGAGCGTTCGTGGATGTGGACATTCACCAGGCAGCGGAAACCGTGCAAGCACTGGATCAGTTCCTGTTTGCTGAAGATGTGCAGATCGAGAACGCAACTGAACAGATGCACCGCATCGCAGTACACGGCCAAAATGCCGCGACACTGATTGGGCAGTGCGCCGGGCAACGCGATTTTCAGCTGGATGAGATGTGCTGCGCGATGATGCAGATCGGGAACATTGCTGTGGGCATCGCACGACGTGATCAGATCGGTGAATCCGGCTACGAGTTGTTTGTGAAGTGCAGCGATGCGCCAGCCGTCTGGCAGTCGCTGCTTGATGTTGCGGATGCAATGAACGGCGGGGGCGCGCGGATGCATCGCCCTGTTGGGTGGCATGCATGGAACATCGCGCGGATCGAAGCGGGTTCGCCGGTGATGAATATTGACTTTGACACGACAAGCCTTCCGCACGAGACAAGCCTGGTGGACAGCCGTGTGAGTTTTCGCAAGGGGTGTTACCCGGGGCAGGAGGTTATCGCGCGGATGCAGAACCTCGGGGCGCCGAAGCAGCGGCTGGTTGGGTTGCGTGTGCAGGGTGATGTGCTGCCTGTAGCTGGCACGGAAGTATTTGCAGAACCGGATAATGCTGCCGGAACAATCGGCGAGCCGGTGGGTGTCATAACCAGTAGTACACTGAGTCCGATGCTGGGCGCGGTGCCGATCGCTTTTGCCATGCTGCGCACGAAGCAGGCGCCTGATAATGCGACGGTAGTGGTGGCAGCGGAAGGTGAAACCGCACGGGCGAGCGTTGTCCAGTTGCAATTCTGGTCGCGAAGTGAGGCTGTTGTAACATGACATTGGCTGCACTACAGGCAGAGGCAACCGAATCGGCGTTTGTGATCAGCGCTCCGGAAATACTGCTGATGGCGGTGGGCGTCGTGTTCACGTTCGCGCTGTTTGCGTTGTTCGTGATTGTCCTGCGCAAGGAGCTTCGGAGAGATGCGTCGATGGATTCAGCAGATGATGATTGACGTTACGATGCGCAGCTCATGAATCTGCCGAAGACCATTCGCATGACTGAAGTCGGCCCGCGTGACGGGCTGCAGAACGAAGCGCAGACCGTTTCGGTTGCAGACAAGGTGCGATTCATCGATCTGTTGTCGCAGGCCGGTGCAGCGGAGATCGAAGTCAGCAGTTTTGTCAACCCGCAATGGGTGCCGCAGTTGGGTGATGCTGCGGAGGTGTTTGCGCGTATCAAACGCCGGTCGGGTGTTGTGTACTCCGCATTGGTTCCGAATGATCGCGGCCTGGATGGCGCTCTTGAAGCAGGTGTCGACAAGGTTGCGGTCTTTACTGCTGCAAGCGAGACGTTCAGTCAGCAAAACACGAACGCTAGCATTGCCCAGACGATTGAGCGGTTTCAGCCGGTGATAGCCAGGGCGAAGCAATCGAAACTGCTGGTGCGTGCGTACATCAGTTGTGTTGTGCAGTGTCCGTATGAAGGCCCGGTTGCGCCGAAACAGGTGCGCGATGTGGCAGCGAAGTTGCTCGACATCGGCGCAGATGAAATTGATCTCGGTGAAACCATCGGCGTGGCGGTACCGACGGACATTGACAGCCTGTACGACGGACTGGCAGGGTTGGTTCAACCAGCAGATTCAACGCTGCATCTGCACGACACGCGGGGGACAGCTCTGGCATGCGCGGTTCGCGCGATGCAGCTTGGTGTGACGAGTTTCGATGCAAGCTGTGGCGGGCTGGGCGGATGTCCCTATGCACCGGGGGCTGCGGGGAATCTGGCGACCGATGATCTGGTGTATCTCTGCGACCGCATGGGCATCGAGACACACGTGGACCTGCCAAAGCTGTTTGATGCGGGACGTCACATTGCCGGCGCGCTTGGGCGAGGATTGCGCAGCCGCGTGTTCGAAGCATCAGCCGAAGCTTGAATAGGGGACGGGAGTCTTTTATTGAATAAAAGACTCCCGTCCCCTTTATTTTGCGGCGAGGGTTGCGGTCGTTGGTGTTGCCATGGCGCGATTCGGCGGCTTTGTTGGCTGGGCGATTTCGAATGTGGCGATTTGTTGCGTGGCGAATGAGAACTCGCGTGCGGTCGTGTTGATGTTGCGCACTGTCAGTACAGAGTTCTCAATTGTCACCGCACGTGGGCTGCCGGGGAATCCGTAGCAGCCGGTGTTGATGATTGTGCGTCCATTGATGG
This sequence comes from Phycisphaerales bacterium, assembly GCA_029260575.1. Taxonomy (GTDB): domain Bacteria; phylum Planctomycetota; class Phycisphaerae; order Phycisphaerales; family SM1A02; genus JAJDDB01. The sequence continues at coordinate 114,011 of JAJDDB010000004.1, forward strand.
TGCTGATTTGCGGGTGGTGCGTGTGGCCGAAGATGCCGAAGCGCGATTCGGGAGCGTGCGTTTCCAGAAAGCGCGCTGCCAGCCGTGGGAATCTGTGCCAGTACCAGAGAACTTGCGCCACCTTCCACGGCCGAAGCAGCATTGATCGACGTTTGGATTTGCGGGCTTGCTGTGCGAGTGCTTCCCATTCCGCATGCGAGGCATGTTGCGACACAGCAAGCATCGATTCGAGATGGCCGCGATCTTCGGGTGCGACTTGTTCGAGGTAGCTGTTGTGAGCCTGGCGCATGCGGCCTGCGCGTGGGCTCCAAGGCGCTATTGCAGGGTGCAACACATCACCGTGGGTGACAAACACATCGCCGCCGGCCAGGAGCAGATGTCGCACATCGCTGAGAAACGGATCGTGATTGCCCGAAAGCAGCACGAGGCGTACGCCATCAGTTTCGCAGAGTTCTGCCAGGCGCAGCACATGCCGAGCGGCATTTCCTCTATAGCGCGGGTGATGCACTTCCGCAATGTCGCCGTTAATTATGAGATCGGTCGCGCCCTGCCACAGCGGGCGCAGCGCATCTGCAGATGGCACTGCGCCGCGGGGTCTGCCGAGATGCGTATCGGAAAGGATTACTGTGCGATCACTCACGTGTGGTGTTTATCGGCACACGCACGATGCAATTGACGGGCTTTGACGAGTTTTCACTATGATTCGTCGGATGCGGGTCCGAACGTGATGACATTCTTGCCGGCGCGCTTGGATTGCAGCGCCCGCTGATCTGCGAGGCGGAGCAGCACATCCGGATCATCGCCATCCCACGGGAAGGTGGCCAGCCCGCCGGAGATTGTCAGGCTGCCTGGAGCTTCGCGGCTGAGCTTGGGAAATGTCATCGCGGTGACCTGTTTCTGGAATCGTTTGGCAATGTCGCCGACCGCATCGGGATGGGCGGAACCTGCGGCGCGCGGGCCTTCGAGGTCTGCGAAGATGACTGCGAATTCATCGCCGCCGATTCTGCATACGCGATCGCATTGGCGAATGACAGATTCAAGCAGTCGCACGGTTTCAATCAGAATTTCATCGCCTGCATCGTGGCCGTACTGGTCGTTGTAGATCTTGAAATCATCGATATCGAAGACCATGACAGTGACGGGCACGCGTAATTGTCGAGCGCGTTTGAGCGATTCGCACAGAAAATTGGTGAAGAATCTGCGATTCCACGCGCCGGTCAGATCATCGCGCAGTGAATTCAGACGGTGGGTGTGATGCGCTTCGTCGAGTGCCAGCCAGCGTGCAAGCCAGTCGGCCCACGGCTTGAGCGCGCGGGCGTCGGCACTTTCGGTGGCCAGCATTCCATAGGCGTCGCCGTCATATACGACCGAGGCAACTGCGCCGTCCATGAGTTCGTTGGTGTCGTTGAAGAGGACGTCGGTCCAGCCGGTCTGCTGCATGATCAGCCGCATGCACAGTTCGAGCAGCCGTCCATCCTGGTGGAGGATTGCTTCGACCAAGTCAACGTCGCCCAGCGGTTCATCTGCTAGGGTGCTGCGCTTGGGGTTGGGTTCAACTGTGGGCCGCTGAATCTCGATTTCGATTGGCTGCGCGACATGCTCATGATGTGATTCAGGCTTGGCGCGTAGCGATTCCTGCGATGTGTCTACGTGCTGTGCGTCGTCGTCTGCAGCCTGGTCGTGGGTGGATTGTTCAAGAGGTGCAGCGTCATGCATACGCGCATCGTCAGGGTGTCCTGACAAGGCTGTGGAAAGTGAATTGAAATTGAGCGGCGCGCTGACGCTGTGATCGAACAGCGCGCTGAGCGGCGAATGGATCGCATGTGCATCGCGCACCAGAATCAGCCGTGCAGCAGGTTCAATGTCGCGCAGCGCTTCGATGGATTCAGCAGTTGCGCCGTCAAGGGCCGGCTGGGCGATAAGAATCGTATCGATTGGTGTTCGGGCAGAGGAGAGTGTCAACTCGCCGATTGCATCAAAGAGACTGTCAACTTCGATATGCGGCGGCATGTCTGCAGTAGACAATTCGCCGACGGCATTTCCAAGTCCGACGCAGAGTATCTGTGCTCGTCGGGTTCGACCTTGTGCGAGTGTGCGGGTCACGATGACGCTGGCTCCTCTCCACTACCCATCAACATGTTGACTTCATCTGATGACAATGATTCTGCGCGATCAGCACATGCAGCCTCATTATCATCCTGGGAAACTTGATCGTTCTGTGCGCCTGTACGCGGCGCATCCTCCGGCGGTTCGTGCAAACGCAACATCGGGCCGTTGAATGACGCAGCCGGGGATCGCGCAGGCGGCGCAGAGTGTCCAGCCTGACTCACTGCAGGGGGTGGAGGTTGCGGCGCTGCGGTGCGAAGTGTCTCAAGTTGTCCCGCGCGCCATTGCCAGATGCCGATGCCTGAGATGTATTGATCGCATGCAGCGAGGAGTTGCTGGTGCAGAGCAGGTGTGGAATCTGCATCGATAACGAGAACCGGGGGCATGTGGCGTTCAAGACCCCAGGAAGATCGAGCGGACTCAAGGCGTTCGTGCAGGCACAGTCGGGCAAATGCCTGGTGCGGGCAAGCGGTTGTTTCGATGCGCCAGTTTCTGCTGCGCAAGTGATCGAACAGCGCCCGGTCATCATCAGCAGCGCTCTGGCGCAGCAGCACGCAGTTGGTGTGTCGATTCTGCTCGGTCATGACATCAATCGCCGCCCTGGTTCCGTCAATGACTCGGACGTTCCGGCGTCATTTATTCGGATTCCACATGTGATTCTACACTTGGTGTGCTGTCCCGCCAGCACAGTTCCGTACGCGGTGGAATATCCTGCAAATGGATGCTTTCGGTGCGAAGATAGGAAAGACGATGTGGATTGCACCTGATGTGCAAGACTCTTATTCAGTCGAGCAGGTGCTGCGCGATGATTGCAGCGCCATCAGCCGGTTGCATCAATGCGAGTGCGGAATGCATAGCAGCGCGTTGTGCGTTGTCACACAGCAGTGATCGCATGGTGGGCCCAATCGATTGCAGGTTACGCTGCGGTTCAATGAGATCATCAATGATTACTGCAGCGCCGCGGTCTGCGAGCGGCTGGGCATTATGCCACTGGTGCCGATCTTCGTGCCAGGGATACGGAAGGAACAACGTTGGAATGCGGTTGGCGGCAACTTCTGCAACTGAATTCGCGCCGGCCCGACTGATGGCCAGATCCGCAGCACCCCAGGCAAGGGACATGTCATCAAGAAACGGCAGTACGACAGCGGGAATAGTGTTGCTGCGATAGTTGGCTGCAATCGGCTCGGTTTCGTCACTGCCAGCCAGATGCAGCACCTGCCAGCCATGCAGCCAGTCGTGGTGATCACACGCCACGGCTGTTATGAATTGATTGATGCTCGTGGACCCCTGCGACGCGCCGGTGACAAGAAGTGTCCGGCGGTCCGGTGCAAGCTTGAGTGCAGTTCGACAGTCTGATTGGCTTCGGCTGGAGATGGCGCATCGACGTACCGGCGTGGCAACGACATGTCTGTCAAACGGGCCTTCCAGGCCGGGCAGCGGATGGTTGTCGATGGGCGGTACCGGGATCGCACTGATGATGTCGGTGGCTCGCCGGCCGATCCAGCGATTGGCCTTGCCCGGCGGCACGTCGAGATTCACAAGCGTCGTCGGCACACCGATGCGCGATGCAGCCCAGGCGACCGGTGCCGCAACGAATCCGCCCAACAACGCGACGCGGTTGATGTGTTCAGCGCGGATCAGAGCCTTCGCCTGCGAAATGGCACGTTTCGTTGCCAAAACGAAGTGCAACATTTCGCGCGGGCGCTTGGACAGCGGAGCGGCTGCCAGTGGAAAAAACGTCCGGCCGGCATCGGAGAGCATGTGCGCATCAACAGCACGCATCGAGCATGCAAAGACGCAGCGTACAGTCGGATCGAGTTCTGCAAGGCGTTCTGCGATCGCAAGGCCGGGCGCTATGTGTCCGCCCGAACCTCCGCCGGCAAAGAGGATCGTGCGCGGTCGGTGGTTTTCATGTGTCAATGGTGACTGCGATGACGTCATTGATCGCAGCGTATCGACTGGGGCAGTCCAAGTTCACGAATTGCTTGTTGCGGCAGATAGTGCTCCAGCAAGCTCACTTTCATCTTCTATTGCGACGGCAGCCTGGGTTTCGAGCTCGACATCACTTGCGTGTTCATCCGAGCCGAGCCTGCGGTCGATGGAAATCAGCAGGCCGACCATGAATGCGGTGAGCACCCAGCCGGTGCCGCCTGCGGATAGCAGGGGCAGGGCGATCCCTTTGGTGGGGCCGAGGCCGGTGACGACGGCAAGATTGATCAATGCCTGAAGGCCGACTGTGAGCATAACGCCCATTGCCAGGAGGCGATCAAACGGCAAGACCGCACGGCGGATAATCGTCAGCGCACACAGCAGAAACATGGCATACAGCGCGATGACGATTCCCGCCCCGGCGAAGCCAAGTTCCTCGCAGATGATCGCAAAGACAAAGTCAGTGGTGTCTTCGGGCACATACCCGAATTTGTGGATGCCGTTACCAAGCCCGCGCCCGGGTAGGCCGCCTTGAGCGACGGCTGCCATGGACTGAATCATGTGGTAGCCGATGCCCTGAGGGTCCTGGTATGGATCGACAAACGCGCGCAATCTCTCGAGGCGATAGGGGCTTTGGATGATCGCAGCAGCGGAAGCAGTAGCTCCAATCGGGATGAGCAGGGCGACATGCCAGAGTTTCGCGCCGGCTGCGATGAGCAGGCACAGGCTGACTGTCGCAATGAGTACAGCGGTGCCGAGGTCTTCGGTGGCAATGAGTGCACAGATCACTGCGATGCCGAGCAGGGGAAGGGCAAGGCCTTTGAAAAGGCGTCCAACACGTGCTGCGTGCCGGCTCCCGTACCAGGCAATGACTATGAGCATGCCCCACTTGGCGAGTTCGCTCGGCTGGAAGTTCACCGGGCCGAACTCGATCCATCGCCAGGCGCCGTTGACCTCTTTGCCGATGCCGGGCACACGGACAAGCACGAGCAGGGCGACGCAGCCGAGCATGATCCAGATCACGGGATTGTGCAGGCCGCGGAGGCGCGGCAGCTCGTAAATCGGAATAAACGATCCGATCGCCAGTGCAATCATCGCCAGCAGCGCAAGGATGGCGTACTTGCCCAGCAGCAGGGATTCGAGTGTCAGCGGTTGATCTGCATCAAGTGTGAGGCCGGCGGAATTGACCATGACCACGCCGAACATGAGCAGGGCGATCGTCACCAGTGCAAGACCGTGTCCGGGGCGAAGCATCACATCAGTATCGGCGGTGCTGCAATTCGCGACCCAAAAAGGCATAGGCAAGTCGTGTGAAGGCCTCAGCTCGGCAACGAGCTACACATCTGAAATATGGCAACGGTCACGCTCTTGGTGAGTTTGCAGAACGCGCGTGCTACGATGCTGACTTGCCATGAGCGATCAATATTGTCAAACAGAATCGAAAACTGACCCGACAGACTGTGTGTCGTCGACCGGCAGGGCTGTCTACCTGGAGACGTTCGGTTGCCAGATGAACGAGTTGGACAGTGAACTCGTCATCGGCCAACTTCGGGCATTGGGGTATCACTTCACGAGCGACTCTGATGTGGCGGACATTGTGCTGTTCAATACGTGTTCTGTGCGTGAGCAGGCGGAAAACAAGGCCCGCAGCCGAATCGGCCTGATCGGTCAGCGGAAGAATGATGGCGAGTCGGTCGTGCTCGGGGTGCTCGGCTGCATGGCAGAGCGCGAAGGGGCCGGCATGATGCGCCGGTACCCGCAGATTGACCTGATGTGCGGTCCTGGTGAGCTGGATAGGCTTCCGATGCTGATCGATAATGCCTTCAAGACCGGGGCTGTCGAGGCGGCTGACCGCATCGCATTGCAAGGCAGCAGAACCCGGCGGTCATCGACATTGGCTGCTGCTGAAGACAACCTCGAACTGCTGGACCTTTCACGCAGCTTTGATCCAGACAGAAACGGTGATAATCCTGCCGCCCGGCGGAGTGCGTATGTCCGTATCACTCGTGGCTGCAACAAGTTCTGTACGTACTGTGTGGTGCCCAATACCCGCGGGCCGGAGGTCCATCGCCCGCCTGATGCAATTGTCGAGGAATGTCGACAACTTGCTGAGCAGGGGGTCATTGAAATCACGCTGCTGGGGCAGACCGTCAATCACTACGTCTATGTCCACGGCGCTGCTGTCACGGTCAACGGCACTGAAGCAGCGCAGGTCGGTCCGGGGCTGTCAGCATTCCGAAACGGCAAAGCATCGGCACTTGGGGCGCGGGTGACAACGTTTGCAGACCTGCTGCGGCGGATTCACGATGAAGTTCCGGATATTCGACGACTACGGTTTGTGACCAGCTACCCCCGTGACTTTTCTGAGGAAGCGCTTCAGGCAATTGCCCAGTGCGAGCGGATCTGTCCGTATCTGCATGTCCCGGCTCAATCCGGCTCCAACCGCATTCTCAAGCTGATGAACCGCGGGTATACCGTCGAGCAGTACCTTGAATTCATTGATCGGGCTGTGGATATCGTTCCGGATGTTTCGATTGCGGGCGACATCATTGTGGGCTTCCCAACCGAGACAGATGCCGATTTCGAGGCAACCAAAGCGCTGCTTCGGCGGGTGCCTTTCAAGAACAACTTTATCTTCAAGTATTCACCCCGGCCCGGGACGACAGCGATAGATCGGTTGCCCGATGATGTGCCGGTCGACATCAAACGCAGGCGGAACAAAGAGTTATTGGACCTTCAAGCTGAAATCAGCAGTGATGTGCATGCCCACTGGATCGGCAGAACCGTGGATGTCTTCGTCGAGCAGATAAGCCAGCGATCAGCCGCTCGCCAGGGCAAAATCGAGCTGGCCTGGCAGCGGGAGCGGATTCAGATGTCCGGGAGGACGGACGGGGATCTCATTGCGGTATTTGATTTACCGGATGATGTGCTGCCGGACTCTATTCTCGGAACTTGTGTGAAATTGCGCATCTCCCAGGCCCAGGCGCTGCTTCTGCGGGGCGAGGTCTGCAATGAGGATGCAATGATTGCCACCGGTAGTCTCACAGGATCATAAAGCGACGCTCTTGAGCCACAGTAAGGGGGTCTGAGCCTATCCGAAACGAATGGAGCGTTTTGCACACAAGGTCTTTTGCTGCAACAACTTCAGATTCTCCCATCTTAACAAATGTTCATAGTCCAAAAAACTGGCAAAGACGTGGAATTGAGTCTTGACTCAACGAAAGCTGCCTGTATCTTCGAGTCGGAGTATTTGAGTGGTAACGGCTGCACCGGCTGCTGTCGCAGTTGGTACCTGAGTGTCATTGTTAGTGCAAATTACAGAGTGAATGAAGAGAAGAAGAAAGGTCCATACTCATGAAAGTGAATCATCTGACATTGGCAACGACCGGTTCGTTGCTGCTCGCTGGCGCTGCTCAGGCTGCGTTTACGGGCGTAAGCATTTACCAAGTCGACGACTACATGGCGAACGACCATCCTGTTAACGCCGTGAAGAGTCACTTCCTCGCGAATGGTGGTGGGCTTGACGTGTATCGCATCTACGCTGAATTCGATGCAGCGGGCGCGGTTACCGCGACGTTTGGTTCAGGCGCTACTGGTCAGCTTATGTTCCTGACCAACAAGGACTCCGGCGTGTTCTTCAACCACGCGGCCTACACCAGCACATCCGGCAGCTACGTCGAAAGCGACACAGCTCCGGCAGGCCCTTTCAGTGGTGCTGACGGTGCCAAGGGCTATGACACGTTTGCCACGATCGGTGTGGAACGCGTCATCGGCGGCGTTGATGAAACAACGCTGACTTCAGGTGTGTCCTCGGGCACCAACAACTTTGCAGGCGACTGGGATTCAAACAGCTTCACCGGCGGCACAGGCGGCTGGTTCAGCTTTGACCCGCTTGCAGCTCAGACAAACGCTATGCAGGGTGCTGCCGCACCTGGTGCCCCTGCCGACGGTGTCTGGCGCGTCCTGCTCTATCAGGCAACTGTGCCTGCAGGCGAAGGTATTGAAGGCAACTTCGGCGTTGCTGTTGTCGGCGAAGGCAACATCTACGACGGAAGTACATTCTTCACGACCAATGATGTTCCGGCCCCGGGTGCTCTCGCACTTCTCGGCCTGGCTGGTCTTGCCGGCGCTCGTCGCCGTCGCAAGTAATTGAGAATTAGGTCTTCGCTTCGGCAAGACTTGACAATCAAAACTCCACACCGCCGTCCGGCAACGGGCGGCGGTGTTGTTTTTGAAGCATTCATTATTTCTTCTGACGTCATTGCAATGCCCGGTGCCGTACATACCGCTCAGGTTCAGCGCAGGATCACGTGCAGAAGCGTACGAGACTGCTCAACGCTGGAGTCGCTGAGAATCTGCACGACAGCGTAAGACGTCGCAGCAGACGGCGTTTATTGTGTTTCATTGACTACGAGAAAGAAGTTAGCGTTGCTGGAGCTCTGCAGCGGTCTGTTGTTGCCAAAAGCGTTGTCCCTCAGCAAGACCTTCATGCAGCGGCTTGAGAAATTCCTCGAACTGCGCTGCTCGTTGGATAGAGGACTTGTACATCGGTTGGCGAACCTGGCTATAGCTCAACGTGGGCGATGTCCCTTTTTGGCTCCGCTCACCGGCCTTGTGGAACTGCAGGCAGTCATCGTGCCATGAGAGTCCACAGAAGTCGATAATGCGGCGTGTCCAGGGCTCCTGATCCTGAACGACGTCCTCGTAGTTCACACGCAGAATCGGGATGTCGAGCACTTCACTCCAGTGTTTCATAAGGCGCTCGACGGCGCGATAGGCGATGCCGACTTCTCGAAGATCGGTGCTGTATGGATGCTGGGAGCCGAGGGGCGAGGTGTAACACGCAAAGCAGTTGTCGACGGCACTTCGCCGAAGGTCGATGACCTTGGCATTGGGGACGAGCATTTGTATTGCGCCAAGGTGCTTCCAGTTGCCCAGATACTTATCGGTGATTCGCGTAGAGGTCGGACTCTTGGCCCGCAGGTTATCGAGGTATCTCTGGCTGAGCAGATCGACATCTTTCTGATTCATGTCGGTCACAACGTCTGGATATTCAAGTGTGGACCCGATGGCGAGCGCCGCGTCCTGGGTGACGCGGGACATGTAGTTGACTTCGCCGGCGGCGTGTGCTTCCGGATGGGCGGCAATGATGCGTTCGATCATGGTGCTGCCCGAGCGAGGGCGGCTGACGACGAAGACCGGCAATTCTGAATTCGTCGTCGCGCGGGGCAAGCGTTTGACGTTCTCGCGTGAGAAAACCTGCATCAACTTTTTGACGAGATCAATCATCTCGCTCGTATCACGGCGCGACTCTTCAGAATCATTGGCCATCTTGAATGCCTCGAAAGCCTTGTCGGGAACCTCGAGCTTTTCGAATGCCAGACCGATCCTGTACAGCAAACCGCATCGAGTCTGACGGGGCATCGCTCTATTGTTGACATGCCGTATGCCGATGCGCACGACTTCCTTGTAATTTCGAAGGTTTGATTGCAGCGTCGTATAGGCAATCGCGATCTCGTAATTCTCCTTGCCAGAATCGACGATTGGCTTGAGCAGCCGTTCAGCCCGCTTGTTTTCCCCGTTGACGATGTAGCAGTGTGCGAGCCCGGCGGTCACCTTTGGATTGTCCGGAGAGATCCTCCGAGCTTTGTCAAAGTGCGACAATGCACCACGGGAATCGCCCTGGTGATGAAGCCATTGCGCAAGGCGAACACGCTTGCCAATGTCCTTCGGATAATGCCGTACGTATCGCTTGAGAAGGTCAATGGCCTCTTTGCGGTGCTTCTCTTCCCAATTGATCTCAGCAAGTAGGGATATGGCTTCCGGCGACTTGGGATTCATGTTCAGAAGGTGCGCGCATGCTTCGCGTGCATCAACATGACGCTGCTCGTGAAAGCACAGTTGGGCCTGTCGGACGATGTTGGCATATTGAATTGAACTCATGACAACGTTGCCCTGTCTGCGGGGTTGCGTACTGTGATTGGAATTCTTGAGAGCCGAATCAGCATAGCCCGGCAATCAGAATCGTGGTAGTCGAATCCCATTCACTCGCAGTCGTGCTGCTGCCTATACACGATGCCTTCAGTGAGGCCTTCGCGGAGGCGGTCACTGTGGGCGCTGTAGTGTTCGGCCCGACCGATGGAGGGTGGGTACATCGGCCTGCGCACCCGATCGAAACTCTGCATCAGCGTGACGTTGCGTTGCGTGCTTTCGCCAGCGTCATAGAAGCGAAGGCAATCGCGGCATCCTCATTCCTCATGCAGTGCTGCAGCAGCCAATCCCGTCAACCCTTGACAAGGTCTTCATTGGTCGGGAACCGCTTCAGCGCAGACAGCAACTGTTCGATTTGTCTCGGCGGGGGCATGTTGGTGAGGCGGCGCCGCAGCGCGGTGACTGTCTTCAGTTCGCGCTCGTCCATCAGCAGATGTTCTTTGCGCGTGCCCGAGGCAGCAAGGTTGATGGCAGGGTATAAGCGCTGTTCGGAAATGGAGCGGTCGAGAATCAGCTCCATGTTGCCGGTGCCTTTGAATTCCTCGAAGATGATCTGATCTGCCTTGGAGCCGGTGTCGACGAGGCACGAGGCAACGATCGTCAGCGAGCCGCCCTCTTCAGCTTTGCGGGCTGCGCCAAATAGTTGCTTGGGGACTTCAAGTGCGCGTGAATCCAGTCCGCCTGTCATCGTGCGCCCGCCCGAACCATACTTGCGCGAGACATTGAAAGCTCTACCCAGCCGGGTCAGCGAATCAAGCAATAGCACAACATCGCGGCCGGCTTCGATCATGCGCTTGGCTCGCTCCACCGCAAGAATGCCCAGCGAGATGTGTCGCTCAGTGTCTTCATCATTGGAAGATGCAAGGACCTGAGCCGGCACATTGCGTTTGAAATCTGTGACTTCTTCGGGTCGTTCATCAATCAGCAGCGCGACCAGTTCGACGCCGGGGTGATTCTTTTTCACTCCTTCTGCGATCTGCTGCAGAAGCATGGTTTTCCCTGCCTTGGGCGGCGAGACGATCAGCCCGCGAGTGCCGAAACCGATCGGGCAGAACAGATCGATCAATCGGCAGGCGGGGGGGCAGCCGGGATGTTCCAGCGTCAGCCGCGGCTGCGGGTCCAGCGGGGTGAGTTCTTCAAACCGCTTACGGGCTGAGAAGCTGTCCGGGTCCAGACCTTCGATCTGGATGACTTCCTCAACGACCGGCCGAGGCGGACGCCGTCGTCCACGCCGACGCCTGTTGCGTGTTGATTTGGTGACCACGTTGACCTTGAGTTCCTGGCCCTGGCGGAGGTTGTAGCGCTCGGTGAGGTCGCTGGGGACGAACGGATCATCCGCGCCTTCGATGAGTCCGTCATCGAGTTGCCTGATTCGACCCTCGGCGCCGTTAGGCAGTTCGAGAATGCCGCTGAGCGTGCTTGTATCCATGCGGTTCCAGCCGGAAACCTGCAGCCGTGACGCAGACTCCGACGCCGCGTCGGTGTCATGACGACCCACTGGCTTGTGGTGCGTTTGAGTGTTTCAGATGCTCCAATGCCCGGCGATCGACTCGGTCAATCACAACGGCGCCATCGGACAGTCAGAGTAGACCAGCAGCGCTGATGCCTGTCAAGCAACTGTCTGTCAGATATCGACCTGCGACCATGCACTGCTGATTCGTGCAGCCAGTTGGGCATTGCTCAGAAGCAGCGCAATGTTCGCTATAAGCGATCGGCCGTCCGTATTTCGCGCGACATGATCGAGCACAAATGGAGTGCGGGCGGCACCATGTATTGCCCGCTGGGTTGCTTCAGATTCGGCCTGCTGAACTGCTGTTTCCATTTCATCGGCGTCTGCTGCAAGAGCATCGGGCACGGGATTGACAACAAGCACTGCGGAGTGCTGAGCGAGCAGTTTCCAGTGCGTGTGCATGTGCCGGGCGATTGCATCGACATCCGTACAGTGATGGCGCAGCGGCAGATCGCTGCGCACGCCGGCGACGAACTGCGGGAAATAGTCGGTGCCGAATCCAATGATTGGAATACCGAGCGTTTCGAGCGCTTCGACAGTTGCCGGCAGATCAAGCAGGCTCTTTGCGCCGCTACAAACGACACACACCGGTGTGCGCGACAGTGCTCTGAGGTCAGTGGAAATATCCGGATGCTTTACCCAGTTGCGATGTACGCCGCCTATACCGCCAGTGGCAAAAACGCGCAGCGGCGGCGCGGTCAGCCGGCACGCAGCAAGCGTTGCTGAGACTGTCGTCCCTGCGCACGTACCGCGAGACAGCGCCGCAGCGAAATCTGCAGTCGAGCATTTTTCCGCTGTCTCGTCACGGGCAAGTTGCTCGAGTTCGGTGTCATCAAGCCCAATGTGTAACCGGCCGTTCATTGCCGCAATAACTGCAGGAGTCGCGCCTGCGGTTTCCACAACGCGCGCCATTGCCAATGCCGTTTCGAGATTGGTTGGCGAATCTGCCCGCCACTGCTGCAGGGCCGTGTCGATGTGTGGGTCGTTCATCTCCGGCGGCTGCAATGGTGTGCGCGGCAGGCCGGCAGTTGTGACTGCAGTTTCCAATGCGACGACTGCTCGCCGCTGCGCGAGCGCTTGCTGGACTGATTTGTGTATGTGAAGTTCAGGCACGACGCGACGTTCCGAGGTTGATGCTCTTTATCGCCGCCGGGTCCGCAGCCGGCCGCCCATTCTGCGGGCCGGCCGTTTTGAGGGAACGACGCCACCGGGATAGAGGTCCGGATCGACTTCTTTGCCCGGCGGTACGGGAGCGCTGCTGGTACGTTTGCGATCACGCTGCAGCATTTCCTGGCGCTGACTCTTGAGTTCCATTTGTGCAGCAACATCAGCCGGAACCGGACCCGGTTCGAAGTCGCGGTACTCGGATTTTGGTATCTCAATGTTGGCGAACATCTCGATATTGGTCAGCAATTCACCCTGGTCTGGGGTGATGAACGTCCACGCCTCGCCGGACTTGCCCGCTCGGGCAGTGCGGCCGATGCGGTGTACATAAATCTCAGGGTCTTCGGGAATGTCGTAGTTGATCACATGGGTGATGTCATCGACATCCAGCCCGCGGGCAGCGAGGTCCGACGCCACAAGAACGCTGAGTTGACCATCGCGCAGCTTCTGCATGACGCGATTGCGTTTGCCCTGATACATGTCGCCGTGAATGGCATGCGCTTCGATGTTCTTCTTGTTGAGGTAGTCGGTAAGACCATCGACAGTTTGTTTCGTGCGGCAGAATATTAATGTCAGGGATGGGACTTCATGTTTCAGTAAATGTACGAGCAGGCGTTTCTTGTCCCATGGCTGGACGGAAAAGTGTTCCTGCTTGACCTGCTGGACAGTGATGCTGCCCGATTCGGACAGTTCCAGGCGCTCAGGCTTGTGCATGTAGCTGCGGGCGAGCTGTTCGATTTCCCGTGAGATCGTGGCTGACACGAAGATCGTCTGATGCTTTTGCTTCATCGTGCCGAGAATGCGGCGCATGTCGTCTCGGAAGCCAATGTCAAGCATGCGGTCGACTTCATCGAGGATCGCAATCCGAATTTTGTCGTACGGCAAGTGGCCGCGCCTGTGCATGTCCATCACTCGGCCGGGGGTGCCGACGATGATCTGCGGGTTCTTTGCAAGCTTGTCGATCTGAATGCCCATGCGCTGTCCGCCGTAGACCGGCATGATGCGCAGCGGCAGGTTGCGGCCCAGCTCGCGAAGATCATGTGTGACCTGAATTGCCAGTTCGCGCGTCGGCGTGAGAATCAGCGCAGCAAAAGGCATGTTGTTCTGAATTACCTGCAGCACGGGCAGGCCGAAGGCTGCTGTCTTGCCGCTGCCTGTGCGGGATTGAGCAAGCACATCCCGGCCGGCCAGCGCAAGCGGAAGAATCTGCGCCTGCACATGCGTTGGGTTTACAAACCCCATCTTCTCAACAGCCTGCAGGAGTTCCTGTTTGAGTCCCAGGTCTGCGAAAGATCGCTCGAGATCAAAGATGTCCTTCGAGTTTTCGGTGGTCCCAGCGGGATCAGTCATGTATTTCCTCAGACACTTTGTCTCGCAGGGGTCGTTGCACCAGTGCCGTGGGTGTACTGAGCACGGCGATGTGTGCACGAATGGTCACTACGGGCGACCTGTGGACACACTTGCGCAGCGGCTGGATGTGCAAGGGCTGCCAAGAGGTCATGTTACGATCGGGTCTCTGTCGATACAACTCAAGGTACGTCTGTACTTGCATGACAGGATGAATACGCCGGATGGACCACGGCAGCGAAATCACTATCGACCTGGGCGCGATCGACCACAATGTTCGGTCGCTGCGTCATATTGTCAGCCCCGGCTCCAAGGTGTGTACGGTTGTGAAAGCCAACGCATATGGCCTCGGCGCGGTTCGGATTGCCCGCCAACTCGTGGCCTCGGGCGTGGACATGCTTGCTGTCTTTGAACCGGCAGAGGCGGTCGAGCTGTTCGATGCGGGCATCGGCCGGCCGGTTCTGGTGCTGATGCCTGTCTGGGAGATCGCCCGAACCCATGATGTCTATCGAGCGTTGATTCGCGGTTCGGTACACCTGACGGTCCATGGCAGACTCCACGTCGAGCAGTTGGCGCACATCGCAGAACAGTACGCGGCACCCATTTCGGTGCATCTGGAACTGGATACCGGTATGCGGCGCGGTGGATGCGCAGCCCTGGAAGCAGCTCAGGTTCTTCGGCACATTGCCAATCATCGGCTTCTACGATTGGCAGGGGTCTTCACACACTTTGCGTGCGCTCGTGACAATGCTGCAATGACCGAGGCGCAGCGGTCGCAATTCGAAAGCTTTATTCGCGAGCACAAGGAGTTGATTCCGGATGATGCGCTGCTGCACATTGCGAACACCGCAGCAACGTTTCGCGGCCAGTCATTTCACCAGTCCATGGTTCGAGTCGGCGTCGCCTGGGCAGGCTACGGGCCGGAACTCATAACCGACAGTGAAGTTGACGTTGGTGCAGATGTGCTTCGTCCTGCGGTGCGGTGGACCAGCCGAATCGTCCTCACCAAACATGTCGAGCCGGGCGAGACGGTTGGCTATGGTGCCGGCTGGACTGCGCAGCGTCGAACGCGGCTGGGGCTTGTCCCTGTTGGATATGCAGATGGTTTTCCGATGGGGCTGCGCGCAGTGGATGGCGCATCGACAACAGCGCGGTTGGCTGTGCAATGCGGCGATGCATCGGACTGGGCGTATGCACCGATCGTCGGCACGCTGAGCATGGATCAGATCACGATTGACATTACTGACATGCCCGGCGTTGAAGAGGCAGCCGCAGTCGAACTCTTCGGCATCGACAAAAACGCTCCGCATTACCTTCCGGCGATGGCTATGGCTGCCGGCGTCATTCCGCATGCGCTGCTCGCCGGGCTGAGTCCGTTGATACCGCGGCGGTATCTCCCGGCTCGGCCGACGATTGACACGCTCTCACTGCGGGCTGCCCAGCGGGCAGCCGGAACGCTCGGCGCTGTCATTGGAAGCACGTAAACCATTGAAATGCAGGGGTTTGCCTGACCTGATCGGCGTTGGCCGCACTCAAACGCGCGCGGTCCGATAAATCGATCGAGCACTCGCGTCAGGTAAAGATGGATGAATGGCTGGCGTCGGGTCGATGCTGAGTGGCCGTGCGGCGGCGAGGGGTTCGGGAAGTGGAGTCCATGATGCGCGGGACCGCCTGCGGGCCGACCCACTTTTGAAGTGCACACTTCCCGAACCCCCAGCCGCCTCGCCCCAGCTACCGGCAGGCTGACAAATCTGAACCAGCTTTCGTGACTACGATGTCGGCAATGAATGCCCCATCGCCGACGCCGACTTCCGAAGCACCGCAGCATGAAACGATGACGCCGGTCTGCCTCAGTGCAGTTCGGTTTCTCAACACGTTGCCGCTGATTAGCGGGCTTGAAAAGCTGCGCGATGTCGCAATTCGATGCAGCGTGCCGAGCCTGCTGCTTGATCAACTCCTCACCGGCGAGGCGGAATTGGCGCTGTGTTCATCGATTGACTACCAGCGCTCAACCGAGCCCCTGGTGATCGCGCCATGCGGAATTCTCGGTTGCAACGGTCCCACAATGACTGTGCGGTTGTATTCAACCGAACCAATCGAGTCGCTGCGCGATGTGTATTGTGATACCGACAGTCACACATCGGTCGCGCTTCTGCAGATCCTGCTGGCTGAGCGATTCGGCTTGAACGTCAACTGTATCGACTACGAAGCTCGTGAACATGTCGCACACAACAGGCCGGTGCAGTGGCCGGATGCGATGCTGCTGATCGGCGATAAAGTCGTGACGGATTCGCCTCCTGCGGTGCGCTATCCGCATCAACTTGATCTTGGAGAATTGTGGCACGAAATGACCGGTCTGCCGTTCGTCTTCGCTGTATGGATGGCACGAGCGGATGCTGATGCGGATCGAATCCGCACAGCAGCAGCGGCGCTCGACCGGCAACTGGGACGCAATCTGATGCGGCTGGATCAGATTATCGCAGCTCACGCGGAATCCCGCGGCTGGCCTGTCGATCTGGCCCGCGAATACCTCACGCATCGGCTGAGTTTCCGGTTTGATGCATCAGCCCTGGCAGGGTTGGAATTGTTTTTCGAGAAGGCGCATGCACGTGGCTTGATTGCCACGCGGCGGCCGATCGAGATTGTCTGCTAGATTTCTGTAATGGGGCGGCAGGCATCATTTCGCATTGTGGAAATTGCGGATCTGTTTCGGCAGCTTCGGGTGGTGTCGGCAATCGTCCGCAAGCGGTCAATGGATGCAGCGGAAGCATTGATTGCTGACATCGAGCCAAATCGAAACTACCCGCTCGATTTTGTCGTCTTTCGAGTGACGGGTTACCGCTCGCCACATACCGAACCGTCCGCCACATTAGTGGGGGACATTCTGCTCGGTGATCTGGCGACACTCGTGCAGCGGCTGAGCGGTTCGATCGAACTTGCTGCGAATGTCGATGGCAGAGTCCCTTTGGTGCTCGATGACGTCGCCCGGCAGTTGAACGTATCCGTCAAGACGGTGCAGCGCTATCGCAGATTAGGGCTCGTGTGTCATCAGGTTGAACTGGACGGCGCAACGCGCATGGTCTGTTTTGCTGATGCTCTGCAGCGATTCATCGAAAACAGAAAAGCGCCGCTGAAAAGTGCATCTGCGTATACCCGCATCTCCGAAGATGTCCGAGCGATGATGATCGAGAAAGCGAAACTGCTGCGTGACAGCGAGCGCCTTTCGCTGAATGAAGCTGCTCTGCGGATCGCTGGTGAACACGGCAGAGCCCATGAAACTGTGCGCGGACTGCTTCGGCGGTTTGATCGCCGAGCTGACCAGCCGATCTTCACAGAACGCGGTCCGCTGACGCGCCGAGAACATCGCATGATCCTGCGGGCGCATGAGCGGGGTGTACAAACCGCAGAAATTGCGGCACGCGTCGGTCGGAGCCGCAAGGCTGTTCATCGCGCGATACTTCGCCAGCGTGGACAGCGCGTGCGCGAGCTGTCGTTGACATTTCTAGAGTTGAACACGTTCCACCGCGACGATGCCCAGGAAGTCCTGCTTTCGCCGGCGATTGTTCGAAGCAATCTTAATCAGCCGGAATTGAGCGATGATGCGCTACATCTGCTGGCGGTGAGCCACGACTGGCTCGAGATGCCCGAGCACAATGAGCATGCGCTGCTTGGTGCGTACAATTTTCTCAAGTATCGCGCCGCGACAACCATTGCATCGCTGGACACGGTTCCGAGTGCAGCAGCAGTAGACGACATTGAAACGGATCTGCGCTGGGCAGCGCTTGTCAAACGCAAACTTGTGCTGCACGGCATGGCGGTGGCGCTGCAGCGCGTCGAGCAGAACCTGCACAGACCGTTGTCACAAGCACCGCGCGACACAATCGTCTCATCCATCGCGCTGGCTTGGACGGTTGCGGCCCGAACGGTCGATACGGTCGATCCGCAGAAGGACCAGCACATTGCACGAGTCTGCGGATATGCGATGGAACGAACGCTTGCTGCATCAGGCCAGCGTTCCATTGAATCGCAGGCAGCAGCTCGGCACGAACCGGGAACCGTACTGATCGAAGAACCGCTGCAACATATCTGTGCGTGGCAACGCGCAATCGACCCGCCGGCGCGGTGGTTTGCGCATCTGCACCAATTGGATTCGCATGCAGCGGAACTTGTATCGCAGCACTTCGGTTTGACGGGATTGCCGCCGTTGACATGTGTCGCCATTGCAGAAGCGCACAAGACAACTGCGAGCGCTGTAGCGCGGGCCATTGACAGTGCGGTGATGGAATTGCGCCAGTATTCGTCGGGCGCCATTGAACTGGCCGAATAAAAAAGAGCACGGCCGAGTGGCCGTGCTCCGAAAGCATCTTGAATTCGTCGAGTGTTGATTAACGCTTGGAGAACTGGAAGCGTTTGCGTGCACCCGGTTGGCCGTACTTCTTGCGTTCGACCTTGCGAGGATCGCGGGTGAGGAAGTTGTTGTCTCGCAGGATTGGTTCGAGCGATGGATCAAACTTCATGAGCGCGCGTCCGAGACCGAGCACAATTGCGCCAGCCTGGCCGGTGTATCCACCACCGCGGACGTTCACATGCACTTCCACGGAGTTGCGAGTGTTGGTTTTCTCCAAAACGTTGAGCAGATCCTTGTGATCGCGTTCTTCAGTGAAGAATGTGTCGAACGGGCGCTTGTTGACGACGAATGTGCCGTTGCCGGGCTTGACGCGCACTCGGGCGACCGCAGCCTTACGCCGTCCGACGCCCCACCACCAATGGCCATCAGGCGCTTTGCCCGAGGGTTTGGGCGAAGGCTTGGGAGCGGGTGCTTCGGCTGTCTTGGTTGCGGCAGGTGCAGCGGATTCTTCTGGTGCGGGTGCCTGCGATTCTGTGGATGCGGTCTGTTCGTTTTCGGTCATAGTCTTCAGAAATCCGTTCGTGAACTCTCAGGAAATGGAGTTCCTCTTTGGAACGTATGCGAAAGTATCGCCTGGCCACGTCGGCCGGCGAATTGTGATTTGATCAGATCTCCAGCGGCTTGGGCTGCTGAGCAGCGTGCGGATGTTCATCGCCGGCATAGATCTTGAGCTTTGAAAGCATCTGCCTGCCGAGGCGATTCTTCGGGAGCATGCGGCGCACTGCGTCTTTGACAAGTAACTCGGGTTTACTCTCGAGAACATCGCCAAAGCTGTCGCTGCGCAGGCCGCCTGGGTAACCACTAAAACGCAGTTTCTTTTTCTGTTCTGCTTTTCGGCCGGTCAGCACGATGCCGGATGCGTTGGTGATGACGACGAAATCGCCGCAGTCAACGTGGGGTGTGTACTCGGGGCGATGCTTGCCCATGAGGACAGTGGCAACAGTCGTCGCCATGCGGCCGAGCACCTGGCCGCGGGCATCAACTTTGTGCCATGTGGCTTTGACGTCACCGGGTTTGGCAAATGTAGTCTGGCGAGGCATCGTCGTGATTCCCACCGCACGGCATGAGCCGCACGCTCGTTGCAGAAAAAAGCAGTTTCAGTCCACCCCCCGGGGTCGCCGCACCGAGCAGCGAACGGATCAGAATAGCCTTCGGGCCGGTCCTGTCAAGGTATTCAGGGGCGGCGATTCATGCAGCCGGGTTGCCAGTAGATCGCCTTGATTTGCAGGAATTGCCGGGAATCGCCGATGCAACGAGGCCAAGGCGGTGCTCGATCCTGCAACGTACAGCAAGAGCAGGGACTACAGTACCCCGATCCAATTCGACAACATGGCTCTAAGCCTATCGCAACGGCCTGTTTTCAAACCATGAACCTACCGCCAGACCAGCCTGACAGCCCGGGACTTCCCCCTGCAGACGCACGCGCCGCATGGCAGCATCCGTATTTCGGCCCACCCGGGGAAGGACAAGCAGCGTGGCATCAGCCGCCAGCCCCACGGCGCAGCCCCCGAGGTTCGGCAATTGCCGGCTGGATCGGGATCGTCCTCGGCTGCGCCATGATGATCAGCATGCATCTGCTGAGTGCGGCATTGGTTCAGGAGGATGCACCAGACAACGTTGGCCCGCTGTTGATGGAGATCCAGGGCAAGTACATGGTCGGTACGCACAACTTCATGCCCGGTTCATCCGAAATGATGTACTCGCAGGCCGAAGAAACTCTGAATCTGGGTTCGATTACGCAGCGACACCAGTTTGTCGTGCTCGCAGCGGAATTGGCAGGCCCCGATGCTGCGTTGCAGGTGATCACTGATCTGGACCGGTTGATTGCTGACGAACAGGCCAAACGCCAACATGAAGACGGCGACCAAGCTCGGCCGGTGATGACAGACGATCAGCGGGCGGTACACGAGATTCTTCGCTTTGTTTACGGCACAGGAACTGCGCCAGCACCTGACGCGACAGCAGAACCAGTAGATGAGGTCGTTGCTGGTGCTACATCGGAAGAAGAAGCAAGTTCGACGCCTGACGCAGCGGCCGTCGATGCAGACGATTCGGAGAGGTGGGCGCAGACTTTGCAGCGCGTTGGCGCGTTGACCGCAGATCAGACGAAACTGCTTCGCGATGAACTTGGTTGGTTCGGCAAGGCCGCAGTCGCGCCGCCTGGCACCGGCAGGGATGTCACTCGATCAAAGATAGAGATGTCCGCTCGCATCGTGCTATTCACGTTCCTTGGCGCAGCAGGTGTTCTGGTTGTTGTCGGCGTGGCCGGGCTGATTGGGCTTGTTGTGCTGGTGATTCTTGCGTTGCAACTGCGGACGCGCAGCGGCGTGCAGCCGGGCAACGTCCATCACGGGTTGTATGCGGAAACATTCGGAATCTGGATGATTTTGTTTCCACTGGGGCAGTTCGGCGCGGGTGTTGTTGGCGCACTGGCTCCAACGTTCGCCATGCCGGCAGTACTGGCGGTGTTCTTCGCAAGTTTGCTTGTGTTGTTCTGGCCGGTGCTGCGCGGCGCGCGGTGGAGTGATGTGCGTGCCGATGTCGGACTGACGCTCGGCCGCAACCCGACAGCCGAACCATTCATCGGAGTGCTTGGCTATGCGATGGGCCTGCCGATGCTCGCAGTCGGGCTTGTCCTCGTATTCATTCTGATTGGAGTACAGGCATTTTTCTTGCCCGAGCAAGGTGTCTTTGATCCGGCGGGTGGTCCGGCGCATCCAATTCTGCTGGAACTTGGCGGGCCGGCAATCTGGCCGAAGGTCATGATTCTGTTTCTGGCGGCAGTCGCAGCTCCGATTGTCGAGGAAACTATGTTCCGTGGTGTGCTGTACCGGCACCTGCGAGATTTCAGCCGCAGGCTGGGCAATTTCCTGAGCATTGTGATCAGTGCTCTCGTCAGCGGCTTCATCTTCGCTGCGATTCACCCGCAGGGGTGGGTTGCGATCCCGGCTCTTATGGCTCTGTCGTTTGCCTTTGTGCTCGTACGCGAATGGCGTGGCACGTTGATCCCGGCAATGATCGTCCACGGCATATCAAATTTCCTGGTTATGTCACTGCTGATCATCGTGCTGAGTGTCTGATGGATGTTCTGAGCCGTTCCAGAATCAAGACCAGCGGAATTCGGGGCTTTTGGTCGAAGAACGACCGCCCAGCGGCGTCTTTTTGCTGGAACAAAGCCCAATGCAGAGGCATTGAATAGAGTGTTGTCGACGGAATCGGCCGATTCGGGCTGATTGCCCGTGGCTGAGGGCCAAGCCGGACGGTATTCTCGACAGCACCGGCCGCGTCGAAGTCCGGGCTGTGCTGGAGGAAGCGGAAGTTGCAACTGAGGCAGGGATCGACAATCACCTCAGGGACCATTGTTGCGATGGCTGTTGCCGCAGCAGCAGTTGCCTGCGATGACACTTCGACACCGCATCCCCAACCTGAAAGCGTTGATGGGCAGGTCCACTCGTACATCAGCCTGCAGCATCCGCCGGGCGCCATTGATCCGGTTGAGTTTTTTGAACAGCTTGTTGATCGATATCGAACGATCAGCGCGTATGAAGACCACACGCATGTCGTCGAGGTGACCACGCCGGATGGCGGCGATGCGCAGTTGCGCGAAACTGACCTGCAGTGCGAAATCACTTCAGCAGGTGAATTGCACATTCGCACGCCAGGCGAGACGCTTCTGGCGGACTTCGGCGTGCGTTTGCCGTTCGTCAGCTTACGGAACGTTGCGAAGACCAAGCGCGACTATGACCTTTGGCAGGCGCCGCATCTTGGATTGCGATTTATGCATGATCCACTGCGCGAGTTTCGTGTCGGCGCTCCCGACGGGTTCAAGGCAGCCCGCGCTCGACCGGTGACAATCGGCACGCGTGAACTCGTGCAACTCAAACTGGAAGCATCAGCGCATACAGATACGCAGACGGAAACTCAGTTTGATCTGTTTGTTGATCCGCAGTCGATGCTGGTGGAGCGAATTGAAGGCCGCGAACGCCTTCCGGACGGCGCGACGTATGAAACGACCCTGCAGATCGAGTTGGGCGATGTTCGTGACAGTGACGGCGCGCTGATTAGCCGCGCTGCTGAGGGTGATCCATTGCCGGCGAAGAGTGTTGATGACCCGCAGCCGGGTTGGATCGAAGGTCCACCGATGCAGACACCGGACAATGATGCGGATTCCGAGGCAGCGTCTGAAGACACCGCAACGGACCTGCCCGCAGCGCCTCCCACGGGCTTCATTCCCTGATTCACAATCGAGATTGCGATTTGCGGCTTCCGTTCAATGCACGGAAAGCGTTGGCTGGACGAGTTTGCCCGAACGTGCAGCGATGGATATCTGTCCTGCGAGGTTTTGACACAGGCTGTCCAGTTGATTGCTCAGGTCATCGCTGATGTTCCAGTTTTCCAGTGGCTTGCCGGCGTCACCGTTGGCGCGCATCTGTATCTGGATCGGCACTGCGCCGAGGAACGGCAGATTCATCTGCTGGGCCATGTCTTCAGCGCCGCCGCGGCCGAATATGTCGTATTCCTTGCCATCGTCTCCGATGAAGTAGCTCATGTTTTCGACAACGCCGAGGATGTCGACGCCGAGTTGCTGGAACATTCGCGCTGCTCGGCGTGCATCATCCTGTGCGACGCGCTGTGGTGTACAGACGATGACAGCGCCGCTGAGTGGAAGGATCTGGCTCATCGTAAGCGGAACGTCACCCGTGCCCGGCGGCAGGTCGACGACGAGATAATCCAATTGGCCCCAGTCGGTCTGCAGTGCAAGTTGTCGAAACGCGCCGTGCGCCATCGGACCGCGCCAGATCAGCGCCTTGTCCGGATCGACGAGCTTGCCGATGGTCATGGACTTGATGCCATGCGCTTCGAAGGGCATCATCGTTTCACCCTTGATGCGGGGTGCAATATCTTCAAGGCCGAGCAGTGTGCTGAGTGACGGGCCGTAGATGTCGCCATCCAGAAGCCCGACCGACGCGCCGTGTCGCGCCAAACCGACAGCAAGCGTTGTTGCGATCGTTGACTTACCGACGCCGCCCTTGCCTGCGCCAACGGCAATGATGTGATTCACATTAGGAAGCGGACTCTCGTCATCACGGGTCTTTTCGTTTGGCCTGCGCGTATCTGCAGTGAATTCAATATGCACAGTGCCGAGCGTGCTGCTGGTCTCGTGCGCCTTCGTTTGCAGCGCCTTTTCAATGTCGCGACGAATGGTGTCCTTCATGGGACAGGCAGGTGTGGTCAGTTCGATCGTAAGATGCACATCATTAGCGTCCAACGAGACGTCCTTAACCATATTGAGCGCCACGAGATCGCGGTGCAGTTCCGGGTCGTTGACAGTTCGCAAGGCATCGTGAACGTGCTGAGAAGAGAGAGGCATGGGGTGCTCCGCAGAGATATCGAGGTCTGGAAACTGAACAGAAGTGCATAATAGGCCTTGTGGGTCTGCGCTTCCCGAAAGAGATTGCTGAAAGGGATTGTCCCGGCTGCGCTGTGAGCCGACAATACTCCAGGACGATAACAGCGATTTGGGAGATTCGGCCAATGCGAATTTTCAATGTGATGTTTGAAAAACAGATGCGAGTTGTTTGTGTTGCTGGTGCGCTTGCTGTGTGCAGCGTCGCATGGGGGTTTCAGAACAACAGCGCGTCAGAGCGTGAACCAGATGCGCCGCCGGACTTGCTGGCCGGCCCGGACATTGACGGCGAGGCGGCCGACGCAAACAACAATGCCATGACTACAACACGCGAGCAGAATGCGCGCCGCTTGAATCGCGCATCCATTCCGCCGCGATTGTGGATACGCGAGGCGAGGAAGTTTGACCTGACATCTGAGCAGCGCGCAACTATGGAATCGATACTTGCTGAATTTGAAGCGGCGCAGCGCGCGCACCTCGAAGAGCATGGAGCCGAGCTTCGAGAAATATCCAGTGAGTTTCGCCAAAAGCGAAACGGGGATATTGAGATTAAACGTGAACTCGGCAAGCGCGTGCAGGAACTGCGAGAGCTTGCGCCGAATTTCGAAGACTATCAGCATCGCATTTGGGATGAACTGACTCCGCCGCAGCGAGAGGAACTGACACAACGGCTCGAGATGTTGCAGAAGCAACTTGAAGTCGAGCGCGAAAACCGCAGACAGCAGGGGCGCAGACAGCGCGACCGGGTCGATGATCGAGCACAGCGCGATTCGGTGCCGATGGGTGTCAACAGCCCGAGCCTGGATGCCTTTGATGAACTCGGCAGACGTCGACTGCGGTTTCTGATGCACCACAAAAAAGCGGGCACGGAAGGTGATCTGGATATTGTTCCGCAGCGTCGGCTTCCGGCACCGCCACCACCGCGCATCCCGCCGATGGATGAGTAAGCAGCCGGCTTACCAATACAACCCGTCGTAGTTCGGTTGGTTGTGCAGCGCTTCAACGTTGACAAGGTCAATGATGCGCTGATCGTCGCGCCATTGCACCGAAGCCCATGCTTCAGGTGTGAGGCGGTGGGCTACGACAATCACATCAGAATCTTTGATGACGCCGTCAAGGTCATCACTGAGCAGATTCGCAAGGTGCGGAATGCTCTGCAGGGCAAAGCTCTTGTTCGCGCCGACCAATGCCTGCACCGCAAGATGCTGATCGTAAATGTGCACTGGAAGGCCCTTGCCAGTTGCGAGTTCGACAAGCGTCACCATCGGCGATTCGCGAATATCGTCCGTGCCTTCCTTAAACGCCAGACCGATGACGCCGAGCTTTGGACGATCAGAACCAATGCGCTTGAAGACTGACTCAACCTGCACAACATTCGATTTCATGGTTCCGCTGAGCATCGGCATTGGTGCTGCCAGATCGCGTGAGGCGTCCAACACTGCTCGCAGATCTTTGGGCAGGCATGACCCGCCGAAGGCAAAGCCGGGCTTGAGATACTTCGGCGAGATATTGAGTTTGTGATCGGCGCAGAAAATATCCATGACCGCATGGCCGTCAATGTCAAAGCCTTTGCACAACATGCCGATCTCGTTGCCGAAGGTGACTTTGACTGCATGAAAACAGTTGTCTGCATACTTGACCATCGCTGCAATGTCCGGGCTCACGAAGAACGTCTCCGCTTCAATGCCGGGGTAAAGCTGTGTGCAAAGCTCTTCGCTCTTGGGATCAGTCGCGCCGTAGACGATCTTCGGCGGGTTGTAGAAGTCGTACACCGCAGCGCCTTCGCGCAGGAATTCGGGATGACAGACGTAACCGACGTTTGTGCCGAGTTTCTCGCCGGTGTGTTGTTCAAGAATTTCCTGCAGCTTTCGATGTACATGCGGCAGGCTTGTTGAACGGTTGAGCACTGCAAGGAACTTGCCGGTGTTGGTCTTGACCGCATCGGCGATTTGTTCGCAGACGCGTTCGAGGTAAATACTGTTGACGCCGCCGGTTGGTGTTGACGGCGTACCGACGCAGACCAGCGCCATGTCTGCATCCTGAAGCGCAGCGTTGGTGTCGGTCGTGGCGGACAGTCGGCCTTCGTCGACGGCCTTGCGAAGAATCTCAGCAAGGCCTTCCTCAATGATTGGTGATTCGCCGCGTTTAATACGGTCGACTTTTGGCTTGGCGATGTCCACGCCAACCACGGTATGGCCGAGCGCTGCAAGACAGCCGCAACTCACCGCACCTACATATCCCAAACCGAGCACACAAATCTTCACGTTGTCTTCTCCCGTTGCCTGTACGCGTGCGTCAGTTGCAATGCATCGCGGATTGTCTGGTCAATACTGCGGGCCTGATTCTCGACGGTGACTTCATCGCGCATCATCTGCACCGCTGCGCCGGTAATTCGATCTCGAGTGGTATCGTCACCAAGCACGCTGCTCATTGTTTGCACCAGCGCGTCAATGTCGCCCCTTGGATACCGCCAGCCGGTTTGATCGTGTTTGAGAATTTCGGAATCGGCGCCGTATTCATCAGCGATTACCGTCGGCCGGCCGAGCGCCAGTGATTGATTGATAGCAAGCCCCACTGCGCCGGGATAGATACATACATCTGACGCGGCGATCCAGCAGTAATCATCGCCTTCAGGTACGCGGCCGGTCACGAGAATTCGATCCGGGTCCAGCTGCTTTGCCTTGGCGCGGATGTCCTCAAGCATCGGCCCGCCACTGACAAGCACCATCGCAAGCACGCTATCGAGCTGGCGCAGTCGCGGCCAGGCGTCAAGCAGGTCCTGATGGCGCTTCTCGGGATCCATGCGCCCGATGCTCAGCAGAATTGTCGCATCAGTCAGCTCGGCTTCGGCGCGAAGTTCTTCACCGCGCGCAGCAATGTCGGCGCTGTCTTCAAAGATGCGCCTTGTGTCGATTGTGTTCTGGGCTACTCGAGCGCGGTCGGCAGGAAAACCGAGTGCCGTAAGTTCCGTCATTGATTGTTTGCCGTAGCAGATCGCACGGTCGTACCGGCTATAAAAACGCTTCTTGATTGTGTCCGCAATTATTCGGGGAATGCGCGAATAACTGTGCGTCTTGGTCCAACAGACCGCAGCGCCGCCGTAGCTGTGTACGACGCCGGGCAGGAGCCAGTTGCTGCGGTTGCGCGGGTTGGCGCTGACGATGACAACTTCAGGTTGCTCTGCTGCGACGATTTTCTCTGCGCCGCGCCATTGCAGCATCGAGACGCCGAGGCGTTTGGAAGTGTCTGCTGGAAACTCGCGGAAGTATGGCCGTTTGCCACCGCCGAACGCCCCGCCGTCGGTAAGCGGCCCGCAGACTGTAAGTTCATATGTGCCGGCACCCAACCGAGTGATCTCATCCCACAGGGCAATGCGATAGTGCTCAACACGCGGGTGGAAATCCCAGACCTGAAATGGGCGATCGCCCGCTCTGGCGGCGGTGGATTGGGAATCTGATGGCACAGGGATCAGGGTCGTCACAATCAGGCGTCGAGTCAAAGCGTGGTCAAAGGATTCGGGAATCCGGTAGGTACGGTCGGCATCAGTATGTGGTTCAGCCGGGGCGGACAGGATAGCGACCCGGTGAAGTGGAGGCCGACTCAAAGATTGAGCGAGTCTCGCGCAGCCAGTCTGGTGTGGTAGTGTTTTCCCCGATGAGAATTGCCCATGTACTCAAGGAACTCGATCCGGCATACGGCGGAACGGTCACTGTCCCGCTGAACATGGTTCGCTGGACCGCAGCTGCCGGGCTGGATGTGGAGATATGGACTGCCGACAGTTTCGGCTGGCAGCCGCCGGAGAGGGGTGTCGGTGCGGGTTCAATTACCGTCAAGGAGCGAAAGGGCCCTGACGGGTTGTTTGAGAAGGGGTTTTTTCAGCGGTTTGCTGCTGAGCTGAATTCTATTGATCTGCTGCACATCCACGGATTGTGGAACCCGCATTCGGCGCGATTCGTGTTTGCGTGTGCCCGGCTCGGCGTTCCGGTGCTGCACACGATGCACGGCATGCTGATGGATTGGCCGATGTCGCATCGCCGGCCGAAGAAGCTTGTGTACATGAAACTGGTCGCAAAACGTCAGCTTCTGCAGACAACGGCAGTGCATATGCTCAATGCTGAAGAAACCCGACAGTCTGCTAATGCTGGGGCTGACTTTCGATATTTCGAATTGCCCAACGGCGTGGACACAAGCGAATTTGATGCGCTGCCGGCAAGAGGAACGTATCGCGCGACCGAGCCGGACCTTGCGGATAAGACGATAATCCTGTCCGTCGGGCGGCTGCACACCATCAAAGGCACAGACCTGTTGCTGGCCGCGTTTCTTGAATTAGCGAGGCAGCGTGATGATGTGGCTTTGGTTCTGGCGGGGCCGGATGAGGGATTGAAGGACACGTTGGATCAGAAGTTGCGCGGGCACCCGGCTGCTGATCGGGTGCGCCTGCCGGGGCTGGTCACCGGCGACCTGCGATTGTCGTTGCTGGCTGACGCTGACATATATGCGCATTGCTCGAGGCATGAAACCATGTCGATGGCAATCCTTGAAGCTGCGTACGCGGGTAAGTGCATGCTGGTGACCGATCGATGCAATTGTCCGGAAATTGCGGAAGTGGATGCAGGGGTGACGGTTGCGGTAGACAGTGCTGCGATCAGGAGCGGGCTGGAGCGGCTGCTTGATGAGCCGCAGCAGCTTGCTGCGCGAGGTGAGCGGGCCCGGCAGTTGGTGCGGCAGCGGTTTACCGCAGCCGTAGTCACGCCGCAGTTGATTGGCCATTATGAACAAATGGTGGCTGGAGGGGCGTATCCGTGGGTGCAGGCAAGGCAGGGGTGACGGCGGCGGGTCAATTCGTGGCACGGGTGCGCAGCAGCGGCTACCTTCGAATTCAAACATGAGCGACGACACGAACATCCCGACCGTCGATCAACCGGTAACGAGTTTCCGCCAGTTGGCCGGCGACAGCCGGGGCATGCGGCCGGTGCTGCGCAATGCAGCCTTGACCGCGCTTTCGATGATGTGGCAGCGAACCGGGCGCATTGAACAGTCGCTGCGCATCAATCGTGTGCATGTTCTGAATCTGCATCATGTCTTTGCAAACGAGGAAGAGTCGTTTCGTCGGCTGCTTCGACGGTTGCGCCCGGCCCACGCGTTTATTTCCTATTCCGAAGCTGTGCAGCGGATTCTGTCGGGCGACATCAACCGGCCGGCTCTCACGTTCACGTTTGATGATGGACTGAAAAGCTGTGTGCGGGCTGTTCGCATTCTGCGGGAGTTTTCAGCCAAGGCGTGTTTCTTCGTCTGTCCGCCGATCATCGGTGAAACTGATCCCGATCGGATCACGCAGTTCTGTCATGAGGGGATGCGCGAGCCGGTGCATGAATTCATGAACTGGGACGACATCGACAAATTGCTGGATGAGGGACACGAGGTCGGCAGCCACACATTGACGCATCCCAACATGAGCACGCTCAGTTCGACGCAGTTGACTGATGAACTGCACGGCGCAGCGGAGCAGTTGAAAAAACGGGTGGGCAGGGTTGAACACTTCGCCTGGCCGTTCGGACGGTTCGAGGAATTTTCGCCGGAGGCTGCCCGTGCGGTTTTTGACTGTGGGTATCAATCCTGCGCCAGCGGGGTGCGCGGGTGTCATCGGGCTCGGCAGGCGGTGAAGCGCCACGAGCTGTGCATTCGGCGTGAACACATGATTGCGGAGTGGTCGCTCGTACATACGATGTACTTCATCGCGCGCAGCGCGCGTCTACACCTGTCGCCCGAGGAGTATTGGCCGAGCGGCTGGAACGATGTGATTCGTGGTGATCGTGGATGATTGCAGCTTGTGTGCATTCAGTTCGACCGCGTGCTGGCACTCAGGCGATTGAGATGCCACAATGAGCTGAATGGGTCGAATCACAAACAAACTGCGGCACGCTCGATACGAACTGGCTGCCCGGCTGCATCGGGCACCGAAGAACGCACACATCGTATGTATTGACCCCGGCTACTGGCTTGTGGATCGACTCCACGCCGATTCGGTGATCGTGGACATGGGGCTCGGCAACAACGCTGATTTTTCAATGGCGATGATTGATCGATTTGATTTGACATCCCATGGATTCGATCCGACACGCCGGCATGTGCCCGCGTTGAAGGCGCAGGCGGATACTAGTGGCGGCCGCTTTTTTTACTATGAGAAAGCAATCGGTGCTGAGCGGGGCTCTGTGACATTCTTCGAGTCAAAGGAGAACGTGTCGGGTTCGACAATTACCGGTCACCACAACATTACCCACGACACGATCGAGCAGTACTCGGTGGAGGTAATCACAGTCGCAGACGCGTTGCGTGTTGCCGGTTCGGACGTGAGTGTCGTGAAGATGGACATCGAAGGGGCTGAAGAAGCCGTACTGGACGGATGTAGTGACGAACTATTGCTGAGTATAGATCAGTGGTGCATCGAGTTTCATCACGCAACTGTTGCGGGAATATCTTTTCGCGATACACGCCAATATATTAACCGGTTCGTTGAGATTGGATTTCGAATGTACTCTCGCAACAGTGTTGAGTTTCTGTTCTATCGTCCCTGATTGCGTGCTGCAGGAGTCACCTTGCGGTGTCGGGCAACTGCGATGATGGTGCCCGAGTTATCCATGCGTCGGAGTCTTCGTATCCAAGCTCTATGAGCACATCACCAGCGTGTTCGTGGAAGAACGCGCGGTCTTCTTCAGTGAATTCATCGCGCCAGCTGACCTTCTGTTTTCGATTGTGGCCGTCTCCGAGAATCGTGCTCGGCTCTGGTCGGCGTGATGTCATTCGAAGCCAACGGGATTCCCAGATGTTGCGCAATCGCCGGGGCAACAGCGGTTCTACATAGAGTGGTTGCGCATGCAACTGCTGTCCCAGAGTGTCCAGTGTCTCGCGTGTGTTCTGGATGACGTCTTCGAATTTCACCGGTATGACGTTTGGTTGTGCGAGCCACTGGCGCACGTGGTTGGACCATGCAGCAACGTG
This sequence comes from Phycisphaerales bacterium, assembly GCA_029260575.1. GTDB lineage: Bacteria > Planctomycetota > Phycisphaerae > Phycisphaerales > SM1A02 > JAJDDB01. Next base: position 144,872 of record JAJDDB010000004.1, read on the forward strand.
ATTCACGCCGTCAAGCTCTTGGCGAATGAAGGCACTAATCGGACATCGGGCTGCAGGATGGAAGAACTGCATGTACAAGTGCAGCGACGTCAGAACTGATCGTCCATCACGATACACGTATAGAATGTCGGCATCGCCCAGCAGGTGGTCTGCGAAGGCGCGCATTTCATCTGGCCATTGCTCACAGCCGGGCAGAATGTGCGTCTTGACAATTGGGCGGGCCGGCCGACGGAGAATCTCCAACGACTCCTGAATTTTCAGCGACTTTCGCGTTTGGTTTTGACCCATCAGCTCAAGACGATTCAAGTTTTCAAGTGTCAGGTAAAGCTTGTCAGCGCCTTCACCGAGGCGTTTCCATGACTCGAACTCCTGAAACTGCTTTCGCAGGAGGTCGATCATGAGGTGTGTTCCTGAGCGGCGGTGGGTGGCGATCACAAGGCGACGCCCGATGTTCGATAATTGACTGATCCAGGAAAATTCCGTCATGATCGAGGTGAGCCTGCCGCCGAATTCTTCTTGTTACGAGCACCGATCTGCCTCCAGAGGACATCCAGAGAACACAAGGTGAGTCTAGCAGAGCTCAGATACGTGAACAATCTCCACGGTATGGTCGATTTTGCCTGATTCCAGAGAGAATCATGGCGAACCAAACGGCAAGATTGAGCCGATAAGCTCTTCGTTCACCGCGTGCCAATTGATTCAACGGAACTTCGGCGGTGATTCGGACGTACGACCGGCAAGAGGTCTGCGGGTGGGATGTGATCGATGCAGCGAAGCATCGGACTGAAGAGGACGGTAGTCAGGGCATGTGGACTGCAATTGGTGGGTTGACGGCTCTTACCCTCTTTGTGGTAGGGCTAATGGCGATCCGGCGACCGGCATGGGCGGCGGCGATCATCGTAATTATGTTCTCGATCGAGCAACTCCTGCAGTCATTCTTTCCTGTATTGGTCACCAGGTCATGGACGATCAACGTATCCATCGGCCTAGTCTGCCTTTTGGCAGCGATAATGCGGTACCTTCGCAACGACGATGTGCGTACCGGCTTTCTCAACCCGGTTCTTCTCCTAGTCGTCGGCATCTACGTGTATCAAGTGTTGGGTTGGGCCTGGTCACCCGGCAGAACATTTGCCATGTCCCAGATGCAAAGCAACTTCATGTACCTCGCGGTGTACCTATTGATCGCGCCAATCCTGATTCGAGACTTGCGCGACTTCGATTCAATGATGCGATTCCTGCTGGTGCTCGGAACAGGTGTGTTGCTGCTGATCCTGTTCAACCCTCGAGCTGATTTCATGGGTGCGCGGTATCGACTGGAAGTCGGATTCGGTGAATCTGCAGGCAATCCGCTTGCAACTGGTCGGGCCGGCGGCACTTTGGCAATCGCTGCGGTGCTGATGCGATCGACGAAACAATCAACGATTTTCAACGCGCTGCGTTTGACGGCTTTCGTAACCGGCATGGCAATGGCAGTTTTAAGCGGTTCGCGCGGTCAGTCATTTGGCGCTGGTCTTGTGGTTATTCTGCTGTATCCGCTTTCGCGAAAAGTTGCGAATGTAAAGCAGTTCTTTCTCGTTGCCGGCGGATTCCTGATTGTGGTTCTCAGCGTGTATCTTGTATTTGACCTGTTTGTCAGCGAACAGAATTATGGACGTTATACGTCCGGTGTGGATGAGTCACTTGATGCACGCTGGCAGCGGATAATGCTGATGCTCGATCATTTCGTCGACCGCCCGGAAGCATGGTTAGTCGGCATCGGACCAGGAGGATTCTCCAGTCTCACCGGCCTTCACTACACCCACAACGTACCTACCGAAGTTCTTGTCGAGTTGGGCCTGGTAGGCGCTGTGATTTTTGGCTCCATGCTCATTCTTATAACGCGTCACTGGCGCATTCTGCACAAGACATTGGATGATGAACCAAAGTGGCGAGGTACGTCCGCGGTTCTCTTGGGAATGTTCCTGTACAACTTCATTTTGTCATGCAAGCAAGGAAGCATCATCGGCGCTCCCGGACCAATACTGTACTTCGTTCTTATAGGGCGCGTGACGTATACGTTCTTCACAACTCGTCGTATCGATCTGGACGACGAGAAAGAGTATTTCCCCGCGAGCCAGCGCGCCGCGTTTGATCAACAGTTTGACGCTGATGAACATGACGCTGCTGACGACTATTCGGATGTCGGCGACTTCTCAGATTACGGAGATGCACAACCAGAGCCTTCTTTCTGAAGCATGAAACGCGAAACGTATCGCGATGCACGATTCGCACACGCGAAAGATCGAACGTTGACCACAGTGCCTGCAGACTTTTTCGTTATAGGAGCCCAAAAGTCTGGTTCCACGTTTCTGGTGCAATCACTTCGATCGCACCCGGAAATATTCATGCCGGCTGCGGAAGTTCCATGCTTTGAAGATCCAAACTACGAGCGTGGCGGCGTCAAAAAGCTGCGCACATTGCTGGAGGCCGGCCCGTCCAGAAAACGCACCGGCGTCAAGCGTGCATTGTGGCTGTCCACGAGAGAATGTCCTGGACGAATCGCGCAGCATTTTCCAGATGCAAAGTTGATCGCGATTCTGCGAAATCCAATTGATCGTGCAGTTTCATCACTCTTTCAACTGATGCACGGGGCAAAGATTCCGCTGCTCCCGGCAGACGATGCGCTTGGTCAGATTCTCGATCGGTCCTTGCAGCAGGACTACCCGGTCGCTGACATCGTTCTTGAATACGGGCTGTACAACCAGCATATTGAACGATATCTCGAGTTCTTTGATCGCAGTCAGATGTTGATCCTTTTGTTTGACAACCTTCAGAAAGAGCCAGAGGCTGTGAGTCAATCGATGTATGCCTTTCTTGAGGTTGATGCAGCGCATCGGTTTGCAGGGAGCGCACGTAGACCGATGGCTGCGCCGTACTCGCACAGCAGACTCCGAATACTGCGTGCGCTGCTTCCTACGTACTCGCGGTTGTACGGGAACGGAACCCGCCGGGCTCCGAGACGTGGCCCGCTTGCGCCGTTGTTGCGTGGTTTTGCAGGAGGACTTGACCGATTCGTACTCGCGCCGCTGCTGCCGGCAGAACGCCCCGAGCTCACACAAACGACGCGCAGTCGACTTGTGGAGTATTACCGTTCAGATGTCACGGCACTGTCGCGACTACTCGATCTGGATTTAACACATTGGTTGGCCGATGATGCGTGAATCATCCAGTTTCTATTTTTTGACGCATCGGATCACATGTTCGAAAATCACATTCGCAAGAATTTGCTGACCAAGTGGATTCGGATGCAATCCGTCCTGATACGGCGACTCGCCTCTATTGATTGCCGCAGAAAATGCAGGACCGAGATTGACCGGCTCTACGCCAAGGTCGCGTGTAATGTCACGAAGTTCCATATATCCCGCTTGTGGCGTATTCGTGATCTCATCCTTGCCAAGATGTTGCACGACACAGATATTCGAACCTGCAGTCCGAATTTGTGGGATCAGTGTACGCATCGCTGCTGTCGACTCATCACCAGTCCGCGCGGCCTGTGTCGCAACTCGTTTCGTTGCGCGCATTTTCTTACGAATGCGACGGCGAATGTAGTTGTTTAGAACTTCAAATATTGCCAGCTGCGGCCTGCGTTCCGGACGACCAAGGTCAAGCGGACGAAACTGCAATTGCTTGAAATAGTCTGCACTGTTCACCACGATGATGACTACATCGGCGTCGAACAGCCCATGCTTATCAATGTAGGCGAGTAGGTTCGGCGGCCCCCAGCTTCCAGCGGAGATGTTGCCAACCCACACTGCACGCTGCAAGGTACGTTCAAGTCGTTCTTCGAGCTTGGTCGTTGCAAGCTCAGATTGATCGATTCTCGGTAAGCCGTTAACGATGCTGTCGCCGAGTACCAGCACTCGAAATTCATTTGGATCGGTTTTATTCTGCACTGCATCGCGCGAACGCATGCCCCACGTATTGACGAGGACATTCCGCCCCAACGACCGGGCACGTTGATTCGGCTGAAGTATGTATTCGTAGTCTTCATCGAATCGCCAAAGCGGACGATCGCAGAGGCCGAGCACAAATCGTGCGTACAGTTCGACGACGACCAAAACGCCGATTGACACACAAATCACAATGAGCAGCAAGGTCCAGAACATTGAGAAATCTGATCCGCTCAGCGGCCTCACACAACGGGGTTGCATTGTCGACCCGGACACGGGCCGATGGACGAATAACGCGAATTGAGAGGAGTACAGTGACGCACTAGCATGTTTGCCTCTCGAGCACATGGGAATCTGCATGCGTACGAAACTTCACTTTATCATCATCGGCGTTCAGAAGGGGGGCTCAACCTGGTTGGCGAAGAGCCTTCGTAAACATGCTGAGGTGGGATTCGTACCGGGCGGATTCACCATGTTTGAACGCTCTGATTTTGATGCGATGGAAGTAGCTGACAAAGTCGATGCATTGATGCAGGATGCCGCCGCCGCGCCGTGTGTCGGCCTGAAACGCACGTTCTTCAGCGACGAGCGCGTCCCGGGGAGACTGCATCGCCTGTTCCCTGACGTCAAACTGATTGTTGCGCTGCGCGATCCGATTGAACGTGCAGTTTCCTCATATTTTCAAACCCTGACCACCGGCCGTTTGCCGATCCAGACGTTTGACCAGTGGTATACCTCGTTTCGCAATTGCGGACCTGTCACGCAGTGGCCCGGCGAACCGGCGATCATCGACGAAGGGATGTATGCGAAACATCTGCAGAACTGGTGGCAGCACTTCGATCGCTCGCAGATGCTTGTGCTGCAATCATCGCAACTCAAGGCAGATCGGGCCGGGTCGCTCAAGACAATCGGTGAATTCCTCGGCCTGAAAGCGCCGTTTGATGATGTGGATGTGTCGCAATCCAGCTATCCGGGCGTATATTCACTCACACACCAACGCATTGCCCGGCTGTTGCAGCCGCTGTATATGCAACGAACCGACGACGAGCGCATGCGTAAGCATCGGATTGGCGCACTGAGCAAGGTGGTTCGGCGGATCGTCGTACTCGGGATCGAGCGACGCATTCTGCTGCCGATGTTTAAACGCCCGCAACCTGAGGTGCAGCCTGCTGTTCGCCGTCCGCTCGCAGAACATTATCGCGACGACATCGAGCGCCTGCAGCACCTGCTCGGTTGGGATCTGTCACATTGGTCAACGGTGCGGACACTTCGCGAAATTGACGAATTGATTGACACCGGCAAACCTGCAACGTCGTCTGCTAAGTGATGTGCAGATGACGTCGACGTTTAGGGACGCATTTGGTGTTGGTGTGCCTTGCGGCTGAATCGACGCAACGGCAGCGGATTGACACCTTCGAATTGCCGCAGGAGGTCACTCCATAACGCCGGCATGATCCACCGCACGATTGCAGCGTACAGGCCGACACCAAGCAGGGTGTAGATCACGATTTCGATGCAGTATCGCACCGGATCTGAGAGATTAGTCGGAATGAACAGGCCCGCTGTCCACGTTAGGGCAAACGCAGTGCTGCCCGCAATGACCGGCTGCACATAGATTCCTACGACGTCGGACCACGATCCACCAATACTGCGGATCGCAACGTATGTCTGAATCGGGCCAAATGCGACTGCAACGACGCTGACTCCGATTGCCAGTTCCACTGCAGCCCACGTTGAAGCGACAAGCATTGCGACGATGACGAACACCAATGTGTAGATGATTTGCAGCAGCATGTTTGTGCGATATCGACCCTGGCTGCGCAGCAAACTGACGGACGGTCCGTTGATCGCGCGAAGCATCATGCTGATGCTCAAGATCTGAAGAACCGGTATCGATTCGAGGTATTTCTCACCGTACAGCAGGCGAAGAAGTGGTTCACAGGTGATTGCCTGCAGAAGAGCGACAGGTGTATACACAGCTGTAAGCATCCGTCCTGCTCGCAGGAATGCTCGCAGTTGACGAGTCGGCTCGGACTGCAGTTTGCTGAGTGCTGGCAGAAGTGCTTGTCGTAGATTCCCGGTTACCACCGACATGCTCTGTGTCGAGAATCGAAACGCCACGGAATATGCGCCAACCAGTGCGATGGGATGGAACAATCCGAGAATCAGATAATCTGCTTGAGACACGACACGTGACAGGACGTCTGTGACCAGGATGTAGGATGTGTCTGCCATCAGGAGTTTCCATCGTCGAAACTGGGGTGTGAGGCGGATGCGCGGACGGGCTAAGTACCAGAAGGCAGCGCTGCGCCAAAGCTCCATGAACGGCAACGGAATGACAAAACTGAATGGCCCGAAGTTGAGAGCTGCGAGGATAACCGTCGCAAGGAGCGCTCCAACGTGCGCGGTGAATTCAATGGATGCAATTGCTTTGAATCGCATCTGACTCTGAAGTTTCGCTTGTGGAACCATTCCCATTGCCAAAATGGGTGAATTCGCCGCGAGAATGACAAGCATCCAAACGAGATCGGGCTGGTCATATTGGTCGGCCATCAAGGGGCCGATACCGATGATGAGCATCGAGGCGATCATGCCGGCGGTAAGTGCCATCCAGAACGCTGGTGTCGCCCATCGATCAAACTTGGCATGCCTCTGAACCAGAATCTGACGCATGCCGATCCGGCCAGTGATATCCAGAAGGGCTTTTACAGCTATGGCAAGGGCGAACACGCCCCAGTCCTCTTTGAAGAGCAGGGCCATCAGGACGAGATTGCCAACTGTTGCGGTGACTTTGACGCCGAAGGACTGCGCTGACATCCACATTACGCCGCGCGCGGTTTTCTTACCGAGGGACTGCTGGCGAACAGGATCAGTCTCTATTTGTGCACCGTTTCGTGGCAATGGAGTGCTTCGAGGGGGGGCAAAGCTGCACTGAGGCAGCAGGTCGTGCTGGGACATTCGGTCGTTTCAACACCGGATCACCACCCGACGCCGTTCGGGCTGGTGCCGCTTACGCAACTCTTGCTCTAATGATCGTTGCCTCGGGCCGGTGGGTTCGCTACTATCGGCTCTTTCCCGTTAATTTAGCCCCTAATGAGCCCTCGGAGGAGTCTGTCGGTATGTCTTCATCGCACCTGATCGCACCGCATGGTGGTACGCTCGTAAATCGCATCGTTGACGCTGGCAAGGCCAGTGAACTCAAGGCGACTGCTGCCAGCCTACCGACGATTACACTCTCAGCCAAACAGGCCTGCGATCTCGAAATGATCGCCATCGGAGCATTTAGCCCGCTGACCGGCTTCGTTGGCAAGGCAGACTTCAAAGGCATCTGCACCAATATGCGACTGGCTGACGGCACGGTCTGGCCGATCCCGATCACGCTTGCAGTTGATAACGATGTCAAAGCCACGCTCAAAGAAGGCGGGCAGGCTGCACTTAAGCATGCCGACGGGACATTGCTTGCTGTCATCGATGTCAAGGAAATCTACCCGCACGACAAGAAGCTGGAGATCCCAAAGGTTTTCCGCACCGAAGACGCAGCACACCCCGGTGTCAAGGCAATCATGGATGAGGGCGACTGGCTGGTCGGCGGACCGATTCATGTCATCACCGTCACACCCGAACGCGAGCCCGGCGAGCAATTCACCAAGTACCGCAAGACCCCGGCCGAGACGCGCAAGATGTTTGAACAGCGCGGTTGGAAGACGGTCAGCGCATTCCAGACTCGCAATCCGATTCACCGCGCACACGAATACCTGTGCAAGTGTGCGCAGGAAATCACCGACGGCCTTTTGATTCATCCGCTCGTCGGTGAAACCAAGCCCGGCGACATTCCCGCGGATGTGCGCATGGATTGCTACCGAACGATCATCGAAAACTACTTTGTCGATGAGCGCACTCTGCTGACGGTTATGCCCGCAGCTATGCGATATGCCGGCCCGCGCGAAGCTGTGCAGCACGCTCTGATCCGCCAGAACTACGGCATCAGCCACTTCATCGTCGGCCGCGATCACGCAGGTGTCGGCGATTACTACGGCACGTATGACGCCCAGAACATTTTCGATGAATTCAAGGATGGCGAAATTGCTATCGAAATCCTGAAGTTCGAACACGCAGCGTGGTCGCATAAGGCGCAGGGCATGGTTTCGGGCAAGACGTTCCCGAAAATTCAGGGCGATCAGGTATTCCTGTCCGGCACGAAAGTTCGCGATCTGCTTGCCCAGGGCGAGCGCCCGCCGGCGGAATTCAGCCGACCGGAAGTTGCTGATGTTCTGATCAAATGGGCCACCAGCGAAAGCACCGTCGGTGCCGGAGCGTAAGACAAATCAACCTGTTTCCCCGCAACGCGAAGCGCAGCAAAGACGATCGCTTCACACATCGAAACTCAAACACAAACCCGAAAACGAATCACAATGACACAGCAAGTTGCAACGAACATCACCTGGCATGAAGGAACCGTCAGCAAAGAAGAGCGGTTCAAGAACCTCGGACAAAAAGGCTGCACGCTCTGGATGACCGGCCTTTCCGGCAGCGGCAAGAGCACCATTGCCGTCGCGCTCGAGCAGGTGCTGCTCCAGCAGAATAAACATGCCTACCGTCTGGACGGTGACAACGTCCGCCACGGCTTGAATAAGAACCTCGGCTTCAGCGCAGATGATCGCACCGAGAACATTCGTCGCATCGGCGAAGTCGCCAAGCTGTTTGCGGATGCCGGCATCATCACAATCACGAGTTTCATCAGTCCGTACCGTGCCGACCGTGATCTTTGCCGTGAACTGCACGACAAGGAGGGCCTGCCGTTCCTGGAAGTCTTCATCGATTGCACGCTGGAAGAAGCGGAAAACCGCGACCCCAAGGGGCTGTACAAGAAGGCCCGAGCTGGCGAAATCAAAGGCTTCACCGGCATTGATGATCCGTATGAAGAGCCGGCTGATGCTGAACTGCACCTCAAGACGCACGAACTGTCCGTGGCTGAGTCAGTGCAGAAGATTCTTGATCTACTGAAAGAAAAAGGCCTCACGAGCGCCTGAGAGCAGACGACCAAGAAACTATTGTTGTTCAATGAACAAGCGCGTCCGGCTCCAGTCGGACGCGCTTGTCGTTGTAACACGATTTGTATCTGATGCGCCTTGCGGCTTAGCGGTACCCGGTCGCAAATGGCCACCAGTTCTTCATGATCTCGCGTTTCGCTTCATCATTACCCTCTGGAAAATTATGTGGAGGGCCGATCTGGAAAATGTCTTCCATTGAAGTGCTGCCGTCCATGCGCGCCGTCGGCATGTTGCTGTCACTCCACCGGGCAATGGGGATACCACCGTCGTTGTTGTAGGAAGCACCGCTGTGCGTCTCAACTCTTCCGTCAGACTCTACATCCCATTGCGAGTCGCCGAAGGAGTCAGTATTCGGGTTGTAGATGAACGGCGGACGCAGCTCAGGATACCCGAATTCGACTTCGTACACTTCGAGATCGCTCGTCCAATCGCGTTCATGGAACACCGTCGGGGCAAACACAATGAGTCTGGTGGTGTTGATGACTTCGGACATGCGTGTCGCCGCAATAGTCTTGTTGCTTGCCGTATTCCAGGGTGAGAAATCGGTGGCGGTGCCGCCGTGGTAGGAATCGCCGCCGCAATAAATAGAATTCAGACCGAAGGCGGGTCGCAAGCCGAGTGCAACTGTTGCGGGTACACCTTGCTGACTCGGCGGACTTTCGCTGCCGGGTCCATAACGACCATTTTGAATCTCGCTTGCAATCGCAGCTTCCACTCCCGGCGCGCCGTAGTCCGTGGTCAACAGCTTCCATTCATCATCAAGATACGGCATGAGCCGCCATACAAATGAACCGGTGTCTTCGGCATTGAGCGTGTTGCCATCAAAGTCGCGAGCGACGATGTTAAGCTGATTCGGTCCGGTCCCGATGTCTGTCGGGGCGATATAACCGGGCATGAGCTTGCCCTTGTGATCACCGGAATAAGTGATATATCCACGCATGATATGCCGCAGCGCGTTGGCGGATTCAGTTCGACTGCCGGCTTCCTTGACGCCACTCATTGCTACCAGCACCAGGCTGAGCAGGATCGCAATGATCGCGATGACGAGAATCAGTTCGAGCAGTGTGAACGCTCGAGACGCAGTTTGATAGTTGGAAGTACGAAGAGTATGCATGGTCATAGTCACTTGTTGCCGCCGGAGTTCAGCGGCGCCTCATTGCTGGTACCGCGTATCAATTTCCGCCGAAGACACGAACATCATCAAACTCTTCGATGATGGACGGACCCAACAGTCGGAATTGTGGCAACCCGATGTCATCGCCGATGATTTCCTTGGGACTGCCCGGGCCGTCCATGCGTGAGAAGTAGATGCCATCTGCGCCAGCGGAAATCAATATGAACGCGCCGCGGGCTTCGCCGGGCAGCGAAGGATGCGCGAGAATCTGTTCCCAGGTTGCCTGCTGATCGGAAGCGGAACCGATCTGCAGAATGCTGTACTGCTCGCTGGTTGCGTCGGTCTGATCTACTTCAAAGGCACCGATTTTCGTCGACTTGGTGTACTGGCTGGTACCAACCAGCGAACTCGTGCTGGTGTCGAAAAGAAACTGAGGGTTGGCAGACGACTCGCCGACCAACGGGCCGATCGATCGGACTCTTCGTGCGAAAAGTATCGGCTGGCCCCAGCCATCAATGAGATCGGGAAGCCGATAGTTGTCAGGCATGTTGACGATGTGTACCGAGCCGTCGCCAGCGTCAATTTCATTGGTCTGCACGCCATGCGTGCTGGTCAACTCGCTTTCACTGGGTTGGTAGTACGGCGAGTATGTCTTGCCAGCGACGTACGGTCCTTCACCGATGCGGTTGACATCGATCTTGATCTTCCATTCCTGATTTCCAGCCTGAACAACAATTTCCTCGCCGTTGTAGTTGTCGTAATCGGCTCGAGTCGCAGTCCCTGCAACATCCTGCGGCGAGAGCACCCGTGCCCCGCCCATCAGGGCAAGAATTGCACTCTCCATGCTGGTAATTTCCTGGCCGGTCATTGCAGCAAGCACACGTTCCGGAACAAGCCCCGGGTACTTTCCATGTTCAAGCTGATACGTTTGCGCAGCCTGCGAGAAGCCATTCATGGTCGCCAGCGTTTTCGTCGCCAGAGCCTTGTTTCGGGCGCTGGAGAGCGCTGCCAGCAGAATACCGATCAGTAAAACGACTATGCCTATGACCACAAGAAGTTCGGTCAGCGTAAAGGCTGTCCGACGACTCTTTGGCCGTGGCGTGCATCGAGCATTGCGGTTGGAGTTTCTTGATGTCGAGCGAGCGAAAATCATGAGCGTGACCCTTCCTGGGGGACTGTAATCGGGCTGGCACGGTCGCCGGAGACGTACAGCCCCGGCGTTCGGGATCAGCCTGCCCGTCACGCTCATCTGCTCAGACATTAAAGTATACGCAGGAAACCCAGCTTCGGGTGCAGCGAGTCAGTTCGCTTGCTGAGGAAGATCATGGGCCAGCCGAAGAAAACAGTTGAGATATCGCTGGTGAAACGCGTCTACAGCAGCCCGCGTCGTCACTGCGTTTGTTCCCCAGATGCAGGCTTGTTGTTCGACACCGTAGGTATCGAAGTGGATGCGATACGCGTGGTCGACGATCAGCGCTGTTGGAAGTCGTCCAGCCAGGAATGCGGTTGCTGCATTGGACTGGGGCCGACCGATCGAAATGACAGGATGGCTCAGCAGCCCTGCATCATTGAGAAACCAGACATCTGTACAGGTAATGATTTCGTACGGATCGCTGACTTCGAGGTCATTCTGTATTGCTGTAATTGTTGCGCTGAGTTGCAGAGCGAGCGGACGGTCGATTCGCTCTGCTTCCAGAGGCGCACCGACTACAACCAGCAGCAGTCGATCGGGCGTGTTGCTCATATCTTATAGTACTCTTCGGTCAGTTTTGTGCTCTCGCGCATTCGGCAGGATTCTGCGTTATCGGTCACGTCACTTCGGCCAGACATCCGAGCCATCGGCGTGATGCTCGAATCTGCTGCAGGATTCCAATGTCATGGTGGTACAAGGCCGAAAATAAGAACAGCAACAGGGCTATGTCCGCCCTCCTGACACAGACATTTTGGCTGGGGGGTACATGCGAATCCGCCGTGCGTTCACACTTATCGAACTGCTGATCGTCGTCGCCTTCCTGGCGATTATGGCCGCCGTTGTCATGCCGCGGTATACCAATGCGACCGATATCAGCCGCGCAACGACGATGGCGAACAATGTTCGGCTCGTGCGCGGTTTCATTGCCACGCACGCAGCACAGGCATCGATTCCGCTTTCGCCAGAGGGCTTTCCACAAGAGATTCATGCCGATTGGTTTCCGCGCGATGTCCTGCCAAAACACGCATGGACGGACAGCCCGATGATTGTCGAAATCGTCAATGCTGATGCCGACGTGATCTATCCAGCCAGCAAGGTGTTCGACCCCGCAAACCCTGCAGCAGCCAACGCGTGGTACAACACCAGCAACGGCGCATTTTGCGTGCGCATCCCCGTGCAAACAACAGACGCAGCAACAGTCGAGAAATTCAACAGCGCAAACTCCAGTGCAGTCGTTGGCGTAAGCCAGACGAAACACTGAACACGTTTACACGTTACAGCGCCGCAAGGCGTCGCGCCGTTTCATGCTCGATCAGTGCATCAATCAACGGCTGCATATTGCCTGCTATGGTTTCGCCGAGGTTGAATGACTCGCCGAGGCGATGATCGACCACAAGATTGTCCTTGTAGCGATAGGTGCGGATTTTTTCCGCCCGGCCGGCTGTGCCGATCATCTCGCTGCGCGCTTCTGCACGCTCAGCTTCCGCTTCAGCTCGTTGTCGTTCATACAGCCGTGCACGAAGCAGCACCCAGGCTTTTTCACGGTTCTGCGCTTGACTCTTGGTGTCCTGCATGCGCACTTCGACGCCGGTCGGTTCGTGGATGAGATGCACCGCAGTAGCAACTTTGTTGACGTTCTGCCCACCGGGACCCTGCGCGGTCGTGATCATTTCCTTGACATCAGCTTTGTCAATTGACAGTTCGATTTCTTCAGGCTCCGGCAGGACCGCAACAGTCGCAGTCGATGTGTGAATGCGTCCCTGCGCTTCCGTTGCGGGGACGCGCTTGACCTGGTGCGTACCCGCTTCCTGGCCGAGTGCGGTCCAGACCTGTTCTCCGATGATGCGCAGAATCGCCTGCTTCGCGCCGCCATGATCGCCGCCGGAATAGTCGAGCTGCTCGACGGACCACTTCCGCAGCGACGCATAGCGCTCGTACATCTGCGTTAGATCACCAGCCCAGAGAGCAGCTTCATCGCCGCCAACGCCTGCGCGCACTTCGACGATAACAGAACCGACCGTTTCATCATCCGCATTCACGAGCAGCCGCTGAATCGTTTCGATCAACGCGCCAGAGCGTTCAGCAAGCTCAGGTATTTCCTGTTTGGCTAACTCCGCCAGTTCCGGATCGTCGCCCCCAGATTGAATCTCACGAAGTTCAGCAAGCTGTTGTTCGCACTGTTGCTGTTGCGTATACGCATTTACAATCGGCTCCAGTGCCTTCCTGCGAATGGACAGTCTGCGAACTTCATGGTGATCCGCAAGCACCGCCGGATCGATCAACTTGCTCGACAGATCCCGGAATTGATCCGCAAGTTCATTGAGCTTCGCAATCAGGTTGGTGTGCAGCTTGCTGGCCATCGTTGTGTCTTGGTCGGGAGCGAGAATTGTCGACCTGTGCGCATAGAAAAACCGCGTTCAGTGTTGTGAACACGGTTGAAGAAACAGCGAACGTACCTACTTCTTTTTCTTGCCTTTGAAGTAGTCGCCAGCAAACTTGCGCTGGAACTTCTCGACCCGGCCGGCACTGTCGACAAAGCTCTTTTGGCCGGTGAAGAACGGGTGCGATCCGGACCAGACCTCGACATTCATCTCGGGTACTGTCGCACCGACGGACATCACGTGTTCGCCACGGAAAAAGACCTTGCAGTCATGGTGGTATTCGGGATGAATGCCGTCTTTCATCGGTGGAGCCTTTGAGCAACAGGGGACAGGAAATGGCCGTTCGACTAGAAAATCAACAGGACCTCGCAGGATAGCCCTGCAGCTCGAAATCGGCAAGTTGCCTGTACTTGACCGGCCGGGACTGGCCGATATTGTGTTGAGCTTCAGCAGGACCAACCCGTTGGAACTGACATGATCCCCTATAGCTCAATTGGCAGAGCGAGCGGCTGTTAACCGCTAGGTTCTTGGTTCGAGTCCAAGTAGGGGAGCTTTCCAGGCCCGTGTCCAAGCGACGCGGGCCTGTCGGTTTACAGAGGCGGTTGGCGAATGCCGCGATGGAATCGGCCCTTGGGCCAACGTCGCGGGAGCTTCGCCGAGTCGCGGCGCTCTCGCGCTTGGGCGACCGGTCGCGAACCCCGAAGCGAACCCCTCGATTCTCTGCCCTCTCGCACCCCGACTCTCGCGCGACGGGAGAGAGTACGGGCTCTCGGTTTACAGGAGGGTTGGGCTCGGGGTGGATGTCTTTGCGAGGTTCGATCCGCGGTCAGAACGGGATCAGAGGACCGGGAGCCCTCCCACAGGTCGGACCGCCGTTTTGATGGGCGGCCCCCACAGGCGGTGGCAGGTCATACTCACACCAGGACGAACGAGTCGAGACGCTCCTTCCGCTGCCGCCAATCCGGCATGCATCGCCCCAGCAGCCGGTAGAACGCGGGACTGTGATCGTGGATTCTCAGATGGCAAAGCTCGTGCATGATCACGTACTCGATGCAATCGGTCGGCGTCTTGATCAACTCCAGGTTGAGCGTCACGGTTCCAGCGCTGGTGCAGCTCCCCCAACGCTTGCGCATCCGCCTGATGCGAATCGCGGGTACCACAGATCGCAGCGCCTTGGCGGAACTGATACACCGCTGCGTTCGATCCTCGAAGATCGGGGCCGCATGTGCGCGATACCACTCGTCCAGCGCAGCGGCGATGGCCGATGGATCGGCGGGCTCCGGAACGAATGCGTTGATGAACCGCCCGGCCATCTTGACGCTCGCATGATCACTACGATGAACACGCAGGCGGTATTGGCGTCCAAGGTATAGATGTGTTTCGCCCGACATATACCGCTTCTCGACTGGCAGTGGACTGAAGCGCTCGAAGTGCCGCATCTGCTTCGCGATCCACAATGCTCGTCGCTGTAGACGCGTCTGGATCTCGTCGGCCGTGCGGCCGATGGGCGCAAGAGCACTGACGGTGCAGTCTGGATGAACTGTGATCGACAATCGCTCTCGCTTGCCGTAGTCGAGCGCAACGGCGACCTTCCTGCCACCGTACTCAACGTCCATCGTCTTGGTCAGAGAATCACGCATACCGGGACCGCGCGATGTCGAGCGTCAGATCGAGAACTCGGTCGATGTCCTCAAATGTCAGATCGATACCGTGTAGCTCCTTCAGATCAAACAAGTAGTCCTCCAACGCAGTCAGCATCCGATTCTGTACATCCGCGTTGTTCGTCCAGTTGACGATTCGATGCTGCTGCACGATTTCGTCCATCGCGATGCTCGCAGTGGTGCTCGCAGCACGTGGCTCAAAGTCATCACGGTCGTAACCGGCGAACACGTCATGTAGCACTCCAAAGAACGCCTTGGCCACGTCTCTATGGCTGAGCTCGGCAGGGATGTCGTCACCCGTGCGATTGCGCACGCATTCTGCAATCTCCGCGACCTTCTTCAGATAGTCGGCATCAGATAGTCGCTGCTCCCGAAACGCTCGAATGGCGTCCTCCAGCATCTCCGAGAACCGGCGATAGAACGCGGGATCTTCCTGCATGCGGTCGTGGATCGTTCGTTTGGTGCGATGAGCGATGGTGTCGGCCTTCGAGGCCGCGGTGCCGAGCTTGTCCACTTCCTTCGCAAAGGCGTCGGCATCGAAGATGTTGACCAGTTCCGTAATCTGTTCGACCTCTCCGGTGCCCACATGTTGATCAATCAGCTTCTGAATGCGTGTCTCGTAGTCCTTGAAGTCAACTGCTTCTGCATATCGTTTGCGCACGGATGCCCGGAGCTTCAGGAAGAACCGCAGGTCGGTCTTGTACTTCTGAACCTTGGCTTCCGGCGTAGTCTCGAGGAACGCGACTGATGAAAGGGCAATTGCGAGTGTGCGCGAATAGACGCTGAGCCGCTCGTAGAACTTCTCGCGCAGTTCATCGTCGGCGAGGAGCAGCTCATATTGCTCCTCGTCCCGCTTGTTCGACACCGTCTTGAACACCTCCCAGAGATCTGAGTGGCGCTGCGAGAGTTTCTTCGCCTCGACGTCGATGTCCGTCAGAGCATGGCACAGGTCATCCAGTCCGGCCTCATCGAACTCAGCCAGTTGCCCGTAAACATCCAGAGCCTCATCCAGATTCTGCAGCACGCCGCGGTAGTCGATGATGTAGCCGAAGTCCTTTCCGTCATACAGACGATTCACCCGTGCAATCGCCTGCAGCAAGGTATGCCCCTTCAACTTGCGCGTCAGATACAGCACGGTGTTCCGAGGTGCATCGAATCCCGTAAGCAGCTTGTCGACGACAATGATGATCTCGGGATCGTCCGCGTGCTTGAATGCGCTAATGAGCTGGCGGTTGTACTCTCTCTCGCTTCCGTACTTGGCCATCATCTTCTTCCAGAAGGCCTTCACCACGTCCGCCGATTCCTCGTGGACGTCTTCTTCCCCTTCCCGGTCATCCGGACCCGAGATGAGCACTTCGCTGCGCACCATGCCGAAGTCATCCAGGAACTTCTTGTAGAGCAGCGCTGTCGCCTTGTCCTGCGCAACGAGCTGCGCCCTGTATGGCGTGCCCTGCCAGTTCTCGCGATAATGCTCGCTCACGTCCCAGGCGATGCGCATGACCTTCTGCTCAGCCTTGTTCAGCTGGTCGCTGGAAGTGAACTTCTTCTTCAGATCCGCTTTCTGATCCTTGCTCAGATCCTCTGTGATCCGATCGAACCAGCTGTCCACTGACTCCGTGTCGACCTTCTGATCCACGTGCCGGCCTTCGTACAACAACGGCACCACGGCCTTGTCTTTGACCGCTTGCTCGATTGTGTACGTGTCGATCAGCCCGCCGAAGCGCTCGATGGTGTTCTTGTCCTTCTTCATGACGGGCGTGCCGGTGAAGCCGATGAAGCAGGCATTCGGCATCGCCTTCTTCATCTTGGCGTGCAACTCGCCGTACTGACCGCGGTGGCTCTCGTCCACGAGGACGAAGATGTCCGGGTTATCGTCGCGCACATCGCTCTTGCTGACAGCCAGCTCGAACTTGTCGATGACTGACGTGATGATCCGGGCCTTGTTCTCGCGAAGGAGCTCGGCAAGGTGCTTACCGGTCTTTGACTGAACCGGCTGGGTCCCGCAGTGATGGAACGTCTTATAGATCTGGTCGTCGAGGTCGACACGGTCGGTGACCAGGATGATCTTGTAGTTGTCGATGCCACGTTCCAGCGCAATCGCCTCAGCCAACATGACCATTGTCAGGCTCTTTCCACTGCCCTGCGTGTGCCACACCACGCCGCCACGGCGTGTACCGTCGGTTTCGGTGCGCCGGATGCGATCGAGGAGCTTCTTCACGCAGAAGTACTGCTGGTAGCGGGCGACCTTCTTCTCGCCGGCATCGAACAGCATGAAGCGGAATACTAGTTCCAGGAGCCGCGCGGGGCGGCACAAGGCGTACACCGCGCGATCCTGCTCAGTCACTTCACGACCGTCGCTCGCGAGGGCATCGAAGTACTCACGGACATAGTGGAATCGCTCGCCGAACAAGCGATCCTTCTGCTCATCCGAGAGCGGCGTGCGCAGCAACTCGGCAACCGATGACTCGATGTCTGTCTGTTCCTTCCACACCGACCAGAACTTCGCCGGTGTGCCCACCGTCGCGTACTTGGCCTCGTTCTTCGAGAGTGTCAGGAGAAGCTGGGCGCAGAAGAAGAGCCGCGGTATCTGATCGCGCTGCTGGTTGCGGATCTGCTGGCTGATCGCTTGGGCGATAGGGTCTTTCAAATCAGGACGCTTACACTCGATGACGACCAGAGGAACTCCGTTGACGAAGAGAACAATGTCAGGGCGACGGGTCTCGTTGCTACCGGCTCGTTCGACGACGAACTCCTCGGTCACGTGGAAGACATTGTTCTCCGGCGTGGTCCAGTCGATGTAGTCGAGTTGGAAGCTCTTTGTGTCACCACCGATCGACTGTTGCATGCTCTTACCGAGGCAGATTAGGTCGTAGACCCTCTCGTTGGTCAGGATCAACCCATCGTCGGCCACCTCCTTGAGCGCCTGGACAGCCGACAGGATGTTCCCTTCGCTAAACGGGTACTCCTTCCCCTTGAAGCGGATGATGTTCATCTTCCGCAACTGTTCAGTCAGCACACGTTCCAGGAGCACGCCCGCGAGACGACCGCCGCGCGCTGCAACGGCCTCAGATGGGCTGAGGTACTCGTAACCGAGCTTCTGCAGCAGTTCCAGCGCCGGCACCTGCGAGATGTGATCCTCTTTGAATGAGGGAGTGTCCATTTCACCCGTCCTCATCGCTTGGCAGTTCCGGCAACGGCTCGGCTTGCTTGGGCAGTTTCTTCTCGTCTGACGCCAGGCGCCGTTCGATCTTCTTGATGTCCTCCGCCGGGGGCAGCTGCTCGGGCACGATGTCTCGATCCGTCAGCAGTTTCCGCACGTCGGTGTTGTTCTTCACATGCTCCCGGCTGATGGTCGACTCTGAGTGCAGATCATCTTTCTTGATGTTGAAATTCGTGATCTCGTTGGCGAAGTCCTTGGCCTTGATCGTGATGGTCGGCAGGAAGTCAGCCAGCGGGCGCGACTTGGGAATGCCGAGAGTGTCCTTCATGCTCTGGGTCGTCTTGCCGCCGAACAACGCCTGGTCGCCCTTGCTGCGGATGCGGGCGAAGCTCCGTTCGTCGCGCACGCGCTCGTAGATGATCCCCGAAAGTTCCTTCTCAGACGCCGTGAGCTTCTTCCGGGCGCCGACCCGCTCCACATCGGCAAGCCGTTTCTCGATGACCTCCTGCCGCCGGGTCTGCACCGCGAAGTAGGTCTGGGCGAAGGCGATAGGATCCTTGGACGGGTCGCCGTTTTGGGCGATCAGGTAGCACGCGTACCGGGTCAGGGCGATGTCATCGACCTCCCGCACGGCCCCCGAGCCCAGTTCGACCATTTTCGTGACCTCAAGAAAATGGTCCGACGGCTCGTAACCGGCGGTGTGGCAAGATATTACGGCCTTGTCGATGACCTTTCGGAAGTTCTCCCACCGGGCGTACCCCAGGACTTCCTGGAGCCCCCGGGCGAGCCAGAACTCCGTGCCGGTCTCCTGACAGGTCTGGGCGATGCCCTCGAACTGTGAGTGCAGCTGGCCGACGATTTCCTTCTTCATGATGATGGTCCTTTCTGGGAGTTCCGGGTACTTCCCGACAGCAGCCTCTGCATCAGGCCCCTCTTCAGGTCGCGCAGCGCCACCAGTTTCTTTTTGAGAGCGAACTCCTGGTCGGCAGACTTCAATACTGCGGCAATTGCCTTCTGCTCGTCTAACGGTGGAAGTGGTATGTGGAGACCCTTGATCGCCGATTGAGGCAGGTTGTATCGGGTAGCACCCTGCGACAATCGGGCTATTGCGCGCCGTGTTCTTTCGCCACGAAGTAGGTGGCCAGCGAACTCTGGCCAGAGCGTGTCGAGTTCATCAAGCCTGAATCCGAAGCAGAAACTGTTCAAGTAGGTCTGTCGGACGTCAGCAAGAAGGACCGATGCCATTCCGACTTCGAGGCGCGTCTCCGATGATGTAGTGAAGAACATGTCGCCGTAGCGCACTTCATTCTGGGTCTCATCGGCGCCCACTCGAACGTAGTCCATTCGCCGTGGGTCGATGTAGGTGTTGTCGAAGATGTTGAGGTATGGGATGTATGGTGATCCCTGTCCAAAGTCCTCTTTCGACTTGCCAGTCAGCCCCGCGTAAGTGCTCCCGAGCGCCCCGAACCGCACGCATTCCCAATCTGCCGGGATCCACCCGCACTTCGATTCCTTGCCAACCCGGCCTCCGACAGCCGGTTCACCGAAACCCGGCAGGCGGCGTTCGCCGGTGAGCAGTTGCTGGGCGAGGCCACGCTTCAGTTCACGCTTGGCCGCGATGAGATCGGATGTCCGGCGGATCGCCCGATCCGCATCGGCCAAGACATCGACAGTCAGTTGCTGATACTCGACAGGTGGAACGGGGATCTTCAGCCGCTTGAATTCCTCCTGCCCGAGTGTCTTGTTCCGGCCGGCGCCGCCGGGCGACGCGACGTTGAGGTCGTACTTGCCGCGGGGTGACGAGAAATACCTCCAGACATACTCCGGCAGGAGTGAGCCGTTCTTCGTCGCGTACATTGGGAATCGATGCGAAGCGATCATCCCCGCTTCGGCATCGCTGGTCATGGCGACAGCTTGTTCCCACGCAAAGATGATGTTGAAGACGAGGCAGCCGGGTTCGATCCAGAACACGCGCTTGTTGCCGATGATGGCTCCGGTGGTCTCCTTCTTGTGGAAGATGCCTTTGCAATGACTACGGATGCCGATCTCGCGGTAGATCTGGTCTGGGTCGACTTCAACGGGGCGGCGGACACGTTTGAGCAGGTCGCCGATCGGCTGCATCGACCAGCCTGGAGGTAAGAGCCGTTCGGTCATCGTCGTTTCCTCGATCGCTGCTGTTTCTGCTGGCGCCTTTGCTTCCGCTTCCACATCTTCGCCGGAAGCACATCGCGCTCCGGGAGATCGATGTCCGCGTTCCGTGCCATCTCGATCATCGCGCGCAACTCGTGCTCGAACATCTCCGGCCAATAGTGCGGCCGCAACTCATCGAGTTTGGGGCCGTGGCAGTCCTGGAGCTTCCTGCCACTTCCACATGGACACGGACCGAGCGGGGGTGCGAAGTCATCCGCCAGGCACTTCAGGAGCTTCAACGTGGTTACGCCACCGGTGCCAAAGTGCGCCATGTAATAGTCGAGCAGACCGGGCGTGCCATGCGCAAGATCATCGAATGGCGGGACCCCATGACCCTGTAGATAGCTGTGCCTGAAGAGGAACGGGATGACCTGATCGTTGATGAATGCGAGGAGGGTTCTGTCCTGAGCGAAGCGGCGTCGAACCTCGATCGGTGCGCCGAGGCAGAAGTTGCCCGCCTTCATGAAGTGTCCATAGTCGCGCGAGATCTTCTCTCCCGTCTCGTAGACAGTCGGGGGATCGGTGGGATAGTCATCCGGAATGCGAAGCTCGACGTCGTAGGAGTCTTCCACAGTGTGCCCATCGTGCTCAATGCGGAACCCGACCGGACCACGGACCATCAACTCGCCATCGGGGTCGAGAATCAACTCAAGGCCTGGGTGCTGCGCTTGGGCATCTGCCATGTGGGCGATCACGGTTTCGACGACTCCTTCATCCACGTGAGGCTCGGTTGCTCCATGGCTTGGCGGGGCGATCAGGCACAACGATGTCTGGCTTGGTTGGTGTGGTGTCCTTTCTCGGGACGATCACAACCGGCGCAACAGCGGCAGGATTGGTCTTGCCCGTGTTCCGACTGGCGTACTTCGCCATCGTGGCCTGGGCATCGCGCCGGCCAAACGACTCAGTTAGATAGGTGCCGATCTTCTCGAAGCCCTGGTCGGTGATCAGATGCAGATACTCGGCCTCGACAGCGTCGAGCCACTCGAAGAACAGTTCGGCCTTGCGAGGCGTTTCCTGCCACTTGTCCGCAAAGTTCTCCAGAGGATTCACCGGGTTCTCGATCCACCAGACGCCGTCGCGCCGTTCGATGTTGTTTCGCATGCCCGGTACGATCTTCATTACGGCGTCGAAAAGATCTGCCTCGTTGTCATACGCCTTGGCGGCGAGCGTCGTGATGATCACCGAGATGGGCTTGTCGTCATCCCCGTTGTACCGAACGTCGCGATGACGCTTGAGGATCTGAATGACGCGCTGGAGCGGTGTCCGAACTTCGAAATCCTCGATCTCCTCTACTTCCGCCCCCTTGGCCATTGCCAGCGCGCGCCGTCCTTCTTCGAGGCGGACGCGCATGCGGTCCTTGAACCAGTCTGCGTATCCCTTGGGGTTGCTCCGCGTGGGATCGTGAGCCGATTGGCCATCGGCCGGCCAGCCCGTCGTGAATTCGGGTGTGGTATTGTCAGTAATACGAATGGCGTGACTCGCACGATCATCCGGGACGCGCAGGGCGATCAGCCAGCCGAAGCCGTCGGGAACGGAGGGCAAGACATCGAGGTGGAACTTGGAGCTGTCGGCATACTGGATTGTCCAGCAGCGCCGGCCGCCGTCCCTGGGATCGATCTTCTCCTTGTAGCGGCTCTTGGGATGCTTGAGCCGCTGGCCGATCATCTCCTTGAGCTGCTGTTGCGTGACTTGGTCGGCGCTGAGCTGCAGGAGGCAAACAGCGTCCACGTCATATTCATCGTCGCCCAGCGGCCGAACTACCGTGCCCAACGCGAATGACCCCTGCGGATAGATCTGAGGGTCGAAGGCCGCGAGCTCAGAGTCGTCGTCACCGAGCCATGTGCCAACTGCGTCGTAGTGGTCCTTGGCATCCTGGTACTTCGACGGTGGCACATCGAGCGCGTCTGAGAGGTCACGGAAGATGCGGTTGAGTTCTTTTCGGTGACTCGGTTGGTTCATTGGTTGTCTCCGGACATGGCTAGGAAATCGGCGACCTTCGCGGCGTGGTGTGTGAAGCAGTGGTCCGCTTTGGTGATCCAGTCATTCAGTTTGCGCGTCGAGTCCATCGGAAGGGGCGTATCCGACTCGAACGTCAATCTGCAGACTCTCTGTGGAGAGAGCGGGTTCTCTCCGAGCAGCAGGCAGAGCATGTTGTGCGCGGTGTCTGCTTGAAGATTCAGGATGAGGTCAAGCAGCTTGCTGCGTTCCCACCGGGTGACGAAGCCCCATCCCTGCCAACTCCGGATGAACCGGTCCCTCCACCAACTCGTGTTCCGGTCGTAGAACGTCTTGCTCTTGCCAGTTCCGATCGAGAGAACGCGAATGTCATCCAGCGGAATGCCCATGCGATACTTCGCGTCGATCACCGCAACGAGCGATGGATTGTTCGCCCATAGTCCGCCATCCACGAGCTGGTACTTTCCGGCAACGAGGTGTGGGTCGAAGTAGGTCGGCGCCGAACAAGACGCCAGAACCGCATCGGAGATCCTGACGTCGGGGTCGCGCACAAAGCCATCCGAATACTTCGACTTGAATACATGGACGCAACCGTTGCCGATATCAACTGATGGGAGGATGAGAGGAACGGAAACCTCACCCAATGTCGTGGTGCCGAACTCCTCCTCGAGAAGGCTACGAAGGCGTGAGCTTGAGTACCGACTCGTCAGGATCTTCAGCAGATCGAGTCGAGAGCGAAGGCGCGGCTTGAAGATCGAGTCGCCGTGCGCCGCGTAGAAGTTCGATACCTGACTGGCTGTGAGGCCAGTGGCCAGCCCCGCGGCGATGATGGAACCCGTGCTCGTGCCTGCGAACATCCCGAACCGCTCGCGCCACGCGATGGACCAAGACTCCTCCATGCGCTTCAGCAGGTGGGCCGAGAAGGCGCCCCGAAGACCACCGCCGTCGACTGCGAGGATGTAGAAGCGATCGCTCAAAGGCCCAGTTCCCCGAGATAGCTGTCCAACTCGGCCTGGACAGTCGCCAGTTGCCCCTCAAGAGTCGCGATTTCCTTCTTCACGGCCGGGATGTCGACCTCTGGCTCTGGCTCGAAGGTGTCGACGTAGCGCGGAATATTGAGGTTGAAGTCGTTCTCCTTGATCTCATCGAGCGTGGCTGGGTAGGCGTATTTGTCGACCTCTTTGAAAGCGCCGAACACCTTGACGATCTTGTCGATGTCCTGCTCCCGAAGACGATTCTGGTTCTTTGCGTCCTCGAACTCCCGGCTGGCGTCAATGAACAAGACGTGCTTGTCCCGGTGTGCACGTGCCTTGTCCCAGGGCTTGCGGGACTTCTTGTAGATCACGATGGCCGCGGGGATGCCGGTGCCGAAGAAGAGGTTCGCAGGCAGACCGATGACGGCTTCGAGCGTGTTGTCCTCGATGAGCTTCTGGCGGATCTTCCCTTCGGCGCCGCCACGAAAGAGAACGCCATGGGGAACGATCACGCCGACACGACCATCGTCCTCGAGAGCGGTCTCGATCATGTGGCTGATGAAGGCGTAGTCCCCCTTGCTCTTCGGCGGGATGCCGCGCCAGAAGCGGTTGTACGGGTCGTTCTCGGCGTAGTCGTGGCCCCACTTGTCCAGGCTGAACGGGGGATTGGCGACGACGACGTTGAACCTCATGAGGCGGTCGCCTTCGACAAGACGCGGGCTCGTGATCGTGTTGCACCATTCGACGCGTGCATTGTCCATCGCGTGCAGGAACATGTTCATGCGGCACAGTGCCCACGTGCTTCCGTTTGACTCTTGCCCATAGACGGCGAAGTTGCCCGACCCGACCTCCTTCGCCACGCGGATGAGAAGCGACCCGGACCCACAGGCGGGGTCGCAGATGGTGTCGCCGGACTCTGCATGGAGCAGCTTGGCCAGCAGCGTGGCCACTTCCCCTGGCGTGTAGAACTCACCACCTTTCTTCCCAGCGTCGGCGGCAAACCGGCTGATCAGGTATTCGTACGCGTCCCCGATGACGTCCTGGTTGCCGATCCGGCTCGGGCGCAGGTTGAGCTGGGGCTTGGCGAAGTCATCCAGAAGGTGATTCAACCGCCGGTTTCGGTCCTTCGTCTGACCCAGATTCGGTTCGGAGTTGAAGTCGATGTTCCGAAAGACGTTCTCAAGCTTGGTCTTGTTCGCATCGTCAATCGCCTCGAGCGCGATGTTGATGAGCTCGCCGATGTTTGAGCGTGTTCGACGCTCGTAGAGGCTCGGGAAACTGGCGTGGAATGACTCCTCGACATTGCCGTCGCCGTCCTTCAACTCGACCATCGGCATAACAAAGCGCTCACGGCTCATCGCGCGTTCCACGCGTTGCTCGTTACCCTTGTACTGTTCGATGTACTGGTCGCGCTTGTCCTGCCAGAGATCGGACATGTACTTGATGAACAGCATCACAAGGATGTAGTCCTTGTACTGCGTCGGGTCGAGCGTTCCTCGGAACGTGTCGCACGCCTGCCAGAGAATGTCGTTGATTTCCTTCTGCGAAACCTTCTGGGTCATCGTGTTACTCCTGCTCGCGACGAACCGCATGCCTGCACGCCAGGTGCAGCAACTGATCACGCTTGTTGGTGAGACGTTCCTGAAGCGCAGCTCGCTGCTGCTGCAGGTAGACAACGGATTCAATTCGTGACTGCGTATCGGCAGTCGGCACCACCACGAAAATGCCGCCGAGCGCATGCCGATTGATGTATCCAATCCCCGTCCCGCGCGCGCACGCATCGATCTGCGCCTGCGTCTCGGGGAGGTTCAACCACCACGCCAGGTATGCCGGTCGTACGATGGTGACGTCCGGGCGAATGATGTAGAAGACGTTCGATGCCAGGGTATCGGTGAGGTCCTCGGTGACGAGGAACGCCCGGTGTGTTCGCCCGCGAGCTGGCAGCAGAATGTCGTCGCGCGATACCCGGTAGAGCTCGGCGTTTCGCTCGGGCCGGAAGGTGACCACGTCGCTCCAGTCAATGCCGGCACCTCGTGGAAGGTCCCTGGCTTGGAGCAGGCGGTGCGTCCCGGCTTCGTTGGATCGCACTCGTGTTCGGCTGGAATAGCCGGGCTGGATGCGAGCAGCGCGCTGGAGTGGAACGCCAGAAAGGGAGGGAGATGACTGGTCAGTACACGGCATACTGACAACATCGTAGGGGCGATGCCGCCCATGTCAACGTCCTAGTTGTCAGTAGCGTCGGTACTGATGGAATCGATCGCTTCGCGGGTTCGGTGTAAGTGCCTCGGTGACAGCTTGTTGGGCGCAGGATCGTCGGAAGTCCCAGAGCTGGCGGAGTTCTGAACCCGGTGCCTACGGGCGATGCCTTCGGGTAGACCTCCTCCTTTGGTCCGCGTGCGAGGCCACCCATCGGCGCTCGAATCACCGCGGGCTGCCCGCGAGGGCCTCGCATCCCGCGCGACAGAACCCGCTGGTTTGCAGAGGGGTTGGGGTGAGCCTCCAGCACATCGGAGCCCCATCCCATGCCTCGTACACCGACAAGCGCACCGGCCGCGCCCGCGGTCGAGCCGCGCCATGGCCGCGCGAACCCGTTTGTTGACCTGCTGGCCGCCGGACTCGCGCGCCTCATCGACGCATCGCCGCCGACCGGGACCGAATCTCCAGAATCCGGCGCGACATGCCTTGAGTTCTCGGCGGAGTCGAGGCTCAGTGGTCCCACTGGTGAACCGGCCGAGAACCGAGAGGCCGGAGACGTGGAGCCATGAGAACTGCGATGAAGCCGGATGCGACGCGACAGATGATTGAAAAGCTCCAGGGGCTGACGGTTGGTCAGCTCCGAGATCGGTACGCCGAGGTCTTCGGCGAGCCCACGCGCTCGGGCAACCGGCAATGGTTGCTTCGCCGCGTCGCCTGGCGGCTCCAGGCGCTCGCCGAGGGTGATCTGTCCGAGCGCGCGCGGCGCCGCGCAGCGGAGTTGGCCCGGGACGCTGACATCCGGTTGCGGCCGCCGGTGGATCGCGGTCCGGCGCTCGGCGCCGACGTCCGCACCGTGACGGGCCGGGTGGCGAGCCGGCCGGACGAGCGGCTGCCGATACCAGGCAGCGTGCTCACGCGGACTTTCAAAGGCGTCGAGTACCGGGTGGCCGTGCTCCAGAACGGCTTTGAGTACGACGGCACCATCTACCGATCGTTGTCCGCCGTCTCGACCGCGATCAGCGGATCGCACTGGAATGGATACCACTTCTTCGGGCTTACCCGACCGACCCAGGGCGCGCGGAAGGAGCCGTCATGACCAAGGCTCGCGGCGACGGCACCAAGACCATCCGGTGCGCGATCTATACGCGCAAGAGCACCGAGGAGGGGCTGGAGCAAGACTTCAACTCGCTCGACGCTCAGCGCGAGAGCGGCGAAGCGTTCATTGCAAGTCAACGAGCCGAAGGATGGATCTGCGTCCCCGATCGATACGACGATGGTGGTTTCACCGGCGGCAACATGGAACGGCCGGCGGCGAAGCGGCTCCTCGCGGACATCGAAGCTGGCAAGATCGATTGCATCGTGGTCTACAAGGTGGATCGCCTCAGCCGATCGCTCATGGACTTCGCGCGGATGATGAGCGTGTTCGAGCAGCATGACGTCTCGTTCGTCTCCGTCACGCAGCAATTCAACACCACGAACTCGATGGGCCGGCTGACGCTGAACATCCTTCTTAGCTTCGCCCAGTTCGAACGAGAGCTGATCTCCGAGCGCACGCGCGACAAGATCGCCGCCGCACGGCGTAAGGGCAAATGGGCCGGCGGTCGACCCGTTCTCGGCTACGACCTCGTGCCCGGGCCCGGTGGATCGAAACTGATGCCTAACAAGCGCGAGGCGGACCGCGTTCGGCGCATCTTCGCGCTGTATCTCGAATTAGGATCGCTGCTCCGAGTTGTGCGGGAATGCGGCGATCGGGACTGGACCACGAAACGATGGACGACCAAGGCCGGCAAGCCCATGGGCGGGCGGACGCTCGACAAGGGAGCGATGCATTCGCTCCTCACGAACGTCGCGTATCTGGGCCGGGTCCGGCACCACAAGGATGTCTTCGAGGGCGAGCACGAAGCGATCGTGGACGCCGACACGTTTGACCGCGTGCAATCGCAGCTTCGACAGAATGGACGCACCGGCGGGTCACGAACGCGGAACTCCCACAACGCGCTGCTCAAGGGCCTCGTCCGTTGCGAAACCTGCGGCTGCGGTATGGCGCATCACTTCGCCACCAAGAAGACCAAAACGGGCACGAAGCGATACCACTACTACGTCTGCCTGAAGGCTCAGAAGCAAGGGTGGGATGCGTGTCCGGGCGCATCACTGCCGGCGGACGACCTCGAGCAATTCGTGATCGACCAGGTTCGGGAGCGTGCCCAAGAGGACCAGACGTCGGATGCCATCGTGGATAGGGCGATCGAACTCCTCTCCGAGGCGGCGGAGCGTCGGAGATCCAAGCGGGCCGAGCTTTCGGACGAGATCGCACACATCGATTGTGCTGAGGCCATCGGCCGAATCGAAGCGCAGCTCGCCGATCTCGACCGCCAGATCGCGCAGGACGCGAGCCGCCTCATCGATCGGGACGAACTCGCCGGAGCCGTCGAAGCGTTCGATCCGATGTGGAACGCGATGGTCCACGCAGAGCGTGAGGCGCTCGTTCGATACATCATCGCCGGCGTGGCATATGACGCGCTGAATCAGTCCATCACGGTGACATTCCGCGACGCTCCATCCGACGAGGCCCAGCCACGGGAGGTCGAAGCCGCATGACGCAGGCCGTCACGACCAAGATCCACTTCGGAACGTCCGATCGAGGACGGCGGCAGATTCGCGTCGGTGCCGCGCCACGCGCACCGGAGGCGCCGCTCGGTCGTGTTCCTCGCGTGGCTCGACTGATGGCGCTCGCGATTCGCTTCGACGGGCTGATGCGCGACGGGGCGATCAGCGATCAGGCGGAGGTCGCGCGGCTCGGTCATGTGTCGCGGGCGCGCGTGACGCAGATCATGAACCTGCTGTCTCTCGCGCCGGACATCCAGGAGGCCATCCTCCATCTTCCCACCGTGGAGCACGGGCGCGACCCGATCACCGAGCGGGAACTGCGCCCGATCGCCGCGGAGATTAACTGGGCGCGACAGCGGGCAATGTGGTCGAGCCTGGCACGGGGCTACGGTCTGGCGCCATGATGTCCACATCCTGTGGAAAGCCTGACGTTTCCCCGACGGGCCCTGTCGGCGGGTCGGCGGATCGCCGTCCGCGCGGTAGAATCGCGCGATGGTCGCCACGACCTGTCGTGCTCGTGGCACTCCAGCTGGAGCTGGGTGTACCAGGAGTCACGGATGGCGAAGCTACGGTCGGGCCGTTTTGCGAATCCAGAGTCGATCAGCGGGGTCGAACGCCGACTCCTGCGGCGGTTCCTTGAGCAGTTCAGGCCCCACCTCGAATCGCGGGGGATCTTCACGGCGGACGGCCTCGATGATGACGCGGTTGTCCGTCTCTTCAACGACCTCGGCCCGGATCTCCCCGACGAGCTGATTGACCAGATCGGCGCCATCGACGAGATGGCCCGACCCGCGAACTTCGACAAGCTGCTCGGCGAGGCCATACGCCTGAACCTGGAGGTCGGCGAGGACCCCAGCGTAGGCGACCTCGTCGTCCTGCTGCTGCTCGACGCCGCGGACTCGCTGGAGCGGCTCTACGCCGAGCAGCTTCCCCTGGCGCGCCGGAAGTTCCGAAGCCACCTGGCTCTGACCGATGACCCGCCCCAGGTCCGCGCGATTGCCGACGACGTCGCCGAGGCGCTTCGGCTGTCACTCGACTTGGACTTCGTGCGACGGCGCCGGGGCGGCGGCGTGCGCGTGTACGCCGTCGAGACGGATGACGGATTCCGACTGATGATCCGCCGCGGCGATGTGCTCCACCGCGAGACCGTGGTGGACCTGGCCACGGCGAGCACGAAGAACATCGCGTTCCGGCCGCAGCGCTTCGATGCGCTGATATACAAGTGCGTCGACGGTGAGCTTCGCGTCAACGCGAAGACCGACGCTGATGCCAAGGCGTACCTGGAGCACGTCGGGCACCACGTCTTCGGCCTCTCGACGCTCTTCCTTGGCGAGGGGCTCCCGGCACGGTACACGCTCACGCCAATTGTTGAGCACGGACAGCGTTGCCTCGAATGCGGAGACGTTCCGGAGCTCCTCAGTGTCCGCCTGACTGCCCTTGACTGGGTGCATCCCGCCTCGAGGATGATCAGGCGCATGGGCCCGTACGAGGACGTCTTCCGCGGCATGCGCACGGAAGGAGAGTCGATTCCCCGTGGCGCGACGCTGGTCAGCGCGACATTCCGCGTCATGTACCGCGGTGGTCGCGAGGCCTCGCATCGCGTGATTCCCCCGAATGACACCGTGGGCGAGGATTGCGAAATCTTCCTGCGGTGGCTCGCGCTGCGCGGGTTCTTCCAGGATCGTGGAGTTGCAACCCATGGCCTCACTCGAGTCCTTCTGGCGACAGGTTGAGGTCGCCCCTGGGGCCATGGCGACGCTCTCCGAGTGGGAGGCGACCTGCGGCGATGCCTTCGCCGCCGTCCGGCCCTTCCTCGCGCCGGCGGGCGCGCTGGCCGAGACGTTCCCGTCCACGCTGACCAATGCGCCGCCGATGCGCGTGGTTCGCTATCCGGACGGCGCCCTGGCGGCCGTGTGCGACGCCGGAGTGTCACCGCGTGTCGATCTCGACGTGGATGATGTCACCCTCCACCACCCATCATGGCGCAAGGTCCGAGTCGCGATTGCGCATGCCCTGACGATCCGCACTGCGACCACGCCCATCACGCTGCTGCCCGGCATCCTGCGCCTCGGGGCATGGGAGCCGCAGCCGTCGACGGCGTTCCCCGTCGTCCTGACGGCTCACTCGAAGGTCGCCGATCTATCGAGCCTGATCCGGGAGGCGATCCTCGAGTGCGACCGCCCGATGCTCGTGGCGACGCCAACGCATGACGGATGGGCGGACGGGCTGCGGGCATGGGCGGAGGCGAGGAAGTGCACGCTCGTGCCGATGCACGAGGTGCTTGCCGTGAACGATGCCGGCGATATCGGCGCATCTGATCTGTGGCCTCAGTACCTCGCGTCGTTCGCCGCCCGCGCCGGCGTGTCGTTCCAGTCAGCAACGCAGAACAAGCGGAAGCGTCGGCGCCGTGGCGAGCTCGTGGCGAAGATTGAGAAGCTGCGCACAGAGTTGCTGCTCGAGGCGGAGTCCCGCGTGCACTTGGTCAAGCACACCTACGACGCCAATCGATTGCCCGAACTCCCGCCTCTCACGAAGGCCGCGCTCGCAGAGCGCGTTGGCGTGAAGGACTACGACGTCTCGCGGGCATTCAGTGACAAGGCCGGCGCGGATCTCCCCGGCCTGTATGACCTGCTCGAGGACCCGGACGGCCTGCTCCGCTGGTGGGCGCGCCACCGGCGTCTCGCTCCGTCTTGCAGTTAGACCCATTCTGCGCAAGTGCAAGACCGTGGCCGCGGCGGCCTAAGTCGCTGTGGTCTGTTCCATTGCGCCCGTCGAAGGAGATTCTTGCGCGCGGATCTGCAGCCCTGACCCGCTGGTGAACGCGACGTGCCGTGCGTCGCGCAGCAATCCACCAGCCGGAGTTCATCATGCTGCAGACCTGCCAACCGACCAGCCACCGACACAGTCACCCGGAACGACTCAACCCCCTCACCGAACGCCGCATCCGATACCGAGCCGACCGACTCGCTCGCATCTTCCGCCTCTCTCTCGACGACCGGGACGACCTCCGCCAGGAGCTCTACCTGGTCGTTTGGGCGGCGCTGCCGAAGTACGTCCCCGACCGGGGCTCGCTCGACGCGTTCACCCGCGGCGTCATGGACAACTGGTATCGCCACACGGCCCGCGAAGTCCGTCGCTCTCGGGAGCGCGATCCTGGCGTCGTCCCGCTCCCCGAACGCGACACCGAGGCGACCGCGTTCATCGACCCGGCCGCCCGCCACGTCGAGGCAACGGACATCCGGCTCGACCTGCTGCCGCGACTCGCTCGACTGCCACGCGAGCTTGCGGAGATCGCCCTTCAGCGTGGTGCCGGTCTGAGCGCGCGCGAGATCGCCGATGAACGCGGCGTTCATCGGGGCACCATCCACCGCGCCATTCAGGTCATCCGTGACGAACTCTCACACCTGAGTCCGATTGCCGCTTGATCGCGCGACAGATTCGCGGGCGGGGCAGAGGGGTACTGGTGTGCCCCCTGTCCCGAACCCCGCGACCGACACGCCGCTCGTCCGCACCGGACAGGGCGATTTCGTCCGCGACATCCATCCCGGCGACCTGATCCGACGCCCACGGAAACGCCGCATGACTTCGACTGCGCATCTTGATCTCGGCTTCCTGATTCGCGAGCCGTCCGCGGTCTACCACGCGAAGGCGAGTGAGCACCTCTCGTCTCATGCCCTCGCCGAGTTCCGGAAGTGCCCACTCCTGTTCCGGCGGAAAGAACTCGGCCTTGTGCCGCGGTACGACTCCCGGGCATTCAGCGTCGGTCGCGCCGCGCACTCGCTGATCCTCGAGGGTCGCGACCGCTTCGACGCGGAGTTCGTGGTTGGCGGTCCGGTCAACCCGAAGACCGGCCAACCCTTCGGTCCCACTACGAAGGCGTTCGCGGAGTGGGCCGAGCGAACCGGCAAGGAAGCGATCAGCGACGCCGACGCCGCCGTCGTCGAGCAGATGGCTGCGAGCGTTGGGGACCACCTCTTCGCACGTGAGTTGCTCAGCGACGGTGTCGCCGAGGGCGTCGTACGAGCGGAGCACCGTGGCCATCGATGCCAGTCTCGGATCGACTGGATCAACCCCTGCCCGGACCGAGGCATCGTTGATCTGAAGACCTGCGATCGGCTCGACTCGTTCGAGTACGACGTGAGCGCCTTCGGCTACCTCTACCAGCTCGCTTTCTACCGCGCGGTCGTCGGCGTGACCTGCGGCATCGATCTGCCGGTCTACATCATCGCTGTCGAGAAGCGTGAGCCGTTCCGCTGCGGCGTATGGGTGATCACCGCGCGTGTGCTCGACGCGGCCCAGAAACAGAACGAGGACGCCATGGACGACTTGGCGCAGTGCCGGGAGACCGGTGTGTGGCCCACCGGCTTCGAGTCGCTGCGCCAGATCGATCGACTGTGAACCAACCAGCGAAGGAGACAACGACCAGATGGCCATGCTCGAACAGATCACGACTGGGCCCGTTCGCCGACCAAGGCGGACGCTCATCTACGGCGTGCAGGGCGTCGGCAAGAGCACCTTTGGTGCGATGGCAGAGAAGCCGGTCTTCATCCAGACCGAGGACGGCCTCAACGACATCGACTGTAGTCGGTTCCCGATCGCTACGACGTACGCCGACGTACTCGCCGGCCTCGGCGCGCTGTACTCAGACAAGCACGAGTACGGGACGATCGTCGTTGACTCCCTCGACTGGCTCGAACGACTCATCTGGGCCGACGTGTGCGCGAAACGCGGCGTCGAATCGATCGAGGACATCGGCTACGCGAAGGGCTACATCTTCTCACTCGCGCAATGGCGCGACGTCCTGGCGGGCCTCGACGCGCTACGCAACGAGCGCGGCATGGCTGTCATCCTCATCGCGCACGCGATGATCGAGAAGTTCGCCAACCCGGAGACCGATAGCTACGACCGCTACGTGCCGCGTCTCAACAAGCACGCGTCGGCGCTCGTTGCCGAGTGGTGTGACGAGGTGCTGTTCGCGACGTACCAGATCCACACCAAGACGACCGACGAGGGCTTCAATCGGAAGCGCACGCAGGGCGTCGGCACGGGCGCCCGCGTCCTTCGCACGGGCGAGCGCCCGGCGCACGCGGCGAAGAACCGTCTGAACCTCCCCGACGAGATGCCGCTCGATCACCGCTTGTACGCCGCCTACGCGCGGGGCGAGGACCCGTTCGCCGGCGCGGCGAGCACCACCGACGACCAAACCAACGAAGGAGCCTGATCCATGGCACACCTGAACTTTGATGCGAACAACGTCGATCCCGCCGTCGGGTTCGACCCCGTGCCGGCGGGCAAGTACGTGGCCGTCATCACCGAGTCGGAGAAGAAGCCCACGAAGGCCGGGACGGGCCAGTACCTCCAGCTCACCTTCCAGATCATCGAGGGCGAGTTCAAGGGTCGGCTGCTCTGGGCCCGCCTCAACATGGAGAACCCCAGCGAGATGGCGGTGAAGATCGCTCGGGCCGAGCTGTCCGCGATCTGCCGCGCCGTGAACGTGATGGCGCCGAAGGACTCGATCGAGCTTCACAACCTGCCGCTCACGATCTCGGTCGGTTGCAAGAAGCGCGACGACACCGGCGACATCACCAACGAGATCAAAGCGTACGAGGGCAAGCAGCAACCAGCGTTGGCGACCGCTGCCGCGAACGGGGGCACGCCGCCGTGGAAGCGGTGAGGCTGAGCCTTCCCTGGCCGCCGAGCGTGAACCACTACTGGCGCTCGATCCTGGTCGGCCGGCGATGCCGCGTGGTCATCAGTCGAGATGGCCGCGCGTACCGCCGCGCGGTGTGCGCAGTCTTCGCCACCGCGCGTCCTGCCGGATGGACCGGCCCGTTGGAGGGCCGGCTTTACGCCAAGGTGATGCTGCATCCACCGACGCGTCGGTCCATCGACATCGACAACCGGATGAAGGCGCTGCTCGACGCGATGGAGCACGCGGGCGTCTACCGCGATGACAGCCAGATCGATCACCTCGAGGTCGTGCGTGCGGACGTCACCAAGACCGGAGCAGCGACCGTCGAGATCACGGAGGTGGCGGCGTGAAGCTGAGGCCGTACCAGCGCGAGGCCGTCGAGGCGGTGTGGGAGTTTCTCCGCCGATCGGATCAGAACCCGGCCGTCGTTCTCCCAACCGGCAGCGGCAAGACGCACGTCATCGCCGAGCTGTGCCGCGAGGCGGTGCAGACGTGGCATGGTCGCGTGCTCGTGCTGGCGCACGTGCGAGAGCTGCTCGAGCAGGCCGCTGACAAGCTGCTGGCGATCGCCCCCGATCTGCCGGTCGGCGTCTTCTCCGCAGGGCTCGGGCGGCGCGATCTAGGGTACGCGGTCACGATCGCCGGCATCCAGTCGGTGTATCAGCGGGCTTCGGAGCTCGGTCCGATCGATCTCGTGATCGTCGATGAAGCGCACCTCATCCCGCCCGACGGCGAGGGGATGTACCGGCGCCTCCTCACCGACGTGGCTCAGTTCTCCCCGGAGCGCCGCGTGATCGGGCTGACAGCCACGCCGTACCGGATGAAGACGGGCATGATCTGCGACCCGGAGAACGTGCTCCACGAGGTCTGCTTCGAAGCAGGCGTACGCGAACTCGTCGTCCAAGGCTACCTGTCCCCGCTGAAGAGCCGCGCCGGCAAGGCCGTCGCCGACACCAGCAACCTGCACGTGCGAGGCGGCGAGTTTGTCGCCGGCGAGGTCGAGGACCTGATGGATGACGAGGCGCTGGTCCGGGCCGCGTGCGCCGAGATCATCGCCGCCGCTGCCGAGCGCCAGTCCGTTCTCGTGTTCTGCTCCGGCGTCCGGCACGGCGAACACGTCGCCTCCACGATCCTCAGGCTTGCGGGTGAAGAGTGCGGCTTCGTCTGTGGCGACACGCCCACGAAGGAGCGCGACCAGCTCACCGGGCGGTTCAAGCGGGGCGAGCTGAAGTACCTCGCCAACGTGAACGTCTTCACGACGGGCTTCGACGCACCAAACGTCGATTGCGTGGCCATGCTTCGGCCGACACTCTCGCCCGGGCTGTATTACCAGATGGTCGGGCGCGGCTTCCGCCTGCATCCCGGCAAGGACGACTGCCTCGTCCTCGACTATGGCGGCAACGTGCTCCGTCACGGTCCGATCGATGCGATTCGACTCGCCGATCCGAACAGCGTGCCAGGCGAGGCGCCGGCGAAGCAGTGCCCCGAGTGCGATGCGCTGATTCACGCCGCCTACGCGGTCTGTCCCGAGTGCGGTCACGTGTTCCCGCCTCGCCAGCAGGTGAAGCACGCCGCGATCGCCTCGGACGAAGACGTGATGTCCGGTACCGAAGGAAGTCACCGGCAGGATCTGACGGTGTCCGATGTCTCGTACCACGTGCACTTCAAGCGCGGCGATCCGCTCGCGCTTCCGACCATGCGCGTGGAGTACCAGTGCGGGTTTGCCAAGTGGGTCCGTGAGTGGGTCTGCTTCGATCATCCGTCCGGTGGCTATGCGCGGCGGAAGGCCGAGCAGTGGTGGCGAGCGCGATCGAACGACGCAGTGCCGGATTCCGTCGAAGAGGCCGTGGACCTGGCGGACGCCGGCGCTGTTGCGGAACCGACTCGCATCACCGTCGAGAAGAAGCCCGGTGACCAGTGGGAACGGATCGTTTCGAATCACCTCGGGCCGAAGCCGCCGCGCCTCGAGTCGAGTGACGACCTGCCGGAGATCCACGAGGCGGTCGGCGCGACGTACGGCATCCCTGACGAGGAACTGCCGTTCTGATGGCCGCAGACTCACTCGCCATCCAGAACGGCACCCTCAGCGGATGCGCATCCGCTTGCCTCGCGGTGGGCTTATGCACGTTGCCGGCTATTCGTCGTGGCGACGAGAAGCGTGTCGCTCTCACCACGTGGAAGCCGTACCAATCGCGCCTGCCTACTGATGAAGAGATCGGTCAGTGGTTCGGCGACGGCGTGACGGCGATGTGTTTCGTGTGCGGCGCCGTGTCGGGCAACCTGGAGATGATCGATTTCGATCTCGGTGGCGAGGCGTTCGAACCGTGGCGTGAGGCCGTCGAGGCGCAGGCGCCGGGGCTGATCGAGCGGCTCGTCATGGAGTCGACCCCGTCGGGCGGTCGGCACATCGCGTACCGCTGCGCCGAATCTGTCACCGGTAACCTGAAGCTCGCACAACGACGAATCGTCGCGGGTGTCGAAGACGAGATCGTCGTCGGCACGAAGACACACAAGCCGCGGCAGGGCCCGGGCGGCGAGTGGATCGTCGATGTCACGATGATCGAGACGCGCGGCCAGGGCGGCGTGTTCCTGTGCGCCCCGTCCGACGGCTACGAACTGATCAAGGGCGACTTCTGCGAATTGCCGGTGATCACGGCAGACGAGCGCGACACGCTGCTCGGGTGTGCCTGGGCGCTCGACGAGATCCCCAAGCCCATCGTGGACGGACCTCTTCGGCAATCAACCGGAAGCCAAGAGGCAAATAGCCGGAACCTAAGTGCGGCGGGAGCGGCGATTCGGCCTGGCGACGACTTCAACGAGCGCGGCGACCCTCGGGACGTGCTTCGCGCCCACGGCTGGACACTGGTCCGTCCGGGTGAGAATGAATACTGGAGGCGCCCGGGAAAGCCCGCGGGCACCAGCGCGACGCTCAAGGACCGCGTCTTCTACGTCTTCTCCACCAACGCGGCGCCGTTCGAGGCGCACAAGGGCTACTCGCCCTTCGCCGTGTACGCGCTGCTCGAGCACGCCGGCGACTTCTCCGCTGCGGCATCAGCATTGGCATCCGATGGCTACGGCCAGCTCGACGATCCGACGCGTGGCGTTGACCTCTCTGGCTTCATGGTCACGCCAGCGATCGAAGAGCCGAGCGACCTGCTCCCGGCGCCCGTGTGTGTCGAGGACCTCGTGGCGGCCCACCCTCGCCTGCGCCGGCCGGTCATCCACGGGCTGCTCCGTGAAGGCGAAACGATGAACATCATCGCCTCCCCGAAGACGGGCAAGAGCTGGCTCACGCTCGATTTGGCGATCGCCGTCGCAACCGGCAGGCCATGGCTCGGGTGCTACGCGACCGAACCCGGCGACATCCTGATCATGGACAACGAACTGCACCGGGAGACCAGCGCCCATCGCATCCCGAAGGTCGCCGGCGCCCGCCGCGTCGCGATGCGGGAGATCGGGCGCCGCATCCACATCGATAACCTGCGCGGGCGGCTCCGCGATATCAACAAGCTCGCGCCGTACTTCGAGGCACTCGAACCCGGCCGGTTCAAGATCATCGTGCTCGACGCGTTCTACCGTTTCATGCCCGAGGGCGGTGACGAGAACGACAACGGCGCGATGGCGAACATCTACAACCGCATCGACGGCTTCGCCAATGGGCTCGGCTGCTGCTTCGTGCTGATCCACCACTCGACCAAGGGCAGCCAGTCGAGCAAGTCCGTCACGGACGTCGGGGCTGGGGCAGGGGCCCAGAGCCGGGCGACCGACACCCACCTCGTCCTTCGGCCGCACGAGGAGAAGGGTGTCGTCGTTCTCGACGCGGCCGTCCGGTCGTGGCCGCCGATCGAGCCAACGTGCCTGCGGTGGTCGTTCCCGGTCTGGACCGTCGACGACGGGCTCGACCCGACCCAGCTCAAGAGTGATCGGCCCAAGCGGAAGGACCGCAAGGAGACCAAGGCGGAGCCGCCGAAGGATCCGCCGTGGACCGTCGAGCGGGCGGTCGAAGCGTTCATCTCGGACGAGCCCGTGACCCTCGCCGAACTCCGCGAGCGGGCATCGGCCGAGCCCGGTCTGTCCTGGCGGCGGGCGAACGACCTGATCGAGATCGCGGAGACGCGAGGCCTCATCGAGCGGAAGCGGCTGCCGGGTCGAGGCGGGCCAATCGGCTTCGTCCGCCCCCAGCCTGACGAGTCGGGGGGTGGGTCATGAGCCCGATCCGCCCGGCCCCCCCAACTAACTGCGCGCACGCCAAACAGGTGTTTCCGTGCGCGCAGTTAGTTCAGATCCCAGCCCTGAACCGCGCGCACCCTATCCACTGGGTGCGCGCAGTTCGGACCCCTCAGGGGGCCAAATCGGTCGAACTAACTAACCGCGCGCACCCCCCCGTACCCCCCCGGGGTGTGTGCGGCCAGTTGGCCGGCACACCCGAACCAACTGCGCGCACGGTTGCAGTTCGAGTTCAGTGCGCGAGGTTCGAGGAGGTCGGCTCGGAGGCGATTAGGTACTCCCGGGCGGGTGTGCGCAGG
Organism: Phycisphaerales bacterium; assembly: GCA_029260575.1. Lineage (GTDB taxonomy): Bacteria > Planctomycetota > Phycisphaerae > Phycisphaerales > SM1A02 > JAJDDB01. Next base: position 183,501 of record JAJDDB010000004.1, read on the forward strand.
AGACGCCCGCGGGAACAGCCGCCAATCCAATCAGACTTTCTTTGCTTGTCCGGTCCGCTCGGGCCGAGGCCCCGGGCCACGACGTTGGGCCGTGTCGCGGCCGGCGCCGAATCGCCCCTACCTACCACCGCTCGGCCCTCCCGCCACCCGGGCGAACGTCGCCCGACGCGGGCGAACCCGTCACCGAATCACCACGCCGGGGCAATGATCGGCCCCGAATCCCGCCCGCAAGGAGGCACTCGCCATGAAGGTCGTCCAACGCCCGATCGATGACATCGAGCCCTACGAGAAGAACCCGCGCCTGAACGATGCTGCCGTCGACGCCGTCGCGGCGTCGATCCGTGAGTTCGGTTTCCGCCAGCCCATCGTGGTCGATGACGAGGGCGTCATCATCTGCGGGCACACCCGGTTCAAGGCGGCGCAGAAGCTCGAACTCGCCAAGGTGCCCGTTCATGTCGCCACCGACCTCACGCCGGACCAGATCCGGGCGTACCGCATCGCCGACAACAAGACCGGCGAGCTGGCGACGTGGGACATGGAGCTGCTGCCAATCGAGATCGCCGAGCTCCAGGGCGCCGGCATCGACTGGTCGCTGCTCGGCTTCGACGCCGACGAGCTCGCGAAGCTGCTCGCCGGCGATGCGGGTTTGTCGCAAGGACTCACGGATCCCGACTCGGTACCGGAGCCGCCCGATGATCCGGTCACACAGCCCGGCGATCTCTGGATCCTCGGCAATCATCGCCTGCTTTGCGGCGACAGCGCGCTGCCGGAGGATCTCGACCGGCTTCTCGACGGTGCATCGATCGATCTCGTCAACACCGACCCGCCGTACAACGTCAAGGTCGAGCCGCGATCGAATAACGCGATCGCCGCGGGCAACTCGTCATTCGCCGCGCCCGAAGGCAAGCACCACCAGAAGTTCGACCTCGCCCGTCATCCGGAGAAGGCAAAGGGGACGCACCGCAAGATGCGGGCCAAGGATCGTCCGCTCGAGAACGACTTTGTCACCGACGCGGCGTTCGACGAGATGTTGCTGGCGTGGTTCGGCAACATCGCGCGCGTGCTCAAGCCAGGCGGGTCGTTCTTCATCTGGGGCGGGTACGCGAACATCGGCAACTACCCGGCGCCGCTGGCGGCGAGCAAGCTGTACTTCAGCCAGGGCATCGTGTGGGACAAGCAGCACCCGGTCCTGACGCGCAAGGACTTCATGGGCGCGTTCGAGATCTGCTTCTACGGTTGGCGTGAGGGTGCTGGACACCACTACTTCGGCCCGACCAACGCTACGGATCTCTGGCACGTCAAGAAGGTCAACCCGCAGTCGATGGTGCATCTCACAGAGAAGCCCGTCGAGCTGGCAGTGCGCTCCATCCAGTTCTCATCGCGCCCGGGCGAGAACGTGCTTGATCTCTTCGGCGGCTCGGGCTCGACGCTCATCGGCTGCGAGCAGACGGATCGGCATGCGTTCCTGATGGAGATCGATCCGGCGTACTGCGATGTCATCGTGCAACGCTGGGAGGAGTTCACGGGCGGGAAGGCGGAACGCATCGCATCGAACGCTGATGCCGAAGAGAAAGCCCCGACCGCAGTCGAGGCTGGGGAGGCGTCCGGATGATCCGCCTACTCGGGGCCCTTCTCGCGGAGGGCGTGGAACTCGATCATTGCGTCTTCGAACGCGCAGCGGCCAGCCGCGTAATTGCGCCGGTAGCGCGTGACCACGCACCCGCGCTCCTTCATGAAAGCGAGGGCGACCGCGGTCTGCGTGCTGGGCGTACCGGCGGCAGTGGCGAGTTCCTCAAGCGTGAACCCCGGGTCGCCGGTCTCCGCGCTGAAGAGTTCGATCGCGTGCGCGATGTCCTCGTAGGACGTCCGTGGACATCGGTGCTCGTACGAGTCGCCGCGATGCGGCACCACCGAGCGAACGAGATGATCATCGGCGACCGTGAAGTGCTCGATGCGTTCGGGTGCGCTGGTCATCGATCACGCTCCCTTCTTGCCGGCGCGAAGCTGGAAGCGGCCGCGATCGACCTTCTCGAAGCGCGACTCCTTTCCCTTCTTCGAGATCTCGCGGATGATCGCCGCGTAGAGCGTGGCGGACGGCGTCTTGCCGCTGGTGGACCAGAGCTTCTTCGCGATCGCCTGCTCGACGATGTCCTTGCAGCCCATCGGCTCCTTGGCCTTGGCAAGGATTTGGGCGGCGGCGTCGAGAATGCCGGTGCGCTTCTTCGTCTCGCCCTTGGCCCGCGTCTTGGGCGTCTTGCCGCCCGCCGCGCCCTTCGTCGTCTTGGGCTGTTTCTCGCCACGCGTCGCCTTCGACCGAGTCGAGGCATTCGCCTTGGGGGCTCGCGACATCGCCCGCTCGCTGGCCGTCTTGCCGTCCGCGCTCGCCTTCCGCTCGTCGCGGACCCGGGCGTTCTCCTGGTCGGCCGCAGCAACGGCCTTGGCCTGGGGCTTCGTCATCGCCGACGCCCGCAGACGCTGGGCGCTCTTGATGCGGACCTTCTTCTTCGTGGCCAGGTTCGTCGCGTCCCAGCCGCCGCCGGGGTTCTCCGCGTCGATGCGAACGTCGGTGAGCTTGTCGCTCACCTTGGCGCGATAGACGCTCCCGATCTTGATGTCTGCCTTCTTCATGTCGTATGTCCTTTCGAGCAATGGTGTGAAACGAAAACCCGCCGCTCAACGGCGGCGGGCTCAGGGAATCTGGTGGATGCTGACCTTGGCTCCGCATCGTGGACACGGAGCCGTGGTCGGTGGCCGGCTTGTCCGGCCGGCGGCGTAGGCGAGTTCAAGTGCCTCTTTGATGCTCCAGGCCGCGAGGTCATGGAAGTCGAGGTCGTCGCTCCGCCGCGTGTCGAGCGTCGGCATGTCGAGAACGCGTTGGGCGATCTCCTCGAGCGTACGGTCGCGGGTCGTCATGGCGTCGTGCTCCTTTCACGCACACAAGGGCATGACCTCGCGAACACATCAAGCCGGCTGCGCGAGGATTCGCCGACTGTGGGCAACTTCGCCGCGAAACTCGGCCACATCTGGCGGAGGGCGGCGTGACGACGGAGCCCGATGTCAAACAGGGGCAACTGAACCCGGCTGCGATTGGCCCGGCGGACCTCGCGCGCCTGCTGTCCGCAGCGGCCGGCGTGCAGATCGATGAGGACGGAATACGCGACGACATCGATGCCGGCGCGCCGGTGAACCCGGACGGAACGCTGAACCTCGTGCACTACGCCGCGTGGCTCGTGCGGCAACTGGCCGCGCAGGGAGGCGGGGCCCGTGGTGGCGATTGATCCACGCAACCTGCGCCCATCAGAGCTGGCCCAACTGCTGAATTCGACGCCGTTGGGCGAGGTCATCGGCGAGCGGCAGCTTCGGCGGCACCGGACCCGCGCCGGCATGCGCGTGTCCTCCGCGACGGAGCCGAGCCGGGTCGATCTGATTCGCTACGTCGCATGGCTCGTGCAGGAGCACCGGCGTCTGTCAGTCGAGCCCGATGGCCTGACCGGTTACGACGCTCACCGTGAACGAGCCCGTGACCGGAGCATCGCGCTGTCGTTGTCGGGCCGGAACATCGGCGAACTTCCCGAGGTGGCTGATCGAGAACGGAAGGCGCGGGCAGAGAAGGACTTCCGGTTCTTCTGCGAGCTGTACTTCCCGCAAACGTTCACGCTCGAATGGTCGGACGACCATCTGAAGGTCATCGCGAAGATCGAGCAGGCCGTACTCGAGGGCGGGCTGTTCGCGATGGCCATGCCCCGTGGCAGCGGCAAGACGACGCTGTGCGAGATCGCGTGTCTCTGGGCGATCCTCATCGGCGCCCGCGAGTTCGTGTGCCTGATCGGCGCCGACGAGGAGCACGCCGCGAACATGCTCGACTCGATCAAGGCGGAGCTCGAGAACAATGAACTGCTGCTGGCGGACTTCCCGGAGGTCGTCTACCCGATCCACTGCCTCGAAGGAATCCACCAGCGCGCTGGCGGCCAGCTCTTTGAGGGCAAGTCGACGAACATCGGCTGGACGGCGAAGGAGATCGCACTGCCGACCATCGCTGAATCGAAGGCCAGCGGCGCCATCATCCGTGTCGCCGGCATCACCGGGCGGATCCGCGGCATGAAGCACAAGCGAGTGGACGGCCAGTCGGTGCGTCCATCGCTCGTTCTCATCGATGACCCGCAAACGGATGAGTCAGCTCGCTCACCATCACAGTGCGTGACGCGCGAACGCATTCTCGCTGGCGCGATCCTCGGCCTCGCCGGGCCGGGCAAGAAGATCGCCGGCCTCATGACCATCACCGTCGTGAGACCCGACGACATGGCCGATCGCTTGCTCGATCGCGAGAAACACCCACAGTGGCAAGGCGAGCGAACGCGAATGGTCTACTCGTTCCCCACAGACGAAGCGCTGTGGGCGCAGTATGCCGAACTGCGCGCCGACAGCCTCCGGAACGACGAAGGCATCCGTCGCGCGACCGAGTTCTATGGCGCGAATCAGACCGCGATGGATGAGGGCGCGTCCATCGCCTGGCCGGCGCGGTTCAACCATGACGAACTGTCCGCCGTCCAGCACGCGATGAACCTGAGGCTCCAGGACGAGGGTGCGTTCTGGGCGGAGTACCAGAACGAGCCGCTCCCCGAAGACGAGCCGGATGAAGACCTGCTGACGGCGGATCAGATCGCCGGCAAGACGAACGGCCTCAAACGCAGCGAGATCCCGCTCGAGTGCTCGCACTTGACGATGTTCGTGGACGTTCAGGGGAGTGTGCTGTTCTACCTGGTCGCCGCCTGGACCGATCAGTTCACTGGGTACGTCATCGACTACGGCACGGAGCCGGATCAGAAGCAGCCACCCGGTACGTACTTCACGCTGCGCGACATCCGGCGCACGCTCGCTCTGGCGGCGCCACGCGCCGGGCAAGAAGGCGCGATCTACGCCGGGCTCGAGCGGCTCGCTGAGTCGAAGCTCGGGCGTGAATGGCGCCGCGACGACGGCGCGATGGTGCGCGTGGATCGCTGCCTGATCGACGCCAACTGGGGCGTCTCGACCGATGTGGTGTACCAGTTCTGTCGCCAATCACCGTTCGCTGGCGTCCTGCTGCCGTCACATGGGCGATACGTCGGTGCATCGAGCATCCCGTTCTCCGAGTACAAGCGCAAGCGCGGCGATCGCGTCGGTCACAACTGGCGCGTTCCGAATGTCGCAGGCAAGCGCGCGGTGCGCCACGTTCTGTTCGACACGAACTTCTGGAAGTCGTTCGTGCAGGCGCGGCTCGGCGTGCCGGTCGGTGACCCCGGCTGTCTGTCACTCTTCGGGCGCAAGCCCGATCACCATCGCCTCCTGGCCGATCATCTGACGGCGGAGTACCGCGTCAAGACCGAGGGTCGCGGCCGAACGGTCGATGAGTGGAAGCTCCGCGCAGGTGGACTCGACAACCACTGGCTGGACTGCACGGTCGGCGCCGCGGTTGCGGCATCGATCCAGGGCGCGAGCCTGTTCGGTGGCGAGCGCCGGCAGCAGACACAGCGCCGGCTTCGTCTCTCTGAGATCCAGGAGGCGAAGCGATGACCGCGATCGCCAACGCCACCAATCCGGAGCCTCCCGAGGACCGCGGGATCCTGTGTCCGAAGTGTGGCTGCGGACACTTCCGCGTGATCTACACGCGGAAGGCGGCTCGGGGCCGGCTGGTCCGGCGGCGCGAATGCCGACATTGTGGCCGACGGGTGACGACTACGGAGCAGTTGCTCGGCGCCGTATCCACGCCCTCAGACGATCGAGATCGGTCGGCCGAGTGACAATCTTCGCGGTGAATGTCTACATGCGTAACAACCTGCGGTGACGGCGGTAATCTGCAGCGATTGGGTCCGCCCTCGTGACAGTACATGGTGGATGGACGTCTTGGCTCCGCCGCCGAACGACGACCAGCATCTCGCGCTCGAGCTGCGGCTGACGCCGCGCGATGATCGGGCAGATGCGGTCCAGGAGGCGTGGGTCGCACATCTCGAGGGGCGCAACCCCGCGAGAGCCGTCGCGACCTACGCCCAGCGAGAGCGACGGCACCGCGAGCGTCAACCAGCCATCGGATCGGTCCATTGACCGGTGCCGTAGGAGAGACCAGTGCCCGAACCGCTCGACGACAAGATCCGCCAGAACGCTGAGGGCCCGAAGAAGGCCTCAGGCGATGCCGGCAGCGTCGAGCAGCACGATCTGACAGACCAGATCGAGGCGGACCGCTACCTGAACTCGAAGGGCGCGGTCAAGAAGAAGGGGCTCGGGATCAAGGTGACCCGCGCCATCCCGCACGGAACCGTTTGAGGACGCGAGCACGGATGCTCACTCGACTCGTCAATGCACTGGCAGCTGCTCGCGCGCGGCACGACAGCGGCGTCCCCGACGCTGCGGACACCGCCAATGCGGCGACGCCGGTCATTGCCCTGCGGCCTCTTCGCGCCCGCTACGACGCGGCGGTGACCACGGACGGAAACCGCCGCCATTGGGCGAACGCGGACGGACTCAGTGCGGACTCGGCCACGAGTCCCGAGGTCCGGCGCGTCCTGCGCAACCGCGCCCGCTACGAGGTCGCCAACAACAGCTACGCACGCGGCATCGTGTGCACGCTCGCCAATGACGTAGTGGGCACCGGGCCGCGACTTCAGATGCTGACCGGAGACCCGGACGCCGATCGACGCATCGAGGCAGCCTTCAATGAGTGGGCGTGCGCGGTGAGCCTGGCGGCCAAGCTCCGCACGATGCGGATGGCCCGCGCCGAGTCGGGGGAGAACTTCGTCCTTCTGGCCCGCAATCCGCGGCATGCTTCCCCGGTGCAACTTGACGTCCGCCTCATCGAGGCTGACCAGGTCGCAACACCTGACCTCCGCGCGACCGATACCACGGCCATCGATGGCATCGTCTTTGACGAAGTCGGCAACCCGCTCGAGTACCACGTCCTGAAGCAGCACCCCGGCGACCTTCGCTGGGTGAGCGGTATGCAGTACGACCGCATCTCCGCCGACGTCATTGTGCACTACTTCCGCGCCGACCGGCCCGGGCAGAGTCGCGGTATTCCCGACATCACGCCCGCGCTGCCGCTGTTTGCGCAGCTTCGACGATTCACGCTGGCGGTCATCGCCGCCGCGGAGACCGCAGCCGACTTCGCGGGCGTCCTCTACACCGACGCACCCGCGAACGGTGAAGCAGAGGACGTCGAGCCCATGGACGCCATCGAGCTGGAGCAGCGCATGCTGCTGACCATGCCCGGCGGCTGGAAGATGGCTCAGCTCAAGGCCGAGCAGCCGGCCACGACCTATGGAGAGTTCAAGCGCGAGATCCTCAATGAGATCGCGCGCTGTCTGAGCATGCCGTTCAACGTCGCGGCAGGCAATTCGTCGGGCTACAACTACGCCTCCGGGCGCCTTGATCACCAGACCTACTTCAAGAGCATCCGAATCGAGCAGGCGCACATCGAGCGCACCGTGCTTGATCGGATCTTCGCAGCATGGCTGCAGGAGGCCGTCCTCGTCGAAGGGCTGCTTCCGCAATCGATGCGCACGCGCGACGCCGACGCTCGTCGCGAGAAGCACCAGTGGTTCTGGGACGGCACCGAGCACGTCGATCCGGCAAAGGAAGCGAACGCACAAGCGACTCGCCTTGCGAGCCGGACCACGTCACTGGCGCGCGAGTACGCGCGCCAGGGCCTCGATTGGGACGCAGAGCTGCACCAGATCGCCAAGGAGCGCGAGCTCATGGCGTCTCTCGGTATCGCACCGGCTGACATGAACAGTGCCGGCCGAGATGAAGGACGAGGACGATGACCGCGAAGACTGATCTGCCGGACATCCTGGCGATGGACTGTGAGGTCGCGATCGAAGCAGCGGCGCCGGCAACCGACGACGGGGGCGACTCCCTCCCTCGTTTCTCGATGGTTGCCTACACCGGCGGCCCGATCCGGACGCTCGGATTCTCGTATCCCGTCGTCGTCAACCTCGATGGGATGTCGATCCCGACGCAGCGCCGACCCGTGCGATTCCAGCACTCGGCGTTCGAGGGCGTCGGCCACACGGAACGCATCGCCGTCGAAGACGGGCAGCTCGTCGCCGAGGGGCTCGTCTCCCGAGACACCGCTGCTGCCCAGGAGATCGTCGCGAGCGGGAAGAAGGGCTTCCCCTGGCAGGCGTCGATCGGCGCGTCGGTGGACGAGCTCGAGTTCATCAAGCGCGACGTCGCCGTGACCGTGAACGGCCGGAAGTTCAACGGCCCGATCTACGTCGCCCACAAGACGACTCTCAACGAAATCAGCTTCGTCGATCTCGGCGCGGACCAGCAGACGCGGGCCCGAATCGCTGCGCAGCACCACAAGGAGACGCAGGCCATGCCTGACCACCGGACCCCCGGCAATCCCCAGCCCACCGACACGGATGTTGCGGCCACTGCTCCCGAGCCGATCAGCGACAACGTGGCGACCGTGCCGGCCGAGCCCCATCGGAGCGGCAACATCACCGCCAGCGACCCCGCCGCCGAGATCGATCAGATCACAGCCCGCGCCCGAGCGGAGTCGGATCGCCGCCAGCGGATCCAGTCAATGACGGCTGAGGTCCTGGCTCAGCGACCGGAACTCGCCGACGACCTCGGCAAGCTCGCCCATGCAGCGCTCGAGGCGGGGTGGAAGCCGGACAAGTACCAGCTCGAGGTCATGCGTCTCAGCCGTTCTTACAACGGCGTCGGCGGACCGCGCCGGCAGGAGGACCGCCTCGACGGGTCGGTCATCGAGGCGGCGCTGTGCATTGCCGGCGGTCTCGAAACCGACGCGCTCGAGTCGCAGTTCGCCGATCGCACGCTCGACGCGGCGAACCGGCAGTACCGCCACGGACTCGGCCTGTGTGACACGCTACTGATGTTCGCCCAAGCCAATGGCTATCGCGGTGTCAGCCGCGGCAACCTGAAAGACCTGCTCCAGTTCGCCTTCACCGATGTGCAGGCGGCGGGCTTCAGCACGCTCAGCCTTCCGGGCATCCTGTCCAACGTCGCGAACAAGTTCCTCCGAGCCGGATTCGAAGCCGTCGAGTCCACTTGGCGCGACATCGCGGCGCTCCGCTCGGTTCGCGACTTCAAGCAGGTGTCCAGCTACTCGCTGACGGGCGGCTTCGTCTACGAGGAGATCGCGCCTGGTGGCGAGCTGAAGCACGCGACTGTCGGTGAGACGGCGTACACGAATCAGGCCAAGACCTACGGCCGGATGTTCGGCATCGATCGTCGTGACCTGATCAACGACGACCTCGATGCGCTGACGGCGGTGCCGCGCCGACTCGGCCGCGGTGGTGCTCTCAAGCTCAACGAGGTCTTCTGGGCCGAGTTCCTCAGCAACGCTGCGTTCTTCACGGTCGGCAACAGCAACTACGCCGAGGGCGTGGGCACGGCACTCGGCATCGACGCGCTGACCCAGGCCGAGACGATGTTCCTCGATCAGACCGACCCGGACGGGCATCCGCTCGCCGTTGCCCCGGTGATCCTGCTCGTGCCCAACGGACTCTACGTCCCGGCGACGCAGATCATGAACTCGACCGAGCTGCGTGACCCGTCCTCCACCAAGAAGACGCCGGTTGCGAACCCGCATGCGGGCAAGTTCCGCCCGGTGCGCTCGAGCTATCTGAACAACCCCAAGTACACCGGCGCCAGTGGACTGGCCTGGTACATCCTCGCCGACCCCGCCGACATGCCGGTCATCGAGGTGGCCTTCCTTAACGGTCAGCAGCAGCCGACCGTCGAGAGCGCTGACGCCGACTTCAACAACCTCGGCATCCAGATGCGCGGCTACCACGACTTCGGTGTCGCGAAACAGGAGCCGCGCGGCGGCGTGAAGATGAAGGGCGAGGCGTAAGCCACGCATCGCACTGAGGCCGTCACCACGTGAAGGAGCAGCCAACCATGGCCACCGCAACGTTCATCCAACAGGGCGACTCGATCGACTACACACCGGGCGCCGCCGTCGGCGCCGGGGACGTGGTCGTCCTCAACGATCTCATCGGCGTCGCCAAGCGCGACATCCCTGCCAACACCCTCGGCTCGCTCGACGTTGCAGGCGTCTTCGAGTTCCCGAAGGCCAGCGGCGTGGGCACGGCGATCGGCGCCGGGCTCGATGTCTTCTGGGACGCGGGCAACACCGAGGCCACCACAGACAGCGGCGGCGGCACCAACAAGAAGATCGGCCGAAGCGTGCTGGCGGCCGACGACGACGCGACTACGGTCCGGATCCGGCTGAGTCAGTAACCCCATGGCCGACCTCCTCGAACAAGGCGCTCAGTTCCTCGACGACCAACGTCATGCCCACATGACGCGCACCGTCGTGTATCTGCGTGGCGGCTCGTTCGTCGAGGTCGTGGCCACTGTCGGCCAGACGACTTTCGAGCAGGCCGACGAGTTCGGCGGCATCCAGCGGCTCGAGTCGCGCGACTTCCTCATCCGGACCGGCGAGTTGATCCTCGACAGTGAAGTCGTGCTGCCGCAGGCCGGCGATCGCATCGACGAGACGGTTGGCGACCAGGTGTTCGTCTACGAGGTCATGGCGCCCGGCTCGGAGCCCCCGTTCCGGTACAGCGACCCGTATCGCAAGGCGCTTCGCATTCACACCAAGCATGTCGCGACGGAGGCCGCATGAGCGTCATCACTGACATCGCCGACGCGGTGACGGCGTCACTCAACGCCGGCACCTTCGCCGAGGACTTCACGGCCGAACGGCTCCACCAGCCATCGTTCGATCTGCCCGATTTGCAGACGCTCCGCGTGAGCGTTGTGCCGAAGTCGGTCGAGATCCGTAACGCCACGCGCCAACACTCGTTCTTCGACTGCGCAGTGGACGTCGGCATCCAGCAGAAGATCGATGACGACGCCCGCGTGGATGAACTGCTCGCACTGGCGGAAGAGATCGCCGATCACCTGCGGCTGAAGCGGCTCACCGACTATCCGCAGGCCGCCTGGGTGGCGATCGATCACGACCCCGTCGTGTCATCTGAGCATCTGGACCAGCATCGGCAGCTCACCAGCGTGCTGACGGTGACCTATCGCGTGAAGCGGTGAGGAGTTGCTCGTGAACACGCCCATCATTCGCAAGGTCAACCTCAGCGGCGTCTTTCAGCCGCTCGCTGCCGAACGCACCGTGGGCACGTTCACGATCCGCAACCCCTCGGCCGACAACGCCGTGCTCCTCTGTGACGACGGCGTGACCGAACTGCCTATGGACCGGAGTCAGCAGTTCACGCTCGAGGGAGTCGACCTCTCGCACATCCAGGCCAAAGGCGGTCTGGGTGACTTTCTCATGGTCACCGGCGCGACGCGGACGGTGTAAGGAGGTACAGCCGTGGCCATCAAGCTCGGCATGGAAGCTACGCTCAACTACAAGGTCGGCGGCCAGGACGGCGCCGGCTCATGGCTTGAGCTCACCAACACGAAGGACGTCACGCTCTCGCTCGAAGCGGGCGAGGCGGACGTCACCACGCGCGGCAACGACGGCTGGCGTGCGATCGTCGCCACGCTCAAGGAGGCGAGTGTCGAGTTCGAGATGGTCTGGGACACCGGCGACGCCGGGTTCGACGCCATCAAGGACGCCTACCTCGGCAACGGCATCATCGGTCTCCAGATCCTCGACGGCGACAGCGGCGAGGGCCTTCAGGCGGACTTCATGATCACGTCGTTCTCACGCTCCGAAGCGCTCGAAGAGGCGATCATGGTCTCCGTCACCGCCAAGGTGACGTACTCGACGACGCCCCCGAGCTGGATCGGAGGCAGTTGATCCATGAAGACCTTCACGGACAACGCCGAGCGATCCTGGAACGTGTCGATCAACGTCGCCGCCGTCAAGCGGGTGCGCGACCTGGTCGGCGTCGATCTTCTGGAGATCGTGGAAGGCACGCTCATCGAGAAGCTGATCCGCGACCCGATCCTGCTCTGCGACATCATCTACGCCGTCTGCAAGCCGCAGGCGGAAGAGCGCGAGCCTCCCGTCACCGACGAGGAGTTCGGCCGCGCCATGGCAGGCGATGCCATCGAGCACGCGACGACCGCGCTCCTGGAGGACCTCGTGTCTTTCTGCCCGAGCCCGAGGGACCGCGCGAACCTCGGGCGGGTGCTGGAAGCGACGACTCGAGTGATGGACAGGGCGCGCGATCTGATCGAGGAGAAGCTCGACAGCGGCGAGCTGGACCGGATGGCCGAGCTGGCACTCGCGAATGCTGGCGACTCATCTGGCAGTGCGCCGGAATCGTCGGGATCGATCCGGGCCCCTTGACCCTTCGTGAACTGCTCGCGATGGCCGACGGGCGTCAGCGATCGGAGTGGGCACGCAACTCGGCCCTCATGGCGCTGATCGCGAACACGCAGCGTGATCCCAAGAAGACTCGCGCGTTGCGGCCCAGCGACTTCGATCCGTTTGCACGCACGGCGTCGGCGACCCGGGTTGGCGTTGGCGTGCTGAAGACCGTGTTCATCGACAAGACGCTTCCGAAGGAGGCGCTCGCCAAATGACGCAATGGGTGACCGGCTGATGATCGACATGCATATCCAGAGCCTGTTCTTCGATCGGCCGAAGGTGCGCCGGGCTGTGGATCACGCCAAGCGTCGGTCGCTGTCGAAAGCCGGCGCGTTCATTCGCCAGCGGGCTCGCACGTCAATCCGGAAACGGAAGCGATCCAGCCGACCAGGGGAGCCGCCTTCGAGTCACACCGGTCTCCTGCGGCGGTTCATCTTCTTTGGATACGACCGGCGCAGCGAGTCCGTCGTGGTTGGTCCGGTCGGCTTCAGGCGGTCGCGGGCGCCCAACGTACTCGAGTTCGGTGGGCGAACGACGGTCGTGACCCGCGGGCGACGCGGGTCTGGTCGCCGCAAGCAGAGCCGGACCGTCCGGATGGCGGCCCGACCGTACATGCGGCCGGCACTCGAGAAGGAACGCTCCAACCTGCCCGCTGTTTGGCGGAACAGCGTCCGCTCATCGAACGGAGGATGACCCTTGGCCAACACCAGCGGCATCCGCGCCGGCCGCGCGTTCGTAGAACTTGGCGTCAGCGACAAGCTGACGGCCGGGCTCAGGCGCGCGCAGCGTCGCCTCCAGACATTCGGCAACAGTGTCCGCGCAATTGGCACGCGGTTGACCGCCATCAGTGCCGGCATTGGTGCTGGCTTCGCAATCTCCACGCGTGTGTTCGCTGGCTTCGACGATCGCATGCGCGTCGTCCGCGCCGTGACGGGCGCGACCGAGCAGCAGTTTGAGTCGCTGCGGGAAGAGGCGAAGCGCCTCGGCCGCACGACGTCGTTTACCGCTGGCCAGGTCGCCGAGGCCATGACCGAACTTGGCCGCGCCGGCTTTGATCCGCAGGCGATCCTCGACAGCACCGAAGCGGTGCTCGCGCTGTCCCGTGCGACGAGCACCGAGTTGCCGCGTGCGACCGAGATCGCAGGCGCGGCGCTTCGCGGTTTCAACCTGCCCGCCACCGAGATGGGCCGCATCTCTGACGTGCTCACCGCCACCGCGAACAAGAGCGCCCAGACGCTTGAGGAACTGTTCGAGGCCTTCAAGCCGGTCGCGCCGCTCGCGGTCGAGGCCGGCGAGAGCATTGAGGACGTGGCTGCCGCGATCGGCATCCTCGCCAACAACGGCATCAAGGGGAGCCTCGCCGGCAATGCACTGGCCCGGGCGTACAAGAACCTCGCCAACGAGTCACGGCAGGCCGAGCTTCGCCGGATCGGCGTAGAGGCCGTGGACGCTGCGGGCAACCTCCGGCCATTGGCCGACATCATCAACGATCTGGCCAAGGCCACACAGGGACTCGGCTCGGCAGAGCGCCTGGCCATCTTCGAGTCATTGTTCGGGCGCGGCCAGGCGGCAGCGCTCAAGCTGGCTTCGTCAGGCCAGGCCTTCGACACGCTTCGGAATGAGATCCAGCGTTCCGCAGGGATCGCGGTGCAGACCGCCGACCAGATGGATGCCGGGATCGGCGGTGCGTTCCGACGGCTGCTCTCTGCCGCCGAGGGAATCGCCATTGCCATCGGGGAAGCGATCGAGCAGCCCGTGCGCCGGGCGGCCGATGCCTTGGCCAAGATCGCGGGATGGATCACCAAGGTCGTCAATCGCAACCGCGAGCTCATCGCGACGATCGCCAAGGTCACCGCGATCATGCTGGGCGTGGGGATCGCGCTCGTCGTCGCCGGGGCTGCGATCGTCGGGCTCGGTGCTGTCTTCGGGTCGCTGGCCACGGTCATCGCGGGCGTGGGCACAGCCCTCGGCGTCATCGCCTCTGTCCTTGGCGCCCTGCTGTCTCCCATCGGGCTGATCGTGGCCGCCGTGGTCGGCCTCGGCGCGGCACTGATCATCTCGACTGGCGTGGCCGGCGACGCGCTCGAATGGCTCGGCGATCAGTTCGGCAAGCTCCGCGAGCGAGCCACGAAGGTCGTTCAGGGGATCACGGACGCCCTGGCCGCCGGTGACGTGGCACTCGCCGCCGAGATCCTCTGGCTCTCGCTCAAGCTGATCTGGCAGAAGGGCGTGGCGGCGCTCAACTCGGTCTGGCTTTCCGCCCGGAACTTCTTCATCACGACCGCGCAGAAGATGTGGTTCGGCGCCCTCGCAGCGGCGCAGATCGTCTGGCACGCGCTGGAGGTCGCGTGGATCGAGACCACCGCGTTCCTCTCGAAGACATGGACACGTTTCGCCACCGGCTTCAAGAAGATCTGGGAGAGCGCGACGTCGTTCGTTGCCAAGCGAATGTTGGAGATCCAGGGCCTCTTCGACTCGTCGCTGGATGTGGATGCGGCGAAGCAGGCGGTTGATGACCAGCTCGACTCGCGTCTGGCGGAACTCGATTCGGAGGGACAACGAGCGCTCGACGAACGTGAACGTCGGCGGCAGCGTCAGCGTGACCAGTCGGCCGACCTGAACGAGGGCACACTCGCCGAGATCGGCCGCCAGTTCGAGGAGGCGCAGGAGAAGCTGCGCCAGGCCACCGACGACAAGATCGAGGAGACCCAACGCGAACTCGATGCCGCCCGAGCGAAGCTGGACGAAGCGATCGAACGCGCCCGCCGTCAACGCGAGGAGGGCGACGAGGATGCCGGTCCGGCGGCGCGAGGCACACCGCAAGACCTGCTCGATGAACTCCAGGAGCGCATCGCTGGCCTCGGTCAGACGATCGCTCGTGGTGTGACCGTGCGAGGCACGTTCAACGCGGCCGCCGCCCAAGGGCTCCTCGGCGGAGCGGACGCACAGGAGCGGACCGCGACCGCCACCGAACAGACCGCACGCAACACGAAACGGCTCGTCGATGCCGCGAGGAACGGAGGTCTGGCGTTCACGTAGCGCCCAACTGCCATGCCCGTCGTCGTTGAAGAGAAGTTCGACAGCCGCCTCTCGGTCGCCGGTGACAACCCGAGCGTCGAGCTGCGGTACGTCGTCTTCGGGACGAGCGATGACCTCGAAGCCAAGAGCGAACTGGCCACGGCCTCGCCCACGACCTACGACGACCTCCCGCGCCAGTCGATCCAGATCGAGCCGTTGGCCAACGACATCTGGGACGGGTCCGTCCGCTACGGCATCACGGAAGGCAACGACCCGCCGCAAACCGGTGAGTCCTCGT
Organism: Phycisphaerales bacterium; assembly: GCA_029260575.1. Taxonomy (GTDB): domain Bacteria; phylum Planctomycetota; class Phycisphaerae; order Phycisphaerales; family SM1A02; genus JAJDDB01. The sequence goes on from JAJDDB010000004.1 coordinate 199,097, forward strand.
TCGCCTTCGACACAGGCGGCGGCACTCAGCACATCACGCAGAGCCGCGCGACGATCAACTCGTACGCGCCGTCCGGCGAGACGGCGCCGGACTTCCAGGGCGCGATCGGTGTCACGGACAACGGCGTCGAAGGCGTGGACGTCACCGTGCCCGTCTACCAGTTCTCGGAGACGCACTATCTCGATGACGCCGTCGTGACGCCCGCCTACAAGGGCACGCTGTTCGGCCTCACCGGCACCGTCAACAGCGGCTCGTTCAAGGGCCTGGCCGAAGGCGAGTGTCTGTTCCTCGGTGCGTCCGGTTCGAAGCGTGGCATCGGCGACTGGGAGATCACCTTCCGCTTCGCGGGCAGCCCCAACGTGACCGGTCTGTCGGTCGGACCGATCACCGGGATCAGCAAGAAGGGCTGGGAGTACCTCTGGGTTCGGTACGCAGAGGTCGAGGATGAGGGCGCCCAGGTCCTGGTCAAGCGCCCCGTCGCCGCTTACGTCGAGCGAGCGTACGACTCCGGCAACTTCGCCGCACTGGGGATCGGAACATGACCGGCGATCTGCGCAAAGTACGGACGGGCGACCCGCTCCGCATCCCGGCGCCGACGTACAACGCGTTCGTGGACGCGGCACATCTGGCACGCCGCATCGACTCCGATACCGGTGCCGGCCCGGCGCTGCGTGGGCCGAATGAGCACCTGATCCTGGTGCGCAACGAGTCCGGCACCGACCTCCCGCGGTTCGGCATTCTCGGCATCGATCGCCCGATCATCGAGCCGGGGCCGGAAGGCAACACCGACGAGTTCAAGCGACGCGCGGCGCTGATCGGCGCGGCGATCACGCCAACCGACGAGTACGTCGGCCGTTTCGTCGTGGCGCGCGAACCGATCGCGGCTGGCAAGATCGGCTGGTCGGTGATCCGGGGCGTCACGCCCGCGATGGTCAACGTCATCGACGACGAGCACTCGCACGCTGACACGTACCCGGACGAGCAGGCACTTCGAAGCGGCTTCACCGGCGCGGCTCGCATCCTCTGGAAGGAGCCGGGCTCAGGGGAACTGCTCGCGCTGATCGAGATGGGGCCGGCGGATCGGGATCGGATCGGCGCCCGGCTTGGATCGGCGACGCTGATCGAAGGCCGGACCTTCGGCTGGCTCTACGAGTGGGAAGAGGTCCGCCTGGACGGCGACTCATTCAGTTCGACGTTCGGGCAGTACATCCGGCCCGGCGGCTCGGCTGCCGAAGGTTGGCTGGCATCCAACGGCGACCCGACGAAGCTCGCGTTCAACCGCTACGAGGCGCACCTCTCGGTGATCCACTCGCAAGGCGGTGGGACCGAAGGATTCGCCAATGGCGCCGCTTGCCTGATCCCCGGCGCGCTGGAGAACTGCCCGCCACGGCGGGCGGCCGTGCCCATGCTCCATCCGATTCCTGAGGACGTTGTGGTCGAGCTGCGGGCCGAGCGCACGTTTCAGGCAGAGACGCGGTTCGTGTTCGAGGCGCTGAATCCGATCGTGCTCTGCGACATGGACGTCCCGGAGTCGTGGTATGGCTGATCCGCGGACACAGTCAAACACAATCGTGCGCCGGCGCGAGGCTGAGCGCGCCAAGTACGTGAGGCTCGCCGCCGAGCGTCAGGGGTACGGCGCGACCAACCACGGCCGCCACGCCTACGCGACGGTGATCGAGTGGCAACCGAGGTTCGTCGTGGACTTCGGTTGCGGCGACAACGCGTTCATGCGCGAGCTGCGCCGGCGCCACATCGACGGGCTGGGCATCGACTTCGTCAACGAGCAGGCAGACATCGTCGCGGCGATGCACTGCGTTCCGCTCGCCAATGGCATTGCGGATGTCGTGACGTCGTTCGACGCGCTCGAACATCTGCTACCGGAGGACGTCGATCCGGTGCTCGCGGAGATGCGCCGACTCGGGCGCTCGGGTGGCTACTTCATCTTCTCGATCTCCACCCGGCCGAGTCGGATCACGGTCGATGGTGCGAATCTGCATCCGACTGTTCGGACGCAGGACTGGTGGGTCGATCGGATCTCTCGCGTGGGCCGAGTCGAGTCGGCTGGCTTGCGCGGACGCTACATCACAGGGACGTGGCATGCGTGATCATGACGGAGACATCGCGGCGTTGCAGGCGGGCCTGCACCTCAAACGACCGGCCAAGAGCGGCGTACGCCTCTACACCACGGACTTCGACAGCATCTCGCTGGCCGACTTCTACCGTGGGCGACAGGCGTTCCTCGTCCTGTCGGGGCCGTCGCTCGCGGAGCACGATCTGTCCCAGCTCAACACACGCGGCATCGTGACGATGGGCGTGAACAACTCGTGGTCGGTGCACCGTCCAACGCTCTGGACTTGCGTCGATTCGCCGGGGCGGTTCATCGACACAGGCTGGAAGGATCCGGGCATCCTGAAGTTCGTGCCGATGTCGGCCTGGAACGGCCGGCTCCGGATTCAAAAGCCGAACGGCACCATGAAGCCGAGCGCCTTCCGCGTGAAGCAGATGCCTTCCGTCCTGCTCTACCGGCGCGGCGAGCACTTCGACCACAGGCGCTTCCTGGACGAGGACACGGTCTGCTGGGGCAACAACGGTGCGAAGAAGGACTCGCTTGGCATCAAGGGCAAGCGGTCCGTGATGCTCGTGGCGCTGCGGCTCCTGCACTACCTCGGGTTCCGCACGGTGTATCTGGTCGGCGCGGACTTCAAGATGGCCGACGACCAGAAGTACGCGTTCGACGAGTCGCGAACCAACGCCGCCATCCGCCACAACAACGTCCTCTACGACGCGCTCAACCAGCGCTTCGCCGCGATGCGAGACTACTTCAGGCAGTCGAAGTTCACCGTCCTGAACTGCACGCCGGACAGCGGGCTGACCGCGTTCAACCATCTCCCGTTCGACGAGGCGATCCGGAAGGCCTCGGCCGAGTGCGGCAAGCCGGTGAACACGAAGGGCTGGTACTCATGACCACCGAAGGACCGAAGTACTTCCTCTATATCCCCGTCTGGGCGACGACGCAGCAGCCACCGGGAAGTGGCACGTCCAGCCTGAGCAGTAGCGAGAGTCCCAGCTCGAGCGAGACGGACACGCCAGCGACACCGAGCTCGACAGAAACGGCGTCGAGTTCGACGGAGAGCAGCACCGAGACGGCCACGCCATCAAGCAGCCCGTCGAACTCGTCAATGAGCACCGAGGGCACGGAGTCATCGAGCGGTGGTGGCGGCACTTCGGGTGGTGGAACATCCGGTGGAGGCGGAACGTCAGGCGGCGGAGGCACCTCGGGTGGTGGCGGTACCTCTGGTGGTGGTTCATCTGGCAGCGGCGGCAGCTCGTCCGGGAGCAGTGCGAGCTCGACCGAGGGCAGCCCCTCTTCGTCGGGGAGCATGTCGTCCGGTAGCAGTTCATCGCAGAGCAGCAGCTCATCCGAATCAAGCAGCGCGTCCTCTGGGAGTGGCAGCGGCTCGTCGGGCAGCGGAAGCGGGTCCGGCAGTGGCAGTGGGAGCGGTTCCGGATCGAGCAACTGCCTGTTGTGTGGCACGCTTGTCACGATGGCGGACGGTCGGCGCGTGCCGATCGAGTCACTCAACCCGGGTGACATGCTGCGCTCGGTATCGCTGCCCGGACTCAAGACAGACGTTCCATTCCGCGCGCAGTACGAATGGCTCTCGACGTGGGGACTGGAGGGCGCGACCGTGCGCGACGGCCGCGTTGCCGAAGTGCGTCTCGGCGAACACGACGGCTTCTACCTCATCAACCGCCGTATCAAGGCGACGTTCGAGCACCCGTTCCTGGTGCGCCGTGACGAGGCATGGGGCTTCTGCTCGGCCGAGTTGCTCAAGGTGGGTGACTACCTGACGACGCTCGTGGACGGTCAGCTCGACGAGGAGCGCCTCGACGCAATCGAACGCATCGACGGCGCCGTGCGGACCGTGGCGATCCACATCCCAGGCACGAACACGTACTTGGCCGAAGGCGTGTGGACACACAACGACGCAAAGTCGTCGGACCCAGCCGCGGGAGTATCCGCCCAATCGAGCGGGCCAGGCTTCTCCAACTCCGGGGGAAGCGGAACGGGCCCGAGCCTCTCTGTCTTGTCGAGCTCGTCGTCCAGCGAATCGAGCAGCGGCAGCAAGTCGAGCGGGTCAAGCTTCTCGTCGTCTGGCGAGAGTTCGGTCGTCATCAGCAATACGGGCGAGAGCACGGTGGAATAGTGCTTCTTGGGCGCCCAGACCCAGCGGCCGTGTCACTCCGACCGTCAAATCGACAAAGAATCTCTGCACTTTCTCTGGGCCAGGTGACGTGTCTCTCGGTGCGTACGTGCCTCCCAGGCGGGTCCCGTTAGCGATCCGGACGCTTCTGGCAAACCTGGGAGGCGGCATGTCGACGCAGGGCACGGTCGGTGCCTGGGCTTCCGTTCGGCTCCAGGCGACCGCCGATCGCACATTGACAACGCGCGCCTCAGCAGCCTGACCACGCGGACGAGTCCGCCCTGGTGACGCTGTCGGTGCGCACCCGCGAAAGGAATGAAACATGGCTAGTTTGACGACGCCCGTGCGCGCCGATCGAGAGCCCGATCGGCGCGACGAAGTATCAATGCGGCTCCAGGCCGGCGGTGTGGCCGGCCGCCTTGCTGATCGGTTCGTGACGCTCGTCTGCGGCCTCGCACCCTCAGACCAGAGGCCGCTGATGGTTTGGACGCGCCACACCTTCTATGCGGCGGTGCTCCTGTGGCTGCTCGGCGGCACGGCCGGATCGGCGCTCATCATGCTGTACCTGCCGATCTGGGCATGGCCACTTCTTGCGATCACGCTCTTCATCACGACCGCCGGCGCGCGGGCGGGCATGCTCACCATCATGCACGACGCGATCCACATGTCGGTCGAGCACAAGCGTCCCGCGGTCCGGTGGTTCTTTGATGCCATCGGTCACCTCATGAGCACGGCGTTGTTCGTGATCGGCCAGACGCCTTATCGCGAGGGGCACGTCGGCAAGCGCGGCCATCACAATGCCCGCATCTTCGCCACCCTCGACGATGAAGACGTGCGATTCATCTGGAGCCTTGGCTTCAAGCCGGGGATGTCCGAACGCGAATTGTGGCGGCGATTCCGGAAGCTGCGGTGGCATCCCTGGTACCACTGGACTTACCTGAAGGCCCGCTTCGAGAGCCAGATTCTCCAGGGCGCGTGGGCACGCCGTCTTGCGGTCGCCGCGTTCTGGCTCGTCCTGTTCGGGCTCGCGGCCGCCAACGGCTGGCTCATCGTGCTTCTCGTCGCGTGGGTGCTGCCCGTCACGGTCCTCTTCCAGCGGGTCGCGCTTGAGCAGTTCCTCGGTGAACACCGCTGGCTTGGCGGCCACGCCCCGGACGCTCCGACGCGCAACCTGCCGGTCAAGCTTAGCGCCGGACGGTTCGCGCTTGACGCCCCGCCAACTCCATCGGCGTCCCGCATCCGCAGCACGCTCGCGTGGATCGCTTGGTGGATCAAGCTGCTGACGGTCCACGTCCGGTTCCGTGCCCTCGTTGTCTGGGGCGACCTGGCCCACCACGACGAGCACCACGCGCACGGGCTCATGAAGATCTATCGGCGCGGGCATCGCCTGCCCCGATGGGCACAGCCCGAGATCGCGTGGATGAATATGGCGTACGGCCGCCGGCTCTATGAGGAGTACAAGCGGCCCGAGGACCCGGAGTTGAACGCATTCTGGAACGCTCCGGACCCCATCGCCGCAACGTTCGCGATGCTCAGTTCGCTCAACCCCGACGAGGTCGGCGAACCCGACTTCGACGGACTCGGACCCGGCATGATCGTGATGTAGCCCCGCGTCCGCTGTTCTCGCCCTCACCTACCTCCCACGTGGTCGGCCAACGCCGATCACGTGGCTTTCGTCTGCACATTCCGCCCAAGCCAAGGAGCCAGATCGATGAAGCACAATCCCCTCCTCCCCGTCTCCGCCGTGCTCTGCTGGAGTATGGCGTTTGCCTTCAACGGCGCGGCGCTCGCGACCGGCCTCTCCCCGACCGCGATCATCGCTGGCCGCATGTTCATCGCGGCGGCAGGGTTCATTCTGCTGTTTCGCGCGCATGTCATCCGCTACCAATCGCTCCCCCTCCGTGCGTGGCCGCGCCTCCTCGCCACCTCGGTGGTCGGCCTGATCATCTATCACTTTGCGCTGCTGTACGGTCAGCGTTTCGTCAGTGCGAGTGCGGCGGCCGTGGTCGTCATGACATCACCGGTTTGGGCGACAGCGATCAGCGTCTTGATTCGACATGAGCGTCTGACTCGAGGCCGCGTTGCGGGGCTCGCGCTCGCGACGGCAGGAGCGGTCACAGTGCTCAGCGCTGGCGGAATCGTCACTGCAGTACCGCCGCTGCACGCCACGATCGTCCTGATTGGCGCGCCAATCTCACTCGCCCTCTTCACGATCATGGCGAAACCGCTGCTCAAGCACGGCAGCGCGAATGTAACGGGCCAGTTGATCATCGTCGCGACGATTCCGATGGTGATCTTTGCGGCGATGGGCTCCGGCCTTGCGATCGCTCCCGGCGGGTCGTGGATCACAGGAACTCTGGCTGTCGGTGGGCTCGGACTCGTGAGCACGCTTCTCGGATACATGCTGTGGTTCGCCGGCGTTGACGCGGTCACGCGGACCGGGGGTACAGCCGCACAGGTGACAGCGTACCAATACCTTCTGCCAGTCTTCGGTGGCATCTCCGCGTGGATCCTACTCGGTGAACCTCTCGGCTGGCGATTCGCCCTCGGGACGATGCTAGCGGTCCTCGGTGCGTACTTCGTCGTCGCGCGCCGTGGCGCCGCCGTGACGAACACCGCTCCGGAGTCCACCCTGCGCGTTTGCGTTGCCTGCCCGCATCAATCCCCCACGCGGGAATGTCCGTTTGTTCAATACTCCAACCACGATTAGGATTAGAGACCAATGCCTGACACCTTTGAACATAGCGTGACTGCGGCTCTCGACGCGATCCGCAACGGCGAATGTGACGCCAAGGAGGCGCTCATCGCGAGCATCTACGATCATCTCCGACGTCTTGCGTATCTTCGGATGCGCGGGCGCATGGCAGGACACACGCTGCAACCGACCGCGCTCGTCAACGAAGCGCTGATGCCCTTCTTGAACACTGACGTGCTTGTGGACCACGCCGATCGGAAGGAACTCGTCGGGGCCGTATCGGTCGCTATGAAGAACGTGTTGATCGACCACTACCGCGCGAAGCGTCGATACAAGCGCGGCGGCGACCGAACCCGTGAACTGCACGAACTCGACAAGCTGCGAGCGGCCGATGCCTCTCCGAGCACCGACGCCGCACCGGGAAGTAACGACCCGGATGTCCTCGACCGCATGCTCGCATGGTTCCACGAGCAAGGCTTTGACATCGAGCATCTTGATGAAGCGCTCGACGACCTGCGCCGGGTCGACGAACGTTGGTTCTTCGTATGCATGCTACGCTTCTTCGCCGGGTATACTCACGAACTCACCGCAGCAACGCTCGGTGTGTCGCTGAGGACGGCTAAGGACGACTGGAAGCAGGCGAAAGCGTGGCTCCGGGTCCGGCTGGGGGAGGTCGATGGACTCCATCACACTAAGGGAGCGTGAAGCGGTCTCAATCTTTCGTCGCGCGTGCGACCTTCGCGGCGATGCGCGTGCGCGGTTTCTTGACACGGCATGCGAAACTGACAGAACGCTCCGCGCCAGAGTCGATGCCCTGCTCGCTGCCCGAAGCGATAGCGCCGACGCCGTCAGTGGCGAGAGCGTTGCCGGACATCCATTGCGAATCGAGTTCGATCCAGCGCTTTCAAATGAGTCCATCGTTGGCGATCGTTACGAGCTTGTAAGTGAGCTCGGCACTGGCTCATTCGGACGCGTGTGGCAAGCGTGGGACAAGACCAATAGGGGATGGGTCGCACTGAAAATCCTCTACCGATGGGCTGACTCGGCGAAACTCGAGACACGCGCGCGGCATGAAGTACAGCTTCAGTTCGGCATCCGCCACGCCAATGTGGTACGAGTCCTCGACGCCGGGCATGATTCGAAGCTGGACATCCACTTCATCGTCATGGAATTGTGCTGTCGGAGCGTTGATGAGCCTGAGCGGGCAGGCGGCGAGCGGCCCGCTGTGGCGGTCGGTTCGAGTCTTTGGACCGACGCATTGCACGATGGCGCCTTCGGTGCGCCGCGGTACACACCGCGCGATGTGGTCAGCGTCATGTGCGAGGTGTGTGAGGGTGTTGCGGAAGCCCATCGAAAGGGTCGTGCTCACGGTGACATCAGCCCGGGCAATGTGCTGATAGCGCCTTCGGGCGCCGACGAGACGCACGGACCGGCTATGGTCGCGGACTTTGGATTCGCACGTCACAACGACGATGCCGACGACGGGGTACTAGGTGGCGGTCTCGGCACACCCGGATTCGCCGCGCCCGAGCGTGCTGAGGGTCCAAGCCCACAGACGGACATCTTTAGCCTCGGCGCGCTAATGTACTTCTTGCTCGAGGGCGAGCGGCCCTATCGCTCAACCGGTCAGACTGACGACGAAGCACACGAGATTGCCGAGCGGATTCGTGACGGTGAACCACCGCGGTCGTTCACCAGGAACGTGCCGCCTGCGCTGCGCGGAATCTGTTTGAAATCAATGGCGAGCCGAGAAGAAGATCGATATCGCGACGTCACCAGTCTGCAGGTGGAATTGCAAGCCTATCTGGCGTTCCGTCCGACGTCGTTTGATACGTCGTGGCGCACCCGCGTTGCACTTGCGTATCGTCGCTCGCGAGCGCCCATCCACGTGGGCAGTCTCGCGCTCGTGATCATCGTCGTCGCGACCGTGCTGTACTTGACGAGTCTGTTCAACAAGAACCGGCAGCTCGAGCAGCGACGCGTGGCTGCACTGACGACTGTCGTGAACGCGCACATAGATCAGGGGCGGCGCCAGCTCGTTGCTGGCGACTTGTTGCCAGCGATGTGGTATCTTGTGGAGGCGCTGCGCGAGGCGGAGGGCGAGGAGATAAGCGCCGTTCCGACACGCGTTCTCCTTGGTGAGGTCTCCCGCCGCCTTCCCCTCATGGCCACGATCCCATTCAACGACGACATCGCCGACATGCGAGTGGACGATGGAGGCGACCGAGTCGTGGTGCGCACTTTCGGAGGCAGCGTTCGCTGTTTCTCGGCTGAAACCGGGGAGGAGATCTGTGCGATCACCACAGATGGCGTGGATCACATCGACGGATTTGACTTATCTCCGACCGGCGATCGTGTGGTCACGTTCTCGTGGGACGAGGATTATGTGCGCCTCTGGGATGCTGAGACCGGTACGCCAATAGCCGAGACGATCGAGACCGGATCACGTGTACGCTGCGTGCGGATGGCGCGATTCGACGAGCTGTCCACGTTCATGCGTTCGACCGAGCGGCCGAGCGTGCGGTGCTTCGCCACCGGTCACGAGGACGGCATCGTCCGTATCTGGAGTGCGATAGACGGTGCAGCTATTTGGAATATTCCGCTCGGTCACGCACCGATCAACGGGTTGGAGTTCTCGCCAGACGGAACGATCCTTGCCGTTTGGGGCGGAAGCGGACATCTCGGCTTCTTCGAATGCAATCCGAATCGCACGGGCGCCACGATCCACGAGTTATTCGAGTTGGGTACGTCCGCCTCAGGACGCTTCAGCTCCGACGGCTCGATATTCGCCGCCATACACGCGGTCAAGGTCGTTTCACTGTGGAATGCCCGATCTGGCACCGGGCTCGCGCTGTTGTCCGACTTGGAAGACATAGGGCGAGATCCTGTGGAGGTCGGCCCGAGTTGGCTGCTTCCTCCCCTCGCAGCACCCACCGCGGATGGCAAGGCAGTCCTGACCGCGCGACTGCGGCCCGTCGGTGTCGATGACGCCGCTGCCGGGCGAGATCCGGTGTCGCTCGTTGTGCGCTGGGATGTGGCGACTCGAGCGTCGCACGTCCTTGAGACCGTGCCCGACCGGCCGGTCGCAGCGCTTGCGTGCTCGCCGGACGGTCGCCTCTTCGCCGTCGGCGGCGAGGATCCCGTGATTCGAGTCTATCGACAGGCATGGCAGGAGCCGTTACTCGTGGCCGAGTTGCACGGCCATCAGCGGACCGTGGAGTCGCTCGTGTTTGCGCAGCGCGGTGACCGGCTCGTCTCCATGGGTGCGGATAGGACAGTCCGCGTCTGGGATACTTCGGAGGAGAAGATCCAGGTCCAGGCCATGCCTGAGCCGCTGCGCCAGCCGGCACTGGCAGTGAGCGCGGACGGCCACAGAGCCGTGGTTGAGGATGGATCGGGTGCTCCGAAGTTGGTCGACGTGAGAACCAGAAATGTGATCACATTAGCTGGGCATCGAGGCCCCATAGACATCGCCGCGTTCAGCCCCGACGGGGCGCTCGTGGCTACGGGCGCGACGTTTCGAGAGCGTGGACGCGAAGCGCGCATCATCATGTGGGACGCGGAATCCGGCGAACGAATCGGCGCGATCGAGCCGGGTCTCTTCAAGGCGCCCGAGGGGGGATGGAGTGGAAGTTGGAACAGTAGTATGGCCTTCAGCCATGATGGGCAGCATCTCACTATCGGTGTCCAGAACATGTTTGGCCTGGTATTCGATGCACACACGCTGGAGCAGAGAGGCGTCGTGGCTGTGGCGAGCATGCCGCCGCCTCGCACGAGAAGCACTAAACAACTCCTCGCTATGACGAGCCAGCCGCTGGCTGACATAGGGATCGGCCACGACATGCCCGTTCCGATTCTCACTGCAGGAGCAGACGGTGCGACAGTAGTGTCCGCGGGCTTTGACGCATCAGTACGCCTTTGGGACGTGGACTCTGGAACTCTTCAACAAACGCTCACCGGCCCACATCGCTACAGCATTGACGCTGTCGCGATCAATGCAAGTGGGACGCGATGTGTAGCAGCAGATAAGGATCTTCTCGCGTGTTGGGAGATCGCCCCATCCGGCGCGACGCTCCTGTGGAGCAGACGCCGTCCCACCGTGACAGCGCTGGCATTCTCTCAGCAGGGCTTGCTTGCGGCCGGTTGCAGCAGCGGTGCCGTGTCGCTCCATGCGGCTGATAACGGGCGCCTCCTTCTTGAGCGAACACTAGACGACGGCGCAATCCGCGAACTGCACTTCACGCCCGACGGCGCTACGGTGACAGCACTGACGACAGCGGGACGGCTACGGCAGTGGCATATCCAATCCGAGCGGCGAACTTTCGCCGAACTGCTGCGGTTCAGGGATCGCAACATCCCGCTCCGCCTGCGCTCGGGTGCTCTAGAGGAAAACGTCCTCGTCTTCAAACGATCCGATCGCACAGTTGCACGCACGACCTTGGGACCGCGTCTTCCCCCAGGCGAGATCGGCGACTGAACACCAACTACTCATCGATCCGCTCCAACTCGATAGTCGAGCGAGAGTGGATTGCGCGCGTGGAGGAGGCCAGCGACGACTCCATGACGAACACGTACTTCACGACCTCGCCGCGTTCCGGGTCCCAGTCAATTAACTCCTGGGAAACACCGCTTGATCGCAGCTGTGACGAGCGGACACTCGCGATCTGGCGCAGTACTCCCTGACCCTCGATCAGGGCACGACCGCCCGTGGTCTCCTTGATGGTATAAGAGACGTCATGGAAGACCTCTCCGTCTTTGTCCCACGGAGCGGTTGCGCTCCACGTCTCGCCGACGAGCGCAGATCCAGCCTCGGATCGAACCCCGAAGCACGGCCTATACTCAAGGTCGTACGCCACCTCGGGGCCCGCCCGGCCCGCGATTTGCCACTGTGCGTCGACGATCCGGCCACTGGTGTCGAGTTCGAGGACGAGTGCGTCGGGCAGGCGGTCGGTCTGGTGTTCCTCGGGCGCCGCATCCCCTGTACGCTTGCTCGCACGTGCACGCTGCACTCTCACCTCGGCCCGTGCCCCCTTCGGAGTTGCTTCGACGATACGGATGGTGAAGTCGCGTTCGCTCTCGACGACGCGCCGCGCCGCCTCATCCGGCCCGTCGCGCCCGACCGGTACCAGTGAGTCCCGGCGCCGCAGCCTGTAACTCACGACGCGCCCTTGTTCGAGATTCGGCCTCAGGTTAACCATCGTCCCGTAGCTCACCGTCGGCAGTGATGCGGCCGCGTCCGTTCGCGTCAGACGTAGCGACCACTCGAAGTCGCCGCCGATTTCGATGTTCCCTACCCGAGAGCGGTTGGCCATTACGGCATTGGTGTCGAGCCTGCGCAGAATCCCTGTCTCGTCGCGCTCGACGTGGCCACTGACACGCAGTGCGTTCGTACCACCGCTCTCGTCCTCGTTCTCCGCGCTTCCGGAGAGTTCGATCGTGGTCGCTGTCCTACCTGCGACGCGAATGCGCTGGCTAATCTCGATCGGGATTTCCGACCCGTCACGCAACGGGAACCGCACGGTGTCGGACCGAGCCTCCCCAGGCACCGCCGTGATCGGTTCCACTGAGAGGAGTGGAGCAAACCAGAACCCGACTTGGCGAGAATCCTCGAACCCGCTCATCACCTCCGGGAAGGGGAGCGAGGCGAGCAGCGTACCGTCGTGCGCGCGTCGAACCAGAACTGGAGTCTCGACGAACTTCTGCATCGCCGCGGCAATTGCCGGCTCGACCGTGCAGCGATCGGCGTTCGTCGAATCGAATACGACACGTGCGTCGTCCCTCGCCCATGTGCACAGGATCGGATCGAGCCACATCTCCACGAGCGTGGGCTCACCCGGCGCGTCGATATCGCGCACGTGCAGATTCGCCTCGAGCACAACGTGCGTTTCCCGGCCCACACCCTGCGAAGTTCCCTGACGCATAAAGGGCACGAACTTGTGTCGAAAGACGAGCTGATACGATCGAGTCGCGTTCGCGCCGCTCCCCTGCGCCGGCGCTGACCTATGCGACGTCGGGGCATCGATCGCTGCCTGCGATTGCTTCACTCTTGCGGCTCGCCCCTCGGCGCCGCCTAGGTACATGATCACGGCTAGGTCACCGTCGTCCGCTTCCCGGATCCAAGCGACGAGGGGCCGCAGCCGGTCGTGCTTCGCGTGGGCGTGCGCCGCAGCACGGGCCGCCAATGCCTGCGACTCATCGCGCTCGACGTCATCGACCGTCCGGCGAATGGCCGCCAGCATCCTATCGACTTCTACAGGCAGTTCCAGCGATGCATACGCATCGGCGACGTCAACTAGGAGCGATACGATGCCCGAACTCGCTGGCTCCTGCTCGATCAGCAACTCGACCTCGCCGAATCGGCGCCGAGCATCTGAAACATCGCCGCGCGCCATCTGAATCCGCGCGCACCAAAGGCGAGCCTCGATCGCGCTCCTGCGAAACGTCTCACGGCGCATCGCCTCGATCTTGCGCTCTAAGCCTTCCAGGTCGTATCCCATGTCGGCGCTCGCCTCAGCAAACTCAGTTGTAGTCGCGCGCACTTCCTCAGCTATACGAAAGGCCTCATCCTGTTCTCCCCGTGCGGCGAGCACCTTCGAGAGAGCGAGCTGTACTGACGGTCGATGGATACTCGGTTGCATCAATGACAGCGTATTTCGCCCGTTCTCGATGTCGCCGTGCTCGAGTTCAGCCTCCGCAACGGTCCTGAGAGCGAAGGCGCGCGTGAGGTCATCGTCCTGTGTTCGAGCAGCGAGGGTCCGCGCCGTAGCAAGACTGGACACCGCCCCGGATTCGTCGCCGGCCTCGAACTGCGCAGCTGCGATATCGATCCATGCTCGGTGGCCGTGTTGGCTCCGAGCCTCCGGGCCGAGCTGCGCGATAACGTCGTGTGCCGCCGCAAGGTCATTCAACCGGCCATAGAGGACAGCGATCTGCGCGATATCGTCGTCGAAGTCATCGGAGAACATCGCTGCCATGTCCGCCGGCGTCGCCCGACGCAGCATCGCCAGCGCACGATCCGCATTCCGTCGTGCGCGATCGGTCTCTCCTGCAACGATCAATGCATCCGCAATCATGCGGAACGAGAATGCTGATGGCTGAAGCAGATGGATCGACCCGGCCTCTTCTTCGGCGAGGGCGTGCTCGCCTACCAGCGCGAGAATGGTGGCTACCTCTGTCCGGATCGTTGTTTGGTGGAGCGGGTTCTCGATCAGCGAGCAGGCTTCTCGAGCAGCTTGAGCGGCGTGCCGCGCCCGCACGACATCGCCCGTCGCGAGCCACTGGCGCGTGAAGTGGCACAGGTAGAGCGCCCTGAGGTACGGCTCGGCTTGACGCAAGGCTGCTGCTTCGGCGCGGTTAAGCAACTCAGGCGAGCGCGTCTGATCCTTTACATCAACTGCCGCTTCGCAGACGGTGTACAGCGCGGCCATTGTTTGGTCATCTTCCGGCCGCCCATCGATGATCTCGATTGCACGATCGAGCCACCAACCGGGTTCTTCAGCGGAGGTGCCAGCCTTGGCAACGCCGACGAGGAGCAAGAGCACAGCGCCACCGATTGCACTTCGCAGTCTCATGACCAGAACTCCGTGAGGGAACACGGATTCTATCCGTCACCACGAGCGAGTTTGTCCTTACGCGGGTGCCGACTCGTCGGATTGGCTGTAAACCGATTCAGCCAAACCTGAGTCAGGTCCGAATTCCGAGGATCTAACGGTTCGAAACGGTTGGGATCGGGGAGCTTTCTGTTAACCAGCGGGTCGCCAGTTTCGAAGCTGGCGACTCGCGGTCGTTTGGGCAGGGTGACCCAACTCCAAATTCAGCAGCGACTTGCGGCGACGTTGACGCTGCCCGGTCGTTGTCGCGCCGAAGCCTCCCGAGCCAGTGGGTCACGAGCAGGACGCGAACCGAGAGCGCTGCCCTCTCGCGTCTCTGGTTCTCTCACCTCGACCGGTTAACAGGTGGGCCAGCCATCCAGAGGACTCCCACGACGTCACCGACGATCTCTTCCCGAGCTATTCCCGTGAGCCTGTCTGCCGCTGCCACAGACCCACCTGGACGCCGCCGAGAATGTAGATCGCCCAGGTACCGGTGTCGCCTTGTTCGGTAGGAGGATAGGCGATCACTGCCCCTGCTGCTTCGGCCTCCATGACGGCTTTCGCGATGTCATCAACTGCCAGATACGTCCGGATGATCGGCTGTTCGTGGTCGGCCAGCGGCGCGCGCACTGCGATCCGACTCCCGCCGGGCGCCTCCGCAACGCGGGCGCCTCCGAGATCGGCCACCCCCGGACCAAATGACAACCCGAGTACTCGCTCGAAGGCCGCGCACTGCTCATCGACATCGCCGCACACGATCTCCACATAGTGAACCCGTGCGTCCGACCGTCCTTCCTGATTTGGCATACTCGTCGTATGGCAACCGGTGAGCAGAACGACCGCAGTCGCGAGGGTGGCCCAAGTCCACATTGTACGTCTGATCATTGCCGTCTCCATACTTCTCCCTCTGAGGCCGCAAAGTGTCGCGGGCGGCGTGAGGTGTGTCAAACGAGAGGCTGGCAACGGTTGATCTCGTCCGGTGAGGCTCCCAGCCGTCAGGCCGCCGTCCGGCTTACGCAGTCCCCGAGAATTTCGAAGGGCCCTCCATTCGGACCTCTCCGTCAGTCTGCGAGTCGCCGGTCTTGAAGCCATTGACGCTCGCCGCTCCCAATGGCTTGAGACCGTTGGGTTCGGGGAGCTTTCCCGTATATCGCGGAATCTGACCTGTTAACCAGTTAACTGACAGCGCTGAGGCAGAGATGCCTGGGCGTTTTGTCGTAACCGGCCACCGGCAAAGGTTTACGGCGATCGTGGCAGTGGGGCGTCAAGTTTCGTTTCCGTTTCTGAGAGTTGAGGGTGCCGACCCGAACCCTTCAGGGTTACGATCGGACCCTTGAATTGAATCGCGAACTCTCGGAGTCTCAGAATGTCTATTGACGGTTACGTTAACAAGCGAGTTGTTTAGACCGCTCGACGCTGGCTTCCCGTCTCCTCTGACTCATTGCCTTTCTTTCCGACAATCTGCTCATAGACCTCTTGCCGGAGGGTCGATTCGACAAGTCGTTGAAAATCCTTATCTCCCATGAACCGATTGAAGATGTCTTCGTTCTGTTCCATACGATCAATGAATAAGCCTTCAAGAGCCTTGCTAAAGACATACTTAAAATTGTCGATGGTGTTAGCGGCTGCAGCTTCCTGTAGTTCTTCACTTGCAAGAGCGTCCTCCCGCACAGAATCGAGAAATAATTGGTCCGCTGGCTTGAACTCGGTTCCAAATCGCTCATTGAGCAATTCAATCAGAGTTGAAAGCTCTACTTCAACACCACCCGGTCTCCCTGTCCCGACATCGGCCGGCCCTTTCAGTTCGCCGCCCACACCCGATTGCAACGCGATGTCGCTATCTGCGATCCGCTGCAACCTATAGAACTTGAGCGCCACCTCGTCATCAAACTGATACACCGGTCCGGAATCCGGCCGTGGCAGCTTCTTCAACAGGAATCGACCATAGGCATAGAGCTTCTCAAGGTCAGAATCCTCGTAGGGAATAACCTGCGATAGAAACGAGTAAAGCCCGCGAAATGCTGTCAGGATCGCACGAAACTTTTCCTGTGCTTCCGCCTTCGCGTCCTGCCACTCATCCTCTGGCATGGTCCCTTTGACCTCATCGCGCAGCGATCTAAACCTGCCGACTGCAACATCGAGAATCGCATTCATCTTCGCATGATCGCTCGTCGACTGCTTCGCCTTACGCACGAAGAATACCCTGCAGAACTCTTCAACCTCGTCTGTCGTGAACACACCCGAGGCCTCCAACTCTGCTTGCAGCGCGTACATGCGGGATGGGTCGGCTTCATCGCCGACCGTCGTCACTTCGTAGTAGTCCTGAAACGCCTTGAGAATCTCATCACGGTCGTTGTGAAAGTCGAGTACGAACGTATCTTCCTTACCCGCGTGCGTGCGATTAAGGCGTGAGAGGGTCTGCACCGCCTGGATGCCTGACAAGCGCTTATCGACATACATCGTGTGCAGAAGTGGCTGATCAAATCCGGTCTGAAACTTATCCGCTGCGATCAGAATCTGGTATTCCTCGGTATCGAACTGGCGGGGAATCTCTCTGCCTGCAATGCCGTTGTTCATGTTGCTCTCGGTGTAAGAGAGCGATGAATCCAAATCATCCTGCACCGTGCCGGAGAATGCCACGAGCGTATCAATATCGGTGTAACCCTTTTCGCTGATGTATGCATCGAACTTCTGTTTGTAGCGCACCGCGTGCAAGCGTGAGCCGGTCACCACCATCGCTTTGGCTTTGCCGCCGATCTTGTGGCGTGTGTGCGTGCGGAAGTGTTCGACCATCACCTGCACCTTCTGCTCCAGGTTGTGCGGGTGCATCTGCATGAACCTCGCCAGCGCCTGCGCTGCCTTGCGCTTCTCGACTTGCGGGTCATCTTCTGCCTGTTTGATCAGCCCGAAGTAGGTCTTGTAGGTTGTGTAATTCTTGAGCACATCGAGTATGAATCCCTCCTCAATCGCCTGCCGCATGGAATAGAGGTGAAACGCAACCGGCTTTCCTTCACCCCCATGCACTCCAAACACTTCGAGTGTCTTGTGTTTGGGCGTGGCGGTGAACGCAAAGAAACTAATGTTCGGCTGCCTGGGCCGCTTCTTCATTTCCTTGATAATCGCTTCCTGATAATCCTCCAGTTCCTCTGCCTCGGCCTGTTCTCTGGCCTTGGCTTTGATTTCATCCGCTGCCAGCACGGCCTTGAGCTCCGCTGCAGTCTCGCCCGATTGTGATGAGTGCGCTTCATCCACAATCACCGCAAAGCGTTTGCCGGGCAGCGTGGGTGCATCCTCATCGGGCAAGGGCAACCCCTGTGCTTTGGCCTCTTCCTCTGCCTGTTTACGAATCTGGTCGGTCACATATGGAAACTTCTGGAGTGTGGTGATGATGATCGGCACGCCGCCGCGCAGGGCTGCTGCGAGCTGGGCAGTGTTTTCATCGATCTTCTGCACCACACCATGTTTGTGCTCAAACTGATAAATCGTGTCTTGCAACTGCTGATCGAGAACGACGCGGTCGGTAATCACCACGACTGAATCAAAGATCTTCTTGTCATGTTCATCGTGGAGAAACGCGAGACGATGGGCGAGCCAGCCGATCGAGTTGCTCTTGCCGCTGCCTGCTGAGTGCTGAATCAGATAGTTCTGGCCAGGCCCGCGATATCGGGCATCGTGTTCGAGTTTGCGCACCGCATCAAGCTGGTGGTAGCGCGGGAAGATCATTGTTTCCTTCTTGATTAACCTTCCGCCAACTCGCCGCTCCTTCACTTCGAGGTGCAGGAATCGCGAGAGAATGTCCATGAGCGAATCACGCTGCCACACTTCTTCCCACAGATACCACGTGCGGTGCTTGCCGATGCGCTCAGGGTTACCAGCCCCAGTTCCATTTAGCCCTGAGCCAAGATTGAACGGCAGAAAGAATGTGCCCGGCCCTTTGAGCTGTGTGGTCATGAACACCCAGTCGGGGTCGAGCGCAAAGTGAACAATCGCGCGTTTCTTGAACAGAAAGATCAATTCGCGCGGGTCGCGATCATGCATGTACTGATGCCGGGCATGATTCACATTCTGCCCCGTCATCGGGTTCTTGAGTTCTGCGGTGACGATGGGCAGGCCGTTGAGCGACAGCAGCAGATCAATCGAGTTTTCGTTCTTGGCCGAATACTTCACCTGCCGCGTGACGGTGAGGATGTTCGACTCGTACAGCGCGAGCGTATCGGGGTTCAGGGCGTGGGCTGGCCTGAAGTATGCAATCGAAAACTGTTTGCCGAAGCACTTGAAGCCATGTCGCAGACAATCGAGCAGGCCGCGCGCTGGGGCGTCAAGCACCTTGCACAGTTCATCGATGAAGATTTCTTCCGTAGCAGAGCCATGCAGTTTTTCGATCGCTGCCCAGTTGGCTGCTTGCGTTTGTTTTATGAACGTAATGAGGATGGTCGGGTCGAGTGCGCGTTCACGATCGAAGTTAATCGGATTGCCGCTGATGTAGCCGCCACTTCTGAGGAGATGGTCTTCGATGGCGGTTTCGAAGGATAGTTCTTTGTAGGCATCACTCATTACGCGGTTCTCACTCGGTCATCGATCGTCATGTAAAGAGATCAGGTTGGCGGGTTGGTTTGCCGAAGCCGCGCGGGATCAATGGACTTTTCTCAAGTTTGCGAAGATCGCTTTGCCAAGCGAGCAGTGATCGTTCTGCTTTCTTCGGGTGCCATCGCACCAGGACTTCCTCAAGGATGGCATCGTGCGACGGTTCGAGACCAAGAATAAGAAGGTCGTTCCACGCGCAGTAAAGTGTCGCGTACGACTCACATTGTTCGCGCGACTTGTGTTGCATGAAAATGAGAACTTCGTCAATTCGCTGCATGCGTGTGCCATACAACGAATCGAATGTATGTCGATGGTGACCTGCATGATCGAGCTCGTGATAGCTGTACCCTTCATCTGTGCTGCCAGTCTCTTCAAACCACCCTCGCTCTTGCGCAACGCCATTGGCACGTTCGATTAGGTCGAGATCGCGTGGCCCAGCAGCATCGCGTACAAAGTCAGCGTTCAGTTCATCGAGTTCAGCATGATAATGACAGAGGCATGTTGCCTTGTGCCGTTTGGTGCGCCTCAAAGTGCCCTCAGCATTGAATCGTGCAACAATCTCGGCATCGAGAACTGCTGCGGCTGTACCCGATGCCACAGAGTCGATGGTCGTGATGGCTGGTGCAACCGCGCTTGAGCGCACATCAATCTTCCCCGTGACCGCAGCAGAGATTAAGGCGGAACGGTACTCGGTGAGATGGGTGATGGCGGCGTCTGCGAGGGCTGTTGAGTTGTTGAGGCGCCGGGATTCGGAATCAAGCCGCGCCGCGATTTCGTCCTGCTCAGGTCGCGGTGGGAACGGAAAGCGGTAGACGCGAAGTTTCTCGCCGGTCAGGTGCGGAATG
Source organism: Phycisphaerales bacterium (assembly GCA_029260575.1). Lineage (GTDB taxonomy): Bacteria > Planctomycetota > Phycisphaerae > Phycisphaerales > SM1A02 > JAJDDB01. The sequence goes on from JAJDDB010000004.1 coordinate 219,018, forward strand.
GTATTGGGGTTTCCCCCGGAAACGAAAACGTTTCCGTGCGCTCCCGTGTGCATGATGTAGAACAGGAACCGAGGGTTGTCTCGTTCCGGATCGCGCGGTCGGAGCCGATGAAGTGCCTTCTGGAAACCGCATCTCGGTAACTGTCCTTGCCAGAAGGCAGCACGGCCGACCTCGCCGCCCTCGCATACGACCAAGTCGCCATGCGTCAGAGTGAACCGTTCATACTGACGCTCCTCAATGTCCATTTCTGGAAGATCGTCGGTGTTGATCGAATCCCATTGTACGTCGATGTTCCGCAGGTACGGTACCAAGTGCGATCGCGTGATCTTCTTTTCGTCGAGCATCTTGCCAAGTTCGACGCGGTACCGAGAGTAAAACGGTGGCACTTCCCAATGCTCCGGCACATCGCCGAGCCAGTCGATGCCGGATGGTTTCATTCTTGCATTGGGGTTGAGGCCTTTGGTGACTGCGTGGCTGATGAGTGCGGTTCGTTTTTCCTTGAGCAGTTCAATGAGTCGCCGCTTCTTATCGATGAGCGAATCGATCTTCCCCGTCTCCCGCCGCAAAAACGCCGCGATACTTTGTTGTTCGGCGAAGGGGGGCACGGGGAACATCGCGCTCGTCAAGCCGTCGCGCGGAATGCCGAAACGTGTGACGCCGTTCGCTCGCACGCGAAACTGGTCGCGAATCGCATGCGACAGAAACGCTCGGAACAGGTACTCCCCGTCCGATTGCCCGGCATGGGGACGGATGAGAGCAAGGTGGTATCCGCACAGGACATCATCAAACTCCTGATCGACGCATGCAGGCACTGCGATGTCGTCCCATGCTTCGGAATCCTTCGTGACGATCACATCGCCGGGCTGGAGACTGAATCGCTTGATCTTGTCGCTCGATGCACTCGCGGCCATGAAGTTGATGTCGTCGGTTATGTAGTCGTTGTAGTACACATCGACGTAGTTGCAGAGCCGGACCGCGTCTTCATCTTCGGCGGTCTTCTTATCGACATTGCTGTTGCGAACGTCAGCGATGTGCTTGAGTTTGCGCACTTCCCAATGTTCCGGCACATGGCCGAGCCATTCCACACCACTGGGTTTGTAGTATGGGTATGGCTGGAAGCGTTGGGTGGTGGTGGTTGCGGTGGTGGTCACGAGGCGATGACCTGACGGAGTTCTGTGATGATGGCTGTTTCGAGGGCTGCGATTTCTGCTTCGATCTCGTTCAGTGGCCGAGGTGGCTGATAGATGTAGAAGTGGCGATTGAGGGGGATTTCGTAGCCGACGAGGCCCACGAGGCCGTCTTTGTGGTCGAGTTTGGTGCGGTCGATCCAGGCGTCTGCGACGAACGGCTGCACCTCGCGTGCGAAGTAGGTGTCTATATCCTCGGCGAATGGGACGTATTCGTAATCGCGCAGATCGGTGTCGGCCTCGGGGTGGCCGTCTTTGTCCAGGCAGATCGCAGCGTTGTCATCACGTTCGCCGAGTGCTTTGACGATGGCCTTCTTGAGCGGGGCACTGAGTGTGGTGGCGGGGCTGGACTTTTTGCAGGCTGCTGCGAGGTCCTTGAGGAACTCCTTGCGGTCCATCCATATGTGATTCAACTCCAGCGATTGCAGCAGTTCAACGATCTGATCCTGTTGCGTTGTACCTTCTGTTTCGGCAGCTGCTTTGGCCTTTTTGTCCTTCTTCTTGCTGACCGCGAGATTCCTGAACGCAGTGATCTCGCGGAGGGCTTCAATGCCTTCTACCGTGACCTGAAATTTCAGGCGGAGCGGCCGTTCGATAGTGATCTTGCGGTAGGCGAAGTCGGTGTTGTCGAAGATTTTGCTCGCGATGACGGTTTTGGTATCGCCGTTGGATTGCACCGTGCGCGAATCTTCGTGCTTAAACTCGCCATAGACCTGGGTGAGTTCGGCGATGTGGTCAGGGAGGTTAGGTTCATCTTCCGTTGGTTCGCCGATGCGGTTGCGTTTGTCGCCGAGCGACTTGCGCATCTTGAGGTAGAACTCGACAGCATTGATGAGCTGCACTTTGCCTGTGCGGTGAGCGGCTTTGCGGTTGGTAACGATCCAGATGTAGGTGAATATGCCGGTGTTGTAAAAGAGTTGGTTGGGGAGTGCGATGATGGCATCAAGCCAGTCATTTTCGATGATCCACCTGCGGATTTCTGATTCGCCTGAGCCTGCATCGCCAGTGAAAAGTGGTGAGCCGTTGAAGACGATCGCAATGCGCGAGCCATTCTTGTCCGTGTCTTTTCGTTTGGAGAGCATGTGTTGCAGGAAGAGGAATGAGCCATCGTTGATACGTGGTGTGCCGGCGCCGAAGCGGCCTGCGTAACCATCGTTGGCGTGTTCTGCCTCGACTTTGTCTTTCTCGGGCTTCCATTCCACGCCGAACGGTGGGTTGGCGAGCATGTAGTCGAACTTTTCGCGAGGAAAGCCATCTTCCGTTTCGCCATCGCCGAGAACATCGCCAAAAACAATGTGTTCAATGGAGTGGCCTTTGACAAGCATGTCTGAGCCGCAGATGGCGTAGGACTCGTCGTTGTAATCCTGGCCGAAGATTTCTGGGCGTGTGTCCGGGTAATACTCGTGAAGGTAATCTTCCGCTGTTGCGAGCATGCCGCCGGTGCCGCACGTTGGGTCGTAGATTGATGGGGCGAAGCCCTTCTTGATGAGGCGGTCACCATCGCCCGTGAAAAGGATATTCACCATGAGGTGAATGACTTCACGCGGTGTGAAGTGATCGCCTGCGGTTTCGTTGGCATCTTCGTTGTACTTGCGGATGAGGTCTTCGAAGATGTAGCCCATTTCCTGTGGCGGCACCCTGTTGGGGTGGAAGTCAATCTTCGCAAACTCCTGCATAATCAGGTAGAGGCGATTAGCTTTGTCGAGTTTCTCGATCTGCTCGTGGAATTTGAAATGATCGAGAATTGTGCGTGCCTTCGGTGAGAAGGACTGCATGTACTTGGTGAGGTTGGCGGCGAGATTGTTGGGGTCAGCAGCGAGCGAAGTGAAGTCGAGCTTGCTGGTGTTGTGAAACTGCTGACCTGCGACCTTGTTGAGAATCTTCTCGCGGGCCTCATCAGGCTTGTCTTTGTGTTTGGCTGCGGCGTCGAGCACCTTCGCTCGCGTTGGCGCGAGGACGCAGTCGAGGCGGCGGAGGACGGTCATAGGGAGGACGACTTTGCCGTATTGATTGGGCTTGTAGGGCCCGCGCAATAGGTTCGCAATCGCGAAAATGAAGTTGACCTTATCACTAAACTGCGACTTCATTGATCACCCTCAACGTTGGATCGTCATCCTGACAGGACCAACCTGCATGATATAGCTGGGCGGGTCGTTCGTGCCAGAATCTGGAAACGAGCAACGTCAGGGTGCCGGCACGCCGAATGTGGAAAGCCGGTCCGAAGGGGCCACACTCCGCAGCAACAAATGCCAGAATCCCTAGCATTCAAGTGCTATGCAAGTATGGGCTGGTCGTCTTCAGCATCGCTCACTTGAGCAATGATGATTGTTGCATGTAGATGACAGTTTTGAATACGAGGTAAACAAGTGTCAACGCCGTCGGTGAACGATGACAGGCGACGGGTGCTCTGGCCTCGGAAGCCGCTGATCGAAGGATTCTCAATATTCCGCACGCCACGTGAGTGGAAGCCGGGTGAGAGTCTCGACTACATGCCAAATCCGGACACCAGCTGGGGTGTGCCACCATCGTACAAGTGCTATGCGCCAACAGATGACGACATCGAGATTCTCGCACAAGCGTTTCCTGATTCCGACTCACTTGATCCGTCGTGGCCCAACATTGAGGCGAGACTCATTCTGGCTGGGCACAAACGCGACGAACTTATCTGGCTGAATGCACCAACGCTGATTGCGTTGCTGGGCAAGACGCTGCAGCCTCTTGAGTCGCCGACGTACGCGCCCACAGAAAGCGAAGCGAAGATCAATGCGCCGAACTCATTGGATGCGATCGAGGACATGGGCCTGCGTCAGAAGTCGAAGGAGTGCTGGGTTGCAGCGATGCGGCTGCGCGCGTTGATTGACGAGATAAAAAGGTGGACGAGTGAATGGTGGTCGGATGGCGATACGGATCCGGGATATGCGCTTCGCCTTCATTGGCATGCGGAACAGCACATCAAAACATTGGTTGCGCACCATGCAAAGTCCCCGAGTTTCGAGGGTGGGGTGGAGACGGCTCTTAAGCATTTTCCTCAGCCGCCGTCAGGAATCATGCAGCCGCCGTGGCAAGAGGACAAAGCGGCGATGCTCGAAGCATTCGACAATGCGAATGAGCTGACCGAACTTCAAGGCGAGCTCTTTCAATTGGCGGAGCGTATTGAGACAGCGCCTTCCACAGCGTTTCATTTAGACGATGTGAACGCGCCCAGTGAATCCGATCGCGACATTGATATTGAAGTGGATTCCGTCAATGGAGGTCCAACGGAGAATAAAGTCGAAAAGCCTGCCGACGGTCCAGCAGAACCGAACCTCTTCTACTGGCATGGTGAAGAGTACGCGATCCCACCTCGTCAGTGGCGGCTGCTCAATTTCATGTGGGCTCGCGAGAAAGTACCTCTTGGTGAAGTTGAGAAGCAGGTCTGGGATCTTGAAGTTGTCCGCACATCAACGGTGAGCAGCACAGTGAGCAAGTTGAACAAGTGTCTCGAGAGCGCCGGATGTCCTGTCTATCTGTCCGTCAAGAGCGGCTTTCTAACGTGGAAAAACAGAGCTGAGGACTAGCTGCCTCACACGCAGCTTTTTGGAAGGTGTTTCGCAACCTGTCACTGGAAAAATGTGTCGCGAAAAAGTTATTCGCGGAGCATTTTCATGGAACGGATTCCAAGATCACCAGTGGACCTGATCCCGGACGCGGACTCGATTCGAGATCGGCTCTCCGAATTGAATCGCGAGGCTGAGCTGTTACGTCGTCTTCTCCGGGTCGCTGAACAAGCAGAAAAACACACACCAGCACAGGTCGAGAAGCCATGAAGTCTCCTGGCTGTTCGACCAGCGGCGATCTCCCCGCCATCCTCGCCCGCGGCGTTCGCCGTCTGGCCGAGCGTGCGGCACTGTTTGGCCAGACTGCCGCTGACTCGCGCGAATGTGCCGGAATCTCCTCAGAATCCAGCTACATCGGCCTTGCTGAGTCGCGAGACATCGACGTGTATGGACCACTGGTTAACAGCCGCGAGACGGCTGAGATCGGAGGTTCATCATGAACATCAACAAGGAACTGGCAGCGCTGCAGCGCAGCACGCCCAAGGAACTGCGCGAGCAGTACGAGGCGGTCTTCGGCGAGCCGACGCGCTCGGGCAACAAGCCATTCCTCATCAAGCGCATCGCCTGGCGCATGCAGGCCAACGCCGAAGGCGATCTCAGTGATCGAGCGCGCCAACGTGCAGAGGAACTGGCCAACGATTCGGACCTGCGACTGTCGCCGCCAATGTCGCCCAGCGTGATCGGCACGATCAACGGAGCGGGCCGCAGTGGGGGAACGCATCACCTGCACGACAAACGCCTGCCACCGCCTGGCGCTGTGCTCACACGCACGTACAAGGGTGATGAACTGCAGGTCAACGTGCTGAATGACGGCTTCGAGTTCGAAGGCGAGCGTCACAAGTCATTGAGCGCTGTGGCCAAGGCGATAACCGGCTCGCATTGCAATGGTTTCTTGTTCTTCGGCCTCACCAACGGCAGTAAGGGGACGAACTCATGATCGCCCCGGCAACCACTCAAGTCCGATGCGCGGTGTACACGCGCAAGAGCACCGATGAGGGCCTCAGCGCCGAGTTCACATCGCTAGATGCACAGCGTGAATCAGGCGAGGCGTACATCGCGAGCCAGAGGTCTGAAGGCTGGAAATGTCTGAGCACGCGCTACGACGACGGCGGCTTCACAGGGGGGAACACGAAGCGCCCTGCATTACAGCAACTGCTTGATGACGTTCGCGCAGGTCAGATCGACGTGGTGGTCATCTACAAACTCGACCGGCTCTCGCGGTCGTTGTTCGACTTTCTCGCGATGATGACGCTGCTGGAGCAGCACAACGTCTCGCTCGTCTCCGTGACGCAGCGTTTCGATACGAGCTCATCGATGGGCCGCTTGATGCTGAACATCCTGCTGTCGTTCGCGCAATTCGAACGTGAGATGGTATCGGATCGCACACGTGACAAGATCGCTGCCACACGACGCAAAGGGAAGTGGACGGGTGGACGGCCGCTGCTCGGCTACGACGTTGATCGTGCAGGGCCGAGTCCGAAGATCGTCGTCAACGAGGATGAAGCCGAGCAGGTCCGGCAGATCTTTCGGCTGTATCTCGAGCGCGGATCGCTGCTGGAAACCGTGAAGGAACTGCGCACGCGCGGCTGGACGACGAAGTGCTGGGAGACGAAGGCCGGTAAGCCGATGGGTGGACGACCGATCGACAAAGGCCAGCTTTTCAACCTGCTCACGAACGTGACGTACATCGGCAAGGTGCGCTACCGCGAGGAAGTCCACGAAGGGGAGCACGATGCGATCATCGTCTTGGAACTGTGGCAGCAGGTGCAAGCGCAGCTGAAACGCAATGGCCAAAGCGGCGCACCACACCTTCGCAACAAGCACGGCGCGATCCTCAAGGGTCTCCTTCAATGCAAGCACTGCGGCTGCGCAATGACACACAAGTTCACGACCAAGGGAACGCGCCGATATCGCTACTACACGTGCGTCAACGCAGACAAGAACGGCTGGGATCAGTGCCCGACGAAGTCCATCGCGGCCGGTGAAGTGGAACGGTTCGTCGTCGAGCAGATTTGTGGCATCGGCAGCGATGAGAATCTCGTACGGCAGACGTTCGAACAGGTGAACCAGCAGGGCGAACAGCAGGCAACAGAATTGAATGCTGAACGCGGCGTCCTGCGGCGACAGCTCCGGCGCGACGAAGCGATGCTGCCTCAAGCCACACAAGCTGATCATCAGGCTGACCTACACGATCGCATTGCCACGGCACAGCGACGACTGTCGGACATTGCCCGACAACTCGAATCAATCGCCATGGGCCAGATCAGCGAATCCGATGTCGCGCAGGCATTGATGGACTTCGACCCATTGTGGAATGCACTTACGCAGGCAGAGCGATGGCGCGTGATGCAGTTGCTCATTGAACGAGTTGAGTACGACGGCGCAGAGGGTGAGATCACAATCACGTTCAAGCCGACCGGCATTGCGTCGTTGCGCGATGAATTGCAAGCAACGGAGACTGCCGCATGACAACTGTCACAAAGAACAACAACGGTCTCGTCGTAACCAAAAAGATCAATGTCGGCATCGGTCGCGGCAAGCGGAAGCGCATCCGAGAGGGTGCGAAATCCGACTTGTCGTCCGGACGAACGCCTCGTGTCTCGCGGTTGATGGCGCTGGCGATCCGACTGGACAAGCTCGTGCTCGACGGCGAGGTCAGCGACTTTGCTGAGATTGCACGACTCGGCCATGTGACGCGTGCTCGCGTAACGCAAATCACCAACTTGCTCAACCTCGCACCGGACATTCAGGAAGCGCTGCTGTTTATGCCGCGCGTGATGTCGGGCCGCGATCCAATCTCAGAACGCGAACTCCGACCGATCGCAGCAGAACTTGAATGGTTCAAGCAGCGCGACGCATGGAACACTCTTCTTCAATCAAAAACCAACATGAGGACAGACTCAAATGATTGCACGGATGCGAGACCAACTAACGGACGCTGATCTGGTTGAGTACGTCGTAATGGTAGATGACGCGGAAGGCGTTGCCTGCATTGAGCAAATTGTCAATGAAGCTCTGGAACGAGCGCTATATCGCGGCGGCAACCTTGGTCTGTCTATCAAAGTCGAGGACGAGACGACCGACCACTTCAGGATATGGCGCTTCGTCGGCCAAGTCGGTTTCATCGACGACTTCGGCCTGAAGCTGTTCGTGCAACTCACAGAGCACTTTGACGGGCCAATTACGGTGGATCGCAATCCATGTTCATATCGATGGCATGGTTGAGAAGGAACCAAATGGTTAAGCAACCGCAAAGCAAATGCTCTAGCAAACGCAAAGCGAACGCTTTTGCAAAAGCAATGCGACAGGATTGCGAACGCATCACTGGCAACCACGCGACTTCGCGGGAAACCGTGGATATCGCGATTTACAACTTCGAGGGTGACAGGATGTCGCCCAAACATCACATGCAGGGAATGTTCGAGCGCGTTCAACCCAGATGGCCAAAAGAACGGGCAACTGAAATGATGACCCGCTGCAGACTGAATCACGATCAATTCCGGGCAACGTCCACACTGACGACCCGGGCCGTGACTCTATCTAGGGGCTGCAGCCATGTGTCGTGTGAAAGCGCGGCACATGCCACGGACCGTGATCAACCGCCGTCACGGAGGGTCGCTCCTGAATGTTCGTCTGTGCAGTCACTGCTGTGCGCACTGAGCGCGCCGTTTGGCTGAATTTCAAGCAAGGACGTAGCAGGAGACGCATGGATGCGCAGAGCCGAGACTCTTCAGGGTCACGGCATAAAGGGGCGGGTGCGCCCACAGCGAATCGAGAAGGTTGAAATGACTTCAATCTCACCTCAAATGATCAAGAATGTCGGCTCGCTTTCCTGCATCTGGACTTTGTACTAATCGGATCGCGTAGAACAAGTATGCAGGAATGCGCCATCGCGAAAGGACTCGCGCACATGAAAATTGAAAGCTGGCCGCTTGAGCGGTTAACACCATACGCCAACAACCCGCGGATCAATGACAACGCTGTGGATGCAGTGGTGGCGTCCATTCGTGAGTTCGGGTTCCGCGTGCCGATCGTGGTGGATGACGACGGCACGATCGTGGCGGGACACACGCGCCTCAAGGCTGCCCGCAAATTGGGTCTGGACAAAGTTCCTGTGCACGTTGCCAAGGAACTCACCGACGCGCAGATCAAAGCGTTTCGGCTTGCGGATAACCGCACCGCGCAGAACTCGTTGTGGGACGACGAAGCGCTGGCTGCAGAAATACAGCGTTTGCAGGAACTCGACTTTGATCTTGAACTGACCGCATTCGATGCAGATGAGATCACGCGCCTGCTGGATAGCACGGCTGCGCCAGCCGAACTGAACGATCCGGACATCGTGCCCGAACCGCCGGCCGATCCGGTCAGCGAACTCGGCGTAATTTACGAACTCGGTGAACACCGACTGCTGTGCGGCGACTCCACCGATGCGAAACAAGTCCGCCAACTCATGAATGGCGAACGCGCGATTCTGTTTGCGACTGACCCGCCATACCTCGTGAACTACGACGGCACCAACCATCCCGGCAAGTCAAAGCAGGTCGAGAAGGAGAAGAACAAGGACTGGTCGGACTCGTACGCGATCACGTGGGACGACGCAGATGCCAATCCCGATCTCTACGACCACTTCGTCGGTGTTGCCATTGCTGAAGCGATTGATCCGAACGCAGCTTGGTACTGCTGGCACGCATCACGACGACAGGCAATGGTTGAAGGCGTCTGGCAGAAGCATGGCGCGTTCGTGCATCAGCAGATCATATGGGCCAAGGACCGCGGCATCCTCACGCGCTCGTGGTATCTCTGGGGCCACGAGCCGTGTTTCATGGGGTGGATCAAGGGGAACAAACCGCCGCGCATCAGCGACGACTACCCACGGACTGTGTGGGAGATTCCAACCATCAAGGTCGGCGAGAAGACTGATCACCCGACATCCAAGCCCATCGAAGTGTTCGCGATCCCCATGCGCCAACACACGAAAGTCGGTGAACTCTGCTACGAGCCATTTGCGGGAAGCGGCTCACAGATCATTGCCGCAGAGTCGTTGAACCGCCGGTGCTACGCAATAGAGATCAGTCCGGCGTATGTGGATGTGTGCAGGCGTCGGTGGGCGGAATATGTACACGGCGAGGGCTGTGACTGGCAGACGCTGACGCCGGAAGCGGGGCGGCTCACATGAACCTCGCGCGCCGCATCAACATGTTGGAAGATCGCCTGAGGATCGATGAGTCCGGCGAGGTGCCGTTCGAATTGCGGCTCATCGCATTTCGGATCATGTTTTCTGCGCTCCACGCGCATGACCGCGGACGCCGAACCTGTCCATGCTGCAATCGCGGCCTGCAACACATCCTGGACATTCTCAATACCGACGAAGCGGCATTCAGGCTCTACATCGATCGTGAGATGGAGACGTTCGCTCCCTACGTCTTCACAGAACCGAATTGGACACCGATCGACGGGTTTTCTGCACAGGAGTCCGTCGCATGATGCTCACAAAACGCATCTCGACGCTGGAACAGCGACTCCGTCCGATTCAGCGTGATCGCCTCTACGACAACACACCGGAGCGCGCGCTGTGGTTCACCGGCATGCTGATCAACGATCTGGATCGATGGCATGAGTTGACTGCTGAGGAGCGACGCATGCTGTTCTTTGTGCTGGGCGACAACGGATTCACCGAATCGCGCTTCAGAGAGTTCGTGCAGTGGCAACGCGACATGCACGAGCAAGGCGAGCTTCGGCGTCACTACGGCTGGCATGGTGAATACCACGAACTGATGGGCCTGAACGACGAGCGTTCAGATGTCCTCGGCCACCGCACACAAGTTATTCCCGGTTGGGGCGCGCATCACTTCTTTGACGGTACACAACCATGAAACTCACGACCGAATCAATCACAACGGAACTGAAACCCGGCGATCGCCTGCCCAACCTCGGCGCATCGCGACTACCGGTGTACTTGTACCCGCGCCCACGGTGTCCCGAATGCGGTGGAACGAGGCTCAACAAGTACAGATCCCTCGCAGATCAGGGTGATGGGAGCGCTCTTTGGTGGGTCAAATGCGCTGATGACGACTGTGCTGCGAAGTTCAAAGTGCTGCTGGAGTAAAGCCAACGCGGTTGTGTTCCAGTGAGTGGAACGAATAAGCAAGGTGAGTCTCTTTGGAGCCGCCAATTTTTCCGTGGGAAACGAACCATGCCTCGCAAACGCAAAGATGAACTGCCTGCCAAACAGGAGCGTGCACTGCTCGCGCTGCTCAATGAACCGTCGATCGAGAAGGCGTCATCAGCAGCGGGCGTGCACCAGCGCACGATGTATCGCTGGCTGAAGCAGCCGGCGTTCGAATCGAAGTATCGCAAATGCCGACGTGACGCCTTCGGCCAGGCTGTGGGTCTCATGGCGAAGTACGCCACGCTCGCGGTGAACACGCTGGCCAAGGCGATGGCCGATCCGGAAGCGCCCTATCACGTCAAGGTGAGCGCTGCGACGGCTGTGCTTCGCTTCGGTCGCGAGGGAATTGAGCTGGACGATCTGGCTGCAAGGATCGCTGTGCTGGAAGCAGCAGCAGACGAGATCAGCACCAGCAAGGAGTCGCGCGCGTGTCTACACACCGCCGCCTAGCCAGATTGGAACGACGCTATGTTGATTTGTGCCGTAAACATGAATGGCAGCCATCGCCGGCTCAACGAGATGCGCTCTTTGCCAAGGTCGAGAACATCGATGCAGCTGCTGCTGTGCGTGAAGCCAAAGCCAAGTTCGGCGAAGACAGCCCGGAGTACACCGCGGCAATGGAGCGATGGATCGAACTCGGCCTCGCCGCGTTCGAATCTGTCGCAATTGCGAGCACTTAGACGCCAGCCCACTGCCGGAGTCGAATAGCGATGGCGGCTTTATCGTGTTTGCCCGACGCGACCTCCAACACGAAGCCCGAAAGTTCATTGTGGTCGGCGTCGATTGATACGTCGTTCAGTTCAAGAAAGACGATGGACGCGACCAAGCCGGCTCGCTTGTTGCCATCCACAAATGGATGGTTCCGGACGATGTGGAACAGGTAGGCCGCGGCCATCTCGAAGAGGTCTGTATGAAAATACTGACCATCCATGCCAGATCGAGGCGTCTCGACCGCTGAGATCAGGAGTCCTTCATCGCGGAGACCATCTTCGCCACCGTAGCGGTCGATTTGATCGCGATGGATTGCCAATACTTCAAGTACCTCCAGAAACTCAGGCACGAGTGCTTACTCGGCCAGCTTCTTGAGTGTCTTGCCATAGCGGCGATTGGTCTTCTTCAGCGCGGTCTTGAACTTCTCCTGGCGCGCGGGATCGGTGACTGGCTCGATGGTCAGCTTCGTTCCGTCTGTCGAGACGTTAAGCAACGTGTCGGGACCGATGTTCAACAGTTCGAGAATCGCCTTCTCGATCACGATGGCGTGGCTGTTGCCATGTTTGGTCAGGGTCTTGACCATTTGGTGACCTCCAAGTCTGTCATTCCATTGTAAGAACATCGTATATACGAATCCACTCGGCAAGTGGTTCTTCGGCGATTGACCGCGATTCCGGCCATCAGGTGAGCAGAAGCTCGATTATCGGGCCTCCGGCCCCAATAACGCCCCGTGTGGCCACGTAAGCCGCCCGGGCGACTCTTGGCAGCCATCCTCGCGACCACGCCTGAGGACGCCACAGTGGGCGATCCTGTGGCCACGTCGCAAGACTCGCGCCCTGTTAAACATTCGCGATCATGGTTGCTTCTGTGTCGATCGTGGTCCATTCTGTCGTCAACCGTTCGGTCGACGACAGCGCAGGAGGTCCAAATGGCTCGAAACGGCACGAAATGCCACCCACATGGAAAAACGGCAGCGGTCGGCTACATCCGCGTCTCGACCGCTGAGCAGGCCAAGGATGGCGTCGGCCTGGACACACAGCGACACAAGATCATCGCCTATGCCAAACTCCACGACTTGGAACCCGTGACCATTCATGCAGATGAAGGGCGCAGCGGTAAGAGCACGGAGAAGCGATCGGGATTGGCTGCAGCGCTTGATGAAGCATGCGAGCGGCAGGGGGCAGTTGTCGTCTACTCGCTGTCGCGCTTGGCGCGCTCCACACGCGACGCCATCAACATCGCTGAGCGGCTGGAGAAGGCGGGCGCGAACCTTGTGTCCATCACCGAGAACATTGACACCACGACACCGATCGGCCGGTTCTTCTTCACGACGATGGCGGCGCTCGCCCAACTCGAACGCGATGTGATCGGCCAGCGCACTGCGGATGCCCTCGCGCACAAGAAGGCCAACGGTGAACGGATCAGTGGGATCATTCCGTACGGCTTCGACCTTGCAGCTGACGGGAAGCGCCTGGTCGAGAACCCAGCGGAGCAGAAGACGATCGCCACGATCGTGGAGCTGCGGTCAAAGGGACTCAGTGCTCGTGCAATCATCGCTGAACTGCTGCAGCGCGAACTCAAGCCTCCGCGCGGAGCGAAGTGGCATGTGAGCACTGTGATGACGATTAGCCGCCGGCCGTGATCGCCGACGTGTACGTCTCACTGACTTGGCCAGAAGACAATCCCGGTCACGCCAATGTTCTGACCGAGTGGATTGCATCGGTCCAGGATGTGTCGGCTGCGGCAACTCCAGCCTTCACCGACGGCGTCAATCAGTTGCTGATCAAGCTCGCCGGGGCGCTGAAACACGAGTGCCAGCAACATCAGTCGATCGCGAGAGTCCGTATACATCTCCAGCAGCTTGTTGCGATCGCTCACAACCTGCCGAATGTTGTTCGAGGCGTAGTTGCCGGTGGTGCGTCCATACTCATCCGTAGCCACGCCCGCATAGTCTTTCTCGCCAGTGGTGATCCAGCGCTGCCAAACTGGTTTTGCTTCAAGGACGACGAGGATGTCTTCTCCGAATGCGTCTCGCTCGAAACTGTAGACGATGTCCGGACGGGCACCAGCAACGAGATCAGTTACCTGCGCGGATGCGTTCGAATAGAACTCAGCAAGCCAACCTGTGATCTCATCTTCGACCCGACCTCGAGCGGCTTGTCCGCGAAACTCGGGCGTGCATAGCAATCCGGTGCGACGACGATACTTGTCACATTCAGGTCGGCTGTTGGAAACGCATTCCATGTGTTCAAGCAAAGCCAGTATCGAGTCTGCAAGCACTTCAGGTTCGTAGAAGGCTGCGGCATATTCTCGCAGGCGAGTGCGCGCAGTGGACTCGGTTGCGGGGGTACTCATGGCCATGACTCACCTCTCGCGGCTCGAAGCTACCTTCGAATATACCGCGCAGAGCAAGTGTCATGCCGGAGAAAAGCGGGGCCGATCGGCTCCCGCGTGAAGAGGTGTATTTTGGCAACTGACAGTCAGCTAGATTTGGTTCGAGATTGTTCCTCGAGCAAGGCGTGGAACTCGCACATCGCATCCTCGAACACCGCCGGCCCGTTGGCGAAGCAGCGGCGATAGCGGGTGACGACGCATCCTCGTTCCTTCAGGAATGCGAGGGCGACGGCTACCTGCGTGTGGGGAAGGCGCGCTCGTTCTGCAAGCTCTTCAAGTGTGAAGCCCTCATTGTCGTCTGACTCATCGACGGCGTGCGCAATCGATTCGAATGAACTCTGCGAGCAGCGGTGCACATATGGCTTGCCTCGACCCGGGGCAGGCGTAACGGAGCGGACGAGATGCTTGTCCTGGACTGCAAATATCTCATCGCGTTCATCGGCGACCATGAATCACGCTCCTTTCCGAAGCGTGAACTGCCCGCGACCCGCTTTCACGAAGCGCGCCTCTTTGCCCTTGGTGTCGATCTCGCGCACCATCGCCGAGTAGAGCGTGGCGTGCGGCGTTGCGCCCTTCGTCTTCCAGCCCGCCTTGATCACGCGCTCGGTGATCTCCTTGGCGTTGAGCGGCTGCTTCGACTTTCGCAGCACGTCGGCGGCAAGATCGATCCCGCTGGCTCGTTTCGCCTTGGCAGGCTTGCGCGACTTCAACGCGGTCTTCTTCTTGCGTGTGTTGCTGGCGCTCGATCGTTTGCGAGGGGTCTTCTTCTTGGTCGTTCGCTTCTTCGTGGCCATGTCATTGCTCCTTGTTGGTTGGTGATGAAACACAAACGCCCGCACGGGGCGGGCGTTACTTGATGGTCTTGATGTCGATTGTTCTGCCGCAGGCCGGACACTCGAACCGTCTTGGCCCGGTGTCTCGTTGGCCCGCTTCGAAGGCCCGCTCCAGCGCCTCCTTCACCCTCCACACCGCAATGTCGTGAAAGTCGAGGCTGTCGCTTCGTCGGGTATCGAGCGTGGGGATGTCCAGCACTTCTCGGGCAATCGAGGTCATGATGTCATCTCGCTTGGTGGTCATGTCATCCTCCTCAGCAACCCGCGACGCGGTCTATCATCTCGAACACGTCGTGAATCATGGAGTTCGTGGCGTTGGGCTCGCCCTTCTTCGACTCGCCGTAGACGATCTTGGCGGCGTTCCAGGCGACGCCGTATCGATCCTCGCGGCTGTCGTTCCGATCGATGTGGATCGCGACATCGTGAGCGCAGAGAACTGCGCCTCGCTCGGTTCGCTTGATGACCAAGTCGTCGTGGTCGCCTTCGATAGTGATCTGCTTGATCTGCATGGCTGTGTCCTTCCTGCGGCTGCTCATGGCCGCATTGCATGTACACATACGCCATAGTTCTGGCCACATAGCAAGGCGACTAGGGCCTGTATTTGCAGGTAATTCCGCAGATTCTCGACATCAATACAGCGATGCTGGCAGCGTGGCCCAGATTCTGGAAGCTACCCTGCTGATGCGGCGCAAGCCGGGCGTCGAAGGTGGAAGATGAGGCGCGGCAAACAGGAAGTCGAGCAGTTTGTCACGATCTCGCTGAATCGTGGTCGCCACGTGAGTTCGCTGACGAGGCCTGACCTATACGAGACATTCCGCACTTCGGCACCATTCGGCAATAAGGACTCGGGACCGAATAGTCGGGTTGACTTCAGTACGATTGAGAAACTTGCGTGCAAAGAGCGAACGGGGAGCACACCCTTGCAGGTGCACCCCCATCGTTCTATTGCAGACCTGATTACATTCTTGTCATCGAGAATTGAATCTTCATGGACAAGGTCGGCAACGCCAAACACCTCGACCGTAGGTCAATGCGTACAAGTACACGGAGTCAAAGTGGAGCTCAGTAACAGGAACTGCTGGTACACGGCCTTGGAATGGATGCCACGACGTTCCACCGTCCGAGCTGTGGTATATGCCGCGACTCGTGCCGAGCGCAAACGTCTCGTGCCGGATCGGGTGAATAGCGAGTGAAATGAAAGTCTCGTTGATGTCGGACGAGGTGTAAATCGTTGCCCAAGACATGGATGCATAGTCGAATCGACCAACAGCACTTTGTGACAGCGCGTAGATAGCGAGATCCGTTTCTGCTTGCACCAGCAGGCGTGACACGAATAAATCGTCGCTTGGAATTGACCACTGTCCTAGTGATGTGAATGCACCGGTTGTACTGAAATCGCGCTCGAAGAGCTCTCCGTCACTTGTAATTGCAAACGCACGATCGTCATCGTCGGGATGAAAGCAGATCGCGTAGAATGGTTCGCTATGCGTTGCCTCTATCGTTGAGTCTATTGGCGCAACATCATCAAGCGGCAACCTGATTGCCCGTATGATTGATCCGGAGCCGTTGGGGTTCTGCGCGCCGAGAAGGACAAGTCGCTCGGTATCGTCGGCCCGCATTGCGAAGGGACCGGGCACATTCCTCTGATAGATGCCTGTCTCGGGAAAATAGAGTCCCGTGTCTGGAATCGAAGCAATTTCGTCCGACAAGAATTGAAATGCTGGAACGTCGATGAAACCATTGGACATTTCGAGGTCTAGTTGGGCGAGTCGGCCCGTTCTGTTCTGCGGATCGTCACCACGACGCATGTTGATTGCATAGATTCGTTGATCGGTATCCGAATCGGGGAACACGAACGTGGTCTCATGGGCGTGTCGGGCACTTCGATCTGGACCATTGAACAGAAACTGCCAACGATCATCGAAGTCGTCTGTGAGGACGAACCCCGTGTGGTCAGTGGTGCCAATACATAGGCCCTCACTCACGAATCCGTGGCGAAACTCACTTGTAACCAACCCAACTGCATAGTTCGTACCTCTGGTGGTTGCGGGGACCGTGTGCGCTAGGCTCATGCTCGGCCAAGTGGAACCACCATTGATTGACGAGAAAATCCCGCCATCGGACGCGAGGTAGACGAGGTCTTGAACTTCAGGGTCAAATTCAATCCAGTGCTCGTCTTCGTGCGGAATCGATCGACTACTCCAGGTGGCACCGCCGTCCGTACTTTCTAGGAGTCCAACCGAACCTACAAGAAGGTGCATTGGGTCAAACGGATCGATAGCAACGCAGAAACTCCACTCCTCACTTTGTCGAGGGTCCAAATCTGAACGGCGGACGTTCCCGCCCCAAAGTGCGCCCAATGCATCGTTCACAGTCGGGTCATTAGCATTCGCAATGAAAGGGACACCGCGTTGCCATGTGCCGGCAGCACCATCGCCACTCAAATGGCTGACGCAAACCTCAGTACCGAATCGGACAACAATTGAACGTGCTGTGCTGTCTTGTGGATTGCCACTGGCGTCTCTTGAACCAAGTGCGATCGAGATTGAATCGATGTTTGAAACTGTACTGTCATAGTTGAGGACTGGTGCCGAACTCCAATCCGCACCCGCTGTGAAGCTCTTGTAGATGCCTTCTCCACGTACACCAAGGTACACCACTGAAGAATCATCGGGATCAACCGCAACATCGAGACAGTCACCCGAGTAGAGCTGCGACCATGACGCTACCGTGTTCGACTGCCGCCAGAGTCCTGTTGAAGTTGCTGCTAACACAACATCTGTATTGGCAGGATGGACCCAGAGACGGTGTACAACTCCCATTCCCGGCTGATGAATTTCCTGCCACGCTGCGCCGCGATCTGTGGAGCGAAAGATCTCCGACGTAACGATCGTCGATGTGCCTCTCAGAAGCTTCAAGGATGTTGCACCGTACAGGACGCGTCCATCACTCGGCGCAACTGCCATTGTTCGGAATCGCAGGTTGCCAAGTCGATCAGTCAAGGGCCGCCAGTCGCGGCTTGGGTAGTCGCCAATGTTGTCGAGTCTCCAGATGCCACCGTTGGCTGAGACAGCAAAGAGACTCCGTCGGTCAGACGTATCTATAACAATCTGCCGCATTGCTCCGCTAATGTGATTTGGTCCCAAATTCCTCCATGTATAGTCGCCGCAGGGTGGCTCGGGCGTTCCAGGACAAATCACAATGTCTAAGTCAATGATGAGTTCATTGATGATCCTGTCCGCGATCGTTTGCCTGAAAATGAAACGCCCGGTTCGAAACGGCGCATCCTCGATGTCACTATCGAGCTTTTTCATAGCCTCAACATGTTGCGGCACTAACGAGTACATTTTCCGGATGCCCGCCGCATCAAGCATCAGTCGAGGCTGAAACGTCACCAACATCTTGTTGTCGGTAAGCAACCCACGCAACTTGGTTGTGCCAAGAGGAATGCGAAGAGTTGATTTTTCAACAAGAAACTTCCGAGCCTCGCCCGACAACACCTGCGCGAGAGCGTCGGGATCACTCGAGTCGAACTCAAGAATCATCCCCGCCAGGCCATCGCCCTGCACAGTGATCTCCCACTCCAAGTCAAACGGAGGGCCTGGGCAACCGGGACAACAGTCAATCTGTTCACAGCCGACTGGAACATCCGGGATGTCGAAGTCAATCCAAGGGCGATCAATTAAGTCGTCGATACAGAGTCGCTCGACGATCCGTGCAGCGTCGCACAGACTCGTTGTCGCTCCGATACCGATTAGGCAGGCAACCAATACACGCACAATACTCGTCGTCATTACAAGACCCCTTTCACAGAAAAATGTTGCGACCGCGGGTTGCATCATCCGCGTTTCAGAAGGCGCAATTGCGCTCTCTAACAGGATAATGAATGGCATGCAGGTCACTGCCAAAAAATCGAAGCTACGAAGCAACGATTGTCCCACTTGGTCGTGATTGATTCGAGGTAAGACTTTGGATAGACAACTGTTACAATGGCGGATAGGACCGTTAGTCCAACTCTGAATTGAATTGCGCGATACTACAAATGCAACAGCAGTATCCAACACGTGGCCTTGTCATTGCCGAGCCGTGGATCGACTACATCCTTCAGGGAACCAAGGACTGGGAGATTCGAAGCAGCAATTGCAAGATTCGAGGGCCTATTGCACTGATTCGAAAAGGCTCAGGACGAGTCGAAGGCGTGGCCAACATGAAAGGGACAGTTGGCCCGCTGTCGCTTGAGCAATTGAGGCAGAATGTTCATCGTCACCGTGTTCCCACCGACCAACTTGTGAATGTGCTGGGACGATACAAGTCACCGATGGCATGGGTGCTGGAAAACGTTCGTCGGCTCGATTCAGCGATTCCCTACATGCACTCTCCTGGCGCAGTGATTTGGGTAAAGCTTGATCACAGCGCGATTGACGAAATCAGATTGACACTTGAGACTTTGTAATCGGTAGAAGGTTGAACATGAGCTTTAGGCCAATTCCATTCCGAAGCTTCGTATTAGTTCTTGGCATCCTGCTGTCGATTGGTGGAACTGCATCAGCCAACGACGGTGCTGTAACGGTCGTCATGTGGAATGTGGAGAGCGGGGACGCAAACATCCAGACCATCGCAGAAAAGGCTGGAAGATTCACTGGCGTTGACATCCTCGGCTTGAGCGAAGTCGAAGCCGAGCTTTGGAGTCATTCAATCAGCGGTGCACTTACTCGGGCGGAAAGAGAGATCTTCAAGGCCGTCACAGGAACTACGGGAAGATCTGATCGCCTTGCGGTGGTCTATGACGATTCAGAGCTCGATCTCATTGGTGTTGATGAACTCCACGACATCAATCCTGGGGGACGAGTCCGCTCGCCTCTGGTGTGTCACTTCAGGCACACGGAGAGCGACACGCCCTTCCTCTTCTGTGTGAACCATCTCTATCGCAGTCGCGATGCAGAACGCCATGAGCAGGCTCGTCAACTGAACGAATGGATCAAGCAACAATCGATGCCCGTAATCGTCGGTGGCGATATGAACTTCGACTGGTCCGTTGCCAACAACGGGCAGCACCGCGATAAGGGGTTCGACAATCTCACATCAGGAGGTGTAGTCAATTGGGTGCGGCCGGCGAATATCATCAAGACACATTCATCGAATTACAACAGCATCCTGGACTTCATCTTCGTAACGCCAAACGGGCCGTGGAAGATTGAGAGCGCCGAGATCATTGTGGAGGATGGTGACTTCCCCGACACGGGCTGGACGAGCGATCACAGGCCAGTGTCGGCTGTCTTTCGAATCGACTCCGGCGCGCCATCGAAGGCACCCACTGGGACTGCAACAACCCCGCCTCCTCAACAGCAGTCAGTCTCGCAGCTACAGTCTGCACTGAGCAATCTTGAGCAGGCGATCGAGTCTCTTCAGGCAGAAACCGAGAAGCTTAACGAGCAAGACCCACGTGAACGGTCACTACGACGGTCCATCTTCGGGCGGCTGGAGCGAATGCGGCGCGATGCGGAGAGCATCAAAGAATTGATCGAGGAACGATTGGGTGATTCGGATTCCAGCAACTGAACATCGCCGGCTCGCGAACATGATGATCGACCATCTGGGGTCATTAGAACTGCATGTCGAAGTGTGGCGTTCCGCTTCGGACGACGACTGGTGCGAACTCGTCGGCATTGACACATGCAGTCACGAGTCCTGGACCGTCGAATCTGATGACCTGTACATTGGAGTCTGTATGCTTGCAGATCAGATCGGTCTTGATCTGAGTGATGGATGAAGTCTTGAGTACCACGTTCCAGTTGCGAGTTCCGGTTTCTGAACTGCGTTCTCTTGCTGCGCGCTATTCATACAAGGGAGAAGATCGAATAATCGGTGAGGTTGTACCTCGAATAAGAGTAGCCGGCTGTCTCTCGACCGCTGACCTTGTCGAGTTGGGGACGTGGAAGTCGCCGCGCATCCGCTCGCGCGTAGCCAGCAATTCGGACGAGTTGACAACGGAGGCAACACGAGTAGCACTTTCCACCAATTCAGAAGAATTGCGCATTAAGGTGCTCCTTGCGCTGTTCGGTGTCGGATGGCCTGTGGCGTCCGTGATTCTTCATCTGTGCCACTGCGAGGACTATCCGATTCTCGACTTTAGGGCGCTTTGGTCATTGCAAACACCTGTGCCGAAGCAGTACACGTTTGAATTCTGGAATGCCTACACGGCGTGTTGTAGGCGGTTGGCGCAGAAACATTCTCTGAGCATGCGCGATTTGGATCGAGCGCTTTGGCAGTACTCGAAGGAGAATGCGTAATCTGCTGCGTCGCCGAGTTCGATTCGGGATGAGTCGCGGTCCTTGAATTAGTTGGATTTGGAGATTGCAATGTTAAAAGCGGCCCTCCACTCAAAGCTATTTCAGCTTGACTCGAATTGGTCCCGGATCGAAGACATCTTGACCGGCGACTTCTTTGGTGTGCTGAACTACCTCCCACGACAAATCTGCTTGGCGCATTTTGTAACGGCCTTGTTCTATGAAAACCGGGATTCCACGCAGCCGAGTCTGAGCGAAGCGGATTGGGAGGCCTCTGAGATTCGATTCTGGCCTCGTTTTGATGCAAGTGGTGAGGTAGTGGAGCCGGATGTCGTCCTGATAACAGATAAGTTCATCGTCGTCATAGAAGTGAAGCTCGATAGTGGCTTAGGGGACAGTCAGCCCAAACGCGAAATACTCGCTGGGCGAAATCTGGCTATCGATTACGGCCTCTCGTTCGAAGCAGTGTATTACCTTGTGATTGCGCGCTCAAAGCCAGACGTTGATCTGAGCTTACAAGCCACTGCAGAACTGAGACATGAGATGAAGGGGCGATTGCTCCACCTGTATTGGTGGCAGGTTGCGGCGATTGCCGAGTCATGGCAGCAGGAACAGTTTGCCATGCAGCTTGAAGACGGGCAGTCCCGAATGATCGACGATCTCGTCGCAGCACTCCGGCGACGGCGTTCACTAATGTTCAGCGGGTTCGCGTTTCCTCATCTTCAACTCGTTCAACACAAGCGGTCACGATACTTCTGCCCACCGGCGTTCGCAGGATTCACAATTCTGGATGAAAATCCAGTGAGGCTCATTCATGGCCAAGTGTTTTCTCGATTCAATGGTTTCCTCGTAGGTGCTTGTGCGCCGCCAGGGCCATCACGAACCCACAGCGGCGTGTTCCTCCATTCACGATTCAAGGGGTACGAATCCTTGGCTCGTTACATTGTGCAAGCAAACGAAAGTGTCTTCACAGCACCATCTTTCGAAGGTTTTCTCAGGGGAAGCCAAATGACTCGTTCTCAGCGCACACTTGAATTACAGAGATAGTCTTGACGGGAAGGTAAAACGAATGGCAAAGATCCAAGATCGTGAACAGAATCTCTTCAATGCGATGGACACACTCGCCCAGTTCTACGATGAAATCGAGACGTTTCTGTCGATCCTGATGAGTCAAATGGAACGTTCCGGATACACGAGTAAAGCCGAGCGGTTACGTCCGGGCACATTCACGACGAAAAACCTGACACGGCGATTGTTGGCGACGGCCACAATCGTGTACGCCAAGGCTCAAGGAGCCGCAGAAGAGTTCCTTGAAGATGATGAGGCTGAAGAGGAAGAACTCGAAGTGGCAAAATCCGGAAAGGAGGAAATACTGATTACTCCGGACTTGCGCATTCCGTTCGTTCACATCAGTCTATATGCACCCCGCGTCATTCCCAGCGTGTCGAATCTAACATCGCCGGCGATCCAGTACGGTGCGGTTGGGCAGTTGTCGTTCCTGGAGCGTCGAACGAACGAACCTGCTTCGCCGAACTCACCTTCACTGTCGCTGAGCAATCTCGCGAATATCCGCTTTCAGTCCGCGAAAAAGATCAATGACCAAGTGAGCGTGCCGTGCTACCGGCCGAAACGGATGAAGAAGTACAAGCTCGTGGGTCAACTCGTTGGATTCGAGAATCAACGCCTTCTTGACATTGACAGCCAAGAGAAGATTCGACAAATCAGCAAGGCAATCGTCGCGGCTTCTGAACAATAGCTGCGATGTCACCTGCTTTCGTTGGCGAAGACCGTTCGCTCATCGCACGTGGACCGTGCGAAACCCAATTCACAAACTCGTCTCTCGCTGTAGTGACTCTCGGCCACCCTGCGCAAGTACGGTGCATCAATGAATTGACGCGCCGTGGATCATGACTGTCAGATATGGTCGCATGGATTGGCCGGCAATTATCGTTACAGGAGAGTCGTAGTAAGTCGTTTATTGGTCAATTGTTGCTGTGATGCTCGATCCCGGAATATAACAGTGCATTCTCAGGTCTTGCCGTCGGCATTCGCTTGCTCTACATTTGCTCTGCCAAACGACGAGCTCGTCTTTCGCAAGACGGCATTCGGTTAACCGCAGCTAGGGGGTATTTTAATTGACCAACAAGCCGGATGAAAAATGGGCACGCAGGATCATGGAGATCGCGAAGAGCGCTGGTTTCGATCGAGTCGCGGTTCATCCTGAGCACGAGCATTTGATCGTTCCATTAAGCCTACCTAATGGGCGACACCAAAATGTGTACGTACAGGTTAAAGGGCAGACTCCGCGAGGCGATGCGATGCTTACTTTCTTCTCACCGTGTCGGGAGGTTGACGAGGAGTCTTTCCTCACATCAGAAACAGAACTCGCATGGAATCTCTTGCGCAAGAATGAAGAGATTTCGTTCGGAAGATTCGCGATCTGGCGTCATGAGGATCATTACATGTTAATGGTCAGTTGTGATCACATCGAACGTACGATGGATCCTGAAGAATTTGAAGCGATGGTGAAGTACGTTGGAGTCATTGCGGATGAGTTTGAGGAATCGACAGGTGAAGACAAGTTCTAACAGCTGTCGTTTCAATCAATCTTGATATGCTAGTTGAGACCGAGGCTATTCAGTATGCAATTCTGGGTTCACCCAGATTGCTTCGGCAGCTTCGAGAAATGAACCTTCCTCCATCACAGCGTTCCGAAATCGACATCCTCCGGCACGTACTACTAAACAAAACTCTTGCCAGAATCGCAGGCAGACATACACCTGCGTAAGTGGCACCTTGCGATTTGGAAGCGATTCATCCAGTTCCGCCGTTATCGTTCCTTCGTGAATCTCGGCAGCGGCGAAACCTGATTCCAAGTCGAGATCAGCAATCGTTGATGCGACTCGCATGTAGTCTTCGCGGCTCACTTGAAGCCGTGCTCGATCCTCTCCTTCGTTGAATTCTCGAAGCGACGATCCACTGATTCCGTATTGACGGTTGCCAGGATCGCGGAATTGGCCGGCCCATTTGTTGCGATGTTGGCCGAATGAGGCAGGTGCTGATTGTCCTGCGACCCATTCGGAACCGAGTTCATTGCCGGGTCCCACATCCCCAGGCGTTTGAAGTCCATACAAGGTGGGTCGTCGTACACCAGTTCGAGCAGGGGAGCGCCACTCACCAGCTTCCTCTACAAGTCGTCCCTCAATGGCGTGCAGCCTGCTGACGATTCTGCCAATAGCCTCAGCCCGTTCTGGAGTCTCTTGCATCAGAGCAAGTAGATCGTCGATTGCAGACCGAATCTCGTGCCAAATGGCATTTGGTCGTGGGCCAGACGGCTTTGTCGCTCTTGAGCTTTGAGTGGATTCAGGATTCTTCATGGGGCACATCGGTTGACACGTCCTTGTAGCTCCGGTGGGCACAAATGTGTGGCCTGCGTATTCTGATCGTCAAAAGAATAGCGTCTAATACGCGCAGACGCCACCAAAGTCCAAAAAAACATAAATTTTTTATCAGAAACGATTGACAAGACCCACAGATTTTATATTTTGTGGGCATGGCACATATTCCTCATCAATCAGTGACACATGAACGAATGGTGGTTGCCAGAATCGTGAAGCAGATTCGTTCGGTAATTGTATGGGTTCCAACGGTGGCCGCACTTATGGCTGCCTCACTGGCCTTCGGTGCGACGGATCCTGTGCCGGGTGAGGGGCGGATAGATTTCGGTAGTGATCAAGTCAGCGAAGTGGGTCAACTCGCTCATGAGCTAGACGCGCCGTTAGTTCAGTGGCGCTTGCAGGCACCTGGCGATACGGCATCTGACGCTGATGGGCAATGGCACTCGTATGGTCTTCAATCCGTATTGGTTCTGCGGCAGGAAGAAGCAACTGGTGAAATCGAACAGATTCTGCTTGGTGCTCATGACATCAATTCTGTCCAAGGGCCATTACTCGTAATCGTTGAGCGCAATAGTCTGTCAACTGATCAGTCGGCCAACTCGGCGAGATCGCAGAGTCTGGAATTCTGGTTGGTTCAATCTGTTTCATCACGCATTGTGATTGCTGGATTGGATACGAATTCACACTCCCAAGTCATAAGCGCTGAGTTCGGCAACGAGCCAGACAGAGCTTCCAATGTTGAGGTGTTGTCAGATTTGCCTTTGCGATCTGTTGTAAACGGAAGCGAATCATCCATTCCAATGAGCAAGTATGAGCCAGTTATTCAGAGTGGCTCAACCGAATCGTCTGCCGCCGGAGTGACACCAGTTGATGAGGACGAGTCAATCAAGAATCGAAATGGTGTTTCAACGAGCGATCTTGTTTTCACAGAGTCGTCGGATCCGCGAACAACTAGTCACAGTGATACGACTCCATCGCATCAAGCCCTGGACAACAAAACGGCATCCGTTCGAGCGATCAGAAGCGATGGGTGGTCAAAGGTCCTCGGTGGGATCTTGGTCGCTGTTTTCGGCCTCGTGGCTGCGGTGTTGCTCGTTGGTCTCATTATTTCAATCTTGGCAGGACTTTGGAATACGTTTCGACGCTGGTGGACAGACACGGTTCCATCGCAACAAAATATTCGCACTGGAGCCGTAGAAACGATACTCCCGTCAACAGCTATGCCAATTCCAGCTGCGATCTCGGCAGCCGAACCAAACAAGAAAATAGAAGTGCCGACGCCGACTAAGCCTCATGCTGTGGCGATCCGCTCAACATGTGCACCAGTCCCTTCGGAGCCTGCGATATCCGCCAATCAGAATCTAGCCAATTCGGCCAGTACTCCTCCCATCGAATCTGAATGGGAGCACGGCTGGGAAACCGGTCAACGACTCGGTGGGTCTCGACGCATTCTTCGCGTATCTCTTTATGACAAGCTGACAAGGAAACGAGTCCCCACCAGGAGGAATGGCAAATGAAGCTTTCCAACGGCAAGAAATGGTTTTCGATTGTGATGCTCATTATTGTCGGAGCGCTTGAACTGTTCATCATCCGCGCAGAGTACGGATTCCTGAATATGACCACGAATCCGACTGTCGCAGTGATCTTCGGTCTAAGTCTGATTGCTGCAACTCTGCTTTTCCTGGAGGTGCTAAAGTTTCCTCTCGCCTGGTTCATGCACATTGTGCGTCCAATGTGGCAAAAGGGAGTGATTCTGCTTCTCATTGGTGTCCTCGGACTTGCAACCGTTGAAACAATCGTCACTGGCACGTCAAAGACATACGAGTTGTCCATTCAGCCAGCGATCGAGGCCAACACTCGCATCCGCGAACTAGAAGAAGGCATTGCACAACGCAGTGAACAGAACGCCAATCTCGAACGTTGGAATGGCGATCTCGAAGCAGCTGTTGCAACAATCGACACTTCTGTGGATGCGCGGATTCGCAGGTTAGAAGAGGATCGTAGCGCGCAACTTGAGCAGGTTGACCATGAACTAGCCCTGCTTCGTGGTGTAGGGCAAAGTTCCGTTGATGTCGATGATCGAGTTGCTGAACTTCGGCGGCAGATCACTCACATCGAGTCTTCATTCGCCTCCACTGACAGCACAGCATCAGGTCTCGTTGCATCGTTGGCAAATGACGAAAGGGCGATAAACCAGAGATTAACGGAGGAGCTCCAATCGTATAAATTAACGATCGCGAATGAGCAGTCTCGCATCGATGAACAAATCATTGCCGCACAAGATAAATTTGACGACTCTCTGGTTTCTGCTCGCGATCAAAATCGTGAGCGCGTTGAAACAGTTGACTCTCGGCTCGCAAAATTGGGCAAGCAGCGAGCTGAACTTGATGAGCAGCGAAAGAACGAGATCGACGAGCATTATGCGAACGATCGTCCGTTCTACAATCTCGCGGACAAACTGGAAAAGACGAATCGTCGATTTGATGCCAGAATAGCTGCTGTCGACCAAGAAAGCGATCAACTTCGAAGTGAACGCAAAGACCTACTGAACACGGCTGCACTCGATGAGATCCGTGAAGAAGGGCAAAGTCGAATTGATAAGATTCGAGCAGAGGGCACACGCCGGATTGAGTCAATCCAAAGTCAATATGACGAATTGCGCGGTAATATTACAACTGAGCTTTCGGCGATTCGCGAGCGTCGCCAGGCAATCGAGCGTGATCAGTTAACGGCAGCGATGTCAGCCCGATCAGATTCAACGGGTGAGATCAACCGATTGAATGAAGAGATCAAGCTTATCCTCTCAGATGCAGAGCAGAAGCAACAAACTGCAGAAGCAAATAATGCTCCGGCAATTCAGGAAAAGCTCGGGGAACGTGAGAGGATTCGCGGAAGATTTGCAGGCCTTATCTCCACTGAGCGACAACAACGAGATGCAAGCATCGAGAGCCGCCGGCAATCCGCATTAACGCCAGTCGAGTCGCAGAGGCTTCAGATGGAGAACGAGGAGAAGAGCCTCGCCGCGCGTGCTGAGATTTCTCAACTGCATTCGACCGCGAGTGAGTCAAAGCGCCAATCAATCGTTTATCAGTTGTCCAGGCTTTTCGCTAAGACCGATACACCGACGGATGAAGAGGTTCAATTCACGCTCAAGACTGTGCTCCCGATTGTTGCGTTCGTCGTAGCCTATGTACCGGTCTTCGGATTCAAGATGGGGTTGTGTGCCTTGTACGGAACAGGGCGTCGTCGATCAATCTCGGAGATTAAACACAAACTGGCAGCCCGTGAGGAAAGACTAGCAGCCGAAGCGATACGTGAGCGGGATGAGGTATCAAGCGAGCTGGAGTCCGCCAAGAAAGGTGCTGAGCGACGCATTGCAGAAACTGAGCAACGAGCCAATCGAGAAATGGCAGCTGTTGAACGTCGCGCAAGAAAAGAGATCGACGCCGCCACTGCTCGTGAAACACAAACTAAGAAGGATGCGCTGACAACTGCCCATAAGGAAGTTGCGTCTGAAATCGATTCCCTGAACAAGGAGAACGAGAGTCTTTCTAAATCTACTGAGCATTACGCTCTGCGCATCAACGACCAAGAGCAACTCATCGATCGTAAGGATCAACAGTTGGCCAAGCTGCAATCTCTGCTCGCGGAAAAAGACCGCGAGATTCGAGAATCGCGACAAGAGTTTCAGGCTTGGGTCATAGGGAATCCAACGCTGACAATTCTTGAGGAACACCGCGAGAAGACTCCCAACAACCCTGTGAATGTCAACGGACGAACGTACAAGATTGATCAAAACGGTCTCACAGCAAGCTAACTATCAAGATCAAACAGTGTTCGATTCACTAGGCTTTTATTCTGCAATAGGACAAGGCATCAGATTCTTCGAAAAGCCGACATTTGCCACATCGTGATTTTTCGATCGGCAGCCAAGCCACAATTCATCTAGCCGACCGCGATGTGAGGTTGGATGTGACTGGTTGATCGGGGTCAGTTGTTGCTCTCAGCTCGACACCACGAGCCAAGGGGCAGGGATCATTGAAATCCAACTCGTTTTGTGGATCGCCTTCCTGTTCAAAAACTCTATCGCACGGAAGTCGAACCGTTGCGAGGGTAGGGGGGCGGACGGAGAGAGGTTGGATGTCATCCAGAAGCGGGTGCAATCGCTCGCTCGGACACCGAAAAGTGCTGTGCATCGATACGAGCGCGCAATGATCGATTTGAAATCCTCTGATCGTGACTTCGGCTTCACGCCGCAGCGAGGTAGTAGTGCCGGAGTAATCCGCCCAGCCGTTCGTCGCAGTGGAGTTCGTCTGGTGGAAGCGGCGATGCTCGCGCAGGCCACTCGCCTTTCAATGGCAGATTGCCAAGTGACTGGTGGGGGCGCTGTGTGTTGTAGTAGTCCACGAACTCGCGGACCAGGAAATCGAGATGCCGCTGACCGAAGGCGACAAAGTGGTCCAGGCATTCCTGCTGCAGCGTCTGGATGAACCGCTCGGCATAGGCATTGAGGTTCGGTGAGACGGGTGTGATGGCGTGTCCGGTGACACCGCGAAGACTTAACTCGTGATCGAAGCGTGGACTGAAGTTGAGGTCGTTGTCACGAATGATAAAGGTGGGGGCGTTCGGATCGCCTCTCAGGCGATCGACAAACGCCACCGCCTGCTCCGCGCACCAGTCACCGTTGGAGTGGAATGTGCATGGGCTGGCCCAGACGCGCCTGCTCGCGATATTGATGAAGATCAGCACTCGGGCGAATCGAAACCCTGTTGTCGTCCAGATACGCTTGGTCACGATGTCACACGCCCAGAGTGTTTGGCCGTGACGCTTAAGGAATTGATCCCACGTGTTCTCCGATCGATGTGGCGTAGGATCGTGGCCGTGATCGCGAAGGATGTTGTAGACAGTCGTCCGGCTGATCTTGTGAATGCCGAGCTTTCTCAATTCACCGAGAATGCGGGTACAGTTGTATGACTTCACCATTTGAACAAATCACAATATCAAGCCCAAGACTCGCGGGATGGACGGTGGCATCAGGTCCAACGTGGTGCGATTTCAGGTTGCGCAATCTGAAATCAAATGGTGTAACTCGCTGGATAAATTGATCTTATGTGTCCGTGAGTCATTTAGATTTCGCCCAGAAAAACCCTCGTAATGCGTATCTGAGGTCCTAGAATGTGGGGATTGCGTGTGGGCAACGCCGATCTCCATTGAGAGGCATCAGAAATCGCTATACTCGGACTTTCGTAAGAGGATGAATCCGCAGGACCTGACCAATTCGAACCGCTCTAATCAAACGGACGTGCTAATGGCCAATCAATCGGCTCAAACTCGCCAATACAGGCCGATACTTGGCGTGATGCAACCTCCGGATGACATACTTGCTGATGACTCGCTCCCGCATCGCACGTATTGGTGCAGCAGTGGTCTTGTAAGGCTTGTCATTAGTTTGGGGCGCCTCACTCAATACCATTCACTTGTCATTCCGGGTACACACGCAAGCTATGTTGAATCCATCGGCGAAATGCTGCTCGATGGTGTTCCGAGCGAACACATATCGGCTGCTCTTTCAGTTTCGCATCGCGTAGTGTGTGAAGCAACTGGAAATCAAGTGCTTGGGCAAATCCTCTTTGAGCATGGGAATTCTGGAGATCGCTCAATTTCGCGCTACGGCACTCACATTGCCCATATGCATTCGCTGTGCATCGCCAACCACAATGATTTCTCCCATGCGATTCGTCAATCCTTAGTTGAAGACAAATCATGGGTGCGTGTTTCTGGGTGGCGAGAGTTGTCTGATTTGGCACGCGACGAGATTGAGTACTGTTTCATTCAGCTGTCACCCAAAGAAGCGTGGTGTAGAGAAGTAACGAGCCACGACAACCTGCCGAAGCAATATTTGAGACGACTTGTTTATTATTGCCTTCAGGAAACAGGCCACGCCTTACTGCCGTCAAACTGGCTGTGGAGATCTGCTGGCGACATGCAAGATGCGGTTTCTGAGGCAACAACACTGCGTAGATTATCGTCCGATGATTCGATAGTCCACGCAACTCGTCGTTAGTCTTACTCCTATTGCCTAGCCACAACATTCCACTTGACACGTCGATCAGTCTCACTTGAAATACTGCTGTTGAGCTTGCAACTCACATGGAGCTTGTGAGTTGTTTCTCTGTGAGAGCTGTGTGGCAAGGGGCTGAATTTGCATAACGACAGAATTGAAGAAACCGCGGCAGAGCCGGTAGTTGAAGCCGGGCAGTGGCGATCACATCTTCGAGATCGACTCTTTTTTCAGAAGCAGCTCGAGCAAATGCTTCCCGCGATCTCTGAATTCTTTTCATTGGACAAAGATACGTTCGCCGGATACTCATTTCGAGGGCTTGAGCTAGGTCCAAAGAAGCGCACCCCTTTGAATGATCCTAAAGCCCCTGCAAGTGAAGGCAAACCATCTCGGTGTCCGACTGTTACTGCGCAACTCCTGTTGCTGCTATTGGAATTCGGTATCGATGATTGGTCCACACTGGAGGAAAAGGCTGAAAATTTTGGGCTCAGTATAAACACCGGCTCTTTGACGCAACAGAAAGCCTCTACAGATTTGTTAGCTATGCGATTATTGTTGTCTGACAATGAAATCTCAAGTGTAGGGGCGATCTCATCGAATACTGAAAACGCTGCTGGCAAACTGATTCAAACTTTGGACTGTTTCGGCGAAAACGCAGATGAAATCTCAATAAAAGATGCAGCTACGGAATGGATCAATGATTTGTTCGCATCATCAAAACATGGCGATGCCTCTGAAGCAGAGGCATCGCATGTTGTCTTTCTCGGAAATCTCCTTACAGCTCTTACTGAGTGGCGAAGTCGACTCGCCGGCAAACGAAGAGCGACTGCTAGAATCCGAGTTAGGATGCAAGATTCAACTGACAGTCCGTCAGATCCTGAGGCGGCGTCGCTTCAATTGCTGAGAGTTGCGGATCAGAGGCTGTTCTTTCTATTGGATTGGATTAGGCATAGAGATGAGATTTCGATTGATCAATGGATTGATAAGCCGCAAGGCGCGACGTATTTCGCTTCATGCTTGCAAAGCATGGATCGACTTCGTCAAGTGATTGAAAGCGACGATCATGGTGCTCGAGGTGTCGTGAAGACCAGTGAAAGGTTCCAATGCGACTCCTGCAAGACATTGGCATCTGAGCATTCTTCGGACATTATTGAGTGGATCGTAAAGACGAAGGCAAGACTCAAATTGAAATGCGAGGAATGGCTGACAGATTACGCAAAAGTGGACGATGATCAGGCTCATGCTCGCGCTGCTGCGGCGAGCTTTTATCATCTTGCGTTGACGATTCTAAGCCACATTGAAGTACGAGATCCCAGAACAGTTTATCACAAAGTGTTAGACAAGATCATCAACGCGATGCTGATCGAACGGGATGAGGTTTCGGTGTTTCGACAACCCGGCAACGAAGGTTGTAGACTAAAATTTGGCGACCATGTCTTGCCCGCGGACTCAGAAGTTGTTTTTGCGATCCTTAGGTCGGCGTATTGGCCGGCGCCCGGCCCAGGAAAGTTGCTAAGGCGCGACCTTGATCGATATAAGAGTGCGGTAAAACTCGGCCATGCATTCATCAAAGCACTGGAAGAGCAGCAGCAATTATTTTATTATCGCGCTGAACGAGGAATTAGGTCCTTGGTTCAATTCGGGCAGGGGACGGCAACGCCAGATCTGGCTGATGCAGAGCGTGCTAGTGCTTGGGAAACCTATCTAACTGCTCGGGTCTGTTTTATGGGATTGCGACTTGCATGGGCATTGGGTCGTACCGAGATTCTCTCTCATTATCGCGCGACTCCCGGAGACAATACTCGGCGGAAAATGTTGTTGAAGCTAACACCCTCAAAATGGTTGTCAAATGTCAAGAATGCAGAAGAACACACAAAATATAGTGCAAGGCTATTCGAACGATTTATACGTCCAATAGTAGATCAGATTGTATGCCGTGCCGTGTTTCCACGCCCGGCAGAGCACGGCGTGTCGTTCATTCTCTATGGTCCGCCTGGAAGCGGAAAAACTCATGCCGTCTCAGTTATGGCACAGGAGCTTGGTTGGCCACTGATTTCATTAAGTCCCTCGAACTTCATCCGATATGGGGCGGACAAGATGGAAGAGTTGGCGTTGCAAGTTTTTGAGGATCTTGGGGAATTGTACCACGCTGTCGTGTTTTTTGATGAGTGTGATGAGATATTCAGATCACGATCTGATCAGTCTGCGGTGTCTCGGAATTCTCTAAGTTTTGCAACGGCATCAATGCTTCCAAAACTTCAGGCATTAAGCAAACGGCAGCGTGTCATCTTCGTTCTGGCAACAAATTACCTCCAGAATATTGACGACGCAGTTCGTCGAGATGGACGATTTAACGATCGTTTACTGGTCGATCGCCCGCATTCTGGTGAACGACTGGACCACATTTGCAACAAGATATTACGTCCAATATTTGACGATTTAAAGGCTCATGTGCGTGAATCATCAACTGCCGAGCATGATGGAAGTACAGAGAGGTCGTATTCAGATGATGTGAAGGAGCGAATAACAAATCTCGAGCGACTCAAGGCACTTTTGTCATTGCTGATATTGCGTGTTACACAAGGATACAGTTTTAGCCAGACCGAGGAAGTTGCAGAAGTATTGATCAGAGAGCTACCAGGCTTCTCAGAACTATGTGCTTTGCCGATGTTGGCTTCGACATGCGACAGCTTCATTGACCGGTCAATGAAATGCATTTTGAATGGCACAGAGGTTGTTTGCACGCTCCAAGACATTGATTCCTCACAGGCCGTGGACCCATTTGGTGATGACGTGTTGCCGCTTAGCCTCAGAATGACTTGGCCCGTGTTAGAAGAACGGCAGTGTTATGGTCTTGATTCTCGGAGAGAGGCGCCCGCCGCCGCGTCAGGTCTCGGTCAACTGCTTTTGGATGTAGATGCATTTAACGAGTGTGCAACTATTCCACCTACGTGGCCGACGAAGCAAGTTAGTGACTATATGGAGTGGATAGTAAGTAGGTCTGACTCAGAACTGGATGCAGCTAATGTTCACCCTAGTATTCAGATCAAACTGAAGACACATTGGGTATCAATTCCCGGATTTCATACCTATATGCGAACTTGGATGGGACGAAATGTGAGGGCGTGATCGAGCCTGAGTAATACACTTAGTAATGTCCTTGGCTGGCAGAGCAAGCACGAATATAGATAGGAAACCGGTCAGTCATTGGTGCCCGGTCTACTGCAGACGCGCAGGGTTAAATCGTAGCCGTGATCGCGAAGGATGTTGTAGACAGTCGTCTGGCTGATCTTGTGAATGCCGAGCGTTCTCAGTTCGCCGAGGACGTGGGTATACCCCCAGCTCGTTTCGCT
The DNA here is from genome assembly GCA_029260575.1 of Phycisphaerales bacterium. Taxonomy (GTDB): domain Bacteria; phylum Planctomycetota; class Phycisphaerae; order Phycisphaerales; family SM1A02; genus JAJDDB01. Next base: position 253,007 of record JAJDDB010000004.1, read on the forward strand.
GGCGATCCGGAGTACGAGTTGTCGAATCTCCTCAGGAGTGCGCGGCCGGCCTCGACGACGGCGTCTGACCGATGGGGTGCCATCGGCCTGATTCTTCCAGCGAAGGAATGTTCTTGGTTGAACGATCGTGATCAGACTCCAGCTGGCGCGCCCGAGTGGACGGCCCAGTTTGAGCAGTCGTGCGCGTTCCCTAGGCGTGCACACTATGGACTTCGGGAGTCGTGATCGAAGGATCTCATTTTCGGCCTTGAAGAACTGGATCTGCCGTCTGAGATCCTGCTCGGTGGACTGCATGAGTGCATGGAGCAATTGATTGAATGGGTTGATCATTCAGCTATGGTGGCCGCGCCAATGATCAGAATCGCCAATGACACACGTTTTGAACACCGGGGGGGACCTGAATGGGGCTCCGCAGGAACTGAAAACTCGCGCGCCTGTTAACCAGATCGCCGAAAGTTTTTTCGAAACAACCAAATCGGCTTCTGGTTAACAGGTTGAGAGTTTTGGATGCAACTCTCTGGTTAACAGGCGCGCGAGATCGCGATTACGGCCGGAGTCGTCACCAATCCGATTCGGCGTCATAAGTCACTGCCAATGCATCGATTGCAGTTGGGCAAGCGGGAATCTCTCGCCTCGTCTCGCGCGCGAGTTTCCGTAAGAGGGTTTTGACCGGGGAGTTTTTCTGACTATCGCGGAATCTTGGCGTGCATCAGATTCCCCGAAGATCAGGCAGACGGTGCTGAGATTGAGTAATGGCTTGAGTCTGGATCAGCTGGTCGCGATGACCGGCGCGTCGCAGCTTGCGGCCAAGGCATTAGGTATTAGCTGAGCGGTAGCGCCAGCCGGAAGCACGCGCCGTCGCCGTTCTTCGGGATCAGCTCCAGCTCGCCGCCCAGCTCTCGGGCGAGCCCGCGTGACAGCGACAGGCCCAGGCCCAGACCTGGCGACGGATCGTCTGCGTGCTCGCCTCGCACGAAGGGGCTGAATACGGCCGTAGCCAACGTCGGGGGGATGCCCGTACCGTGGTCCTGCATGTCGAAGCGCGCCGAGCCGTTGTCGACGCTCACCGTGAGATCGATCGTGCGCTGTCCGTTCTCGCCGGCGTACTTGCACGCGTTGTCGACGAGGTTGAACAGGATCTGCCCGACCGCGTCGACGTCGGTGTCCAGACCGGCCGCGTCGTGTGCGTCGCTCACCTCAAGCGTCATGCCGCCCGCCTCGGCGCGGCGGCGCAACGGCGGGGACAGCCGCTCGACCAACGTGTCCAGCGAGACTGTTTGTCGGTTGGGGCGTCGTCGTCCCTCCTCAAGCCGCGCGTATCCGAGCACGTTCTCAACGAGCGCCGAGAGCCGCGCCGACTCTTCTTCAAGCGTCTTGAGGTATTCGCGACGTTTCTCCTCGTCAGTGACCATGCCGCTCGCGAGCATCTCGGTGTACATACGGAACGTCGTGAGCGGCGTGCGCAGCTCGTGCGTCACCGCCGAGGCGAAGCGGTTGCGGGTTCGGCCGAACGCGACGCTCGCGCGCAGCGAGCCGGCCACCGCCACTATGCCGGCGAGCACGGCGAGCCACGTCAGCGTGAGCGTGAGCCGCGCCGGCGTCAGTCCGGCGGGCGTCGACGCGGGGGCCGGCGCGACGAGCGACACGGGTAGCGTGGCCAGACGCAGGCCGATGTCAAACGACTCGTCGTCCACGGTTGCGTCGCGGATCGGCTCCAGCAACGCCTCGGGCAGCAGGTCATCGATCTCTCCGAGCAGCGCGGTGCGCAGCGCGGGCCAGTCGGCGAGGAAGCCCTGGTACACGCGCTCGTTCCCGTCCGCGACGCTGCGCAGGAACATGAGTTCGTCGTCGACCCAAAGCGACACGAACGGGCCGACAGCGGGCGCGGTGTCCGTGTCGGCCTGCGGCTGACTCACAATGTTTGAATTCGCCATCTGCGCTGTCTGCTTGCGCTTCTGCGCTTCAATGTAGTTGCGCTGCGACTGCGTGTCCCGGTTATCGGCGAGTTGCAACGGCTCCGGCGCGGCGGGCGTTGTCATCGGCGCGCAGCCGAGCACCTCGGGCGTGACCATCGATGCAACCTGACCGAGCCGCGCTGCGTTCGCCTCAATCTTCGCGGACGGCAGCATGTCGCCGGCAAGCAGCTCGCCGCAGCGGCCGCTGGGCGCTTGAGGCGAAGTGATCTGTCCCGCCGCGTCGACCTGGAAGTGAATCTCGATGTACGGCGAGGGCGAGTCGAGCAGCGGCGAGGGCGTCAGCACCTGGCCCGCCTCGATGGGCGACAGCTCCGCCGTGTACGCCTGCGCCGCGGGCGTCAGCGACTCGTAGTCGGCGCTGGGCCGGCTGCCCTCGCGGGCCAGGTGCGGCACGAGCCACGAATCCATGCGCCACAGCGCCAGACGCAGCGCCTCCTGGTGCGCGGCGTCCGACCGCGCTGAGAGCTCGGCGCGCTCCAGCCCGAGCACGACCACGGTGATCCACGCCAGCGCCGCGATCACGATCGCCGCACCGGCGCCGGAGACGAGCCACCACTTTCGTGACCATCTCACGAGTCCACCTCCACGTCGTCGCCGAGTACGTAGCCTTTGCCACGAACGGTGCGCACCAATGATGGTTGCGTCGGGTCCGGCTCGATCTTTTCACGCAGCCGCGCGACAGTCATGTCGACTGTCCGGGTCCGGATCCCCTTGGGATCGAGCCCCCATACGCGGTGCAGCAGCTCATCTCGATCGACGGCGCGGGAGCGGTTGACCGCCAGATAGCGGAGGATCGCGGCCTCGCGTTCCGTGAGCGAGCACGCCACGTCGCCGTTGCGCTGCACCTCGCGTCGCTCCAGGTCGATCCGCGATCCGTTGTTTGTGAGGCCACGCACGTCGGTGCGTCGCTCCGGCGAGCGTCGCAGCACGGCCTCGACGCGGGCGAGCACCTCGTTGGCGCTGAACGGCTTGACGACGTAGTCGTCGGCGCCAGTCTTGAGCCCGCGCACGCGATCGTCCTCGGCGCCAAGGGCGGTGACCATGATGACTGGCAGCGTCGGCTCGACGTGCCGCAACTCCTCGAGGATCGTTAAGCCGTCGACCTTCGGCAGCATCACGTCCAGCAAGACGAGATCGACCGACGACTCGACCGCCAGGTCGACCACACCGCCGCCGCAGCCCGACTCGATGACGTCATACCCGGCGAAGCGCAATGCGTCGACGAGGCCCCGCCGGACGGCGGAGTCGTCCTCGACGACGAGGATGGTCGGGGGGCAGGCCATGGATAAGTGTAGAGGCATATCGACCTGATTCCGAGTAGTTGACCAGCGTTCGCAGTGAGACGGTCAACGATGCCTAAAAGCCACGGGAAAGCCTTCCCGTGGCTTGTGTGTGTTTCCGAGTTGCCCGCGAATCACTGGGCTCAACACCCACCAGTAAGAAGATAAATCCTGTCACTCCAGTGCAGATAAATCATTCCCTCCAACGATCGGACAAGATCCCGCACGTGAGTCGGCAGCGTTTCGATAAACGCTTCTGCCTCGGGCGTGCCGGGGATGATATGGACATCGTGCGCAAAGTCCTTGCTATCCAGACGCGCGTCTTCAAAATCCACAACCAGGTCATTGGCCACCCATGTGTCCATCGAGCTACCGGCGAACTGAACGAAATAGTCGAACGTCGCCGCATTCTCAACCTCTACTTCGATGGGAGACATCACCATCGCAACAGTTGCCCCGAGTGAGGCGAATGTGAATCCCTTCGCCTCGGCTTTGTTGCGAATGGCGCTTCGGATCGCGAGATCAAAACTGCCGACGTTCGTCGTTGCCTGACGCGCCAGCTCCTCATTGAGCAAAGCTTGGCGACGCTGATCGAGTTCCTGAATCTGACTCTGCAGCTTCGTTCGTCGCTGCTGCATGGCCTCGACCTTTACCACAAGCTCGGCGTACGTGAGTGTCTGCAAGTCTTCGGGCAGATCCTTCTTATCCACTTTGGCAAGATCAACGTCCCCGTTGCGGGTCGCATCGACGAGGTCCCACCCGCACGAATACAGTTTGCCGGCCTTGGTCGCAGCTCGTGTTGCGGCATTAGAGTAATTTAAATGTACCGCGTTTGTATCCTGCGCCACTTGGTTCGCGCAACCGGCCTGTCCGGCGGCGCCGAAGGGAATATACGTATAATTGAGTTCGCCGGAGAGCTCCGTCAGTTTGTGGTCGTAAGGCGTCGCAATCACAACCGTCCCGTTGTTCTGGTCGATCATCGCAAACGTGCCGTTGCCCGACATGGCAAGCTCCCGCCAGCCCGGCCGGACTTCACTGTCATCATCGCCGTAGACGCAATAGATCGAGTTCACATCGATCCCGCGTTCGCTCGCCTCCTTGCAGATCGTGCGGGCGGCGACCTGTTCGTCTTGGTCGGCGGACTCATTGCCTGCCACAAAGATCATGCGCAACGTGCTGGCGGATGGATGCCAGTCGAGTTCCTGCAACGACGTCTGCACGACACGCCCGACAAGCTCCGTGCCGCCGTTGGTCGTCAGCGCAAAGAGCATCTGCGAGACGGTATCGAGATCGTCGGTGAATGGTGTTTCGACTTTGACCCACCCATTCTCGGGGTTGTGCCCGTCATTGCCATAGCTGAGCAGGGCCACGCGAAGTCTCGGCGTGGGTTCGGCCTTGGCGAGATCATTGACAATCGTCCACAGCTTCTGCCGCGCCGAATTGATCAGGCCATCCATTGAGCCGCTGGTATCGAGACAGATCGCCAGCTCGACGACGTGCTCGTTGATCATTGCCTCTGTGTGGTCTGGGATCGGAAGCTCGTTGTCACCGGCGTTGGCCACAGAAATGGCGAGACCGCCGAACGCGAGGCTGGCAACGGCAATTGACGAGATGAGTGCAGCTTGCTTCATGACCAATTTCCTTTCACTGGGGGCGGTTGCGAGCGGCCGCAACCCGCTGATGTCTTTGCTCCGACGCCGACCGCATGGGCGGCTTCACAAAGACTACCCCCCGGAAGTATGCAAGTTGGTCACAGGTGTGTAACTCCCGACGTTGCCCATTTGACCTTCGCCCAGCTCCATCGCCGGGCCAATTCGCTCCAGCAGAACCCGGCTCGCGACACACACTCCCATTCTGCTCACTTGCAGACGACAATTACATTCAAAAGAATCGTGACACTCGTCAGACTCGGTGACGACTGCGAAGATATGGAGTTGACGCAGACTGTACTTTCCCTCAAGCCGAACGAAGAGTTCCAATACACGATGGAGTACGATTGGGCAGACACGGATTACCTTTTCCTTGTCGAGGCGCGGAACCCGAACGCATGCACAATCCGCTGCGAGCTCACCGTTTTCCCGAAGGACTGGCACGAAATCTGGATGAACATGGCGCGCCGGTCCATGAAGGATCGATTCGACAGCCACCTCGCCAAGCTCAAGGCACTTGTCGAAGCCGAGCCGACGGCGACTATCTAACGACCCTGACGCACCAAACGTTGGTTGGACTCTCTTTCGCAGCAAAGGCAATCAAAGCGCTACCGACAATTGGATCTGCCTAGAAACATGCAAGCGCAGCGGGTGCAACAGACTCAAGACCAAGCAGTAGAGGCAGCCATAGCACTACAAATGCATTGATTAAAGAAACGGGGCGAGAATCTCTCGTCTTGGCTGCTCGCGAGTTTCGGTAGTAGGGTTGTGATCTGGGAGCTTTCCAAACCGTCGCGAACTTGCGGCGGCGTTTTGGTTGACGCTCGGCTCGTCATTTTCCACTGGGCCGAAGTTTGCACAACCTACTGGCAGATTAGTCACTTACGGCGAGTAGCCGTCGTAGGCAGCGCTCTCGGTTTGATTGGTCTGAATTAGGGCGCGAGCCAGATCCCGTCCTTCCGGTTCGCCCCGTCCCGCGAGAACTCTCAAACTCTCAGATTCTCTGGTTAACGGATTCGTAAGGTTAACGCGGTCATTCAACTCTAATGCGATCACGCAACTGCACTTTGTTGGAATCTGTTCGTCCAGCGCTCGGTCGATAGCACTAGTACTTGCCGAGATTCGGCAAATCAGCGTATTCGTTAAGGTCCAGGACACGGTCCCCAATTGCTGAGCAGATCGAGCAAGTCAAAGACATCGACAACGTCCAACGGCTCAGCAATGTCCGCGCCGGGACCATTCGCGCCCCAGTTGGCAAGAAGTTCGAGTAGGTCGAAGACATCGACCGCGCCGTTGCCCAGTGGAGCCGGTACGACATCAGTCGGACACGGCGGAAGCTGCGGGAGATGGACAATCCAGCCCTCGTGATCACCCGACGGGTTCAGGCCTTCGCCAACAATTGTGAGTCCGTCAGCAGAGATAGTGTTAGCTCTGGTCAGCGTCCAACCGGTCAGATCAAGCCCGTATTTCGATTCCAGAATGTCGTGCAGTTCGATCATGCCGGTCCAATCGGTGTAGAGAAACGCGCGCGAGCCCGAGTCGGATGTTCCAAAGCCCACGATGGCGTCTCCGCTGCCGGAAATCGCAAGCGCAATGCTCTGGAACGCACCACCTGCGAGATCGCCAAGGCCGGTGGGTTCCTCAAATCCTGTTGAATCGAAAATGCACGCTTCCAGCCCATCCGCGCTCGTCGTACTGCCAACGATCACGGTGCCGTTATCCGAAACGTCGTATGCCGTGGAGTTGAAATTGCCACCTGTGATGTCGCCCAGACCCAATGGCGGACCGTCATTGGTCCAACTCACCGCCTCTGGCCCATCCGCTCCGATGCTCACGCCAACGATGACACTTGCATCGCTCGAGCATCCACGTACAGAACTGAAGTACTGTCCGCCAGGCAACTCACCAAGCGATTGCGGCGCGCCGCCACCCGTCCATTTGAGCGCAATGTTCCCGCTCGCATCGCGACCCTCTCCAACCACGATGGTACCGTCAGCCGACAAATCTTCCGCCGAGGCATCTTGTATTCCACCGGCGATATCCGCGAGAGTGGTAAAGCCATCACATGCAGTCCAGGTGAACGCCAAGTCCAGTGGTGGGGCCATCTGCCCGACGCCGATTGAACCATCAGCCGACAAGGCTTCGAACAGGCCGTTGAAGCCGTCGGGGGCTCCAGCAATCCCACTCACGGTTGCGATCGCGGCAGTGTTCCCACCGAATCCGGCGCTGTAGCTCATTGCGGCGATCACCTCGCCATTATCACTCACGGCGTATGCCCAACTCCAGTCGGCGCTGCCCGGCAGGTCGCCAATGCCGGAGAAACATGCGACCGTCGAGTTGGCATCACAGCCGAAGTCGATCATGTCCAGCGCAATACCATCATGTTCGACCGCGCCCATATCCACACAATTGACGATACGCGGGTTGCCGAGGATGTCCTCAGTGAGACCGCCGGGGACCATCGCATCATCGCCGAAGTCGATGCACAGCGAGCGATGGTCGAGCCGATAATCATCATCGAGTGTACCGAGAATGTTGTCCAAGCCGTCGGGGTCGAGGAAGAGCGGATTCGCGCCGTGAGCCGGCGGGCCGAAATTGCCATCCCATCCCTCGATGCAGTTATCAAAATACGAAGCGGAACCGTCAAGGTCGATCTGCTCGTTGAACACGGTGGGTGAAGCTGCGCCGGTGTTCCCCCAGAAGATGCTGTTAGTGACGAGGGATGTCGTACCGGTTGCGTGTCGAATCCCACCGCCGACGCCAGTGGCGTCATTGTGGGCAAAGGTGCAGTTGCGAAAGATTCCGTCGCCATCGGGCGCTTCTACAAGCACACCAGCGCCGTCGCCTGCGTTGTTGCTAATGATGAGGCAGTTATGAACATTGACGGTGCAATCCTCGATGCGGAGTCCGCCGCCATCGTTCTGGGCGGTGTTGTTGACGAAGATGCAGTGTGTGTAGGTAGCATCGCTGCCGGTCGTGTGACTGACTGCACCGCCGTTGATCGTAGAAGTGTTGGAATCGAACGTGCAGTTATCGTAGAACAGCGATACGGTGTTGTTATGATGACAGGCACCGCCCACATCGCCTGAATCGTTGGATTCGAACGTGCAGTCTGTGAAGTTACCCCCGCCGTCGAGGCAAAAGATTGCGCCGCCAGGCTCATTTGCAGAATTGCCGATGAAATCACTATTCGTGACCACAGGCTGTGTGTTGAGTTCAAACAGCGCGCCGCCCGATCCGGTGGCAGTGTTCGTATCGAACTTGCAGAGATCGATTGTGGCGGTCGCGCCGCTGACGTAGACCGCTCCGCCGTTGTCAAACGCCGAATTCTGTTCGAAATCGCAGTCGTCCAAATCGATGGTGGAAAGGATGCAAGACACAGCACCGCCGTCGTTTCCAAGAGCGTCATTCGACGTGAACATGGAATTCAAGATGTCACAAAGGGCGCCACTCAAGACGCTGATGGCGCCGCCGTTGTTGCCAGCTGAATTATTGTCGAACTGACAGGTGTCGATTGTCGCATCGGTTGAACCACTCCAGATCGCTAGCGCACCGCCATCGATCGCTGTGGCTAAATTGGAGTCAAAAGTGCAGTTGATGAAGTCGTTGTCATCGGAGAACGAAATCGCCCCACCATACTGAGCAGCCGTGTTGCTCGTGAACGCGCATGTGTCCCAAGTGGAAACGGGGGAGGCATAACCGAATCCATCAACCGCGCCGCCATTGGCGTTGGTGGTGTTGGTAGTGAAGGAACAATCGGTGGCGACAATTGCTCGTTGGTGGAAAATCGCACCGCCGTGATTTTCTGCATGGTTTCCGATAAAATGAACTTCGTTGAGTGTCAGGGATTCAAGCGGACCACTCGCCGCGACGTACAATCCGCCGCCCTGGTTCGTAGGCGTGCCGCCTCCATTAGCGTTGCCGCTGCTGATGGTGATGCCCTCGATGACAACTCCCGAGACATCGAAGACGGTCACAACGTTGTACGAATTCTCTGCGTTCATCACGCCTCTCTTCCCACGCGCAAAGTCGTCGCCGTTGAGGTCGCCGGAAAGGATGGTGACATAGGTATCTGGATCCCATGCATCGGGATCAGGTTCACCAAAACCTGCGTAGCCGCCGCTTAGCATCATGTTCGGTGCGACGTCGAACGATGCATTGCGATCACTGGCGTGTGGCGTATAAATGCCCTCCGCCACGCGAATTTCGATTCCGGCCGGGTTGCCCAGGCACGTCTCCGGCGACAGTGAATCATGCAGCTCATTGCGAGCGGTCGCCCAGGACATTCCATCGCCGTCCGGAGGAGCATCGGCATCGACGTAGAGAATCGCGTTGGTGCAGGGGAGCACGGTCATGGTTACGGGGACTTGCACCCAGTTGCTTCGGGTAGCGATACCGAGATGGGAATCGCTGATCCGGAATCGAACAACGCCTTCATATGTACCAGGAACCTGATCGGAAAACAGCGCCGCACGGTCGAGTCCGACATACAGCGTGTCCTCGCCCGCGGGGCTGGTGAACGGCTGACTATTCAGCATGTTCGAGAGCGTGATTTCCGTTTGAGGGGAGCCACCCACACCATCCAGCAAGAGGTGCTGTACGACTTCGCGAGATACGCCGGTGTAGACCTCGCTGGGCGAACCCTCCGTCATAGCGACTTCGCCTCGGTTTGTTCCGCCCCCCGAGTTGACAGGAACGGTTGCCACGTCTGCGCCTTGGTAGGCATCTGGAAATGTGAGTCCGCTCTGCAGCGTTAGGAACGACCCTACCGCCACCTGTAGCGATGTGGTGTCGTGGAACCCGTCGTTGTTAGTGCCAGAGTCACGATCGCTCATCAGTCCGATTCGAGCGACTGTCGCCGCGGGATTGAAATCATCGATGATTGACAGTTCAAGTAATTGCCACCCTGACGTGTTCTCCGTCCACGGCGAAAAGAGGTTCAAATAGGTTGTTGTGAATGGAGAATTGCGCAGTTGAAGACGCAGCCGGCAATCGTCGGCAGGAGATTGCGGAAAGGAACGAATGTAGTCTCGCGCGTAAATCGAGACCCTGCCCTGTGCAATCTCAGAGCTCCATGTTGCAAGGCTGACATCCTGGGCGAGTTCGGCAAATTCAATCGCTCCCGGATAGAAGTACGCGCTGCCCGTGTGTGGCGGCGTCGAACCGGTACGCGGCTGCCAGGTTGACCCGGCCACTTCAACCCAACCGGGAATCTCACCACCCACAAGCGGGTCTTCACATCCTGGATTGAGAAGAAGATTACCTGTGACGGAGTCGGCAGAGGCATCGTGTTTCGTATACAACATCGCGGTACAAAACAAAGCAGATGCAACCAGAATACGAACCGCAGACGACAAAGAGTTCAAGTTCCGCACAGTAGTATCCTCCGTTGCAGAGCACGATTCTTCAGTTGTTCAGACTCGGCAGTCGTGGACAAGCGCTTCATGAGTTGTGATTGTGAATCAATAGAACACTCCCACAGTGTGCTCAATCATTTCGCAATCAGATTCACGTTAACACCAGCGCACAATCAAACAATCCCCAGATATGGGGATGCGGACAGGGGTTGAGATGGCGAATCAACGGCAAGGCTGACAAATCACATCTGCGTCACATCGCCGCCATCACCATTTCGGAATCGGCGCAGCAGCTCGGGGTGTGAGTTGACATCAAAACATTTGTATATCGCTTTGACATGATCGTTGGCCGTATGGGCGGAGATTCCCAGATCGCCTGCGATTTCCTGGCGGGATTTGCCTTCCAATAGGTACAGCAGCACCGCACGCTGGCGCGGCGTCAACTTCGGAGCATCCTGCTGAACCTGTTCATCCGGCAATTCCGCTGCATGCAGCCAGTCTATTTCTGACAGGATTATGTGAACAATGCGCGTATCACGCTCGGAAAATGGTGACTTGCCAGCAGCGCGTGCGAGACCGAGACCGCTGAATGAGTCCGGCCCCAACGGAAACACGCTTGAAATGAAATCATCAACCCCGTTCGGAATTCCGACGTTCTTCATAAAGGCAGACTCATACCACTCTCGATCGGTGAGCCATTGCACGCGCCGCCGTGTGAAAGGCCGACCCTGCATGAATTCGCGAGCTGCGTGTTCGTTGTAAGGTGGAGGATTCTGCGGATCTAACATTGCTGTCAGGTAGTTTGCATACCGGTCGCCGACAATGTTGTGCGTGAATGACACCGGTGTCGGCCCCTTTGGATTCCGAGCCCCGCTGCTAATAAGCCAGGTCCAAAGATCCGCATCAATCAGTTCGCACAGACCGTTCATCAGATCGCGCTTTCGAGTCGCTATTGGTTCGGTCGAGCCGGCGATCTTCCCGAGCAATCGAACGATGGCTCGGACATCGGCTTCGCGGATAAGCGATTGTGATGATGATTCTGGATCGCCATGTGTTGATGATTCGTGCATTTTTGGCATGCCCAAGTCGAGAATTTGTGATTATAGTAAATGTGGAAGCGGGAGTATTCCTGTGGAGACTGCAGCGCATGTATCGACACCGCCAGACTGCATTCACGATTGTCGAGCTACTCGTTGTGGTCAGTATCATCGGCGTCTTAGTGGCGTTAATGATGCCCGCGCTTGGATCATTACGTGAGAGCAGTGGGCAAACAAAGTGCGCGAGCAATCTCCGGCAGCTCGGTATTGCGATTGCGAACTATCGCGCGATCTACGATGATAGTCTTCCGCAGTATGTCATACCGAACCCGTTCTTCCCGGAAGGCAAGATCGTGTCGTCCTTCCTCTTCGGCGGCAAGATCGGGCAGATGCCCGCGTGGGGCGTCAATGAAATCGGTGCCGATCAACGACCATTGAATGTGTTCCTGAATTCAGGTCCACTCACTGACGAGGATCTGCCGGAATTTGAATGTCCGCTGGACCGCGGGCAGCCACCGGGGATTGTTGGCGGCATGAACCTACCGGACATAGATTCGCTGTATGACTTCCTAGGCACCAGTTACGCGCTCAATGATCACACACTTGACGCAAATCCGTGTTGGACGTTGATCCCGCCGGGAACGCCTGACAAGCCCGGTGGGCGAATGCCGAGTATCGAAGATCCAACGCGCACATGGATTGCTGGCGACATGCTGATCTACAATTACGTCGGCGCGCAAGATCGCGGGCAACGCTGGCATCGCCACGACACGATCTGCAATCTCTGTTTCGTTGATGGCCATGTCGAACAGGGCATTCGAGTCCCCGAAAGCACACTCGACGATGACGGTTTCATTGCCGAAAACACAACGAAGCGGTTCACGTTCTTACCAAACAGGAATTGGCTGAATCGCTGTACTCCTTAGTCTGGGTTCTGTCATGTTTTAGAGCGATTGGCGCGTTACAGCGCCATGCTCGCCACGCTCTATCGCGCGGGCCTGCGCATCAACGAAGCGCTGATGCTGCACCTGAAGGATCTAGATCCGATCGCCGGTTCGATCCGCGTGCTCAACGGTAAGGGCGGCAAAGCCAGGACAGTCGGCATGGACGCGGAGGGATTTGTGATCCTCCAGCGCTGGCTCGACGTTCGCGAGAAGCGAGGGATCGGCGAACGGACGCCAATCTTCTGCCTGCTCGATGGTCGGCCACTCCGATCGAGTTACGTTCGCGTCCTGCTGCCGCGGCTGGCCGGGAACGCACGAATCGCCAAGCGCGTGCATGCACACGGGCTAAGGCATACCCACGCAGCAGAGCTGCGGGCTGAAGGTATCGACATCGGCATCATTTCCAAACAGCTCGGCCACTACTCAATCGCGACCACTGCTCGGTACCTTGATCATATCGCACCGTTAGCTGTGATTACGACGATTCAGTCACGTCGATGGGGCGGGTTGGACAGTTTTACTACATATGGACCTGCGGTGACCGGACCGGTTGCTCCATTGCTTCGAAGTCCGAATGTGGGTAGCTGGTAGTGAGACAGTTCGCCGCGACGTAGAGCACCATCACGATTATGATTGGTGCTTTCGAATTGGAGCGTCTGCTTTGCGCGATCTGCGAAATGCATATCGGCGGTTGCTGGAACGTGCTACGGGTGTGGATCTGCTACAGCCCGGTGGGCTGACGCCGCGCGAAGCTGAAGTTAGTCTGCAAAAGGCATTCGGAGACGATGCTGATGAGGGTCGGATCGCTGAACTAACGACTCTTCTGGAACGATGCGCATACGCCGATCGGGGTTCCGATTCAGATCGGGAGCGTGGTCTGCAGATCTGCGCAGCGCTGGAGCAGTTGATTCCGACTGAGAGAGCTAAGCGACGATCGTTGTCTATGCGGATTCCGAGTTCGCTTGCACCAATCATTCTTGTCGCGCTGCTGATTGCGTTCGTCGTATTTGCTATATCGCGGATCGATTTCAGCTTCGGTCGCGTGGGCGGCTCAGTGAAGCCTTCTGTTGCGACCGACGTCCGCACAGACTGGCAGGCTCGGCAGACATCCGAACTCGATGTTGTCGAGCAATTCAGTGGCGACTGGGCCACACCGTCGCGCGATGTGACATGGCACCAAATGAGGATTCCAGAGATCCTCCAAGATCGACCACGCAACACGCTTGGCAGTGTTGGACTTGACATCGACACCGGGACAGACGGCACGTATGAGAATGCGGACGATCCATTCAGGCCCCCGCTCAATTGGACACACCGGATGTACGTCTTCGACTTCGTTAATGGAAGGTATGAATTCGTCTCAACACCGGCAAACAGCGCTTTTGGCGAAGGCCCGTCGCTTCAGGATCGCGAAGAGTTTGTTGTAGTGGTCACGGTTGATCCACGACCCGGACGACCTGTGCCTGTCCCGACGCCTGCCCCTGACAGCTGGGTGACAGAGTTCACTACATCGCCGCGCGTCCGATCCACATTCTATCGCGATACGCATGGGCAGTTGTACTTCACGGCACAGGCACGAGGACGCGTGAAACTGCAATACACTGTCTCCGGGCGTCGGGATGATTATGACAATACCCCATTGCCTGCTGTTTCATTCGAGGCGGAACCTGCCAATCTTCCTGCAAACGTGGCGGCGGACGCTGCGGTTGTGATCGATGCTATTGGCGGCATACCAGCGCTCACTTACGAAAATACGGTGCGGCGCTTGCATTCGTACTTCGCAGGGTTTGCAGTCGCACCGATCGATCAATCTGAACAACGAGCGAATGAGTACTTGACGGTTGCACTGGCCCGGAAAGGCGTCTGTCGTCACCGGGCACGGGCATTCTTCATCACAGCAAATGCTGCAGGTGTGCGCACGCGATTGGTCGAGAATCGCTGCCATTCATTTTGCGAGGTGCTCCTACCTGACGGCAACTGGCGACGCTTGGAGTTTCGACTTGGGAACGAAGAGGGACCTCCGGGTCTGCAGCTCGCCCAGCTCACGGGGATGTCACCGCTGAATCGAGCCGGGACGTTGACGATCTTCTTATTTGTATTGATCCCATTCGCCGGCTTTGCGATGTTGTGTCTGGCCGGTCTGCGTTCGCGCGACCGCCGGTTGTACTTCGCAGGCTCTCAGGCGAACCGTCAGGATCGGTGGTTGCAGCGAGCCATTCGAGATGAACGATTCGGGCGATCAACTGTGTCACTCCAGCTTCGCGAGAGGATTCTCGCAGAGTTTGGAGAACTCGAATCAGACACTCCCGCAAATATTGAACAGCGGCTCCGGGATCTTCGCGCAACGTCGCAATGCGGCGATGCATTCGAATTGCAACGCACGTTCTGGAACTGTCGGAACATCATGCGGTGGTTCAACGGAAGGGGGATGTATTGAACGACTTTCTGGGTAACGCTACGGGATCACTCGATTCAATTGCCGCAGACGTTCGACTTGTTCGAGAAGAGCTTGGCAAGTGCGTTGTTGGGATGCACGGTGAAATCGACCTGCTGCTGGCGGCATTACTCGCGCGCCGACACGTGCTCCTGGAGGGCGTGCCTGGACTGGGAAAGACGCTGCTTGTGAAGTCGCTGGCGATCGCGCTCGGTTGCAGTTTCAAGCGCATTCAATTCACGCCTGACATGCTGCCTGCAGACATCCTTGGGGGTCACGTGTACAGTCCGCGCACCGGTGAGTTCTCGCTACGACGTGGCCCCGTGTTCACGAATATCCTGCTTGCGGATGAAATCAATCGTGCGCCGGCGAAGACGCAGTCGGCGTTGCTGGAAGTGATGCAGGAGCGACAGGTCACGCTTGAAGGCGAGACCATTGCACTTGCGCCGCCGTTTATCGTGTTCGCCACACAGAACCCACTCGAACACGAGGGTGTGTATCCGCTTCCGCAGGCGCAGCTTGACCGATTCGCAATGCGTGTAATCGTGCAGCACCCCTCGCGGGAGCACGAGATCGAGATACTACGCATGCACAAAGGCAGCACGGTGCCACCGGCGGCTGTACTCGATGGTTCGCGCGTGCTCGCTGTGCAGGAAACTGTTGAGCGGGTGACGGCGTCCGACAGCATCATGTCGCTCATCGTCGAGATCGTCGGCGCGACGCGACGTCATGAACTGCTTGCATTGCCAGGCAGCCCCCGCATGAGTCTCGATTTGCTCCATCTCGGCCGAGCCCGCGCGCTATTGCTGGGTCGCGATCACGTGCTACCGGACGACCTGAAGGCGCTGTTTCCGCAGGTGGCGAACCATCGGCTGGCGCTGAAACCTCAGGCGCAACTGCAAGGCAAAGCCGTGGAGGCTGTGATTGATGAAGTCTTGCGATCCTCGCCGCTGGCTTGAGGCGCGGCTGCTGCTCGGCCTGGCATCGATACTCCTCGTATTCGGTGTCGTTCTGTCGATCACGAGCAATGTCATCGCAGGTGCCGCATGCGCCGGGCTTCTGCTCATTGTTGACGCCGTGTGTCATTACGGAGGCGCACGACCAAAATGGCGACAGATCGACGTGACGATGTGGTGTGACGCACATGACAGCGGTGCAGCACTCGTCGAGGGCACGACTGCCGATCTGACTGCTCACTTGGAATGCGATCGCGCGTTCTCAATCGTGACCGTGTCGATATTGCTGCCGCCAGCAGTCAAGGCAACAGAACACACTGGTCGGCGCTTTCGAGTGCGCAGTGGTTCGAAAGTGCTTTTATGGTCTGTTCGATTCCTCACGCCGGGTGAGGTCATCGTGCCGGGACTCGTGTTCACGAAATTGAGTCCATTCGGTTTGTTCCGAACAATAACCATCAATCCAGCGCGGCTGCGCCTCTACGTTGAGCCACAGTTTCGCGGCGTCGCCACAGACCCGGCGCTGATGCGAACTCGTACTCCGGCGAGTGCGGATCGACGGTGGCTCGCGCCCGGCGGGGGGACTGATTTTCGTGAGCTTCGTAAATATGTTCCGCTAGATCCACTGAATCGCATCGATTGGAAGGCGACTGCACGTCGAGGTGAACTCATCGTTCGCGAAATGGACGAGCCACGAGAGTTTTCGATCGGCGTCGTGCTCGACGTGTCATGTGATTTGCTATACGGCCTTGACGGCCAGGGGGAGTGGTTTATTCAAGCATTGTCGTTCTTGGACATCCTGACGTGCACCGCGCAAAAGGCGGGCTTTAATCTGAATGTCGTGCTCTACGACTCAACATACGTGCATCGACTTCGATCGACGGCCGCGTCGTCAAGCAGGCACACAATTGCTGCTCAACTTTCCATGCTGCCAAGGATGGCCCTGGCCCGGCAGGTGGCGCGTGCACCTGAAGTGCATGATCGACTTGCGAAGCTTGCTCGCCAGCGGCTGAATGCGTGGGGAGTGTGCCAGCGTGACGATGAGGTGTTCCTGCGGGCGTATTTCGAGTCCGGCGAGAGCGTGGCAACTCTGCAGGAGCGATTCGTCATTGAAACGCAGCCTGATTCCATCCTTGATCTCCACGAACGCTGCAACGCCTGCCGTTCAATCGTATATCCCGACGAGTCCGCGTGCCCGAAGTGCGGCGCCACGATCGGAGATGGATCGATGCCGCCGAGGGCCGCCAGCGCGCTGGCAGCAATGGCTGAAGCTGTGCGCGTCTCGCATGGCCGGCAGTTGCTTGTATTTGTCTCTTCCCTGCTCGGTGGAGAGACGAGTCCGGAGTTCATCGCTGCGCTTCGACGTGTTCATACGCCGTTCCGGTCCGTGCACGTTGTCACACCGTCGGCTGCTGATCTTATGGATGCGGATCCGCGGTGGCCAGGCACGCTTGGTCACGCGCCGGTGCGGCGCAATGTCCTGCGCGACATAGACCGACTAAACCAAGCGGTAAACGTGGCTACATTTCATCGTGCGCTGAGCGACGATGGGATTCCCGTTCATGCCATTGAAGATCCCGATGACCTTCTCGATGTGGTCAGCGGCTTGATTCGAGGCGAGGCTCATGCCGAGTTGCGTGGGCGGTAGTTCCGGCGCACATAAGGAGAGGATGAATAAGCAAGGGGCTGTTACACATGTCTCGAAGACGGGTTGTCCCGGTCGTGTGATGCGCGTACTCGTGAGTTGCGCTTTGACCACAAAGCGCAACTTTTTGTGAAATCCGTCACGACGTGACCGACGGGTGTTCGGTAACAGTGCAAATGACTAATGCGCCGGTTCACCTACACCATCATCGATCACATCAGCGCACTCGGTTAAGCGCAGTGTCGATGTACTGCCCCTGAAGGACCCCCTGCTGCTGCGCGTGTCCTCAGCACCAGATTGACCGATGCGCGGTTGCCTGGGCCCGAAACGGCGATCCAGAAAATTTCGGCTTGCTCGCTCTTTTCACCTACAGTCATCCCGGCCGGTCGATGACTACAGGGGACTTGATCACTCATGAAGTGCTCCAGCTACGATAACGAAGGCTTTTACGATGAAGTGTTTTGTCCCGGAGACCCGGCGAATCCTACGCCGCGTCCGGGTGCCAGAATGCTGGTCGAGCGCATCGAATCGCTTATGAGCGGCGATCTCGCCCGGCGTCAGCAGGCTGCCGAAATGGCGCTCTACAACCTGGGTATTACTTTCAATGTCTATGGCAGCGAAGAGGCCGAGGAAAAGATCTTCCCATTCGACATCATTCCGCGCATTATCGAAGTCAAGGAATGGCTGCCCATCGAGAAGGGGCTCGGCCAACGGATTAAGGCACTCAATCTATTTCTTGATGACATCTACCACGATCAGAAGATCATTCGGGATGGGATAGTCCCCGAGGACATCATCAGCGGATGCCCGGCGTTTCGTCCCGAGTGCGTCGGTATTGATCCACCGCTAGGAATCTGGTGCCACATTACTGGCACGGATCTTGTTCGCGACGGAGACGGCGAGTTCTATGTGCTTGAGGACAATCTGCGCTGCCCATCGGGCGTGTCGTATGTCATCGAGAACCGCCACATACTCAAGCGCACCTTCCCGAATGTCTTCCGCGCCTCCAATGTGCGCCCGGTCGACGATTACTGCATCCACCTTCTCGATTCTCTCCAGCAACTCGCTCCGCTTATCGGGTTCCCAAATGTTGTGGTGCTCACGCCCGGACCCTTCAACAGTGCGTACTACGAACACGCGTTTCTCGCGCAGCAGATGGGCGTGGAACTCGTCGAAGGGAAGGATCTGTTTACTCAGGACGGTTCTGTCTATATGCGGACCACCCGCGGCCCGAAACGCGTCGATGTGATTTATCGCCGCATCGACGACGACTTCATCGACCCACTGGTTTTCCGCCCAGACTCGGCACTCGGCGTGCCGGGCCTCATGGAATCGTTCCGCGCGGGGCGGGTCGCGCTGGCGAATGCGCCGGGAACTGGCGTCGCCGACGACAAGGCAGTTTATGCCTACGTACCAGACATCATCCGCTATTACCTCGATGAAGACCCCATTCTGCCGAATGTCCCGACTTATCTCTGCCGCCGCGAAACCGAACTCGATCACGTACTCAAGAACCTGCATGAACTCGTCGTCAAGCCGGTCAGTGAGTCTGGCGGCTACGGTATCCTGGTCGGACCCCATTCCACGAAGCAGCAGCGAGAGGAGTATGCTGCAAAGATCAGGGCGAACCCGAAGAATTACATCGCCCAGCCCACACTTTCGCTCAGCCGTGCGCCGATCATCGTGGACGATCACTTTGAGGGCCGCCATGTCGACCTCCGTCCGTTCATCCTCCACGGCCCCGATCCGTACATTCTGCCCGGCGGGCTGACGCGCGTCGCCCTCAAGAAGGGCTCTCTGGTCGTGAATTCCTCTCAGGGCGGGGGCAGCAAAGACACCTGGGTACTCGAAACCGAACCGGATCGTGCAGTCACATTTACCGACGAAGCCGTACTTCCTCCCGTTGAACACGAATGAATCTTCATGCTGAGCCGCGCCGCAAACTCGATCTACTGGATGAGCCGTTACATTGAGCGTGCCGACAATGTCGCACGCTTCATCACGGTCAATATCCATCTCATGCTTGACCTCTCCGTCGAAACCGCTTCGCAGTGGATGCCTCTCATCGTCACGACCGGCAGCGGAAAACTCTTCCAGAAGCACTATGGCGAGAACGCCGGCACGCAAGAGAATGTGCTGCGTTTCCTGATCTTTGACGAGCAGAACCCCAACTCGATCGCATCCTGCGTGCGCGCCGCGCGTGAAAATGCCCGATCAGTCCGACAGAGCATCTCATCGGAAATGTGGGAGACCATTAACCGGCTGCACCTGTCCGCCCGACGGGCTTCGACCGACGACGCGATTCACGAAGCCCCGTACGATTTCCTCGAGGAGTTCAAGAACGCCAATCACCTTTTCATCGGCCTGACCGAGAACACGTTGACAAACAATGAGGCATGGCACTGGATCCGGCTCGGTCGATTGCTCGAGCGAGCTGACCAGACCTCACGCATCGTCGATGTGAAGTACTACTTTGTTCTTCCGACGATCGAGTATGTCGGCATGCCGTATGACAATCTCCATTGGGCCGCTCTGCTCAAGTCCGCGACAGCGTTCGAGATGTACCGCAAGAGATATCAGCGGATCGCGCCGAAGTGGGTGACCGAGTTCCTCTTGCTCGATCGCGAGTTCCCGCGATCGATCCGCTCCTGCCTGATCAAGTCGGAAAAATCTCTGCACGCGATCACCGGATCTCCCATAGGGACATTCCAGAACCCTGCCGAGCAGCAACTTGGTCGCCTCCGATCCGATTTTGACTTTGTACGGATTGATGAGATCATCGACTTCGGCCTGCATGAATATCTGGATACATTTCAGTCGCGTCTGATCGGGATCGGCAGCACTATCTTCGATGAGTTCTTCGCTGTTAAGATGCCCGGCCAGCAACAGAATCAGTCGCAATCATCCGGCGCAGCAGCAGCCGCAACCACCGAAGCAGCAACCGCATGACATTCTGCATAGGCATCAAGACCGAAGAAGGTCTCATCGGCATCGCCGACACACGCATTACCACCGGGTCGGAACGCATCACCGCTCGCAAAATCACGCTCCACCAGAATGGGAACCACTCCATGTTCCTGACGACCTCCGGCCTGCGTGCGGCCAGAGATAAAGCCCTCACCTACTTCGACGAGATTCTCAGGTCCGAAGACCACACCTTCGACCGGCTCTACAAGGCCGTCAACGCTTTGGGAGATCAGATCCGACGGGTCTTCGACGAAGACAGCAAGTGGCTCGCAAATTCCGGCCTCAATGTGAACATCCACGCGCTCGTCGGAGGCCAGTTCGAGAACGACGACGAGCACAAACTGTACATGCTTTATCCCCAGGGCAACTGGGTTGAGGTCAGCCGCGGCTCGCCCTACTTTGTCATCGGCGAAAGCCGCTACGGCAAACCACTGCTTGACAGGGTGCTGACGTACGAGTCATCAATGGCCGATGCGCTCAAATCAGGCTATCTCGCGTTTGAAACCACCCGCGCCAGCGCTTCCGATGTGGACTTTCCGCTTGATGTCGTGGTATACAAACGCGACACCTTTCGCATGACCGAACACCGCTACGAAGCAGAGGATCTGCACGAATTGACCGATTGGTGGTCAAACAACATTCGTGAAGCGTTCCAGCGGGCGCCATCGGAATGGGTCCGGACGATCCTCGATCAACTTGAGGAGCAAGATGTTGCCCGGTTGTGATCCAAGTTGAGGGCGACTCCCAACTACACCCCCGACCACACCCATGTTTATCCGCATCCATCACACCCTGAGCTACACCTACGACCGTCCGGTGTTTCTCGAGCCCGCGACCATCCGGCTCACGCCGCGGCAGGATCCTACGCAACGCCTGTGTGAACACACGCTGTGCGTTACTCCGAAACCGGCCGGCGCGTCCTGGTGCGTTGAGCAGGACGGCAGTGCGTCGCGCGTATGCTGGTTCTCCGAAAAACACGAGGTGCTGTCAATCGAGACAACGAGCATCGTGCAAACGCTTCGGGACAATCCGTTTGACGCCCTGATTACCCACGGGCCGTCCGCCTGCCTGCCGGCGGAATATCCTGCGGACATCGCGTACCTCTTAGCACCTGTTTTGGAAGACTCCATCGATTCGGAAGTCCGTGACTGGGCGACTTCCATCGCCGAGGATTCAGGATTTCAAACGCTTGCGTTCCTCGCCAACCTGACAGACCGGATCTTCTCCGACTCGCGGATGGTCGCCCGTGACGAGGGCGCTCCGCGCTCGCCCAGCCAAACTCTTTCCACGAAGAGCGGTGCCTGCCGCGATGTTGCGATGCTCTTCATCGCTGCATGCCGCTCGCAGGGCCTGGCCAGCCGATTCGTCAGCGGTTATTCCATCCACGGACCACCCGAGATCACCGAACAGGAGCTCCACGCATGGGCCGAGGTTTATCTTCCCGGTGCCGGCTGGCGAGGCTACGACCCGAGTCTGGGCCTGGCCACCAGCGATGGGCACATCGCTCTCGCCAGCAGTCCCAACCACGAGCTTTCCGCTCCGACGAGCGGGAGTTACCGGGGAACTGGCGCGACTTCGAGAATGCGGTACGACATCCGCATCGAATCATCAGACTCGCACGCGGTACTTAAGGCGACGTCCGCCGACGCATGACTTCGTCCTGACACTATTCGCACCGATAGTAAGTCAACCGGGAAGTCAACTGGGGTACGACCCCGTTTCATTCCTTGCAGTGGACCGGCGACGCCCGCGGCTATGATTGAATCCGGTGGTGCGTCCGCACCCGTTTCCGGAGAGGCGGGCGGCAACTGAACGCTTTTTTCTTAGGCGGCAGAAACACTGCTATGGAACTCATAACAAAGCGACTACTCCTGCGTGAGTTCAGGGAAGGCGACCTGCCGGCGCTGGTCGCTTACCAGGCTGATCGTCGGTATGTTAAGTTTTGGCCGGACGAGGCACTACCCGACCATTCTCGGGAACTCTTCGGCTTGTTCCGACGATGGGCGGACGAACAACCTCGCTGCAATTATCAACTGGCCGTGGCCCTGCTCCAGACGCCGCATGAGCTGATCGGCAACAGCGGGGTGCGCGGTCAGGGGAAGGCGCGGGGACGGGGGTGAGAGTGGCCGAGTTTGGTATCGAGCTCGATCCGCAATGGTGGGGGCATAGGTACGCAACGGAGTGGATCTGCCTTATAGGAACTCCGGAATTTCCAGCGTAGTTGCATTGCGATCGTTTTATCGGCCTTAGATTGAAGTGTCGATCGTGTATGGTCGAATCGACAGGTATACATCTTGACGATCACTGTGCAGGTTGCATATTGAAGATCGTACACCCACGGCACGAATGCTCGCAGTGGAGACAAGGGATTGGGCAGGACGACATCGACCAGAATCGTACGGCTTCTTCTTGTGCTGCACATGGCATTCGGACTGCCGCTGTGTTGTTGCCAGGTTTCCGCGTTCGCCTCCTGCTGCAATACACCTGCTTACCTTGGTGATGCCGAGTTGTACGATCACGACGGCCATGGGCATGGCGGTCATTCGCATGACGGTAGTGAGCATCATGATTACAAACCTGGTTCAACCAGCGATTATCACAACGAAGCGCCGAAGACACCGCACTCCCCGGATGAGGCATGCGGCTGTGGATGCGATGCTGCCGACTCAGTGCGCGGGCAGAGAGCGCAGTCACTTCACGTACCTGCAATCGTCCAACAGACAGTGCAACCAGCCCTCCTGAAGACGGTGTCCGTAATAGTGCATCAGTGGCCGGCTGCGTCCACGGCAATCGGCCCACCGACTTCTCTGCTGCGCCAGCACTGCGCGCTCATCATTTGATTTCATCTCATCAAGCCTGACGTTTTATTGAGCTGCTGTATTCACTGCGCGTGAATCGGCAGGTCATAAGGTCGTAACGTGCCTTTGGCATGTTTGGATCTGCGTCGGGAAGACTGACACAACATGTTCAGGTCTACAAGACTCTCGCACCGGAAACGCGTGTTGTCATTATGCGCCCCATGCTCTGTGGTGCGCGGCAGCTGCTCAACGCGCTTGCCCTCGTGCGATCAGACTTCTACGAGGTGAAAAATGTTTGCGCGCATACTTCGCGATTCAATGTCACTGACTCAACGAATTTTCAGAACTGCTCGAAGAACGAATGAACTCCTGACGGATCGTTGGCTGAATATCCACACGTGCGCTACTTCAGACCAGGTCCCCGACGCCGAAACAACATTTGGTGATCCGGTCGAATATGACCCGCTCCATTACTTTCTCATTTGGCGCTGCATTCGGAAGCTACAACCAACACCGAATGATGTCGTCTTTGATATCGGATGCGGCAGTGCTCGAATCCTCTGCGCATTTGCCCGACAAAAGCTCCGGCACTGCATCGGTATTGAGTATGATCCGACACTTTCGAAACTTGCACGCCGCAACGTCATTCGACTTCGTGGCGTGAAAACGCCGATCGAAATCCGCAATGTAGACGCTGCTTCTGCAGACTACTCGCAAGGTACAATTTACTGCATGTATAATCCGTTTGGTCGCGATACGATGCGGGAGGTCCTTGCGCGCATTCGAGCAAGTCTTGATGTGCGGCCGCGCCGTGTGCAACTCGTGTATTTCAGTCCCTGGCATGAAGACCTGCTCGCTGATGCAGACTGGCTCCGATGTGCCGATCGAGTCTCAACGCGATTTAGTCGGATCGACACAAGCTATTGGGTTAGTGTGCAGCAGACCTTGGTTAAGCGATGCCCACACGATCTGCGTCATAGTTCTGTTCCCAAATTTGTCTGACGACGTCGAGTAACGAACCCGAAATGTTGCCGTAAGAGCCGCCGTGGCTGCGAATTGCGACGGCGTTGATTATGAGAGTCACGGTAAATGCACAATACGAAGTATGATGTAATCGGATCTGTGCTTTACTCAGTCGTCGAATCGTGGGGTTCATGTGATGGGAGAACCGATGCGTGCTAGGCCGACATGACTGGCAACGGAGTCATAAACATATTTGACCTTCTGATCCTGTTAGCGGGTTGGAGCGAGTAGGGACATCAGTTCAAGCATTGAGAGCCGCCGCCAGAGCGCGACGAAGCGAGCGCCGTTTCCATCGTGCATTGGCCCTCCACAGCCACAAGGACATGCCAGTCAGCGCAGTCAGAATTGCCAGCACGCTGAAGCTTGTCAGCAGCGGGTGATTGAAATCGTCTCTGCTGGAGTAATCCATAGTGTGCAGCATCCAGAAGAAATCGAAGACCCGCCATTGTCGGTTACGCCGTGCAGTCACCGCTCCGGTATAAGCGTCGATATAGATGTGCGGGTTTCGCGAGTGATCAAGTACGACTTCGTATGCGGGTAGAACCCCGCTCCGATACTGAATTGGGGGATCAGATTCCATGAGCCGAACGGATCGAATGTCTGCGTCTAGCAATGAATCGCGCTTAGCGAGTTCGCCGGCCGCGCGTTCAGACAACTGCGGAGCGATCTCGGTTCCGTCGAGTGACAACACAGACAAGAGTGCACCACGGGAGTCTCTGATTTCCCATGCCGCGCCGAGCCCGCGATTCTGTAAGGAGATGCTGCCAATTTCGGCATCTGACTGTATGAGATCGTGCAAAGACAATTGGAATGCCGGGGTCAAAGACCCAAGAACTGGCGCGTCGAGCGCATCGAACGGCGTCATCGCGCTGTCACGTTCGCCGCGCACAAGGTCCAGCGCGAGAATGCTGAAGACGAAGCCGCCGGTACTCCAGGCAAGCAATTGCAGGCAGATGATGAGTCCAAGCCAGCGATGTACGACATATGTCGTCTTGCGCAACTTCATGAGTGCTTTCCGTTGGTAGTACCTAGTCGCAGCCGCAACGCGTTGAGTATTACTGAGACCGAACTGAAACTCATTGCTGCTGCTGCGATCATGGGACTGAGCAAGAGGCCAAAGAATGGATACAGCACGCCGGCTGCGATTGGAACACAGGCGGTGTTGTATACGAACGCAAAAAACAGGTTCTGTCGGATGTTGCGCATTGTTGCACGACTCAACTCGCGCGCACGAACGATTCCATTCAGATCACCTCCGACCAACGTCATTGCTGCGCTTTCTATTGCCACGCCAGCTCCGGTTCCCATTGCGATGCCGATGTCGGACTGCGCAAGTGCCGGTGCGTCGTTCACGCCATCGCCAGCCATTGCTACGATCTTGCCCTCTGCCTGCAGTGCGCGGATAACTTCAGCCTTCTGATCCGGCAGGACATCAGCCTCGACACGGTCGATATTCAACTGCTGGGCTATCGCGCGGGCAGTGGTTTCGTTGTCTCCGGTCAGCATTACAACGGTCAACTGCTGATCGTGTAGCGCTGTGATCGCCTCTAGCGTTGTCTCTTTGATCGGATCGGCAACTGTCAGCAACGCGGCGAGTTGTCCGTCAATTGCCGCGAACATTGCGGTTCCACCCTTTCGTCGGTGCTGGTCTGCTGCGTCGGCGAACGGCGCAATATCGACGCCCTCATCGTGCATAAGCGCCGGTGAGCCGATCGCAATTGTCGAACCATCGACTACAGCGCGAATACCTTTGCCGGTGACACTGTCAAAATCGGACGCTTCGAATCGATGCTTTGTCTTCTCTTCAAGCCCTGAGACGATAGCCTCTGCAAGTGGATGTTCACTGCCGCGTTCTGCAGCGGCAAGTAGCCCGAATACGCGATCGGGTTCAGCATTGTCGGTGATCTCTGCGCCAACAAGTTTCGGTTTTCCTTCGGTGAGCGTCCCTGTCTTGTCAACGACAACAGTATCCACCTTCTCAAACGCCTCCAGCGCAGCGGCATTCTTGATCAGGACACCTTGCTTTGCGCCTTGTCCGGCAGCGACCATGATCGACATCGGCGTCGCCAGCCCAAGAGCGCATGGACAGGCAATGATGAGAACTGATACGGCTGCGACGAGCGCATAGCTGAAGGCTGGCGACGGGCCAACAAGCAACCATACAACAAACGCAAGAATCGCAACGCCCACGACTGCGGGTACGAACCACGCCGCGACAGCATCTGCAAGCCTCTGAATCGGTGCACGCGATCGCTGCGCTTCTGCAACCATCTGTACGATCCGCGCAAGCGTCGTTTCAGATCCAGTGCGGCTGACGGTCATGATGAACGAGCCGGTCTTGTTAACTGTGCCGCCGGTCACTTCATCGCCAGCGGTTTTTTCAACCGGGATTGGTTCGCCGGTCAGCATTGATTCATCAACTGTGCTACGCCCTTCGATCACGTTACCGTCAATAGGGATCTTGTTGCCGGGGCGTACTCGAATCCGATCGCCGGCTACAAGCTGTTCAACCGGAACCTCCTGATCATTGCCGTCATCGTTAATTCGCATTGCCGTCGGCGGAGCGAGTTCAAGAAGTTCACGAATGGCTCCGCCGGTTTGTCGTCGAGCGCGCAATTCGAGGACCTGGCCGAGCAGAACAAGTGTGACGATGACCGCGGCGGCTTCGTAATACACACCTACACGCCCAGCGTCGTCTCGCAATGACTCGGGAAACAGGTCAGGAGCGACAGTCGCTACAACACTGAAGATGTATGCAATTCCGACACCTATGGAAATGAGCGTCCACATATTGGGGCTGAGTGTGCGAATCGAACGGGCGCCTCGTACAAAGAACGGCCAGGCGCACCAGAGCACGACTGGCGTTGCCATGAGCAGTTCAAACCATTGCGAGCCAGCTGGCGTGATCCACCTTTCCAGTGGTTGCCCAAACAGCATGTTGCCCATGACGTAGATAAGCAACGGCGCGGTGCAAAACGTTGCCACCCAGAATCGTCGCATCATGTCTCGAAGTTCGCTGTCGTCCTGTTCCGCGGTTGCATCAACGGGCTCCAACGCCATACCACATTTCGGACAGTCGCCGGGCCCGATCTGGCGCACTTCCGGATGCATCGGACACGTATAGACGGTGCCGACTGCAACGTGACCGTTGAATGGCTCTTTCCGTGCGCTGTGCGACAGATGCCCCCGTCCTCCGTTGGGCGCATCGCTTGAGTAGCGCTCGGGATCAGTTCTGAATTTGTCCGCGCAGCTCGTACTGCAAAACAAAATTGTTCGCCCATCGTGAACGATCGACGCTGCTTCATGACCTGCATCGACACGCATGCCGCATACCGGGTCGATATGTATACCTTGTGTGTCACTCATTTGACGCTTCTCGCTTTCGAAGAAACCACCATTCAGCTCCGAAAACAACTAGCAGAGCCACAATGGAAATGACGACAACCAGCGGATCTGAAGTGGATTTGACATAGAGGAATGCACCGAGCACGACAGCGTCGAGCACGAGCGCCGTAAGGACAATCGTTGCGTTTGCTCTCACATCTGTGCGAAGGTGCTTGTAGACACCCCAGTGGATGACCATGTCCATCATGATGTAGAAAATCGCGCCCAACGAGGCGATCCGGCTGAGATCAAAAAAGACTGTGAGTACGACAGCCAACACTGTGGTATACACCAGCGTGTGCTCTTGAATGCGGCCGGGCATTCCGAAGTGTCGATGCCAGACAAGATCCATCTTTGTCAGCATTGCCAGCATCCGCGAGACAGCAAACATGCTCGCAATAATGCCGGAGATTGTGGCGATAATGGCAAGACCGATGGTGAGCCACTCACCCCACTTGCCGACGGCAGGGCGTGCAGCTTCCGCAAGCGACGAGTCGCGCGCCGCTATGACTTCGTTGACACTGAGATTGCCAGCAACTGCAGCGGTTACGAAGACATAGATCACTGTGCAGATTATCAGCGAGAAGATTATTGAACGGCCGACATTTTTCTTCGGATTTTCAATCTCGTCACCGCTATTGGTAATTGTTGTAAAGCCCTTGTAGGCAAGTATGGATATTGCAATCGCGGCCAGGAATCCTGTAACGCCGCCACGGCTTGCGTCAGAATTGCCGTCCAAAAGCGTATCGAACGACAGCCCCGATACCCAGAGACCGATTGCTGCAAAGACCGCAATGCCGCCAATCTTTGCGATTGCTGTGATCTTGCTCAGTCCACCAATGATCTCATTGCCAAGCAGATTTACAACGAACGCTACGGCTATCAAACCGATACCAAGCGCTGGTACGAACCATGAATCCGCCCCCTGGTCGATGATCCGCATCGTGTACGTGCCGAATGTTCGTGCGACCAGACTCTCGTTAATCACCATCGAAAAGTACATCAGCAGCGAGGAACCGGCGGTTATTACGCCCGGTCCATATGCCTTTTTGAGGATCATCGCAATTCCGCCGGCAGACGGATATTCGTTGCAGACTTTGATGTACGAATACGCGCTGAACGCAACAACTACTGCGGCTGCAACGAATGCAAGGGGGAAAAGTACGCCAGCAAGCTCAGCAACTTGCCCGGTCAACGCAAAGATTCCCGCGCCGATCATGACGCCGGTCCCCATGGCAATTGATCCGACAAGTGTCAGGCTGCCCTTGGCGTAATCGTCATCATTTGATTGTTGGCTGTGTGCGCTGTCAGACATCAGCGAGTCTCATGCCCCCCTTGCTTGAACATTGCCCGCATGTGTCCCACCAGATGGTGAAGAGATTCGCGACACATTCAAAATGCATAGTGATCGATTCCATAGACGAGGGCGCCTCCAAAGAATCCAGCTGCGCCTAAAACGCCGGTAGTAGCAAACAGCGACAGACGAAAGACTGAGCGGGAATCCTGAACGGAGCTAGTTCTTGTGGTCCGGATAAGTGCGATCAACGTCAACACGCTCAAGAGTGCTGTGCCAGTGCCAAGCCAACGGTGTGTGGTCTTCATCCAATCTTCATCGATGATGGCAAGTCCGCCGTTGAACCAACCGAGTGTCGCCGCAGTCACTGCTGCCAGCGCCGCGACCCAAACGCAATATCCTGCTGCATGACGAAACTGTACTTTGCCCGTGAAGATCAGAAGCAACTCTGCCAGCGCAGCGCCAAAGAGCAGCCCGATTGGCGCATGCGTAGCTGTCGGGTGAAACTTTCCGAGCCATTTCACCCATGCCGGCAGACCCGAACCATGTTCATCTGCGTGTCCATCTGAATTCGATTCGTCGTGGGAACCAGATGCAGTTGCTTCGTCCGACGACGATTCCTCGCTGCCATGCGTGTGCTCATCGTCATGAGACTGCTGCGAATCTGTCTGGTCGTCCGCGTGCGCCGAATCGCTGGAGTGCTCGTGCTGTGTAGATGCCTTGTCGATTGGCTCAGAGAAGCCAGCGAGATTGGCGACGTACTTCTCTGGTTCACGCTCAAATGCCCGCCTGCACCGCACACAGCAGAAGTATACGCGTTGTCCTTCATATTCAATTGAGATATCCGGATCGATCGGCTCATCAGTCATCACCGGACACATTGCGTTGGTCGGTGTTTTGTCATCCACATCCTGACCGGTCACCGCCGGCGAGGCCGATGCGCTGTGCGCACCGAACCCGCCGGCCAGAACCAGCATGATGATTGCAGTCAGGTATGCAGTTTTTGAAATGCTGAACTGCATGAGTGTACTCCAGGCTTAGTTGTGATCATGATCGCCGTGCGCGCCATGATCGTGTGAACCGTGGTCATGATCGTCTTTGTTTTTGCCGCGATCATTGTCGTGTGGTGCTGCTGCGACTCCGGGCATGTGGCCGTGCTCTTTCCACGCGTTGTTGATCCGTTCGATGTATTTCGCTGGATTCTTGTCAAACGCGTCCTGACACCCACCGCAGCAGAACTGCACCAGCCGATTGGCGACGACGATCTTTACAGGCTCGCCCATTGAACCGAGCTTGCTGGTTTCCATGACCGCGCATGTGTCAAGAGGATAATGCGCGCTCTGTTGTTCGATGACAGCTTTGTCAAGCTTGGCGAGATACGCCTTGGGATCTTTTTCAAAGTCCTTCTTGCACATCTTGCAGCAAAATCGCACGAGTCGATTCTTGTAGATGTGATTGATCGGCTCCCCCGTTTCGCCGAGCTGTTCTTCGTCCATGACCACACATGTTGTCAGCGGATAGAACGGCAATTGCTGTTCGATCATTTTCTCGTCGATCTGTGCGAAGAATTTTGCCTTGTTTTCCTCGAATTGACCAACACAACCCCCGCAACAGAACTTAATTTCGCGGCCGTCGATCATCTTGACAATGGGATCACCCATCGAACCGAGCTTCTGACCGGAGACCGGGCAGGTGTCGAGCAGGTACGGATCGCTTTGGATCTTCTCCGGCTGCGACGCAGCACTGTCTTCATCTTGCTTGGCCAACGCCTCGGGGTTATCCGGCATCATTGCCAGAGCCACAAATTCATCCTTGCGCTTTTCGTCCCAAGCCATGAACGATCGGCCGCAACCAGAACAACACACGCCTACTACATGGCCCTTGTGTTCAAAAGTCCCGGCCGACGGCACGATCGGTTCCTTGCTGATCGGACATGTTGCGTTTACAGGTTTGTCGCCGTCGGCTGATGCCTGTTGTGCAGGGTCATCAGCAACAGCTTCCGAAGCCAATAGCCCGGTACATGCGAGAATTACTGCGAGACAAATACGTTTCATTGTGAAACTCCTTCTTCGAACGATTGTTCATTCGTTGTATGTGTGCTGGACGCAGTCTGAGATGACAAACGGTGCTTCCATTCCTGCGTCCAGCAATAGAGAATGGGCACAACAAACCAGGTAATGGATGCGACGACCATTCCGCCGAATGTGGGGATGGCCATGGGAACCATGATGTCCGCGCCGCGCCCGGTGCTTGTCAGCACCGGCAGCAGCGCAAGGATTGTCGTCGCGCTGGTCATGACCGCAGCTCGAATACGCAAACGACCACCACCCACGACGGCCTTTCGAATGGCGTCAATTGATTTCGGCTTTTCTTCAGCCATGGATTGTTCGATGCGCGTGGCCATGATGACGCCATCGTCCGTCGCAATGCCAAACAGCGCGAGGAAGCCGACCCACACTGCAACACTCAGATCGAATTGGCGAATCTGGAAGAGCTCGCGCAGATTGGTTCCGAGCAGATGAAAATCAAGGAACCAAGGCTGGGCATACAGCCAGAGCATGATGAAGCCGCCGCCCCATGCGACGAACACACCGCTGAACACCATCAGCGTCACGCTGACCTTACGGAACTGGAAATACAACAGCAGAAAAATGATTGCCAACGACAACGGAAGCACAACGCTCAAACGCTTGGCAGCACGAACCTGGTTCTTGTAGGTGCCGGAAAACTCAAAGCTGACGCCGGCGGGCACAGCGAGTTCGCCCGCATCGATCCGACTTTGAATGTAGCGTTGCGCATCGTTGACGACGGTGACTTCCGCAACACCGGGCATCTTGTCAAATAATACATATGCCACCAGAAACGTGTCTTCGCTCTTGATCATCTGTGGACCCCGGCGATAGACGATTCGCGACAGTTCCGCCAGCGGAACCTGCGTTCCATCGGGAGCCGGCACGAGAATCTCGCCAAGCGTTTCAGGTTGATCGCGTAATTCGCGCAGATAGCGCACGCGAACCGGATATCGCTCACGACCTTCAACGGTCATGGTGAGCGGCTTGCCGCCGATCGCAACTTCGATGACTTCCTGCACATCAGCAATCTGAATGCCGTATCGCGCGATGCGCTGCCGATCAATTTCTATCTCAAGATACGGTTTTCCGACGACACGATCGGCAAACACCGCAGCCGGTTGGACCGATGGGACTTCCTTCAGCAGCTTTTCGAGTTCGAGTGCGAATGACTCAATACTCTCAAGATCCGGACCATAGACTTTGATGCCCATCGGCGCGCGGAAGCCGGATTGAAGCATTACGATCCGCGTTTCAATCGGCTGAAGCTTGGGCGCACTCGTCACGCCGGGCATGTCAGCGGCTTCGACTATTGCATCCCAGATATCCTGTGGACTCTCCACCTCGTCGCGCCACTGTCGATACGGTTGCCCATCTTCATCTTCGATCAAAGCGCCTGAAACATCGCGGAGAAATTCATTCGTGACCGGATCGACTCTGAATTTCATGCGCACGCCGCGGTCGTCTGTCTTGTATTCACTCTTGTATTGAATGACAGTTTCGACCATCGAGATTGGCGCAGGATCAAGCGGACTGTCTACGCGACCGATCTTGCCGACTGCCAGTTCAACTTCCGGAACGCCCATGATCCTACGGTCGAGCTCCTTCAGTATGTCAGTCGCTTCGCCTATCGACGCATGCGCCATCGTTGTCGGCATATAGAGAAAAGCGCCTTCATCCAGCTTCGGCATGAACTCGCTGCCGAGGCCGGGAAACTCATGAGCAACTGCTACAATCCTGGCATTACGGCGGATGGAGTCAGGTAACCATCCAAAGACAGTGTCGAACCCGAGCCAAACCGTCGAACCGAATAACACGATGAGAACCGCCGGCGACAACGCAATCACTTTGTGTTGCAACGCCCATGAAAGAATGTGCGGAAAAAGAACGCGTACGAGCCAGAATGTGAGTAGCAGACCGCCCACTATGAGGCCGATGAAAAGGGCATTACCAAGCAGACCGGGCTCCGGTCCGAGCGGTTCCCACGACCCGGCCAGAATACTCAGCACGACTACGACTGCAACGAGGTTTGCAGACCATTGCAATGTGCGCGCGAGCAGCGCGGGTAAGAACGGCTGAATCAGATAGAATCCTGCAAAACTGACGACGAGAATCCCCGCCCATGCGTGAAGCCAGATTGCAATCACAATCCCCGCAAGTAGCAGTAGGATGCTGGCAGAGACTCGAACAGTACCCTTGCGAATTCGAAAGCCCATGAGAACGTGGGCCGCAGCAGGAAGAATCGTCAACGCAATGATGATTGATGCGATAAGTGCAAACGTCTTTGTATATGCAAGCGGCTTGAACAGCTTGCCTTCCGCCGCTTCCATTGTGAAGACCGGGAGAAAACCAACTATTGTCGTTGCTACAGCTGTGAGTACTGCGCTACCAACTTCTGCTGAGGCGCGATACACGACTTCGAAGCTCGAATCCTCTGGAGATGCTTCGTTCAATCTGCGGAGGATGTTCTCCGTCAGCACGATGCCCATATCAACGATGGTTCCGATAGCGATCGCAATGCCCGACAGAGCAACTATGTTGGCATCGACTCCAAAAACCTTCATCCCGATGAATGTCATCAGTACAGTGATCGGAAGCATCGCGCCGATCAGCAGGCTGCTGCGCAAATGCATCACCATGAGCACGATAACGATAATGGTAATGTAAACTTGCTGCTTGATCGCAGAGTTAAGCGTCTGCAGTGTTTCTTTGATCAAGCCGGTGCGGTCATAAAACGGCACGATCGTCACACGGCTTTGCGTGCCGTCCTCCAACACCTTGTCCGGCAGTCCAGAGGCAATGTCGGCAATACGATCCTTCACACGTTGAATCGTCGCCATCGGGTTTTCACCGTAGCGCACGACCACGACACCGCCGACTGCTTCTTCGCCAGCCTTGGTAAGCACGCCGCGCCGCATTGCCGGCCCTAGAGATACGTTCGCAATGTCGTCGATCAAAATCGGTTGACCGTCTCGGGCAGTGATTGCGGTCTGCTCGAGATCAGAAACGTCTTCAATGAACCCGATACCGCGC
This sequence comes from Phycisphaerales bacterium, assembly GCA_029260575.1. Classification (GTDB taxonomy): domain Bacteria; phylum Planctomycetota; class Phycisphaerae; order Phycisphaerales; family SM1A02; genus JAJDDB01. The sequence continues at coordinate 286,850 of JAJDDB010000004.1, forward strand.
ACGATGTACTCCGCACGGTTGACCTCCAGCGTTCGCGCACCGACATCAAGATTACTCTTGCGGACGGCTGCGATGACCTGTTGTAACGTAACATCGGCTGCGCGCATCGCATCTGGATTCACATCGACCTGGTATTCGCGCACGAATCCGCCGATGGAGGCAACTTCGCTGACGCCTTCAACGCCGGCCAGTTTGTACCGGACAATGAAATCCTGAATAGAACGCAGTTCATCCGGGCCCCAGCCGCCTGTTGGGTTGCCTTCAGCATCGCGACCTTCCAGCGTGTACCAGAAGACCTGTCCGAGCGCCGTCGCATCAGGTCCGAGCGCTGGTGATATTCCAGACGGCAGGGTGCCGGCGGGCAACGAGTTGAGTTTTTCAAGTACACGTGACCGCGACCAATAGAACTCGATGCCATCTTTGAAAACGACATAGATCGTGGAGAATCCGAAGATTGAATAACTGCGAATGTCCTTGACGCCGGGAATGCCCAGCAGCGCAACCGTCAGGGGATAGCTGATCTGATCATCGATATCCTGCGGGCTTCGACCTGGCCATTCGGTGAAGACAATCTGCTGGTTCTCGCCGATGTCTGGAATCGCGTCGACCGGCACCGGGCTGCGCGGCAAATCGCCGACCTGCCAGTCAAACGGCGCAACAAGTACACCCCAGAAGATCACGCCAACAGTGACCAGAGCGACCACGAGCTTCTGTTCGAGACAGCCGCGAATGATCCGATTCACAACACCACGCGGCTCATTGGAGCGATCATTCATGATCATGCCCCTCGCGTGTTGCATCGTTCATCGATTCACCAGTTGGCTGTGTTGCCGGCTGCGTTGAAGATTCATTCAACGGTGCATGTGCCCGGCGAATTTCACCGCAGCGGAGCATTGACGCGCCGAAATACGGGTTATTTATCGTTGTTCCGCGCTGCAGCCATTCGGCACCTTTGTTGTCGAAAGCCATCGGGCAATAGGCGACATGCCAGGTTTCACTGCCTTTGTGACCAAACTGTTGTTGCAGACTTATGACGGCTTTGCTCAATGTTTCGAAGCGAGTGCGAGCATCTTCGATAGTTGTGATGGTTCGATCACTTCGCAGTTTCGCTGCAGCACGCCGCCACGTACCTAGCGGTTCACCGACCAAACCGATTTCTTCCACGAAGTCCAGCGCGGTCCTGAGATCTGCAGCCGCCTGGACGAATCCGCCGAGATCATCAGACGCCAACGATTCCTGCGCGTCGAGGTACGCTGCGTACACCGGTTTGAGGCTGAAGAGAAACGATTCCGGGACGATTGACGCCGATTCCGGCATTGCCATTCCGGCCACGTGACCTCCGTGCTGATGGCCGGTTCCACCTCCTCCACCGCCTGGCGACATCATGCTCGGTTTAGCGGCAATCTGCATAGCGCTATCAATGCGGAATGCGCCGTTGACTACAACGTCTTCACCTTCATCCAGCCCGCTGTTGATGATGTAAAAGTCACCGGCACGTGGGCCGAGGGCAACTTCGCGAACTTCATACGTCGGCTTCTCGGTGTCCGGAACCTTCACATAGACGACGGCTCGTTTGCCGGTCAGAAGAGCGGCGGTGCGTGGAATGACGAGCGGTTCGGTTACCAGTGCAGGGTCGCCTACAACACCCAGGGATTCTGCAGTGACCAGATCCATGTCGCATATATCGCACTGGCCGGGGCCATCTTTCACGACGGTCGGATGCATCGGGCCGACCCATCGACCTGCCAGTTCATCGGAGACCACAGCGCCGCCTACAGCGACGCGCGGGCGCACCGTGGCCGTCGCAAACATACCCGGTTTCAACTGACGATTCGTGTTATCAACTGCGACGCGCACCGCAGCAGTTCGAGTCCGGTCGTCAACGATCGGCTCAATGAACGAAATACGTCCTTCAAAGCGCTTGCCGGGGTGGGCTTCAACTGTGAACGTCACCGGCTGACCCCATCGCAGCAGCGGCAACTGCGATTCATAGGCTTCCATATCCAGCCAGAGACGCGACAGATCCGCGACAGTTGCGATCGGAGAACCTGTCTCGACATAGTCGCCTTCGCGCGCCGCAAGATGTGTGACGATTCCTGCGATCGGCGAATACACTGTCAACCGATCTGTCACATTATTGCCTGATTCAGCGTCAGCGATCTGCTTTTCAGTCAGACCAAACAGCCGCAGCTTTTCGCGGGCTGCGTCGAGAGTCAGATGCGTGGAGTTCCGGATGATCTCACTGGAAGTTGTAATGTCATCGAGCGCGATGCGTGCCTGGCGCAATTCATCGAACGCTGCGAGCAGGGTAGGACTGTACATTTCCGCAAGGTGATCGCCTTTGGCGACCGGCACACCGATGTAATTCACGAACAACCGATCGAGGCGTCCGGGGAAGTACGAGGTTATTCGCGCTACCGATGTTTCGTCGTATGTCAGCCGTCCGTACAGTCGAACCTCAGCGGTGGGGAAGAACCGACCGACCTTGGCAGTCTCAATTTGGCTCATCTGCGCCGCTGATTCGGTAAGAACGAGCCGACGTTCATTTCCTTCTCCGGCATCTTCCGTCACCGGAATCAGATCCATGAAACAGATCGGACATTTGGCATCGGGATCAGGCAGGCGAACAGAAGGGTGCATCGAACACGTATACATCTGCGGTTCACTGCTCGAATCGACATTCGTCACAATGGCAGCACCGTCGTCATCACTATTTTGCGGCGTAGGCTTACCAATGCTGTATCCGATGATCAATGCGAGAATGATGAGCACGACTGCAATAGCAGCCGATGTGTGCTTCCACACGGCTTTGCCAATGTGTGTAATTGCGGAAGTGAATCTGTTCATGGTGCGTTGTCCTCCGTCGTGGAGGTTGATATGAGTTCCGACAGCGATGTGCCAACAAGCTGTTCGATGCGCGCGTATGACGTCGCTCGATCAACGAGTGCGCGTTCAAGTTCCAATTGAAATTCAAGTAGCGTCTGCTGTGTTTCGATCAAGTCAAGAAAGTCGGATGTGCCCTGCTCGAATCCGCCAAGGGATGCCTGCAAAGATTCCTTTGCCTTGGGCAATAGAGTGTCGCGATATAATTCAATTCGGCGTCGCGCATCGTGATGTTCGAACAGCGCCTCCTGCAATTCAGTGGCCAATCGGTTTCGCGTGTCACTGCGCCTGCTGGCTACAGCAAGTCGCCGCGCGATCGCTGCACGGACACCTGCGTCGTACTTCTCACGCCAGATCGGCAGGTTAATCGACAATGTTGCCAGAACGGCGTCATCACCACTTTCCGTCAGTCCCGCCACATCGCGTTCGCCGATTGCGGTGTATGCCACGCCGACTGTCAAGTCCGGCAAACCGTCCTTGCGGGCAATCTCTGAGCCGATGCGCTCACGTTCAATTTCTTCCTGCAATGCGATCAATTCCGGATTGCGCGTCTGGATCTCAGCATGCAAGACTTTAGTTGAGACATCCACAACGTGAACGGCAACGGATTTTGGCCAAGGTACGTCCGCATCTGATCGACGATTAAGCGCAGCATTCAGTCGTGCGGAGTACGGGATGCGCAGGTCATTCAATCGGCGGAGACGATCTTCCATTGATCCGAGATCAACCTGGATCCTGATGATGTCGGGATGGCCGGCTGTCGCAACTCGATACCGGGTTCTTGCGACACGTTCGAACTGCTGAAGCAACTCTATGTTTTCAGCAGTGATGTCAATCGATTGTTTGAGGAAGAACAGATCGTTGTATGCTTGTTCCACGTTGTAGAAGAGGGCAAGCCGCGCCGCTTCGAATCGCTGATACGCGGCATTGGCATTCCGTGCTGCTGCGTCTTCACGATCCTGGAGTTTTCCAAACCATGGAAATGTCTGCGCAAGCGAGACCGTGTGCTGCATCGGCCCGACGCGGGTTTCCACCTCACCGAGGAAGTACCCATAGGTGAAGCGAGGATCGGGTAATGCACGCACCTGCGGCAGCTGTTCAACCGCTGCCTTCCAGTCATAGAACTTGGCTTCAAGCCCGGGATTACTCAGCGCCGCGTAGCGAAGATAATCCTGCAGTGTGGCATCATCATCGAGGACAGGCAGTTCGTCGTGAGATTGTGAAGAACCTGCGCGGGCAGAATCTCCATACCGAGGATTTGTGTTCGTTGAACCGACATCGGAATGCTCCGCAGTCTTGAACGAATCTGCGAACGGACTTGGACTGTTGCACCCGGAAACTAGGGTGGCTGTCAGCGCGATGCCGAAGAGGCCGCGCAAGTGACGTTGCTTCATTACAGAAGCTCCTGTGCTGTCGATGGATCAGCAAGCGAAAACGGAGACGCCAAATGGACTCATACGCACAGCGCGCAGAATCCCTACGAGGTCACCGAATCACGTTCTCCAAATGCACAGAAGCGCGTGTGTTTCATTGTGGTTTCGAAGCCTGACCTGAAGCGTGGCGGACGGAAGTGTCGGCAACACGGGGGGCAGGTCAATCACATCACTGAGAACATTGACAAACAATGGACCCAGCTCAGTGCGTTCGTGTGGACGAGGAGCAGGCGGAGCGGGCTCGCCGTTATCAGGCGCAACACCGCACAAGCACTCACCACCAGTCTTGCCACACCGCATCTCGTTGATGACTTCGCCACAGCACGTGATCGTAGAGATGACCTCGCAGCAAGACGTTGCCAAACAATCTTCGCTCGGCGCGGCAGTGGCCACAACCGGCAGCGCAAGCTGCTGAATGAGAAGTGCCAGGATGAGCAGGAGACGTGTTGCCATCGCCATAGATAGTATATCGGACTGGTTCGACCCTCAATTGAACGATTTGATCAGCCAGTCTATTCCTGGCAAGCTGGACTTGAACCCCCCGGTCAATGATTCATGAGGCAGTTTTAGTCACCGGCAGCGCTTCTGCAGCACGCCATGAATCGTGCTTGATCAAGCCGCCTAGCCGTTCTTCGCAGACGATTTGTGAATCACGTAACGGCGATGCTCGCGCGGGCCATTCGCCTCTCAGTGGCAGGTTGCCGAGCGACTGGTGAGGGCGCTGAGTGTTGTAGTAGTCCACAAACTCGCGAACCAAATAGTCGAGGTGCCGTGACACATTATTTGAACAGCGGGGTGGACCTGAACGGTGCATCGCCTCGTTGCAAAACTCGCGCACGCTGTTAACCAGACCGTCGAAAGTTTTTTCGGAACAACAAATTTGGCGTTTGGTTAACAGGTTGAGAGTTTTGGGCGCGACTCTCTGGTTAACAGAGTAGAGAAGTCGCGCATCTCGGGCGATTCAGTGGCCGAATGCTGATCGACCATAAGCTATTGAGAATGAATGCATTGCATAGCAACTGGCGAGAATCTCTCGCCTCGTCTCGCGCGCGAGATTCCGTAAGAGGGTTTTGACCGGGGAGTTTTTCTGACTATCGCGGAAACTCAGGTGTTAACCAGTTCACTAACGACGCCGAGGCAGATGTGCCTGGGCGTCTTGTCGTAACCGGCCTCGGGCAAAGAAATACGGCGATCGGAGCAGCGGGGCGGCCGTTCTTGTTTCAGTCACTGAGATTTGAGGGTGCTGATCTGAATCTTAGAGGTTGCGATCGGACCCTCTAGTTCAAATCGTGAACACTCTGAATCTCTGGTTGGGCCGTCGAATTCTGGTTCACAGCAATACCAGACAGTCAATTGCAATTCCCCCAAGCTGCAAGAAGGTCGAGCAGATCGAAGACATCGACAACGTTGGTTGGTTCTGCGATGTTCGCGCCCGGTCCACTCGTACCCCAGTTGGCCAGCAACTCCAATAGGTCGAAGACATCGACCACACCGTCGGATCCACCGCCACCTGAGTCGATAATGTCAGGGCACAATGCGCTGCCCGCCTCGAACATGTAGGCTGAGCCGGAGTCGACACCGTTGTCGTTGTCTCGATAGGTTCCGGCGATGGCGACTTCACTTCCGGGCGCGCCGCCGATTGCGACTGCGAACCCAAACAGGAACGAAGCGCCGATGTCGCTGGGGACAAGCTTTGCGATCTGCTGGCCGGTGGAGACATCGAAGAGGTACGCAGCACCGGAGTCGATGCCTATCGCATCGCTCTTCCATGCGCCGACGACTGCAACGTTGCCGCTGATTCCGACGGAGACGCCGAATTCGTCCTGCCACGCCGCGTCGTCTGCCACGAGCTTGAAGAGTTGCTGGCCGGTTGTGGTGTCGAAGAGGTAGGCAGCGCCGAGGTCCTGGCTGTTTCCGTCTTCCCGGTTGGCTCCGACGATGGCGATGCTTCCGCTGATGGCGACGGAGGCGCCGAAACGATCTACGGCAGCGCCGTCATTTGGCAAGAGTTTAAAAATCTGTTCGCCGGTGGCTACGTCGTAGAGGTACGCAGAGCCGGAGCTGCCGCCGTTGTCATCATCACCTGCTGAACCGACGATGGCGGTGGCACCGTCGATCGCGACGGCGCGGCCGAAGTTGTCACCCGAGTTGCCATCGCTGGCGACGAGCTTGTGGAGTTGCAGTCCTGAGGTGGTGCTGAAGAGGTAGGCAGAGCCTGATCCGCTGCCATCATCGTCGTCGCCGTACGCTCCGACTATAGCGGTGTCTCCGCTGATACCGACGGACCAGCCGAAGAGGTCGGAGAACGCGCCATCGCTAGAAAGAAGTTTGTGGGTTTGCTGGCCTGTTGTCACATCGAAGAGATACGCGGAGCCGGAGCCGTTTCCGTTGTCATCATCCCCGCTCGCTCCGACGATGGCGATGGTGCCGCTGATGCCGACCGAGTCGCCGAACGAGTCAGCCGATGCACCGTCATTGGGGAGAAGTTTGAATAGCTGTTGGCCTGTTGTGGAATTGAAGAGGTAGGCCGAGCCAGATAGGGGGCCGTTGTCGTCGTCGCCGTAGGCTCCAGCAATTGAGATGGTACCGCTGGTGGCGACAGAGAAGGCAAGGAAGTCGCTGACCGCGCCGTCAATGGCCAGGAATTTCGCTTCTTGATCGCCGATTGCAGCGTCCGCTGCGGTCGCTAGAAGCGAGGCGCAGCTCAGAACAGTTCCGTAGGTTCGTGGGTGCAGCATCATGATCCCCTTTTCATCTTGCGAAGCTCCAGTGAGGGTGTTTGCGGGCGGGGCCGTGGGCTTTCTTGATCGACCCAGTCAGTCAGGCGAGAATGGGGTGGCGTTTCCCCGGAATTCATATGTTTTTCATCAGTGGGTGCTGGATGAGCGAAATCGATCCGAAGAAGCAGGATGCGGATGGCGCCGATGCTGAAAACGGATCGGCGACCACCCCCCAGCTCATGCAGCGCGTGTACAACGAACTGCGGGCGCTCGCGTCGGATTATCTGAGTCGAGAGCGAGCCGGTCATACGCTGCAGCCAACGGCGCTGGTTCACGAGGCGTATCTGCGGCTGGCGGAACTTGACCGCATGCAATGGCGTGACAAGACGCACTTTCTTGTGGCAGCTTCCGGGTGCATTCGCAGAGTCCTCGTTGACCATGCACGCGGCAAAGACACTGCAAAGCGCGGCGGTGGATGGCATCGCATCACGCTTTCCGCAGGGGAAGGAATGACGCCGCGCGATGAAGTAGATTTTGTTGCGCTGGAGGATGCATTGACAAAGCTGGCATCGCTCGATGCGCGCAAGGCGCGCGTCGTCGAATTGCGGTTCTTTGGTGGTCTGACGATCGCACAAAGCGCCGATGTCCTGCACATAGGCACGAGTACGGTTGAAGACGATTGGGCATTTGCATGCGCCTGGCTTCGGCGCGAACTTGCATAACATGTATTCTGAGGCACTGTGACGACGTGAAATCCGATCGATTTCGAGAAGTCGAACGCATCTTCCACGCAGCGCGGCGTGTGATCGCGACTGAGCGCGCGGCGCTGCTCGATCGGGAATGTGGTGATGATCGATCGCTTCGGGCGGATGTCATGGCGCTGCTCAAGACTCATGAGGACACGTCAGGAGCAGGCCTGCACGCGCCGGCACTCGGTGTAGGTTTCAATCTCGATCAGGATGTGAGTGCAACGTCGAACATAGGTGACCAAGGGAACGGCCGAATCGGCCATTACAGAATCATTTCCTTACTCGGCATGGGCGGGATGGGTGAAGTGTTTCTGGCCGAGAATGAAAACACTGGTCAGCGCGCGGCATTGAAACTGATCCGTCGAGGTGTGCTGTCACCGCAGCTTTTGCGGCGCTTTGACCTGGAAGCACAGGTGCTTGGTCGGTTGAAGCATGTTGGGATTGCACAGATATACGATGCTGACGTTCAGGACGGGCAGCCGTACATCGCCATGGAGTACGTTCAGGGCATGCGCTTGTCGGAATGGGTTGAACGTGAGATTCCAAGTACACACGAACGGCTGGGACTGTTCGCAGACATTTGCGACGCAGTGCACTATGCGCACACGAACGGAGTCATTCACAGGGATCTAAAGCCAGACAACGTACTTGTCACGGAACGCTCCGGGACCAGTCGCGAGGGGGATCGCAAGACTGGGGGCATCAGGACCGCAGTTGGTCCCATTGCAAAGATCGTTGATTTCGGAATTGCCCGCCTTACCGATTCGGACATTCGCACAACAACGCTGAAGACAGACCGCGGACAATTGCTCGGCACACTGCAGTATATGAGCCCCGAGCAGGCAACTGGCGACCCCTTGTTGCTCGATGCACGCAGTGATGTATATGCGCTAGGCGTGCTGGGATATGAGTTGATTGCCGGACGGGCACCCTACGATCTTTCGAATTGTCCGATCCCGGAAGCGGTGCGCATCATAGCGGAACAGGACGCAGCGCTTCTGTCGGACACGAATCGAACGCTGCGTGGCGACGTGACTACGGTGTTCGTGAAGGCGCTCGACAAAGATCCGGCGCGGCGGTATCAGTCGGCGCAGGATCTTGGGGAGGACATACGCCGATTCCTCGCCAACGCGCCAATCCTCGCCCATCCACCAAGTGCGCTCTATCAGATGCGCAAATTTGCATTGCGGCACCGTGCCTTCGTTTCAGCGGTGTGCATCATTGCGATTGTGCTGCTTGGGGCGACTATTACCTCGATTGTCTTTGCTGTGCATACAGAGCGTGCGCGAGGCGTCGCTGAGCAACGATCAGAGGACCTTCATTCACTGACGCAATCGTTGATTTTTGAAATTGACACAACTATAGAAAACGTACCCGGGGCACTCGCGGCGCGCAAACTCCTCGTTCAGAAAGGCCTGGAGTACCTGAGTCTGTTGCGGCAGGATGCAGAAGATGATCTCGATCTGCTCAATGAGATCGCAGTGGGGTACATTCGACTGGGTGATGTACAAGGCGATCCTCACACATCGAACATAGGCGACACGAACGGCGCACTTCACAGCTACACGATCGCCTGGGAATTACTGGAACTAGTGCAAGAAGTCGGCTCGAACGATCGCTTCACTGCGTTGGTGAAGATCGGCGAAGTACGCCTTGCAATGAACGAACATGCAGCGGCCGCAGATACATTCGAACGCGCATTGCGAGAAATACATGATCGAGCTTCAGACGATATCGAAAATATCGACACGTTGCGGCATCTGTTGATTGCGCACGGCCGGCTTACAGATACCTCGCGCAGCGCCGGCGATGAAGTCCGTGCGACGGAACACGAAGAACATGAGAAGCAGCTCACCGAACGACTGGCGAAGCTGTATCCAAACGATCGGCGTGTTCAGCGGGACCTGGCGATTGCGTCGTTCAAATCCGGAACGCGATCACTGATGGCCGATGCGCTAGACGAAGCGTTGCACTTTTTTGAGGGAAGTATCACCATTCTGGAACGCCTCGCGAATTCAGCTGATATCAATGACATTGCGCGCTCCGATCTTGCGGCTGCGTACGAGCGGCGAGGTCAGACCCTGCACCGCCTGAAAAGGATTGATGAGGCTGCCGAGAGCTACAAGCTGGCAGTTCAGGTCGGCGAAGATCTCGTCAAAGACGATGCTCAGAACGTCTATGCGAAGGCGTCATTGTGTTCTCAATACTGTCTGCTTGGTGAGTTGATGCTGTCGATAGATGATTCAAACGCGGCATTGACGGCGTTCGAGCGGTATCTCGAACTGACAGAAGAAGTGGCGACCGCGGATCCGCACGTCGCGGCGTATCAGCGAGAGTTCGGTGTGGCGTTGTACAAAATGGCGGAGTGGTACGGTGCGCAGGCGAGCGATGAGCCTCTCAATCTGGCGGAGCGCATCGAGACTCGCAACATGAGCTGCCAGTGGCTGAAGCGCAGTGTCGATCAGTTTGATCGTATGAAACAGGCCGGGCAGCTGGCAGAAAGCGATATCGGTGTACCGGCCATGCTGCATGCAGAGCTTGCTGAATGCAACGCGCAACTGGATGAACTACGACGAGCCGGTCACTGAGCGCGACGCAGAGGTCTGGGTCGATCTTCATAGCCCAGCAGACTGCGGCGGTGCAAGATCGTGCGGGCGATTATCTACACATATTGCTGCTGTCGAGGTGCTGACTCGACATTATGCTGGAACTCGTAATCGCGAAAATCGGTGTCGGTACCGAGTATTTGAAAGAAACGACATCTCATGACGCAGACCCGGGTTTGCCATTCGATGATGTGGGGAGAAAAACCGAGAGTGTTGTCTGGCGCAGCGTCTGCTTGAATTGATCTTGTGCATTGCGAAGACAATCATGCAATGCGCATCCATCACCCACGCCGCATATGCCGCCGCCGAACGGACACATCTCTGTTCGATCCTCACGCTCAAAGAGACGAAAAATATCGTAGAGCACAATCTGCTCAGGGCAGCGGGCCAGTGCGTAACCACCGCCCGGCCCCCGGACGCTCCTGACCAGGCCGGCCTGTGCGAGACTACTCAGGATCTTTGCAACTGATGGTTGTTTCAAACCGCGATCGCGGGCTATGGCGGCTGCCGAGAGAAGTGTTCGGCCATCGTCGAACACCTCCGCCAACCTGCTTAGAGAAGCCATGGCGTACGTTGTTTGTTTTCCAAACATCAGCACGGCTTTCTATTTGCAACGCGACCACAGCAGTCGAGCCCGGCATTGTCGCCGAGCCAGCCAAAACCATTCTCATGAAAGTGTACTCTTATTTACGAATAAATGGTCTGATTATCTTGAATTAGTTGGGATTCGCTGATAGCGTGCCGCACATACGCGATGAAGCAGTCCTGACGACCGTCCATTGGAAGTGCCCAAATGAACTCCGTGCAGGATATTTCAACCAGCCACGACCCTCATGGGGATCATCTCGCCCATCATTTTGGCACACACCGGCAACAGGCCGATGCAGCGAAACTTGGGATGTGGCTTTTTCTGGCGACCGAAATCCTGCTCTTCGGCGGGCTCTTCTGTGCGTATGCGGTGTATCGAGGCAATCGCCCGGAACTCTTCGATTACGGCAGCCAATTTCTTGATACCAGTTGGGGGGCTATCAACACCATCGTGTTGATTTTCAGTAGCTTCACCATGGCAATTGCAGTGTGGTGCGCTCAACATGCGCGCAAAGGACTGACTGCATTCTTCCTTGTGTTGACACTGTTGTGCGGCATCGATTTTCTTGGCATCAAGTACATCGAGTACATGCACAAATTCCATGAAAACCTCGTCTGGGGTGTCGGCTTTTATGAACCGGCACATCCACCGCCCGCCGCTCTCGAGGATGCTTTGACAGGATCCGACCTGTCACCGGCAGCGGCAACGCTGCTGCCCGGCGATGAAGCCAACGGGCGCATCCTATATCGCAATACCTGCGCTGCTTGTCACGGCGCGCGTGGCGAGGGTCTTCCAAGTCTTGGAAAACCCCTGCAGACAAGCGATTTCGTAGCCGGGCTCGACGACAGGGGTGTCGTCGAGTTTCTCAAGGTCGGGCGCATGCCAAATGACCCGTTGAACACCACCGGCCAGGCAATGCTGCCGCGCGGTGGGAATTCGAGGCTGTCGGACCAGGATCTGTATGACATTACTGCATTCCTGCGCGTGCTTATGAGTCGCCCCGATGGCGAGCAACCAGCAGGTGCGCCGGCCAATAGAGATCAGGCGAGCGCGCGAAATGAAGAAGGCGACGCGCAAGAGGCGTTCAGTATTCCACGTTCGATCGTGCCGGTTGCTGAGATCGGGCCGCTCGGGTTTTCACAGGATGCACTTGGTCACGCGTACGGCCGCAAGCCGGCGATGGACAGTCACACCGCGAAGGAAACAAAAATCGATCCGCGATACGACCCGAACAGGCCGCCGGATGCGCACTTGTTCTTCGGTATCTATTTCGCAATGACCGGCCTGCATGGTGTTCATGTCGTTATTGGCCTGATCGTCATCACCTGGCTTCTGATCCGAACTCTACGCGGGCACTTCAGTCACTCGTACTTCACGCCGGTCGATCTCGGTGGCCTGTACTGGCACATCGTAGATGTGATCTGGATTTTTCTCTTCCCGTTGCTCTACCTGATTCACTGACGATCGATTGTGCGTTCGACAATCGCACACCTGGAGCGTCCGATGGAAACGACTGATTCACACCTAATTCAGAATGACAGAGTGCGCCAACCAAAGCTCCCGCGGGGGGTCGTTGTCGGCGCTGTCATCAGCGTGTTTGCGATCAATCTTGGAATTCTGTTCTACGCCGTTCGTGTCGCGCTGCCACATGATGGCGCACAACCTGCGGCAACTGCAGCAAACATGGCAAGCGCGCTGACAGCGTCAACTGGCGGCTCAGAGTCGTCGGTGCCCGGGCAACCGGCAGTCTCACTGGTACCGGCGCGCAGCGAAGTGCACAACCCGATTGATCTGCCCAGCGCCGCAGAGGTTGCGCACCTGTATGTGCAGCATTGTGCAGCATGTCACGGACAGGACGGCCGAGGTTCCGGGCCTGCGGCTGAGCAGCTGTACCCCAAGCCACGCGACTTTGTGGACAGCCCGTTTCGATTCGCATCGACCGGAGGAACGAACGACCAGATTATCGCTGCCATCGAACGCACGATTCATCAGGGCGTCCCGCGGAGCGCGATGCCGGGCTTCGGCGGCGTGCTGACGGAGCGGCAGATTGCCGGCCTGTCACGACATGTATTGAAATTGCACGGCGAAGACGGCGCTGCTGCGCCCTTTGTGGAATTCGATCTTGGACAGCGCCCGCCGGTCACAGCTGAGTTGCTTGCGCGTGGCGAAGAGTTGTACACAGCACTGACCTGCATCACCTGCCACGGACCCAATGGACACGGTTTTGGCGATGCAGCCCGCGGGCTGCGCGATTCAATCGGGCGCCCGGTTCGCCCGGCCGATCTTGCATCGGGTCTGTTTAAATCCGGACAGAACTCGCAGAGCATTGCGCGCACGATTCTCAATGGTGTGCCCGGCACTCCGATGACCGGGTACGAATCAATGCTCATCCACGACAATGCTGACGGATCGCGCAACACCTTCGACACGTGGGCCATCGTCTCATACATCGAGAACCTGACGCCGCGTCAGGCGTACACCGGTGAATCATCCGGCGCGTCTATTCGAGTACATACAGCGTCAAGTGACGCCATGCTCAGCGATCCGACGCACATCTCCTGGCTTGGCATCAAGCCGGCGACGCTTGCGGTGCGTCCACTCTGGCAGCGGCAGGAACGAACGACATCAATCGATGTGCGTTGTGTTCGCACTTCGACGCAGATCGCCATCTGCATTGACTGGCGCGACGATTCGCTGGACATCGCGCGTGATATGGGTATGTACCCCGATGCTGTGGCCATGATGTTTTCGCTTGGCACTGAAGTTCCAGCTCTGCCTATGGGTGTCAATGTCGAAGGCTTTCAGCCCCGGCAACCGGTGAACATTTGGCACTGGAAAGCGGACCGGCAGTTTGACGCTATCACCGGCCAACGACATGCGGGGACTGACCTGCAGGAACTCTTCGATGGTCGCTGGTACTTGTTCACCGAAAAGTCAGCCGCGTTGCTGCGCGATATGCATGCGGAGGCATATCCCGCACAGGTGTCCTATGACGGCGCTGCTGTGGAACCGATCTACAACACCGCAGAAACAGCCGGCAACGTGACTGCCCAGCAGTTCCTTACCGATCGAGCAGTGCTCGAGGCGAATGCATTGGGCTTCGGCTCACTGTCACCACAACCACCCGACCAGCAGCACATCGACAGTTGCGCCGCGTGGACGGATGGACTATGGCGCGTGGTGATGGTGCGCACGCTTGATTCGAGTGATGACAACGATGTTCGTTTCGTCTCTGCGGAGCGCATTCCGGTTGCCCTTGCCGTCTGGAATGGGTCAAAGGATGACTCGGCAGGAGTCAAGCTGATCACGAGTTGGCACTGGCTTGCGCTTGATGGCGAACGCAGCATGGCGGGCGGATCCACAACAAACAACCAATTGAGGAACGGTGATGAGTAGCGATACGTTTCACAACGGCAACGCGGGCGATGATGCGCACACCGGCTTCAATCGCAGGAGATTCCTGCAGACACTCGGAGCAGGCACGCTTGCAGCATGGGGCTGGAATCCTGTCTCGTCTGCATTGGCTGCGATACAGGGTGTATCCAATCCTCTCGAGTACTACCCCGGGCGCGATTGGGAATCGGTGTACCGCGATCAATACCGATACGACCGAACGTTCACGTGGATTTGTGCGCCCAATGACACGCATATGTGTCGGCTTCGCGCATTTGTGCGCAACGGCATCATTATTCGCAGCGAGCAGAATTATGACCACGATCGCTGCGGCGATCTGTATGGCAATACGTTGACCAAGGCATGGAATCCACGCGGGTGCCTGAAGGGTTACACATTCCACAAACGCGTGTATGGTCCTAATCGGCTGCGCGGTCCTGTGCTGCGAGCAGGCTGGAAACAATGGGTCGATGCAGGTTGCCCGAGCCTTTCTGATGACCCGGCGCTGCGCACGAAGTACATGTTTGACAACCGCGGCACCGATTCGTTTGTGCGCGTCTCCTGGGAACAGGCTACGTCGTACGTTGCCAAGGCAATGGTTGCCATTGCAGGGACATACAGCAATGAGGACGGTCGTCGTCGCCTCATAGCTGACGGATACGACCCCGCGATGCTCACAAAATGGAATAGCGCGGGTACACGGCTGATGAAGTTCGGCTCGAACCTGCCGATCCACGGCCTGGTCGGGAAGTTTGGTATCTACCGTTTTGCGAACATGCTCGCGCTGCTGGATCACAATGTCCGTGGCGTAGGGCCGGACAAGGCGCAGGGCGCGCGCGATTGGAATGAATATACATGGCGTGGTGATCAGGCGCCGGGTACACCGTACGCCACCGGCTTGCAGGCATGCGACATGGACTTCAGCGATCTGCGTTCCAGCAAGTTCATTCTCCAGGTCGGTAAGAACCTGGTTGAAAACAAAATGCCTGAAAGCCACTGGCTCAACGAGACGATGGAGCGCGGGGCGAAAATCGTTTGCATTACGCCCGACTACAGCGCGCCATCGGCCAAGGCTGACTACTGGATCGGCACGCGCCCTGGACTCGGCGATCTTGCATTGTTGCTGGGTGTTGCCAAATTGATCATTGACAACGGCTGGACTGATGAGCCGTTTATCAAGCAGTTCACAGATCTCCCATTGTTGGTGCGCACGGATACGTTGCGCCGGCTGCGTCCGGAAGATGTCATCGCAGGCTACGAACCGAAGGACATTCGCGGCGGGCCGAGTTATTCCGTGCAGGGGATCACCGATGCGCAGCGCGCACAAATCGGTGATTTCTGCATGTGGGATGCGCAAGCGAACAAAGTCGTTGCAGTAAGCCGCGATGAAGTCGGCAAACACATTGCGTTTGATCCCGCATTGACCGGCGAGTTTACGATCACGACCACTGATGGCGAGTCCGTGACGGTCATGCCGATCTACGAAATGTATCGCCGACACTTACGTGATTACGATGTCGAGACGGCCGCCCAGATCAGCGGCGCGAAGCCGGAATTGATTGAACGTCTTGCCAAAGACATGGCAACTATCAAACCGGCTGCCATTCACCTCGGTGAAGGCATCAATCATTATTTCCACGCCACATTGCACAACCGTGCGTGTTTTCTGCTGATGGCGCTGACCGGGAATTATGGCCGACATGGCTCGGGCGTGTATTCATGGGCAGGCAACTACAAAGGCGCGCTCTTTCAGGCCGCGCCGTGGGCCGGGCCCGGCGTGGGCGCATTCATAGATGAAGACCCATTTCATCCCGTGCTCGATGAAGACGGCGAGCTGACGCATGAACACCTGCATCACTATGCCTCTGCCGAGGAGCCGAGCTACTGGGCGCATGGCGAACAGATTCTGCGCGTCAATACACCTGAAGGCGAGAAAGTCTTCACCGGCAACACGCATCTGCCCACGCCGACCAAAATGCTCTGGTACAACAATGCGAACTTCATAAACCAGGCGAAGTGGGTGTATGAGCTGATTCAGAATGTCCTTCCCAAGATGGACATGATCGTCGATCAGCAAATCGAATGGACCGGTTCAGCGGAATATTCGGATGTAGTTCTGCCTGCCAACTCATGGGTTGAGTTTCAGGATCACGAAGTCGGGGGGTCATGCTCAAACCCGTTCATCCAGATCTGGGGGCGCGATGGCGTTGCGCCGGTGCATGATACCAAAGACGATGCGGTGATCTTTGCGATGGTTGCCAACGCATTGACTGCTGAGACGGGCGACAGTCGGTTTGCTGATTTCTGGAAGTTCGTCACTGAACGAAAGAGCAAAGTTTACATTCAACGGGTGTTCAACAGTTGCACAACTACACGCGGCAAAGATGGACCGTACGACGTAGATAAGATGATTGCTGGCGAATACGGCGGAGAACCAGGCGCGGCACTATTCCTGTTCCGAACCCATCCGCGCATTCCGTTCTACGAACAGGTCAACGACAGCATTCCGTTCTATACCGATTGCGGTCGAGTTTCAGCGTATTGCGACCTTCAGACTGCGATCGATGCCGGTGAAAACCTGATCGTGCATCGCGAAGGTGTGGAAGCCACGCCGTACCTGCCGAATGTCATTGTTTCGACGAGCGAGTACATTCGGCCGAGGGATTGGGGTATCGATCCGGGTGAGATGGACGGCGATCTGCGCACGGTGCGCAATATCAAGATGCCGTGGAGCAGCGCGAGTCGAACGGTCAATCCGCTTTGGGACAAGGGGTTTCACTTCTTCTGCTCGACGCCCAAGAGCCGCCACACCGTGCATTCATCGTGGTCAGCCGTGGACTGGCACGCGCTCTGGTCGAGCAACCACACCGACACGCGCCGCCGCGATAAGCGCACACCCGGCGTTGCGGATCGACAGATCCAGATGAACCCACAGGCCGCAATCGATCAGGGTTTGAACGAGGGCGACTACGTGTACGTTGATGCAAACCCTGCGGACCGACCGTATCGCGGGTGGAAACCGACGGACTTCCGGTACCGCGCGTTCCGCTGCATGGTGCGCGTGAAGTTCAATCATGCGCTGCCGTATCACTTTACAATTCTCAAACACACTGGGTGGATTGCCACGGAGCGTAGTGTCAAGGCGCATGAATCTCGTGCGGATGGTCGCGCGCTGGCAGAAGACACCGGGTATCAATCCAGTTATCGCTACGGATCGCATCAATCGATCACGCGCAACTTTCTGCCGCCGATGCACCAAACGGATGATCTGTTCCATAAGAAGACCGGCAGCATGGGTTTTGTCTTCGGTTTTGATGTGGATAATCACGCCATCAATACCGTACCCAAGGAAACTCTGGTGCGCGTCACCAAGGCGGAAGACGGCGGCCTCAATGGCGTTGGTCCGTGGCAGCCGGGCACGACCGGCTTTGGTCCGGTTGGTACTTCGGATGTAAACCTGGCCTACCTCTCGGGCGGATTGACAACGGTCAAGAGCTGAACCTGGCGGAGCACTTTCATGCATGATCACGACGAACACACACACGCTGATGACATTCATCCTGCACAGCGCCCAGTCGAGCCGGACCATCCGATGATGCTTGATGGTGGCGTCATCGATGGCGACACCGCCTTCATGGTTCGCTGCATGGTCGAGGAACTCATCCTGATGGGCATGCCTTTCGCAGAGGTGTGTGAGAAGTCACGCGATCCAAACTACCAGGGCCTGTATGCAGCGCGTGCAAGCCTCGGCGATGAACAGGTCGATGCACTTCTCGAAGAAGTAGCAAAGCGCATTGGCGCGCACTCGCGGCGCGTTGCTGAAGCGGCAGGCCAATCACATTCAGCCACACTCACGATTAACGCGGGTACTGATACCACACCGAGCAATGGAGCCTGACAATGCCTTCCGTACACAACTGGCAACTCGGCCGGCCAATGGACTATCCCTACGAGGAACACCACCCGCGTACGCAGTTCGCATTCGTGTTCAACATCAACCGCTGCATCAACTGCCAGACATGCACGATGGCGTGCAAGAGCACGTGGACGTTCGGCCGCGGTCAGGAACACATGTGGTGGAATAACGTCGAAACCAAACCGTTCGGTGGATACCCGCAGAACTGGGATTCGAAACTGCTGGGCATGCTCGAGCAGGCCAACCCCGGCGGGCAGACGTGGGATGCTACCAAGAAGGAGTCGAAAGAAGCGCCGTACGGTCGGTTCGATGGCCAGACTGTGTACGACGCAGCCAAGGGATACGCTGGTCCTGATGGTCCGAAACGCGCGCTCGGATATTTGCCGGAAGCTACTGAGTGGGAGTCGCCGAACATGCACGAGGAGAGTGCAACCGGCGAAGCATGGAGCGGCAAGGCGTTCGGCAGTTCAACACAGCTTCCCGAACACAAGGTCTGGTACTTCTATCTCGCGCGACTGTGCAATCACTGCACCTACCCTTCTTGCCTCGCAGCGTGTCCGCGCCAGGCAATCTATAAGCGCCCGGAAGACGGCATTGTGCTGATCGATCAATCACGCTGCAGGGGCTACCAGCGCTGCGTCGAAGCGTGTCCGTACAAGAAGTCGATCTATCGTCCGACGACTGGCACCAGCGAGAAATGCGTCGGCTGTTATCCGCGCATTGAAGGTAAGGATCCGCTGCTCAGTCCTAACGGCGAACCTTGCGAAACCCGCTGCATGACTGCGTGTCCGGGCAAGATCCGATTGCAGGGGCTTGTCAGCATCGATGAAGATGGAACCTGGACGGTCGATCCGAGCAGTCCGATCTACTACCTCGTGCGCGATCGCAAGATTGCGCTGCCGCTGTATCCGCAATTCGGAACAGAACCGAACGGTTTCTATATTCCGCCGCGTTGGGTTCCCAGAGGATATCTCACGCAGATGTTCGGCCCCGGCGTTGAGCATTCGCTGGAACAATATTGCTGTCCGGACCGGGAGTTGCTCGCGGTGCTGCAACTGTTCCGCACAACACAGCAGATCATATTCAGGTTTGAAATTGAACAAGGACCCAAGGTCGCTGAGATTGAAGTCACTATGCCCAACGGCACGACCAAAGCCCAGGAAATCTTCAATGACACCGTCATCGGATTCAACAAGTTCGGCCAGGAAGTCGTTCGTGTGACGATCGAAGAGCCGACGTTCGAGCGACCCGCCGACATACACGTCAACAGTATTTGATCGCGGAAGGTATTCAGACATGATCGCCACCCAACAGCAGCACATTGTCACACTTCAATGCCGGTGGATTCTTGCGACCGCATTGGCGACCGCATTTGCCGATCCGCGCACGCCTGCAGCTGATCCCGGCCAAGCGATCAACGGCGAGTTGCTTTCTGGTGCATGGTTGGAACTCACCGAGCCGTCTACTGATGTCAAGTTGGCGCCGCTCGGTCTTGGTGAACGTCGATGCACCGAAGCATCCGCCGAGTCGTTATCCGACTGGCTCAATCGTGATCTTGAACGACGAGCGCGTGTGTATCAGGAAGTCTTCGGGCTGGTTGTCAACAAGCAATGTCCGCAATACGAAACAGAGTATTGCGAATGGAAGGACACGACCTACCGTTCGCAAAAAATGGCTGATATCGCAGGGTTTTACCATGCGTTCGGCGTCGAACCATCTCGAACGAATCCAGATCGACACGATCATGTTGCCCATGAATTGACGTTTGTCGCACTGCTGTTGGAGAAACAATGTCACGCCATCTCCGGGCAGGGCGCGCAAGCCGCTGAGCATGCTGAACTGTGTCGCAGCGCACTTGCTGCGTTCGTCACCGATCACATCCGTTGGTGGGTGCCTGCCTTTGCGCATGCACTGCAGCGACGCATTCAGCAATTGACGGACTCTGTCGAAGCTGAACTTGCGGACGATCTGCAATGTCTTGCAGGCGTCGCCCAGTTCCTGTCAGCGTGGGCTGCAGTGGAGCGACAGTCCTGCAACGTCGAACCATATCTTCGAATTGTGCAGCCGAGCGTGCAGGTGGTGGATGCGGAAGACAAGGACTGCGGGATGTGCAGTCAATGTACACCCACGTAGTACGTGGCGACCACCTTGCCGTGTCATGTGCCCAATAACACTTTCCCTAATTCTGGAGCTACGAAATGGTCAGCACTCACATTGAGCCTACAAGAACAGTCGGTGAACTCGTCAAGGAGCGACCAGCTCGATCGCGCGTCTTTGAGAGTCTCAAGGTGGATTACTGCTGCGGCGGCAAGCTGCCGTTGACTGAGGCATGCGCGAAACGTGGCCTTGAAATCGAAAGCGTGTTGCAACAACTTGCAGAAGCCGACGCTCGCGCTACCGAGGGGGCCGCAGCAATCATCGACGCCGATGCGATGGGGTTGACTGAACTCGTCGACCACATCGAGCAAACGCACCACGCATATCTCAAAAGTGAGTTGCCCCGCCTGGGCATGATGGTGCGCAAAGTCGCAGCGGTTCATGGCGAACACCATCCGTGGATGCTGAAGATCGACGGCGTCTATTCCGGATTCGCTGCCGAACTTCAATCGCACATGATGAAGGAAGAGCAGATCCTTTTTCCTTGTATCCGGAATCTTGAGCAGCGCAAACAAGGCGTGTCCGGCGAACCACAAAGCGTAGCGAACCCGATTCGCGTCATGGAACACGAACACCAGCAAGCGGGTGATGCGCTGCAGCGAATGTCGGAACTGTCTGGCGGTTTTGCACCACCTGAAGGTGCGTGCAACACGTTCTGCGCCATGCTTGATGGTCTGGCACAACTGGAACGTGACATGCATCAACACGTGCATAAGGAAAACAACGTGCTGTTTCCCAAAGCTATTGAGTTGGAACAGCAGAACTCTTAGCAGACAGCGCTTGTGGTCGTTCAGTTCCAATTGCTTCAGTGAAGATGTCCCGAATCGTCACGGCGGCTGTGATCTCCGGAAAAAAGCGAACCTTTGTCCTGCGAGTGACCGATCTAACCAGCGTAGATCCTTTGCTCAGGCAGAAATGAATGGTGCAGAACAATTCGAGTATCGCGCAACTTATCGCGCATCGCGGACTGTCGTCGATCTTTCCGGAGAATACGCTGCTTGCACTTCAGGCAGCATATGAATGTGGCGCACGGTACGTCGAGTTTGATGTGCAGTTCACTGCTGATGTGGTGCCCGTTCTGCTGCATGATGCAACTCTGGAGCGAACCTCGGGCGTGTCCGGCAACGTGAACGAAATGACTCTCGCGCAAATACAAGACCTCACAGCGGGCGAGCCCGCGCGTTTCGGCGATCGCTTTAAGGACGTATCGATCACCAGTTTTGTCGAGGCGGTGCAATTCGTCAACGCTTGTCCAGATCTGACGTGTTTCATAGATGTAAAGGACGATGGCGTCGATCGGTTGGGAGCCGATGTCGTGCTCGAAGCATTGCTTGGACAGATCAAAGACACTCGAGCATCATTCGTGGTTACGTCTGCCCAACACGATTTAATCCGCCACGCATTTCAGCGCGGCGTGCAAGTGGCGCTCGTCATTGATGACCTGAACACGACTAGCGAACAATTTGCCATCGACGTAGCAGTGAGTCACATTTTTAGTCATATGCACCAAGTCGATGCAGCGGGGGGTGTGCTTCAACAAGCAGCGTGGCAGTGGGCGATCTATGGCGTCGAGACTGCAGAGGATGCAGACCGTATGCTGGCTGGTGGGGCGCATTTCATCGAAACCCGTTCGTTTGACGTTCTGCAACGCCATTTGTTCAATGCACGACAGCCGAATGCGCCGGATGTGAAGTCCTAAGGGGAGTGTGCTGATCGTGGAATACGTTATCGCGGTCGATCAGGGCACCACGAGTTCGCGCGCCATCGTTTTCGATCGCGCAGGTGAGATCATCTCTCTGAGCCAGCGCGAGTTCCCACAAATCTTCCCACAGCCGGGGTGGGTCGAACATGATCCGCAGGTGCTTTGGCAATCGCAGCGAACCGCCATTTGCGACGCTGTTCGAACGGCACGACTCAAACCGAAGCAGATAGCTGGAATCGGTGTGACGAACCAGCGCGAAACGACCGTGTTGTGGGACCGGCGCACCGGCGATCCTCTTTACAACGCAATTGTCTGGCAGGATCGACGCACTGCTGGGATATGCGCGCAACTCGAAGAAGATGGGCTGGCGTCGTTGTACAGCGAACGAACGGGGCTCGTGCTCGATCCATATTTCTCAGGTACGAAGCTCGCATGGTTGCTGCGCAACGTTTCCGGCGCAATGGAACGAGCAGTTGCTGGCGAACTTGCGTTCGGGACGATCGACTCCTGGCTGCTGTACAAACTCACGAAAGGTCAACTGCATATTACTGATGCGTCCAACGCTTCGCGCACGTTGCTGTACAACATCCATCGCAGCGATTGGGATGAACAATTGCTTGAGCCGCTGGGGATTCCTCGATCAACGCTGCCGGAAGTTCGACAAAGCAGCGAAGTGTATGGCACAGTTTCGGATATCCCTGAGATTTCAGGCGTGCCAATTGCAGGCATATTGGGCGATCAACAGGCCGCAATGCTTGGGCAGGCTTGTTTGCAACCGGGCACATCAAAAAACACCTATGGAACTGGGTGTTTTCTGTTGATGAACACCGGTGAGAATGCGCCGCTCTCAAAACACGGATTGCTCACAACGATTGCGTGGGCGATGAACGATGTCGTGACATATGCGGTGGAAGGCTCCGTCTTCATCGGTGGTGCAATTGTTCAATGGCTGCGCGATGGGCTTGGGATCATCGAGCAATCTTCGGATGTGCGTACACTGGCAGCATCAGTACACGATTCGGACGGAGTCTTTCTCGTTCCTGCGCTGACCGGGCTCGGAGCACCGCACTGGGACCCGCACGCGCGCGGAACATTGCTTGGACTGACGCGCGGCACAACCTCGGCGCATATTGCGCGGGCTGCGATTGAGGCAATTGCCTATCAGGTTGCGGATCTTGTGCATGCAATGGAGCTTGATGCTGGCCAGCCGTTGAGCGAGTTGCGTGTCGATGGCGGTGCGGCGGTTGATGATCTGCTGCTGCAATTCCAGGCAGACATACTCCAGAAACCCGTCGTGCGACCAAGCATCTTGGAAACAACAGCGCTCGGAGCAGCGTACGCCGCAGGGCTTGCAACAAACTTCTGGCGCTCGACAAGTGAGATCACATCCCAATGGAAGGTGCAGCGGGTATTTGAGCCAACGATGTCTGCTGACCAAGCCGAGCACAGATGCCGGCGGTGGGCCGAAGCGATAGACAGATCGCGCCGATGGGACTGCTCAAGTGGTGACTCGAATTGAATCGGATTGAGATGAACCGCAACGATGCCATAACACAGTTGCGATCTCGTGCAAAGCCCTGGGACATCGTCGTAATTGGTGGCGGCGCGACGGGGCTGGGCGCAGCAGTTGATGCGGCGTCGCGCGGATACGAAGTCGTGTTGCTGGAGCGAAACGATTTTGCAAGCGGGACATCAAGTCGATCCACCAAGCTCGTGCATGGCGGCGTTCGATATTTGCGGCAGGGCAATGTGTCGCTGGTTCGTGAAGCGCTACGCGAGCGCGATCGACTTCGACGGAACGCTCCAGAGATCGTCCACGAACTGGCGTGCGTCGTTCCGAGCTACTCGCGATGGGATTCAGCACAGTATTGGGCCGGTCTGAAGCTCTATGATCTGCTTGCTGGCAGCAGCGGCATCCGGCGATCCAGGCATCTGTCGCGACATGAAACTCTCGAACTTCTTCCCGAAGTGCAGTCTCAGGGGCTGCGCGGCGGGACGCTGTATTACGACTGTCAGTTTGATGATGCACGGCTGGCAATAGCCCTCGCGCAGACGGCAGCGCAGCGTGGCGCGGTGGTCATCAATTATTTTCCTGTAACAGGGTTGCTGAAGACGTCAAGTGGCGCATTGCGCGGCGTTCAAGCGTTTGACTGTGAAACTGATGAGACATTCGAGATTGAAGCACGTGTTGTAATCAATGCGACCGGGCCGTTCTCAGACGCTGTGCGCCGTCTGGACGATCCTGCTGCAGATTCGGCATTGACGCTCAGCCGAGGAACGCACGTAGTGCTTGATCGATCACTCCTGTCAGGCAACACCGCAATGCTGGTGCCGCGCACATCCGATGGACGGGTGATATTCATGATTCCCTGGCAGGGCGTTGTACTGGTAGGGACGACGGATGTGTTAGTCAACCACGCCGAATTCGAACCAGCACCAAGCGATACGGAAATTGAGTATCTACTTGAAACTGCAAATCAATATCTGGATCGTTCAGCAACGCGCAGTGATATCCGAAGTGTGTTCGCAGGTCTTCGGCCGCTGGTCCGGTCGAATCGATCAGGTCGGACAGCAAGAATCTCGCGCGAGCATTCGATCATCATTGACTCGGAATCCAAACTTCTCAGTATCGTCGGCGGCAAGTGGACGACCTATCGGGCAATGGCGGAGGACCTTATCGATAAGGCTATTGTTGTTGGCGGATTGTCTCGCCGAAATTGTGTGACGGCAGAGCTGCCCCTGCATGTCAGCGACAGCAGTCGTCCGGGAGCCCTGAGTTCGAGCGATTCGTCTCTGGGCTATCCTGTTTGCGATGGTGTCTCGTTGTCAGAAACAGAGGTCATTCGTTCGTGTCGAGAGGAGATGGCGCGCACGGTCGAAGATGTTCTGTCGCGGCGCTACAGGCTTCTGTTTGTCGATGCGAGAAAGGCGGCAATCGCGGCACCGCGCGTGGCTGAGATAATGGCTGCGGAGCTCGGCCGTAATGCACATTGGATTCGCAAGCAGGTCGATGCATTTGCGGAGATTGTACAGTGCAGTATTCCCGCAACATGACCAGAAGCGCGAACGCTCAGATTGTTCCCGGTTTTCGATCCAGATCGGTGTAGATATCGTCGCGCGTGTCGCAATTGCACGAAATTGCTTACTCTTGTAAC
Source organism: Phycisphaerales bacterium (assembly GCA_029260575.1). Lineage (GTDB taxonomy): Bacteria > Planctomycetota > Phycisphaerae > Phycisphaerales > SM1A02 > JAJDDB01. The sequence goes on from JAJDDB010000004.1 coordinate 312,153, forward strand.
GCGTGCATCACGCGCGTGTACGTTAGACAGCGCGGTCGCAGTACTCCCGACGCTGGTTTGCCTTCGTCCAGCATTGCACGGACGCAGCGGAGCCTCAGGCTATGCAGTGTGACGAACTGACTTTCCAGACGTGGGATGGAACCGAATTGTTTTATCGTGCGTGGTTGCCGCCCGGCGGCGCGACGCGAGCTCTCTTGTTGTTTCATCGCGGACATGAACACTCTGCACGCTGGCAGGAAACCGTCGAATCACTCGACTTGCCCGAGACTGCAGTATTCGCATGGGATCAGCGTGGTCACGGCAAATCGCCCGGAGAACGCGGATGGGCAACGCACCTGGCTGATGTCATACAGGACGCAGAGTGGTTTGCCCGGCATGTTGCAAGGCACCATCACATTGCTCCTGAAGACACCGCAGTTCTGGCCCATAGCGTCGGCGCTGTCATCGCTACGGCATGGGTACATGATTATGCGCCGACGCTGCGCGCGATGGTGCTTGCAACACCCGCGTTTCGCGTGAAGCTCTATGTGCCGCTGGCCGTGCCTATGCTGCGCCTGCGCAATCGTCTGTTTGGCCGCGGATTCGTCAAGAGCTATGTCAAGGCGCATATGTTGACTCGTGATCCTGAACAGGCTCAGGCGTACCGTGATGACCCGGCAATATTTCGACAGATCGCAATCAACATCCTGCTGGATCTTCGGGATACATCGACGCGGCTGCTGGCTGACGCTGGTGCAATTCATACGCCGACCCTTATGCTCGGAGCCGGCAGGGACTGGGTCGTGCGCAAAGAGGCGCAGTGGCGCTTCTATCGCAGACTTTCGTCGGAAGTAAAGCAGATGGAATTCTTCCCGCGTGTGGGCCATGCAATGTTTCACGACGTCGGTCGGCAGGACGTTGTCAAGACGGTACGTCAGTTTCTCGTGCGCGCGTTCGACAGTCCTTCGAGCAGGCGGACGCTGATACATGCTGATCGAGGTGGTCATACTCGAACGGAATATGACTGGCTTCGAACTCCTCCGTCTTTGCCCTGGCGGGTGGTGCGGGCGTCGCTCAAATCCGTGGGCAATCTCAGCGATGGAATTCGACTTGGTTGTACGTCCGGTTTTGATTCGGGCGTCATGCTCGACTACGTCTATCGAAACAAGCCCTCCGGTCGATGGGGTGTTGGCACGATTATTGAAAGAACGTTTCTCAGCAGCGTCGGTTGGAAGGGCATTCGCGTTCGACGTAAGAACATGGAATCGCTTCTGCGCGGCGCAATTGAACAAACTGTTGCAGATGGGCAGCCTGTACACATCGCTGATATTGCTGCCGGCGCCGGCCGATATGTTCTTGAGACTCTGCACTCGATGAATGTAACCGGCGCGACAGCTCTGTTGCGGGATTACAAACAGGCAAATCTTGACGCCGCTCGGAATCTCGCAACTCAACTTGAATTGCCAAATGTCAACGTAGTCCGGGGTAACGCATTCGATCCATCTACGCTTGAATCATTACAACCGCGACCAACAATTGTCATTGTCTCGGGTTTGTACGAGTTGTTTCCTGACAACGAGCCGATTCGACGTTCACTTCAGGGTCTGGCAGCAGCGACAGACTCTGGGGACCGGTTGCTGTATACGTGTCAACCCTGGCATCCGCAGGTTGAATTCATTGCGCGCGTGCTTACAAATCGCGAAGGCCAGCCATGGGTCATGCGGCGTCGAACACAGGCGGAGATGGATGATCTGGTGCGCGAAGCCGGCTTCGAGAAACAGCGACAGGAAATCGATCAGTGGGGCATCTTCACAGTTTCGATCGCGAGGCGCCGGTGATTTCACGTTGGCGCGCAATTTTGACATCTGTGCTGCTTAGTACGTTCTTTCTGGTTGCGTATGGAGCAACCAATTGGTTTACAGCAACGCGCGATGTGGACGCCGTATGGATGTATGAATGGGAACACCACATTCCATTCATTGCGCTCATGATTCTTCCATACATGTCCATTGATTTGTTCTTTGTTGCAGCACCGTTTGTGTGCTCCGATAGAGATGAGCTCCGAACTCTGATCCGGCGCATTGTGCTCGCAGTATCTGCAGCATGTACTATCTTTCTTATCATGCCTTTGAAAATGGGTATGGAACGCCCGGCCGCAGACGGCTGGCTCGGTGTTGTCTTCGACTGGTTCCGCTCAATGGATCAGCCGCACAATCTGTTTCCATCACTACACATCGCGCTGAGCGCGATTCTGCTTGCTGTGTATGCCCGTCATACTTCGGGACTGCTTCGCTGGATCACGATCGTCTGGTTCGGGTTCGTTGCCGCTTCGACACTTCTTACATACCAACATCATGTACTGGATGTTGTCGGCGGTCTGGCGCTTGGCATTGTCTGTATCTACATGTTCCCATATGCGCGATCGTCATCACAATCGTGTGCAAATCTTCGCGTTGCTGGGTATTACGCCCTGGGCGCTGTTGCGCTGCAAGTGGTTGCTGTTGCGTTTCGGGATCGATTGGGTTGGCTTATGCTTTGGCCGGCTACCGCCGTCGCGATTGTATGTGCCGGTTACTGCGGGATCGGTCCATCGATCTACCAGAAACACAACGGTCGGTTGTCACTGGCCGCTCGAATCCTTCTTGGCCCTTCCTTGCTCGGGCAATGGCTGTCCCGTTGATATTACGCGAAACGAAACCGACCCTGGGACGTCGTTGATGAAAGCACGTGGATTGGACGGCATTTGAATGAAGAGGAAGCGCAACACGCGAGTTTATCCGGCGTGACTGCTGTCATAGATCTTACATCCGAATTCAATGCGCCAAGGCAGTGGCAAACGATTCCATATCTGAATCTGCAAGTGCTGGATCTCACCGCGCCAACCCAGGTGCAGATTCGATGCGCGCTCGAGTTCATCAGTAAACATGCACAAAATGGCATAGTGTATGTTCATTGCAAGGTTGGCTACTCCCGATCTGCCGTCATCGTCGGTGCGTCGCTCCTGTCGCGTGGACGTGCAGAAAATGTCAACGATGCACTCATGCAGCTTACTGAGATGCGGCCGGGTATCGTCGTACGACCAGAAGCGGTCCGTGCGTTGATGACGTTTGAAGAAAGTCTCGTAGCGCACATCAACACAACGTAATAAAGCAACAATTCTTCGTCGATGAAATGCCGCATCCGATCAATGCAAGGGTATCGTTCGGCCAAGACATTTCTTAGCGTATTGATGTGTGTGCAGCAGATTCTCTTACATGGTCTTGAACATTTTCAAGCCCATCATTTGAATCCACATCGGTTACACCACGACCGATCGACCACGTGCCGTCTTCAAATCGCACTGTGCGGTCCATTGACGTGACGGTTCCCCGAAGAACATTCAAGCTGCCGTCGATTACAACCACGTCGAGTGATGGCGAAGCGATCGTGAATACATCGCGATGCAATTGTATTAAAGTTACAGTAGGGCCGGATGTAAACGTAAGTTGAAATCCGAGCCTGGCGTTGAAAATGCAGACGGGATCCGGATTTACACAATCTGCTACACGCCCGGCATGCTGCGGCATCAACGTCAGGCGTGCTTCAGTTGGCTCCAGCACAACGTCGCCTCCAACGAATTGCACGTGATCTTGCATCCATTTGAGGATGTTCTCTTGAGCAGCATCAATCTGTGCAGATGTAATGGCCGAGCCAGTGACGTCGAGATGCGCCACCAACTGCTGGGCTATTTGAAGCGGAATATGCCACTCCACGATACATTTATCGCCCACCTGTTCGACAAGAAGCAGTGGCTGATCGAACGGATTGGATGTGAGCAATGGCGCTGGCACGTATTGGCCACGAATGACGGCAAGATCAATCGTCTCCACATTGCCGCCGCTCGTCAGTGTAACTGCGGAATTGCGCAACGATCCTGCGCCGCTGCCGTATATTGCGAGTTTGAGTTGACGTGCCTGCTGCGCGAGTGGACTACTGGGGCGTAGTATCATCGCGACAAAACGAACATCAATATCGAGCGGAACCGAGATCGAGAGATTCGTTGTTTCGACGTGCAGGCGCTCGCCATGCTCATTGTACATCAGCAACGAATCTGTCAACGCTCGGACGTACTGGTTTGCCGCATCCTTGGCTTGCGGGTGAATCGACGTGTGTCCAAGTACATGTTCGTTGATCTGCGGGTGCATTTCCAGCCTGTTCAAATGCACCACGACCTCAGCAAAATCCACCGCAACACTGTGGCCGTATGCCGGCACCACAGCGATAATCATTGCAATTACAAAAACAAGTTTCTCGCAGAATCTATTTCGCAATGTCGATGTCCACCTCTGTAAAGAATGTTCCCTGTCCCATATCCTCCGCCACCCAAAGTAAGTATCGGTGAACTCCAATTGATGAAAGCTCCGACGCGTGGATGTCGCCGTTGCCGAGTTCGCGTGTGTCGACAACGCCAAGCAATTCCCAGCTTTCGTTGTCGCCGTGCGAGAACGTCGCATCCGGCAGCGAGTCGCCGGATGCGCCCCATACCGAAAAGTATTGCGGAGCACGGTTACTTCGGTGCCATGAGTATGTTCGCACGTATTGAATGTCGCGCGCTGCTCCGAGATCAACATAGAAACGACCTGCATTGTCATACCACACGCAACGCTGCGTATCATCATCATTGCGCGCGAGTTGGCCATCATTGAGGCGAGGCAGCATGTCGGAGACTGCACCAGAACCCGGGTGCGGGCTCCACGCTCCCATATTGTCGATGAAGCGAAAAGTTAGGTCGACAGCATCGTCATTCGCAACGGGCGCAGCGATTGAAAGTCTGTTGAATGACTGACCGCGCGCAGTTGTTGCTGTTGTGCGTGGTGTCACTCCTTCGAACACCGGAACAGCTGTCTGTTGATACGTGTGTCGCAACTCAATCTGGTCTGTTCCATCAAATGCGTCATACAAAAGAGCAGCGGGGCGGGTCTGCGCATTCGGATCATCCGCAACCGTCATTGCAAAGATGCGAATGTGCGGATCGTTGGGAAGGGTAAGCGTGTGGTCAGATTCATTGAGCCGAATGTGGTATCGAAACAAATACGAGAATCGATAGGGATCATTACCCTTCGATGCGTCGTGCCGATGCGTGCAGAACCACGCAATGGGATCGCGCTTAATGTATGCGGGTTCAATGCCGATGACGTTACCCACGCAGCGATAATCAACTTCTTCAAATGGGCGGTCCCACGTTCTGTTGTACCACTGGCCGACGAAATCCGTCCACGACTGGATCGTCAGTTCGTGCGACGTTGTCTCGGTTGTAAATGAAGCGGTTCGATCCTCCGTCGCCGCTGCAAGAATGTAGAGATCGCGCATGTCTCCTTCGTGAATTGCAATATCTTGCCCCCGGCAGGTGAGAGCATTGAATGCATTTCCCGCACTTGGCCCAAGTACGAAGGGAATGTCGTTGAAAACGAGCGATTCGGGCAGCATTTCTCCGGGTATGGATTTGCCCGAGCCGTCCATCGATGCGCCTCCAACATCATCATCACCTGTCGTCACATCAGTATCGAACGGCAGGTCGATGATCTGCGCACGAGGCGGCGACAATTCGGCATTCGGTTCGCGCAATTTTATCGCAAACGAATGTGGACTGTACGGCTTCATGTCAAGACGCAAACGTCCATCATGTACGTCAGCAGCGCCAATGATTCGTTCCTGTCCGTCAACCTCTCGCGCTTCAAGAATCGGTTTGACGAAACTGACTTGCACGTCATCCGCAGGTAATCCCCAAAGTTCCTGCAGCCGAACGATGATCCAATCTGATTGCTCAGCAACTTTGATCGCGCGGATATCAACCTGTCCGGTGTTTACTGTTGCGAACGAGAACTGCCGTTGTAACTGACCACTGCGCCGCGTAGTTTGAAACGAACGCAAAGGCTGATTGATGCGCCTGCCGTACCACTCGGTTCCGCTGGTGCGCCAATCACCACTGTGCGGATAGATGCCGTAGGTTATCTGGTGCCGGCCCCAGTCCTGGGAGTGCTGATCAAGGTAACCATTGCGCACGCCGGGTGTGTACAGCAACGTCAATCGAATTTCATCAGGCGACGGTTTATCGGAGCCATACTTGGAATCTTCAATGATCGAAACGCCATAGGAATGGTCAGGCGATGTAAGATCAATCCACTCGTGCGATGGAACTTCATATTTGCGCGGGTCATTGTTACCGCGCTGTACGGTGCCAAGGCCCCAGTTGTATGTCGCCATGTCATTGCGCACTTTGAGCGGAAAACTGGCCTTGAGCGCGCATTCGGTCGATTGCCAGTCGATATCAGCGTCGATTTGTACGACGCGTCCGAAGTCACCCGCGCAGAGACTAATGCGTTGGGTAATGAACGAGTTGCGTGCAGCCCGTGAGACTTCAATCGTCGCGCGCACCGGCCCACGTTCGACAACCCGGATGCGTGCCGGGCCATCAACGTAGCCACTCGGCGGGCGCTGCCGGTCGTTCCAGTCCATATTCCAGGCTGGCCATTGCTGTGGCATTTCGTATGTAAACGCAAGCCTGGACGGTTGCGACAGAACCTCACGCTTCGCCTGTTTGTCGAAGATCGATGCGATGTCTCCAGCGTCGTTGACTGTCACGCGCAGGAATTCGTTCTCGAGCGTGCGATCTGTGACCTGCAAGAGTCCTGCCGCCTCCAACGACCGTGCCGGACGAACATCGAACACTGAAAAACTGTTCGGTTCGACAGGCGCCACGAAGAGAATTGTCACACGCTGTTGATCCCGTGCGATGAGCTGCGCAAGTGTTTCTCGGCCGTCAGGTCCGAACACGCGCACCGCGGCGGGGATTTGCTGATCAGGGCCGAATTGCACACGGGCTTCAACAACATCGTTGCGCGCGATCGCAAGTGGGTTTACGACAACAATCGGCACACCTTCGGTATCAGTATCAAGAGCGCGAGCAACCCCGCCGGTCGCATGCGTCAGCACCGAAGCGAACCCGTTCAGTGCAATAATCTCGTCGTTCCATGAATACGTGTACGCCCGGGGAATACTCGTGCCCGGCAGAATATCATGCATCTGATTGGCAAGAAAGCGCACCCACGAGCGCTCGAGTTGCTTGCGTGGATATTGCATCGCGCCCAGCCACGACGCAGCGACCGCAGCACGCTCAGCAGCATCTGCAAGTTGCTCGCACTGACGATTCCAGCGCTTCATGTACGACTGACTCGTCAGCGTGCCCGCAGAGTGCTCTGTCAAAAGCAGATCACCCTTATACCGAGGCAGGCGTAAACGCTGTTCCGGCGTCAGATCCCTGTACAACTGATCTGAAGCGGCCAGCACAACCTTAATTTGGCTGTCGGGGTTGTCGATCGATGCAAGATAGTTTTCGACATCTTCCGCCCGTGGCGCGCCGCCTTGATCACCAACTCCGTAGTAATGGTAATCCGCCCACACGCCAAAACGCTCACCGTTGTCATTCACACGGCGAACCCATTGCGGGTTCAGATCAACGCGCCCCTTAATCGCGCCGACGTACGCGCCGGGGTCCAGAGCTGCCACGACAGATCGGCCGTCGGGCCCGACCCATTCACCGATCTTGAACGGGATTCCCATCGCTGAGCCCCACGTAAGTTTCTGCGTGGAGAAACCCTTCAGTCCGCAATGCGCCCAGATCGAAGGCATCGATGCAGGAAATCCGAAACAATCCGGCAACATGAAGTCCGCAGATTCTTTGCCGAACTCGCGCTTGAAATACAAATTGCCGTATAACACCTGCCGGATGATCGACTCCGGCGAGGGCACATTCGCATCACCCTCATCCACGGACGAGCCGCTCACGAACCACCGTCCGGCTTCGATATGCTCGGCAAGTTCTTCGTATAGATCCGGATAGTACTCGCGCATCATTTCATAGCGTGCAGAGCCGGTGAAATTGAATGTGTAGCCGGGATACTTGTCAAACAACGCGAAGTTCTGTTCCAGTGTATCGCGGATGTACTTGTCGATTGTCGTTGGATAATCCCATCGCCATTGGGTATCCAGGTGCGCGTACCCGACGCAATACAGCACTTTCTCTTTCGAGAGATCATGTGCGCGCTCGTCAGTCTGCCCACATGCAAGCGATGCGATACTTACGCCAACTCCACATGCTAAAGCGCGTTGCAGCTTCATTCCGTCTTCCTCTCAAGAGTGCGCAGCCCGGCATCAGCCAGAGCCGCAGTGAGAATCACCGCGCCCAACACGACTTTCTGCCAGAAGTGTTCAACATGCATCAGGTTCAAGGCATTGTTCAGCACGCCGATAATGAGTGCGCCGATCAGCGTGCCTGTCATCGTACCGCGCCCGCCGAAAAGACTCGTTCCGCCGACAACGACCGCAGCGATAACGTTCAGTTCCCACATTTCTGCGACCTTCGGATCGCCGACATTCAGTTTGCCATCGTGCAGCAGGCCGACGAGCCCGCAGACTGCGCCTGTCAATACGTAGACCAGCAACTTGGCTCGCCGCACCGAGATGCCGGACAGTCGCGCAGCTTCTTCGTTGCTGCCGACAGCAACCACATCACGGCCGAAGACTGTGCGGTTCAGCGTAAAAGCAAAAAGTGCATAGACGATCAACATAATGAGCACGGGGAAAGGCAGCGACTTGCCAATGACATCTTCAAATACAAAGCCGCGCCCGAGAAACAGCACCTGCTCGGGAAGTCCATCAACAGGCTGTCCGTTGCAAAGAAGAAGTGCTGCGCCTCGAGCAATGAGCATTGCTGCGAGCGTGACTATGAATGGAGGAATAGCACACCACGCAACAACAACCCCGGACATCGCGCCTACGCCTCCGCCAAGCACCACAGCAGTAAGGCCGCCTAAAGCAATTGCGAGTCCTGGCGAGAAATCTCCGGTTGCGCGCATGACGAGTGCAGCCGCAACACCCGTCAGTGCCACCAGCGATCCGACCGACAGGTCAATACCGCCGGTGATAATGATCGCGGTCATGCCGAACGCAATTGTTGCTTCAAAGGAAACCTGCCGGAGCACGTTGACGATGTTGGCGAATTGTACGAATTGCCCATCTGTCATGAGCGTCACACTGATGATCAGAGCCACAAGGATGACAGGCATGCGCGCCGCAAGCAGGCGGCGCACAAGAAACGCAGTTTGTTTCTTCACGTTGCAACCTCCCCGACAGCGAGCGTCATAATGCGCTCCTGCGTTACAGCGCGATCCGCGTTGTCAAGTATTCCAGCAAGCCGGCCTTCGTACATCACCGCAATGCGATCACACATCGCGATGACTTCCGGCAACTCACTTGAAATCATGAGAATTGCTGCGCCGCGTTGGGCCAGATCGTTGATCAGACCATAGATTTCTGCTTTGGCGCCGACATCCACGCCGCGCGTCGGTTCATCCAGCAGAATGATCCGATATTGATCGCGCAACCAACGAGCAATCAATGCCTTCTGCTGGTTGCCGCCCGACAGCCGATTGATCGGTGCGTCCAATCCGCCATGTTTGATTCGATGTCGATTTGCGAGGGTACGCGCAGTTGCACGTTCGCTGCGGCGATTGATAACGCCCGCCTGTGAAACATCTTTCAGATGCCCTAGCGTCAGGTTTTCTCGCAACGATCGGTGCAGCAAAAACCCTTCACGTTTTCGATCTTCAGGCACATACGCAATGTGGGCTCTGCAGGCAGCACGCGGGCTTCGGAACGGACCCGCCGCACCGCAAGCGGCTATTGATCCGGCTGTGATATGCACATCACCGAAGATCGCTCGCGCTATCGATGAACGTCCCGAGCCGACGAGCCCTGTCAGGCCGAGCACTTCACCTGCGTGTACATCCAATGACACGTTGCGAAAGCGCCTCGCTGCGGTGAGTGCATTCACAGACAGCAGCGGTTCGCCGATCGTGGAGTTGCGAGTTGGAAATTGTGCAGACAACTCGTGGCCGACCGTGTCGCGAATGAGCTGTGCCCGCGTGACATCTGCGACGGCATGTGTTGATATGTGCGCTCCATCGCGCAAGACGGTAACGGTCTCAGCAAGCTCGAAGATCTCATCCATGCGATGGGAGATGTACAGCACCGCAACGCCGCTGTTGACAAGGGTGCGAACAAACTTGAACAGGCTTGAAACTTCGCGCGGGGTGAGGACAGCAGACGGTTCATCCAGCACAAGAACGCGCGCTTCCAGGGACAGGGCCCGAGCGATCTCGACCATCTGCTGCTGCGCGACCGAAAGGCTCCCCGCGCTCGCGCCGATTGGAATGTCAAGTTGCAGGCGGTCAAAGAGCGCCCGTGTGTTGCGACGCAGCGCGCTGTACCGGACAGTGCCGAGTATTCGTGTAGTCGGAAGTCGGCCGAGATAAACGTTCTCCGCCACGGTCAGATGTGGAACGAGCGCCAACTCCTGATGCACAATGCTCACGCCGGATTGCATCGCATCATGCGGCGATCTGGGTTGATACGGCGTGTCATCCAGCCGCATCGATCCGGAGTTCGGCTGATACACGCCCGCAAGAATTTTCATCAGCGTACTTTTGCCTGCACCGTTTTCGCCGACAATTGCATGAACAGTCCCCTGGGCAATGTCGAATGAAACGTTGCGAAGCGCGATGACGCCGCCGAATGTCTTGGTGATATTCTCGAATCGCAGGCGGGTGGACATCACGGTGCGCCAATTATGGCATTGAGTGAGTCGGCCGTAATAGTTCCGACTTCGACGGGCATAACTTCAGGTACGTTTACACCTGTAAGTACTTTGTGTACTGCATCGATGGTCAAGGCGCCAATCTGCTTTGGATGCTGAATGACATCACCATAAATCGCGCCGCTGCGTATCTTCTCGCGGGCTTCCATCGTGCCGTCGTATCCGACAATGCTGACATTGTCGAGCCGGCCGGCCGCTTCGATTGCTGCCAGTGCGCCTAGCGCGGAATCATCATTGATCGCAAACACACCGTTCAGGTCCGGATGCGCCTGCAGGAGATCTTCCATGACCTTGGCCGCCTTATCGCGCATTCCTTCCGCAGACAGCTCCGCAAGTATCGTGATGTCGGGTTCGCGGCTTAGCCGTTCTCGAAATCCCTTGACACGATCGCTTACCGATGTGACTTCCGGGTGCGAGAGAATGACGATCTTGCCGCGCGGACCAATGGCTTCAATGATCAACTCTGCAGCAAGCCTGCCGCCGGCAACATTGTCGCTTGCGATGTGCGTCTGGACTTTGCCGATTGTTGACAACGATGCAATATCCGCGGTGATGACAGGAATATTGCTTTCGTTGGCTGCGAGAATAGCCGTGCCGACCGAGCGACTGTCACATGGGCTCAGCACGATGGCATCAACGCTCTGCACAATGAAGTTGTCAACCTGATCTGCCTGCCGGGCCGGGTCAAACTCTGCAGATGTCACGACAAGTTCATATCCGAGTTCCGCAGCCTTGGATTCGAGACCTGCGCGCAAGTCCTGGTAGAATTGGTGCTGCATAGTCAACAGCGACACGCCGATGGTTCTGGTCTCACCAGCAGTACTCTCATCGGTTCCAACGGAGCATGACTGCAGCAGCAATGCAAATGCAGCAACGAGAGACAGACGTAAAACATTGCGCATAGCGCGCTCCTTTTAAGTCGGAGGATCGCGGCGACTATACCGCACACACAGTGAACGGGGAAGCACAAACGGTCGTCGAGCGTGGACACCTCGGCAACAGTGTGACATGAAGCGCGGCGGCGCACAAAATAAAAAACCCCGCCTCGCCTTACAGATGCAAGGCGAGACGGGCTTCTGCATCAGGCGGCTACAGGTGTTGCGCAACCTGAAAATTTCTAGACAATTAGACTGTCCAGTTTGAAAGAACCAAGAGGAGATCAAAGACATCCACGACGCCATCATCATTCGCATCACCGTCGCAGTCCGGCGGGCAGGTATCGCCCCAACTGTCAAGGACGATTAACAGGTCAAACACATCGACCGTGCCGCTGAGATTCAAATCGCAAGGACTGAATCGCTGACAACTCGGAACGGTGAAGCACAAGTCCTGCGAGCAGCACTCGCCGAGGTTTTCATCATGAATCGAGATTCGAATGCAGATGATTTCGCCTTCTGCTGCGCCATTGATCGTAAACACACCGAAACTCTGCGTCGTAAACGGGTTCAGGGTCGGTACGTCGACGTAGTCCGGGTCGATCGTGACTGACGTGCCGATTGGCTGCGGGACCAGGAACATGTGTTCGACGATATCCGGCGTGAGGTTTGTCAGATCGAACGTGAGCGTGATCGCCCCAGTGCCGTCGCCGACGCATTGCACATCTACGTTTGTCAACAGCATGCAGTCGCAGTCGGGTAGCTCGACGCACAGTTCCGACGAACAGCATTCTTCAATGTTGACATCAGCGAGTATGACGTCGAAGCAGAACAACTCCCCGGGTGTGCCATTGGTGATTGTCACTGAGACGCTCTGTGATGACGATCCATCACCCGGCAGCAGACTGCTGAGCGGAATGACGTTCGGTGACACATTGGAATCAGGAAAGAGTACGTACTGGGCATCAACACCTGAGAAGTTCGTCACACTGAAATTGACCGTATACGTCCCGCTCGGCTGTCCCGTTGCGTCGAGATCGCAGAGTATTTCCTCTTCCTCGATCACCATGCACGGGCAGACATCGGTGCGCAAACAAATGTTGTCGTAGCCGGCGATTTCCGCAGGGTTGGCTGTGAAATCGATCGGCAGGCGAATCTCTGTCACATTGGTGATAAGCGTAGTCCAGTCGCTGTTGGGCGCGCCGCCAGCCATGACCCACGCACCGTCTTCGTTGTTGGGAAGATTGCCGGCACTGTCGAGCGGGCCGATCGGTGCACAGACCGAATGCCACCCGCCGTTGGGGCCGTCATCGTCAGTGACCGGATTGCTTCCGACAAAGACCGCTGTCGATGTTCCATTGGAAATAATGATGCGCGGTGGAATGAAAATGAATCCGCCGTTGGCGTCGCAAGCCGGAATGCCGGGCACGCAGCCATCAAAGAACACGCGGAAATCAAAGCACAGCGCGCCGCATGGATCAGCAGCAATGTCAGTCCAATCACCGGTGCATGCGGTCCCGCATGCCTGCGATGAACCGGACGTATCACGAAGTCGCAGATAGAAATCGTTTGCGTTGCCTGAAGGGCCGGGTGAATCTGTTGTGACAACGATATTCGGTGCAAACGAGCATGGCCCGAAGCCGTTGGTCGTATCGTCATCAAAATCCACACAACACGGTTCATCGCAGGGGTCGCCCTGACAAATGATTCGAATGCCGCCGGTGCCGCCTGTGGGGTTTACGGGTGAGCTGCCAACCTGAATCAGGTATTCCTGCCCGCAAATCACATCGCAGATGATCTGACTCTGCACACCACATGCATCATCGTTGCAGCAAAGTGGATCGCCACCGGGTTGCACCGGACATTCGCAGCCGTCATACAGCGCGATTTTACTGTCGAAATTCGTCACTCCGCACGTTTCAATTGTGACGATACCGGAGCACGTTGCAGTCCAGCAGAACCACACATCGTTGACGATGCCGACTGCGCCGCCATCCGCACAACTTTGACCTTCCGCACCTGTCGTCGCGCCTGACGTGTCGAGCGCGAAAGATCCATCTCCCGAGATTGCAATGGCATTCGAACACTCATCGTTCACCGGACCTCCTGCGTGCGCTGGGGTGGTCCACGCCAATGCAACGAAAGCTGCAGCAGCGCAGACGATGGCTGCTGCACCCGGAAAAACTCGTTTCCGCCTGTAGGTACACATGATCATTCCTTTCAGTTTTGTTCATGACACAGCGACATCCGCCGCGCGCTCCGTGCGCAGCCGATGCGATACACTTCATTGCGAAGCAGGAGTCTCAGGCGCAGTCAGGAACCAGTACGCCCCGGCGATACGAAAGCGTGTCGATTCCTCCCGCGGCTTGCCACCTCAAAATCCCCACTTCCTCCGCTGCGAACGGTAACAATTCCACCCGCAACATGTCCAGCAGTTTTCGTATTTTGTTCGAGTTGCGCTTGCGATGCCCTTCCTGCCCACCACAGTGGCGTGTTACGCAGGCAGATCAACACATGCAGTGCATGCCTGCATCGATCGGCACAGGCATGCCAATCAGCGGTGCTACCATGTAAGGAACTCGTGATTCCTGCATGGCAGGAGGCAGGCCAATGAAGACAGGGTTTTCAACGATTGCAATTGGACTGGCTGCGTTTTGCGGTTCAGCACTCTGGGCCCAGACCGATCATGCCGCACACGACGACGCGCTTCTTGGCGGGCCGAAGATCAGCCAAGAGGCGCGGCAAACGCTTGTCAAGACCGATGCACGCGGCAGGATGATGCAGCTCGAACAGCGCCCTGAAGTCGCTGCGCTTGCGCTGCTTGTTCTCGACCCGGTGCAGCGCGAGCAGGCTCGGCAGCGTATCGAGAACCGCCAGACTGAACTCGGCATGCTGCTCGTTGATCATATCGATGTGATTCGCGAGATCACTGATGCTATTCGAAGCGGTGATCAAGATACCGCTGCGAAATTGTCTCATGATCTGTACGACATGTATGACCCGCAGCACCTTCGCGCGCCGCTGCTTGAATCACTCTCAGATGTCCTGCCGGCGGACAGTGTCAAGGAACTTCAACAACTGGTTGATGAATACTGGCAGGCGTGGATCGATTGGGAATTGCGCAGCACACCTGATGCCGATGAGAATGCGCGTCAGGCTGCAGCAGCGCGCCTTGCCTTCACGTTGTTTCAGGTTGAAATGCGATCCGCCTACGAATGGACACTTCGGCCGTACCACAATCGACTGCAAACCATTTACGAGATCACCGAAGCCAATGATGAACAGCGGGCGGAAATCCGAGCTGCGATTATTGACTATGTTCGCGAATCACGCCTGCAACCAACAGATGAACAGCGCCGGGCGGTGACGCAGCGCATCTATGACGTGCTCAACGAGCAACAGCGCCTGCGCTTGTTCGAGCAGGTTGTTCTGCGGATGTGATGACGTGTCCGTGACGACCGGATGAATCCGCTACACTGCTCGCATGCAGTACGGCTTCCTGATCGACCATGACCGATGCATTGGCTGCCACGCGTGTACAGTTGCCTGCAAGGCGGAGAACGATGTGCCTGTTGGCAGCTTTCGGACATGGGTCAAGTACATCGAGAAGGGATCCTTTCCCGAAACCCGCAGGCACTTTGCAGTGCTGCGGTGCAATCACTGCACGGATGCTCCGTGTGTCAGTATCTGTCCGGTCAATGCACTCGAAAAGCGCCCCGATGGAATTGTCGATCTCGATCGCGATGCGTGCATAGGGTGCCGGGCCTGCATGCAGGCCTGTCCGTATGATGCGTTGTACCTCAATGAAGATCGCGGCGCGGTCGAAAAATGTCACTACTGCGCGCACCGAGTCGAAAAAGGGCTCGAACCCGCATGTGTCGTCGTCTGTCCGGAGCAAGCGATTGTTGCTGGCGATGTACACGATCCCGAATCTCGCATCTCGCTGACGATCGCGAACAACCCCGTGCAACGTCGTCGTGAAGAGCAGGGCACCGGCCCCAACGTCTTCTATAAAGGTACCGACGCAACCGCATTGCAACCGGGCGCGGCCCATCGGCCGGATTCATATATCTGGAGTGATCGCCCTCCGCACAAACCGGAGAAGTGGCCGATTGAACTTGCACTCGTACACAAGGCGACGGTCGTGCTCGATGCTGGCCATAAGGTCGAATGGGGTTGGCATGTCGCAGCGTATCTGGTCACCAAAGGAATCGCCGCAGGTGTTGCAATGCTCGCACCGTTTGTCGGCACGTTGAACATCACCGGAACAGGCGCTGCGTATCTGCCGGAAGTCATCGCGCTGCTGTTCATGATCATTACATCATGGCTGCTCGTTGATGATCTTGCCAAACCGACAACATTCTATCGGTTGCTCACTCGTCCGAATTGGAACAGCTGGCTGGTAAAAGGCGGCGTCATACTCTGGCTTTTCGGCGCGTCGCTGACCGCAACGATTGTCATGCGCGCGCTTGGGCAGCATGCGATCGCTGACGGCCTGCGCTGGGTCAATGCAGTACTCGGCATAGGAGTTGCTGGGTACACCGCGCTGCTCTTTTACCAGTGTAAGGGCCGCGATCTGTGGGAAAGCAAATGGCTCGGCCCGCATTTGCTTGTGCAGGCGGTGTTATGCGGAAGCGCTGTTCTCGTTACATTCACTGATCCGCATGGCGAAATTCTGTTGATCATTGCGACCAGCGCCATCGTGCATGGCGCACTGGCGCTCATCGAGCGCTACGGCCCGCATGCGACAACGAATGCGAAACAGGCGGCTGCGTTTCTTGGCAGCATTCGCATCGGTCCACTGCATGCGTTCCGTGAGTCGCTGCTCATCGGCGTCGTACTGACCGTCATCATCACGTTCACGTTGCCCGAATTTGCAATCGTGCCCACACTGCTCGGGCTGTATCTCTATGAACATGCCTTTGTCCGTGCCGGTCAATTGCCGCCGCTGTCGTAATGGAGATTTATGCCGCGATCACATGATCCATTACCGATGACCGTTACACCGTTGGAGTCGTTTCCCCCCCCTGATCAATGGGACGACTGGGCAGAATTCGACGCTGCTGCCTGGCCGAAAAAGGTCGAGCGCCGGTACATGCTTGTGCCGACAACGTGCTTCAACTGCGAAGCAGCGTGCGGGCTTGTCGCCTACGTCGACAAGCAAACCCGCAAAATCCGCCGGCTGGAAGGCAATCCGTATCACCCCGGTTCGCGCGGACGCAACTGCGCCAAGGGCCCCGCAACGATCAACCAGGTCAATGATCCACAGCGCATTCTGTATCCGATGAAGCGCGTCGGCGAGCGTGGCAGCGGAACATTTGAGCGCACCTCGTGGGACGAAGTGCTCGATACCTTTGCAACGAAAATTCGCCAGGCAATCATTGACAATCGCCACAACGAGATCATGTATCACGTCGGAAGGCCGGGCCACGATGGATATATGGATCGCGTGTTGCGCTCCTGGGGTGTAGACAGCCACAACTCGCATACCAATGTCTGTTCATCATCCGCCCGCGTCGGTTACGCATTGTGGTCCGGTGCGGATCGACCTTCGCCCGATCACGCCAATGCGAAATTCATCCTGCTGCTGTCCGCACACCTCGAAACCGGGCATTACTTCAACCCGCACGCACAGCGCATCATTGAAGCCAAAAGCAATGGCGCGAAGATCTGCGCGATCGATGTGCGGCTGTCGAACACTGCATCCATGGCAGATTGGTGGCTCGCACCCTGGCCGGGCACGGAAGCGATGCTATTGCTGGCAATTGCCCATGTCCTGCTCGAAGAAGATTTGTTCAACCGTGAGTATGTCGAGCAGTGGACCAACTGGCGAGATTATCTCACGCATAAGCACCCTGATGTTGAAGTCACGTTCGAGAACTTCATTGCCAAGCTGAAGCACGACTACGCGTTTGCGACGCCCGCCAAGGCCGCTGCCGAATGTGGCATCGACGCGCAACAGATCGTCGACATTGCGCGCGCAATCGGCGAAGCTGGTTCTGCACTTTCCACACATGTGTGGCGCAACGCAGCAGCCGGGAACCTCGGCGGCTGGCAGGTGTCGCGCTGTTTGCAATTTCTCGTTGTGCTCATGGGCGCAGTAAACACTCCAGGCGGGACGCATCAGAATTCATCGAACAAGTTCGTACCCGCGCCGTTTCTCAAGCCGCCGCCGCAGCGCATCTGGAATGACCTGTTATACCCCATCGAATATCCGTTGGCGTATCACGAGATGTCGATCTTGTTGCCGCATTTTCTGTTGGAAGGCCGCGGTAAACTTGCTGCGTATTTCACGCGCGTCTACAACCCGCTGTGGACAAATCCCGACGGCATGATGTGGGAACGTGTATTGCATGACGAGTCGTTGATTGAATTGCACGCAGCCATGACGCCGGTATGGAACGAGACCGCCCAATACGCAGATTACGTGTTGCCGATGGGCAACGGCGCAGAGCGTCACGATGTGATGAGCCAGGAAACGCACGCTGCCCGTTGGATCAGTTTCCGCCAGCCGGTGCTGCGTGTAGTTGCGCAGCGCATGGGTGAAAACGTTTCGCTGACGTACGACACAAATCCCGGCGAGGTCTGGGAAGAAGATGAATTCTGGATCGAACTTTCCTGGCGGATCGACCCCGACGGTTCGCTCGGAATTCGCCGGTATTACGAGTCGCCGTATCGAACCGGCGAGAAGATCACGATTGACGAGTACTACCAGTGGATGTTCGAAAACTCTGTGCCCGGTCTTGCTGAAGAAGCTGCAAAGCACGAGCAAACTCCGCTGCAGTACATGCGCACCCGCGGCGCATTTCTTGTCGAACGGGATGTTTATGAAACCCAGTTGAAGCAGATCAGTGCTGATAAACTTGCCGGTGCAACAACACATCCCGACGGTACAGTTGTGCAGGGCGACAAACCGATTGGTGTGCAAGTCAACGGCGCGGCAGTCGTCGGGTTCAATACGCCGTCGCGCAAACTCGAAATTTACAGTCAAACCATGGCAGACTGGGGTTGGCCGGAGTATGCAACGCCGGGCTACATCGAAAGCCACGTCCATCGGCAGCATTTCGATCGCGAACAAGGCCAGTATGTTCTGATTCCCACGTTCCGCCTTCCCACACTCATTCACACGCGGTCAGCAAACGCAAAGTGGCTTTACGAACTGTCGAACACGAACCCGGTGTGGGTGCATCCCGAAGATGCGGATCGAATCGGACTCGCGACGACCGATCTTGTGCGCGTATCGACGCGCATCGGATATTTCGTCAACAAGGCGTGGGTGACAGAAGGCATGCGCCCCGGCGTCGTAGCATGCTCACATCACCTCGGACGCTGGCGACTATTCGACGACATCGGAACCGATCGCTGGGCCAGCTCCAAAGTTGCACGCGAACAAACTGAAGACGGCGTGTACCGTTTCCGCCGAACCGAAGACATCAAGCCGTTCAAAAGCACAGATCCAGACTCGCAGCGCATCTGGTGGACCGATGGCGGCGTGCATCAGAACCTGACATTCTGCGTGCAGCCCGACCCAGTCTCCGGCATGCAGTGCTGGCATCAACGCGTCACTGTCGAAGCTGCACATCCTTGCGATCAGTACGGCGACATCGTTGTTGATACCAACAAGTCGCTGCAAGCGTATCGTGAATGGATGTCGCTCACCAGGCCGGGTCCCGGGCCGGACAATCTGCGCCGGCCGCTGTGGTTTGCGCGTGCTGTGCGCCCGGCAGATGAAACATATCACGTGCATCCTGCACCGACGCAATGACTGTGCGCCTCTGGATCTCGTGACTTTGTGAACTACAATCAGAATCGCACGGTGATACCGGTAAAGACGTTGATGTCATCTGCATCGCCGGTCAGGCCGATGTTGACCCCTGCGTCCAGCACGACGTTTTCTGACAGCGAATACGTCCCGCCAATGCCGAGCAGCGCACGAAAGTCGCCGTCGGTCGGAGTAATTGCGACGCCTTCGAAATACATGCCAAGATCTTCGGTGAGGTCGACGCCGATCACTGCGGTTGTCACAAATTCCAGATCGTAGTCATCGTCAGCGTCGTCGTAGACAAGGTCCAGTTCGGCCATGAGACCGAGTCCGACTGATTCGGTCAGAGTTGTACCCCACGGCACGATCAATCCGCCTTCGAATTCATCATTGCCGATGCCATCGGCTGCAGTGGGTATCTTCACGAACGGCATGACGGCCAGAGCAGTCTCGCCGGAGTCATTGCCCCAGAGATTTATCTTCAGTCGAATCTGCACATCACCGATGCCGCTTTCGGTCGCGCCACTGTCGCGCACATGAACATACGGATCGAAGACGAACTGAATGTCCGCACTGTTTGTCAGGCCGACCTTGAGGTTGAACGGCGCAGCCGTCCACGATTCCGCCGATCCGTTGCGGGCATAATCAAAGAAGCTCATTTCCAGCTGTACCGCGCCGGCGTCGACCGTAATCGGGCTTTCGGTGAGGTCCGGCCGATCAGCACTGAGCTCCCGCCACAATTCTCGTGGAGTCGGGTTGAGCAGCGTATACCCGCTCTTGGCAGCAGCAGGGTCACGATCAGCGGCGGCGGCAGAGCTGCTGAAAGTGAGTACACCGACTAGCAGCGGCATCGCGAAACATGGTTGTACGAGCAATCGGCATAGCGACATGCGGAATCTCCATTCATGCGTTCAATGCCGGTATGGTAAAACCATAATTTTGATTAGTCAAAATAACATCAGATGACGATTACTCGGGATTCGCGATGTCGCCTGGGGCGCAAGAAGTGTGTTTTCAGAGGTGGACGAAGGCCGGGGGGGTTGCCGGGCTCGATCATGGGCTGGGCAGAGTTGACGCGTTTTCAGTAATCTGCACCCGATAGATCGTGCCGTGGATTCTGCCGCAGGTGTCATTGTTGCGCGAGCTGATGTACAGGTAGCCCGATTCGTGATCGGCGAAGAGATTGTTGCAGCCGGTTCGTCGGCCGAGGAGTTCGGACATGTCCAGAAATGGGGGAGTCGTTGTCGGGCGATCCGTCTGATCGTTGCCGAAAAAAGGTTTTGCGGGGTCCGGTGCAAACCTCCAGATGCGACCTTCTGTCCCCATGGACACGAAAACATCACCAGCGGGACCAATTGCAATGTCGTATAGGTTGCCGCTGCGTCCGGTTGCAGTATCCCACGGCTCAAAGACGCCGATCAAATCTGCTGTCGCTTTACCGTCCGCACTGCGGACAATGTCACCGTCCTCGTGAAGCGCGAAACGCAGCACCACCGAAGATGTTCGGTAGCCGACATAGAGAAAACCATCATCCTGCGCAACGGAACTCGGGCCGAGCAGTTGCATTTCCTGTTCGCCGCCGGGATATCGAACTTGTACTGTCGAATTCAGCACAGGGCGACTCTTCGGCGGACCGGCATCCGGATCATTGCGAATGTTCTCAAGGTCGTACTGCACCACGACGTGGTTGTCCTTGGCCGGGACATAGAGGAACCGGCCAACTGCAATGCAGCCGTCAGCACCGTTAGTCCAGCCATGCGGCGGCGGGTTCGCAGCAGGATCATGATGCGGGTAGTACTCATTCGAAACGACGATGCCGATTTCAGTCACCGACAGTTCTGCCGGATTGTGCTGTTCGACGACATGCCAGGAATCGGTTCGCATGTCGTACCGAAAGACAGCGTCCGTACTGTGCTTGCGAAAACTGCTCGCAAACTCGGCTCCGCTGTACGCGCACACAAAGAAGTTGCGGCTCAGCCCATCAAACGCCAGCGCGCAATACGGTCGATCCATCAATAAATCCAACTCGGGCGGGTTGTCGTAGTCGTACAAATGAAACGGCGGACTTGTTGGCTGCGCGAAAATCGTGGCATTGCTACGAACAGCTTCGCCTGCAAGTCCTCCGGGGATAACCACTTCGCTGGCGGAAGTATCTACAACCCACAACGTACCCGCATGGTCATTGATTGTGCGATCAATCCCGCCCTCGCCGCGATGTCTGCCACGTGACAGAACCAAGAGCGTGCCATCCACCGAAGTCATGCCGCGTCCCCACGGAACCGCACTCGTCACGCGCTCAAGCGTCACTTCACACTTCGGCCTGTCGTTGGTTGTATGCGCTGGGACAAACTGACCGAAATCCGGCACGACTTCCTGTCTGGCCGCATATGCAGTGTCGCTGGCAATGCAATTCTGTGCTGCCGACATGCATACGCAAGCGGTCATAACAAGAGTTGTCGATTGAATCCATTGCCGATGCATTGCGGGACTCCGGAAACAGCGTGTCTCGAATCCAGACATCATACTCCCGCCCAATGCATCGAAGCGATGTGTTCATATCTCTCAACGAAAAAAAACCCCACCACGTACAGGCGTGATGGGGTGGAAGGAGCACGGAAAACAGTTACGCATAACTGCGTTGTTGTGCGATTACGGATTCGCAAACGGGCATGGGCCGAAGCTATTGAGCACGATGCTCCAGTCTGTTGGATCGACGAATCCATCATTGTTGACGTCTTCGGGGCATCCAACACAGAAAGTGTTCTGAGCTGCAGCAACAAGTGCTGCATCTGCGGCATCAACCGTACCGTTATTGTTCACATCAGCCAGACATTCACATTCATCGGGAATGCCGTTGCCATTGAGATCAATCGGACTCAGCGCGCACGGCGGGCCGACGAGATTCATTTCAAACGAACCTGGCACCTGATTGCCCCACGAGGCAGCGCGGATGTAGTAATCCTTGCCGGCTTCCACATTGATGACGATCTTGAAGTGATCCTGTTCGTTGCACGCAATCTCGTTACCTGCGGGTGGGCAACCATCGTAGATCGCATACAACCAGTAAATCGGCGGACCTTCAATTCGAACAAAGAGAACGCCGTCATATGCCGGTCGGTATCGATACCAGACATCCTGGTTGCCCCAGAACAGCCCGCAGAAATATGGCATGCTGCTGACCGCATTCACGTTGGTACCGACGTAATCGATACCAGGACACACAAGCATCGCATCTTCGCAAAGGTCCTGCTCAACAGCGATAGTCGGATCGCCATCCGGCTTGGTTTCGCATTCATCAAGGATGGCGTTCATATTGCAGTCATCGGCATCGAGTTCACAGTCATCGGGAATCCAGTTGGCGTTGCAATCGTTGTTCGGCTCTTCATCGCAGTAGGCCCGCCACGCAAGGCTGAAGAGTTCCGGTTGCCAGGGACCATCGGGTCCAGTCACGGACAGTGTCGCAAAGAGACCACCCTGCGCAAGGTTTGGCCAACCTGTGAGCCAGTACCATGAGTCCGTTGACGTGGGTGTGTCGTTGTAGATCAACACCCAGTAGTTGCCTGCATTCAGGTTTGCAGGCACCTGCAACATGTGTGAGTATTCAAAGACTCGGAAGCCGCTGATTGTGTTGCCAGTGTCAAGTTTGAGGTCTGCCTCGAAAGGCCCCCATGTATGAACAGGTGCTGCGCCGGGTTGGCCTGCGTGGTCCGGTCGAATCTCGATCGTGAACCGATCGTGAATCACAGCATCATCTGTGTTTGCATAGGCGCCCCACCATTGGAATCCCGTCAGATTTCTGGAACCTGGAATCTGCAACTGATCCGCCATGATCTGCACGCCTGTGCCGCAGGGATCACAACTCCAATCGGATGCCAACGCGGTGATGTAGTTTGGATATTGATTCAGGCAATTGCCCAATTCGCATTCATCGGGAATCTTGTTGAGGTTGCAGTCCTGGCTGTGCAGAAGTTGAATGTCGATTACATCGGGCACAAAGTTATTGTTGCAGTCAATGCCGTACATGATGTCCATCGCGCCACGTGCGTTCACAAGCCCCCATCCAAACGTTTCGTCATATGAAAACGTCCCAAGGTCTTTGGCAGAGAGTGCCAAGACCGTTGCAACACCTACCGGTCCAAGCGAATTGTCTACGGACAGAATCAACGCTGCGACACCTGCGGCATACGGCGATGCGAACGATGTCCCATCGATGCACGTGTAGTCATCTGTGGAGTCATATCCGTTTGCACCAACGCGATCCGTCGTGTGGATATCAACACCAGGTGCGCAAAATGCCAGCCCCGGCCCGCGATCACTGAAGCTTGCAAGCGTGCCATCCTTGTCAATCGCTGAAATGGCATTGACACTATCGAGATTCGCCGGGTAGCCGACTGTTGTCGTGCCGTCGTTGCCTGCGGACGCGAAGTGTGATTGCCCACCGAGCGCAGTCAGGAAGTACGCAAGTTCGATCGCCCCGGATGTAAGCCCGTACCCATTACTGTTGTTCGTCACTTTTGCGCCGGCAGTATTGAACCCCCAGGACAGCGCATCGACGGTCCAGCTCGCCATAGTGGTCCAGTTTCCTGAACATACCGGATTGTTTTCGGTTGGTATGAACGGTCGTGCCGAGGCGACGGTGCAGCTTGGCGCAATTCCGCAGCTGCCAATGTTGTTGTTGATGACTGCTGAGACGCAGCCGGCAACAGCCATGCCGTGTCGATCACAGAAATGCACTGGGGCTCCCGCGCCACCTTCACCGGTGAAGTCTGCGCCGAAACCACTGTGGTTTATGTCCGGATGATTGAACTCGTAACCACTGTCAATGATTAGGACGATGACCGAAGGATCACCCTGTTGCAGTTCCCATGCTTCTGGTCCGTTCATGTCGATGTTTTCAACGCCGACAGCACCGATGCAACCGGTTGGCTGGCCGGTATTGTGCAAACCCCAGGCGTCATCAAATTCAGCATCATTGGGAACAACATGGCTTCTGCCGGTGAAGATCATGTCCGGCTCGGCAAATTCAACTTCGGGCAGCACCGCAAGCGCGTTGGCAGCGTCGAGGACTGCGAATCCATCTCGTGCATTGCTTTGAATTTGATAAAGCCCATCGAAACCGCCGTAGTTGCGAGCCGAAATAACTCCTGACTTGGAGTTGAGGACAATGCGATCCGCATCCACTGCAGCTACCTGCTCGCTGAACTTTACAAAAATGTTGCGCGTCACAATGAGCGGTCCGCCGTAGTCATCGACGAACACCGGAGACACAAACGCGGTTTGGTCCGCAGCGACGAGATTCGCAACCAATTGCTCGATCTGTGCGGCAGAGCGTTGGCCGCCTGCGACTTCTGCAAGTGCCCATCCCGGAATCGGAACACTGTCGTGGTCCATCCGTTTTATTCCGGTGGCGCGAAGAGACTTGTTCTGATTCTCAAGATTGACGCCGGCCTGCACATCAGCCTGATCATGATAAACGGCGACGGCAGCAGTATTCAGCTGCAATTCCTGAGCCACGCCTTGATAGTACCGAACATACTGCTGGCCGTAGGTACTCGAATCGGCGATGAGCACCGCGGTAAGAACGAAACAAAATTGGATCCGATGTTGCACGCAACGCATGGTTCATGCCTCCTGTTTCCTACGAAACCAGAGGTCTTCGCAGAAGCAATACTGGTCAAGAATTGTCTCGCAACGTAGTGGCAAAATTCATCGGATCAACGCAGCGCTGCAAAACGAAAGGAACCTCATTGCACATCGCGGTGCAGGAGCCGTCACTTAGCATCGCGGATGCCACAGACCCGCACAAGACCAAAACGTCCGAAAATGCGGGCATGCGCGCAACATACGCAAGTCACCGATGTTACGGTCGAATATTACGGCTTATCAATGTAAACACAGGCAAGTTGCAGCCTCGTCGGCGTTCACTTCAATCGGGCGATCTTCGACGCACGCGCATGCCCTGTCAGCACTACGAGTGCCGTGAACTGTCAATACAAAAACGCCGGTCGTTTGACCGGCGACGTGTGTTTGAATTTGAGAGTAGCTTACCTGTTCAGGCCGACGCGCCGGCACTCGCCGCTGCGGTGTAGCGCTCTGCAACCGCTGACCAATTCACAACGTTCCACCATGCTGCGATGTAGTCCGGACGTTTGTTCTGATAGTTCAGGTAGTACGCGTGTTCCCAGACATCAAGGCCAAGGATCGGCGTGCATGGTGTATCGCAACAATCCTTCATCAACGGATTGTCCTGGTTTGGTGTTGAACACACGCAAAGCGAGCCGTTATCCTTGACGCCGAGCCATGCCCAGCCGGAACCGAATCGCGTCGCAGCAGCGTTGCCAAACTTCTTCTTGAAGTCATCGAACGAACCGAAACCCTGCTTGATGGCATCTGCGATATCGCCACTCGGTGCGCCGCCGGCCTTCGCGCCCATGATCGACCAGAACAACGAATGGTTGTAATGGCCGCCGCCGTTGTTGCGTACTGCGCCGCGAATGTCTGCCGGAATCGCTTTCAGATCGCGGAGCAATTGTTCGATGGTCTTGTTCTGCAGGTCGCTGTGACCCTCGAGCGCAGCGTTGAGTTTGCTGACATAGCCGGCGTGATGCTTGTCGTGATGGATCTCCATCGTCCGGGCGTCAATGTGCGGCTCGAGCGCATCGGATGCATACGGAAGATCAGGCAGTGAGAATGCCATGGTGTCGTACTCCTCGTGTCTGAATGTTCGCTGGTCTGTAATCAAACGCCAAGTCCGTTGTCGAATCTTGTCAACTCGACCGGCCTCTTTCAGACAACCATAGCCGCTGAAGTTGTGATATTCCTGCCTTTGGAGCGGGATCGTCATATGGGCGATGAAGAATCGTCCACGATCAATTCACTCGCACAATGGTAAGGCTCTGATCGGCAGGGTGTTCGACCCACAGGCCACGCCGATTGGGCTCGGGTGTCAATTCCTTGACGACATTGCCGATCCGCACTTGCACAGTTTCGATTCCTTCGTCAACCGAAATGCGCCAGACGATGCGATCATCCACGTGCAGGCCGGTCGCAATGATCTTCGAGTCCCACGGAATGGGATCGATCGAGACTGTTGCACCCCATTCGCCTGCCAACTTGAAATTCATCTCCTCTAGCAATGAACTCAGTCTGACATCATCTGAAGGCAGCGCGTAGCTGCCCGGACGGTTGGTTGTCGATTCCTTGAGGTTCCAGCAGATTATTTCTCGGCATCCATGTATACCGATTTGAAAGACGAATTCGTCATAGTGCGGCGACTTCGAAATCACCATGTTTCGATCGAGGTGTACGGCAGAAGACCGAATCTGACTGTAGCCGACGATCCACGGATGAAACGGACGGTCACTGCTTCGGCGAATCGCACGCATCTGATTCACATACAGCAACACGCCGGCAAACGGACTGTCTCCATATGGATGCGTACCATCGAGTCGCAGGCGAGCGAGCCCGGGCTTGATGATGCCATAGAATTTTGCGGCGTCGTGAGTTCCGAATCCATCTCCGAGACGATATTCCATCCGCCCTGCATAGTGCGGCACAGCATGTTCTTCATCTATGAGGAATGACTGGTAGTTGGAGATGATTGCCTCAGGAAAGTATTCCTTCACGACGTCCGTGAATGCCTGGTTCATGTAGAAACTGCGGTGGCCTGCCATGACCGCGTCCCACCGGAGGCGGCGCGCACCTGTCACGTCCGACAGATCTGAATACCCGAGTTGTGTTGCGATAGACGAAAACCGCGGGTCATTCTGAATTGCTCTGCGTCGCTCACTGCCGCCTTTGTAAATGGCAGGCCATCGGTAACCTTTTTCAAAGTCAAGAATCACGTAATTGACATCGCCGCCGGCTTCTTTGAACTGTTGACAAAACCGCTCGACGTTGAATCGGGTTGCTTCGAGGCCACGCTGCGGCCAGATGCCGCGCTGATTCGTCGGATGTCCTGCGGGTGTCAGGCACACATCACGAGGATCAGTAACCAGGGCCTCTGCGAATTTGCGCAAGAACAGAACGCGCTGGCCATCGGGAATGCTCTGCATGGTTGAAGCGGCTTCTGCCGGATCGTGCTGAGGCGTTACTTTGATGCGCCCGATCAGATGCTGCAGTGCCGTATCAGTAGTGCCCCAGCATATTACGACGATATTCGCTTCGGACTCGTCAATGACGTCGCCGTCCCATGGCTCAAACGGCACCTCTTCAGGCAGCACATCGACACCAGGCCCGCGTGTTGCTCGCAGCACCGGTCGTTCTCGTTTGCCTTCTCGCGCCCCAGGTCTCGATTCTTGGGCGTTTGCTCCAACTGCCATGTGCCACGTCAGAATCGCAACAGCGATTGTCGTGACGAATGGTTTCGAAGTGACGATTGACAGCAGCGAATGGCGCAGATTGGCTTGGGGCATAGAGAAGTCATCCCATATTGGTAACGCTGCCTCCTCAAGCACCCATCGAGCCATTCCTGCAGACACTTCAAGGTTACAGTGGTGGGAATTCGACAGATTCGTGGTGCAATCCTTGCCTCGTTGGTAGCATCGATACAGATTCGCGGCACTTTGCCCGCACAGCTTCACATGGAGGCACGAACCACTCGTGCAGGATCACAGAAAACGCATCATTGTGGATGGGGTCGATTTCGCCGAACTGTTCCAGTTCCATCGGATCGCATTGGCGATCAGCGCTGCCCTCCAGCCGGCTCGACTGATAATCGGATTGTTGATCGTCCTTGCCATCATCACCTTCGGCAAAGGCTGGGATAAATGGGATCGCATGGCCGGACCGAGCATCTCGCCCGACGGCTTGCTTGCCGGCGAAATCACGGAAGCAGAACGACGCAGCTCTCGACGCGCCATGATGGCTGCCGTCTTGTCCTTCGCGCCGACAACGCAATATCCAGAGCCGGCTGACGACCCCGAGAGTTGGAAGATTGAACAACTACAACCACTCATTGCCGATCTGCCAACGTTTTATCGCCAGCACCTCGCAGTCGATGAATCTGATGCCGCTCGGCGCGCAACAGAAGTACGCCTGCAGCGCATCAGCGACGATCTTGAGCGGACACGGCCGCGCAGCCCCTGGGAGGCAACTTCCACGCTGCTTTCAGGATCATTTGAATCGCTTGTTGTTGCGGTATCGAGTTTGGATATTGCGACCGTTGCTTCAGAACTCAGCACGATTTTCTATCACATGCCGTGCGCGCTGTGGAGCCTGAATAAACCCTTCGCAATCGTATTCGGATTGTTTCTTGTATTCATATTAGCAATAGGTGGGGGGGCGCTGTCGCGCATGGCAGCAACGCAGATCGCCGGCCAGGAGCGACTGCGCGTTCGCGCTGCTCTTGGTTTTTCCGTCGGCAACTGGCGCCGCTTCAGCCTGGCCCTGCTGCTGCCCGTACTGTTAACGCTGCTTATCGCAGGCATTATCGTCGTACTGGGATTACTCATGGCCGTGCCTTGGGTCGATGTCATCGGCGGCCTTGTCTACGGTATTGCGATCCTGCTCGGATTCGTTATGGCCTTTCTGCTGCTGGGGTTTGCAGCAGGTTTCAGCCTGCTTGTTCCTGCTGTCGCCTGTGAAAACTGTGACCCCGGCGACGCAATGCAGCGGACATTCGCCTACGTCATCAACAGACCGCTGCATCTGCTGTTCTACGCAATTGTCGCGCTGATCGGCATGGTGCTGGGGTATGTGGTTGTTGCATTCGTAGCGTCGCTGATGTTGAATCTGACCGCTGCGACGTTCGGCGCCCTGCATGACCATCCTGCGCTACATGCAGCAGGCGGATATTCGATTTTCGATCTTGTACAAACACGCCAATCGGCTGTCTTTGACACCTGGCACGACGCTTCAACCGCGTGGTTCGTCCATCTCTGGGAGACAATCGTCGTTTGCCTGGTCATTGCCTATGTTGTGGCGTACTACTACTCCGCGTCGACGGTGATGTACCTGCTGCTGCGGCGCGCTGCCGACGGCCAGGACATTGACGAGATCTGGCGGCCCGGGCTTGTGCCAGGCACACTTGCACCTCTTCCCAGTCCGCCAGTTCGATCGTCTGCCGGCAAGTAGCTGCGCTGTTGCGCCTCGGTTCATTCAATAAAAAACCCCGGCTCATAGCCGGGGCTGAATGGTTGCTTTACGACGCGAGTGATCAGGATTCGTCTTTTTCCAGGCCGCCGATCTGGAAGATCGATTGCGATCGGAGCACGAGTCCACAGTCACTTCGCAGGTGATACGCCTGCACGTGAACTTCTTCGCGATAGCGCTGGAAGTCAATCATCGACAGGTTGTTCTTGGGCCCGTCTTTCCAGAAGGCCATCAGTCCATCGCTGTTGCGGCCATGCTCGAGCAGCTCTTCATACGTGCTGAGATACAGATGGTCAGTCAGCGTTTCTGTCTGGATTGACGTCATGAACGTCAACCGTTCTGCGATGTCGGATTCATGATCCTTTTCGCCGGCACAGGGCAGCGTGGTGATAAGCCCGCGTTCCGGGATTTCGTCTGCAAAGTCGCTGACGATCTCGTTGACACACATTCCATCGTGCTCAAACCGCAGCGCATGACCGCCGTTCCAGATCCACGCTTCGAACTCGTATTCCCCCTGGGCAAGACGACGACGGCCCTGAATCTGGAAGAACTCCGGGTGAATCGCATTGCGATACAGGCTCATGTGGTAGGCCTGAAGGCTGGTTGATTTTGGAGCAAAACTGCTCATGTTGCGGTCCCTTGCAAAAAAATAACGTCAGACGAGAGAGTCCTTTCTCACCTCCGACGGCAGCGGCACAATTGTTGCCACCTTACGCCGATTGACAAGTCCAAATATGCGAACTTTTTCACTTTGATCGGTCGATACTCTGCAGGCCAGATTCACCAAGTTATCGGGCCATAGTCGATTTGGACCACAACTGCTTGTTTGGCAACAGTATGAGTACATTTCCCTTGCAGCGCTCGTCGGCGTAAGTGTGATGTTCGTAACCAAAGGCAATCGATGCCAGCTCTCAATATCCGTCTTGACAAGTTGTCCGCATCAACAAAAGTCGCCCAAAAGGCGATTCTCCGGGAGGCACTTCAGCATGCCTGCCCCGAGGAGCGAGTGCCGATTGCTGTACGTCTGCTGGCCCTGAATTGTTCGCACGGTGTCGCTGCCTGCATTCGTCTTCTCGATTCACATCCGGAGTTCTTCGAACATCTCGTTGGAACCGATCAGTCCGCGCTCGCGCGCGGGATCACTCGTATCGTCGATGCCGGCCATGCCCGCAGTATCGAAAAAGCGCTCGATCTGATTGAAGCAATTCCCGAGCCGATCCTGACAATACCACTGCTCCCGGTCTTGCGAACACATGATCGGGAGCTTTGCGATGCAGTCGGCGCAGCGATTCTCAATACCGCAACAAACGTGCTCGGCCGCAACGGTCGCCGCGAAGTTGCGCAATCGCGCATGCAACAACTCGAAAATCTGATCACCGAAGCGCTCTTGAGTTACGAACGCCATCGATCTGTCGATGTGCTTCTCGCAACTGCATTGTTGCATCAGCGCGCGGGCAAGACTCTCTCAACCGTGCTGAACGAAACTGGAACACCAGCCCGTTTGGCAGTTCAGGGTGTTCCCCGGCGTCTCGAACATCCTGTCGTCTTACGAAATCTGCTTGCCTGGATGGATTCGGAATTGCTCGGAAGGCAGGTTGCCCGCACCCTGCACCAGATTGCCGAACCTGCAGCAATTGCGCAGCTCCTTGAATCGTCGCATCTGCTGCTTTCTCCGCGTCGCCGGCGGATGATGCGCAATGTCGATCGCGCTGTTCGCTGCCTGGTTGATCTGTCCATCGTGACAACGCTGCCCGCCGATGCACAGCGAATGCTCCCGCGTTTCGTCGCTGCGCTTCCGCTGACGACAGTCCGGCGTCGAGAATACTGCGCTGATCTGATTGCGGCGCCGTCGCCGATCGCGCGCTGGCGCACTATAGAGTTGTTGTCTGCACATCGCACAACAGTTGCTGAACAGGCAGTTGTTCGGTTTGCCCGCGATCGCAATCCAACCGTGGCAGGTGTCGCTGCTGCGCGCGTGTTGCACAGCGGCCAAACCACGGATGCGGCGCAGCTCAACGCGTTGCAACATATCGCGAATCCGGTTCAAGCCCGACGCGCACGAATGTTCAGCGCAGGTCGTGACGCGGCGTCCTTCGCAGCAATGTGCAGCACTCTCAAACGCCCCGCATGTCTAGCTGCGACCCGCAGATTGCTTCGTACTCAGCCGCTGGCGCTGTTCGGACAGTTCGAACGCATGCTCGCTGATCAACATCGCGAGACCTGCCTGACAGCAATCTTCCTGGTCCGCAGGCTGCAGTTGGTCGAACAATTCAGACAGCAGTTGTGCGAGTGCACAATCAGCGATGACTCGCAAGTCTGCTCTGCTGCCGTGTCTGCACTGGCTGATGCGCCGGATGACCAAGTATTCGAGCGCGTGCTGGCGTTGTTGCGCAATCAGCACATGCGCGTTCGCGCAAATGCAATCGATGCGCTGTCGCAATTGAATCGTCGCCTGCAACCAGAGGAGCTGAAAGAACAGATTATCGAAATAATTTCGCCGCATCTCCTGAGCCGACATAACCGTGAACGCGCCAATGCACTGCGTGCCTGGATTCAGAATGCGCCGCAGACTGATACGTCATCGCGCGAGCACAGCAGAGCAATCATCGGCCTGCGTGACATGCTGCACGATTCCAATCCCATGCACCGAATCAGCGCCATCTGGGTTGCAGGGCGATCGCGTTTGCCGTTGTTCGCTGACGACCTTCACGTAGCAGCAAAGCACGACGTCGCGCAACCGGTTCGGCGCCGCGCCGTTGCCGCCCTGCAGCGACTTACCGCACGCCACGTCGAATATGCCGCCTGACACGCAGTCGTCTTTGGCGCGAGACACTACAACTGGTCGATCAATCCTGCGTCATGACTGAACTACTCACCGCATGCAGCGCAACACTCGCAACGCTCGGCCCCAGTGAACTCAACCTCCACGAGTTCACCCGCGCATTAGACGGTGAAGGTTGGTTCGGCCGAACACTTACCGACCCGCTCGTCTGGGGCCTCTCAGCGGCAGCGATCGGCAGCATTGTTCTGGCCGCGATATTTGTGCTTCGACAACACAGAGACAGAATCCAGCACGGCCCCGCCTGGCGACATCTTGCCGGTGCGTTACAGCTCACTGCCGCGCAACGCCGAACACTTACACAGCTCGCACGATGTGGCGGCCACATCAATCCCGCGCCGCTTGTCATCTCCCGCGGGTGCTTTGATCGTTCTGTGCAGCGACGCCCCGGCCGCAGGCATATCTCCGAAATCGACGCGCTGCGCCGCCAACTCTTTGACTGATCGCGCGTCCGCAGCCATTGCCCGGCTACTATCGCCACATGGATGCCATCACTCCGTGGCTGGGTCATATTGCTGCGCTCGGCACTGCATTGTGCTGGGTCTTCACATCGTTGTCCTTCGCTGCAGCAGGCCGGCGCATCGGTTCCGCAACAGTCAACCTGCTGCGCCTCTTCGTCGCGCTGTCCATTCTTTGGATTGTCTACCGAATCGTCTTTAACGACTGGTTTCCCGACGTCGATCGCGTCGGCCTGATCTACCTTGCGCTCAGCGGGTTGATCGGTTTGACCATCGGCGATCAATTTCTCTTTACTGCATTCGTCGACATTGGTCCGCGTCTGTCCACGCTGCTCATGACGTTCTGGTCGCCGGTCGCAGCGCTGCTTGCCTGGCCGATGCTCAATGAACCGCTGAACATCTGGGCAATCGTGGGTATCGCCATCACGCTGTCCGGCGTTATCTGGGTCGTGATGGAACGTCCGGCCACGAAAGGCCCGAGTGGCGCATCTTCTGCACTCGATCGCCCACACTTTGTGCGCGGCGTGCTCTTCGGCCTCGGTGGGGCGGCTTGTCAGGCTGTCGGTTTCATTCTCGCCAAGATCGGTATCGGTCACACCCGTCTTGATCCATCGCAGCACATGGACCCCTGGCCGGCTACTTTGACGCGCATGGCATTTGCCGCAGCAGGCATGACACTGCTGTACATTTTCTGGCGCATAGTTCGATCGCGCCGCGCAATCGACACCGCAATGGAAATCAGTCCCGAACTCGAACATCTGGAACAATCGCGTCCAAAGCCGAAGTCGATCTGGCCGTTTGCGATGTTGATGGTTTTCACCGGCGCAGTCTGCGGTCCGGTGGTGGGGGTCTGGCTGTCATTAGTCGCTCTTGACCGCACATCAGCCGGGATCGCTGCGACGTTGATGACGATGACGCCGGTCTTCATTCTCCCGTTTGCGGTCTGGCTGGAACGTGAACGCATCAGTTGGCGGGCTGGCATAGGCGCGGCCATCGCTGTCATTGGCGTCAGCACGCTCAGTGCATTCGGCAGGGCAACGCCGCCGGTTACTGGCGATTCAGCATCGGAGAACCTGCCGGAAGCGCGCGAGGTATTGCTCGATCCCGCAGTATCATCAGATTGATTCGCAGCGAGACCGATCTATGACACACAACCCGCAACTGCTCCGGGCCGCACGGCAGAATCTTGCCACCGATCGAATGTTCGGCGTCGATTTTGTTCCGCGTTGTGCGACTGCTGCGGGGCAGGCACCCACCGTCAATTCGAATCCTGTTATCGAACCCAAACCGCAGCGCAGCGAAACGCCCGGTCGAAACACCGATCAGAAGCAGGCCGCGCTCCGTGAGCTGCATCAGCGTCATAATGCCCAGTGTCCGCACTGCACGACAGTGACCACCCACACGCAGACGGTCTTCGGCGAAGGCAATCCTGACGCACAGTTGATGTTCATCGGCGAAGCGCCAGGCGCAGAAGAAGATCGCACAGGACGTCCGTTTGTCGGCAGGGCCGGTCAGAAGCTCGATGAAATCATCGGCGCGATGGGTCTGCAGCGCAGCGATGTGTTCATCGCCAACGTTCTCAAGAGTCGCCCCCCGGACAATCGAACGCCCCTGCAGGGCGAAGTTGATGCGTGCAGTCCGTATCTTGTTGAGCAGATTCGCATCATTGAGCCGGCTGTCATTGTGACGCTCGGCGGCCCTGCGACGAAGCTGATGCTGCAGACTGCAGTCGGCATCACAAAGCTGCGCGGCATCTGGGCGGTATTTACCGACCCGAACACCGGCAGGAAAACGCCGATCATGCCGACCTTTCACCCTGCGTATCTGCTGCGTGCCTACACGCCGGACAATCGCCGAAAGGTGTGGTCGGACATGCAGGCTGTCATGCAGAAGATCCAGTCGTAATCTCGCAAAAAGCGGACTTCTGGGTCGTTTTATGAATTGACCAAAAACAATCGCAACTGCAAACATGCACTGGCTCTGCACTTCCGCGCACCGGCAGAGTTTTTTCCAACACTTTGAAACCGCTGGAAAACCGTTCTCGTATCTTGTAAATGGATCAAGAAGCTTCGACGTCTGACGCTGAATGAGGCCAAGAAAAAATGCCCCCCCCACAAGGAGCCCGTTATTCGCTGCGTGTGCAGCGGCGGGCTCTTTTTTCGCGTTCCGGCGGGCATTCGGTACGCTGAATCGATCATGAACCGGTTCTGGTGCTTGTCTGTAGTTTTTGGATTCGGTCTGCTCGCATCCCAGGCCGCTGGCAGAATCCCGCCGCTGACGACTGAACAGCAGATCGAACTCGACTCTGCTGACGATGATGATCGCGGCTGGACCGAAGCCGCGTTTCGCGGCCTGATTGAAAATGCAAGAATATGGTCCAGCGGGACCACTTCCAACAACGCCGCTGCTCCTGATCTGGACAAACTCGTCAACACTCCGGAGTCTTTTCGCGGCGGTTTGTTTGAGCTGCGCGGCCGCATTGAGCAGCAACATCAACTGCCGCCGCCGTATACCGATGTCCTGGAGTGGTTTGTTCGAGACGACTCCGGTACGCCGATGCATGTGTTCGTTATTGATCCGAAGATTGCCACACCAGGGTTCGATTTCAGCGACGGTTCGCGCATCGTTCTGACAGCTCGGTTTTACAAGCGTACCGGTGAGACAGCCCGCAGTGGCGCATCCATGCGCTACGCCGCGTTCGTCGGTGCGCTACCGCGCCCGGATGTGCCGCCGGTGCATGCGCAGCTGATGCCGTTGTGGTTCATCGCTGCGCTGCTTGCGGGGTTGCTGATCATATTCGGCCTGCTCTTCATCTACGTCCGGCGGCAGCGGCGCAGCGGTCGCTCGCCGACGCGCAGGTCGTCAAAGCTGCCTGCTGATCTCCCAGCTAAAAACCCGAATCTGCCCGCCAATCCGGCAGATGCACTGGCCGAATTGCACAAGCGATCCACCCTGGACGTGGATTGAGCAGGTGACGTCGCACAACCGCGATGGTCGTGTTTCGCCGTACACTGCGCATATGGCTTTGATCGATGTCAGTACAACTTCAGCACACTATGCGATTCATATCGAACCCGGGTTGATCACTCGCGTTGGCGAAATGATCCGCGCCGTCGCTCCAGCCGGCCGGGCCATGCTCGTTGCAGACGAAGCACTGGTGGATCTCTACGTCGCGCCCGTCTCGCAATCTCTTTCGGATGCGGGATTCGAGACAATCATCGGAACTGTCGAAGCGGATGAAATCCACAAGAGCCTGTTATCTGTGAATCATCTGTATGGCGCGGCGCTGAAGGGAAATCTCGAACGATCCTCTCCCATCATTGCGCTGGGCGGCGGCGTGATTGGCGATCTGGCAGGCTTTGCTGCGGCGACGTTCATGCGGGGCGTGCCGTTTGTGCAGATTCCCACGACACTGCTGGCAATGGTCGATGCATCCATCGGCGGCAAGACCGGCGTCAATCTGCCGATGCCGAGTTCCGATGATGCAGCAGCGCCGGCACTGGCGAAGAATCTGGTCGGCGCGTTCTGGCAACCCCGAGTTGTATTGATCGATCCAAATGTTCTTGCGACACTGGATCGGCGGCATTTCAATTGCGGTCTCGCAGAGTGCATCAAACACGCAATCCTCGCCGACCGTTCCCTGCTGGAGTTCATAGGTGAACACGCGTCAGCTCTGCAGGAATTGAACCAGGCAAAGCTTCTCGAATTGATTACCCGCTGCGCGCAGATCAAAGCTGATGTCGTCGCAGCTGATGAACGCGAGGCCGGCCCAAGGGCGCTGCTGAACCTTGGTCACACGTTTGCCCATGTCATCGAACCGATTTCGGAACTCGGCCTGCATCATGGCGAAGCAGTTGCGATTGGTCTTTGTGCTGCGGCGCATTGCGCGCGAATGACAGATCGTCTCTCGGAAGACGATGCGAAGCAGATCGAGCAACTGATCAGCGTCGTTGATCTTCCAACGCAATTGCCCCGGCCGATTGCGGTCGATACGCTCATGCGGGCGATGTTGCATGACAAGAAGGTGCAAGCGGGACAGCTTCGACTCGTCCTTCCGACGTCGATCGGCAGCGCTGAGATTATCAACGATGTGCCCGATAACATTGTGCGCGATTCCTGGAAAGCAGTTGCGGCGTCGCCGTGATGAATCGGGGCATGTCTCAATCACAGCGCCGTCTTGCAATGGCAACGTTCATCGCATCAATTGTCGCGCTGAGCATTCTGCTTGCAGCGAGAATCTTCGGCCCGACGGATGTGTGGGATCAGACCCAGCCGAAGACTGTCAGTTACACGACGGACATCATCGCGAACGGCAGATGGATTCTGCCTCTTGAGCGCGGCCAGTTTCCTGCAACGAAACCGCCGCTGTACAACTGGTTCGCAGCGCCGGCAGTTGCCGTGTTTGGCTCTACCAGCGAGTTCGCGCACAAACTCCCAAGCGTTCTCGCGCTGGTTACGTGCTGGATTGTGGTGTTGCATATTGGCAAACGATTCGCAACTGATGAACAGGCAAGAGACGGCGCGTTGATCGGGTCGCTTGCAGCATTGATGCTGGCCACGAACTATTCAATGTTCAAAATCGGCTACCTCGCTCGGCCTGACATGCTGCTGGTGCTGTGGACGCTGCTCGGGTGGTGGGCTGCAACATCGATACTTGTTGATATGCACCCAGACGATACGTCGCGACTGCGCAGATCAATTCTCGCAGTTGCGTTTTGGTTATGCATCGCGCTTGCCGGCCTCACGAAAGGACCGGCGGTACTGGTCTTGCTTGCCTACGCATTTTTCGCGCCGCGCGTGCTCGCAGGGCAATGGAAAGCGATCAATCACCTGCAGTGGTGGTGGGGTGCCCCGGCTGCGCTGGGCATCATCGGTGTGTGGGTGTACGGCGCATGGGTGATCGATCCACAACATGTCTATGACCAACTCTGGTACGCAGAGTTCTACGGAAGGGTGACAGGCACCGGCCCGGAGGGTTCACGCGATGGTTTGATCGGGCTTCTGCGCACGATTCACTTGCCGGTGTTCTACTTCGTATCCCGATTCGCACCGTGGTCGATCCTGTCGATATTTGCAGCGATCGCGCTACTGCAACGAGAGCGCGCGACGAACCGTGCATATTGGCGAAGCGTGCCGGGGCGGTCGCGATCGTGGCTCCTCGCAGTAGTGTTCTTTGTTGGGATGACGATTGGCTTGTACATGTTCAGCTCCAGCAAGAAGCCGGACTATCTCGCAGCGGCTGTGCCGATGGGAGCGCTGCTCGGGGCGTGGTGGATCGTGCAGTTGCCTGTTCGATTACGCAGCAGAGCAGTCGTCGGCGTGATTCTCACAAGCAGTTTCACGCTCGCAGCGATGATCGGCTTCAACATTCGTCAGCCAGCCGCACCGACTCCCGAATTCGGTTCCGCTATCAATGCGTTCATCGATGAGACGGATCACCATTTGCGCGATTCGAATGCGCCCGTGGTGTTCTGCTGGACCGGATACACTCACCTGCAGGCGATGCTCGGGTATTCGATGGTGGATGACACAGCCGCGTTCGAGCGACAGTACTCAATCGGCGAGCCGTTCTGGGTCATCGCCGGGCGGCGTAAAGGCGACCCGCCGATGTTCGAAAACTGGGTCGCAGCCCGTCGTCGTTTTAGCGCTGAAGTCGAGCAATTGGCGTTGTCAGCTCACCTGCCGCGCGCGTTTGGTTGGCCTGAACAGGTCGGATTGTATTGGGTCAAGCCGACTCCGAGAGATGAGCCGCCGCGGTGAATCAGCGGGCAATCGCTGCTGATACAGGAACTTCAGAATTCAAGCCAACCATTGAGGGGTTCCGATAAGCCTTGCGTGCGCCGGAATTGCGCGGTTGTGTGCTGGGGGCATGTGGATCAGCGAGAGCCATGGAAAGGCCGCAAGTGAGGACGATCGCGATCGTCAACCAAAAGGGCGGAAGTGGCAAGACCACAACGGCCATCAATCTCGCTGCGGTCTACGCCCAGCGCGGCCATCGCACGTTGCTCATCGATATCGATCCTCAGGGGCATTGCGCAGCCGGCCTCGGCGTACCCGAACACCGAATCGAACGCGGGATTGCTGACGGCCTGCTGGCCGATCACAACAGCCCGAAATTCAAGCCCGAAGATCTGCTCTGGGAAGTATCGCGCAATCTGATGTTGATGCCCAGCACAGTCCGCCTGGCTGCGATGGAAGCGCCGGGTGGCGGTCTACATGAACTGGAAGATCGCGATCGTCGCCTACTGAGTTTGCTCTCGAAATTCGATGGCATGTTTGATCGATGTCTGATCGACTGCCCACCGACCATCGGCCTGCTGACGTACAACGCCATGCGCGCATCGCGTGAGACGCTGATTCCCGTCGAGACCGGATACCTCGCGATGAAAGGTGCTGAGCGACAATGGCAGACCATTCGCAGCCTAGTGGAGCGCATCGACCGTGCGATCGCTGTGCATCTGCTGCCGACGATTCATAAGGATGAAAGCCGAATTGCCCGGGATGTACTGGCAGCGCTGCAGCGGAAATTTGCCGGCCAGATTCTCCCTGCGGTGATTCACGATCACGAGCAGTTGCGCGAAGCTGTCAGTTTCGGCCAACCGATCACCGAATTCGATCCGCACTCCAAAGCCCGGCAGGATTTCGAGCGCCTCGCTGAATGGCTCGAACAACACCAGCCGCCGCCGAATTATCGTACATCGCAAACGCCACAGGAACCGATCGCAGATTCACCACCGCGTGTGGTGGATATGCGATCCGCAACGCCGTCAATTTCCGCTTCGACGTCGATTCCTGCATCAAGCCGCGTGGCGGAACTCGTCCGACGCGTACAGGCGATCGCCGAACGGAATGCCCAGCTCGAGAAGAACGTAAATACGGCACTCAGTGACGTGCCGCCGGTCTTGTGCAGCGATCCAACCGTCTCCGAGCCCTCGCCACCGGCAATCGAAACCATCCGAAAGCAGGATTGCCTTATTAATGTGACAATCCCTGTGTCGCGTGAGGACGAATCGAACGAAGTCCGTCCGATGGCTGAGACTTCATCTGTTGTGTTTGACGATGCACTAGAGACGCTAGATACACCGACCGCCTGTCGTATGCATGAGGTGCCTTCATGCAGCCGCGATGCCGATTCAGATTCGACGATCGATGCATCGCCACCGCTGGTTGTCCAAACAAAGCCGCAGTCAACATGTATCAGCCAGCCGCTCAGCAACGCCATTCATCTGTTTGGCGTTCGTCCCACTGCAACGGGCGTGCTATTCGTGCAACCCGCCGGTTCATCCCGATCGATCCACGTTGCCGGCGATTTCAACAACTGGTCGTCGACGAACAATCCTTTGCGACGCAACGACAAACTTGGCGTCTATGAAGCAGTTATCCCCATTGTTCCCGGCAGACACCAGTATCGACTGATCATTGACGGCGTCTGGCAGGCTGACCCGTACAATCCACATAAGCAACGCAATGATTACGGCGAACCCAACAGTGTCCTCACGATCGAACCGGCGCCTCCGTGCAAGCCGCCGGTTGCGCCCGCGCCGCAGACTGTCATCGCTCGTGCCCCGAGCGTCGCAGACACATTGCAGCAGGCGTGGTGAGTACAACATCAGTAAGTGGGTTCGCCGGGCAACTGTTGATGAGAATGAAACCAACAATGCGCGCACATGCACAGCGCAGTGAAGAAGAAGGCGGGGATTGAGATGCCCAGGACCGCAGATCCATACGACGAGCTTGCCGCAATGTTCCTGACACAACCGGACCAACCAGGCCACGGCGACGAACGTACGACATCCTCCATAATCGAACTGCTGGTGGTCGGCCATCTGCCTGTTCGCGCCGGCTTGTGGCTGACGCCCTATGCCGATGCATGCGCTCGCGAACATGGACCGACCGCGCTGCTTCGCCTGGATCGTGATGAACCGGTTCTGCAGATTCTCCGCGGCGCAGACACCGATGCCGTCCCCCCGGCAGGCGGAACCCTCCGCGACACGATCAGAGCGGTGGCAGGCAACATTACCAGCTGGATCGTCTATGCCGGTGGCACAGCAACCGCAGCCGATCTCGTCCGCCCGCAGCCGGATCGCATCACTGTCCTGTCCAGCGCTGATGACGCCGCAGTCGTGGGCGCGTATCAACACGTAAAGAATCTGGTAAACGCAGCTGAATCCGAGCAGACCAAACTGCCGAAAGTCACGCTCGCAGTTCTCGGCGCCGATGAAACAGCCGCCTCGCGCGTCTTTGATCGTGTCAATAGAACCACAACCGCGTTCCTCGGCGTCGATGTCGAACTCAGCTCCGTCATCCAGCGCATGGATGCCGGCGTTCGATCAACCAGTTATGTCAACTTCCCCGGCGAAACATCGCCGACAGCCGAGGACATAGTCAAGCTGATCCAACAGGCACCAACCACAGCGCCGCCGCAGACAACAGCGCAACCAGTTGCCCCGGTCGAATCTCATTCTGCCGATCTGCACGGCATTGGTGAAGCGACTGATGCGACTGAACCGACTCGCCTTTCGTCCGATGAGCGTGAACTGCTGCATCAACAATCCGCGCCTGCCGAACCAGTCGCCCAACCTGCTGTCGAGCAACCCGAACAACCCAATGCATCGCAGCAGCCGGCAGTTCATGATGGGCGTGACGCCGATGTGCAGCGTCCGCTGGTTGAATACGTCGCGTATGCAGAAACTCCGCAAGCCCAGCAATTGCGGGAGCAGCAACAGTTTGCACAGACCCATCAACGGCGACCTGCACGAGTTGTCCCGCGCCCGCACATGGAAGTCGAACCGAAGAAACCCGACGCTGCCCGTGAACCCAATGATCGTGGCAAGCCGGTGCAGCTTGCATCACATGTACACGATCTCACGCCGATCGTGCCGCGCTGCCCCGGAAGAGAGCGCGTCGAGCTTGCAGTGGGGCGATTCGGCCGCGTGCATCTGCTTGGCAAAGAAGACACGATGCGCGAAATGCGCGTCGTCGAATCATGGGTCCGTGCGCATTGCGAGTTGCTTGCTATGGCGTGTCCGGACGTGACGATTGATCCCGCCGCCCGGCCGGTCTGCCACGTCTTTACCGACACCCCGGCAGAGCTTGCAGACATGCACGGCTGCGATGTCAAACTCCACGTGCTCGCGCCCGTTCAGGTCAACGGCGAAACCGCCTGGTACGCCGCGCCACTGAACTGAACTCAGAAACAAACGTAATCCCCCAAAAGCCCAGCATCCCCCGATGCTGGGTTTCTTTTTCTCCGCGCGTTCTCCATGTGCAAGAAACCTACCCCAACACCTCAGTCAAGAAACGAAACCAATTCCCACTGGCAAACCCTTCAACCTCTGTAACACTCCACCCCGCATCACCAAGCGCCGCGCCAAGTGCTGGAAGCAGCCCCGGATGGTCCACACCCGCAGCAAGTTTCGACGCGGCGAATCCGCCATCCATGTCAGAACCAAGACCGATCCCGTTGCGATGTCCCATGATGTCGGCGATGTGCTCGATATGCGTTACGACATCAGCGACAGTTGCCCGTCGCCCCGTCGCGAGGAATTTCGTAAACAGATTGATGCCGATAATGCCCTTACGGTCGCCGATCGCGCGGATTTGCGCATCACTGAGATTGCGCTCACCAAAGCTGTGATCAATCGAGCGAGCGTTGGAGTGTGACGCGACAATTTTGCCTTCGGAACAGTCACACAAATCCCAGAACGCATCTTCAGACAAATGCGATGCATCGTGGACAATGTTCAGTTCATCCATCGCAGCGATGACATCTGAACTTGCATCAGACAATCCGCCGCCGGTTGCGTTGCCGCCTGCGAACTTCGAACCCATTGCCCAGGTCAGACCGACCACACGCACGCCGTGATCGTGCCACCACTGCACATCTGCCGCATCGCGGATCGGATCACCACCTTCCATCAGAATCACAATCCTCGGCTGCGCACCGTCAGCAGTCAGATCGTCTGCAGATCGCACGATGGACAGTTCACCTGCCGATTCCAGTTGTGTGTACACACCAAGCTGCGCGATACCGCATTGCCGGGCTGTGTCGAAGTCATCGCGGGCGTAGACCTGCGCTTCAGACGACTTCGCACCGGTGTAGTTCATCTCCGTGAAGATCGTACCCAGAGCCAGGTCAACACCAGCTTCGCGCAGGGCAGGCAGACTGATACACGCATCCGCATCGTTGGCCACGGGTTGAGAAATATCCCTGCCGTTGACAACGAGATACGCAAGATCAAGATGCCCATCGATCCACCAGTTGGCTTTGGTCATCACTGCAGTGTACCGCTCGGGAATGCCCTGATTCCGGTATTGGATGTCCCCGCGCAGCTCGATCCGGCCAATCTGGACGGACCATCACTGTCCATGCACGATTCAACACCAGGAGTACTCGTATGAGCCGTTCCATTGCACCGTTGTTCACAGTCGTTCTCGCTGCGGTCCTGTTGCTGGCGGGTCTTGCCCAGGCCCAGGATGGCCGCAACCCCAGGCGTCCTGATCGCCAACCGCAGCAACGTGGCGAACGCGGCCCTCAGCGCGGCGGCCAGCAGATGTTTACAGTCGATCCGGACAAAGATCCGGTCCTCAAGACGATCCGGGCAGCTGTCGAGCCGACTGATGAACAGATGGATGTGATTACGGCTGCGTTCATCAAGCTGCGCGCCGATCAGGAAAAAGCGTTTACAGAATTCAGAGCTGCGCAAATGTCGCAGCGCGGCGAACGTGGTCCGCGGGGTGAACCCGGAGCACGCGGTCAGCAGGGCAAACGTGGTCAACGCGGTGAATCTGACGCACGCCGAGAACACGGCGAACGCGGCGATGGCAATGGGCGCGCCCAGCGCGAGCAGATGATGCAGAAACTCAATGCAGCATTTGAACCACTCAATGCGCAGTTTATGGCTGACTGTCGCGTCATACTCAATGATGATCAACATGCAGCATGGAATGCCTGCGCAGCTGACCTGAATCTCAGCCCAATGCGCAGCAGACAAGCACGCGATGCAGGCGGCCCGGCAGTCGGTGATGCTGCACCCGACTTCAACATTCTCACAACAACAGGCGATGCGGTGAAACTGAAATCGCTGCTCGACAAGCCAACGGTCATCGAGTTTGCCAGCTACACCTGCCCGATCTTCCGCAGCAAGATCGACAAGATGGCAGCCCTGCGCGAGCAGTTCGGCGATCGGATCAACTACATCATTATTTACACAAAGGAAGCCCACGCGTCCGA
Source organism: Phycisphaerales bacterium (assembly GCA_029260575.1). GTDB lineage: Bacteria > Planctomycetota > Phycisphaerae > Phycisphaerales > SM1A02 > JAJDDB01. The sequence goes on from JAJDDB010000004.1 coordinate 356,084, forward strand.
CGGCAGGCGGCCTGTGCAGCGAAACACTGATGCGGGAATCGACATCCATCAGCACACATCATTCCAGCAGCGCCTCCAAGCCGCCCAGCGCATGCAGTCGGACCTCGACCTGAATGTGACAATCCTGGTTGACAGCTTCGATGATGATGTCACGAATGCCTACAACGGCCATCCGAATCGCGGATATGTCATCGACTTGGACGGCAAAGTTCGCTCGCGACAGGTCTGGATTGATGCCGACGCCACGCGCAAGACGCTGGAAACGCTGCTCAAGACTGAAGCAGCCAGCGCATCGCCTGCGGGGGAAATCTAAGCATACTTAGTTTGACAGGAGCGGCTTTTCACCGTGATCTCGGGGTTCGTGTATACAATTAGCGCAGCCAGCCCGTTGATTGCATCTTCAGGGTCTTGCTGCATGTTTGTTTCCCGAGGCGCCGCGTGTGGAACATGTCCAGCCTCGGTTCAGCCGCGTATTCACGATTGGGGGCTGTTGTCATGCAGGTTGAAAAGATTCACGATGTCAAACGGCATGTGTCCAACGGCGATGCGCTGCACGGGCCGAAGCAGCCGCCACGCGTTGCGGTCATCAATCTCAAGGTCACTCGACTGATTGCGTTTGTGATTGTTTCGCTGTCGCTGCTGACTGCATCGGTCGTGTGTGTCGCAGCAATCTGGAATTATGTTGAAACAGATTACGCATGGCGGGCCCTGGGCAGCCTGGGTGTCGTTTCGGCTGCAGCTGCGATCTTCGTTTCCCTCAATGAAGGGTTCGGCCCGTTCGTGCGCGGGTGATCGCGCTACTGGCTGCAACCACATGTGCTTTGTTTGCGTAATCAACTGCGAGATGCGCCGCGCCGGAATGCATACATATGGATGGCACAGCAGCGAAAGATGAACAGTTCATCAGCGAAGCGATTGTGCCCGAAGCTGGTTCATTCGACACCGCTTTGATGGCTACAGGTTTGGCATCGCTGCCGGCGTCATTCACATGGCGCGGTCAGCGCTATGCGATCGTCGAGTGTCTGGAGCATCGCAAAGTCTCCCAACCGGAGGTGACCGGCGAGCGCTACCTTCGCAGGCAGGAATTCCGCGTGAAACTCGACACCGGCCAACATGCATGGATTTACGTCTTGCGAAACGCCCCCGCCGGCGCGAGCCGCAGCGGAGCCAAACGGCGGTGGTTCCTGTACACCATGACGAACGCAGCCCCAGCACACGAGACCTGATCGAAACTGCCTTCGCGTTGTCCCGCATCCATCCCGAGAGTACGCTTACATCAGATGAGTTCCATAGATGCTGTCGCTGACATGCCGATGAACGAAAACGTGACCGCTGCACCGCCGATTGCAGCGCCGCAGGCACCATCTGTTGGTCGAACCGGCAGGCGACTGCTCGGGGCGATCGTCGCGCTCGGTTGCGCGGCGGTGTTGCTCTTGGCAGCATGGATGACGCCGTCTGAATCGGGTTTGGGAACACATCAACAACTCAACATGCCGCCGTGCGGCTGGGTTGCCGTAATGGGCATGCCATGCCCGACATGCGGTATGACGACATCTTTCGCACATGCTGCTGATGGAAATCTTCTGAAATCACTACTGACGCAACCGCTGGGGTTCATCCTTGCATTAAGTACAGCTATGGCACTGTTCCTGGGCGGGTATACCGCTGCGACCGGCTCGCGCGTTGCCATCGTGCTTGCCGGGTTCTGGACCCGGCGCACCACATGGTGGGTGATCGGCATCGCGCTGGCTGCGTGGGTCTACAAGATTTTTTCCTATAGAGGGCTGGTATGAAACACCGCTCGACAGTCATATTCATCGTCACGTTGATTGGGTGCGCTGCTGCGCTGACCGGCTGCGCGTTTACGAATCTGATCGGCGGGATGTCACAGAACTACGAGTACTCCAAGCTGATCGAAGTGCTGCCGAAGTATGACGGTCTTGAAAACCACACTGTCGCGGTAGTCGTCGCTGTCGACATGTCCGTGTTGTATGAATACCCGACGCTTGTTGCCAAGATTTCTGATGGTATCGCGCGCCGTATAGCTCGTGATGTGCCCGGCAGCCGTGTGTTGCCATCGGGCACAGTCGTTGCGTGGCAGTATCGCACGCCGCAGTGGGAAGCCCTGCCGTACGGCGACATTGCGAGTCAGCTCAACGTCGATCGCGTGGTGTACATCGATCTGTACGAGTACCGCCTGAATCCGCCGGGCAACAGTTGGGAATGGGAAGGCTCAGCCGCAGCGAATATCGGCATCGTCGAGCGCGGCGGACTCGTAACCGATGTCTTTGCAGAAGAATTTCACGTGCTCGCGACATTCCCGAATGAAAAGTACATCACTCGCGAAAATGCCGATCGCGCAACGATTGAATTCGGCCTGCTCAGTGAGTTGATCAAGCGCACCGCGTGGTTGTTCCACACCCACGAGGAACCGAAGTACCCTGACAAGTACAAGCCCCAGCCGGAGTCATAATGCGACACGAGCGTTCCCGATTCTCATTGTTCATCAGGCACTGGCTGTTTGCCGCGATGGCGTGCAGCCCGTTCCTGCTGTACGGCTGCAATTACGCTGGCCCGCTGTTGTATGCGGTGCAACCCGAGCCGACGCTCGACGCGCAGTTCACACTCGAAGATCGCACGACCGTTGTGTTCGTTGATGATCGAGATGGGCTTCTGAACCCCGCAACACTTGCTGATGTCATCGCAGATCGCGCGAGTGAAGAATTAATGATCAACGAGGTTGTCACCGAGACGATCCGTCCGCGCGATGCAATGGCTCTGGCTCGCTCGCGAGATCAACACACCAACCTGATGTCAATCGACACGATTGGCGAAACCGTTGGCGCGGAACTGATCATCTACGTTGAGATTCGATCGTTTGCTGAATCACGCGATCAGTACACACCGCAACCGACCGGATCCGCGCGAATCAAAGTGCTCGATGTCGTCAACAATACACGCATTTTCCCAGCCGATGACAGCGACACCGGCGACTTCTACATTGTGCAGACCAATCTGGGTAACATCGATCGCGAACTTTATAAATCTGCATCGACACGGCGAAAGATCAGGGAAACGCTTGCCCTTGCGCTCGGCGATGATATTGCCAAGGTCTTCTACGAACACAAACCGTCGGATCTGCTCGGCGAGCGACTTGAGTCCAAATAAACCAATACGCGTTCTGCACCTCGTCGATCCCGCATCTCCCGGCGGCGGTGCATGCACACTCCATCTGCTGGCGGAGGTGCTCCGGCGTCTGAATTCCATCGAGCATCATGTTCTGGTCATCGGCAATCGCCGACGTGCAGATCTTGTCAGGCGCTGCGGCGTGCGCGGTGCTGGCCAGATCAATCCGCCGCTCGGTGTGCCTGCACTTGCGCGGCCCCAACTGAAAATATGGCGCAGATTCACAGAGCACTCTGCCGGCCGTTTCGATCTCGTGCATGCGTGGACGCTTGAAAGCGCGCTCCTGGCTGGGCATGTATTTCGCAATACGCCGATGGTTGCCACATGTTCCGTCGGCCCGACTGCTGGAACTTCGACGTCGCTGCTCAAGGCGCTTGCCCGCAAGCGACCGTTTCCCATTCTCACAAGCAGCCCCGGCGTGTTCGGCCGATGTGCATCGCTCGGCTTCGATTCGGAAGTGTTGTCTGTACTGCCGCCGGCGGTCCATCCGCAATCTGTGGGCATGACACCGCGCGCCGAAGTGCGGCGTCGCTGGAATGTTGATGATGACACGTTCGTTGTCGGCCTGCTGTCCGATCCGTGGAGTTGGGCCGATGCACTCGGCGGAGCGGATATCTTGGCCCGCCTTGCGTCGGCCGGCCGGCGCATGCGTCTGCTTGTGCATCATCGCGCGCATCGTCGCGTCGCTGCTGAAAAATGGATCCGGTCACTTGGCTGGTCGGATTTCATTGATACAGACAACAACATTGCCGAACCGTGGTCGATCGTCAACGGACTCGACGCAGCATTGTTCGTCGGAAGTGACATGAATGTCAACCGCCAGCCTCCGCAAGAATCAGCCGCATCAATGCCGGCAACGATGCCGCTGCTGTGGGCGATGGCTGCGGAAGTTCCCGTCATCGCTGAATCCAACGATGCAGTTCGTGATGTGATTGAAGAAGGACGCAACGGTCTGCTCGTGAGCTCCGGCGATCGAGTCGCGGCATCCAATCGTCTGCTTCGTGTGCATGATGATCGGAGTTTGGCACATCGACTTGGCGGAGCGGGTCTGCAAACCGTGCATGATCGTTTTCATGTCAGTTCGTTTGCAGTTCGCCTCAAGGACACGTACGAGCATGTCCTGCAGGGGCTGCCCGCGCATGTGCTGGGTGTGGATCAACGACCGTGGGTTGTCCGCCATGTTCACCAAACCGAATCGTGGACCATACATTGAAGACTGCGCAGGTTTGCAGGCTTGTCCATCTTCTCATCTTCGACGCTCGATTTGGGATTGCGCGGGGCAGTTCGCAAACTCATGCATCGCATTGGGCACGAAAGCTGGATTCAGCCCTACAGTGCTGCACAATAATGATGTCGGGCGAATGATTCGCAGGCACATGCGAGGGCGAGATTTACCATGCAGCAGCAAACCAAACCGGCACCGTACGTAGCGGCTGTGATCCTTCGACTGATCATGGCAGGTACGTTCGTGTTGTTGATCGCGCTGGCGATGACATCCGCAATCGAGATCAACGGCCGCCAGCAGTTGCTCCGAGTTTACGAAGGCCAGCTCGAAGATGCGATGCGCGAACTCGAAAGCGCATCAGCAATGCCCGCCGCACGCGCTCCGATGGAGCAGCGCGTCTACGACCTGCAGCTGCGCATCGATGGCATTCGTGAACGAATCGTTCGCGGTGATAATGAACTCAAAGCTGTTGTGTTGACAGGCGGAACCGCAACGCCGGAGGATCTTGCTGAAGCCGGTCCGCTCAGCGCCTCCGAATCTCTCGCGCGGCAGCTCAGTGAAGCGCAGCCCGATGAAGCAAGCTCGCCTTATTGGTTCACGCAGTTTCTCATTGCATGCGCGCTGTGGTTCGTGTCGTTATCCTCAGACCAATTACTCGCAATTGCGGTCATTGCCGCAGCAGTCCTCGGCGCGATGGTCGGCGGTCTGCGCCGCGAAGACCTGCGCTACCTGCGTCCGATGCTTGCAGGTCTGGCTGCAGGATTCATCACGTATCTAGCGATCCGCGGGTTGCGTGGCGTGTTCATGACCGGAAGCGAAGGCCCCACGCCGGACTTCAACGCGTTCAGCGCAACACTCGCAGGACTGATCGCCGGTCTGTTCTTCGAGCGCATCTACGGCCTGTTCGGCCGTCGCGCATGGAAACAGCAACAGATCGCGCAGGCAGCAGTCGCCGAGCGCGAAACCCAGCGATCGCACCGCCCGGAATCACATAGCGATGTCGCGAGGACCGACACCCACACGCGCCCAACTGAACCCGCTTCCGAATCTCAATAGATGCTCACGCACACGGAACGAGTCGGTCGCTTCAGCGACCGGACACAGTCCAATACAGTTCGCGCGCACAGCTCATTGCTGATGCATCGGCTCCAAAAGTTCATGCGCCGCATCGTGATAAATCACCTGCAACAGATCATCCGGCAGCGCCTTGCCCGACAGTCGTGGTGATGCATCCTCGTCATAGGTTTCCGGATCAACCATGTGCAGATCCGGATCAACGATCGGCGAGGGTCCGTCGTACTCACGCTCCAACAGCGTGCGCATCGCCCAGAACCGACTGGCGTACAAATCAAACGCTTCATCTTCAGAATTGGCTTTGCGCATCATCTCGTGTTCATCTTCAGGTGATGGTTCGAGATGTTCATCGGTGGTGACAATGTCAGTGCCGAAGAGAATCCGCCCTTTGAACTTCTGCATGAATTCCAGGAAATCGCGTCGACTGTGCTTGCTCAATTCGCGCACCATCCACTTGCACGCGCTTGTGTCAAGATGCAGATTCGGGTGCCGAACAAGCAAACCGGTCAGAAACTCCAGATCCTCCGGCCAGCCACCCATATGCGCAGCAAGCCACGGTTGCGTGAATCGATCAAGCAATTCTTCCAGCGACTCATATTGCTGGCGTTTCGTGCCATACACCGACGCATCTGCGTACTTGGTTGCGAACCAGGTATCGGGATCAGCCACATGCACCATCAGCATCATCCCCAGCGATGTCGCCAGTTCCATCGCAACGATCTTCTTCGGATTGTCCAGACGCATGAAGTTCGGATCGCCCAGCTCGGTGGCCACGTCAATCGAACGCGGCGCGACCCAGAACTTGCACACCCGCGAGCCGATCCCGTGAAAGGTTTCGATCGTCTTGAGGTATCCATCGCCGAACTCCGTAAGCTTGTCATCCGATCGCCAGTTGGGCACTGCAATGAAGCGGATTGCATCGCCCATGTGCTGCTGCACAGGCTCGACATTCGGCAGAGGCGTCATGCTATAGGTGAGCCCGATGCCGTATGCTTCGGCGGCGCGCTTGTAGACGCGCACTGCGTGGCGGCCGTTGACATGCGTATGAACGTCTATGATCGGCGTCTGTCGGGGCGTGAACGTCGCAGCCTCGGCAAGGTAATCCAGTCTCAGCAGATTGGCCGGATTGGTTCGAGCAGGTTTCTTTGGCGATGTGCGTGTCGAAGTCATGGGGTCGATGATAGACGCAATGTCACAACCGAGGGTACATCTCGCACACGACTGGCTCGTCGGCATGCGCGGCGGCGAACGCGTGCTCGATCGGCTCGCGCGAATGTACGGCCCGACCACGCTGTATACGCTTGTTGATGACGGCCGCCCGTTGAGCGATGCGATTTCTGCGTGCGTTGTGCAAACATCTCCGTTGCAGCGATTTCCGGGTGCTGCCCGACGAATGCGACGGTGGTATCTGCCGCTGATGCGCTGGGCCGTGGAGCGCATAGATGTGAAGGATTGCGATGTGCTTGTATCCACGAGCAGTGCCGTGATGAAGTCGATCAAAGCCCCGGCCGGCGTGCCGCATCTGTGTTATTGCCACAGTCCCGCGCGATACATCTGGGATCAGCAAAGCGATTACGATCATGGAAGCGGGGGAGTATTGCGCGGCGCTGGTTTGCGCATGTTGCGCAAGCGCTTTCAGGAATGGGATTGCAGAACAGCCGATCGTGTGACGCAATTCATTGCGAATTCCCAGCACACAGCAAGACGCATCCAGGAATGCTACAGCCGCGAATCAATCGTGATCTACCCGCCCGTGCGAACCGAGTTCTTTACCGTTGATAAGACCATTCCGCGTGAGGAATTCTATCTGGTCGTGGCGGCACTGGAGCCGTACAAACGAACCGATTTGGTCGTGGATGCAGCGAAGCGCAGCGGTTTCCGATTGAAAATCGTCGGCGGCGGATCGCAGGAATCCGCATTGCGTGAATCGGCGGCTGGCCACGCCAACATCGAATTGCTCGGCCGTGTGTATGACGAACAATTGCGCACGTTGTATCGCCAGGCTCGGGCGCTGATCTTCCCGCAGATGGAGGACTTCGGCATCATCGCTGTTGAAGCCCAGGCATGCGGATGTCCCGTGATTGCATACAACAAAGGGGGCGGGGCCGAGACCGTGACTGAACACACCGGAGTGCAGTTCGCAGAACAATCAGAAGGCGCAATTTGCGATGCCGTGCAGCAGTTCGAACGCCGGTCATTTGTTGCACAACACTGTCGTGACAATGCCGAGTGTTTCAGTGAGGCCGCGTTTGACAACTCAATCGCGAGACAAGTGAATCAGTTGCAATCGAAATGAATCAAATTCTCGTCCCTGCGCAGGCAGAGACCCAGCCGCCGCGCAAACGGTTCGTGACTGTAGACTAGGTTCCCGCCGTAGTTCACCCGTCGGGGTGTGCGGGAACGACGAAACGTACTGACAATCACCGCGCGAACTAAGTTGCGAGCCACTACATCTCCGCGGCGATGGAAACGAATCCAAAAATCTGGAGACTGCACGATGTCACATCTTGAAGATCTACTTTGTGAATATCTTATGTGGAAACGACATCTTGTTCTGCGCAACGAACGTGTTGGAAAACTCGATCATGGCGGGCACGCAGGCGAACTGGACATTGTCGCTTACTCTCCGCAGAGAAATTTGATCCTGCATGTCGAACCATCGCTTGATTCGGACAATTGGAAGAAACGTGAAGTTCGATACACGAAGAAGTTTGCAGCCGGAAGGAAACACATTGCGTCACTGTTTCCCTGGCTTAATCCCGTGCCATCGATTCGGCAGGTGGGGATATTCCCCTCAGTAGCGAAGGACAAGAAGACCATGGCCGGCGGAGAGCTACTCACTGTCGATGAAGTGATCCATGAAATCAAAGAGCAGATCTGCAGCCAAGGCAAGGTAAGTACGGGGGCAATCTCTGAGCAATTTCCCCTACTTCGCACTATTCAGATGCCTGAATGTGGCTACTACCGCAAAAGGGACAACAGTCGTGCAGCGCTCATCACCTTTGGAGACGGCAGCGCAAAGCAGTACAAAGCGAGCCGCCATGTCCCCGCGGCGATTGACGTTTGAAAATTTATAAATGCAACAACCGAGTTTCTTGCGATGGCGTGGCGATCATTCATCATCCTGATGATGAATCCCGTTGCTCGAAGCGCCGTTGCATTGGCCGAAGCACACTGCCGGCCGGCGATCGTGCAGCACTCGGGCGCTGTTGACCATTGCGATGAACAGCCGGTGATTCGATTCCAGGTCAACGTGCATCTGCAGTTCGCAGTCTGCGAAACTCATTGCGCGCATGACAACAGGTGCGCCGCTTGGGGCACATATCGTGTCCAGCGTCACAAATGGATCGTCATCGCGATCCGGCGGTTTCGCAAATTTGCGAATGAGAAAGCGATCGTCTTCACTGATCTGACACAGTGCAAACGTGCGCGAATCACGAATCAATGATTCGACCGGCGTTCCCTTGGGCAGCGCGATCATCAGCATTTGCGGATCTTCCGAACATCGCTGCACCCACGATGTCAGGACAGCACTCCGCCGTTCATCGTGCGCAGCGGTCAACAGGAACAGCCCGCCGGGTATCCGGGCAAGTGTCTGCTTCATCTGTCCATCAGGATTTGTGGTCATCTCTATCGATCTGCCGAAGCGTTCATTGGTGTGGATTCATCGCTGAGTCGCAGCAGTAGCGCATGGAGACAGTACGTCCACAGTTGATCCACATCGGCTGAGGACGGGCAGCGCATAAGGCGACAGCAGTCGATCGCAATTCACAAGCGAGCTTGAGGTCGATAACTGGCTGCTTGGGCAATGGTTATCGGCTGTGAGATGGGAGGTTCTGATATGAGAATGTCGAAAATGAACTGCAGGGTGTTGCGTGGTGGGGCAAAGTGTCTTATGCTCCCGTCACTATTGACCGAGGGCAGGAATGCGTGCTTTTCACAGGTGTATACGACCATTCGATCGACGCAAAGCATCGGCTGGCCATCCCGGCCCCGGTCCGCAGTCAACTCAAGACGGGCGACATATCAGCGGGTTTGTATATGCACATCGGCCAGAACGATGCGCTGTGGCTGTGGCCGGAGGTTACATTCGAGAAACTGGCAGGGGATGTGGAGCCGACGTTGACGCCGAGTCGGAATGTGGAGGCGTTCGACGAAGTGATGTTCCCGCTGACGCATCGTGCAGAGCTGGACTCCGCCGGGCGGATCACAATTCCCGAAATGATGCTTGCAGAGGCCGGTCTGGGCTCGAAGGTCGTGATTCTGGGCATGCGGCATCATCTGGAAGTCCGCGATCCGGAGCAGTGGCAGCAGCGGATGCAGCGGCAGTCGCCGCGCCGGGGCGAGATTGCCGAGCAGGCCGAACCCGAGATCAACAGCACACGCCGGCGGAGCGGCGATTCCGGAGGGGAGAAATGAGCAACCGGTCGGAGCCGGGAGATGGATGGGGCGGTGCGCGAGGAGGCGCATCACCTCGTGATTGTGACTTGGGCAGCCGCAGGGTGTCCGAAGCAGACCGATCATGGTTGTCAGCCACGGACGGCTGGCAATGTGGAGCATGTTGTGTGTGCAAGGACACGCGCCACAACAATCAGGATGATGCCCGCTTCACTTGTTCCGCCCACAGGGGAGGTCGAATGCTTCGGACAGATCGGGTCAAGGATGACCAGCACGCCAATGTGATGTACTCAGCCACGGATCGGCAGCACAACACGGCGAGCAGGCGGCACGGGGCGATCGGGCAACCGCATTGCGGAGCGCGACGCGGGGCGGAGCCCACCCCAACCTTCTTAACGTCTTCGGCCTCTCAGCATGAGGTCGAAGGCCTTTCTGCCAGGTGACTCGCTGCGGTAATACGCAGCTGAGTCGATCCCTTCCCACCGCTCGTAGCGTGACCCACCACACGCTACGAGCATTTTTCTGCGCCTCGTTCCCTACCACAGAGAACACAGCGGAAGAAGATCATTGTGAGTGCTGCGTGCTGAGTATGTGCAACATGTTTGTGCGCGCTGCAGGCGAGGGAAAAAGTCAGCGCTGCGGCGCGCGCGCTACTTCCGGACGGCGGTCCATTCGGGGGGTCAACCCCGCTGGCGCGGCGCAATCGACGCATGCAACAGTGCTGCGCGCGCCACACGCAACATTTTGCGCTCCTGCCGTGCGAATCCGGGACAATCCGAACACTTCTGCTGTGGAAACATTCTGTCAAAAAATACAATCGAGAACAATCTGCTATTGATCTGAGACAATCTTTGCTACCGATTTAGACGCTGCGCGCGCCAGTCGCTGGGTGTTTGTGCGAAAGTGCGTAATTGTGCAACGGCGCGCGGTATTGTCATAATCTCTCAATTCACAATGCTTTGCATCATGTTCCAATGTCGCGATGAAGATATCTGCGCTCGCACTTTCTGTTTTTGTATCACAAATTTTTCTTGCAACCGCACATCCACCCGGTAGCGTATTCCTGATCGACTGCGATCACATATCTTTCATCTTCCGGTTTCCGGGTCTTGTGGGAATTGACACATGCATAACGCGCCTCGAACGTTCCGGGTCAGTCTTTTCGCGCGCATGTTGGCGCTGGCTGCGACTACTACTGTGCTCTGCTGGCTGAGTCTTTTGGGCAGTGCTGCCGCCGTAGCTGCACCAACTGAACAAGACCCACCACCTGAAGCAGCACCGTCCGACGATGTCACAGGCGACAACATTGCCGACACGATCACCGCTGAACCCGATGGCGACGGCACCACCAGCGCAGGCATCGTCGAGATCACCTCCGGCGCCGACGGATCGGCAGTCTCCACCATCGAAGGCAAGGAAGACGGCGACAAGTTCGGACAGTCACTTGCAATCATCGGCCCTGACCCCAACGGTATTCGCCATCTGCTCATCGGCGCGCCGGAAGATTCCGGCACCGGCAGAGCGTACTTCTTTCAAGGCCCGTTTACTGCATCCGCAACGCCGGAGGTTCAGGCTGAACAAGCGCTCTTTCAAGTGCAAAGCGCATTCGGTCTCACCGCTGCCGGCAATCCCGATGATTACGCCTTCGGCGTCAAGACCGCGCCGCTGTTCGACATCAATGCGGATGGCTTCATGGAGTTCCGCGTCGGTTCACTCTGGAATGACGGCATTGCGCTGCGTTCGGTTGTGCATGTCTATGACGGCGCAACAGCAACGCTGCTGTTTATGTTCGTCTCCAGCGATGACTTTGATCCTTGGGCATCAATGCCCGGCGACATCAATGGCGACAGCATTGTCGATCAGATCGATCTCGACATCGTGACGAAAAACATCGGCGCGTCAGGTCCCAACATTTCCATTCTTGATGGCGATCTGAATGCGGACGGTTTTGTCGATGCGCTTGATGTTCTTGAAGTGTTTGATGCGTTCAACACGCGGTCGCTGTACATCGGCCTGGATGAAGATGATCAATACACCGTGTTCGACGCGGCAGGCAGACCTGTCTCGAGTTTCATTCCGCTTGCAGGGCCGTCGCCATGCGGATGGATTTGCTGCAAGGTCTGCACGCCGGCGACGGAGCATTGTCGTTGTGGCGGCGATCCCGGACCAAGTCCGTGTCCATCGTATCCGTGCAATTGTCCATGTAATCCGGAATGTGAAAATTTCGATCCGTGCAGTTTGTTGTGCAATCCGCCGCCGGATTGTGGCAACCCGTGTCGACAGAATCCATGCGGCGCGAATTGTCCGAATCGTCCGCCGTGGTGTGATGATCCATGCTTTGAAGATCCGTGCAGCCCGGACTGTCCGGATGCAGCCTGTGATCCGCAGTGCGGCGGCTCGCCGTGCGCTCAGGCGTGTTGGTATGCGCCGTGCAATGAAGCGTGCGGTGGCGATCCGTGCAACCCGGCATGTCCCGAGCCGCCGCCGTGCGATGCGCTTCAGGAATGCGGCGGTGGCGATGCAGAACAAATCGTCTGCGTCGGCGAAGTAAAGACATTCACCGCGCGGGAGTGTCCCGAAGCATGCGAACAGGGTTGTCAGCCGGGCGATGAGTGGGAGTGGGAGATTGACGATGAGTCGCGCGCGATCTTCGTGGGAGGATCGACCGGCGACACGGTTGTGGTGCTGTTCATTGGGCCTGGATCGATCACAATAACCGCAACTAATGGCTGCTGCTCAATCCAATTCGTTGCGAGAGTACTAAACATTGATCTTCGCCTTGATGTGAATAGTGATGGCACAATCGATGCTACGGATGACTCTCGCAAGACGGTAGCGCCGGGCAAGCTGATACAAGTAAACGACGATGACGATAATCAGAACGACACTCCAGATTTTCAAGAGTCGGGCGCCGTTGAGAATGAAGATGATCTGGTTGAAATCGCAGTGATTCTTGACGAGGATTTTGCTAATGGCAAATGGCGTATAGAGTATTCATGGGGAAAAATTGGAGTATGGACGAGTCTAGAACGTGGGGATGAACACTTCGTTAGCCCGTCAGAGGAATACGATGCTCCTGCGCCTGCGATTCTATATGTCGAAGCAGACAGACTAAGTGACTTTCTAGGTGATGTCTCGTTAACATTTGAATCTGAGATCGGTGAAACGCAGAGTTGGTGCGCGTCGCCAACAATTCTGTTTACGGTTGTTCCTACCCAATTTGAAATTCAAGTTACAGCTTGGATTCCTGAAGACCACTTTGAACACCCAGTGCTGTTCGATCGTGTATTTCATGCGGATGCTCCGGGCGGTGTGGTTGCATTTGATCTCACTCGAAATTCATTTCGAATGCGTCAATCAGTTACAGTCATTCCCACATTGGCATTGGACAAATCGCCGAATCAGAATGGTGAGGTTGCAGGAACAAACAGTTCCATGTGGCCACCCAATCAGCGATTGGTTGGATGGACCCGCTTGTACCAAACTTCAACATCGGTGGGGGCCCCGCCGGCGCCATTTCTCACTCAGGCAGCTCGTGACGACAACATTCTCGGGGAGCCAATGATGGTTGACAAAGCACAAGCAAATCCTAGTCACAACACTATCTCGGTATCGCGTTTTGATCCGGCGACCGTCATCGTTACAATGAAAATGAGCACAGGTGATCCGTTGGTGGCTGGAGCGCCGCATATTGACTGGGAGTTGATCATTACCCTGTTTACATGGGATCCATTGAGGCCAGAATACACTATTACTGGAGACAGAGATGGATATCCAGCGCATGACATTTACATTAATACTGTGCTAGTGGATTCACACGATCCAACAGTTACCGGCGAGGGAATAATTTCTTTATATCCACCAATGGAACATCACATAGCCACATGGAATACACTTCCCTGATCGAGAACGGCAAAGACAGAGTATGAGGATGAATCAAATGTATAGCACAAATGCAGCAAGTAGACTACAAATCATCGCGATCATAACTCTATTATGGACTACGAGCGTCGCTTCAAGTCAAGCGGACCATGTCACATGGGAAAACGCTGAAGAGTTATTGCGCAACGATGATGTAGCTATTCAAGAACAGGCTGCGCGATTCATTGCAATTAACAAGCCCGAAGATCAACCTGCGGAAAAAGTGTTGCGAGTCAGCAAGATTGCGATCGCCATTGACAACGAGGACATTCGGCGACTCGGGTTAGCGGCCTTATGTCGGTACTCGGGGGTATACTCGCCGAGAAGTACGCGAGATGAGAACGGTAAACCTGTAAATCTACCGTTTGCCAATGACGACGAATTCTTTAGCCTTGTAATAGAAATTGCCAGGAACCAAGACCTTCCTATCGGTCTTGAGACATCACGAGTTCTTGCTGTACAGGTCCTGGGAACTGCGTTTGGGTCAAGAGCAGACTTGCCGAAAATCCTTGGTGAAATGTATGACGATGAGGCTGCGCCGCTGTTTCAGACGCAAGTGATAGAGGCTATCGGTTTTGGAAGGATTCAGACCGAGGAGACCTCCGAGATTCTGATTGACGCAATACAATCGGGCGATTCGAGAGTGAGTACGCGAGCGGCTCGAGTTATCGCAATCACAGAGTGCGTTGAAGCAATGCCCGCACTATTGAATTCATATGCATTGACTAGTGACCCATCGGTGCGCCAGGCGATGCTGGCAGCCGTTCGCGCACTACATGATGAAGCTGTTCCGAAACTAGGGGAATTGCGTGATCAGCGCCAGCGACTGTTGGAACAGGCTCGACGCACGGCCGAATTGATCGAGTACATTGAAGACCCGACCAAGTATCCTGAATCAGTTGGCCCTCATCGTCGTTAGAGAACTGTCACGTAAGTTGTATTCAGTTGGGCAAACAGCCTGCCGACATTTCCGTGCAGTGGTTTGTGGAAGCGTTCGACAAAGCAATCATCGACATCACCAGCCGGATCGCGGATGCTCAATCGAGTGAGTAATCCACGCAACTTTTAATAGAGCAGTGGTGGTTCCGCCGGTCGGACCTTGCTGTGCGGGTGGATCTGCTGCATAGTCTGCACGCCGGCGACGGAGCATTGTCGTTGTCCGGATGGGCGGTGTGACCTGCCCCTTCGCTGTGCGTGGAGGCGGCTTGTGGGGAGAGTTGGAGGGTTGATTGTTGACGGTCAGGTCCCGGCATCTGGAGATGCCGGGCTTTAGAGCGAGGCCGGGCTGGAACGAACTTCCTGCAACGCAATGATTTCACTTAAGATATGTGTTGCAAAGCAATTACGTGGGTTTGCCGTAGTTTTGTGTGTGCAGAGGTGCCACGGCGCGGCTGGCGGATATTCGGCTTTTGGTTAGATTCTTGTTGCTAACTTGCATCGTGCGGATGCACAATGCAGGCGCTACGGGGGCGTGGGTCGGGATTCAGTTTTTACACTTTGCGCAAGGAGACTTGCCATGCGTTGTCGATCGCCGCTCGGGTGGCTTGTCGTTGTTGTTGTATTTGTAGTAACAATGTTTTCCAACTCAGCACATGCACAGGATGCGGTGTTGGTAACGGTGACGAATGGAACCGGCTCGACTGCGGGTCGACTTGAAGTGACGTTTTCCGGAGCGGGAGGAGCGCTGTCAGTCGATCCGTTTACGGTGTTTGCGACGGGTTGCCCGTTGCCGGCTATCGGTGTTGTGCTGGACACGGTAACGATTGACTGGGGCATTGACTGTGTCGTTGCAGGCGCATCGGTTTCGTTCCTGGCGACGACGCCGAACGGGCCTTTGGATGTTGCAAGCGGAGCATGGTTTAGTACCGGCGGCGTACCGCTGTTGGGCCTGCTGGATACATCAGGCCGCGCAATGTACGGCACGAACGGCTCGGAACTGTTCACGATTGATCCGAGCACCGCTGCGACGACCTTTATCGGCGCGGTTGGTTCGTTCGGGATTGTTGCGGATATTGACTGCGCGCCGGACTGCGTGATGTACGGCGGCACGGGTTTCGGTGGCGGTGATCTGATTACGATTGATCAGAGCAGCGGTGCAGAAGCGTTTATCGGGAACAATGGTTCGCCTGGAGAAAACGATAGCGCGCTGGAGTGGGTTGGCAGCACGTTGTACGGGGTGATATCCGGAAGCGGCGTATCGCCCTCGACGCTGGTGACGATAGATCCAATATCAGGCACGGCGACACCAATTGGCTTGACCGGGGTCGGGCCGATCGGCGGTATTGCATACAACACGCTTACCGGAATTATGTACGGCGTTGAAGCGGGTATGACAGCCACGGGCAATCTGGTTCGGATCGATTTAACGACCGGCGCTGCGACTGTGATCGGGCCGACAGGATTTGCAGGTGTCGGCGCGCTGGAATTCGATGCGGCGACGGGAATTCTGTACGGCGGTGTCGGCGGGGTTGACCCGGCTGGCGGCGATCTGGTGACAATCGATCTTGGGACTGGCGCTGCGACGAGTGTCGGCCCGACGACGTACTTAACATTGAGCGGCATTACGTTCTGCGGGGGCAAGGTGATAGTGCAACGAATCGGAGCCGGCGGGATCATTCTTCCCAATGGTTTCCTAGTTGTGTGGAGACAGCGCATTCGTTATCAGCCGATCGGTTTGTTCTACAGCCCGTGGTTCAAGCCGGTGGGTTCGTGCTGGACGCGATGGTGCTGCTTTGTCGGTCAGGTGTGCCGACGTGATATTAATGTGTACGTGTACAAGACATTCTTTGGGCGCGCATTTGGTTTGCGGCGTTGCATTCGCGTTGTGCGTGGACAGTTTGCAGGTGTACGCGGCGCGGGTTGGGGGCGACAGCGCAGAACAATTCCACCGCCGCCGGATGAACCGGTGATCCCCATCATCGGCCCGATCCCGGACCCGCCGCCGATACCCGGTTTGCAGATCTATGGTGCAAATGACGCAAACGGCGCGATCGATCGTTTGTCGTACACCGACGATGGTGGTGTGTCGTATCGCGATGGTGCGAATGCGGCGCAGACATTCGGCGCGATGCTGGATGCCATCAGTCCGATTGTTCCGGGCGCAGGTGCACCGCCGCCGCTCAATGACTCATTCCAGCAGCAGTTGCAGGACATGTCAGCGGGATGGTGCGCTGCATCGCAGGCGCTGCAGGCGTTCAGCAATGAACTGCAGATTGTGCTCAACAATGAACCTGATCCATGGATTGTGCAGGTAAAGAACGAGATCGATATCTACGCAGCAAGCATGAACGACATCTGTGTGCAGATGAGTACGGGCAACGTGCTGAACCCTGTGCCGTTCTTCAATGCTTCGGGCGCGAACGCGAATCTTGCGGCGCTGATGGCAGGCGTACCGCTTCCTGGTGATGCCACTCCTGATGCGGGACAGCGTCTTGGGAATGCTTCGAGTCACTTTGACCGTTGCGCGCTGGGTTTCCAGATTGCAGGTGATCAGGTGGCGCAGAATATGTATGACGCCATCAACGATACACCCGAGCGCGATACGTTCTTCTGGCACATTATTCAGCATTACCCGGTAGAACTGGCGATGCTTGCGGCGTCGCTGGATCGTCATGTGCGGTTGCAAGTCGCCGTCGATGGGCCTGTAGGTTGGGGCTTTGAAGCCGTCGAACCGATTGAAGTTGAACTGGTGGAACTGCAACTTGTTTCGCTTTCGCCGATTCCGGTGACGACGATTGAAATGCCGGTATCACATCCGGGTGACCTGTACATTCGTCGGCCTGACCGGTTGGATGGCAACACAGATGCGGATGAACTGTTCCGCGTGAAGGTCAAATTCCCGACGATGTTGAGCCGTGTGGTTGACGTGCCGCCGGGTGACGGGCTTGTTCTAGCTTTGCCGCCGATGATTCCCGGCGATGCGGATGGTGACAACTGCATCACACCCAACGATCTGCAGATCGTCATTGACAATCAGGGTGTCGGCGGTGAGTTTGCACCGGTCGTGCCCAGCGCTGATGTGAACTTTGACGGCATTGTTGATCTTCAGGATCAACTGGTCGTGCAGAACAACATGGGCCAGTGCGGCCAGGCAATTGATGATTGCGACTACAACGGTGTCAGCGATGCAATTGACATTGCCAATGGCGATCTGACGGATTGCAACAACAACGGCATTCCAGATGAATGCGAGGTTGCTTCGGGCATCGCTGCCGATGGCAACAGCAACGGTGTGCCGGATGAATGCGATTGCCCGGCGGACATCACCGATTCAGTCGGCGGCCCGCCGGACGGCACGGTCAACGTGTTTGACCTGCTCGAATTGCTCGCAAATTGGGGCACGAACGGTACCGGTGCAAACATCGCAGTGCCGGCGAACAACGTTGTTGATGTGTTTGATCTTCTGGACCTTCTTGCTGCGTGGGGAGATTGCTGACCGACGAACACGATTGATATGCAATGCAGTCAGATGTCAGCAATTGCGCTGGCGCAAAGGAGTCCGACCGGATCGCAACGGTCGGACTGCGCCATGTGTCCGGCGAGTTGACACATGTACTGCATTGGAAGGAGCTCTCGTATGAACGTTCATTTCCTTCGTAATCGCGGTATGACAATCGGACTGACGGGAACGGTTCTGCTGGGTTTCGCTGTGCTAGAGATGTCATCGGTTGCCGAATCCAGCCGGGGCGTGTCGGTGCAATATGCGGGGCTTTCGCATACGGCCCTGGGCAGCGCAACACTTTCGACAGCGCGTTGCAACGACTGCCTAATCGTCAGCAACATTGGTTCATCTGGTGATGACGGTGTGCGCGTCGAAGTCGGTGAAGGTCAGGGGTTCCTGGCATCGGTCGATATGGGCTCTGCGGGCGCACTGCCGCCGGGAGCAGAGTTTCGATACAGCGAATTCACCGAAATCGGCGGACCGACCGCACGGCTTCCGCACTTTAGCACATTCGATTCGCGCTTCAGGTTCCAGGCCGGCGCCCCGGGCAATGCAGAACTTGGCATCGATGTATCGTTCTTCAACCCCTCGCAAACGCAGGTTCGTCTCTACCTGCAAGGTTCACTTGTAGATTCACAAGTCTGGCCGGGCATTCCGCCTGACCCGATTCTGACAGGCGCGCTTGGAACGAACGCAGCGGGAGAACATCTGACGATCAGCAATATCGGTTCTTCGGGCAAAGACGGCGTGCGCGGTACTGAGTGTCTAATCTGGGAGATTTCCCAGGGTGCGGAGGCGATGCATCTGACAGGTCGTCCTGCGCCAGTTCAGGCGGACCGAATTGAAATCGATGTGACTTCGTCCATCGGGCAACCGACGTTGTCGCGCGTGGAAACGACAGCAGCAAACATTCCCGGTTTTTCGATCACAGATGAAGCGCTTGCACTGTGGGGAATGGCGGTGCGCGATCTTGGGAGCGGGCAGATGTCCACGACCGGCGGCGATCATCTTATTGTCAGCAATATCGGCTCGTCCGGCGATGATGGTGTCGAGGCGGAGCCCTGGAAACCGGACGATACGATCCCCATTCGGTTTGTGGATGTAGACATCGCAGGGGTCGGCGGCACGAGCGTGATCAGCTGGAAACTTGAAGTGCGCATCAACCGGATCGATCTGGCGCGCATGCGCGTCGAGGAGGGACGCCTTCGGGCCGCAGACATCGGCGGGAGCATCGCGCTGAGCAGTTTCTTCGATGATACATTCAGCTCCTTTACAGGTACAGTTCTTGCGCGCAATGGCGGTACACAGGTCGGCAGCGCAACCGGCGTTTTCAATGGCGAAGTTGCAGTAACCGATGGTGTCATCCAATGGCCGCGATTCATGGGTATTGAGCACGAAGACATCGGACGCGGAATCGGCGAGCAATTGTCCAAGACGCACACGTACAGGTTTGCTGCGCCGGTTTCCATACTGTTGGGTGGTTCGCCGCTTCGCGCTGGGCCGGTGATGGCAGATGAGATCATCGTTGTGAACAGCAACTCGCCGGGCACAGCTGAAATCAATTTTGTTGAAGTGGCCGGCGGCGGTGATGCCATGACCGCACCGGTGCTTGACATCAGTCGCATTGCGATGGGGCCGGGCGTTCCGGTGTGTCCGGCAGACATAACCAATTCCGTCGGCGGCCCGCCGGATGGAACCGTAAACGTCTTTGATCTGCTTGAACTGCTTTCCAACTGGGGCACAAACGGACCGGGCGCGAACATTGCGGTCCCGGCGAATAACGTTGTGGATGTGTTTGATCTGCTGGATTTGCTTTCTGCGTGGGGGGATTGTTGAGCAAGCTCGGTTCTTTGAACCGGGGTGGTGGGGTGGATGCGTAAGCAAAAGACCGCGATCGGTGCTTGTGGCAATTTGGGTGTGCAGACGGTCTTGTATCTGGAGAATCGATCCCAGAATCAGGAGATGCTGGGCTTTGGTGGGTTTTCTGTCGGATTGCGAGTTGGTGCGCATCTGATTATGGCGGCTTCGCGTGCGTGAAGTGTCCTGCAACAACGCCATGGGAGGATTGCGCGATGAGGCATTCGGGAATCGGTTTGTGGATGACCTGCGCTGCAGTAGCAGCGCTACTGGCCGGGGCTGCTGCGGCGCAGACGGGCAATCGCGGCATGATTGCAATCGACGATGGCAATCAGCGCTATGCGATGAGCTATGCAGAGCCTGATCTGGAAGCGATCCTGCAGCCGTACATCGCGCGCAACGATGTGCCGACGTTCGAGAAATATTTGACGCTGAGCGAGGCGCAGAAGTCAGCGGTCGAGCGTCTTATTACAGCGTATCTCGAAGACTTTCAGCAACTGATTCATGACAAGCACCCAGCGCCGCATGAAGCCCGTGAAGAAAATCGCGGGCCGATGGTGGCATTGGTTGATCCGCGTCAGCGGCAGGCGCCGAAAGACAATGGCGGCGGTGATGGAGCGGATGTTGATGATGATGGCAATCGCGCACGGCCGGAAGATCGCATGGTCAATGTCCAGGACATCCTTGCGGAAGAATTGAAGGCAGATGGCGTTATCAAGGAATCGCTTGATGAACTGCCGGTGAGTCCCGGTATCGCTATCGGCATCAGTGTGGATGGCGATCCGGAAAGTGGCGAGCCGCCGACGCCGACAGTTGATGTCTCAATCAGTTTCGGCGGTGAAGATGACAGCCTTGATGAGTCGTTGCGGACGAAACTGGAAGCTGCCGCAGAGCGTGCGGTGCCACGTATTGCCGAAGTCATTCGCGAGCAGGCAATGACGGACATGGTGGAGCGCATGGCTGGAATTCATGAAGGCCGTTCGCCGGCCGACGAGATTGCAGCGCGATTTGATGAACTGGAAGTGCTGCGCGAGCGCGTTGCGGAATTCCAGAAGGAAGCGGACCTGCTGTTGCAGCGATTGTTTGCGAACGTCAAGCGGCTGTTGAGCGAGGCACAGATCGAGCAGTGGCCTGGGTTTGAGCGAGCGTTTCGGCGTATCAAGACGCTGCCGTGGGGGCAACTGGATGGCGAATCAACAGATCTGCTTGCAGTTGTGGATGATCTGGAGTTGGAAGAATCGAAAGTTGCTGCGCTGGGCGAACATTTGAAGGCGTACGAGCTTGCGATGGACGCAGCGCTGAAGCGGCGCAATGACCTGCTGGAAGAGGCGGATGTACTTATCGATCGGTCGTTGTACATCGGCGAGTACGAAGCAGCGCAAACTATTGCTGATCGCGTTGGTGCAGCTCGGCTGGCGGTTCGTGATCTCAATGATCGCACGATAGATCAGATGTCGAGCCATCTCGGCGGGCGGCCGGGGGACCGACTGAAGCGTGAAGCGCTGGCCGATGCGTATCCGCGGATTTATCGCCAGACGATCGGGCAAGAGGCGTTCGATGATGTGATCATGATGCAAGATATTGATCCGGAGTTGCTGTCGCTGGCACTGGAATTGGCGGGGCAGCACGAACAGCGCATGAGCAACGTGAACGAACGTTTGTATCGATCAGTTCGCCGGGAGCAGGAGAATGATGTGCTGCACGGCATTACGCGAACGATTGCGAACCTGCAGAATCGTGATGCGCTTGAAGACCTGCAGGATGACGACACGCAGACCGCAATAGCCAAGGCCTTTCAGGAACGTCGCGATCTTGATGCGCGGTACATGAAGATGCTGTACGACATACTTCCGGAGCAGATGGTTGTAACGCTGCCCGCAATTCCGAAACACAAGGTCGGTGAAGAAGTGGCGGCAGAACACCGCGAGCGCCCGGACCTTATTGAATTTGAATAGGTCTGAACGGGTGGAGATTCACTGTGCAGTGATCCCAAGGTAGGGAGACCCCCGGGGTTGTTGCAAGAGCGTGTTTGAGAATCGTGGCGCGCGCGGTTACTTGCGGCTGGCTGCGCCGATTGTTCCGACGACGGATGGTTTGGTCGAGAGGATCTGATCTGCGACTTCGCGTCGATGGACTTCGATCTCACGTGGGAAATCAAAAGCCAACCGGACTCGGTCTCCTTTGACCGAGGCAATGCGGACGACGCCATACGGCTTCGTCGGATCTCCGATGACGACTTCTTCGCCTTCGCGCCGGGTAATGACCAACATGTCTGGACCTCCTGCCCAATTGAAAGCCGCATTCAGGCGGCCTCCCACCGCGATGCATAGTACACGAAAACGGGTAATTCACACACATCAAAATGAGTTGATTTGAACAGCCGGATCGCGCGCCAGCACTTGCAACATTCGGGTGCTGGATCGGTAAGCCGTTGATTTATTGCGAGTTATGAAACTTCTTCGACGCCGGTGATGCCTGGCAAGCGATCGATAAGGGTTCGTTCGATGCTTGCCTTGAGGGTAATGACGCTGGATGGGCAGCCGACGCAGGCGCCGTGCAGACGAAGCTGGACTATGCCGTTTTCTGTGATATCAACGAGTTCGACATCGCCGCCGTCCGATTGCACAGCCGGTCGAATCAGATCGAGAATCTGCTGGACGTTGGCGCGAACGTCGCTGTCGCTGGCAGTTGTCATCGAATTCTCGGGTGTATTGGTCACGGGTGCATTGTAGGCACTGCCCGATCGATTCGGGAAGCGAGGGGATATGTCGTCCGACAGGCTGGTCGTGCAGATCGACTCAGCGGCGACCGGCGTACACTTGGCAATCATGAGACGGTACAGCTTTACAGTTCGAACAGTTTGTTGCGGCGCGTTACTTGCGGTGGCGATTCTGGGTGTGCTGCCCGGATGCTCACAGAATATCACGAATCCACTTGTGGAATTGCAGTCGCCGCAGATCACGACGAATCGGCAGATGACTGCGATGTCGATGCTGGATGATGATCCGACCAACGAGTCGTATATCAATACGCTGCATCAGATCATTTGGCGGCCGGGGTATACGCAACGGGTGCGTGAAGCGGCGCTGTTGCGCTTAGAGCAGCATGATCCGGATGGATTGCAGCGCACGCTTCGGCAGCGCGTTCCGAACATGAACACGTGGGCGTGGCTGGAGCGGTGTTGTGAGATCATTGCGGAGCGCGGCTGGGTGCAGCAGACGCCGACGCTGGTGAGCAGTTGGTCGCGGCCGACGATGGATGTGACGATTGACACACAACGGCCGGAGTATCTTGCACTGGTGCAACTGCATGGCAAAGACCGCGTAACGGATGTTGTGTTCGAGACATTCATGCAATCGAACAAGGTGTCGCAGCAAGGCTTGCGGACGCGCTGCTGGAATCTGCTGCACCGATTGGGCGAGCGGCAGCGTTTGATTGCGCTGCTGGAAGATGTTGATGCGTCGCCGGAGGACTTGATGCTCAATGATCTTCGGGCGGGCGCACGTGAATTCGGGATTGTGCCGCGCAATCGTGAAGAGATCTTGTGGCTTCGCAAGATTCGCCAGCCGGAACATGAAGCATTCTGGTCGCAGGCGGTTGAATCGATGCAACATGTATCCGTCGAACGCAAATCGGAGCTTGGGCTGCGTGATCTGGCGATTGTCGTGGCAGCGTATCGACATCAGCCGGAACTGTTGAGCGCGAGTGAGGCGGAGTTGTATCGCGCGATTGAGAAGCGCACCCGCGGGCAGCGGATGTATTCGCACAGTTCTAATTTTGACGGGAATGCATCCGGCCGAGCTGACAAGTTGTACGGCTGGAAGAACGAACTGACGTGGAGTGATCTGGCCGCAATGACGTTGCTGTTACAGGCGCTGCAGGTTCCGGAATTGCGGGCGCACCTGTTTGATTTTGCCGAGCGCGACATTGCGGATGAGTCAACTGAATACGGCGGCGTGCTGAATCTCGATGAACAGGGGCGGTTCCAGTTCATGGAATTCATCCCGCGGGTGCGGCAACATGATCAGAAGTTTCTTGCATCGCAGGCGATGTTTGATGCGGGGTACACGGCGCTGTTTCATGTGCATTTTCATTGCCAGCGGTGGGGCAACAAGCAGTGGGCCGGGCCGGGGTTCGGCGACACGAATTACGCGGACAACACGCGGGCGAACTGTGTTGTGCTGACATGCATCGATGATGATCGGCTGAATATTGATTTTTACCGTCACGATCGGGTAACGATTGATCTGGGCATCGCCCATCGCCCGTAGGGAAAAGCCACCTAGCCAGACAGCTTTGAGGTCAAGAGTGCCACGAGCCTGCAGACGAGTACTCGACGGCGGATCGGCAGAATTGGTGCTTGGAATGTTTGGCTGTTTGGTTTTCTAACTGTTTGGCTTTTTGACCGGCGACTGCATGCAACTGTACCCGATTCTCATAGTGGCGATCGTGCTGGCAGCGGATGGTCTGGCGATCGACGGCGTCGCTGGCGACTGGCCGGGCGGCGCTATGACCGGCGTTGCGTTTGGCGGACCGATCGTTGCGCTTGCTGCGCTGTATGTGTGTATAGGACTGGCGATGCGGCGTTCGGCGAAGGCGCACACGATTCGCCCGATCCTTCGCGCGGGGCAGTTCAGTCGGCTGGCGCGCATGGGAATCATCATCTGGCACGGCGGTGTCATTCTCGGGCTCGGCTGGTTGAGCGCGATCCGCATGTGGACGGGCGATCTGATTCTGATTGATGAACTGATTGCAATGTTGCCGCCGCTTGTTGGAATGGTAGGTACGTGGTGGGTGGACTATCCGATTGAAAAGCGATTGCGTGATGCGATGCTGATTCGCAGACTGGATCGCGGGGCAACGGTGTATCCGACTCCTGGACGGGCAGCGTATGTGATGATGCAATTGCGCCTGCAAATGCTGCCGCTGCTCGTGCCGCTGCTGCTGATCGCAATGGTCGGCGAAGTTATTCGCCTTATGGCAGAGGGAGTTGTTGATACGGAAATGCGGCTGTGGATCAGCGAAGGCGCGACGTTACTCGCTGCGGCGGGTGTGTTTCTTGTGGCGCCGCTGCTGGCGCGGATGCTTTTGTCGGTGCGCCGGCTGGATGAGGGGGAACTTCGTCGCGCGCTGCTGGAGGTGTGTCAGGCACATCGCGTGAAGGTGCGCGAGATTCTCGTGTGGGACACCGGAGGGGTGATGATAAATGCAGCGGTCATGGGTCTGCTCGCGCCGCTGCGATATGTACTTTTGACTGATGCGATGCTGGATTCGATGGATCGTCGGGAACTGCTTGCTGTGATGGCGCACGAGATTGGTCATGTGCGCAGGCATCACATGCCGTGGATGGTTTTGACGATGCTGGCGTCGTTGACGATTGCGACGATTGTGGTGACGACGCCCTTGACGGTGGCGTGGTTCTGGGTGCCGGGGTTTGCGGAATTCTCGCACGAGTTGGAAATCGGCGCGACGATCGCAGCTCTGGCGCTGGCGTTTGTGGCGTTCGGTTGGGTCAGTCGGCGGTTCGAACGGCAGGCGGATAGCTTCGCAGCGCAGCACATGAGTCTGTATCCGGTTGCCCTGCAGCAGACGATTGCTAACGATGCGGATGACGATGTGGAGCTGTATGGCAAGCCGGTTGTTCGCGATGCGCCGATCGCAAGTGAGACGATTACTGCTGATGCAGTGGGCGCGCTGCAAGGCGCGCTGGGAACGATCGCGCAACTCAACATGATTGACCCGCAGCGGCGTAGCTGGCGGCATGGTTCAATTGTGTGGCGGCAGCGGTATCTGCAATCGCTGATCGGCAAACCCGTGCATCGACTGGCAATCGACCGGGTGGTGGCGCGATTGAAGTTCGGGTCGGCTGTTGTGCTTGTGGTCGGTGTTGTCTTGCAGGTTGTGCTGTGGAGAGTGCAGGAGAAGGCCGAACAGTTGGACAGCCAGACAGCCAAACATGTTTGGGACTTGCATGATCGGGTTGTTCGGGCGGGTAACGCGGATGTTGGGTGGAGTGCTACACTCAGTGATCGGTGACTGCCGTATCAGGAGCGTTTCGATTTGATTTCGTTTACGAAGATGCATGGTTTGGGCAACGACTTTGTCGTCGTGAATTGTCTGGGTGCGGATGCGCCTGATCGCGCGATTGATGCGGCGGTGGCCCGGGCGATGTGTGATCGGCGGCGGGGCATCGGAGCGGACGGTGTGTTATTGATCGAGCCGGCTGTTGATGCGGATTTTGCGATGCGGGTTTTGAATGCGGATGGCACCGAGCCGGAGATGTGCGGCAACGGCATCCGTTGTGTGTGCAAGTACGCGGTGGAGCAGGGTATCTGTGATGCCCAGCCGATGCGCGTGCAGACGGGGCGCGGCGTTCTTGAACTGGATTGGGTGCGTGATAGTGCCGGCCGGGTCGCGTCTGTGACGGTGGATATGGGGGCGGCAACGTTCGGACCGTCGGCAGTTGGGGCAGAGATAGCGCAGCTTGAATCAGTTGATGAAGCGGCTGTGCGTTTGCGCGTCGGCGGCGACACTGTGGATGCGGTTGCGGTGTCGATGGGAAACCCGCACATCGTGGTGTTTGTCGATGATGTTGCTGCGGTTGATCTGCAGCGCCTTGGGCCAGCGATTGAAACGCACGCTGCATTTCCGAAGCGCACGAATGTACACGTGGTGCAGGTGCACAACCGTGATCAAGTTACGATGCGGACGTGGGAGCGCGGATGCGGAATCACTCTGGCGTGCGGGACTGGTGCATGTGCGGTGTGTGCAGCGGGTGTTGTGACGCAGCGCACGCGGGAATCCATTACAGCGCATCTACCCGGTGGCGATTTGCAACTGTGCTTTGAAAATGCAAACAGTCATGTGTTTATTACGGGGTCTGCAGAGGTTGTGTATTCGGGACAGTGGAGTGGCTGCAGCACGCGCGAGGCTGCGGTGGTGGGGGCGTGATTGGGTGGGTAGGTGTGCTGTGACGATCGCATCGATCTTCGATCGATCGATGTGTTCAAGCGGCTGTAGGATGTGGCGATGGGTTTGAACAGCAATGAAAAACGGGTCTGCGACCTGCTGGCCGGGCGAGGCAAGGAGTTGCTGCGCGACTTGGCGGAGCATGTTGCGATTCCGACGGGGCGGGGGCATGTGCCGGGGCTTCGCGCATATCGAAATGCGCTGATGGTCCGATTGCAGAAGCTGGGCGCGACGATTGATGTAATTGAAGGTGATCCGAAGCCGAAGTGGTTATCGCTGCCGGGTGATGGGGATGCGAGAACGCAAGCGGGTGGGCGTGATGGATCTGTTGATGAAAACGCTTTGGTGTTGCGGGCTGTTCATCAGACAGATGATTCCAAACTGCGGATCATGTTGTGCGGGCACATTGACACAGTACACGATCCGGCGGGTGCTTTTCAGACATTGGCGTTGGCTGATGGCGGCGCGATTGCGCGCGGACCGGGCGCTGCGGACATGAAGGGCGGCACACTGATTGCAATTGCTGTGCTGGAAGCGCTCCATGAATCCGGGACGAAATTGAACTGGACGTACGCACTGAACAGTGATGAGGAAACGGGATCGTTTCACAGCGCGCGGGTGCTGCGCGAGATTGCAGAAGGTTGTGATGTAGGGTTGGTGACAGAACCCGCGCTGCCCGGCGGGGCGCTGGCGATCGAGCGCATGGGGTCGGGGCAGTTCCAGATTGAAACCTTCGGAACGTCTGCACATGTCGGGCGTGAGTTTGCCAAGGGCGTGAGCGCTGTCACAGCTTTGGCGGAGGCAATTGTACAGTCGGCTGCGATTGCGGATGTTGATGCGGGTCGGATTTTGAGCGTCGGGCCGATTGTTGGCGGGGCGATGACAAATGCGGTTCCGGATCACGCAGCAGCGTGGGGAAATGTTCGATTTCACGATCCGGCTGCGGGTGAAGCAATCGCAGCTGCGCTGGATGAACTTGTGACAGCAGAGGATGCGCAGCCGAGGGTTGCGGTGCATCGAATGTGGCATCGGCCGGCCAAACCGATGACGGATGCGGTACAGCGTTTGGCGGAGCGGGCGCGGGCGGCGGCAGCGGATTTGGGGCAGTCGCTGCCATTCGAAAGAACCGGCGGGGTGTGTGATGGCAATGTCCTGCAATCGGCGGGGTTGGCGGTGATCGACACGCTCGGTGTGCGGGGTGGGAACCTGCACCGCACTGATGAATTTATAGAGGTGGCCAGCCTGGTGGAGCGAAGTCAGTTATTGGCCGTGCTGCTATTGCGTTTAAACGAGGGTTAGTCGGGCGCGCGGGGTACGGGTTGGGCGCGGTGATTGTGTCGGCGGGTTTGGCGGTCGATATGGGGTTCGGGCCCGCTAGAATGGGCCGCTTGCCGCGTTGGAAGCGGCGCTTTTTCGGACCTCTTACCCTACGAATGGCTTTTTCATGACACCCACCACCCAGGCGACTTCGGCGGCAGGACTCGGTCTTTCTCATTTGCTTTCGAATTCGAATGTCGAGTCGGCGATCGGCACGTTGATCGATGAACTGCGCACGGCGCAGCAGAGCTTGACCGGTGCGCAGCCGGCCAGCGGCGAGCATGTTGAAACGATGCAGAACTGGCTGGATCGCGTGGCGTCGACGAAGGGTAAGCCCGCTTTGTATCCGTACGTCGGTTCGGGATTGGGCAACGGCCCGCTGGTGCAGCTTGAAGATGGCTCTGTGAAGTGGGACATGATCAACGGCATTGGTGTGCATATGTTCGGACACAGTGATCCGGCGATGGTGGAGACGGCGGTGCGGGCCGCAATGACGGACGTCGTGATGCAGGGCAATCTGCAATTCAACGCAGATTCAATTCTCTTCAGCGAATTGCTGCTGGAGCAGGCAGGCAGCGACAGTCGGATCGAGCATTGCTTCCTGAGCAATTCGGGTGCTGTTGCCAACGAGAGCGCGCTGAAGATCTGCATGCAGAAACGCGGCGGTGTCGCGCCGCGCATCATTGCGTTTGCAGATTGCTTTATGGGGCGCACGACGACGATGGCGCAGATCGGTGACAGCGCAGCAGGGCGTGTGGGCATTCCGTTGAACACACAGGTTGATTACATGCCGTTTTATGACCCGGAGCACGGCGTGCGCTCGATTGAATATGCGGTGTATCACCTGGAGCAGCAGATCGCGCGCTATCCGGGACAACATGCGTGTTTCGTAATGGAACTCGTGCAGGGCGAAGGCGGGTTCAACATTGCCCCGCGCGAGTTCTTTGTGCCGCTTATGGAAGTGTGCAGGCAGAACAATATTCCGGTGTGGGCGGATGAAGTGCAGACGTTCGGCAGAACCGAACAGATGTTCTATTACCAGCAACTCGGACTTGGTGATTACATTGATATCGTGACGATCGGCAAGATGTCGCAGGTGTGCGCGTGTCTGTACACCGCGGATATGAACCCGAAACCGGGGCTTTTGAGCGGGACGTTTGTGGGTTCATCGGTTGGGCTCAACGTCGGACGACGGGCGCTGCAGCGGCTGCGCGATGGCGGGTATTACGGCAGTGATGGCAAAATTGCTGCGCTCCAGAAGGCATTTCGGCAGCACGCAAAAGCGCTTGTCGATAAACATCCGGACTGGTTCGGGCCGGTGCCGCATTATTCGGGCACGCATCGACAAGCAAGCGGTTTGTACGGCGGAGTCGGCGGGATGATGCGCCTGACGCCGTTCAGTGGTGAGAAGGGGCGGATTCTGAAGACGTTGCACACGATGTTCGAGCGTGGTGTGATTGCGTTTTACTGTGGGCATGGGCCGTTTCACATTCGCTTCCTGCCGCCGGTGGGTGTGATGCAGCCGCAGCAGTTTGGTGAAGTGTTTGAAATATTTGAAGCATCATTGGCGGCAGCGGCGGCGGAGTAGGCGGTACAGTGAGCCGCGACGGTTCCGCAATGTTCTGGATTATGTAAGATTCTGCAGAAGTGCGATGCCGCAATCGGCAAGAGGATTTTGAAACGTATGTATGTGATTCGTCAGGCCAAACTCGACGATGCGCCGACGCTGCTGAAGCTTGCGAAGATGGTGCATTTCATCAATCTGCCGGCTGATCCTGATGTGATTCAGCGCAAGATTTCGCGCTCACGTCGGAGTTTCGACGGCCAGGCAAAGGATGTGCGCGAGCGCGAGTTCTTGTTCGTGACTGAAGACACTTCCACGGGCAATGTAGTGGGCACGAGCACGGTGGTGGCGGCAAACAGCTGGCCGGGCCGGCCGCATACATATTTGCAGGTGCGCAAGCGCGAGCCGTTTAGCACCGACCTGAACACCGGGCAGGTGCATACTACGTTGCAGCTGGCGGTTGATGAAACCGGCGCATCGGAAATCGGCGGGCTGATTGTTTCGCCGGCGTATCGCAGACATCCGGAAAAAATCGGTGCGATGTTGAGCATGATCCGGTTTCACTTCATCGGTCTGCATCGCAAGTGGTTCAACGATCGGATCATGGCGGAGATGATGGCGCCGCTGACGCCTGACAGCCGCAATACGTTGTGGGAATATCTGGGCAGGCGGTTTATCAATTTGTCGTATGCCGAGGCGGATTTGTTCTGTCAACAGTCCAAGGAATTCATCACGTCGCTGTTTCCCAAGGAAGAGATTTATGTTTCGCTGTTGCCGGCTTCGGCGCGGAATCTGATCGGCAAGGTCGGTCCGGAAACTGAACCCGCCAAGGTAATGCTGGAACGGTTGGGGTTTCGGTTTCTCGGGCATGTTGACCCATTCGACGGCGGGCCGTATCTGGAAGCGAATGCAAGTGACATTGCACTGGTATCAAACACGGCTACATCGAAACTGGCGGCGCCGCAGAAAGAACTGCCAACGCTTGGGTTTGTCAGCGCGCAAACATCGCGCGGGTTCCGGGCGCTGCGGACGAATTTCGCAGTGGTAGGCGACAGCGTGTCGATTTCTGCGGAGGCAGCTGACGCGCTGAAGGTAGGTCCGGGCGAAGCGGTTGGGTATGTGCCGCTGCGGGCGGGGTTTCCCGGCAGTGAAGAGAAACACAGTCATCAGACTGCTATGGGGCCGGTGGATGTGGAGCCGACGCCGGATGGTGCGATGGCTTCCAAGGCCGCATCGCAGCAACCTGCATCGTGATGCTATTGTTGTGCATCGATTTGGATATGCACCGAGTTTCAGAAAACAGGATCGAGTTGACCAATGACCGAAGCGCTGCAGCAGCCGGCAAGTGATTACATTGACGGGCAGTTCGTTGCGATTGAGGGCAATGCCCTCGTTTCAACCAATCCCGCAAAACCGAACGAGGTGGTGTGGTCCGGCTCGCCGAAATTGTCCCATGTGGATGATGCGGTGGCGGCATCGCGGCGCGCACTTGCCGATTGGTCAGCTCGCTCGATGGATGAACGTGCGGAGTTCCTCAAGCGATGGAAAGATGTGACAGCCAAACATGCGCAGCGCATTGCGGGTCTGATCTGCGACGAGATGGGCAAGCCGATGTCCGAGTGTATGTTTGAAGCCAAGGCGCTCGGCGGGAAGGTGGACATCACACTCGGTCAGTACAGTATGGCCCAGGTTGCGGAATACGAAGTCGCAGTCAACGACTCGCGAGCGGGATATTGCAAATACAAGCCGCATGGCGTGATGAGCGTCATCGGGCCGTTCAACTTTCCGGCGCATCTTCCCAACGGGCATTTCATTCCGGCGCTGCTGACCGGCAATACGGTGGTGATCAAGCCGTCGGAAAAGACAGCTGCGGTCGGCCAGATGCTTGCGGAATTGATGCACGAAGTTGGCGTTCCGCAGGGCGTATTCAATATTGTGCAAGGCGCGGGTGATGTTGCTGCGAAACTTGTCGGCCATGACGATATTGACGGCGTGCTGTTTACCGGTTCCTGGCCGGTTGGTCGGAAGATTCTGGAGGCAAATCTCGATCGGCCGGGGCGGATGATCGCGCTGGAGATGGGCGGGAACAACCCAGCGGTGGTGACCGGCAGCGCGAATTTCAAACAGGCGGTTGTGGAATGCACGCGCGCGGGGTTTGCGACGTCTGGACAGCGGTGTACATGTACACGTCGAGTGATTGTGCATGAGTCAATCGCGCGCGAGTTCATCAGCGCATTGTGCAAAGCCGCATCGACGTTGATCGTGGGCGATGGGCGCAGCGAACAGCCGGTGTTCATGGGGCCGCTAATCAACGAGGCATCGGTGCAGGCAGTGGTTGATTTTCAAAGTGCACTTGTCAAGCATGGCGGAACTGTTCGCTTGGAAGCGACCGCAATGGATCGGCCGGGGCATTTTGTCACGCCGGGCGTTGTGGAAGTGCCGAGGTTTGAACTGGAACAGGACTGCGAAGTATTCGGCCCGCTGGTGCAGGTGTCGACGTACAGTGATCTGGATGATGCGATCGCGCAGGCCAATGCAACGCGGTATGGATTGGCAGCGGCAATCTTCACCACTGATGAATCGGAGTATGAACGGTTCCTTGGTGGTGTGAATGCGGGGTGTATCAATTGGAATACGGGCACGGCGGGCGCGTCGAGCGCGCTGCCGTTCGGCGGGACTGGTCATAGCGGCAATCACAGGCCGGCGGGTTCATTCAGCACGGGATACTGCGCGTATCCGATTGCGAACATGGTGGAGACGGGGGCGGGTGCAGCGGTACCTGCGGGTATGCAGTGGAAGGATGAGTGGGTTGGTGCGGCAGTGTGAATTTAAGAATTCAAGGAGCGTTCCCAGCATCTGGAGATGCTGGGCTTTCGCAAGAGATAGTGCAGATCGCGGATCACGCCTGCCAGGCCCATGACTGTTTCAATCATCATTCCGGCGTACAACGAAGCGGCGCACATTGTCGATGTCATCGAGAGCGTCAAGACGGCAGCGCTGGCTCTTGATCGCGAATGCGAAATCATTGTCGTCAATGATTCATCAACGGACGCCACTGCAGCGCTTGCGGAAGCGGCCGGTGCGCGGATCGTACATGTCGAGCATCAGCAGATCTCCAAGACTCGCAACAGCGGCGCGCGGGCGGCGACAGGTGACTATTTCGTGTTCCTGGACGGTGATACGGTTATTGCAGAGCAGACACTGGTGCGGGCGGTGGCGGCGCTGGATGAGGGCGCAGCCGGCGGCGGCGGACATGTGCTCTTTGATGATGACCTGCCGCTGACGTGGCGGATACTTCTGCCGCCGATGCGCGCAACGATGTGGCTCATTCGGGCGAGCCCGGGGTGTTTCATGTTCTGTCGGCGTGATGCGTTTGACGCGGTCGGCGGATTTGATGAGACGATTTACGCCAGCGAGGAAATCTGGTTCAGTTGGGGGCTGGGCAGGCAGGGGCGGTTCGTGATTCTGGATTATCCGGTGATCACCAGCGGGCGCAAGGCGCGCATGTGTTCGGTGTGGGAAGTGCTCGGGACGCTGTTTCGCCTGACGTTCAATCCCTGGGCACTGAAAAAGCGCGCGGGTCTTGAACTGTGGTATGACGGCCGGCGCGAAGACGAGACGTTTGTCGAGCGGATCGATTCGATGCACAACGACCAATGAAAAGGAGCACCGGGTATGGAATCCCGGTGCTCAGGGCGTGCGCGTCGAAATTGTGCCAACGTATCAGCCGGCGGATTGATCGGTGTCGTCGGATGCGAGCGACATCTGCTTGTCGTATTCGAGGCGAAGCGTATACGAAACTGTTTTCATCCCTGCTGAGGAAACACCTGCAGGAATTTCGACATCCCAGCGAAGGATTCCCTTGTCGCGCAGACTGTCGAGATACTGCGCATCGTCACTGATCGGCTGAGTCGTGGACAGCAGGCTGACTTTGACCTGTTCATCGTCATCGGCGACGGGAATGCGATCGAAAAGGCGGACAGGCACACCGTTGCCGTTGAAGTTTTCCAGAGTAAGTTCGTAGGTAATTTCGACAACGCGGTTGCCGCCCTGGATTTGTTCATCAACGTTGACAATTTCGCGGGAAGCGCGGAGCGTGGAGTTGACGCCGAAGCCGACAGTGAGTGCTTCGCCTGCGGTGATGGAGGGCATTTCGCTGTGGCCGACGAACTGGCCGTCGAGATAACTGGACAATGGGCCGGCAAGCAGAACGATGTCGCTAGTGTTGCGTGCTGCTGATTCGTTGTAGATGAAGTCGGTGAGCACAGGAGTCGCAAGGCGGTATTGTTCAGCATTTAGCATCATTTTGCGGACGGTGACAAGTTGCTGGCCGGTGCGGCTGGCGAGGGTTATGCGGGCCGGCAGCGTATAGGTGACGGTAAGACTTTCGGTGACATGATTGTCAGTGGGCGGGTTGATGTTCTTGCCCATTGCGGTTCCTGCGGTGTATTCAAGCACCTGAATGCGCTCCGCAAGGTCATTGAGTTCCTTGTCGACCACAGCGAGAACTTCTTTTGAGGATTGGCCACGCTGCCATGGGAGATCAATCTCGCCGGCCCGGCGATCTTTACTACTTGGAGGTGCCGTAGTCGCGAACATGACTGAGTTGCGCGTGGCATCGACGGTTCCCTTGCGTTGTTGCAAATGTCTAAACTGCTCTTCAACAACAGCTGCGCCGAGTTGCACGGGCTGGTTCATCTGCGTCAGGCTGAGCGTGAACTGATCCAGCCGGGGCGCGCGTGCGGTGAGTGCTGGCGTTGCGGTGGACAGCGACATGGCAACGTCATCCCAGGATTCGCCGGTGCGCTGTTCGATGGAGGCGTGGTAGACAAGCTGCATTTCGCCGGCTTCGGAATCCATGCGGGCGGTGTAGGAAGGTGACCAGTTGGCGTTGTTGACGAGATAGTGCACAGTGACGGGGCCGCCCACTGCGTCGGTGATATCGACATACAGCACAGCTTCGCGGGCGGTGTGCGAGGACGAACCGGTGATCATTGCGCGCTCGCGGTTGAGCAGGTCGAGCTGTGTCGCAAGTTTGTGGTAGTCCTGATCGAGTGTCAGTGATTGCTCAGCAATGCGATCGCGTTGTTCAAAGAGATACGCGCTGAGATCTTTGATGACATCCGCTTCGAGGACGCCCTTGTTGATGTCCGCGATTGCTGTGGAAGTCGTGAACGTTTCCAGATTGTCCAGATACTTTGACTGGTGTTCAAGTACTTCGCGCTGTTTACGATTTTCCTGCATGCGCTGCTGCAGTGCATTGATTTTGTCATCAACGATTTGCACTTCATCGCGGACATCGGCGCTGACGGGTCGCTGACGGTAGGTCAATGAGCGCACTTCGATGCCGGGGGCTGCTTCTGCATACAGACTGCCGGCGACGATTTCTGCGGGAAGGTCGGTGATGATGATTTCCTGCAGGCCGATGGGGCCGGCAAGTTCGAGTGTGCGGGTGATGAGCGCCTGGCCGCGGTAGACGGTGACAGCGGTGATGTCGCCGGGCGCTTCGACAACAGGCTTGGCGATGGCCAGTGGAGAAAAGGTCAGGGCGCTGACGAGCGCCATATGTGCGATGCGGGGGTGAGCGATCATGGGAAGTCCTTTCGGTTATGTGTCATTGCACGGCCGGCGCGGGCGCGAGGAAGGCGCTACGGCTATGGGTATGACGGATGAAGCGGGTGCGGATTACTGAGTTTCTTGCGAGTCGGGGGTGTGATCCCAGCATCAGGAGATGCTGGGCTTTGTGTGTAGCAGTCATCAGGAGATGTGGGGTTTTGGGAGGGAAGAGGTGGTTTTGTTTAGAATGTGGGTTATGACTGATCAGCGCCGGACTGTTTTACCCAATGCCCGAGAATTTCCCCGTTTTGCGGGTGTGTCCACGTTCTGCCGGTTTCCGTTGCTGGGGGATGTAGGCAGCGGCGGGCAGCCGGTGGACTGGGTGGTGTACGGGATTCCGTATGACGGCGCGGTGACGTATCGGCCGGGTGCGCGATTCGGCCCGCGGGCGATTCGGGACGCATCGCAGTACATCAAGCCGGTGCATCAGGAACTGGGTGTGGATATTGCAGCGCGGTTTTCGATGGCTGATGGTGGTGATGCGCCGGTGCAGCCGTATTCATGCAAGGACACGCTGGACGCCGCATGTGAATTCGCGCTTGGGCTCGGTACTGCAGCGCACACGAAGTTGATCGCAATCGGCGGCGATCATTCAACTGCGTACGCAAACATCAAGGCGACGTGGCAGCGGCGCGGCAAGCCGAAGGGCGGGCTTGCGCTGCTGCACTTTGATGCACATCTGGATACTGCGGATGTTGTGTGGGGCGAAAAGTGGACGCACGCTTCGCCGTTCATTCGCGCAATTGAAGATGGACTGATTGATCCGAAGCGAATGTTGAGTGTTGGGATTCGCGGGCCGTTGAACACTGCGGATGATCTGAACTTTGCCCGTGAGCATGGTGTTGAATTGGTGACGAGCGAAGATTGGCTGCGAGGCGATGGCGCGCAGCGCATTGAAGCGTTTCGCAATCGACTTGGTGATGACGAGGTGTACCTGACATTTGATATTGATTGTGTGGACCCCGCATTTGCGCCGGGGACGGGTACGCCGTGCTGCGGCGGGTTTGGTTCAGCGGAGGTGCTGGGGCTGTTGCGGTCGTTTGCGGGGGTGCATCTGGTGGGCGCGGATGTGGTGGAAGTGCTGCCGGATCGCGATCCAGCGGGGATTACCAGCCTGCTCGCAACACATGTTTTGTTCGAATTGCTGGCTGTTGCTGCGATTCGTAACACATGAATATGCAGATATTTACATCGAATGGCCGGTGGTAAGAAAGGGTTGCTCGCCACTGCGGTGTAAGGTGATTGCTCGCAGTCCCAAGTACAATGGGCGGTCCGTGTCGAAAAATCATGTCCCCGGGGGAAAGAGGGATACAGCTATGCGCGCAACAACTGCACTCGTTCTGACAATTTCAGCGGCGGCGTACATTGTCGGCTGCTCATCTTCATCATCATTCATCTGGGATGAAAAGGCATCGGAAACGCGGACGATGACCGCAGATCATGTGGCCGATGGCAGCTTGTACATAGATACCCGCAATGGATTTGTCGAAGTCATTGCCGATTCGAATGTTGATGCGGTGATGATTGAAACCACGGTGATCGCTGCGGACACATCGGAGATTGATGCTGCCAAGCGATTGGCGGAGACGAAGATCATTGTCGAGCGTGACACAGCCCGGCAGTTGACGATTCGCCCGGTGTGGCCGACGAATCCGCGCGGCGGCGAAGGCGCGAGTTTCAATGTGCGTGTGCCCGATGCCAAGAGCATTACGATTGATTCCAGCAACGGCGGCGCGCGGGTACACGGCTTCACCGGCAGGCTTGTCATTGATACTTCCAACGGACCGGTTGAAGTACTCAACCACAATGGCGAGGTCATCATTGACACGTCCAACGGGCCGATCGAAGTGCGCGGGAATAAAGGCAGGGTCTTTGCAGATACGTCCAATGGTCGGATTCTGATTCTCGATCAGCATGGTCCTGTTGAGGCGGATACGAGCAACGGTCCGGTCGAAATCGTTCTTGCGGATGATGTGAACGGCCCGCTCATTGTCGATACATCAAACGGTCCTATTACTGTGACAGTCGGCTCGGGCTTTGGTGGCACGGTCGAGTTTGATACCAGTAACGGCTCCATCAATGTGGATAACCGCGGCGGCAACATCAAGAACTCGACGATCAGCAAGACTGAAGGGCTGATTGTGCTTGGCAAGAGCGGTTCTGCGAGCATCATCGATACATCCAACGCAAGCATTACTTTTACGATCAATGGGGATGCGACAGCATCTGCGGATGAGTAAGTCGCACAGGACACCTCGCAACCATCAACCCCCGTTGGTCACGGGGGTTTTTTGTACATTCGTCCAGTGCGTGCGTGACAAAGTTGTCAGGTATGCGCAGCTGTACGGCGCAGGGCAAGGATCAGTTCGATCTTGCCGATCTGTTCATCTATCTGTTGTGCGATTTCCACTGGGTCTGCACCGGCATCGGCAAGTTCGTAGACAGACTGCGTCAGCGGATCGACAACCGGCTGGGGCGAGACTTCAACGATGAGATGACTTTGCGCCGCTGGTGTTCGTTGCTGGGGCGCGCGTACAGAGGTCGCCTGCAGATCGGCGATGCGCTGGTCTGCCTGGGCGAGAAGTTGTTCGAGGCGCTCAGCTTTGTTGTCGAGCTGCGCCATGAGCTGCTGGGTGGTTTCGAGAAAGTGTGATGACGCGGCGTCCTGATCGTCGGTGCGGCCGGCATAGCGGCGAAGTTGATCGAGCGTCTGCCGTGCTGTTGATTTGTTGGCGTTGCGGGCTGCGATTTTGCTGCGAACGGAGATCATCATGAGCACGCCGATGACGAGCACGCCGAGCACGATCAGCATGGCGGCAATGCCGTCGATGGGGTTGGCTTGGGTGGTTGTGGCCAGAGCAAACATCTTCAGACTCCGCAATCCGAATGTGAATCGGCGATTCGAATCGAATCTCGTGATTCTGCGGGGCTATGATCGGAGCTATGACGACACAAAGCGATCCCGTGAGCCAGATTCCGGATTTGCGAGACCTGCCCGTCGATGTCAAACGCCATGCGCTGCTGCACGAGGTACAGCTTCGACTGGATCAGTACGGCAATATTGAGCCGGGAGCCTTTGTCGTCGTGGCGGTCAGCGGCGGTGCGGACTCGGTGGCGCTGCTGCTGGCGATGGCGGCTCTGGGGCAGCGCACAACGCGCAGTGGAACGGCAGTAGTGCGTCCGGTTGCCGTTCACGTGCATCATCATCTGCGCGAATCTGCGGATGCTGATGCTGGGTTTGTTGAAGCGTTGTGTGGTTCACTGGACGTGCCGTTTCGGTTGGTGGATATTGACCCCGGGCGTCTGCCGGGCAATGTTTCTTCAGCAGCTCGGGCGCTGCGGTATCACGCACTGGCCGAACAGGCGAGCCAGGTGGATTCGAAACTTGTTGCTGTGGCGCATCATGCTGAGGATCAACTGGAAACGATGTTGATGGCATTGTGTCGGGGTGCGGGTCTGGACGGGCTTGCGGGCATGCCGTGGGCGCGGTCGCTGAAGAATGATGTGCAATTGATTCGCCCGCTTCTGGGGACTCGTCGAGCGGAGTGCGAATCGCTATGCAAGGCCGCGGGTGTGCAGTGGGTTGATGATCCGACCAATCGTGATCTCGTGCATAGCCGCGCGCGGCTTCGCCATGAGGTGTTACCGGTGCTGGAAGCAATCTGGCCGGACGCAGCTCGGCGGACGACCGCAACTTCGGACACTGTGCGCACTGCTGCGATGATGCTGGAGCGGGCGCTGGATGATGTTTTCGGATCAGCGGAGCAGCATCAATGGCAGCGACATGTTCTGGCAAAGCTGGAATTTCCGTTGGTGACAGCAGGATTGCGGCGTGCGGCAATTCAGATGGCGCCGGATGTCGCAGACCAACTCGGCCACAGGCAACTTGACGAGGCAGCGCGGCTCGTTGTCAGCAGCAACGGTTCGGCAAAACGATTGGATTGGCCCGGCGGACTGGTGTTTGATCTTGATAGTGAAACAGTGCAGGTGCGCAGGAAGTAGCGGGATGTTTGAACGATTGAAGAAGTCCAATGATGTTGCCGATGCCAGCGAGCAAACGCAGTGGTCTGGTTTGACCGTCGGGCTGGTCGGGCACTGTGGGCCTGATACACACGGGCTGACGCGGTTTGTGAACAGGGTATTGCCCGGAGCGCGCATTGAGAGTGTCCACACCGGAAGTGAACTCGAAGCGCTGGGTGCAGAGGGTGTTGTGCTGCTTGTCAATCGTGTACTGGACGGGCGGTTCGAGACTGGAAATGGTGTAGAACTGATTCGGCAGTTGCGCAATCGCGATGCTGATGTCGTGGCGATACTGATGTCGAACTTTACTGATGCACAGCAGGATGCCGAAGCAGCGGGGGCGCAGCCGGGGTTCGGCAAGTCGCAATTGAAAGATGATGTATCTGCGGCGCGGTTGTGTGAGGCGGCACAGGCAGCGATTGTTTAACGATTAGATATTTTCCAGAGTTGTTTACCGCCGGCCCGTGCGTATTCGACGTCGAAGATCAGCTCGCCGTGCAGTTGATCGGGCAAGAGCAGGTTTTCATCATCGGGCACGAGCAGCCAGAAGTACTCGCTGTCGGGAGCGCGTTCGAGCAGTTGATCGGCTGTAGTGAGCTGCGGTATTGCGCGATCAAGATAATACACCTCGGTTTCCCATGTGTCGCGCCAGCCGAACAGCGGCTCAGCACGTTCAACGTATTCAGCAACCAGATACGTTGATGCGCGGGCATCATCACGTTTGCGGGACCACAATGCGCCGTCAGCAGCAGCGGCGGTGATGAAAACAGCAGCGAGCAAGATGGTGCAGACGAACGCGCGATCGTTGCCGGCGCGATCACTGTTGCTGATGCGAATGCAGGCGATCAACGCGCATACTGCTGCGAGCAGGACGGCAACAGTGCTGACGATGGACAAACTGGGTTGCTGTTCGTGTTCAAGCGTGAGCCAAATCGCACCCGCTGCGATTGCGAGGATATGGCCGATGAGGAGATTCCTCCACCAGCCAGCTTTGCGCGCTTCGAAAAACCCATCTGCCCAACGTAAGGCAAATGCAGCCATGAGCACAGCTATCGGGCCGACGACGGGGAGCATGTAATACCACCTGCGGTTCAGCGAGAACCAGAGGAGGATCATCGGCGCGACCGCAACGCACCAGAGCACGCGCGATGCACGGTTGGATCGCAGTTCACGGGACAGCGGCGCGAGCAGCGCAAAGATGTAGAAAATCACCCAGGGCAGGAGCATGACTGCGGTGCGATACGTGTAGTACGGATCGATGTAACGAATCTTCGGTTTGTTTTCTCGCTCGGCGACGCGCGACACGGTTTCGCCGAACCAGACATCGGTTGCGGTGTCGATTCGCAGGTACACAGCGTAATACCACCATGCGGAAAGCGCGATAAAGATGAGCAGGCCGGTGAAGGGGCGCAGCACAGGGAGGATATCACGGGCCCGGCGGTTCCAGAGCATGGCGACGACCCAGCCGAGGATGATCGGCAGTTGCAGTTGCGGGCCTTTGGTGAGCATGCCGAGCGCGAAGAAGAACCAGGCCAGCCAGGTGAACCACTTGGCATGTGCGCACTGCAATTGAGTTCTTCGGCAATGATCAGCGTGAATCAGGGCGAGCAGGCCCGCGGCGCAGAAGAGGGCGTAGACCATTTCCGGGCGGGCGGAATGGGAATAGGTCATGTACCCGCTTGATGATGCCAGCAGCAGCGATGCAATAATACCTGTGCGTATGTCGAAGAGACGAATGCTGAGCAGCAGTACGACGATTGACAAACCGATTGCTGCGAGTGCAGATGGCGCGCGGGATTCCCATTCGGTGATGTCGCCGTCGGAGCCGACGATGCGATCGACCGCAATCACCAGCCAGTAATTCATCGGCGGCTTCTTGAGACGCGGGGCGTCATTGATCCAGGGCACGAGGTAGTCGCTGCGCGCGATCATCTCCTCAGCGGTGCGGGCGACAAAAACTTCGTGACTTTCCAGCGGGAGGTTCAGCCACAGCCCGCTGATTGCTGTGATGGTTGAGATGATGATGACGAGCGCGATGAGCAGACGTTTATGGCGCAGGAACCATGCTTCGGATGCGGCGGCGGTAGTGTCTGCTGTGTGTTGCGAGTCGTTGTTCATCGATGCATCGCGCTTTGCACAGGGAATTTACGGGTCGGCACTGTTTGTGAACGCTCAACTCAACCATCGTCCTTCGGCCGAAAGGCACGTTGAAGCGTACCCTGCCGCGAGGCGAAATCTCAACCAATGCGCTGCTGGTTGTTCATGTATGGCTGGAGCGCTTTGGGAATCGTGATCGAGCCATCTTCGTTCTGGTACAACTCGAGAAGCGGAATGAGCACGCGCGGTGACGCAAGAACTGTGTTGTTCAGCGAGTGACAGAACACTGTTTTGCCTTGGTCGTTGCGATACCGCAGGTTGAGTCTGCGGCATTGATAGTCGTACAACCGACTGGCGGAATGTGTTTCGCCCCACGCGCCGGCGGGGTTGCCATCAGCATCAACATCACCGCGGCTGGGCATCCATGATTCAATGTCGATCATGTCCGCGTTCTTCGGACCGAGGTCGCCGGTGCAGCATTGCAGCAGTCTGTATGGGAACTCGAGTTTCTGCAACAGCGCTTCGACGATGCCGATCATCTTCTGATGCCACTGCCGTGATTCGGTTTCGTCAGCCTTGCAGATGACGACCTGCTCAACCTTGTCGAACTGGTGAATGCGGTACAGACCGGCGGTGTCTTTGCCTGCAGCGCCGGCTTCGCGGCGGAAGCACGTCGAAACTGTTGCGTATTGCAACGGCAGTTGGTCAGCGCTAAGGATTTCATCGGCGTGCATCGCCATCAGCGAGACTTCGCCGGTGCCGGTGAGAAAGAGATCGTGTCCGGACCCGCGTTTTGATTCTTCGATGTGGTATGCCTGATCGTGACCTGCGGGAAAGAAGCCGGTGCCGACCATCATCTCTTCGCGAACGATGACGGGGA
Source organism: Phycisphaerales bacterium (assembly GCA_029260575.1). Taxonomy (GTDB): domain Bacteria; phylum Planctomycetota; class Phycisphaerae; order Phycisphaerales; family SM1A02; genus JAJDDB01. The sequence continues at coordinate 398,649 of JAJDDB010000004.1, forward strand.
CGGTGCAGCCGACAAAGCCATGTTCTGTGGTGATGAAGTCGAAGGCGAGGCGGAGTATTGCCTGGTGCAGTCGCGCGCCATCGCCGGTGAGGATGTAGCTGCGCGAGCCGGACATCTTCACACCGCGTTCGAAATCGACGAGGTTGTGCATTTCGGCAAGCTGCATGTGTGTGCGCGGCGCGAAACCCTTGTTGTCTACAAATGACTTTGATGGATTGAACCAGTTGGGATGCCAGGTGCGCAGCTGGACGTTGTCAGCTTCGGAAGTGCCCGGCGGGACATCGGGATCGGGGGGTTGGGGGATCGCGAGAAGAATCGTTTCCAACTTCGGCTTGATCGCAGCGATCTGCTCATCAAGTTCGGCAATACGATTCTTGAGTTGCAGCGGTTTTTCTTCGAGTTCGCGAATCTGCGACTCGATCTCGCTTGAGTGGGTTTCGGGAACTGTCTTGAGCTGTTTGCGGAGCGTGCCGATCTGCGGGCCGATCTCTTTGGAGAGCTTTTTTTGCGTAGCGCGCTGCGATTCCTGTTCAGCGAGAAGTGCGCGGTGTTGAGTGTCGAGTTCGAGCAACCGGTCGATGTCAACAGCGACGCCTTTGGCGCGTGCGCCGTCTTTGTATTTGTCCGGATTGTCGCGCAGGTCTTTGAGGTCGATCATATGCGGGCGATAGTAGCGAATTGATTTGGGAGGTGGGTTTGGAGTTGGTCTTGTGTGATGCCAACTCCCCGTCGGAGCCGGGGCTAAAGGATTGCAATGCAACGTTTGTGAGAAGGTTGTCGCGGTGGGCCAATCACGGACCGCGGTCGCGGTAGGTTGGCGGGGCGGCCCAGCGCATTTTTTCCAGCAGCACCTTCCAGTAACTGGTCATTGGATTGGTCACGAGCTTGGCGCGTTTCTCGTGGCGGGTGATGATGACGGACATGTCCTCGGACAACGGAAGGGTGTCCTGCCCGTCGAGCACAAGTGTTGTTCCGTCGTTGCAGCGCGTGATGCGGAAGCGGAGCTGTTCATCAGCGGGTGCGACGATGGGGCGGAAGGCGAGGCTGTGTACCGCAAGCGGGGTGATGATCATCGCTTCAATACTTGGATGCACGATCGGTCCGCCTGCAGAGACGTTGTATGCAGTGGACCCGCCGGCGGTTGAGACGATGACGCCGTCGCCGTTGAGAACCGGGCCGTCGTTGCCGTTGACGTACTGGTGCAATTCGATCATGCGAAACGGCGGGCCGGCGGTAATGACCGCATCATTCATAGCCAATGCTCTGTGAATCTCTGTGCCGTTTGCCTGGCAGACCTGAACGTTCAGCAGCATGTACTGGCGGATGGGCGGCGCGGCGGAGAAGAGCGTTCTGGCCTGTTGTTCGAGGCTGTTGACATCGAACTCTGCGAGGAAGCCGAACCGACCGATGTTGACGCCGATGAGCGGAATGTTGTGATCAACAAGCCGGCGCGCCTGGCTCATGATGGTGCCGTCGCCGCCGATGGCAATTGCCATGTCTGCTGTGATTGTGCTGTCGAGTGGTTCGCCGTTGGCCTGCAATTCGTCGATGATTTGGACGTGATCGGCAATGCTGGCGCGGACCTGCTGCAGCGGCTGGGTGACTTCCGGGCGGGTTGTGTCTGCGAGAATGATGACGCGGGGTTTCGTCATGGGCGGTAGTGTACGCGGAGCAGCGCGAACGTGGCGCGGCACGGCTGATCTGACGTTCGAAGACATCGACTTTCGCTCAAGAGACGCACTGAAATGCGTCCCGCCGTGCGGTCGGACGAAGATGTACAGCATTATGGCTACGTCTTCGATACCATCGGCCGCTGCATGGGCGTGAGCGACAGACATTTCCGGCTGGTGGTGCCGTGTTACAACGAGGCTGATCGGCTGGATGGCGATCAGTTTGTGCAATTTGCGCAGCGGTATCCGCACGTCCACTTTCTGTTTGTGGACGATGGCAGCAGTGACGACACCAAGGCGATGCTGACGGAACTCTGTGCGCGTCGGCCGGAGTCGCTTGGTCTGCTCGCGCTGCAGAAGAACCGCGGCAAGGGTGAAGCGGTTCGGCAGGGCATGCTTGCTGCGATGGTGATGCAGCCGGAGCCGATGGCTACGGGATTCTGGGATGCTGATCTGGCGACGCCGCTGGAGGCGATCAATGTGCTTGGTGATGTGTTTGCGCAACGGCCGGACATTGACATGGTGTTCGGCTCGCGTGTGAATCTTCTCGGCCGTGAGGTGCATCGTCAGTTGATGCGGCACTACATCGGCCGTGTATTTGCGACAGCAGCTTCCGCGGTGCTGCGGCTGCCGATTTATGACACGCAGTGTGGGGCAAAGTTGTTTCGAGCGACGGATGAATTGCGAACGGTGTGCGCCGATCCGTTTTTATCGCGGTGGATATTTGATGTGGAGATGATTGCGCGCTATCAGCGGCTTCGGCGGGGCAGCAGCAAGCCGGCGGCGCGGGAGATCATTTATGAACTGCCGCTTTTGCAATGGCGGGATGTGAAGGGATCGAAGCTGACGCTGCCGGATTTCTTTGTTGTGGGGCTGGACCTGATGCGCATTCAGGTGCAGTATTTCTCGTGAGCAATTCAGAACCCGCGGTTGCGCGAGTGTTGCGACGATTGCTGCGCGCAATGCAGACCGAATCAACTCGCGTATCAATGTTTGGGAAGGCGTGGCGGCTGATTGTCATGGTTCCGGTGTTTGGCGTGTATCTGATTATCGCGCGCTGGCGGCTGTGGCGCAAATGCCCGATCAAGTGTGTTTCCGCAATCGAATCTGGCGCGATTCTGCTGTGCTGCCCGCCGGACCTGGTCATGATGTACGCCCATGTATTCGGCATCTGGGAGCCGGACCTGACCCGATTCATCGCACGGCGGTTGCACGAAGGTGATGGCTTCATTGATATCGGAGCGAACGTCGGATATTACTCGTTGGCCGCAGCGAAAGTTGTCGGTGACACCGGCACGGTGGTCAGTGTCGAAGCTTCGCGACGCATCTTTGAGATGCTGATTGCAAATATCGAGCGCAATGCGGATATCAAACAGCGCATTCGGACGGTGCATGTTGCAGCATCTGCAGAACCTGGCGAACTGACGGTGCATCTGGGGCCGGAGCATAATCTTGGATTGACCACAACATCGCCGCGCGGGAATTTCACGAGTGAAGCTGCGGTGCAGGCGCTACCGCTTCATGACATCTTACATGATGACGAGATTACTCGGACTCGACTGGTGAAGATCGATGTGGAAGGCGGCGAAGATCAGGTTCTTGCGGGTATGCGCGAGTTCATCGAGCGCTGTCCGAAGACGGTGGAGATTCTCGTGGAGGTGACGCCGCGATGGTGGACCAATTCGCAGTGCACGTTGCAGCAGGTGTTGCAGCCGCTACTTGATGCGGGTTTTCATGCGTATGCACTGCCGAACAACTATTGGCCGTGGCGGTATCTCTGGCCGCGCGATGTGTGCCCGCCGCAGCGCATTCATCATGAACTGGATCGACCGATACGCCGGTTGGATCTTGTGCTGTCGCGCGTTGATGCGGAGCAGTTGTGAATCGTTTTCACTGTCAGTCGAATTGGCCTCGCAGAGCGGCTGGCGTGTTGAAGCAATTCGTGAAAGACATTGCGGATCTGATACTCATTCTTCACAAGATACCGAAATGGACGTGCGGCGCATCGCTACGGCTGTATCGATTGAGCGTGACAGACTTGCGGTGCGCCGCCGGGAAGATCAATCCGCTTTATTGATATCAAAGTTGTTCAATTGCGAGCTGCCGCGGCCGAAGAGATCTCCCGAAAGAAACAGTCGCGTTGTCGGCGGCGTGCCCCACAGCGGCTGCCCGTAGCGAGAAGTCACGTCGTTATCGTCGTAGCCCATGATTTGCAGCAATGTGGGAAAGAGCTGGAAATGGCTGGTTTTGTCCTGCACCGATTCGATGCCGTTTGGAAACCGGTCTTTTGCGAGCCGACCCCAGATGAGCAGCGGTACATTCGCCTGGCCGGGCGGCGGGTCCCTGCGCACACCGTGTGGGGTGCTTCCTTCGTCAAGGGTTTGACCGTGATCTGAAGTATACACCACGACCGTCTCAGACATGTCGAGCTGCGGCAGAAGGTATTCGAGAAACCTATCAGCGCCCCATCGCACGGCATTGGAATAGCTGTTTGAAATCTCCTCGAACGTGCTTGCATCGAGTGGTGTGCCGCGGGCCATTGACGGGGTGAAGATGTTCTGCGATGGCGGATAGGTGCTGGCGTAGTGAAAGTGTGCGCCGTATTTGTTGATCCAGATAAAGATCGGCTGGTCATCCCGGATCCATTGCAGCGCGCGCTCGGCAAGGAGTTGGTCGCGTTCGTGTCTCACTTCGGGATCTACCTGATCGCCGATTGCCCAATACGTCTTGTCGATGTCGTCGAGATCAGGTGGCTTCAAGAAATTCTCGAGTACGTTCGGCGGATATTGGCCGTCGAGATAGCAGGTGGTGTAACCGGCTGCCTTGGCGTATTGAAAAATACTTGGCAATCGCAGGCTTGTCTGTTTCAGATCGGGGAGCTGGTCGGCTTGCAGGCCGGTGCGCACCATCAGGTTTGATGGAGCGGAAAGATTGGCCGTTGAAGAGGCGATTCCGAGGTTGAGGTACTGATCGCTGGTTGATTCGAGCCAGGGAGCTGTTGGAAGTTTCCAGCCGTTGATGGACAGATACTCGCCGCAAATGCTTTCGTCCATGATAAAGATCAGCACACGCGGCTTGGGGGCATCCGGGTTCGGCGTCAGCGTGACCGGTTCGCGTGGTTCGGCATCGAGGGAATTGACAGCGGCGTAGACGGCCAGGACCGGAATCCGCAGCGGCGATGGATACACATCCATCATGGCGACGGTGCGATGCAACATGATGTAGCAGATCAGTGCAGCCACCGGAATGAGCGTGAGCCAGCGCAGATTGAAGCGCATCTTTACAAATCGCACGACCGCGTAGATCGCCGCGGCAATCACGGTTGCGATCAGTGTGGCTTTGAGAACGGAGGTTGTGTAGGAACCCATGAATTCGCTGACAAAGGTTGCTTCGGTGAGAGCTGTGTTGACTTCGCTGAAACCGACGCTGCCGCCGGTCAGCAGCCGGCTGCACAATTCGATGCCGAGAAAGACGAAAACGATGACGAGCGCAATCCAACGAACGATTGCAGAACGCGAGAACAGGGCAACGATGATCGCTGCGACGGCAGTGAAATACGTCATCAAATACGTCACGCCGACGATAAAGTTGCGCCGTCCGTACAGCGACAACGTCACCTTTACGGAACGCAGGAAACCGTATTCAATGAGATTGAATACAACCGCGCCGAGCAAAACCATCGCCACAAGCACGATAATTCGTCGAAATACACTGTGTTTCTTTTCGCTTTTGATCGGTATGCATCCGCAGGGTTTCAGGAATCAGGGATTGTACGTCAACGTTCGGCCGAAGTTCGGTCGGCGATCGTGCTTTGAACAGACATCGACGATTTGCGTGAGAATGTTCGCACGATTTCGCTTCGCTGCATGCTATGAAGCCCGAATACTTACTGCTGCCTGACGGTTGGCGATACGGGTGAAATCGCAGCAGGAACATGAGGTCGAATATGGCGCTGAAACCACAACGCAGCGAATTCCTGGGAGCACGGCCCAAGCGGACGTTACTGCTGGCGGCGGTGATCGCTGTGCTTTCGGTCGCGGTGTACGCAGGGCTGCATGTATTTGTGCCGGGATTCAGCGATCTCACGCGCGCGGGGATTGCAGAATTGGCGGGCACGAGAAATCAGCCCGTGCCGGTCCCGCCGGGCGGACGCGTTCGTGAAGTTGACGGCAGACGAATCCTCTGGGCTGGACCCGAACTCGGGCAGGAATTTGATATCACAGAGTTTCGAATTGATGCGGACGGCTTGCATTACGGTATTGGAAGGGAGAGTTTTCGCGCGCTCATTGCCCCTAAGTTTGTGTCTGTTGCGGATGCGGAGCAGTGGGAATACTTCGGTGATCAGGCCGGCGTGTTGACCGTTTCGATCAACGGTGAGATCAAGATCTATCCGCTGTTCATTTTGCGCGCCCATGAAGTGGTCAACGATACGGTCGGCGGGCAGCCGATCTTTGCCGCGTACTGCGTTCTTGCGGAATTGGCAGCGGCGTATGACCGCCGGCTTGATGAAACGCATACGCTGACGTTTGCTGTCAGCGGGTATACCTACGCTGATGCGGATGTGTGGGGCGGTGAAGATGCGTTTGTCTTATGGGATCGGGAGACGGAGAGTTTATGGTGGCCGCCGATCGGCAAGGCGGTTTCGGGTTCGCTGATTGATGTGCCGATGCGACTCGTCGATGAACAGCAGTGGGCACAGATGACGTGGGGCGAAGCGCGCACGCAATTCCCGGATGCTCTGGTGCTTGATCGCGGTCAGTCGATGGATGCGCCGACGAGCTGGCCGTCGCTTGATGCAACAGCCCTTAGTCTGTTGCGCGTCTCGGAAGATGATCTGCCTGCACAGGATGCGATCGCGCCGTATTGGGGCGACAACAGGTCGCTCGAAGCAGCAGGACATTCAGCGACGACGCAGCCATCGACACAACCTGCATCGCAATCCGCCGGGTGATGTTTGCAGTGCAGCAGCGCAGTTACTCTGACAACGGCGATGATTCGGTTACCGCGGCTGTGCGCGAGCGCGATGTCGCCCGGAGTTTTTCCGCTTCAGCCCGCCACAGGTCAGCGAGCTTCGGATCGCCCAGACGATCGGCACTGCGGGCGCGATCATCGAGGCGGCGGGCAGCCCGTTCGAGATCGTCGATCGGTTGTTCAAATTTGAACAGTGTGTTCAGAAGAGATGCAGTCGCTTGAGAGGTAGCATCAGTTGGAGCGGAGGACAGGTTGTGTGAACTGTTCACAGTCTGCGTGATCGCATTGATCTCGTGGTGTGCTTCGACGCGGGCGATGATGTATCCAATGACCACGCCGGAGGCGAGCGCAGCGACAAGATAACTGCGTGCCATGAGATGTCTGGTCAAGGGGTACATCGAATGGCTTATCGGCCGCAGATCGAGGCGACTTCAGTTGAATCGGGGCGGCAATTGATTTGCGCAAATCAACTGGATTCCGGCGTTCGCAGATCGGGCGCAAGCGGGACGGCGGCAGCGGGGGCTTTGCCTTGCTCTGCCATTTGCTGAGCGAGCAATTGTGTAATCTGCACGTATCGTCCACGGAGTTCGACGACGATCTGATCGAGTTCCTTGGATTCCTCATCGGTGAGGTTGCCCTTGGTCTTTTCCTGAATGACGCCGAGCAGATCGATGTTGAATCGCGAGCCGTCGAGGTCGATCATGACCTTGCCGGATTCCTGTTCACCGAACATGCCCAGGCCCATCATTGCCTGGGATGCAAGCAAGCCGACAAGCCCGCGGAAGTCAGCCGGGGGAAGCTCGCCTGGTTTGGCCTGACCTTCGGGTTTGGTTTTCTCGCTCTTGGATTCCTGCTCGGCGAAGCGTTCTTTTTCAGCCTGTGCCTGTGCTTTCCAGTCAGAGTCGATGTGCAGTTTGGGCGTCTGGTCGTCTGCGGTCATGGCGTTGTCTGTTCCCTCAATGAGGTTTCGTCGGTGTTGAGCGGCAGTATAGGCGTAGAAATGGATACAATCGGCGCGAACTGCCGATTGCTCACATGAAGGGCGCACGATGAATCATTCCGGTCAGAATCTTAGGGGTCTCGTCATCGGTCTTGTGTGTGTGGCGGCGGTTGGCGGCTGCGCGAAACAGAACGCATGGCAGGATGTGAACGTCGGACGTGAAGTCGCGCTGGGTGAATTTGCCAGTGCGACACCGATGAATCGTACTCCTGAGTTGCCATCAAACCAGCCGGCCATGAATGTCGATGTCGACGAAGCGGACGATGCGCAGTCCGACGCACCGCCGGTGACGATCGTGGAAGCATCACCTGATGATGATCAAACATCGTCAGCTGCGCAGGAGCCGATCGAAGCGGGCGAGCAGGTTGTCGTGGACAGTTTGATCGGCCAAGTCAATGGCCGGCCGATCTTTGCGGATGAATTCTTCGAGCCGATCGAAGCGCAGTTGACCGCAGCAAGTCAGCGCCTGAACAAGGGGCAGTTCAACCAGGAAGCGCTGCGCATTGTGACGGGCCATCTGGAAGAGGTGGTTCTGAACGAGTTGTTTCTTGCCGAAGCGGAAGCGAGTCTTTCCTCAGAAGAACGCAAGGGCATCTTCGGTTTTATGCGCTATCTTCAGGAACGCACTCTCAGCGAAGCGGGCGGCATCGAACAGGAAGCTCGCAAGCGGCTTGCGCTTCAGGATCTGACGCTGGAGCAATATCTGGAACTGGAGAAGAACCGGGCGCTCATTCAGAAGCTGATTATGGAAAAGATTCGACCGCGCGTGATAGTGTCGTGGCGAGACATCGAGCGCGAATACGAACGGCGCATTGAAGAGTTTAATCCGCCAGCTCAGGTGACGCTGTTACGCATTCGATTGAACAGTGAATCTGATGCAACGCGTATTGAAGAGGTAAAGACACGACTGTTGCAAGGCGATCCTTTCGAAGATATTGCGACGGATATTGGCGACGTGGACGGCGGGCGATGGCGGACCATTCAGATGGGCGGCGCGGAGACCGATGAGGTCGCGCTGAGCAGCGAGTTCATTGATCGGCTGGGTGAGATCAAGGTTGGCACCACGACGGAGCCGTTTGAACTTAGTTCGTCAACCTGGTGGCTGCACGTTGCGGAAGTGGATCAACCGCCGGCCCGGAGTATTTATGACCCCGGCGTACAACGAATGCTCTCGGATCATCTGCATTCAGTGCGGTTCAATGAAGAGTTCATGCACTATCGATCGAAACTGTTCCAGCGCGGCATCTTCGATGAGCTGAATGAGATGCGCGATCGATTGATGGCAGTGGCGATCCTGCGGTACGGACCGTAAGACAAGCCAAACATACTAGAAAGCCAAACAGCCAAACACGCGACTCAAATTCGCACTTTATTGGTGCGCCAAGTGGGTATTGTGTGTGGATGGCTTGGTGGGATGTATTTCGACGTGGCGCGGGAGCGGAGGATTCCGGTGATTCCGGAGGTGGCGGGAGTTTGCTTGGTCGGCGGGGCGAGAAATATGCTGCCAAGTGGTTGCAGAAGCGCGGCTATCGACTGTTGGAGCGCAATCGCACCGTCGGGCGTGATGAGGCGGACCTGATCATGCTTTCTCCGGATGACCGCACGCTTGTCATCGTGGAAGTGAAGACACGTCGAACAGCCCAGCCGCCGCCGGAAGCGAACATCAACGCAGACAAGCGCCGGAATCTGTCGCGGTTGGCAGCGCGACTGACGCGCAGGGGCAGGTATGCTGGGTATGCCGTGCGGTTTGATGTTGTGACGATCATCTGGCCGGAGGGCGGCGAACCTGAACTGAAGCACTACGAACATGCATTCGAGGCATCGTTCTAGGCTGGATGCACTGCCTCAGACTCGTGCAGGACGTTTGGACGTGCGCTTCGCCGGTGCGGATTCATGGGGCTGGTTCTGTTCGGTGCGGAGTTGCGCGAGCAGTGTGCTGTCGTCGTACTCCACGCTGGACAGCGCGATCGCATCGCCCTTGCGAACCGGCGCGGTGATCCGCACGTTTTCCGTCATGCCGATTGGTAGCAGGCCGCGGCAGTTTTCATAGTTGTCGATTTCGCCGTAACACGTGAAACCGCCGATGCCATCAAGCGTCTCGCCGGGTTGCAGATCACGCTTGGCAACGGCAACGACATCCGTCACCGTGACCGGCAGCGGCGCAATTGTCGGTTCGTGATCGAGCACAGCTTCGGCGATCGTGATCGGTGTTTCAAAGTGACAGAGGTGGTACCCGCGGTAGAACAGATAGTTCGGGCCGGACCCCATCTTCAGGTACTGCATGAGCGGCTGCACGAAAGTCGGATCGTCACCACGGCCGATGACAAAGACGCCGCCTGCGAAATCGCCGCCAAGCGTGTAATCGACAACGCCGGTGTGTTCGATTGCCGCGATGCAATCGGCGAGCGCGTGTTCGAGATCAGTCTTAACGCCGCGCATGCCGCGCACCTCCGGCACGAGTCCGGTGGCGTTTGCGAGAACAGCGTTCTCGATATTCATTTTCGTGCCGTCGGTAAAGGCAGTGGTCATCGGCAGTGATGTGTTCTGTTTCTCAGCCCACGGGCGAATCGTTTCCGGTGTGGCGTTCGTGTCCATGAAGCCCTTGCAGTTGAACGCTGCGACGACGTCCAGTCCGATCCCCTGAACGTAGTTGTGCAACCGTTTCAGCACACCGGGCTGATCACCATCGGAGTTGCTGTAGACAACGCCGCCTTGATCGGCACGGCGGCGGAGCGCACACCCGACAGTCGCATCTGTTTCCGCGTTCATCATGATGACGTGGCTGTTATTTTCGATGGCGTTGAGCGCAACACGCGCGCCGTACTCGACAGCGCCGGTGACTTCGACGACCGCATCAAGCTGTGGCAATGCAGCGAGCGCATCGACATTGGATGTGACGGCCGGCCGGGCGCTCTTGAGAGCTTCGGCGAGGACAATTGCATCATCGCTGACAACAATGTCGCTGGGGGAATATCCGAGCAGCGTATAGGTTTTGACAGCGCGTTCGATTGTTCTGTTGACGATCAGCGAGGCGCGCATGTTCGGCGTGAGTTCGATCTGCCGAACCATGCCACGACCGATGAGGCCGGCGCCGGTGACAGCAACCTGTATCGGCGGGTTGTTGTCGGCTTCACGCCGTTGGAGTCTTGTGAAAATTGTCATAGCGCGTGTCGTCCTTGGGCATTAACTGGTTGTCGAGCCGGCTGGTGATGGTTCGTTTGCTTTTCGATAGTCGACCATGATCTGCTGCAGGGCAGTGTCCCAGTCCGTGAATTCGAGACCGAATGCAGTCACAGCAGTCTCACAGTTCAGCACCGATTGCTTTGGGCGCTTGGCCGGCGTGGGGTATTCTGACGTGGGGATGCCGACGACATCAACGGGCTTTGGCAGGTCTGCCAACTCAATAATCCTGCGGGCAAAACCGCACCAGCTTGTCTTGCCGGAGCAGGCCAGGTGGTAGATTCCCGCTTTGCCGGAGAATGTTGATCGGCCGTTGGTGATGTTGAACGAGCGTTCGATGATCTGCGCCGTCCACGCAGCAACGAGCGTGCATGTTGTCGGGCTGCCGACCTGATCATCAACAACGCGAAGTTGATCACGCTGGCTTGCCTGTTCAAGGATAGCGAGCAGGAAGTTGCGTCGACGCAAGCCGTACATCCAACTCAAGCGCAGCACGAGTGATTCATTGTTTGCGTCAAGGACGTTCTGCTCGCCACGCAGTTTTGAGTGTCCGTAGGCATTGATCGGAGCGGGGCAGTCTTCGGTGGTGTACGGCTCGGGCTTACTGCCGTCGAAGACATAATCTGTCGAGTAGTGGATGATTGCTGCGCCGCGCTGTCGGGCGAGATCAGCGAGCAAGCCGGGAGCGGTCGCGTTTATCTGGTGGGCACGAGTGGATTCAGATTCTGCTTTGTCAACAGCGGTGTAGCCGCTTGCGTTGATGACCAGATCAGGGCGCAGCTTGACCATGAACTTTTCGATGGAGGAGGGATCTGCGAGGTCAAGTTCTTCACGGTTTGGCGTGATGATCGAGCCCACGCCAGCCAACGCGTGGCGCAACTCCCAGCCGATCTGTCCAGTTGATCCGGTGAGCAGAATCCGCATCAATCGCTCCATGTCTCGGTTCAGCACGATAGTCGCCTGCGATCAGATGCCGCCTTCTGAGATCGGCCTGTGCGGCGGCAAGCATGGCGTGAATGCCGAAATCTTAGCCTGTTCGCAAGAAAAACCGGCTGTTTTCGCGTGTCGAAGTGGTCATAACTCGCTGCAAGACAGTGCATTGGGGCGACGATGCGGCATACCGGGATAGAGGTTCGGCAGCGGGGTTGCGAAATGCGCCTGGGTCTCTAAGGTGCGACGCTTTATCGGACCGTGTTGAATTTTCGCCCAGTGATTCAGCCGACGCCAGGAGGCCAGGTAACCGATGCACACCAATTCGTTTGTGCTGGAAATCTAAGCACAGCGGGTCGGGGCCGACATGCACACGATCGCAGCATTACCCACTGCTGTGAACCCGCATCGGCTGACGAAGAAGACCAATGATCCGAATTCACGCTCGCGGTCGATGAGGCATTCATGCCCACGGTTGCGGTGCATCAGCAGAAGCAGCGTGAATCAGGGCAGGATGGATCGACAGGTCGAATCGGCATGCATCGCCGGAGAATTTGATGACTATGTTTTCGACCACAGGTTTATCGCAGTTTCGAGTGTTTCATACACTGCTCGCTGTTTTGTTTGCATTCAGTGCATTCAACGGCGCAGCCAACGGTTGGTCCAACCCGCAGCCGCAGATCACGATCAGCGACACGAATGGCATGGCCCCGTTTGCTGTGCATGTCCATGCGGTGAACAGTTCACTTGGCGGCGGCACAGCGATCAGCGCACGATACGAATGGGAATTCGGTGATCCGAACGGCAGGCACAATACGCTTGTCGGTTTCAATGCAGCGCACCTGTACGAACAGGCGGGCAGTTACACAATTACGCTGCGGATCACGAATACCAACGGCGAAGTCGCAGTTGCAACGCGAACGGTGCAAGTCCAGCCTGACACACGTCGGAAGCTGTATGTCGCGCCGTGGGGCAGCGATACCAACAGCGGCTTGAACGAGGATAATCCGTTTCGCACCGTTGAGAAGGCGTTCAACACACAGCAGAATGACACTGCAATTCTGATTCAACGCGGCGCGAGTTACGCTCTCAGTCACAATCATTCGGTGGCGTTCAACAATGTGCGCATCGGCACGTGGGGCAGCGGCGGTCGCCCGAAGTTGAAGTGGGTTGGTTCACTCGGCTTTCATTCGATAATGAGCAGCACCGCCCAGGCCCGCGATGTCGTGATTCAGGACATTGTGTTCGCTTCGGACTGGCCTGCTGACTCCACACGCGACATCGTGGATGCAATTCGTCCCTCAGGTGAGGCAATAACGATAGATCACTGTCGGTTTCTTGATGTCTCGCTTGCGGTGAACACGAACAGTCGGCCGAACAAACTGCTGGTCATGGATTGCGAGACCGAGGAAATAGGCGCGTATTTCGTGTGGGGCGATGGCGACGATCATGTGTACGTCAATAATTCGGTTGCGGGATCGCACTTTGAACATTGCATTCGCCTGGCGCATCTTGACCGTGTTTTGATCACCGGCAATACACTTGCAAATGATGACAAGCGATCGATCTGGGCGACGCACGGCACGTACATCTATATCAGCAACAACGAGATTGACACCGGCCGTGTGACAATTGGACCGAATCCGTATGCGGGTCATACAACGTCGGGGCCGAAGTGGTCAGTCGTGGAAGGCAATGTTATCGAAAAACTGACGGGCGGGACAACGCCCGTTGAAGTCTTTGCAGGTACATCACAGACAATGGTGCGCAACAATGTGATTCGAGCTGCGTACATTCCTGCAATTACGATTGCGGGGTATGACAGTTCGACGAACATGCGTCCGACGGATGTATTCATCTATAACAACACAGGCATCAACGAAACGTACATCGGCAGGTTCCTGTCGACCAGTGATGGTGCTGAGCGCATCAGTGTGCGGAACAACTTATTCTCGGCCACGAATCTGATCACAGGTGACAGCCGAACTGCAAACGTGTATGTCGATGACGATTCGCTTGCAAGTTTCACGGACATCGCCCGCAATGTCTGGGCGGAGCCGGCACAGTTCAACTGGGTTTCGGACGGGTATCACTACATCTGGCCGTTGTGGTCCAATGCACAGGGATATCAGAATCCCAACGAATGGGACAATTTCTCGGTCGTGAGCAAAGAGGCATATGCGCGGACGGTTCTGAACGGCAGTTTCGCGCCGCCGGAGAATTCTGTTGCAGCGATTCATTCACGGCCGGCTGCAGGTGTGCATGTGGATATGTACGGTCGCCGTCGCCCGGCAACCGGCAAGTGGTCTGCCGGTGCAGTGGAACTGAACAATGCAGATGATCCGGTGCCGGACCCAGACCCGGACCCAGATCCAGACCCCACTGGTGATCCGCTGGTTGTGTTTGCGGATGACTTTGAAACCAATGCAGGCTGGACAGTGAACAACCTCAACGTGAGTGATGGTCAGTGGGAACGCGGCGTGCCTGCCGGCGATGGATTCCGTGGCGATCCCACGTTTGACCATGACGGCTCCGGGACGTGCTGGCTGACGGGGAATCGGCCCGGCAATTCGGATGTGGATGGCGGCCCGACTATTCTGACATCGCCAGTCATCGACTTGAGTGAAGGCAGCGATCCGTACGTCAGCTTTGCGCGGTGGATCTATTGTGATGATGGATCCGACGATCGGATTGTGACCGAGGTCAGCGCCAACGCGGGGGTGGACTGGGCTCAGCTGGAAATCGCCAGCAGCACCGGCGACTGGCGCCACAAGACGTATCGCATCAATGATGTTGTTGCCTCAACCAGTGCGTTTCAGATTCGCTTTGTCATAGGTGACACCGCAAACAACTCGGTGACGGAAGCTGCTATTGACAATCTGCTGATCAGATACACGTCGACGGATGATCCGCCGGATGTGCCGGGGGATGTCAACGGCGACGGTGTGGTGGACAGCATTGATGTTATAGCGCTGCTGGGACAATGGGGACCGTGCTCCGGTTGCAGTGGTGATCTTGATGCCAATGATGTCGTCGATGTCTTTGACATGTTGATTCTGCTGATGGACTTCCTGGGCTGATTCCCGGCGGGTCGTGGTCCGAAAACGTTCTGAGTGTGCAGTTTGCGAGCGAGTTCGTTGCAGCGCAGCCAAGCGCTGGTGTCTGTGTGCCGATGGTGTCTCCACGGGTTGATACGTCCGGGGTTGGATACGATGGCACACGTGCTTGAGAAACCAGAGAACACATTCGAACGGCTGGATGATGCGGCGGCCGATGAGCCCGCTGCTAGTCGTAATACGCTTCGCGCACATCGGCTTGCGTTTATAGCGCCGCGCTTCAAGCATGATCCGGAGTGGCCGTGGCTGACGCGGATCGGTCCGCTTGCGGAATGTGCATTCACGCGTCGAACGATCGTCAATGATTTTGCGCCGTTTTCGAAACTCACCAAGCCGTATCAACAGTGGCAGTATTGGAATGCAGGTCGCGCCATTCGAGAAGCTGAAGCTGCGTTTTTGTTCAGTTATGATGTGGTGATGGGGATGACCGGCCGGGCGGCGCGCCTGCATCGGCACATGCCGTGCATCTACATGGGCCTGCACCAGGATTCACCGCTGGAGCAGTCGTTCATAAACAAGCTGAGTGCCGCATTGCAGCGGTGCGCTGCTGTGGCGATTCTTACGGAAGAAGAACGCGCGTTGTATGTGCCGCGATTTGGTCTTGATCCGGAACATTCGCATGTCGTGCCGATTCATACAGATCATGCGGATGGGTATGGGATGTATGGTCCCCAATCGCCGGAGTCGCAGCCGTATGTTCTGGCCATGGGTTCACCCAACCGGGTATTCAAGCCGACGGTTCTGGAGTGTGCTAAGCGGAAGATTCCGATCGTAATTATCACTAGGTCGTGGCATGTGCATGATGACCTTGATGAGCTGGCTGATCTTGGCGCGATGGTCATCACCGATGCGAATATGAACAAGGCGTTGACGTATCTCAAACACGCGCGTCTGATTGCCTTTGATTTCGTGCGCACGGAATTTGCCAGCGGGTTTATTACGCTGGTGCATTCAATGTTCCTGAAGACGCCGATCGTCAGCAGTCATTGCGTGGGCATCCCCGAACATGTCGTGGATGGTCAGACCGGTTATGTCGTCGGGCATACTGATGCTGCGGCACTGGGCGATGCGATTGATCGTGTGTGGAGCGATGACCAGCTCGCAGGTGAGTTGGCGGAGCATGGCCTGCAACGGGCGCAGCAGCGCCATTCACTTGAGGCTGCGGCGCAGCGATATTTTGAGATTGCGTGCAGCGTGCTGAAGTAGTACAGGCGATCCCACGGACAGGAGTCCGTGGGCTTTGCGGTGGTCGATGCGCGGTGTATCCGTGGGCTTTGGTGATTCAGCCCATGATGTGGCGGCGGTTGTTGAGGTAATCCCAGACAACGAAGCGATCAAGATCTCGGCCGCCGGTGAAGAAAACCCGGCCGCGGGTGGCTTCGGTCATGCGGTGTGCAAACTGGACATCTTCTTCGCTTTGACCCCAGTTGGGCAGCAGGAACACGTTCATAGTGATGTTCTCACGCTGACACTGATGTGCTTCGCGCATGGTTGCCTGTTCGGTGCGCGGGTGCGGCGGATACAACAAATACAGATGTTCATCTTCGAAGTGGGCTGTGGGCAGGCCGTCGGTGATGAGAATGATCTGACGGTTTGCCGTGTCAGAACCAGCGAGCAGTTGGCGGGCTAGGCGCAGTGCATGTTGAATATTCGTGAAGTGCGGCGGCACATGCAACTCGCTGAGGTGTTCATCGGACATGTCAGCCTTGAGGCGCACAACCGGGTCATAAATCGTGACCGGCTTAGGCATCAGCTTGGGCAGGTCAGCAATAGGTACCTGCCTGGAGAATGTGGCCATTTCGACAAAGCGCAGATAGTCGCCGGGATATTCGCTGCGGATGAGCCCGTCGAGCGCAAGTCCCATGCGTTTGGCGTTGATATACAGCTCTCCGTGGCGCATGGAGCCGGACATGTCGAGGATGACAACGGTGGCGCACTTTGGAGTGTTGCGCGTCATATGCACTTCGATGTCTTCAGACTTGAAGCGCACGCGCTGTTTGGATTGCGGCTGCGCGCCTTCACGCAACATTGCGTTGAGAATTGTCTGGGGAATATCCATCTGTGCCGGTGAGTCGCCGAACTCGTATGGCCGAGTGCGCGACATCTCTACGGCACCGTCGCCGGTGATGTTGCCGGTGTGTCGGCCGCTGCGGGAGGCCTGGATATCTTCGAAAATCTTCGCCAGCAGTTTGCCCTGAAAGATACGGAACGCCTTGGGCGAGAGCTGATAGCCATCGCGGGTGAATTCAAGACCCTGCTGCGAAGCCATTTCGCGGATGTAGTCTTCAACCTGCTGCTGCAGCGAGCGAAGCTGATCCATATCGCCGGGCTCAGCGAATTCGGAAAGGGCCTCCATGTCGATGACCGCAAGCTGCGCGTTTTCCAGCGCATCGCGCAACTGTTCGAGCAGTTCGTCAATGGTTTCGAGTTCCTGTTTGATATCGAGGGCCTTGGGAATGTCCATGGATTGGCGGCCGGTGAAGTCGTACCCGGAAGCAAGCGCATCGATCAGGTATTTCTCCGCAAGATGTCCGATGAGATGCAGGAGCTGGGCAGCGAACTGCGGATGGCTGCGTTCGGCGCTGTACCAGAGTTGCTCAAGAGCGCGCAGCTGTTCATCGCGAACTTCACGTCGGAAGCGCTTTTCGAGTTTGGGCGGCGGGTCGAGCTGCGCTGCTGCGCCGTGGAAGGCGTCGCCGGCTGCGTTCTGCACGGAATCAGTTTCGTAAGTTTCGAGAATGCGGCGTTTGCGCTCTTCAAGCATTGCGATCAGCGAATCAAGCGACGGGCCGAAACCCTGAATCTGCTGCGGGTCGATGTGGATTGCGTCAGCAAGTTCCTGATCCGTGAATTGGCGCATGGAGCCGAACATCATCATGTGTTCGAACGCGCCTGAAACCATATCCGGCGGCGGCGTCATCGGGTTGGGAAAGGACTTGGGGTCGTACGCCTGGTAGGTGTGGATGATTCCCCCGAGGTGCGGGCGATGTTTCGGGCGACGTTTGCGGGGGCGCGGCATGGGTGATTATTGGCGTGAAGTGAAGCGCGTGCGCTGGAATTTGTGATTGCGTACCCGCCCCTTTGAAGACTCAGGGGCGGCTTGCGGATAGAGAGCGTGTTCAGATTTCGTAGGTAATCTGGCCGTGGCGCTGGTTGCGGGAGATTCGGTCGGTGACGTAGAGGCCTGCAAGGATGAATTCGACGCAGCTTGCGCGCACGGCGGCGTGTTCATCGGCATTGACTTCGAACGCCTTTTCCCACACCGGCGGGACACGCTTGAGCAGATCGGCGTAGGCGCTGCTGGGCAGCATGTCGCCGACTTCGATCTTGACGCCTTTGGCAAAGATGTCGGCGATCTCGCCGAGGCCGTAGTCGTCAACGTATTCCTCGAAGACAATCTTGATCGCTTCAGCGAGCAGCGCGTCGATGACCTGTCGCTCGGACATCTGGTGTGTGCCCATGAGATCGAGTTCGAGCTTGCCGATGCTTGAGGCATGCAGGTGGCTGAGGTCGCTGATGCGCGGCACCGCAGGTGATTCCGCAAGACGAATAGCCCGCTGACGAGCGCTTGCGATCATTGTTCGGTAGTTTGCGATGCTGAAACGTGCGCTGACGCCGGAGTGTTGATCGACGTATTTGCTCTTGCGCGCGACAATGGACATCTGTTCGATGATCTCATCCATAAATGGCGGCACGAGCAGCGGAAATTCACCGTCCAGTTCGACATCGGCTTCGGTGCGCATGATCTCGATGCCGAGCGGGCGCTGCCGGGGATAATGTGTCTGAACTGTCGAGCCGATTCGGTCCTTGAGCTGCGGAATGACCTTGCCGGAACGGTTGTATGTTGAAGGGTTTGCGGAGAACAGAATCAGCACATCAATATCAAACGTGACGGGATACCCGCGGATCTGAACATCGCGTTCTTCGAGAATGTTGAACAGGCCGACCTGCACCTGTTCATCAAGGTCGGGCAGCTCGTTCATAGCGAAGATGCCGCGGTGCATGCGCGGGATGAGGCCGAAGTGCAGAGCTTCTTCTGCGGACATGCTGGTTCCGCCGGCAATCTTCGCCGGGTCAATTTCGCCGATGATGTCTGCGAATTTGGTTCCGGGCGCGAGGCGTTCAGCATAGCGATCGTCACGTCTCCACCAGGCGATTGGAATGTCGTGTTCGCCGGAGTTTGCGATGACTTCACGACCGATGCGCGTGATGGGGTAGTACGGATCTTCATGCACCGGGCAACCGGGTATGTCGAGGTAGGGTACTGCTTCGTCAAGGAAGCGCGTCATCATGCGCATGAGCCGGCTCTTGGCCTGCCCTTTTTCACCAAGGAAGAGCATGTCGTGTCGTGCGAGGATTGCGTTATTGATTTCGGGAATGACGGTGTCGTCGAATCCGATGATGCCGGGGAAGAGATCAGTGCCGCTTTTGAGTGCTGCGATGAAATTGTCGTGCAGTTCCTGTTTGATGGAGCGCGATTGCCAGCCGGTTTCGCGCAGTTCAGCAAGTGTTCGGGGACGTGTCAGAACAGTCTGTGTCACGAGAGTTGGCTCCGATCGATTGAAGCGCGGCGGCTGCGCAATCCAGAATCGGGCAATCGTAGGCAGTTGCTTTTGCTCAATCACTGGCGAATCAGGATCGGCGGGGCTAGCCTTAGCGCGCAAGAATCGAACAAAATTCTCATTGAAACCGCATGAGGAGATGCAGCATGTCCATTCGTAAAGGTGACAAGGCTCCGGGGTTTGAACTTCCGAACAAGCCAGGCGAGGCAATCAACGTCGGAGATTCAATCGGGCGCGAACCGGTCGTGCTGTTGTTTTTCCCATTGGCGTTCAGCTCGGTGTGCACCGACGAGATGTGTCAGATGCGCGATTCGTGGGACAAATGGAAGCAACTCGGCGCGAAAGTCTTCGGTATTACCGTGGACAGTCCATTCATAACCGAAAAGTTTCGCAACGACCTGAACATTCCGTTTCCGATTCTGTCTGACTTCAATCGCACGGTTGCGCGGAAGTTTGATGTCTTGCATCCTGACCTTGTCGGGTTGAAGGACATCCCGAAGCGCAGCGCCTTTGTGATCGGCGCGGACGGCACGGTTGTGTATGACTGGGTATCGGAGGATCCGAAGAAGATGCCAGACTTTGAGGCTGTGCAAGGCGCGGTGTCTGGTTTGTCGGCTGCGGGGGCTGCATCCTGATGCGCGAGATCAAGCCCGGCATACATCGCCGATTCATCGGTCTGTTTCGTGACACGTGGTATCTGGTGCTTGTCGTCGTAGGTGCAGCGGTGGTGTTCGGCGTGATGATCGGCCCGGGGTGGGGCGCTGCGGTGGTTGTCATCACAATGTCAGTGTTCCTGTACTTCGGGCTGGTGCGTTATGACGACACCGGAAAAGAACACGAATTCTGACGTGCGGGCTCTTGTCGTGTTGTGCGGAGCAATTCGTTACTCCGTTCGGGGACGTCTGCTGTCTCGATCATCACGATCACTGCGTCGCGAGTGCGATGTCTGTGCATGACGTTGGGCGTGGCGAAGATCGTCTTTGAGCCGATCGATTTCGCACTTGAGGTTGTAGACATCTGAAGCCAGCGCCCGGCTGCGGGATTCTTCATGACGGATCTCATATTCCGCCCGCTTGAGCGTGTAGGCAAGTCGATCAATCTCCGATTCGCAGGAGCGAATTTGATCGAGCAGCGAGCGGTTTTCCTTTTCGCGTGATTGCAGTTGCAAGCGTGTTGTATTGAGTGCAGATCCAAGTTGCTGGGCGTCCTGCTCGGCTGCGCGCTGGCGCTGCTGCATGTCATCAAGCACGCGAATGTCGATGATGCGGCTTTCAATTGCGGCGCGATCACCACCGGCCGCAAGCGCCTGCAGATACAGTTCGCGCGATTGATTGAACTGTTGGGCCTGATCGGCAGCAACGGCTCGCTGCAACAATTGCTCGGCTGTGAGCGATCCATGCAATGCGTCGAGGCGCTGGTCATGCACCCGATCCATAGCGCGGCGGAGTACGTGCAGGGCAGTCTGCGTGTCGCCATCAGCGTGCAGTGACGACGCTTCAGCAAGGGAAGCATCAGTCAGTTCTGCGCGAAGCTGTTGCAGCGACTCGGTCAGTGCCGCTTCGGGGGCAACGCGCAGGAGTTTGCTGAGCTGATCAATCGCAGCTGCGCGATTGTCGTGTTGCAACGCGTCCTGATACGCCTGCCGATACCAGCGGCGCTCAGCTTCGCGAAGCAGATCATCGGTGTCGGAAATGGCGTTGAGCTTCAGTGACTGGCGCAGGTTGTCGATTGCGTCGTCGTACGCCCCGTCGTCAATGGCGGCGCGGCCGGCGTTTTGCAGGGCCGTTGCCTGGCCGAGTGTTTCAATTGCGATGCGCTGTTCGGCAAGTTCGGGGCGATCGGTGGCAATGGATTCGGCTGCGGCATACAAACCGACCGCGCGCTCGAAGTTGTCTGCGGCGCGGGCGGCTTCTGCCTGGTCGATGGTTTCGAGAAGCCGCTGCTCGCGATCTGTGAAGCGTTGCTGCAGGTCGCCGAGTTCATCAAGACGGACATGAAGCGCTGCGAGTTTTGCGTGGATCGGCCAGAACGCGCCGAGACGCCCATCATCGATCGCGCGCTGCGCATCAACAGCCAGAGAATCGAACGCAGCTTCACGGCGGCGTTGCTCGACAACAGTCGGCAACTGCGCAAAGGCCTGATCGCCCGGTTGGAGTGCAGCAGCGCGGGTTGCCAGACGTGCGGCGTCTGTAAAGTTGCCTGCGGTGAGCATGGTTTCAAGTCGATCACGCAGGTCTTCGGCTTCGGAGCGATCGATCAATGCGAGTCGGGAAACCGGTTCAGCCAGATCCGGGGCGACCTGTCGTGCATCAGTGGCGTGCTCGCGGGCAATGTTGAATCGCTGATTCGCCCGCGCAGATTCGGATTGCTTCAACAACGCATCAGCGCGAGCGTGGCGAGCGGTCTGTTCGAGGTCACGATAGTTGCGATCATGCTGGGCAGCCTGAGTTGCGAGGGCGACCGCATTTGCGAGTCGGCCGGCATCGAGTGCTGTTCGGGCGTCGCCAGCAAGCGTATCGCCGGCAGCGCGGCGGGCCTGGGCCAGCTCAGTTTGCACATCTTCATCGTCGGGGTCGTCGGCGAGAGCCTGCTTGTAGAGTTGCACAGCCTGCACCGGTTCGCCACGGCGCATGCTCTGACGGGCCTTATCCACCTGGCTGCACCCGACAATCGTGCTGATGCCGATCGCAAGAACCGCAGGGAGCAACCGCAACGACTGCAAAACGCATATTCGGACGCTGCTATACATAGAATTGCCCGCCTTTGCTGAACCATCCTGAGATCGGCGGCCGAACGCTTGACCGCTCATCAGCACGGACACGGTCGACTGCGGCAGGATTCCGCGATCTGGCAATACTCAATGGTGGATTGCTGGAGTTTCATGCCATATTTCGGACCGATACTCGTTTAATGAGCATGTGGACAACACAATCCGGCTCGACGATCGAGGCGGAACAGAGCCGGCCAAGGGGCCGAGAGCAGGATCGAATATGCGAGATACAAGGTTGCCGCTGAAGAATCTGATCACGACTACAGCCGCAGCGCTGCTCATTTTGACGTCAGCGGCATTCGGTCAAACCGGAGCCGACAGTGTCCCGTTCGCGCCACCGGCGATGATGGCGGAGGCGTTCGTACCGGACTTTCTGCGTCGTGATGTGCAGGTGCTGACGGATCACTTCACGCTCGATGACGAACAGCAGGCAATCGTTGACGCGCTGTATACCGACTACGAAGAGAAGTTCGTGCTCGGGTCGACGGATGTCCGCAACAGCCTTGACTCCATGAAGCCAACGGAAGAGCAGCGCCAGGAAATGCGCATGCACAACCACACAGCGATCAAGCGTCGGCTTGAAGAACTGGTGGATCAGATGCGCGAGCTTCAGGAGACCGGCATTGACGAATCGCCGGAAGTGTTTGAACAACTCAAGGAACAGGCCAGGGAATTGCGGGCTCGCATGCAGGAAGGTGATGCCGCTGCGATGGAGATGGATCTGCTTCGTCAGATCATGGTTGATATTGATGCTGCTGTCGCACAGTGGGAAATCGCCAAGGCGCAGTTGTACGAGTCGTTCCTGAGCGATGTGAAGCTCGTGCTGAGCGACGCGCAGCAGGAACTCTGGCCGGCCTTTGAACGCAAACTTCGGCGCATGAAAACGCTGTATCAGGGAGTGCTGTCGGGTGAGTCGACGGATGTCCTGGCTTTGGTGGCCCGGTTGGATCTGAGCAGTGATGAAATGGTTCCGATTGCGCCGACGCTGTCGGAATTTGAACGTGTCCTGGATACACGACTGCAACAGCGAAACGATTATCTCAGGCTAAGACGCGCTGATCGTGCTGCGATAATGCAGGCTGGTGATGTTGCTGCAGCGGAAGCTCTGGCGATGTCCGAAACGACACTGCGCGTTGCGGTTCGAGACACCAACGAGCAGTATGCCCGCACGATCGCAGACGGGCTTGGCGAACCTGCCGGTCCGGAATTTCTGGACAGTTATCAAAAAGCCTCCTACCCAAGTGCGTTCCGCAGATCGAGAGCCAGTCGAGCGTTTGACGCAATCCTGCAATTGCCTCAGCTTGAAAGCGCGTTGCTGGAGTCGTTGGATGCTGTGGTGGCGGAATATGAAGCCCAGCTTGGAGCCGGCCGGGATCAACTGATCACGCTGACGCGGCAGTATGAGCCGATGCAATATCGCCAGCGGTTTATCGTGCAGGTCGCTCGTGTGGCGGGTGACGAGCCGATTGTGGAGGATGACAATCCACTGCTTACGGCTCTGGCCTCAATGCGGGATTCAGAACAGGGCTATATCGAGCGGGCACTCAGTATTTTGCCTGAAGAGCAGATTTTGGGTCTTCCCGCCTTTGTGCGCATGGGAACAGCCTGGTCTGAACATTCTTCACCAATCGGCGAGGGACGGGCTCGGACACCTCAAACCCAGGAAGAACGCCGGGCTTTTTCTGCCCAGTTTGACGTCAACGGTGACGGTGAACTCGATGTGGTTGAACGAGAGCAGCTTCGGCGGGCTCTTCAGGAGCTCTATAAGAAGGAAGCCCAGCAGCCACAATCGTGAGATTGAGCATTTGGGGTAACCGGGTACTCCGCGGTGCAACGTTGCGGCCGAAACATCGGTAGCGACACACCAGACATTTGCCGACCCGAACACACACCTATCTGATAAACCAGGCAAGCCTGAACAAAATGGCTTGCAAGGAAGATGATGTGCGCGCATACTAGGCGGTGAATAGGGGAAACATCTCCCTGTCCGTGTTGGGGTGGGGATGGGCATTCGTACCCAAAAACCCCATGGAGGGGACGCGGGTATGTAATCCCGGTTAGGAAAGCGAGTTGCTCTCAAGGTTTGAAGATCAGCCTTAACATGATGTGACGCGTGAGACAGCAGCCGTTCTTACGTTTCATCGACATGTTCAGGTTCAGGTTCGACCGGATGTCGTTCCAACGATTGCCAGATTTTGTGAGCGGCACGATCATTTTGACGTTGGTCGGTCTGCGCTGTGCGCGCGGATACGGCCGAAACATGTGCTCCGCGACCCGCGTAGCCTGCGGTTCGCCCTCTTAGGAACAGGAGGCTGAGGCTGATGAAAGTAAGAAAAAAACTTGGAGGTGCATTGTTGCTCGGCGCTGCCGCTGCAATGTGTACCACGAGTGCTGCTACCGCAAATTGCGATAGCGTACTCATCTACGACAACGGATTTCCGATTATTGTCGGTGTCGTTGCATCACAGGTGAATGACCCCGGCGGTCTGAATCCTGCCGGTGCCGACGACTTTGACATTGCGGCTCCGACTGTTATCGACGACATCCACTGGTATACAGCGGACGACACGACAGGCATCGATTACGACGATGCTGTGCGTGTTGCAATCTACAACGATCTCGGCGCATGCGCTGGTCCTGATAAGTCCAGCCCCGTGTCAGTTCAAACGTACACCAACGGTGGCAACGCTGATCTCACGCGCACGATCATCGATCCTGCGGCTGCGACGCTCGGTGCTGCGACCTTGGACATCGTTCGATACGATCTGACCAAGATCAACATTCCGCTGACTTTGCCGGGCAAGTACTGGATTGAACTGCAGGTAGTCTCCAACGGCGCGCCGACCAACGGCCAGTCGTTCTGGGTCTCCAGCCGTACAGTCGGCAACGGCGATGTCATCGTCGGTTGCCCCTCGTTTGGCAATGCCGATGACGGTAACGGTTGGACGGTGGTCAACATCGGTGGCGATGTCGACCTGAACTTCCAGCTTACACGCTGTGTGGGTGGCGGTTGCGTCTGGGATATTGACGGCCCGGCAGGTAGTCCCGGCAGCCCGGTTCCTGACGGTATTGTCAACGTCTTCGATCTGTTGACATTGCTTGCCAACTGGAACACCAACGGCCCTGGCGCTGATATTGCAGCCAATTTCAGCATCGTCGACGTGTTTGACCTTCTCGATCTGCTGGCCAAATGGAACTTCGGTTGCCCGATCGACGGCAGCAACGATGACTGTGAATTCGCGACGCTGATCGTGGGTACCGGTTCATTCGCAGTTGATTCAGCCGGCGCGACTCCGGACGGCCCGGGCGGTTGCTTTATCGGCAACGACGTCTGGTACTGCTGGAAGAGCGAATGCACGGGCGTTGTCTCGGTCTCGACCGATGGCAACACTCAGCTCGCAGTCTATGCAATGGGTAATGACTGCTCCGGCGTTCTCGGCCCTGAACTCGCATGTGTTAGCAACCTCAGCTCTGCTTCGTTCATTGCCGACGCGGGTCAGCACTACAAGTTCCAGGTAAACACCGGCGGACCCGGTCTGTTCTTTATTGAGGACTGCACCCCGTCCAACGATGACTGCGTGGATGCAGTGCAACTGTTCACGTTCGATGGCGGCAACATGTTCATGGGCAGCCTGATGGGCTTCACGCCTGATGCTGGTCTTGGTGCATGTGACCTCGGTACGCACGCAGGTGCTCCGAATCCGTCTGCGAACCTCGGCCTGACCCCGGGTGTGTGGTTTGTCGTCGTCGGTGACGGCACGACCTTGACCGCATCCACCTGCCCCGACATTATTCCGGGCGCAGACGGCCAGTCAGACATGTTTGCTGTGTACTGCGGCAACTCATGTGACAACCTGATCGAGCCTTGCCTGGGCGTGCAGAACAGCAGTTGCCCGACCGTACCCAACGGACGAAACTCCGTGACTTGGTGCACAGTCGGTGGCGTTATCTACGTCATCTACTACGCAATGGACAACAATGCTGACACCCCGGGTGATTACATCCTGAAGCTGTCGTCCAATGGCGTTACGTGTACTCCGACCGGCGTTGAGCTCGGCTGCCCGGGTATTCCCGGCCACGTCTGTGCGATCGAAGGTCCGGATGATCACACCAATCCCAATGGGAACTGCCAGATTTATGATGGCACCGGCCAAGGCGCTCAAGGCATTGTTGCTGCGACGTCTGATATCAACACCGGCTTCATCGTTGCTGACAACTTCTCAGTGGCCAACAGCGGTAATCTCACCGAAATCTGCTGGTACGGTATCTACCTGGACTTCGGTGCAGGTTTAGACTGCTCACCAGGCTTTGGTGACAACTTCAACCTCGCTCTGTATCTCGATGACGGTGCCGGCGTTCCCGCTGCTGCTCCGTTCTACACCGAGAACATCGGCGATCTGGATCTGAACATCGAGCGTCAAGCCAACGGCGACACGATCGGTGGTGCGGGCCTGGCTGTGTACGAATTCACAGCAACACTCGCAACTGCGCAGGCACTGACTGCTGGTACCTGCTACTGGATCGAGATCGAGAACACCGGTCAGGGAGCATGCGCTTGGCTCTGGGCTACAGCACCTCCGGGTGATGCCTACTCCATGCAGCGTCCTGCAGGTGATCCCACGTATGCCAACATTCATCAGAGTGACTTTGACTTGTCATTCTGCATTGATGTGGCTCTTGGCCTGGGTGATGTGACCACAGATTGCGAACTGTCCGATCCGTTCGGCGGCGTGATCTGCTTACTTACCGGTTACTTCCAGACCCCGGCGAACTTCAGCAGCGCTTCGACCTCGGATGACGATACCAACGGCATCCTGGGTAGTGTTCTGCGTGTTGCTGATAACTTCCAGGTTGACGGTGCAGGTCAGTCCATCACCGGTGTGTGCTGGTGGGGCATCTTCCTGCAGTTCGCAGGCGGCTTCAGCGCTTGTGTAACCGAGCCGCCCGACAGCTCGCCGTTCAATATCACCTACTACACTGACGATCTCAGCGGCGCGCCTTCGGCGGGTCTGCCGGGTGCAGTCATTGGTGGTCTGTTCAACATCACCCCGATTCCAGCCGAACGAGTCGACAGCGGCTTTGACTTCCTCGGCCCGGTTTGGGAATGGTCAGTCGGCCACGCAGCTGTTGCAGTTGCTGATGGTGAACAAGTCTGGCTTGAAGTTCAGCACGATTCACAGGTAGGCGAGACCTGCGTGTTCCTGTGGCTGAACTCACCGGGTAACGGTGATGGTGCTGCTGCTCAGGACACCGGCTCGGGTACCTATGGTCCGATTGCCAACGACTTCGCGTTCCGCGTGAACGTCACTGGCATCACCGTGGCGCCTCCGCCGCCGCCGGCAAACGACGATTGCGCTTCTGCAATCGCGATCTCCGCCGGTACGTTGGCATACAGCACCACTGGTGCAAGCACCGACGGTCCTACAGATACCTCCGGTACCTGTAACGACTTCGGTTCACCGCAGACGCACGAAGACATCTGGTACACCTTCACCGCTGGCGCAACTGGCACGTTGACTGTTACGACGTGCGCAGATGTCCACGGCGAAGCTCCTCCGAACTATGACACCGACCTGGTGTTGTACACGGGTGCCGGATTCGATTGTGCTGACGCAAATCTCAGCTTCATTGCATGTAACGACGATGACCCGGTCAACCCGTGTGGAGCGAGTGTCTTCTCCAGCACGATCGGCGGCGTCGCTGTTACTTCTGGTGACACCTTCGTCATCCGCGTCGGCGGATGGGGTGCAGGCGATGAAGGCGACGGCGTGCTCAGCGTCTCTATTGCTCCGTAATCCTGCGGCGCACTATTGATCTCAGCTCGTCTCGCAGAAATGTGTACTCACCCCCGGCCTCTTTGAGGCCGGGGGTTTTCATTTGCGCTGCAAGAAGCAGGACCATCGTCACCTGTCCCCGGTCACTGGAAATTGGTGCCGGAAATTAGTGCCTGTCCCTACTTATTGAGGCGTTTGTTTGATGTGGTGTTGCGGGCGCATCACGCTGCATCGCTGCGCTGCGGCGGTGTGTGGATCGTGACCCGGCCGCGGCCGGAGCGCTTGGATTGGTATAGCGATTGGTCTGCCAGCCGGATCAGCGCATCAACAGCATCGTGATCGAAAGCTTCAGCTTCAGCGACACCGATGCTGAGTGTCGGCCGACTCGGCTGGGAATGCGGCCACGGCATCTGCGCAAACAGCGTTGAAATGCGCTCTGCCACAGCAGCGGCCTGCTGCACGGACAGATTGCTCATCAGTACGATGAACTCATCACCGCCGAGCCGTGCTGCGCACGTACCCTGCCGGGTGGATGATCGCAGCAGTTCGCCCAGGAAGCTCAGGCACGCATCACCAGCATCGTGCCCCAGCACATCGTTGACCGGTTTGAAAAGGTCGATGTCGATCGCCATGGCGACGAGTGTGTCGCCCTGGCATGGTTGATCATCGCAACTCATCAGCAGACTGACCCAGCGGTGCAGGTACCGCCGATTCCCCAGGCCGGTCAACGGATCGGTCGTGGCCTGCGAGTGCAACTCAGCGGTGGCGCGGCGCGTTTCAGTCGTAATACGATGGTTCATGGACTTGTGCAGTGACCGCCGTTGGCGTCTGCAGCTTTCTAGTTCGCGCGAGACTTCGAACACAGCGCGGCTGAGCCGGCCGATCTCGTCATCGCGCTCCATAAGAGCGTTCGGAACGCGTACGCTGGCGCGGTCAACTGCCTGTGATTCGAGATGGGCTGCAAGCTGACGAATGACGCGGCGCTGATTGCGAAAAAGTTTGAGTACCCGCCACGGCGCGCAGAGCATGAGAATGGTCCAGCCGGCCGATATGCCCAATAGTCCCTGCACCGCAAGCGGCAATGAATCGAATGGGCCGCGCACCGCAACGGTGACAGCAATGGTGAGGCTCATGAGCCCGGCCATGCCCCAGCCGCCGATGAGCGCGGGGACGGCGTGGCCCGAGTTGTTACGTTGCGATGGTTTGGACATTGCGGCAGTATTGATCCGTGGCGTCCGTTGCATGAAGCACGGCAGGACACAGGTGTCACGACTATCATCGGATGTAGCGTGGCCCGGCTGGTCTATCGGGGGACCTATCCGGTAGACAGCGGTGCTGCTCGCCCGCATAGGCAAGACAGGCAGGGGGCGATAATCGTCAGGTCGCAGGGTTTGTAATGCCTGCAATGGAGAGCGAAGCTCGGCGTCCGCTGGGTTGGCGGCGCACCCGGGCGGGGGTTGCAATGCCGAGTTGTCCGCAGGCTGCCGCGACGTCTCTGCCGGTCGTGCGCCGGCGTGTGACGAACATGCCGCGTTTGCTCAGGCGGTGGGCAAACGCATCGATCGAACCCTCATCCGGCGCCGGCCACGGTGAATCCTGCCGGGGGTTGTACGGGATGAGGTTCACCGTGCATCGAAGCGGCTGAAGATATGTTGCTAGTGCATCAGCATGCTCAAGCTGCATGTTGACCGTGGGAATGAGAACGTATTCGATGAGTACGCGGTCGCGCCACTGCATCATTGCATCAAGGAGTGCTGACATCGGTTCAGCGCGATTGATCGGCATGATCGAAGAGCGGATCGTGTCATTTGGAGCGTTGATAGAGACTGCAAGTTTGAGGCTGCGCATCCCGGGGCGGTTGGAGAATGTTGCGAGCCTGCGGATTCCGGCGCATCGGCCGACGGTGGAAACGGTGATGCGGGCCGGCGCGATCGCAGCGCCGTTGTGATCGGTGAGAATCTCAATGCTTTCAAGCACCGCATCGAGATTGTCCATCGGTTCACCCATGCCCATGAAGACGATGTTGTCGATGTGCTGATTGCGCTGATGGCGAGCTGCAAACCACTGTTCGACAATGTCGCGGGCAGTAAGATTCTTGAGCAGGCCGAGCTGCGCAGTCTGGCAGAAGGTGCAACCCATTGCGCAGCCGAGTTGCGAGGACACGCAGAGCGTGGTGCGCGTTGTCTGGTCTGCCCGTTGGTAGGCAATGATGACGGATTCGCTGAATAAATCGTTTCCGTGACGGAGCGTGAATTTGGTGGTGTTGCCTTCGGTTTCGATGTGCTCGATTGTTCGAATCTCGGGAACATTGAGTTGAACATCGGTTCGGCCCGTGCGAAAGAACCGGCGGTACTGTTGCAAAGCGCGCTCGCAGTTGATTCCGAAGGCTTTGGCGTTATTGATGTACTGCGCAGCGGTGCTGCCGAGGATGTCCGGTGGTGCGTTCATCGCGAAGCCGACGCAGAAGGTGCTTCATCATCATCGTCAGCGACATCTTCGAGAATGATGCGGTGCTTTTTCTTGATGAGATACAGGTTTCGGCCGTAGACGATCCAGCCGACGGACTGGCCGAGCACGCCGATCGGCTCCCTGCGGCCGATGAAATACACCAGCAGCATTGTCGCGCCGATCAGGCTGAGCCACCAGAACAATTCGGGGACGTGCGATTCACGGCGTTTTTCGCTGGCGATCCATTGAATGACCCACCTGCCGAAGAACATCGCTTGCGCGATGAGTCCCAGCGCCAGCCACCACAGGCCGAAAGAGGTGCGCACATCGAACCACGTCTGCACCCATTCAGGAAGCGGTGAAGCAGGATCGACAACCCCTGCAGCGAAAATCATGACCGTCATGACAGCACCGTAGTTGTGCCGGACTGCGACACGACTTCAACCGTCGCAGACGTGTCGGCTTGGTCTGCGCCGATGGAGAGCGCATCTACAGGTCGACGGCGGCTGCGCATCCAGCGCACCGCAATGCAATCGATCAGCCCCGGGATCGCCCGGTTCCATACGCCATACTTTGCTTCGCCAGCAACACGAGGTCGATGGTTGACCGGCATTTCGATGACGGTGCACCCCATCTGTCTGGCAGTGACGGGAATGAATCGGTGCATGCCGCGAAACTGCAGCGGCAATTGCAACGCAATAATGCGGCGCATCAATCGAAGCGAGCATCCGGTATCGCGAATGGTGTCGCCAAGCAGCATGCGCCGGAACAACCTGCCGACAATAGAACTGACCCTGCGAATAAGCGTGTCGCGCCGCGCGTGTGAACGATCACCCTGAATCATGTCCGCGCCTGTTTCGTCCAGTTTAGCGAGCATCGCCGGCAGGTCGGCAGGATCATTTTGCAGATCAGCATCGAGCACCGCAATCAGTTCGCCACGAGCAGCGCGAAAGCCCGCATGGAAAGCCGCAGACTGGCCGTTACCTTTGCTCGGCGGGGTGTTGAGCATGCGCAGCACACGTAGCTGCGCATGTGTCTGCATGAGTTGCAACAGGCGCTGGGCAGTGGCATCAGTAGAGCCGTCGTCGACTATGACGATTTCATAGCCGATGCCGATTGGTTCCAACGCCGCAGCGATCTGTTCGATCAATGGTTGGACATTGTCCTGCTCGTTGTGTGCCGGGGCGACGACGGAGAGGCGGATGTGTGGTTCGGACTGGCGACTCATCTGCAAAAGCGTAACACAAGCGATGTGCCGGGGCGACAAGCCTACACTTGGCCCGGTTCCAGCGGGAAAGGTGGGGCGTGACGACGATACAGAGCATTTCTCCTGAGCAGCCAGCGACAGCGGCACCAATAGTCAGTTGGCTGCGCAGCCGACTGGCAATGTTACTGGCGTCGCACTCTGCAGTGGATGTGTATTCAGCGATTGTGCCGCCGATCATCGGGCTGCTGGAAGTGCGCTGTGAACTGCAACGTTCGGAAACTGCCTTGTTGTTGGGCATGGGGCCGATCAGTTCGGGCCTCAGCCAACCGCTGACAGCGTGGTTGAGCGATCGGTTTGATTCACGATTGCTCGCACCGCTTGGTCTGCTGATTGCGGCGCTGTGCCTGACGAACATCGGCTGGGCGACGAACTTCGGCGAACTGCTGGGGCTGTATTTCATCGGGATGATCGGTGTGGGGATGTACCATCCGATCGGCGCGTCGAGTATGGGGCATCTGTCCGGCCAGCTTGGCGCGCAACGTCGATCTCTGGGCATCAGTCTGTTCTTCGTAGCCGGTATGATCGGCGGAATCTCGGGTTCCGTCGTCGCATCATGGATGACTGCGCGGCCCGGCGGTTTCGAGATGTTGCGATGGACAGCAATTCCGGGCGTGTTGCTGGGCGCAGCGCTCGTCGTGGCGATTCGCAGGGCGCCGCATCGTGATCACGCGCAGAGTGCTGCGCCGCAACTGAACGCCGAGATGCAGGCGCGCTGGTGGATGATTGCTGTGCTGTATACCAGCAACGCAATGCGGTTTACGGTGAATATCGCGCTGTTCTATCTGTACGTGCGGTGGGCGCAGGCGCTGGTTGTGGAAACCGGCGCTGCGACAGGCGAGAAGGAGATTGCGCAGGTGGCGGCGCCGATTTCCGGCCAACTCATTGGATGCACAATGGCGGGAATGGCGATCGGTGGCGTGATGGCTGGTTCGTTGGTGCGGGCCGGGCGTGAACGTCTGCCGATGATTCTGGTGCCGATGTTTATAGCGCCGTTGATAGCAATGTTTCCGCTGGTCGATCGCTGGGGCGCATACGTTCTGGCAGTGTGCGCGGGCGTCGGGTTTGCAGCGATGATCCCTGTCGCAATAGGACTCAGCCAACGACTGCTGCCACACCGAACGAGTCTTGCCTCGGGACTGATGATGGGTGGGGCGTGGTCGGTGGCGCTGCTCGGCCCGCCGTTTGCAGAATTCATGTTGACACGAAGTGGTTACGGAATGCCCGGTGCGTTCATCGGCGTGGCGGCGCTGCTGGCGCTGTCCGGCGGGGTGTGCTGCCTGCTCAATCAGCAGGTGCTGCGGGATGTTGCGGTGCGCCGCGTACCCCGGAGTTCGGACTGACACACTCGTTCGAACTGATTCCATACAATGCGGCACCTTCATTGATGGGAGCATTGTGCATGAGCACTCTGGAGACACCGGCTGAAATGACCCTTTCCCGACCGACAATTGATCCCGGCAGCAGGCGCAGCACTGCGATGCTGATCACCGGCGCAGGCGGCGAGGTCGGCCATGGACTGATCAGCGCGCTGCACAACCGCGGCGTACAGAATGTAGTTGCTTTGGACATTCGCGAACTGCCCGACCTGCAGCGCGAGCAGTGCATGGAAACGCTCGTAGGCGATATCTGTGATCGATCAGTGCTTGAACGTTTGCTGGCGATGTTTGAAATCACTGAGATCTATCACCTGGCCGCGCTGTTGAGCACGCGTGCAGAATTCACGCCGGAGACGGCGCATGATGTGAACGTCGGCGGCACATTGAATCTGCTGCGGCTTGCTGCGGAACAGGCGCGATCGCACGGCCAGCGTGTGAAATTCATTTTTCCCAGCTCGATTGCGGTGTACGGACTTGACACTATTGAAGCCAAGAACGATGCCGGGGCAGTGGCTGAAGATGCGCACCTTCGACCGCGCACGATGTACGGTTGCAATAAGTTGTACTGCGAGGTTTTGGGCCGGTATTACGCTTCGTACTATCGTCAGCTCGCGCAGGACCGTGTACACGATCTGCTGGACTTTCGATGTGTGCGGTATCCCGGATTGATCAGCGCGGACACGCTCCCGGCGGGCGGGACGAGCGATTTTGCCCCGGAGATGGTGCATGCGGCGGCGGCGGGAAATCCGTATGCGTGTTTTGTGCGCGAGGATACGCGCATTCCGTTCATGAGTATGCCGGATGCGACTGATGCGCTGCTCGCGCTTGCAGCAGCGCCGCAGTCGAACCTGTGCCGGCGTGTGTACAACATTGCATCGTTCAGTCCGAGCGCAGGTGAGTTGCGCGAGCTTGTGTTGCAGCATTTTCCCGATGCGCAGATTACGTTTGAGCCGGACCTTGCCCGGCAGGGGATTGTGGATTCCTGGCCTGCGGCGCTTGATGATTCAGCTGCACGCAAGGATTGGGGATTTGCGCCGCGCCATGATCTCGGAGCCGCGTTTGAGGAGTATCTCGTGCCGAGGATTCGGGCACGGTATTCGTGAAAAGGACAGTGTGGCGGGTCGTTGCGCGCTGACGGAAACGTGCTGCTAAACTGTGGGCATGACACGCACAACGACCAGGACGACGCCTGCGGATGTGTTTTACAACCGCGCTGATGACACGCTGAAAACGCTTGCTGACAGCGGGCAACTCAAAAACCTGCAGATGATCGAAGGGCCGATGGACGCAACGATCACGCTGCGCGACTACGGCGAGGTTGCGTGTTTTTGTTCCAACAACTATCTCGGGTTGAGTAATCACCCGGATGTGCGCGCAGCAGGCATTGAGGCAATAGAGAAATACGGTGCGGGCACTGCATCAGTGCGGTTTATCTGCGGGACTTTTACACCGCATGAAACGCTGGAAAAAACGATCGCAAAATTCCTTGGTGTCGAGGCGGCGTACACGTTCGTTTCCTGCTGGAATGCAAGCGAAGCGATTTTCCCGACGCTTTGTGAGCCGGGCGACATCATCATCAGCGATGAACTGAATCACGCGTGCATAATTGATTCGATGCGGCTGACGACGGTGATCAAGAAGGGCGTGCATAAGGCGGTATACAAGCATTCTGACATGAACGATCTGCGGGCGAAGCTCCAGGCAGCGCAGAACAACGAAGATGTTACCGGCGCGGTGTGGGTCGTCACCGACGGCGTGTTTTCGATGGAAGGCGATATCGCGCATCTCAAAGACATGCGCGCGCTGTGTGATGAATTCGGCGCGCTGCTGGTGGTTGATGATTCCCACGGAACCGGCGTGATGGGCAAGACCGGCAAGGGCACGCATGAGTTTCTCGGCCTGGCGGGCAAAGATGTCGATTTCTTCACCGGGACGCTGGGTAAAGCGCTCGGCGGCGGCGCGGGTGGGTACATTGCCGGGCGGAAGCAGGGTGTGGAATTGGTGGTGCAGCGCGGCCGGCCGACGCTGTTCAGCAATGCGCTGCCGGTGACGGTGGCGTGCAGCGCGAATACCGCAATTGAAATTCTGATGAACGAACCGCAGCGTGTGCAGAAGCTGCGGGACAACGTGGCATATGCGCGCAAGGGGTTTCGCGAGATCGGATTTAAAGTGCTCGAGTCGCCGACCGCGATCTGTCCGATCATTGTGGGCGACACCGCCAAAGCCATTGCGATGAGCAACAAACTGCTGAAGA
The DNA here is from genome assembly GCA_029260575.1 of Phycisphaerales bacterium. GTDB lineage: Bacteria > Planctomycetota > Phycisphaerae > Phycisphaerales > SM1A02 > JAJDDB01. The sequence continues at coordinate 433,967 of JAJDDB010000004.1, forward strand.
TGGGTGTGTTCGTGATAGGGTTCGGATTTCCGGTGGTGCCGGAGGGGACTGCGAGGTTGCGGGTGCAGATCAGCGCAGCGCACGAGCGCGAGCATCTGGATCAGTTGATTGATGCGCTGCGGAAGTTGAAGACGCTGGAGGCGTAATGCGCGATGCGACGTTCGAAGAATCGATCTTTGATCGATTGTCGCACTGAAGTGCGACGTGCCGCCGTGGCGCGACCGGATGTGGGCTTCAGGTCCGAGCGTTTTCCACGGCTTTGACGAGTGCTTTGGCGCGCTTCTTATCCGGAGGGTTGGACCACAGGCCGTCGTGCTTGTACCACGAGCCGACAATGAGCGCGTCTGCATAGGCGAAGAGGCAATCGACAGAATCGGGGGTGACGCCTGAGCCAACCACGAGCGGCAAACCGGTGGCAACGCGTGCGGTGCCCAGGTCATCAATGCGAATCGGTTGGCCGGTCGCCAGGCCGGTAATGATTACACCATCAGCACCGAAGAACTGGGCAGCCTTGGCCATCTCGCCGACATCGACATCGGCAGTCAAAGCATGCGCACTGTGCTTCTTCTTGATGTCGGCGAGAATGCGCACGTTTTCCGCACCGATTGACTTGCGATAGCGCAGGAGCGGGCCAGCATCTGCATCGTCAATCAAACCTTCATCAGCGACAGATGCAAAAACGAAACCCTCAGCTCGGATGAACTGCGCCTCAGCGGCGTGGGCAACTGCGAGAGCTGCACGATTTGCCCCGGCGAGAATCTGCACGCCAAAGGGAATGTCGATTGTGCCGCAAACCTTGCAGGCAACTTCGGCCATCACCGCAACAATTTCCGGGCCGACTTCGCGGCGCAGGTACGGCACATCGTGCATGTTCTCGATGATCAGCGCATCAAAGCCGGCATCGGCGAGCAGTTTCGCTTCATCGACAGCCTGGGTGACGATCTCGCGCACCGACATTGCATGATTGGGCGTTCCGGGAAGGGCCGAAACATGCACCATGCCGATGAGAGCTTTGTCCCTGCCGAAGATGTCTGCGGCGGTATGCATGCACATCCATTGTATCAGCCGAATGAGTTGGCGACCGGACTCTTACCGCAGGTATTTTTCGTACCAGCCGATGATCTGGTGCAGACGGTGCAGGCGCATGTCAGGCGGGCCACCACGGCTCATGCCGTGACTTGTTGTACGGGGATAACGCACAAACCGTGTCGGCACGTTGCGAAGTTTCAGTGCGGTAAAGACCTGTTCTGATTGCTCAATATTGCAGCGGAGATCGCCTTCGCTGTGGATGATGAGTGTGGGTGTGGTTGCCTTGCCGAAGTATTTCAGCGGGCTTTGTTCCCAGAGCATTTCGGGTTTGTCCCAACTGTTGCCTGGGAAATAGTCATCTGGTGCGCTGGTGTAATCGCTGGAGCCGAACATGCTGTGCAGGTTGGAGACGCAGCGATCGGTGATTGCGGCTTTGAACTGATCGGTGTGGCCGATGGCCCAGTTGGTCATGTACCCGCCGTAGCTTCCGCCCATGATTGCGGTGCGTTTGGAATCGACGTTCGGACGTTCGCTCATGAATTTCGCAGCGGCTTGTACATCCGTCCAGTCGGCGGTGCCCCATGCGCCGCGAATTGCGGCGCAGTGATCACGGCCGTAGCCCTTGCTGCCGCGCGGATTGCTGAAGACGACGACATAGCCTTGCGCTGCGAGTACCTGAAATTCGTGGAAGAAGCCGACGCCGTACTGCGCGTGTGGTCCGCCGTGTACTTCGAGTATGCCGGGGTATTTTTTCTTTACACCGTTGGTGTGTGCTGGCGGCAACACGATCCACGTCTGCACCTTGTGACCGTCTGCAGCGGTAATCCAGTGTTCCTTCACCGTGGCGATGCTGCGGTTTGTAAGCAGGTCACGATTGAAGTCAGTGCGGAGTCTGGGCTTGATTGCTGTATTGGAAACTGCGGCGACGTACACGTTTGGAAGATGCGTGAAATCGCTGTGCACCAGCGCAATACGTTTGCCGTTTGCGGAGGTGTTGGTCATATCCCAGACGGCGCCGGCCGGCGTGAGAATCTTGACAGGGCCGCCTTTAGCGGAGACCTGCGCAACGTGACATTCGCCATGCCAGCCGAGGCGGAAATGAATGTTATTCGAGTCCGGTGTCCACTGCATCTTCGGTTCGAAGGACACTTCTGCGGTGTCGGTCATCGGCGCAGCGAGCAGGCAGTAGTCGGTGTTACTCGTCAGTGATCTGGGTTTTCCCTTGATGGGATCGCAGATGTAGAGTTCAAGATTTTCGACGCTGTAGATGCTGTCGTCGTGTTCGCGACCGGCGAAGGCAATGCTCTTTCCATCGGGTGACCATTTGGGAGCAGACTTTGCGCCGCGCGGCAGGCCGGGAATCGGTGTGAGTTTGCCGGTGCGGGCATCACAGCGCAGCAGTTCATCCTTCCACGAACGGATCATCGCCTTCTTGTCGCGATTGGTAGCGATGACAAGTTGCTTCGAATCGGGCGACCAATCGAACGAGAAGCCGCCGAGTGTGTCTTTGGCGTAGAGCAGACGATGCGCTCCGGTCTGAGCATCGACGACATACAACTGATAGCGCTGGGTGTTGAAGTAGCCATCGCCATCAAGGCGGTACCACCAGTCATCGAGAACACGCGGCGGCTCGGTGAGACCGTTTTCCGTACGGTTCTTTTCTGCGTCCTTGGTCCAATCGGGATCCTGGGGGCGAAAACTTACGGCAATGGATTTGCCATCGGGCGACCACTTGAACGTGCTGATGGAACCCTCGGGGAATTTCGTCAATGCAGTGGCTTCGCCGCCGGTGGTGTTCATGGTGAACAGTTGCGGCTTGTGCTTTTTGCGAGCTCCGATGAAGGCAAGTCGTAAGCCGTTCGGCGACCAGCGCGGATGCGTATCGCGCCCGCCGCTGGTGAATTGATGCGGCTCGCCGTGGTCGGTATCAACGAGCCACAGGTTTCGGACGTATTCGTTCTTGTCGCCGACGTGCTGGCGAACAAAGACGATGTTCGAACCGTCAGGGCTGATCTGGGGATCGGCGACAAGTTTGAACAGCAGCAGATCTTCGGGTGTGATCGCTTGCTTCTTCGCAGCGCGAGTGGGTGCAGAATTGGATTGCGTCTTCTTTTTCTTCGTGCGAGTCGGTGCTTTGGCGGTCGCGGGCATTGGTGCATGTCCTGTCGGGTTTGAATTCGAGGGTGAGTAGAGCAGTGTCGCTGGCGAAGTCGCAGATGTCCAGCACGACCAGCGTGGAATCCGGCGGATGCAGCGGCCGGGCATGTGGCGGCTTGGCTGTGTAGGATGCGCAGATGCCGGAGTTGAAAGATGCTGAACTTCTCGCGCAGTTGATTGCATTTGCGCCTGTGAGCAGCGTCAGCAATCGACCGATCGCTGAGTTTGCAGCGTCGCAAATGCGTTGTGCTGGAGCATCGGTTGAGCTGTTGGTGAGCGAAGATGCAGCGCAGCTCAATGTCGTTGCATCGATCGGGCCGAGCGCTGCGGATCGATCGGGACTCGTGCTCAGCGGGCATCTCGATGTTGTGCCGGCTGATGAACCGGGATGGACCGGCGAAGCGTTTACACTCCGTGAGGACGACGGCAAGCTGTTTGGCCGGGGGTCGTGCGACATGCTTGGCTCGGTTGCACTCTTTGTGAACCTGTTTCAGACTGTAGATGCAGAGCGGTTGACAGCACCGCTTGTTGTCGTGTTGACGTTCGGCGAGGAGCTTGGGTCGTTGGGCGCGAAGCATCTTGCGCAGACATGGCCGGGCGCGACAAGATTGCCCCGAGCATGTGTTGTCGGTGAGCCGACATCGCTGCAGGTTGTGCGGATGCATAAGGGCCATGTGAAGATGAGCGTTGCTGTGCCGGGTAATGCCGCGCATAGTGGATCGCCGCACCTCGGGCACAACGCAATTGAAGCAACGCTGCCTGTGCTGGAAGCGCTGTCGAAACTGCGCACCGCGTTGGAAGGGGAGCGGCCTGCGAATGGCGAATACTTTGATGCGGTGCCGTTTGTTGCGCTGAACATTGCGCGTATTCATGGCGGGTCGGCGTTGAATGTCATTCCCGAGCAGTGTGTAATTGAGTTGGGTTTGCGACCATTGCCGGGCATGGATTCAGCGGTGCTGATTAGTCGTGTCAGGAGCACTATTTGTGATGCTTACACATACGGCGATGCAGCTATATACGTGATTGATGCAAACCCGCCGATGTTGACGGGCAGTGATTCGGCGGTGTGTAGGGTTTTGTGCGAATTGGTTGGTCAGGAACAGTCCATAGGTGTGTCGTATTCGAGTGATGGCGGCGTGTTTGGGCGCGATCTTGACATGGAGTGCGTGCTGTTCGGCCCGGGTTCGATTGAACACGCGCATCGCCCGAACGAGTTTGTACCGATTGCTGAATTGCAGCGCGCCAAAATTGTCTTGCAACAGATGATAGAGCGGATGTGTATGCAACCGGTGGTGACATTATGACTGACATTTCAAGCAGCAGATCGATTGCGCAGCTCTACGAAGCGGATCTGACGTGGGTAGATGGACGATTTCAGCGTGACGTGCGGGTTGCAGTGGATACTGCGGGGCGGATCGAAGCTGTCGGCGCACTCGATGGGAACGTGACGCAGCAGCTCAAAGGGAAAGCGCTGCTTCCGGGGTTTGTCAACGCACACAGTCACGCGTTTCAGCGCGGCTTGCGTGGGCATGGCGAGACTTTTGTGGAAGGCGCGGGAAGTTTCTGGACGTGGCGCAAGGCAATGTACGAACTTGTCGGGCGGATGGACGAAACGATGATGTACGAACTTAGCAGACAGGCATTCGAGGAAATGCTTGCTGCGGGTATAACGACGGTTGGCGAGTTTCACTACCTCCATCATGATGCGAGCGAAGCCGGCTTTGCGTTCGATGATGTGGTGCTGCGAGCTGCTGCGGATGCGGGTATTCGGATCGTGCTATTGAATGCGTATTATGCCACCGGCGGTATCGGCGAGCCGTTGCAGGGCGGGCAGCTTCGCTTTGGAAGTCGCAGTGTCAGCGAATATCTTGATCAGCTTGATGCGTTGGCGGCGCGAATGACATCGCAAACGCAGAGTCTGGGGATGGTGGCGCATTCCATTCGGGCAGTGCCGATTGAAAATGTGATGATCTTGCAGCAGGAGTCGGACAAACGCGGCATGGTGCTGCACATGCACGTGGAGGAGCAGCAGGAGGAGATCAACGCGTGTGTTGACCATTATCACCATCCACCGATGGCGCTGCTGAACGAACATGTCGCTGTGTCGTCGCGGTTTACTGCGGTGCACTGCACGCATAGCGCAGCGGCTGATCTCGATCTGTACCTGGAAGCAGGCGGAAATGTCTGCATCTGTCCGCTTACTGAAGCGAACCTCGGCGACGGGCTTGCCAACATTCCACGGATGTTGCATCACAACGGTTGCGTGTGTCTCGGTACGGATTCCAATGCGCGCATCAGCATGCTCGAAGAGATGCGCTGGCTGGAATACGGCCAGCGACTACAGTTGCAGCAGCGGGGCGTATGTGTGGATGATGCCGGGCAGGTCGCGCCCCGATTACTGGAGATGGCGACACTCAACGGTGCGCGGGCGCTGGGCGTTCGCGCGGGAGCAATTCGTAAGGGCGCATGGGCGGATTTCGTGACGATCGATCTGGACAACGCAGCGCTGCGGGGGAGTCCGGACGAGTCGCTGCTTGCGGCGCTGGTATTTGGTTCAGGCAATGATGCGATTGCCGGCGTCTGCGTCGGGGGCAGGTGGTTCGATTTCTGACTGCCGGCTCGCGCGGTGGTTGTGCATACGGCCAAGCAGCAGTCCGACGCCGAGCCAGACTGCTGCAAGCGGCACGGTTGTGAGCGCAATCGCGCCCAGGCTGAGTCCGAGAACTTGCAATCCGGAAAAGGCCCATGCAAAGGACACATCACCGCCGCGGTAGACAGCGGTGTCGATGAAGGCTTTGGATTTGTATTTCTGTTCCCGGGTGATGAGTGTGAAAAGCACCTCGCGGGCGGGTTTGCCGATGGCGTAGTTGCCGGCCATGCGCAGGATCTGAAAGACAACGAGAATCGCCAGCATCGCAGACATGCCGAAAATTGAGTGATCGGCAAGGTTTGGCGAGTGCTGCGCAATACCAAGCGCGGTGAAGCCGGCAATGCACAGCAAGGGAATAAGTGTGAGCGTCCAGCCGACGCCGATGTGGCGAATGATTCTCCCGGTGAGAAACGCCTGCGTGAGCAGTGTCAGTATATTGACGATGAGGTAGATCGTCGCAAAGAGCTCGGTTCGTTCAGCGCGGTCTTCGATGGCGGCGCGAACGATGTGTGATTGCTCGAAATACAGCACCGTGGACATCGCGGTGTACAGCAGGAGATAGGCGCATATCGCGATGAGGTATGGGCTGCGGAAGACGATTGCGATGCCGGTGAAGATTGTGCCGCCGATGGGTTGGGTGGCAGCGACGGGTGCTTTGTCATTTGCAACAGCGCGATTCACTGCAACACGATCCAGAGCAAGCATGCACCAGACTGCCAATTCGATGAGCGCGGCTGCGGCAATGAATAAGTAGAACACGGAGATGCTCACTGGGATACGTGCTGCTATAAGGCTGCCGATGATTGCGCCGACGGTTCCGCCGACTGCGATGAGCCCGAAAAGTCGCTTGGCCTGATCGTTACGCCAGACATCTGCCATGAATCCCCAGAATGATGTGATCGCAAAGAGGTTGAAGACGCTGAGCCAGATGTAGAAAGTTCTGTCGATCCAGATGTGCGTAGCGGTTGGAAGCAGCATGATGGCAGCGAAAAACAGCAGCATGTTGACCGCGAAAAAGCGGTAGATCAGTGGGACGAACTGCCTGCGACTCAAGCGCGAAGCAACGGCGCTGTAGATTGGCGCTGCAATGAGCATTGCAATAAATGTGCCTGTCCAGAGCCAGTCAAGATCATCTGCATCGGCTGCGCCAATGGCTTCACGCAGCGGCTTGAGCATGTAGTAGCTGCAAAGGATGCAAAAGCTGAAGCAGATTGACCAGGCAACAGCACGGCCTTCACCCGGTCGGAGATTGAGTATGCCTGATCGGTTGACGTTTTTTACATCGCTGTTGTGCGGTGGTGATTGGGTCACGGGTGACTACTCATAACGAGCTGTGACAATGAAGATGCATGTGCGCGGTGTGCCGTACACTACCCGCTATGGAGATGAACCCCGCTGATCTGGATGTTCGTGAACGGTACAAGCTGTTGATTGGCTGCATTGTGCCCCGGCCGATTGCGTTTGTGTCAACTGTGTCGTTGGATGGCACGCCGAATCTCGCGCCGTTTTCGTTTTTCAACGGCGTGGGTTCGAACCCGATGACACTGCTTTTTTGCCCTGCGAATACGAGCGACGGCGGTGAGAAGGACACGCTGCGAAATTGCAAACCTGTGGATGAGGACGGGACGGGGGCATTTGTCGTCAATGTTGCGACGGAGCTGTACGCACCGCAAGTGGCAGCGGCAGCGGAAGGACTGGCGTTTGGTGAAAGTGAATTCGAATTCATCGGGCTGACAACGGCGGCCAGTACAGTCGTGAAAGCGCCGCGTGTGGTCGAGTCGCCTGTTGCGTTTGAATGTCAAACAGTGCAGGTGGTGCGCACCAATCCCGGCGCGCCATCGGGCGGGAACATCGTCATCGGCGAAGTTGTCCACATCTTTGTACGCGATGATCTGATCAATGCACGCCATCACATTGATCCTGAGAAGCTCGCGGCGATTGGGCGCATGGGCGGGCTTGGGTATTGCACAACAAGACAGCGGTTCGAGATGCCTATGGGGCAGGCGGCGCTGTCGCTGGATGTGAAACACATGATTGGCAACGCGCAAGAAAACGCCGCGTCGTCAGAGATGGACGGCGCGGCGTCGGAGTGAGTGGTCTTATTCGAGCTGGTGTGCAATAGTGTGGGGGCGGGCCGTTCAGCGGCTCCGGACAACGGTTTTACCACGTTGATATTGGTCTCGTTTGGCGCGGAGGCGATCCATCTCGCGGGATTGCTGGCCGAAGCGGCTGCGTTCCCAGAGTGTTCGTTTGCCGGAGTTATAGACCCGGCCTAGACGATTGGTTCGGTTCAGGCCGAAGCGCTGCATTCGGGGCACGTATTTGTAATCATTTGCAGTCGAGTAGGCATTATTGGAGCTGCTGGGGCCGGTATGCGATGACCGAGTGTTTGAGGCTGTGCGTCCGGCAAACTGCGGGCCGATGTTCCCGCTGGCGGAGTTCGTCGACGTGCGGAAATCCCATTGTTTCATTGCCTCGGCGACTTCTTTGTCGTCAATACCGCCGCCGATGAAAGCATGGCTGTGGCCGGTGGAGAATGTCGCAAGTTCCGTGTTATCGACATTGCGCTTGGATGCCTGCACGAGTTCATCCATCAGTTGCGGGTCGCTCATTTTCACGAGCGTGTCAATGTCAATTCGGTCGCTGTGAATCTGCTTCGGTTCAAGTGGCGTGAACCTTTCGAGAATGGCTCTGCCTTCTGTGTTCCAGAGAATAGCAGTGACTGTGCCAAGGGCTGCAACGGTTCCAAGTGTAAGTATCCAACGCATCTGTTTCACTCCTCGTGTCTTTGGTTGTCGATGCCTGCACTGTGATGGTGACACGAGTGAAGCACATGACAAGTGATTCGTGGTTGTTGCAGCGAACACGCAACGGAGCAGCGCGATCGGGCAAGATGGGAAACGCTCGCGAGACTGATTCTCGGGTCAGTACGTCCGAGAAGTGATGAACTGCTGCCAACTGTTTGTCGTGACTTCCGCTGCGGATTACGGGCTGAGCAGATCAGGCAGTTGTTGGACGAACGCAGATCGGGCGAGTACGCGATCGAATCCTGCTGTGCGGGCGGCATCTGCGAGGTCAGCACGGACATGCGGCAGGAATCCGATGATCTGGGTGGTCGGAGCCGCCTTGCGTATAAGTTTTACGAGCTGATCGAGTTCCGCGCCTGGTTGCGCGTCAAGATCGATAATGATGCGGGTGATTGACGTGTTGAGGGCGGCCGAAAGCGCCTCCGGAGATCGCACGACAGTGCAGACCTGAGCGAGGTCACTGGCAGCAGCCGTGATGCGGCTGGCGAAGATCATGTCCGGGACGAGGGCGATGATTGTTGGCATATTCGAAGAGTGTAGGGTTGATGAGCCACGACATCCTGGCATGAGGTAGGCGTTCCACGGCCGTGAGGGGCGATTCCGAACGGCAACGGCTGGTCGATAAAACTTGGAATCATTCGAAGGTACACTGTTCACGGGCAGGCAGACTGCCTAATCTTCTATCGCCTGCTCTGCATTCGATTGCACGGCCATCCGTGCAGGATTCGCCAGCTTCCAACAGACTTGGCGGGCGATTTGTGACCCGAAGGATTGATCCGAAATGACCTCCACAGCCACGACAATCGAGGAATATCAGCGCGGCGGGTACAAGTACGGCTTCGTCACCGATATTGAGATGGATTCGCTGCCGCCTGGTCTCAATGAGGATGTAATCCGGGCAATCTCTGCGAAGAAGAACGAACCGCAGTGGATGACCGACTGGCGGCTGGAAGCGTACCAACGCTGGCTAAAAATGGATGAGCCAGACTGGGCGTTCATTGACTACCCGCCAATCGATTTCAACTCGATCAGTTATTACGCAGCGCCCAAGAGCATGGACGATGGGCCGAAATCGTTAGATGAAGTCGACCCCAAACTTCGTGAGACATACAACAAGCTCGGCATTCCGCTGGAAGAGCAAATGATGCTCGCTGGCGTGGCGGTTGATGCGGTGTTCGACAGCGTGTCGGTGGCGACAACATTCAAAGAAAAGCTCGGCGAGATGGGCATCGTCTTCTGTTCCATTACCGAAGCGATTCAGGAACACCCGGAGCTGGTGAAGAAATACCTCGGCTCGGTCGTACCGCAAAATGACAATTATTACGCAGCGCTGAACAGTGCTGTGTTTACGGATGGTTCGTTTGTGTTCGTGCCCAAGGGTGTGAAGTGCCCGATGGACTTGAGCACCTATTTCCGAATCAACGCACGAAATACCGGCCAGTTTGAACGTACGCTGGTCATTGCTGAGGAAGGCTCATCTGTGAGCTATCTCGAAGGCTGCACCGCACCACAGCGCGATGAGAATCAACTGCACGCAGCAGTCGTGGAACTGGTCGCGCTTGATGATGCAAGCATCCGCTACTCGACGATTCAGAACTGGTATCCAGGCGATGAGAACGGCGTCGGCGGGATTTACAACTTCGTCACCAAGCGCGGCAAGTGCCAGGGCAAGCGCTCGCATATTTCATGGACGCAGGTCGAAACCGGCTCTGCGATTACATGGAAGTATCCGAGCTGCATCCTGCTCGGCGATGATTCGATGGGTGAGTTCTATTCGGTCGCAGTGACGAACAACCGCCAGCAGGCGGATACCGGCACGAAGATGATCCACATCGGCAAGAACACGCGCAGCACGATCATCAGCAAGGGTATTTCCGCAGGCGTGAGCAACAACAGCTATCGCGGGTTGGTGCAGATCAATAAGGGCGCGCACAACGCGCGGAATTACACGCAGTGTGATTCCATGTTGATGGGTGATAAGTGCGGGGCGCATACGTTCCCGTACATTGATGTTCGTAATCCGACAGCGCACGTCGAACATGAAGCCACGACGTCAAAGATCGGCGAAGACCAGATGTTCTATTGCACGCAGCGTGGGCTTTCGGAAGAGGATGCGATTTCGCTGATCGTCAACGGTTTCTGCAAGGAAGTACTGCAGGAATTGCCCATGGAATTTGCGGTGGAAGCGGACAAACTGCTGGGCATCAGCCTTGAAGGTAGTGTGGGGTAAAGCGACAGCGCCGCACAAGGGCAGCGAGCGCAGAGCATTTGGAATTGGGATTCTGAACAGAGCAACATGTTGAGCCGCACCCCGAAGCGCAGCCAAGGGGGCGCGTAATAAAGGTTCTGAGAGCAACGATATGACAACGCCGATTCTTGAAATTCGAAATCTGCATGCAGGTATTGAGGGCATGGACATCATCAAGGGGATTGACCTGACCATCAACGCGGGGGAAGTGCATTCGATCATGGGCCCCAACGGCTCGGGCAAGAGCACACTTGCGCAGATTCTTGCGGGGCGCGATGCCTACGAAATCAGCGAAGGTGAAGTTCTGTACAACGGCAAGGACCTGCTGGATATGGATCCCAACGTGCGCGCCTGCGAGGGTGTGTTCATGGCGTTCCAGTATCCCGTGGAAATTCCCGGCGTGAAGATGACGCAGTTCCTGAAGGCCGCGGTGAATTCCATCCGCGAACATCATGGCAAGGAAGCGCTTGACGCAGTCGAGCTGATGGGGTTGTTCAAAGAAAAAGCAAAGCTGCTTGACCTGCCGAATGATCTGATGAAGCGCGCGGTCAATGAAGGCTTCTCCGGCGGCGAGAAGAAGCGGGCGGAAATCTTCCAGATGGCGGTTCTTGATCCGACGTTCTGCGTACTTGATGAGACGGATTCGGGTCTGGACATCGATGCATTGCGCACAGTTGCCGAAGGCGTGAATACGATGCGTAACGACAAGCGCGGTTTCCTTGTGATCACGCACTACCAGCGACTGCTGGACTACATCGTGCCGGATCATGTGCATGTGATGGTCGACGGCAAGATCGTCAGGTCCGGCGGCAAGGAACTGGCTCTGGAATTGGAAGACAAGGGCTACAGCTGGGTTGATGAGAAGCTGGCAGGGGCTGCAGGCTGATTCCGGAGCAATGAGCGAAATGACCACAATGACGCAGAATCAGACAATGCGCGACAACAGTTGGCTGTTGACCGAGCTTCCCGAATCAGTCATCGAACATGATGCTGCGCGCATGCCCAAATGGCTGGCGGACATTCGCCGCAGCGCGTTTCGCCAGTTCACAGCCGACGGCCTGCCGAGCGCGAAGCAGGAGAAGTGGCGACAGATCAACCTTCGCCCGATTCGTGAAACAGCGTTTGGCTTGCCCGCTGACGGCGCTACCGATGTCAGTGAGGCGGAAGTTGTCGGCCACAGTTTGCCGTTTGTCGATGCGGTCCGACTGGTGTTCGTGAACGGTCGCTATGCAGCGGAGCTGTCTGATGCGCGAGCGATGCCGAGCGGCGTCACCGTGCAAACCATACGCGAAGCACTGAAAAGCGAATCAACGATTCTCGAAACGCACCTGACGAAGTACGTCAACGCCGATGACGATCCGTTCGTTTCGCTGAACACTGCGCTGCTTGATGATGGCGTAGTTGTACACATTGAAAAGAACATCACCTGCGACACCCCGATCTATCTGTTGTGCATCACGACAGCTGCGGACGGGCCGATTATCACGCACCCGCGGAATCTGATCATCGCTGAAGATGGCGCGCAGGCGACGATCGTTGAAGATTACGTCGGCACAGACGGCGAGGTGTATCTGACCAACGCAGTGACTGAACTCGTCGTTGGCGAAGATGCGCACCTGCACCATTACCTGCTGGAGCGCGAAAGCGATGCTGCGTTCAATGTGTCCACACTGACTGCGTATCACAAAACCAGCAGCACGCTGTCATCGCACACTGTGCTTCTCGGCGGCGCGCTTGTTCGTAATAACGTCAATCCGATCATTGATGGTGAGCATTGTCACAGTCTGCTGAACGGTTTGTATATCGGCCGAGGCAAACAGCACATTGACAATCTGATGCGGGTGGAGCATCGCAAACCGAATTGCGAAAGCAGGCAGTTCTATAAGGGAATTCTGACGGATGAATCCCGTGGCGTGTTTGCTGGCCGAATCATTGTGTCGCGTGATGCGCAAAAGATCGATGCTGTCCAGAGCAATCAGAGCCTGTTGCTTTCGGAAGCAGCGCGGGCGAATTCGATGCCGCAGCTTGAGATTTATGCTGACGATGTGAAGTGTACGCACGGGGCGACCATCGGCGAACTCGATGAAGAAGCGCTGTTCTACTTGGAAAGTCGGGGTCTGGCGGAACCGCAGGCCAAGGCAATGCTTGTGCATGCGTTTGCGGGCGAATCGCTGGAGCGCATGAATCTTCCGGTCGTGCAGGAAGCGCTGCTGCAGATGTTGACGCAGCGGCTGCCGTTCACTTCTGCAGCAAACGTGTGACAATCGCGGGAGGTATTCGATTCTTCAACTGGGGAATCTGAAGGTACGAATTGCGATGGGAAATACGACCGCTCACAGCACGCAGACGCCGACCACAGCACAGAGCACGTTCGACGTTTCGGCGATTCGCAAGCAGTTTCCGATTCTGAATCGGCAGGTACACGGCAAGCAGCTTGTATACCTGGACAGCGCAGCGACGGCACAGAAACCAGATGTTGTGATTGATGCCGAAGCTGCGTTCTATCGCAATACGAATTCCAATGTGCATCGCGGAGTGCATCAGCTCAGCGTCGAATCCACCGATGCGTATGAACGAGCCCGTGAGCAGATTGCACGCTTGATCAATGCGGCGAGCGCTGATGAAGTCATCTTCACCAGCGGCGCAACTGAATCGATCAATCTCGTTGCATCGTCCTATGGCGGGATGCATGTCGGGCCGGACGATGAAGTGCTTATCACGCATATGGAGCATCACTCCAATATCGTGCCGTGGCAGCTTTTGTGCGAGCGGACCGGCGCGACGCTTCGGGTTGTGCCCGTGACTGACCGCGGCGAGCTTGACATGAACACGCTGCGCGAGCTGCTGACGACCCGTACAAAGATTGTTTCGGTCGTGCATATTTCCAACACGTTGGGGACGATCAATCCGATCCGGGAGATTGCTGCGCTTGCGCATGGTGTCGGCGCGGTGTGCGTTATTGATGGCGCACAGGGGTTGCAGCATCTTGCAGTGGATGTGCGCGAACTTGGATGCGATTTCTACGCAGCGGCAGGACACAAAATGTTCGGGCCCACGGGAACGGGGTTCTTGTATGGCCGAAAGGAACTGCTCGATGCGATGCCGCCGTGGAAAGGCGGTGGTTCGATGATCCGCAACGTGTCGTTTTCCGGCACGACGTATGCGGATGTTCCCGCGCGGTTTGAAGCGGGCACACCGCACATTGCCGGGGCGGTGGGGCTGGGCGCAGCTGCGACTTTTCTGCAATCGATCGATCGGCAGGCGCTGCAATCGTATGAACACGACCTGCTTGCGTATGCGACTGAACAGCTCAGCGGCATTGCCGGCGTGAGGATTATTGGTGAGGCGGCTGACAAGGCATCGGTGATCTCGTTTGTGATTGAGGGCATTCACCCACACGACATCGGCACAGTTCTCGACAACGAAGGGGTGGCGGTGCGCACCGGCCATCACTGCACGCAACCGCTTATGGAGCAATACAACGTGCCTGCCACGGCACGTCTGTCACTGGCGATGTACAACACACGCGATGAAATCGATGCTTTGGTGCAGGCGGTCCGCACTGCAATCGAGGTGTTTGACGTATGAGCGAACTCAGCGAGTTATATCAGGAGCTCATACTCGAGCATGGCAAGAACCCGCGGAACATGCGGTCGATGGAAGCAGCCAATCACAATGCAGAGGGATTCAATCCGCTGTGTGGTGATCACATAACGGTTCACGCACATGTCGTCGGCGACACGATCGAGGACCTGAGTTTCGAGGGCTCTGCCTGCGCGATTTGCACCGCATCGGCGTCGATGATGACCCAGCAACTCAAGAGCGCTGCGACGAGTGATGCGGATTCGCTGTTTGAGCAGTTTCGCAACATGCTGACTGGTCCGGAGTCGAATGCGGATGCATATGAGCAAAGCCTGGGCAAACTTGCATCGCTTGCGGGAGTTCGGCGGTATCCCATGCGTGTCAAATGCGCGACGCTACCGTGGCATACGTTGAAAGCGGCGCTGGAAGATTCGGCCGATATCGCCACGACTGAATAGGGGATTCTGATGACTGCACAAAAAGTGAAATTGATCATTGCAGTCATCGCATCGGCGTTGCTGCTGATACTCGTCGTACAGAATACTGAGCAAGTGGAAACGCGCATCTTGCTTGCGACGATCACCATGCCTCGCGCACTGTTGCTGTTTCTGATGGCGCTGACGGGATTCATCATTGGTCTGCTCGCCGCATTTTCTATTTCCAAGCGCAAGAAACCGTCGTAGGGGATTCGTCATTCCTGAATCTAACACCCAATTGAAACAACGGATTATTGCTGCAATCCGCACCGTCAAGGATCCGGAGATTCCGATCAATTTGTATGACCTCGGGTTGATCTATGAATTGAACGTGCGCGATGGCGGCACCGTGGATATTCGTATGACGTTGACCACGCCGAACTGTCCCGTCGCCGAATCGATGCCGGGCATGGTGCATAAAGCGGTAGCGGATGTGGATGATGTGCATGCTGTTGATGTGCAGCTTGTCTGGGAGCCCGCGTGGACGGGTGAGATGATGACCGAGGATGCCCGCGACACGCTGGAGATGATGGGCATTTCCTGGCGTGATCCGCATTCGAGCGCCGGGCCGACTTCGCTGACGGTTGGTCGCACGGATCGCCACGGCAAGCGGCGCTAAGCGAGATCGTCCTGTCGCAATTGGAATCGTGAAGGCCGTCCGTCCGCCCGTGGCGGGAAGGGGAGGATCTACCGCCACGGGCTCTCGTGGACGGACGGAGTGAGGCTGCAAAGGCACAGGGGACACTCCCGGTGGCTGAGTCTTCGCATCCGGAGGCCGCTGTCGTGTCCTACGTGCATATGTGTCCAACAAGGCGGCATCTTGCAGCGGCTGTGATGCTGTTTTTACGCAATAGTTCGTTGCGAGCAGGACATTGGTGTAGTGGGAGGCAGCGTGTAGATGCGGGATGCCGAGCAACAACACTCCGTTGATACAGTGTCGGATCGGCTGGACAGTCAGCAGTTTGCTGCGCTGTTCGAGCAGTCGTGGCGGACGCTTTGGACGATCGGCGTTGCGGTGCTCGGCAGGCGCGATGCTGTTGAAGATGTGCTGCAGGAATCCGCATTGATCGCACTGGGCAAGCTGGACGACTTTGATCCAACGACGAGCTTCATCGCGTGGATGGGACAGATCGTGCGCTATACAGCGCTCAATTCGGGTCGACGGCGACAGCGCCGCAGCGCGATGACGGCAGGGAGTAATGGAGTACTCGAACACACAGCTGCCCCGGAGTCATCAAGTGCAAATCGATTCAACGGCACCGTGCCGGCGAAGATGGAAGTGGATCAACTGGGCTTTGATGATCAACTGCTCGATTGCATGATGCGGCTGAGCGAATCGCAGCGCACGTGTCTGCTGCTTCGCGTGGTCAATGGTTATTCCTATCGCGAGATTGCAGGGGCAATGGATATGCCGGAGGGAACTGCGATGAGCCATGTGCATCGAGCACAGAAGTCGCTCCGAGAGATGATCGGACAATCACTACTGGCAACGGGGGAGAAGGGAGCGCGTCGATGAGCGGCAATTCACGGCCATTTGAAGATCGAATCGACGCCTACCTGGACGGCGCGATGTCGTTTGATGGGCAGCAGCAGTTCGAGCGGGCGATGGTTGATGATGCGCAGCTTCGCGCGGATACAGCCCATGGAAAAGCGATCAACAGTTCGCTGCAGACACTGCTCGCGCCGCCTCCGGTTTCTCTGTGGGTTCGAAAGATCGCATCGCATGACATGACGCGTAACGGTCATGTCAACGGCACAGCAAACGGTGTCATTCAGGAAACGGATACGCCGAAGCTTTTGTTGACTGAAGCGCAGCCCGTTGTGAAGAACTCAGCAGGCAGAGTATTTCGCCTGCCACGATGGCTCGCAGTGGCTGCGGTTGTGTTGTTACTGGCGAGCGGTGCGCTGATCCTGTTGTTTGCGGTGGGGGGCGGTGCAAATAGTGGCTACAATGCAACAAAGTTTCGAACGCTGGCCCAGGCTTATGCGGATATTGATGAACCACAGTGGGTGTGTGAAACAGCGGAAGAATTCGCAGGCACATTTGATGGACGGTTTCGTGTACCCATCCTGTTCAATAGTGATGCGTCTGATGTGTCGCTTGCGGGGCTTGCATATTGCCACACGTTGACGCGTGACACGGTGTGTCTGGTGGGTGAAGCGGTAGGCAACAAGGTGCTGGTGTTCATCGACCGGCTGGAACGTGACCCGCATCCGCAGTTGCCGAATGACAGCGGTCTGAACCTGTTTCGCAGGGAAGTAGGGGGTCTTGTGATGTACGAAGTTTCGCCGAATAAACAGGCCATGTTGTTGGATTGGATTTCTACGTCCGGAGATTGATGCACAGCTACGACGATCCTGCCGCCAGTCCAAGGTGAGGCGTCTGAGTGAGGACGGGCAGATGAACAGAACATTGATGCGCTATGCGGCGCCGGCTCGCGCCCAGGCCACGAGCCCTGAGAACAGAATCCGTTCGCAGAAGCGCAGCGGCTTTACAATGCTGGAAGTGATGGTGTCGATCGGCATCATCTTGCTGCTCACAGGGTTGACGTTTACTGCGGCAGCATCGGTGAATCGACAGGCTGAGATCCGACAAACCAAAACGACGCTCGAATTGTTGGATATGGCTGTTCAGCAGTGGCAGGTAAATGCCGGGCGGAATCTTACATGGATGGATTTTCATGATGACGATCCAACCCGCGCTGTTATCCCGCTGGTCAGTGCAGAAATGACATGGAAAACGCCGGAGAATCTCCTGATTACCGAGATGCTTGATGTCGTTTCACGTGATCCCGCTGCACGCAGCATTCTCAAACAGATTGATTCCGAATTCATACATGTCTTCGCTGCGTCTGCCGAACCGAGATGGGCCAGCCCGCAGGAAAACGCGGTTGTGAATGCCCGGTTCATTGGATCAATGAGTGTGATTGATCCGTGGGGAAACCCGATCTACGCCACGCATCCTGGTCGCATTCGTTTCGAGCGGAACTTCTGGTATGACCAATACCGTCAATCTGATGCCGATGGAACAATCCGGACGTACAACGAATCGAAGTATGGCGTTGCGGTGAATCGCAGGATGTGCTTCGTCTCGGCCGGGCCGGACGGTCAATTCGGCTTTCTCGGCTCGCCTCCAGAGTCTCCTGATTTCAAGGCGACTGAGGACAATCTGTACTCGTATTCGCCGCAGAGACCCTGATTCGGTGCATGGCCGGGTTCCCGGCGGATTCTCAGGCAAGGAATGCAGCGCAGCTTCGTTGTGCAACAGACGATGGCTATGGCTGCGGCTATAGTCATCGATGTTCGCCCCGTAGCGTTTCAGAAGGAGCATCGCATGCGTGCAATGCAGCACGGTCAGACCCGTCGCGCGGCCTCGGGTCTCGCAATTCTCATGATCCTGGTTCTCGGAGCGGTGATGTTCGGCGTTGTGTTCTACGCTGGTCTGAAGCTTGGTGAAACAAAGAGATCCGAGCAGGCGGAAGCCTCGTCTGAGGCAGCAGTCGCAAAGGCCGCTGCCAACGTGCCGTCGAACGTCGGCAACGACGATGAGAAGTATGACGAGGACTACAACGAGGCCGCCGAAGAAGCGGCTCGACGTGTACAGGCTCTACAGCAGGGCGAAACGGCTGCTGATCCTGCGGAGATTCCACCGATCTCCTTTGAACCGCCGCTGCTCGATTTCGGCATGGTGCAGCCGGGTAAGCTGGTCAAGGGCACAATTCAGATCCGCAACAACGGCGACAAGCCGGTGTTCATCGAATCAAGTAAAGCCAGTTGTTCATGTACAGCTGTGGACATGTCCGAGACGTGGATTCAGCCGGGCGATTCCGTGGCGATGGAAGCGACGTTCACCAAGCAGGCCCTCGGTGAGAAACAGGCTGCTGTTCGTTTCAAGATTCAGGGCTATGACGAAATAGTGGCTGTGGATTTGAAAGCATTAGTCGCACTGCCCGTGATGGCGCAGCCGGCGTATATCTACGCAGAGTTTGACAATCAAACACACCAGACGCAGGTTTCCAGCGGACAGATCACGATTCAGTCAATCGACGACATGCCGTTTCGTATTCTTGCGATCGACGGTGGCGAGCCGAACTACATCGGTTTTGATCCGGCAGTCGACGCACCGCGCAGCAGCTACGAAGTTGCGTGGGATGTGAGTGATGTAAATGATCAGACGTGTCGTCGTGCTGATGGTTCAAAGCTGCGACGTTTCTGGGCGGTCGAAACCGACCATCCGGGTTGTCCCGTGTTTGATGTGCAGGTTCGCCATCAGTGTACGCTTCCGGAGAAGCTCGGCAATCGCCGTTGGGTCGTCTCGCCGCAGCGGATTCTGCTTGGCGAATTGCGCCCCGGTGAATCCACGGAAGTTGATGTCCTGATGAAGTGGCTTCCCAATTCACAGCACAATGAAGAGGTGTACAGCGTGCTTGCGGAGTCGCCACATCTCCGTGTGGAAGTTGTGAGTTTTGATCGTGCGCGAGGCAAGGGCACCGAGGACAACGTCCGTCTGCGCGTTACGGCCAGCAAAGACATTCCCGAGGGATTGATCTACGAGAACGCCCGTGTGCATTCGCAGCTTTTCAACGCACCGTTAATCCTGATCGGTCGCACGGCTCGATAATCGATCGGACGTAACACCGACAGGCCGGATGACTTGTGTTCAACAGTGATTGTTGATGGTCGACCTGAGTCGTGCCGATGGGTGGCTGTGGCAGCGGCAATGCCGCATCTGCCGTAGAGATCCGATCGGGCACCAACATGCGCATCCTGGTTATCGATGATTCTGCAATCTGTGCCAGCACCACGCGGCTGGCGCTGCAACACATCGAAGATGTGGTTGTACTGGAATCGCGAAACGCCGAGACGGCATTGGAACTGTCTGCCGACTATGAACCTGATTTGATGCTCGTTGACTGGACGATGCCCGTCATGTCCGGCCGGTCGATGATTGAAAGCTACCGCGAGAACGGCGGAGCGGCTCGCGTCATTGTGATGGCCCAGGAATCAGAGCGCAACGACATGGTTCATGCTCTGCGGGCGGGTGCAAACCATTATGTATTGAAGCCGTTTGCACCAGCGACGCTGATCCGGTGCATCGAGTACGTAATGTCGCGTGATCCCTGACGGCGAAGACGATGCCTTGTTGTTCTCGCCTGATGTGCCAGCGGTGGTTACGATACTTCTGCACAGCTCGGAGGAGCGATCGGCATGCGAATCGGCGTCATCATTCCCGCAGCAGGCACAAGCACACGATTCGGCGGTTCGGACAAACTGTCACAGGACCTCGGCGGTCGACCCCTGCTTGTGCGCACGATCGAAGCATTCGGCAAACATGATGAAGTCGGCGCGATTGTTGTCGCAGGGCCGCCGGATGATTTTGATGCATTCCGTGAACGGTTTGGTCCAACGCTCGGCTTTCATGGCGCAGTCGTTGTGGCCGGCGGTCGGACGGAACGATGGGAATCGGTCAAGCTCGCGTTGGACGCATTGCCGAATGATTGCACGCATATCGCTGTGCATGATGCGGCCCGGCCGGCGGTTGATGCGGCGCTGATCGCGCGCGTGTTCGAAGCTGCACGACTGTACCCGGCTGTGGTTCCTGCAGTACAAGTGTCTGATACTATTAAACGCGTTGCGGGACAGGTTGTATCGGCTTCCGTCGAAGAGGATGATCCGGCCGATGCGATCCTGGGCGATGTGGGCCGGTGTACGGTTGACTCGCAGGATGTGGTGGAGACATTGGATCGAACGAATCTGGTTGCAGTGCAGACCCCACAGGTGTTTGACGCTGAAATGCTGCGCAGAGCTTATGCCCAGGACGATCTAAGCGGTGTGACGGACGATGCGTCAGTGGTTGAGCGTGCCGGCGAAACTGTTCGGGTTGTGGCAGGCGATGTTCGTAATATCAAAGTCACAACCACGGCGGATCTGCAATTGATTCGTGCGATTCTGGGTGTGAAAGCGCCGGCGCAGCGGCCGGCCCACAAGCGATTCTGATTGTATTGGTGAACCGCTGTTGTTTATATTCAAACCCAAGTCGTGTCGGCCTGTAACAATTAGGCGTTTTATTGGTGTCTGTTGCGCCTGGACAAGAGTTGGCTGATAGGACGGCGCATTCCCCGCAAGTTCACGAGATAGCGCACAGCCTCCTTGCGTCGGCAGGTTGAGGTTCGCATGCTCAGATCAGACGTGCAGCGCAAATCATGCGCCGCAGTTGCGGAAAGGTATGCACACAATGCGACGACCCGAAGTCCAGCCAAGCCAGCGGCAATTCGTGAGCAATCTGATTGATGGAATTGTTGAGCACGTGTCATCATCGATTCGCAGTGCATCTCCCGTGAAGCTGCGTGTGCTTGTGGGGTTGAGCGCGCTGTTGCTCATGCTCGTGTCATTCCGATCGGCGTTGGCTGAGACGACTGCGCCAGCTGTTGATTCGCCGATCATGATTCAGGTTGCGCTGACGAATCCGGCTGAGCAACTTGAATTGAAGTCTGCTGCACGAGCGGAACTGATGGGCGCTGTTACAGAAAAGATGGCACAGACGGCTGCGGCGCATCCTGACAGCGTGCTCGTATTGCGTGTTCGGCCTGGGGCGCTTCGCTTCAATCGCCTGTCGCAAGAAATGCAAGAGCAGTTGATCAAGACGCACGGCAGCGACGCAGCGCAATGGTATGAGCAGTCATTGGCAACGCTGCTGCACGCAATGCTTCAGAATGCGCACGGCCAGCATTCCGAATCGTCATTCAGTGTCTACGGACTTCCGATCGAAGGACGCCCAGCTGGCGTTGCTGCGACGAATGCACGGTACGCAGCGATTGTGCAGCAGATTGATGTTCTGGTTGCGGGATGGAAACCGATTGTTTCACATGCTGATGCAGGAACAGCATCCGCGGTTGAACAACGGCTACCCGCCGCGATGCTGTCCCGTTCCGGTAGGTTGTTGTATTACCGCATGAACTCGCAATGGCGCGTATACGGCGGAAATGCTCCAACATCGCAACGCACCGGCCACACTGCGCAGGACGCTGTGACAGCGCGGGCGATGGACATGCTGGCTCGTAACCCCGATCTGGTATCCATCCTGAAACAGCACGGCATCGATCCAGCGCAGCTCGCAAGCACGCTCGATGAATACGATCAACTTGATCTGTTGGCATTACTTGCGGACTGGGGTGTTGCAAATTCGCAGTGGGACCTAAACGGCGACGGGACAGTCAACATCTTTGATCTCTTGGAACTGCTTGCCAGTTGGAACGAGCCGGATGCGCCGGATTCGGGAATCGCGCGTTTCGCTGCGATGGACAGTGAATATGTGATCGGCTCGGGCGTGCTTATCAGTGTGGAGTTGCTCGCTGATGCTCCGAGCGGTGCTGATGTGGTTTTCCAGACATGGTCTGACGTCTCCAGTTCGATAGAGTCGGCATATCACGACACTTCGGCACCGTTTGAATACCCAACCGGCGCGTTGGATCACGTTACGCCGGGGCCGGCGGAAATTCAGGCACTTGTTCGTGATGCGCAGGATCAGGTCGTGCTGCGTCTGACCGCTCGAATTGAATTTGTCCTGGATCCCGGTGGAGACGATGATCCTGACGACAACGGCGAAGATGATCCGCCGGTCGATGATCCATTGCCTGCACCGGATGATGGTGATGATGCGGGCGATGACTGGTCCGGCCTGTTTGTTGACCTTGATGAATCGCTGGTCGCACATCTCCAGCCAATTGACTTGCCAACCCAACCGCAACTCGACAACCCACGACAGTTCGACATTCACAGTCCCGGCGATATTCCCAATCCGATCCCAAGCAATAGCGTCTTGACAGTACATCGCGACATTGAGTTGCCGGACGCCAATGCTGGTTTCGTGTTCAATCAAGGTGCGTCTGATGTGCTTGTGCAGTTTGCACAGGGCGCGCAGATTCAATACACCGGCGGCTTCTCCGATCGCGCTGTGTTTCAATTTCGCAGCAGCGCAGCACGCATCCGAATCGAAAATGCGGTGATTACAGGCCCGACCGGTACGCGCAATACCTGTCACGGGTTTGCGACAATGCTCGGCAGTGGTACGTGCTCAGACATCACCATCGTCGGAGGCGAAGTCAGCGGCGTACGGTATACCTTCCAGGGCGAAGGCGGCTGCGAGCGATTGCTCATCACCGGCGTGCGTGCGCACAGCAACTGGGAGTATTTCGTCTGGGGTTCGAACACGATGAACAACGTCACGATCTGTCACAACACAGTCGATGGCGTTGAGGTGCAGCACGGCATCCGTCTCGCGCCGGGCGTGGTTGGTGTGAATATTGTTTCCAACGACATTCGTGTTGGGCAGCAGGGTCTGATCAAACGTTCGATCTGGATTGCTGGTGCGTACAACGTCACGATCGTGGACAATCACACGCGCGATGGGCGCATTACCATCGGGCCGAATCCAGCGTTCAATGAACCGGGGCCTCGCGCTGTTGTGCTGGCGGGAAACACGATTGACCATGATCGAAACAATCTCGCGATTGAATTGTTCAGCGGGACTCGAAGTGTTCTAGTTTCAGGCAATACGGTGACGACGCCGCATTCCAATTGGATGCAGGTTGGTGTTACTGACCAGTTCAACAGGCCGTTTGAGGATATTCACTGGACGCAGGACAACATCGCCAACGACATTGAAAGGCATGGATTCGACGGGATTCGCGTTTCGGCGGCATATGTCGGCCAGTCTGATATCGGACCCGTCGATTGATGTCCATTCTGCGAAGCGCAAACGAACCCGTTGAATGCGTCGTGTGACGATCAAGGGGTACAATATCTGCGTGGAGGAGTGCAAAGTTGATACCTGGCGCAGAACCGGCGCGATTGAACTGTTCCATTGCGTATTGTGCGACTTGGCAGGCACCAAATCGTCTGTCGAACCCAAGGAACCCGCACCGCGGTCTGCGCCGCAGCTGTCAATGAGCCGATAGAACTGCAGATGTCCACCAGCGAGGTTGCCAGCCCGATTGCGTCCGAGAATCCACCTGCGCAGATGCATTCTGTTCAACGGACTGAGAATGTGAACAGCACCGCAACGCCGATGGCTTCGCTGCGCAAGCTTGCGGTGCAGGGTTCACTGTGGACGATCTTCGGTCATGGACTTTCGGAAGTCATTCGTTTCGGCGGACACCTCATTATCGCGCGACTCGTCGTGCCGGAAGTGTTCGGCATTATGGCGCTGGTGACAGTGTTCATGACGGGCTTGCAGATGTTCAGCGACATCGGGATCGGACCCAGTGTCGTACAGGACAAGCGCGGCGATGATCCGAAGTTTCTGAACACCGCGTGGACGATACAGATTATTCGCGGCACAGCGTTAACCATAGCAACGCTCGCACTGGCGTACCCGTTTGCGCAGGTCTATTACGCGGAGTTATTCTGGCTGTTGCCGGTGGCGGCGCTTGGTCCGTTTCTCAGTGGATTCCTGTCGACATCCCTGGCGTCGTTGCACCGCAGGTTGTCAATCGGCAAGTTGATGATCTTCGAATTGTCGCTGGCGGTCATGCGCGCCGCAGCATCGATCGGGTTCGTGCTGCTGTTGCCGGATCATGCGGTGCTCGCTCTGATTATTGCAAACCTTTTGGTTGAACTTGCGCGTTTAGTCATCAGTCACACGATTCTGGGCAGCGATCGCAACCGGTTGTGCTGGGATCAGGAATCAGCTTCACGGCTGTTTCGCTTCGGTCGCTGGATCTTTATCAGCACGGCATTGACATTTTTCATCGGCTATGGCGACAAGCTGATTCTCGGTACGGTCTTCAGCGAAGCGGAACTCGGCATCTACGTCATCGCGTACTTCCTGTCCGATGCGATTGTGCAGGCACTGCGCAGGCTTGCGCACATGGTGTTGTTTCCGTTGTATGCACGGCTGTCGGATCACGGTGATGGAGCACTGCGCAAGGAGATGCTGCTGATTCGCAGCGTGTTGATGGCGCTGACGCTGCCGCCGCTGTGGGTGCTTGCGGTTTTCGGATCGGACATAGTGAGAATGCTGTACACTGAGGAATATGCCGCAGCAGGCTGGATTCTCCAGTTGCTCGCAATGGGAACGATTGCCAAGAGCATGGCGGTAACGCTTTCGCCGGTGCTTTTGTCAATGGGTGATTCATTCCGCAATATGCTGCTTATGATTACGCGTACGGTTTTCATGTTTGGTGGGATGTGGCTCGGATATTCATTGGCTGGAACAACGGGCGTGATCATCGGTGTGGCAGCAGCATCGACACTGAATTACCCGGTGCTTGCGTTCTTCACGAAGAAGTACGGCGTGTGGATGCCGTGGCTGGACATCGGCGCGCTGACTGCGAGCGCATTGTTTATTGGCGGCGGACTGCTGCTCATGGGCGCGCCGGACATGTGGGGTCAACTGCCGGCCGGAGGCGGGTGAGTGATGCGGTTGCTCGATGTCACGACAACGAAGGCAGATGGTCGCATTCGGCTGTCGGGGCTGGTTGATGTGGAAGGGAGTGCTGCACCACTCGAGTTGTTCTTTGAGTTCCCACTGGAATGTGAATCGTGGCTCAGCACGACCGGTGATGCGTTTGTCCCCGCACTCTTGCCGCGTGCGATGCAGCACGGTACGGATTTGCATCTTGATGTCCCGGTCACCGATGAGGTGATCGACTGGGCCATTCAATTCCAGGATCTGTATACCAATTGGTATCCACAGATCATGCAGCGCATCACGATTCATGCGCCGCACCGGCAGCCGATGCGCGATGCGGGTACAAGACACGTTGCTGCGTTCTTTTCCATGGGTGTGGATTCCTTTTATACGCTTTTGAAGAATATGCGGGCGTGGCCGTCGCCGGCCGGGGCGATTACGCATTTGTTGTATGTTGAGGGGCTGGATACGCCACTGCGCGATGTGGACAATGGTGCTGAGACACGCGCCGCCATTCAGGCGGTCGCACGCGCAGCGGGCAAAGAATTGATTGTCGGGCGCACGAATCTGCGCGATGATTCGCTGATGGACTACGGCCTGTATTACGCAGGTCCGTGTCTTAGTGCAGTTGCATTGTCAATAGCGCCTGCACTTTCCGAAGCATTGATTGCCAACGCAACCGATTATCGTGGCCTGTATGCAGGAGCATGTCATCCACTTGTGGAAGGCCGCATTCGAGCGGGACACTTTCAGGTGATCTCCGATGGTGGTGAGCGCAATCGACTGCACCGCATTGTGGATCTTGTCGGTACGGATCCTCTGTCGTTGAAATACCTGCGTGTCTGCACACAGAATCGCAGCGGCGTACACAATTGCGGGCAATGCCAGAAGTGCCTGCGAACGATGGTGACGCTGCACCTGATGGGTGTCTTGAAGAAAGCGCCAACCTTTCCGCACGAGTTCAACGCGCGAACGGTCCGCCACCTGTGTATCCGCAACGACTGGGATATGCATTATCTCCAGGAGATCCTTGAATACGCTGTCGAGAGTGATGCCGATCCGGCGGTGACACGCGAACTTCGACGCCTTTTTGGAATATACAGGCGATGGAACTGGTGGCAGCGAAAGCTCGCGCCAACTCCGCTACGATTCGTCGTACCAATGCTGGACCATGTCTGGCGGCGGATTCGCGGCCTTCGGTCGGAAATTGGTTCTCGCAACGGCAATCGCAATCCACAACCTGGGGCGCGCAACCTCGCTGCGGTAAACGAACGGTAGGGGATGATGGAAGAAGTGCAGCAGTTGAACACCGGAGGATGCAGACGCCGTATGACGATTGCGGGATCGTTCGGTTTCGGCAATGCTGGTGATGAAGGTGCGCCGCTGGCGATGCAGGACATGGCTCGCTCAATCGGCATCGATCTTGTGTGTGATGCACTCGGCAGATTCGATGAGCCCTCGGCACGAAGTGTCATCGGCCTGGGCGCAGATGATACGGAGCGACGACGGCAGCTCATGAATCAACCACTACTGTATGTCGGCGGCGGTATTGTTGAGCCTCAGGACAAGGCGGCTGTGTCGCGCATCGGCGCCTGGGCGAGTCAACACAATGTGCCCTACACAGTGTTATTCGGCGCAGCAGTCGAACCGCGCGTCCGTTACGGATGGCGATCACGTCGTCGATTGAACGCAGATTTGCGGCGAGTGTCCCGTCTGTTTGTGCGAGATGTCATCTCAGCAACGGAGTTGTCACGATTGATGCCGATGGCTGATATCGAGACGATCGGCGATGTGGTTTTGTGGCTCGAAGCGGGAACCCGGCCGCAGGAGTTGGACGGGATCGATGAATATATCGCTGTGAATCTGGCGCCGCGCTGGTCTGATGAGCTGGGATGGCGGCAGTGGATTGCCGCACAACTGATGCGGCTGACATCTGAATTGAAAATGCCGCTCGTATTTGTTCCGTGTACTCAGCACTTTGATCGTGATCAGGACGAACATGATGCGGTGGCGCGTTTGCTTGCGGACTCGAACTGTGCTCAGCCGATCATTCGACTTGATGGAACGTACAGCCCACGGACGATTGCAGCAGCATTCGGGAGCGCGACACTGACAGTTGGTATGCGATTGCATGCCTGCGTACTTTCGTACGCACAGGAAGTTCCCTGGGTCGGCCTGACGTACCACCCGAAGTTATCGGGCTTCGCTGCGACGGTTGAACAGCCTGCGCGCCTGTTGCCACATGACCTTCCTGCACTGCAATCACAAGACGTTTACGGGTTCACGTTTTCGTCGCTCGAAATGGCCGATTGTGATCTTGTACGAGCAGCACGGGAGGCGTTGGGGGAATCGTCGTTTCATCGACTTGATCCGCTGAAGGCGGACCTTGCGGCTGCATTTCGGATGGTTCTGGAGGAATCGGCGACGGCTGCCGAGGGTATAGCTCAGTCGGAGATCGGTTGATGAAGATCACATTCCTGCTTCCATTTGCGGGAATAGCAGGCGGCATTCGAGTCGTGTCCGTGTATGCGGATCGGTTGCGCCGTCGTGGACACGAGATTCATGTCGTGTCACTGCCGCATTGGTTTCAGAACCGGCGGTCTATGCTTCGTGATTTTATAACTCGTCGGCTCTCGATGAAAGTGCGCGGCCAGGAAGAACCATCATTCCTGCGGGGATTGGATATCCAGCACACTGTGCTCGATCGGTATCGCCCGATCACGGACGCCGATGTGCCGGATGGCGATGTTGTCATTGCGACATGGTGGGAAACCGCAGAGTGGGCCGCAGCGCTCTCGCCGCGCAAGGGCGCAAAGGTTTATTTTCTTCAGGGGTATGATGCAGCATCCGGGCAGCCCGAAGATCGTGTCAACGACACGTGGCGTTTGCCGCTGAAGAAGATTGTTGTGTCCAGGTGGCTTGCGGATCTGGCCCGCAACACGTTTCACGACGACACCGTTTCCATCGTTTCCAACAGTGTAGATACAGATCAGTTCAACGCGCCACCGCGGAGTAAACAGCAGACACCGACGGTCGGCACGATGTATTCCGTCAAGCCGTACCGTGGGTGCGGGCATGTATTTGAAGCTGTGGAGCGAGCAGCGCTGAAGTATCCAGAGTTGAATTTGTGTTCGTTCGGCATCGGCCCCGAAGATAAAGTCGCGCTGCCGGTTCCCGATCGTTGCACATATCACGAAATGCCGCCGCAGGATGAGCTGTCGTCGCTGTACAGCTGTTGTGATGCGTGGCTGTCGTGCCCGGAGGTCGAAGGATTTGGCCTGCCGATTCTGGAGGCGTTTGCGTGCCGGACGCCGGTCATTGCAACGCGGGCGGGGGCGGCTGAGGAGTTGCTCGCAACAGGCGGCGGCACCCTGGTGAACTACGGGAATGTCGAGCAGATCACAGACGCCATTGTGCAAATGCTTGAAGCTGATGAGCAGCGATGGAAGCAGATGTCCGATCGGGCCTACGAGAAAGCGCGTTCCTATTCGTGGGGCGATGCAACAGACCTGTTTGAAGAAGCACTCGAAGACGCTGTCGTTTCGAAGAGTACGGTTTCGTTGGCTACGAATTGAGTTGATTCACGATCGAGAGAGGAATCGCAGTACACGTACATACCCATGCCCTGGCCCTTGTTCATCATTTCGATCTCAATAACGGTCGCGCTCATCGCGCTATTCGTTGTTGTATCGCTCGGTCCGGCGGTCCTGGTGCGTCACGCCCAGGATACAGAGCTGCGTCACTATACTCGAGGTCGACTTGTGCTTACGTATGATGATGGGCCGGGCAAGCGGTTCACTCCGAAGCTGTTGGATCTGCTTGCGCAACATGAAGCACGCGCTACGTTCTATCTCGTCGGGTTTCGCGCTGATGATGCGCCGCAACTTGTCGAGCGTACAATTGCAGCCGGACATGAAATCGGCAATCACGGATATTGGCACCGCAACGCCTGGCGGGTATTACCATGGCGATCGATGAGAGACGTGCGTGATGGTTTTCGTGCGCTCAGCAAGCGGAGCACGAGGCCGATGACGTATCGTCCTCCGTTCGGAAACCTGACAACGTGGAGTTGGTTGACAGCGCGCAGTCATCATGCACCAGTGTATTGGTGGACATGCGACGGACGTGATCAAAGCAGTTCCATCCCCGATCCTTCAGTCGTCGTACATGAAGTGACCAAGGCGGGCGGCGGTGTCGTGCTTATGCACAGCCACGACAGCGGTGAACATCGTGAGCAATATGTTCTTGAGCTGACGAAACAGCTTCTGCATGCAGCTGGAGTCAACGGCTGGAAGGTATGTACGATTTCAGCATTGACTGGCGGAGGTGCGCATTGGAAGGGGGAAGCAGCGGCATGATTGCTACGCTGAACCGAATGCAGGTGAAGTTATGTGAGCTTGATCAATGGAATGATGTGCTGTTGCGGTTTCCGCAGCACACAGTATTTCATCGCCGACAGTGGCTCGAAATGCTGATGGCAGACCACGGCCTCAAACCCGTGTTGCTGCACGTTGAATCTGATGGCGCACTCGTCGCTGCTTGGCCGAGCATGTCGATGCGTAAGGGGCCGCTGCGGATACTCGGGTCGCCGCTACCGGGATGGAGCACCGCGTACATGGGTCCGCTGTTTACACCCGAGGCGGATGTGCCTGCATGTCTGGATGTAATGCTTCAAAGCCGGTGGATGAAGCGCAATGCATTCTTTGCGTGCAAGACTCTGGATGTGGATTTCGACATCGACATGCAGCCGTTTGACTTCACCGCGACGATGGACTTCGAAACGTACCTGGTAGATCTTGCGCAGGATGAAGAGCAACTGTGGTCGAATATGAAGGGCGAATGTCGTACGCGGGTGCGCAAGGCTCGCAAGCTTGAAGTTGAGATTGTCGAGGACACCGAACGAAGTTTCGCAGACGACTACTGGGCAATGTGTGAAGAGACGTTTGCGAATTCCGGCATTCAACCGACGCACAGCCGACAGTTCATCTTCGAAATGTGGGATCGCCTGTATGCCGACGGTTCATTGCTCGTGCTGTCAGCAAGGCTCGGCGGTAAGCGCATAGGAACACTGGTCCTGCCATATGACGGACACACAATGTACTACTGGGGTGGCGCATCGTTTCTGGAACATCGGAAGATTCCGGCGCACAACCTTCTGCACTGGGAAGCCATGTGCCGCGCGAAAGCCCTCGGGCTTCGGTATTACGATTTTGTTTCAACATGCGGCGGACCCGGTCGATTCAAGAAGACTTTTGGCGGAGATGCTGTGCATCGCGCCATGCATTGGGAGCGAAGTTCATCAAAGTTGATGGCTGCTTTGAAACAACGCTACGAGCGGTATCTGCATAAGCGGCGGCAAGTGCAGTCTGAATGAGCGTACGGGAGTTGTGCGATTGCGTTGTGTTTCATCGAGGAATTGATCGAGAGTAAGGATCATTTTCGTGCCTGAATTGGTTCCCATTACGCTGCTTGCCTGGATACCCCTTGTTGTGGGGTTGTTCACGTGGTTTGAGCCGCGCCGTGCGGTACTGATCGCATACATCACCGGTTTTCTGTTTCTGCCGCAGGGCACAATTGAGTTCTCGGGGTTTCCGGAACTCTCCCGAACTGCAGCAACCAGTTGGGGTGTGATTGCGGGGATTCTGCTCGTTGACATGGGACGCCTCGTGCGGTTTCGGCCGAGTTGGGTGGATCTGCCGATGCTCATGTGGTGTCTTGCACCGCTTGCATCATCACTTTCGAATCAGATCGGCGAGTACAACGGCATCTATGACGGGGCATCAGTTGTCCTGGGGCAGGTTCTGGAATGGGGAATCCCGTATCTCGCAGCTCGACTGTACTTCACAAACATCAAGCACCTGCATGAACTGGCGATGGGTATTCTCATTGGCGGGATCGTATACGTGCCGTTGTGTCTGTTCGAAATCCGTATGAGCCCGCAGCTACATAACTTTGTGTACGGGTATCACCCGACGCATTTCGGCATGGTTGTTCGTCTTGGCGGGTACCGGCCGATGGTGTTCATGCAACATGGGCTGATGCTCGGGCTGTGGATGTCAGCCGCATCAATCGTCGCAATCTGGCTGTGGTATTCACGCTCCTACCGTCAGTTGTTCGGCGTTCCGTCGGTGCTCATCATGCTCTGCGTGGTGGGCACGACAGTGTTGAGCAAATCCATGGGCGCGCTAGTTTTGCTGACCGGCGCGATGGGCTTGCTGTTCGTCGCACGCAATCTGCGAATGCCAGCTCTTGTGTATGTCGCGGTGGCAGTCGCGCCGATCTACATGTTCCTCCGCGTCAACGATGTATGGCACGGCGAACAGGTTATCGAACTGGCAGCGTCGTTCGATCAGGAGCGCGCGGAATCACTGCTCGGCAGGCTTGAGAACGAATCACTGCTTGCTGATCGTGCGATGGAGCGGCCGATCTTCGGTTGGGGTCAATGGGGCCGTTGGCGCGTACTCGATGAAACTGGCAAAGACATCACCGTGGCTGACGGAATGTGGATCATCACGCTCGGCCAGATGGGACTGGTTGGTGTGATTTCATTGACTGCTGCGCTGCTGCTGCCGATTGTTCTACTCGTTCGCGCGCTTCCGATTCGATTGTGGGCCACTCCTGCCGGAGGGCCGGCTGCGGCGCTTGCGGCAGTGCTGCTCATATACATGCTGGACTTGCTTCCGAACGCCATGCTCAGTCCGATGTACCTGCTGATTGCTGGCGGATTGTCGAGCTTCTGCCTGGCAGCGATGAACTCGCGCGCGCAGGCAGCGTATGCACAACGGGTAAGCAGGAGTCGCACCAGATCGCCTTCACGGGAATCGAATCAACATCCAGCTCAACACCTTCACCAGCCCGGATGAATCGACTATGTCAGTGCATGCGCAGACAGTTCAGAAACAGGACGCTCCGCCTCGGCGAAACGGGACGCTGCATATTGTCCCCGCGCTGATTGCACCGTCGACTGAGACGGGCAGCATCGTGCTGACGCAGAAATTTCTGGATGGTATTCGAGCGTATCAACAACGCTGGTCCGGCCCGGTCAACGTACACATGCTCAGCGAAGGGCATCGCGATCGCCATCTTGATGATGTAACTGTTGACCCGAGTGATCCGCATTCGCCGTTTCGCCGAATCGAAGCCGCGGATATGAGCTGGATTGAGACTGTGCTCGATGATGCGGCTGTTTTTCTGGTGTCACTAGTGGATAGGAATCTGCCTCTCGTTCAGGAACTTGTGGATCGCGGCGCTACAGTGGTGTTGATTACCGAGCAAAGCGAGCGGACCCGTGATGGAATCATTCGCGCGGAGACGCGCAATCCGGTGCTGCGATGGCGCCGGCAGTGGTGGTCGCATCGTATCGAACGCCAGTACATCGACGCTGTGCTCGCAGTCACCGGCGTACAGTGCAACGGCGCGCCGACGTATGAGGCGTATCGTCGGGTCAACCGAAATGCAATGTTCTATCTGGACAGTCGTATGACAGCGGAGATGATAGCAACACCGCAGCACATAGAGCATCGTTTTGCAGCGCTGCGCAATGGTGAACCGCTGCGGCTGGGGTTTTCAGGGCGATTGGTTGCGATAAAAGGTGCAGACGATCTACCGCTGGTTGCGATGCATTTGCGCGATCTGGGCGTGGCATTCACACTTGATATTATCGGTGGCGGAACGGACGAATTTGAACAACTGCTGCGCTCGCGGATTGCCAAACTGGATCTTGAAAAACATGTACGTATGCGCGGCGTGATGGATTTTGAATCCGAGTTGGTGCCGTACCTGCGCGAGAATATTGATATCTTCCTGTGCTGTCATCGCCAGGGTGATCCATCATGCACGTACATAGAAACTCTGGGCTGCGGCGTGCCGGTCGCTGGCTACGACAACGAGGCATGGAGAGGATTGCACGAACGGGGTGTGCCCGGATGGATCGCGCCGATGTCTGATCCGCTCGCGCTTGCTACGCGACTTGTCGAACTTGACGCAGCCCGCAATGAGGTGGAACAGGCAGCAGTCGCATCTCGAGAATTCGCACTGGAACATACGTTTGAAGCGACGATGGATCAGCGGGTGGAGCATTTGCGCGCATGTGCCGGTTCGGTCAAGGAACTTCTATCGTGAAGTCCCTCGCAGTGATCATTCTGAATTACCGACGTGCGGAGCTCACCATCGGCTGTCTGGAATCGCTCGCGCCGGAAATGTCTGATCATCCTGATTGGTGTGCAGTGCTCGTCGATAACGCGTCAGATGATGGTTCTGCAGATGAACTCGAACGCGCGATCAACAGCAACGGCTGGTCGCAGTGGCTGACATTCGTGCGCTCGCCGATCAACACCGGGTTCGCCGGCGGCAACAATATTGGATTCCGAACAGTACAGGCGGAGCATTACCTGCTTCTCAACAGCGATGCGCGCGTTCGGCATTGCGCAATGACGACGTTGCTTGGGGCTGCAGCCGCCAATCCACGGGCGGGGTTGATCGGTCCGGAATTGCAGGACCCTGATGCTACGCCGCAGATCAGTTGTTTTCGCTATCGCTCGCCGGTCAGTGAAATGCTAGCCGCAGCGGGCACAGGTGTGTTCGATTCCATGTTGCGCCGATTTGTTGTTGCGATTCCGAAGGACGCAGACAGCCCTCCGGACTGGGTAAGTTTTGCCTGCATTCTCATTCGTCGTGATGTACTCGAACAGGTCGGCGAGATGGATGAAGGGTACTTCATGTACTTCGAAGACATCGATTTCGCCCGGCGGGTGCGCAAGGCGGGGTGGGATGTCGTGTATGAGCCTCGCGCCAAAGTCGTGCATTTGCGCGGCGGCACATCGTCGGTGAAAGCTGCAATCCGCAAGCGGCAGCGAATTCCGCGTTATTACTATGAAGCGCGAAGTCGTTACTTTGCCAAGTTCTACGGCGGCATTGCCGGCCTTGTGTATACGAATGCGATGTGGTTGGCGGGGCGCAGTGTCTCGCTGATTCGAGAGATTCTGCGACAGAAGAAATCACACACATGCCTGCACGAAGCTCGCGACAACTGGACGAACACATTGTCGCCGATGAAGAAGTCGGTGGCGCCTGGTGGGGGTGATCTGTGAACGGCCTGCCGGATTTCATCATCATCGGTGCAATGAAATGCGCGACAAGCACGTTACACGATCAGCTTGCTACACAGTCGGGCGTGTTCATGAGCGAGCCGAAGGAGCCGTGCTTCTTCAGCGATGATGCGAACTGGAACCGTGGTATCGACTGGTACAGAGGACTGTTCGCCGATGCGCAGCCGGGCGATACATGCGGTGAATCCAGCACGCATTACACGAAACTGCCGACGCATCCGCACACGGTGCGGCGCATGCGCGACGCGATCGGAACCGATGTGCGATTGATATACATGATGCGCCATCCGATTGATCGGTTGGTGTCGCAGTACATCCACGAATGGTCGCAAGGGAGTATTCCCAACGGTATGACAATCGACGATGCTGTCGACGAGCATGTGGAGCTTGTGGACTACGGGCGGTATGCGTATCAGTTGCAGCCGTATTTGGAGGCGTTCGGAACTCAATCAATACTTCCGGTGTTCTTCGAGCGATTCGTGGCGCAACCGCACAATGAGTTGCAGCGCGTGGGGGCGTTTCTCAACCTGCCCGCTCAGCCGAAATGGATTGACGATCTCGGACAGCGCAATGTTTCCAACGAACGAATGCGCCGCAGTGGGTTCCGCGATGCGCTGCTTGCGGTGCCCGGTGTGCGTCCGATGTTGCGCCGTGTTGTTCCGCAGCAAACACGACATCGAATCATGCGGCAATGGTCTATGCAGCAGCGGCCGGAGCTTTTGTCTGCGACGCGCGACATGCTGGAGGCGCTTTACGATGACGACTTGACGACGCTGGGGAGCTGGCTGGGTATGACGCTGAACTGCGCGACTTTCACTTCTGTTGCGCGATCGCAGCAGCCGACGTGGCGCCAGCCGATTGCGAGTGCTGCATCATGAATGATAATCATGCAAACATGGGTGCTGTTCTGATCGGACGCAATGAAGGCACGCGCCTCATTCGTTGCATCGAATCCGTCATCGGCCGCGTGGGAATGGTTGTATATGTTGATTCAGGATCGACCGATGGTAGCGTTACCGCAGCCCGCGGCCTGAACGCGCATGTTCTCGAGCTCGATGCTGATGTACCGTTCACCGCAGCCCGGGCCCGCAATGCCGGCCTTGGTGAATTGTTGCACGTGCAGCCCGAAGTGCAATACGTGCAATATATTGATGGCGATTGCGAACTCGTCGACGGATGGCTCGATGCAGCAGCGAAGTTTCTTGATGAGCATGACACCTGTGCTGTGGTGTGCGGCAGACGTCGCGAGCGTCATCCGAATGCAACGGTGTACAACCAGGTCACCGACATGGAATGGGACACACCCCCTGGCGTTGCACAAGCATGTGGCGGCGATGCACTGATGCGCATCGAAGCGCTTCATGACGTGGGCGGGTTCAATGGCGCGCTCATCGCTGGGGAAGAGCCGGAGCTGTGCGTGCGTCTGGGCGCAGCCGGATGGAACATTCACCGGCTGGATCACGAAATGACGCTGCACGATGCAAATATCACGCAGTTCTCGCAATGGTGGCGTCGATCGGTGCGCTGCGGGCATGCATATGCGGAGGGCCGGGCGCTGCACGGCAGCGCGCCGCAACGGTTTCGTGTCAATGAAGTGCGTTCGATCATTGAATGGGCGCTCATCCTTCCCCTCGTCGCTGTCGGATTTGCGCCGTTTACATACGGCATCAGCATTCTGTTACTGGTTGCATACGGTCTACTCGTCTGGCGCGTGCGTCGGTATTGGCTTGGCCGGGAGTATTCAAAGCAGAACGCGCATCGCGCGTCGGTGCATGCGGTGATCGGCAAGTTCGCAGAGCTTGTCGGCATATGTACGTTCTGGTGGAATCGACTGTGGAATCGCAAAAGTACATTGATCGAATACAAGACAAGTGCTCCATCGACATCTGCGGGAACAATAGTAACAACTGATGCTGATGAAGCACATGTTGCAATGGAGGCCGGTCAACTGTGATTGAAACGGCAGCCACAATGCAGGAATCAGCATGCACCAACGAGTCATCGCCGACAGCAGGCGACGATGTCGTCGAACTTCGGTTGGCGTACCTGACGACGGAATATCCCAAGGCCAGCCACACGTTCATTCGTCGTGAGATTCTGGAATTGGAGCGCTGCGATGTGCCGATTCAGCGCATTGCGATTCGAGACAGCGGCGGGGTTATCGCAGATGCAGTGGACAGGGATGAAGCTGAACGCACATTTGTTTGCTTGAAGCAGCCGAAGATCACCTTTCTGCGTGCGACTGCTGCGACACTGCTTGGTCGGCCTGCAAAGTTCTTCAAAGCTCTGCGAACGACACTGCATATGGGCCGAGTCAGTGATCGCGGCATACTTCGGCATCTTGCGTACCTTGTTGAAGCATGTCTGTTGGCTCGGCATCTGCATGAAAGCAACATTGATCATGTGCATGTGCATTTCGGCACGAACGCTGCGGCAGTGGCGCGATTGATACGCGTGCTCGGCGGCCCGAGCTACAGCATGACTGTGCATGGGCCGGATGAATTTGATGCGCCGCGTGGATTCAGTCTTGGTGAGAAAGTGGTGGATTCGGAATTTGTGTGCGCAATCAGCGACTTCTGCGCTGCGCAGCTTCGACGATGGACGCCGTTTGAACAGTGGTCGAAAATTCACGTCGTGCATTGTTCAGTTGACGATTCGTTTCTTGCCGCGCCCGAACCTGTATCGGCCGACTCGAATCTGTTCCTGTCGATCGGTCGGCTGTCAGCTCAGAAGGGGCAGCTTCTGCTTGTGGAAGCGCTGGCGGAGCTGATTCGGGACGGCCACGATGTTCAGTTAGTGCTGGCCGGTGACGGCGAGTTGCGTCCTGAACTGGAGGCGCGCATCCGAGAGTTGGAATGCGGCGACAACGTAACAATCACGGGATATGTCGATGAGCAGCGCATTCGCCGGTTGTTGCAAGAATGTCGCGCACTTGTACAACCGAGTTTTGCTGAGGGCTTGCCCGTTGTGATTATGGAGGCATTTGCAATGGGCCGGCCGGTTGTTGCCTCGTGCATCAACGGGATTCCGGAGCTTGTCAGGGATGGTGAAAACGGTTGGCTCATCACCGCAGGAAACGTCCGGGCGATCACCGATTCCATGCGAGCTGTTCTCGATGCTGATGGGCAGCGCTTGTCGTCGATGGGTCTGGCTGGTCGCGAGCGTGTGTTGGCGGATCATCGTTGTGTGACCGAAGCAGAAAAGCTACTGGATCTGCTACGAAGCGTGGCCAAACGTCGATCTTTGGAGCAATCGTAAGTATGTGCGGCATCGCAGGGGCAATCGGATTTGTAGACGAATCGATCGTGGAGGCGGTCGGGCGCATGAAACATGCTCTGCTGCACCGCGGGCCGGATGCCGGCGGCTGCGCGCGCATTTCGATTAATGATGCGACATCTACAGGTGTTGTGCTCGGGCATCGGCGGCTGTCCATCATTGATCTTGCCGAGCACGCCAATCAACCGATGCACGATGCACGCACCGGCAACGTCTTGATCTATAACGGTGAGGTGTACAACTTCCGTGAATTGCGCAGCGAACTGGAAACTGAAGGCGCAACATTCGAAACGCAAAGCGACACTGAAGTGGTGCTGAAAGCCTATAGCAGGTGGGGCGATGCCTGCGCCGAGCGTTTTCGCGGCATGTTCGCGCTGGCGCTGTGGGATGCGCGCGCGCAGCAATTGGTCTTGATGCGCGATCGGCTCGGGATCAAGCCGCTATATGTCGCGCGGCTGACTCGTGGTGACAAGGTGACTGTGCTTCTTGCTTCGGAAGTTCGGGCGCTGCTTGAAAGTGGCCTGATCGATCGTCGGCTCAATGCGCAGGCACTGGAGACGTATCTCTGGAATGGATTTGTTGCGGGACGCCAGTCCATTATCGACGGCGTTGAGCTGCTGCCGGCTGGGACAGTTGCAACGTGCGATCCGGCAGGCAATGTGCAGGAACAAAAATTCTGGTCGCTCGATTCGGCACAGCAACCGGGCGAAACCGACACTGCGGCACTTGGCGAAGAACTTCGCCAGGCAGTTGCAACGCGGCTCATCAGCGATGTGCCGCTGGGCGTTTTCTTGTCTGGCGGTGTGGATTCCAGCGCCGTTGCAGCGCTTGCAGCGCAAGCAAGCGGCAGTCCGGTGCGGACATTCAACATTGCATTCGACGAAGCAGCGTTTGATGAATCGCAGTATGCACGTGTGGTAGCAGAACGGCTCGGTACGGATCACGAGGAGATTCGACTGACTGAATCAATCTTCCGCAGCGGTCTGGACAATGCTCTCAGTTGTATTGACCAACCAACCTTCGATGCGATCAACACGTATTTTGTAAGCGATGCGGTTCGCAAGGCAGGATTAACTGTCGCGCTTGCAGGTACGGGCGGAGATGAACTCTTTGGCGGTTACAGCAGTTTTGTGGATCTGCCACATGCAAGACGATGGTCGCGTCGTCTCAATCAATTGCCGAGGCCGTTGCGCAACGCCCTGGCTGATGTCATCATTCGCTTGAAGACTGGTACCCCTGGTGCGGTGCCGCCGCAAATACGCTGGGGCAAATTACATGATGTGCTTGATGCGGAAGGCGATCTGCTGAAGCTGTATCAAGTTTCGTATAGTCTCTTTACACAAGATTTTCTTTCACAGTTGCGTATGCGACGCGACTCCTCGACGGAATATGGATTGCCGAATGAGCTTGTGCAACAAATGCACGAAGCGATTGAGTCAATACCCGAGCTGTCCGCAATCAGCCGGCTGGAGTTGTCATCATTCATCGGCCAACGCTTGCTGCGTGATACCGATTCAGCCAGCATGGCTGTCTCGCTGGAAGTGCGCGTGCCGTTGCTTGATCATCGCGTTGTTGAAGAAGCGGATCGACTTGATCCATCAATTCGTCATCATCCACTGGGCCGCAAGCAGCTGTTCAAACGACTGGCGATGCCGGAGTTGGATCATGCTTTGTTCGATCGCCCCAAGGCAGGATTTGTATTGCCGATTGAACAGTGGACCCGCAGCGCGGTGCGGGAACAGGTCGATGCTCTGCTCACTGACGCGGCGTTGTGTGAATCTGCCGGGTTGAATGCAGCAACGGTTTCGCGGCTCTGGCAGGCGTTTCAAGCCGATGCGCCAGGTTTGTACTGGTCTCGTATCTGGTCCATTTTTGTGCTGTTATGGTGGTGTCGAACCTATCGAGTCTCGCTTTGACGGTTGCGCCGACCGATAATGTCGAGGCCGGCTGAACGCTGTTCACATCGCCGGTTGCAACGCCGAAGATAGACGAGTCGGGGGAGCAGGAAGTCATGTCCAGACGCTATGCATTGATAACACCTTGCCGGGATGAAGCAGCGTATCTGCAGACCACGATTGACTCTGTGGCCTCGCAATCGGTGCGCCCCGCGCTGTGGTTGATAGTTGATGATGGTTCGACGGACGACACGCCGAACATTCTCAAACGTGCTGTCGAACAGCACGACTTCATCAAAGTGGTGTCTCGTGACGATCGCGGCAAACGCGCTGTCGGCCCGGGTGTGATCGAAGCTTTCTACGACGGTCTGTCACACGTCGATTTCGACAATTACGACTACATTTGCAAGTTTGATGGCGATCTTGAATTGCCCGCACGTTACTTCGAACGGTTGATGGAACATTTCGAATCCGACCCGTGGCTGGGCACGCTCTCAGGCAAACTGTTTCTGCGCTATGGCGACAAACTCGTGGAAGAACGCTGCGGTGATGAAAACTCGGTCGGGCCGTCAAAGTTCTATCGCGTGCAGTGTTTCCGCGATATCGGCGGCTTCGTACGGCAGGTCAGTTGGGACGGCATTGACGGTCACATCTGCCGAATGAACGGCTGGGTTGCGCGTTCGATGAACGAACCCGATTTGCAGATCATTCACTTACGGCGTATGGGTTCGAGTCAGAAGAGTTTCTGGACCGGCCGGCTGCGGTGGGGACGCGGCAAATATTTTATGGGTTCGTCGCTTGCCTATGTCATGGCCGCATCAGCGTATCGCATGTTTGAGCGACCGTATCTTGTCAGCGGCATTGGAATTCTGCTCGGGTATGTGCTTGCACGATGGCGCGGGGCATCGCGCTATGATGAGCCTGCGTATTTCAAACATCTTCGGCACTACGAATGGCAGTCATTGCTGAAGGGCAAACGTCGAACCATGCAGCAGTATCATGACCGCATTCGCATCGACTGGCCGGAGCCCGCGCAGCGAAAGTCTGGCGAAATTCCACAGAATCAAATGT
This sequence comes from Phycisphaerales bacterium, assembly GCA_029260575.1. GTDB lineage: Bacteria > Planctomycetota > Phycisphaerae > Phycisphaerales > SM1A02 > JAJDDB01. Next base: position 474,676 of record JAJDDB010000004.1, read on the forward strand.
CCAAGACCGCGCCGGTTGATTGTCATGCAACGACTGCACACGTCGGTTGAACTGCAATTCATGGGAAGCCCACGAGACGGATGACACGGTCGAAGAAGAAAATCCTAGCGGTGGCGAGCGGCGGCGGGCATTGGATTGAACTGCTGCGCGTGCTGCCTGCGTTTGACGAAGGCGAGGTCGTACTTGCTACCGTTCAGAAGGACTACGAACGAGACGTGCCCCGCAGACGGCTGCACATTATTCCTGATGCAACGCGCTGGAACAAAATCGGCGTGCTTCGGTTGGCGCTACGCATATTGTGGATTGTGCTGCGCGAACGGCCGGATGTGATTGTCACAACAGGTGCTGCGCCGGGGTATTTTGCGCTGCGGTTCGGGCGGTGGTTTGGTGCGCGCACAATCTGGCTGGACAGCATTGCCAACGTTGATGAACTTTCGATGTCGGGGCAATTGGTTCGTGCGTACGCTGATCTGTGGTTGACACAGTGGCCGCATCTGGCAGGCAGCGACGGGCCGGAGTGTGCGGGGGCTGTACTGTGATCTTTGTCACCGTTGGCCATCAGATGCCGTTTGACCGGCTGGTGCATGCAGTTGACGAATGGTCTGAGCGCACCGGGCGCGCTGATGTCTTTGCACAAATCGGCGCAACCGAAGACTGGCCGAAGTACATTCAGGCAGCGCCGTTCCTCACCCCGGGGCAATTCGCCAAACGCATTGAACAGGCAAGCGCGATCGTCGCCCATGCAGGTACGGGAACAATCATTGCAGCGCTGCGATTGAACAAACCGCTGCTCGTTCTTGCAAGAGAAAGCGCACGCGGAGAAACCCGCAACGACCATCAGATTGCAACTGCAAAGTATTTTGAAGAGGCGGGATATGTGCTTGCGGCGTACAGCACTGAAGAGCTGATTGCAAAGTTGGCGGAGCTCGAATCGTTTCAGCCGAGAGCATCGATCGGCACGGTCGCTTCTGAGCAGTTGATTCAGCGATTGCGCAGGTTTACGTTCGGTGCTGATGATACTGTTGTGCAGTCGCATCCACATCACGCGCAATAGATCATCATGCAGGAACAGTCGATCGCAATGTGTTGCGTGCCGTCTTTCGTCGCGCTGTCAATTTCGACTTGAGGTATCGTCCGGTGTGACTGGTCTTGCGTTTGGCGACTTGCTCGGGCGTGCCCGTGGCAACGACTGTGCCGCCGCGGTCGCCACCCTCCGGGCCAAGATCAATGATCCAGTCCGCGGTCTTGATGATGTCGAGGTTGTGTTCAATCACAACGAGCGTGTTGCCCTGATCTGCAAGTGACTGCAGCACGATGCCGAGCTTCTCAACATCCGCAAAGTGCAGACCGGTCGTCGGTTCATCAAGAATGTACAGCGTATGGCCGGTGGAATTGCTGCCCAGTTCACTGGCAAGCTTTATGCGCTGCGCCTCACCGCCGGACAATGTTGTCGACGGTTGGCCGATCTGAATGTAATCAAGGCCGACATCGTGTAGGCAGCGCAACATGCGCTTTGTTCGAGCATGTGCATCAAAGAAATCAACCGCATCTTCAACGGTCATATTCAGCACATCCGCAATCGTTTTATTGCGATACGTGATTTCCAACGTTTCGCGGTTGTAACGCCGGCCGCGACAAACTTCACATTGCACAAAGACATCGGGCAGAAAATGCATCTCGATCTTCTTGACGCCCTGGCCCTGGCATGCTTCGCAGCGACCGCCCTTCACGTTGAAACTGAATCGCCCGGGCAGATATCCGCGAATTTTTGCTTCACGCGTCTGGGCAAACAGCTTGCGGATATCATCAAACACACCGGTGTATGTTGCAGGGTTGGACCGTGGCGTGCGCCCGATGGGAGATTGATCAACTTCAATAACCCGGTCGATCTTGCCGAGCCCGTTGACGCGCGTATGTGCGCCGGGTGCAACTCGTGAGTGATACACCTTGCGCTTGGCAGCCTTGAGCAGGATCTCATTGACAAGCGTGCTCTTGCCGGAGCCGGAGACACCGGTGACGCAGACGATCCCGCCGATCGGCACGGCAACATCGATCGACTTGAGGTTGTTTGCGCGCGCGCCTTTAATGACAACCGCATCGGATTCATCAACATCGCGGCGCTCCTTTGGCGTTTCGATGAAACGTTCGCCCGAGAGAAACTGCCCGGTCGTTGACGACTTCGTTGCAATGATGTCGTTGATGTCGCCCTGGGCTGCAACGGTCCCGCCGTGCCGTCCGGGTCCGGGGCCGATGTCAATAATGTGATCAGCTGCCTGCATCATGCCTTCATCGTGCTCGACAACGACAACCGTGTTGCCGATGTCTGCGAGATTGCGGAGCGTTGCGATGAGACGATCATTATCACGTTGATGCAAACCGATTGTCGGTTCATCGAGCACGTAACACACGCCGACGAGACCGGACCCGACCTGGGTTGCAAGGCGAATGCGTTGGGCTTCGCCGCCGGAAAGTGTTCCGCTCGTGCGGTCAAGAGTGAGATAATTCAGACCGACTGATTGCAGAAAGCCGAGGCGATTGCGTATCTCGCGAAGAATCGGTTCTGCAATGTGCTGCTGTTCCTCGCTGAGCGCGATGTCATCGAAGAATCCTGCTGCGACATCGATCGTCATTGCAGTGATATTCGCAATGTTCACGCGCAGGCGCCCACTGCGCAGGTAGACATGTAAGGATTCTTCGCGCAGGCGAGCGCCGTTACACGCTGGGCATGCTGTGCCGGACATGTAGTGGCGCATGCGCTCTTTGATGAAATCGCTTTCTGTATTTTCATAACGCCGATGCAGGTTTGGAACAATGCCCTCAAAAGCGAAATCAAGTCTTGCTGTATCCGTTTCCGTTGTGCCGTGCATCAGAATCTCACGGGATTTTTTCTTGAGTTGCTCAAATGGCGTGCGCCCGTCAATTTCAAGAGCGGCGCAGAATTTTCGCAACACCTTGTGGTAGTAGCGATTCATCTGCCTGCCGTTCTTACGCCACGGTTCGATGGCGCCCTCGGAAATTGACAGCGTCTGATCAGGAACGATCAGTGCTTCATCAAACTCGTTGATCGTTCCGAGTCCATCGCACTGCGGACACGCGCCGTAGGGACTGTTGAACGAGAACAGCCTCGGCTCCGGTTCATCGAGTGAACACTCCGGGTGCTCCGCACATGCAAACTTCTCGCTGAAACTGTGATCTTCCCATGCGCCGTCATTGTCCATAAGCGCAATCATCGAACCGTCGCCGAGCTTGAGCGCGGTTTCGACTGAATCCGCAAGGCGCTGCCGGGCATCGGGCTGCACGATGACGCGATCAACAATTGCATCAATCGTGTGCAGTTCATATCTGCCGAGTTTCAGCGGGTTGTCGCCACCTTCCTTGAGCGCATCGCGAATGTCGATGATGTTGCTGTCTACCCGGGCGCGCACAAATCCCTGCTTGCGTAGTCCTTCGAGTACATCACTGTGATAGCCTTTCTTTCCTCTGATGACTGGAGCAGCGATCATCATCTTCGTGCCGTCCGGACGATCAAGAAGTGCATCGACAATCTGCGTTGCGGAGCTGCGCGTGATGGGTAACCCGCAGTATCGCGGCTTCGTAGCTGTGCCACCTTCAACCTTCCAGCAGGTGGGTTGTCCGCAGCGAGCCAGAAGCAATCGAAGATAGTCGTAGATTTCAGTGGTGGTTGCGACAGTCGAACGCGGGTTGTGGCTGGCGCTACGTTGTTGAATCGCAATTGTCGGCGGTAGGCCGTCAATTGATTCAACATTTGGTTTCTGCATTTGTTGCAGGAACTGCCGGGCGTACGCGCTCAGCGATTCCATATACTTTCGCTGGCCTTCAGCAAAAACGGTGTCGAAAGCAAGTGAACTCTTGCCTGAGCCGGACACGCCGGTAATGACGATGAGTTTATCGCGTGGAATGTCCACATCGATGGACTGCAGGTTGTGTTCAGCAGCCCCGCGAATGCGGATGCGCGGTTGATCTGGCGTGTTCCTTGTGGCCATGAATTGCGGTCATGATAGGTCGGCAGTTGGCCTGCTGTCGCATTGAGAAGAGTCTTTGGAAGCAGTTCTTTGTACGACCAATCATCTGTGGTAGGCTGGAAAGCGTCGCCGTACCTCGATGTGTCTGACAACCGATCGGTCAAATTCAATTTTGGAGCCGGCCATGCGGATCATTCTTGCATTGTGTGTTCTTGCGATCGCGCCGGTTGCTGGCGGGCAATCCTTCAACATCGACATAGGTCCCGATGGCAATCCCGCGCCGCCGGCGGCATACGCAGCAGCAGGACGGGCAGGCAACTGGTTTGTCACGGCGGCGCACAATCAAGTGACAGTGAACAGTCTTGTCGATATTGATGGCAATGTGACCGGAGTGAGCTTCATTCAACTCGGCGGCACCGAGACGCTGTCTTTGAGCGAAGCCGCAGTGACCGGAGACGACGCAACGCTTCTCAACGACTGTCTTATCACACACACGACGATTGAAAACTGCTTGTTCTTCAGTGGACTGCAGGGCGGTACATACGAAGTGATCGTCTACGCGCGCATGCCAGATCAGACGGACATCATCTGCAATGCAGATGTTGATCAGGAACCGGGCAATCCGAAGAAACCAGTCGGCGGCGCGTGGACGGGAACACATGCCAACGGTGTAAGTTACAGCATCCATGTTGCGACAGTTGCAAGCGCCGGCGCACAAGCCGGCCGGCTCGGCGTGCATTCAGGTGTCCCGGCCGACGGCGATTTCGAAATCGGCGCAGCGCTGAACGGCCTGCAGATACACCGCATCGACGACTGTCCAGCGGATTGCGCAGGCGATGATGGCTAGGTCAATGTCTTTGACCTGCTGGAGCTGCTCACCAACTGGGGGACCAGCGGGTCGGGTGCTGATATTGACGATCTGACAAACACAGTCGACGTCTTCGATCTGCTAGAATTGCTGTCTGCGTGGGGCGATTGCTGAGCGGCGCAAGATCAGGCGCGAGGTTAACCGACTTCGCGGCGCTGGAACAGAATAACCGCCAGCGCAAGGGCCACGATGATATAGAACCCGCCATAGAGCAACGCGCGGACAACGTAACTGATCGGTATGACATGGCCCTGTGTCAGCGCATCTGACAGCAGTAACATCTGCAGATTGGGCACAACTGAATACGCAATGCGCAATGCGATGTATGTGCTTCGTTCTTTAAGAGATCGGCTGCCAGCCTGGGCTTGCGGCGGATCGACATACCAGCCGCGCTCCAGGTCATACACAGCTTTGGCGTTTGCGGTGAATCTGGGATCTTCGGTGTCGGTAATCACGCCGGGTGGATCAGCAAGTTCCCACAGTGATACGAGCGGAACCTGTTTCTTGACAGTGACAGGTATGGTCGACTCACCGTTGATGAGCTGAATGGACTGCTCCTCGGAAACTGTCTCGGTGAGTTCATAAAGCGCAGCACGTTGCAGCCAGTCGTTGCGCAGGTCGGCCATTGGTTCGCCGAAGAGCGAATCGGATAGCAAACCGAGGACGAACATCCCGAGCACGATGACCAGCGTCAACACCTGATTGAGGCGAGTTGAAACTGCAACTGCAATTGCGGTCAGTACAAGCAGCGCCATCACGATACAGAGCACAGCCAGCCAGACATACGGCTTGAACCCGATCGACATGGACTGCGGCGAGAAGCTTGCATCGAACAGCAGACTGAAGATGTACGCTAGCGCAGCCATTGGCGTCATAACCACAATGACGGTGCTGGAGAACACGCGGTTGTAGAAATAGTTGCACCAGATGCCTGTGCCGACTCCGACGACTGCTGCGATGGTTGAAAAAGTGACGACGGGAACATGGACTGGATCGCGCACGGTCTGCAGCACAGCATGCAATTCGACCAGCATGAAAACCAGCGACATGTACGTGGATGCGATGCCGATCGCAGCAGCAACGCCGACGAACTTCCCGATCACGAACAATGGTCGTCCAACAGGCTTGCTGATTACGGTGAGGACGGTCTTATTTTCGATTTCCCGTGTGAGTACGTTTGTGGCGACGAATGCAGCCAGCAGTGTCCCTGCAAGGAAGACGGTCGCCAGGCCGATGTCGATCAGCATCCTCTGGTCGTCTTCCATCGTGAACGCGGACAGGGGGTTGCTGAGGATCAGCGCGATCGTGGCAATGACGAGAATCACCAGCATGATCGGCTGGCGAATGCTCTCGAAAAAGGTATTGCGAACGATCGCCAGGAACTGCTCAATCATGCAAAGCCGCCAATGTCGTTGCGTCCGGCAGGGCGACACAACTGTGAGTGGATGTGAAAATGCGTCAAGTCAGGGAGATATGCTCGTCGCATGGCGGTGAAAAACTTCAACGACCTGCGATATTTTGATCCGAAGAACTGAACCTCGAACGGGGCATCATACGTAGACCATGCTGCCGCTGTTCGCAGAGACGACCCGCCTCTGTCGAACGTGCGAATCCTTCGGTCGGTCGGTATGGTGTCAATTCGGCGACGCCGCCAGCCCGAACGTGCGGAGCAAGCGGTCGTCGGCCAGCCTGTGAGCCGAATCGCAACTCTATGTTTTACATGTCTTTATCTGAGTTGTGCGGGTCAATGAAAGTGGACGAGCCAATGGTGCTGATCCGATGAGAAGCGACCATCATGCCTTTCAGCGTGCCGCCCGAGTGGCCGGTTTTGGCCTCATGTTGCAATTGGCAATGGGGCTTACGCTGCTGTTGTTCGGCCTGCTGAGCGGCGATACCGCATTCCTCTTCGGCTCGCTGTATGTCTTGCTGGGCATCGCTGTCTGGGTCAGCCTGATCATCGTTTTCTTTCAGCACAAGCTCGAACGGCTGGAAGCACTGGAACAGGATGAGATCGATGCCGGCCGGGGCGAGAGCAGTTCGGTATTCGACGAAGACGCAGATGAAGTCCGCGTGGCCGGCCGGCGTCTGCGACTGATGCACCGCTGGCTGATGCCGATCGTGAGCATGCTGCTGGTGCTTGCGCTGGGGCTGCTTGCCTGGTCGATGATCGACCATCTGATTGATGTGCGCGACACTACAGCAACGTTTGAACGCACACCGCTCAAGGGTTGGGGCGTATCACTGTGTCTGGCAGTTGCTTCGGTGTCGTTCATATTCAGCAGGTTCGTTGCAGGGATGGCCAAGCTCAAGGTCTGGCAGAATCTCCGCGGTGGTGCCGGCTATATGGTCGGCAACGCACTGGTGACGCTCGCCATTGCTGTCGGCCTTGCGTTCCGGTTCTTCCAGAACGATGAGGTGATTTACTACATCACTTTTGCCATTCCCGTGTTCATGCTCGTAGTGGCTGCGGAAATCCTGCTCAACTTCATCCTGAACATCTATCGCCCGCGCGTGATTGGCGAAGTGCCACGGCCGGCGTTTGATTCCCGATTGCTCAGCCTTGTGTCTACGCCCGACTCGATCGTGCGAACGATCAACGAGGCAGTCAACTACCAGTTCGGTTTCGACATCACCAGTTCGTGGGGCTACCAGTTGCTGCTGCGCAGTGTTGCCTGGCTGGTGGCAATCGCTGTAGTGGTGTTCGTCGGCTTGAACATGATGGTTGTGGTCGAACCGCATCAGCAGGCAGTCAAGCTGGCCGGCGGTGAAATCGTCGGCGACGATGTCTACGGCTCGGGCGTGTTGTGGAAGCTGCCGTGGCCGTTGCAGACAGCGGAAGTGTACGACGTCACGCGCGTGCGCAGTCTTCCATTGACAGCCCAGGAGCGCTTTGACGAATTCAAAGTCTCGATGTGGGAAGGTGATCTTGAAACCGACATCGCGATCGAACCATTCATCGTCGCAGCATCTCGTGTTGTCATCGATGCCGATGTGCAGGACCGACTCGATGCGACAGATAATTTGACTGACAGCGTTGCTGATTCACAACTCGATGATCCAATCGAAATCGATGAACGAACAGTCGAGTCATTCGCGCTTGTGGATACGGTGATCTCGCTGCACTATCGAATCAAGAGTACCAAGACCGGCGGCGATGAAGATGGACTGCTGTCGTACCTTCGCTTTGCGCCGGATTCACGCAGGCCGCGCGAGCAGTTGACGATTCGTGAGAATGCGCTGAAGTCACTGGCTATGCGCGAAATCAGCACCGAATTCGCACGACTGACACTCGATGAAGTTCTTGTTGGAGGTGAGGCGCAGCGCGCGGGGCTGGTCGATCGTCTGGAAAGCGCAGTGCAGCAAGCGTTTGATGAGCATAACACCGGCGTTGAAGTGATCGCGTTGAATATCCCGGTGATACGTCCCTCCGGTGCGGTCGGCAAGAACTACGTCGATCTGATGATCGCCATGCAGCAGCGGCGCGAGTTAGTCGCTGAGGCTGATCAGGCTCGAATTACCACGCTGACCTTCCGTGCCGGTTCGCTTGACAATGCCGAAGCGATTCTCGAAGCGATCAGCGAGTGGGATTCACTCAAAATCGAACACGGAATGAACGGACCGGAGACTGTCTCCAAGCGCATCGAGATCGAACAGATGCTCAAAGACAGCGGCGGCGAAGCGATCTCGAGAATCATTCAGGCTGAACGTGATCGATGGGTGCAGATCATGGCTGCGAAAGCGCAGATCAGCAAAGTGATCGGCGAGCTTCCGGCATACAGCGTGGCTCCGGAGTTGTATCGCGAGCGCGCGATTATGTCGGTCCTGACCCGCAGTCTCGGTGGCGTTCGAAAGTTCTTCGTCGGCACCGACCCGTCGCGGTTCAATCTGGATCTGGAATACAAGGAACTGGACACAGTGTTTGGCATCGCGCCGCAGACGGACGAAGCCATTGCTGAACAAGGAGGCATGGGACCATGAATCGGTTCTTCGCCATTGGTATTGGTGTGCTGTTGCTAGTCGTGCTGCTGCTTTTCAGCATGACGTACACCGTCTCGTTCCACGAGGTGGCAATCAAGAGTACGTTTGGCCGCAGCAGCGACGAAGCTGTGATCACCGAGCCGGGTCTGAAGTTCAAGTGGCCGATCTTTGCCGATCGCGTCACGAAGTACGACACACGGCTGCAACTGCTTGAATCGCCGTTGGAAGAGAAGCCGACGCTTGATGGTCAATCCATCGTTGTGCGCGCGTTTCTTATGTGGCAAATTGATGTCGACAGCGCCCGCAGCTTTCATGACAACTATGACACCGTCGATGAAGCTCGACCGTTTCTACAGGACCAGTTCCGTGAAGCGCTGTCCGCAATCAGTCAGTTCAGTTTCGATGATCTGATCGGCAATCAGAGCAAGCTCATCGAAGCCGAACAGGCAGTGCTGGCCAACCTGCAGGGCTTGCGCGAACAGGGTATCGAGCCGGTGACGGTCGGCGTCAGTCAGTTGATGTTGCCTTCACGTGCAACTCGTGCGGTGCTGTCACGCATGGAAGTCAGCCGCAATACGCTGGCAACCGCAGAGCGCGTCAAGGGAGAAACCGAAGCAAATGCGATCAAGGACAACGCCCGCACGACCGCGGACAAGATTGTCGCGTTCGCAGAGCAGGTCGCAGGATCGATTCGCAACGAGTCCAACGAACAGAAGCGGAAGTACTTTGAACAGATGTCTGACCCCGAAGCGCGAGAACTGGCATTGTTCCTTGTGTGGGTCGATGCACTGGAATTGGCGCTCAGTAACAACACCACCTTGATTCTGGAAGACAACATGGCGCCGTTTCATCTTATGGACCCGAACGCGCGCACTTCGCCCAACGGTGTGCCGCTTCCTGCAGAGTCCGTATCTGGAAGCGCAGGATCAGGAGCCGCCGACACAGAAATTTCTGATGATGTGAACAGCGCCTTGGTTGGGCGAGGCGAATAATTGATGGCACAAACCAACGGTCCTGACAACCCGAACGACCAGTCGCCGCAGCTTCATGAAGGTGTGCCGATCGAACAGGAGCACAGCGAAGAGCTGGCGCAACCGCGCCGCGCCGCATCGGCAGAGTTCGTCGTCAGTGGTGAGGTCGGTTCTGCAGCACTGCTGCGCGAAGCGATGGACCCCGCGCACAAATCGTTGACAGATGCGCTGCGTCTGAGCTACCGCGTGTTGCAGGTTGTCATCGTCATTTTGGTCGTTTTGTTTCTGTTCTCCGGGCTCAAGACTGTCGCTGAGAACCAAAGCGGTGTCCTGACCCGTTTCGGGAAAATTGTCCCGGTGAAAGGTCAGGAGACACTTGACCCCGGCTTGAAAATCAGCGTGCCGTATCCGGTCGGTGAATTCGTGCTGTTTGATGTACAGAATCGAAGCGTCGAACTTCTTACGCCGCCGGGCGCGCCGCGTCCGGGCAGGGGTGTTTTCTGGCCGGGCATTCAGGCGGGCAAAACGCTCGAACAGGCAACAGAATCAGCGCGCACATCTGATTTTCTGCGTCCGGGCCGCGATGGTTCACTGGTGACCCGCGATGGCGATCTCGCGCACCTGCAGATTTCCGTGACGTACGAAATTGAAGATCCGGTTTCGTATATTAAGAATCTGCCGCATGATCGTGCCGAAGCAGACCGCATCGTTCGACTTGCGGTGCAGAATTCCGCCATACACGTTGCAGCGCGAACATCGCTGCAGGAACTTCTGGAAATCGGCGGAACGACAGGCGTCAAATACGACATTCAGCGGCACACGCAGAAGACGCTCGATGACATGCGCACGGGAATCACTGTCACTGGAATCAACATTCCCGATTCCACAGCACCGCTTGCCATTCGCAAGAAACTCGTTGACCTTGGCGATGTCCGCGAGAGCGTTCGTTCATCCATTGAGAGCGCAGAACAGACTGCAGAACGATTGCTGCTGCAAACAGCGGGGGACAATCACAAGGTGCTTGCAGCGCTGATCGGTGAATACGAGGATGCACTGGATCTGGACAACCCCGAGCGGGCTGATGCTCTGCTCGTGGAGATTCGCCAACAGATGGAAAGCGCACAGACCTTCGGCTCGGTCGCAAATCTCCTGGCTCGTGCCCGCGCGTATCAATCCGAAATTGAAGCGACGCTCGGCTTGGATGCATCTTTGGTGCAGAGCCTGTTGCCCGCATTCCGCGAAAACCCTGAGCTTATCGTGCGTCAACGATGGCTCGAGGCGTATGCAACAGTGCTCGATCGGCCCGATGCGGAGAAGTTCTTCGTTCCACCGGGGCTCGGACGAATCAACATGACAATCATGGGACTGCAGAACGTGCAGGAACAACGCCGGCTCAACCGTCTGCAGCGTTCGCGCATGGAAGCAGGATCGGCAGGGCTTGGCGATGCATTGCAACGATCATTGCAGAAGGCTGATGAGATGCTCCTGGATGGCCCGGGTCGGCAGTTGCGCAAGGACAAGGATGGCAGGGTTCGCGGGCTGGGCCAAGGTGGTGAGTAACGGTATGGCACCTGCCGCAGCGGCAATGCCGAGGTACGGTACGATTGAAAACAGTTGAGTCTGAATGGTCACGCATAACACCGAACAACTCGTCGTCGAAGCCGTCGGGCTTACCAAGGTTTTCAAAGACTTCTGGATGCGCACCAAGGCCAAGGCTGTAGACAGCGTCGATCTTGAAATTCGGAGTGACGAGATATTCGGTCTGCTCGGTCCCAACGGCTCGGGCAAGAGCACGATCATCAAGATGATTCTCGGGCTGCTGCACAAATCGCGCGGGCGGCTTCTCGTCTTTGGCAAAGCGCCTACCGATGTCGCAATCAAGAAACGCATCGGGTTTCTTCCGGAAGAATCATACTTGTATCGGTATCTCAACGCCCGGGAGACGCTTGACTATTACGGCAAAGTGTTTGGTTACGACCGGCGCACGCGCAGGCGCCGTGCTGATGAACTGCTTGACATGGTCGGCCTGACGCAGGTTGCCCACCGCGCGATCGGTGAATATTCCAAAGGTATGACGCGACGCATCGGGATCGCGCAGGCGCTGATTAATGATCCGGACTTTCTCATTCTCGATGAACCGACCAGCGGTTTGGACCCGATCGGTACCCGGCAGGTGAAAGATCTGATTCTCGAACTCGGCAGGCGCGGCAAGACGATTCTGCTCAGTTCGCATCTGCTTGCGGATGTCGAGGATGTGTGTGATCGAATGGTCGTGCTGTATGGCGGCAAGATTCGCGCGCAGGGTACCTCCAGCGAATTGCTGACGGATTCATCACAAATGATTATTCAAACACCGCGTCTTTCGGTCGAAACCATCTCGCTTATTGAACAGCTCATTCAGCGTGAAGAAGGCAAGGCAATTGAGAAAGTGACCGTGCCGCGCCAGCGCCTGGAAGATCTCTTTTTGGATATTGTCGAACGAGCACGGCGCGAACAGGTTGAAACAGCGGGCGCAATGCACGGTGGCTCGACCGCAGCATTCCTGCGCAGCGACAGCCCTGTCGAAGGTGAACATGTTATAGAAGCGCTGGTGAGCGAATCGCAGGATGACAAACCCGTGCGCGCGGTTGAAAAAGCAGTTGAATCGATGCCGCGCGAGGATGAACCCAAGCAGGATGTACTGCAGGAATTGACACAAGAGAAGCGAGAGGAACCGACATCGCGACCGTCAGTCGTGGAGCGGCAAGCCCCCGAAGCGCCCAAGGATGTGGATCAGTCAATTATCGATTCACTGATGGGTGACACCCGCGACAGCGATACAGACGATCAAGCGACGCGTGAATAGCGCTGACAACAAGCCATGCGAATACTGAAGGAACTCTGGTATCGAATTGATGCGACGCAGCGCACCTTGTGGATGCGCATCGTGTTGTCCGTACTGTCTGTTGCGGTGTGCGGCTGGTTCTTCGGCACGCTGATGTTGACAAGCCAGAGTCTTGATTCGCAGCACGCCGCTTTGGTGCAGGCAATGTCCGGGCAGTCTGTGCAGGACAGCGATGAATATGCACTGAGCCTGTTCGAGAATGGAACAGTCACGGTCAACGGCAAGACATACGGCGACGAAGCATTGATCACGCGCCGTCATGATCTTTTTTCAACAAGCGGTGAAATCGAAAATCCACGTGCTCTGGCATCACTGCTGTTGCAACCGGACGTTCCGACATGGGCCCCGCTGTGGCTGCTTGATCAACCAAGCACGACTGCGCTGCTCGGCATTGTGGCGCTGCTGTGGTGTCTGCTGATTATCTGGATGACGTTGACTGCGCAGGTGCTTCTCACAGCACTGTTGACATCCGGTGCGGTATGGATTGCACTGCAACTGGGAAGCGAGAGCACAGCCTGGATGCTCGGCGAACTCGGTCTGCTGACGTTCAGTTTCATCATGCTCACGCGTGTGCTGCTTGCGGCGCTGGATTGGTCGCACCAAGCACTCTCGGTCGCCCACACGGTGGTCAAAGAAGCATCGCGCAGCCGCATCTCGCTTGTGTTCATCGTGTTCCTCTTGATTGTATTGCCATTGATCCCGATGTGGCTCGATGCGGATCAGCCGCTGCGTGATCAGGTACGGACTTTCATCAGCCGCAGTATGAACCTGACGTACGTGGTCGCTGCTGTCTTGACGTTGGTTTTATCGTGCGCATCCGTCGCCTTTGAAATTCGTGATCGTCAGATTTGGCAACTCGTCAGCAAGCCGATGTCCCGCTTTAATTACCTGCTGGGGAAGTGGATTGGCGTCATGGGCGTGAATCTGGTACTGATCACCATCGCCGGCCTGTCGATTTTTCTGTACATCCAATTCCTGCGCACGCAGCCCGTGGCGCAAGGCCTGGAGGGACAGCTTGATGCGGTGGAGCTGCGCGATGCGGTATTGACCGCGCGCAAATCTGCCCGGCCGGATTATCAACAGCTCACATCTGAGCAGTTACGCGAGCGCGTCGATCAGGAAATTACGAGAAATCCTGAGTATGCGTATGCTGAAGAAATCACGCCCGAGCTCCGACGCGAGGTCGGCAGGCGCATCCTCCAGGCGCAATCAGCTGGACAGCGCACCATCGCGCCGCAAAGCTTTGCCACGTATGAATTTTCGAGTCTGGAGCCGGCAGCAAATCGCAACACATCTTTGATGCTGCGCTACCGGTTCCACATTCTTGATGACAACACACACTCGATATACAAAGCGAAGTTTATGTTCAACGACCAGAGCGAATTAGTTCTGGATCGCGAATATGTTCCCGCAATGTCGCACAATGTGTTGCTCGGGCCGGACCTCATCCGCGAGGACGGCACGATTACAGTGTCCGTTGCCAATATGTATGTGCCCGAGCCCAACAGCCCGTACGGAGCGCTGAATTTTGAGGCGGAGGATTTCGAGATTCTTTATCAGGTTGCCAGCTTTGAAGGCAATTTCACACGTGCAATGTTGGTGATGATTACGAAGCTTTCGTTCTTGTCGGTGCTGGGCATTTTGTGTGCAACGTTCCTGAGTTTTCCCGTGGCGTTGTTGGCGGCGTTCACGGTCTTCATCGGCGGATCCGCTTCGTCGTTCGTGGCGATGTCGCTCCAGGACTTCCACGCGCCGCCGATCTTCCAGATGGACTCCGTCACGCCCGGCCTTGTCATTGAATGGCTGTTCAAATCGATCATTAAGTGGATCGGGTATGCCGTCGTCTTCACGCTCGGCGGCTTCGGCGAGATTTCGGTCACCTCGCAGCTCGTACAGGGGCGATACATCTCCTGGTGGGCGGTGATCATGTCTACGCTGCGCCTTGTCGTGCTCTGGTCGGTCGCAGCCTTCGTTGTCGGCTACCTCATCATGCGATCGCGCGAACTGGCGACGTATTCCGGGCACGGGTGAAAAATGATGTGTGAACCTGTGATCAGTCCGGCTCGTACAACTTTGTACAGGCGCTGTTCGTACGCCGCTGCTGGGAGCATGACATGACCAGAGACAGATTCGTGCAAATCATTGCTGCGGTTGTGCTCGTCATCGCGACAACTGCCTCCGGCGTCATGCTGCCCTCGCTGATCGACCAATCAGAAAAGTACGAATTGCGCTATACATCCGTTGCGGTCGAGGGCGCGCCGCCGATTGTCGCGCTCGGACAATCCATCGGCGTGCTTCGCGGCCTTATCGTCGACTACCTGTGGATCAAGGTCCACATGATGAAAGAAAAGGGACTGTTTTACGAAGTCATGGCCGATTCGGAACTGATCACGAAACTGCAACCACGGTTTGCATCAGTCTGGGGCTTCCACGGTCACAACATGGCGTACAACATTTCTGTCGCCACGCACACAGAGCAGGAACGCTGGTCGTGGGTCAAGGCAGGCATTAATCTCGTACGTAAGGAAGGCATCAAGTACAACCCCAACGATCTGGAACTGCACAAGGAGCTTGCGTTCTGGTTTGCGCATAAGATAGAAGGGTATTCCGACGATGCGCACCTGTACTACAAGACGCAGTTCACCAAGGAATGGCATTTCCTGCTGGGCGAGCCGCCGATTGCATGGCAGGACCGCATCGAGTGGATCAAAGCAATTGCGGATGCGCCTGACACGCTTGCTCAGGCCGAGCAGCGCACGCCCGGCGTGAAGGCTCTCGTACAGAGACTTGAAGACGAGATCACCCCGTATGACCAGGGGCTCGACTTCGGCCTGAACTTCCAGTTGTTGCAGACCTATGGCGAATGGAGTGCGATCACCAGGCAATCCGAACTCGCGCAATCGCTCGGCGCTGCAGAGCAGATTCGATCACGCAGCCCGTTGTTTCGCGCGTTTGATACCATTGCAAACGATCCGCAGATGCAGGATGCATGGAAGACATTGCTGGCACATGTTCGCAAGCGTGTTCTGATCGATGAATACAACATGGACCCGCAGCTTATGTATGAATTCACACGCGATGTGGGGCCGATTGACTGGAGGCACGGCCAGGCGCACGCGCTGTATTGGGCCCGCCGGGGTAGTCTTCTTGGTGACAAGCGCGCGCTGAATGATGATGACATTTATAAAGTCGTGAACAACGACCGTCTGCAATTGCAGGCAATGCAGGCTCTGGCCCGAAACGGACGTATTACGTTCGACCCGCTGCTGATGAGCGAACTGCCCAGCCGTCTGCCGGAACCGCTGTGGATCGATGCGATTTATAATCAGTTCGAGTTCTTCTACAACAAGCACTGGGAAACTCGTGGCTGGGGTGGTGACACCTTCATCGGCTTCCTTGAGAACTTCATGAGTTCAGCCATCCGCGAGTGGTATCGCAGCGGCGAGTTGGAGAAAGCCCAGCAGTTGATGGATCGTATGGACCAGTTGCTCGGCCGGGGGGCACGCATTCCCAACAACAAATATGCGGTGCCGCTTGATGTGTTTGTGGAAGAGGAAACGCGCGGCGAATATCTCGTCAACCCGGCGGTCGCGCCGAGTGAAGTCATCGCTGGCCTGCGCTATGGCATTCGCGTGGGAATCGGTCAGGATCGGCCGGAGGTCTATCAGCAGTCCGTTCGCTTTGCCAAGACTGTTACGGACATGTTCCGCAACAGTGAGCAGTACGGTTACGAGAATAAGTTTGGCCGCGGCAGATTAAGCGAATTTGTAAGTCGACTTGAACGTAGCGTTGAAGACGCATTCCTGCAGATCATTATTGATCCAACACTCAGCCTTGAAGAGCGATCACTGATCTGGCGCAATGTCGACAGATATGAGCCGCAGCTTCGCGCTCGTGTGTACGACAAAGTCGTCGGGCAGCTTCAATTGCAACTGTCACGTTCTGTGTATGGCTCGCGGTATCGTGTGGCCGATCTGTTCCCAGCGCCGCCTAATCTCGAGGAGTTTCGCCAGCGGTTGGCTGAAGAACGCGCGAGAATTCAGAATCAACTTCAAGAGCAGCGCGACCGCGACGACATCACGCCGGAGTAATTGATCAGGCCTGCATATGCGTGCCGTCCACCACGGGATTGCGCAGCGAACCGACGCCGTCAATCGTAATTGTCACGGTATCACCATGACGCAGAAACCGCGGGGGTGATTGCGCCGCGCCTACACCTGACGGCGTTCCGGTGAGCAGGACAGTCCCGGCAAGCAGTGTCATGCCACGGGAAAGTTCCGCAATAAGCGTGCGCACGGGAAAGATCATGTCTGCAGTTGAAGCACGCTGCACGATTTCGCCGTTGAGCTTCGTCACAAGATCGAGTGCCTGCGGATCGCCGACATCAGCCGCCGCGACGTAGGGACTCATCGGACAGAACGTGTCGAAGCTCTTACCGCGCACGAATTGTCCGCCGGAGCCTTGCTTCTGCCACCAGCGCGCGCTGACGTCATTGGCTACTGCGTAATGGCTGACGTACAGCATCGATGTCTCCTGAGAAACATCCCGGCAGTTGCGGCCGAGCACCACTGCCAATTCACCTTCGTAGTCAACCTGCGGTTCCGGTTCCTTACAAATTGACGACAGCACAATCGCCTCGCCCGTGCCTATGACCGAGGCGGGGTTTTTCATAAACACCATAGGGCGGTCGGGCACATTGCCGTGCATCTCTGCTGCATGCTCTGCATAGTTGCGGCCTATGCACAAAATGGCAGGGGGCAGCGATTGCACTACCCGTCACGTCCTGCTGCGGTGTGCGCAGCGCGCCTGGGCGGGACGGGGTCAAGTCCGAATCCGCCGAGTGGGTGACAGCGCAACAGCCGCCGAATCGTCAGCCACGATCCACGTAGCGCGCCGTGTATCTGCAGACTCTCGATGGCATACTGTGAACACGTCGGATGAAATCTGCAGTGTCCACCCATCACCGTGCTGAGCGTCACTTGGTACAGCCGAACTAGGAAAATCAACACACCTGACGGCAGCTCTGTAAGTCGGGCGACGGCGTTCACGGTTCTGGTTGTGGTGCGGGCAGCTTCTTCCATCGTTCATCCAGTTGGCGCATTGAATCCGTCAGCAGTTCTCCATACGCATGCAGCGTCAGAGGTTCATGCGGTTTGACGCGTACGACAATATCATAGCCCACCGGAAGATCGAATTGATGCAGACGAAATGCCTCGCGTAGACGCCGCTTGATGCGATTGCGCCGAACCGCATTCCCGACCCGCCGCGACACCGTCAGCCCGAGGCGGTTGTGGTTCAGTTGATTCGGAATCGAATACACAATCAGTGGACCGGAATGGCGCAAGACCTGCGAGCGAAGGACAGCAAGGAACTGCCGAGCTCCCGAAAGACGCAAATGCCTGCGATATCGCAGTGGCTGCTCATGGTTCGGCGGTGTAGCAGTCATCTCACTCTCGCGCCAAAGCTCGTTGATACTTCGTCATGAGCCGCGATCGTGTGATCAATCCCTTGACGTGCCCATCGGTTGTTTCGTGCAGGACAGGCAGCGACAACACATCATGGCGAGCGAACTTATCGAGCACGGTGTCCAACGTTTCATCCGGCGCGACGGTTGGCAAGTCGCTTCGACACAGTTCACTGACCTGTAGAAGAGGAATTGCCTCGCGATACACAAGTGCGGATTGCAGATCCGCATTTGTCACCATACCGACGTAGTGGCCGCGATCGTCAATGACGACGAAGTCTCGTGCGTAGTGCAGTTCACTGAGCTCCAACAGTTTCTGCGCTGAGTCGGTCGGGCGGACAGTCACCGCATCAGCAAGAAGAACATCGGAAACGGAAAGTCGGCGAAGGACAGTCAGATCGCTCATCGCGCCGATACGAATACCGCGCCTTCGAAGCTTGAGCGTGTAGATGCTGTCGCGCATGATCAGCCGCGAAACGATTGTGGAAATAACCGCAGCGAGCATCAATGGCAAAATGATTTCGTAGTTGCCGGTGATCTCGTAGACGATCAGTATTGCAGTCAGTGGTGCGTGCGTTGTTGCAGCGACAACAGCCGCCATGCCGACGAGCGCGTAGTGAGCCGGGCTTGCATGCTCGGCCCAGTTCAGTGCATCGACCAGTACGCCGAACGCGCCGCCGACACATGCGCCGAGCATCAGCGATGGCGCGAACACTCCGCCGGAGCCGCCGGATCCAAGCGTCAGGCACGTCGCCAGTGCCTTGAAGACGAAGATTGCAAGCAGCGCTGTAAACAGCCCGCCGGTTGAGTTTGCAGTGGAGTAGTAGTCTGTGCTCAGCAGGTTCTCGATAACCGAATAGCCGTTGCCATAGAACGGCGGCAGGTCTCCATCCTTTACGTTGAAGAGCCAGACGTGCGACAGGCCGAGCAATCCGAGTACCGCGCCGCCTGTGATCGGCTTGATGATCGGGTGAATCTTGAACGCGTTGTACCGGTCTTCGGTGAAATACAGAGCTTTGATGAACACGACCGCAGCCAGCCCGCAGACGATGCCCATGAGGATGTAGTTTGGAATCTCCAGCGCGAAAAAGGCGTTGACCTGCATGTTGTCAAGCAGGTGAAATACTTCAATGTCTTCGGTAAATGCTTGCGTGACTGCTGCGGAAAACACTGCAGCAATCACGATCGGTGTAAACGTGCGGATCGAGAAATCGCGCAGCAGAATTTCGAGCACAAAAAATATTCCCGCAATCGGCGCGTTAAAGACGGATGCAATTCCCGCTGCTGCGCCGCAGCCGAGCATCGTCGCGGTGTTCTGTGGGTTGGCCTTGAGGAAGCGTCCAGCATTGGAGCCAATCGCAGAGCCGATCTGCACGATCGGTCCTTCCACACCAGCTGAGCCACCAGTGCCGATCGTCGTTATGGCGCTGGCGATCTTTGCCACAGCGACCCGCAGCTTGATTCGCGATTTCCGGCGATTGATGGCTTGCAGCACCTCAGGTACGCCGTGGCCTCGGGCTTCAGACGCCAGGTAGTGGACGATTACGCCGGTCAATGCTGCGCCGAGAATCGGGAACCCAAAGATCAGCGCCATACGCCACTTCGACGGCGTATCCGTGAACAGATACAGCGGCAGATGGATCAGCCACATGAAACCCATCGCGACGCAGGCTGTTCCCGAGCCGATGACTGCGGCCAGCAGAACGAGATACCAGTCGCGCCCGAGTCCGAGCCGATTGCGCAAGCGCCGAAATTTTCGAATTCGTCGTGCCCGCATCATTCACCGTCACGTGATCAATCACCAACGAGTGTAACGAATCCTGGCTACTCGGATTCCTGATGCGAATCTTGACCGGCCGGCTGCTGCATCGGCACGAGCGTCGTCTCAAAGAATTCAATCACTCGATGGTCGACCGCAGGATTCGACCAGCGAAGCGAGTTATGGTTGCCGCCTTCAAGTTCCCACAGCTCCGCAGTGGGGCAGGCTTGTGCCAATTTGCGGCCATGGCTGATCGGCACGAGAGAATCGCTGGTGCCGTGAATGACAAGAATCGGCCGGACGATTTCTGCTATTGCATCAACAGGACGATTTCCATCTCGAATCAATGTTCGTGCGAGCAGTCGGGCAAACCAACCGGGCTGTTCGCCGCCGACTGCATTCGCTGCCACGCTCTGCCACGATGCAAATGCAGATTCGATCACCGCAGCGCGAATCTCGGGTCGATCGTGCATGACATTCAAACCGATCGCCCCACCAAGTGAATGGCCGTACATGCCGATGCGATTCGGGTCAATATCCGGGCGCGACACCAGATAGTCCAATGCCGCGTTCGTGTCAGCTATCAGCGGCGCTCGACGACGCGCCGAACCCTCACTTTCACCGTACCCGCGGTAATCAAACAGCAGGAGATTGAACCCGGCAGCGGGCAGATACTCAGTGAACCCGATGTGGCTCGTGATGTTTCCCGCGTTGCCATGTACATGCAGGATCGTCGGCGCCTGTGTTGAAGGCGCTGCGGAGTTCTGGCTGGGGATGAACCAACCGGCCAGTTGCGTCCCGTCTGCTGATGTAAACGTGACCATTTCTGCGCCCGGGAATTCAGCCGGGGCAGGGGTGGCGGCTCGCTCGGGATAGTAGAACATCGATTCCATACAGCCGGTCACATTGAGAGCACCCACCACGGCAACGACGAGCACAACGCTCGCCAACAGCGTCCGCAGGGGCCGCCTCAAACGTCCTGCTGTTGTCCGGTCACTTGCCACGTCCAAAGTGTATGATTCCCCGGTGATGCCAGCCTGCGGCTGAGGGGGGCAATCTAGCGACTCGACGGCGGCGGCTGTTCGGGATATACTGCGTGGTTCTCAGTCCTGGAAGCCATACATACGGCCCGGGCCGACCCACAGGGGCGGTTCTGTGGTCGGACACCTGCGGGATACTCTACACATGATCGAAGCACTCAAGAGCGATGAGATCGTCAAGAAAATGGGCGGTCGCTTCAAGCTGACCGCGCTGATTCAGCGCCGGTTGTATGAACTGATTATCGAAGGGGCACGCCCGTTGGTCGAGCGTGACGGCCGTACCGATCTGGAACTGGTCATCGAAGAAATCCTGCAGGACAAGATCGGGCCGAAGTGGGCCGATGCGACTGATGCTGCCATCCACGGCGTCTCGAAGAGTTGATGCGCCCCGACGCTTGATGCGTTGGTCTCGAACAATGGAAGGCCATTCGTGAGCGCCGCTTCCGCACAACGCCCGGTCAACGGAAGACGGATCATCGTCGGCCTCACCGGCGGCATTGCCTGCTATAAGCTTGCAGCTGTCGTCAGCAAGCTCACGCAATCCGGCGCGGATGTCACTGTCATCATGACCGAGGCTGCCACGCGGTTTGTTACGCCGTTGACGTTTCAGGCGCTGACCGGCCGGCCCGTGTACAGCGACCAATGGCAACATGTCGAATCACAAGATCCGCAGCACATCAGTCTGGCCCGCTCGGCAGATCTGGTGCTCATCGCGCCGTGTTCAATGGACATGCTCGCGAAGCTGGCGCAGGGCAGGACCGACGATGTTGTCAGCCTGATCGTTTCAGCAGTGGACCGCTCAAACCAGCCGGTGTTGCTGGCACCGTCAATGAATGCGGTGATGTGGAATCAGCCGGCAACGCAGCGAAACATTGAAAAGCTTCGTGCTGATAATTTCGGGATTATTGAACCTGACACCGGCTGGCAGGCCTGCCGCACCGAAGGCGTGGGGCGGCTTCCAGAGCCGGATCAGCTTCTGGATGCGGTGGAAGCAGCACTTGGGAATCGCTAATCTTCGCGTTCCACAGCATGACTGGAGGAATCCTGAACACCGGCAGTGCGATATCCGATCAGCAAGGAATGATGAATGCTTCGTCCCAGGGTCCAATAATTTGTGATCTCGATGGCAGTCTGACATCGACGGACACGTTGCACGAATCATTCTTGAAGCTCATTCGCGAATCAGGTTTGCGTTCCATCTGGGCGGTGGCGCGATCGTTGCGTTCGAGTCGTGCGGCGATGAAACGCCACATCGCTGATCGAGCAATGCCGAACCCCGCGTTGTTGCCATACAACGAAAATGTCTTGGATTTCCTGAACGAACAGGCGAACAGCGGCAGAGCAGTCTGGCTGGCGACGGCGGCGGACCAGCGCATCGCTGAAGCCGTCGCAGCGCATCTTGGCATCTTTGAGCGTGTCATTGCCACGAACGGCGCGGAAAACATCAAAGGCCAGAAAAAGCTGGACGCCATACGCAGTGTCGTCGGCGAAGATGCATCTTTTGCATACGTCGGTGACAGCCGAAGCGACGTTCCAATCTGGAAAAACGCATCGCAGCGCGTTGGAGTTTTTGCAGGCGGGCGGCGGCCCGGCTGGGCATCGGACATTGCGTTCGATTCGATCGTTGCGCGGCGCAGTCGGCTTGGGGATCTCGTGCGCCTGATCCGACCGCATCAATGGCTCAAGAATATGCTGCTGTTCGTGCCGCTCATTCTGTCGCATCAGTTGACTGATGTGGACAAACTTACCAGCGTCATAATGGGCTTCGTCGCATTTTGTTGTGCGGCATCATCGGTCTACATTTTCAACGACCTGCTCGATATCGAGGCCGATCGCAATCATCCATCGAAATCGTCGCGCCCGTTGGCTGCCGGATACGTAGCCATTCCCAGAGCATTGCTGACGGCAGCCGTTCTTCTTGCTGTGTCGTGCAGTCTTGCCTGGTTTGTTCGGCCGATGTATCTGGGCATCATTCTTGGCTACATGCTGGTGACATCGATGTATAGCTACACCCTCAAACGCAGATTGCTTGTCGACGTTCTGTGCCTGGCGGCGCTATATTCACTGCGCATCTTTGCGGGCGGCATTGCTGCCACGGTCGAAGTTTCCAAGTGGCTGCTTGCGTTCTCGGTGTTCTTCTTCCTCAGCCTGGGGTTTGCCAAACGGTACGCAGAACTCTACCAGCAGCCTGAAGATGATCTGATCGAAAAGCGACGCAACTACACACGCGAAGACATGACAGCAGTGAGCCAGGCAGGTATCGCCTGCGGTATGGTGTCCGTGCTCGTCTTTGTGTTGTACTTGCAGGACAGCGCACACGAAGAGCTGTATCAGCGATCCGAATTGCTCTGGCTCGTTGCGCCGCTCATGCTCTACTGGATTTTGCGACTCTGGTTCTATGCATTTCGCGGCGCGCTGCATCAGGATCCGGTTGTGTTTGCTGCAACGGATCGTATAACGCACTTGATCGGTGTTATTGTGGCGTTATTGCTTTGGTTTGCGTCCTAAATCGAGATGGAAGATCACGGTAGTGTGAACGATGGTTCAAGAGCAGGGACAACTCAGCGCAAAACAAGCATGGCGCACCGGATTCCTCTGGTTAGCGATTATCGCCCTGAGCCGGGGCGTACTTATTGCTGTTCTGTACAAGCTCACCGGCGGTAAGCAGTTCACTGATGACATGTTTCACTACGCCTTTCTAGGGGATCCATGGGGGATCTTCACCGGCCAAGGAGACATGCCGCAGTCGTTCCCGCCGCTCGTGCCGGTTGTGATCTATCTCATCGGCAAGCCGCTTTCACTTTTTCTCGGTGAATTCGCTGTCCTGCGCGTGACATACACCATCTTTGAATTACTGGCATGGGTGGTGATGATTGATGTGCTTCGAAAACTGCATTGGAACAAGCGTCTGCTGCACTTCGCCGGTCTGATCTGGATGATAGCGCCGATTCTCTGGCTTTCAGATGCGGTCAAGATGCAGGAAGAGTCGATCTCGCTGCTGTTCATGACGCTTATTCTCTGGGCGGTTGTGCAATCGAAATTGCGGACAGCAATTGTGTTCGCATCGCTTGGTGTGGTCGCAGCAAAAATCTTCTTTCTCATTCCGCTGCTGGCGCTTGTTGTATATCCACCGGTATTGTCATTCAGGCAGTACGTCATTCGTGGCGGGGTGGCTGCGATTCCACTTGTGATCGTGTACGGCGCAGTGCAGATCATGACCTCCGCAGGGTCGAGCGTCGATTCTCTCTCCGAGTTTGTGCCTCCGATACAGCAGGTGACGACGTTCTGGGCGCTGCTCGCGAAGCTGGGACTGCTCGGCGAGACGCTTCCGGAGTCCGCAGCAATCGCCAAGCGGTATTCGGCAATCCTGGCGTTGATTGCGGGGCTCGTACCGTTTGCGTGGATGTATCTCAGACGCTGCAGATTTGACAACTGGTATGTCCTGGCCGCCTTGATGGGATCGATGATCATGGCGGTGTACAGCGTGTTTTATCACATCAACCCGCCGTACTTTGTCATCATCGTTCCAATTCTGCTCGTGGTCTTTCGGCCGATCGTGTCGACCCTTTGGATCGTTGTAGGACTGAGCTTTGTCTGGGCAATCAATGTGACGCGCGGCGTCGCGCTGGCCCGGGCGACCGGCGACAGTCAAGGCAAGGATGCAATCGTCAAACTGTACGATTCAATAGCTCCCTTTGATGCGGATGTGGCGCACACGATCTGCCTTGTAACATTCATCATCCTGAGCTTCGCACTTGCGATCCAGTTGCTTATTCGTGCAGACCGGCAGGTTCGCAGTCTCGCAGTGAGCACGTGAACAGTTCATAGCTGCCGGGAAGTTGTCCGGACATGACGTACTCATGCAGTCCCGTTCCTGCATTCGAGACAGAATCCGATAACTGCGAAAAAAGCACAGACGCGCGTGGATTTCTCTTCGCATTCTTATCGTTGCGGCTCACAATGGACAGCGGAGGGCAAGAACCGCTGCGATGTCGCATGCCAGAGCTGGGCACCGGCAATTGCTTGGGCCGTCGTTGTGTGGCCATAGCGATTCTTCTGTGCTGCGCGCTGACCGACAGCGTATTTAGCCAGACGGAATGCCTGATATATGCGGAGAGCTTTGACAGCTTTGCCGGTCCGCGCGATCTGGATGACGGCACGTACTTCGTGCAGTGGTGCGAGAGCGGCGCGACCGTCACGAGCAGCAGTTTCTGCCCGACGGGCAATGCATTCAAACTGGATGCCGGGGGCGATGACCCAATCGTGTTTGTTGCAGCTCCGGCATCGGCCTGCACCAGCTTCACGATTAACTTTGACTACAGCCAGTTCGCCGACACCGCGACGATCCTGCGGTTTGCTGTCACGAACGACAACTCGGTCAACTGCAGCCAGTTCGTCAGCACTGGCGCGGTCGCTCTGACGGCTGTCAACGGCGTATGCACACCGGCCAGTCACACCGTATCGGTTGCAGCGGGGCAGTCTGTCTACTGGAGATTTGACCACGGCAATAACACGAACGCCGTGTTTATCGACAACGTTGTCGTGCAGGTTGCGGGGTGTTGTGACGACGGAAGTGAACACGGCTGTTGTGAAGTCGGTGGCGCGGGATGCACGGATTCAGTCATCGAGCAATGTGTTTGCATTGTGGATCCGTTTTGTTGCGATACCAAATGGGATCAACTCTGTGTCGACCAGGTTGAATCACTGAGCTGCGGGTCGTGCGCGCCCGCGCCGACCTGCATCGGCGATTTTGCAATTGATTTCGGGACGCTGTTCCAGTCCGGAAGTGTGTGTTCAATGTTCCCACAGTTGTTCCAGACATGCCAGGGCACCGGACCGTTCATCAGTTCGGGTACCGCATGTGGCGGCAGCGGGGATATGGCAATGACGTTTGCCAGCGGATTCCCATATTCCGCTGCGATTACACATTGCGTTGACCTGACCGAGGCGGCTGTCATCACGCTCAGCTTTGACTACACCAAGAACACCGGCACGCTGGGCCCGCGTGTTGATGTCAGTCTTGACGGCGAGACATACACAACGATCTGGCAGGCGGCAGTAGTGTTCACCGGCGACGGCTGTGAAATAGTCGCGCTTGATTTGAATGTTCTGGCTGGTGAACCGCAGGCGAAATTTCGTTTTTCATCAGGTTCATCGGTGTCCAACGGTGCCGCATTCGACAATATCGTGCTGCAATCCAGTGACGTTGCGACGCACGATTGTTGCGATGTCGGCGGGCCGGGGTGCGACGATGCGGCTGTGCAGACATGTGTGTGCGCAGTTGATCCGTTCTGCTGTGAAACGGAATGGGACGACCTGTGCGTCATCGGCGTCGAGTTTTATCAATGCGGCGATTGCGGATTCTGCGTTGAGGATTACAACGCGGATTTCGGCGACACATTTGTCGGCGGCACTGTCTGCGATCTCTTTCCTGAATGGTTTATCTCATGTGAGGGAAGCGGGCCTTGGCTGACAACCGGAACGGATTGCGGCGGCGCAGGCGACCCGGTCATGCTGTTCGGCGTGGGCAGTGATATATCAGCGGCGTACACGCGTTGTCTGAATCTTGCGGATCTGACTCAGGCTGCGTTGCAATTCACGTATACGAAAATTGACGGCACCGTCGGGCCGGTGATCGACATCAGCCAGGACGCAGGCGGCACGTTTGCGGAATTGTGGCGAGCACCTGAATCGCCCGGTGACGATTGCCACGATGTGTGTCTGGATCTTTCAAAATTCACCGGCCACCCATTTGTGCTCTTTCGTGTGCGAGCTGGTGCTGCTGACGCTGCGGGTTCAGCGATGGATGACATTCAGTTGCTGCGCGATTCGGCGTGTCCGCCGCCGACACAATCGCCGGACATTGATGGCAACGGTTCGGTCGATGTCTTTGATCTACTGGAGTTACTCAGCGCTTGGGGGCAGTGCGCCCCAACTTTGCCTTGCCCGGCCGATCTGGACAACAGCGGTGCTGTTGACGTCTTTGACCTGCTTGAACTGCTCGGCGCGTGGGGGACATCCCCGTAACCGCCATTAATAGCTCTTATTAAGCAGCCTCGTGAATAGCGTCATGAGCGATGGGGCAGCAAACTGTTGACGTTTATATTCAAACGTGTGGTCAACACCCTGACTGAGCGACCCTTTGCCGAATCGCTGCTCGCAATAGCTGCGCACGGCGTTGCCATCCGCAAGCAGACGCCTGTCCAACGACAACGATGTCTCCTTGCCGAACTCCGGCCAGTCGAGCACTCGAATCGTGATGTCAGGTGTTCGATTCGGCATGGCGGCAATGATAACCGGTGTCAGATTTCTTGTGAGAATGAAAAAACCCGGCCAGATGGCCGGGTCATGATTCACGAGACGGGTTGTTGCGATCGATCAATCTTCGATTTGTTCTTCGCCGAAACCAGCCAGGAAGTTTGCAAGTCGACGACGACGCACCGGATGTTGCAGCTTTCGGATGGCTTTGCTTTCGACCTGCCGGACGCGCTCGCGGGTGACCTTGAAAATGCGGCCGACTTCTTCGAGCGTGTAGGTGTAGCCGTCCCCAACGCCGTAGCGCAGTTTGAGTATTTCGCGCTCGCGGTAGGTAAGAGTTTTGAGTACATCGTTAATGCGCGAACGGAGCATATCGCTGGTGGCGGTTTCTGCAGGCGATTCCTGCCGATCGTCTTCGATGAAATCGCCGAACTGCGAATCTTCGCTTTCGCCGACAGGTCGATCCAGGGAAATTGGATGCCTGCTGATCTTCATGACACGCCGGGTTTCCTCGACGTTCATCTTTGCCTTTTCAGCAATTTCTTCGATGGTTGGCTCGCGTCCCAGTTCCTGAAGCAGGTGCTTCTGAATCGTGCGCAGCTTGCTCATTGTTTCGATCATGTGTACCGGCACGCGAATGGTGCGGGCGTGATCGGCAATTGCGCGGGTAATTGCCTGGCGAATCCACCACGTGGCGTACGTCGAGAATTTGTACCCGCGCTTGTATTCGTATTTGTCGACCGCGCGCATCAGGCCGGTGTTGCCTTCCTGAATAATGTCGAGGAACGGCAGACCACGGTTGCGATACTTCTTGGCGATCGATACGACCAGACGCAGGTTGCCGCCGGAAAGCTGTCGTTTGGCCAGTTCGTATTCGTTGAAGACTTTTTCGATTTCGCGTACGCGGTGTGAAAGGTCTTCAGGTGTCTCGAGCACGAGGCTGCGCAGGCCGCTGAGCTCTTCGCGCATGACGTATACATCTTCTGCGTCATACCGATCCGGATACTTATCCGCCTTTTCGAGCATGACCTGCAGTTGCTTGATCTTCTTGTTGATCGCCTGCAGCTTGCGGAACAACGGCTGAATCTTGGCGGTTCGCAGGCAGCATTCTTCCAGCAGCGTCGACATCTTGCGTCGCCTTCGCTGCATGCATTCGATGATCTCGTTGCGGCGGGCAGCTTTGAGTCCGCCTTCATCGATCAATTCAAAGTCGGCGCGATTCATCGCAAGAAGTCTGCGAACAGTTCCGAGATTCACCGGGATGCGCGTTGCGACCTTTTCCTTGGCGTTTGTCTCTGCAGTAGAGATTCGCATCGTGCGGTCGAACGGCAGGTTGCTCTCATGCACGAGTTGGAGAATGTCCACAGCCTGGCTGGCCGCGTAATCGCTTTCCAGCACACGCCTGCGGAAGATCATACGCGTTGTTTCGATCTTCTTGGCAAGGCGGATTTCTTCTTCCCGGGTCAGCAGCGGAATCGTGCCCATCTGCGTCAAATACATGCGGATCGGATCGTCGATGCGCTTGCTGCTGGTCTCTGCGATGGCTTCTTCAATAACCGCGCGCGTCTCAGCATCGTCAAGCAGATCTTCTTCGTCAGCCGCAGCGCGCTCGTCGCGAGTCATTTCGCGTTCGGGGCCTTCTTCAAGCTCTTCGGTGTTGACGTTGACCTTCGGCCGGCGGCTCGTGCGGTCAGGTTCATCACGTTTGAACTTCAGATTCGTCTGCAGCGGCGCTTGAAACTGCACCAGCGCATCACGACGAACCATTTCGTCGTCAACAAACAGAATCTTGTGCAGATCGACGATTGCCAACAGTTCGTCGAGCACCTCGGGATCCACTAGTTCATCGGGAATCGTGGTGTTCAATTCCTCGTAACTAATCCACGTGCGTTTGACACCAAGCTCAAGCAGCTTGGCCAACGGCGGATGCATGTCTGGAAGGGCGATGTTCACAGGTATCAACTCCTCAATTCAACCGTGTCCCGCACACGCGAGACGTTCCTGTCAGGTTCCCCTCGAACTACCGAACGCGCGGCAGCGCAGCGATGTTGTCGCCTTGCTGACTGCGCCCCCGGATCAACTCTGCCAAATGTTCCGCTGACTTCAACGTGTCATCACGCTGTTGTTTCCAGTCCGTCAGCGATTGTTCGTAATCATCACGACCGATCAAGCGTCGAAGCGCTGCATATGCCTCTCGGATCAATTCGGCCGGTGGTTCTGTTGTTGCTTCGATGCGACGTTCACCTTCAAAGTACAGCTCAGTCGCAATCCTATGCAGCTCGTTGTCGTCAAGCTCGGCCAGAAGCTGCTGCATTGTGCAGGGCCGACCGGCAGAGAGTTCTGCCAGCACCGCCGATGCTACCCGCATGGAGTTTGGATCAAGAAAATCATCTTCCACGAGCACATCAACCACACGCGGGCTCGATTCAGATTCGACCAGCAGCGCGTCCGCAAGTTCCGGTTGGGCAATCAACAGACACAGCAGGTCATATTCAGCCCGGCAGCGCACACGCGGGACATCAAGGCTAGCAAGACGGGGGGCTTGTTGCCTGTCGTGTGTATTCGCATCGGACGACGACGCATCGGAGCGGTTGCGCTGTGTTTGTTTCGGGACGATCTGCTGCACGTCAGTCGCTGCGATGCCCAGCAGGCCGGCAATGCGGTTCACAACCAGCGCCTGCCGAATACCCGGCATCGAACCGAAGCCCAGCGAGCTCAATTCTCGGCCGAATTCTTCCAGACAGCGCTGCGTGGCGGACAAGCCGCCGGCCGCGCTGAGCTGACTGCGAAACCGTTCGAGCTTGAATTCAATTGCATCGATACTGTTGTCGATTGCGGTCTGGAAGCGCTGGACACCATCGGGTAGCCGCAACAGGTCATCCGGATCGAGATTGTCCGGCAGAACGCAGATGCGCACATCGAGGCGGCCCGCAAAAAAGACTTCGACGGCTCGATCTGCTGCACGAATGCCTGCTTCATCGCCGTCGAAAATGAGAACCACTGTGTCGCACAATCTGCTGAGCAGTTGTGCGTGGTCTTTCGTCAATGCTGTGCCAAGCGTGGCAACAACATTGGTAAACCCTGCCTGGTGACAGGCAATGACATCCGTATATCCCTCGGTCACGATCGCTTGTTGGGAGTCAATGATCGCGCGTTTTGCCAGATGCAATCCGTAGAGTGTCTTGGACTTGTTGAAGACCGGGCTTTCGGGGCTGTTGAGATATTTCGGCTCATCGTCGGGGTTGAGGATTCTCCCGCCGAATGCGACCGGCCTGCCGAGGTCATCACAAATCGGGAAGATCAACCGATTGCGAAATGTGTCGTAATGGCCGTTGCCTTCCTTGCGCTGTTTCAGCAGCCCGCCGGCCAGCAGCGATCGTACGGATGGCGCGCCTGGTTGGCCGGCCCATTGCCCGAGGCCGTCCCACGCATCCGGAGCTGCGCCGAGTCCGAAATTTTCGGCAATCTGCCCATCAATACAGCGGTTGGCGATTACGTTGCGGGCAACATCACCTCGTGGCGAAGCCAGCGTGCGCTGGAAGAATTCCATCGCTGCCTCGTTGGCTTTATGCAAGGTGCTGCGGTCGTCGCTGGATGTGCGTGCTGATGTGTCTGCACGGCGTTTGGTCAGCGTGACACCGGCGCGCTCGGCAAGATAGCGCAGCGCCGCTGCGAAATCCATCTTGTGATAGTTCATGACGAAGTTGAACACATCGCCTGCTGCGCCGCAGGAATGACATTTGTAGAACGCGTTGCCTTTATGCGTGACAACGGACATGGATGGGCGGTGGTCATCGTGAAACGGACACAGACCGATGAACTCGCGTCCCTTCTGCTTCAATACGACATGTTCACCGATCAATTGCACCAGATCGGTTGCGTCGCGCACGTCGTCGATGTCACGTCCTGTTTGCCGACTCACGATTGCTCTCAAACTATGTTCAGGCTCGCGCAAACCCGCCAGACAAGTGCTCTGCACTCGCTGCTGCGTTGAACCCAAAGGGATTGCTGTACCTCACCACCACGCACAATCATTTCGCTCCGGTGTTCTTATTCCGCCATGATCCAGAAGCCGCATGTGTCCACACAGTGCAGCCGCCGAAGCCGGGCCGGTTGTTCCGAGGAACGAGAATCCGGTTGCCGGCCTGAGTGCTCAAGCCCTCTACATGTGATTCAAAGAAACCGGTGCACGCGGTCAGCGTTGTTGGGAATCCCATTCGAGGCGCCAGTGGCGCTAGTGGGAATTCTTCCCCATTGGTCCGTCGTGCCAGTCCTGCCAAGGAAAACGGTACGCTCTGTAACGATCAGGTCAAATAAAGACAAGGTTTTTCCGGACGTTTCGATACCCCAACCGGTAAAAAAGCCTTCCCAGCTTCACATTTGGGGTCCAAAATGAGTTATCCCGCCGGTTGATTGAGCTTGCGGGTGTAGCTGTACTTTCGCTTGAGGGGTTTGATGACAAGTCCCTGGCGGATCGCCTTCGTGGAGGCTTTGATCCGCTGTGGGGTGCCGTCAATGACCGCAGTCACGTTCTGGAGGTTCGGCTTGAACGTCCGCTTGGTGATCGAAGTCGTGTTCTTACCGATGCCGCCGAGGTATTTCGCCTTACCGCGGGTTCGGATCTTGTTGCCGACGGAAGTTCGACGACCGGTGAAATGACAGGTGCGCGACATGGAAAGACCCTCAAGCTGCGTAGAAAAAGGCTCCCGAAATATCGGGAGCCCCGCAGTATAGAGTCTGTCCGGATGGAGGCAAGTGCTGCACTTGACGTTTCAGGTGAGGCCGTATGTCAGAAAAGCGGTCCGTTCACGAGCGTCTTCGCCGCTCTTACGCGATCTTTTCCTGCTTGCGCTGGGGCAATTCGTGCAGCGGCACGCGGTTGGTCACCGCTTTCTCATCGATGATGTAGGTTACGCCCGTACGGTCCTGATCCGGCAGGTCGTACATGATGTCGAGCATGTATTCATCGAGTACCGCCCGCAGGGCGCGAGCGCCGGTTTCGCGGGTCATTGCTTTATCCGCAATCTTGCACAGCGCTTCGCTGGTGAATTCGAGCATTGCGCCTTCGATGCTGAACAGATGCTGATACTGCTTGACCAGCGCGTTCTTGGGTTCGGTGAGAATGCGCACCATTGCATCATTGGTCAACGGCATGAGCGGTGTGACGATCGGCAGCCGGCCGACCAGTTCCGGAATCAAGCCGAACTGTAACAGATCTTCCGGTGAAATCTGCTCAAGCACCTTGCCGCGCTCTTCGAGCTCACTGTGCGTCATTGCAGCTTCAGCAGAAGCAAAGCCGATGCGACGCCGGCCGAGCCGACGGCGGATGATCTCTTCAATACCCTGGAACGAGCCGCCACAGACGAACAGAATCTGACTGGTGTCCATCTGGATGTACTGCTGTTCGGGATGCTTGCGTCCACCTTGTGGCGGCACGTTGGCGATCGCGCCTTCGAGCATCTTCAGCAGTGATTGCTGCACACCCTCGCCGGAAACATCACGCGTGATCGACACGTTCTGGCTGGTCTTGCCGATCTTGTCAATCTCATCGATGTAGATAATGCCGCGCTGGGCTGCATCCAGGTCATAATCCGCAGCCTGCAGCAGTTTCAGCAGCAGATTCTCAACGTCTTCACCAACGTAGCCTGCTTCGGTGAGCGTTGTTGCGTCACCTATGGCAAAGGGGACATTAAGTATGCGCGCCAGTGTTCGGGCCAACAGCGTTTTCCCCGTACCGGTGGGGCCGACGAGCAGAACGTTGCTCTTGTCAAGTTCGACAGGCGACTCGTCACTGTCGAGCTGGGTTAATCGCTTGTAATGATTATGGACCGCTACGGACAAGGCCTTCTTTGCCTGGTCCTGACCGATGACGTATTGGTCCATGAATTCCTTGATTTGCCGCGGCGCGGGGATCGTGGAGAACAGGGGCCGGTTGCTGCTGACACGTCGACGTTCCTGCCGGAAGATGTTCTGACAGAGATCGGTGCAGTTCGAGCAGATGTAAACGTCGTTGGGGCCCTCGACCATGGGGCCGACTTCTCGGCTGGTCTTGCCGCAGAATGAACAGGTGGTGACCTTTCGACCACGGAAACCGCTGCCGCCATCACCTGAGCCTGAGCCCGATCCTGAACCGCCATCGCCACCCGAAGATGACCCGCCGCCTGAGCCGCCGCCCGAGCCACCGTTGGAGCCGCCGCCGCCGTCAAAGCGTCCTGGTCCGCCGCGTGAGGATCCACCACGACCCCCTGTGCCGCTGGCAAGTTCCGGTGAAGGTCGTGATTCATCGCTCAGCTTATCGGTCCAGCTCATTTCTTCCTCACGCCAGGCCGTCATATACAGCCGCCAGAGTTGGAGCCACAGCAATCGCGCATCGATGCACAGCGGCTTGGTAAGTGTATCGGGTTCACGTGTACACGTCTAAAGAATGCCCTGCGAAAGTCTCTATGCATCCTGTTACGCAGTCCGTCCAGTTGAAAGTGTCGGTTCAATCGCCATTTGGCGAAGTTGATGCATTCCCGGACGCTTGATCATCAGGCGGAGTGTCGTCTGCTCCATTCTCGGGCGTAGTTGGCGTGCTCGTGCCGTTATCTGCGGACAGCGTCGGAGCGTCGGCCTTCATGCGGCTGATCATCGCAGTACGAGCCTTGGCAAACTCTTCATCAGTTATCTGTCCCTGCGAACGCATCCGACGAAGACCTTCAAGCGTAAATGGTTCGTTCGGGTTATCAGCCGTCGGGTTGATGGTTCGGCGGATCAAGTACAGCGCGATCCCGCCGATCACCACGAACACGATCAGCAAGAGCAGCCACGGCAGGAGATCGCTGAACAGTTGCGATGCATCTGAAGCAGTTGCAGCAATAAGAAATGCGTTTGACTCTCGCAGCACAGACAACCGCCTCGGAATTCACATGCTGCCCGCGCGCAGCATCGGGCGTTTACTTCTTGGAAGTCTTCTTCTTTGAGCTGGTCTTCTTCTTGGTTGTTGTCTTCTTGCTCGACGAACCGGCAGACGCCGGCTTCTTGGCGGTGGTCTTCTTCGTTGTGGTTTTCTTTGTCGTGGTCTTGGCGCCGCCGCCTCGCGCGGCCCGGCGTTCGAGTTGCATCTCCTGCCACGCGTCTACGGAAATATCATCCACCTTTGCCTGAGCCACAATTCGGTCAGCCGCTTTCTGTTCGCGAATCTGCATCGCAACGTTCGTGAGCGCGCCGCGCTTGGCAAGATCATTGCGCAACTGTTCGGGCCGCATGCCGTACCCGGCCGCCATCATCGCAATCCGCCCGTTGATCTCCTGTTCGGTAACCTGAATCTCAAACTGCTCCGCAAGTTTGTGCAGAATAAAAAACAACTTGAGGTTCCGCTGCGATTCTGCTTCCGATGCGCTGCGCATTTCGGCAAGTCGCTGTTCCACCTGCTCTTCGGTCACGCCACGCTGCAGCATGTTGAGCCGTGCTTGTTCGAGCGAACGCGCCGCCTGGGCTTCTGACAACCGCTCGGGTAGTGCGAAGTCCGTTGAATCGACGAGGTAATCCTGAATCTGGGTACGCATCGCATCAGCAACTTCCTGATCGCGACGCTGTTCCAAAGCAAGCTTGATCTGCTCGCGCAGAATGTCGTCACTGTCAATGCCGTATTCTTCAAGCACAGACTGCATTTCTGCAGGTTTGATACGAATCGCTGTCTTGACCCTGAAATCGATTGTGATGTCAGCACCGCGAAGATCTTCGCGCTCGTGGGCTTCGGGCCCTTTCGTCTTGAAAGACAAAGTATCGCCGACCTTTGCTGCGGTGAGTGTGTCTGCCAGATCATCGATGAGAACGCCGAGCACCTGCCCGCGACCTTCGTTCTCAGCACCCGGATGCACGATGTACGTTTCGTCAGTTCGGAAGAACGGTTCGTCTTCGCCGTCCTTGGTAACGATCGCAGAACCAACCAGTCGATCGCCATCTTCGAATTTTTCTTTGATCTCATGCGGCGTGCCGGCTCGCAGGCGCTGGGCGAGCATTTCCTTCTCGATCATCTCATCGGTAATCTCAAGCACCGGTTTCTTGATCTCGATGCCTTCGATATTGGGAAGATCAACCTCCGGCGCGACTTCGATTTCAACAGCGAAGGTCAGCGGCTTGCCGGTTTCGACCTCGAGTTTTTCGATATCGAAAAACTCAGCCGGCTCCGGCTCGCCGATCGCCTTGACGTTGTGTTCTTCCACCGCCTTGGCGTATGCATCAGCAATGAGCTGGGTCTTTGTCTCCGATCGGACTGCCGATCCAAAACGCCGCTCCAGCAGCTTCTTGGGAGCGCGGCCCTTGCGAAAGCCCGGAAGCGAAGTCTCGGTGGCCAGCGCCGCCATCTGCGTGCCGAGCTTCTCGTTGATGGTTTCTGCCGGGACGGTGATTGTCAGCCGTTTCTTGGTCGGGCCGACATCATCAATCTTGACTTCGCTGGACGTGGTCATCTGGCTCATGAAATTCGTATCCGGTCGTAAGAAACGCGGCAGTCACAGGGCGGAATTGCCCCTTTATAACTCGCTGTCGAGAAGTAGAAGAGCGTACCACAAGCCGGTGGATTGACCAAACAGATGATGGGCGCACCTCTGCCTGCCGGCAGGGCCGCAATCGTCAAAACAAGCCGCCTGGCGTCGGGGCCGGGCGGTCGAAGTGGCGGTTCTGTTTACGCTCTGGCAACGGCCGCTTAGCGGATGAAAAGCATGTCCGTATACGTCGGCAGCGGCCAGGAGTCCTCGGGCATGATCCGTTCGATCGCATCACACGCTTCGCGCGTGCGCTGCATCAGCGGCAGAATTGTCGACTGCACATAGTTGGTCAGCTTCTCAGGGGCATCAATACCGTGGCTTTCAGACTCGGCAGTCCTCAGGCTTCCAGCCGCCCCGCGAAGAGCTTTGGCATGATTAACAAATTCCTGGAGGTGTTCGACTTCGTCACTGCATTCCACGCCGGCGCTTTTCGTCGAGTCAACGGTCGCAGCAAGATCACCCTGGTAGCGATATGCCGCCGGCAGCACCATCGTTTGCACCATGTTGAGCATTGTGCGGGCCTCGATGCACGTGATCGTGTTGTACTTTTCATACAATACTTCAACCCGAGCAGTGAGCTCCCGTTCGTTGAGCACTCCATATAAATCGAATACGGCAGTAGCCTTGTCTGTTCGCAGCGCCGGCAGGGCATCAGCAGTTGTCTTCAGGTTCGGCAGACCGCGCTTTTCCGCTTCGACATGCCACGCCTGGGCATAGTTGTCGCCGTCAAAGACAACTTTGCGGTGCTTGGTCACGACTTCCTTTAGCAGTTCCTTCACCGCCGTTTCAAGCTGTTTCGGCGTCGGCGATTCACCGGCCCGTTGCACCAACTCGGTTGCCATATAGTCAAGTGATTCAGCAACAATCGTATTGAGAATGGTGTTCGGCCAGGCAATGGTCGCGCTGGAACCGACCGCGCGGAACTCGAATTTGTTTCCGGTGAACGCGAATGGACTTGTGCGATTGCGATCACCGGAGTGCCGCGAGATGTTCGGCAGCGTCTTCGCGCCGAGATCCAGCGATCCACCCTGCATGGTTGATTTGGGATCGCCCTTTTCGAGCTGATCGAGAATGTCTGAAAGCATGTCGCCCAGGAAAATGCTGATGATCGCCGGCGGGGCCTCGTTTGCGCCCAGGCGATGATCATTCGCCGCACTGGCAATTGCAGCACGAAGCAGGTCAGCGTGCATGTCTACAGCACGAATAACGCTTGTCATGAACACAAGGAACTGCATGTTCGTGTGCGTTTCATCCAGTGGATCAAGCAGATTCACACCGGTATTGGTGGAAATTGCCCAGTTGTTGTGCTTGCCCGAGCCGTTGACGCCGGCAAAGGGCTTCTCGTGCATCAGGCATTCCAGGCCGTGGTGCGGGGCAGTCTCGCGCAGCACATGCATGAGCAACATCTGATGATCCGTTGCGACGTTGGCGTTCTCAAAGCTCGGTGCGATTTCGTATTGCCCCGGCGCGACTTCGTTGTGGCGGGTGCGCACCGGGACGCCCAACTCATAGAGGCGCTGCTCGACTTCCGTCATGTACTGCAGCACGCGTTCCGGGATCGCGCCGAAGTAATGATCATCAAGCTGCTGCCCCTTGGGGGCTTCAGCGCCGAGCAATGTTCTGCCGCACAACAGCAGATCCTGCCGCTGGGCAAAGAAGGTTTCATCAATAAGGAAGTATTCCTGCTCACAACCGATTGTGGTGATGATGTTCGACACGCCTGCATCAGCATTGAAGATTTTCAAAATGCGCATCGCCTGTCGACTGACTGCTTCAATGGAACGAAGCAGCGGCGCTTTCTTATCCAGCGCTTCGCCCGTCCACGAGAAGAACACGGTGGGAACGCACAGCGTCGCGCCGTCGGCAGTCTTGCGGATGAATGCCGGGCTTGTGGCATCCCATGCGGTGTAGCCGCGTGCTTCGTACGTGTCACGAATGCCGCCGGAGGGGAAGGAACTTGCATCCGGCTCACCGCGGATGAGCTCAGCGCCGCTGAAGCGCGCAAGCATTTGTCCGTTGTCGTTGTATGAAAGAAACGAATCGTGCTTCTCAGCAGTTGAACCCGTCAGCGGCTGGAACCAGTGGCAGAAGTGCGTCGCGCCATGTTCTGTGGCCCAATCCTTCATTGCCGACGCCACAGTGTTGGCAATGGCCGGGTCCAGCGGCACGCCGCGCAGCATGGTCTGTTGCAGCTTTTCGAAGACATCCGCAGGAAGGCGCTTGAGCATCACATCGCCACCGAACGTCAGTGATCCGAAAATCTCTTCGTTGTAGCTTCCGTGGCGGGGTGCCCGGTCTGAGTCTCGACGCGCGCCATTGGTCGTTCGATGCAACTCTGTACTGGCCATGGTCATTTTGGTGTCCTGAGATGGTTTCTAGCATTGGGCATTGTCCCGGAACTCATCTGTACCGGTGACAACCGCAAAGTTTAGCGCCTTGTGTGATTCGTTCTTCCAGGAACGACAGTATCGCAGCAATAGCGGAGCAAACAGCCTGAAAAAGCGGGCTGACACCTTACACACGACCGGCAGGCTGCAGACCCGATGCCAACTCGCGCATCGCTTTCAATGCCGCGCCAGCCGGGTCGTCTGCAGCGGCCATGCGGCGCACCAGTGCAGAACCCACTATTGCCGCATCGGCTGTCTGGGTGACCTGCTTCACATGTTCCGCTGTGGAAATGCCGAACCCGACCGCCAGTGGCAGATCGGTATGCTGGCGAATCGTCGCCAGTCGCGCAGCCACAGCAGGGGGGCCGGTTTGCTCGCCCGTCAGCCCGGTCCGGGCCAGCACATACACAAAGCCCCGGCACAGGGTGGTGATCCGACCGATCCGCTCATCGCTGGTTGTCGGCGCAATCAGCATGGTAAACGCCATGTCGTGGCCAGCCGTTATCGCTGAGAGTTCCGCAGCCACACTCAGATCAACATCCGGAACCAGCAACCCGTCAAAGCCCGCTGCTGCAGCTTTGGCAATAAATTTTTCGGCACCGATTCGGTGGACGATCGATTCGCTGACCATCGCCACGAGGCCCAGGCCCGTGTCGGGGCGAACCCGCGACACAAGGTCAAAGACCCTGGCAGGCGTCGTGCCCGATTGAATCGCTTCATACATCGCAGCGGAAATCACCGGCCCATCTGCAATCGGATCGCTGAACGGAAACCCGACCTCCACAATATCCGCCCCGGCTGCCTCCGCACCTTGCAGGACTGTCGCAGTGGTTTCCAGCGAGGGAGCGCCGGCGACGACGAATGGCATAAGTGCGGCCCGATCGTCGGCCTTGAGTGCGGCAAAGATGGCATCAATACGGGACATAGTGCAACAGCGTAGCGGGCATCCCCAACCAGCACGAGCAGCGTCTGAATGGAAGCGCTCAATGAACGTAACCAATATTGGACTGCTGCCATCACTGCTCTGGCGATTGCGTTCTACTTCGTACCCGCAGGTCCACCATCTGCGATGTACTTCTTGTGTATTGCGTCAGCCAGATCTACGCCGGTGATATTCGCAAGTGTCGTCAGCCAAGCCAGTACATCCGCAAACTCCGAGGCCAATTCAGCATCGTCTCCATCACCGCGCTCGCGTTTGGCAATTGCTTCGGCCAGCTCGCCGAACTCTTCAGTCAGCCACAGAAACGTCCCGGCCGGCCCGCGTGCAGAGTCCGTGGTGTAGTACCGCTCTCGGATGAGTTGTTGGAATTCAGCGATTTGCATAGTGAAGGGAAACATCCACGGCGGGGCTCGAACCTGCAACCTTCGGCTTCGGAGGCCGACGCTCTATCCAATTGAGCTACGTGGACAATCGATTGACACAGCATAATAGCTCCGCAAGACCGGATTGGAGCCTCTGGTTGCTCAGACAGTTGATTGACATCTACTGCACTACCGGACACAATTGTTCAATGGAACGGATACACATCCACGAAGGCATCACATTCGACGACGTCCTGCTCATCCCCGAGTACAGCGAGGTCGTCCCCGATCAGGTTGACACTTCCACCCGCCTGACCCGCACTATCACGCTGAATATTCCGCTGATTTCTGCACCGATGGACGCAGTGACCGAATCCGCGCTCGCCATCGCGCTCGCACAGGAGGGCGGCATCGGCATCGTTCACAAGAACCTTACCCCGGCCCAGCAGGCACGCGAGGTCGCCAAGGTCAAACGTTCTGAGAACGGCGTCATCATCGACCCCATCACACTCAGCCCTGATGACAACGTCACCAAAGCCCGGCAACTGATGATCGAACAGAACGTCTCCGGCTTTCCCGTCACAGCAGACGGTGCAAGTCACGGCACCGTCGTCGGAATCCTCACCAAACGCGATATGAAGTTTGTCGAGAATCCGAACGTCCGGGTCGGCGACGCCATGACGTCGGACAACCTCATCACCGCACCGGCTGATACCAAGCTCGCCGATGCTGCGGCGCTGCTGAACAGGGCTCGGGTTGAAAAACTTCTGCTTGTCGATTCGCACGGCAACCTGACGGGTCTGATCACCATGCGCGACATCGATAACATTCACCGCCATCCAAACGCCTGTCGTGATGACCGCGGGCGACTGCGCGTCGGTGCAGCGGTGGGGGTCAAACACTTTGATCGCATCGAAGCGCTCATCGAAGCGGAAGTTGATGTGCTCATCGTCGACACCGCGCACGGCCATTCGAAAAATGTTCTTGACACTATCGAAACGATTCGCAGTAAGCACGACATCCAACTGATAGCAGGAAATATTGCGACCACAGAAGCTGCACGTGATCTGATTAAGGCCGGCGCTGATGCGGTGAAGGTCGGCATCGGCCCCGGCTCCATCTGTACGACGCGCGTCGTCACCGGTGTCGGCGTTCCACAACTGACCGCAATCATGAGCGCATGTGAAGCTGCTGATCCGGAAAACGTTCCGGTCATTGCAGATGGCGGTGTCCGCACAAGCGGCGACATCGCCAAAGCTCTTGCAGCCGGCGCGTCCAGCGTCATGCTCGGTTCGCTGCTGGCGGGTCTGGATGAAAGCCCCGGCGAAGTGATTCTCCACGCCGGCAGGCGCTACAAAACCTATCGCGGCATGGGCAGCGCGGGCGCCATGGGCGCGGGTTCAGCAGATCGATACAGCCAGCAGAACGTGCAGGAAACCAGCAAGTTCGTGCCCGAAGGTGTCGAGGGGCGTGTTCCCTATCGCGGCAAACTCAGCGAAGTTGTGTATCAAATGGTTGGTGGAGTTCGTGCAGCTATGGGGTACTGCGGTTGCCCGACTATTGAAGACTTCCGGCGCAAGGCGCGCTTCGTACGCGTCAGCGGCGCTTCAGTTGTCGAATCACACCCGCACGACATACAGATCACCAAAGAATCGCCGAACTATTCCACACCCGAATTCGCAGGAACGTAAGCGACAGCAACGGGGGAGCAGGCATCCGGCAACCTTTCCATGCGCTACGATTCGTCCATGAGACGCGTCGCGGTGAAGCTGTTGGTGTTCCTTCTGCTCGGTGCGGTGGTGAATGTCGCAGTGGCTGCGGTGTTTATGGAACTGCGACCTGAATCGAAACATACACGGGGTAATGACTTTCCTTCTAAAGAATATCAGTATGCGACTGTCCTCTACGTGTTTCCTGACACACCTATAACAGCTCTAAGTTGTCAAAAATTCGAGAGCGATGGCTGGGACGTCACAATTACAACTTCAATGTTTCTAAACGGAGATACTCCGCTTGAGAGAATGGTCAAGGTTGAACATTTGAAGACCGGCTGGCCATTTCGCACGTTCCAAGGTTGGCTTGGTAGTGAATGGAATAGGAATCGCGCCGACTTAGAATTTCACCAGCGATGGGTGCTGGCATCCGGAGAATGGGGACATGATAGCTTCATCCTGGAGGGATCGAATCTCGTGTATCCTCTTCAGCCCATTCTGTCGGGGTTCTTGTTCAATATGATTTGCTATGCAGGCAGCCTCTGGTTGCTCTTTGCAACACCATTCGCACTGCTCCGCCAGAAGCGTGTGCGAAAAGGGCTCTGTCCGAAGTGCGCGTATCCGGTTGGCGGAAGCACTGTCTGCACCGAATGTGGCAAACCAGTACAACGTCGCGCGAAGATTGAAGCCTGATATGCATGATGTATGCGCGTGCGCCTACTCGTGTTGAAATGCGTATCCCGGCGCGGGGTGTGCGAATTCTGCGCTTTGCAATGCAAATTCGACGCCTTCGGA
>JAJDDB010000005.1 GCA_029260575.1 Phycisphaerales bacterium
CGTCAAAACTTGGCAGCCACCCTTGGGCTCGACCACGCTCATGTTGCTCGCCGTCCAGTCGCCCGGCGAGAAGTCCCACAGGTCCACCCAGCAGCAGTCCACCGCCTTGAGGATCAGGCGCCGGTCTCGGTACATCTTGAGTGCCGCCTCTTCGATCTGCGCAGGAGTCGGAGCCGCGCCCGTCTCGCCTACGGTGGGGGTGCAGCGCGTGAGCTGGATGCGAAACGTATAGGTGAACTCTCGGCCGCAGGGCACCGAGTTGAAGGGGTTCACCGGAAGTCCGGAGACGAGGGACACGGTGAGCTGGCCGTCGCCGTTGCGGCACTCGCAGCAGGAGTCCCACGGGGGCATGGGAGAGGGAGACAGGAAGGAGGTGCACGCCGGCGCGTCCGCCTCGGCCAGGGTCACGACCAGGCAGTCCAGCAGGGTGCTCGCAAGCTGCTCTACGGGGTATTGCACTAAACCCTCCGCTTCGAGCGAGCGTTTGGGCTCAAGACGCGCACTCGGTTCCGTGCGCTGTACTCCTGAGAGGCGAGGAAGCTGTCCACGACCCAGATGCCCGTGCGAGGCCCACGCTTGCCGTCCAGCGCCAGGAAGTTGTCCTGCAGGACCGCCGTGACGCCCTCGCGGGTGATCGTCTGGATCGACTTGGGAAGGCGGCAGGTGCCGTCGTCGCAGGCCGCACGGGCGAACTCACACGCCAGGATTCCCGCCGCGAGCTGCCCGGCAGCGGGCACCGGGACTCCCTTGGTGTACATGACGCCGAACGTGTCGGGCTGGTCCAGCGCGATGCTCTGGTTCTGCGTACGCGGCCACATCTGTCCGTCGGTGCGAGCGAGGCCGAGGTTGTCGAACGTCCAGTCGGTGAACGTGGCGCCGTCGAGGAACACCTCGAGGATCTCGCCCACGGGGCCGGGAATCTGGATCCGGTCCATGTGCGAGGAATCACAGTTGTTTCCGCAGCCGCCGCATCCCGGCAGGTTGAACCACTGCCCGTTCCAGTTGATCGGAATCCACGGGGAAGAACTGCCCCAGTAGCCGTAGCCCGTGTAGGGAATTCCGCTGTACCCGCGATAGGTGCTCTGGTACGACTCGCAGTCGCCCCCGCACGGGCGAATGGTCACGGTGCAAAGACCGAGCCGGCGGTTTGTGGCTTCCCACAGGAACTCGATGGCAGAGTTGATGACCACCTCCTGCATCGCGTCGCTCAGGTTCAGCAAATGCGAGCAGGTAGGCGCCGAGTCGCCCGGAGATTCGGCAGGGGATTCCGTGTCTCCGCACCACACCGGAACCCAGCCACAGGGAACAGCCACGACACACTCCTATTCGTCACTACAAGTGTATCGGTCTACGCGGATATCACCTGTCGTGCTGGTCTAGGCACTCGCTGATGCGAGTCGCGTGCTGGAAGCACAGCCCGCACGTCTCGCAGTCCCAGCGCCCGCACGACTCGGCGGTGCACTTGCTCCTGAGCTCTCGATCTTTGGGCTCTATCGTCACGGCTGGCTCCCTACGGGGAAGGCGTGAATATGCACAGTGGCTCCCACCGACGGGCCGGGAAGCGCAAGAATCTGAATTCCCAGAAGAACGATGCCCGGGGCACGGCGAACACTTACCGTACAGGACGTGGGCGACAGCGCAGAAATTCTGGCCTCTGTAAGGGCGGTGTCCCCCGTGGGGCCCACCGTAACCGTAACGACGGGAGACGCTCCAAACGAGGCGGCGGCCATGTTGAACGTAACGTTCCCAGCTCCGTCGGTAGTGCCGGTAGCTCGAAAAGACTGCAGACCCGGACCTGCGGGTCCTTGTGGGCCTACAGGCCCCTGCGGCCCGGTGTCGCCTTGCGGCCCGGTGTCGCCTTGCGGCCCGGTAGCTCCCTGAGGACCGGGATCTCCCTGAGGACCTTGAGGCCCCTCTGGGCCTTCTAGAGCCAGGCTGGACGAGGTAATCATTTAGATCTCCCCGAGGAAGTCGACCACGATACGGCCCCCAGTGGCGTCGAATGCCACGCCGGGGGCTGTCTGACCCGTGTCTCCCGACCTGGACAGCGTGTAGCCGGTGGGCACCGTAAGGCTATTCACCAGGACCGGGCCCTCCACCACGGTCAGGGTCCATCCTCGGTAGGTGGCGTCGGGGATAGCCGAAGCCCCCGTAAACTCGAATGGCGCCCCGAAGTCCTCCAGAGTCGGAGGAGTAGCGGGAACCTCTTCGGCCACTACTCGCAGTCTATTCTCGGAGTCTAGGCTCAACGCCTGGTAGAGGGGGAGACCCGACAGAAACTCCATGTCGTCTACCCACACGGTGTCTCCGCCGTCGGACGCGAAGGCGTCCTTGACGTATCGCAACGTGAGCGTTGTTGCTCCGGAAGTGTCCACGACCAGCTCGGTCCAGTCGACGTCCCCCGAGGACTCGAAGACCTGGTTGCCGTCGACCAGCACCCGGAAGAAGTCGAAGAACGGCTCGGAATCCACGCGGTAGAACAGGCGCACCGCGTTGGTCCCGACCGGGAGCGTGATCTCGGCGTCCGACATCTCGTCGTCGTCGATGTCGGCCGACTGGAACGACCAGGTGCCGGTGCGGGCCATGGTGTTCGAACGAGCCCAGTCCCCTACGAACGAGAACCCCAGAGGCTCTGTCTCGAATCCCTCGAACAGCAGAACCTCCGATTGCGCTACCCCCAGCGCCAGGGTGCCCTTGTGCTTGTCGGCCTGCGAGGTCCCCGGAGGGAACTGCCAGTTCGGGGAGTCCATGGTGCTCATGAGATCTCCATAACTCGTGCGAACCCCTCGGGGTCGCTCACATCCCAGATACCGAAAATAGAGTCACCGTAGGGTACTCGCCTGGTAGGCAGCGTCCACGTGT
This sequence comes from Phycisphaerales bacterium, assembly GCA_029260575.1. Taxonomy (GTDB): domain Bacteria; phylum Planctomycetota; class Phycisphaerae; order Phycisphaerales; family SM1A02; genus JAJDDB01. The sequence continues at coordinate 2,863 of JAJDDB010000005.1, forward strand.
GGCCGGGAGGAACCTCGTAGTCGTAGTCTGTGACGTCGAACGGGGCAAACCCGAGCTTGATCAACAGGGTGGAGACGACGCTGTCGTTGAGAACGGTCAGGCCCTTTCGCTGCAGGCCGAAGATTCCGAAGTCCAGCTGTTGCGGTGCCGTGTCCACGGGAACCAGATTTCTGGTCGCCGTAGTCGGGTTGGGGCCCGGAGACGTAACTACGGCTCCGCCGTCGTCCACCAGGATATGGGTGTACTGCGGGTCGACGTCGCCGATGCGCCGGCCGTACATGACCGCGCGAACGGTCTCGCCGGGGTCGGCGTCTCGGGGGAAGTCGACCAGCGGAGCCACGTACCCGCCGGGAACCTCGTCCAGCAGGGCAGTCTGTACCGACCAGGTCGGCCCCTGTGCGCTTCCTCCGTTGACCACGACGAGGCGAACGAACTTGCTCTGCGTGGGCGTAGCCGCGCTGATAGACCCGCCGTAGCTAATCGGGTTCTGCGCAGTGATCCACGGCTGGGTGGCCTTGACGGTGGAGGCGTCGTCACTCCACTCGAACCGAGCCGCCGAGATGATCTGGTCACCGGCCACAACGGCGGCGATTGCAGCGTACTGCTGCATGTCCTGCCACTCACCGGTATACGTGGCATCCTCGCCCAACGGGGCGACGGATCTGTCGAACACGTTGAACGCCATCACATCGCCCTACTGCTGCGAGAAATCCTCCAAGACTACTGTACCGTGCCTGGACGCGTTGCCTCGTCCTCGCATTTCTCCGTGCACAGGAGCGCCAGGTCTTCGATTACCCATCGAGTTCCGCACAGCCAGCACACCAGATACGGCGCAGGCCGCCCGGTGGAGGCGGAACCGGGCGGCCTGCTGTTCGAGGTAGTCACGTGTCGATGTTAGCTGGACTCTCCGGGCATCGGGTAGGCGCCGCAAGCCTCGGCCGGCGGGGCCAGCGAGGTACGACGGAGCACGAGGTGCGTAGTGCTGTCGATGGCGACGAGCAGCGGGCTCGGGTCGCCGACGGTGTTGCGGATGACGTTGTACGGACCAACGCCCCAGCCGGACTGGCCCTTGGTCCACGCGGTGATCTCGAAGGTCGCCGCGTCGTTCTCGATGGTGTAGGACTGCAGGATGCCGTTGGTGACGAAGGGGAACAGGTTGTAGCCCGTAACCGGGTCCTGGCCCGCGACACACGCGGCGTTGTTGACGCCCGACCAAACCTCGAGAGCGAAGTTGTTGTCGGCCGAGCCTTCCTTGAGTCGGAAGCCCGCGACGTCGGCATTCTCGTCGAGCTCAAGCTCCATGCCCGTGATCAGGTAGAACATGCCCGGGTCGACCTGGCAGAACTCCATGGTCAGGTTCAGACGCTTGATGTTGTCGTTCGAGCGGTCGTTGATGCAGAGGTCGCCGTCGGCGTTCTTGACGATGAACTCGTCGCCGTCTTCGACATCGACCTCGACTGCCACCGAGATGAAACCCTTGGTGACAGCGTATGCATTCTCGGTGCCCGCGGGGAACGGAACACCACATTCGTCGAGAGCAGTGGCGCGCATCCGGCGCCCTCGGACATATCCAAGACAGTACGTGGCGATGTTGCCAACTCCTTAGTACGCTCCCCCTTCTTCAAGGGAAGCAAGCCGTTTACGAGCTTGATACGCTCTTGCATCCTCGCGCCTACAAGCCGTACACGCCCGCCCAGTTCTACCTAGGACAGCAATGTCATGGCCACGAACGCAGTGGGTCTTCTTTCGGCCGATCCGCTTCATGTTCTCCGAATGAGAAACGGCTTCTAGATGATCCGGTCGTACACATTTCTTGTTCTTGCAGAGGTGGTCGATCTCTTTGTCTGCAGGGATCTCCCCTACAAGACTAGTGTATACCCAGCGGTGTGCCATGACGGTTTCCGGTCCGACCCCTGCTGGGTCGTAGAAGTGCCCGTAACCTGCGCCGACTAGGCGGCCCGTCCAGTTCCAGCACGCTTCTGTCTTCTCTACCTGGTCCCAAAACCTCTGGGCAATTCGTTCTGGATCCCGGGACAGGCGCACTCTCCCACACCCACAAGACTTGGCTCGCCCAGATCTGAGGGAACCTCCCAGATAGGTAACCTCGTTTCCGCAATCACATCGGCACACCCACCGAGAGTCTCCTCTGGCGTTGGACGGCGCCTGCTCGAGAACCGTTAGCTTCTCGAATGTCTGTCCCAGCATTTCACTACCTCCGTTTACGTCCACGTACGGAGCGTAGCAAGTGTTGCCAACTAGACGCTGGAGATCAGAACTGCCGCAGTTCCACACGCCCAAGAGACCACAAAAGTCTGCTCGGCCATGGCGTACATGTTGTTCTGGCCGATGTCCACGACCTCGTTGCGGGGGAACGTCAGCGTCTCGCCCTCGCGAACCTGAATGCCGGAGCCGGTGGCGTACAGCCACGCCTCCCCAGACCCCGCGGGAGTGACTCCGGTCGGGCCGGTGAGGCCATCGAAGCCGCCGAGGGCTGCCACCGGGGTGTTCAGGCCGGTGAAGAGGTTCTGCTGGCCGGGAGCCGGGTGGACGACTGCGTGGTTCACGGAGCCGAGCAGGACATCCCGGCGGGCACCGAGGATGACACCCTGCCCCGAGCCGTTCGCGGAGATCCACTGCTCGAGCAGTGCGATGCCCTGAGCGACGGTCACCGGAGTGCCGGGGGTGGGGGTGATGTCGTCGGTGTCGGCGCTCGTGAGCGTCTGGCCGAGGTGCACGGTACCGAGCGCCATCTCGCCCTCTACGGCCCGCTCGCGGCCGTTCAGCAGCCATTCGCGGGCGCGGGCGTCGGCCCGCTCGTAGAAGCCGCCTACGGGCGTACAGAGCGCCGTGGCGTACACGGTAAAGGGGTCGGAGCGGTAGAGCGGGACGCCGCGGTTGAAG
>JAJDDB010000006.1 GCA_029260575.1 Phycisphaerales bacterium
ATTTTGCGCTCTTGCAGTGAGAATCCGAGACAAACCGAAGACTTCTGCTGTGGAAACGTTCTGCGCACAACCACAATCGAGAACAATCTGCTGTTGAAAAACGACAATCCGCGCGGCCGTTTTGGACGTTGCGCGCGCCAGACGCTGGGGTTTTGCATGAAAGTGCGTAATCGTGCAACGGCGCAAAAAGCATTGTGCACAATTGTGCTAAACAGTTGATGGCGGGGAGTTTGCGATTGAGGATTCGACTGCAGATTCAGCACATCGGTCCGCGTGGGACAAAGAGGCACACGAAATTCAACCGGCAGCACGGCGGCTACGCGAGTCTGCATCAAGGGTTTCGATCTCGGGATCATCAAGACCGTCCGGATCGTCTTCGCCCTCGGCATACACCGCATCCTCATCCGAACCCTCTTCCATTTCCTGCATGCGCTGCCAGTCGTCCATGGTGATCAACACCTCGCGGGCGACGGACCCCTTGTGTTCACCAAGTATGCCCGCCAGTCCCATCTGATCAACCAACCTTGATGCACGGCTGTAGCCGATGGACAGCCGCCGCTGCAGCAACGACACCGAACCCCTGCCGGACTCGATCATGATCTCGACAGCTTTGTCGAATAACAGATCACGTTCGGAGATATCGAATTCACTTTCACCCTCAGGCGAGCCGGCCGGTCGAATCGACATCAGGCTGCGCTCAAACGTCGGGGCTGCGACTTCTTTGAGGAAGCGCGCGACTTTGCGAATCTCGCCATCAGTAACAAGCGTGCCCTGCGCGCGGCGCAGTTCAGTTGTATGTGGCGAAAGAAAGAGCATGTCTCCCTGGCCGAGCAGCAGTTCCGCGCCCTTCTGATCGAGCACGATTCGGCTGTCCATGCCGGATGCGACTTTAAAACTCGCACGACACGGCATGTTGGACTTGATCAGGCCGGTGACAACATTTGCCTGCGGGCGCTGCGTTGCAAGAATCAGATGGATGCCGACGGCACGTGCTTTCTGGGCAATGCGCACGACACTTTGTTCAACTTCCTTGGTGGTCAAAATCAGGTCCGCAAGTTCATCGATCACGAACACGATGAACGGCAGATTCTTGGGGATGCGAGCCTTTTCCTCGTCATTTGCAGGCTCAAACGCTGCATAGAGGTCTTCTTCGCTGAGCGCATTGTAGGAATTGAGATCGCGCACGCGGGCTTCGCGCAGCAACTCATAGCGCTCTTCCATTTTGGTGACAGCCCATTCCAGAATCGCAGCTGCGCGGCCCATTTCAGTGACGACCGGACACATGAGATGCGGAATATCTGCGAACTGGCTGAGCTCAACCATTTTCGGATCGACAAGCACAAGTTTGAGTTCATTCGGCCGCTTGGTGTACAGCCAGCTCATGATGATGGTGTTCATGCAGACGCTTTTGCCCGAGCCGGTGGTGCCTGCAATGAGCATGTGCGGCATGCGCGTGAGATCTGCGACGAGCGGCTCGCCTGCTGCGTCCTTGCCGAGGAACATCGGAAGCTGCATGCCTTCTGCGTGGCCGCCGGACATAAGCTCCTTGAGGCGGACGCGTTCCTTCTTGAGGTTCGGCACTTCGATGCCGATGGTCGTCTTGCCCGCCATATTGGGGACAATGCGAATGCTCTGGGCGCGCAGACTGCGCGCAAGGTCTTTGGAGATTGCGCTGACGCGTGCGACCTTGGTGCCGGGCGCGAGCTGCACGGAATACAGCGTGACCGTCGGTCCGGATTCAATTCCTGCGACTTCGCCATCAATGCCGAAGGTCTGCAGGGCTTCTTCGAGATGCTCCGCCTGCTTGCGAACCATCTGCTCCATCTTCTCGCTGATGTCGCCTTCGGGGTTTTCCAGCAATTCAAGCGTCGGGAACTGATAGTTCTCGAAGCTTTCCTGGCGTGGAATGTCTTCATCCGTTGCGACTTTGGTGTTACGTGTGCCGAGGCGCAGCGGCAGCTTGGCGATTTTCTGGCGCAGCTCATCAGCACTGAGGCTTGTACGGGCAGTCGGTTGGGCTACTTCGTCTTCTTCATCCTCGTATTCGTACTCGTCATCCTCATCTTCATCTTCGTACTCATACTCATCATCATCTGCATCAACGTATTCGTATTCATCATCGTCGCCGTCGACGTCTTCTTCATCTTCGTATTCGTACTCTTCCGGATCGAAGGCTTCGGTCGCACCGACGCCGCCCGCATCGGGATCGATTGCGTGGTCTGTTTCTGCAGCGCGGCGTTTGGCCGCTTTACGTTTGGATATCGATGTGGCTGTCGTTGCACGTTCGGGGCGGACGCCGAGCTGCCGCAGCACACTGACGGTTCGTGCGGTGGCGCGGCTGCTTGCGGAGCCGCCGGTCCAGAGCAGACGCGGCAGTGCAAGAACTAATCGATCCGCTGCGACGATTGCGCCGATGCCGAGCGCTGCGATGAGGATGAGCAGCGTGCCGACAACGCTGAAGCGCGGGCCGAGTTCGGTGACGATGATTTGTGCGATAAGTCCTGCACGCGCGCCCGTCAACGGACCGGCGTTGGGGAGCAGGACACCATGCAGACTTGAAATCGCAAGTGCTGCGACTGTGAGGCCGAGTGTGCGGACGAAGGGGTGGCCGACCCGCCGGCCGGTCACTGTCACGATGAGCAGTGCTGCGATGCCTGCTGCGATGACCCAGCTTCCGATGCCGATGACGTGGTAGGACCAATAGGCAATGACCGCACCGATGGTGCCGCAGAGATTCGTCGGCGGTGCGTTGTGGTTCGACACTAGATGCGATGGCGGATCAGCGGAATCGAAACTGATCAGTGACACCACGAGCACCAGCCAGATTCCGGCGAGCGCGATCCAACCGATTCGGCGCAGCAGCAGCGAACCAGCGTTCATGGTTTCGACGTCATCGCGCGCAGTGACAGCCTTTCGTGCCATAGCCAATCGGTATCGGCATGGGGCGGCGAATGATCGCAGGATTCGGTGCATGAAGATGCGAAATCGCGGTCCAGTTGGATTGACGCGGGATTGCAGTCGCGGCCGTACGATGTGTGTATGAGTGATCTTCGGCCGGAGGTTCTGTCATGGACGGCGCTGCTGGGGCGGTGGATCGACTATGCGCGGGCGTCACTGGCCTTGCCCGCGGATGATGAAGGTTCGCGGTGGAAGGAATCCGTGACTGCGATCATTAATCTGCAGGCGGCGACTTTTGCGCTTGGTGAGCTTGCCCAACTTGTCAGCAAAGATCAGCCGCTGGCAGTGGATCGCGCGGATGTGCTGATCGGCGATGCGCACAGTCAGCTCGATGCGATATGGGGTGATGCGGATTGGCCGCCATCATTGCAAGAGATTGTTGAAGCTGCGCATGCGGCGGTGCAGCGCGGCGTAGTAATCGTCACCGGCTGGGAATTGCACTGGCCGGGTCCGGGGTCGATTGTGATGCCGATTATTGAACTGCCGGAGTGTGCGGGAACGCTGCTGGTGATGATGCCGGGGACGATAGTGATGCCCGGCGAGCCGGTGAGTTGGGGCCGGTGTACGGAGCCGCTGGAAATAGATGGATGCGCATTGACGCAACAGGCTGAACCTCGGCAGGTGTATCGCGCGATGGATGAAACTGGCGCGATTACGGGCGATGTTGTTTCGGTCATTGATGACAACGAGCCGCCAGCCGGGTTGCCGCTGCTTGTGCCGTGTGTTGTAGAGGGAATAGCGCTCGGACACTTTCCGTTGGAGCCGGATGAGTGGTTGGCGCGACAACGCGCGGGGCTGGGCGATGATGATGTGATTGATGTTCGGGTCGTTGAAGCCACCACCCCGGCGAATGATTAGAACAGGAATTGCTGCGCGCCGACAAGTGGCGCGGGGGCTGCGGTGTTTGCGCTCTCGGTTGATGTGATGTGCAGCAACTGCGTTGGTTGTGTCTGACTGCTGATTGTCAATCGATCGAGCAGATGCCCAGCCTGCTGGGCGTAGAGCGATTGCAGAAGTCGCGGGCAGTTACATTGCCGTGAAAGGTGCAGCAGCGCAACGTGTTGCAGGCTGCTTTGGTCCGCAATGCGCAGGACTGCTTCCAGGGATTGATCGTTGGATAGATGGCCGGCACCACCCATGATTCTGCGTTTGAGGAAAGCAGGACGCGGGCTGGAAATCTGCATCTGCCGATCGTAATTGGATTCAAACGCAAGCGCATCAAGGCGGATGAAGTGTTGGAACAGTGATTTCGGCACGACGCCGAGGTCGGTCGCAAAGCCAAGGCGGGCGCTGCGATGTTCTATGATGAAAGCAACGGTGCCGTGGGCATCATGCGCGAGCAGTGCGGTTTCGATAGTTGTCTGCGCTGCGGTTTCGACAGCAGGAGCGTCGTCGTAATAGCACACAGCTCTTCCGGGTAGTTGCGCGCGGGCGGCGCGGTTTCGATGTCGGCGATGTGCATGCACTGGCATGGGCGACTTCCGCAAACGGGCAGCCCAACCGGGGTAGACATGATCGGAATCGAAGTGGGTGACGAGAATGCCGGCAATGTCTTCGGTGCCAAGACCAAATGCAGCGAGCCTGCGGTTGGTTTCACGGGGACTGAGCCCCATGTCGATCAGCAGGTGTGTGGAATCGCCGCTGTCATCGTGCAGCGAGAGCAGCGAACAGTTGCCGCTGGAGCCGCTTGCGAGGATGGCGAGAGACATGGACATGGAAGAAACAGTGAAAGCCTAACAACCGGACAGCCGAACATCAGGAGGAGTATTGATTGTTGTAGGGTTTCGGGTTGGCCTGGTGATTCCTATTGTCGTGCGATTCCTGATATCGACAGCGCAAGGCGAAAATCGCCAGAGATCAGTCGGTGCCTCGTGCTGCTTTGCCTCGGGCGGTGCAGATTGGACGTTTGGAAAGTTCGAGAAAGCGCACGTAATCGGCGATGACCGGTGAATCGGCTCGTTGTTGCAGTTGTTCAAGGATCTTCGGCTGGGTCAAGCCGCTGCGGCACACTGTGCGGTAGACCCAGCGCACCTCATCGATCTGCTCGCGCGTAAAACCGTTGCGGCGCAGGCCGACGAGATTAAGCGCCCCGCAGATGTTGTTTGCGGTATGCATAAACCACGGGAGAACATCGTTTGTGGTTGCGGTGATGCCTGCGAACATCGCGCCCGTGCCGACACGGCAGAATTGATGCACACCCGAGCCGCCGCCCATAAGGACCTTGTCTTCGATGGTGACATGCCCGCCAACGAGCGCTGCGTTGACGAGCGTGCAGTCGTTGCCGATGTGCGAATCGTGACCGACGTGGCTGTTGGCCATGAAGTAATTTCGGTCGCCGATAGATGTCGGGCCTTCATCTGTGAAGGCGCGGTGGACAGTGACATGCTCACGGAATGTGTTGGATGCGCCGATGGCGAGGCCCCGGCCGGGCGTGGCGAGATCGAATTTTATGTGCTGGGGCGCGAAGCCGAGGCATGTGAAGGGATAGATGACGTTGTTGGGACCAATCGTGAGTGGGCCCTGTAAATACACATTGCCGATGAGTTTCGTGGCTGAATCAATAGTGATCGGCCCGGTCAGCACGCAGCCGGGGCCGATGCTGGCATCATCAGCGAGTGTGATTTCGCCATCGAGGATGGCGCTGGGGTGGACCTGAGTCATGACCGAAAGTGTATCGACCGGGCACCGGTCGCGTCGCAGATCAGTGAACGACAGGCGACGGAGAATTGTCCTACGATCCATATGTGTCGCAGCCGGACGTGACCATTGCGAATTCGCAGGGAATTGATCTACAGGTTCAAGATCTGGGGTTGATGCGTTATGCCGAGGCGCTGCAGTTGCAGCGGGCGCTGCAGCAACAGGTCATTGCGGCCCGCGCGGAGCGCAGTGATGGCGACGCTGTACAGATGCATCTGCTTCTGGTGGAACACGACCCGCCGGTGATAACTGTGAGTCGGCGGAAGACTGCACGGCAGCATCTGATTGCGACAAAGCAGCAGCTCGAAACGGCTAGTGTCGAAGTTGTTGAAACCGATCGCGGCGGCGACATCACGTATCATGGACCGGGACAGCTTGTTGTGTATCCGATTCTTGATCTGAACGTGCTCGGTGTGCGGCTGCATGGGTATATGCGGTTGTTGGAACAGATTGTGATTGATGTGCTGGGTGCATATGGGATTGAGGGGGTGCGCGATGCGGGCGCGACCGGGGTTTGGGTGGATTCAGCGAAGCATGTGCGCGGCACTGTCGGCACCATCGAAGACTCCAGTGCGGCTCCCGGGGATGCGACATCGAAGATCTGCGCTTTGGGTGTGCGCGTGTCGCGGTGGGTTTCTATGCACGGATTGGCTCTGAACGTCGCAACAAACCTGTCGCATTTTCAATTGATCGTGCCGTGCGGCCTGGCGGGCCGGCCTGTCACGACAATGCAGGCGCTGCTCGGCGAAGCCCAGCCGACGATGGATGCGGTCAAGAGCACAATGATCGATCAGTTCCGCAGATCACTCAATGTCCAGTGACAATTCTTCCATGATGTCGTTGGTGATGTCCAGCGCATCGGGGTATTTCAAAGCCGCACGCCCGCGGATGACTGCCTGGGCCTGGTCGGGCGAAAGCACTTCTGTGCCATCGTCGAGGTCCAGCGGCAGGAATCGCAAGACGATGTCAATGCCCTTGCGGTCGGCAACGACCTCAACGGCTGCAACAACTTCGTCATACGCTTTGAGCAACATATCCGCATCACGCTTGGCCAATCGCTGCTGCGCTTCCTGTTGCCAGGTCTGAAACTGCTGACGAAGCTGGGCGAAGCGGCGCTGCAAATCTGCAAAGTCCGGCGACTGCTGATCCATACCCTGCAGTTGCTCGGCGAGCGCGCGCAGTTCAGCATCGCGCTCCTGCCCCTGCTCGGTAAGTTCCTGACGGAGTTCGTTCATCGGTTCCTGGTACGGCTCACTTGTTATCAGGCCGAACATCGGCTTGCCGACATGCACGAACGCAATGCTGTATGCAGCGTGGTATGGCTGATCATCCCAACTGAGATGACCATTTCGTTGCCGCAGTTCAACTGTCTCTTCTGGGTTTTCAGGATCAGCCAGCGTCAGGGATTGCGCCGGGCCGAGTTTTTCAAGATCAGCGAGCGTTCGTGCGAAGGCGGCGTTGCCTGAGGTATTCAGCAGTGCAAGAACATTGCCGACGCAGAGCACAGCAAGCGTTCCGTACACAAACATTCGTTCTCTATTTTTCATGTGGATCTTCCAGACAGGAGTCGGGTTTGAGAGTTTGCGGGCAGATCACAAAACAACGCTGCCGGGACAATCGTTGCGGCAAGGTGCTGTTACTTCCTGCAACTTGCGCCACGTCCATTGCTCGGCTGCAACGATTTCTATTTCATGCCCGGGAAGAATCGCAGCAGGTCGCTGAAACTGAAGCTGGCGAGGTCTTCCAACTCACCAGCGTCGAAATAACTACCGTTGCACCCGTCGCAATGTTCGTAGCCGATGTGTTTCTGCTCGGGGTGGTGCAGGTGCCGCATGGCTGTGCCGCAGCGTGGACAGGTGATGTCCTGAATCGTGTCCTGCCGATGGCCCACATCACGGGAACCAATGTCGACTGCCTTGAGGGTTTTTTTGTCCTGCAGAACCTTGACCCGTTCGCCGCCATCGAGCCAGATGCCGAAGCACTTCTCGCAACGATCGATCGTACAGCCGCCGACTTCAAGCTTGCGCATAGGCTGGTCGCATTTCGGGCATTGAATGTCGGCGTCGTTTGTGATTTCGGTCATGTATCGGGACTCCTGCGAATCGGCTGGCGAAAACGTCGGGCGTGAAACGCTACAGGATAGCGGCAAACCAACATCGCTTCCTCGCAGCCATGGAATCGTGATGCTTCGATATGCTAACGCCCCATGGTGGTGCAGATCCTTGGCGGCATCGGCCTGTTCCTGCTGGGCATGATGCTTCTGACCGACGGTTTGAAGTCGCTGGCAGGCAACGCGCTGCGACGTGTTCTTTCGCAGGTCGTGCGCGGGCCGGTGTCGGGCGTGTTCTGCGGCGCGGGCTTGACTGCGCTTGTGCAATCCTCCAGCGCGACAACACTCGCAACGATCGGGTTTGTCAGTGCGGGGCTGCTGACGTTCACGCAATCAGTCGGCGTAGTCTTCGGCGCAAATATCGGCACGACCAGTACCGGGTGGATTGTCTCGCAGCTCGGTTTCAAGATGTCCATCGGCGCCGTCGCCATGCCGATGATTCTCGTTGGCGTCGTGCTGCGGCTGCTGTTTCGCAATCGGCTGGCTTCGTTCGGTTTCGCGCTCGCAGGGTTTGGGCTGATCTTTGTCGGCCTTGATGTTCTGCAAGCCGGGATGAGCGGGCTGTCGGAGCATTTTGACCCGACCGACCTGCCGGGCGGTGGCGACGGCATCGGCTCGGTGCTGCTGCTCGTCGGCGTTGGCGTTGTCATGACAGTCGTGATGCAAAGCTCAAGCGCTGCGGTTGCGACAACACTTGCTGCGCTGCACTCTGAAGCGATCGGCATGAATCAGGCTGCGGCACTGGTCATCGGACAAAACATCGGGACAACGGTGACTGCTGTCATTGCGTCGATCGGCGCATCAGTCCCCGCAAGGCGCACAGCGCTTGCGCACATTCTGTTCAATGTCTTTACTGCAGTTGTCGCGCTGTTGCTGCTGCCGGTGTTCGGCACAGTGATGCGCGGATATGTCGAAGCGCGTGATTCTGATGCGGCGCTGATTGCCATTGCAGGGTTTCATACCGCGTTCAATTTGCTGGGCGTGGCGCTGTTGTTGCCGGCGATCAAGCCGTATTGCAGAATGGTCGAGCGCATTTTACCGCAGGACAGTCCGCAGTTGACCCGGTTTCTTGATCCATCGGTATTGAATGTGCCGCCGGTTGCTGTAGAAGCGGCCCGGCATACGTTGATCGAGATTATCGAGAAAATCGTAACGGTGCTGGAGCCGGCAATACGTTATGGACACAAGGTGCATCATGTGCGCAGCAGGCTGGAACCGGTGACGGAGGCGCTGGTGCATACCCGGCAGTTTCTGAATCGCCTTTCCGCAGCTGCGCAGACTGCGGGACAATCGGATCGACTGCTTGCGGTGCTGCACGGTATGGATCACGTGTCGCGGCTCAACGAAGTGTGTCTGGAAGACTGGCCGAGTGATGAATCGCTTGGTGCGCCGCTGGCGCGGGAGTTTGCGGATGTGTTGCAGCAGCGCCTGCCGGAGCTTCGGCTGTGGTTTGCCCAGCCCGATGATGCTGCGCCGGCGGAGGTGTTGCGCGTACTGTCGCAACAGATAGCCCGCCAGCGGCGGGAAACGCGCGAATCACTGATGGAAGAAACCGCAGACGGCAAGCGGACGGCGCATGACACGCTGGAGCTGCTGGAAGCGATTCGGTTGATTGATGAAGTGACGTATCACCTGTGGCGATCGAGTATGCATCTGGGGGTTGAACGTCCGGGCGAAGGCGGCGCGACCGTTTGAGCACGAATATCGAACAGGCGGCTGAAGCCGCCGATCCACCGTGTGTTATTCCCCCTGGTCGAGGATACTCATGAAGGCTTCCTGGGGGATATTGACCGAGCCGACGGTCTTCATGCGCTTCTTGCCTTCCTTTTGCTTTTCGAGCAGTTTGCGCTTGCGGGTGATGTCGCCGCCGTAGCATTTTGCGGTCACGTTCTTGCGCACGGCTTTGATTGATTCACGTGCGATGATCTTGCCGCCGATCGCTGCCTGCAGCGGGATTTCGAACTGGTGGCGGTCAATCTGCTTCTTGAGTTTCACCAAAATGGCTCGGCTGCGCTTTTCTGCATTGTCCTTGTGCGCAATAAGCGACAGCGCTTCGACGGGCACGCCGTTGACGAGAATGCTGACCTTGGCTAGGCGGTCCGGTTGGTAGCCGATGATCTCGTAATCCATCGTGCCGTAGCCGCGCGTGATGGATTTTAGCTTGTCATAAAAATCGTAGATGATTTCGCCAAGCGGCAATTCGTAATCGAGAATCTGTCGGGTGTCGCTGAGGAATTTCTGTTCTTTGAATGTACCCCTGCGGGCATCGCAGAGCTTGATGAGATCGCCGATGTTTGCGTTGGGGCAGATGATCTCCAGTCGCACGATCGGCTCGCGTATCTCCTTGATAACTGACGCGTCAGGCAGGTCCGCGGGGTTGTGGATTTCGACCAGTTCGCCATCGGTTTTTTCGACCTGGTAGCTGACCGTCGGCGCGGTCTGGACAATTTCAACGCCGCCTTCGCGTTCGATGCGTTCCTGCACAATTTCCATGTGCAGCAGACCGAGGAAACCGCAGCGGAACCCGAAGCCGAGCGCATCGGAATGCGTGGTGTCGTATGTGAAGCTTGCATCATTGAGGTGCAGCTTTTCCATCGCTTCGCGCAGGTCTTCGTAATCACCCTTCTTGCCATCGCCTGCTGCGGTTGCGGGATAGAAATCGCAGTACACCATCTGCTTGGGTTCTTCATAACCGGGCAGCGGCTCAGCAGCGGGATCGTGTTCGAGTGTGATCGTGTCGCCGACGCGGACGTCATCCAGCGTTTTGATTGCTGCGACCATGAAACCGACTTCCGCCTCGCCGATTTCCTTGACTTTGGTCGGGTACGGCGTGTATCTGCCGAGTTCGGTGATGGTAAAGGTCCGACCGGTACCCATCATGCGAATCTTGTCGCCGAGCTTGAGCGAACCGTCGAAAATTCGGAAGTAGACAATGACGCCGCGGTATTCGTCATAGTGACTGTCGAAAATCAGCGCGCGGGTTTGTTCGATTTCGGATGTGCGCGGCGCGGGGAGTATTCTGCAGATGGAGTCGAGCAGCTCGTCAATGCCCTTGCCGGTTTTTGCGGAACAGTAAATGCAGTCTTCTGCGGGCAGGCCGAGCACCTGTTCGATTTCCATCGCCACCCGGTCGGGGTCAGCTGCGGGCAGATCGATCTTGTTGACGACGGGAATGAGTTCGAGGTTGTTGTCGACTGCGAGGTATGCGTTGGCAACGGTCTGCGCTTCGACGCCCTGTGTGGCATCAACGACAAGCAGCGCGCCTTCGCAGGCGGTCAATGCCCGACTGACTTCGTAGGCAAAATCGACATGGCCGGGAGTGTCGATGAAGTTGAGCTGATAATCTTCGCCGTTGTACGTGTGATGCACCGTCACCGCGGAAGCTTTGATGGTGATGCCGCGCTCGCGTTCGAGATCCATGTCATCGAGAAACTGCTCCCGCCGATCACGATCGGAGACAGCACTGGTCGCCTGCAGCAGGCGATCGGCAAGGGTGCTCTTGCCGTGGTCAATGTGCGCGATAATGGAGAAATTGCGAATGGGCATGATGCGTGGCAGTGTCGGGGCGGGTTTTGTTGGGGTATCCAGCGGAGCGAGCCGGGCATTCTAGCGGCGATTGGAACGCCACACAGCGGCAAAGCCAAACGGCCGGACTTTGCCTGCCGTGTTCTACTTCGATCGGACGGGCACAATGCGGTGCATCAGGGAGTGTTTCGTGCTGTGCCACATTCCGGGCACGGCGCAGCAGCGTCAATACCATCAAGGCGATAGTCGCAGCGTTCGCAAAGGTCGTAACCGATGGAGCGCAGCGCTTTGCGGTAGTGCGGCTCCCAGATGAGGCGGATGGCGATGTAGACGCCGAGCATCACGACTGCGGTGCCGCCGAGTATGTAGATACCGCACGGCATGAGGAGATTCGTAAAGAAGTTTCCGGGCAATATGGGCGCGACGAGTTTGTCGTACAACACAACCAGCGCGACATATGCCAGAAACGGCCCAAGGACGAGTACTGTCATTGCGATCCACTTGGACAGCAACTCGGATCGGCTGAACATGATGTGATTGAGCTGGGCCTGCTCGTCCTTCGTGAGCATGACATCGTCGGTTGGCGCAGCGCCTTTGAGGCAGAGGAGTGTTCTCATGGTTGTGATTCAACTGGTTCTGAGCAATCCGCGCCGCATTCGGGGCAGTTGGTTGTTTCGATCTCGCGCAGGTCGTAGCCACAGTGTTCACAGACCTCTCTGCCGATGTCGCGCAGGGCCCGGCGCAGGGGCTTGATGTACATGCGCCATGCGAGAGAAATGAAGAAGAGCACGCACAGCGCCGCGACGGTTGGCGGGCCGATGAGTGCTGCGGGTATTCTGCCAAGGCCAAGCGATTGCAGCCAGTCTGCGACGAAACCGCCGACGAAGATCGCAGCAAGTGGCGTGACGATCAGCATGGCAACGAACAGCACACGAAAAGCCGTGTTGCGCATAGCATGTTCGTTCATCCTGCGTTCGACGAAGCGCCGCTGCTGCGGCGAGATGTCTGCAGGCTCGGGCAACATTCGGTCATACACCCAGCGTCGCGGCATTGATCGTCTCGCATTATGCTGCGCATGAAGCAACATTCATCATTGCACGGCTGCACGAATGAAACAACTTACAAATCGACGATGCAGTTTGCCGGGTATAATGGTCGCCTCCGCCACGTGAGCGCATATCTTACCTGCGTGCGATGATGCTGTGTACGCCAACACGCTTCGCGCGACACTCCGGAAGGAGCCTTCCGATGCCCCGACATATGACTGCCAGGCGCGAAACTGCTGCGCTGCGCGCTGCACAAACAAATCCGCAGGCGATGCTGGACCGATATGCGAATGTGCGCGATATGTCGCTGGAACTGGCCAGGCCGTTGTCGCCTGAGGATTGCGTTGTGCAATCCATGACCGAAGCGAGCCCGACGAAATGGCATCTTGCGCATACGACATGGTTCTTCGAGACGTTCATACTCACAGGCCATGCTGATCGCTATCAACCGTTTCACGAACGATACAGTTTTCTATTCAACAGTTATTACAACCAGGTCGGCGATCGGATCGCCCGGCCAACGCGGGCGATGATGACCCGGCCGACGATGACTGAGGTGCTGGATTATCGCGAATTCGTCGACGGCGCGATGACGCATCTTCTGGAACACATTGATTCGAATTCGTTTGCAAGTATCGTGCCGCTTCTGGAGCTTGGTTTGCAACATGAACAGCAGCACCAAGAATTGCTGCTGACGGACGTCAAGCATCTGTTGTCGTTGAATCCGTTGCAGCCGGCATATCTGGACAACGGGGATGTCGAACCGGCTGCGGACGTGCAGGTGCAATGGAAATCATTTGAAGCTGGCGTGTATGAAGTCGGTTATGCAGCGAAGGATTTCTGTTTCGATAATGAACTGCCGCAGCACCGTGTGTTTCTCGAAGCGTTCAGCATCGCCAACCGGACGGTGACGAACGGTGAATACATCACATTCATCAATGAGAAGGGGTACGAACGGCCGGAGCTGTGGCTGGATTTGGGCTGGTCGATCGTGAATGAACAGCAATGGGCGCATCCGCTGTACTGGCGGCGGGAATCGGACGGTTCGTGGAGTGAATTCACACTTCGGGGTCGCCGGCCTGTTGATGAAAAAGCGCCGCTGACTGCGATCAGTTTGTTTGAAGCAGATGCGTATGCGCGGTGGAACGGGTGTCGCCTTCCAAGCGAGCAGGAATGGGAAGTCGCTGCGGCTGATGTAGAAGTTGAAGGCAATTTCTCCGACACGCGGCAGCTTCATCCCGTTGGTTGTGAGATGAACGAGGGATTGGGCGATGGCCTTTTGCAGATGTTCGGCAACAACTGGGAGTGGACCGGCAGTCAGTATCGGCCGTACCCGGGATATGACCCGCCGACGGGCGCGATAGGTGAATACAACGGCAAGTTCATGTGCAATCAGTTCGTGTTGCGTGGCGGTTCGTGCGCCACACCGGCATCACATATTCGGCGTACATATCGAAACTTCTTCCCACCGGAATCGCGCTGGCAGTTTGCCGGCGTTCGCCTTGTGAAAGACTATTAATGTCAAACGATCGGACTGCTGTCTCCGCCAACAAAGACATTGCGACGCCGGAGATCATTGATCTACACCCGCCTGAGGAAGCGATCCGCGATCTCATGGTGGATGGTTTGGGCGCATCGTCGAAGACGTTGCCGTGCCGGTTGTTTTATGACGAGCGCGGTTCGGAACTGTTCGAGTTGATCTGCGAGCAGCCGGAGTATTACCTCACGCGCACGGAACTGGCAATCCTGCGCGAGCACCTGCCGGAGATGGCAGACATGCTCGGGCCGAAGTGTGATGTGATTGAGTACGGAAGCGGCAGCAGTATCAAGAGTCGATTGCTGTTGCACGCACTGCATGAACCGGCGGTGTACATTCCGGTGGAGATTTCCTGCACGATGTTGGAGCAGGCCGTTGCCAACCTTCGGCAGGAATTCCCGAATCTGGAGATCATGCCTGTCTGTGCAGACTACATGCAAGACATCGATCTGCCGCGGCGCGAAGGTGACCGACGGATGGAGTTTTTCCCGGGTTCAACCATCGGGAATTTTCATCGCGATGATGCGCTGCGGTTCCTCAAGCGATCTGCACGATTTGTCGGCGGTGGCGGCGCGCTTCTGATCGGTGTCGACTTAATCAAAGACCCTGCAGAATTGGAAGCTGCATACAACGATGCAGCGGGCATTACCTCCGAATTTAATATCAATCTGCTCGACCGCATCAACCGCGAGCTTGATGCAGATTTTGATTGTGATTGGTTTCGCTTTCGCGCAATTTGGAATCCGGAGTTGCATCGGATCGAGTCGTACTTGATCAGCGAGCGCGATCAGACAGTGCATATTGACGGTGAAACATTCGCATTCGCAACAGACGAGCGCATTCGAACAGAATGTTCGTATAAGTACGACCTGCCGCTGTTTGCAGAGCTGGCAGCGGAAGCAGGATTTGAAGTTGAGCACGTGTGGACTGATCCGCAGCAGCGCTTCAGCGTGCAATATCTGGTCGCCACATAACGCTCGTAGTAATGAACCGCGACTGTCACTGTGTGTCTAATCGTCATCCCGCGCAGGCAGTGAA
Organism: Phycisphaerales bacterium; assembly: GCA_029260575.1. Lineage (GTDB taxonomy): Bacteria > Planctomycetota > Phycisphaerae > Phycisphaerales > SM1A02 > JAJDDB01. The sequence continues at coordinate 14,912 of JAJDDB010000006.1, forward strand.
CCGGTCGGGCGGGAATTCGATGTGAGAGTTTCAAGTTTCATATACACCGCCCCCGCGACGTCTGGATTCCCGCCTGCGCGGGAAAGACGTGCGAATTCAATCGCACGGCTGAGAATGTCGAGCGGTACGCGCACATTACAACCTGGACTGCGTCAGTTCCTGCCCGCACTCCGGGCACGTGGACGTCGTGCAATCGCGCATGTTGTAGCCGCAGGACGGGCAGCCGACATCGTGCGATGCGAGAAACGAAACGATTTGACTGGCTGGGCTGGTCGAATTCATGCCGTTGTAGTCTTGGGGTTCAACATCGAGCGGTTTCATGCACGCCTTGCAGCTGCGCACGATTCGCTCAGTCATCCATGATGGATTTGATGATGCCGATGAAGCATCCGACGCTTGCTGCGATCATGTTGGCAACGAAGCCGAAGGCATAGGCACCGTTGATACGCGAACCGATTGCTGTGCCTGCAAGAATACAGCCGATCACAGCGACGCACGCCATCACTGAAAGGATCGGACCGACAAATCCAGCGCGATCAGCAAGTCCGCGCGTCAACACGAATCCAACAGCGAATCCGCCCGCTGCAGAGACCATATACACCAGCAGCGACGAATACGAACCGAGTTGAAGGAGAACCATTGTGACGAGCCAGACGATCCCGCCCCAAAGCGCAATCGCCACAATGCTGCGCAGCATCAGCAAAATGAGCGCGTCCGCAAGCCCCTTCCATTCGTTCCAGTCATCGCTGCTGCGCCGCGACGGCGTGCGCACCGGCATCGACTGTACGGCGCGATCACGCTGAGTTGATGGCGTCGGCGTCCGTGATGCGGGGCGGGCCGTAGTTTCTTCCAGTTCGTAGCCGTGATCTTCTGATTCTGGCTCTACGTTCATGTGTCACCGTTTCCTTGGCGCATTGGTGAGGCGAGGACGACCTGCAGTGCCTACACGGGCGAGGATGTGATCACGTGAAAACCCCGTTTCCATTGCGAAGTGCGCTGCGTCAGCCATTGACCGTATGGACACTCTTACGAATTGGCATTCGGATCGGTGACGTCGTGATCCTGCGTTGTTCCACATTCAGGACATTGCGTTGCAGATGCTTCATGACCGCGCAGCGCGTATCCGCAGGTTTGACAGACATTGAACCCCATGGAACGCAATGCTGCCAGGACGCGCGGCATGCGCATTCGCCTGCTGAGTACTGCAAGCAAGAACCAGGCGATGGCTGCCTGCCCGAGCAGCAGCGGCACGATTACCCAGAGCGTGCCGAGCAGGGGAATCCATCGCACGAGCGCGATCCACGTCGCCAGCATGGTCACCATCGCTACGATGGGGATTGTTGCCATGAGCAGCGCGGACCCGGGCTGCGTTTCGCTGCCTGCTCCCCACGTAAGCAACCGGTGCACCTTTGAGCGAGGTGCATTCTCTGTCGGCGGATCAGGAACCGGCGACATGGCAATTTTGCGAATTTCTCGCCGCTGCTCATCGGTGAGATGCAGTTCCGGGTCAACGTAATCAAAGAGCAACCATCGCAGGCTCATTGCATCACCTCACGATTACGACTTGTGCGCAGGTGATCATCCCGAACCGGAATGTGTTTCGCTGGTGATCATACCGACGGTCTGTTTGCGGAAGATGCCTTTGGGTGATTGCAGTGTGATGCCTTCGGTGCTGACCTTGATTTCAATCCACACGGTTTCGTACGCGGGTGAGTCGGGGATGAGTTCGAGTATCTGTCCGGTGATGCGCCATTTTCCTTGTGCGGGCATTGTCGTAGGCGATGGATTGTCGCCCGCCCATTTTCGGCTGTACTCAAATCGCATGTTTGAATTCAACCGAATCGCGCCGATTTGATTCTCCCAAGTGCCGATCAATCGATCTTCGAGCACTGGTGGAGGATCGTCCATGGAATGCAGTACGCCAAGCTTGGGGATATTGAGCACGATCTTGCCGTCGGCCCTATCGATGCTGACCCGGATGCGCTGCTGGCGTGTGGCGTAGGGTTCCATCCAGATGACTGCGTAGCTGCCGCGCGACCAGCGCCCGCGTTGTTCGGGAATTTCGTAGCGATTCATTGAGGCGTACTGCGAGTACCTGCCGTCATCGTACAGTCGTAGGAGCTCTTTGCCGTTGGTCCACCACTGGCCGAGCACGATGTCCTGTGTTGGATCGAGATCCAGCGGCGTGTGTACGACGGGTTCGGGTTCGACGGATTTCTGCTCGCAGCCGATGGATGCGAGACCGCATAAACCTGCCAGTGCGAAGGCGGCAAATGTGGTGATGTACATACGGAATGGATTGCGGCGCATGTATGACCTCAGTGTCATGATAGCTGGGTTCTGAATCTGGGATGGTTCATCATCAATCCCCGGCTGAGAGGCACGCTGAACCATGCCCCGCTTTCGTAATGTTGATTGTAAAGCACTTCGTGTGTTACACCATCGGCAGTTTGATCTTGCGTTCGAGCTGCTCGGTGGGGCGGGCGATGAGGTCGTACTCTTCGGCGTCGACGATCGTGCAGCGCACCAACTCGCCGGGCAACAACTCGACATTGCTGTGCACGTATGTCACGGAATCGACCTGCGGGGCCTGGTGGTAGCATCGGGCTACATAACGCAGTTGATTCGAATTTGGATCGGCATCGTCGGTTGCATCAATTCTTCGTTCGATCAACGCATCGAACTGGCTGCGCTGCTCTGCGAGGTACATCGCGTTGTCAATCGCAATACTCTGCTGCGTGAGCATCAACTCTGCTTCGCGGTCGGCTTTGATTTCATCGGGCACGTGCAGGTTCGGATCGGCATCCATTGTGCCGGCAGGTGTCCCCTCTTCGCGGGAGTATTGAAACACGCCGAGCATGTCGAACCCGAAGTCGTCGATAAACTCGACCAGTTCATCGTGATCAGCCTGGGTTTCGCCGGGGAAGCCTGTGATAAGTGTGGTGCGAATTGCCAGACCGGGAATGCGCTCGCGTAGTTTGTACAGCAGTTCTTTCTGCGCGCTGCCGGTGATGTTGCGGCGCATTGCTGTGAGCATTCGATCGCTGACATGCTGCAGCGGGATGTCGATGTACTTGGTGATGTTGGGCAGCGTTGCAATTGCATCGATCATCGCATCGGTAAAATGCGTCGGGTAGACGTACATGAGGCGCATCCACCCGCCGCCGAATTCTGCTGCCACATCGTTGAGACCGGCCAAGAGGCCGATGAGGTCGCCGGAGTATTCTTGGTGTTGACCGTTGCCTCGCTGGCGCTTCGGCCTGGTTGCGGCTGCGGCGGGAATCGAGGTTCCGTTTGTTCCGTAAATGTCGTATCCGTAGCTTGTCGTATCCTGGCCGATGAGGTTGAGTTCGAACGCGCCATCAGCCATGAGTTGGCGGGCTTCACTGAGAATGCGATCGAGTGGCTTGCTGCGCATCTTGCCGCGGATCGACGGAATCGTGCAGAACGCGCATTTCTGGTTACACCCCTCGCTGACGCGCAGATAGGCCCAGTGGCGTGGCGTCAGGCGCAAACGTTGTTGTTCGTTTTCAAAGTAGCCGATGCCCTGGCCGTCGTTGCCGCGCACGGTGAGGCCGACTGTCTCGATGCCGCGTTCACGGGCAGCTTGCAGCGCGTTGCCCGCAATCCAGTATTTCGGTTGAACAGCATTGTCGCCCGCTGCAGCAGCACGCTTGGCCTGTGCAGATTCGCCGCTGACAGCTTCGACAACGTGATCACGATCAAAGACGCCGATCATTGCGTCGATGCCGGGTGACCATTCCAGAAGTTTCGCACGGTGGCGCTGTACGAGGCAGCCGGCCACGACAACGCGCTTCACCCTGCCGGTGGTCTTGCGGTCGATTGCTTCGTTGATCGCACCCAGCGATTCGTCTTTGGAGGCTTCGAGAAACCCGCAGGTATTAATGATGATCGCATCCGCTTCATCATGGTCAGACACGAGGTTGAACCCGGAATCGCGCAGTTCCGCAAGCATTATTTCAGAGTCGACGAGATTCTTCGGGCAGCCGAGGCTGACCAATGCGATCGAGCGCACACCTTCAGCGGGCGCATCGATCGCAGCGGACGAACTCTCAGACATATGGACGGTCATTGAAGTGCCCATGATAGCCGCAGCCCAGCGAGCAATCCGCCTGTGCAGCATATTCGTGGTTTTCTGGGTTTATGCGGGTTGGCGCTGGGCATACAACTGGTGGGTGCGGATGTACTGGGCAACAGCGGGATCGACCATGCCATCCAAGTCAGCGCCGACAGCCAGCCGATTGCGAACGTCGGTTGCGTTGAGGTCCATCATCGGAACATCGACCACATGATCGAGCCACCAAGCTGCTTCATCGTCAGAAAGTTGCTGGTGCAGGGCATCTGCGAAACGCTGTCTGGACCACGGCGGGCGCAACATCACTGCAGGCTCTGCCAGTTCGAGAATCTGCTGCCAGTCTTTCCATTTATGAAATTCGAGCGCCTGATCAGCGCCGATCAAAAGTACGAACGCAGAATTGCGGCCGTTGCGTGCGCGGAGTTCGCGCAGCGTGTCGATCATGTAGCTGGGGCCGTCGCGTTCCAACTCGATCGTACACAGTTCCGCATCCGGAGTTTCGTTGAGCGCGAGCGTCAACATGGCAAGTCGATGTGCATCATCCGCCAGCGGGTTTGCGGTCTTCAATGGATTCACGCGAGCCGGCACAAACAGCAGGCGATCGCAGTTCAGGCGATCAGCAGCCAACGGCGGCAGATGCACATGCGCCAGATGCGGCGGATCAAACGTGCCGCCATAGACCAGGATGCGTGTCGTGTCATTCACCGGATATACACCACGATACGAACTCCAACTGCTGTTTTGCCCGTCTTTTTTGTCCTATTCATCAAGAAACGCAGCCGGGAGGATGACAACCAGCGCTGCGATTGCTGCTGTAAAGGCCGCTGTGCCCGCGTGCGCAGTCGACAGAGGGGTCAGCAGTCCGATAAGGGCGGCGCCCACAGCGATTGTGAACCAGGCTGCCAGGATCGCAGCGCAGGCTGGAATAAGGCCGTCAAAACCACTGCGTTCGCGCAATCCCTTCCACTGAACCTTGCCGACAATGACTCCGATGATCACGTGGCCGGCATAGACGGCAAGTATTTTGATGCCGTTGTTGATCGTCAATCCGGAAACACCCCACAACCAGAGCGCCCATATTCCCAGACCTATCACACCGCGAACAAGCAACGACACCGTCAGTCGACGAAGTCCGACCGTGTCGGTCCACTCACCCGGCCGGGGCTCTCGAATTAGTTCATGCAGTTCGAAGTCTTCGCCACATTCCGGACAAACCCTGCCGCCGACTTTGACCGTCGCCACCAGGTCGTACCGGCAGTATGGACACAGAGGATGGCGGAGTCTGCGGTCGATCAACATTCCTGAGCACCGATCTGCGGGGTTGCAGCGAACATGCCGGAGTATTGTCAGGCTGCGCGCAGGCCCAAGCAAGGTCGTGATGCGAAACCGCAGCCCCAGCCGATTCCAGCGGCCACAGCCGGTAAGCTGCTATTGTTACGCTCAAAGAGCACGGCCCCCCCGCTCAGGAGATCGCGCATGGCTGGTACCGACGTCGCCCGCATCGAAGCCGCTTCGGATAAATTCCGACAGGACTACGAGAACACCAAGACGCAGATCGCCAAGGCTGTCGTCGGCCACGAGGAGATCATCGACGGCGTGCTGATCTGCCTGTTTGCCGGCGGCCACGCGCTGCTGGAGGGTGTGCCCGGCCTCGGCAAGACGCTGCTCATTCGCTCGCTTTCTGAAGCGCTGCACCTGAACTTCAGCCGAATCCAGTTTACCCCCGACCTGATGCCTGCTGATGTCACGGGCACGACAATCGTGATCGAAACTGAAGGCGGCAGACAGTTCCAGTTTCGCAAGGGGCCGATCTTCGCGCAGATCGTTCTGGCAGATGAAATCAATCGCGCCACGCCAAAGACGCAGTCCGCGCTGCTGGAAGCGATGCAGGAACAATCCGTAACCGTCGGCGGCGAGACGCACAAGCTCGATCGGCCGTTCTTTGTCATGGCAACGCAGAACCCGATTGAACAGGAAGGCACGTACCCGCTGCCCGAAGCGCAGCTTGACCGCTTCTTCTTCAAACTCGAAGTTGGGTATTCAAACCGCGAGGACCTGTCGGAGATTCTGAATCGCACGACAACCGGCGCGCAGCCGAATGTTGAGCCGGTGATCGACGGGCCGACGATTCTTGAACAGCAGCAGCTTGTTCGCCAGGTCGTCATCGCGCCGCATGTGCAGGATTATGCAGTGCGGCTGGTTCTGGCGACGCATCCGGGCGGCGAAATAGCCACGCCGATGGTCAATCAATTCCTGCGCTTCGGGGCCAGCCCTCGTGCAGCCCAGGCAATGGTGCTTGCGGGCAAGGTGAAAGCGCTACTGGATGGTCGTGGCAATGTTTCCGTTGATGATGTGCGCTCGGTGGTGTTGCCTGCGATGCGGCATCGGTGCCTGCTGAACTTTGAAGGCGAAGCGGAAGGCAAAGACACGGATGAAATCCTGCAGAACATCGTGGAAACCCTGCCGACGGAAGCAGCAATGACCGCGGCGTGAGGAAAATCAGCAGATCAACACAAGAAGCCGCCCCTGAGTCTTCGAAGGGGCGGATCGTGTTCGAAGAAGAAGTCTCACCACCAAAGACCACGGAGAACCGCCGAGGTAAATTCTTCTGAGCTGACCACTTCCGAACGAGATTGTGAACGCACATGTCTCGAAAGCCAAAACGAATCCTGATTGCTGTCATTGCGATACTTCCTGTTGTATTGGCGGCAGCATTTCTGCCATCCATCGGCATCGCACATTGGATCGGCAGCAGCGTTGTGACGATCGTAGTCCAAACATCCAGCGCAACCGGCGATCCAGTTGCAGGTTGTACAGTCGAGTTGCGACACGACGCTGACCTCGTCGGGGACGATGGTGAAATATTCTTGCAGGCGACAACAGATGCATTTGGGATCGCGACGCTGACGGGTGAATTGCCAACACACGGAGAAACGTCTGATTCAATGTGGGGTAGAACAGAACGAATGAGCATCAATTGCCACCGCTGGATCATTCGCTTCAAAACTGACGGATACCAAACCGATCGCATCGGCCTGTGGGAAGTTGCGCATAGAGAATATGTGAATCCCGCTTACCCGTTGGTTGTCCCGATACACCTCACAATGAAACGAGATACCACTACGACTGTGATTGAAGATGAGCAAGACAAACATAATTGAAAAATTCGAGTCCTTCGCTGAACACTGGTCGCCCAGGCTTATCGCTGAATGCAACGGCCAGCATGTGCGCATCGCAAAGGTGCAAGGTGAATTCATCTGGCACACACACGAAGATGCTGATGAATTGTTCATGGTTGTCAAGGGACATCTTACGATCCGCCTGCGCGCGGGCGATGTCACGTTGAACGAAAACGAACTGTTCGTCGTGCCGCGCGGTGTCGAGCACATGCCTGTTGCAGAGCAAGAGTGCTGGATCATGTTGTTCGAGCCGGCAGACACACTCAACACCGGCGATCAGCGAAGCGAGCGCACGGTTACAAAGATTGAACGCATTTGAGTGTGCTGCACAAGGAAGCCCAGAGATGTCTGTTCTTGAGATCGCACAACAGTTTGCCGCGGCGCTTGATCATGATGACTACGACGCTGCTGGTGCTGTGATGCACCCGAACTGCATGTATGCCATTCGAGAGAAGACGATCGAAGGCCCGGCGGCGATTCTTGATTCGTACCGCACTGCGTCGCAGACCGGCCGGTCGACGTTCGACGAGCTGCATTTTGCCAGTAGCGTTTCAAGAGCTGACACGACGCATGCGGTGATCGAGTTTATTGATGATCTTGTACACAATGGACAGCAGCATCGACACCGCTGCCAGCAGATTGTGACAATCAAGAACGAGCGTATCACTGTGATCGAGCATTGTGATCTCGATGGCGAGCGGGAATCGCTTGACGCATTCAAGCGCGCGGTCGGCATCGTGTAGTCGCGCCGCTACACTTGCAGGCATCTCAGTTGTCTCGCTGTTTGGCTTACGGCGTTTCTGGCTTTCATGGAATTCCTCACCCCCTGGTCTGCGCTGTTCGTCGCTGCCGTTGCCTTGCCGGCATTGGTGTTGCTGTACCTCTTGAAACTCCGCAGGCAACCACTACGCATTGCCAGCACATTGCTGTGGGAACAGGCGTTTGAAGATTTGCAGGCCAACGTGCCGTTTCAACGGCTGCGGTATTCACTGCTGCTGCTTATCCAGTTCCTGCTGCTGGCAGCACTTCTAATCGCGTTTGCCCAGCCGGTACTGACCGGCGGCGTGCAACCCGCGGGGCGCATCATTGTGCTTATCGATGTCAGTGCCTCGATGCGGGCGACGGATGTTGACCCGAACGATCCATCGCAAAGCCGTTTGGACGCTGCGCGTGCTGAAGCGCGCAACCTGATTGACAACGCATCACGCGCTGATCGAACAGCACAGATCATGATTGCGATGTTCGGCAGGTCGCCGCGCGTGATAACGCCGTTCCAATCCAACCGCAGGATTCTGCTTGATGCGCTTGATCGCGTGCAGCCGACCGATGAACAGGCTGACCTCGCACAGGCGCTACGGCTGGCGGAGGCGTTTGCGACTCGTTCGGAATCCGATGATCAGCCGCCCATGGTGGTCTTGATTTCCGATGGCGGCGTCGGCGCATCCGAACGTGCAGCTGGATTCAACCTGCGAGCCGGCAGGTTCCGGTACGTGCGCGTCGGCCAAGACATGACCACCCCAGTCGACAACGTCGGTATTACCGCGTTCACCGCCCGCAGGGATTTTGAATCGCCCAGCCGTGTCGATATCTTCGCCCGGCTTACGAATGCATCGCGCAGCGCCATTGAACTTGTCGCAACGCTTCGCGCCGATGATGCGGACCCCCTGCCACTAATTGTGAACCTGCCGCCTGCAACAGATGCAACCGTCGGCGAGCGGTCGTTCACCGCAACCATGGAGCTTCCCGAGGGTGCGGTGCTGTCGCTTGAGCATAATCACGAAGACGCTTTGGCTTCGGACAACACGGCTGCGCTGGTGTTGCCCGCGCCCAGACAACCACGGCTGCTGATGGTGCATCCGGACGACGATGCGGATGCAGATCCATTTCTTGTCGATCTGCTGCGAGCTGCTGATCCTGCGGAATTGATCGTGATGACAGCGTCGCAATACGCCAATCAAGCCGTAGCGCAGACCGACAGCTCGATTGATTTGATCGTTTTCGACCGCGTGTCGCCGGCGCAGTTGCCGATGGCGCCGTCTTTGTCATTCGGTGCTGCGCCGCCGACTCTTGGCATCATTGAGCCGACGCAAACGGGCGGCCAAAGCGTGTTGAGCTGGGATCGCCAGCACCCTTTGATGCAGTATGTCGAACTGGATGCGGTGCGTTTCGCAGGCTTCGGCGGGTTTGATCTGCCAGCAGCCGGGACAGCGCTTGCGTGGGGCGCGGACGGGCCGATCATTGCGCTGCTGCGCACGCAAGGTGTGCAACATGTTGCTGTCGGATTTGAACTGCGCCGAAGCGACTGGCCGCTGCATGTATCGTTTGCGGTGTTTGTGCAGAACGTGCTTGAGCAGCTTGCCGTTGGTGGCGGCGCTGTTGACGCATTCGGTTTCAGGCCCGGCGAGCCGATTACCGTTGTGCCGAAACCCGGCACAACGACGATTGAAGTTGCCACGCCGGTAGCATTGTCTGTTGCGGTGACGAATCCGGGTGCAGTTACGTTGCCTGCGATTCGGCTGGCTGGTGTGTATGGGGTTGTCGGCGCTGCCCCGCCGTTTGATACGATTGCGATCAACGTGTTGAGCGATCAGGAAAGTGACATTCGGCCGGTTCAGTCGCTGCGCATCAATGCGGAATCTGCTGAGGCGGGTGTGGCGTCTGATGCAGCAGCCCGGCCGCTGTGGCCGTATCTGATCGGTGCGGCGCTCGTGTTGGTGGTGCTGGAGTGGATCGCATGGTGTCTGCGGGCACGAATGTGAACGGGCGATGCGCTGTGCGTTGCATCGCTGGCAAAACCAGCTACCTTGACCACGAAGACTGGGTTTCTGATCTCTGATTCTTGCAGGAGCATACTCGTGAACCGCGCACTTCTGTGTTCGAACGTTGCTTTTCTTACGATTGTTATTTCCGCTTCAGGTGCCGGCGCGCAGCAGGATGAGCGCAGCATGTCGCAGGATCGGGACAGCACAAATGCCCGGCGATTGCAAGACGATGATCAGGACCACTGGCTTGATCGCCTGAAGTTTTCGCTGCACGGCGGTGCGGAATATCAGTTCGAAACGGACATCGACGACGGCGGCGACTTTTCCGTCGCACGCGGCGGCGTCGGCATCACAGCCCGCACGCAGATCAATACTGATGTCAGCCTGTCGTTCCGCATTGATTACAACCTTGATGCGTACGATTTTTCCGGCGCTGCAGCCGGCCTGGGCGTGTCGCAACCCTGGGATGACATTCACACGCTCTCGCTGGGCGCAATTCTTTCTGTTGATGCAGGAAACGACTGGACGCTGTTTGGCGGACCGGTGCTGCAGATCTCCGGCGAAAGCGGCGCAGATGTCGGCGATTCGATTCAGGGCGGCGGACTGTTCGCAGCGTCATACCGCGCGAGCGATTCGCTGACGATTGGCGGCGGCATTGGCGTGGTCAGCCAGATCGAAGACAGCGCACGCGTGTTTCCGGTGTTTGTTCTGAACTGGCAGATCAACGATAAACTGTCGCTGCGCAACACATCCGTAGCCGGCGCAGGTACACGCAATGGGCTGGAGCTGGTGTACGACTTTGATTCGAACTGGGAATTCGCAGTCGGCGGCGCATACCAGTTCAAACGCTTCCGTCTGGATGATCGCAGCAACGTCGCTGATGAAGGTGTCGGCGAGGATTCATCCATTCCGATCTGGGGACGCCTGACGTATCGCGTCGGCGCCAACGGCCGAATCAACTTCTACGCAGGTGCTGCATTCGGCGGTGAACTTCGCCTGGAAACCAGCGGCGGAAGCGGGATTGCCAATTCGGATTACGACTCGGCAGCAATCATCGGCATCTCCGGAAGTATCCGCTTCTGAACTGAGAGCAACATATTCCTACGGCGCATCAACATCGCGGCGCTCAAAGCGCGGCAGGTCGTCCCACTGGCTGAGGTCGATGCGCAACTGTCCCGGCTGCATGCGCCAGGGCACGCACCGATTCGGCGCGGTTTCCAGCGACTGTGACTGGGCGTGCGAACGCACAAGACCCAGCAGCAGCGCATCATCTTCCATCAGAGATTGCACCCATGTGTCCGGCAAAACCACGCGACAGTACCAACGGTCGTCGAACGATCGGCGGTGAATCTGCAGCGCGCCATCCTGCCTGCCACGCAGCAACCGCCACCAACCGGTTTCGGGAATCGCCAGCACGATCGGCGGTTCGTTTGTCATCTGATCGCGGCCGATCAGAATCGTAATTGCATCGATGCCTCGCAAGTCTTCGAGCGTGTTGACCATACCGATGGCGGGCGGGCGGTTTGATCGTGACGATGCAGGTCGTTTGCAATCGATGAAGATTTCCCACTGACGACTGAGCCGGCGAATGTGCGCTGTCGTGGCCAATTGCTGATCAACCGGCGCCTGCCGCACGCGCTCGACATCTGCCAGCGTCAATGCGGGAAACAGCGCCGTGACGAAAATGCCCGGCGGTTTGGCGAGTATCGTCGCAGGTGGAAACGTCAGCGAACCGACAGGCATGCGAGCGACAGACACCCGCAGGACAACCAGAGTTGGTTGTTCGATTGTCGGCAGGCCGATGCCTCGGGCTGCGGATTGCGGGCGTTCTAGCACAAGTCGGCTCAACACGCCGGGCGCAAGATGCAGTTGTTCCGGTGGCGCGCTGCTTTGCTGCCAGGCCAGATCGACGGTGACGGCGCGATTGAGTCGGTTGACCAGTGCAAGTTCGACGGTCTCGCCATACAACGCAACCGGCCACATCAGTACCGGCCGCTGTGCATCCATCCAGGCCTGCACTTTTGCGGCCACCATGGCAGCAGGCTGGTTGGTCTGCAACAAGACACGAAGAAGTGCATCAAGCGACACCGGGTCGGTCACCCATGTTGCAAACCGATGATCGCGATCAAAACCGGTGGAGATCAACATCACCGTGCAACGTTCAGCGAGCTTCTGATCAATGCTGCGCAATCGATTGAGACCGATGCGCCACAAATCCGCCTGGTGTTGCGCGAGCATTGCATCTATCGGATTGAAACGCTGTGTATCGGGCGCGGTCATTGCTAATGCATCAGCCATGACGATCCACCGCCAGTGTTCAAGCGGCGCATCGGGATCGGGCAGATCAGCAGCTTCGCGAATAGGCAATCGGCGCAATTCCGGATCGATTACTTCCGGCGGCTCAACCGCATTGAACCAGATCGGCTGTACTGTCTGCTTGCCGAGGCGTATGTTGCCGGTGCCCATTGCGGGCATTCGCGCAAGAAGAATCGGCGAGCCGGTCTGCGGCTTTGATGAATCGTCGGTCGATTCAATCGGCCGGGCTGTGATATATCGAGGATCGTCCGTCCACTTGCGGACTTCGGATGACACCCCAGGCTGCAGCCACGCCACCGTGGCGTCAATCGAGCGATTATCGTCAAACGTCAAACGCAGCGACTCGGGCCAATCCGTACCCGGCTGCGCCGCGACGAGTGGAGCCATCAGCACGCCGCTGCGCACCGCCAGCGGTGCGTTGTTCGCCAGTTGAATACCCTGCACCTGCGCTGCGCCGGCGATGGACGAGACGCACAAAAGAGCGCACGCATACAGAGCCGCCACCAACCGTACTCTGAAGTTGTCGGATCGTGCTGCCATGCAATCATTATGTACGAAACTGCTCAGTGGGGTGATGCACTATCCCGCTGACCGCGTCGAGTGTTCTCAATCAGGCTGTGAATCTGCTCGATCGCCTGTTCGAGGTCGTCATTGACGATCACAGCGTCATACGCCCCGCTCTCGTTGGCCAGTGCCAATTCGTTCTTTGCCTCAGCGAATCGCCGCTGAATTGCCTGTTCATCATCACGGCCGCGCGATCGGAGCCGACGGAGCAACTCTTCCTCGCTTGGCGGTTTGATGAACATCATGAATGCGTTGGGCATTGACTTGCGGACCTGTATTCCACCTTGCACGTCAATATCCAGAAGGACGATTCTGCCGAGCGCGAGTTGTTGTTCTACGGGCTGTCTGGGCGTTCCGTACCAGTGCTTGCCGAAGACGTTAGCGCATTCAAGAAACTCGCCGCCTTCGCGTTTGGCCTGGAACTGCTCATCGCTGATGAAGTAGTAGTCTCTGCCATTGACTTCACCTGTGGCTTGCGGGCGCGTCGTTGCGGAAACGCTGAACGTTCCGCCGAACCGCTTGAGAATATCCTTGGCGATTGTGGTCTTGCCCACGCCGGACGGACCTGACAGCACAACAAGTAACCCGCGGTCTTTGCTGATCGCGTCGTCGCTGCGCTGGGGTGCATCACTGGCCGATTTGGATTGCATCGTTGAGTTCATGGTATACGCTGGGCGGATGATAAAGCGCCTCGGCCGGTTTGCCGTGCTAGCGCCAGTTTCTCCGTCCTCTGCAGCCATAGTATGCCGACTGTATTGCTCAGCGACGATCGAATGCTCCTGCATGACCCTGGGCGGGGGCATCCGGAACGGCCGCAGCGACTGCAGGCGGTTGTGGAAGCCCTACGAGAACCCCCGGTTGCGTCGGTGCTGTGGCGACAACCGAAAGAAGCGCCAACGGCGGCCCTGCATCGCGTGCATGATGATGATTATGTTCAGGGAATCCTGAACCTGCGCGGCCGGTCTGCTGTACTCGGCGACGACACCAATGTGTGCCCGGCCAGTGTGGAAGCGGCGCTGCTTGCAGCGGGATGTGCGATCGGCGCTGTTGACGCTGTGGTTACAAAGGGTGCGACTAACGCGTTCGCGCTGGGACGTCCGCCGGGGCATCATGCCGAGCGGAACCGAGCAATGGGGTTCTGTTTGTTCAATAACGTTGCTGTCGCAGCCGACCACGCACTTTCGGTGCATGGCATTGAACGCGTGATGATCATCGATTGGGATGTGCATCACGGCAACGGCACGCAGGATATTTTCTTCGAACGCAACGATGTGCTGTTTGTCAGTACCCATCAGGAGTTTCTGTACCCCGGTACGGGCGCGCTGGAAGAAATCGGCGACGGTGCTGGTGCGGGATATACGGTCAATCTGCCGCTGCCGGCATCTTTCGATGACGACGCAATGCTCGAACTGTTTCGACGTGTTGTGGAGCCGATCGCCCGGCAGTACGAGCCGCAGATCATGCTGCTTTCAGCGGGCTTTGATGCGCACGGTGATGACCCACTGGGGCAATTGCTACTGTCCGACAACGGTTACGCAGCATTAACGGGCAGCGTTCTGGACATGGCTGCTGCAGTTGGCGCGCCGCTGGCGTTTGTGCTGGAAGGTGGCTATGACCTGGGCGCACTCAGCCGAAGTGTGCGCGCATGTGTCGAGCAACTGGCGGATCCTACCACAGCGCCCAAGAGCCGCAAAAACGATGCCGGCGCTGCTGCCAGTGCCGGCATGTTTGCATCAGTCCTTGATCACCTTGCGAGTTTTCATCGCCAGCGCTGGACCGGTATTGAGGTGTAGCGGACGGCAGAGAAACCTATTCCTCGGCTTCGTAGACCTTCTCTTCGAGTTTGATTGTCTGCTTGATGTTGCGGGTTTTTTCCGCTTCGTAGCTGATTGTGACATCCGCACCGCTCGTGCCGGTCACAATGAAACGGAACGTGCTGATTGATCGGCTGCCGATGCCGCGCTCGACAAGCATCCGACCCGGCCGATGTTCAACCGGCGACAACGTCGTATCAAATCGGTCGCCAAGTGTGCCGGATGTCACAACTTCAACGCCCTTGCCCCGAACTGTCAGAATGTCAGGCGTGCCGATGTCGTTCTGCGCTGCAATGTTCGTGCGAGTTGGAATGATCTTGGTGTTTTCGATCTCGATCGTGATCTGCCAGAGATTTTTGCTGAGTTTTTTCACTTCGATCCACGGCATTTCAATTGCGGGCATTTCGCCTGCGTGGAACATCGTGAACGCAAAGTTGCGATGGGCTTCTTCTTCAAGCATGAATGTCGGCGTGTTGCGCGAGGAATACTTGTTGCCGCCGCCGATCAGCACTTTGCCCAGCGTCGGGTGGTCGTATTCGCTGTACTCGGTAAACGTCTGGCCGAACATCATGCGATCGATCCAGCGCATGCGGGCTTCGGAATCCAACCGTGTGTCATCGCTCTTGGTGATCCACGTATCGGTCCACAACTCGTTGGTGAAGCTGACAACGCCGAGCTGCTCTGAGGTCCAGTTCACCGTGCCGCCATGCACTGTGTACAGGTCGGCGTAGATAATCATGTAGTCGTAGTACGGCAGCATTTCTTCACCCGCTGCGCCGAGCAAGTCATACACCGCGCGATCACCACGCGGGTACAGATTTTCGCGGAACTTTGCACCGGGGCCGCGCAGAATCATGCCGCCGGAGTTGTGGTAGCTCTGCGCCGCAGCGATGTTCGGATGCGCGAGAATGAACTTTCCAATCGCAGCCGTCTCTGGAAAACTGAACGGGAAGTCACCCGCGCCGAACTGGATGTAGTTCGGCTGCCAGCCGCCGGGCCAGTTGCGATTCATGTCGTAGCCGCCGGCACCGTCTTCGTTGATCCTGCCGTCGCCGTCGTTATCGATACCTTCGGAACCGGCGCGTGACAGCTCACCTTTTTCGTCGGGACCGACGCGTTCGATGATGCGCGGGTCTTTGGCGCTGCGCCGATATCTGCCGTTGGGATCAAACCGCCACATGCTCGTGATGTGGCCGTCGCCATCGAGATCATCCGGGCCGTCCTCATCGAGATCGCCGTCAAAGTCGTTGTCAGTAGGTCGCTGGCCGGAGCGCTGACTGTGTGGCGTGTTCGGCTCGCGGAACCAGTTGGCTCTGCCGTCGGGATTCACGCTGGGCACGAAATAGAACGCGCAGCGGTCAATCAGTTCGGTGATATCGTCATTGTTGCCGTACATCTTGGCGAGATACCAGATCGAATACAGCACGACTTCCATAGCCTGCACTTCGTTGCCGTGGATGTTTCCATCGATGTACATCGCGGGCTTGTCGGTGTCCTTGCCGGTGTCGGAGTTGTTGAGCGTCATCAGCCACATCTCCCGGCCCTGTTCGGACTGGCCGAGCGATTGCAGCGACAGCAAATCGGGGTACGCCTTCTCAAGTTGTTTGAGCAGTGCCGTCATTTCCTTGTAGTCGTAAAAGCGGTTCCATGAGATGTCGACCTTCGACGGGACATGCTTCTGCGCGAATGCGGGACCGCAAAGCAGCGACATTGCCAGAACACCGAGACATACCATTGCACGTTTCATAATCATCATTCCATCAAGCAATGCGCAGATCTTAAATCCACGCAGGAGTTTCACTTTCAGTCTGTTGGGGCAGCTTTAAACGACACGCCCTGTTCGCCGAATTGCCCGTTGGCTATTTCGATCGACAGCGATGCGCCGTCTTTGACGCGCACGATCCAGTGATGCACAGATCGTCCGCCGCTGCCATCAAGACCCCAGATGCGATCAACACGGTTGCCGGTGACAATTTGCTCGACCGGCACGGACATCCGAATAATCGTCGGCTTCATCGTGCGAGCTTTGCGGGCCATTGCGGTCTTGGTCGGCATCGAACCGTCATTGATCACACCCAGGCGAATCTCGTACAAACCGCTTGCGAGTTTCTTCACCGTCGGACCTTCGACGCGCAGCTTCGGCAGCTTCTCGGTGAGCTTGACGATGAAATCGGTCTGCGGATTGGCAAGTGCATCAAGCTGATCCGCAGGTGGGTTCATGTTAAAGCCGGGTACGAAACCGCCGATCTCGATGGTTCCGAATGTCGGGTGTTCGTATTCGGTCCACTCGATAAAGCCGGCGCCGTCGCGCTGCGTATCGGAATACGCCAGCCATGCAGCTGCGTTTTCATCAGATGCCTTGATCTTGCCCTTGTCTTTCTTTTCCCCCTGCGGCGCATCGTCGCTGCCGCCTGCATCATTGCTGGAAACGCGCGAGCCTGTCAGGTCGGTCGCGTTGCCATCGGGGCCGGTGACGGTGCCGGTCATTTCATCACCTTCAATCATCAGCGCAAGCGGGATGGTGATCTCCGGGCTGAACTCTGCGCTGAGTGACAGCGCGCCGCTTCCGGGCGCGAACGAACCGGTGAGTGTTGCCGTTCCCATCATCATGTCCATAGAACCGGTGACCGAATCATCATCAGCGCGTTCGAGCGTGAGCGTCAGATCCATATCGCCCATTTCAGGAATGGTGATGTTTGCGGTCCAGACACCACTGACGGGATCAACGTCGGATGCTGGCGCTGCATCAGTTTCGGATGTTTCTGCATCACCGTTGCCGTCTACTTCTTCATCTTCGTCTTCGCCGTTTTCGTCCGTTTGTTTCTTGGCAGGATCAGGCCGGCCCCAGACGGTGGTTGCGAAACTCGGGATGCCGCGCTGGGCGTACAGCCAGGCGTGGAAACTGCCCGCAGTATCGTTTTTCTCAGCGCGCTTCTGGCCGGTGGTTTCGGTGTACAACGTGCCGATCTGTTCGTACAGGTTGGCATCGCCGCTGTCGATGACCTTGGGCCCCCTGCCTGACACATCCTTGCCCTTGGAATCGGGTTTGTTGATGAGGTTGTCATGCCTGCCGTACACCACAGCCGCAACGATGTTTTCGTGTTCGATGACGAATGTCGCCAGCGCCATTGCTTCGGGTTCTGACAATGGGTATGCGCCGGAATCACGTGCGAAGGCCGGCCACTCGTGCATGAAATTGCGGTCGAGATCGACTGACCCGTCGCCGTCTTCTGCGATCTTCCCATCGTCGTCCGAATCAACGCCTTCGATGTAGACCGAATACATTGCGGTCTCGCCTTCCCTGGCATCCGGTTTCTTCAGCAATCGCGGCTCAACGGGGTCGGCGATGAATTCGGCGCGATCATCGAGCGGCGGGTTCGGGCGACGCATTTGTGTGATGACGCCGTCGCCGTTGAGATCGCTCGGCCCGTTTTCGTTCATCATCGCATCGCGGTCAGCATCGACGTCCGTCAACGTGCCGATGTAGCCAGCGTTGACTTCGCCGAAGTTGATTTCGGTTCCGTCGGGGTTCACGCGGGGGATTATGTAGAACGTCAGCTCGTCCAGCAGATCGCTGTGTTCGCTGAGCAGTCGGCTGGCAACGCGGATTGCCGTTTCCGTGCCAACCATATGCCGACCGTCCAGACCCGCAACGATCAGGATCGCGGGGTTTTCATCGGCGGCGTCAGGATCGCTCGCCAGTGTGAGCGCGCGAATCTCCCGGCCGCTGCCGGTCTCGCCGATGGTTGCAACCCGGCAGACGGCGCTGCCCTGGGCCAGCTCGCTGATCGCATCAACCAGCGCATCGTTGTTCATGTAGCCGTCATAGGGACCGGCTCCGTGAGAAGTCGTACCGCACAGCAGCACCGTGGCCGCTGCCATCAAACATAATCGTCTCATGGCTGGATTCATCCGCCTTGCCTGTTTTCACATTGCGAAATGCGCGCGAACGCCGCGCCCACACGTCGCCCGACTGTACCGGCTCGATCGGCTGTGGTGTCGAAGAATCCAGATTGTTTGCCCTGCGACGCGCTATATCGAACGGTGGGGATACAATCGGGCTTATGCCCCTGCCGCAGATTGCCATTGTCGGCCGACCAAACGTCGGCAAGTCCAGCTTGCTGAACAAGCTGGCTCGTCGCCGCGTTTCGATCGTCGATCCCACGCCGGGCGTCACGCGCGATCGTGTTTCGGTCCTGCTGGAGCTTGACCCCCCTGTCGAAGAGCCCGGCGAGCTGCCAACGCGGCTGGTCGATCTGATCGACACCGGCGGGTTCGGCGTCTACACCGCAGAAGGCGGCAGGTACAACGAGATCGGCGAAGACCTTGCCAAACTGACCCCTGACATCGAACAGCAGATTGCTGTGGCGCGCACCGGTGCTGCGATCGTCTTGCTGGTGATTGATGCGCAGACCGGCATAACAACGCTGGATGAAACGGTTGCCAATCTGCTTCGCAAGGACGGCGCAGCCGATCGCGTTCTGGTCGTCGCCAATAAAGTTGACAGTGAAGAATGGATTCCGCACGGCCTGGAAGCATCTGGTCTTGGGCTGGGTGAACCTGTCTGCGTCAGCACGACAAGCAGTATGGGGATGCGCGATCTGCTTGATGAAATGTATCGGCGGGTCGAAGCCCAGCCGGACACGTTGAATGAGCAGCCGAACGATCCCGAACTCAAACTCGCAATCATCGGCAAGCGCAATGCAGGCAAGAGCACGTTGATCAATGCGCTGGCGGGCGAACCACGTGTGATTGTGTCGGAGATTGCGGGTACGACGCGCGATTCAGTAGATGTGCGCTTCGAAATGGAAGGCCGGTCGATGGTGGCCATTGACACAGCCGGCGTGCGCAAGCGCAAGTCAATGGCGGATGACATCGAGTATTACGCGTACCACCGGATGCTTGGTTCGATTCGCCGGGCCGATGTTGCTGTGTTGCTGCTTGACGCAACGCATGATGTATCGCAGGTGGACAAGAAGCTGTCACAGGAACTGCAACGACAGTACAAGCCGACTGTCATCGTGGTCAATAAGTGGGATCTCGTTGCGGATCGATTGAATCCGGATGATTACCTGGAGTATCTCACGCAGGAACTGCGTGGCCTTGACTATGCGCCGATAGTGTTCATTAGCGCCCATGAAGGCGAAGGGTTGAATGATGTCGTTGCGATGGCGTTCAACCTGCTGAAACAGGCCCGGCATCGCGTGTCGACGTCGAAGCTGAACACCGTCATTGAAGAGATTCTCGATCTGCGTGGCCCGTCGTCACGGCTGGGCACGCAAGCCAAGGTGTTATACGTCAGCCAGATTGATATTCAGCCGCCGTCGATCATGATGGTCGTGAACGATCCAAAGTTGTTTGAGGGTCGCTACGAACGATTCCTGATGAATCGATTGCGTGAAGCGCTGCCGTACAGCGAGGTCCCGATCCGTGTGATCTTCAGCAAGCGCAGCCGCATGTCGCTTGTTGACATGAAACAACGCGGCAGAAGTCGCGGGCGATCGAAAGAGCGATCGCGGCGGTAGGTTGTAGACGGCGAACAATGATCCGCCCCTTCAATTATCCGCCCCTTCGAAGACTCAGGGGCGGCTTCTGTGTACGTGATCAGGCTTGAATCGTTCGGAAGCCGCTCCTGAGCGCAGCGAAGGGGCGGGTATCGCAATCACATCAATGCCGCTCTTCGTCATTCGGATTGATCCACACCCACGCCCCTTCCTTGTCTGCATGTTCAGCTATGTACCTGCGCACGTTCGCTGCATGATTCGCATCTCGAACTTCGATGATCTTCGCGCCTTTGCCCATATCTTTCCCGGCTGGTTCTTCAATCGCAATGATGCAAACTGTTTGGCGCGACCGATTTCCTTCACTGCATCGTCGGCGCATGATTCATACAACCCATGTACATGCGTCGGCCCACACGAGAGACAGTGCACTTGAACTTCAATCGCGCGCAGTTTTTCAAGAATCGCGTTGCCAACGGATTTCTGATCGCACATGCCAAGAGTGACCACGTCACGTTTCATCGCCAGCTTCACCGAGGTATACAGACCGCGATGCTCATCCGCAGGCGGGGGATTCTTGTAATCACCGCTGGAATGGGTCTTGTGGTCGCGGCTGCGCCAGCCACGTGGGTCGCCGGGCAGCCACTGGCCGTAGTAGTGGCAGATGACATGAAGAAGCCGCGCGCAGGGCATGTGTGAAATCGTAACGTCATTATCCGCCCCTTCGAAGACTCAGGGGCGGCTTCTGTGTTGGTGATTAGGCTTGAATCGTTCGGAAGCCGCTCCTGAGCGCAGCGAAGGGGCGGGTATCGCTGTACACACCTCTTCCGTTACAATACCCGCACTATTGCGTTTGGAGCCGTGTGCCACGCCAGGGGGCTACGGTCGTAAAAACCCAACCTGGTGACAGTTTGATGTGATTCGCCGGCTGTGCCGATTGCTTGTAACGCGCACGCAGGACGACTGCGCAATAGGAAACCCGAATGTCTATCACCCCATTGCCGGTCTTCGAGGCCGATGCTGACCCGAGGCATCGAACCGCCCGTACAGATCAGGAAATATACGAAGCGCTCGAAGCACCGACATCCATTGTGGTCCGCTTCGGCGCGATGAAACTCGTCGGTGAATATCCATATGACGGCGAGGCCAAACCCGGGTGCGGCTCGAAACTCGTCATCCGCACACATCGCGGCACTGAGATCGGCGAGATGCTCACAAGCACCTGCCCCAATGCAGGTTGCTCCAAGAGCGTCACCCGCCAGGAGATGCTCGACTACATAGAAAACTCCGGCGGGCACGATTATCCGTTCCACACAAACGGACGCATCCTCCGCATTGCCAGCATCGATGAACTCAACGCGCAATCCGCGCTCGACAGCACCCGCCAGGAAGCGGTCAAAGTCTGCAAAGCGAAGATTCAAGAGCTTGACTTGTCCATGAAGCTGGTGGAAGCCGAACCGATCCTCGGCGGTGAGTTGATGACGTTCTACTACATGTCTGAAGAGCGCGTGGACTTTCGCGAGCTTGTCAAACAACTGGCATCGCAATTCAAGACGCGGATAGAAATGCGACAGGTCGGCGCCCGTGATGAAGCTCGGCTTGTCGCAGATTACGAACGCTGCGGCCAGCACTGCTGCTGCAAGAATTTCCTGAAGGTGCTCAAGCCGGTGTCGATGAGTGCAGCCAAACGCCAGAAAGCGACGCTGGAGCCGTTGAAGATTTCCGGGCGCTGCGGGCGGTTGATGTGTTGTCTGCGCTATGAAGATCAGACTTATAAGGAATTGAAGAACAACCTTCCCCGCCGAAAGACACGCGTCGGCACAAGTGAAGGTCCGGGCATTGTTCTTGACACGAAAGTGCTCGTGCAGTTGGTGCTCGTGCGTCTGGAAGACGACGGGCGAGACATTGCAGTACCCGTTGAAGAACTTATGGACCCGGATCAGTGCCCGCCGCCGGGTGCTGCCAAGCCCGAGCCCGACCCGCTTCGAGGTCTGGATGCCAAACAGGCGGAGCAGCACACCGACGACCGCAAACGCACAAAGCGCAGTCGTGGTGAACAACAGGACAGTTTTCGCAGCACATCGCAGCAGGCTGAATCCAAGCAGTCCGAAGAGCAAACCGAGCAGCGGCCCGGCGAAGCTGGTGAGAAAAAGACCGGCAGGCGGCGCGGCGGCAAACGCAGGCGGCGGCGCGGAAAAAACCAGGACAATGCCGCGCAGCAGAATCCCCAGTCGCAGGCTGAGAAGCCCCAGGCTTCGCAGCCGGACGGGACTACCGGTGGGGGCGACGGTGAAAAGAAAACCGGCGGCGGACGGCGACGGCGCGGCGGGCGGCGGCGAAGACGCGGTCAACGAGGTGGCGGCGGCTCCGAGGGCGGCTCACAATCCGAATCCGGATGATTTCCCAACGATTGAACACCGCCGAAACAGCGAACGTAGTTTGGAGTAGGATCACCAGCCCGGCCGATCACTTCCGGCGCAGCATTCAATCAATATGTCCGAACATCGACACGACACCACGGTTATCGAGACGATTCAGTCACTGGTCGTCGCGTTCGTATTGGCGATGACCTTTCGCGGATTTGCGGTGGAAGGATTCGTAATCCCCACCGGCTCGATGGCGCCGACGCTGCTCGGCCAGCATTTCCTGCTGCAATCCAGCGACACCGGCGCTGTCTTCTCTGCAGGTGTTGATATGGCCCATCAGGACAATCGGCCGACCGCATTCAAATCGGTTTGGGATCCGATGCTCGGTCCGGAGTTCAACAACCTCGGTCGACTTGGCGAACCGATGCCCACGCTGCGCATGGGTGATCGTATTCTCGTACTCAAATGCATCTACCCGTTCCTGATGCCCAAACGCTGGGATGTGGTGGTATTCAAGAACCCGACCGATCCCAACGGTGATTCGGGCAATTACATCAAACGCCTGATCGGCCTGCCGAATGACTCAATCTGGCTGGTAGACGGCGATGTCTTCGCAGGGGCTGCGGACAACTCCGATGATCTTGAAGCATACGTTGTGCAGCGCAAACCCGAGTACATTCAACGTGCGGTGTGGCAACCGGTGAGCAACAGCGATTATCTCCCTCGGCGGCCGGAAACACTCAGCGCGGGGTGGGACGGAGCGTTCTGGTATGGCGATGCGTGGGAGACCGAAACGCGCGCGTTCCGCACGGAATCAGCCGGGCCAACAATTCTGCAATGGGACAGCACGCTGCGGCCGTTGACGGACTGGGCACCGTACAACATATTGATGCAGACCCGGTCGACGATGCAGTTCACAAGCGATGTGCGTGTTGCAGCAACGCTTGTGCCGGATCAGGACGGAATGACCACGTCGCTGGAACTTCATGCACGCAGCAGCATTTTCGAGTTTCGCATCGACGGTGATCAGGCAGTCGTGCGCTATCGGCCGCAAGACGGCGCTGCTGATCAATGGACGCAGACAGACACAGCGAAGATTGATGCGCTGCCTGCGGGCAAGCCGACGAACGTCGAATTCTGGCACGTCGATCAATCCATAAAGCTGTTCGTTGACGGCGACTGTGTTGCATCGCTTGAATACGACTGGCGGCCGGTCGAACGATTGCAGCACACCACCGGTCTCTTTGATGACGATGATGCGAACAACCTTGCCAACAATCTGAGTAATACACCGATACCCGCCGAAATTCAGTGGAATTTCGAAGGTTCACCGGTGACGCTGCATCGTGTTCGGGTTGATCGCGATTTGTATTACCACCAGCGGCCGATCATCTCATCCGATCAGAAGCCGGAGAACGGTCGGCCGTTTACCGGTGACTGGGGATTCGCAACGCATCCATCGCACCTCGGCGTACTCGGGCCGGATCACTTCTTCATGCTCGGCGATAACAGTACGTCATCACTGGACGGCAGATACTGGGGCAATCCCGCGCCGATTGTGATCAAGCAGATTGACGATGCGCCGTTTGTGGTGCATCGCAAACTGTTGATCGGCAAGGCGTGGATGGTCTATTTCCCCTCGCCGTACCCGATGAGTGAAGGCAGCTCGACGCGGGTGATTCCGGACTTTGGGCGGCTGCGGTTTATTCGCTGAGACGCGTTACTACGGTACCGTTGGTTCAACCGGCGCATCTGCGTTCAAAGCTTCGTCTGCAACGTCGAGTAATTGATACACATCGCGAAGGTCGGCGCGGGCCCGCTGCATGCGCTGCCGCCAGTTGCTGATCGATGGAATCTGCAGGCCGGTGATGAGATCGATGTTCCCAACCGCCAACTGTGGGGCAAGATCGCCTATGCCTGCCTGCACGTCTTGTATAGCGACGATGGAAACAACATCACCCAATTGCTGCATCCTGTTGACAAACAGCAATTCGTTATCGACAGCAGCATCGGCAGTTTCTGTCGTATGCCGTTGCAGTGCGTTTTCATCGAGCGTCTCAAGCACAGTCAGCACGAACAGCATTTCATCGCCCTGCCAGTTTTCTACGAGTTTCTTGATAGTGTCGCGATCAAAACCCTGTTCGCTGCTGGTCATGCGCCGCAGTTGTTTTGCAAGTGCGATGCGCGTCTGCATGACAGCGTTGATATAACCGAACGGATCACGCCGGGCGATGCGCCGAACTGCATCCTGCAATTGCGGGTGATGTTCATTGAGGATGCCGAGCTGCAGACCATGACGCAGCAGTGCGGTGCATTCCGCAAATGCGTTGTGCGCAACCAGCGGGCTCATGAGCAGATCATCGGCGCCAAGATGGCCAATCATTGCGTAGCCGATGGCAAGGCGGTCCGCTGTTGCAGCACCGTCGCGAACCCGCGCGTGACGCAACGCGTCAAACGCAACGAGTTCGAGCAACTGATGCATTCCGAGTAGATATTCGGGCAGCAACTGTGACGATTCGTGTCGACGCAATGATCTGAAATCGCAGCGACGCAGAAGTGATCCCTTGCGCAAGAGATCGAATATCAGTGCGGTTTCGGCAAGCGCCGCAACTATCTCTTCATCGACAGCATCCGCCGGCTGCGCGATGGCTGCTTGGAGTGTTGCCCGTTGCTGTTCGGGCAGCGCGTTGAATGCGTCAATTGCCTGTTGATACACCAGGGCAGCATTTGCCATTGCAGCGGGATCAAGCTCACCCTGGGCCAGTTTCTCGAGCATGGCGCGACGCTCAGCGACCAGAGATCGCGCCTCGATCATGAGTTGATACGCCTTGCCATAGCCGGGCATCAGAAGTGTCGCAAACACACCGTAATCCCCATTTTCAATCTTACTTTCCCAATCGTTGAGCCGTTGTTGCCCTTCATCGGTGTCTTCTAAGAGCAAAATCTCTGCAACATCGTTCATCGCGCCATCGAATTTCGCCATCTCTGCATCAACATCGGCGTCCTGCAACTTCTCAACAATTGCATGCGCCTGTTCTTCAGAACCGCCAATCATCGAAGCGAGCTCGTGCATGTCCCCATCGTCATGCACGTCGTTGCTCAGCGTCGCCATCATCAGTTCGTGTTCACTGAAGATTGATTCGACGAATCCAAATGGATCGTCTTCATCGAGTTGTTGGAGCGCGCCCGCAAGCTCTGCAGCAGCAGATGTGTCAATTGCGCCGCGGTCGAGTGCGCTTTGCACGGATTCATCTGCGAAATTGAATATCGCTGTGCCGACGAGTGCGCTGATGAGCACTCGGTCGTCGGAAAGGTGTCCGCCGATCTGGTACATCGATGCCAAATCACGCGAAGCGCCTGCGACATCGCCATCGTGCATTTTGACGAGTGCCTCTGCCCGCAACAGTCGTGCACCATTGCGCAACTGCCCAAGATGCGGCAGCGTCAGCTCGAAACCCTTGCTGAAGTCGAGGCCATAATCTGAATACTGCTGTGCGGCACCGCGCCGAAGCAGCGCCAGCGTGGGAGCCAGAGCGCGCAGCGTTGAACGAAGCTCCGGCGAGGGGTCAACCCTCGCTTCGACGTAGTTCATCACCATGTTCAATTGTTCATCGCTGAGGGTTTCAAGTTGACCGACTGCCCGTTCATACCAATGTGCAGCATTGCGGACGTTATCGCCGTTGGCCCTGGCAGACGGCACAAACACTGCAGGCAGAGCAAGAACAAGGGCCACGACAACACGTTGATACTTCACCAAGGCAACTCTCCATCACGGGCGTTCTCAGGTCAGAGCATTATGACCGATCGCTCGTCCGGCTCTTGATTCGATGCCAAAACGCCGCGACGATGCTCCGATGACTGAACATCAGACTGACCTGCCGCTGCACAAGCCGCACGAGCACTACCAGCCGAGTGATGATCCGCTGACTGAATCGCAGCGGTTCTATGAAATCATGAAACAACGGCGATCGATCCGGTATTTTTCGGACAGGCCGGTGCCGCGCAACGTTATCGAGAACCTTATAGCAGCGGCAGGCACGGCCCCCAGCGGCGCGAACAAGCAGCCGTGGCGTTTCGTCGCTGTCCAGAACCCTGCCATCAAGAAGCAAATTCGTGAAGGTGCGGAAATCGAAGAGCGCGAGTTTTATGAACGCAGGGCAAGCGAAACCTGGCTGCGCGATCTGCGCGCGATCGGCACTGACGAACACAAACCGTTTCTCGAAGTCGCGCCGTGGCTGATCGTCGTTTTCAAAATGATGAAAGATGACCTGCATCAAAATGATTCTGATCAGGTGTATTACGTCAATGAATCGGTCGGCATTGCCTGCGGTTTGTTTCTCGCAGCAGCGCATCATGCAGGGTTAGCGACATTGACGCACACACCGAGCCCAATGAAGTTTCTAGCGGGGATTCTGAATCGACCGGACTTTGAACGTCCGTACCTGTTGATTCCGATCGGGTATCCGGCGGAGGGTTGTGTCGTGCCGGACATTCAGCGGAAATCGTTGGAGCAGATCATGGTGGTGGATCGGTGAAAGCAAGTTCACGACGAAGGGCCACAAGGAAGATGACTGATGATTGCGTTAGGGGAACTGAGAGAGTCGTTTGCGCATGACATCAATTGACTGCGTAGCCAGCTTTACCGCCTCGTGTGTCCGGTGATAGTTGGAAACGTAGAGTCGCGCCAGCCAGCCGTGCGTACCAGCGGTGATTTCGTTTGCGAGGGCGTCCATGAGCTGGTGGTCGCCTGTTCGGATGGCCTGGGCGATCTGCTGATCGAGCACTCCCCATTTCTCGTATTGCTCATTTCCGGGGCTGGCCACGGGGTTTCGTTGCTCGGGACATTCAATGGAAATCGCCGGAGTAGATCATCGTGGTAGCTGTTTTGGGGTGCAGTTCGGCAATTGTGCAAGAATAGAACCCCCTCGCCGAAGATAGTTCTGCATGGAATGGATTCTCTACATCGTTGCGACGCTGTTTGTGCTCATCGGGTTGGCGTGCCTGGTGCTGGTCGTGCTGCAATTGCCCGGTGGGTGGATCATGTTCGGCATCGCCGTCGTGATTGAACTGATCGATACGTGGTATTTGCCGGATGACTCTCCGTGGACGTTCAGTCTGTGGGTACTCGTTGTCGGTTTGGTCTTGCTGTGTATCGGTGAACTGATCGAGTTTCTCGGTTCGCTGCTTGGCGCAAAGCGAGGCGGCGCATCACGCGCGGGTTCGTGGGGAGCGCTGCTCGGCGGTGTGATCGGAGCGCTCGCGCTGGCGGCACCGATGACGATCATCCCCGGCATTGGCACGATCTTCGGCGCGTTGCTTGGCGCAATCGTCGGTTCATTTCTCGGAGCAGTGCTCGGTGAGATGGGTGTTACAAGGAACACAATGCGCGGTTCGATGAAGCCGGCCGTGTGGGCTGCGATCGGACGAATACTCGGGTCGACAGGGAAGGTTGCGGTGACGGTTGTGCTGTGGGTGTTGTTGAGTGTTGCGGCGTTCTGGCCGTGATGAAAAGCCCGGCATCGGGAGATGCTGGGCTTTGTAAACGACCTCAGTTTTGAAGCAGCCTCAGATTGTTGATTCGGTGACGCGCAGGACCTCTTCGACTGTGGTCTTGCCGTCGATGACTTTCTGGAAGCCGTCTTCGCGGAGCGTGACCATGCCGCGTTCCTTGCACATCCGCCGGAACTCCGTCACGTTCGGATTGCGGGCGATGGCATCGCGCAGATAGTCATCGAGCACGAGCAGTTCGTACAGACCATTTCGTCCGGAGTAGCCGGTCTCGCGGCAGCGCTGACACCCCTTGCCAAGCATGACCTTGTTGGAATCGACGCCGTGCATAGTCAGAAACTCAGCAATCTCCTCGCTGACTGTAATTTCCTCAGCACAGTTGCTGCAAATTCTTCGCACCAGGCGCTGGGCCAGAACTGCATTGACAGCCGCACCGATCAGGAACGGTTCGATGCCGATATTGATCAAACGTGTCAGAGATGCAGGTGCGTCATTGGTATGCAGTGTTGACAACACGAGGTGGCCGGTCATCGCTGCCTGCACAGCAATGTTTGCGGTTTCCATATCACGAATTTCGCCGACCATGACAACATCCGGGTCTTGACGAAGCAGTGCGCGCAGCGCCGCTGCGAATGTCATGCCAATGCGCTCGTGTGTTTGAATCTGCGTGATGTTCGCCAGGTTGTATTCAACCGGGTCTTCAACCGTGGACACGTTGAGTTTGTGCAGATCCATCTGACGGATGGAGGAATACAGCGTCGTCGTCTTACCTGAACCAGTCGGACCGGTGACGAGAATGATGCCGTGCGGCTGGGCAATCTGATTTTTCCAGATCGTGAGTGTATCTTCGCCGAACCCGAGTTCATTCAGCGACACGCTGATCGAGCGGTTGTCGAGAATACGCATAACCGTCTTTTCGCCCTTCGGCGTGGGCACGGTCGAAACACGAAGATCGAGCTTGCGCCCCATGACGGCAGCGCGAATGCGGCCGTCCTGCGGCAGGCGGCGCTCGGCAATATCAAGATTCGCCATGATCTTGATACGACTTGTCAGTGCAGCGTGCATCTTTTTCGGCGGGCTCATCATCTCGAACAGCACGCCGTCAATTCGAAAACGCACTTTCAGATTCTTATCGCCCGGCTCGATGTGAATATCCGAAGCGCCTTCTTTCATTGCGGTCTGAATAATGTGGTTTACATACCGAACGACCGGCGATGATTCCGCGTCTTCGATGTCAGCATCACCGCTGACGTCTTCTTCAACGACTTCAACGTCGTCTTCTTCAACGTCCGCAAGCAATTCATCGACATCGTATTCTTCGACTTCAGCTTCGGACAGCAATTCGATGACCGCAAGAATGTCGCTTGACGCTACGAGTACATGCTTGATTGACGGCACGCCGACGCGGCGCTTGATGTCATCCAGCAGGAAAACGTCATCGGGGTTGCTTGTACCGACCACGAGTCGCGAACCTTCGCGGCGCAGCGGCATGACGAGCTTTTCACGACAGAAGTCGACGCTGAGTTTGTGCAGCAGCCGTTCGTCGTAGGAATCTCTTTGATCAAGGTCGATGCGTTCGAAGGGTAATCGGTTGATTTCCGCAATGACCTGTTGCACAGCCGGCTCATCAACCCCCATTTCAATGAGAATCTGTGTGATGCGCTTTCCAGGGGCTTGTTTTTGCACACGCTGCGCTGAGGAGAGCTGTTCGTTGGTGATGATTTTGCGATCGCGGAGCAATTCGCCGATGTCATCGCCCGGCTGAGCACTGATCACATCTGCTGGAGTGATCGACGAAAGCGCATCAGTCGGCCGAATGCGTGTGGGGTCAGCTTCCTTCTTGGCTTTCTTGGAGGTCTGCACTGCCTGACCGAGCCCGGTTCCGGAAAGGTCTGGCGGTCTTGGCGTATCGCTGGGATCGTTGCGAACGAACATCAAACCGCCATCTGCCGCGTCAGAATCCGACTGCGGCACATCTGCTGCGGGCGCATCGTCCTCGCTTTCAAGAATGTCATCGAGATCAAAGTCACTCACAGCGTACTCCCCTGTCCGAAACACTGATCATGTGTAGTCGCTTGCAGATGAAAATCCTGCTCAGCGATCACGGTCGATCTGTACGGTGAACTCGTAATTGATGTCCAGAGCCTTATCGCTGGCGAGCAATGTTGCCTGGTCGGAATCCACACTCAAGAGACGGAAGGTCACACCTTCGCGTTCCATCGTGATGGTTTCATTGATTCGCAGAATCTTGCCATTGATGTTGGCCAGCGGGCTGCTGCCAAGGAGCACGGACGTCAGCTGCATACGCGCACTGGCTGCTTCGATTGATTGCAGTTTGGTGCGGCGGCGCTGTTCCCACAATCGATCAGAGCTGTTCGGATCAATCGGATCGACCGTAGTCGAATCGGTGGACTTGGTCCGAAGCTCGAACGGATTCTTGAGAACGTTCACCCACGGCACCTGCAGTTCTGTGCGCGTGGTGTTCAGCGCTTCAATCGTCGGGTCGTCATCGCGCAGCAGCACGCTCTGGTTGCCGTTGGCGTTGCTGGTGTTGCCGGTCAGCGTGGCAATGAAACCCTCGATGCTGCTCTCAACGTCGCCGCCGGAATCCACACTTGCGGAGACTTTGGCCAGTGTGCGCATCGAGAACAATCCGCCAGCTGCGACGAGTATGACCAGAATGATCAGTATCGTGCCGGAGTTGGAGCGCTTGACGCCTTCTGCTCCGGCGAGCGGATCAAAGGACGAATCAGCGTCGAAGCCGTCATCACCACTTGTACCCAGCGGGAATGTCGAGTTCTCGTTGCCAGTGCCAGCGTTGGGCGATGACATCTGCTGTGTGGGGTTGTCCGTATTGGTGTCGTTGAAATTCACGATCAGACTCCATCAGGAATGTGTCAATTATCAGAGCCGGCGGTGGCGAGGGAACTGCCTTGCGGCTGGAAGTAAATGCTGAGAGTAAATTCGGACTTCACCCAACCCTCGGGATATTCCCCGCCGTTCGGGCTGATCTTGCCTTTGTCGGGGCGTTCGAGCGTCATGTGATGCACGCGCGTGATGCGATCCATGCCTTCGAGGCTGAGCATGAATTCATAAAACCCGACAAACGAGCCGTCCATTTCCATGCGCAGCGGCAATTCCATGTACGTCGCAGCAGGGACAGACTTCTCACTCTTGACGCTCCGAACCGCAAGCCCGTTTTCGCTGGCGAGGTTCCAGATCTTCTCGAGTACAGTTTCGACATCGCGCTCGTTTGGCAGCTTGCCTTCGATCTGATCAATCGCCTGGCGGCCTTGTTCGATTGCCAGATCAATGTCGCTGATGCGCGCGGTGACTTCCTCAAGCCGATCAAGGCGTTCGGTCTTCGTCGCAATCTCATCATTGGCCTTGTGAATCTGTTCGCTGCGCGGTTTGAACACGTACACAAATGACGCGACCGGCACGGCAAGCAGAACGATAAGGAAAATAGCTTCTCTGATACCGAATCGCATGATTAGTGTTCCTCCGTCTCACCGGGGATCACCTGAACGGTGTTGCCGCCGGGCGGAATAAATTCCAGCTTGTCACTCATCGGGTTTCGAATGTCTCGATTCATGATCAGCGGTTCGATGTGACGAACATCCGCATCCGGATCGAGATTCATATTGATTCTGAATTCACGCATCAAGCGTCCGTCAAAGTCACTTTCTTCTGAATATTCAAGCGTGACTTCTTCGAGCAGGGTGTACGCGTTCAACTGAGCCATATACCGGGCCACTTCCACATCGCTGGGCGCGATGCCGACAAGCGACAGCGCCACCTGGTAACGCGGCGCCTGGACTTCCGCCACGGCCTTGTCAGCTTCCTCGCGCGTCTGGGCGCGGGCGGGCTTGTTCTTCAGCCGGCCGGTCGCTTTCGGATCGGGCGGCGGCGGAGCATTGCGCAGCTTGTCTGACTTCAATTCCATTTCCAAGAGGCCGAGGCGATCGGGCATGCGGTTGATCAACTCTGCAAGCAGAATCGACCGCGGCACGCGCTCGACGAGCGCTGCTGCGAGGTCTGCCTTCTCCAGCATCTGTTCCTTCTGCTCTTCGAGCTCGTTGAGCTCTCGAATCTGCAGCGCAGCCTGCTGATATCGAACGTTGATCTGATCCTGGTCAGCTTTCACGCTTGACAGTTGCCTGTTGGTAAACAGGAACAGCAGGAACACGACGCCCATCACGACGCCGAACAACGACAAACAGATGATGTTCGTCCGTCGCTCTGCTTTCTGAGCCAGATAATCCTCGGGCAGGAAACTTGCGTTGCTCATCTCAGTCGTCCTTTACAAATCCGTCGGCGATGTGCACAGGCCACAGGGAACAGCCCAACCGGGCTGCGGTTCATCAAGATTCACACCCGGCGTCTCAATCGCCTGGTCGGTGCGATAACGTGCCAATGGGTCGCCGAGCTGGGCCGGCAACCGAAGTTCTTTCACCACCGCCTGGCACAGCCACATCTGCCGCGACTCGCCGCCAAGGAAGATCGCACGATCGACCGGCCGGCTCGGAAACAAGCCGCGGTGGTAACGCAGCGACATCGAAAGCTCATCGGTAATCGTGTCCAGCAACTCCGTCATATCGACGTTGGTGTTCTCAAGACTCATCGATGCAGGTTTCAGTGTGCAGGCAAGTTCTACAGGTGTCTGCTCGCCGCGGCGCTCTTGCTCCGTCGCAACAGCAGCAGCTTCGTCTTCCGCTGCAAGCTTCTTGTCCGCAGCTGCGCGATCTGATGCAGAACGCAGCAGCGCAGTCTGGGTGATCTTCTCGGAGCGCTCGGTCGCGTTCTTCAGTGAACGCTTCTCCAGCGCCAGACGATGCCCGCGTGCAGTGGGAATGTCGCAGTGCAGGGTATTGGCAACCAACTGATCAAAGTGCTTGCCGCCAACCGGGATATACCGCGAGAACACGATCTGCTGGCCGTGTGTGATGGCGACGCGCGTGCCGCCCCAACCCATGTCTACGTACAGCGATGTGACATTCTTGTCCGACTCGCGACGATTGATGTGATCAAACGCGCGCACCATCGCGACAATCTCGGTGTGTACGCCAACGACTTCCAGGCGCTGCTTCTTGAGCAGATCAATGTAGCGCATGACGATATCGCGCGACACTGCGAAACAGATCATCTCGGATTTGTTCTGCGCGCTTCGAGCAGCATCGGGCACTTCAATGGTCCGCACGACGACGCTTCGGGGCGCGATGCCGAGCTTGGCCTGCAACTCCGCAAGCACCATTTCCTGAAGTTTGACGCCATCAGCGGTGGTAATCTGCATGTGCTGAATAAACGTGCTGGCGCTCGGAACGGTCGTTACTACGCGCTTGCCGCGGAACTTGCCGTCCTTGAGTATCTTGGGCAATTCCTGCTGCAAGAGGAGGAACTGGCGATCGGGGTCCTGTCGGACAGCCTCGGGAATCGGAATCTCCGCAGCAGCCACCAACGCCGGCTTTTCACCGCGCGACAGCTGTAGCAGCTTCACCGACGCCGATCCAAAGTTGATCGCTATCGGGGAGATTTGGCCCGAGAACATTGAAAACCCCATCGGTGCGTAGCCTCCTGCTCTGATCGCGCAGCGCACTGGTGGCGCGCGACTGTTGCAGTTGATCGACGTCATATCACCCCCGGTTGAGACCGCATCGTGCTGCGGGCGAATCAGTTGACGCAGTGGTGCCGATAATGCAGCGATGAGGCGCAGTGTTGGGGCGATAACTCGCGCGAGATGCGTGCCGAACAGATTGCTGACCTTCCTTATCAGCCGCGCAGCAGTTCGATCGCTTTCGTCATCGCAGTTCCGAGCGCGTTCAATGCTGCATCCAGATTCCAGCTTTGGCCGGCCCGGTCGCCTGTGGTGTTGCTGATCGTTCGCAGCTCGATTGCGGGGATGCGCAATCGCCGTGCTGCGTGTACTACCGCAGCGCCTTCCATTGCTTCTGCGACTGCGCCGGTTCGGCGGACGACTTCCGCTGCGGCTGCATCGGTACCCGAACAGGTCGCAACGGTGGTAATCGGACCGATCGCAAACTGTGCGCTCAATTGTTCGAGCAGTGTTTCAGCGACCGGGACTCTGTTGCCGGTGAAATCGCCGAGGTCGAGTCCGATTGACGACAGCGGCGCAAATCCGCCGTTGGTGATGATGCCCTCTTCCATATAGATACATGCACTGGCGACGATCGCATCGCCGATTGCCAGTTCGCTGCCAGGCAGCGCCCCCGCCACGCCCGCATTGAGAACCACATCAAACGGTCCGCGTTTCAGGATTGCTTCGGTGGTGGCCGCGGCAGCGTTGGTTCTGCCTATGCCGGAGACGATCACGACAACATCATCGGCCGGCGATATCGCCCGGGCTTCTTTCTCGACGGATGTAATGATGAGAATGCGCACGCTACTTACCGCTTTGCGGAGCGCACCAGTTGCGCGACATCGTTCAATGCAACTGTGTCCTGGTCCTGCGTTTCGAGATTCTTGAGTTGGACATTTCCATTCTGGAGTTCATCGCCGACGATGACTGCGAATCGTGCGCTGCATTTGTTTGCATCGCCGAGCAACTTGCCGACGTTGCGTGTGGATTTGTAACTCTGCCTCACATGCAGGCCGGCGGTGCGGAGCTCGCTGATCAGTTTCGTTGCGTGGCTGTCAGTATCTTCATTGGCGCTGATGACAAAAACATCCGGCTGCGTGCCGAAATGTTGTGCAATCTCTGTTTCACTGGGAAGCAATCCGCGATCTTCCAACATCAAGCGCAATACAACATCACCCATTGCGACGCCGACTGCCGGTGTTGACGGGCCGCCGAAGAGTTCGACTAGTCCGTCGTAGCGCCCTCCGCCAGCGATTGCGCGTTCTTTGCCGGTGGTTTCATGGACTTCGAAGACTGTGCCGGTGTAGTACGCAAGGCCGCGCACTATGGAAAGATCCAATGACACCCAGTCTCCCAAGCCGCGCTCCAAGAGTGACCAGCCTGTCAACAGAATCGAATTGACATCGAGCGCGCCTCTCATTTGAGTCTGAAGTTTTCGCCATATCGGTGAGTTCCGCGCATCCGATTCGAATGCGACGCTCGACACTGTTGACACATAGTCATCAAACTCAGCAAATGAAAAGCCTATGCTTTTCGCGATTCTCTCGGCCTTATTTGATTCAATTCGATCGCGACGATCAAGAAGTTCAAGCGCCATCGAGTGATGCTGTTCGTCTACACCTATCGCGAGAAGAATGCCGATTATGACCGGCCTAGAACCAAGTGCCACTCGAACATTGGACGCGGCAAGCCCAAACCGCTTCAACACATCAATCACACACGCGATGACTTCGGCATCGGCACGCGGTGAATCATCACCCAGCACATCGATGTTCCACTGAAAAAACTCGCGCAATCTGCCGCGCTGCGGGCGCTCAGCGCGGAAGAAGCTCGGTATGCAGAACCACTTCGTGGGCTTGGGCAGTTGTCCCGCTCTGGCTGAGTACATCCGCGCGAGCGTGGGTGTGAACTCCGGCCGAAGTGCGTAATCGGTATCACCATCTGCGCGACGAAAACTGAACAACTGGCTGACGATTTCTTCGCCGCTTTTGCGGGTGTACAGTTCCAGATGTTCGAATGTCGGGCCGTCGATTTCTTCGAAGCCGTGGTTGATTGAGACCTCGCGCCAGACCGACTCGATATACCTGCGAACAGCCATCTCGGCTGGATAGAAGTCGCGCGTGCCTTTGGGGGCCTGAAATTTGTGCGTCATGTCCGCCATCGACGCAAGTGTACCGACCTGCTGTTATTTGGCTGGCGACAGGCGACAATCCGGTAAACCAACTATCCTGTTGGGTTATGGCCATGACAGTCGCGGAACTGGCTGCGAAGATCGGTGCGGACGTCCGAGGCGACGGCACGCAGACGGTGTCTCGATGCGGCGGCCTGGAAGAAGCTGATGAACATACCGTCAGTTTTCTGGCCAACCGGCGATATGTGAAACGCCTCAAGGACACCAAAGCCGCTGCGATCGTGCTTTCGCCGGGTGATGCGGACCGGGCCGGCGAGCGGACACTGCTCGTGGCGAGCGAACCGTACTTTGCCTTCCGCGAGGCGGTGGTCACGCTGCACGGCTTTCGCAATCAGCCGAAAACCGGCGTCAGCGATCTTGCGGTCATTCACGAAACCGTAACACTCGGAAGAAACTGCTGCGTGCAGCCGTTTGCAGTCATCGAAGCAGGCGCATCGCTCGGCAGCAACTGCACGATTTATCCGCATTGTGTGATCGGGCCGAATGTCACCATCGGCGACGACTGTATCGTCTACCCCGGCGTGGTGATCTACGACGATACCGTCATCGGCAACCGCGTGACGATTCATGCCAACAGCGTCATCGGCGAAGACGGCTTCGGGTACGCCACCGAGAAAGGCGTGCACCACAAGATTCCACAGATCGGCAACGTGGTGATTGAAGATGATGTCGAGATCGGAGCAGGCTGCGCAATCGATCGGGCAACGCTCGGGTCGACGGTCATCGGCACGGGTACAAAATTCAGCAATCTCATTGCGATCGGCCACGGCACGAAGGTCGGTCCGCACAATCTGTTTGTCGCGCAAGTCGGCATTGCAGGATCATCAAAGACCGGCAGTCATGTCGCGATCGGCGGGCAGGCAGGCGTCACCGGGCACATTACGATCGGCGACCGCACACAAATTGCAGCCAAGACCGGCGTCGTGCAGAATATTCCCGCCGATCAACAATGGGGCGGTTACGCCGCAATGCCGCTTGATGACATGAAGAAAGTTGCGTGGGAGGTGATTCACCTGCCGGGTCTTGTGGAGGAAGTGGCGCAGCTTCAAAAGCGCATTCAGCAGCTCGAACGGGGACGTGATGCAGGAACAGGACAATCAGCGCAGTAGTCCGTATTTCCACACGGATGTAAGCGCGCCGCCACAGACGACTGCTGGGGCAATTGCGCTGCCCCCACGCTCATCCGGCATGGCACTCACGAGCATGATTCTGGGGATACTCGCGCTGGTTGTTGTGTTGCCGTCGATTTGCCTGCCACCACTTGCGGTCTTGTCATTTGTGCTGGCTATAGTCGGGTTGGTGCTGGGGATCTTGGCTTTGCGCGCGATTGCCAGAAGCAATGGCGAATCCGTCGGCCGGGGACTTGCTATGACGGGAATCATCACTTCCGCCATTGCTGAAGGTGTGTCGTTGCTCCTGATTGTTTTCATAGTGACGATGGCCGGCTCACTTGTAACTGCCATGCGAGACATGACTACGGTAGCCAGCGGTAGAACATTGTTCAGCGCATTTGAGCAGTATTCGATGGACAACGTCGGTTCTTTTCCCTCGGTGCATACGTGGCGAAGTGACATCGAGGTGCCTGCTTCAATCTCTGAACAACAACTGAAATCCTGGGTGATGAACGAGCATCTTCAAGGGATGCGGTTCCGCGAGATTCCTGATCCCGCAAAGACGGTGCTGGCGTTTGAGGTCAATATCAATGGGTACACAGCAGCCGATGCATCGCTGGCCGAAATGAGTTGGTCGCCGCACTATCGTTATGTTGTCGTCTTCGTCAACGGCCAGACACGTGAAGTTTCAGTGGATGAAGTAAACGAACTACTCTGGGATCCAACTGCTTCGCCATAACACCACTACTGCGAGAAACCTGATGGCTGACGACCAAAATACTTCCCGACATTCTCCGCCAACTCGACAGGGCAATCTGCCGGATCAGCAGCGTCCGCCAACCTCGGGCATGGCAATCGCCAGTCTTATACTCGGGCTTGCGGGTTTCGTGACGTGTTTCACCTCGGTGATCGGCCTGATTCTCGGCATTGTGTCGCTGCGGCGCATTCGCGTATCCAATGGAAAGCTCGGCGGCAATGGTGTTGCCATAGCGGGGATTTCCATCTCCAGTGCTTCGATTCTTATCAGCGGGCTGATGACGATTTTTCTCCTGATTGCGCTGATGCTTCCAGCACTTGGTAAGGCGCGCGAGGCAGCGCAAGGGCTGCGGATGCAGGCCGAAGCCCTGACACTTGCCCAAGCGATGACGGACTACCACATCAATAACAACAGTCTGTTTCCACCCGCCGATGATTGGCGCGCCGCGCTGGAAGACGATGCGGAAGCTGCAACAGGTGACGATATGCTCGTGCTTCCTGCCGGGTTCAGCATGAACGAAGCGCTCGGCGGTTTGTATGCGTACGACGTTCTGCAACCGGAACGCACGGTGCTTTTCTTCGAAACCCCGCAAGGCAGCACGCTTGCGGGTGGTCGTGAACTCCTGTCCCCGCAGCCGCAGTTCTTCACTGGATTCGTCATTGTGTTTGTTGATGCGCACGTCGATCAGGTTCCGATTGAGTCGCTGGATGACTTGATTTGGGAACCTGTGCGCAAAACTGAGTAAGAGAAGAATCGCGTGCTCATGAGAAAAGCCCAAGGTGCTTTCCCTGGGCTTTAGTCTTTGTCTCGTGGAATGCGTGCGGTGGTTATTCCGCTTTTTGAACCTGCCAGTACTTGAGTTCGATCGGCGCCTGACGGCCGAAGATCGTGACGAGCACGCGGACCTGCCCCTTATCCGGTTGCACTTCGTCGATCGTGCCTTCGAGATTTTCGAATGGACCTTCCTTGATGGTGACGTGATCGCCCTGCTGGAACTCCATCTTGATTTCGGGCGTTTCCTCGGGCAGGCGCGAGTCAAAGAGCATTTTCTCGACTTCTGCGGGGCTCATCGGTGTCGGCCGGCCGGCTGTGCCGACGAAGTCGCCTACACCAGTGGTTTCCTTGATGAGGAAGAACACATCCTGCGGGATACGGCCGTCATCTTCGAGTTTCATCTCGACAAACGTGTAGCCGGGGTAGAGCTTGGTTTCGGTGACGCGGGTTTTGCCACCCTTCATCGTCATGGTCTTTTCAGTGGGAACCATGATTCGGCCGACGCGAACTTGCAGACCTTCGATCTGTACCTTGCGCAGCAGGGTGTCGCGCACGTAGCTTTCCTTGTTGGAAGCGACGCGGAGTACGAACCAGTCGAAGCCCTCGCGGTACATCGGTATGTCGACTGCGGGGTCGAACGTCTTGCTGTCATCAGCCTCCTCAGCAGCGGCTGGCGCGGCTTCGGCCGGCGGCGACGCAGGAGCAGCAGTTGGTTTGGACTTCGGTGACGGCTGGGCTGCAGCGGTCTCGGCTGGCGCTTCGGTCTGCGCAGTTTCGACATCGGTCTTGTCTGCCTGCTGCTCGCTTGATGTATTCAGTTCATTCATATGCAAACTCCCGGCCGGTTGGGGTGCAACGGCACAGCGGCCCGATCAATGCGATCAGGATTCCAGCACGTTGATCACGCCGAAGAACCACGCGTATCCGATATCGAGCACAAAGATCAGCATCGCAATCAGAAACGTCATCAGAATGACGATCCATGTGGAGCCGAGGATTTCCCTGCGAGTGGACCAATTGACTTTTTTCATCTCGCCTTCAGTGGCGATCATGAAATCGACAACCTTGCGATGTCGGCCGATGTAGTAGTAAATGAGAACTCCGCCGACTACGCAAAACAGAAGTGCGCCGGTGCCGGAGATATAGATCTGTTCAACGCCGCCGATGCGCACGGTTCCGAGTACATCCCACAGCCACAGCGCGCCCATTGCGGCAAGCAATCCGTAGGCAATGGCTGAGACCCACCGTGTGTAATATCCCTGGCCTTGTTTGTAGATGCCTGCTGCCATTGCTTTGCTCCACCGAATGATTGCCAGACTGATCGACGAGTTGATCCGCAACATGCTGCTGCAGACGGCGACGTACGAATCGGTAACCGTGTGTCCTCCCGGCTGCGCGATTCGCGAATCGGAACCGGAGCCAAGTGCTTGATGCCGGCCTTCTCGAACGCGACCGGACCCAACACGCCGGGAGTGACTCGAACACTCAACCTGCGGATTTGGAATCCGCTGCTCTGCCAATTGAGCTACCGGCGTAAAGTACCAAACGAGCTGCGACTGTACGGGAGTGGTCGTGCGGTCGTCCGCACACCGCCTCCTCACAGTCCGGCTCGTCGAACTTTACTTCCGTTTGATCTTATGCAACGTATGCTTGCGCAAGCGCGGGCAGTACTTTTTGATCCCGGCTTTGAGCTTCTCGGGCATACCGCCCTTGACGCGCACGCTGGTTCGATAATTCAAATCGCTGGTCTCCGTGCATTGGAGCCAGACGTGTTCGCGATCGGCTGCTTTCTTGGCCATGTGATAAAACTCCAGTCAGCCCCGGGTCGATGACCCGGGGCTGCATGGCAGATGATTACTCAATTACTTTCGTCACAACGCCGGAGCCGACCGTACGGCCGCCTTCACGAACGGCGAAGCGCAGACCCTCTTCCATAGCGATCGACTTGTCGCCAAGATCGATCAACATGGTGACGTTGTCGCCGGGCATGCACATTTCCGCGCCGCCGAGCAGGTCCAGCTTGCCGGTCACGTCCGTCGTGCGGAAGTAGAACTGCGGCTTGTAGCCGGAGAAGAACGGCGTGTGACGACCGCCCTCTTCCTTGGTCAACACGTAGACCTCGGCTTCGAACTTGGTGTGCGGCGTGATCGAACCCGGCTTGCACAGCACCTGGCCGCGCTCGACGTCTTCTTTCTCGATACCACGGATCAGTGCGCCGACGTTGTCACCGGCCTGACCTTCATCCAACGTCTTGTTGAACATTTCAACGCCGGTGATCGTCGTCTTCTGGGTGTTGCCCAGGCCGACGATTTCGACCGGATCGCCAACTTTGGCCATACCGCGTTCGATACGACCGGTGACGACGGTGCCGCGACCCTTGATCGAGAACACGTCTTCGATGGACATAAGGAATGGCTTGTCGGTTTCGCGTTCCGGCTCGGGGATGTACGAATCCAGCGCGTCCATCAGTTCATCAAGCGGCTTGCAGGCTTCGTCATCCTTGCCTTCGGATTCCATTGCTTTGAGGGCGGAACCACGAATGACCGGAATATCATCGCCGGGGAAGTCGTACTTGCTGAGCAGTTCGCGAACTTCAAGTTCGACGAGCTCGAGCAGTTCTTCATCGTCGACCATGTCGCACTTGTTCATGAAGACGACCATCCTCGGCACGCCGACCTGGCGGGCGAGCAGGATGTGCTCACGAGTCTGCGGCATGGGGCCGTCGGTCGCAGCAACAACCAGGATCGCGCCGTCCATCTGGGCAGCACCGGTGATCATGTTCTTCACGTAGTCAGCGTGACCGGGGCAGTCGACGTGCGCGTAGTGACGCGTTTCCGACTGATACTCCTGGTGGCTTGTGGCAATGGTGATGCCGCGCGCCTTTTCCTCGGGAGCGTTGTCAATCTGATCAAATGCACGTGCATCGGCCAAGCCTTTTGCATGCTGACGCATGGTGATGGCGGCCGTAAGCGTGGTCTTGCCGTGGTCGATATGACCGATCGTGCCCACGTTGACGTGCGGCTTGTCACGAACAAATGTTTCCTTGGCCATCGGAACAATCTCCAGAACGATTCTCGCGCCGACACGAACGTGCCGGCGCAACGAACAATAAAATTCTCCGTGGACGGACAGTCCATCCTCGGTGATCAATCATACTCCTGCAACCCGCAACCACGTGTCACAGCAGAAGAGCCACCGACGGGACTTGAACCCGTGACCTCACCCTTACCAAGGGTGTGCTCTACCACTGAGCTACGGTGGCCAGAGGTGGCCGGAAACCGGGTGGCCAGAATCGACAACGTCGATCGTTGGCATTCGAACCTGAGGGCACATTTCAGCGTCCTGCTGGCCCCTGGTCAATCGGCATTCCCACCTGAACACCCGACCATGAAAAACCGCTCCGGATCAGACAGGAGCGGGCACGTAGTGTAGCCATCTGGACGCAGTGAGCAAGTGCCCCAGACCGAGTTTCTCGGACGCAGCCATCGGCGTTTCAAGGCCTCAGCTTCAGGGCAGCGACGGTGGGCCCGGCGGTGTCGGGTCGATCGGCGTTCCGGATGGGCCGGGTGTCACTGGCGGCGTGTAATTGCGCACAGTTAACTCCTGCACCCGGATCTTGCGAATGGTCCACAGTTCTTCCAGGTTCTTCCACCGGCCGACCGGCTTGGTATGACCGTCCAGAAACAGCATCAGGCAGGTATCGCCGGAATAACGGAAGTCGACCTCGCAGGTCGAGTCGGATTCGGCAACAGCCATGTTTGCGTGCCAGGGTTCGATGTCGTCCTCAATCACTTCGCCGGCCAACGAGTCGATCAGATAGATCCCCTGGTCAGGAGCTTTAATCTGACCGTTCTTGTACCAGTTGTCGTTGCTGTTCTCGGTGGAATTGAAGAAGCTGTTGGCTGCGAAGTACCCTGGGTAGCCGGAGTGATCGCCGCCGGGGCCGAACGGCTTGGGCAATGCTGCGGGGTCGGTGTATTGTGGCGCGGGGCGTGTGTTGTTGGCAGAAGAACGCAGGACATGATCAACGGTGTCGATTCCGAGCTTGTCGAACAGCGCATTATCAGGTGAATCGAATCGGTAGTCTGCAGCAGTTGGATCGCCATCGTCGGGAAAGACGCCGAGTTTAAACACAGTCCAGAGAATGTCCGACCACGAACCCTTGCTCTCATCACCGATTGTGAGTGTGGATTGCGGTGCTGTGCGCACTTTGCCCGGGTTTGGATTGTTCGAGTAGTCGAACTGACTGGGCAAAATCGTTTCACGATTGTCCGCAGCATACTGCTGCATCCAGATGCCGATCTGCTTCATGTTGCTCATTGAAGCCGCCATCTGGCCGGTCTTTCGCGCGCCAACGAGCGCGGGCAGCAGAATGCCCGCAAGTACGACGATCACGCCGATGACCACGAGCAGCTCGACGATGGTGAAGCCGCGATCGCTGGTTCGGCCGGGTTTGTACTGAAGACGACGTCTCATAGCTACAGCGAACATTTTCCTGCTCCCAAGCAAGGGTTGCCCTATCGGGCTTCGGCCGAGGTGATATTCATCGGCCGCAAAAAGGGTCATACCGGGTCAAGAGAGGACGCCCCCGATGCCGGTCATGGCTGAACACAATTGTAGCCACCGCGCGGCGAGGCCCGGTCTATGAAACCATTCGCCGTCAAGTCGCAGGCGGTTC
Source organism: Phycisphaerales bacterium (assembly GCA_029260575.1). Classification (GTDB taxonomy): domain Bacteria; phylum Planctomycetota; class Phycisphaerae; order Phycisphaerales; family SM1A02; genus JAJDDB01. The sequence continues at coordinate 58,126 of JAJDDB010000006.1, forward strand.
CCCCCCTGCGCCCAAGACGCCGCGTTCTGGGCCGGGACAGCAGGTTAGCCGCCAACAGCCAGCTGGTTCTGCTCTGCGAGCCTCAATGACCCGGCCCCACGTCGAGACAACTATGACCGGCCAGAGCCAATGCAGAAACCGGCCGATCGTGCAGTGAAAAAGCACCGCTTGCGATGCGGTGCTCATGCATGAACGGCCTTGTTTGGCCTGCAGAAAGCGTTTCGGCGATTGCGTCAGCCCAGGTTCATCGTCAGCAGGAATTCCGCGTTGCTCTTGGTTTTGAGCATGCGTGCTCGCAACAACTCCATTGCTTCGATGACGGACATGTCGCTGACCACCTTGCGCAGGCGCACTACGAGATCCATTTCCTTGGGGTCCAGCAATAGTTCTTCGCGGCGCGTGCCGGAGCCTGCAATATCGATCGCCGGCCAGATGCGCTTCTCGACGAGCTTTCGCGTCAGGTGCAGTTCGCTGTTACCGGTGCCTTTGAATTCTTCGAAGATGACTTCATCAGCCTTGGAGCCGGTTTCCACGAGTGCGGTTGCGATGATTGTCAGCGACCCGCCGTTTTCAATGTTTCGAGCCGAGCCGAAGAATTTCTTGGGCTTGATAAGCGCCTGCGTGTCGACACCGCCGGTGCCGATCTTGCCGGTGTTGGGCATGGCGTTGTTGTACCCACGCGCCAAACGCGTAATCGAGTCCAGCAGGATCACAACATGCTCGCCGTATTCGACTTTGCGCCGGGCCTTTTCGCTGACCATCTCCGCCACCTGAATGTGACGATGGGCTTCTTCATCGAACGTGCTTGCGACGACTTCCACGCTGTCGGGTGTGTTGCGGCGAAAGTCGGTGACTTCTTCGGGGCGTTCATCAACCAGCAGTACGATCACATTCACATCTTTGTGATTCTTTGCAATCGCGTTGGTCATTTTCTGCAGGATGACGGTCTTGCCGGTGCGTGGCGGGGCGACGATCAGCGCTCGTTGACCGAAGCCCATAGGCGTCACCAGATCAATCACGCGGGTCTCAATGCCTTCAGCTTCGGTTTCGAACTGGATGCGGATGTTGGGGTGCAGAGGCGTGAGGTTTTCAAACCGCGGCAGATCGTGCAGCGATTGCGGATCGCTGCCGTTGACTTCCTCGACGCGCAGCAGCGCAAAATATGTTTCCGTTTCTTTGGGCGGGCGAATCAAACCGCGAATGATGTGACCCTTGCGCAGGCCGAACCGGCGAATCTGCGATGGGCTGACATACACATCATCGGGCGAGGCAACGTAGGAATATTCCGGACTGCGCAGGAAGCCGAAGCCGTCGGGCAGAATTTCCAGCGTGCCTTCGCCGATCATCAACCCCTGCTTCTGGGCGCGGGCTTTGAGAATCTCGAAGACGAGCTTCTGTTTGGGCAGCGATGTGAAATCCTGGACCTTTTCCTTCTTGGCAAACTTGCCAAGTTCGTCCATGGTCATGTGCTGCAGTTTGGCCATGGACATGTCGTCCTTCTTGGCCAGGTCGTAGCGGCCTTGCGTTTCGTCGTCGAGCGCGCGAGCCTCCGCTTCAAGCTGTTCATCGGACGGCACCTCGTGCGGCTGAATCGTCTGCGTCGATGGCTGACGAGATCGGCCGGAGCCCTTCTTGTTTCGACGACGTCGCGTCTTTTTACCCATTGGTCTCTTGGACTCCTGCTGTTTGATCGTGCTCATCGAGGTACTCGTTCGTTGTTGATTGTCATGCTGTCCGCAGCTGCGGAACGGTCAGGCCAAGGCTTGGCGTTGAGCTGCACCGCCTGTGCAAACGTCGCAGGCATTGGTGTGTGTAGATTCGAGCATTGAAACGAAAAATATGGAATTGGTCGCGTGCTTCGGTGTGGTTCGCTATTCACAAGAACAAACCAACTCTGACAGCCTCCGGACTGCCATGCTCACCGCTTCCGTGTGTGCGGCGGGCAAATCGACTACTTGTGCGAGGGAATTTCAGGCCGAGCTGGTTTCCACTATTCGATCCAGAATGCTCCGGACCGCACCAGCCAGCGAGTCTTTGTCAGTGTCATTGACTACTACATAATCGGCACTTTCCCGCTTGCGGTCAAGTGGCCACTGGGATTGTTCCCTTCTGGCCAGTTCCGCAGCATCCCAGCCGCGGTTCCGCTGCACCCGCTCCAGTCGTACGGCATGTGGTGCATCTACAAACAGTACAGCATCGCACTCTTTGCCCAAACCCGCTTCCAGCAGCAGCGGAGCGTCAATCACAAAGGCTGGTACATCGGCTGGCGCTGCCTCGAATTGCTGCCTGCGCTTGTTTTCAATCCACGGATGCGACAGCGATTCGAGATGGCGGCGCTCAGATGCGTCACTAAAAACGATGCTGCCGACCGCACTGCGATCAATCTGCCCGTCGTCGCCGAGGATTCCTGGCCCCCAGCGGTTGACGAGATTGCTGCGAATGTCCGGATCGTTGAGCGCCGCGCGCCCCAGTGCATCGGAATCGCAGACTACGCAACCGAGATCGCGCAGCATGTTCGCAACCGTACTCTTGCCCGAGCCGATGCCGCCGGTGAGTCCGATGACAGGTTTGCTACGATAAGTCACTGCCGCATCATAAAGCCCGAAATCTCCAGATGCCGGGATCGAACGGGGACAGTCGGGGCTGTCGTGGCCAGTCGGGAACTGCGAACATCCAACGGGCACAGTCCGGTGCTGAGGGTTTTGATTCGGGCGAGAACGGCCGATCCGCAGGCTGGCGGCTGTACGGACACTAATTCGACGCTTCGGGGTTTACCCGACGATACGCTGCCACGTTGTCCCATCCGGCCCGTCTTTGATCTCCACACCCATCGCAGCAAGTTCATCGCGCACCTTATCAGCCAGAGCAAAGTCCTTGCTCGCGCGCGCATCGTTTCGCCGACCGATCAACTCCATCACCTTCTCAACATTAAGATTTCCAGCATCTGCAGCGCCCTGTGTTTCCAGATCGAGCACACCGAGCACACTATTCATCTGCAGCAACGCATGGAGTTCCGATGCTGCCGTCGCGGTTGGCTGATCGCTGCCGTTGTCTGCGGCCCGCACGGTCCCCGTTTCGATGTCGTAGCGATTGATTGCTTCATTGAGCACGCCGATCGCGCCGCTGATGTTTAAGTCATTGCACAGCGACGCAGTGAACGCGGGCAGCGCCGAAGCAAACGGACCAGGGCCATCCAGTCTTGTTGACCGGTTCGTCGCCAGCCACTGCTGCACGCGCACCCACCTATCAATCTGGCGTTGACTGTCCTTCAATCCCTGCATCGTGAAGTTTGCGTTGCTTCGATAATGCGTCTTGATCAGCTCCAGCCGAATCGCAGCAGGGCTTGCGCCTCTGCTGAGCAGATCGCGCACAGTAAAAAAATTGCCGATGCTCTTGGACATCTTCTCACCTTCCACGATCAGAAAGCGCGTGTGAAACCAGTATCGGGCGAAATATTCTTCGCCGGTGGCGCAGCAGGTCTGGGCGATTTCACATTCGTGATGGGGGAAGATGTTGTCTTCTCCTCCGCTGTGTATGTCGATGACGCCGTTGGTCTCGCGGGCCAGCAGATCCATTGCCATGACTGAGCATTCAATGTGCCAGCCGGGATATCCCTTCCCCCACGGGCTGTCCCACGACATGAGATGCTTCGCATCAGGTTTCCACAACAGGAAGTCCGCTGCGTGTTTTTTTATCGCCTGGTTGGAAGCATCCACACGGCCGCCTTCGCCGGAACGAATGGAGTCCGGCGAGTTACCCGAGAGCTGGCCGTACTCCGCGTACGACTGCACATCAAAGTACACCGCGCCGTCGCTGGCAACATATGCGTGGCTGCGCTCGATCAATTTCTCAATCAGCGCGATCATCTGCGCGATGTACTGCGTCGGCCGGGGCATGAGCTCAGCATGCTGCTGCGCATCATGCACGATCTTCATACCAAGCGTCTTTGCATCCACAAGAAACGCATCAATATAAAACTGTGCGATGGCATACGGATCGTTGGGGTCGATCGCGCCTGCATCGTCGGGCAATTTGCCGGATTTTTTTTGTTCGAGCAGCCGCTTGCCCGCCACTTCCATTTTGTCTTCACCGCTGCCATCTGCGACATCATCTTCGGTCATGTGGCCGACGTCGGTCATGTTCATGACCTGCTGCACGTCATAACCGAGCAGTTCCAGCGTGCGGCGCAGGACATCCGCGTTGAGAAACGAACGGAAGTTGCCGATGTGGGCATAGTCGTAGACGGTCGGGCCGCAGGCATAGAACCGGACGATTTTGCCTGCCGGATCAATCGGCTCAAACGGCTGCTCCCGTCGGGTCAGCGTGTTATACAACTTCATCGTCTGCGACATGGCCCAACGGTACGAGCCATTGGCGAACCGGGCAACCGGGGGTTCGAACACCTGCCCGTAGAAGCCTTTCGCCGCCGGAGGGCTGTACAGAACCCGGTAGAGAAGCGTTGCAAGCCAAACTGCAGAATAGCCAAACAGCCGGACACTTTGGTTCGTAGAGCACGTGTGGCGCCGCAACCAACCGGCAGATTCAAAGTTCGTATAGTTGGCAACTGCCTGTAACTTGGCGTTGTCCGTAGTGAACAAGCAAAGGACGATATGCATTCATATGAGAATCAGTTTGACGGACACAACGTCTGCATCACAGGCGGAGCGGGGTTTATTGGTTCGCATCTGGCCCATCGCCTCGTCGATCTCGGCGCGACAGTCCGAGTTATCGATGATCTGACCGGCGGATTCCGCGAGAACCTGCCGACCGAGCGCACCACACTGATCGAAGCATCCATCCTCGATGAAACAGCGCTGCGCAAAGCCACAGACAACTGTCAATTCGTGTTTCACGAAGCAGCGATGGTGTCAGTACCCGAGAGCGTGAATGACCCGCAACGGTGTGTCGACATCAACATCATGGGCACCGAACTCGTGCTCGAAGCGGCCCGCGATGCAGGAACCAAGCGCGTCGTGCTTGCATCGTCGGCTGCGGTGTACGGCGGCGATCCGACATTGCCCAGCAAAGAAGATCAGCCGATTGATTGCTGGTCGCCGTACGCTGCGGGCAAAGCGGCCGGCGAACATCTCGCTGCTGCGTTCAGCCATTGCTACGGATTGTCGACGGTCAACCTGCGATACTTCAACATCTTCGGCCCGCGCCAGAATCCCGATTCGCCGTACGCCGCTGCAATCTGCGCGTTCGAATCGCGTTTGCGCCAAGGCATTCAACCGACAGTCTTCGGCGACGGCAGCCAAACACGCGATTTCACGCCGGTCGCCAATGTCGTGCATGCAAACCTACTTGCTGCGACTGTACAGCGCGACCTGAAAGGCGAGCCGATCAACATCGGTACGGGGCGGCGCGTAAGTTTGCTGGATGTGCTCGACACAATGGGCGATGCGCTTGGTGTGGATGCAACGCCGAAGTTCGATGCGCCTCGGGCTGGTGATGTCATGCATTCGGTTGCAGACATCTCGCGTGCGCGTGAATTTCTCGGTTATGATCCAATAGTGAACTTCGAAGACGGACTGCGCGAATTGATCGAGAGTCCTACGGCCGCATGAATATACTGCGCAACCGCAATATTTGAATACGACGGACAATGTTCGTGCGCTGACAATCAGACAGAAGTGAGATGCGTGATGAAGAAGATGCTGTCCGTCGGTCTCATAGGTCTATTCATTACCGTGGCAACCAACCTCGCGGGTGTTCTTGTGCTTGACCAACCGGCTTCTGCATTCTTTTCCAAAGACTGGTGGTCTGTGTGGTTTCCGCTGTACCTCGTCTGGATCATCCTCACGATCATCGGGTTCGGTGGCTACCGACGGAAACCAAAGACGTGACTGAGAGAGTTGGCGACATCGCGTTGCAATGTGTCTATGAGTTGCATCGTATTCGCACGAAACATGTGACGACGTATCACTGCGGCGCGTGAACGGCTTCATCATCAGTCAAGACAGAATCCTCTGCGGGCTGTGTATCAAGCAGAGCGCACTCAAACACTACTGCGCTGGGCTCCGCATCGGGGCCGAAGTGCCGAGATCGCACCGAGCCGTCCAGGAACAACACGTTGCACAGGCCGTCGTCACCATGCCAATGCGCTGTTCTGCCGGTTTGCAGTCGCTGTTCGTACCACCCGGCATCGCCAATCAGCACCATTGACGCTGGGGCTGCAAGCAGCGCATCGCGGGTAATGTTTCGGCGAGCGCCGGAGTCATCGACATGCCCTTCCATCAGGAAACTGTTGGCGCGATAACTCGTGCCGAAGGAACGAAACGCAGTGCGATCGCCGGTACCGGATTCACTCAACCCGGATTCGATGCCGCGGTCTGCTGGACATTCAAACACACTGACTGCGCTTCGATCGCTTGACGGTGCTGACGCATACGCAGACAGCGGGCGATTGAAATCCAGCCGGGCCTTGTCATCAACAGCATTAAAGCTCGCCCCGCCCCATCGCCAGGACGGCTGATTGAGCAGGACCGGAAATTGTCGATTGTTGTCATCCAGATACGCCGCCCACGCAGTTCCGAGCTGGGTCTGATTATGCACGCACACTTCGCGCTGACTGGATGTGCGAGCAGAGTTGAGGCTGGGGACAAGTATGGACAGCAGCACAGCGATAATCGCAATGGCGATCACGACTTCCACAAGCGAGAACCCGGCTGGAGATTGACGAGATCGCTGGTCCATAGACACCGCATTGTACGATCCGGTGGCGGCAAAAGTCGCAACGAATCTGCAGGATCAATCCGCTGCAGCGCGCGTGCGGATGTTATCCAGCACGTTCATGAAATTGATGTACGCGTCATACGGGCTGTCGTACGGGCTGAAGTACCGATGCACCGCGCCGTCTTCCCAGTGTTTGGTCGCCATGTAATAGACATGATCGCTGGTCGTCAGATTCCGCCAGTCGTCGAGGAGGTGCTCATCGCCCGCTGCGTGCCGATCCTTGACCACTTCTTCCAGCTCATACAACTCCTCTGCTGCGTTGGTCTGCATTGCATTGCCAAGCCAGGCTGAGACGTCGCGTTCGGTATCGGCCCAACTCGTAAGTTCGGGCGCGTTGTAGGTTCCAGCGGGTTCGTAGCGCTGCGTGGCTTCGCTGGGCGTGAGGAAGTCGTTGCGGCCCCCTGACGCCAGCACAGCTTCGGGCAGTGCATCGAGAAATTCGAAGATGCCCGCATCTGCGTGTTGATGTTCACCAAATGTTTCGTAATCCATGAACAGATTGCACAACTGGCCGGCGTCGTCATTGATCTGGTCGATCCACGATGCGTACGTCGCCGGCTGCAGCGGATGATGTCTCCAGTTCGTGTCAGAAAACCGAAAGGCAATGTCATCGGAGAGGCGATGATTCTTCAGCAGCAGCTTGACGCGGGCGTTGCGCAAATCGCCTTTGCCTCCCGCGGGGGCATACACATGATTCGGCGAGCGCTTCTCAAGCAGGCGATCAACACCCTCACACAGCACAACGTTGAACCGCCCCATCGCTGCCATTTGCCTTGCAACAGCATTGCTGTAGATCAATTCGGTGTTGCGAAAGACTTTCGGCGTGGTATCAAAGAGGTCCTCTAGCCGCTGGCGATGCTGCGTCACCTGCTCATTGAATTCCTCCCGGCTGTACACAAATGCCAGACTGTGATGACTTGTCTCGCACAGCACTTCACAGCAGCCGGTCGCAACAAGTTGCTGCAACAGTTCGATCACATCCGGCGTCCACTGCTGGAACTGCGAAAGTGCCGTCCCAGTGACCGAAAACGACACACGAAACCCGCCGTCATGCCGATGTACCAACTCCAGCAGTTTCTGCGTGGCCGGGCGATAGCACGACTGGGCAACGGACTCGCAAATTGACTGGTTGGTGTGGCTGTCGAAATAGAACGGGTGGTCATCAAAGACCGAATACCGCTTCAACCGGTACGGCTGGTGAATCTGGAAATACATGCAGACCGACGTCATGCGTTGATGGTACCGCCGTTGACGCTACACCGCAGAGCGTCTGTGCTATATTTTCAACGCGAAATATCCCGCGCACCGGCAACTGATTTTTCCCGCCCCACGCATCCTCACCTGGAGCTGATTATGACAGACGCTCTGTATGGCGACGACACGTACACCATTCGCAAGAAAATACTCTCATTCATCGGACAGTCGTTTCATGTCTACAACGAGCATGGCGATCTGATTTTCTTCTGCAGGCAAAAGGGATTCAAACTCAAGGAAGACATCCGCCTGTACAGTGATGATCAAAAGACCGACGAACTGCTGACACTTCGGGCACGGAATATCATCGACTGGGGCGCGACATATGACGTCGTCGACTCAGCAGCAGGCGAAGTCGTCGGGTCACTGCGCCGCAAGGCAATGAAATCGATCATTCGTGACGAATGGCTGCTCTTCGAGCCGGCGGGGGCGCAGATCGGGCGGTTGTACGAAGACAGCCAGAGCCTTGCGATCCTCCGTCGCCTGCATCCGTGGATTGCAGCTGTCACACCGCAGGGGTTCTGCGTTGAAGTCAACAGCAACGTGGTGTGCACAATGAAACAGAATTACAACCCGTTCGTCCACAAACTGACTGTGAGCTATCCGCCTCATTCCGATCACGCCTTTGATCGGCGGATCGGCATTGCTGCTGCTGTTCTCATGTCCGCAATTGAAGGTCGCCAGCGGTAGATTCGGCTACGATGCGGTTATGGCGCTCACGCATACGCAACTGGCTGCGATGATTGCTGAGGTCGCGGTGCTGCACGGTGCATTCACACTGCGCAGCGGCCGGACCAGCACGTATTACGTGGACAAATATCGCTTCTGCACCCAACCGAAGATTCTTCAGGAACTGGGCGCGATGTTTGCAAGCCGAATTCCAGCCGGCACGAATCGGCTCGCCGGCGCTGAACTAGGCGGCATCCCACTTGTCGCAGCCGCATCGTTAGCCAGCGGGCTGCCGAGCGTTTTCGTCCGCAATCAGAAAAAAGACTACGGCACCGCCAAACAAATTGAAGGCATTCTTGAGCCCGGCGACCGACTTGTCATTGTCGAAGACGTCGCAACCACCGGCGGGCAGGTTCTGGAAGCTGCGACAGTGCTGCGCGACATGGGCGCAACAATCACGAAAATCATTGCGGTAATTGATCGCGCAGAAGGCGCGCGGCAGAACATCGAAAAGGCCGGCATCGAATTCGACGCGCTGTTTACAGTTCAAGATCTCGGCGTGCAGCCGCAACCTAACGATCAACCGGCAGAACGGACATGAACATTCGCGGTGTTGTCGAAACTGCGCTCTATGCAGATGATCTGAAAGCTGCTGCAATGTTTTACAGCGATGTGCTCGGCTTGGAGTTGCTGCACGGCGACGCAGAGCGCGATCTTTTCTACCGCTGCGGTGATGCGGTGCTGATTCTCTTCAACCCGGCTTTGACGCAACAACCCACGAGCAAAGCTCCAACACACGGCGCAACCGGCCCCGGCCATGTCGCGTTCAACGTACCGCAGCATGATCTCGATTCCTGGACGCAGCATCTGCGCAGCCACAATGTGCCGATTGAAACGCAGGTCACCTGGCCCAACGGCACACGGTCGGTGTACGTTCGTGATCCGGCGGGCAACAGCATTGAATTCACCAGCCCGTCGCTGTGGTTTGGCAGGGAATGATCTTCAGGGCTGAGGCGATTGGTTTTGAGCGATTGTGCGCCGATAGCGCGCAAGCCACGCCAGCGCGATCAACCCGCAGACAGCTATGACGACAATCTCCGCGGCGCGGTTGACGAACTCTGCTGTCAGACCGTGCAGAACCTGGTTCGGCGTCAGATACGGCGACAGTGCGCCGATGGTCCACTCGCGGATACCCATGCCGTTGCCGAACATCGGCACCAGTGACACCACCATCGACACGCAGGCAAGCGCGGTTGCTGCGGGAATATCAATTGTCAATCCGAGCAGTGTGAACGCTGCGAAATATCGCGCTGCCCACGTCGCCAGTTCCAGGAGCCGGATCACCGTCGCAATCAGGAAATGTCGCGCGCCCGGAAGAAACAACGACGCTGCTGCTGTCATAGCTGTGACGAGTGCAATCGGAACGATGATTCCGATAGACAATATATGACACACGATTAGCAACACGATGATGCCTGCTGAGGTTGCGGTGCTGATGCCGAGCGCCTGGAACTGCACTTTCACGGAATCGCGCAGTGCAATTGCGTTTGCTGTCTTGTGATAGGCCAGGCGCGCAAACAATCCCGGCTGCATCGGCAAGAAATTGAGCATGGTTGCGACGGACAGCACTGCGATCATCTCAGCCATGCGCACGTTGCCGTACTTCGACAGTAACACGCCGAAGAATACGCCTGTCAGAAGTACGTTGATGAAGATCCCGCCAAGCAGCAGCGCGATCATCACGGGGTCCGGCGACTGGAGAGCCAGCAGCGCGGTTGCGACATCTTCGTGCCTGAGCCAGAGAACAAACAATGCTGCTGCAATGAGTATGAGCCCGAGCACGAAGCCGATCGGCGCGCCGATGTCCTGCAAGCGGCGCAGCTGTGTTCGGTGCATCAAAGATCCGGACATGTGGTGTCCACCGGCCTGATTACTGACCCGCAGGAGTTGCTTGCTGCCTTTGAGCAGCCTCGCGGCGCTTGGCCAGCAATTGCATCTGTTCAGCGATCTTGCGAACCAGCGGGTCGTCACTGCGCAACCCCGCAAGCAGCATCGGATCATTGCCGAGCTGTAACGTGCTCAGGAGGTACGCGATCTGTACGACTTGATGCTCACTGGACTGTGCGGATCGCAACAAATCTGTTGCCACGGGGCCGGGCGACATTTCTGAAAGCACCAGAGCCTGTCGCAGTGGGTCAAGTGTGTCGAACGCAGAAGCAAGCGCAGCTGGAAGTTTCTCAGAGATCGGCTGCAGCGCTTCCTTTGACACATCGGGCAGGAAGTGATTCGGCAGATGCGTCAGCATGATCAAGGTATCAACATCACCGGGGCGATCGACGATCTCAATATCGCGCATCGCCTGTTCGATCCAGGGCAATGTCACTCGCACGCCGTTGACCCGGAAGTTTAGTGTTTCAGTCTCGCCGCCGAGAAGCCCCGGTTGCAGCGAGTTGCCGGTCACGATGCGAAAATTCCACACGGCCTTGACGCGAACAAACGAACCCAGCAGAACAAAGCTTTCCATTACCGAGCCGACATCGTAGTGTCGGAGATCGATCGGAATGATGATGCGCTGTTTCGGCTCCAGGCGCAGTTGCTGATCAATGTCGATGATGATCGGGTCCATCGGCGGAAGCTTGGATTGCTGAGCTATGCGCAGCGTCGGCAGCAGCGCAATTTGTGGCTGAATTGGACCTTCCGGATCAATGCCCAGTGGAATTCGTGAATTGTTGGATAATTCGATATTCAAAATGATCGGGTCGCCCGGTCCGACCGTCGTTCGATCTGCGTGAACGCGAACGGAAAACAATTCGCCGGGATTGACCGGGAATCGATCAATATATGTCGGTACTGAGTCGACCAACGACTGAATCTTGCGTGCCGTTTCGCTGATCGCCACACGCTTTTCAATTGTCGCAAAAAGCACATTCGCAGACCACACTCCCATGATTGTGCCCGGCTGTTCGCGTGCAACTCGAAGAAGAAGTCGTGCAGCGCCACCCATCTGATTCTGTTGTTGCAATACAAGCGCCCTGCCGATCAACGCTGCGTGGTCGTCAGGGTCTGTTCGTGCGAAGTGATCGGCCGCAAGGGCAAAGTCGCCGCGGCGCAGTGCAAGCCAACCGTCAAATTTGGCTCGCGCTGATTCGCTCATCGGGGCGAGCGATTCCGCCTGGTGCATCAGATCCTCTGCGCGCTCGGCATCCCGTCCAAGCCAGGCTGCCAACCACGCCATTTCGAGATAGCCGGCTGCAAATTCATCGGCTGCCGGCGGCTTCTCTGCGTTCCGTGCAGCTTCGAGAACCTTGTCATACGACTGCAACGCAAGGCGCAGCGCCTCCAATGCATGCGGATCACGTTCTCGCTCCAGTACAGCTGCACGCACGGTCGACAGCGTCGGCGACAACAAGCCGCTCACTTCTGTAACGTCAAGCGGGGTTTTGTTGCTTTCTTCCTGCAACGCCCGGGCTTGGGCAACCGCATTGAACGCCTGCTGGCGCTGCTCAATCAATTGCATCGCCTTGTCCACCTGGCCGGCCCCCCACAGGGCGATCACGTGGTCAGCGACAATGTCCGTCGAAGGAACGTCGCCCTGCGCGATATAGCAGTTTGACATCAGCAGGAACATTCTCGCAGCGGCGTCATATGCGCCCGATCCCAATGCCAATTGCGCAATCGCAGCCTGGACATCAATTGTTGTCGGATCAGCCATGAACAGATTGATGAGCAATTCGGTTTCGCCGTACGGATCGTTGACGTTGCTGCGAAAGAATCCAGCAGCCAATGACGCTGCTGCGCGGTTGGAAGTATCCAGCGAAACAGCCAGAGCGAGTTTCTCACCGAATGCAGTGACCCGACCTTCGCGCCGGAGCAGCAGCGCATAATCCAGCGCCAACCGTGACGCAACCGCTTTGCCGAGTTCGTCGATGCGCTGTGGCGCAAGTAACCGGTCGTAGACCGCAACACGCTGTTCGACTGTTTGCGCGCTCTCAACGACCTCCAACAGCCGGCGAAGTCGAACGACGTCATCCTCAGGGTCCAGCTCCACAATTGCGCGAATTGCCTTGCGTTGCAATTCAATATCCTCAGCAAGATCCGCAACATTCAAGGTTAGCCGCCAGAGCTCGACGTCTTCGGGGGCCAATTCTGAAGCAGCCCCGAAAATGCCTGCTGCGGTTTCCAACGTTTGTGGAGTAATTGGCTTAATACTGAGAATCGTCAGTGCCGAGGCGGCCAGCCGTTGGGCCAGGCGGGTGGCTGTGGCATCCACTGCGCCCTGCTGGGACCAGCCTTGGCCACTCAGAACGGCGATAATGATGCACAAACAGGTCAGCTGACGTCGAAATTGGTTCATATGTAAATTACCGCTGCGGTCCATTGAATTCTGGATGATCCATCCATGAGAACGATCCGTATACTACTTGCACTGCCGAGCGTTCGTTCGCAGGCAGAACTGCATTGCATGACACTGCCCATGGACGAACCGCAGCAGAGGCCGCTGCCAATGTCCCGAATCGGTCGGGAACGGCTGCACGCAACAATCGTTGACAGTCATTTCGGCCAGTGATACGGTCGTGAATTCTCGCCTGCCACAAGCCCACCCGGCGAGCGAAGATGGAGATCAAACCTGTATGTACAGGCGAAAACGGAACATCCGTGCATTTGCTGTCTTCTGTGTTTTGGCGCTGGCGTCCATTGCCGTGGCTGCGCCGCCGGGCAGTCTGGGCACAATTCCTCAGACGTTGAAGCCGCTGACTGACAGCGAGAAACGGCAAGTGACAGAATATGTCCAATACTGGGCTGATCAGCTTGGAGAGCCTCGAACCAGCGCCGGCGATGCTGCCAAGGCAGCGCAGAAGCTCATTGACCCACCCAATGCGGGCAATGTCAGCTCGATATTTCTGTCGGCCTATGCTCGCGAGGCGACGCCGCTGCTGGAAAACATCCTCAATGGTGACAGCAACTTTACCGCGGTGCAGGCTGCCAAAGTCATGGGCTTTCTTGGCACTCCCGATGCTCTTGAGAAACTCCTGCCGTGGTGCGACGCCTCGAGAGAAGACAGAACCGCAGTTCGCCTCTTGGCATCTCGCGGCTGCCAGGTGCTGATCAACCGAACTGTCAAAGATCAGGTGATAAACGAACGTCAGCTCAGCAGCGCGCTTCGGCAACTCAAACAAGCTGCTGTCGACGAATCAAACTGGCTGGTCCTGCACCGCCAGTTTGAAGCACTCGCAGCGGCAAAGAATGAAACAGCACGGCTACGCCAGCTTGAGGTTTTCGAAGCTGTCGTTCGAAATCTCGAACGTCGCCCGGACGAGACAAGCCCGCTCATGCAATCGCTCACTCGCGCCATGTCGAGCCTGCGCGATCAGTATCTCAATGACTTCAACGTCTACCAGCAACAGTTGGATTTTGGTGCAAATCTCGCGCCGCTGCTGGGACGTGTCTTTGAACTGGCAAATGTACACTGGGAAGCCGCCCAGCCGGATCCCAGCGCCAAGGAATCCTACGAGCAGGCAATTAATATCAGTGAAAGCCTGCTGTCGGTCATCGATCACAGTGTTCGAGCAGGTTCGCAATCGCCGAGCACAAATCTTCCCATTGCATGGAACACAGGCGATCGACCGCGCTTCCAGACCGACATCAAGACCTGGATGAATGTCCTCCAGGCACCGCCTTACAGCCGGTAAACACGTCTGCAATCCACCCCCAACCTACATTTCCGCGTGAATGCTCACGTACGGTTTTCGTGTGCCGACAGTTGGCCGCGCGTTCGCGCTGCTGTCGATACGATTGACAGAATGGCTAGGGTTCTTACCGCAATCCTGTTGTTGGGGGCGCTGCTGTGCGGATCGCTGTATCTCGATGACCCATCTGTCGATGCTGACATTGTCATCATTAATTCCAATGATGCCTTCACGCTCGACCCGCAGCGGATGAGTTACCTGCACGATTTTCGCCTTGGGTATGCGTTGTATCAGGGGCTCGTTGTGTGGGATACGGATGACTATTCCGTGCAACCGGGCGTTGCCGAGACGTGGTACGTCAGCGACGACGGCAAAACGTATCGATTCGAGCTGAGCAAATCTGCGCGATGGTCCAACGGCGAACTGGTTACATCGCACGACTTCGTTTTCTCATTCCGGAGATTGCTGCTCCCGGACAGCGTGGCAGATTATTCGAACCTGATGTTCGCAATCGAAGGCTCCGAAGCGTTCTACAACTGGCGGGCAGCGCAGACTGCTGCCTTTGCCGATGCTGAACACCCATCTGGTAACGATGCGCAACAATTGTGGCGCGAGACGCTACTGCGATTCCGCGATACGGTCGGTGTCACCGCTATCGACGACAACATACTTGAAATTCGACTCGAACGGCCGACGTCTTACTTTCTCGATCTGTTGTGCTTTGCGGTGTGTTGCCCGGTCCATCGCCCAACAGTTGAAGGGTGGCCGACCGATGAAACTGCGAAGCGGCGCGCGAGCGGCGGCTGGCATCAGGTTGATCCCCCGCTGTTTGATACGTGCCAGTGGGTCGCGCTCAACCCGGACACCGGCAAACTCGAGCAGCGCCACGACTGGGCACGCCCCGGCCGACTCGTCGGCAACGGACCCTACATTCTGAGCCGGTGGCGCTACAAGCGCGACATGCTGCTGGAGGTGAATCCGCATTTCCACCAGCCGGACATTCTCTGCAACGATTCCGTGCTCATTCTCACAATCGAAGATGCCAACACGCGGATTCTTGCATATGAGTCCGGCATTGGCGATTGGGTCACTGACGTCGGCGTGGAATATCAATCCGACATGCTCGCTGAGCGTGCGTGCTATCTTGAACACCACGCAGAAAAACTCGAAACACTTCTCGATGCGGGTTTGAGCAAAATTGAAGCGCTTGCGCAACTCCCGCTGCCCGAAGACGGCGAGCGGCGCAACATTCAACCGATTCCCGCGTTCGCAGTGGATTTCTACAGCTTCAATTGCCGTGACACCCTTGCTGATGGACGATCGAATCCGTTTGCTGATGCGCGCGTCCGCAGAGCATTTGTTCAGGCAATTGATCGCGAAGCAATTGTTCGCGATGTCACGCGCCTTAACGAGCCGGTGATGACGACGCTGATTCCGCCGGGTTCGATTGCCGGTTACGACAGTCCCGGCGGGTTGATGCACGATGCCGATGCTGCGCGCGCAGAACTCGAAAACGCCGGCTGGGCAGACCGCAACAACGACGGCCTCATCGAAAACGAGATGGGACGCACCTTCCCGACCGTTGAAATCCTCTGGACACCCAGCTTGCCGCGCTACAAATGGATCTCACTGGACCTGAAAAACCAATGGGAGCGCGCGCTCGGGGTGGAAGTCAAACTTCGCCCAGTCGACACAAAGTTCTACCGCGAAGACCTCCGCAGGGGCAACTTCATGATCGCACGCGGACGCTGGTACGGCGACTACGGCGACCCCACGACATTCCTCGATCTCAATCGATGTTTCGACGGCAACAACGACCGAGGATTCTGCAATGACCAGGTCGAGAGCCTGCTTGACGCTGCTGCAACAGAAACCGACAACGCACAGCGCATGCAATTGCTTGCGGAGTGCGAACGCCTTGTGATGAACGAACACGTCCCGATGCTCGTGCTTTGCCAACTCGTCACGCTGTATATGTACGACCCCGCGGAGCTTGTAGGCATCAGCCATCACGCCCGGCTGACGCAGCAACTGTGGCGATTTGAGAAACGAGATACTGTAGTTGACGCTGCACCTGCGCAGCACACCGCAAAGGCATCAATACCATGATGCGCCTCATTGCATGGCGCCTGGTGCAATTGCCCTTGATTCTGCTGGCGATATACACCGTCACCTTTACACTTGCCTGGCTGATTCCCGGCAACCCGCTGGAGCAAGGTGAAGGCAGACGGCCGCCTGCGGAAATCGAAGCGGCGATGCTCGAGCAGTACAAACTCGACAACCCGTTCACGTTTTATTGGGATTACCTCGGGAAGGCGACCGGTGTGAGCTATGTCCTTGGACAGCACGATCGGCCGTTTGATCTCGGCCCCAGCCTGCGTCATGAGAATTGGTCGGTGAATGAAATCCTCGCTGCAGGTTTGCCGGTTTCGTTTACGCTTGGGCTGTCGGCAATACTCATCGCGTGCATCGTCGGCGTTGCAGCAGGTGTTATTGGTGGCGCTCGGCCGGGCACGGCGTATGATCTCGTTACGTTGTTGATCGCGCTCGTCGGCATCAGCCTGCCAACGTTTGTCATCGGCACGGTGCTGCTTGTTGTCTTTGCTGTCTGGCTTGAGGTGCTGCCCGTTGTCGGCTGGGGTTCCGTGAAGCATCTCGTGCTGCCGGCACTTACGCTGGCAGCTCCGTTTGCTGCATATATCGCACGGCTGACGCGCTACGGCATGATCGAACAGCGCAGTGTCGATTATGTCCGCACCGCACGAGCCAAAGGCGTCGGTAACTGGACGATTACCCTCAGACATGCGCTGAAGAATGCGCTCCTTCCGGTCGTCAGTTATCTCGGCCCGGCAACCGCCATGGCGATGACTGGATCATTTGTTGTCGAAAAGGTCTTTGCAGTGCCCGGTATCGGCACGCATTTCGTCAACGCAGTACTCAGCAAAGACCTCACGCTCATCATGGGTGTTGTGCTGACGTACAGCACAATTCTCGTGCTGCTCAATCTCGTAGTGGATGTGCTCTACCGCTGGATCGACCCGCGTATTGAGCAATGATTCACCAATTTCACCAACAAAAAATCCCGCTGCTACAGTTGCTGGGATCGCACTTCATGACGTAGAGATCGCTGCCTTACAACCCGTGCTTTTCAAGATGTGGCGCAATCACCCTGGCGATCTCCGCGTCGAGCTCCGGCAGAACCCCAACGTGTTTGAACAGGATCGAACCGTCCACACCCACGACGTAGATTGCCGGGATGCCGCGCACAGCGTATTGCCTCATGATGCTTTCACTGTTCAACAACATGCCATAGGTGTATTCGTTCTGCTGCATGAACTTTACAGGGTTGCCGCCACGCTCCGAGCCGTTCATGCCGATCACCTTGACGCCGCGTGATTCATAGTCTTCGTGCAATTGCTGCAGGTCGGGCATGACTGCTTTGCACGGGCCGCACCATGTCGCCCAGAAGTCCATGACGACAACCTGGCCGAGGTAATCTTGAAGCTGGTGTGTCTGGCCGTGCGCATCCTTAAGTGTCCAGTCCGGAGCACGATCACCGATATCCAGCCCAACCGGCGCAGCGGTCTGCTGCACATCAGCGCGCGGGCCGGATGTCCGCAGCACCGCCGCCGTCGGCTTGGCTGCGCTGTCATCGGCCGGCTGCGACGCGCCCGGCTCCATAATTACCGCCGCAGTGATCGCACCTGCTATCACAATCACCAAAACCGCGAACATAATTTTGCTACCCATCGTCAAACCACTTTCCCGTGTCATGCCTATGTGCCCGCGCGTGTGCCGGCAAGTTCTGTCATTACTTCAATGATTGATCACAATATGGTTCAAAGCTAGCGGGATTCCATGAACCGGCATCAATAATGGCGATCATCTGCCGCATTCGCATGCCCTCAGGCACATATTCGGGTCCCGTTATGAAGACAATCGCCGATCACTTCGGCTTGTTCCACATCGATCCGCCATACACAGCAGATTCGCCCAGATCTTCTGCAATCCGCAGCAATTGGTTGTATTTGCTGGTCCGATCACTGCGAGCCGGGGCCCCTGTCTTGATCTGCCCGCAGTTGGTCGCCACCGCCAGATCAGCGATCGTGGCATCTTCCGTCTCGCCGGAACGGTGGCTCATCACCGCGGTGTAGCCGCTTCCCATTGCAAGCTGCACCGCGTCCAGTGCCTCCGTGAGCGTGCCGATCTGATTTACCTTCACCAGGATCGAATTGGCGCAGCCTTCATCAATACCGCGCTGCAGGAATTTCGGGTTGGTGACGAACAGATCATCACCGACAAGCTGCACCGTGTCGCCCAGCCGCGCAGTCAGTTTCGCCCAGCCGGCCCAGTCGTCTTCAGCCAGCCCGTCCTCAATACTGCGGATTGGATAGCGCTCGCACCAATCTGCAAGCAGGTCGATCAGTTCATCACTGCTCACGATGCGTTCCGGATCGCTAGAGAAAAAGCAATACCCCTCCTTGCCTTTCTGCTTTGCTTCGTTTGCGAGTTCGCTCATTGCCGGATCAAGCGCAATGAACATCTGCTCGCCGAAGCTGTAGCCAGCCTTATCCACCGCTTCTTCAATAACGCGCAGCGCATCTTCGTTGTCTTTGAGGTTCGGAGCGAACCCGCCTTCATCACCGATCGCCGTAGAAAGATTGCGATCGTGCAGCACACTCTTGAGTGTGTGATATACCTCAACCGAAGCCCGTAACGCTTCGCCGAAGTCATCGAAACCCCACGGCTGAATCATGAACTCCTGAAAGTCCACCGTGTTGTCCGCGTGTTTGCCGCCGTTGAGTATGTTCAGCATCGGCACGGGAAGCGTGCGCGCGTTTGCCCCGCCGACGTATCGATACAGCGGCAGGTTCGTGCCGTCCGCAGCTGCGTGGGCAACCGCCAGCGACACAGCAAGCAGCGCATTTGCTCCGAGATTGCTTTTGTTGTCGGTGCCATCCATCTCCAGCATGGCTTCGTCGATCATCGATTGATCGCGCGCATCCATGCCGATGATGCTCGGCCCGATCTGGTCGTTGACATTTGCGACCGCCTGTTCGACAGATTTGCCCATCCAGCGTCTTTTGTCGCCGTCGCGAAGCTCGACCGCTTCATTTTCGCCGGTGCTTGCGCCGGAGGGAACCATTGCTCTGCCGGTGGCTCCGCCGAGCAGCGCTATTTCGCACTCCACAGTCGGGTTGCCGCGTGAATCCAGAATCTGCCGACTGTGTACGAGTTCAATTTCAAATGACATAGTGCTGCAGATAATAGCAGAGGCGTCCCAATCGCTCGCACAGTTCTTGGCACCATGCGGACCGCCGGCTTCGGATGCTCGCGACGACTTGCTGCTTCTCGATTGAACCGCAACCCCGTACGATTCCTACACCCATGCATAATGATCTGCGGTCATCTCACGAAATCTCGTTGCGAGAGCACCTCGCAGATCGTGATGTTCCGTGCCCCGCCTGCAGCTACAACCTGCGCGATGCTGCATCAGCGACCTGTCCGGAATGCGGCTTTGAACTGCGAATCCGCAGCGGCCGACTCATCTGCCCGAACACTGGCGGTTCGTTCGTTGAAGCCATCGCAACACTCATGGGTGTGTTCCTCGTCCTCGCCGGCATCGCCATTACGCTTGCGCTATTTCTGCATTGGTCCGACCCGCCGCCGTTCCCTGTCATTTTCGTGGCGCTGATCATCGCCACCGCACCTGCTGTCTTTGCAACACGCTGGATCAGGAATGCTCAGTGGCTGCGCCGGCTCATGGCGGATCGATCATCACTGCTGTCCATGTTTCTTCGCATGTTCATCATTCTCTTGTTTGTAATTGTAATTTCCATCGGCCTGGTCGGAGTGATCAGAAACGCACTCTAACGCTGTCCGCAGAAGGAATACGCGAGCAATGGCCGGCTGCGAACCCAATCTGGATGACTACCTGGCAACGGGCGATGTGCCGTGCCCGATGTGCGGTTATAACCTGCGCAATTGCAAAGCTTCGCAATGTCCGGAATGCGGGCATCATCTGCGTCTCATCAGCGGCGAACTTGATGGTGCTGAAACACTGCGGAATCTACCACTTCTATTTGGTCTGACAGCCGGCGGCATTCCGGTACTTTTGGTATCTGCCGTACTGGTTGCGCTGTTCATGACTGCACTTGATAGCTATGACCTGGCTGCTTGTGCGGTTGTGGTTGTGAGCTTGCCTTTTACGGTCGTAGCCGCAATCCGTGTAACACGACACATAGCGCGATCGCCTGTGGTACGAACAGCCTTCACGGACAAATCTTCATCGGGAGGTCGCCTGATGAGGAGTTATGCGTGGATTGTGTTCTACGCATCGATAATCAGTGTTCCGTTTCTTGTGCCAATACTATTGTCTTTCGTCCAGCCATAGGCTCTCACCCATGCATTCAGATGAACAGCCGAAACAACAGGCACTGCAAGGTTACCTCGCCGATCGCGATGAGCCCTGTCCGCTGTGCAGCTACAATCTACGCGGCTTACAGGGTGAACACTGCCCGGAATGCGGGCAGGAACTGACACTTCGTGTCAATCTTGTTGATGCGGTGCGCGGTGCATATCTGGCTGGGCTCATCGGATTGGCGTGTGCTTTCGGATTCAATGCGTTGCTGCTTGTCGCTATTCTGGTTATGACAATCTACTTTGGCGGTGGGCCGCCGGGCGGCTTTTTTCTTTACCTTGTGGTCGCTGCAATTCTTTCAGGCCTGTTTCTGCTCGGCTGGGTTCGACGTTCCGTGCAGATTCGCCGTGAACCAATAACACAGCGAACCGTGCTTGCAATTATCTGCTGGCTCGCGCCGCTGGCCAGCGTCGCAATTCTCTGTGCTGTAATTCTGACGTACGGTTAAGGGCAAGGAGCTGGGAACTCAGGCTCGCGTCCGCTCAACACCGCCTCAATATCGCGCACCACCCAACTCATGTTCACCAATCCGCGATCTGTACGACTCGCCAGGTGCGGCAACAGTGTGACGTTCGGCAAGCCCAGCAGCGGTGAATCCGCAGGCACCGGTTCCGGTTCGTGTACATCAAGCAATGCTCGCGCTCCAGGCCGACGGCGCATCGCCTCTGCCAGCGCATCCGCAGACACGACCATACCACGACTTGTGTTTATGAAGACAACATCGTCTCTCATGCGCGACAAGAACTCGGTACGTATCAAGTTGCGATTCGAGGATCTACCATCCACATGTACCGAAAGTACATCACAATTCGAAAACAGCGTGTGCAGATCAACAGGCTCCGCGTTGCTGCGGTCACGCTCTGCAATTTCAAGCACATCATGATACACCACCTGACAGCCGAACCCGCGAAGTGCCTGCGCCAGGCGCTGTCCGATTCGGCCGAACCCCAGTATGCCGACGGTAGACTCTGCCAGTTCACGTCTGCCGACGAACCGCCTTCGTACATCCCACCACTGCGCTGCATCGACCGCCTCATGCAGCGCCTGCCTCGGCCGAATTGCGTCAAACAACAGCGCGATTACGTATTCCACCACCGCTGTAGTACTCGCGCCGGGTGTGTACACCACTTCAACATTGCGCGCGCGACATGCTGCAACATCGACAGTGTCGAGTCCGATCCCCGCCCGCCCCACCACACGCAGCTTCGGTGCTTTATAAAGCAGCTCAGAATCAACGCGCAGATACGTCCGCACGATCAACCCATCAGTGCACTCAAGTAATTCATCAAACCGTGCATCATCCGCATCACACTGCACGACATCACAGCACTGCGATAGCCACTGCACAGCTTCATCTGCAAGCGGCTCGGTATACAACACCAGTGATCGATCAGCCATGCACAACCACCCGTAACACATTCAGTCGAGCGCGATCTCGTGCACGACTTCGTGCACCGCGCCGCTGTGCTGAAGTGTACTGCGCATCAACACAAAGGACCGTACAACAATCGCAGCCAACCTCAAAGAAGCTTCCATACCGGACAAGTTGACTTTCGAAGGTGTGCGAAATCGCGCCAGCATCATGTGCGGCAGGAATCGATCGCCTGAATTTCGTCGCGGCTTGTGTGACAATCGCTGCGCAAGTCGTCGCTGCATCTGCATCATCGCAACGGGTGAATCGGTCTGTGCCGCGACTAACCGGGCGGCGCCACGCTGCGGCAGCGTGATCAGATGTTTTGTCTGCAATTCAAATGCGGCTATCCCTGCGGCCGAACGCTGCACCGATTCAATCGTGTCATCGAGTTGCCGAACATTCACATCACCGATGAACTGCAGCGTCAGATGCACCTGCTGCGGCGCGACCAGCCGATTGCTCGGTAGCTCCAGCGATCGCACACGATCAAGCAAAGATGCCGCGACATCCGTCGGCGGGTACACCGCCACAAACAATCGCAAGACTCTTGCTGCGCGTGCCATCACCGCTTCCAATCGTACATTCTTCAACGCTGGTCGGCGGCGTCGGTATTATGTCCGCCAACAGTTGGAGAATTGCGCACGATGCAAATGCACTATACCGTCGGCCCAGCGTCCAGCGAAACGGAACTGCAGCAACTGCTTGAAGTGCTCAGCCCCGTCTTTCATATGCCTGTTGAACGCGCGCCGCGCTTTCGCCTTGCGGTTGGCGATGCGAACTTCAGAATCGTTCGGACGACTGATTGTGTGGTCGGCGGCATGGCGATCGTGCATATGGGCCAGTACTTTGGCGGGCGGTCCGTGTCTATGAACGGCATCGTTGCAGTAGGCGTTGCGCCGCACTTTCGCGCACGCGGCGCCGCCTCGGCACTTATGGCTGAGACGCTGCGCGAAATGCATCGTGACAAACACTGCGCCATTTCGACGCTGTATCCCGCCACCGTTCCGGTCTATCGCAAAGCCGGGTACGAGATTGCAGGTGGACACTACGAGACGTCCATCGACCTCGATCGGATCAGTCCGCGTGATGCTACGCTGCCGATCCGCCCGCTCGTTGATGCAGACATGTCTGCCGTGAAACGGCTTTATCAAACAGCGGTGCAGCATCACAACGGCACACTCGACCGCGGCGACTATCTCTGGAATCGTGTGCGCGAGCCGCGCGGCGAAAAGGCTGCCGGCTATGTTGTGCTCGAAGAAGATCACTTCACCGGCTACGTGTTCTATATTGTCAAAGGCAATCCGAACGAGGAATATCTTGCTCTTACTGATATAGCTGCGACGACACCAACAGCCGGCAGGCGATTGCTGACGCTGCTTTCAGATCATCGCTCGATGGAGCATCACGCGCAGTGGCACGGCGGCCCGTCGCCAAGCATTCTGCTTCATCTGCGCGAAGCGCCCGCGCGCGTGAAGCTGCACTGCTACTGGATGCTGCGCATTGTCGACGTGCCGCGGGCGCTGGCCGAACGCGGCTATCCAACATGCATTAACGACGAACTGCATCTTGATGTGCGCGATGACGTTATCGATGCCAACACCGGTCGGTTCGTATTGCGCGTTGCCGATGGCGCCGCAACCGTTACACCCGGGGGCACCGGTAGCCTGTCGCTACATGTGCGGGCATTGTCCATGCTGTACTCCGGCCACCGTTCTGTGCATGACTTGATTGCGGTTGGGCAGGCGGAATCTGATCAACTGAGCATCGGAATCGCTGATGCGCTATTCCGTGGCCCCGAGCCGTGGATGGTGGATATGTTCTAAACGCTGGCCAGTGCGGCAACCGTTCGCTCAAACCCGGATTTGCCGGATGCTCGTATTCTGAGAAACTGCAACGTATGAAACACAAGACCTGGTTTCGTCTGGTGATCAAAGCCATTGGCATAGCGTTGCTTGCATTCGCACTTCCACAACTCATCGGCCAAATTGGAACGATAGTGTGGATCGCGTTCAACGATCCGTATCAAATGTCGGGTTTCAGTTGGATTGATATTTTTCTCCCGCAAGCGCTTGGACCGATGATGACTGCCTTTGTTCAATTCGCGATCGGGCTCTACCTCTTTTTCGGAGGCGGGTTGATTGTGGGCATCTGCATTCCATCCAATCGGCCGTATTGCCCGAGTTGCGGGTATGAACTGCTTCGAATTGATCTTCCGCAATGTTCTGAATGCGGGTGTGTGCTGCGCTCCGAAGCGCCCGGCGAGACGTTCGCAAAGGATGCATTTGAAGCTGCGCAGCAGTCATCGCCCGAGGAGCGCTCGGGACTTGCGCGCATGATTCCCTACAAGAATCCGACTGCTCTCACTGCCTACTACCTTGCGGTGGCATCATTCGTACCGCTCCTCGGTCTGTTTCTCGCGCCGTTCGCGATCGGCTGCGGAATGAACGGCCTCAAGCGAGCGAAGTGGAATCCCGGCAAAGGCGGGGCTGCACATGCGTGGGTTGCAATCGTCCTGGGCGCGCTGGTGCTGCTCGGACATCTCATGGCTTTGTGCCTGGCAATTCTGTTCTACAATTTGTTTAGCTAACGCCGCGGGCAGGAATCGCGATATCAACTGACGCTTCACGCGTAGCTGTGCAGGCCAACGATGAAGAAGTTGATAAAGATCCAGTTGAACAGCATCACCACCGTGCCGAACAGCGCAAGGATCGCTGTCCACAGGCCCTTGTCGCGCACCTTCAGGCGGGTGTGAATCAACACTGCGAACACGATGAACGTGTTGAGCGCGAAGACTTCCTTTGGATCCCAACCCCACGGCCGTCCCCAGGAGTGATCGGCCCAGATCGCGCCCATCACGAGGCCGGTCCACAGCAATACGAACGACATTTCCATCAGCACCATTGTCGTGCCGTCGAGCACCTGGCCGAAGTTGGTCTTTTCCGCAGTGAGCTGCACCGCGCCCGGGCCGGTCATGATGATTGAGCCCGCTCCCCCGACGCGGGCGTAATCGCCGCTGCCGGACTGGCCGAGCAGGACCTGCAAGACTCTGCGGCATAAATACAACAGCGCGGATATGGCAGCCATGAAGATCAGTGCATAGCTGAAGATGATCACGTTGGTGTGGATGTACAGCCAGACATCGTGCAGCACAGGCATCTTGTTGCTGATGTTGGCGTTGAGCGCCAACGGCATGTAATGGGCGCACATGAGCGCAACCATTGACGCTGCGGCGCTGCCGAGCGCGAACAGCCCGGCCATGGGGCGCTTGCGCACAACTGCTTCCAAAAACAGCGCGAACACTCCGCCGAACCACGCAGCTGTGGTGACAGCTTCGAACATGTTCGTGTTGGGCCAACGGGCTGCGACATACCAGCGGAGCATGATTGCGAACGTATGCATGCCGAACGCCAGCAGGAACATGAACATTCCCAGCCGCCGCGCGCCCCGCCAGCGAAAGACAACCGCCAGCAGCAGCGGGATCATCGTCAGGGCATAGAGCACCCAGATTCCGGTCAGGTTCGACCCGCCAAAATACCACGGCGCCCGGAAGTACCATGCTTCTGCAGCAAGGCGCTTGCGGCTGGGATACACCCCGGGATTAATCGTCGGCACGAAAGCAGCGAGCTGCACCGCTGCGTCGTTGACGCCTTGTGCGTCTTCCTGCAACCAGGCAGTTGCGAACTGCTCCCACAGTTGGTCGAGCGCGCGATGATGTGCTTCAGAGAATTCGCCCGCTGCGGTACCGATCGGCGCGGTCATGACTTCCAGCGGGTTGTACCATCGGCTGTGCGTATCGCCATGCGTCGGCGACACTATGCGCCAATTGCCCAGCAGGATCCGGCCCTCGCGGACAGCCAAGGCGTTGTCGATTTGCTCAGCCGGTTTGGCGGTGCGAATCAGATCCTGGCTGAGCCGGGCCCGCAACGCGCGAATGGAATCGCGGTTCAGAAGCTGCGGAGAGATCAGCCCTGTGTCCATAAAGGCTTGAAGTTCCTGCTCGAACTGTTGCGTGTTCAGAGAGACGGAATCGCTGCGCAGCGCATCAATGATCTGCGCGCGGATTGGTTTTTTCTTCACGAATACGATTGGCGTGTCTTCGTATCTATGCGGACGAAAGATCAGGTCGAGATATGTGAAGATGCGCGACTGCTCGTCGATGAGCCGCGGGCCCGCAAGCATCTGCATCATCTGCGACGCGTGGGATTCAAAGGACTTAATGCGCCCGTCGCTTTGCACTGCGAGTGTGCCAAGAATGTCGATGTCAACATCATCTGCGAATGTGTTAGACCAGGCGCGGAGTAATTGCTGTTCCGTTATCTCGGGAAGCGGCACTGCTCCGCCGATCGGTGGGTGGTTGCCCGGCATCGCAGTATCTTGTGCGAGCGGCTGCTGCGCGACGCTCGCGCCGTCACACCACGTCACCGCGACGATGAGAATGCAAGACAAGCGACAGAATGCTGTACGACAGTTCACGATGCACGCTCCTTGTCGGCGGTCTGAACGGTTTCCAGCGTACGTGCGGGCAGAGCCTCGTCACCTGCTGGTTGACCATTCTGCGTTGCATGCGCTGCGCGCTGTGTAACGTGTTCGTGTACTTTCATGATCTGTTTGCGCCGCAATGCCGGCTTAATGTAAAAGACAAAGATCATTCCAAGCACAGCAATGCAGCAACCTGCAAGCATGACATTGACGCCGTTGCGATTGCCGACGCCGAGCACGGTGAAGTTTCGCCCCATTGAATTGCCATCGGGCGCATCCCAACGCGACTGGAAGTACCAATACCCACCGGATTCAATTGGCTCGTTCACGGACACTGCCAGCGGATCGGACCATGCGCGATGTCCTTGTGAATGATCTGCAAATCGCACCACGCTGGTCCAGTTGCGGATAGAAGCGTTGCCTGTGAATCCGCCGGTGTGCGTGGACAAAATGAAGTCATCCAGCACAACCGCAGCGGGCAACGGCTGGCGCTGCCGGGAGTACATCAACTCGATAATGAGATCATCGTCCGGCTCGGGTGTCGCCTTGTCATCAAGCACAATCCGAGTTGGTTGGTATCGAAATCGGTAGGCAGTTGTCGGCTCGCTCTCAAACGGAAACAGATGAAACGGAAGCCAGACGGAATCATTCCCGCCCGCCGTCGGCACAGTGACTCGGATCATTGAAAGTTGCGAGCCGACGTCTTTGTTGCGCTGCGACTGGGCAACTACCGCCGGCCTTGCATCGATGAACGTGCTTGATGCATAGCGTTTCACGGTAAGCGCCGCGCCGCCGAGATCAATCGACCCGCCAATTTCGATCGGCTGGAACACCGGCCGCGCAGGGTTGACTGCATTAAGCACATGCAATTGACCCCGCTGCGGGCCGGCAATGACCGTCACCGCTGCGGGCCGCTCGCTCGGCTGATATGTCATTACGATCGACTCGTTCAGCGGGTGCGGCGCCTCGTGCTGCGTCAACTGCTGATCGGACGGAAAATCCATCGCAGTGTCTGTCGTCGTTCCGACCATTCGAAGAAATGATTCTCCGGCCGGCGTGCGCACCTGCACCATTGCCACCGACACCATTCGATTCGGATCTATGACGAGGTCGTCTTGCAGTTGGTCCACGCGATAGCTATACCCTGTGTCTCCGATGTCAATGAACTGCGCATCAGGTTGTCGCTGAAAAGTCGTCTGAATGTCGGCCTGTTCGCTATAGCCGGTGGCGGGGATTTCTATAGACAGACGCGGGCCGGGCGCGCTGCGCAGCGCCTGCAGCGCTTCGTCAGAATCCGCCCACACGAAGAGCAGTTCGCCGTTTTCTGCAGCTTGTTTTGCGGGATCGCGCGCCACCAACTCATACAGCGCCTTGCGACCATCGGGCGCAGCAAGTTCCAGCGTCACAACCGGATCAAGTGATTCCCCGCCGGGCATGCGGCGCTCGTCCATGATTGCGTAGCGCAGGTAATCCGTAACGGTCAACGAGGCATCTGCAAGCGGATCGTTTTCCGCCTGGGCGGGCACATCAACATTGAGGCTATCAATCGGCGGGGGTAACTCGCTGTGCGGCAGCCAGACCGAGTCATAATCGCTGATGTACTCGTGATACCGCGGCAGCTTGTCAATCGGGCGCTCGATCCAGTCGGATTTCGGAGTGCCGCTCGAATTCAACGCACGTAGATAAACCGCTGCACTGTCGATGAGGTATAGATGTTCTTCCGGTTGGTAGTCCAGGGATGCCGTCAGCGTCTTGTCCAGCAGCGGATCGCCTTCGGGATTGATTTTCTTGGCCCGCTGCATCGGCTGCGAATGGTTGTTTGTGCGAACGATGTCTTCTGTGTACTGCGGATAGTCCGCAATCAACTGCCGCATGAAGAACTGCTCGCCGGCTGCATCGCGGCGCTGAATATTCAACATGACGGAATAGGTACGCTTGCCCTTGTCATCACCAGAAAGCAGTTCCCATTGTGGGTCAATGTTGGCTACCGCCACGGTGTATTGCAGTTCATCATTTGCGATCGATATTGCTTTGCCGGGTTGTGCTGCAAAGGACACCGGCTGAGCGCCGGGCAGCGACAACGTCACAAGCCGCCGACCAACAAGCGATTCGCCTTCAATTTTCGTTCCGAAATACCAGACGCTGCCGAGGCAGAGAATGATGATGCCGGAGTGAATCATCCACACACCGTAGTTGAGCAACTTGAACGGAATGCGCCGAAGTGTTGCAACAATGATGTTGATGCAGATCAGCGCGATGAGCAGGTCGAACGGCCAGTAATGGAACCATTCAAATTCGGTCATCTCGAAGATGCGTATTTGGCGGATCGGTGGAAGAGCGCTGCCGAGCGAACTGTACACGAACAGCAGCGACAGCAGCGTCACGCCGAGCCAGATGCTGCTGAACAGATCGAACAGAAGACCAAGCGGGCTGCGCGATCGCCCAGTTGACGCGGGGCGGGCGTGGCCGGCAATCTCTGCTGTTATGGTTTTCTCAACCGGGTTCATTGCGGAGTGAATTCGTGGCGGTACATCCCCATAGCGACGATGCCAATCCTATGCCCGATTCGCGAACACGCATCGAGTTTGTGAAAAATTTCCCAATCTGTCGTGCCGCTCTGCGCGGCGTAATGACCGCGGTGCATTGTGCTATCTGCTGCGGAATCGGCCGTTGAGCAGCACTTTGCCCCGGCTGGTCTGCCGCACGATCGAAAATGCGACGACATCGCCCAAATCCACTGATTCCAGCAGCGTGCCGACGTCCTCGAGGCTTCTGATGTAGTGCCTGCCGATGGAGACCAGCACATCGCCGGGCTCCACGCCGATTTGATATGCAGGACTGCCGGTTTCCAGTTGTACGACGACCAGGCCGGTGTCGAGTTTCAGGAGCAATCGCTGTGCGAGCTGCTCGGGCACCGGCTGCAGATCCATGCCGAGCTTTCTGCGAGCCAGGTCCATGCCGCTGGGGGCTGGTCGTTTGCCAATGGTCAGTGTTGTCTCGAACTCGCGCTCATCGCGCATGAACGCAAGGTGAATCTTTGATCCCGGCTTTCGGCCGATCAGACTGACGTTGTAATCGACGCTGCCGGCGATCGGCTTATCGTCAATCTGTGTGATGATGTCTCCGCTTTGGATTCCCGCAACGTCTGCGGGTGATCCGCTGCGCACGTGGGCTACGCGCGGTGCGTCGAGGTTCTCAATCTGCATGCCGATTTCGATTCGATACCTGCGTTCCAGATCGAGTAGTTCCGGCAGCAGTTGCCGAAGTTGATCAACAGGAATGGCGAAGCCGATGTTCTGAGCATCAGTGCGCACCGCGGTGTTGATGCCGATCAACTCGCCGAGCACGTTCAACAGCGGCCCACCTGAATTACCCGGGTTCACCGACGCATCGGTCTGGACAAGGCCCGTAAAGACTTTTTCAGGTCCGAACTCGAGATCGCGATCAACTGCGCTGACGACGCCGGATGTGATCGAGTGCTGATATCCGAGTGGGTTGCCGATTGCGATGGCCGTTTCGCCGATCATCAGATCACTGCTGCGGCCCAGCGGTAAGGCGTTCAGTGAATGCTGTGCGTTGATTTTCAGAATTGCCAGATCGCGTTCCACATCGATTGCAATCAGATCCGCCTCGTGTTCGCTTCCATCTGCGAAGGTGACCAGCCGTTGCATAGTTCGTGCGACGACATGGGCATTGGTGACGATGTAACCGTCCTCGTGCAGCACGAATCCGCTGCCGATGCTGGTTCTGCGGTATTCGCGCGTGCGCGGGCTGCGGGGCATATCAAATGGATCTTCGAACAGTTCATCGAAAAACCAGTCGTTTCCGCCTCGATGACGTACCGTGACAACTTCGGTCGAAGAAATGTTCACGACAGAATCTCGCGCATGCTCGAAGACCTCGACGATCGGGGTGCGGCGCAGGGCCATCCGCTGCGCATCGGTCAGTTCGACCGTGTCAGCGCCCACAGACGCCGCAGGAGTGAAAATCAAGAGTGCAGCAAGAAACATGGAACGAGGTTGAATCAACATGATGTCCTCCTGTACAAACTCGAATTCGGTTTCATCGCATTGCGCCGACGCAGCAATGCAACGCAACATCGTTTCAATCTTACGGCTCAAAGCTGTGTGAGGTTCAACCGGCTGCGCTTGCAGTTCCCTTGGGGAAATACACATCCATCTGCGGGTACGGGATGCCGATGTCCGCTGCATCGAGGCGATACTTGATTTCGCGCGTCAGCGCATCCTTCGTCGGCCAGAACTGGCTCGAAGGCACCCATACGCGTACGGACCAGTTGATCGAGCTTGCGCCCATTTCCTGCAGCAGCACAGCCGGAGCAGGGTCGTCGAGTTTATGCTCCATCGCATTACCTGCAGCCAACAGGATTTCGCGAGCCTGATCTAGATCAGCGTCGTAGGACGTGCCGACGGAAACATCCACGCGCCGCGTGGGATTGAAAGAGTAATTCTCAATGACATTTCCGAAGACGGAACTATTGGGAATGATGATGCGTTTGTTGTCGGGCGTGTTGAGCAGCGTGCTGAACAGGCCGATCTCGAAGACCGTTCCACTTTGGCCGGCTGCGGTGATGTAGTCGCCGACCTTGAACGGCCGAAAGATCAACAACATCGCGCCGGAGGAAAAACTCGACAGCGTTCCCTGAAACGCCAGGCCGATTGCAAAGCCGGCTGCTGCGATGACCGCAGCGAACGATGTCACGTTGACACCGAACATGCCGATACACGCAAGCAGCACGAGAACCAGAATGCCCCAGCGCACGAGCTTGCTGAGGAACCGGCAGAGTGTTTCATCGACTCTGGCTTTGCGCAGCCCGCGGCCGGCGATCCGGCCGATGATCCCTGCAACGATCCAGCCGACAATGAGTAGAACAATCGCACCCAGTGCGGGCAGGCCGTACTGCTCGATGAGCCGTTGCCAGTCAATCCTGTTGAACCAGTCGGCTGGGTTTGTTGCGGTTTCTTCGGACGGCGTGGCTGCGCCCGCAGCCGTGGCGATAAAGCTGAACATCGGCGATCCTCCAGAAAATTCGGGAGTGTCAGGATATCAGGTCCCGCCGATGTATCTTGTTGTCGACGCTCGACTGCGGGGTACGGAACCATCCGGGCATACGAAAAATGCGGGTTGCGGTTCTGCAGTTGCCGGTCAAGAATGCATGGTGCGGCAGGTTTTTGCATCTGCATCACATACAGACCACCGCAGCGACAACTGCGCTGCATCGAGAACTCCATGCGCGAATCAAAAGCTCAGAAATCCCTGCGTCGTGTCGCCGAAACTGAAGAAGCGAAGGTCGTTGCGTACGACGAGAAGACTTTTTTTGATAGTCATTACGCAGCGACCGTTCGCGGAACACCCACGGATCGCATGACAATCGGCGCGGTCAGCGATATCGAATCGCGATTTCATTACAACAGTACAGAAAATTCCATCATTCGCGCGCTTTCGCATCTTGAGCCGCCGCCAACGGGTCCAACCGCAACCGCATGGAAGATGATGCGCCAACGACTCGGACTGCGCATGCTTGATGTCGGCTCGGGCACCGGGCACTGGATCGATTTCATGATGGATGTATACGACATCGCTGAGGCTGTTGCGGTGGAAATCACCGAGGCAATGGCGACGTTTCTCGAATCCAAGTA
The DNA here is from genome assembly GCA_029260575.1 of Phycisphaerales bacterium. GTDB lineage: Bacteria > Planctomycetota > Phycisphaerae > Phycisphaerales > SM1A02 > JAJDDB01. Next base: position 90,442 of record JAJDDB010000006.1, read on the forward strand.
CGACAAAGGCAATGTGCTCGTTCTGCGCGATGATATCGTCGATTCATCGTTCACCGCGCAGCACTGCGGTGGACCCGTGCAGTACATCACCGCGATCGGCGTAATGTTTCATATCGTTGATGACACGCGATGGGTAAAGGCTTTGCAGAATCTTGCGGACGTTCTTGCAGATGATGGCGTGCTCATTGTCGGCGGCGACTTCGGCACGGAAACCCGCAATGTGCAGTTTCATAGTGTTGATGAATTCCAATCGTGGTCAGAACATGACAGGGCCGCATTGGAAAGCGGGTCGAATCGCGTCAATAAACGCATTCGCTCACTTGCGCACTGGACGCAGGCAGCCAGGAAAGTTGGGCTTGAAGTTGTAGATGTGGTGCGTAGTGATTTCGACCCCACTCTCACCACGCCTGAGAACGACATTCTGCTTCTTCGCCGCGCAGGAACTTGAATTCCGCGCTCAGAAATCGGTGGTCGCCGATGCTGAGGGGCGGTACGGTTTGGGCATGATGATGCTGCCACCAGTTGATGAAATGTACGAAGCCCTGCTCGCCCGCGATCGGACGTATGACGGGCTGTTCGTCGTTGCTGTGAAGACGACTTCAATTTTCTGCCGGCCGACGTGTCCGGCCCGCAAGCCCAAGCAGGCTAATGTGGAGTTCTTTTCGACTGCACGTGACGCGCTGCATGCCGGCTACCGGGCGTGCAAACGGTGTCAGCCGATGGACGATGCAGGCGCGCCGCCGAGGTGGGTACAGTCGTTGTTTGATGCGATTGAGCAGGACCCGCAATCGCGCCGAACCGATGCGGATCTTCGCACGATGGACATAGACCCAGCCCGGGCCCGGCGATTCTTCAAGCAACGATACGGCATGACGTTCCAGGCATACCAACGAGCGCGACGCATGGGGCAGGCGCTGTCGGAGCTGCGCACCGGCGCACCGGTCACGCAAACGAGTTTGCGCAACGGTTATGAATCTGAGAGCGGCTTCCGCGAAGCATTCACGAGGTTGTTTGGTGACACTCCGATGCAAAGTAGTGCTCTGCACTGCATGCAGGCACGCTGGATTGACACACCGCTTGGCGCGATGCTCGCCATCGCAAACAGCAACGGCGTGTGTCTGTTGGAATTCGTCGATCGCCGAATGATCGAACGGCAGATTGCCATTCTTCGCCGGCGATTCAAATGCACAATCGTGCCCGGTCCCAATGCGCATCTGGAATCCATAAAAGCGGAGATGGATTCGTATTTCGCAGGTTCCTTGCAGCTCTTTCAGACACCGTTAGTGCTCGATGGCACACCGTTTCAGCAGAACGTCTGGGAGCGCCTGTTGCAGATTCCACACGGCGAGACGCTGTCGTATTCGCAGCTCGCGGACGATATCGGCCGGGCAGGTGCGCAGCGGGCGGTCGGTCGGGCGAATGGTGACAACCGCCTTGGCATTGTTGTGCCATGCCATCGAGTGGTGCGCAGCGATGGTACATTGTGCGGCTATGGTGGCGGTATGTGGCGCAAGAAGTGGTTGCTAGAGCATGAAACCAGTCATGCTGCAGCAGTTTCCTGACGGGATTCAGAACCCGAAGCGCCGATACGAAACGCGCTTGCGATTGCCAGGAATGCCCACAGTCCATCGAACAAGCTGAAGCTTTGCAGGAATCCGCTCATCGTGATGTCAGCTGTGTACAGCGGCTCATACAGCTCGCGCGCAGCATTCTCAGTGTCGATGATGTATTGGCGGAAGTCTTCCTGCTGGGCAGACGTCATCGTCGACCAGCGAGACTGCGCTTCGAACCAGATGTCGGCCGGGTAGTCTTCTTCATGCCATGCTTCGTCGTACGTCATGCCGACCGGCCATTGGACCGACTGCCCTGCCTCTTCGCGTTCGGCGACAATCTCGTCAGCCAAGTACATGAGATGCAGGTCAGCGTTTGTGAGTGCGGGTACTTCGCGAATCTGTTGTTTCTCAGCTTCAGGCATCTGATGCCATTGCAGTCGCGCCTGCTGCCAGGCGCGCGACGGGTAGAATTCTTCAATGCTCTCGGCTGTGTCCTCATCAACATACGGCCGGGGAATCCGCTGACCAGTTTCTTTTTCCTGTCGATATATCAGTTCGTCTGCAACGGCAGCGATGTACAGGTCATCGCTGTTCATTACATCCTGCACATCAACATAGACTGCGCCGAACTTGCCGCCGACGACACCTGCAACAGCGAGTACGACCGCAAGCAACCCCAGAGCCACGCCGCCCGTCTGCCCGCTGCCGAGGTAGACCGCAATACCGACTACAGCGCCAACACCCCAGGCGATGATTCCTACTTCGTAGCCGGTGAAATGGCTGACAAGAATCCACACACCCGCGCCGACAAGAGCTGCGACGCCACCAGCAATCAATGCAATCAGAATTCTCATGATGTACCTCTCCCGGGGTTCCGCCTCGCTGCGTATGGCGCAGCATAACCGAGAAAAAGTACATTGCGATTCAAGAAACAATGAACGGAATCAGCTGCGGCTTATGGTGTGTATTCATACACTCCCCGGCCGGACTTGTTTCCGAGCCGGCCGGCCGTGACCAATTGCCGTAACATCGGGCACGGAAAATACTTCTGATCGCCAAGCTCGGTGTACAACACCATCATGATATCGTGGCAGACATCCAGGCCGATCAGATCAGCAAGGCGCAGTGGCCCCATCGGATGGGCCATGCCAAGCATCATGATCTCGTCAATGTGTTCAGGCTCGGCGACGCCTTCCATCCAGGCATAAAACGCTTCGTTGATCATCGGCATCAACACACGATTGCTGACAAACCCCGCGCGATCATTGGCCGGCACTGCGGTCTTGCCAAGTTGCTGCGCCAGCGCAATCGTGCGCTGCACGGTTTCACCACTTGTCTGCAACCCGCGAATGACTTCGACGAGTTTCATCACGGGCACCGGGTTAAAGAAGTGCATTCCCACGACGCGCTCGCTGTGGCTCGCAACAGCAGTCGCAATCTCGGTGATGGAAATCGATGATGTGTTGGTGGCAAAGACAACATCATTGCTGAACACATTGACCATCTGCTGGAAGATCTTCTTCTTGATTGCGATGTTTTCGCTTGCCGCTTCGACGACCCAATCCGCAGCTTTGGCATCGTTCATGTCCGTGACATATGAAATGCGCGCGATCGCAGCGTCAGCTTCTTCGCGCGTCATCCGCTGCTTGTCGACGTTTCGATTCAGCATTTTCTCGTGGTAGGCCCGGGCTCGGACAAGTTGTTCGTCACTTACGTCTATCTGCCAGGCCTGCAAACCGGCTGTGGCTGCTGTCAATGCGATGCCGCTGCCCATTGTGCCTGCGCCGATCACTGCAATACTTCGTGCCTCTGCCATGACTCACTCCTGCTGGTGATTCCTTGAAGGGCGGACATCGTACCGGCCGCATCAGTCTTATAGGACCCCGCGGGTCGTACAAAACCCTGCAAAGCGACGATTTCGTCATTGACGAAACGGCTGTATATGCGCACCGTGGAGGTGTGATGTGGGAGGCTTTGTACGGGAACAACCGGCCGGTCGAGCTGGAATGCTTTGACCGCGTGATACACGAACTGCGGGATCGCTTCCCGAGCCTTTCGCTGCGCACACATCCATCCATCGCTCGGGCGATTCTTCCGAAGCAGCGAGGCCTCGATTTCGACATCCATATTGCGCTGACCAATCGTGATGAACTGCACGTGCGAGCTGCCGGGATGAAGTGTCGATGGGTTGCCTGCGGCGCGCCGGGTGTCAGCGACGAATTCGCAGATGCTGTCGCCGATCTCATCGCCGGCCGCAACCGCATTCTGCTCACGACATTCATGGGGAAAGTCGTTGCCTGTCGGCTTCAGAAACCAGTGGAACGGAACTGGCGCACCATCGCCCGCCAGGATCCGCAACACCCCAGCCTGCTGTGGCTGTGTCGGCGTCGGTCGATTCGCAACACATCAGCGCTGCGCGATACGCTTGCACAACCCAAATCGCGCGTCCGACCGAACGTGACAGTGCATACACGAACCCGGGCTGGTCGGCCGGTAGATTCGCGTCAAGCGGGTTCTGCGAGCTAGTCCGCAAGAGACAACCGTCATTTGGTTTCTTTGGGATCGAACGGGTGGCTGAACATCCAGCCCGGTAATTCATCGTGTACTGCAATATCGGTTAGCTTCGCCGGCCTTTCGCGCAATATGCCGCGATCACCGCTCAGCCAGATGTTGCCGTATTGCTTCCATTCCGCCCACACTGAAGTGAATGATGGTGCCCGCTGTTCGGACCGTTCGTAGTAATCCCACTGAACGACGAGATCGGATTCACGATCTACATAGACGTGATACTTGTTGTACGGCGTTCTGCCGATATCGTCTTCGAAAGTCAATTCAAGGGCTTTCGTGTTCGTACCATCTTCAAGTTTGCGCTCGCCGAGGTGGCGCAAATGTACGCCGGGATCGAGCAGTTTGTAGGGCATGACCAGCCAGTAACTGTCATTGATCCACGCTGAATGAGCTCGATCCATAAGCTTCACAAGTTCATCTGCATTCTCAATTGCAACGTCATCGCGCCAGGCTGATCCTGTTTTCGTGTTCAGGTCAATCACAATAGTGTGCTGCACGCCATCGCCATCGGTGTACTGCATTCGATTGACCATGCGCCGCGTATCCCATGTATGAGACCGCGCGCCGAAGAATGTCCATTGAATGTAGTGTGTATTGTTCCACGCCTCTGTTCCGCCGAGGCGCTTCATGACGCGCTCAGCGACGGCGTCCGCTTTCGGGTCACGGTCACGCTGCACTTCTTCGGCCGCATCCGGCTGTGTGGCGGGTTGCGCTTCAGGCTGTGTCTGTTGCGCGGCAATGACGGGACATGCAACCATTGCCCCAAACACCAGCAACTTGCATACGAATCCGTTTTTCATTGTTCGCCTCATGAATTGAAAACGCGTCGTTTGCGTTCATCCGTCCCAATTCCGAAGGCCCGGGCCGGTGTATTCAGCCAATGGGCGGATCAACTTGTTGTCGCGATGTTGTTCCATGATGTGCGCGCACCAGCCGGTGATGCGGCTGGCCACGAAGATCGGCGTGTACTGCGGTACGGGAATACCCATCACGAAATACGTCATGCCGCACGGAAAGTCGACGTTGGCGTGGATGTTCTTGTCTTCGAGCATGATCTTCTGGACCTGATCGCCCATGTCGAACCACTTGGTGGAGTTCGGCCCTTGTTCCTGTGCGACTTTGACCCCCCACTCTCGGAGGATGCCCGCGCGATGGTCGCCATTCTTGTACACACGGTGACCGAAGCCCATGAGCTTGCGCTTCTGAGCAAAGGCCTTGTTCATGAATTCGTTGACTGTGCCGCCTTTGCTGACGTACGCATCAATCTCCTTCATCATCTCCATGGCTTTTTCGTTTGCGCCGCCGTGCAATTCGCCTTTGAGCGCGCCGATGCCGCCGGCCACAGCTGAATGCATGTCTGAAAGTGTCGACGCAATGACTCGACAGGTAAACGTCGACGCGTTGAAATCGTGCTCGGCATACAGAATCAGCGAAACATCCATGACCTTCGCTGCGAGTTCCGTCGGCTTGGTGCCGGTCATGCACCACAGCAGATTCGCAGCATGATCAAGCGAAGAATCAGGATCGACGGGTTGTTTACCATCGCGGACCATCTGCCCGTAGCCGATGATCGTTGGGATCTGCGCAAGCAAGCGTTTGGACTTGCGCAGTTCCGATTCCGGCGTATTGTCTTCGGTATCCGAATCGAAATGCGAGAGATATGACAGACCGGTGCGGAGAATTCCCATTGGATGCGCATTCGGCGGATCGCCAGCGATATCACGCAGAACGGTTTTCAAACCGTCGGGAATCGCGCGCATCGTTTTCAGTTCATCGGAGAAGGTCTTCAATTCACTGGCGGACGGCTTGTGGCCGACCAACAGCAGGAATGCGACTTCCTCGAACGCAGCATTGGCTGCGAGATCAGCAATCTCGTAGCCGCGATACATCAGCTGCGTCTGATTCACAGCACAGATCTGCGTCGTGCCGATGGTCACGCCGGCCAGGCCGGCAGCTGTGGACTTGGGTTGCTCGGTAGTTGTCGTAGACATCGAAAGTGGTTCCGGATCGAGGGTTGGCGGGGAATGAGGCGACCAGCCGAGGCCAGCCAAGTGCATCATCATATACGCAACCGGATCGCTGGAAGTATCGACGTTCAAGAGCAATGCCTCACTGGATTCGGACGTTGTACGGCTGCAAACGCACTTCGGTCTTTCTTGGAGGAGCATCCGATGAATCGCGGTCCGTCTGTCCTCATCAGGACTGTCGCAATCGCCATTGTTACGATCGCCTCCGGTACTGGATGTTCATCTAGACATTCCTATCAGCGAACACTGGACTCGTATCTCGCTGCCAAGCAGGCGGGCGACGCTAAACAGGCAGCAACGTATCTCGCGCCGGATGCGCGCATCTGGTTCGACGAGAAGACGGGGCCCGGCCGGCCGAAGTCACCCATCAGCGGGTGGGGGGCGTGGGACCTCGAATTGAACGCAGTCAACACCTACTCAGACGTAGAGATTGTCGGCAATTCGCTGACCGCACTGTTTCACGAACAAAACGACTTCTCGCGGTTGATCGGATTTCCCGGCTGGCGTTCGCGCAGCACCTACTGGTTTGATGAACAGGGACGCATAGCTGAGCAGCTGTATGAGCCAATGGCACAACATCCACCGATGCAGGCGTATTTCGATGCGCCGCTGCGGTGGGCACGCACGCATCACGCTGATGAACTTGCTGCGATCTATCCCGAGGAGCAGTTTCGTCCAAACACGGATACAGCACGTCGGTGGCGCACGCTGCTACTTGCATGGCGGGCAGAAACCGGATTGCCGATCTCGCTCTTGGTGCAAGAGTAATCCGATCGGTTCGGTCACACTCTTGTTTGAATTTAACGCCGCCTTCGCCGCGCTTGAGTAGTGAGCGCTCCAATGCCAAGTGTGATCAGCACGCCGGGACTCGGCACGCGCGTCGAAATCGTGCCGATTCGATAATCCGAACCCGCTGATGCAACAAACTCGAACACGACACTCTCGACATCTGCCAGAGTGAAGACGCCCCGAGGAAACGGCGCGAGATCGGCGAAGTCGAGAAACACTTCACCGGAACCGATATCTGCAACCATGACAGATGTCATTTGCGACTGGCCGTTGCTTGTCAGGAACGCGTTGATCTGCAATGGGCCGGCATCGGGAAAGTCAAAGCCGATGAAGTCCACGACGAGTCCACCCTGGCCGGAGAAATCGAACGGCGTATCGGGGTTGTACGCAAGCGTCAGCGTTGACGACCCAAAGAGCGTGCTGTTGTAATCCAGTACGCCGCCTTGCACGTTTGGAGCGATTGTCACTGATGCACGGTCCAGTGAAGACTGAAACGTACCGTTGGCCAGATTCGTTGATCGGTTTCCACCGAGCACGCCTGCGACACCTGCTTCATTGTTGCCGTCATTGTCATTGCCCAGCGAAATCTCAATCGGCCAGGTTGCGTTTGTGTCCGTGAAGTCATCGATAGTGATCAGACCCGCATGCGCACTTGTCGCTGTGACGCCGTATGCGAGCATCACCAACGTCACCATTCGCGTGAACCTGTTTCTTGCACTCCATGCGATTGTCATGCCCAGCAATCCTCTCTCTTCGCCCCTCACCCAACCCACCAACTGCGCGACGCAATTCACCGACGTCGGCGGCGCCTTATCGTCATCACTCCGATCCCAATTGCTACAAGAGCGCCGGGCGTCGGAACAGTTCGCGTGCGAATTTCTTCCACCCGGAAGTCCGTCGCAAGCGCGCCGTCAAAGAACACGCTGATTCCTGCAATGTCAGTCATATCCACGCCATCACCGCCGCCGCGCGTGAAGTCGTTCAACTCGAAAACGAGTGTCTGCATGCCGGGAGCTGTCAACGATCGTGTCAGCGAGATCGAATCTTCCTGCCCATCAAGCAGCGTGATCGTGACGGGAAGATCCTGTGCTCCGGAATGATCGAAAAGGAGGAACTCAATTTCGAACTGCGATTCGCCGGAGAGATCGATCGAGAAACCGTTGCCCGGCGCGCCGTCGTAGAACAACTCAAGCGAGCCTTCAGCGCCGACGGTGCTTGCGTAGTCGAGCTTGCCCAGCAGCGCAGCGACCGTGACGGTGACATCATCAAGGCCGGGCTCCGCAAGACTGTTCGCAAATATCGTTGTCTCGCGACTGCTGCCGATGACGCCCGCAAGCCCCACTTCGGAAATCGTGGTGCTTCCGACCGCAGTCAGAACGACCGGCCATTGGTTCGGCTCCTCTATGTCAGAGAAGTCATCGATAATCAGGTCTGCTGCGACATGACTAGTCAGCAAAACCGGCGCAATGAATAGCGCTGCGTAAACACCGCGCGCAATCCGCGCACGGCAGAATTCTCGAATGTCCATTGGGGTCTCTCTCGTTCTCTTTCTTCTCTAGCGTTTTTCGAACCGAATCTCTTCTCACATCAAGGCTTGCGTAGGGCCTGTGACGCTCACGTACTCTACTGCCGGAATGCACCGATGCAAGATAAACTGGTGAATCTGGACAGTTCGGGCGGCCGTCTATACGCGCAACCAATTGGTGTTCAAAGAGTTGCGCGTGAGATTATGTTGCGTTTCAAGGTGTATGACGTGTTGATGGAAAATCCCATTGCTCGCCGGGTGTGTATCCCAACAAGTCATACAACTCCGCGCGCGTCTGCATCTCAGCAACGACACCCTGCACCGACCCGTTCGCCTTGAGATGTTCAAGACCGCGACGAACGTGACCCATCGCCAGCCGCATCATGCTCAGGGGGTAAATCACAAGGTCGTAACCCATTCGTTCAAAGCTCGTCAGCGGAATCATCGGCGTCTTTCCGAACTCTGTCATATTGGCCAAAAGCAATCCGGGACTCTTTGCTGCGAACTGCTCGAACTCCTCTTCGCTGTGCAGACCCTCTGGAAAAATCATGTCCGCGCCGGCATTGCGATATTGATTGGCACGATCGATTGCTTCATCCATGCCATGCACTGACCGCGCATCCGTCCGAGCGATGATGATGAAGTCGTCGTTGCTGCGATGGGCGCAGGCAGCTTTGATCTTTTCGATCATGTCCTCAGTGGGGATCAGCGTCTTGCCACTGAGGTGGCCGCAGCGCTTCGGGAAGACTTGGTCTTCAATGTGCATGCCGGCTGCGCCGTGACGTTCGTATTCAATGGTTGTCCGGATGACACATTCCACTTCGCCGTAGCCGGTGTCAGCGTCAACGATCGTCGGCAGGCCGGACGCCTGGGTGATCTCACGAATGCTGCGGCACATCTCCGCAAGGGTGATCAGTCCGATGTCGGGATATCCTGCGACATTGGCTGTGGCCCCGCCGGAGATATAGCACGCTTCAAAGCCGGCATCGGTTACAGCTCGTGCGACCAGGGCGTTGAATGCGCCCGGAGCCATGACGGACCCACGTGACATCGCATCGCGCAAAATTCGCCCGGGGGTTTGTTTCTGTGTGTTGCTCATGACAGTCGATGATCATAGCCGACGGCGGCTCGCACGCCCCCCGGCCTGTATAACCGCGACACCCTGATCAGTGCGCCCTGTCGTCAAAGCAATTGCTCGTGCGGTCAATTCGGGCGATCAAATGTCCGATAGCAAACAGTGACAGGACTGTTGCTGGATTCAACTGCCAACAGCCGATTTGTGCCAGTCGCTGGATGCACATATGGCCGAACCGACAGCCCATCCCTTTGAATCATTGGAACGACCGCGAAAGCGGTCTCGTGCGTGGCTTGTGCTGCCACTGCTCGGTTTCGGGCTTCTCATTGCGTCGCTGATAGTGCTGTGGTGGGAACCGCCGCCACAACAATCAGTCTCTGAAGTCACCCGAGGTTTTCGCGACATTGCGCTGGCCAAAAGCCCCAAGCCCGGCCTGGACGACGGCGGCGCGATCGGGCCGTGGTGGATCACCGCCGGCGATGTCGACCCTGTAACCGGCTTGTATCACAACATGCATGTGCGAAGCGGCAACGTGCTGATTGCAGCAGAAGCCGCCCGGCTGGTTGTTGATCCCGCCACCGATACGTTTCAGTTCGAACTGCACAACGTTGTGTTCACGCGCGTCCCGGATCCGGATGATCCGGATGATTCGGAACTCGAACATCATGTTCTGGAACTGGAATTCCACACGCTTGGACCAGTGCCGTTCGGAATCGATATCGTGCCCGACCACAACGCTGCGGTGATTTCGTTAACCGGCCGCACAACCGGCCTGATTGACCTCACAAACAACTAGCGATTGTTTTCAGTTTCAGTCGCTCTTGACTGTCTGGGCAGTTTCGTCATTCACATGTTCGGCATCGACGATCAGACGTTCGACATCGATGCGCGCGCCGCCCGGTCGAGAAACGATCCGTACGATTCCGCCGAGCCCGTGCGCTTGAAGTTCTGATTCAACCGCAGCCGACAACTCTTCGAGTTCTTCCATCGCACCGATCGGCAAGAGCCGCCGGACAAGCACTTCGACATCGTCATCGATAACGATCTCGAAGCCGTTTTCCTTATATCGGTTGACGAGAATCTGAATTGCTGATTCAATTGACGGATCGGTCTTGCCCGGATGATCATTGACCAGCAGCAACGGTTTGCTCGAAGTCGACTGCCACACGTGTGCATCATCTGACGACGCGTGTATAGAAACCGAAGGCGAAACTGCGTTGCGGTCCGGCAGGTAGAAAAGTTCATTGACGCGCATACCCGCTGTTCCAAACGACTGACCCTCGGTCATGTACAACACGCCGCTGTATCCGAGATCAAGCAATTCTCGCGCAAGGTCATCCTCGACCGCATTCGCACCGTCCTGTTTCCACAATTCGAGATACGGGTGCAGCGTTGCTTCTGCGAGGACATCGCTGGCGACGAATTCGTAACCATCCAATCGTTTTTCGTGCAGTCGATTGTCAATCCAGAGATCGATGAGTTCTTCATCAGCGTCTGGATGATCGTTGATCAGGAGGATCGGATGCAGTTCAGGAACTGGTCGCCGACGTTCGGCTGCGCCATCTCGCGTGGAATACACATAGGAACCTTCGATGCCAAAGTTCCCGCGTCGATTCGAATCCTGCGAGATGTGCAGGATGCCGTAGTAGTTGTAAAGCTCGAGCGCATCCTCAATTGCGTCATCACTCGGCCCGTTCGGATCTGCCTTCCATTGGGCGTACATCTCGCTGATGATCGGCTGGGCAACGTCGTCACGAACCACCACATCAAATCCCTTGTCGCGATATTCCTGAATCACGTTGTCCGCTGCCTGCCGCAAACCATCGTGACGGTCGTACTGCACAGCATCAATCACGATCACCGGCGGTCCCGGGTCGACTGGAACGGGAACGGTGCTGGCACGGGCGACGGATGCCTTTGATCCGCCGGTGCTGCGCACGAGGCCTACCACGAGCAGCGCAAACAATCCGAGCACGACCAATGTCGTGAGGATGACCCACGGGCTTGGTTGGCGCTCTGCGATCGCGCCGGTACGCCGACTGGCGGCTTTCTTGCGCATCTTCTGCGCGCGAGATCGTGCTTCGCGAACCTGTAACCGGGCAGCCCGCCGCGCCTGCTGTGTGCTGCTGCGAACCGTCTTGCGCGCGTGTTCGAACGCCTGCTTCGGGCTGGCCACACCCACCACGGCCGGTTCCGCCGAAGAAGCGAAGTCAACGGCATATCGACCCGTCCACCAATTCGTAACGCGAAGCTTCGGCAGCGGCGCAGTCGGTTTTTCCACCGGGTTCAGATCGTCATCCAGATCAACTTTGCCAGCCTTGGCGAAGGGACCTTTGGACCCCAGCCCAGCAGCAAAAACGTACGCCTTCGGCCAGGGGTCATCCGTGCTGGACTCATTCTTCGGCTGCGGGGAGCAGGCACCAACGACGTCTTCAACCGCAGCTGCGTCATCATCGAATTCCGCAGCATCCTGCGTGTATTGCGCTGCGGCACCGCCCATTGACGGCAAATCGACCGGTCGCACTGTAAACGGATCGCGCGCTGCAAGCACAATGTTCAGATCCGCAAGTAGGATATCAGCCGTTTCATAGCGCTTGTTGTAGTCCGCCATTGCTCTGCGCACGATCCAGCGTAGCGCTTCAGGGCTTCGACGTGAGAACCGGCTCAATCCGCCGTGTGCCGGGAATGTGTTTTCAAGAACAAAGTACAACACAGCACCAATTGCGAAGATGTCGAACTTCGCGCCGTCGACCTGATGTACCTTCACACCGCGCAGCGCGAGACGCACCATTTCCGGATCACGGAAGTATTCCGTGCCGTGCGTTGTCAACGTCATCGCGGATCGCAGCGGCGTCACCAGGCCAAGATCGACAAGCCGTGCGCCGTTCTCGTTGATGATGATGTTTTCCGGCTTGATGTCTTTGTGCCACAGTCCGCCGCGGTGATACGTCGACACGGTTTCGAGCAGATCACGCAGATACCCCATTGCTTTGGGCAGTTGTTTCCCTGTCAAGCCGCGATCGCTTGATTCTGCGTGCAATTGCCGCGTCACCACACCGAGGTTGTCACCGGTGTGGTATGGCATGACGTACCAGAACCGGTGCTCATCCATACTGTGATCGAGCACAAGGCCGAGCTTGCGGGCTGCTTCCAGCGCGCGAGATTCGCGAATGATCTGCGGCAATGATGAACCGTCAGTCAGCGCAAAGCTCTTGATGACGACACGATCGGGTAGGTTGAGGCGTGCTGTGCGACCTGCACCGCTTGGCTGGGCAATATAAAGTTTGCCGCCAGATCCACCGCCACGCAATGAACCAACAATCGTGTACCCCTCGAATGTACCGGTGCGTCGACTGGGTTTGTCGGATGTCGGTGCGCCAGCCATAGCTTCGGGTACGCGATCTTCGAGCCCTTCAAGCAAACCGTGCAGCAGAACCAGACGCAGCGGTCGTTGCAACGCGACTCGATACACACACAAGATGAGTACTTTGCATTCACGTTTTATTGATTCCGCAAAATGACCCGCAGCAGACCATCTGCCGATGATGACATTCAACGGCACCATCGGCGCAAGCACGATCATCGCCAGCACGGAGCCGACGGCGCGGATTGTGTCGCCGATCATCCCGAAGATGAACGAGAAGATGTGCTGGATCACCCAACCGATGCCCTTGAACAGGTTGCTGATCAGCCAGACAACGCCCTTGATGACCGGGACGATGACAAAAATCAGCACCAGAACGCAGACCGCAATGGCAAGGGCAAACAGAATGACGCCTATTAGACCTGACATAGCTCACGTCTCCCGCTGGTGCGGGTTCAATTTGTGACCGGCCGGAGTAACACCGGACGCAGTCTGAGGCGACCCGCCTCAGAATTCTTCCGAAGCGAGGGCTTCATCTTCCAGGATTAATCGCGCCTGCTGGTGATAAATATCCGCAAGGGCATCATCGAACATGCCGTCGTCGCCACCCAGGCCCGCCTTGTCGACTTCCGCCATTTCTTCTGCGGTGAAACTGTAGGTCGAAACCACTTCTGTCAGCCGGGTTCGAAGCAGCACCCGAATCTTCTGCAGGTATCTGCTGACGGTCGGTTCGCTGACGCCGAGCTGTTCCGCCACATTTTTGCCGGCCTTCATCTCAAAAATCCGCATTTGGTAGACCTGAAATGGCAGAAATTCCGCATCCGATTCGACCCTGCGAATCGCTGCGTACACCTTGGCCTGAAAGACGTTCTGTTCATAGATCCCGTCTGCCTGGATGCCGTCTGCCTGGCCCATATAGCGTTCATCAAGCTCGGACGGACGTTTGCCGCCGCCGCGTTTGAGAGCCATGCGACGGTCAATTTCATCGCCGAGTGCATGCTTTGCGATCGATAGCAGCCAGGTGCTGAAGCGCGCGCCACGGTTGGGGTCATAGCGATGTATGGAATCTGAAAGGGCAGCAAGCGTTTCCTGCGTGAGGTCGCGCACGGTTTCCACGCCGATGCGTCCTCGTCCCCACTTGGTGAGCTGATTGCGCAGGACGGGTCCGAAGATTTCCCACAGCTCGAACCACGCGGATTCATCGCGATCGCGCAGCCGCTTGACGAACGAAGTGGTCAGTGTGTTCAGCACCGTCCGCTTTGTTCCGCTTGAGCGGGTGGATTCTTTCATGAAAGCTGCCCCCAACCCGGATTCTTTGTTCCGGCGTGCCGAGTTTCGCCACGGCACCGTCCTGAAGTGTAGTGCGGGTTTTTGGCCGGGCCTGTCTTGATTCGGCCGTTTCCGGACGTTTGAGTCGGTCCGGACCGCCTGTTTTACCCCGATCCACGCAATCCATGGCCGGTTGCGCATCACGGGGCCGGTTTTTGCAATACATCTGAAAACGCCGGCTGAGTGCTCCCAATAAGTCTGCTGGAACGCGTCAGTGGTTGACGCGGCTTTCAAGGCAAATCCCTCTCCCCGAGAGGCATGCATCTGAAAGGATTGAACATGAGCTGCTTAACACGCTGCGTTTTCAGGTGGGGCCTCGTCGGCGGACTGGCTCTTGGCGGATTGACACTCCTGGTCGGACCCGACCGCGTCGCCGCTGGAATTTCTCAGGTCCGCGCGAAGGCACAATCGGTCGTTGATTCCTGTGTGGATGATCCCGTGGCGCTGCGTCGGCAACTTGCTGACCTCGCTGATGAATACCCCCATCGAATCGCTGAAGTGCAGGCGGAAATCGCTGAAGTGAATCACCAGATTGCGGAAATCGACCGCGATACGGAGATCGCCAAGCGCGTCGTCGCACTCTCCACCGATGACCTGATGGACCTCAAGACTCGCGTCGCCCGAGCTGAACAAGCTCAGAGCGACAACCCCGGCCGGCTGATTGCCATCCGGCACGAAGGCGTCCGCTTCAATATCGAAGAGGCGTACACCGAAGCGCAGCGCATCAATAATGTTCGCGAAGCCTATCGCGATCGCGCTGCCCAGAACGAAATGCAGCTTCAGTTCCTCACTGAACAAAAGTCGCGTCTGACAGACATCTTCACCAGCCTCGAGGATGAATTTACCACCTTCGAAACACAACTCATTCAGCTTGATCGTCAGATCGACGCCATCGAGCGCAATGAACGCCTGATCGAACTGACCGAACAGCAACAAGCGACGCTGGAAAGCTACGACCGCATGGGCAAGGTCGGCAACCTCAAACAACTCGAAGGCAAGCTCGCAGAGCTTCGCGCCTATCAGCAGGCACAGCTCGACACGCTGGCCAAGAAAGGCGTCCGTCGTGACTACGAACGCCAGGCTGAACTCGAACTGAGCGAAGGTACTGACAGCAACCGGCTGTTTGATGCCATCATCGAAATCGATCTTGACGATGACGATTCATCCGAAGCAGATGAAGATGATGATCGCACAATGGCGTGGAACGGCACGCTGATCATCGAGTAAGCAATCAGTCCAGAACTTCTGTTCCTGTTTTCGAACAAGACCCGCGACATTAGTCGCGGGTTTTTTCATGCGCGATGAAGGACTCGCCACTGCGAGCCGGAGCTTCCCCGATTCGATTGGTGCACGATCAGTCAATTGCGTTCGTTCGTCAGTTTAGAGCGCCCCCAGCCACACTCCGAACACCCAGTTGAGGCGCCGCCGTGCAGTTGATACCCGCAGCGTGAACAGCGCCCGCGCAGCCGGTGAACGCCTCGCCGCAGACGACTGATACTGAAGAACAGCGCAAACCAAAGCAGCGCGTAAAACAATGTATTGAAGAAGAAGCCGTGCCAGATAGGCAAATACGGCAATGTTGGAATTCTTCCAGGTGCAGTGTCCTTCTTCAACGGGAAACCGCCATACGTCTCATCGATCCCGAGTCGAAGTGCTGTTCGCTCCGGAGGTGCGCACCACAGCGAGAGAACCGGCCAACCTCGCGCATCTACACTTCGAACATCAGCATCTTCGCCGTTGTCTTCACTGAGCCACAACAACAAATAATCGTCACACCAAATCGGTAGCGACTCTATAACGGAAGAATCGGCCTCGAGACCATGACCGTCTGCGCCGTGTTGAAAATCCCCAATGAATAAGTTAATGAAGAGCGAACCCTGCTTGTACCACGGTACGACGATCACAACGCCATGCCTGTCAATGCCCTCGTCTTGAAGATGTCGCCACCGAGTAGCTGTTTCATCATCGACATCGGGTGAATCCCAAATGCTTCCACCTGTCGGCTCCCTTTCCGACCCAACAAAAAATACAAGGCCCCACGCGACGGCGATTGTGGTCAACGCACCTGCAAGGCAGTAAACAACCCCCAGCAACAACACGCGTCGCAGACTCAACCGACGATGATTCAATCCAATGCCACCTTGACCTCTGCGACTTTGTGGTGAAACCTCTTATGAATTCTCCCGACGTTTGCGCAGACAAGTTCGTACATCAATCCGGGCGGGGACGCCCCGGCTCGCGCCAGTTTGCTCACTTCACCTCGATGCGGAATGTGAACGCATCAGGTTCATCTTCATCACGCACCCATCGCACCGAGATTTCGTGCGGCTGCAGATGCTGCGTTTGAATCCCGCACGGAAACGGATGCTGCTCCGCCAGCTTGCGCTCGCGGAAAGTCGCTCTGCGTAAATCAATCGCCCCGACTGCAAACACCGGCTGCTGATCGGAGAGATCATCTTCGAATATCACAAACAGCGAATCATCATCCGCATTGAGCACTGTTTCCACGCCGTGCGCCCCAAGTGTGTACGTAAAACCCACCGCACGCAGCTTGGCTTTCAACTCTTCAAGCGTTTCCGGCACGATTTTCTGCTCGCGCAAATGCAGCGCCCCCGCAGCAAGAAATTCCATGCGCTCCATCGCCGTCACAAACGCGCTCGGCTGCATCTGCAGCACGAATTCCTTCCACTGTTTCTCGAACGCTTCGATATCCGGTGAACCAAACGCGCGAATAAAACTCTGCTCGCTCGTGTATCCTGCATTGATCATCTTCAGGTAGTTTTCGAATGCCTGCACATACCTGCCGCCATCGCCATACACGAGAAACTGCACCATCGACCACGCCTGGTGGTATTGCAGCGCCGCATCGCCCCGGCGAACCTGCGCGCCCCATAGCTGGCCGTCCATTGTCAGCATCCGCCGAAGCGGAATGTGCTCATTGAGTTCGATTGCATCGCGAATGCGCTTGATGACGCGAGGTGTTGTCTGACCGATGACTAGTTTGCGATTGACCAACACCGCCTCGCCGAAGAATTCTGCAAGACCTTCATTGGCCCACGGCGGCAGCTCCGCTCCGAATCGGCTGAACGCAAACTGATGAAACCCTTCGTGCTGCAGAACATGTTCAATTCTGCGCCGCGGCAGGTTCTCGATCCAGAATGCAAGCGCTGTGCCGGAGGGGTTGGCAAAGAACATCCCGCCGGAGCCCGTGCCATCAACGCCGAATTTTGTGCGCAGCACGAATTGATACTCGAGATGCTCGGCAAAGATCATGACGTTGAGCTTTTCCGGCTCGCGCGATGGCAAAGACGCTAGCCGCTGCGCGTACTGCTCGTACATCAGATTGAGATGTCGCGCGAGACTGTTTGCAAGCTCCGGTTCGACATCGGTCTTGATCCAATAATGGCCGATCTTCTTTTCTTCAGCCCGCTCCCACCACGGCAGGCGGGCCTGGCGCTGGAGAATATCCTGCGCGTGCGCGGCACTTGGACCGAAGAACGTAACTACAAACAGCGCTGTCAAGCACATTGACAGCAACCGCGACATACGCGTGATCAGCACATCAGCACCCATAGCCGGCTGATTGTACGACTGAATATGGCAAGACTGCATTGAATGACTGTTCGCTGGCATTTGGGCAACCGATCCGAAAAACCGGCCAGTCCGTTCACGTCCGCGCAAAAGAAAGCCCGAGCTAGAATGCTCCGCTCGGGCCCTCTCAGGGGAGGAGGAAGATGAGGTCATTGTTGTGGACGCCTTGTGTTGACGTCACATATAGAACGCATTCCGAGGGTGGTTTGTTCCGTATCCCAACTCAACATTCCAAAAAAACATGGCTGAATAGCCCGGACGGATCGATCAACCGCGTTCCCAAACAGCCATGCTCGCTTAACCGAACTACTATCAGGCAGGATAAGTTGCATGTCGGTACTGGATCACATCCTGAAGCAGGCTGCCGGGCGTATGACGCTGAACCGCGCGCTACGGCTGGGCGGGCTTGGCCTGCTGATCGGCGCGGGGGTGAGCATCATCGCGCTTCTGATCGATCGACTGGGAGTCATCGCGCTGCCGTGGTGGGTGTTCGCAGGTTTGTGCGCAGCCGGATTGTGCAGCGGCGTTGCGATTGCAATGTCGCGCCGGCCAGATTCCCTTGCAGTGGCAACGTTTCTTGATCATGAGCTGCGGCTGCGCGATCGGCTCGGTAGCGCAGTTGCAGTACAGCGTGGCCTTGTGCAGACGCCGCACGAAGCCCAGCAGGCGTTTGCAGCCTGGACTGTGCATGATGCGCAGCAATACGCGTCCCGTGTCAGCGTACGCAGTGCTGTGCCGATACGAATGACGAGTATCTGGAATGTGTCGCTGGTGCTTTCGATCGTGCTTACCCTGGGTGTACTGTTGCTGCCGCGCGCCACCTGGGGCGATTCACCCGAGCAAATCGCTCACAACACACAGCAGTTGCAGCAGCTTGAAGCGCGGCGCGATGCATTGCGGCAGTCGATCCAGTCAACCGTCGACGAACTCGAATCAGATGCGGTTGACGATCCGCGTGTTGCTGAGCAGCTTGATGCGCTGCGCGAACTGGAGCAACAGCTTGCATCCGAGCCGCCGCAGCCGAAGGCGCTTGATCAATCTCGCGATGAGTCTGCTGCACGGTTTCATGAAGTTGCTGAACGTCTGGAAGAACAGGCCAAGCGCGACCGCCTGGCGACGGACAAGCTGGTTGACGAATTCGAAAAGCTCGTACCCGCAGACGCGCCG
Source organism: Phycisphaerales bacterium (assembly GCA_029260575.1). Taxonomy (GTDB): domain Bacteria; phylum Planctomycetota; class Phycisphaerae; order Phycisphaerales; family SM1A02; genus JAJDDB01. The sequence continues at coordinate 109,430 of JAJDDB010000006.1, forward strand.
CCAACCACGAAGGAATTGATCGAACAACTGCGAGAGGGCAATCTCAATAACGTCGCAGATGAATTGCAGAGACTTCTCGATGAATCGCAACAACTTGATGAACCGACCAGGCAGGCTGCTGCTGAATCACTGCGCTCTGCCAGTGATGCACTTGATTCGCAACCGCAAGATCAGGAGGAAGATGATTCCCGGCGCAAGCAATTGGAACAGGTGTTGCGTGAACAGGGACTTGATGAACAAACCATTGACGACCTGACGAATCCGCCCGACGCGCCGACCCAACGCGACATTACAGACGACCTTGCGGCGCAGGGTGTGGATGAATCAGCCGCCCGAACACTTGCTGAGGAATTGAACGATCTCGATCGACAGCGCGATGCGGCGCAGCGAGCCGAGCAAGACCGCGAAACTGTGCGCGATGCTCTGAAAGATGCGGCTGACACACTCGACCCGCCAGTGGAGCAGCCGGGCGATCCGCTGCAGATGGAGAACGCGCCGCAACAATCAGCCAACCAACCGGCTGCAACCGATGCGGATCAGCAGCAACAACCGCAGTCCAACCCGCAACAACCCGCGAATGAATCAAATGCTGGTGATTCGCAACAACAGCCTGCTGCACAACCTGATGGCGCACAGCAAGAGCAATCAGAATCGCAAACAGGCAAGCAGCGTCAAACGCAAGGCAACCCGCAACAGCCCGGCCAGCACGAGCAGTCTGTTCCAGACGAATCAGATCCGCAGAATGCAGAAAAATCCGATACACCAAGCACAAAGGAGCAACCCGATGGTGCTGCAGATCAGGCAGCACAAGGTGAGCAAAACGGCGAGTCAAAGACAGAACCCGCCCCCGACAAACAACAATCACCGCAACAGCAGCCAGATTCATCTGCAGCCGAATCCAAAGAAACCGAGGGCACACAGGATCGCCGGCCCGAGAAGTCAGATGATGCTGAGGAGAACGCTGCTCCGAACCCCGGCCAGCAGGATCAGCCGGGTGAACAGCTTCAATCCGACCAACACACACAAAGCGGTGATACAGAGACGTCCCCTGCCAAACCTTCGGATGATCCGAATGCGCCGCCGGCAGCACGTGAGCAGAAGGATCCTCGCAAGAATCAAGAAGGTGCAGACGCGCGTCAGGATGATGCATCGCAAACTCCGCCCAAGCAGCAGCAACCAGCCGAGCGTGGTGGATCACAGCCCGGCAGCGAACAGCAACCGCAGCAGGATCAACGCGACATGAGCCCTGCTGAGAAAATTCGCGAACTGCAGAAGCGCAAGGATCTTGCAGAGCGGCTGCGCAACCTCAGTGATGAAACAAAGCAGCGGGCCCGCGAGATGGCTGAGCAGATGAGCGATGAAGAAAAGCAACGCTGGGCTCGCGAGATGCAGCGCCAACTTGGTGATGAACAACTGGAGGAGTTGCTGAGCGAAGAAAATCTCAACAGCGGCGGCGATGATCCGGACAAACAAAACAACACCGGCGGTACTACTTCCGGGAACGGTCCGCCTGACGATGCGCCGCAGCAGAAAACGAAGCCCTTCGCGCCGCTGGATACCGAACCCGTCGATGCCCGCGGTGAGAACACCAATGCGGATCAGATCCTCTCCGAATGGCTCAGCGACACAGCCGGCCCCGTCAAGCCGGGTGCAACCGGTTCAACCGGTGAGGTGGCCCCAGTGCGCCGCGCACAGGACTTTGCCCGGCGGGCTGTCAATGAAACCGCTGTACCCCGACGATATCACCAGCTCATAGATCGATACTTCGGCCGACTGTCACGAACAGTCGAACAGGCCACGAACGCAGACTCATCCGATTCACTAAGTGAGAATCCGTGAGCATCTACTTCGATCATCCAATCCTGCTGCTGCTCGCTGTGGCAGCAATCCCGCTGATCATCATCGGATGGCGATCAATGTCCGGGCTTGATGTTACGCGCAGAGTCGCAGCCCTCGGGTTTAGAGCATTGTTGGTCATTCTCCTTGCGGTACTGCTGGCAGCGCCACACACCACAAGGCAGCATCATCAACTGACTGTCATCGGATTACTCGACATAAGTACATCCGTGCGCCGGTTTGCGCAGTTGCCAACATCCAGCGATCTCTCTGATCGCTCGAACCTGGAATACCTGCGCCAGTGGTTTCGCAATGCAACCGACATGAAGGAGCCGGATGATCGCTTTGCGCTGATCGTTTTTGATGGCAGAGCTGCTGCGATCACAACGCCCAGCACAGAGAGCGCAATCGACGATGCATTCTCGATCACGACTGTGGAGGGAACCAATATCGCCGATGCAATTCAGCTCGGCCTTGCAATGTTTCCCGGCGACACCGCGCGCAGACTCGTGCTGGTCAGCGATGGAAACCAGACCGCAGGCGACGCTCTGGAAGCCGTGCGCCGGGCGACAGGCACACTCGATGAGAATACGCAAGTCGTTGACGCCGACGATCAACAGTTGACCATTCCCATCGATGTGCTGCCGATCGCCTACAACATCAGCAATGATGTGCAGATTGTTCGCGTGGAAGCGCCGCCACAGGCCCAGGCCGGCCAGACAGTAACCGTGCGTGTTGTTCTGGAAGCGACACAACCGACGACCGGCCGGCTCACTCTTCGACACGAGAGCGCCTACCTTGATCTCAACGGAGACGAGCCCGGCAATCAAATGCGGGTCGATGTACCGCGCGGTCAATCCGTCCAGCGCGTGCAGGTGCGCCTGCGGGATTCCAAAGTCAATCGATTCGAAGCGATCTTCGAACCCGACGACCCGACAGCTGATGCGCTTGCGGACAACAACGCAGCCCAGGCGTTTACCGCGACGCCTGCTGAGGGCAAGGTGCTTATTGTCGATGACGGCGCCGGGCGGCGCGACAATCCGCTGGCGCAGCTGCTCATTGAAGGTGATTTCAAGGTTGAACTGCAGACACCGATCGATTTTCCAAATGATCTGCTATCCATGCAGCGATATGACCTGGTCATCCTCGACAACATTCCGTCGTATGCACTGACGCTTGACCAGCAGGAACTGCTCGGACGGTATGTCAACGACCTCGGCGGCGGCCTAATGATGCTCGGCGGGGAACGGAGTTTCGGCGCCGGAGGGTGGAACGGCTCAACCGTTGAAGAGATTCTGCCTTTGGAACTCGACCCGCCACGCGAATTGCGGCTGGCGACCGCAGCGCTGGTACTCGTGCTGGATCGCAGCGGATCGATGAACCGACCAGTCGCAGGCGCCCGCGCATCACAACAGGAAGTCGCCAACGAAGGCGCAGCTCTTGCAGTCGAATCCCTGCGAGAAACAAGTTACGTCGGCGTGGTGACGTTTGACTTGTTCGCGCATGAACACGTTCCCCTGCAACGAAATGACGACCCGCAGGCTATAGCAGCGCGCATTCGCGCGATTCGTGCCGACGGCGGAACGAACCTGCTGCCAGCACTTCAGATGGCCCACCGCATGCTCCGCAACGTTGATGTCGAAAAGAAACGCGTCGTGTGCCTGAGTGACGGGCAATCTCCGACGGACGGCCTCGCAGAGCGCGTACAGCGCATGAGCGCGGATGGCATTCAGGTCACCACGATTGCAGTTGGAGATGATGCGGATTTTGCGACGCTGGCCAATCTTGCGGACATCGGCGGCGGCGCGTTCTATGAAGTGCGCAATCCGCGGGTCCTTCCCTCCGTGCTGATTGATTCTGTGCAGGTTCTCAATAAGCCGCTGCTCAAGGAAGGCGCGTTTACGCCGATCGTGCAGCCGGGTGCGACGTCACTGGCCGCAGGAATGGACGCCGCTCCGCCGCTGCAGGGTCTTGTTATCACCGCGCCCAAGGATGCGCCTGCAATCACGATTGATCTTGCACATCCCGATGGTGAGCCGCTCCTGGCCCAGTGGCAGGCCGGGCTTGGCCGAGTGGCTGCATTCACCAGCAGCATTCATGCGCCGTGGGGCGACAGTTGGCAGGGCTGGCCGACCGCTGCGACGTTCTGGACCCAGCTTGCCCGCCGCACCAGCCGCCCGAGCATGGACCAAGACACCGAACTGCGCACGCAGATCGAAGACGATCACATGTTGGTGCAGCTCAATGTGCGCTCGGCACGCACTGATGAATCTGTAAATGAATCGACGCGCTCCGCTTCGACGTTGAACTTTCTCCAGGTGGATGGCGTTGTGTATCGACCGGACGGCTCCAGCGAGCGCATTCGACTGCGGCAGACCGGCCCCGATCAATACAGCACATCCGTTCCCGCCGATGCTGCGGGCAACTACATCGTCGCGCTGACCCCCAGACAGGCCGGGCAGCCGCTTGCGCCGGTCATCGGCGGAGCCAGTCGAACGGGCAGTGCGGAGCTGCGGCGCTATCAATCGGATATAGACCTGCTGCGCGAGATTGCGGTCTTGACAGGCGGGAGGATTCTCGAGATCAACGATCCGCTGGCTGTGGACATGTTCGACCGAAGCGACCTTCCCAAGACACGCTCGATTCTTCCAGTATGGCGGACGGTTCTGCTTGCGACGTTGGGCCTGCTGCTGCTGGACATTGCCAATCGTCGTGTGTCGTGGAGTACAGCCGGACTTGTTGCTGCCGGGCGGCGCGCGCTTCGAAGAAACCGTTCTGAGCGCATACGGGCACGAGAAATCGTTACATCCGTCGGATCGCTGCGCGAGACCGGCCGATTCATCAGACCCGCACAATCTGAACAGCGAGAGCATCAACTTGGCAGCACTGCCGATCGATTGCCGCCCGAAGTTACGTTCAGCATCGACCGTACAGCCGTTCAACCACAGTCAGAGCCAGAGCACAGGGAAAAGGCGAAGACAGCTGAGAAACAACCGCCGGATCGCAAAGCTGTCGAAGCGGCGCTGGACCAACTGCTCGGTCGCAGCAGCACCCAAACGTCCGATGCCGACACGCCAACTGGCGACTCGAATGCAGTAGACGCGGCACCTGATGATGCCGCAGCGCGCACCAACAGCCTGCTCGAAGCCAAGCGTCGTGCGCAACAACGGCTTCGTGAACAGGACAACTGACCACGAACGCAACCGGCGTTTTCAGATTTCCAAATCAGCCGAACGCGGGTTCCATGTCAAACGCCCGTCGCAGTGTTGACAACTGCCCGCAATGAAACCCTTCGTGCCACGTGAGAAAGTACGTCGTATCACCAATCGTCGGCGCATACTTGTGCCACTTTTCATCGGTCGGCTGAGCGAGCTCGGCCGGTGACATGGATTGAATCCACTGCACGAACACAGCCCGGCGGGCCGCCATTGCGTCGAGTAGTTTTTCAAGCGGGGGGTATTTCGACGTGTCGCTGACCGGCTTGGAACCCATGCCAAACAATTCCTGCCACGCCTTCGGTTGTACAGGCGCTATTCCTGCGAATTCACCGAGGAAGTAATCGTCAGTTCCCGCAAGGTGGCCGGCTATCCACAGCACGTGATTGCAATCGGCAATCGGCTGAGCGCACAGATTCTCCGTGGCAATATCCTTGAATAACCGTAACGTGGCTCCGCGCACGAACTGAAGGTGATGCAATTGGCTGGCCGCTGCGTGTGGGGACTGCGTTTTCATGAGATACTCCGGTGACGTGCTGAACTTCTTCTGAGATGTTTCAACCAAGAATTGATCGCCGATTCACGACCGAATCATAGGCTTTCACAATCGACACGCCGGGGTAATACCAGCGAAGAATGTCGAGATACCCCCTGCCGTCCTTCGCCAGAGCTTGAGCGCCGTACTGGCATAATCCCACGCCATGACCAAAACCCCTGCCTTGAAACGTCGCGACACCACTCTTGATAGTGACATCTACATGTGACGACGGAAGGGAGCGCCCGTAGTCATCCAGGTCAGTAGCGCGGTGATTCGCAGCATAGCGCAGCCGCTGCGCGGAGAGCGCAACCGTGAGTTCGTTCGTGTCTGTGAGCGTGTATTGCGTCGGCCGACCTGTTGGACCTGTCCCTGAAGGTTGTATCGAACGCAGTGTGTGCAATTTTGCAACCGTCTGAATGTGTTGTGATTCGCCGAACGCTGCGATGCGCCGACTCAACACCGAAAGGTCTCGCTCGATCGTCCATCGATACACCGGCGACTCGGTGCACACATCAGTGCCGATGCGCCCCGCCAGGGGTGGCAACGCATTAGCGGGGTTGGAACCCATGACGAGGTTTGCCGATGCGGCCGTGCCGCCACAGCAACTGCTGTAGTACCCCGGAACGAGCAGCTTTTCAGCTCCAAGTACTAATCCCGCGGTGTCGCGCACCGCGCGTCGTGCTGCTTCGAGATTCACTGCTCCGACATATGCCTGCGAATGCACAGTGTCAGTAACATCGTAATGCCTGCGTTCTCTGTTGTGCAGGTGTTCGTAACAGGCGAAGCTGCGTGCTGCGACAGCTTGTGCTGCAAACGTGGCCTGTTCCCAGTGGCTGAACAGTTCCCGCGCCAACACGCCGGGGAGATATTGCTCCATCGGCAATTCGTTGATGATGTCGAACGCGTGTTCGTCAAGGTCGGACCGATCCGCCAGGCGCAAAAGGCCGCTGTACTGCCGTTGGTTGAGCGCAACGGTGTTCTCTTCAATACCCAGCGGCTGAATCAGAAGCATCCGCGCACCGAAGACGCGCTGGGTGCCGGTTGATTCATCGCTCACGCGCCATTGATCGCCATGCCGGGTGGCGCGAATGACGCCGCGCATCACAAGCCCCCTGCCGGTGGCATCGTCAAAAGTCACGCGCATCCACTGATCTGCGAGGCCAAGTTGCACTGCAGCATCTGCGCCGCGGACTCGCTGCAAACGCACTCGAATTGTCGGCTCAGAGTCAGGCGGGGCGAACAGTGAATCGTCGGTTTTCACTTCAGGAGGCGTCGGCCTTGCTGCGTGCTCTTGGTCGCTGTCTTCACGACTGCAACGACATGCGGGCACGAGAACTCCAGCGGCAGCGCACGCAAGGGTCGCGCCGAGAAACCGCCTGCGCGATGTCTGCACGTTGCCTATATGATCAAAATGTGAATCACGATGTCCGATATGCGCATTATCGCCAGCCGAGCGCATTTTCGTGCACAGTTGACTGGTGACACACGTCTGCGGCCATGTTGCAGAATCAGTCGAGCGTACGGAGCGTCAGGTTGTAGTTCGTCATCTTTTCCCTGATCTCGACCAGGCTGGTGGCACCAAAATTCTTCACGCCCATGAGCTCTGCTTCCGTTCGCATCGCCAGATCGCCTAGCGTCTGAATATTCAGCAGCTGCAGCGCCTTTCGAGCACGAACAGAAAGATCGAGAACGGAGATCGGCTTGTTCAGCACCGACTCGGGCGCCTGCGCCTTCAGCTGATCGTAGATGTCGCTGCGCACGCGGTTGTACTGACCTTCAACACCCTGGCCAAGCCGTAAACCCTTCTGGGCCAGCATGCTCTTGATTTCAATTAAGGATGTCTCGCCGAAGTTCTTGTAGCTGAGCAACTCCGCTTCTGTGACCTTCAGGAGATCGCCGAGCGTACGAATCTGCATCTTCTTCAGGCAGTTTCGCGCGCGGACTGAAAGCTCGAAGTCCGTCACCGGCGTGTCCATAAGCGCATTGCGCTTTGCCATATCGCGTGCGTGCTCTTCGTCGTAGTACATGTCCCGCGATGCCTGGACGTCCTTCATGAACAGCCGCGCTCTGGCGTTGTTCGGGTTGGTGTCCAGCACCTGACGCAGACACTTTTCTGCCTGGGCAACATCGCCGCGATCTTCGTACATCACCGCAAGATTCAGAAGCACGTTGACATGCGGTTGTTCCTGCCGGGCAAGATGTTCGTAAATTGCCAGCGATTCACTTTCCTCGCCGCCGAGATCCAATTCGTATGCAAGCCGAAACTGGTATTTCGGATCGTTGTCGAATTGTGCGGCCTTGCGCAATTCATCGATTGCGACATCACGCTGGCCGTCTCCGACAGCCTGCAGCGCTGTCTGAAAATGAATCTTTGCTGCTGCGGGATCAGCTGCCTGACTTGACGAGCCGATCATGGTGTCCAGAACATCGTGCGCCACGTGCGAATCTCCGTTGCCGTCAATTGTGAATTTGTGCCCCTGCCTGCTGGAGCGAACGGGTCATCGTACCGCTCCACCATCGTTCGGACAACAACGGCGGTCACCCGCTCGGCTGGCCGAACCGGTCAATCAATGTTGGAATGCCTCGTAGCGGGCTTGGAAATACAGGCAGAATCGCTTGTGGCACGTGAAGAAGCAGCATTGTCCGCTTCCTCAGCAGGCACTTCGGTGGCGAATGACTCGGCCCGACGTCTGATGCCCGTGAGCATTCCGTTGAACGCCAGGCCGTGCAATGGTACGACCATGTACCAGTACACGAGCCCCAGCAGGCCAAGTGGCTTGAAACGCGCGGTCTGCGTTAGCACGCTGTTGCCGGGGGTTTGCTGATCGTGCTGTATGTCGAAGGAAAGCGTCGCCACCCCGGGGAGTCTCATCTCTGCCCGAAGTTCCAGAAGCTGATCCTGTCGTACATCCGTCACCCGCCAGAAGTCGAGTGCATCTCCATAGGAGAGCTGATCCGGATCACGTCTACCACGCCGAAGTCCTGGGCCGCCAATGACACGGTCCATGATCCCGCGGAGCCACCACAACCAGTCTGAGGCGTAATAGCCGTTGGCTCCGCCGAGCCTGCACACGGCACAAAACACGCTTTTTAGGTCAGCGTGGATCGTGATGGTTCGCGCATCGACAAAAACTTTGCCGCCCGCCCAGTCCGGGTCGCCAGGCATCACGCCGGCATCAGACCACTTGGTTTCGATGTTGTTGCTCTGGGCACGCCCTATTGCTGATTCGATAGCCTGTGCGATTGTCAGCAACCGCTGCGGCATGAGCTGCTGGGTTTCGTTGTTGCGGCAGACGACTTTGTTGCGGAGCCCCTCCGTAAGCGGCCGGGCGATGCGCGAACTCAACGGAGTGACGAGGTGAATCCACAGTGAACTGAGCCTCGGCGTGAGCACCGGCACCGGAATGATTAGCCGCCGTGGCAGTTTCAGGGCTTGGGCCATCTCACGAATCATCTTTTTGTATGTCACGACCTGCGGCCCACCAATGTCAAGCGTTCGACCAGCAGTTTCGGAAACGTCCAGGCAATCCACCAGATACGTCAGCACGTTTCGAATCGCGATCGGCTGCACTTCGGTTTGCACCCATCGCGGGGTGATCATGACCGGAAGGCGTTCGACGAGATACCGGAGAATCTCGAATGAAGCGGAACCGGAGCCGATGATCATTGCGGCTCGAAGCACCGTAACTGCTGAAGAACCCGATTGCAGGCAGCTCTCGACTTCTCTGCGCGATAGCAGGTGTGCGCTCAGATCGTCGCCGGTCTCACCGAGCCCGCCGAGGTAGATGATGCGCGAACACTCAGCTCGGTCTGCTGCGTACGCAGCATCGCGGGCAAGTTTGCGATCGCGCCGAGTGTAGTCATCGCCTGCGACCAACATCGAATGCACGAGGTAGTACATCGCCTCGCAGCCGCGCAACAGCTCTGCTGTACGATCGACCTCCTCGACATTGCCCTCGTGCAACTCGACGCAGGAGTGACCCGACCATGGCCGTGATTGCAACTTGCGAACGTCGCGACCAATGCAACGAACGCGAAACCCTCGTTCCAGCAATTGGGGGACGAGACGCCCGCCGACGTACCCGGTCGCGCCGGTAACGAGAACAGTGCGCTGGATCGTGTTGGCGTGCTGCTGGGCGATTCTCGACATGATCATTCAATGACTAGCGAATTGAAAGGGAGCACGCGCCACAACGCAGCGCATGCTCCTGACAGGGGAATCGGGACGGGATGATTACTCAGGCCAGAGCAGGCTTGGTACTGAACCATCGGCTCTGGATGGCCTTTACGGACAATGCCTGATATACAGCGGAGAGGCCGACGAGCACGTACACCATCCGAGCGAGGATTGCGGTTTCTCCACCGAAGATCGTTGCGACCAGATCAAACTGGAATGCTCCGACGAGTCCCCAGTTCAGGCCGCCAACGACTAGAAGTACTGCTGCGAGAATATCTAAGACTTTCATTGCGAACTCCTTTGCGGCAGTGTGCCGCTTCATGTCACATTCGAGAGAACCGGAAGGGCTCGACGGGCCTAGAAAAGGAGGCCAGGGACAGATTACGGAAAAAGCACGGTGTCAATGACATGCACAACACCGTTGGAAGCATTGATGTCGGTGCTCATCACCTTGGCACCATTGACGTTTAGGCGACCGTTGCGAATATCGAAGAACAGCGCGTTGCCCTGCAGCGAGTCAACGGAGCCAGCTTTGATCGCATCATCTGCAAATGCACGACCGGGAATCACGTGATACTTCAACACAGCGACGAGCTTGTGGCGATTCTCCGGCTTGAGCAGTGATTCCACAGTGCCAGCAGGCAGCTTGTTGAATGCAGCATCGGTCGGAGCCAGCACTGTCAGCGGCTTGTCGCCGGTGAGCGCGGGAACGAGACCTGCAGCCTTAGCAGCTGCGATCAACGTGTTGAACTGACCGGCGCTCTTCGCAACGTCAACGATGTTGTTCGATGATGGCAGGAGGACACTATCAATGACGTGGATGACGCCGTTGCTGGCTTCGATGTTCGCCTTGGCAACCGTAGCGCCATCGATCATGACATTGGAGCCGTTTGTTTCGAACGTGATCCGCTGACCGTTGAGTGTCTTGATTCCGCCCAGGCGGGTGACTTCGTCAGCAGTCCATTCGCCAGCCACGACGTGGTACTTCAGGATCGCTGCCAGTGTGTCGCGATTCTCCGGCTTGAGCAATGTTTCGAGCGTGCCCTTGGGCAGCTTTGCGAATGCCGCATCGGTCGGCGCGAAGACTGTAAACGGCCCGTCGCCGGACAACGCCTTATCAAGGCCGGTTTTCTGCAACGCGGTGGCAAGCGTCTTGAACGAGCCAGCGTTGACCGCTGTCTCCACAATGTTCATGTCCTTGTTGTACGAGGCAAGCTGTGCGGGGCGGGGCGAGTCGGCCTGGTTAGAGGTTTCGCACTGTGCATCAGCGGGGCCGGCCAGGATGGCGGATGTGCCAACTGTGACAGCAATGACTGCCAGACGATTTGCGTGTCGGTGGGATCGGAACATGAGAGCTCTCCTTGGAATCGTTTCGGGGCGAGGCTTGCCCCTGTCATGAACGCCTCGGGGGATATGGACGATTTATCGTTCAAATCATCCAACTCGTTCATTATGCCAAGGAGATTGTATTGGTCAAGCAAAACGTTCAAAATATTTAGCTGTAATGGACAAAGTTGCTCTCGGGCTTGCAAACTGGCTTGTCTCATCAAAATTTGGGGTTATGATCGTTCAAATCGTTCAAGGAGATGTCGTGAAACGAGCGTTTTCACCCCGGGACCTCGCTAAAGCTATTGGAGTCAGCGAGTCCTCTTTGAAGCGATGGGTCGACGATGGGCTCATCCACGCAAGCCGCACAGCCGGCGGGCATCGCAGAATCACCCTCACCGAAGCTGTCCGATTCGTTCGTGCATCGTCGACGCCGCTGGCCCACCCGGAAATCCTTGGTCTGCCTGACCTTGATGCTCTGGATGAGCCCTTGCCTGCGCGAGAAGAACAGGCTGATCGCATGTTCGAGTTGCTTCGAGATGGCCAAGCCGAGCAAGCCCGAAGCCTTGCCATGCTGATGTACCTCGATGGCCAGTCCATCGCAGAGATCTGCGACGGTCCGATCAGTTCTTCCATGCACGAACTTGGCAAACTCTGGCTGAAAAGTGACAGCGGCATCCACATCGAGCACCGTGCGATGGACCTATGCGCTGGCGTCATGAATCAACTTCGGATTTTGATCGATGTGGACACAAATGCTCCGATTGCCATCGGCGGCGCCCCCACCGGCGACCCGTATCTGCTTCCATCGCTAATGGCTGCAGCAACACTCGAAGACATCGGATTCCGTGCGATCAATCTCGGGCCAGAATCGCCGGCCGTTGCGCTGCTACGCGCTGCTGTTGATTGGGGTGCATCACTCGTCTGGTTGTCCATCAGCGTTGCACAGGATCGAAAATCAATAGGTGAATCAATAGCAACATTGATAGAGTCGCTGGACAGAGCGGGCATCTCGCTGATCATCGGCGGCAGAGCCCGAACTGTGCTGACGCTCCCGAACGTATCGCACCTGCATATCGGAAACTCCATGGCAGAATTGAGCGCGTTTGCGCGCGGATTACAAATTGCCGCAGGCCCAACGACATCGCAGCAGCAGCAATCTCCGACGATGAATTAAATCCGATCAGATTGGACGACAACTTCATCCTCAAGCGACTCAGCAATATCTTCACAGAGATCGCGCACCGATCCCTCTGATGTACCAGCAGGTGGGGCCGGGCCGAGCGGCGCATGTTTCGCAGCATCGCGCGCTTCGCCGCCGAGCAGGTCGATGCGCCGCCACTTGCCGGACTCGAAACGCCAGCCCATCGTCAGGCCGAAGATAATCACGTAAAACGCAGCCGCGATCCACGGTCCGACGGATTCGAGCTGGGGAAAGAATTCAATCATGGCCCACCCGCCGACGACCACGAACAGCCAACTGTAGATCATAGTCACAATGCCGGGGAAGACCGTGTCGCCCGCACCGCGCAGCGCGCCGGTGTATACGATGCCGATCGCATCGACAGTTTGAAACAGCGCAGCACACACCATCAGCTTCACGCCGACGTCAATAATGTGCGCTGCCTGCTCGGGCGATGCATCACCACCGACAAACAACGCAACAAGCGGCTCGCGGAGGAAGAAGAACAACGCCGCGCATGTTGTCATGTATGCAAGCGCAACGCCAAGGCCGATTCGCGCTCTGTGCTGGGCAACATCGGGCTGACCGGCTCCGATGTATTTGCCCACCAGCGATGTCACAGCAACCGAAAACCCTACCGCAGGCATGAAACTCAGGTGCATGTACGTCAGCGCGATCCACCCAGCAGTCATGTGATCTTCGCCGAACACGCCCACGAGAACGCTCATGAAGATCGACCAGCAGACGAGCTCATTGCCGTACTGCACAGCTGCCGGCCAACCTATGCGAAAAAGATCTTTCATCGGCTTTACTTGCGGCCGCCATTGTGCGCGTGAGTTGAACTCCGCGTTCATCTTCGGCCCAAGAAACACCGCGAGCGGAATCGACACTTCCACTGCCGATCCGATGACTGTGCCCAGCGCAGCGCCGTAGATTCCCAGCGCAGGTGTGCCGGGTACGCCGGGAATACCCCAGCCGGGAATACCCGCTTCGCCGAAGATCAGAATGTAATTGGCTGTAATGTTGGTGAGGTTGCCTGCAATGGCGCTGACGGTTGCGACCTTCGGCCGATGCAGGCCGAAGAAATAATGATGCAGCCCACGGCTCGATAACGTAAACACCGCACCGAGCAGAAGAATCTGCCCGTAGTGTGTTTCCATTGTTGTCAGGCGAGCTACGTCAGCAACCGAATCGGTACTGTGGAGAATGCTGAACACGAACGGCAGCAGCAGCGCCACCGGCAACAGCACCGCCAGCCATGTGCCGATCGTCAGCCACAGCGCCGCCCAAGCGTACTTCGGGCCATTTTCCGGTTTGCCCGCACCGAGATTCTGCGAGACAAATGTGTTGACAACAGTGAGAAAACCCATTGCCACGCCGATGGGCACGAACGCCCAGATGCCGCCGTTGCCTTGAGCGGCAACTTCCAATGGGCCGACCTGCCCCATCATCAGCTTGTCGACAAACTGCATGACCGTGTAACTGGTCATCGTCGCGACCGTCGGCCAGGCAATGGCCCACACTTCGCGCAGCGCGCACGACAACGACACCGTTTCCGCGGGGGAAGCCCCGGCTGGTCTCGTCGCGCTTCGATCATTCATCAGATGGCCAACCCCTGATCTGCAGCGAACTGCAGGAGATACAGCAGCGATCGTAGGCCGATGCGAGCAAAGAGCCCAATTCGCAGGAATACTCGGATTGAGCCTGCTATCCGCGAACCGGGAACAGATACCTTGCCCCGACCACACGCATCGCCCATACTGATCACAACACCCGCGGGGATGGGAAAGGTGTAAAACACAATGAATTTAGTCAAACGTCCGCCCGTGATGTCGACAGTCGGCTGCTTCCTTGTGATAGCAGCAGTCCTTACTGCATTCTCGAGTGCATCACCTGCCCAGCATTCGCCTGCCGTCGGCGACGACCGACAATCGCAACAGGATGCAACTGCGAACAATGAAGAGTTTCCGGCGCAGTGGCTCGATCGCCTGCCCAAGCAGGACCGCACTTTGCTCGATGAAAACATCGGTTATGCACCGCCGCAGCAGACAGATGATCTGCAATGGATCGGCAGCGAACCCATACCGTGGGATAATCTGCGTGGCAAGGTTGTCGTGATTCAATCGTGGAGCAGCCGCAACACTTCAGGCCGAACAATCCCGCAGCGTTTGCAGGATGTCGCAACTGAAATCAACAACGACGATCTGCAACTTCTTGCGTTGCATACGCCGGATGGCGCAGACACGGTAGAGAAGTTTCTCGGCCAGAGAGCTGCGCCAATGCCGGTCGTTGTCGACACGAGCGGTGCATTTTGTGATGCATTGGGTGTGTATCGCAGGCCGGTCAATATCGTAATCGACCGCATCGGCAATGTTCGATACGCCGGCCTGCGGTTTGCAGCGCTCGTGCCCGCTGTGCAGCACTTGCTGGATGAGCCCTTCGACGCACGCACACAGCCGACGTCCCGGCCGAAGCCGACGACTGCAGGACCGACCGACTTTCCCGCGTTCACCGGCGCAGTCAGTCACGCAACGGATCTGCGCGGCCGAAAGGCTCCGGAGTTTCATGTCGCAGAATGGGTCACTGCACAACCCAACGCAACCGACAAGGTTGTCGTCATTGACTTCTGGGCGACGTGGTGCGGGCCGTGCATCGCAGCGATTCCACACATGAACGAACTTGCCGGCCAGTTCGCGGACGATGTTGTGTGCATCGGCATCAGCAGTGAATCGCGCAGCAAATACAACGCAGGCATGAATAAACTTGCCGCGCGAAACGTCACGCCACAGTCTTTTCATTACCCGATTGCTCTGGATTCCAAGCGCACGATGCAGCAAGCAGCGAAAATCACCGGCATACCGCATGTGCTGGTCATGAGCAGCGACTGGATCGTGCGCTGGCAAGGTCATCCATCACAGCTCACGACGCAGGCACTCGGCCAGATCGTTGCTGCAAATCGAACACTCGTCGGCAACAACGACGATCTGCATCGCTACCGCTGGACACGTGGACGCAGTTGAATTCGTCGCCCCGCAGCTTCCCCCGACTCTGGTCCGTACATACATTGCAATATGAAAACGCCCGCGGAAGTTCTTTTTCCGCAGGGCGTGATTGTACGGTGCAACCGGGCGCTCACTCGATCGCTGTCGTTACGAACTCCAGTTGTTCAGTAACTCCAACAGATCAAACACATCAACAATATTGATCGGCGGGGCGATTGCAGCGCCCGTGCCGCCGGTGTTCCAGTTGCTGAGCAACAGGAGCAAGTCGAAAATGTCCACGGTGCCGAATGGCTTTTCGATATCGCCTGGAATGTCCGCGCCGTTGCAGCCTACCTGTGAAACCTTAAACGCATCAAGGCCACCTTCGACAATGGACTGTGTGCCGCTGTCGTTCACGGTGAATCGAAACTGCATAGTGCTAGTCAGTGTCACGCCCGCTGTCACCAGAGCTGCTTCGTCAATGACATTTGTGTTCCAGTCGGTGCTGCTGAGATCATGAAAATCAATCTGCACCCAATTCGGCACGCCGATGTCGTTGTTGGCTTCAACAAGCATCCGGTCGTCTCCGTTGCTGTTGGTTAGACGCAGGTAGTAGTCATATTGAACGATCCACGAGACTTCGCCGAATCCGCCGGTCATATCAAGGGCCGGTGAGGTCAAACGAACAGCACCGTTGTCTACATCGGTATTGCCATTGACGTTCTCTGTAAGCCAGCACTGCCCGGAGCCGTCCGAGTCGCTCGCTGGGTCATAATCCCAGCTTGGATCGTTGACCGGCACACCGCGTTGCCAGAAACCGTTGGTTGCACCGTTCAACACCTCGGTCGTCCAACCCATATTGATTTCAAAATCATCGTCAATAACTGCAAATGCTTCGATCACATCAACAGTAAGCAGGGCTGATGGTGCAGTACGCGGTTCCGAGAACGTCTCTGCAACATCGTTGTCAATCTGGATATAAAACTCCAGTGTTTCGCCGCATGCTGTTGCGGGAAGCGTCGCTTGGTAACTTGACCCGCCAAGATGGGCGAGTGCGGATTCGGTAAACGTGCCCCGCGCTGCTGTTTGAGTAAACAGCCTTGCTGTGCCCGGTACCAGCACATCACCAAACAACGGATCGATATCCACAGCCAGTACCGTCGTCTGATCCGGCGCGATTGCGGTCGGCAAACCACTCGGATAAGTCACGTTGATGCGGGTCGCTGCCCAGTCCAGCATCTCTTTAGCCGCCTGGAAGTTCTCGAGCGCTGCGGGCAAAATGGTCGCCGGCGGCGGATCAAAACCACCGCCGGAAGGCGGCAATTCGATTGTGTACCCAACCATACCGTAGTTGTCGCTTGTCCAGTCGGGGAAGATGCCGCTGGCCAGACCGACGCCGCCCGCTCCGGATGCATGTGGGTATGTCGAACCATTCACCGGGAAGATCGCATCTGCCATGCGCGCACCCAGCGCATCAACCACTGCAAAGTTCGCAGGCAGCGTGTTGGTGTATCCCCACGGTTGAAGAATCTCCTGCGCTGCGGAGTGAAAGTCTATGTGTGCGACAAGATTCGGCCGCCCAGCAACATAGGCGTCCATGATCACCGACTCCGGCTCAGAGATCGCAGACGGGCCCCTGTACGTTTCCGAACTTGGTGAGCCGGATGAAAACGGCCCGCCAAAATCGGTCGGCCAGTTGCGATTCAAATCCACACCAAAGATGCCGCCGCCGTTGTCACGACGATTCTTGCGCCAGAACCGTTGGGGTCCCCATGTATACACATAGCCGTCCGGATTCACGACGGGCACGATGTACACTTCGACCGCATCGATCAGTTCCTGCACGACTGGATCTGTCGCATACAGCGTGACGAGCTGTTCAGCGATATACGTCACAACCATCGGACTGATCCATTCGCGTGCGTGCTGCGTGCCGTTGAACAGAACTGCCTGTTTGTCGCCGCCGCCAGCCCCGGTGATCTTGATCGCATATACCGGTCTACCCTCGAGCGAATTGCCGACGAATTCCTTGCTGGCAATGGTCGGATCAATCGCAACGATCGTGTCGATGCGCGTGTTGACGTCGTCCATGTCCTTGAAGTCGGCATACCAACTCACACCACGGGCAGCGCGGTTGCGTTCTATGCGGTCCTTCGTAGTCCGGATCATTGCATCGGCGTCAGCCACTTCGACGACAATCTCGAAATCCTGCTTTTGCAATTGCTCAAGCTCTTCAGCTTCAGCATGAACGTGCTGCCACCCCACGCCGTGTCTGCATGCAAGCGGTGTCGCGCCGGTCGCTTCTATTGCTGCAAAATCAGACAGGTCGTCAATAAGCACGCGAATGATTGAGCTCGGCTGCTTCGCCGGCTGCTGCGCAGCAGCATCGTTGAGCGTTACACCAAACACGATCACTGCCATCGCTGTGCAGAGTACTGTGAACTTCACGCATGATCGTGCATAGCGTGACTGACTTGTGCGAAACATAAAACGTCTCCTCAACGTGCGCTGCAGCACCAATCCCCACATTCAGTTCTCCCACCACCAAACCATATCGCGGACCTGCGAATTCAACCCCAATTCGCGAGTAACTCAAGCAGGTCGAAGACGTCGACTGCGTCAAGCGGTACAGCAATGTCTGCACCCGGGCCGTTCGTTCCCCAGTTGTTGAGCAATTCCAACAGGTCAAAGACATCGACCGAACCAAACGGTGCGACAATGTCGCCCGGGATGATCGGCTCGTCACACCCAGCACGATTGGACGCAAAGCCATCAACGCCCGCCTCCACGATGGATGGCGGATTGTCATCACTTGCTGTGAATCGGAATCGCATCGTGCTTGTCAATGTTGCGCCGGCAGCGACAACATCTGTCCCGGTGAATGAAGTCGCATTCCAGCTTGATCCACCGTGTGTGTCGTGCCGGATAACTTCAAACCACGGCCCGGCTGTGTCATTGCTGCTGACTTCAACAAACATCGCATCGGTGCTGCTCGTGTCGCTGAGATACAGGTAATAGTCGTAACGAACCTGCCAGTCATCAGCACTCGCCCCGCCGGTCATGTCAATGCTTGGCGAAGTCAGGCGCACAGCGCCGCCGTCAATGTCTGTGTTGCCGAGTTCGTTCTGTGTCAACCAGCATTGGCCCGAACCGTCTGCATCTGACGCGGGATCGTATGACCAGTTCGGATCGTCCACCGGCACACCGCGCTGCCATTGGCCGGAAGACGCACCGAGCACTTCTGTCGTCCACCCAAGATCAATCTCAAAGTCGTCATCAAGCGCAAAGAACTGATCGAGTGCGTCGGCTGTGAAGAATTCTGTCGGCGCGGCTACGGGTTCGGTTAACGGCTGACCGCCATCCGTGTCAATGCGAACGTAGTAGTCAAGGCTGCTTCCACAGGCGATTGCGGGCAGCGTCGCTTCGAACAAAGACCCACCGAGCGGCGTCATCGCAACCTCTGTAAACGTGCCGCGTGCAGATGATCTGTACAGCAATGTTGCGGTCGCACTGTCAAGTGTTTCGCCATGCCTGGATGTGATATCCACCTGGAATGTTGCGGGTTGATTCGGTGTAATTAAGTCCGGCTTTCCGTTGGGGAACAACACGCCAAGCGGAGTGGCAGCCCAGTCAGCCATGACGAGCGCAGCCTGAAAGAGTTCCTGAGCAGTCGGAATGATCTCGACCGCAGGCAGTTCAAATGTGCAACATGTCGGGCGCAATTCAATCGTGTAACCGAACAATCCTTGTGAATACGTCCAGTCCGAGCATGTCCCGCTTGCGAGATAAATCAGTTCGCCGCCGCCGGCATGCGGGTAGTCGTATCCGTTGACCGTAAGAATTGCATCGCGCATGTCAGCGCCTAGAGCGTCCACCGCTGCCTGGTCAGCAGGTGGTGTTTCGGTATAGCCCCATGCCTGCAGAATAATCTGGCCGTACGCATGAAAGTCGATGTGGGCCACGATGTTCGGCCGAGCCTGCACAAAATCGCGAAGCGATGCGGTCTCCGGTTCGGAGAACGCAGACGGGCCGACGTAGAGGTCGTTATTCGGATCGTTGCTCGTACTCTCCGGACCATTCCAGTCGATATCCCAGTTGCGATTCAGATCGACGCCGTACACACCACCGCCGTTGTCGCGCCGATTCTTGCGCCACAGTCGATACGTACTCCATGAGTGGAGATACCCATCCGGATTGACGACCGGAATAATGAAAAACTCAATTGAATCTACCGCGTTCTGGATTGCTGCGTCGCTGTCGTAGCGCTCCACCAGTTCAGTGGCAATCCACATGTTCGTCATCGGGCTGATCCACTCGCGCGCGTGTTGCGTGCCACTAAACAGCACTGCGGGTTTGGTGGATGCTGAGCCACTGATGCGCATACCGAAGATCGTATTGCCCTCGTGACTCGTACCAACCGTAAGCTTCGTAACCAGATCGGGACGCAGGGTGACCAACTCATCGATCTTGGTGTTGATCTGCGCGCGTGTCTTGTAGTCGTCGAACCAGCTTGCACCACGATTGTTGTTGGTCGCATTGATTCGATCGCGCTCGGCCTTAAACATCGCTTCAGCGTTCTCGACGTCAATGACGTACGCAGTGCCCGCCTTGCTGATGCGTTCGAGTTGTTCCACAGAGGCGTGGAATGGTTGACTGCCCGGGCCCGGCCGACAGGAAAGCGGATTCAGACCAATTTCGCTCATCAACCAATTCAGTTGCTGCTGATCGACAACTTCGATGGTGACGATCTTGGTCGGATGGGCTGTGTTCAAGACAAGATGGCTGTGGCCATCCGCCAGAACCGGGTTCTCAAGTTGCAGGATGCACCCGACAGTGAACGCGCTCACGACTGCCATGGAACGACAGACAGACAACAACTGACGACGACGAATCATCGTGACTCCTCTGTTCTGGACTGACCCCGCCCTGTTGTGATTCCGGCCGCAGCAGCAGCCAACCCGATCATTATGGCCCACAAAACCGCTCACGTCATGGGCAAAGCCCCAACCTCTCTCTACAACTCGCACGAAAGACCGTTGACCGGAGTCGCGATGGCCCTCATGCTGGTGCCATGACGACTTACAGGACGCCTATCACGGTATTCACACTCCTTTTTGTTCAGGTTCTGGCTGGGGGGTGCTCATCAACAGCCTATTTTGACAGCAAACCCGATCTTCGAGGCCCAACCGCGATCTCAACCATTAGTAGTGGTGAACTGGTCCGCCTGCGACCGATTTTCAGCGCCACTGGCCAGCCTCTCGGATGGCAGGATGTAGTAGACGCCTGTACATGGGCAGAGGTCATTGTCCTCGGCGAATTGCACGATGACGCGGTCGGTCATGCAATCCAACTGGCGATCGTGTGCGATGTCACCGCACTTGAATGCAGCTGCACAGCACTGGCGATGGAGATGCTCGAGCGCGATGAGCAGCAACTCGTTGCGGACTATTACGATGACATCATTGATAAAAATCAATTCGCGAGACTGACGTTCTCCAGCAAGTGGGCCGGCGAAGGAAGCTGGGACGCGTGGTATCAGCCGATCATCGACGCTGCCCGCAGGGCGGGCTCGCCAACGATCGCGGCCAATGCGCCGCGCCGATACGTGCGCCTTGCTCGAGCAGATGGCTACAGCGCGCTGGGCAACATTCCCGAACCGAGACGGTCGCTGTTTGATCTGCCCGTGTCGCAGAAAACCGGTGCATACCGTCGGCGATTCCTGGAGCTGATGCAGGGCATGGGCAGACATGACGATCCGGATGATGATGCGCAACATTCGATTCCAACGGGACAGATTGAAGGAATGTATCGCTCGCAATTGGTCTGGGATGCCACGATGGCGATGTCGGTCGTCAATGCGCTGCGCGATGATGCCGATCGTGTCATCATGTTGGTCGGCCAGTTCCACAGCGACTTTAACGGCGGCACCGTGCAGGAGATCCGCAGACGTTCGCCGACATCCAACGTGCTGACAATCAGCATGCAGCAGCGCGATGAGCGCGAGTTCAACAATGAAGATCGGGATCGCGCAGACATCATCATCTACACAGGCGCTCGGCCGCCTGAAGACGAGGATGCTGAAGTAGAACAAGCCGATTCTGCCGATGAAGCCGACACAGACCCTGATGCTGTCGCCGCATCGCAGCCTGCGCAGCCGCCTGCTACACAACCCGAAGCTGAATGATTCTCACGTGGCAGCGCGGTGCAATCTGTCGAGTATTGCCCGCCAGTCTGGATCGTCCATCGGCGGCTTCTCAATGATGATCCGATCAGCGCCGCATTCATCTGCTTCGCGCAGCGCGCCATACAGTCGGGAGGCATAGCCTGCCGCATTGCCAGACATTTCAATCACATACTGTGGCGGCACATCACTTATCTCACTGAAGCAAAGCACTACTGTCGCTACAGTACTCTTGGCAAGAACACGCTGCAGATCACAAGTGGGCACGAGAATGGTCGGCGTGTTCGGTGCGTAGTGCGCAGCGGCAGTACCCGGGCTTGCGCCCTGCGAATCAATGATCGGCATATCGACATCGCCCAGAATCGCACGAAGTTGTTCAACTGTCACCGAGCCCGGCCGAAGGATGCGTGGCACCCTGCTGGTCACGTCCAGCACGGTTGATTCAATGCCGAGCACACACGGGCCGCCGTCGAGAATCAACAACGCTTCACACCCAGCGAAATCATCGGCGACGTGTTGCGCTGTTGTCGGCGACACATGCCCGGAACGATTTGCTGACGGTGCTGACACCGCTGAACCAAACGCAGCCAGCAGGCGAAGCGCTATGTGATGATCAGGACAGCGCACGGCAATTGTGTCTAACCCACCTGTTGCTTCAGGCGGCACATCGTCAGCCTTCGGCAACACAAGTGTCAACGGCCCCGGCCAAAATGCCTCGGCAAGCGCTCCGCAACGTTCGTCCCATTGCCGAACAACGCGCTGCGCAGCAGCCACGTCATGCACATGCGCAATCAGCGGGTTGTTCGCCGGCCGACCCTTCATCTCATACACCCGGCGAAGCGCAGCCGCGTTCAACGTGTCCGCACCGAGCCCGTACACAGTTTCCGTCGGCATCGCAACAACGCCGCCGGCGCGAAGCTTGGCCGCTGCGTCTTTGATAACAGAATCATCAGGTTGCACGATCATCGGCGACATTACTCGCCTGTTGGTGAGCCGTTTTCATCGACAATCTCAATGTCAATGCGGTTCATCGAAAGCCCGATGCCGAGCGCCCGATACAGCGTCGCCACCGATTGATCGTATTGCACCAACGCAAGCAGTTCCTGCTGGCGGGCGTTGGCAAGACCTTCCTGCCTGCGGAGCTTGAGATCGAGAAACTCCGGCGTCAGACCGGCCATGGTTTCTTCTTCAGCCAGCAGTGCCCGCAGGTTCTCCGCCTGCGCGACTCGAAATGACCGGGTTGCCTGAATTAATTCGAAGTTTGTAATCACATCACGCAATGCGGCTTTGACATCGAGCACGATGTTCTGCACAGCCTGGCGATAGCCGATCACTGTTGACGACCGGCGCAGTCGCGCTGCACGATATTCCGCTTCCGCTGCACGGTTGCCGATCGGCATCTCGAAACTCAGGCCGATTGCATAGTCCACGAAATCGCCATCATTCAGATTGCTGTACGACCCGCTTGATGAATCATCCAGGCCGAAATACGCAAGTTCTGCGGAGAGATTCAGAATCGGCAGACGCGAATTATCAGCCAGCAATTGCCGCACGGACGCATCATCAATTGCAAGGACTGCCTGTCGAACCTCCGGCCGATTCGAAATCGCCGTCGTCAATGCATCACGAAGGTTGTACGAGATTGGAGCTGCGACCATTGCATCGACCGGTCGAAGCAGCACTTCCGAACCTACTGTCAATTCCGGATCGTTGATCAAGGCTTTGAGTTGGTCTGACCGCAGACGCAGTTCCCTTCGGGCTCGAATGACGTTGGCCTTGCGCTGCTCGACTGTCGCAACAGCATCTGCAAACTGTGCCAGGCGGGTGTCAAACTCCTGCCTCGCTTCCAGCACATCGCGCACGCCCGTTCCCTGATCAACAAGCCATTGCAGGATGGCTAGATCATGCCAGGCAAAGACGAGCGACCAATATGCGGATTCGACGTTGTTGACGAGGTTCAGCAGATCACTGCGCAACTGTTCGACAGAACGGCGATTCTCTGTGCGGGCCAGCCGAATCGATGCGGTATTTACATCGGAGCCGAAACCGCGCAGCAGCGGTTGGCTTAGTGACAGTCGCACCGCCGAGCTGTAGGCGGGATCAGGCGCCAATCCCAACCCCGGGGTGCGGTTCTCGGATCGGGTCAGGTCGGTCGAGATCGAAAGCTCGCCGCCGCTGCGCAGCGGCTGGCGAATGCCGGTTTCGTAGCGCTGGGTTTCGCGTCCGGTGACCGGCGTACCCACGGGTATACCCATGATGATCGGCGTAGTCTGCGGCTGGTCCGTTCGGCTGAATCGGCCGCTGGCAAAAAAGATCGCATCGAAAGCCGCTTCGGCTACGACGACCTGGGCTTCGGTGATGGCAGGCTCGAGCCGAGCCCGCTGGACGGGAAGGTTGGACACCACAGATGATCGAATGGCCGATTCGAGATTGATTGCAAGTTCCTGCTGATCTGCGCCCGTCAGATCCACGCCGAGGTCATACCGATCGCGCTGCGTGCGGCTATACGGCCCGAGGGCATCGAGTTCTTGGCGCCGTTGCTCAAGCGCGTGTTCGGTTTCGCTCGGTTGCTGAGTGGTTTCCAGACGTGTGTTGGCTTCGGGTAATGAAGCCAATTCGCGCTGCACTGTGTTTTCGACAGACTGTCGAAGCATCTCGTTTGGTTCGCGCGGTCCGAGCGGCGACTGGCAGCCAACAACGACCAGAACGAACGCAAGCACCCCAACGCTGTAACACGCGACGCCTTTTCGCTGATCAGCAGGACTCCCGGGTCCTGAGGTGCAGTGGTTCATAGTCGCAAAGCCTAGCAGGGCCACAGATTCGGGCCAACTCAGAAGTGGCCGTCAATTGTTGACCGCCTGCCGGTTGATTGTCGATGGGGCGCTTGGGGCGTGTTCTATGCGTGCGATCATGTTGCGGTGCGCGCCGACGGGCTTCGCCGGCACACATCGCTCAGACCTGGAGATGACCGATGAATGCCAAGAATCCGGCTCGACATCGTGGTTTCGCTGCCCTGTTCACCCTTCTGGCCGGCGTCGTGGTTACATCGACCGCCGCTGCACAAGGCACCCGCGCACCGGCTGTCGAAGACGATGCCGCAATTTCTGTACTCACAGCAGACAAGGTGTACATCCGATCCGGCGCTGCAAATTCGTACTACCCCTTCGGCATGTTGCGTGAAGGCGCGATGGTCAAAGTCCTCGAAGAGAAATACAACTGGGCTCGAGTTGCAACAATGGGACCCGCGTTTGAAGATCTCTTCGGCTACATAAAGCAGATGAATACGGACAATCAACTGCTGCGCCTCAACGCGGATGGCACGCGCGGCGTGACATTGGGCAGAGTCAATCTGGTCGCAGCCAATCTCGAAACCGGCAACTCACCGCAGCACAGCTGGAAGCCGATCGCCCATCTTGATCCGGATCGTGAAGTTACCGTGCTTCGAACGATCGAATCAGACAGCCAGACGATCTATGCTGTTTCGCTTCCGGGCGACGCAAGCGGCTGGGTGTCGATGGCCCACTTGCGCGATGCGGATGACGCTGAACTGCGAAAGTGGAAACAGCTGACCGAAGAACCGAAACCGGCCCCAAAGACCGCAGGCGACGGGAAGCTGGCACCACAGCAGCCGCAGCCTGCTTCGGCTGATGTCACGCCTGTGCAGGACACGGTTCTGGCTCGACAGGAACCGATCGAAACACCGCACATCTCCGCGCCTCAGATTCAGCGCGATGATGCGGCGCGCCCTGTGGCGAAACCGCAAGAGCAAACGGAATCTGTTCCGTCGGACGCCAAGAGTACATCACCAGATATGCGACAAAACTCGCAGCCGGTCACGAGTGATGCCGCCAACGACCCGGCAATGTTGACCGCGCCAACGCACACCCCGGATTCGAACGCGATCGAAGCGCCTGCAGTCGAGCAGTCGCCTGTGGCAGAAGATCGGGGCGATCGCACAAACGAACTACAGCGAAAGACTGAACCCAAAGCCGCAAACCCGCGAACCCCAACCGAACGGCTAAACGCACTGGAAGGCGCATTCATTCGTCTGCGCGAGGAACCGATCGAAACTGCTGAAGTCAATGTGCTACGCGAGCTGTTTGTGGAACTTTCAACTGATCCCAAAGCTGAACGACAGGTCGAGATGTACTCTCGATCCCGGGCGGAGCAACTTCGTATCTGGAGCGAACTTCAAGTCAAGCGGCGCGAACTGAAGCTGCTTCGGTCGCAACTGGAAGTGGCTGGCGAAGATGTACAAGCAGTGAAATATTCGTTGCAAACCTCCGGCAGTTACACGGCTGTTGGTCGAATCGCTGCGTCAACCGTGTACGACGGCACACAGCTTCCCCGGCTGTACCGCATTCAGGATCCTGCAACCGGCCGAACCATTGCGTACATTCGCCCGCAGAAGAAACTCGATCTGACCGGAATGCTGGATCAGCTCGTCGGCGTGATCGGCGAAAAGGCCTACGACGGTTCGCTTCGATTGAACATCATTGATCCAGAGCGGATCGACCTGCTTGCGCCCCAACCGGAGCAAGCTGCTGGCGCCAATGCCGCGTCCGGCGGCTAAGCCGTCGACAAGTCCGTGCATAGCGCTGCCGGGAATACTGGTCGTAGCCCTCTTCGCCGCTAGAATGTCCGCTTGGGGCGTTAGCTCAATTGGGAGAGCACTGCCTTTGCAAGGCAGGGGTTGTCGGTTCGAGTCCGATACGCTCCACTTCAGAATCGTTCAGGCGCATTTTTGCATTTCCCTGGACGGCGCAATCACGCTGAACAGGCGCTGCGTCACGTGACGAATCTGCCACTGGCCGAGCTGCTCAATCATCAGTGGTTTGATTCCCAACTGCGCGTGCAATCCGCGATATTCTTCATCCCAACTCTGCAGCCGGGCAGCCCAGTTCTCCAGTTCTATTGTCTCGCCAAGCAGCACAATCGAAACGCCATCGGCACACTCAAACTGCACATCGTGCGGGTGGCAGATTGAGGCTGCGAACGACTTCAATTTGTCAATATCTGGTGACGATAGGTTGCGACTGAGGCGCAGCGCCCCAAGCGAATCGGAATCGCCACGCTCCGCCACGCGCTTCAAGTACGCTTGAAGTATCGATTCAACATCATCGTTTGGGATGGTAAAGGAGAATGTGCTGCCATTGCCAAGTTCGCTGGAAACAGATAACGAGCCAAGATTGAGTGCGACGAGTTCTTTGACAATGTTGAGCCCGAGGCCGAAGCCCTTGCAACTGACACGAGACGCCTCACCGAACTGGCGAAAACGCTCGAACAAATGCGCCACTTCTTCTTCGGCGATACCCGGCCCGTGGTCGATCACAGCAATCTCCACATATCCCGATTCCACAGCATGAACGGTAATCTGCACCGTCGTTCCGGTGCTGGAGAATTTGATCGCGTTTACCGCAAGGTTGATAAGCGAACGACGGATCTTGTCCGCATCACCAAACACGCGTGGCACGTCATTCGGAATATCCCACTCGATTTGTATCTGTTTCGCGGCAGCGCGGGTTTCAATGATTGATTTCGCCTGATGCAACAAAGTCCCCAGATCCTGTGATCGACGATCAATGCGCAATGTATGTGCTTTGAGCTTGCTGCTGTCGAGAAAGTCGTCGACAAGTTGTGCCAGGTCGCGCGACGCATCAGAGATGAAATTAAGGTATTCCGCCTGCTGTTGTGACACCTCGCCGCCAAGACCATCGGTCATTATCGATGCGAATTCCTTGATGACCGTTAACGGCGTACGGAATTCGTGCGCGACATCATCTACGAATCGATGTGCTGTATCTGTCAGCGTTGACAGCGTGTCATTCTTGCGGCGCAATTCTGTATTTGCGCGTTTCAACTGACTCGACAGTTCTCTATTTGTCTGCTGCATCCGGAATCGGCGAAGCGATTCTGTAACTATTGCGATAAGCCGCGTTGGGTCTTCGAACACAACACCCTTCCGCACATAATCGGCAGCACCCCGGCGAAACGCTTCCACGGCAATCTGTTCGTTGCCCGACGATGTGGCAATGATGCACGGACCGACATTTGCTCGCACGAAATCAGCCAGCCAGGTCACACCCGTGGCGCCGGCCAGGCGGTAGTCACAAAAGATAACAATTGTGCGATCTACGGGAAGTTCCGCCAATGCGCACTCGGCTTCAGTGTACGCCAGAATCTCGTGTACGCGAAAACTATCTGATTCGATTGATTCAAGCGACTCTCGAAACAGAGCCAGGTGTCCCTCATCGTCGTCAATCACCACGCACGTGATGTCGTCTATAGTTCCAGTCGTAGTCATGGCGATCCTCGTCTGTACTTGTGGAGCGCATGCATATTGCTCTCGATGCAATAATCGACTGGACCAATTGTGCAATCCTGCTTTGAGTTCGGAATTCTGCTCAGCAACAGCGTCTTTTCACTTATCAAACACTCGTCTACGCAAAACGGCTAGGAAGTGACACCTAGAACTGCGCAATCAGCAATATATTCCACACACACAAACGCGAGTCGTAGCAGAATCAGGCCGACCTTGAAAGTCTGCCAAATGGAGTTCTGCCATGTCGCCCGATGCATCAGGGAATAAACACAATGAGCGATCACGTCTTGAGCGTGCCGGTGCGCTGCGTTGGTTCCATTGGTTGATCGTGGCGCTCTCGCTTTGCCTGACACTCTTTGCATGGTACTACTCGAAGAGCCAGAACGAGGAAAAAGTTGCAGTCAAATTTGATCGAGAAGCCGATCAGGTAATTGAACTTGTTCAAGAGCGCATGCAGAAATACGAAGACGCGCTCTGGGCCGGTGTTGCATTCATCGAAACATCCGGCGGCGATGTCGAATTCGAAACATGGCGAACGTACGCGCAGGATATTCGCATTTCTGAAAAGTATCCGGGTATAAACGGCCTCGGTGTAATACATTCAATAACTGCTGACGGACTGCCTGCATATCTCCAGCGACAGCGTGAAAGTCGGCCTGACTTCGACATTTACACTGAACACGGCAGTGATGAGTTCTGGCCCATCAGTTACATAATTCCGGTCAAGGAGAACTACAAGGCCGTCGGCCTCGATATGGCACACGAAGAAAATCGATTCACCGCTGCCAAACGAGCACGGGACACGGGTATGTCTCAAATCACAGGGCCGATCGAACTTGTACAATATGAACAGCGGTCCCCGGGATTCCTGTTCTTTGCACCGTTCTACACGCGAGAAAACCTCACGACGACAGCTGAACGGCGCGATGCATTTGCCGGATTGGTGTATGCACCATTTGTTGTGCGCAAACTCAAAGAGGGTACACTCGACAGCAAGAATCGCGATGTCGGCGTCAGTATTGTTGACGGCACGTTAACCCTGTATACCGAACACGTTGATTCCGAACCGGATTTCGATCCGGAACCGCTGTTCACCCGAGCCAGAGCGATTGAAGTGTTCGGCAGAACATGGGAGTTTGATATTCGCAGCACGCGAGACTTCCGTTCCGCTGCTACATCTCGTGAACCGCTCACAATTCTCCTCGGCGGATTAGTCGTTAATGCGATGTTGTTGGTGCTGCTTGTGCTGCTCACCCGCGCATCAAGAAGCGCGCTCCGCTACGCCGACGCAATGCAGAGGATGACGGAGAAGACTGAATTGCAGGCACTGGAAGTGCGCGAGGCAAACAACGCATTGTCGCAATCCAATGCCGAAATGGAACAGTTCGTTTACGCAGCATCGCACGACCTGAAGTCACCGATGGTGTCCGTACTCGGATCATTGGAATTCTTAAAGCGGGCGATTCAGCAGAAACAGCCGGAACACAAGATCACAGAGCACGCTGACCGAATTAAGCACGCGGTCAAACGGATGCGATCAAATGTAGACGATCTGCTCAAATTGAGTCATGTCGGGCGCAGTATTGACTGTCTGGAAATTGTTGATTCCCGGCTCATGGCAGGCGAACTGGTCGCTGAAATGCGCGATCAGATAGCTGCGGCCGATGCCGCCGTCCACATCCAATCGGACATGCCTTCCATAGCTGCGGAGCGGGTGCGGCTGAATCAAGTGCTTCAGAATTTTCTCAGCAATGCGCTACGGTACGGACGACCCGAGCAAGGGGATTTCCAGATCACAATCGGTGGCGAGCGGCGCGACCACGACGTCCGCCTCTTCGTTTCCGATAACGGACCGGGAATCGATGAGCCCTATCGCGAGGACGCGTTCGCACTCTTTACACGTCTGTCCCACGATTCCGAAGGCACCGGCGTGGGTCTAGCGATCGTCAAGCGCGTCGCCGAAGTCCACGGTGGGAACGTCTGGATTGAAACTACGCCCGGAGGTGGTGCAACGTTCATCATCTCACTGCCGATCAAATCAATGGCAGGAAATATAGCAGAAGCCGCCTAATAACTGAGAGGCCATCAAATGCCCCCACAAAGTGAGAAGTACAACTTGCTGCTCATCGAAGATGATCCGGTTCATGCTGATCTGGTACGTCTGTCTATCGAAGAGTGTGGCTCCGGCCGCACAATTGTCAGCCATGTCAGCGACGGCCTCGAAGCGTGGGAATACCTTCAGAAGTGCGTTGAATTAAGAGAATTTGCGTGCCCATCGATCATCGTGCTCGATGTTCGCATGCCCCGGATGGACGGCATCGAATTCCTGAAACGGGTCAAATCGCACGAGGCGCTCAGAATGATCCCTGCCATTGTCCTGACGACCTCCAGCAACGATGCCGATCGGGATCGAGCGTATTCCAACCACGCGAATAGCTTCCTCACGAAACCCGTTGATTTCGAACAGTTTCAAAGCCTCGTTCAGGAATTGGAACACTACTGGACGAGGTCCAACCAACCGCCGCCGATGGTTGAAGAGCACCGCTTTACGAGGGCTGTATGACATCCTTACTTCGCTACATGGTCTTCGGTAGTGCGTGGGCTGTCACACGTCGACTGCCGATAACCAACTGTCACCGCTGCGACGTCTTCGCTCAATGGCACAACGCAACACTTCCGTCATCCGCTTTCGTTGGCAACACATATGGAATCAGCGTGTCTGCAATTCTTGCCGATGCCGTTTCAAGTCTCACATAAAAGGGGGCGATTGTGCCGAACAAAATTCTCATTGTTGATGACGAGCCGGGCATTACCGCTGCATTGATGGTTCGATTGCAGGCACACGGATTTGAAGTCTGTCATGCAATTAACGGCATCGCCGGGCTTGAAGCTGCTCGAGCCGAACAACCGGATGTCATCATTCTCGATATTCGCATGCCCGATATCGATGGCACAGAAGTCAACCGCCGACTGAAGGAAGATCCGAAGTTGGCGGACATACCGGTGATTTATCTCTCAGCAAACGTCCCGCCGGACGTCAAAGAACGCGGTTTTGATCTTGGTGGAAGCTTCTTCCTCTCCAAGCCGTATGAAGCTGAAGATGTCATCCGAGCAATCAGACTGGTCCTGGCAACTCCCGCCCCATCTGAATGCTGAGTCAAAGGAGCCGATACATGCTCGACGCACCTCGAATCTTGATTATCGATAATGATGAAGGCGTCGTACAGGCGCTTGCAATACGACTGCGAAGTAATGGATATGAATGCGCAACTGCAACAACAGGTGCGCAAGGCTTGTCTGCGTTTGAATCCGAACCGTCAGACCTGATCATCAGCGACCTCAACATGCCCGCAGGCGATGGGATAGTCCTGGCATCATCCATCCGCAAGCACAGTGATGTACCGATCATCTTTGTGACCGGTTTCCAGGATGACTTTCGCCGTCGACTTCGCAACATTCAGAATGTAACGGTGTTTCGCAAGCCATTTGACATGAACGATCTGCTCGAAATCATTGAGGCAGAGCTCGCACTGCGCGACATTGCGACACCTCAATTGTGATGTGCTGTCGTGATTCGCATGGAGCTTCAACATGAATGACCTTCCCACAATTCTGATTGCCGATGACGATCGCGGGTTGGTCGAAGCAATTGCTGTGCGATTCCGTGCAGAAGGGTTTCGGGTCATCTTTGCCTACGACGGGTATCAGGCGGTGCATCTTGCCCGCACCGAACAGCCGGATGTACTGCTGATTGATGTCAACATGCCCGCCGGCGACGGGATGGACACGCTTGATCGAATCGAACGTCTCGAGAATCTGCCGAACTGCCGGCTGATTTTCCTCACCGGTGAACATTCGGATCGCGTCCACAAAGGTGCCAGGCGTCATCAGGCATTTGCGATTGTATACAAACCGTTCGAGTCCTCGGTGCTTGTCGAAACTGTCCGTCGAGCAATGGATTCGTCACGGACAGTTCCGCATGTGAGCTGTTCCGAAGCTTCGTGAACACCTCGACATCGCATGGTATGAACAGCCCCGATGAAGAGCACTGCAAGTGCTGTACATTCAAGGCCTCTGCCAAGTGACAAACCAAACACATCCACGCCTAGCACCACATCAACGTGGTGCTGTGAAAGACTTCGTACAGCTGTTAACCCGAGCAGTGCAACCACTGCGGTAATCATGCACTGATCGCGCCGATACCATTCGCCGCGCTGCTGCCATGCTTTGATAATGACGACAATCACCAGGCCGATCAGCAATGCTGCAATGGGGCCCTGCACCCACCATCGATAGGGATACCAGCCGTCGGTGAATGCGAGTCTGCGAAACAGTTCTGAAGTTACATCGATCCAGCCGAGTTGCACAGCGCCCGCAAGTATTGCCAGCAACCCCCCCGCACCCAGCCAGAATCTCCGCCGCCGAATGTACCCGATTGATGGAACGTCGTGGAGTGATCGACGATAGCACGCGCGAACGTGCAGCGACGTCCACCCGCACACGCACGCCACCAGCAGATACACAAGTAGGACCACCCCGCCATGCACTGGCTCAACTCTGTCAATGCACTGGTGAATCCCGTTCAACATGCAGTACCCGCTTCGTTCTTCAGGTGTATCTGACGACGCTTGTCTTGACCATAGAACTGTTACACCACATTGTCCCGAAGCAAGCTGTTCATCGATGAGGATCGATCAATGAGCGCTCAACATGCGCCATGGCGCAGTTGGCGCGGTATTGCGCCACGTTATTCGGACGTTTCGTGTGCGGCACCAAGCAAGTGCAGCCTGTTCATGATGATCCGGCCCGCCGGCTGTATGCGCCGCAGATGTTGCCCCACCGTAAGAATCCGCAACTGCCTCGCAACCTGAATAATCCGCACCGATGATCGGACCGATGGCAATGCACAGACCGGCAGACCTGTGGTGGTCCCACCTGTGAATGAGGCGTTTGCGCCTCGGAGTGCTTCCATGGCCTTGAAGCAGGATAAACCAGTGATACGAGACTGCGCACATATTGCGCGAGTTCTTGAGATTGATGCAAACGCACCATCACACCTTCGCCGCTCGGCAGGCACGATCGACGAAACGCGATGGTTCGTTCTGCACACAAAACCGCGACAGGAAAAAGCCCTTGCTGCCATGCTCGACTCCCGGGAGATCGCCACATTCCTGCCGCTGCAACGCACCGTGCGATACTACGGGCACCGCAAACGTGTTGTGCATCAGCCTCTTTTTCCGGGATATGTATTCCTGCAGTCTTGCATTGAAGCAACCTGGGAAGCGCTGAACACCGGCAGAGTGGTGAACCTCATTCATGCTGCGGATCAGGAACTGCTCGGGCACGAAATCGAACAACTCCGCCTCGCGCTGGCATGTGGCGCCACTCTCGCGCCGCATGCGCGCCTTGTGCGCGGCTGTCATGTACGTGTAACTGCTGGACCGTTTGCGGGTCTTGAAGGGCTCGTTGAACAACGAATTCGTCCGGATCGCCTTGTCCTGCAGATCGACACGCTCGGCCGGGCTGCGTGCCTGGAAATCGATGCCGATCTGCTGGAACGTGTGGACTGACTGAATCGCGCAGCACACCGCAGCGCACGGTCCACGACAACCGTCTTCCTCTGGCTCATCCGAGCACAATTTTGTGCGCGCGACGGAGGCGAAGCCCGCCTGCACCGTTCGCTCCGCAGCTCAAGCACTCCGGCACGACCGAACAGATGAACGTCCTTCGAAAACTTGCCAACGGCTACGACATGCACTCATTCGCCAACCGAATGCGTGATCAGCGCTTTCAGTTGTTCGAACAACTTTGCGCGCGATTGCCTCGGCCGCTGCGGATCATTGACGTTGGTGGTACAGCAGAATTCTGGCAGATGCGCGGTTGGGCTGATTGTGACGATGTGCGCATCGTCACCGTTAACATGATCGAACAGCCACAGGCAGCTGACAACATCATTCCCAAGCTTGGCGACGCGACGGACCTGCACCAGTTTCCCGCAGGCAGCTTCGACATTGCGTTCAGCAACTCAGTCATTGAGCACCTGTTCACGCTTGACGCCCAGCAGGCTATGGCTCGGGAAATGATGCGTGTTGGAAACGCAGTTTGGTTACAGACACCAAATTATTGGTTTCCGATGGAACCACACTTTCTCATGCCCGGCTGGCAATGGCTGCCCCGACGAATGCGCATTGCAATCCTGCAGCGCATGCGCTGCGGTTGGCGCGGACCTGCGCCGCGGTTCGATGATGCAGCACGTCTGGTCGATGAAGTGCGCCTGCTCACCAGGCGCGAATTGCAGTGGCTTTTTCCGGAAGCAGTCCTCAAACCCGAAATGTTTGCCGGCCTTGTCAAGTCATGGACTGTTCACACCGGATTCACTGCCCGAACCGAACTCCCGCTGCGCCTGGCAGCATAGGTGTTCTGAGTACTGTTATGAATGAACATACGTTTGAATTCAAACCGCAGACCTCCAGCACACCCCGCGACAGATTCCTGGTTTTCGGCGCGCCCCAGATTGAACAGACTGACATTGATGAAGTCGTCGACAGCCTCAAAAGCGGATGGCTCGGCACCGGCCCGAAAGTTGCTCATTTCGAGCAGGATTTCTCCCGGTACAAGGGCGCTTCAAATGTTGTCGCGGTCAATTCCTGTACGGCTGCCCTGCATTTAAGCTTGCTCGCAGCAGACCTCCAGCCGGGTGATGAGGTCATCACGACCGCGCTGACGTTTTGTTCGACGATCAATGCAATCATCCATGCCGGGGCGACGCCGGTGCTTGCAGATGTCGATTCGGTGACGATGAATATTGATCCCGAGGATGTGCGGCGCAGGATCACTCCGCGCACCCGTGCAATCCTGCCGGTGCACTTTGCCGGTCGGCCGTGTGATCTGCACGAACTGCTCGACATCTGTGATGAACACGAATTGTTGCTCATCGAAGACTGCGCGCACGCAATTGAAGCACAGTACGACGGCCGGCCAACCGGAACCTTCGGCGACTTCGGCTGCTTCAGCTTCTACGTCACCAAGAATCTCTGCACCGGTGAAGGCGGCATGATCATTACCCGGCGTGAACACGATGCTACACGGATCAAAACGCTCGCGCTGCACGGCATGACCAAAGATGCGTGGAAACGCTTCAGCGATGATGGCTACAAGCACTACCAGGTCGTCGAAGCCGGTTTCAAATATAACATGATGGACATCCAGGCAGCCCTTGGTATTCATCAACTCGCCAGACTCGAACGCAACTGGCAACGGCGACGAGACATCTGGCAAACCTATCAAGATGCATTTGCTGACATCTCTGTACAGAGACCCGCTGAACCAGCACCAGGAACTCGGCACTCGTATCACCTGTACACACTGTTGGTTGACGAACAACAAACCGGCGTCAGTCGCGATTCGTTTCTTGCATCAATGACCGGCGCAAAGATCGGCGTCGGCGTGCACTACCTCAGCATTGCGGAACATCCGTACTACCAGCACCGCTTCGGCTGGCGGGCGGAACAGTGGCCGAATGCCCTGTCCATAGGCAGACGCACTGCCAGCCTGCCATTGACTGCAGCGCTCACTGATGCAGATGTACAGGATGTCATCAACGCCACGATGTCAATCATCGGCCTCGCCAACTACACGCGACGGAGACGTGCTGCATGAATTCCACTACGCAAGAGATTCGGAATTTCTGGAACGATCGCGCTGATACTTTCGGCAGCAATTCCAAAGCCACGCTCGGCGACACCGCGCTGCGCCAACTGGAAATCAGCGCGATGCTTCGTGAATTGCGCACGCGACGGCCGGCAGATGTACTCGATGTCGGTTGCGGCAACGGCTTCTCCACACGCCATGCTGCTCATGCACTGCCTCGGTGCAAATTCATCGGCGTCGACTATAGCCCCGCCATGATCCACAACGCATCGACGGAGTCGCTCACCAACGTGCACTTCGATGTCGCAGATGTACTTGACGCCGCAACGTTGCCCACCGGCCCGTTCGATGTCATCTATACGCAGCGGTGTATTCAGAATCTGCCACAATGGCCCCAGCAAATCGAAGCAATCAACAATCTTCGCGCCAGACTTCGGCCCGATGGTTCGCTGCTGCTCATGGAGTGTTCGCGCGATGGAGTGGAACAACTCAATCGTTGTCGAAGACGATTCGCACGACAACCGATCGAGAACATCGAACCGTGGCACAACAATTTTCTCTGTGATCAGCACATGGTCGATACATTCGACGCAACTGTGACATGTTTCAGTTCGACCTATATGTTCCTGACCAAAATTCTGCACCCGCGGCTGTCGCGTATTGCCTGGCGTTTACCAGCAATCGGTCGATTCGGCTACGACCGCCTGTACACCATCGGCACATGAGCGGCGCACGATCCTGACTGAATGTCTGAACTTCTTCGCCAACAAGCTACCAATAGTTTTCGCTGGACAGCCGGCGCGCACGGCATACGTCAGGTCGTGCAGCTTGCCACCCTTGCCGGACTCGCGCGCCTGCTTGACCCAAGCGATTTCGGCCTCATGGCGATGGCGATGGTTTTCATCGGGTTCGCACAACTGTTTCATGATCTCGGCACCGGCAGCGCAATTATCCAGCGTGCTGAAGTCTCTCAGCGGCTGCTCGTCAGCATGTTCTGGGTCAACATAGCCTGCGGTATCGGCGCGTTCATCATCACTCTTGCGAGCGCGCCGCTGGTAGCATCGTTCTTCGGCGAACCACGGCTCCACGGTCTGCTTCAGTTCGTCGCGCTGACATTTCTCGTTTCCAGCCCCGGCGTTGTACCCAAGGCGCTGCTTCGGCGCGAGTTGAAATTCAAGACACTTGCACGTGTCGACACGGCAGCCATGATGATCGGCGCGAGCGCAGCGCTTCTTGCTGCATGGCGCGGCGCAGGTGTATATGCGCTTGGTGCGCAAGCGCTTGCTGGGGCAACCTCGCTTACCGCATTGATGTTGATCTCCGCCCGGTTCGTGCCGAAACTCCAGTTCTGCCTGCATGAAGTGCGGCAAGTCGCAGGGTTTAGTTTCAATCTCACCGCATTCAATATCTGCAACCACGTGACCAGACAAGCGGATTACTTGATCATTGGCAAGCTTGCCGGCGCTGAAGCGCTTGGGTTTTACACCATTGCGTACCAACTCATTCTCTATCCGCTTCGCCATGTCTCCGGCGTCATCAACCGCGTTGCCTATCCCGTATACGCTCGGTTGCAGCATGATCCACGCAGACTTCGCCGGGCGTTTTGTCGAAGCTCCGCCAACGTTGCGACGATTACGCTTCCGATCCTTGCGGGTATGGCCGTTGCCGCGCTTCCGATCACGCGGGCGATCTTCGGCGAACGCTGGGATCCCTCGGCAACGCTGCTGACATTGCTCGTGCCTGTCGGTTGTCTACAGGCGCTGGTCACGACATTCGGCTCGATTTACCACGTCACAAATCGCAACGGCTTGCTGCTGGTGTGGTCGGCGATCATCGGCATCGTGATTCTTGTTGCTCTCATCATCGGCGCACAATGGGGCGCTGTCGGCGTCGCAGCCGCGTATTCGATCGCCACGCTGGCAGTGCTGTATCCATGCATGCGTGTGCCGTTCGGATTGATAGATCTACGCATCGCAGAATTTGCTAGAGAACTGTGGCGGCCGGCGCTGTGCGCAGTACTCATGGCGGCGGCTGTACTCATTGCGCGCATCGCTGTTTCCCAATTGCTTGAACCTGCTGCGATGCTTGCACTACTTGTTGTGGTGGGCGGGGCGGTCTATGCCGTGTTGACATGGTCGCTGAACCGCCAACGGCTATTCGAACTATTTGAAGTTGCTTTTCCACCTGCCCGACTCGGGCTCGGATGACATCAACATGACACATCAACTGCGAACTGCTGTTCCACAAGTACGAGTCGTACACAGCGTGCCCGGCGCCTGGCTGCCGATCACGCAGAACTGGTTGTACAACCAGGTGTTTCATCTGCCCAACGAGATTGAATCGCATGTGGTTTGTCAACGACTCGCCAATGCCGACGTCTTCCCAACTTACAACGTGCGTGCGGTTGATGATCAATCCATGGCGACGCGATTGCGAGACACGATATCGAAATCGCTGCGCCTTCGCAGACACTCATCACTGCTTGAACGTACGGTTAGACAGGTTCAGCCCGACATTTTGCATTCACATTTTGGTAACGTCGCATGTGACAACATTGCTGTCGCGCGCAAGTTCAACGTCAAGCATATTGTCACCTTTTATGGTCTGGATGTGAACTATCTTCCCCAGCGCGGATGGATGGGCCGATACCAGCGAATGTTCCGGGAGATTGATCTCGTGCTCTGCGAGGGGCCGCATATGGCATCGCGTATTGTCGAACTCGGGTGCCCGAAAAGGAAGGTGCAGGTACATCGGCTCGGGGTGAATGTCGATTCGATCCTGTTTCAACCACGGCAATGGCGCGGCGACGAGCCACTGCGCATCCTCCTCGCTGCGGAATTCCGCGAGAAGAAGGGGCTTCCCGATGCTTTGGAAAGCATCGGCAGATTTCACAATCAGACGCGCACGCCGATCGAGGTAACAATCATCGGCGATGCCGGTTCGAGCGCCGCCAGCCAGATCGAAAGACAGCGCGTCGTCGAGGTGATTGCGAAACACAAATTGCAGAATATTGTTCGCATGCTCGGCTACCAGCCGTACGCACGCCTCATGCAGGAAGCGGCAGCGCATCATGTATTCATTCACCCCAGCGTGACAGCAGCCGACGGCCAGACCGAAGGCGGCGCGCCTGTCGTGCTTCTGGATATGGCAGCAGCGGGCGTGCCGATCATCAGCACGCAACATTGCGACATTCCCGAGATCGTTATACCCCGCGTCACCGGACTGCTCGCTGCCGAACGCGATCCGCAGGGTCTTGCTGAGCAGCTGGCGTACTTTGCGCAGAACCAGTTTGCGTGCGCTGCGATGACACGCAATGCCCGCAAGCACATCGAACAGCACTTTCATGCACCGAAACAGGGAGCAGCACTTGCAGCGCGATACCAGCGGCTGCTGGGATTGGTTCCGTTGTCAGCTTCAACTGACGAAGAGCTGCTTCCGTATCGAATTGCAGCATGACACGAATGACCACGACAACCGCAACACCTACGCATTCACACGATCAATATGCAGGCGATTACCTGCTGTGTGGTCGGCTGCACAGTTTCGCACACCAGATCGAAACCGTGCTTGTCTACAAACCGCAGCGAGTCCTGGAGATCGGCGTCGGCCCCGGGCTTGTGACAGCATCGCTTCTGCAACTCGGTATTGACGTGACCACGCTCGACATTGACGCATCACTGATGCCTGATCTTTGTGCATCGGTGACCGATATCCCGATTCCAAATGACGCTGTCGACGTTTCGGTGTGCTGCCAGGTGCTTGAACACATGCCGTTTGATGACGCGTGCAGCGCGCTTTGCGAAATCCGCCGAGTCACAGGTACGGCGCTCGTGCTCAGCGTGCCCGATATCACCCGGTACATGGACATTGCGTTGACTACGCCAAAACTTGGCAGTCAACATTTGAAGCTTGACCTGCCGCGGCTGTTGCCCCGATCGATTGATCCCCAGCGGGCTTGCAACGGCGGACATTGTTGGGAAATCGGGTACCGAGATCACTCGCTGCGCACTGTCCGCAGCGCAATTGAGCAAACCGGCTGGAATATTGTGCGCACTTGGCGCGTGCCGGAACTGCTGTGGCATAGGTTCTTTCAACTGGAACCACGGGCATGACAGCACAGCTTGATGTGCTCATGATCACGTACAACCGGCCGGGCTATACCCGGCAGGCGCTGCAGCGCCTGCTCGATGAGACAGATGACAACTCGCGCATCTGGATCTGGCACAACGGCGATGATGAGTCGACCGTAGAAATCGTTCGAAGCTTCCAGCAGCACCCACGTCTGCACTGCGTACATGTGTCTGCGGAGAATCGCAAACTGCACGAGCCAACAAACTGGTTCTGGCAGCACGCAGACGGACAACTGCTCGGCAAGGTCGATGACGACTGCCTCGTGCCTGTCGGGTGGATTGACTGTTTTCGCCACGCCCATCAGCACAACCCGGCACTTGGTGTTGTCAGCGCCTGGCCGTTTCGACCGGAAGATCATGATCAGAATACTGCTCGAAAGAAAGTTGTCGCGCTGAATGGTGGTCATCAGCTTATGCGAAACGCATGGACCGGCGGCAGCGGGTACATCATGAAGCGAGCATGCTTCGACGACAACGGTCCGCTGGGCGACGAAGAATCGTTTACGCGCTGGTGCATTCGCCTTGCATTGCAGGGGTGGAGCAACGGCTGGTATTACCCATTGCTGCACATGGACCACATGGATGATCCGAGATCGCCGAACACTGCACTGAAAACTGAGGCGGACTTTGCCGCTCGCACGCCGCTGAATGCGCTCAACAGAGGCGTTGCCAGTCTTGCAGAAGTCCGCAGTCGGGCAATACAGCAGGCGCGCTACCTGCAGGCCTGCAGCCCTGATCCCCGCTGGCATGCAGGAACTGGAAACATTATTCGCAAAACTGCCACACGAGCGCGGCGCATACTGCAGGGCAGTGAAATCTGGGTTGGCTGAATCGAAACATCTCCTGCATGAACCAACCGTTGACACAGTCACCGTTCGTCGAAATTCTGATCGCAGCGCACAATGCCGGTGCGTATCTGCTTGATTCGGTGCGCTCTGCGCTTGCGCAGACCTACCCGAATATCGTCGTTTCTGTAATTGATGACGGCAGCACCGATTCAAGTCTTGACGCTCTCGCAAAGATTGACGATGCCCGCCTGAATATCATTCGCCAGCCACGTTCGGGCAAGGCGGCGGCATTGAATCGCGCCCTTGCGCACAGTACTGCAGCATTTGTAGCCATACAGGATGCAGACGATTGCAGTCATCCGCAGCGCATCGAACTACTCGTGCGGGCAATGCAGCAACACCCTGAGATCGCTGCGGTTTTCTCCGGCCACGACCTGATCATTAACGGCACACGATCAGCGCCCCGCAGGCGCGCGAAATCGCCCGATCAGGTTGCTGCTGACGTTGCAGCTCTGCGCATGCCAGCCCATGACCCCACCGTAATGTTTCGCCGGTCTATGACGCGCGACATCGCATTTGCAGAATCACTGGACATCGGTCAGGGCTACGACTTCGTGCTCCGGCTTGGTGAGCGCTTTCCCATGCTTGTACTGGACGAGTGCCTGTATTCCTACCGTGTGCATAGTGCGTCCAACACCCAGCGGCATAGAAACCGCAGAATCGAATTCGTACTGCGCGTCATCGAGCGCGCTTGTCTGCGGCGCGGTTGTAGTCGGCAGCAGATTGATACTCGAATCGCGCAAGAACTGCGTCAACTGCAACGGTGCGGGCCGATGAACAACATCGCTGCACACATGCTTGAAAGCGTACTGGACCAGCGCGATTCCGGTCATCGGGGCGTTGCGCTGCGTACCGCGTGTACGGCCATTGCGATGCAGCCGTGTGCGCTACAACACTACAAACCGCTGATTGCTGCGGTTGCGCCGCGTTCGATGATCGATGCCTGGCGGGCCCGCCCGAACGCAGATGTCTCTCCCAACGAAACCCCTTCGGGCGAAGCACGGCCGATCTTTGAGATCAAACCTGACGCGATGCCGGATTCAGAGTCCGTGATGACTCACTCGAAACAGAAGGTGCGGACCCATGTTTGATGTTCTCCTTTCCGATCCGATCATTTCCGAGTATTACAACCAGACGGTGCTGCATCCTATCGGCATGCTGGCGGTGCTCATATTCGGCTCGTCGATGCTTGTCCTGCCGAGGCGCTGGGCTGTTGTGCCCATCCTGATTATGGCATGCTTCGTCTCGCCGGCACAACGGCTCGTCATACTCGACTTCGATTTCAACCTGATCCGGATGCTCGTGATTGCCGGCTGGCTGCGCGTGTTACTGCACCACGAATACAAAGCATGGCGTTGGCGCATGCTCGACACCGCAGTTTGTGTCTGGGCAGTGTGGAGCGCGATCGCGTTCTGCCTGTTACGCAATGATTTCGAAGCGCTCGTCAACCGCATGGGATTCCTCTTCGATGCGTTGGGAATGTACTTCCTGTTCCGCTTGCTCCTGCGCGACTGGGCTGATCTGCGACTGCTTGCAACTGCTGCTGCGATTCTCGCCGTGCCCGTCGCCTGTGC
>JAJDDB010000007.1 GCA_029260575.1 Phycisphaerales bacterium
CTGGTCGACCTCGCCGCCGGTGGGCGTTGGCCAATGCCGCCACTGGTAGCCGTAGACGGGGCCGAGTTCGCCGGTCTCGTTGGCCCATTCGTCCCAGATCGTGACGCGGTTTTCGTGCAGGTAGGCGACGTTCGTTTCGCCGCGGAGGAACCAGAGCAGCTCGTGGGCGATGGAGCGGAGGTGGAGCTTTTTGGTGGTCAGCAGGGGAAATCCGGCGGCGAGGTCGCAGCGGAATTGGAGGCCGAAGCGGCTGAGCGTGCCCGTGCCGGTGCGGTCGCCTTTGGCGGTGCCGTGGTCGAGGACTTCGCGGAGCAGGGCTTGGTAGGAGAGCATGGGGAATAGGGGTCGGGGGCCGGGGGTCGGGGGTCGGGGAGAGAGGCGGCGTTTGGGTTGCGTTTGACGGCGATGCGGGCGGGCGTCGCTTTGCGTTTGGGTTTGCCATTCTTGCGAGCCATTCTAGCGATCGACGGCTGGGCCGCGACCGGGTTCGTTGGAGGTTCGGCGGAGGGTCGTTTTGCGTAACCGCCGGACGTGCTGTGTCATTCCCTATCTGACGCCGGGGCGACCAACTCCGCAGGTGGCCGCGGCGTTCCCCTTCACTCGGGTGGAGGTGCGCAATTGCCGATTTGTTGGCGGTTGCCGGATTTTCCCAACCCCTTTCGATTCGCCACTACGGATCGAGGGAATTCCGGCGTTGGCTGCGGCAGGTTTGGCAGTTGGCGACACCTCCACCCGAGGATTTTGTTGACAACGACGCATAAAAGGACAACAATGCGTTCGGTCTGATTTTGGCTCCCTCTCCCCCCGGTCGTAAGGAGTTTCGGCCATGTTGACGTTCTTAGGTCGCAAGCAGCATTACTGCGATGGCGTCTCGCGACGGGATTTTCTACGGGTCGGCGCACTGACCGTCGGCGGGCTGACGATGGCGGACGTGCTCCGTCTACAAGCCCAAGGAGCCGCGGCGGGCCAAACGGCGACACGCGGCAAGTCGGTCATCATGATCTTCCTGCCCGGCGGGCCGACGCATCTCGACACCTACGACATGAAGCCGAACGCGGCTCGCGAGTTTCGCGGCGAGTTGAACCCGATCAATACGAACGTGTCGGGCGTCGAGCTTTGCGAGTTGATGCCGCGGCAGGCGAAGATCATGGACAAGCTGGCGATCCTGCGGGGCGTCAAGTTCGTGAATCAGCATTCGGCGCACCAAGTGATGACGGGCTTCGAGGACCGCGTTCGGCGGCCTTGCTTCGGTTCGATGGTCAGCTATTACCAGGGTCGGCAAAACGGTTTGCCGCCGTATGTGAGCTTGATGAACAACGCTCGTGCGGAAGATCCGGAGTATTGCGGCGCGGCGCATCGGCCGTTCGTGCCGAGCGGGCCGGGACTCGATAACCTCAGTCTCGTTTCCGGCGTATCGCTCGATCGGCTCGACGATCGCAAGGACTTACTCAAGAACTTGGATACGATCCGCCGCGAGGTCGATTACCGCGGCGCGATGAACGGCATCGACGGATTCACGACGCGCGCGCTCGACATGATTACGACGAAGGAAGCTCGCGAAGCGTTCGACGTCGAGAAGGAACCGCAAGACGTCCGCGAGCGATACGGCCGCGAGAACCGCGATTTCCTGCGTGCGCGGCGATTGGTCGAGGCGGGCGTGTCGGTCGTCACGCTGGCCACGGGCGGCTGGGACACGCACGGCCAGAACTTCAATTCGATGCGGAAGCAGTTGCCGCGGATCGATCAGGGGATTCACGCGCTGGTGACCGATCTGCACGAGCGCGGGCTGGATAAGGATGTGGCCGTGGTGATGTGGGGCGAATTTGGCCGCACGCCGCGGATCAACAGCAACGCGGGCCGCGACCATTGGCCGCAGGCGGGCTTTGCGCTGATGGCCGGCGGCGGCATGAGGATGGGCCAGGCGATCGGCGAAACCGACGCCCGCGGCGAACGCCCCGTGGGCGGCGGCATCACGCCGAGCAACGTGCTCTCGACGCTCTATCGCCACATGGGGATCGACACGGCGACAACGCTGCCCGACCACAACGGCCGGCCGATGTACGTGCTGGAAGATCGGGACGTCATTTCTGCGTTGGTGTAGGCTGCCGGCATCGTCTCGCTAATTTGTGCGCTCGCTGTGCGCCGACTCTGCGCCCCGATAGCGGCATTGCGTATAATTGCCG
This sequence comes from Phycisphaerales bacterium, assembly GCA_029260575.1. Classification (GTDB taxonomy): domain Bacteria; phylum Planctomycetota; class Phycisphaerae; order Phycisphaerales; family SM1A02; genus JAJDDB01. Next base: position 2,184 of record JAJDDB010000007.1, read on the forward strand.
CGTATGAATGGCGCAAACGACGAAACTTCCGCGACTGAAGAGTCTGCCCCGCCTTCGCGTCGGCCGATGACGCTGGGCCGGCGTATTTGGCGGGGCGTGCGGATTATTGCGCTGGCCTATGCGATCATTCTGGTGCTGATGATGTTTTTCGAGGAGCGGTTGATCTTCATTCCGTCGAAGTATCCAGACGGCAATTGGAATGGGATCGGCCTTAGCGTTGAGGACGCCGAATTCGCGGCGAGCGACGGCACGCGGTTGCACGGCTGGTTTCTGCCGCACGATGCGAACCGACGCGAGAAGCCACGAGCGGTGGTGCTGATCGCCCACGGCAATGCCGGTAATCTCACGCACAGGACGCACCTGCTCAGGTCTCTGCGGGCGGCCGGCGCGGCGGCGATGGTGTTTGACTATCGCGGATACGGCAAGAGCGAAGGCTCGCCCAGCGAAGAGGGTGTGTTGGCGGACGCGCGGGCCGCTAGGGCGTGGCTTGCCGAGCGAACCGACGTCGAGGAATCGGCGATCGTATTGCTCGGCGAATCGCTGGGCGGCGGCGTGGCGGTCGATTTGGCGGCCAACGACGGCGCGGCTGGCTTGATTCTGCTGAACACTTTTTCGTCACTTCCCGACGTGGCCGCGAACGTGTATCCGTGGGTGCCCGTGCGGTGGCTGATGCGGACGCGGCTGGATTCGCTGGCTAAGATTCCGCGTTACCCGGGGCCGGTGCTGCAACTGCACGGCGATCGCGACGAGATCATTCCGATCGAACTTGCGCAGCGTCTGTTCGACGCCACGCCCGACGCGGACAAGCGCTTCGTCACGCTCCGCGGAGCGACGCACAACACGATCCCGCCGCGGGCATTCGACGACGCGGTTAAGGCGTTTTTCGAACGGCTGTAGCCGACGGCCACAGCTCCGCGACTTTGTCGCGACGGTAGTCGAAAATGCGCGTGAGCCAACGGCGGACGAAAAGCCAATGGGCGAGTCGGCCCAGCGGACCGAGCGGCATTTCATATTCGACGCGATCGATCATCTGCGTGCCGCAGGCGACCGCGTGAAACTCGTGCGAGTGACGCCACGTCCGATAAGGGCCGCGAATCTGCTCGTCGGCGAATTGATCTTCCGGATCGAATGCGGCGATTCGCGTCGACCACGTCACCGGCACGCCCCAGAGCCGCAATTGGTATTCGATTAGCGCACCGACGTGCATCGGAATCGGCGACGGCGTGAGAAACCTGAAATGCAAGAAGTCGGGCGTGAGGGCTTGCAGGTTTTCCGGGCGAGCAAAGAAGGCGAACACCTCGCCGCGCGGGCGGGGAATGAATTGAGTGCGATCGAGCAAGTACGTTCGCGCCACGACAAACTACTCTTGTCTACAGGCTATTTCCGCGTCCAAGTGGTGCCTTCCTTGCGATCCTCCAGCAAGATGCCGATGGTGGCGAGATCGTCGCGGATCTTGTCGCTGGTGGCGAAGTCTTTGTTCTTGCGGGCGTTGGCGCGGGCTTCGATGAGCAGCGTGACGAGCTTGCCGACGAGATCGTCGTCGGCCTTGGCGTCGGACTTCGGGGCGCTGCGGAACAGGCCGAGGACGGCGGCGAGTTCGCGGAGCGTTTGCGTGCCGCTCTTGAGTGATTCGACGTTCGCCTTTCTTGCCGCGGCGTCGGCGGCCGGTTCTTCGAGCTTGGCGTGTTCGATGAAGCGGTTGAGCGTGCGGACCATATCGAACAGGGCGGCCAGCGCCGCGCCGCTGTTGAAGTCGTCGTCCATCGCCGTGAGGAACGCGGTGCGCTGCTTGGATATCTCGGCGACGAGGTCGGCGATCGCATCGCCGGATGCGTTTTGGGCGACGCCGAGATGCGCGTCGCCGTCGGTGCGGATTTTGGCGTGCGGCAGGTCGTAGAAACTTCCGCCCGCGACGCGCTGGTAACGGTCGAAGAATCGGAGGAACGTGTCGACGCCGGTGCCGGCTTCGGCGACCGGCTCGTCGCCGAAAACACTGGTGCTGCGGTAGTGCGAGCGAACCAGAAAGAATCGCAGTTTTTCGCCGCCGTGTTTGGCGATCAGATCGGCGAGTCCGCCTGCGCCTTTGGAGCGGCTTATTTTGCCGGCGGCGGCGTCCTGGTCGTCGGCGGTGTCTTGCGCGGCGGTATGTTGCGCAGCGGTGGATTGATCCCGGTCGCTACGCCCGCCGACTTTGCTGGCTGTTGCGGCGGTCATCAGGCCGTTGTGCATCCAATACGTGACCATCGGCTTGCCGTGGCAGCATTCGCTTTGGGCGATTTCGTTTTCGTGATGCGGAAAGACGAGGTCGAGCCCGCCGCCGTGGATGTCGAACGTTTCGCCGAGCAGGCGGCGGCTCATGGCCGAGCATTCGATGTGCCAGCCGGGGCGGCCTTTGCCCCAGGGGCTATCCCACGCCGGTTCGCCGGGTTTGGCGCTCTTCCACAATGCGAAATCGCCGGGCGAGCGTTTGCGGGCGGCCGCTCCGCCGCCTTCGCCTTGCTGGCTGTCGGCGGTGCGGTTGCTGAGCTTGCCATATTCGCGGTCGCGGGTGACATCGAAGAACACGTCGCCGTCTACCGCGTAGGCGAAACTCTTGGCGATCAGATCTTCGATGAAGCGGACGATCTCATCGATGTGGTCGGTGGCCTTGGGCATGTGGTCGATCGTGTCGACGCCCAGGGCGGCGAGGTTCTTGAGATAGTCCTCGGTGTTCTCGGCGGCCACTTGGTCCATCGAGATGCCGCGGCGATTGGCCTCGGCGATCAGCTTGTCGTCGACGTCGGTGATGTTGACCACCCAGGTGACGTCGAAGCCGCAGTAAGTGAGATATCGCTTGACGGTATCGAAGATCACCGGACCGACCATGTGGCCGATGTGGGCTTCCTTGTAGACCGTTGGTCCGCAGAGGTAGATGCCGACCTTGCCCTGCGCGAGCGGGACGAACGGCTCTTTCTTCTTGGAGAGCGTGTTGTAAACGCGAATGGATGCGGCAGGAGCGACAGGCATGGGCTTTCGACTAGGCTGGGTTGCGGTCGACATGAGACTATTGGTTTCGTAGGGTGCGCTCGAGCAACGCGATGCATTGCGCTTCGATGGCTTCTTGCCGGCCGACCGGACCGACCCGTTCGCCGGTTTTGGCTTTGACGCTAACGCAATCGACGGCGAGGCCGAGGATCTCGGCGATACGCTCTCGGATGGCTTGTTTGTGCGGTGAGAGTTTAGGGCGCTCGGCATGGACGATGCAATCGACGTTGACGATTTCGTATCCCGCATCGCGAATCTTTTGGCACGCTACGGCGAGCATGTCGGCCGAGTCGCGGCCGCGGTTCGATGCGTCGGTGTCTGGGAATAGTTCGCCGATATCGCCGAGGGCGGCCGCGCCGAGCAAAGCGTCGGTGATGGCATGGAGCAGGACGTCGGCGTCGCTGTGGCCAATAGCAGCGCGATCGTGGGGCACGTCGATGCCACCCAAGCGCAACGCCTCGCCGGGACCGAGTCGATGCGTATCGTGCCCTAAGCCAACTCGAATTTCGATTGTGATCATGCTCCTTCCGCCGAGCGCGATACGATGTGTCCTGTCGCTGTCATCACGTCGCGAATCGGCTGGAATTATAGCCGTCTGGCAAACGGTCGCCAACGCGAAACGCAGCAGGAGCTTCAAACGGACGCCGGCGACCAGCGGCAACGTTCTCGCGGCCTAGTGACTCTCCCAAAACGCGTTGTTGTGGCCGGTCTCCCGACCAAGCCACGGGTTGTGGGATAGGTGCCTATTTGCGATCCGTCACTTCGTGAACTTCGACGAGGTTGTGCGACTGGGAGACTTGATAATTTGCCCCGACGATGACGATGCGGTCGCCGACGCCCAGCGTGCCATCGCGGCGGCCCCACCACTCGAGATATTGCACCAGGCTTTCGTGCTCCGACGGCGCGGACGGCAGCGGAATCACGCCCCAATACAGACACATTTGTCGCAAAACGGCCGGCACGTCGCTGATGCCGACCGTCGGCACGAACCCGCGTTGCTTCGAGAGGGCCAGCGCCGTGGCGCCGCCGCGGCTGGTGACGGCGATCAGCTTGGCGCCCAGCGTGGCCGCGATTCGCGTCGCGCTGGCGACGACCGCCGCCGTGATTGGGTGGACGCCGGAAGCTCCGGCGGCGAGTCCGGCGACTTTGCTGAGCACATGGCTGGTGCCGTTACGCTGCGAATCGTCGAGGCACGCTTCGGTGGCCAGCATGATGCGGTTCATCATTTCGACGGTTTCGCGCGGATACTCGCCGATCGCCGTTTCGCCAGAGAGCATGCAGGCGTCGGTGCCGTCGAGAATCGCGTTGGCCACGTCGGTGGCTTCGGCCCGCGTCGGACGCAACTGGTGCTGCATGCTATCGAGCATTTGCGTGGCGGTGATGACGGGTTTGCCGAGACGATGGCAGACGCCGATGATCCGTTTCTGCTCGAGGGCGATCGAAGCGACGTCGACCTCGACGCCCAAATCGCCGCGCGCGACCATGATGCCCTGCGACGCTTCGACGATCGCTTCGAGTTGGTCGAGCGCCTCGCGTTTCTCGATCTTGGCGATCACGCGGGCCTTGCCGCCGTTGGCCGCGATTAGTTCTTTCAGTTCGATTACTTCTTGAGGCGAGCGGACGAAACTGAGGCTGACGAAATCCAGCTCGCGCTTGGCGGCCCAGGCGGCGAAGGCTCGGTCGTCTTCGCTCATGGCGGGGGCCGACAACTTGACGCCGGGCAGGTTCACGCCCTGACGACTGCGGAGCAACCCGCCTTGCGTAATGCGACAGACGGCCGACTTGGCCTCTTTGGCGACGACCGACAACACGATCGTGCCATCGGCCAACAGCACGTTGTCGCCAACGTTCAACTCGTCGATCAGCGGTTCGTACGTCGTCGTCAACTCGTCGGCCGCGTTGGATTGCTCGCCGCGGACGAAGCGAACGTGTTCGCCGAACGGGAGCACCATCTGTCCGCCGGGCAGTTCGCCCAAACGCATCTTCGGTCCGGCGAGGTCGGCAAGAATCGCCACGGGACGATCCGCTTTCTGACTGACGCGGCGAATCCGATCCACCGATTCTTCGTGCTGCGCTTGGTCCGCATGGGCCAGATTGAGCCGAAACACGTCGACGCCGGCCGCGACCAGTTCGGCCAGACGATCTTCATCGCGACAGGCCGGGCCGACCGTGGCCACGATCTTCGTGCGGGCACGTTGTTGCTTGTGTTCTGAGAGCGACATGGCGTAAAGTGGAACCGATCCGCTGAGGACCGGGCGTTCGTGAAACGGAAAGGCCGCCGAAGACGGCCCCAGGCAAAGGGCGCGGCCGTATTGTGACGCACAGGCATCGAATCGCCAATGCGGGCACTTGGGCGAAAACGCGCATCACGCGTCCTGAACGCCCGCAAAGCACGAAAGCAGCCGTTTAATGTCCAAATTCAAGCTCGGCGTGCTGATCGGTTGCGGCATCGGACTTGCCGGTGTCGCCGCCGCGGCGATTTGGATGCTCCGCGACCCGATTCCACCGCTCACGCAAGGAAATTACGATGCCGCGCTGGCCCGCTGGAACGATCGCGGTCCGCAGGATTACGACATGACCGTCGTCTTTTCCGGCCGGCAGCCTGGGAATTACGAGGTCGAGGTCCGTGGCGGCGAGGTGACGCAGCTCGTCCGCGACGGCGAACCGCTGCCCAACCGCGGTGCTTCTTGGCACTTTTGGACCGTCCGCGGCATGTTCGACATCATGGCGATGGACCTCGCTGCCAAAGATATCGCCGCCAAAGACCTCTCCGCAAAGGCCCCGGCCGCCATCGACGAGCAACGTCAAGCTGAAGTCGCCGTGGAGGTTAAGGTCTCTGCCGAATTCGACGACGCATGGGGATATCCGCGCCGTTATCGGCAAATCACCCTCGGCGATAGTCGTTCGACCAGCGATTGGCAAATCACCGCGTTCACCCCTCGCTCGGACGACGCGAACTAGTGGTTCGTCGCCCTTGCATGGGGTGTGCCGGCCGGTATACTACTGGATTCTGCGATATCCACTCTTGGCGACTCCCGCCGCTGGCCCGATCCACTGGCTGGGCGTTGCCGTTTGCAACCGTATACATCGAGATAAGTCGAGGCGCGAGCGATGGCCCGGATTTGTGAAGTTTGCGGCAAGCGGCCCCAGATGGGCAACTCGGTCGAACTACGCGGTAAAGCCAAATACCTCGGCGGCGTCGGCACCAAAGTGACCGGCATCACCCGCCGGCGGTTCAAGCCGAATCTGCAAAGCGTCCGCGTCACCACGCCCAAGGGCGTGAACAAGCGAATGCTGGTCTGCACCCAATGCCTGCGCAGCGGAGCGGTGAAGAAGCAGGTCAAGAACAAGCCGTTCGTCGTCCCCAACAAGCCAAGCAAAGCCACGCCCGCGGCAGCCGCTAAGGCGTAGAGGCTTTGGCGTTGCCTAACGTGGCCGGCGTGGCACTGGTGGCTCGTCCACGGGTGAAGGTCGCCGGCGCGACGCAAGCATTCCGCCGGTGGACACGTCGCAATGGCCACGCCCGGCTGATCTTCTCGTGCTGTGGGACTCGTCCTATGCCGCTCACTCGCGCCGACGTCGAAAAGGTCTCGCTGCTTGCTCGGCTCCGATTGTCCGATGCCGAAATTGACGCGATGACCGCGCAGCTCGGCCAGGTGCTGGGCTACGTCGAGCAGCTTGCCGAGCTAAATACCGACGGCGTGGAACCGATGGCCCATGCCCTCGACGTCGCGAACGTGCTCGTCGACGACGTGCCTAGGGCAAGCTTGCCGCGCGAGGCGGCTCTGGCCAATGCACCGCATCGCGACGACGCTTGCTACTTGGTGCCGGCGGTGCTTGGGGAGTAGGGAACAGGGGGCAGGGGGCGGTGGATAGTGAGGAGTGAGATTCTCGCTTGGCTCGAATTTTGGGATTGGCGGTCCTGGCGATGTCCTTAATTGATCTTTCCGCCGCCGAGCTTGTCGCCCAGCTTCGCCGCGGCGACGTTTCTTCCGTCGACGTGACGCAGGCGTTTCTCAACCGCATCGCCGCCGTCGATAAGACGATCAACGCCTTTCTCCGCGTCGACGCCGATCGGGCCTTGGCCGCCGCGACGAAGATCGACGAGCGGCGGGCACGCGGCGATTCGCTTGGGCTGCTGGCCGGGTTGCCGGTTGCCGTGAAGGACGTGCTTTGCATCGTCGACGAACCGACCACTTGTGCCTCGCGGATGCTTGAGCGGTTCGCGCCGCCGTATGATGCGACGGTCGTCGCCAAGTTGCGGTCGGCCGATGCCGTATTCATCGGCCGCACGAACATGGACGAGTTCGCCATGGGAAGTTCTGGCGAAAACTCTGCTTTCGGCCCGACGCGGAATCCGTGGGACACCGAGCGGATCACCGGCGGGTCGAGCAGCGGCAGCGCCGCCGCCGTCGCCGCCCGCATGGCACCGGCGGCAATTGGCAGCGACACTGGCGGCTCGATCCGCCAACCTGCCGGACTCTGCGGCATCACGGGCCTCAAACCGACTTACGGCCGTGTAAGTCGCTACGGTCTCGTCGCGTTCGCCAGCAGCCTCGATCAAGTCGGCCCGATGGCCCGCTCGGCGGAAGATGCGGCCCTGCTGCTCGAAGCGATCGCCGGTCACGATCCGCTCGACAGCACGTCGCTCGACCGGCCGGCGGAGAAATATAGCGAGACGGTCTCTCGGCCGCTGGAAAAGTTGCGGCTGGGCGTGGCGAAGGAGCACTTTGGCGAGGGACTCGACGGGGAAGTAGCGGCGGCGGTCCGCGAGGCGATCCGCGTGTACGAATCGCTCGGCGCGACGGTCGAGGAGATTTCGCTGCCGCATAGCCGCTACGCCGTGGCGACGTATTACATCATCGCGCCGTGCGAGGCGTCGAGCAATTTGGCCCGGTACGATGGGGCGCACTACGGCCATCGCACGGACGAGAAGGCGATGCTCGCGGAGCTTGACACCGAGCGAAAGGCCCTCGTCGCGGTCGGCAAGAAGGAAGCGGCCGACGATCTCGACTCGCCGCTGGTGCGGATGTACCGCCAAAGTCGCAGCGAAGCGTTCGGCAGCGAAGTGAAGCGGCGGATCATGCTCGGCACGTACGCCCTCTCGGCGGGCTACTACGATGCGTACTACCTGAAGGCATTAAAGGTCCGCCGGCTGATTCGCCAAGATTACGACGAGGCGTTTGCGAAGGTCGATCTGATCATCGGCCCGGTGACGGCGACGCCGGCGTACAAGATCGGCGAAAAGGCCGACGATCCGCTGGCGATGTACTTGGATGACGTTTATACGGTGAGCGCGAACCTGGCTGGGTGTTGCGGGATTGCGTTTCCTTGTGGCCAATCCACCGGCAACCTACCCATCGGCATCCAGCTCCAAGGGTCCCCGCTGGATGAGGACAAATTGTTGCGAGCGGCGAACATGTACCAGCAGACGACCAAATTGCACTCGTCAACGCCGCCCGTTTAGCCCCCGATGAATACACCGGGTCAAAGTGTCCGACATCGTCGCGCCGCGCGAATTGCGTTACAGAGTGGCTATCCGACCGCGTCACCAGCCGAATTCTCTGCATATCCGTGAGCGGAAAAGTAGCCGCGTAGATTCAGCCCTTGCCCGCGAACGCCGATATCACAACCTCCAATGACTCATCGCACGATTGGCAAAGCTGACGAAAGTGATTGCGCAAATTTCCAAATTCTGTACGTGTTGCGCTCTCGTATTCGCGCCCCTCCGATCTTGATACATGGCCCTTCAGTTTTGACCTCAAGTCATGCACCTGACGCCATGGCGAGACGATTTGCCTTGCATGACTCTCATCGAATCCGAGTCCGCAAAGGCACTCTTCCAAGAGTTTGAGCGATCTAAATTGGGCTTCAGGAATTCGCCCTAACTCCGTGGCTCGTTTGCGTAACCACTTCTCAACGAGGCCCTCGACGAGCAACTGGTCCAGATTCATTAGCTCACTCGCCCATTCGTCACGCGTGTCGGTGAATGGATAGTGAACTCGGTTAGGCAGAGCTTCAGCCTTAACAGGCCGTTGAAAAACTCGTTCCGCCGGCTACGATGTGGCGGGCGGTTTTTTGGGCGACGGCAAACGTGAGGCCGGGCGATGGCGATGGGCAAGTGGGCGACGGAGCGGCAGCAGGATTTGTTCATTACGCACGACCGGCTGCCGAAGTCGCCGGGCCATGTGTTCTACGTCAAGCTCAACAAACTCCTGGCCGAAGCGGGCTTCGACGTTTGGGTCGAATCGTTGTGCGAGCCGTACTACGCTGACGGCCAGGGCCGGCCTTCGCTGCCGCCGGGCACGTACTTTCGCATGTTGCTCGTCGGTTACTTCGAGGGCATCGCCTCACAACGCGGCATCGCCTGGCGGTGCAGCGATTCGCTGTCGCTGCGCGAGTTTCTTGGCATTCCGCTCGGCGGCGACAAGAAATACGACTCGCCGGACCATTCGGCGCTGAGCCACATCCGCGATCGTTTGCCGCTGGAAGTCCACCAGCAAGTGTTCGTCAAGATTCTCGCCATCGCGCACCAAAAGAAGTTGCTCAAAGGCAAGACCGTGGCCGTCGATTCGACGACGCTGGAAGCCAACGCGGCGATGAAGAGCATCGTCCGTCGCGACAGCGGCGAAGACTACGATGACTATCTCGCGCGGCTGATGCACGAACAGGGCGTCGTGGCCGAGCACGAAACGCCCGACGCAGAACAACGGCGGCGGTTCGATAAATCGCGGAAAAACAAGCGGGTTTCCAACCACGAATGGACGAGCGAAACCGATCCGGACGCGCGCATCACGAAGATGAAAGACGGCACGACGCACTTGGCGTACAAGGCCGAACACGTCGTCGATCTGGACACGGAAATCATCCTCGCGGCGGAAGTGTATCCTGCCGACCAATCCGATGCGTCGACGCTCGAAGACAGCGTGCAACAAGCGCAGGCGAATCAAACCGACGCCGGCAGCGACGAACACATCGAAGACGCCGTAGCCGACAAAGGGTATCACAGCGCCGAAACGGTGACGACGATGGCCGAAGAAACGCCCTACCGCACGTACATTCCCGAACCGCAGCGGCCGCACCGCCGCAAGTGGAAAGGCAAACCGCCGAAACAGAAGCAGGCGGTGAATGCCAATCGTCGCCGCACGCGCGGCGAGCGCGGCAAAGCGCTACAGCGCAAACGCAGCGAGATGGCCGAGCGAACTTTCGCGCACGTGTGCGAGACCGGCGGGGCGCGGCGGACGTGGATTCGCGGCATCGAGAAGGTTCGCAAGCGGTATCTGATCGCGGCCGCGGCGCACAACGTGAGTGAGATGATGCGCGCGTAGTTCAACATGGGCACGCCGCGCGGCCTGCAAAAGTTCAAACTGGACATGGAAGGGTTGATCGACGACGTTTTTTCGCGTCTCGATCTTGCCTGGCTTGCCATCAAGCGGCTCGCAACGGCCACAAGAAGCCGGCTCGCCGTTTCCAACCGCCAAACCGAGCTTCGGAAGTTCGCCGCGGCCGC
>JAJDDB010000008.1 GCA_029260575.1 Phycisphaerales bacterium
ATTACAACACTGTTCGTCCGCATTCATCGTTGGGATATCGCCCGCCAGCACCAGAGACGATCGTTCCTGCAGAACCATGCTCCGCGTCGCTCCACATGCCTCTGCAGACACAGAAGTACGTCAATGAACTAACATAGAAACCGGTACAAGAACTGGGGTAAGGTCAATACGCCCGTGACTCCCCTGCATCCGCAAACTACTCATCGCGATCGTCGTTGAAGTACTCCTGCACCCCCGCGAATGCGGATACGGGCATGAGCGCGACAGCGACCGAGAGCGACCCAATCAGCCGGCGCGCACGACAACGAAGCGGTGTATGCAGCATGGTTCTCTCTCCCCTGCAACAATGGGAATTGACATCTGATCCACGGAAGCCCCCTTCAGACCCGTGCAGTATAAACCCGCGACTGGCGAGACCGGCACACGAAACTGCCAAAAGGCATTCCGCAACCCCCCGATAACGGAAGAATCGCGTTTTCGCAGCGCCAAAGGCACTCAGACTGCCCGTGCATGAGCACAGTCAGCCGCCCATAGACCACGTTCACCGGCTGATCGTAACTGCGCTGGCCATGCACATGCACGCGCAGCCCGGCACTGAGCGTTCGCAGCGGCGCAACGTGCATAGCGCGCAGCCGAACATGCTCTTTGTCCCGCTCATTATGCATGTTCAGCGGCTCATCGAGCCAGATGGTTGCGCCATGGCACTGCTTTGCCACTCACACTTCTAAGCTGTCAGGCCGCATCTATCGCCACGGACTCGGTTGTGGTACAGTCAGCTATGCCCCACAAAGGAACGACTCCACCGCAGCCCGCAGGAAGCGGCTTTCTCGCCCAATTCGGGCGCTCCACCGATACAACTGAATTTTTCAGCCCCGAACCGCCTGGCTACCAGCGCGGCCGCCACAAATATGTCGCGGTGCTGGGCACCGTCATGTCCGGTCTGGGCAAGGGCATCTTCAGCAGTTCCCTGGCCAAACTCATCAAAGACAAGGGGCTCTCCGTTGCGCCGATCAAGATGGAGGGCTACCTAAACATAGACTCTGGCACACTGAACCCGTATCGCCATGGCGAGGTCTTTGTTCTTGATGATGGCACCGAGTGCGATATGGATCTCGGTACCTACGAGCGCATGCTCGATCAGAATCTCAGCAGACAAAACTTTGTCACCAGCGGGCAGATCTACACCGAAATTCTCGAACGCGAACGCCGGGGTGCATATCTCGGCCGCGATGTCCAGATGATTCCCCACGTTACTGGTGAAGTGAAACGCAGACTTCGCCAACTTGCATTGACCGGCGGGCCGAACGGCACACAAGCCGACGTCGTCTTCATCGAAGTCGGCGGGACCGTCGGCGATTACGAAAACAGCTTCTATATCGAAGCGCTTCGAGAGCTGGCCTTCGAAGAAGGACCGGAGTCAATGTGCTTTGTCGCGCTGACCTACATCCTCGAACCAAGCATCCTTGGTGAACAAAAGTCAAAGGCGGCGCAACTCGGCATCAAGCGTCTCATGGAGGCGGGCATTCAGCCACAGATCGTTGCCTGCCGCGCGGAGCACGAAGTCACCGAAACCGTCCGCCAGAAGATTGCAATGTTCTCGAATGTGCCGCTTCAGCGGGTCTTCTCGATGCATGATCGCAGTTCGATCTACACCATTCCGACGGCACTGCGCAATGAAGGTCTCGACCGTGAGGTCCTGTCGCTGCTGAATCTGCACAGCCAAGCCGATGCTCGACACGAAGATAGCGCACGACTGCAATGGGAATCCTATGCCGGACGAATCGAAGCCAAGCGCACCCACTCGGTGACACTGGCCATCTTGGGCAAATACGCCGCGCTTCGTGACGCATATGCCTCAATCGACAAAGCCATTGAGCACAGTGCGACGCATCTGTCAATCGACGTCAACGTTCAATGGCTGGACACAACCGACATAACGACCGCCAATGTCGCTGATCGTCTTGGCCATGTGGACTGTGTCATAGTTCCAGGCGGGTTTGGCGAGCGCGGCGTCGAAGGCAAGATCGCATGTGTCGAACACGTGCGCACAAACAAGATCCCTTACCTCGGCATTTGTCTTGGATTCCAGGTTGCCGTTCTGGAGTATGCCCGCAATGTCATGGCGATGTCGGGTGCCGGTTCCACTGAATTTGGCAATGAAATTGCTGAACCTGTTATCAGCGAGTTGCCCGAACAGAAATCCATCGAGGGGCTCGGCGGAACAATGCGCCTCGGCGCGCAGGATGTACAGATTGAGCGGAACACGCTGGCTGCGTTCCTGTACCAACAAGCTGACAAGCTGAATCAACAGTCAAACCAGACGCTATTGATCCGCGAGCGGTTTCGACATCGATATGAAGTTGATCCGCGTTACATCGAACAACTCACCAATGCGGGACTGTGCTTTTCCGGCAAACACCCCAGGCAACCGATCATGCAGGTGCTGGAGTTGCCAGCCGCGGCCCATCCATACTTCATTGGCGCACAGTTTCATCCGGAATTGACCAGTCGCCCGCTTGCTCCGCAGCCGATGTTTGTCGGCCTGCTGGCAGCTGCTGTGCGTTATCACAATTCGGATCGTGCGGGCGACCCCATGATCCAGAAATGGCTGCATGATTCTGCAAGCAACCATCCTGGCGATGCCGGCGGCCCAGTTAGCATTCAGATCAACTCAGGCCGCATCGTAGCCGGCCGATGACGCAATCACATACGCCACGTGTCACATCGCGATCCACTTGACCTGTGCTCCGCCGGGTTTACACTCTTCCGCTTCGCCGATGTAGCTCAGCTGGCCAGAGCGGGGGATTCATAAACCCCAGGTCGGAGGTTCGAGTCCTCCCATCGGCACTTGAGCCATTTCGCACGATTGCGCATCATCGCGCAATGTGTTGCAAACCCCTGTATTTGCAGAGGTTTTTGCATGCGCTGCATTCGGGTTGTTCTTCACGGTGCGCAGCTGTGCGTGCGCCTGCTGCGCCGGATTCTGCGCCGCTTTGTGATGCTCGCCGTCGGCGACCGACCGTTCGAAATGTTCATCAGTCAATTGCAAATAGTGCTCAGCCGCTACTGGTTGTGAATTACCGATCCATTTGCAGACGACGTGAATCGGAAATTGCTCGGCCAATTCCGTCTCTCGCGTGCTCCGGAGATTCTGAAACACCTTGGGGCACGGTTCCAACCCAGCCTTGCGGATGATTCGATGCATTTGTGTTCGCAGGTTTGCGCTGGCGCTACGGTATCGGCTCACGACGTGCTCAGCTCCGTCCTCAGCTACTTCCAACGCATCCATCAGGATCGGGTGGGGTTCAGGAAACAACGGGATCATGCGGCTTGCCTTGCCTTCGTGACGTTCTGTCTTAGGCGACGGAACCCGGATTCGATTGCGATCCCAATCAACGTCTTGCCAGGTCAGCGCCAGCATCTCACTGGGACAACGCAGACCGCCGTAGCGAGCAAGGGAGAAGATCAGTCGCCACTCGACATCGGGGCATGCATCAAGCACACGCTGGGCGTCGTCGCGGCTCACGAAGTGAAACCGGCTGTGGTTCGCACGAACGGTCGCCGGCAACACCTCAAACGGGTTCGACATCACGAGTCCTCTACGCTTGGCGGCGGTGAAAAACTGGCGGATACGCCCCACTGCCTTACGAATCGTGTTCTCCGCTCTACCGGCCCTGATAATTGCCTGTTGCCAATCCTCGGCGTCACCTTCGATGAAATCCCGCAGTGGTTTGTCTGCGGGAAACACCTCCAACAGATAGCTGCGTGCCCGGTTCATGTTGACGACACTGCTTGGCTTCAGATCAGCGCGACCATCAATGAACTAACATAGAAACTGGTACAAGAACTGAGGTAAGGTCAACCACGCTTCATGATTTGTCTGTTTCCCTTGTTGCGCTTGAAGTTTCCTTCGTTGCGCCTGATGTTTGGAACGTTTACACAGAAGGTTCCTTCGTTCCCACGCGCGCGAGACGCAGTCCCACGTACACATCGCCCGTTCCCACGGACAAATGCCGGCGCTGCGCGTACGAATGCCCGGCC
>JAJDDB010000009.1 GCA_029260575.1 Phycisphaerales bacterium
GTGCTTCATTGCACGATTACGCACTTTCACGCCAAACCCCAGCGTCTGGCGCGCGCAACGTCCAAAACGGCCGTCCGGATTGTCGTTTTTCAACAGCAGATTGTTCTCGATTGTGGTTGTGCGCAGAACGTTTCCACAGCAGAAGTCTTCGGTTTGTCTCGGATTCTCACTGCAAGAGCGCAAAATATTGCATGTGGCGCGCGCCGCGATGTTGCATGCGTCGATTGCAACGCGCCAGCGAGGTTGACCCTCTGAAAAAGCGCCTGCTGAGAGACGTGCGCGCGCCGCAGCGCTGTGTTTTTTCGTTGCGTCAGGCGCGCACAAACATGTTGCGCAGCACACGCTTCACTCAACCATGTAGCGCTGCGATGTGTCGCACAAGTTGCGCAGAAGCCGCGTCTGTGCACAGCGAGGGTGCGGGTATCGCTGCCAACGCGATTGCTGACCGAATACGCCATGTTCCACGCCCGCCCCTGCCCTGCTATCCTGCTCGCCCGTTATGACCTCGATCAAACTTCAGGGCATTCGCAAGCACTATGGCAAGACCGTGGCAGTCGATGGTATCGATCTCACGATCGACACCGGTGAGTTGTTCTTCCTGCTGGGGCCGTCCGGCTGCGGGAAGACCACCCTGCTGCGGATGATTGCGGGTTTCATCGAGCCCACCGATGGGCGAATCCGTTTTGACGACCGCGATGTCACCACCCTGCCGCCTAATAAACGCAACACCGGGATGGTCTTCCAGAGCTATGCCCTGTGGCCGCATATGACTGTCGAGCAGAACGTCGCCTTCGGGCTGTCTGTGCGGAAAGTGGCTGGCGAAGAGCGTAAACGCAGGGGTTTGGACGCTTTGCGGGCTGTGCAGATGGATCCCTATGCGTCCCGCAAGCCCAACGAACTCTCCGGCGGCCAGCAGCAACGTGTCGCACTGGCCCGCGCTCTGGTCATTAAGCCGACGGTTTTGCTGCTCGATGAGCCGCTGAGCAATCTTGATGCAAAGCTCCGGCTGGAGATGCGCATCGAGATCAAACGCATCTGCAAACAGACCCGCATAACCAGCGTATACGTCACACACGACCAGAAAGAAGCGCTGTCAATGGCCGACCGTGTCGCGCTCTTGCGCAACGGCAAGGTGGTCCAGGTCGGTCCGCCACGTGAATTGTACGACCGCCCTGCATCACGTTTTGTAGCTGATTTCCTGGGCGAAACGAACTTTATCCATGCTGTGGTTGCTGGCGCGAACAATGGTTCGGTGCGTCTGGACACACCTGCCGGCCAGTTGGAAAGCGCAGCCGGTTTGAGTGAAAGTCCGACGGGCGGAAACGTGACATGTTCAGTCCGCCCCGAGTCGCTGCAGGTCGTGGACCGCACGAGCGGGCCCAACATCATGACCGGTACACGGGTCGAGACAATCTACCTCGGCGAGATGGCCCAGCACATCGTCGAAGTCGCTGATGGCTCACGTCTCAAGGTTTTCGAATTGAACCCCAGCCACTTCGGCGATCCGGGCGACACGCTGCACCTTTCAGTTGAACCCGAAGATGTCGTCATCCTGGCAGACTAACAGCAAAACACATGCACAAAACTGAATAGATAAATTACCCTAATGAGCATTACATGCCGTCAAATGCGGCGATCATGCTGCGTTTTGATGCGATGTTGCGCTTTCGCTTGCGGGGAGCTTGATCTGAAACGTTGTGCCTTGCTCGTTTGTCGAGGTGACCTCAATCTGCCCGCTGGCGGTTTCGATCAGAAGTCTGCATACAGCAAGCCCGAGTCCGGTTCCGGTGGTATGTGCTGAATTCGGCGAGGCGGATTTCGTGACGAACGGCTTGAAGACGCAATCGCGAATCGATTCGGGAATGCCCGGCCCGGTGTCTTTAAAGGTGATGACAATCCAACCGCCCTGCTGACTTGCATGCGCTTCGATGCGGCCTTGTGCGCCTTTCATTGCGTTACATGAATTGAGCAGCAGATTCATGAACACTTGCTGTAAAGCCACCGGAGAGATTCTCGCACAGATATCTGCAGGCATCTCATTGACCAGATCGATGCCGTCGCGGCGAGGGTTCCTTCCGACGGCATCGACTGCACACTTGAACGATGCTCGAACCTTCGCGTTGGAGCTGTTATCAGACATCGCAGCGGCGCCAAGCGTGCCGTTGATTATTGCTGCGACGTTCTCTGCCCCGTGCAGTGCTTTTCGCAATGCTTTCGATTTCAAGCGGCCATCAGAATCCGCAGCCAATGCAGCGTGGGCGTACGCAATGACCGGCGTGAGAATATTGTTGATCTCGTGCGCGACTCCGGCGGAGAGAATGCCAAGCAGCGCGAGGCGATGAAGCTGTTCCAATTCTCCAGCTACCTGATCGAGATGGCTGGTCGCATCAGACAGCGCATCGAGCACCGGTGATGTAGCGGCCCCACCAATATTGCCTGCCAGCTTCTCTTTCATTGCAGCACTCCGTGACTCGTATCGGGTCAGGAGGCGACGTTCTGGACCCGCAAACGCAGATCCAGCATGAATCGACGGTCAGTCTGTGCCAGACGCGGAATCTGGGGCAACAATCGGGGCAAACCCTGTCATCTGCAGCAGGCGGGGTGTTTCACGTGAAACATGTGATATCGTGGGGGCGGCAATCGGGTTGGCCATTCGTGTTTCACGTGAAACGTCAGAGCTTGTCGATTGCTTCGGTATTCACCTCATCGCACCAAATTGATCAATGGAGGCATCCGTGGCCAAGCAGAAAGCAGCAGCATCACGGTCCGGAAGACGGCGGCTCGGCAGGGGGCTCGGGAGCCTCATTACAGCGCCGGTGCAGGTTGAAATCCCCGCAGAGTCCACAGCTAAGCCCGTTTCACGTGAAACAAGTCGTCCCCCCGTCCAAGTGTCTTCTCAGGCAGCTGAAGGGGGTCTCACTGATGCTGGCGGCGTCAAGGTGCTTGCGCTTGTGAATATCCAGCCAAACCCCAGCCAACCACGGCAGCAATTTGATGAAACGGCTCTTGCCTCCCTGGCAGAGTCGATTCGGTCTGCGGGGTTGATGCAGCCGATCGTCGTTCGGCCGAGAGGGGCTGACAACTACGAGATCATCGCAGGTGAGCGACGATGGCGGGCAGCACGGATGATAGGGCTGCAGCGTATTCCTGCAGTCGTCCGGGAAGTGGGCGATCACGAAGCAGCGGAATGGTCGTTGATAGAGAACATTCAGCGGGAAGATCTCAATCCGATCGAACGGGCACAAGCGTTTCGCCGGCTGATCGATGACTACAAAATGACGCAGCAGCAAGTCGCAGAACGTGTCGGAATTGACAGGTCAAATGTAGCTAATCACCTGCGATTGCTAGACTTAGACGACGTTGTGCAGGGTATGGTACTCAACGGGCTTTTGAGTCTCGGCCAGAGCCGAGCCATGCTGGCGATTGCTGATGTCAAGAAGCGGCAGGCGTTTGCAGCCAAAGCGGTGCGCGATGGCTGGACGGTGCGCATCGTCGAGCAGAAGGTTCGTCAGCTCGTCGAGGGCGCTCAGCCGGTTGATTCGCAGAGCGGTTCCAAGCGGAGCGGGATTCGCGGGTCGGCGCATCTGCAGGATCTTGAAAAGCGTCTTGGCGAACATCTCGGCACAAAGGTTGAGATCAAGCAGGGGCGCGGCAAGGGGGCCGGCAGGCTGATGATCCAGTTCTATAACAACGATCAATTTGAAGGCGTTCTGGATCGGCTCGGTTTTAGCGTTGACTAGCGTTTTGGCCCAGATTCTTCGACTGCACGGTGGGGCGACGCGGGTGCAGCACACCAGGTTCCATCGCAAAGAAAAGTCGGGCGCACATCAATGTCGCTCTTGCACTGTTGCAACGTGAAATACTGTCGCAAGCGCACCGGGCCGATATCGTTCCAGTTCTTCGGCGGGTCCGGCGAGACAACAGTCGCACGGAAATAGCATTCGATCTTGTGACGTGCGGATTTCGTTTCCATAAATTCCGCAACGTGCAGCAATGTCGCGGTTGCCACTTTCAAGCCGGTTTCTTCGTGGACTTCACGTTTGATACAGGCAAGCAGATCTTCACCCGGCTCAACGCACCCGCCGGGTGTGTACTAGTAGCTGCCATCGTTGCTTACCAGAAGTAGCTGCTCGTTGTGCACAATGAGCGCACGTGCGGTGACAACAACACAGGTTGGCGGGCTCACAGTATTCATGAGTCATCTCGGAATCGCGCTGAGGCCACTGCATTGTATGTGCAATGCAAACGCAGTTACCGGACGTTCGATGACATGCAATGGCAGGACTGCATGTTGCAATTCTTGCGCGACATTCTGCGCAAACCCGGCCAAAGGTAGGTCCGAAAAGCGCCGATGCGGGAGGTGAACCATTGTCGCACGACCGGCAGGGGCATTCGTACAGCCCGAACAACCGGCGTGCCGTTTGCACAGGAGGTTCACTGTGGCAGCATCCGCGCCCGTCGTTACGTCGTCCGAACTCGCACTTCCAAATACCAACGAAGTGCAGCAGTTGCTCACCAGTCGCCAGGAGCTGTTTCAACGACACCTGGCTGCGTGGGCATCGGATTGTCTGGCATTACGCCGACGGGGTATGGATGAGCCGGTGTGGAACCAGGCGTGTGAAGACGACTTCGCATACCTGGCTGACGCTGCATGATCGATGCGCATGACGACCAATCGTGCAGCATCGGGGAGCTTGACGATGGGATCGATTACAACAGGCGTGGGTCTGATCAGCGGTATCAACACAGCGCAGCTCATCGAGCAATTGCTGGCGATCGAAGCCCGGCCGAAGCGGAATCTTGAATCACGCGTCAGCGTGCTTGAAGCGCAGCGTACCGCGCTGCTGGATATCAACGCGCGGCTGTTGAATCTGAAGAACGCATCGAGCTCGTTTCGACTGGATCGCATATTTCAGTCGGTGCAATCGCTTTCGAGCAATGAAGAAGTTCTGACTGCAAGTGTGGGCAAAGGCACGCAGCCGGGCAGTTATTCGTTCATCGTGAAACAGCTCGTGCAGAACAATCAGTTGTTGTCAGGCGGGTTTGCGGACCGTGAAACGACGCCGTTGGGTCTGGATGCACTGAGCTTTGAGTTCGGCAACGGCCGCTTGTCAGTTGATCGCGCGCTGGAGGACCTCAACGGCGGCACGGGTGTGGATCGCGGCCGCATCACGATCACCGATCGCAGCGGCGCATCAGCGACGATCGATTTGACAGATGTCACAAGCGTCAATGAAGTGCTCGACCGCATCAATGATGCATCGGGTGTTGCGGTGACAGCTACTGTGACGGGCGATGGTTTTGTGATCACGGATACATCAGGCGGCGGCGGCTCGTTGACGATTGCCAACAAGGCAGGCGACACGACCGCGACGGACCTTGGTATTGCGGGAACTGATGCAGGCGGCGTGATTACGGGCAGCAGCATTTTCTTTATCAGTGGCAGTACGAGTCTGGCTTCGCTGAATGACGGTAACGGTGTGGCGATTCGTGAGGGTGTGCATGATTTGTTCATTCAAGCGCAGGGTCCGGACCCCGGTAATCCGCCGCCGGGGGGGCCTGCCAATCGTGCGTTCCTTATTGATCTTGGACCGCTGCGTTCGGACATCGATGATGCCACTGCGATTGATGACTTAAATAACGGCGATGGCATCACGATTGATGATGATGGCGATGAGCCGGATCTGAAGATTACTGATCGTGATGGAGTGGAACACGAAGTTGATCTGACCGGCGTGACCACGGTGGGGCAGCTGCGCACGCGCATCAGTACGGAAACCGGCGGCGCGGTGACGCTTGCGGTTGTGGATGGCGATCACTTTGAATTGTCGGACACGACCGGCGGCGGCGGTTTGTTTCGTGTGCAGGGGGCAGGGCCAAACGGCGACGATGCTGCTGAAGACCTGGGATTGCTCAACGATGCAGGCGTGTCAGCGAATACGATCGTTGGTAGCACGATTCTCAATACGATTAACACGCCCGCGACGCAGACGATTCAGGATGTGATTGATCGCATTAACAACGCTGAAGATAATCTCGGCGCTGTGAACGGCGGTCACATCGTGGCGTCGATCGGTGCTGATGGGAAGTCGCTGGTGATTACCGACACTGTGGATGGTCCGCAGAATCTATTGATCCGTGCAGGCGCGGGTTTAAACCCGTGGGAAGGTGGTAGCGGCGGAGCAGCAGCGGACCTCGGCATCATTACCGCGCAAAGCGGCTCGAACCCGACGACGTTTCAAGGTTCGCAGATTGTCGGCAGTCTGAATTCGATTCTCGTGAACAACCTCAATGGCGGAGCGGGATTGAACGGCGCGACGACGATCACCGTGACTGATCGCAATGGCGCATCGTTCACATTGAACAATCTTGATACGCACGACACGCTGCAGGAAATCGTCGACGCAATCAATGCTGAGGCGGTGGCGCAGTCTGTTGATGTGAATGTCGCGCTCAACGCAAACGGAACGGGTCTGCAGGTTACGGATACATCCGGCGGAGTGGGGAATCTGATTCTTCAGGGTGATGCATCGACAGCGCTTGATATTGAGACTGACCCGGCAGGTGTCGCAGAAAATTCTGTGACAGGCAGCAATCTGCAACGTCGATACGTTGATGAAGCGACGCTGCTGAGTGATCTGAATTACGGCAGGGGAATTGGATTCGGTTCGTTCCGCATTACTGACGGCTTCGGTGATACGGCGACGATCACGATCAACGACAACATCAAGACGGTTGACAAGCTGCTACAGACGATTAACGGACCAGGCCTGGCGATCAAAGCACGCATCAATGACAATGGCGACGGCATCATCATCGAAGAGGACTTATCCGCAGCGACGAGTGATCCGTTTGTGAAGATCAAAGTCGCAACGATCAATGGTGGCTCGGCAGCGGCCCTGGGGATTCTCGGCGAAGCGACAACGGTTGATGGCGGTTTCATTGACGGGTCGTACGAAAAGGTTGTTGATCTTGATACCAATGATGACCTCAACGAGGTGGTGAGCAAGATCAATGATGCGGGGCTGCCGGTGAATGCGGCGATCATCAACACCGGAAGTGGGATCAATCCGTTTCGCATCAGTTTTTCCAGTGAGATCGGCGGCCTGGGTGGCGATTTGATTATCGATTCGGGGAGTCTCGATCTTGGGTTGACCACGCTGGTGAAGGCGCAGGATGCAAAGGTGTTCTTCGGTTCGCAGAACCCCGAAGACGCGTTCCTGATCACGCGCAATTCGAACACGATCGACGATGTCGTTGAAGGATTGACGCTGAACCTGCTGGAGGTCAGCGACACTGCGGTGACGGTCAAAGTGTCTCGCGATGATCAGGCAATTGTTGACAAGGTTCTTGAGTTCACTGCAGCGTTCAATGATGCGGTCGACCGAATCGATCAGTACGACTTCTTCGATCTGGATTCCGAAGAGCGCGGTGTGCTGTTGAGCAATCCGACGACATCGCGCGTGCGTGCAGCGCTGTTCCGCACGCTTCGTGAGCCGGCGCAGGGTATTGATACGCAATTCACATTGCTGAGTCAGATCGGGTTCAGCGTTGGTTCGGAAGGCGAACTTCAATTCAACGAAGATACGTTTCGCGCAGCACTGGAAGACGATCCAACTGCGGTTGAGAACCTGTTTGCTGCGTTCAAAGCAACGACCGAAACCGAAGAAGAAATCGCACCCGGTGTGACGGTGACCACCGACACGCAGACATTTTCGAAGCTCGGCATCGGGGATGTGTTTGATACGTTGCTTGACGATCTGACGAACACGATCGACGGCACTATGACGCTGGCAGATAATGCTCTGGGTGATCAAATCAAACTGTTCAACGATCGCATCGAGAGGTTTGATGAACAGCTTGATGTGAAGCGTGCTCGCTTGCAGGCTGAGTTCTCTGCGATGGAGTTGGCGCTTGCGCGATTGCAGAATCAGGGCAATGCTCTTGCGTCGATCGCCAGCAACGTTTCGCTTGCGTCATCTGCGTTCTAGGCATCGCATCGGCTGGTTTAAGCGCATCAGTGGCAGCGGTGCAGGTCCGGCGGTAGTTATTTGCAGTCCGATACGAATTCAGCAGCGGGAACAGTCGATACACATTCCCGAGATGACACAGACCGGCACTACTCCCGTGAACCCATACCTCAAGACCAAGGTTATGACCGCCAGCCCGGCGGAGCTTCGGCTTATGCTGCTGGAGGGTGCGATCAAGTTCGCAGAGATCGGCCGTGATGGTTTGCTCGCCAAAGACTACGAAAAGTCATTCACGAACATCAGCCGTGCTGAAGACATCGTGATGGAACTGCTGGAGGCACTGCGGCCGGATGTCGATCCGGAGTTGTGTGAGAAGCTCAAGAGTTTGTATGTGTACCTGTATCTCGAACTGGTTCGGGCCAGCAGCGAGAAGGATGTGGCGCGGATTGAAGAGGTCATTCGCCTGCTGCGATACGAGCGCGAGACCTGGCAGTTGGCAATGCAGCAGATGGCGAGTGAAATTGGTGCTGCGGCTGAAGATGCCGGATCATCGCCTTCGATTAGTGTCAGCGGGTGAAACCCGGAGCCCTCACGACCCTGATCCCTCAGAAACACAACACATCGACGAAGGACTGATCCTGCGGAGCAGGAGATTGTCCGAGAACTGATTGCGGTTGCCGTTGATTTGAAACCAACAGCGCTGCGGCCGGGCTGAACAGATATCCGCGACTCCCGCCACTATTGCCATCTATCCCGCCTCACGGGCCTGGGCCAGTGTGCCGATTTACGTTGAACACCGACCGGCTGGTGGCCGTATGATGGGCACTTGGATCCGGTGGGGGTCAATATTGCACGAGGAAGATGGGTTGCGTCCGCCAAGCGGGTCTGCCCGGCACACAGCTGGCGACCGGTGCTAGAGGGCCTACCCCAAACGAGAAACGGCGAACCGAGACGGAAGGACCGGCACAATGTCCAAGAGTGATTTAGTTATCGTCGCAGGTGGCGGCGGATTCATCGGCGGCCATCTGGTGGGCGATCTGCTGCAGCAGGGCTACACGAAGGTCCGCTCGGTCGATATCAAGCCCTTCAATGAGTGGTACCAGGTCCACGACGCAGCGGAGAATCTGCAGCTCGACCTGAAGGACAAGGCCAACTGCTACACCGCATGCGATGGGGCCGGCGAGGTCTACCAGCTTGCAGCGGACATGGGCGGCATGGGCTTCATCGAAAATAACAAGGCATTGTGCATGTTGTCAGTGTTGATCAACACGCACATGATTCAGGCAGCGCAGGACTGCGGCATCAAACGCTTCTTCTATTCCTCTTCTGCGTGTGTCTACAATGCAGACAAGCAGCGTGATGAAAACGTTACGCCGCTCAAAGAAGAGGATGCATACCCCGCGCTGGCAGAAGACGGCTACGGCTGGGAGAAACTCTTCAGCGAACGCATGTGTCGTCACTTTCGTGAAGACTTCGGCTTGGAAACGCGCGTCGCGCGATATCACAACGTCTACGGCCCGGAAGGTACATGGGAAGGCGGGCGCGAGAAGGCGCCGGCTGCGATCTGCAGAAAAGTCATCATCGCCAAGACGACCGGCAAGCACGACATTGAAATCTGGGGTGATGGCAAACAGACGCGCAGCTTCATGTACATCGACGACTGCCTTAAAGGCACGCAGATGATCGCGCATTCGGACAACGTTCTGGAGCCGATCAATCTCGGTTCTGACGAACTGGTCACGATCAATCAGCTTGTCGACATTGTCGAAGACATTGCGGGTATCAAACTGAACCGCAAGTACAACCTTGATGCGCCCAAGGGCGTCAATGGCCGCAACTCCGACAACGACAAGATCAAGGAATACCTCAACTGGGCGCCATCCATTCGTCTGCGCGACGGCATGGAGAAGACCTACGAGTGGATTCTCGAAGAATACATGGCCAAGTACGGGGCTAAAGCTTCAGCGTGAGTTTCGCTGTGGTGATGAATTGAATGAAACGTTGAGCATCCGCGCTGCAGTTTGAAGCGCGGATTGCTTGTTCCAGGGACGGCTGATGGCAGAGCGCAATCGCAAGACGTTGCTGGTATTGAGTCAGGTCTACGTGCCGGACCCGGCAAGTGTCGGCCAGCACATGGCTGACGCTGCTGCGGAATTGGTGCAGCGCGGCAATCATGTTGTGGTTTTGGCGGCCGGCAGGGGATATGACGACCCGTCGGTGAAGTACAAATCGCGGCAGATCATCGACGGCGTTGATATTCGGCGGACGCCGCTGTCCTCTTTTGGAAAGGGCTCGATAGCGCTTCGTCTGCTCGGCGGCATAAGTTTCATGCTGCAATGTATTGTGCGCGGTTTATTCGTGCGCAGACTCAGCGGCATCGTTGTGTCAACAAGCCCGCCAATGTGCTCGCTTGCTGCGATTGTCATTGCGATGGTGCGCCGCGTGCCGATCACGTATTGGGTGATGGACCTCAACCCGGATCAGATGATTGAACTGGGAATGACGACTGAAAAGTCGCTGCCTGCGCGAATATTCAATTGGATCAATCGGCGCATTTTGAACCGGGCGCATTCCGTGGTCGCGCTTGATAGATTCATGGCAGAGCGTTTGGAACGCAAGACAGCGGTCAGCACGCGGATGGCGATCATGCCACCGTGGCCGCACGATGATCATCTTGATGTTGTCGATCATGCTGACAATCCGTTTCGCGCTGCGCACAATCTTGAAGGCAAGTTTGTGATTATGTATTCAGGCAATCACTCGATTGCTTCGCCGTTGACAACGATTCTGGAAGCCGCGCTGCAGTTGCAGGATGTAACGCAGCTTGTGTTCATGTTCGTCGGCGGTGGGCTTGGCAAACAGGAAGTCGAAGATGTGATCGTTGCCCACAAGCCGAGCAACATCATCTCACTGCCGTACCAGCCGTTGGATCAGATCAAGTATTCGCTGAGCGCTGCAGACATTCATCTGGTGGCGCTTGGTGATTCGATGATTGGGATCATTCATCCGTGTAAGGTGTACGGAGCGATGGCGGTGGCCCGGCCGGTGCTGCTTGTCGGTCCATCGCCGAGCCACATTTCCGACATCATTGACGAATTTGATATCGGGTGGCAGGTCGCACATGGTGATGTTGAAGGCGCGATACGTGCCATACGCAGCATTCTCGAAACGCCGGCGGAAGTTCTGGCCGAGCGCGGCACGAGGGCGCGAGCCGCAATTACAGAATCACTGAGCAAGGAAGTGCTTTGCGGCCGATTCTGTGATGTGATCGAAGGCAAATCATCGCCGAAGACGGTTGAGCGCTCTCGTGAAACGGCAAGCATCGGAAGCGTCTGATTCCTCAGTCGCAGTAAGAAAGTTGCACCACACGATGCCACGACCTGCAGTTCATTCCAATGCCACGATCGAACGGCAGAGTCCGCATAGCGTTGGACATCGACTCGCGCGACTGGTGTGGGGCGTTGTACAGACGCTGTTGTTTCGACCGTCGCCGAGGAATTTTCACTGGTGGCGTAACGCGCTTCTGCGCATGTTCGGCGCGCAGTTGCATTCAACCGCGCGGGTGTATCCACGGGCGCGCATCTGGGCGCCTTGGAATCTGGTGATGGAAGAGGGCGCGACGATCGGCGACGATGTGGATGTGTATTGTGTCGCGACGATTCACCTTGAAGCGTGGGCGGGTGTGAGTCAATACAGTTATTTATGCGCTGCGACCCACGAGTTTGAGGACGTTGCGTTTCCGCTGGTGCCCAAGCCGATTCGAATCGGCAGGCGAGCGTGGATTGCAGCGGATGTGTTTGTCGGCCCGGGTGTGACGATCGGCGCAGGGACGGTTGTCGGAGCGCGGTCGTCAGTTTTCAAGGATCTGGAGCCGTGGGTTGTGGCGACGGGATCGCCAGCCAAACGGGTACGCGATCGATCGCTCGGCCCGGCTGCCTATGGCGATGCTCCGACAGATGACGCAAGACAAACGCACGACCGGGAATCGCATGGATAGGACGGACGTATGGATCGTATCCCTATACTTATGATTGCAAGTGTTTGGGTCGATGGTCGGAAAAATAGTCAGACGATGAGCGAAATGTATTTCACAGCCGGGATTCGGAACCAGCGATGACGCAGATTAAGAAGATTCACGACGCGCCGCATCGAGTTGAGTCGCCGCACCCAGCCGTGTCCGTGTTGATACTGACGCTGAACGAGCAGGTCAACATTGCAGACTGCTTGGCGTCGTGCGCGTGGTCGGATGATGTGCATGTACTTGATTCGCAATCAGAAGATCAGACTCGCGACATTGCCGAGTCGATGAACGCGCATGTGCATGTCAACGCTTTTGAGTCGTTCGGCAAGCAACGCAACTGGGCGATTGACAACATCGACATGAAACACGATTGGGTGTTTCACCTTGATGCGGATGAACGGTTTACTCCGGAGTTGGTTCGGGTGATGCGCGATCTGCTGGCTGACGATCCGCAGGAATCGGGTTTTCACATTCCGCAGAAGTTCATCTTCATGGGGAAATGGCTGAAGCGCTCAGCTGCGTATCCGACGTATCAGATGCGGCTGTTTCATAAAGGACGCATGCGGTTTCGTGATTACGGTCACGGACAGCGCGAAGCGACGGACGGCGTTGTTGGTGTGCTGGATGTGCCGTACCTGCACTATCCATTCAGCAAGGGTATTTACGACTGGCTTGATAAGCACAATCGCTACAGCTCTCTTGAAGCGCTGCAGGTTGTTGAAGGTTCGACGGAGGCGTTCAATGTCTTCGATTTGTTCCGTGGTGATCGTGTTCGAAGGCGTCGCGCATGGAAGGAATTCAGTTATCGCCTGCCGATGCGGCCGACGATTCGACTTGTGACGACGTTGTTCGTGTTGGGTGGCGTGCTTGAGGGTCGTCCGGGGTGGACGTATGCACGACTTATCTCAATGTACGAGCGGATGATCACGCTCAAACTTCGCCTGCTGCGGCAGCGATCTGATGCGGATACGGAAGAGTTTGAACGTGACTCTCAGCCGGCTGCACGGACGGAATTGTTTGATGCGCGCGACCAAATCATTGAGCCGGAGTTGCGTCCACTACAGAGTTCAGCCGCGCCAGTGCAGCGGACAGCTGCGCCGACGTCGGCCGCCCAGGCAAACGGCGAGTTGTTGGGCGCGGACGATGCGCCGCATCAAATGCAGCCGGAAGCAAGTCCGTGGTCGTTCAAGGAAAAAGTCGGGAGAGCGATCTGGATGCTTGTGGGTCGACCGCTCTTCCGCGCGAGCTTTCACAACTGGCATCCGTATCGAGCATCCATCCTTCGTTTGTTCGGAGCAAGAATCGGCAAGGGTGTATCACTTCGGCCGACGGTGAATATTGAAGTTCCGTGGATGCTGCATCTTGATGACGATTGCACAGTCGGTGATTACGCAATCCTGTACAGCCTGGGCAAGATTTACATAGGTAAGCGCTCAATCATCAGTCAGTATGCGCACCTGTGCGCCGGAACGCATGATTATGCTGACCACACGTTCAAGCTGCTGCGCTGGCCGATTCACGTTGGCGACGATGTGTGGATCGGTGCTGATGCGTTCATCGGACCTGGCGTGCATGTTGGCGATCTCAGCGTCGTCGGCGCGCGATCAAGTACCTACAAGAACGTCGCGCAGCGCCAGGTGTACGTTGGCAACCCCGCCAAACCGTTGAAGGAACGTGTGCTGCGATGATCGACCAACAGCACGATTCCAATCCGCAGGCGCAGTCGCAAACAAACATCACGACAGAAGTTGCCCAGCGCAGGCAGCGAGTTTTTCTGCGACAAACGGTCGGCGAGCGTGTGCTGACAATTCTCTGGGCGGTCGTGCGGTTCTCGTGTTTTCGCTTCAGCCCGCCGTTTGCCAATCGCTGGCGCGTGATGTTGCTGAATCTGTTCGGCGCCAGTGTGCATGCATCAGCGCGCATTGCCCCGTCGGCGCAGGTCGATTTTCCATGGAATCTGATTGTCGAACCACACGTGACGATTTGCCACGAGGTCATTATCAATTGCATGGGAACCGTGCGCATCGGTGAGTATTCGCGTATCAGTCAGTATTCGCACATCTGTGCGGGCACGCATGACTACCAACGGCGCGACATGTCGATCGTGCGCAGTCCGATCACGATCGGCAAGAGTGTGTGGATTGCGGCCGATGCTTTTGTTGGGCCGGATGTGACGATCGGAGATGGATGCATGCTTGCGGCACGGTCGAGCGCGTTCGGCGACTTGCCCGCGAATCAGATCTGCCTCGGTGAGCCGGCGGTTCCACATCGGCAGCGCTTCACTGGTGAGAGTGGCGCAGCGGTGACGCGCGCAGCGGCGCAAGCGAACTGACAGGTCGAATCCTCAGAGAGTCAGTTGTCACGCAATTGTCTGCGGATCTGATCGCTCGCCGACTTTGCGTCTGCTTTGCCATTGCTGAGTTTCATAATGGTTCCGATGATGCGGCCGAGGGCGTTGTCTTTACCACCTGCGTAGTTTGCTGCGGCTTCGGGTTCGGCTTCCAATGCCTGTGCGATCCAGGAATCAAGCTGCGCTGAGTCGGTGACTTGCAGCAGTCCGCAAGATTCTGCAAGTGTTGTGGCATCGGCATCATGCTCGCACAACAGGTCGAACAACTCATCTGCTGCGGATGAGCCAATCGTGTTTGCTTCTCGCATCTCGATGAGCTGTGCGATTTGCTCGGGCGTGACGCCGAGGTCGTGCAGTTCGCGATGGTGTTCATTGGCCCGACGAGCGCCGGCATTCAGCAACAGTTTCGCAACTGTTTTACCCATGTGTGCTGCTGTCATGTCGCTGGTTGTGCGTTGCTGCAACATGTCGATGCAGGATTCGAAGTAGTTCGACACATCAAAATCAGTGGTAAGCGTGAGCGCATCCGCATCAGTCAGGTTGTATTCATCAACGTATCGTCTACGACGCTGCTGCGGGAGTTCGGGAATACAAGTCGCAATACTTTGTTTCCACTCTTCAGTCACGACAACCGGCGGGAGGTCGGGATCGGGAAAATATCGATAGTCGTGAGCGTCTTCTTTTTCGCGTTGCAGGACAGTGACGCCTCGATCCGCATCCCAGCCGCGTGTGCTTTTCATACCGGCGCCCATCTCCAGGCCGGTCTCCTGCCACTGTTTAATCTGCCGATTGAATTCGTGTTCGATCGCACCTTTGACTGCTTTGAATGAATTGAGATTTTTTACCTCGACGATCGGCGTGGCGATTTGTTTGCCCTCGTCGGTTGTGATGATGACGTTGACGTTGGGTTCGAAACGCATGTGGCCGCGCTGCATGATGCCGCCGGTGACGTTGAGGAAACGACAGACGTTGCGCAATTCCTGGCAGAAGATGACCGCATCGTCAGCATACTTCAGATCGGGATGCGTGACGATTTCAAGTAGTGGCGTGCCTGCACGATTAAGATCGATGAGTGACTGGTTCAACGCATTTACGTGCATTGAACCATGCCTACAGGATATATCATGGCTGAGTTTTCCGGTGTCTTCTTCGAGATGTGCGCGAATGATGCTGACGGTTTGGGGTTGGCCGTTTGCGCCGATGAATTCGAGTTCGCCATCGAAACAGAGCGGCAGGTCATACTGGCTGATTTGATAACCTTTGGGCAGGTCCGGATAGAAATAATTCTTGCGATCCCATCGGCTGAATTCCGCAATGGAGCAGTTCAGCGCGAGGCCGACCATAATTGAGGATTCGATCGCAGCGCGGTTCATCACGGGCAGTGCGCCGGGCAGACCCAGCACGACAGGATCGACGAGCGTGTTCGGAGTTGCATCGTAATGATCCGGATGCGCAACGTTGGCGGATCGGCTGAACATTTTGCTGCGCGTCGACAGCTCGACATGGATTTCCATGCCGACTTTGAGTTGCGCTGTCTTGATGGTTCGATTTTCGACCATGTTATGCGGGGTGTTTATGAGTGCAGTTTGCGTGCGACTTCAACAACGCGCGAGGCAATACTGTTCACCTTGTCGCGATGGACCTCGTCAATGATATTTCCTGCATCGTCAAACGCATCGTGCGCTGATGACAAGGCGTAGTGACCGGGCAGCACGATTGAATTGATGTTCAGGAAGATGTCGCGGACATGAAACATGCCGCGCAACCCGCCGAGCCCGCCGGGGGATGCTGCCATAAGGCCGATGACTTTGCCGACAAAACATTCGAGAGGGGATTCGCCATCTGCTTTGCGACTGGCCCAGTCGATGGTGTTCTTCAACACCGCGCTGATCGAGCTGTTGTACTCCGGCGTGGCAATCAGAAAACCGTGATGCGACTTCATGAGCGTTTTAAGTTTCATCGCATTGTCCGGGATGCCATCGCTGGCCTCGATATCGCCGTCATACATAGGCAGCGGATAGTCAGCGAGATCGATCAGCGTGACCTCAGCGCCAGCCTCGAGAGCGCCCTGGGCTGCTGCAGCGGCGAGCTTCTTATTGAGCGAATCTTTTCGCAGACTGCCTGCAAAGGTAAGAATTTTCGGTGTCATGATTCGTGTTGTCCCTTC
Source organism: Phycisphaerales bacterium (assembly GCA_029260575.1). Classification (GTDB taxonomy): domain Bacteria; phylum Planctomycetota; class Phycisphaerae; order Phycisphaerales; family SM1A02; genus JAJDDB01. The sequence continues at coordinate 16,509 of JAJDDB010000009.1, forward strand.
TTCGGTGGAGTGTGCGTGATGTTGTACACCAACCTCATCTGCAGGTCGAACATTGCCGGGCTTTGCCGGATCTTGCGTGAAGTGAATAGGATAGTGGCGAGAACAGCACGCCAGCTGTGACCATGGAGATTCGTGAAATGCGCACGTCAAGACAGTTGAATCGCTTTGTATGTGCCGCTGCGTTGGTGCTGCAGTGTTTCGCATTGCAGGCGATCGCGCAGTCGAATGCCGTGGATGAATCAGAGGCTGCATCTGTGTTCTCACTTCAGGCAGAGCATTTGTACAACGGCGTGAATCGGCCGTTGATGATTCGCGTTGGTGAGAGCAATTCGATTGGTGAATTCGCGTTGGTGTTGCTGGATGCGCAGCATCGGATTGTCTCCGGCCCGATTGCGGTGCGGGCCGGTCGCGTGGATGTGTCGGTGCTGATGCCGGAGATCTGGCAGTTGCGTGAAACGGTGTACCTGCAACTGTTGGAATACGATCGGCCGACTGGTTCTGCGTTGGTGTTGCAGCCGATGCTGACGCGGATGGTTCCCCAAACGAAGCAGGCGATGCGGCCGGGCGGCGGGGCGAAGTACACGAAGATCACCGGGTGGCGGAGTGAAATGGAACTTGCGCCGGTTGAAGAAGATGTTGCGAGTGATATTGCAACGGATGAAAGCGAAGACGGCCAGCGGGAAGGGGCTGTTGAGGCCGATGCATCGCAGATGAATACACCTGCGCCGATTCCGGTGCAGGACAATGCATCTGCGGTGTTCAGTGACAGCGAACAGATGTTGTCAGGGATTCGTGCGTACCCCGAGCGTGATGTTGAGATGATCACGACCGAAGGTCGGATTGTATTGATGATGCGGCCGGATGAGGCGCCCAACACTGCGTGGAATTTTCTGCAGTTGTGTGAAGGTGGATTTTATCGAGAGGTTGCGTTTCATCGTGTGGTGCCCTTGGATCGAGCGGGCCGGCCGTTTGTGATACAGGCAGGCGATCCAACTGCGACGGGTGAAGGCGGTGCAGGGTATTGGCTGCCGATTGAGCCGAGTGATTTGGCGCATGATTTGGGTGTGATTTCGATGGCGCGTGCGGATGATCCGGATTCCGCGGGTAGTCAGTTCTTCATTTGTCTTTCGCGGGAGGGGACTGCACGTTTGGACGGTCAGTATTGTGCGTTCGGGATGACGCTTGAAGGTGCGGAGACGATTCGCAAGATTGCGGATACGGAGCTTGCGGATGTCGGCGCGGGGCAGCCGGTGCGGGCGCCGCTGATACTTGAGACGCGTCTTGTTGCAGCGCCGCCGCGTATGCCGGGGGTGCCGCGGTTGCCGGAGTGGATGCAGCCAGCCGACCCGATTGCGCAGCCGAACAAGCCGAAGCGCGTGCCGAGATAGGATATGGCGAAAGCCAAACAGCCAAACAGCCAAACAGCCAAACAGCCAAACAGCCAAACAGCCAAACAGCCAAACAGCCAAACAGCCAAACAGCCAAACAGCCAAACAGCCAAACAGCCAAACATTTGTGCTGGGGGTTTGTGATGCGATGTAGGTTTGTGCTGTTGTTGGTGTGGATGTGAAACTGACAAACGATGAATCGCGCGGACAGCTTGCAGAGGCAACCGGTGTACTGTTCCGATTCGCAATTACGGAGAAGGAGATTGAGGAGACGGAGGAGAGTCTCGGAGGTCCGTTTGCGCAACGATGGCCGGGTGTATACTTCCAGTTGCGCGAGGTTGATTCTGATAGGTCGGCAACTGCGCATGTAATCGAGCAATGAACAACACTTCGTTTGTTTTGCGAAGCGCCAGTTGTGTAACGGGGTCACGGAATCGGACATGTGCCCCAGTTTTCGAGCAGCGCGAGCAGATCGAAGACATTCACTTGCCCATCGGGCGGGCCGGCTGCTGCGTCGGTGAAGTCTGCCGGGCAATTGACGCATGCGCCCCATGTCTGCAGAAGTTCAAGCAGGTCGAACACATTGACAACGTTGTTGTCATCGACATCGCCTGCGGCGCAGAACGGTGGCAGTTGCAATATCCATGCTTCGAAATCACCGTTCGGATTGGTGCCGTTGCCTGCGATGACGCGGCCGTTGTCGGAAATTGCTTCAGCGCCGAGAAGCGTCCAACCGGTGAGATCGAGGCCGTAGATGTTTGTTGCAAGCTGTTGCACCGAGCGCATGCCGCGCGTTTCGTCCCAGATCATTGCGCCGTGGCGGTCTGACAGGCCGACGATGAACGCGCCATCGCCGGAAACATCGTGGGCGTGGCTATCAGTAACTGCGCCGCGCTCGGCGAGTTCAAGATTGACCAGTCCGGTGTTGGTTGTCCATAGAAATGCATCCTGGCCGACGTCGCCGATGGCATCGCCGACAATTGTGGAGCCATCTGCGGAGATCGCCAGAGCGAGTCCGTAATGCAGGCCGCCGGGAATATCACCGAGGGCAACCATGCCGTTGAGTTTGGTCCAGTGCGTTGGCTCGACATCGGGTGATTCCATAAAGCTCTGGCCGCTGAAGGTTGAGCCATCGTGATCAGCATCGAAAAAGAACGCGTCGATGATTGTTGAGCCGAGCGCGCCGAAGGTGGTCCAATCGTCAAGTGCATTCCAGGTTGCTGCTTCGTTGCCGTTGGTTGTTGCGCAGAATCCGACGACTGTCGCGCCATTGCCGGAGATTCCGAGCGCTGCGCAGTCGCCGATGGATTGCATTCCTGTTGCCTGTGTCCAACGAAATGCGTCGCCGCTTCGACCGACGATTACTGCTCCATCAAACGACACCGCGTTGGCAATACCGTTTTCTGTATCGGTGCCAATGTGCCCAAGCGCTGTTATGCCGATAGATTGGCGCCATCGGTATGCGCGCAGATCGCCTTGTGCGTTGTCGTTTGCGGCGCTCCACCCGACGACGGTAGTTCCATCGCCGGAGATTGCGGAGACGCTGCTTTGGAATGCGCCGCCGTCAAGATCGCCAATTGGCAGAAACGTTGCTGATCCGCCTGCAACAGTGGCGCCGAAGTACAACGACACGCCAGCAATTGCACTTCGAATGTACGGATTCCGCAACGTGTTCATAGCAGGCCCTCCGCAGGTTGGCGACACTGTGTACAGGTACATGTTGGCGGAGACAGCCCGGATTGCAACGATTGATTCTCAGACGTTGCTTGAACGCCCGGGAATGTTTCTCGAACTAGCCTGAATTCACAGTTCGAGAAGGATTTGCCGAGACCGGCAGTTTTTCTATTGCGTTGGGGCCGGTCGAGGCGATAATTCCTGCATCGCGGAATGCGACCCCCAAACCAGGAGCGAACCTCCTGCCGGGCGGGGCAAGCTGCTCGCGACGACTGCTGCCTGCCGTGCCGATCTGATTACCTCGTGGCGCGGATGAAACGGGTTGCGGGCGATGAGCCCTCGGGGACGCTCGAGGGGTAAAGGAGCCCGGCGGCGAGTGCTGTCACGCTCGCGACGGCTGGGGAGACCCTTAGCGAAGGAGGTGATTCTGTGAACCATTGTGACTGTATAAGTGGGCTGCACTATTGACCCGTGCTCCCGACGGGACTGCACGGTATTGCAGCCCTACCAAGTTCAAGAACGAACGGCCCGGCGATTCCCGAAAGGAGTCGCCGGGTTTTTTTCATTTGGTGAGTGCTAAGAAAGACATCGACTCCCGTTGGTCGTCGATAGGCCCACTGAAGTGGGCCCTGCCGTCGGGACGAGGATTTCAACCCTTGACGCGCTGGACGAGTGTGTCGGCCTTGACTTCGATACCGCGGACTTTGCTGCGCAGGGCATCGCGGTTGGGGGCGAAACGCTCAGCGACTTTCAGATCGACCCATTCTTCATTGACGAGGCGCGCGAGGCTTGATGTAAAGCTGTGCATGCCTTCATGTTCACTACCGCCGATGACTGCGGGCAGGTCGTCGTCTTCGCCATCGCGGATTTTTTCAGCGACGGTGCTGTTGACGAGCAGCACTTCCGTTGCGGGGACACGCTTCACATCCTTGCGGACGGTCGGCAGAAGTTTCTGTGCCATGACCGCGCGCAAGCCGGAAGCCAGACCTGAGCGGATGAATGGATGATCCTTGGATTCAAAGAACTCAAGGATTCTGTTGAATGCCTGCATCGTGTCTGCAGTGTGCAGCGTGCAGAACACGAGGTGACCGGTTTCTGCTGCCTGGATGCCAGCAAGCATGGTGACGCGATCGCGCAGCTCGCCGATCATGATGACATCAGGGTCCTGGCGCACCGCAGAGCGCAGCGCCGTCGGGAAATCGGGTACATCGATACCTATTTCGCGTTGACTGAGATACGACTGCTTCGGTCGGAAGAGATACTCAACCGGGTCTTCGATGGTGATGATGTTTGTCGGTCGGGTCTCATTGATGTGATCGACCATCGCTGCAAGCGTTGAACTCTTGCCGCTGCCGGTTACACCGCAGACGATCACCATGCCTTCGTGCGTGCGTTCGGTCAATTCCTCATACACAGGCGGAAGGTTGAGCGAGGAGAAGTCGGGGATTTCAGGATTCACTCGTCGAATTGCTGCGTGCAGTGCATGGCCCGCGTGGAAGACGCTGCATCGAAAGCGCTCTTCGCCAATGTGGTGCGAAAAATCAACGCCGCCTTTTGCTTCGAGCTCATTACGAATGTGATCGGGAATGATCGGCGCGAGTAACTGCTTGGTATCGTCAGCGTTGAGTTCTGCGGAATCGATTCGGCACAGCCGCTCTGCCACGCGGAGCACCGGCGGCGAACCGGTCTTGATGTGCAGGTCAGATGCTTCGACCTCTTTCATCTTCAGTAACAGTCGTTGAATCGTAAGAGCACCGAGCATGCGAACCTCCCTGCATGTGTGTGGACTGGTGTGAGCAGTATACGAGACGCCAACCGAACCTCCGTGACTCGTTACAGTATGACCGCTATGGGATCATCCGCACCAGACAATTCCGCAGCGTCCCCGTTGGGCAGCGACCTTCGCGCCGCGACCGAAGAGTTTATTGCTCAGGCAGCACAAATACGGGCCGGCGGCGGCGAACGAGGTATTGAACGCCAGCATCGGCACGGCAGACTGACCGCACGGGAGCGCTTGGATCAGCTGTTTGACGGCGGCGCCCCGCAGTCCGAGTGCGGTCTGTTCGCAGCTTGGAATATGTACCAGGAGTATGGCGGAGCGCCCTCGGCGGGCGTGGTCACGACGATCGGTTCGGTTGGCGGCAAGCTGTGCATGGTTGTTGCCAACGATGCTACGGTGAAGGCCGGCGCGTTTTTTCCCATGACGTGCAAGAAGATCATCCGTGCGCAAATGATTGCAGAACGTGCGTACTTGCCGCTGCTGTATCTGGTGGATTCCGCTGGTGTCTTCTTGCCGCTGCAGGAAGATGTCTTTCCAGATACAGATGACTTCGGGCGGATTTTCCGCAACAACGCGGTGATCAGCGCCAAGGGGATTCCCCAGATCGCTGCAATCATGGGCAATTGTGTGGCAGGCGGCGGCTACCTGCCTGTGCTGTGCGATACGTTGCTGATGACAGATGGCAGCGGGTTGTATCTTGCGGGTCCTGCGCTTGTGAAGGCAGCGATCGGCCAGGACGTCGACAACGAAGAACTCGGCGGCGCGACAATGCATGCAGAGATCAGCGGCACGATTGACTTTCGTGAACCGGATGATGAATCATGTCTGAATCGTTTGCAGTCGATCATGCACGCAAATCAGGCGACGACGCCGATCGGCGACCCGCCGTTCCAGGCTGTTGCGCCGCAGCGCGATCCGAATGATGTGTATGACATCTTCAGCAGCAAGCCGACCGAGCAGTATGACACGATTGAGTTGCTGCGCTGTGTTGTTGATGAAGAGAGCTGGAATGAATACAAAGCTGAGTTCGGCAAGTCGCTTGTGTGTGCATTTGCGCGCATCGGCGGTTGGCCGTGCGGAATTGTCGCCAATCAGCGTGCGATGACGCGCAAGAAGATGCCCGGTGGCAAGGCAGGGCCGAGCACTTCTGTGAACATGCCTGCGGTGATTTATGACGATTCTGCGGATAAGACTGCGCGATTCATTATGGATTGCAATCAAAAGCACCTGCCGATTGTGTTCATGCATGACACGACCGGGTTCATGGTTGGGCGTGATAGTGAACAGGCGGGCATCATTCGCAGCGGCGCGAAGATGGTCAACGCAATGAGCAACTGCATCGTGCCGAAGATCGCTTTGATCGTGGGCGGCAGTTACGGCGCGGGCAATTACGCAATGTGCGGCCGCGCGTTTGATCCGCTGTTGACGCTTGCCTGGCCGGGTGCGAAGTGTTCAGTCATGGGCGCAGCACAGGCAGCGAATACGCTACTCACGATTGATCTTGCAGCCCGCAAACGTGCCGGCGAGGAGCCGGATGAGCAGGAACGCAAAGAGTTGCTCGCAGCCATCACTGCCAGCTACAGCGAGCAGCAGGATATTCGGTATGGAGCAGCGCGCGGCTGGGTGGACCGCATCATTGAGCCGGGCAAGACGCGCGACGAGTTGGTGATGAGCCTGCAGATTGCGAGCACATATCCGCTGCCGCCGCAGGGTGCATTCAAGACCGGCGTGTTGCAGGTGTGATTCGCTTTGCTGCGCACTCGTTGTTGTAATTTGATCACTGATTCACAATTGCTCGGGAGTGCTGCGCCGAGCCGGCTGCATCAGGATTGTTACATCATGGCGTGCATTGCGGTGCCAGGTTCCGACGATGTTCAATCGCGCGAGGCTTGATGTGAATTCCAAGTCAAAGGCAGATCGGTCGTCCTGATTGACGAGCACGACAATCGGGCGCAGCGCATCATCGAGTAGTGCTGCTGCATCGGTCCCTGGTCGCAGCCGATACACCTCGCGATCGTTGTAGAAGCTCAACGTAGGATCGGTGAACCCGTATGTCAGAATGATTGGATGCGGCGTACCGGTGACGTCGAACAGGCGCTGCATCAGGTTGACGGGATTATTGTCTTCCAACAATGCATCTTCGAGTTCGAACATGCTCCACCAACTCAGGATGGACGCGCACCACACGACGGCGAGGCCGAGCGACCGGAGACCTGGCCGAGGCGTCCACAATCTCCACAGCCAGATGCACGCAGCACAGGTCAGCGCCAATGGCAAGACATACACGAGCAGTTCAACCTTGAACCACGCGGTACCTGCGACTGCCACTACGAGAATGCCGATGATGCAGATCGTCAGAGTGATGCGCACATCCGGCAGCCGTTTGAATCCATCTGGTGTACGGTTTCTGCAACGTATCCATTGCTCGAGCATCATGCCTGTCAGCAGGGCCAACGGCGCGCATATGGGAAGCAGGTAGCTCGGCAATTTCCCGGCCATGAGTGAAAAACCAATGAGAGGGACCACAATCGAAATCGCCAACAGCCCGACAAGTGAACCACGACGTAGCTCAGACCAAGCTCGCGAAATTCGCACGTTCCAGCCGGGCACGACGAGCATAGCCGTGGCGGGGAACAGCCCCGCGAGAAACAACGGAATGTAGAACCACCAGGGTTGTACGTGGTCGCCCGCGCCGGTCGCGCGATCAAGCATCTCGTGTTTCCAGATGTCTATCGCATCAGGATGCAGCGCAATCGTGAAACCGACCCAAACAGCAAGCGGAAGCAGCGCCGCCACTACGCCGCGAATGAGTCGGAGGTGTCTGAGTTCCCGCCATCGGCCGGCGAAGGCAAGCCAGAGCGCAATGAGCCCCAGCGGCACCAGAGCAAGCGGACCCTTGGTGATGAGTCCCGTGCCGATAGCAAGCCACATCAGCCACGCCCACTGTGCTTTTCGGGTGTCGATTGCGAGATAGCCGCATACCAGTGCGCCCAGCCAGGACGCATTGAGCAGTGCATCCGTAGTCGCCATGCGCGACGTCAGGATGAACAACGGCATCAACGATAACGTTCCCACAGCCAGCGCTGTTGTTCGGGCGCCCACACGCCGGCGCGCGAACCCTGTCAGGATCAGAATGGATGCGGTTCCGGCAAGCAGTGACGGCAATCGCACCGCAAGTTCGGTTCGGCCGAGCACCTTAATGCTCAGCGCGATTGCCCAATACTCCAGCGGCGGTTTTGTCAGATGCACGTGTTCCTCAAACACGGGCGTCAGCCATGAACCGCCTTCCACCATATGCAGACCGACAACACCGTACCGCCCCTCGTCGGGCGAATACAACGGGTGATCTCCCGCACTGAGCCAGAGCACAATGATGCACACTGTCGTTACGAATCGCGAGATGCTGATCGCAGCGCTGGATGCATCACTGTGCGAAGACGCAGTGCCTACAGCAGTAGATTCAAGTTCGCTACTTGCTGTCAGCTGGGTGTGAAGTGCAAGGCCAGTCATTGGAACGCAATTCCCGGTTGGGTGGTTCGCAATGGTAGCCACTCGGGCGCGTGAAGTGAGAGTGCCAGATGAAATGAGAGACGTGCGGTCATGCTCCGGTCATGTGCAAATGACTACGTCTGAACTGACCGGAGTGTCGACGCTCATCTCTGGGCGGGATTATCTATATCACAGTCGTCGCCGACGTGATCGAATCGCTCCCAGCGCCAAGAGCGCAAGTGCGCTCGGTGCGGGGATTGTCGTGTACTCGATCGTCAGTGATGGCCGGAATGTGGATTCGGAGTTTTCGCGGCTTGCGAATTGGATAGCGGTTGAGCCGAGGGTTTCATCACCGAGCAGCGCCCAGCCATAGTTCGAACCGGGATTGTCGAGCCAAAGCTGCGCATCGGCGAGCATACCTGGCGTTGAAGTCCACGTGGCAAAGCCGGGGCCGGTGATGAGTGCACTGCCGCTGGGGCCGGCGCTGAAGTCACCGCCGGGAGTCGTCCAGAGCGAACCGGGTGAAAATGTATGTATCCACGTCGCATCGCCAGCCAATGCACCGTCGCCGCTGCCTTCCTCGCCGCCTGCATCGCTTGCGCCTTCGCCCCAGTCCGCAAGCAAGCGGTGTAGGTCCACGGTGTTTGCGTAATTGCCCTGCCCTGCGTGCAGAGTCAGATCGACGCTGGTGATTGTCGCGCCTGCGGGTACTGATGCAGCGACATCAAAGTAGATGAGTCCACGGCGAATGCTGCCCGGAGCATTCGTGCCGGCAAAGAAGAACTGCCCGGAACCGTTGCTCAGCGAACCGCCGAGGTCTTCATACAGAGTGTTGTCACGATCTGAACCGATCGTCGCCGAGCCGGCGTGTACCGCCTGCGTAGCAGTTCCAATGACAAGCAGAGCCATTGACAGCATTCCTGCACCGATCGACTTCATCCTTTCGCCTCCGTTTCGTTCGCTCCCACACGAGACAGGCAAGGGTACCGCAAGAATGGCATTGACTCACACGGAAAATGTGCGATTGCTGCACAGTTTGGTCGAATCAGCACATTTTTGGACCGATAATCAGGCAGGTGCGGCGACGATTGGTCTCGGCTGGCCACTTGTAGGCAACACTGCTAGCTTCCAGTTTATGGCACGAGAGCTGCGAGGCAGAACCATCATCATTACCGGGGCCAGCAGCGGGATCGGCGCAGCAACGGCCGTTGCATGTGCTGATGCCGGGATGAATCTCGTCCTGAACGCCCGCCGGGCTGACCGGCTCGAAGAGCTGGCGGAGCGGATTCGGAAGCTTGGCAATCGAGTAGAAATCGTCGCGGGCGATGTTACTGCCCCAGGTCTGAATCAACAGTTGATTGAAACCGCTGCGGCAACCTTCGACGGGTTTTACAGCGTGTTCGCCAATGCCGGCTACGGACTGGAGCGCCCGATGGCGGAATGCGCTTTGGAAGACCTTCGGCGCATCTTTGAAGTCAATTTCTTCGCATCGTTTGAACTGGTGCAGTTGGCAGCACAGCATTTGCGAGATCACAACCTGCCGGGGCATCTGCTGATGTGTTCGAGTTGTCTGGCGCGGTTCACGCTTCCGTACTACGCAGCCTATTCCGCAACGAAAGCCGCACAGGCGCATGTGTGTTCTGCGATGCGCGCGGAGTTAAAGCACGCAAACATTTATGTTTCGTCGGTATTGCCGATCTCGACGGAGACAGAATTTCATCAGTCGGTGATGCGACAGAATGACGTCCGAGTCGCCACCGAAAAGAAGGCGGATCACAGTGTGAAGATGTTTGTGCAGCCGCCGGAACGTGTCGCTCGGGCTGTGGTGAAGTGTTTGCGTCGGCCGAAGCCGGAGGTATGGACGAGCTTCATAGTGCGTTTTGCTGCGGGACTGTTCACGATGTCGCCCCGCCTTGCAGCGTTCACATTGGATCGCCAAGTGAAGCACGCGCCGAAGGGCAGTCAGTGAATTTGAACAGGCCGATGACCGCATGCCGAAACCGCAGTCGCAATCGATTGTTAACGAGAATTGATCATTTGTTCAATGCGCTGCAGGCGCTTGTGGTGAAGGGCGCGGTCCGGTTCGATGAGCGTGAGTGCTTTGATGTGCAACAATGCCAGTTTGAAATTGCTCGCCTCGACGGCAATTGACGCTGCGAGTTCTCGCGTTGGTGCGTGATATGGATTGATTTCGAGCGCGCGGTTGATCTTGGTGATGGCTTTGTCCGCATCGCCTTCACGCCGATACAACTTGGCGAGTTCGATTGCGAAGACCGGCGATTTCTGTTCACGGACATCGAGATATTCCAGATGCGGGATGGCCCCGCCGGGCGTTTCGGAGTTGAGCCAGTACCGGGCAAGTTGTTTGTGCGGATAGGGGTCAACCGGCCGAAGAGCTGCGAGCTTCTCCAGCCAGGTGATCACCATGTCGTTGAGCGTGTCGTCTTCATTGAGTTGCCGGCGGATGCGCATCTCCCAGAGGTCCGGATGATCCGGGTATTCATCCAGCCAGGTGAGCAGTTGTGTTTGTGTGATTTCAACAGGCGGGCGGACAACAGCCGGCCAGATGTCGCCAGTAAGCGTGCGCGATTGCGGTGATGCGGGCCTGCCGATTTGTTGCGAGAGCGCCCTGGCAATGACATCAAGACGGGCCTTGCGCGATGCAGCGAGTTCGATCATGCGGTCAGGGTCGTTCTCGATAAGTTGATCAGTCAACATAGTCAGCGAAGGTTGCGGCGCGAGACCCCACGCTTCGATCTCTTTGCCGGCCCAGACAAGAAAGTCCTCGTAAAACTGTTCTCGACTGATACCCAGCGCGTTGGGAATAGCCTGTTGCTCGCGTTCGCCCTGGAAGTAGCGTTCGAGCAGGCGGACCAGCGATGAATCACCGAAGCGCTGCGTCATGTACTGCACCATCCAGTGGCTTTGGGCGTACGCCTTGCCGCGATCTTCGGGGCGCTTGGGCCGTACGAATGCCCACTTGATTTCATCAAGGTTGAACAATGTTCCTTGTTCATAAGCCTGCGCGAGCAGCTGACACCGATCGAAATCACGAGGCGCGGGTTCCATGTCGACCGCTGCAGCTTCGGTGAGCCAGTGCGGAATGCGATTGGCAGTTTGGGCGAGCGTGATCGTGTGTGTGTATTCGTGTTGCAGTACGCGCGGCCAATCGAACAGGCCGAGGTGCTGGTTCGGTGGGCCCTCGCGTGGCACTTCCATTGCGATCACCGGTCCGGTGCTCGCTGCGACGGTGTGAATCCAGGGCATGCCAGTGATGCGCACCGCAAACCGTTTGTGATTGGGCATCACTTCGATGACGGTTTTGCGATCCGGTTCGAAGCCGAATCGCCGGCTTACGATGGCGTGAATGCGCTCCAGTCGATCAGGCATCATGTCCACCATGACCTGGTCGATACCCGGTTCATAACGAATGATGAAGTGTTCGGTCTCGACCGTTTCGTATTCAGCCAGTGATTCCAGCAGGAACAGACTGTTGACTGCGCGCTTGTTGAACGGATCAAGCACGGTAACGGCACGCAGAGTTGCAAGTGCGACTGCATCGCGGCCGGACTGCAACTCCATCAGGCCCAGTTCAATCTGCGGGGCCGGCCAGGCGGGGCGTCTACGGATTGCTTCGGTGAGTATCTCGGCAGCAAGATCGTATTGGCGGTTGAGCGAGAGATGCCGGCCGACGATGAAATGCGCATCAGCACTGTCCGGTGACTGGCGGTCGTGTTCAGCAAGTGTCGCGCGCATGGCGTCGTTGTCGTAGAACAGCGCGTGCGTGGCTGCTTCAAAAGCAAGAGCTTCGCGCATCATCGGCCAGCGCTTGCGCAGCGGTTTCAGCAATTGCATTGCGCCTTCGGGATCATCCTGCACAAGGCGCAGCTCCGTCATGAGCAGGATCGCCAGCGGATGCTCAGGGTTGATCGTCCACAGATGATCTGCTGCAAGTGTTGCGCCGTCGAAGTCAAATCGGCGCAGCGCCAGCCGGCCGAGTTCATACCACGCTTCGCTGCTGCGTGGATTCAAGGCAAGTGTTTCGTGTAGTGTTCGAATGGCTTCGACAGCGCTGTCCTTGTCCGCAAGCAGGCGTGCTTCAGACAGTCGGGCCGGCCAGTACAGGCGATCGAGCGTCTGGTGCGCCTGTGCCAGCAACGTAATCATCGATTGATAATCGCGTGATGGTTGGCCTTCGAGTTTGGCTCGAAGAATCATGGCGCGGACTGCTTCAGTGAGTCTGGCTGCGTCGTCGATGCGCTCTTGCCCGAGAACTTCAACGGGTTCGTTTGCTGCGTCGATGGCCTCGTTAACCCTGCCGAGCATTTCAAGCGCTTCCGTGCGCAGACGTGAAGCTGCGAATGATGTGTCGTCTTCGAGTACCAGTAGCGCCTCGGCGGCGAGTCCTGCGCGTAGCAGGGCTTCTGCACGCAGTGATGCGGGGACCTGCGGGTTTTCCAACGCTGCATCGTGCAAGCGCCATTCCATGAGCGCCGCCTGTGCTTCAAGCTTCGGCGTGATGAGGTCGGATTCGTCCCAGACGCCGTGAAACACGCGCAGTTCAGCGCGCTCCGCATCGGTCAGCCAGACAGCATTGATAGCTTCGCGGGCAGCATCGCTGAGCAGAATCTGCTCCGGCACAAGAGCGACCTGCTGGGCGGTGGCTGTAGTTGTGATGCAAAGCACTATCAGAAACGCGGACACGGTCCGAATCAACATGCGGATACTCCTGGAACAGAGACAGCGAAGTCTACGCGTGCCGCCTGATGCATTCATGGCCAGGCATCGGGCAGAAGGTATGCGTTTGGTATCGGCTGATTGAATCGGTGGCGCGCACTGCGGTGCTGTCAATTGCCTTGCCAGGGTTCGACGATAACGACCCATTCATCGTCCTGTGGCGGGGCGATATTGACTTTGGACAGTGTCTGGGCGTCGAGCTCGATGTTGTGGGCCATCTCCTTGAGGCGGACGGTCTTTCGATCGCCGTTGCGGTGCAGCGCATCCACGCCGACGGGAAGCATTGTCTTCTTGTCGTAATACACATCAACGCGATTGAATTCGCCGGCCTCGTCGGAGCCGGGACGGGGCACGAGCACGATTCCGATGACGTTTTCAAGTCCGGCCAACATCCCGCTGGGCGGGATATCAGCCCAGTCGACGACGAATCGTTTGAGTACTTCGTTTTTCTTCTGACCCAGCGGCAAAGGAAACGGCCCCTCGCCGAGCTTGAGCGGATCAAGCACACGTCCGGGCGGAACTATTTCACGCGCTTGAAATTGCTTATTGCGATCGTCGATTTCCGCCAGCCATCTGCCATCGAAGATGTAGTGTTTGTTGCGCTGGCGGCGCTGTTCGTTAACGACAAGTATGTCAAAGATAATCGCAAACTTGCGGATCTGATTCCCGGGCAGTCCCTGAACGGGTTCGGAGATGTAGATGATGTTTCCCGTGCGCGTTTCCTTGCGGTTCAGCAGTCCATCTGTCTTGCGGTAGACAATGCGAGCAGTGAAGTTTCGCAGGTCATCAGCGGTGTGTTCAAGTTTGTCGAGCAGCGCGTCAAGTTCGGGATCGTCAACGGGAATGATGTCCGGATCGACGAACTCGAGCTGGTTGTCTTCCGCTTCAGCCGGCGCAATTTCTGCATCGGATTGTGATTGCGGCTTCGATTCGGGTTGCGTTTGCGGCTTTGCCTGAGCTGTCGGGTCGTCCCGAACAGAAGCAGCGGCGACTGTGACAGCAGCATTTTCTGTTGGTGTGGTGCATGCACCGAAGAGACCTGCCACGAGAATGGAACAAAGGGCGACAAAGTTGATCATTGGTGTGCTTCCGTTGGTGACCATCAGTAGGACACGGTACAGGCGGAAGTGTTCCTGGATGCACTGCGATCAGGCTGCGGCTGCGAAATCAGGCTAAAGATGCTCGAACCGCGTCGGCACATTCCCGGACAACCCGACAGGCATCTCGACACTGCGGGTCATTTTCAGCCAGTTTCAAGGCGCGTTCGACCTTGTCAAGCTGCTTTCGGCGGGCGGCTGTGGTGGCGCATTCGCTGAGGTTGTCGTAGACATCTGCGAGTTTGATGAGGCGGGCCTGCCAGGGGCCGGCTGCGAGTTGGCGGTCGTAAGCGGGTTCGCGCTGAGCTTCGACCAGACGCGGGTCTTTGGATAACGCAGCAACGATGTCAGCGATCTCAGATGTGAATTCTTCTTCGATGTCGTCGTAATCGATTGTGGTGTCTTCGATGACATCGTGAAGCAACGAAGCAGCAAGGACGATTTCATCGGTGCAGTTGAAAAGGCAAACACAGGTGAACGCGACACGCACCGGGTGTGCTGCGTATGGCGTACTGCCATCACGGCGGAATTGGCCGTGATGTGCGCGGGCGTTGAGCGCAGCGGCGGCTTGCCAGAGATGGTGTTGGTTCATATTTGCATGCTAGCAGTTCGTGAAGTGGTCAGGTGTACAATTGATGCAATGGGGCGATACGTCCGAGTTGCGGTTGTGTTTCTCGTCACCGGGATCGTCGCCAATGTGTTGGTGACGTAGGGTATCGCGACGCACGCTATCAATTCAGATGTTGCGGAGAAGGAGATTGCAAGAGTCGAATTCGAAGACGGCGATGTGGTCGAACAGCAGCAATTACAGCGTGGCCAAGCCACGGGTGTCACTACATATCGCCTGAAGACTTGGAGTCTTGATCGAGAGAATCGTGTTACACCACTGGCACCGTCACCTCATCCGTTGCATTTCGTTTCCGGCTGGATGCGTTTTGATGAACGAAGTCCGGCCTATAGCGCAGGCGATACCAGCATGGATGAACGAATTACTGTGCTCTGCGGCTGGCCCTGGCGTAGTTTGGGCACATTGGTGATTGAAGAACCGGGGGTAGCAGAAGAAGATTCGTTGCGATTCGGGATTCTTTGGCTGAGCGATGATCGTGAAAATATGATTCTCTTTTTACCATTGCGGCCGCTTTGGCCGGGATTCCTGTTCAACACCCTTGTATTCGGACTGATGCTCTGGTTGCTTTGGTCCACACCGTTTTCGATTCGTGGGTGGCTGCGCACTCGAAGGGGTGTGTGCAAACACTGTGCGTATCCGATTGGTGTTTCGAATATGTGTACTGAGTGTGGTCGAGCAGTGCGGAAGCGCAGCTCAGCTGTCCGGAGGTAATCCCCTTTCCCCGGCCCTCTCTCCGGAGGGGAGAGCTGCGAAGGTGGCTTTAGCGCAATGCAAGCTCCGCCGGGAAACGTAGCGAACACGCAGGTCTTAAGATTGTGCATTGCCGATGCGCTGCGCAAGTTTGGCGATTTGCAGTTCGACGCGTTTGACTTCGCGGGTGACGCTGTTCTTCTGCATTTCCATCCACGTCCACATTTTGAGCATGCCGACAGCGTTCATGGTTAACAGCACGCCGGCACCCCACCAGAGTTGCTGTCGTATGTCGTCGACGGTGAAGAACTGCACTGCGCAGTAGATCGAACCTGCGAAGATCACCGCCGTCCAGATATAGATGATGCACATGAGCCACCAGTTGCGACCACGGAAACTGTCCGCGATCATCTGCGGCAGCGACTGCTCGCCGGTCAATTCATCAAACAGCTCGGCATCTTCCTTGCGCAGCGCTTCTCGGATTTGTTGATCAAGCTTATTCATGGCAGACCTCGCTTCGTGTAGGTGTCGTTGATTGTTGCATGGCGGCTCGGAGTTTGTCCCGAGCATGAAACAGGCGGGATTTCACCGTGCCCCGCGGAATGTCGAACACGCGAGACAGATCGCGCACGCTCAAAGCTTCCACGTAATGCAGGGCAAGGATCGCCTGGTCATCGAGCGGCAGCGTGTGCAGCGCTTTGCGAAGATCATCATGTGCGCTGGCATTGGACATAGCAGGATCGATTCCGCGTGTTGCGGTTGCAGTGTGTTGTAAATTTCGCTGCGCTTCGCGATCGCGTGCACGTTTTCCTATCGCATCTGCGGCCCGGCGGCTGGTAATGCGAAACGCCCATGCGGGGAATGTCGCAGGATCTCGAAGCCGATTGATGGACTTGATAATGTTCATCCATGCCTCCTGCGCAACATCGCATGCCAGATCAGTTTCACCGGTCATGCGGTATGCGTGACGCAACAATTTCGGGTGCCAACGTTGACACAACTCGGCAAATGCTGCGGCATCGCGCTTCTGGCACCGGAGTACCAGCATCTGGTCGTAGATTTGCTCCGGGCCATGTGGCATCTTGTCTTCCTCAAACCACGTTACAGGTCACTGCGCAGCGAAAGCGGTTCATTGAATTCAGGGTTTTTGTGCGTCGACAACCGATAACGTTGGGAGTGCTTTGCTGCTACACGTGGTGCAGTAGGACGACACAGTGGACTTCGACAGCGCGGCCTTCGCCGACAGCATCGACCATTTCGTGGGTCTTGCCTTTGATGTTGATGTGCGACACATCGCAATCGAGAAGCGTCGCAATGTTGGCTCTGATGGCACCGCGGTTGTTTCCGAGCTTGGGGCGTTCGCATATGACGGTGATATCGATGTTGCCGACGGTGTAGCTGGCTCCGCGCACGCGCCGCATTGCTTCGGCGATGAATATCGATGAATCTGCGTTGTCATGTTGCGGATCATCATCTGGAAACAACCGGCCGATGTCCGGTTCACCCAGCGCGCCAAGCAGGGCATCTGTGACCGCGTGATACACCGCATCGCCGTCGCTGTGTCCAACCGGCCCGAGCGGATGGTCAAATGTGACGCCGCCGAGTCTGAATGGCCGACCGGGTCCGTCCGGCGCGACGGGTTCCAGCCGATGCAGGTCGTAGCCATGTCCGATGCGCTGTCGCAGCATGTGAATACTGTATCGCGCCTGCAGATGGCGCGCATTCTCACGTCCAGCGGAACGCACCGACGATGTGATATGCATGACCGCAGTCGCAACACAATCAGGAACGCAGTTGTGGAACATTGAGCAAATCAGCGATGGCGTCGTGGCGGTACATCGCATCGGCAGTCAGCCGCAGCCGACGGATTGGGCGCAGCATCTGGCTGGGTATTTGACGTTGCTGGGAAATGTACAGCTTGTCGGCGCGAAGCGCCTGGGGCGCGCAGGCGCGATCTTTTCGATGGGCGAATTCATCGTGCATCCGAAAGGATTTCATCATCTAGGAGCCGGTTCGCCGGCTGAAGCCTTTCGCTTTCCCGAAGAAGTCGATGCAGTCAATGGCGGCGCGTTTGTTGTTGCCAGTGATGCGTTTGAAGCAGCGGGCGGCACAGACAGATTGTCAGGTGAGCTGGGCGGAATTGAATTGTCTCTGCGCATTCGCCAGATGGGAGGGAGGTGTATCGTTGTACCTGATGTGGTGGTTGTTGAGGACAGCACGCCGACGCCGAGCGCTTCAGACGTTGATGCGTTCCAGGCGCACTGGGGGTTTGACTGGAATGCAGCGGATCTTGATGTGGTGCAGCAGCGCTGGGCTGGTACTGCGTTGCTTTGGAATGTTCGACTGCATGGCAAAGCATTGCCGTTTGAAAAATACGGCGCCCGGCCGGGCATGCACTGGGAGAGCTACGCCACTGTTGAAGTCTATCGCCAGCGTGCGGATCATCTGACAAAACTGGTGGCGCAAACCGCACAATCGGCTTGCGGTCCGGTGCTGGATCTCGGCTGCGGTGATGGATTGTTCAGCCATCTGCTCGTGAAAGCAGGATTCGAAGTCGTCGGGATTGATCCGGAAGCTGCTGCTATCGAGCAGGCAAAGCAACAGGTGAATCGGCAGACATATCCGTGCACAATCCCACGGTTTGTTGAAGGCGATGGGGCGTCGCTGCCATTCAAGGACGGTTCGTTTCAGGCGGTCGTGCTTTTTGATGTGATAGAGCACCTGCAGAATCCGATTCGGCTGCTCAGGGAGGTTCGCCGGGTCCTGGCTACGAATGGCCATCTGGTGGTGAGCACGCCAGCCTGGCAGCTTGGCGCCTGGTCGGACCCTGTCTACCACGTCACGGAATACACGATGGAGGAGCTGGCCCGGCAGATCGGCGCAGCCGGGCTGGAGATTGTCAACAGCGGCACGATCGGCGGTGTGTATCGCGATCTGGTCGTGATAGCCCGCAACGGGTAGTGCAGCAGCTCTGAAATCCGCCTGGACGAGTCCCTGTAGCGCCACCACAACGGTTTTGCCTGCGAAATCAGTCGGGGTCGGCTCATGGCCGGTCGCCGGTGAACCGATAACCCACTAAGGTGCGTACGCACTGGGGTGACGAAGCGTTGTCGCCGAAGGATTGATGTTCTTAAGACCAGATTTATCAGGAGCCACGGCAATGTTCCGATGTGCCGCTTCTTTGACGCTGACCGCTGTTGCAGTTCTTGCGCTGTCCGCCTGCCATTCACCAAAGGGCGGCATCATGCCGTACACCGGCGGCACGGATGTGTTCTATTCCGGCGAGTATCTTCCCGCCACGATCACATTGATGGACACTCGAACCGACGAAGTGATCTTTGCGATTGATGTTCCCACCGGCCAGCAGATAGTGTTGCAGTTCCTCGACGGTGAAGGCGATGATCCGGTCTACGCGCCTGACCTGATGATGTATGAGTTGATGGAACGCGGCACGTCCTTCGGCAAGCTGCGAAACGCCATCACTGTTCCCTCAGCGGACGTACGGCGAATCGATGTCAACTATCGACCGGGGCCTGAGAATCGACCCGAGCAGGAAGACATGCAGTATGCGACCGAAGATTCCGAGGCTCCGGAATGGTGGAGCAATGAGGGCGGCAGACAGTCCAGCGAATCGCCCGCGGTCAATATCTACGACGATTGAGCGTGACAGCGCAGTCAATGATTACCCAAGCCGGCGTCCAGAACGCCGGTTTTTCATGCGCAGGCGGATATCAGGAGGTCTTGGCAGCAGCGAACTGACGAATTCCAGTGATTGCCCGGACTTTCGCCCGCTACGATAGTGCAAGCGAATCGCACTCCCTTTTTCTGGAATCTTTTTCATGAGCACGATCGACAAGAACACCCATGCCGAGACCGCCCGCCAGCAGGGCATTGACCCGGAATCTGTCACAATCTCCGGCTATGCAGTGGATGAGTGTTACGGCCCTGCGACGTCGCGGACGACGGACGCAGGAAACCCGACGCAGCCGCATGATCGCATCGGCCAGCCGGGCGAATTCCCATTTACGCGCGGCATCCACAAGAACATGTATCGCGGGCGGTTGTGGACGATGCGCCAGTTTGCCGGATTCGGCAGCGCTGCCAACACCAACGAGCGGTTCAAGTACCTGCTGCAGAATGCCAAGGGCACAAGTGCGAATACCGGTTTGTCGACCGCGTTCGATCTGCCGACGCTGATGGGTCGCGACAGCGATGATCCGCTGTCTGCTGGTGAAGTCGGCAGGTGTGGTGTGGCGATCGACACGATCGATGACATGCACCGGTTGTACGCAGATATTCCATTGGAAGATGTGACTGTCAGCCAGACGATCAACGGACCGGCTGCGATTATCTGGGCGATGTATCTCGCAATGGCTCGCCAGCGCGGCTTCGACTGGAACAAGCTCGGCGGCACATTACAGAATGACATTCTCAAAGAATTCCATTCGCAAAACGAATTCATCTATCCGCCCGAGCCGTCGGTGAAACTGGTTGTGGACACGATCGAATTCCAGACCAAGCACGTGCCGCGCTGGAACAGCGTGTCGATTTCGGGCTATCACATTCGCGAGGCCGGCTCGAACGCAGTGCAGGAACTCGCGTTTACGTTGCGCGACGGTATGGAATATGTCGAAGCAGCGATGCAGCGGGGCCTCGATGTCGATGAATTCGCGCCGCGGTTGTCGTTTTTCTTCAACGCACATAACGAGTTCTTCGAAGAGATCTGCAAGCTGCGGGCAGCACGACGCATCTGGTCTTCGATGATGCGTGATCGGTTCGGCGCAAAAAACTCCCGAAGCTGGTTGATGCGCACGCATGTGCAGACAGCCGGTTGTTCGCTCACAGAACAGCAGCCGCTGAATAACATTGTTCGCGTGGCCTACCAGGCGATGGCAGGCGTGCTGGGCGGGTGCCAGTCGCTGCATACGGATTCGATGGATGAGACGCTTGGTTTGCCGACGGATACTGCGGTGCGGGTGGCCCTTCGCACGCAGCAGATTCTTGCGCACGAAACCGGCGTACACCGCACGGTCGATCCGCTGGGCGGGTCGTGGTTTATCGAATCGCTGACCGATCAGATGGAAAGCGATGCACTGGACATCATCCGCGCGATTGATGACATGGGCGGAGTTGTCGAGGGTATTCACAAGGGATATTTCCGCAGATCCATTGCCGAGGCAAGTTACCGCTTCGGCCAGGAAATGGAAGCGGGCGATCGCATCATCGTCGGCGTCAACGCGTATCCCGATGGCAACGATGCGCATGATGTCGAGATACTGCAGATTTCACACCAGGTGGAAACGGATCAGAACGCGCAGCTCGAGCAGTTCCGCACCGAGCGTGATGATGCGGGTGTAGCCAATGCACTGGAAGCAATTCGAATTGCAGCGCGCGAAGACAAGAACGTCATGCCGGCGTTGGTGGACGGCGCGGAAGCGCGGTGCACGCTGGGCGAAATGGTGCAGGCGCTGGCGGATGTGTACGGCCGCTACACCGGCGGCCCGGAGTGGTGAAACGCCGGCACACTGTAAGATCTCTTCATGCCCTACGTCATTGCATGCTTTCGTCCGAAGCCGGGCAAAGAGCAGGAACTGCTTGAGGTGGTGCGCGATCACATGCCGGTGCTGCGCACCCATGATCTGATTACTGATCGGCCGTGTTCTGTCATGCGCGCACCGGATGGGTGCATCATTGAAGTCTTTGAATGGAAATCGCAGGTTGCGATCGAAGCAGCGCACAACAATGATGATGTCCGCGCCCTGTGGAAGCGATACGAAGCGTGTTGCGAGTACATCCCGCTGAATCAGTTGCCCAATGCGGGCGACATGTTTGCGGGGTTTGAGCCGGTTGATCTCTGACGCTGCCGCCTTGGTGATCGCGGTATGCTTTGGCTATGAAGATTGCACTGATTCAGCAGCACGCAACTGATGATCTTGAAGGCAACCGCGAGCGAGGGCTGGAAGCGGCGCATCGTGCTGCCGATGCAGGAGCACATGTCATCGGATTTGCGGAGTTGGCATTCAATCCGTTCTACCCGCAGCAGCATGCAACGCCGGAGCTGCTTGCGCTGGCGGAAACCATTCCCGGACCGACGACGGAGATGTTCATTGATTTTGCGCGGAAGCGCAACGTTGTTGTCGTGTTGAATGTCTTTGAGCGTTCGGGCGACAAAACGTTTGATACCTCGCCGGTGATTGATGCGGATGGTGCGCTGCTCGGCTGCACGCGAATGGTGCACATCACCGACTACGCGTGGTTTCATGAACAGGGGTACTACGCGCCTGGCGATCGTGGCGCGCCGGTGTATGAAACAGCGTTTGGGAAGATTGGTGTAGCAATCTGTTACGACCGTCACTTCCCGGAGTACATGCGAGCGCTGGCACTGAATGGCGCGGAGGTGGTGTTCATTCCGCAGGCGGGTGCGGTGGATGAGTGGCCGGCGGGTTTGTATGAAGCGGAACTGCGCGTAGCTGCGTTTCAGAACGGATATTTCACTGCGCTGTGCAACCGCGTGGGGGTAGAGGGAGAACTCGAATTTGCTGGCGAGTCGTTTGTCTGCGATCCGGCGGGGAGCGTCATCGGGCGAGCTGCGAGTCAACGCGATGATGTCTTGTTGTGTGATGTTGATCTTGAAGCTGTGCAGAAGTCGCATGCGCGGAAGTTATTTCTGCGCGATCGTCGGCCGGAGTTGTATGGCAAATGGCTGGAGTATTGATGTCGGTGTACCAGAGCAATCCCGACAAATTGCCGGACAGTGTCTTTGAACCGGGCACTGTTGAGCATCTCGTTGAAGGCAACACGGGCAGGCTGCTCGACCCGCGGCGCACGCCTGTCACGCTTGTCGGCATTGATGTTTCCACCGGGATGTTCACTGTACGGCTGGAGGATTTTGAAGACGCTGGCGCGTTATGGCACGTGCCTTTTGAGAAAATCAACGGTTATCAGTTCGCGCGTGGAAGCGCGCGAGCGCCGATGCAACGGGGGCAACACTTTCGGCAGGCAATTGAGCGATTTGATCTGCCGCTGCGCATTCATATTGATTCGGCAACGGCACGCGCGACGCAGTTGCGCATTGATGCAGCGCAGGCGTTGGCAACAACGTGGCTTGAGGCGCATTCACGATTTCTGAAACGCGACGCTACATTGCCCGACCCCCGGACTCGGCAGGGTGATTCACACTTGCAGCAGGATCTGCAGCAATACATGCACGAGCGAGGCGTACTTGATATTGAGCAGGCGGTGTCGGAGGGTTGCGTGCGCAATCCGCATTCGGGTGAGATGATCAAAGCGCATCGAATTGTGTTGGCAGAACTCGGACTTGCGGCATTCGAAGGAACTGTAATTCGTGACGAAACTGTTCTGGCAAGAATGTGGAGCAGGCAGCGACGGACGGATCACATTGTGCAGCGATTTGCATTCTTGCGTGCATTGTTTGGGTTGATGGATGTAGGAGAATTGCTGCTGTTTCGGGGATGTTATTCAGATGTTGGACAGCTGCTCCCGCCGATCAATCAATCGTTTGTCAGCACGACTACGAATATTGATGTTGCTCGTTCGCATTTTGATGCGGATACATTGATTAATGCTGCTCTGTACCGTCAACGCGTGCCGATTGAGCGTGTGTTCATGAGCTATTACGAAACTGCTGAGATGAACCAGCACTTCCTGGAAGCGGAAGTCGTTCTTCTGCACGATCCCGGCAATACAATGTTCTGAAGCGCTTTTCAATCTCATGCAATTGCTGCGTTGTCGATGAGTCGCACTTGGTCAACGTGTGCTGCTATGAGCGCCCGTGCGGGCTGTGCCATATGTTCGATCGGCAGCAGTGTCTGTGCATCGCGCACGACCGCGTAGTCAATGTTCAAGTGATGTGCATGCAGAACATTGATCATTAGTTGTTCTACATCTTGTGCGTTGATGCTGCCGGCAGATTCATGAGCAAGCGTTTGGGCAGCGCGCAGCGCAACATTCAGGCCGAGTGCGCGTTCACGCTGCGATGTACTGAGGTATGCGTTTCGGCTGCTGAGCGCAAGATCGTCCGAATCGCGGTGGGTTTGAGCCGCATCGATGCAAATATCGCCCCATCGATCAGGAATTGATTGCGCAGACCGCTGCACCATCTGCTGAATGACGCGCAGCTGCTGGTAGTCTTTTTCGCCGAAGACAGCGACAGCGGGGCGCAATAGATCAAACAGCCGGGCGACAACCTGGCAGACACCTTCGAAATGTCCCGGCCGGTGTGCATCTTCCAGGCCGGGCAATGTTGCGGCAGGCGGCAACGGCGGTTTCGAAATTTCGACATCCGCCGGGTACATCACATCGACGTCCGGCGCGAAGACTGCTGTCGCGCCGGCTTGGGCAGCTTCTGCGACATCTGACTCCAGATCGCGCGGGTAGCGCTCAAAGTCTTCATCCGGGCCGAATTGGGTGGGATTGACGAAAATACTGACGACAACAGGGTATCCGAGTTGTGCTGCCCGGCGGATTAATGCCAAATGGCCTGCGTGCAGGGCTCCCATCGTGGGAACGAGGCTTCCGCCGGAAATCTCGTGCAGATCGTGATTCTCGTGAAAAACGCGCATATGCTCTCAGGTCTTGTGTCGATGGATGCATGGGCAGCAGGCCCGACGCACCGCCGGCGAGATTCATGCGTAGAATACGTCGAGTGCAGATGAATGCACCAATTTTGAACGTCTGGGAGTTGAATCAATGTCCGTGAACGTAACCGAGTCCGCAGCACGCGAAATAGCCAGCATCATCAAGCAGCAGGAACTTGATCCGGAGAAGGTATGCCTGCGCGTGGGCGTCAAGGGCGGGGGATGCTCCGGTTTCAATTACATTCTCGACCTGACCGAGAGCACGCGCGACAGCGATGAACTGTGGGAATTCACCTACGCGATCAGCGGATCGAACGGCACAGCAAACGGCAACGGTGATGCAGGACAGCCATTCTCAGTGCGCGTGATTTGCGATCCGAAAAGCCTGCTGTATCTCAATGGCACGGAAATTGACTTCAAAGACGAAGTCATGGGCCGCGGGTTCGTCTTCAACAATCCGAACGCGACAAGTACGTGCGGCTGCGGGTCCAGCTTCAGCGCCTGAACGGATACACCGTCCGCATCACTCCAGCGGATTCTTGAAGCTCTCTGTATACACTGGTGTCAGTGCATCAAGAATGTTGCGCAACACTTCGACCGGCGCTGCGGTTGCTTTGATTTCCACGACGATATTCGGCTCGAAAATCGCAAGCAGCGGCGCGGTTTCTTGTTTGTAGACCTCAAAGCGCTTGCGGATGACGCTTTCATCGGCATCGTCATGTCGGTTTTCTTTCTCGGCCCGCCGTTTCATACGTTTGACCATCAGGTCTATATCCGGCGTCGCCAGATGCACTACCCGCAGCACGGATATGTAGTCGTCCATCAGCCTGATCTGTTGCACGCTTCGAGGAATACCATCGAGCAGGAGAATGTCGCGCTCGGAGTCGTAGTTTCCGGACGCGATCTGTTTGTCCATGTATTCGCGCCAGCATTCGACGGTCAGATCGTCGGGCACGAGCAGTCCCTTGGAGGAAAACTCCATGAACTTGCGGCCGAGTTCGGAGTCTGCATCGACAGCGCGGAACATGTCACCGCTGGCCATGTGAAAGAATCCGGGAACTCTGCCGAGGATCCTTCCCTGCGTGCCCTTTCCCACGCCTGGTGGGCCGAACAGCAAGACACATCGAAAACGCTCGGGCATATCAACTTCACTCCTCTTGGCGGCGGGTAATCGACGCTGTTGCGTGGGTCGCTTGCGTCACAAAAGACCAGTATGGCGGGAAAGGGCATCGGCGAAAAGCGCCCCGGCGGTTGGTGGCGAATCGCCCGATCCCGCACAATCATAGTTGTCCGATAATCCCGTCAATTGCAGCCTGTGTACGGCATGTTGGACTGTCCGCGGAGTCTAGCGACCGCATGTCGAAGGCGGTATGGTAGCTGTTCTATGGCCGCAGATGCAGTGTTGAAAGGACTCACGCGACGGTGGCGGTGGCGCGGCAGTGCTGGGCCGGCGGGCAGCGTCGGCGGGATTGCCGATCGTGTGCTGCACGTCCGAGGGTTGACTGATCGGGACGCAATTGCCCGATTCTGTGAACCACGTCTGACTGACCTGCACAACCCCGCGCAACTGGCAGACATCGACCGCGCCGCCGAGCGCATTGTCCATGCAGTGCGCAGCGCACAGTCAATCGTGATCTATGGCGATTACGATGTCGATGGCATCACTGCGACTTCGGTGCTCTATCACACGATCAAGGCTCTTGATCCAGCGGCACGTGTGACGTCCTACATTCCGCATCGACTCGATGAAGGATACGGCCTCAATGCGGATGCACTTGTGAACCTGCGCCGCGAAGGCGCTGATCTTGTTATTTCCGTAGATTGCGGCGCGACTGCGGTAGAACCGGCTTTGGTTGCGCGCGAAGCTGGTCTTGATCTCATTATTACGGATCATCACAACATTCCAGAAGACGAATCGCAGCTTCCGGCATGCGTCGCGCTGATTCACCCGCGCAGACCCGGCGGCAGTTATCCCTTCGGCGAATTGTGCGGCGCGGGTGTTGCATTCAAACTTGCCTGGCATCTTGCAACTGTGTGGTGCAACTCCGAGCGTGTCAGTGAGCAGTTGCAGCAGGTGCTGCTGCGCATGCTTCCGCTGGTCGCACTGGGGACGATTGCCGATGTCGTGCCGCTCGTGGGCGAGAATCGTGTGTTGACGAGCTTCGGTTTGCGGCTGATTCGCGAATCGCCGATCGTCGGGTTGCGGGCATTGATCGAAGCGTCGAACCTCATGAATGAGAATATCGATTCGCACAAGGTCGGGTTCCAACTTGCGCCGCGATTGAATGCCTGTGGGCGTATGGGACATGCGCGCGAAGCGGTGCACCTGCTGACTGATGCGGATGAGACTGAATCCCGCCGAATAGCCAAGCATCTCACCAAACAAAATCGTCAGCGGCAGAGCGTCGAGCGGCGGATTGTGCAGCAGGCGGCTGATCGTGCGGAAGCACTCTGGATGACGACGGACGAGTGCAAGATTATTGTGCTTGCGGATGAACAGTGGCATCCGGGCGTGGTGGGAATAGTTTGCTCGCGGCTGGTTGATCGATTCGGTCGGCCGACCATTCTTATGAACCGGACCAACGGACTCTGCAGAGGTTCAGCTCGCAGTATTGACGGTTATTCGATTCACGATGCGCTGCAGCAACATGCAGCCATGCTTGAGACGTGGGGCGGCCATGATGTCGCAGCCGGGTTGAGTGTTACCGAAGACAATTACGAGCCGTTGGTGCAGTCGCTGACAGAGCACGCCAATGCGAATATCAGTGTTGAGCAGCTCACGCCTGTGATTGAACTTGATTGCACGATGCGGTTTGATGAACTTGATGTACCTGAAGTGAAACGTTTGGCGGCGCTGGGGCCGTTTGGTCGTGAACATCCTCGACCGACGTTGCTTGCTGATAGTGTCCGACTGACGGAGGTGCCGAAACAGATGGGCAGTCAGGGGCGTCACCTCGAGCTGCGCTGCGCTCAGGATACCGAATCCGGGCGGCGGATTTTGCGGTGTATCTGGTGGGGGCAGGGTTCGCGGGCGGCGGATTTTGCAACCGGAATGCGGCTGGATCTTGCGATTGAACCGAAGCTCAACGAGTGGAACGGCCGGAAGAGCGTTGAAGCAGAGATACGCGATGTCCGCATCGTACGGTCTGACGGCTGAACAATGCGGTCAATATGCAGAGGATTCTGCTGTAGCACCGCGGCCGACAGATGCAAGCTCACCATCATCAGCAGGTGATTGTGCATAGCCGAGTTGCTGCTGCTCGAGTGCGATTGCCTGGACGTTATGGCGGATTCGCATTACGAATGCCTGTGGCGTATCTGTAGCGGTAAAGCGCATGGGTGTGCCGAAGCGCACGTGAATGTCGCCCGCGCCGGGAAGAAATGCTTTGCAGGGCAGGACGCGATCGCCGCCACAAACGTGAATCGGCACGATCGGCCGTTCACTAAATTTTGCAAGAACACCCACGCCGAGTTTGAACGGCTTGAGCTGCGCTGTTCTGCTTCGTGTGCCTTCCGGATACAACAGCAGATTCCAGCCATCGCGTACAAGGTGCAGCGCAGTGCGAATCGAGCGCAGCGGCGGGCCGTGACGATCGAATGCAAATGCGTGGAAACCTGAGGCAACGAGATACTGCAGACAAATATTCGGAACCTTGGCTAGAGCCTTGCTGTCTTTGGAGCCGAATACGTCCAGCGCCGCTGCGACAGCCGTGCGCGAGCGCAAACAACGTGGAAGCGACCCGAGAATCGCTGCGGTGTCGACATGACTCATGTGATTGGCTGCGAATATGATCGGCGGTTCGATGCCTTCGAGGTGATCCAGCCCGTGTGGAACCCATTGGAACCTGCGGACGTGCCGCAAGATCTCGACGCCGCCGTTGACCATCGGACGCAAACCGCGCACAACCGGACTTGCGAACCGGCGTTCGATCTCAACTGCGGTCGGCGGAGCGACGCGATGGGCTCGCGAATTCGTCATGCGGACTCCCGTGGCACAGCATCAGCCTGCGCCAGCACCTTTTCAAATGCCTTTGCGTATTGATCAAGCAATGCACGATCGGCGTTGGGGAAACTTGGCAGTTTGAGGAGCAGAGAATTGCCTAGAATCGTGCGTGGCAGATCGGTCGGGTCGTACCTTCGGTGCGCCGCATTGCCGGTGGGGCGGGCGATGATCTTCCACGTGTCGTCGGTGAACATCGGCTGTTGGTGCAGCAGCGGATACCGCGGCGCGCCGACGAGTGCTCCTTCGGCCTGCAGCGCTTTGGCAAGATCTTTGATCGGCAGACCTGTATTGGCGGGGTCGTATCGAATCAGGAATTCGAAATACACGCGATCGACGTTGTCAGGCGCCAGAAACGTATTGAAGCAGCCCAGAGCTTCAAGCCGTTCGGACAGGTAGATACAGTTCTCGTTGCGTTTCGCATTGCGCTGTGGCAAGTTTCGAAGCTGCGTTCGCGCGACCGCTGCGCTGAGCGGCGACATGCGGAATTTATGGCCGAAACCCGTCGCTGCATACCGTCTGTTGGGTGAATCGACCATCGGCAACAGCCGTTCATAGTGGCCGTAGCGAATTGCTTTTTCGTAGATGTCTGCATCGTTGGTCAGCAACATGCCGCCTTCTGCGGAGGGACACAGTTTGTTGCCCTGCATGGAGAAGACTGCGACATCACCGAGCGTACCGATGGGCTTTTCATGATACTTCGCGCCGTGTGCGTGCGATGCATCTTCGAGTACTTTGAGATTGTGTTTCTTTGCGACTGCGAGCAGTTCCGTCATTTTCGACGGCATGCCGAAAAGATGCACAACGACGATCGCTTTCGTGCGTGATGTGATGCGTTGTTCGACATCGACGGGGTCGAGGCCGATGCACTGCTGCTCAGTTTCTGCAAAGACTGGAATCGCGCCCTGGTGCAGCACCGGCATTATGCTCGCCCACCACGTTGCCGACGGCACGATCACTTCATCACCCGGTTGCAGGTCCAGTGCGTGCATGGCTGCGTGTAGCGCGCCAGTGCCGTTGTTGTGCGCGATTGCATAGGTGCAGCCGAGCCAGGATGTGTAATCCTGTTCCAAAGCAGTGACCACAGAGTTGATCGACAGCGCCCCGCTGCGCAGAACTTCGAGTACAGCGCGTTCGTCTTCTTCGGTGATGATCGGCCAGCGATGGGCTTCGGCCTGGTCGAGCGTCACCGCAGGCGTCCCGCCGAGCACGGCAAGCGGCTCGCGAGTTGATGTTGAAGCGGGCGAGGAATCAGGGTGGTGAAGTGGGTGAAGAGCACGTGCGCTCATGAATCGATACTCCTGAAGCGAAGGGGCCGTCGGTTGCACAACGCGGCCCCTGCCACGCCTCTTGCTCGGATTGAGACATCTCGAATGTCATAATACTCGATGCGGGATCTTCTGAAGCAGCACTCCGGATCATGTGAACCATGCGTCGTGATGCTTGACAGCAGCAATTGCACCGGTTTCACTCCTGTATCCACCTAGGAAAGGATTTTCGATGACACAAGCTCCGATGTCAGCTCCTCCCGGCGGCGCGATGCGGCCACACCGCGGCGTCATGATTCTGGTCTTTGGCATTCTCAGTCTCGTTCTGCAATGCGTGATCTTCGGCATTGTCGCCTGGGTCATGGGCAACAGCGACCTGCGGGAAATGGATGCTGGGCGTATGGATCCAGAAGGCCGAGGTCTTACGCAGGCGGGGAAAGTCTGCGGAATTATCTCCGTGATCCTTACTCTACTCGGCATAGCGATCTGGGTTATTCTTGTCGTCATCCTCGGCATCGGCGTGGCTGCGGCCGGCGCTGCGGGTTCTGGCGGTCCGTAAGAAAAGCATGCTCGCGACGTCACAGAAATTACGCACCGACTCAGAAGCGTCATGTGGAGTCAGTCTTCCGCGCGTCGGCAGGCGACTGCATGTCCCGCGCTGGGCGGTTGTTGTTGTACTGCTTTGGCTTTGCCTGGTCGGCCTCTGCGAATTGCTTGAACCGGCTGATACAGCAATGCCATCATTGTGTCATTTGAAGGCAGTTACCGGCATACCATGTCCGACGTGCGGAACGACGCGCGCAGTCAAGGCGGCAGCAACCGGCAGGCTGGTTCAAGCGTGGCTCATGAATCCCTTTGTCGTAACAACACTTGCGATCGGCGGGTTGTGGCTCGCGTGGCGCATCACCACCGGCAGAGCAATCCTGCTGCGCCTGCAACCACGCATGCGCACCACCATGTGGGCCGTCATTGGTGTGCTGTTCGTTGTGAACTGGGGCTTTCTTCTTTGGCGCGGTATATGAGCTGTGTGAAACAGATGTGAATAGCGTCGCACATGACGACCAACAGCCTGGCACCTGTCGTGTACCCACCTCGCAAACCGGGCATGGTTACCGCGATGTCGATCGTGACGCTCATCAGCAGGACCGTGCATTGTCAGTTGTCGGGCCAAGTGTTGCGGGAATTGGAGGCAATGCAGCTTCGAGTTGGCCGCGCACCTTTGGCCACAGCAGTATCGCTTCGACAATCATCCACGATTCCAGTGCCAGTGTGGCGCCAGCGACGAAGATCACGATCCAGTTCGGGCTGTCTGCACGTATCCAGCGGGGCAGTTCCATACTCATTGCGACAGCAGGCATGACCAGCATGAACAGCATAGGGAAGACGACGAACCAGATGGGCAGTTTGCGTCGCCACAGCCAGAATGTGATCACGAGAAACGCAAGTCCGCCGAGCAGTTGATTGGTTGCGCCGAACAGCGGCCAGAGAATCAGCCCGCCTGTGCCTGCGGTTTGCAGTGACCACACAGCACCCGGAGCCGGCAGGGCAGCGATTGCTGCTGCGAGCAGAATCGCAAAGATCGTCGCTCCGTGCATGTTCGTCAGCCAGACAAAGGGATTGAACGAGATCGTACTCCCTCTCCCCTTGGGAGAGGGCGGGTTGGAATTCGCAGATGCGCCACATTCCGGACATGCGCCGGATTCGTTGAAGGAAAGATCGTATCCGCACGCCACGCAGGCAGTCGCGCTGACGCGCGGAGCAAACGTCGAAGCGAGTTCCTGAATGACATAGCGCTGCAGTCTGCAGGCAGTGTCGAGTGTCGTGCCGGCAAATGACGCGACGAGCACACCCATCAGCGCGAGGGCAATTTCTTTCGGTATCGACATTGCCGCGAGGAAGTTCGCAGCCCCGTCGACGAACGCGCCGACTTTTGCTGCGAGTGACCCGGCGCCTGTCCACGATTGATAACGTGTGTTGTACGCAGCAGTGCCGACGAGGGTCGCATCCAGAGTCTCGGCGTCCACATCCACGTGATTGACGATAATCCCGTCTTCAGTCAGCGTTAGGGTTGCCGAACTATCGGGGCCAGTGTCGCTCGTGTTGGTGTCGCGCCCACGTGACATCCTCAAATGACCATCGTCGAAAATGAATAGTGCTCGAGATTCGCCATCCGGACCAACGAATTGAGTGCTTACTGACCGATACAGAATTGGTCTCGGATCAACCGAATCGTGCACACCTACGTGACGTTCGGTATAGACAGTATTCGCACTTGGCGAGGCAATCCCTAGCCCCAACCCCGCGACACATGCCAGAATCACCAGTGTCGCGAGAAAGCCCTCCGTCAGCATCGACCCGTAGCCGACAAATTGTGCATCGGTCTCGCAGGCAAGCTGTTTGCTGGTTGTGCCGCTTGAGACGAGACAATGAAATCCGCTGATCGCGCCGCAGGCAATCGTGATGAACAGGAACGGAATGAGTAGCGGCGCGCCCTCAGGCTGCCAGCGAATCAGCGGCGCTGCAATCTCCAATGATTGTCGTTCAGCGCCCTCGACCGGCGGCGCGCCGCCAACGAATGCCGCAACGCATAAACCGATGACAATCAATCCAAGCGCGGTGAGCAGTTGCAGGCTGTTGATGTAATCGCGCGGTTGCAGCAGCATCCACACCGGCAAAACGCTTGCGACATACGAATACAGCAGCAGCAATCCGACCCACGCAATGATCGGCCAGCCGGCAAGCGTCGTGTTGAACGTGTGCAAAAATCCGCGATCGCCGAAGATGACCGACAGGTACATGATCGCAAGCGCAGCGAGCGATGGCAGCAGCAGATTGACACCGCGCTGGTGCAGCCACACGCCGATAACGACCGCAATGGGAATCTGCACCACGCACGGGAAAATCGCAGCGGGATATTGTCGGAAGACTGCTGCGATGACAAGGCCGAAGATCGCCATCACGATTGTCAATGCCATAAACAGTACGAACAGAAACAGCAGGCGAACGCGCTTGTTCAGCACTCGCCCTGCGACATCGCCGACGGTTTGCCCGCGGCTGCGCAGCGACACAACTAGTGCGCCGAAGTCATGGACGGCACCAATGAGAATTGAGCCGAAGAAGACCCAGAGCAGTGCAGGAAGCCAGCCCCACATGACAGCAATGGCGGGGCCGACGATCGGCCCGGTGCCGGCAATGCTCGTAAAGTGATGACCGAAGACGATGGCTTTTCTCGTCGGCACGTAATCGCAGTTGTCGTTGAGTTCGACGCTTGGGACAATCGCGTCGGGGCGGAGTTTGAAGATCCGCTGCGCCAGCCACCTGCCATAGGTGTGGTAGGCGATGAGGTAGCCGACAAACGCGCCGAGTGCGATGAGCAGTGTCGTCATGACGTATCAATTCATTGTTTCGAACAGGCGTGCACACTCCAGCAAGCGCGGTTCATTGCCATCATGGACAGCGAATTTCCGCGGGCCGTGCATCGTCGCGCTGCCGTATGCGCCATCCTTGCGGAGGGCATACATCGTCACTTCAAAGTTCGGCTGGCCGTTGGCATTGAGCAGGTCTTGGCGTTTCGTGTGGTCTGCAATCCACGTGAGCACCTTGAGACAAGCAGTTTCAGGATCGTCACCGTTGGCCATGTTCTGGGCAACCTGGAACGCGCCGCAGGACTGAATGACAGATTCACCCCGTCCGGTCGCGCCCGCTGCACCGACATCGTTGAGCACGTACATTCCCGCACCGACGATGGGCGAATCTCCGACCCGGCCGGGCAGTTTGTAGCTCAGTCCACTGGTGGTTGTCACCGCGCTGAGATCACCGTTGGTATCGACCGCAGCGCAGTGGATCGTTCCCCATGTAAACGGGATGTCGTTTGCTGAGTTGGACTGCGCTTTGGCGGGGATGAGGCGCTGAGCATCATCTAGCCAGTCATCGTTTGGATTCAGATTACGTTTCCATTTCAGCCAGGCTTTGCGGGCCTTGGGTGTCAGGAGGTTCTCTTCCTGGAATCCGTGTGCGCGTGCGAATTGCAATGCACCTTCGCCGACGATCATGACATGATCGGTGTCGCGCAGCACGCGCAGCGCCACCCGGGATGGATTCTTGATGTTCTGCAGAGCTGCAACAGCACCGGCTTTATGCATCGGGCCGTCCATGACGGAGCTGTCGAGTTCGACGACGCCGTGCTCGTTGGGCAGGCCGCCGTAGCCGACGGACATGTCATCGGGGTCGTTTTCGACGAGGACGACGCCTTTGACAACAGCATCGGTAGGCGATTCGCCGCCGTTGAGCACTTCCATCGCGCGGGTGACAGCAGGCATTCCGTTGCCGGAGCTGATGACGCACGGTCGGGTGGCGGCATCGGCATCAGTGCGCGTTGTTTGTCGCCCGGCTGCAGGTGTGGCGCGCAGCGGTGTACAGGATGCAGCGGCTGCAGCAGCTGCGCCGGCAGCAAGAAACGATCGGCGGTCGATGTGGTTCATACGGGGATTGTACCGAGAGCGACCCTTCAGGATCGCGAGTGGTGCTGAGGGGGCACCAGCAGGAGATCCCTTACAACTTGTTGAAGATTGACGATTGAAACGAGCGGTGCGTACCGAACAACGTCACTCCGCGTAACGGCGGATGATGAGTGTGTCGTTCTGCCCGCCGAAGCCGAAGGAGTTGGACAGGCAGGTTTCGACCTGTGCTTTGCGAGCTTTGTTCGGCACGTAATCCAGATCGAGATCGGGATCGGGCTCGTTGAGGTTGATCGTCGGCGGAATCATGCCGTGGCGGATCGCCATCGTGCAGGTGATGAATTCCACTGCACCCGCTGCTGCGATGAGGTGTCCCATCATGCTCTTGATGGAACTGACGGGAATTTTCGGCGCGTTGTCGCCGAAGGCGGCTTTGATCGCGCGGGTTTCGATGGAGTCGTTCTCCGATGTGCCGGTGCCGTGGGCGGAGATGTAATGCACGAACGGCCGTCCGTGGGCATCGGTTGCGTGCGGATCAATACCCGCCTGCTTGAGCGCTTTTTGAATTGCCCGTGCGGGTCCACGGCCTTCCGGGTGCATGTCGGTAATACGAAAGGCATCCGCGCTGGAACCGTAGCCTGCGATTTCTGCAAGCGGCTGCGCCCCGCGCTGCTGTGCGTGTTCAAGCGATTCCAGAATGACGATTCCCGAACCTTCACCCATGACAAAGCCGTCACGTGTTCGGTCAAACGGCCGCGATGCGCGTTGGATATCATCATTGCGATTTGAAAGTGCGGTGAGACGGTTGAAACCGGTGACGCCGAGCACGTGCAGCATGGTGTGCGTGCCGCCGGAGATCATGACATCGGCATCACCGCGTTGCAGGATGTCGTATGCTTCGCCGATGGCCTGCGTTGATGCAGCGCATGCGGTGAGGCAGTTACACACGGGCCCGCGCACATCAAATTCTCGTGCAATGTGCGCAGCAGGCATGCTCGGTTCCTGCTCGATTTCGCGCCAACTGTCGAGATATTCCAGCGCGAATTTGTTCCACTGTTCATCTTCAATTTTGTTTGCTTCGGCACTCCAGGCTGCGAGATCAACCTTGGCGTAGTTGTCAAAATCGAGCGCACCTTCGCCAGCCCCGAGGTACATGCCGATGCGAGCGTGGTCGAGTTTGTCATACGAGCCGAGGCAGGCTTGATCCCATGCCTGGCGAGCTGCGCCGAGCGCGAACTGTGTGTGCTGGCCGGCTGTTTCGTGGACCGCTGTGTCGTTAAGGTACTTGTTGTAGTCGTAATTCCTCACCTGTGCGGCAAACGTGGTCGGGAAGGACCTTGCGTCAAAGCGCTCAATCGGCGCGACACCTGAAACGCCGTTGGTGAGATTCGACCACACGGTGTCCAGATCGTGGCCGAGCGGTGTAACCCACCCCATTCCGGTAACGACGACGCGCTGACGATTCATAATGATGATGACTCCATATGCATCAATGCGCACACTCCGTTCAGGCTGCGGGGGCGCGAAGCACGACGACAGCATTCTGGCCGCCCTGGCTTGTTGTGGAAACCATGACTGATCGAAGCGCCATGTCCGAAGCAGGACCGGCTGTAGCATTCAGCCCGTCGGCTGCTGTTGTATTGAGCCGTGCAGGAATTTTCTGCTGTTTCAGGCACATTGCCCCGACTGCGAGCGCGACTGCGCCGTTGCCTGCGGCGCAGTTGCCTGCAAAGGGGATCGTTGTCACGAGTGGGATTTCAATAGCGCGATTGCCGAAGACCGTGCGCAGAGCGCGGGCTTCAGCCGCATCGTTATTGGGTACGCCGCTTCCAAACGGAATGACAGCGTCAATGTCCTGTGGCGCGATGCCGGCCCTGTCGATTGCCTGCTTCATTGCCGTGGC
Source organism: Phycisphaerales bacterium (assembly GCA_029260575.1). Lineage (GTDB taxonomy): Bacteria > Planctomycetota > Phycisphaerae > Phycisphaerales > SM1A02 > JAJDDB01. Next base: position 52,217 of record JAJDDB010000009.1, read on the forward strand.
CAATGATTCGTCATCAGGAGTAATGTTCAGGCCGGTGGCATCAGCGCATCGCGACTGACTGGCAGCGAATGACGCGACTTCACAGTAGACATTCGCACTGCGGTCGGCTGCATTCCTTCCCGACTCCAACACGAGTATGCCGCCGCCTTCACCGAGCACCGTTCCGGTTGAATCCGGATCGAACGGCCGCATGATTGTCGTCGGATCAGCGCCGTTGGCTGCTGTTGCCAGACGTCCTGCGAAGATCTGCCGAAGGAACGTCAGCGGATTCAATTTGTATTCCGCGCCGCCGGTCAGACACGCATCAGCATCGCCGCGCTCAATAACGCGCAGTGATTCGCCGATCGACAGCCCGCTGCTTGCTTCGCAACATGTGATCGTGTTGCTCGGTCCCCGGCAGTCATGCACGATCGTCACATGGCAGGCAAGCATGTTCGGCAGGTATTTCAGAAGCCACAGCGGCGTCAGGTTCTGCATGCCCTGTTCGCCCCAGTGGCCGATGTCGAGACCGCCGCTGTCAGTTCGGCTGGTGATCAGAGCCTGAGCAAGCTCATTAACATCTGCGGAAATCAGTCCTGCGCCGATATGGCATCCGAATCGATCCGGGTCAATCGTTGGCTCAGCATCCGGGTCGACAGCTTTCGTGACGACGCCGGCATCATCAACCGCCGCCGCTGCTGCTGCGACCGCAAGTTCGACGTCGCGGCACATGACTTTGGTCGCCTTGCGGTAACTCTTGGGGACAATCTTGCGGATTTCGAGCACATCGTCCGGCATGGTGGCAGCAATTCGGCAGGGAAGGCCGGTCGGATCAAATACGGTGATTGGACCGATCGCAGAGCGCCCTTCGAGCATTGCATTCCACAGCGGGGCAATGCCGATGCCGTAGGCTGTGACGGGTCCGAGGCCGGTGATGACAACCGAATCTGACATGGCCGGTAGTGTAGCCCGGGCCAGACGGAAGGTCGCTGCGCGTGATTGATATGCCGAGACAAACGGTCGGGACGGATTGTTTGTGGCCCTGCGCGGCCACGTGTCTAGAGTCCCGGGTTCGTTCTATGGGCTGCAAGGAGCTGTTTGCTGCATGGATGTCATCACCCAAACCGTTCTCGGAGCTGCTGCTTCGGGCGCAATCCTCAACAGCAAGCTGCGGCGCGTAGCGCTGCTGGTGGGTGGACTCGGCGGCATGGTCCCGGATTGGGATGCCGTGCTCAAATATGTTTCCGATCCCGCGCTGCCGTGGCAGTATCACCGGCACTTCACACATGCTCTGGTGTTCATCCCTGTAGGCGGTTTGATCGCAGCAGCGCCGTTTCTGATCGTGCCGAAACTCCGTGCAAGGGCCAGGTGGGTCATAGCAGCAGGAATGATCGGTTGCGCGACGCACGGTTTGCTTGATGCATGCACGAGTTTCGGAACGCACTTGCTTTGGCCGTTCACGAATGACCGAGCCGCGTGGGACATCGTCAGCATTGTCGATCCCATCATGGAATTGCCGTTCTGGCTATTGGTGTTGATCGCATTGATCATCGGCAAAGCATGGTCGAGCCGAGCAGCGATGCTGTGGTTCATTGCATATCTTGGTTTCGGGTTCGTGCAGCATGAACGCGCAGCCAACGTACAGGAAGAAATCGCCGCAATGCGCGGTCATGAAATATCGCGTAGCCGTGTTATGCCGACGTTCGGCAACGAGATCATCTGGCGGTCGTTGTACGAACATGACGGTCGGTTATATGCCGACGACATTCGACTGCCTGTTCTGGGTGCGCCGGAGATACGAACAGGTGATCGGTCTGTCGCCGTAGTGGATGTGCAGCAGTGGAGGGCGGACGGCGAGATGACAATCCGCGAGCAATTTATCGTGCGAAATTTTGAGCATTTTGCGGATGGATACATTGCGTGGGATCCGGAGTACCCGGAATTGTTGGGCGATATGCGGTATTCGCGTGTCACCAATGACTTTCAACCAATCTGGGGATTGCGTTTTGTGCAGGCGGTGCCGCCGGATGTGCAGTGGGTCTTCCGGCGCAGCAGCGATGGCGAAGATGAACGTGGAATGCTGCAGCGGATGTTTACTGATATACGCATCGGCGGGCCGGGGTATGTTGCGCTCGATGTGATATTGCGCAGTGGCGAGAAAACAGAATCGACCGGTTCTTCGATGCTGCACGAATGAACCGGACGTACGATTGTTTGGGGAATATGCGCCGATACCCGCTGATAGTTGCTGCGTCGATCCTCCTGTTGGCCGGGTTTGCATGGTCGATGGCAGTGATGCACATTGATCGCGCGCCGACCGATGCTGCGGGAGCTGCCAATATGCAGGCGCTGCTGCCGTTGTGGGGTGTCTTTGCTGGTTTGTGGGCCGTGTTGACACTGCTGTGGTTCAAGGTTCGAAACGCATCGCCGGAGTCGCGGTGGAATCGCGCCGACGTGCTGTTGATCGTGAGCGTGGCAATAGGTATTCGATTGGTAGTGGTGCTCGCGCATAACCCGGCGCTGAGTGATGATGTGCATCGGTACACGTTTGACGGCAGGAACCTTGCTGCGGGAGTGAATCCGTACCTAGTGTTGCCGGAGCATCGAATAGATGCGGCGCAGCCGCAGTGGGCTGGTGAGCGTGAGGTTGCGGCACTGATCAACAACCCGCAGTTGCATACGGTGTATCTGCCGGTCAGTCAGTATGTGTTTGGTGCGGCTGCGACATTGATTGCTGACGCATGGTCTACGCCGATGGATGCAGCGCGAGTGTTTCGCGGTGTTTTCAGTGTGATAGACATCGCAGTTGTTGTCATGCTGTTGTTGGCTTTGCGGCGGGCGGGGCGGTCGCCGTGGTGGGTGGTGCTGTATGCGTGGCATCCGCTGGTGGTTTCGGAAATTGCCGGCTCTGGTCATCAGGATGTAATCGGCATTGCGTTGATGGTGGCGGCACTGCTTGTCGCGCAACGTGGTGCTTCGGTGCGCCTTCGGGTCGGTTGGTGGGCAGCACCACTGACACTGGCGATACTCGTTAAACCCATCGCAGCATTTGTCGGTTTGTTCGTCGCCCGGCGATGCAGCTTCAAAGCTCTACTTGCTGCGGGACTGCTCGGGGTCATTGTTATAGGTGTGATCGGCACGCCGTTGCTGTTGAGCCATGATGCGCAGCCGCTGCAGAACATGCGGGAGACGGCCGAGCAGTTCACCACGAAGTGGTCGCACTTCAGTTCGGTGTATGAACCGATACTGACAGTTCTGGAAGCAATTGATCCGATAGAGGATCGCGATGTGCAGTGGGAGAAGAAGGAGCGACACGAATCAATCGCGCGCTGGCTAGCTTTGACGATTCTCCTTTTGGTCGTCGTTGTGGTTGTAGTCCGCGACATGGAACTGTGGACAGCCGCGCGGATTGTGCTGCTGGTCATGGTGCTGTTGTCACCAACAGCGCATCCGTGGTACCTGCTGTGGGCATTGGCGCTGATGCCGATGTCGCCGAGCCCAGCGCTGTGGATACTGTCGCTGACATTGCCGTGGGGGTATGCGGTTCTGGGTGATACGATCGACTGGAGTGTCCCCGGTTGGGTGTATGTAGCAGCATACGTGCCTGTGTATGCAGCACTGAGTGTTGAGTTGTGGTGTGCAGTACGGTGCCGTAGCCGGGCTGAGCACAGCGCGATGCAATCCAGCGAAACAAAGGGTACGATCGCACAATGAACTGCGGCAATCTTATTGAAGTACTTGAACACCTTGCCCCGCCTGAGTATGCGGAGTCGTGGGACAACACCGGCTTGTTGATCGGCAGTGCCGGTTGGCCGCTTGGCAAAGCGCTGCTGACAATCGATCTGACTGCTGCGGTGCTGCGCGAAGCGATTGATGCGGGCGCATCCATGATCGTGGCCTACCACCCGCCGATTTTTGAATCGCTTAAGGCAATTACTGATCATGATCCGAAACAGCGCGTTTTGCTGGATGCAATTCGTCATGGGATTGCAGTCTATAGTCCGCACACTGCGCTTGATGCCAGCCCGGGCGGCGTGAATGACTGGCTTGCAGCTGGGCTTGGCGATGCTGATGTTCGCGCGCTACAGAATCACGAATCGCTGCCGGCCGACGAGCAGCTCAAACTCGTGACTTTTTGTCCAGTTGATGCGGCCGACACGATTCGCAACGCGCTTGCGTCAATTGGAGCAGGACGGATCGGCGACTATTCATTGTGTTCGTTTGAGCTTAAAGGACAGGGGACATTCCTTGGCGGCGGCGGGACGAACCCAGCGATTGGCAAGGCTGGCAACCTGCAGCGCGTTGATGAAGTTCGTTTGGAGATGGTGTTGTCACGCGCATCGCTCGCACTTGCGATTACGATGCTGCAACAGTCGCATCCGTACGAAGAGCCACCGATTGAGATCTATGCCCTGCAGCCGCGCCCAATGCGTGACACCGGTGCCGGCCGGCAGGTCACGTTTGATCAGCCGCTTCCACTTGAAGAACTCGTGTCGCGAGTGAAACAAAGGCTAGGAGTCGATCAGGTCTTTGCCTCAGATGCGCAACATGATGCGTATGGACGGATTGGACTGTGCGCAGGTGCGGGCGGATCACTGCTTAACAGCGCGATTGGTCAGGGGTGTCAGGCATTTCTCACGGGCGAGATGCGGCATCACTCAGTTCTTGATGCGGTTTCTCGCGGGTGTACGGTCATTCTGGCGGGGCACACGAATACGGAGCGCGGGTATCTGCCTGTACTTCGTGAGAAGTTACTCGAGGCATTGTCGAATCTCAGTGTCGTTGTTTCAAGAAGTGATTGTGATCCTCTTCAGATGATGTAGCGCAAGCGGTCACTTTTTGTTGCTTTTGTCTTCTGAAGTGTTCGGGTCAGTCTTCTGTTTCTTTTTCGGATTGAGCAGGTCACCGAGCAAATCGTCAATTTTGCCGCCGAGTTCTTTTTCAATCGCGCCCTTGAAGCCAGCCTCAGCAGCTTTCTCAATGAGGTTGTATTCCGGATCAATTTCGGTCTTCACATTGCCGATGACGCCGCGCGTTCGAAACGGGATGACGAGACCATCGACGTATCCTTCGAGCTCCGTGAACGTTTGCGCAACAGCTTTGCCGGGCAATTCAAAGCGCAGATCGACTTTCTTCGTGTTCAGATCGATCTGGCCGAGGAAATTGAGCGTGTACTTGCCGATGACTGCGGAAAATCGTTCGTAGGTTACGACGCCGTTGCGAATCTTCGCTTTGATGGGGTCGATTCGACCGGGCACATTTGCGGTGGACTCGCGGAAGAGATCGAGAATTGCGAGCATTGCCGATCCACTGGTGAACTCAACTGCACCGACGGTCATGTCGATATCCGCATCAAGCTGGCTGACATCGCCGTTGATCGGAATCTTCGCACTGGTGATCGTCACTCGTATTGGTTGTTCAGTGCTGCGGATATCCGCAAACAGCGGATGAATCGGCTGCAGCACGCGATCACGAAAGGCCGGCGTCAATTCGAGCTGCGCCTGCATCGGCACCTGATCACGAATGCGCAGAAAGCCATTGCGCCCAAGCAGTCGCACGTTCATTGTTCCGTTGTCGGTCGTCAACGTGCCGAACAGGACACCGCTGTTTGTGGAGAATTGTTCAGCCTTCAAGTCGGCTTTGGCGGTCTCGCCCAATGCTGCGACGAGCAGTCCGTCATACGTCCCCAGCGCATCTGCAACCGCGATCGGCAATAAACCGCCTTCGAGCGTCATGTCGAGTGTTGCGTTTTCGGTATTCACGCGATGCTGGTCATCAATCAGATTCGTCAACCGGCCACTGCCGGCAATCGCGCCGGAGGTTTCTGCGGACGCGCCGGTGACATTGCCCGCAAGCGCGAAGCCCAGCGGCTCCTGCAAGCCGTCAGAGCCAAGTGTGAAACTCAGATCCGAAAGCATCGTGGCGACGCCTTGTGGATCCATCAGTTCAAGTGATTGCGCGGTTACGGCAACATCAGCGATGAACAGAGCGGGGTCAAACGGTTCACTATTCAGCATGGCAAGGGGAATCTGAAGCGTTGTGACGTCGACATTGCCGATTACATCACTGCGCACCGTCGCAGCGGGTATTGCTGCGTCGCTTACGTCGCTGTTCGCGTTCATGTGCAGCCATTCGTTGATCGCGCCCGCAGCAATGGTGAGTTCGGAGGTGCGTCCAGTCAGTGACAGGACTTGTGATTCGGTCACGTCAAACTCGAACGTACCGGCAAGCTGCGTGAATTCCGCATCGAATGAACCTGCAATTGCACGGGTGGCAATATTCGCCTGTGCAGTCAGATACAGATTGCCGCGTGATCCGAGCCACTTCGCAAGGGAGTCAACATCCCGGCCGAGCGCGCGCTCCATGCGGCGCACAGCCAGCCGTTCCAGCGCGACTTTGACATTTGAAACGCTCTGTTCTGCTGTCTTATCCAGCGGAATGGAGGCTTCGAACATCAGATCGCCAACAGTCCGATTGGTGGACTGCGTATGCCACAGCGCAGCGGCTGCGACATCGACACTCCTGAGCGTGCCTGCGTCAAATGATGTAATCAAATTGATTGCTGGCTCTCGCAATTCCAGCGGCTCTACGAGCGAGGGAACGTTCAGCAGTCGGATCGCCTGATCCGTGCTGATGGATACAAACATCGGGCCGGTTGGGACGGTGTACGTACCTGATTCGTCCAGCGGAATCGTCACAGCATCAGCGAGCGCGACAGTCACCGGCAACGGCGAATCAATTGCGATTGGGCGTTCGCTTTGTGATTGCGCTGATCGCAGGAGCTCGGGTTCGATTGTGAGCGCAAGCGATGCTGATTCAACAGTCACGCCGGTGTCGTGCTGTCTGGCCTGTGCGTGCGCGTTAAATGTGTTTGCCTGGACATCGGCGATGATTTGAAGTTCATCGGCCTCGGTTGTGGAGGTCTCGAATGCAACGTCAATGGCGCCATCCAAGTATGCCAGAAGTTGCTCGGGCGGATCGTCAAGCGCGTTGGTAATCATTGAAGCGGGCAAGTGCTGCACGCGAATAGTTCCGGTCGGTTGATACTGCTGCCACTTGCGGTTGAGGGTTCCATCATTGGTGACGAGATTGTGCAGTCGCTCGTCGATGAGCACGCTGCCTCCATCAGCAAGAATCTGCCCGAAGAGCAATGTTTCCTGTCCCAGCGCCTTCGTTGCTGCGGTCAGTTGAATGCCTGCGATGTGTACGGGCGCTTCATCTTCTGCCCGTTTGATCGCAAAGGACTGTTCAACGAGCAAGGTAATGTTGCCAGCGAGTCTGTTGAAATCGCGGCGTCCATTTTCATCAGCAGCCGGCACGAAGATATCGCCGGCAGAAATGTTGATCGGCGTCGCACGATCGATCACAAGCTGAGACTGCGAGGCAGCATCGACCAAGTCAGGGTGAGCGATCACATCCGCAGTCAGCTTCGAAATAGTGATCGGGCCAGTAGCAATCCTGTCAACGGACTCTGAATCCTCAACAACGGCTGCGATTTTGACGGTGGCTTGATCTGCGGTGAAGTCCAGGCGTAAATGACGGCGCTGTCCCGGTTCTGCAATAACTCGCAGGTTTATGGACGGACCAATATCTCGCGTGACATCGATTGGCAGGTCTGGGGTGATGCTGGCAAGAAGCAGTGAAACCAGATCGGCAGGGATCTGCTGTGCATCGATTGAACCAGTGATGGATTGCGGGCCAAGATCTGTCTGCAGATTCTCATCGAGCGGGGCAAGAAGCAGCGCATTGATTGCCAGCCTGCTTTTGGCCGTCGGTGACGCATTGCCGGCCACGCCGCCAGGGATATCGGCTGCGAGCGAGAGATCTGCATCAGCGGTGATTTCGAGTTGTTGTGCAAGGTCATTGGTCAGCGCGACGAAACTGGCGCTTTCAACCTGATCGACCTGTGTGACGCCCGGCAGCGGCAAGTTGCTTGCGGACAGTTTCATTTGTACCGCAGCGCCTTGAGGCGAGATTGACCCATCGGCCAGTAACAGATTGGTAATAGATGAGCCAAACGTGAAGTTGCCGGTTGCGTCGCCGCGCGTGACCGTTCCTGTCACCGAGGCGGAAATCGGTTGGCCGAGCGCTGCGGTCAATTCACCAGTGGGGATTCGGACGGTCATCTGCTCGCTGCGAACCTGATCATCAATATGCACTTCAAGATCAATGATCGTGACATGCACGGGTACAAAGCCGTCAAGCGATGGCGCGGTCGGTGTGTTCTTTGACGACCCCGCGTCGTCTTTCCTGCGACGGTCCTTGTCAGATTTCAGCAGCTCTTTCAAGCTTGTTGTGTGATCTTCATACAACGTGCTGTGCAATACGCCGCTGATCGTCACGGTGTAGGAACTTATGTTGCTCAGCGCGAGGCTGAGAAAATTCGTCTTGAGGTGTATGTCAAGGTCAGCAACCTGACTGCCGGTCTCGTCACGGAGCACAAGACCTTCAATAGACTGCGGACCGGACCAGCGCAGCGTGACATTCTCGACGTCGGCTGTTGCGTTGACCTGTTTCTCAACAAGATTCTTGACGATGCCGGGGGCCGCGGTAGCGCTGGCAAGCATTGGCAGCAGCGCGATCAGTATCGCGATGACCACGACCAACACGCCAAGGCCGATCAGTATCGATCGAGTGCGCGTGCTTCGTTTCTTTGACATAGCATTCCCTCAGAGCATGCAGTAGAAGAGTTGCGCACAGCAGTGGATTCAACCTTCAGCAGCGCAAGTGTATTCAATCTACGAGTTGGGGGGCAGCAGGCGGGGCAGCAGCGATGTTGTCGAGCATGCGCTGCAGCGCCAACCGGGCTGGCTCTGATACATCGTCAGAAACGCTGATCTGGTTGGCGACCCGGCCGGCGGCCAGTTCGTCCAGCGCCCACAACAGATGCTGTTGATTGATTCGGAACATCGTCGTGCACATGCAGTGGCAATCGCTGAGGATGCGAACATTGACGCCGCGTTCGGCTGCCTGTTTCGCCAACCGGGCGACAAGGTGCATCTCCGTCCCAACTGCCCAGTGACTGCCGGGTGAAGCATCATTGATTGTTCGGAGGATGAATTCGGTTGAGCCGACGAAGTCGGCTTTGTCGACGACTTCCTGACTGCATTCGGGATGCACGAGAATCCTGATTCCGCCGGCATCTGCGAATTGCTGGCGCGCTTCATCAATGTGTTCCGGCCGAAACAACTTATGGACCGAACAGTGTCCCGCCCAGAGATACACAGTTGTCTTCTGAATCTGTTGATCTGTCAGCCCGCCGAAGTCATGTTTCGGATCCCACACTGCAGTTTCAGCGAGCTTGCCATTGCTTGCGAGCTGCGCATCAACATCTGTGTGGAAGCCGAACGCTTTGGCAGTGTTTCGGCCGAGGTGTTGATCAGGCAAGAACAGCAGTTTGATTGCTTCGCCATTGCGTCGCGGCTCGGTACCGCCGTTGAGCGCCCATTGGAATATCTGCGCTGCGTTGCTGGATGTGCAGCATGCGCCGCCGTGTGCGCCAACGAATGCCTTGACTGCTGCGGTGGAGTTTACGTACGTGATCGGTATCACTCGTCCAGGAAAGTCGGGCCCGAGCGCTTCGTGCAGTTCTTCCCAGGCGGTGACGACATCGTCGTAGTCTGCCATGTCCGCCATAGAGCAACCGGCAGACAGATCAGGAAGAATGACTGCAACATCACTCGGCGTGAGCATGTCAGCTGTCTCAGCCATGAAATGCACACCGCAGAAGACGATGTACTTCGTTGCGCGTTTGATGGATTCCTCAGCAGCGAGTTGGCTGAGTTTGAGACTGTCGCCGGTCAAATCCGCATGCGCGATGACATCGTCCTGTTGATAGTGGTGGCCGAGTATCAGCAGATCATTGCCGAGTTGGGCGCGCCGCTGGGCGATGGCGCGTGCCAGGTCATGATCGGACATGGCCTGATATTTAGCGGACAGTGATGGTTGCCAGAGCATGGCCAATGATAGAAGGCAAATCTTGAAAGCCAAACGGCTGGAGAGCCAAACATGCAGGCAAATTTACGATTCAGCGATTGTGCCGCGCATATGTTCGCCGCGTTTGCGGAGTATTGCGGAAACAGTCTTTGCGTCCGGTGAATCAACAAGTGAATAGACGATTTCGGTGTCGCCGATGTGAATTGCATCGCCATTCGCAAGCGGGTGGTCCGCTTCGATTTTCTCGCCGTTGACCAGCACGCCGTTGGAACTGCGGAAGTCAATTGCGGTGTGTCCGTTGCCATCAGGGTTGAGGCGAACTTGCATATGGTTGCGCGAGACTCTCGGGTCAAGAATCTGAAAGGTGCATTTGTCTTCGCGGCCGATGAGCACCAGTCGGTGGTTTTCCAGTGCGAATTGTTGCCCGGCTGCGGGGCCGTCGGTGATGATGAGCGTGGCCATGTGCGATTCCTCCCTGTGGTGCGGTGCGGGTGCCATGATATCGAACCAATGGGTGCAGCACATGGTGAATCACCGAAAGCGATACGGCCAGACATGCGAATGATTTTTGTGTAGCGGTCGGTGTCAGGGCGACTCGACCAACGATATGTGCGGCGCATCGCAGCAACGCGCGTCCAGGAGTGCAGGAAGTCTGCTCGTTAAGGGTGTGCCAATCGTGAGCGTATGCGTACGAAGCAGCTGACGATTTTTCCGGTGAGACCTGCGTTCCAAACAGCAAGGCATGATTATGCCAGTAGAACATTGCAAAGACCATCGGAATCGCAAGCTGCAATCGCACGGAACGTTGCTCAAGAATTTCGTCTACGACTCCAATCTTACGCAATGCCAACTGCATATTCTGTACCGCACACATCAGACAGCGCGTGTTGCGAGATATCGTGCGTTACATAGGTGAACAGATTCGTGCCAACGCTCAGCAACAAAAAAACAACAACCTTTCGCTGTATGCGTGACATTCACAGCCATACGCGCAGGCGAGTATGATCGCGATCAAGTACTCCGAGACTTCGGTGTACGGGTGTCGCCTACGCCGCTTCACGAACCGACTGTTGTTGATTCTGCTGCTCAATCGCGGCAATGAATTGCACTGCGAGTATTGATTGCCCATCTTCGGAATCCAGACGGCGCACCACGCGCGATTCGATCATTTCCTTGGCCTGAATCATGCCCTGGTGTTCGTGCATCGCGACGCCTATCAGGACATCATCGCCCGGTTTCAGATTGCTCGGCTGCAAGAGGCGAACCATGATCCCGTGTTGGGACAAGTCGATTGTGGTGGCGGCGACATACCGGCCGGTGGTGCAATTCTTGATCTTGCATGGCCGCTGGACATTCACTCGCCGGCAGGCCCGGCGGTTCTGATCGTTGCTCGCAATGGTCGTATTCATAGCTTGTCCGTGTCTTCAGTTGGCGGGAGCTACGGCTGATCGCCGTGATGGTGTTCTTATCGAACGGAATCACGCGTGACTTGCCCGCCCAAGGTCCGAAAATCGCAATTGGGTGCTTCTGACGTCGTCAACCGGGTCGTCTATGCTTACCGGCCCATGAATCAGGTAATCCACGAAACTGCACCAGCCAAACTGAACCTGGCTCTGTCGGTCGGACCGCCACGTTCTGACGGCTTGCACCCCATCTGCTCCTGGATGGTGACGGTAAGTCTGCTGGATGAACTTGAGGTTCGCCCGCTGTTGGATGGCAGTCTGTCGCGGTATGCGATCTTCTGGCATGAAGACGCTCGAAAGCGGACGAATATCGACTGGCCGATCCGTAGTGATCTGGCGGTGCGGGCGCATCTAGCGTTGCAGAAACACGTGGGCAGAGAACTTCCGGTCCAGATGAAAATCGCCAAGCGCATTCCTATCGGCGGCGGTCTCGGCGGCGGGTCGTCGGATGCGGCTGCAATGCTTCGTGCGGTCAACAGCCTGTATGAACTTGACCTTTCGAATGAAAAGCTCGCGACGATTGGATCAAGTATCGGTTCTGATGTTGCGTTCTTCATAGCCGGCGGCAGCGCGAACGTCTCTGGAATCGGCGAAATCGTTCACCAGCATCAAGAGCGTCGGCAACTGCATGCAGTGATCGTGTTTCCGCAACAGTTGTGTGACACTGCTGCGGTGTATCGCCAGTTTGATGAAGGAAATTCAACGGCAGAGATTCGGGCGGAAGCGATCGAGAAATGTCGCGGTTCAGATTCGATGCAGGTCTTGTCCGAATCGCTGTTCAACGATCTGGCGGAACCCGCTCAGAAACTTGAGCCGGTGCTTCGTGAGCATATACGGGAATCGAGTACGCTTGCTGAACGACCTGCGCATATCACCGGCAGCGGCTCGAGCCTGTTTATCATCTGCGATGATGCACTGCACGCTGAAGCGCTGGCGGAAACACTCGAAAAACAAATGACATTGCCCGCTGTCGCGGTCACCATGTATGAGCCCGTTCATGAACCAATCGCACGTTGAAAAACCCTCACCAACTGCGTGCACGAAGCTCTGTGCCGGCCGAAGCCGTATTGCAATCCTACGTTTTGCGCTACTGGCAGTCGTGGTTTTCGCTGCGGATCTTGCGATCAAGCGTTATGTGTTTGCAGACATTTTCGGCCAACCGTTTACGTCGGAAGCTGTCGATACGTTTGATGAGACCGCACACGGTTATCGTGTGCTTGTGCCGAACCTGATGAATTTGAAGTTGACGCTGAATCGCGGCGCGGTGTTCGGAATCGGGCAGGGCGGCAGGTGGGTGTTCATTTTGATCAGCATTCTGGCGGCGGGCATTATCGGGTACGTTTTTGCGCGCAGCAGCGCAAAAGCCCGCTGGCTGCATATCGCTCTGGCGCTTGTGCTCGGCGGTGCGCTTGGCAACATGTTCGATCGCATGGTCTTTGGAGCTGTGCGCGATATGTTCTGGATGTTTCCGTACGTGAAACTGCCGTTTGGCATTCGCTGGCCGGGCGGCTCCGATGAGTTGTATCCCTGGATTTACAACCTCGCAGATGTCGCGCTGTGCGGTGGTATCCTGTTGCTGTTTATCGTCATGTACTTCGGCCCCGCGCACCACCGCACGACTGAGACCAAACAATGACCACGACCCAAAGCCCATCGTCTGTTGTTCCTGAGAATCTCGATGCCACGCAGTGGGACAACATCAAGCCGTTATATGACGCGCTGCTGCAACGCCAATTGAAGTGCGAGGGGTGCCTGGAGTCGGTGGTTCTTGATCGCAGTGAACTAGACTCCGCTGTCAGCGAAGCAGCGGCAGTGCTGTACATCACCATGACGCGGCACACGGATGACGAACAGATCAAGCGTGCGTATCTCGCGTTTGTAGAAAACGTACAGCCGCACCTTCGGCGGATTGGTTTCGAGCTTGACAAGAAGATTGTCCAGTCCGAACACGTTGCCAGACTTGATCAACAACGCTACGGCGTAATGCTGCGCGATCTCACAGCCGATGTTGAGATTTTCCGCCAGGAGAACGTGCCTTTACAAACCGAAGATACAAAGCTCGGCCAGCAGTATTCGGAAATTTGCGGGGCGATGACTGTCCACTTCCGCGGAACGGAATACACACTGCCGCAGATGGCTAAGTTCTTGGAAGAGACAGATCGTGACACGCGAGAGCAGGCATGGCGGGCAATCAGTGAGCGCAGGCATCAGGACCAGGAAGCGCTGAGCGCAATCTTTGATCGCATGATTGCCCTTCGCCATGAAATCGCTCAAAACGCTGGATTTCCTGACTACCGGGCGTACATGTTTAAAGCCAAGCATCGCTTTGATTACACGCCGCAGGATTGCGAGACGTTCCACGATGCGGTGCAGCGCGAGGTCGTGCCGTTGATGCGCGATATCAACACGCAACGGGCGACAGCGATGGGTCTTGAAGCGCTACGGCCATGGGATCTTTCTGTGGATGTCAAAGGCCGTGCGCCGCTGCGTCCGTTTGATGGTGCCGATGAGCTGGTCAACAAATGCAGCAGGATGTTCCACAAGATGAATCCCGAGTTTGGCGCGATGTTTGATCGACTGCGCGAGGGCGATAGTCTTGATCTGGAATCGCGCAAGGGCAAAGCTCCCGGCGGGTATCAATACAATCGAGACTACTCACGGCAGCCGTTTATCTTCATGAACGCAGCCGGCCTGCATCGGGATCTGATGACCATGCTGCACGAAGCTGGTCATGCGTTTCATTCAATGCTCAGTGAGCATGATCCGCTGCTGCATTATCGCCATTCGCCGATTGAGTTTGCTGAAGTCGCATCGATCAGTATGGAGCTGTTGAGCTACCCGTACTTCAATGAGTTTTACAAGGATGCTGAAGCGGATCGCGCGCGACGTAATCATCTTGAGAAATTGGTGCAACTGCTGCCGTGGGTTGCGACGATCGATGCATATCAGCATTGGCTGTACACGAACCCAACGCATTCTCGGCAACAGCGTCAGGCACACTGGGAGTCGCTCGTCAAGCGCTTCGGATCAGATGTGTCCTGGGATGAGCTCGAAGAATTCCGAGCAGTTTCATGGCAGGCGCAACTGCATCTCTTTGAAGTGCCGTTCTACTACATCGAATATGCGATCGCGCAATTGGGCGCACAGCAAGTGTGGTTGCAGGCCAAGCGCGATGAGAAGGCAGCCGTACGAAATTATCAGCGGGCGCTGAAGCTCGGCGGTTCGCGGCCGTTGCCGGAGCTGTTTGACGCTGCTGAAGCGAGGTTCGATTTTGGAGCCGACATCGTGCGCGAATTGATGGCTGATGTCCGCAAAGAGATTGAAAATCTGCCTGTATGAACGCAGGCTGCAGGCAAATGAAGCTGCGAAGCTCACATTACTGAAATTTCATCGCACTAAAACCCCTGTGACTCGTATGACAGAATAAGAACTACCTGCCCGAAGCGTTGGACTGTTGAACAGTTCGTGCGGGTATTGCTTCTCCGCCGATCGCTTTGCAGACTGTGTACGGGGTTGCGTCGTGAATACACCAGTTGAGCAAACTGTAGTGCTCCGCGAGTTTCTCATCGGCAGGGACATCGACTGTCCGCGCTGCAAATACAACCTGCGTGATTGTTCGGGAACATTCTGCCCTGAGTGTGGCGTGCCGCTGGAATTGCACGTTGTCTCTGCATATCAACGTCTCGGTTGGTGGCTCGTTGGATTCATCGCGCTGGCTACGCCGTTCGGATTCAATCTTGTGCTTGCGTTGATTGCTGCCTACGGCGCGTGGCAGTTGCGCAGCTCCTGGGGTTGGAACGACAGCGATTCAATATTGCTTGGAGTCTTGTGCGGGGCAACGGTGATCGCCGGCGTAAGCCTCCTGATTCATACCTTTCGGCGTGGCAGTTTCCTGCGCAATCCGCCACGCGTTCAAGTTCTGAAAACCATTGCCACGATTGTGTTCGCTGCTGCGCTCCAGGCTGCGGTTATTGCTGCGTTCAAACGTCTGTGAATACAAAGACGGAGATTGAGTATGTCTCATACGATCAACCTGATTCAGGCTGCGCGCGTTGCATCGCCATGCGATGTGAAATGGGATGACATGGTCGGTGATGATCTCATGCGCCATTGCGGACAGTGTCAGCTCAACGTCTATAACTTTCGCAATATGACCAAGGCTCAGGCAAATGAATTGCTTGGAAATGCTGACGGGCGTATCTGCGGGCAGTTGTGGCGGCGTGCTGATGGAACTGTCATCACCAGTGACTGTCCGGGCGGTATGGCAGCGATTCGCAGACGTGTGTTTGCAACAGTTGCAAAGATCGTTGCGGCTGCGGTCATGCTCTGTACAGCCGTTGCGTGGGGACGAGCGCGAGATACTGATGGCAGGTATCAAAGGCAGACGGTGTATGGTCGGACGACGGACCGCGTTGAGACGTGGTTGAACGGCCCGCCGCCGCGGCTGACCACTCCGTCGCAGATCATCGAAGGAGGAATGATCATGGTTAAACCTGTGCAATGTATCTATGAGACAAACAATGGCGACCGATAACGCGATCTTCGCAATGTTCTGTAAGAACTCTTGCCTGTGTCCGTCTTGCCCTGTGAGAGTGCACAGCTTGAACGGAGCACAGCCATGAACGAGTCGAAAACTATAAGCCTGATTCAAACCGCGCGCATTGCCTCGCCGTGCGATATGAAGTGGGATGACATGGTCGGCGATGAACGCGTGAGGCACTGCGAAGCATGCGATCTTAACGTCTACAACATTGCTGCGATGACTGCCGACGAAGCCAATGCTCTGCTCGAGGGCGCAGAAGGACGTATCTGTGGGCGCCTGTGGCGGCGCTTCGATGGAACTGTAATCACCCGCGATTGCCCGGTTGGTTTGCAGATCATTCGGCGAAAGATGATTCTGACAACTGCGAAAGTTGCTGCTGCGATCATCGCACTCGGCAGTGTCCTGGCGTTCGGCAGATCGCGCGAGGTCGATCCCTGGCAGGGTCCGGATTCGACATACACGCAGACAAGAACGCGCATTGAAACGTGGCTCAACAACGCCCCGCCGCCTGTACCCGGTCGGATGATCATGGGCGATATGTGCGTGGCGCCGCCGCCAGTACCGACACTGCAGAACAACTCAGACTGACTTGTTGGAGTTGCCCGGAGTTTCCGTGAATGACCGCGCGGTCTTCACCCCGCCTGGCGGGTGATGAGCATGGCGAGTTCGAGTGCCTGTTCGTAATTCAGGCGCGGGTCGACTTGTGAGCGGTATGCCTGGCCGAGGTCGCCATCACTGAGGCCGCGCGCCCCGCCGGTGCATTCGGTGACGTTGTCGCCGGTGACTTCAACGTGTACGCCGCCGAGTATCGTGCCATGGTTTTCGTGAATCTCGAACGCAGCTTCGAGTTCCGCAAGGATGTGATCAAATTTACGGGTCTTGATACCGTCGTCGGTCATCTGCGTATTACCGTGCATCGGATCGCAGCACCACAGCACGGTCTTGCCTGATTTCTTGACGACATCAACCAACGCCGGCAGGTGTTTGACAATCTCATGCACGCCGAAACGATGTATGAGCGTAATGCGTCCTGGTTCATCATCCGGATGCAGAATGTCGAGTAGATCGCGCAAGCGATCAGGCGTGGTGATCGGGCCGATCTTGACGCCGATCGGGTTGCGCAGGCCGCGGAAATATTCGACGTGCGCGCCATCCGTTGTTGCAGTGCGCATACCGATCCAGGGGCAATGCGTGGACAGGTTGTACCAACCGGTGCGATGTGGAACCTGGCGTGTCTGCGCCTGTTCATACAGCAGGTGTAACCCTTCGTGGCTGGTATAGAAATCCACGCGGTTCATGTCGGAGACGCTGATGCCGGCCAAGGTTTCCATGAAGCGCAGCGACTGGCCGATTGCTTCGACAATGCGCTGGTATTCCGCAGCCCGTGGTGAGTGCTGCATGAAATCGAGATCCCAGTATTCGGGATGATGCAGATCAGCAAAGCCGCCATCGATCAGCGCGCGGATGAAGTTCAGCGTCAGTGCTGACCGTTCATAGGCTCGCAGTAACAATTGGGGATCGGGTTTGCGGGCTTCGGCGGTAAACTCAGCCTTGTTGACGCAGTCGCCGCGATAGCTCGGCAATGTGACGCCGTCGCGAGTTTCGGTATCACTGGAGCGAGGCTTGGCGTACTGGCCGGCAAATCGGCCGATGCGAATGACGCGCTTGCGCGTGCCGTGTACCAGTACAAGCGACATTTGTAGAAGAATTTTGAGCTTACTTGCTATCGATGCGGAATCGCACTCCACGAGACTCTCAGCACAATCACCACCCTGCAGCAGAAACCTCTGGCCGTTCGCAGCTTCAGCAAGTTGCTGCTTGAGCGCTTCAACCTCCCAACTCGTCACCAACGGCGGCAACTGAGACAGTTGTTCCACAACCGTGTTGAGTGCGGATCCGTCGTCATAGCGCGGCTGCTGATCGGCCGGGCGCTGCTGCCAGGATGTGGGTGACCATGTGGGCATGTACATCTTCAGGGTCATGGTATCGACGAACGAGCGCGCGGGCGTGACAGGCAATACCGACATCGTCCGGCCGGTAACTGCGGCGGGTTGTTCGTGTTGCGCCGGTTCCGGGTGTTGGGCTGAAGGCTGGCGATGCGGTCGCCGATGGTGGGGCAGTAATACTGGGGCTGTAGCTCAACCGGGAGAGCGCATCGTTCGCAACGATGAGGTCGAGGGTTCGATTCCCTCCTGCTCCACATAATGACGCGGCAGAGGAGAGTGAGATGCCCCCGGTTTCGGCCGGGGTTTCTTTATGAACGGAGTTGGTGTGTCAATGTCAAAATGAAAAAACCCCGTCGCCAGAGCCCGGCACGCCCAGCCTGCTCTGTCACTGCGACGGGGACTTTTTCTGTTTCTCAGGCCGGTTCGAACCCTCTGGAGGACATTTTGTTCGGGTGCCGATTGGCATAACCACACCGACAGCCGGCTCTTTCAGCACTTCGCATGGATGGCGTGCGCGGTTGCGACCGTCTGGAAATCCGAACGCGGCAAACCGAACAAGCGGTGTGCAGAGGCCAGCAAGGCCACCACACACGCGCCGATGAGTCTGCAAATGCGGGCGAGAGGACTCGAACCTCCACGGGTTTTACCCCACTGGAACCTAAATCCAGCGCGTCTGCCAATTCCGCCACGCCCGCAGACTTTCGAATCACGGTACGATTATTCACCGAGTCTCGCTCTGATCAACCGAATGGATTCGATATCGCTCTTGCGAGCAGGACGACTCTCATGAGATGGAACAACTTTGCTGGCACTGCCATCATCCCCACACTGGCCCGGATCATCCTGGCTCTGGCCTTCGTGACAGCGGGATCTAGCAAGATCTTTGGCTCTGCGGAATTCAACGCTGATCAGGCTGAATCCCTGCGCGAACTCGGCATCGATTTGAAGCCGACCGCCTCGACTGTGGCGTTCGTGACGCTGTTGCCACAGGATGCCGATCCTGATGATCCGGAAGTGATCGACCAGAAGCCGCCGATCGACGAGCGCCCGTTCGATGACGAGCTGGACGCAGCAACTGCTACTCAGCCGCCGCCGGCCGACGATGTTGATGATGATGCTGTCGAAAAAGGCGATGACGATGCGCCTGGTGAAATTATCGAAATCCCTGTAATCGAAACCGGCACGACATACACCGGCGGCGCGATCAACCATCTTGTCTTGCTGCTAAATTCACAGGAAGTGCCACGGCCACGGCTCATGGCCTGGATTGCAGCACTGACGGAATTCGCCGGCGGGATTCTCATACTGATCGGTTTGTTCAGCCGTGTATGGGGTCTCGGACTTGCGATCACCATGGGGATGGCGTTTTACCTGACATCTATGCGTCCGTACTTCGTTGATGTTGGTCCGTTCGAGGCAGCCGGCAGCATGGAGTACGGCTGGCTGGTTTCTACGGTCTTCACCCAACTTGGGCTCGGCGTACTTGCCTTGACCGTTTTCCTCGTGGGACCCGGGCCGCTCAGTCTCGACCGACTGATCTTCCGGCCGCGCAAGCGTGAAGAAGCATTCGAGAATGTCGAGTCTCGGAACGAGCGTTGATCGATACGGTGTCGAGGGCAATTCAAACAGCCGGGCAGATGGCCAGTGTCGTTTCGATACCGGGCGCTACTTCAATGCGATGCGTCACGCCAGTTTGGGCGTTTCCGCCTGATTCTTCAGCAAACAGTGTCTGAGGTCGTATCCTAGAAGACGGACATGACATCGGATGCTGAAAACAACTTGCCCGCCCGCCAGTCTGCAGCCCATCACCAACCCGGCCGGGAGATTGTTGCGACTGTTGCGCCGTCAGCCGGTCACTCCACGCCGACTGACGATATCGTCGAGCAGCGTTTGCGCAACCTTGGCGGCGAAAGTGAAACAGAGCGCAAGGTCAAGCGCATCGTGCCATTCGTTGCCTCTGCGATGGTGCATCTCGGTATCGTTCTGATTGCAGTCATTGCAGCCAGTACAGTTATCTTTCTGCAACGTGATGATCAGCCGACGCTCGTCGTCGCCAACTTTGACGATCTTCGCTACGATCCCATCATTCGCCGTGATGTTGAACAAAGCGATACGACCGAACGGTTGGTGCAGGATCGTGTACCTGTTGAAGCGCTGACGCCGGCGATGACCGATCAATTGATGGATATTGAAGTTGATCCGTTGAGCGTGCTGTCCGATGCAGCGCCGCAGTCTGCGCTGGCTGATTTTGCTCCGGACACCACCACGAACCGCGTTGAGTTCAGCGGGTTGAGCAGCTCAAACGCCAAGCGCATCGTGTATGTCATTGATGCGTCGGGTTCGATGATTCGCTCACTGCAGATCGTCGTGCAGGAGCTTGCGCGGTCGATTGATGCGCTGTCGGCGCAGCAACAGGTAGGAATTGTGTTTTTTCAGGGCGAAGATGCACTTGTTGTTCCGCCAGAGTCCCAACTTGTTCCTGCTACGGGCGCGGAGAAGTTGCGCATGTTGCAGTGGATTGATCAGAAGGTCTACCCAAGAGGGAGCAGCAATCCACTTGCAGCGATTCGCTATGCATTGGATCGCAAGCCGGATGTCATATTCATACTCAGTGAAAACATCACCGGCGCAGGGCAGTACGAGATCGATCAGCGCGATCTGCTGGCAATGCTTGATGAACTCAATCCGGTCATTGACGAACAAACGGGTCGTCGGCAGACGCAGATCAACTGTATCCAGTTTCTGGAAACCGATCCGCTTGATACATTGCGGCAGGTCGCAGAGATTCACGGAGGGCCACGAGGGTACAAGTTTCTGGACCGAAAGGAATTGGGGCTGACCGGGCCATGAAGTGTGAAAGAGTGTTGATGAGCGGGCCTCGGCTATATGCAAAACAGTTGTGTGTGGTTCTTGCGATTCTGTGTGCAGCGTCAATTGCATCTGCGGACGCAATCACCTTCCGCGGGTCGACGATTCCACTGCGTGGTGTGACGGTGCAGGCCATCCGGGCTGGTGATGTGTTTTATCTGGATCGTAACAATCGGCAGGCGCGGCGCGGATTGGACGAGATCAGCCAGCTTGGCTTTGATGAAATTCCGCAACTGGATCAGGCAGAAAAGGCGCTTGCGGACAGTGACCATGATGCGGCGCTGCGTTTGTTCTTGCAGGCGCTTATGACTGCAGACAGTACTGTTCAGCGGCTTTGGATTCACATGCGGCTCAGTCGTGTGCATGATTTTCGTGATGAGTACGTGCCGGCGGCGGGACACGCTGCTGCTGCAATGATGCTTGAACCGAACGCCTATTGGCGCATCCTCGAACCGACATGCCAGCCGATTGAACCGACGTATCCCCAAGCAGTCGAGGCAGATGATCTGCTGCGTGAGGCTGCCCGGCAGGTGACTGACGGCACACTGCAGCAGACTCTCGCGCGGATGCGAGAGGTTGTTTTACCGATCCGAAAGCGATTGGGTGATCAGTACAACGGACCTCCGATTGCGCACGGTTCGACGTGGTCGGGATTTTCCCGCAAGCAAATCGAAGCCGGGACGATTCTGCGCGATACCAGCAACGCCATTGCGGATGAGAAACCTGAACCAGTGGCCACTCCAAAGGCTGAATATGCGACTGATGCTGATGATGCTCAGACAGATTCGAAGCAACCAGATGCAGCATTTGATGCACCATCTGTGTCGCGGCGTCCTGATACTGGTCCGGCTCGCGTCGTCGACACCGAAGCATCGGACAAGGCTGCGGACGAAATCGATGATTTGCTCGAAGCTGGTGAATACGCGGCTGCGGTGAATCGATGTGAAGCAGCCGCGCGAGATGCTGGTGATCGCGATATTGCGCGGTTGCTATATCAATGGGGCAAAGCGCTTGCTGGCGCAGGGAAACCGCGTGACGCTGCTGTGATGTATACACGCTGCGCTGTACTGTTTCGAGGAACGGAGTACGGACTCGAAAGCCTGATCGAAACTGCAATGCTGTATCGAACTGAATTTCGGCAGATGGCAACCAGCCACCGGCTCTTGCGTCGGGCGATTGAACTCGCTGATGTGCAGGGGCGCGAAACAGCAGCAGATAAAGCTCGCAAGTTGCTACGCGATTCAGGCAGCACGCCATGACTGATTACGCGCACGGATACAAAGAAGGAGCGCGCATGCAACGCAATGTCGGACGAGTAATACAGCTGGTGGCGATTCTCACGACATGCGTCGTGTTCTTTGGAACCAATGTGACTGCCAATGCGCAAGACAATGCGTTCAGTATTGAAGATGTCGCTGATCAAGACAGGGCAGCGGTCGGTGGCGGGTTAATAGAGAAATTCTTCATAACGCGTCGGACCGACGCAACAGGCGAACAGTCTGTCGAATGGCTCGGTAGCTTTATCATCTGGTTCTTGCTCTTGCTTTCGATGTTGTCGATCGGACTGATCGGCCACATGGCTCTGACCAATCAACGCAAGGGCATCGTGCCCGAAGGTGTGGTGGACGAAGTCAAGCGTCTGCTTGGCGCAGGAAAGTACCGTGAAACATTGGCGCTAACGAAGAAGGATGAGAGTTTCTTCGGACAAGTGATGCATGCCGGCCTGCATGAAGCAAACCACGGTTTCGGCGCAGTTATTCGTGCGCTGGAACAATCATCTGACGAGCTTACGACGAATCGACTGCGACGAATCGAATATCTGAATGTGCTCGGGCAGGTCAGCCCGATGATCGGGTTGTTCGGCACGGTGTATGGCATGATTCTTGCGTTTCAGGCGCTCGTGATGACCGGCGGAAATGCTGAACCGATCATGCTCGCTGGCGGTATTGCAACTGCGCTGGTGACCACATTCTGGGGTTTGGTTGTCGCCATTCCCGCACTGTCGGGCTACGCAATCATCCGCAACCGCATTGATGAATTGACTGCGGAAGCAACGCTGCGTGCCGAGGAGTTGCTAAACCAGTTTCGACCGAAAATGACGGGACGAAGCGCAAGTGAACCGAAACCGGCTGTTGCACCGCAGCCGCATTAGCCCCGCAAATGAAAAACTATTCCCCGCATCGGGAGATGCGAGGTTTCGGGTGTGTTGCACGAATTGAGCTGCGAGTCGTTTCATGAGCCACGTCTATTCACGAGGAATGTCCGAAATACGGGCGAATCTCACGCCGATGATCGACGTGACGTTTCTGCTGATCGTATTTTTTGTGCTGGTGTCGCAGATTGTTGATGTCGAGCACGTGGAGATGAATCTGCCCAAGCCGAATGACCCGGCGAGCGAGAAGCCGAGCGAAGACCAGCGTGTTGTGATAAATGTGATGCCCGGCCCACTTGGCGAAGTTAATGGGTACAAGTTGGGAACTCGCGTGTACTCGGCTGACGAAGCGGGTATGGCTGGATTGACAGCGCGTCTTGCGCAGTTGTACGAAGCAAATCCCACGCTTGATGTCAATCTCCGTGCCGATCGAGCGACGCATTACAAATGGGTACAGGCTGCGATTCAGGCGGTCGGCGAAGCTGCAGGTCGCGTCACTGCCCACGATGTGCAACCGCGCGTCAATCTGGCTGTGGAGCGCCAACAATGAGCTTTGATGTTGCGCACACTGACGAACAGATGATCGAGCATCGTGGGGCACGGCAGCGGCGATCGAACCGACCGGCGCGCCTCGGCCTGAATCTGACCGCAATGATTGACGTCGTCTTTCTGCTCTTGATCTATTTCCTGGTGGCAACGAAATTCAAGCTTGGCGAAGAGATCTATCGAATGGATCTGCCGCAGCGCCAGCCCGCTCAGGCGGAGCGTGATCCGTTTCAACTTGATCGTGAACCGCTTCGCGTTGAGGTGACATCAATCGGGATTCGCCCGGATGATTACGCAGTTCGCATCGATGGGCCGTACCCGCAGCCTGCTACATTTGACGATCTGTTTGACTTCCTCACACAACGCCAGATCAATGAAGCAGCGATCGGCGGTCTGTTCGAGCCGGATCATCCGATTATCATCGTCGCCAGCGGAACTACACGGTGGGAACACGTACTTGCCGGATTCAACGCCGCTGCTCGTGCGCGGTACACCAATATTATGTTCGCCAGGCCGAGATAAATGGGAATGCATAGAGTTCTTGGGAATCCGATTCGCAGATGCACGCTTTGTGTCATCGCAGCTGCGTGCATGATGTTCATTGCCATGCCCGGGCACGCGCAGTCACTTGATGAGTTGATTGATGAGCAACAATACCTTGATGGCCTGAGTGAATTGAATCTCCCGGAAGTGCTGAATCATTACGTTGCGTCGCATCCCACCAATGATCCGGCTCGGCAGACGTATTTTCAGATTGCGCACCAGCGCATGGCAATGCGCCGCCCCGATGCGACACCTGCGCGCCGAACGCAACTTTTGCAGAACATTATTGACCTGCGCCAGGCGCTCATTGATCTTCATCCCGATGATCCCCGGCGCACAATCTGGCTTAGTGATCAGGCAGCTGCATGGATGTTCGAAATGTTTAATGTCGAGGCGGCGGGATGGACATCGGTTTTCGGATCGCCGATGCCGCAGCAGCGCCAGCGAGCTGCAGAGGCAGCATCAAAAGCGTATGAGTTGGCAAACCTGGCAAAAGAAGCTCTGGCCGCGACGTTGCTGCAGATTGAATCGCAACATGGATTTGTCGATGACGTTGCGGCCCAGCTGCAGCGACAGCGCTTTATTGAACGCGAGCGAAGACGACGTTTGCCGCTCGTTGGCGGGATAAGCGCAGTTGTACATACGGAACTGAGTGTGACCGATCCCGCAAAAGGTAAGCGTTTGTATGAAGAAGCAATTGACCAGTTGCAGGAGGCGGTCGAGCTGACAGATGGCTTGGCTGCGTGCCATGGACGGGTGTACCTTGCGCTAGCGTTCACACGGCTTGATCAGTTTGCTGAAGCGCACGCAGTGCTCGAGGCAGTTGAATCCGGGTCACAGTGCAACGCAGATCTCCAGACAATTGGCGGACTGGTAGGTGTAGAACTGGCGGGAGCCCGAGACGGCCCGGCAGGTGCGCTGCAAGAGATTGGCGACATGTTGCGGAAACGGTCCGGCACGATGTCGATGTTGCAACGCGTGTTATTGACGGATCAGCAATTCCTGTGGCGACGTGCAGCAACTGCTGAACTTGAAGGCGAACAACGAGAGGCACAATTAGCGTTGGCGTATCAAGCGTATCTTGACCTGTTGGATATGAATTTGGATGAACCTGCAGAGGTGGTTCGTTCGATCGTAGTGAGTCGAATTGCGAACGTTGTTGACGACTCGACACCAATTGCGCAGTTGCCGCCGTTGGTGGCTGTTGCACTGGCAGAATCTCAGGCCCGCGACCCAGCCAGTCGATCCAAAGCGATTGTGCTGTTGCAGTCGGTGCTGGAGCGCACTGATATTGAAGCGGTCGACCGGGCCGCGGCGCTATTTAGCCTCGGGAGAACACTGTACGAAGATCAACGATCACTTGATGCTGCCCGTAGTTTCCTGGAGCTTGCGCGAGAGTATCCAACGGACGGCCAGGCAGAGCGGTCGGCTGAACTTGCTGCAACACTGGCGTTTACTCTGTTTGAACGCCAGAAGAGCGTTACGGATGTACGTAATGTCTTGAATGAAGCGGTCACCCTCATTCGTGAGCAGTATCCAAACGTGCGCGGCATTGATCGCTGGCGCTATGTCGCCGGCGAGTTGGCAATTCATGAGCAGCGATACGACGATGCAATGGCGCACTTCAAGTCAATCGGATCGACAGCAGAGCAGTATCACGATGCGCTGTTCATGCAGGGTAATGTCTCGCGCCTGGCAGCAGAAGCCGAATCTGATCAACTGAAGAAACTGACGCTCAATGAACAGGCTGTCGAAACTGTGCGAAACGTCCGAGAGCCGATTCAGCGGGTGATTGCGACGGATGGTGTTTCGGAATCTCGCCTTGCGGCATTGCAGTATTACGTTGTGTATCTGAATATTTTTGAAGCGAAGTCGCTGCTTGAGTTGACTGATGCGCAGCGCGCACTTGATTTGTTGTTGCAAGTTGAGTTGGATTCGATTGACGAACCGGAAGCGCGTGCGGATGTGCTGTTGGCACGAATTACCGCGTATCAGGCACTCGGCCGGGCAGGCGAGGCGCAGGATGAGGTCGGCAAGTACCTTGACGCAGCTCCGGATCAGGTAAGTCAGGTTCTGCCGCCGATGATGCTGGAAATTGAACGCGAGGTCCGCGAGCTTCTTGAGTTTGGACTGAAAGACGAAGCGACGGCACGAGCCCATCGCGAACTGCTGCCGATGGCAAACCTGCTTTCACAATGGTTGGTCAGCAATCCGCAGTGGCGAGGTGATGAATTTCGTTTGCGTCGCAGAATGTCCGCTGCATATGAACTCAGCGGTGAATTCGCAGCTGCGCTCACGGAGTATGAGCGGCTGTTGGTCCAGCATCCGAATCTCCTTGCATTGTTGCTCGGCAAGGCCGAATGCCTGTATCGACTCGGAAGCGAATCGCAGCTTGCAGAGGCAATTCAGCTCTATAAGCGAATCGGAGCGTCGGAGCGCGATCACAATTCACCCACATATTGGCAGTCGCAATTGCGCATGCTGCAGATTCTTGATGCGGTCGGACAGAACACGGAACAGATCGCGCCCCGCATCAAGCAGTTGGAGCAGCGCGACCCGGCGTTCGGCGGCACGCGCTGGCAGGCGGAATTCTATGCGCTGCGACGTACGTATCGCTAAGCCGTGTTGATGTGCAGGTTCAGGCTTCTTTGGTCTGCGATACACTGCCCACATGGTTATGAACGAAGCACAGCGCATCGAACGATTTGAATCTGCGTATAACCGCATCGACCATGGACTCGGCGATCTGCTGCGCGAGCAGGCAGACAAGCGCAAGCACGCATTTGCCTCGAAAGTTCGCATCGCTGCAAGTCGATATCGCAGGATCGCGCGACATAGTGATTTTCTGCTCGAGATCGGCGAGCTGCGTAATGCCGTCGTACACAACCGCACTGGTGATGATCTGTTCTTGGCGGTGCCGAGCGAATCAACAGTCGTCGAGCTCGAACGCATTGAGCAGGAAATTCTTGCGCCGGAGAATGTTGAGAAGCGATTCCTGAGGAAGGTGATAGTGCTGCAGCCGACTCATTCGCTCGCGGAAGCGTTTGATCTGATTCGAGGCGATGGGTATTCGCGGTATCCCGTGTTTGAAGATGGGCGATTCATTGGCATGGTGACTTCCAACGGCTTCACGCGGTGGATTGCAGGGCAGATGAAAGGATCACGCATTGAGATCGATGCGTCGAAAGTTCAGATAGCCGACATTCTCGCGCTGGATCACCGACGGGATCGCGTGACATTTATCGCGCGCAGCGCACTTGTTGACGATGTCGAAGCGCTGTTCGCGCGCAACAAGTCACTGGAAGTTGTGCTGATCACCGAGCATGGCAGAGAAGATCAGACGCCGATCGGAATGATCTGTCCGGGCGATCTGGCGATGCGTTAAGTCGTTGAGGTTAAGTTTGTGCTGCGTTGTATGCCAAAGAGGTGCAATATCACGCCAGCGAAGGCGATCATGACGCCGATTGCAGTAACCGGTCGGAACGCGTTGACCGAATCCGCTTCGAGAACAAACGCTACCAACAGTACGAGGGGCGAAATCAACAATCCGCACGACCCGATGGTTTGCATCGTGCACCGCCATCGCCGTGGGTGCGGTGTACGTGAGACGCCGGCCATGATGTTTACCAGTCCCGCAAGCAATAAATAGATGTGATTGGCGCGGTGAGTGAAGCGAAGTGTCGCATCGCGTTCAATAATGGCTGGCAATTCGAAGTGCAAATACACGCCGGTGCCGATGAACGCTGCGAGCGTAACGAGGCCGATGATGAGGTGCAGACGTGCCATGTGAATTGTGCAACAGAATAGCGTGTAAGTATCGATGCTGAAGACACAGGCAGCGATCCCGGCATCTGGAGATGTCGGGCTTTGGGTTACTGCATCATGCGAAGTTCATCGCGCAGGATCGCAGCCAGTTCGAAATTTTCAGCATCAATAGCGGCCTGCATGCGCTCCTCAAGTTCAACTCGTTGGCTGGCAGGGAGTTTTGGGACGAGCGCATCGCGCATACCTCGTAGCAGTGCAGCTTCGTTGGATTTCTCATACGCATCTGCGTTGCCGTGCTCATTGAAAATGTCACGAAGTTGATCAAGAGCCTGATCAAGAGCCGCCAAGGCGTGGCGCGGCTGCTTGGCTGCTATCGCCTGTTCGGCAAGGGCGCGGGCGCGCATCGTTATAATCTGTGGGCGGAACTGTTCGAGCAGAATGCGATCATTCGGCTCTGCGGAGTAGTCCCGGCAGAGATCCAGTATCTCAAGGTTGTGCTGCGTGTCGCGCACGACGAGCTCAAATTCACCTATAGCAAACAGCGCTACATAGCGGTGATAAAACTGCACCGCTTCCTGTCGAAGGGCGCGGCATTGTTCCACTGAGAGCACAAAACCGACGGGAAGGCCGGCGTGTTGTTCATATTGCTCGAGTCGGTCTCGATGGAGATCGAGCTGCGTGGGATGTTCGCCTTGCACGAGGCCGTCGGGGCGACCATCGAGGTCCATCTGGAGAATGCCGAGTTCAACACGGACCTGAATTTTCCTGGCGCCGTCCTTGCCGGTAATCAGGCGTACATTGATTCTTCCGGGCTCGATTGGCCATGACCTGAGAAGTTCAGTGAGGTCCGTTGAATCCACGTTGGCAGGCTCCTGATCAAGTATCGGTCGTGGTGGTTGGGGCGGGCAGCGCGATCTGTAGGAACCCCTGTTGCTGGCTCACAGCCATGGCGGTTAAGGCCGCAGGAAGTCCAACCGACATCTGAACCGTGGCTTCATCGTTTGCAAGCCATGGGCTTATAGGCTCTTTCGTGACTGAATCGTTGCTGCGTCGCGTCTCGAACGGTAGCATCTTCAGCAGCGGTCCGGCAACTTCCGGTCGGACAAGCTATTGAGGGTGGGAACCGTTCGGCCATTCCGAACGGATGATTAGGTGGGAAGAGGCATTTCAGCGGCTCTGGAGCAGCCAACGACGCATCAACTGAATTGAAACGTGCTCGGTTCCTCGTTGTGGGGGGATCGGCTCTGTCGACGACTGTCGGCATGTAAGGATGGGTATGGCGCGAGAAGCCCTGCAATCCGATCTGCAACTGTATCTGCGGCAAATCAATGAGACGCCGTTGCTTACAGCTTTGCAAGAACGCGAGCTTGGCTGGCGGATCATTAACGACAATGACCATGGCGCGAAGGAGCACATGGTTAAGGCGAACCTGCGCCTGGTCGTGTCCATCAGCAAAAACTACGCACACCGCGGACTTCCGTTGACCGACCTCATCGAAGAAGGCAACATTGGATTGATCCGTGCAGTGGAGGGTTTCGACCCGGCCCAGGGCGCGCGATTTTCGACCTATGCATCATGGTGGATCAAGCAGGCGATCAAGCGCACGCTCATCAATGCGACGCAGCCGATTCACATTCCCGCGTACATGGTCGAACTGATCGCGCGCTGGAAGGACGCCATTCGCCGGCTGCAGGAGCAGTCGGGTCGGCATCCGACCAATTCGGAGCTTGCAGCGGAGATGGAATTGCCAGTGAAGAAACTGGCGATCATTCGTCGTGCAATGAAAGCGCTGCATTCGTCCGGCCAGGCCCCGACGGGTGAAGACGGCGAGCCGATGGATTTTGCTGATCTGTTTCCCGACTTCCGCTGCAATCAACCGGAACATAGCGTGGAGCGCAATGAAGAGTTTGACACGATTCTCAAACTGCTTGATGCCATTGATGAGCGCGATGCGCGAGTTTTGAAGTTGCGTTTCGGACTCGAAGGCAAGGAGCCGCTGACGCTCAAACAGATCGGCGAAGAGGTTGGCCTGACCCGCGAGCGCGTGCGGCAGATCGAGATGGAAGCGCTCAAGAAGTTGGCCAGCCAGTTGTCTGATGATCGCCCCAGCCGGTTCTTTAAGACCAACCGCACGAATGGCAACGGCCATGCAAACGGCCACGTCAACGGAAACGGTGCAACTGGGCAATCGACACCTCCGCCGCGCGCCAAGGCTGGGTAATTGCCACTACATCTTGTGAGATGACACTATCGAAGTGTCGAGCCATGCGATGAATTGTGCTGCACGATTTTCGTCCATCCATTCTGCAAGTTGTTCCTGATGTTCCTGTCCATCCGCATCGCGCCAATGCAGCATTGGCGCGTACGTTTCATTGGATTTGCCGGAGTGGGTGACACGCTTAACGCGCGTCCGGGTAACCTGATCGACGCTGCACCAGACATCACCGGTACGACCGAAAGTCTGTGGCAGTGTCACAGTGCCTGCTTTATGGTTGATGACCAGATCCTTCGCGCCGGTGTGAACGATGAACGATCGCCAGAAATACGCGACTACCGCTGCGCCGCCAGTCAGCGCCCAGACGATCTTCAGTACTGTTGGATGTGGATCCAAGCCGGACGAAAATACAACAACGAATACACTGGCAAACGACACACCGAGTGCTGCAACAACAGCGGTAGGTAGCGGCGCAAATCGTGGCATGCGCACGATGGTTCGATATCGTCTGCGCGTGATCTTGACGCCGACTGCGTCCGCTCCAGTCAGCCGCCTGCGAATGATGCCGCCGAGGTTTATCCACAGCAGGAACATGACACAGTTGAAGGGCGTGAAGAACAACAACAATGCGTGTTCGGTGTTGCCGACGCCGACTTCGAGAACTGCATCGTTCGGCTTGCGTGGGTTGTAATTCACCGGGACTTCGCTGCCAGTTGGATATCGTGCGACAACACGGGTGGCGTAGCCGCGATCAGAACTGCTGAAGCTGCCGTACCGATGCCCGGTTTCGGAGTATGTGGTGCCATCGACGTTGTATCGGAATTCGACGATCGGCCGATACGTTGTATCGCCCTCAGAGTCGGTGCTCCGCTTGATTGAACTCGCAACTATTTCACCACGCACTATCGGATATGACTCGGCTTGGAATTGTTTGTACAAGACGAAGCCGATCAATCCGTCAAACACGCCAACGATGAGCGTCCAGACGATAGTGAAGGCCATGAGGGTACCTCTGCCGGGCCGCCGAAGGGCGGAGCGTCGAGAATTCTTTCCTGGCTGTTTCGACGATGCGGACATGCTCTATAACGGAGTGTATCCAATCATGAAAGGACGAACGATGCAGGGTGAAGCTATGCGATTGCACCGCCGAATGATGGTCGTGCTGGCAATGCTATCTATGCTGTCAGTCTCCGCGTGTAGCGCGATGCAGAAAACTGACCGCGCGCCGCATCCTCGACCGCGCGTTGACAGCGCTGCATCCGGCAAGATTCGATACGAGGTGTTCATTGAGCAGCCGCAGACGCAAACGTTGCAAGTAGTGATGCATGTGCAGGGCTGGAATGATGATGCACTTGTCATTGCGATGCCGGTGTGGCGGCCGGGCAAGTACCGTGTGCTTGATCAGGCCCGATCGATCCGGCAGATCAGCGCAGTCGACCAGTCAGGTCGTACATTGCCAATGGCAAAGATCAGTAAAGCCCAGTGGCGCATCAAGAGTGGAGGCGCGACGGCCATCGCAGTTCATTATGAGCTGTTTGCAGATGCGCTGCGTGATCGGACGCTGCATATTGACGATACGCATGCGTTTCTCTCTGGCGAGTCCGTGTTTCTGTACGTGGAAGAACTTCGATCGAAGCCAACAACGGTTGGTTTTCATGTCCCCGCAACGTGGCACATCGCAACTGGTCTTGATGCAATTGATGCGGAAAATGCGGTGCCCGCGCACCGGTTTGCTGCTGCGGACTACGACGAACTCATTGATAGTCCGTTTGAAATCGGAACGCACGAGCGCTTGACATTCGAATTCGAGGACAAACAACACGACATCGTCATATGGGGCGACTGTCACTACGACGGCCAGAGGCTCGTCAACAACTTTGCTGCGATTGTGCGCGAACAGACAGAAATCTTCGGCGGCGCGCCTTACGAAAGATTTGTCTTTCAGATTCACTGCGCTGAAGGGTTCAGCGGCGGCACCGAGCATCGACACTCCACAATTATGCAGGTTTTTCCCGCGCGACTGGAGGGCAGCGAGGACAACGACTCCGGGTACAAAGTGTTTCTTGGACTCGTATCACATGAGATGTTTCATACATGGAACGTCAAGAGTTTCATCCCTGCTGACCTGGTGCCGTACGACTATCAAACTGAAAACTACACGGATTTGTTGTGGGTCGTGGAGGGGACGACGAGTTACTACGACGACCTGACGCTGGCGCGAGCGCAGTTGCTGACAGAATCGGAATATATGAAGAGGATTGTGGATCAGTACACCAGTTACCGACAACGGCCCGGGCGCAACCTGCAGAGTCTTGCCGAGTCGTCTTTCGACGCGTGGATCAAGTACACGCAGCCGACGGCTGACAGTACCAATTCGACGGTGTCGTTCTATCGCAAAGGCGCACTCGTGAGCCTGATGCTGGATATGGAAATTCGCAGGCGCACTAAAGGACAGGCAAGCCTCGATATGGTGATGCGATGGTTGTACGAGAACTTTCCACGCGATTCTTCCGGCTACAATTCCGAAAATCTTGAATCTCTGCTGGCGGAGAGATTCGGATCCGACTTCACGGGCTTCTTGAACGACTATGTGCGGGGGACTGTTGAGCTTGATCTCAACAGCGCACTGTCTGTCGTCGGGTTTGAACTCGTGCAAGGCGATGCCGAAACGAAGGACGACGAATCAGAGCCGGGCGCGAACGCCAATGCAGACAAACAGAACGAGCCAAAGCCGTACCTCGGCGTGCATCTTGCAGGCAACACCGTACGAAGCATCTTGACGGATGGCCCGGCCAATACAGCAGGTATTGTGGTCGGTGATGAGATCATGGCGATCAATGGCAGACGTGTGCGCGGCGGCAACATTGACGCTCGACTCAAGCATTACAAACCGGGAGATGAAATCGAGATCACTGTGTTTCGCAGAGATACATTGCGCACTGTGCGTTTGGCACTCGTCGCTGATCCGAACGTGACGTGGAAGATTCAGCGCGTCGCTGAGCCCACCGACCAGCAGAAGGCGAACTATGAATCGTGGATGGAGCAGCCGTGGGATACGGACGCCTCAAATGATGATGCCGAAGACACAAAGTAACTTTCCACCGCCAGCACTTACTTCGCTTTGTAGAACGGCAGGGCGGTTATCGCTGCATCGACCAACGTTGAACCGAGATTCACCTGTACCTGTCCGCCGTTGGAAATGAGCGCTGCATCGATATACGCCATGGCAATTGGTTTCTCGAGTGTCGGAGAGAAACATCCGCTGGTGACAACGCCGACATCGCGGCCGTCGTGAACAACGATCATATCCTGGCGGGCGCTGCGTTTGCCGGTCAGTACAAGTCCTGTGAGTTGTCGTTTCGGTCCGTCGGCAGCAATTTTCTGTAGCGCATCTTGGCCGATGAAACGCGGTATCTCTTGGTTGTCTTCGCCCTTGTTGAGCTTGACCGCAAAGTTGAGGCCGGCAGAGATCGGGTCAATGTCTTCGGTAATCTCGTGGCCGTACAGCGCCATGCCCGCTTCGAGGCGCAGCGTGTCGCGTGCGCCAAGCCCGGCCGGCTTGATCGTCGCATCATCTCCGCCCATTTGTTTAATGAGCATCTTGACCGCTTTGGAGGCGATGCCCGCCGGGAATATGACTTCAACGCCGTCCTCGCCGGTATAGCCGGTTCGACTGATGAAGAATTTCTGGAACAAGACGCTCTTGGTCGTGAAGCGGTAGCGCTTCAGCTTGGGAATCTCACTGGAGACGCTCTTGAATAGGTCAATGACCTTTGGCCCCTGAATGGCGATCATCGCAGTCGATTCTGTCTGATCCTTCAACTGAAACGTGTCATCATTCTTGACCGTAGCGAAATGCTCAAGCAATTTGGCGCGATTGCTTGCGTTACAAACCATGAGATACTCAGCATCGTCGATGCAGTACACGAGCACATCATCGTGGCACCCGCCCGATTGGTTGCAGACAATCGAATACCGTGCCTGCCCGGATTCCATACCGTGAATCTGCCGGGTGCAGACACGGTCGAGGAATCGACACGCGTCCTTGCCGGCAAATCGCAGTCGTCCCATGTGACTGACATCAAACAGCCCGCCTGAGGAACGAACCTGTCGATGTTCATCCATGATGGAGCCGTAGTGCAGGGGCATCTCCCAGCCGGCGAAGGGAACCATCTTCGCGCCGTGGTCAATGTGGAACTGGTGAAACGGTGTGGTGTGCATCGATTGGGTCATCATGGTTGACATGGTGTGAAGGTATCCAGAGCATCGCCTGTTGGCTACGCGGCGCGGCAATCATAGCGGCCGATAACCTTGAGTGTGAGTGCAGTATGACGAGTTCATGCCATCTCGTAAACATTGATATAACCACGACTTGTCGTTTGTGTGGCGATGATGCCGTGCTATAGTTTGGAAGTGGTGCTGGACGTTGCGCTACTGAGAAGAGAGACCGCGACTCAACAGAAGATCAACTGCAGATGCGCCGCCGTTGTGGTGATATTGCACACAGTTGTCGTCATCGCAGGCGTGATGCGAGCCAGCGGTCAACAGGTGTTCGGGTGAAGAGAAGAGAGACGCACATGATTCGGAAACGATTTATACCGGGGCTTGCACTGGTTGCCGCGCTCGTACTCTGTGTCTCGACAGCGAACGCCGATCTGGTTTCTGATACGCCGATTACTGTTCCTGCTGATAACTCCCAGGCGTTCGTGGAGTTCATCAGCCAGACGGCAGCGTACGAAGGCAATCTCTACTTCCTGGGGACTGGCACTCCCGATCAAGTGCTGAATCCTGCACCCAACACCGATGCAGCGAACCTGGGCCAGTTCCTGTTCAACAACCATGCTGCCACTCCAGGCGACACCACGATGTTGATCGGGACGTTCGACCAAGGCGACATTCTGCACCTTGCCTACGACATCGTGCATCCCGTTGATGTCGCCGATGAACTGTTCCGAACCGATGTCGACGATGATCAGAAGTATTTTTCGATCGACGTCGAAACGGGGATAATCGGCATTGAGGACCTGCGCAAGCCGCAAAGCGATCTGGATTACGACGACATCCTTTTCCGTCTGTATTTCGTGCAGATTCCGTCACCTGGAGTGTTGGCGCTGCTCGGTGTTGCGGGGCTGACAGGTGGACGGCGGCGCCGGCGTCAGTCGTAGTTCATGTCGTATAACGAACCGATCGATCGCGCAATCGGTCATGTGGCGACCAGTGCTCTTCGCACTTCAATGACCCTGTAACGAATCGCAGCCTCATTGCAGCGGGCGGCTTGCGCATCAGCGCGGTCGGGTTGTTGGCACTGTGCGTGGCCGGTATGCTCCCGGATCGATGCGCCGAAATGTGCTGGATGTGTTCGGAGGGGTGCGGACGGTGAACGGGTGGGTCTCCGCCCGCGCGCCACGCTGTCTTGCGCGGATCGTTGTACTTACATTGGTTTTCTGTCTGTTGGAGCCCAAGGCTGCTTTGGGGCAGGATGACGCCCAACTGATGGATCGGCCGATCGCAGCTGTTCAGCTCACAGGCCTGCAGCGCATCACCGAACAGGAAGTTCGCAACAACATTCGAGCCCAGGTCGGCTCGCCGTATGACCCGGAGATGATCCGTGGCGATGTGCGCCGGCTTGAGGCGCTGGGGTTGTTTCGGTACGTGGATGTGTTTGCAGAGCTGCGCGACGATGGTACGGTCGATCTGACGTATGCCCTGACCGAGCAGCCGCTGATTCGTGAAGTGCAGACGGTGGACAACAAGCTGATCACCGACCAGGCGCTGTTGGCGGTTGTGCCGCTGCTGCGAGGCGGGCCGCGTGATGATTTCCTGATCGAAACCGCCAAGCGCAACATTCAGGATCTGTATCGCAATCGCGGTCACTACCTCACGACAGTTGAAGTTGACGAATCCGAGCTTGATGAAACGGGCATCCTGATCTTTCGAATCATTGAAGGGCCGCGCGTCAAAGTGCGGGCTATCGAATTCGAAGGAAATGAGGCGATCAGCGCAAAGCAACTGCGATCACAAGTTGATACGAAGACGGCGGTCCCAATCTTTGAAAAGGGCGCGCTCGATGAAGATCAACTTGATGAAGACGTCGCATCACTGGACGCGTACTACAAGGATCGCGGCTATCTCGATGTACGTGTCGATCGGCGCATCGAACTGAGTCCGGACAACCGTGAAGCCAAAGTTGTCTTCCTGGTGCGCGAGGGCGCGGTGTACACGTTGGGTACAATTCAGGTGCGCAGGCTTCCTGACGGCAGCGAGCCAACCGTTTATGCTTCTCAGCAATTGATGGCAATCCTTGAGATTCGTCAGGGTGATGTCTACAGCCAGGACAAGGTTCGCAAGTCCGTTCGCGCAGTTGAAGATGCATACGGTCTGCTGGGCTACCACGGCGTGGTGGTGCAGACGTTTGAACTGCGCCAGCCGGATCGCCCGGTTGTTGATTTGGCACTTGA
The DNA here is from genome assembly GCA_029260575.1 of Phycisphaerales bacterium. GTDB lineage: Bacteria > Planctomycetota > Phycisphaerae > Phycisphaerales > SM1A02 > JAJDDB01. Next base: position 88,631 of record JAJDDB010000009.1, read on the forward strand.
TATCAACGAAGGCCAGTTCGTCATGGTCGGAATGGTGCGCATCTTGGGCAACTTCCTGACCAAGGACAAGATCATTCGCAGGGAAACGGAACTGCGGCCCAACCGCCCGCTGGACGGAACGGAGATCAGTCACACGAAAGAGCGCCTCCGGACAACGCGACTCTTCGGCCGGCCGATCGGCGTGACAGTGCAGTCTGCGGACCCAATGGACAATCTCTATCGCGATGTGCTCATTGAGATTAAAGAACAGAATACAGGATCGGTGAATTTCGGTATTGCGGTTGGTTCGGACTCGGGAGTGTTCGGTGAAATTTCCGTCGATCAGCGCAACTTTGATATCGCAGATATGCCCGAGTCATTTGAGGAATTGATTCGTGGCAGAGCGTTCCGCGGCGCGGGACAGCGCTTCCAGATGGTCTTTCGTCCCGGCGATGAGATCTTTCAGTACTCGGTATCCGTGACGGAGCCCAATCTCTTTGAGAGTGAATACTCGCTGCGCATTGGTGGCTCGTTCTTCCGGCGCGTCTTCCAGGACTTCGATGAACAGCGCATCTCCGCAGAGTTCGGCATCAGCAGAAAACTTGGCGACATCTGGGTCGCAAGCCTGAATGGGCGCGTTTCGGAAGTTCGCCTGGAGAACATCGAAAGGGATGCTCCCACGGAGATCTTCGCTGATGCTGGTCCGGACATGCTGACCGGCCTGAGTCTTTCTCTTACACGAACCACAATCACGACGATCCGTCGGCCAGGCCGCGGCAGCCAACTTGAATTGGCATACGAACGCGTCGGTGCGCTCGGCGGCGATTTTCAGTTCAACAAGATCGGCGGCGAGTACACTGTGTTTCTCACGCTGTACGAAGATTTTCTTGAGCGCAAGACGACGCTGCGTTTAAATACTCGGGCTGCGTATGCGTTTGGTGACGATCGTCCGCCGACATATGAACAGTACTATCTCGGCGGTCGTTCACTGCGCGGATTGGATTTCCGGGAAGTCAGTCCTAAGGGCATTCGCGCTGACAATGGCGCAGTGAGTGATGAGGCGGTTGGTGGCGAGTGGCTATTCTTTGCCGGCGCACAACTGGAACATCCACTGCTGGAAGAGACCGTCACCGGCGTGCTGTTCGTGGACAGCGGAACTGTGCTCGATGAGGTGTCCTTCGACAAGTATCGCCTGTCGGTAGGTGTTGGATTGCGCTTGTATATCGAACAGTTCGGTCCACTGCCAATCGCTTTCGATTTCGGCTTCCCGCTGCTCAAGGAAGACGAAGATGAGGAGCAATTATTCAGCTTCAGCGCTGAAATACCGTTCTAGATCGATTGCGAAGCGTGTTGCATGGCGCTTTGGGCGGAATATTGAGGCGAGCCCGAGGTGTGGGCTATCCTGTATGCCCGCGTGCTGGCCGGAATGTTCTGATGCTGCCGATGTCTTAGAAGTGGACCATGTTGCAGCAGCGGTCATGGGGATCGTGCCAAAACGTCGAATGTGAGTTTCCCGTCAGTCCATGACACGTGAATATCTGATCACCACAGCCAAACGCCCTATGGAATCGGTGTAGGTGATGGTGAATGAAGTGAGAACGACTATGAGCAACAGAACGACGAAACAATCGATGGTATTTGCCGGCTTTGTGGCCGCTGGTGTTTTAATGGTGTTTGCGTACCAGGCAGGCGCACAGCGCGGCACCAGGGCCCGGCCTACAGCAGTCGCCACGGTGAACCTGACCAAAGTTCTTGAGGGCCTTGAAGAGCGAGCCGCAGCGGAGCGCGATCTCGAAGCCATGCAGCTTGAATTCAAGAAGCAGGATGAAGCCAGGATGGCGGAGATTGATGAGATGGAAGCGACGCTTGAAGACATTATTGATGCGCAGGCGAAGCTCAAGAAGCGCGATGACATCGATCTGAAGACCCTTGAGTTTCTCTCCTGGCGACGCGTCAAGGCGGAGCAACTCGATGTGGAGATGGCGCTGCTGCTTCAGGATCTGTACCGCAAGATTGCGACATCAATCGACGAGCAGGGCAAGGCAAATGGGTATGACCTTGTGCTTGTTGATGATTCATCGAGTGATTTCTCATACAACCCCGATGCGCGGGTAAGTCGGGAGATTCAGGTTCGCCAACAGATTGTCAGCAGGCGAATGCTCTGGGGTGCCGAAGAGATCGACATGACTGAAGACCTGATCGTGCGCATGAATAATGCATTCCAATCAGGCAGCATGGCGACAGGCAACGGGCAATCGCCGTAACCAGGCGCTGCATGGATCGATTTGTACTGACCGAGACCGCGATCAATCGCGAGGAATGATTTCATGAGCAACAAACGAAGTGGAACACGAACAGTCCTGATCGTTGCAATAGCGCTTGCAATGATTGCCGGCTACCAGGCGCTTGCAATGTGGCAGAACGTCACGAACCGTCCTGCCAATGTCGTGTGGATCGACATCGAGCGGGTCTTTGAAAACCTGCAGATTCGCGCCATGGCAGATCAGGAACTCAATGCGTTGGCGGGGAGTTTTGACGACGCAGCACAGGCAAAACGTCAGAAGATCGTGACCCAGGAAGAGGAACTGGAGATTCTGGCCAAGGGATCGGAAACGTACGCGCAGGCAGAACAGGAACTCCTGCAATTGGGCTATGAGTATCGTGGCTATCTGGAATTTGCCAAGCAGAAACTTGAGCGACGTAAGGCCCGCATCCTCGGTGAGATTTATGAACAAATTCGCGAAGGCGCTAAGGAATTGTCGCAGCAACACGGATTCGACTACGTGATGGTCAACGACTCGCTGGGTTCACTTGCGGCGAATTCCGAAGCAGAGATGAACCGTCAGATATCAGCGCGGCGCATGCTCTTTGCGACCAATGAATTTGATGCTACCGATCTGCTGATCGAACGCATGAACAACAGATGACCACAACCGGCCCGAGCTATTCGACAGCCGAGCTTTCGCAGCGCCTCGGCGGCACACTGCGCGGCGCTGGCGATGTCTTCATAGTTGGAATCAACGCACTCGACGCAGCCCGGCCGGATGAGATCACGTTTATTGCAGATGACCCACATGCGCGCCGGTGGGGCGACAGCAACGCTGGCGCTGTCGTCATCACCGCAGGTCTTGAGTCGGTATTGGCTGATGACACCAAGCCGGTCATAGCTGTCGACAACGCGGAATTGGCAACGATCACGCTGCTGACACTGTTCGCGCCGCCGCCGGATATTCCGGATGTCGGCATCCACACGACGGCGTTTGTGGAGCCGTCAGCATCGCTCGGCGACGGCGTGCGCATTGGACCGCTTGTTTCAGTGGGGCGACGCGTAGTGTTGGGCGCGAATGTCATCATCCAGGCTGGTGCACAGATCTGTTCAGATGTTCGGATTGGTGATGGTAGTATTATTCACAGCAACACAGTCATTCGAGATCGATGCACCCTCGGGCAGAATGTTGTCCTGCACCAGAACGTATCGATTGGGGCTGATGGGTTTGGGTTTCGACCCGCCCCGGACGGCAGCGGACTCATCAAAGTCCCCCAGATTGGCACTGTGGAGATCGGCAACGATGTCGAAATTGGCTCAGGTACATGTATTGACCGGGGAAAATTCGGCGCTACTGTCATCGACTCGGGCACCAAGATCGATAATCTCGTACACATTGCCCACAATTGCCGAATTGGAAAAAGCTGTATCATCTTGGCATTGACGGGTTTAGCTGGTTCTGTAGAGATTGGAGACGGGGCGATTCTCGGGGGCCACGTCGCAGTGAGGGATCACCTGAAGATCGGTCATATGGCCCGTGTGGGGGCGAAATCAGGGGTGATTGAGGATGTCCCGGAGGGGGCTTCGGTGCTTGGCACTCCGGCAACATCGACAAGAGAAACATTGCGTCAGTGGGCAGCGATTCGTAAGCTACCCGATCACTTGCGGGGCGGCCGAGGCTTGAGCCCGGCTCCAACGAAGCCCCAGCGGTCGGCCGAGACGGCCGAATGAGACTGAACGAACTTCTTTCATGGTCCAGACTGCCAACGAACCTGTGACTGCTCAGGCGGTTGATGCACAGTGCCAGCACACACTTGCCGGTCCGGTCGAAGTGACCGGCAAGGGATTGCTGCTCGGCGAAGATGCAAGAATCGTCATAGAGCCGGCTCCTCCCAATCACGGGATTGTTTTCGAACGCACAGACCTTGATCCACCTGTTCGGCTCCCAGCACGAGCAACCAACATAGCCCGGCGGGCTCGGCGGACGACACTGAAGATCGGCCAGGTATCGATTGAGACCGTTGAGCATTGCATGAGCGCGTTCGCCGGCCTTCGGATCGACAACGTGCTTGTCAAGGTCGAAGGCCCGGAGTTGCCATGCGGTGACGGCTCAGCAGCTCCATTCGTGGAGCCGATGCTGGCGGTTGGGCTCGTCGAGCAGAACGCTCCACGGAAGAGCTTCAAGCTTCTCGAGCCGATTCTCGTGCAGCAAGGCGACGCCATGCTGGCGGCCTTCCCGTGCGATGATCAGAATTTTGAAGTCGTCTTTGATCTTGATTATGGCCCGAACTCGGACCGCATCAAACGCCAGACGTTTTCATTCCAGTTCAACAATGGCGAGTACATTCACGAAATCAGCCGTGCCCGCACGTACAGCCTCAAGGAAGAAGCTCAGGCCTTGTGGGAGCGGGGCATGTGCAGGCATCTGACACCAAAGGACGTGCTTGTCATCGGCGAGGATGGACCGATCGACAATGCCTACCGCTTCGAGAACGAGCCGGTCCGGCACAAGATTGTCGATCTGCTGGGCGACCTGTACATGGTCGGATGCGAGATTCAGGCCCGGTTCTTTGCCCATAAATCAGGTCACGAGCTGAATCGTCAGATGTGCCTGCGGATTTTGGATCAAATGGAGTCCGCCAACCGCCGATCGGCCCTGAATCGATCAGCAGCGATGGACATCAGGTCGATCCAGCGGATTATGCCCCATCGATATCCCATGCTGCTGGTGGATCGCGTTCTGGAATTAGAGGGCGATCGCAAAGCCATTGGGGTTAAGAACGTCAGTATCAATGAGCCGTTCTTTGCGGGTCATTACCCGGGAACACCGATTATGCCGGGAGTGCTCATCGTTGAAGCCATGGCCCAGCTTGGTGGTCTATTGATGAGCCAGAAGCTCGAGCATACGGGAAAGATCGCAGTGTTATTGAGTTTGGATCGAGTCAAACTTCGTCGGCCGGTTATGCCGGGCGATCAGCTTGTACTCGAAGCGGAGGCGGTGCGTGCCAGGCCACGAACGTGCGCCGTCAAATGTCGGGCCCTTGTCAGCGACAAAGTTGCCGCTGAGGCCCAGATCCGGTTCATGATGGTTGACGCCGAACAGGATTGACCTGAGTGACCAGCTAAGTTTGAGGCATCGTTTATGCCGATAATTCATCCGACAGCCATCATCGATCCTTCCGCACACCTTGCGGACACAGCTGAGATCGGCCCCTATTGCGTGGTCGGTCCAGATGTGCGAATTGGTGATCGAACCGTTTTGTATAACCATGTGACCATTGCTGCGCTGACGACGATCGGTGAAGACAATGTCTTCTATCCGTTCACTGTCATCGGTGCGGACCCGCAAGATCGGAAGTTTCGCGGTGAGCCGACGACGTGCGTCATCGGTGACCGCAACGCGATTCGCGAGCATGTCACCATCCACCGTGGAACAGCCAATGGCGGGGGCGTGACATCACTTGGTTCTGACAACCTGATCATGGTCGCTGTGCATGTGGCGCATGATTGCCAGCTGCACAACAACGTCGTCATTGCCAACCAGGTCATGCTTGCCGGGCATGTGGTCATTCAAGATGGTGCAAATATCGGCGGCGGCGCGGGTTTGCACCACTTTACGACCGTCGGTCGGTGTGCATTTGTCGGCGGCCTTGCACGCATCAGCAAGGATGTCCCGCCGTACATGATCGTTGAAGGCAACCCTGCTGAAGTGCGCGCGGTCAATTCGATAGCTATGACCCGTTTCGGGTACAGCGCCGAGCATATTGAGGCTGTGAAGGAAGCGTTCAAACGGCTCTACAGAGACAACGGCGCTCCGATGCAGGAAAAAATTTCGGAGTTGCGCAAGCAATACGGAACCGTGCCGGCGGTCGTTGAGTTATGCGATGCGCTCCGTGCGATGTCCGATGGCGTGCATGGAAGAGCAATGGAAGTCTTCCGTCATGACAACAAGCGGGCTGTCGTCACCGAACCGGCATTCGTTCCGGCGCGCCACTGATCAGATTCCTATCTTGAGATGAATCGATGATTCAATAATCATCTTCATCTTCGACAAGCGTCAGATCGGCATCATCGTAATCGTCGTCTTCCTCATCATCATCGAGGAAATCGTCGTCGTCGAAGTCTTCATCGTAGTCGTCATCATCGAAATCCTCATCAGCATCATCGTCGTCATTGGCGACGTTTACAGTGACGATGGCAGTTCTCGCCTTGGGCGGGTGCTGCCCATTCGGCTCGTCGAGCAGGCCAACAGCATCAGTCATCGTGTCAGCGAAAAGAGAATTTGGATCAGTGAATTCGATTGATGAAGTGCAATTCTGCATCGGCAACCTCTCCGGCTGTCGGTGTTTTGAACAGAACTGCGATAATTGTCAAGCGGAATCCGGACAACATAAATTTTTTTGTGAGCCGCTCTCGCCACCACATCAATACCCGGCAGCCGTGATCGCATGATTCCCAACAACATTCGATTGTGTTCAGGGCTGCGCAGTCTCAGCCGGCATTGGCACCAGCCGGGTGATGGAGTCCGAAAGCCCAAGCAGCAGCATCCCATCCACCGCACGGATGAACTCGATGCGCACGGTATGTGCAGGAAGCTTGTACGACTCACCGAGCAATTTGCAGTTGGGACTCAGTTGGTAGATTTGGTAGACGTACTGTAGCCGCCTACCAGCCGCATCAGGCGCTCGTGCCTGGCTGCTTGACGTGCTGATGACGAATAGCCGATCACTCGTCGGAATCAGCCACCGGTAGTCACGTTCGCCCTGCACCACATCCTGCCCGAAGATTCGTCCTGATGTTGAATACCGAACGACGCGCTGTGGATACAGCGCGTATATCCGATCTTCAACGATGACCACATCCTGCAATTCGTACGGGTCCCAGCCATCAGAGCGCAGCGGACCGTCAAACGGCGGCGTCAGGGCACCTGAATCCAGGTCGGCTGCGCGAAGTTGCCGGCTGCGCTCCTGAAAGACAATCGTGTTTCCGACCAGCCAACCCGCCATCGTGTCTGTAGCGTCGTATGCAGAGTTCGTCCACGCTGGTCGGCCGGTGAGGACATCGACCGCAGCAATGCCTGCATCGCTGCCATACACAGCCCTCCCGAGCGGACCGATCTGTATCCACGCAGCGGGTTCATTGTCCACCAGCGGCAACGAATGCATTGTTCTGCCGGTCTGCGGGTCCAGCACCAACATCGTCGCCACGTTGCGCTCCCGGCCGCTGCGGCTTTTGTTTACACCGCTCAGCACCAACGCTGAATTCGTGAGCACCACATGATGCACCTGATCCATCGTCACACCAAGCTTCCATGTCGGATCCGGTCCGGCGCTGATATCAAACGACACGACCTGTCCGATGCGCCGCACCACCACCAACTGATTGCCACACAGCAGCGGCAGCGCTTCCGCCGGATCAAACGACGAACCATCCGGCATCTGCTCATTCAAGCCCGTCGCCCGGATCATGCCATGCCTGGCATCACCCAGCAGTTCGTCCAGCGATGCTGTCATCCAACGAACTGCCCCATCAGCCGGTTCCACCATCACAACACGCCCATCCGGTTTGTTGTCATGTTTCCACAACACAATGCCATCCGCATCGTGACTCAAGACAGCCGTGGCCGGTTGCGCAAGATCAAGACTCCAACGTGGTTCCAGTGAATCGCTGCCATATAGACTGATCACCGATCCGAGCGCGACAACAAACGCATCGTTCGATTGCCCGCCATGCGCCAGCGGATGCATCGGCACCAGCCCGCCATCAATCTGCCCCACCGGATCGCTCGGCGAACCAACACTCGCAAGACGCACTGCGTTTTCAGCACTTCCAAAGATGCGCAGCCATTCGCTGGCCGGTATCGGCCCGGCAACGCTGCGCAGTCGAATGTCACCAAAACGCTCTTGCACGTATTCAAGAATTGCTCTGCCATCACGATTCCACTCGGCCTGCTGGCACAGATCAACAGCAGCCCCGAGTAGCGCAGCCCCAGCAGGTGCTCGTTCGGTGATTCGGTATTGCCCAATTAATACAGTAAGAGCTTCGCGGCGTGCTCCGCGCGTCAGCAAATCGTCGACAACTCGCTGTGTTGCTACAACTGCAGTTGGCGCAAATGGGAATTCAGATGCCAGTTCCCGCAATGCATCAATATCGATCTGCGGATGCCCAAGCAGGTCATCAAGGCGCCGCTGCGCGAAATCCGACTGGGCTGCGTAGATGCGATCGCCGTGGCGATTCATAAGCTCACGAAGTTTCGCAGCAGCCCAGTATGCAGCCGGGCGATGCAGACGCGCCTCAGCACGCTGAACATGCGCGAGCTGATCATCGGACATTATCTGCTGATAGATTTCTACAGCCTGTCCGAAATCGTGTTCCCCAAGCCAGTCGCCGTAGGCAAGCAGATAGTCGATGCGCTGCTCCGCACTCTGCGCGACAGCCCCGAGAACGACGTACAGCGCTTCTGCCTGCTGCGGCGAATCCGCCAAATGCTGGCGATCAATGCTCAGCAGCAGACCAAACAGTTCCTGCTGCGCCATCGCGCTGCGGCTCGGATCAGGATCAGTCTGCACGCAATGATGCGCGAGATCTGCTGCAGAAAGCGCAAGGCCCATTTCTCCAACACGGATCGCCAGCCGCAGCAGTGATAATGCCGGTGCCGGATCGTCGGGCCGAGCGGCCATGCGGGCGCGAAGCATTTCCTGCGCTCGCTCGAAAGACATGTACGCATCAAGCTGATCACTGCCAGCAAAAAAGAGTTGGGCATCGACCAGGACCGGATTTCCACCAGTGAGCGCAAGTCTGTGGTCGATCTGGCCGGTCTCCGCATCAACGAAGAGCACGCCTTGCAGAGACGGCGCGATCAACATGCCATCGGCCAGTTGCACTCGTCCACGCAAATCCAAGCGTTGCACCGTGTTGTTTGTGACCATCGTTCGGTCATCAACCATTCGACTTGTAGCAGGTGGTGGAAGCGTCCAAAGTGATCGTGTCAAAGCGTCAATCGGGAATGCGCGTATGTCTCTGCCGACCGCGTACACCTGCTTTTCATCTGCAAGCAAGTAGTGCACCTCACCCCATGCATCGTTGCTTGAAGCGGGAAATGTCTGCAGAACATCGCCGGAGTGCTTATCCAGCAACACGACACGGCGTTGATCGGGCTGCAGCGCAACCACACCAGCCTGCGTGACGACCGGCGCAGAAAACTCCCAAGGTCTGCGCATCTGATCCTGGAATGGAATATTGATTGGTACGCCGAACTGGCGCATCCACGTTATCTCACCGGTGGTGGAATCAAGCCGCGCCATCGCTCCGATCGGCGTTGCGACATACAGCCAGCCGTGGTCATACGCCGGTGCGGAGATCGGCCGACCCGCACGATGCAAGCCACCGCTGGATGTCAGATACCGCGTCCAACGCATGCGACCCGTTTCAAGATCGAGCGCAATGCAATACGTGCTGGCAAGACGTTGCGGGCTGACCTTACGTGCAAGCAGAAACACAGATCCATCAACGATAATCGGCATCCCGTGCGGATACAGATCGTTGATCTCCACATCGAGGTCGAACCCGTCGAGTTTCGTCTCCCAGCGGACTTTTCCGGTGAAGCGGTCCATGCAGACAACAGCGCCCGTACCCGAGCGATGATCGCTGTGCGCGTGGCCGGTAAACGATACAAGTGCGCTGCCATGCACTGCGATGATGTTCAGATCAAGCGGCGGATCATTGTCTCGATCGAGCAGTGAAAGCGATGGCGAATCGACAAAAGTCCAGCGGACATCGCCCATATAGCGGTCAAGAGCCGTGATGCGATAGCCTTCGTTGACGTAGACGTAATCTCCGCAGACAGTTGCTGCTGCGGTCATGAGATCCGATTCACGCCGGCGTTGGTCCAGTACCGGACTGTGCCGTGATTCGGGAATGGCAGGATCGACAAACCGCCGAAACAGCAGCGATTCATCAAGTCTGCGCGTCCAGATCGGTTGAGCGATGAGATCCCGAACGGTGTCCGGCGTCGCACGGGTCAGAACGTTCTGGCCGGTTTGTGGCGTAGGTGCTGCATTGCCTGCAATGATTTCGTCAAGGGCGAGCAACAACGCCGGGCCAGGGTCAGCTGACAGATCGAGTTGTGCGCGCGCGTTCTGCATGGTGGCAGCGTCCCCAAGGTAATGCGCAGCAATCGCGCGCATGTATTGGGCATGAGCCGCAGGCGCCCCCACGCAGGCAGGGTGTTGCAGCGCCTGATTCAACCACAGAAGCGCCGCATCAAAATGTGCCGATTCAAACTGCTCCTGGGCAAGACTGAGCATCGCGCGCAAGCCAGGTTCTGTCAGTGGGCGTGTGACAGCAAGACGTTCGTGCTGTCTCGACTCGAGCATACGAATTGCTTGCGGAGTCGCTATAAGTTGATAGCGTTCCAGCAGTGATTGATTGCTGCGCAGATTGCGAAGCACACGTCGGCGCACGGAGATGTATTGGTCCGTTGCGCCTTCTGTGACCGGGACGAGTTTCATCGGGTACTCATCAAGTAACGATTGAAAAAGTCGAATTGCTTCGCCGGGATTGTCACGAATTTGATCTTCAGCTTGCCGCAGCAATGCCAGGGCAGCCGGCGAATCGTTGACATACACCGGATTGTCCTGCGCTCGCGCTGGTGGCGTGAAGATGGTGGCAAAGACCATCAACGTCACGAGCATCGTCAGAGTTACGGGACGATTTGTTGTGAATCTGTGCATAGTGTGAGATCAATCAGAGTCGTATGACGATCGTGGATGTTCTTGCAACAGTATCGTAGATCGACCGATTCAAGCCGTACGCCTCTCCTGCCGAATATTCTCTGACGCAGTGTTACGTGCCCACAGGGGGGGGACGATGAACGGGATCGCAACTGCTCCGATACAACTTGATATACCGAATCCTGCCCGTCGGGTTTTCAGCCGCCCACGCCGTGTGCTTGTGTTGCTGACCGGGATCATCATTCTCAGCCTGGCAGATCTCGTTATCACGATGGTGCATCTGAAGAGTACGGGCATGGCTGAGGCAAACCCTATTGCGAGATTCGTGATCGGCTTCAGCCAGTCGCCCCTCTCGCTGATTTGCTTCAAAGCACTCAGTGTAATGATCTGTGTCGTGCTGCTTTTCAAAGTCCGAAGGACGTTGCAAGGCGAAATTGCGGCTTGGTGTGCGATGCTGATTCTGTCCGCCATGAGCGTGATGTGGTTTCACTACGCACGGCAGTATGAAAGCACAATCGATCTGCAGGTGGCCCAGACAGAGCTCGGAAGCAATCTGTGGGTCCACCTTGACTGACGTGAGCACAGTGCGGCTGTTGGACCTGCACATCCCTCGGCGATAGATTGCCGGTATGAATTACATGCGACAGGCCATTGCGTGCGCCAGTATTCTTTTTGCGCTTGGCGTCACTGGGGGATGCGCTTCGTTCAACGCGCCGCAGATTCAGGTGCAATCTGTCAGCGTTACCGAGACAACAGACGATGCGCTGACGATCGCGTTCGATCTGATATTGACAAACCGCAATGATGCCCCGGTCGAATTGATCGAGTTTGAGTACAACCTGGAGGTTGACGGCCGATCTGTGTACAGCGGCCGGCGCGATGCGCAGGCAACTGTCCCTGCGGGGGGAACATGGTCGCTTCGCGTTCCGGCGGTCATACCGTTCTCGGACGTTGGTTTTTCAACTTCGACAATGCCTGAGCAGGTGCAATACGACGTCGGTGGATCGTTGCTGTACATCTCGCCGGGTGCGCTTGCGGAAGTATTGATGGACGCAGGTATTTATCGACCCACAACAGGCTTTGGCGCAGCAGGCTCGTTGACCTTGCGCTGAACATACGTCCGAGAAATCGAATTCGCAGTTCGGTCAGCAGCGTATCTGGTTTTCCCAGATGGTACAGATGCGCCAAGTGCGGCGGCCTGCGCGCACGTATTCAGAGGAACCATTGGTTCTTGGGCCGGCGTAATTGGACGATGAAAAGTGACGATAGTGCAGGTGAACGCGCCGGTTGGCGCCTGGCGTCCGAATGCCAGTGCTGCGGCGTGTCGTTCTCTGTGACGCGCTGGGCGAAGCAGAGTTGATCTTGAAGAAACGGGGTCATTGATGAACGTCGAAGACATTCTGCGTACCGCGCAAGAACACAACGCCTCGGATATTCACCTTGTCAGTGGGCACCCGCCCATGATGCGCGTGAACACTGTCATTACACCCATGGACTATCCGATACTGACGCCTGAGAGCGTTCGCTCCGCGCTGGCCAAAATGGTCAAGCCCGAACAACTCGCTGTTTTCGATGAAGTGAAGGATCTGGACTTTTCGTTTGAAGTACCCAACCTGTCACGATACCGCGTCAACGCCCACTCACAGCGGCAGTGCATCGGCATGGCTCTTCGTTCGATCAAGACCAAGGTGCCTGCGCTGGAAGACCTGAATCTGCCGGAAGTCATCAGCCGCCTGACGTATTTGCCGCGCGGACTCGTCCTCGTCACCGGCGACACCGGTTCTGGTAAGACCACGACTCTGGCTGCCATGATCCAGGCAATGAACGACCGATACCGCAAGCACATCATTACGCTTGAGGATCCGGTTGAATACACGTTTGAATCAAACAAGTGTTTGCTCGAACAGCGTGAACTCGGCGCTGACATGCCGAGCTTCTCATCCGGCCTCAAGCATGCATTGCGTCAGGACCCGGACATCGTGCTCGTCGGCGAAATGCGTGATCTGGAGACATCGCAGCTGGCAATCTCTGCTGCTGAAACCGGTCACCTTGTGTTCTCGACGCTCCACACTGTCAACGCCGCTCAGACCGTCGAACGAATCATCGATATGTATCCCGCAGGACAACAAAACCAGATTCGATCCATGCTGGCCAATACATTGCAGGCAGTTATCAGCCAGACGTTGTTCAGCCGCATCGATCAGCCGGGCATGGTTCCTGCGGTCGAGGTCATGTTATGTACGCCTGCGGTGCGCAACCTTATTCGTGAATGTAGAACGTTCGAAATTCCGAACGTTATTGATACCAATCGCCAGGTCGGAATGGTGAGTCTGGATAATGCTATTGCGGAGTTGTACTTCAACGGCTTTGTCAGTCGTGAAGATGCAATCGCGCAGTCGGCGTTTCCCGACAAGCTGGAACGGCAGCTCGCAGCATGATTCCGCCTGCTGTCGACTCCTGGCTGTTGGCAGGGTCGGCAGTGTGGCAGATGTTCAGAACAGCGTATTACTTTTTCTCAGCCAGCAGTCATTAGTGAAGAGCCTTCAACATGCCGCAGTATCGCTACCAGGCAAAACACGCATCCGGCCAGGTACAGGCAGGTGTATTGGCCGCGGACAACGCCACCACGGCGGCGGCGATCCTGCGCAATCAAGGCCACCACGTTCTCCAACTGGTTCCCGTGCAGAGCGGAGCACAATTCAAGAGCGGCTTGCTCAAAGCGCTGAATTATTCCAGCGGCCCCAGTCAGAAAGATGTCCTGGACTTTACGACGCAGCTTGCGGTCATGGTTCGCGCGGGTATTGGTCTGCGCGGCGCGCTTGAGGGCATTGCCGAACAGGTGTCGAACCCGAAATTCAAGAAGATCCTGCTGGCGATCAAGACCGACATTGAATCAGGCCGGCAGTTTTCTGAAGCGATCGAGAAATATCCCAAGCAATTTGGTTCGTTGTATGTGAACATGGTTCGCGCATCTGAAATGTCAGGTTCGTTTGCGAAAATGCTTGATCGTATTGCTGCGTACATCGGCCAACAAATAGAAACGCGAAAGATGGTCGTTGGTGCGAGCATTTATCCGGGCGTCATTGCAGCCATGGCCATCGGCGTCACGATTTTCCTGTTGACGTTTGTGTTGCCGCGATTCGCAGGTGTCTTCCAGGGCAAAGAATCCGTTCTGCCGTGGCCGACAAAATTCCTGATGGGCGCGTCGGATTGGATGGTCGCGTACTGGTGGACACTGATTATCGGCGGCGTTCTTGCAGGCGTGGGATTCGCAATGTTCATCAAGACCGAAGTCGGCCGATTCTGGTGGGACAAAACCAAGATTACCATTCCGTTGTTTCAGCGGATGTTCCGTGCGCTGTATGTCAGCCGTTCGCTACACACAATGGGTGAACTGCTTAACGCTGGTGTGCCGATGCTTGACACACTTGCCATTACCGGAGACATCTCGGGCAACGTGCTCTACAAGAAAATGTGGCGCAATGTGTACTCGGCGGTGAAACAGGGTAAGAAAGTGCAGAGCCAGCTCGTGCGCAGCAGTTTACTGCCTAAATCTGTTGTTCAGATGGTTGGAGCCGGTGAAGAGTCCGGCCGGCTTGGCGAAGTGCTCGAAGAAATTTCCGCGTACTACAACAAAGCGTTACGTGATGCCATCAAGACTGTCACCGGCATGATTGAACCCATCATGATCATCATCATGGGTTCCATTGTCGGCTTCATCGCGATGGCAATCATTCTCCCGATCTTCAAGATGAGTTCGCTCGTCTCGAACCACTAAGAACCTGCGGAGGCATGTCGAGGGACATATGACCAGGCGAATCGAATCCGTACGACAGCGACTGCGAAGTATCGGCAGGCGTCCCGCGCGCCGACGGACCGCTGGCTTTACGCTGATCGAAACGGCACTGACAACGGTCATTATCGGCGTAGGTGTGCTTGCGATCGTCTCTGCGCAGCAGGCGCTGCACCAGAAGAACCGTTGGTCCACCCATGCGAGTATCGCACAGCGACTCGGCAACGAGATTCGAGAGATGACCTTGAATCTCCCGCGCCATGATCCGGTGACCGGACAAGCAATCTGGGGGCCGGAAGTCGCAACCGAACCTTCTTTCGATTTCTACGATGACATTGATGACTTTGACGGCCCCGCAGGCACCGGCCTGATCTTCTCTGAAGGTCTTGGCAACGGGCCGATCAATGCCCGCCGCGAGATTATTTCGGACATGGTCGGCTGGTCGCAGATTGTCACCGTCGACAATGTTAACCCCTTTGATATCACAGAAGTGGTTGCGGACAACAGCACAGACATGTTGCGCGTCACCGTCACTGTGACGTATCAGGGACCAATGGACGCAGATCCGAGTGAGATGACGACGGTGACGTGGGTTGCTCCGAATTGATATGAAACTGCAGCGCCGGACCGATTTCGGCTGGCGGTAGTACGGTGTGCTGCGGAGGCGGAGAGGATTCAGCAATGGCTGGACAATTTAATCGTGGACGATGTCGGCTGTCGACTCGAACATCCGAGCGAAAACGCCGGGGTGTGTCGTCCGTTTTGGCCATGATGTTTCTGGTGATATTCGGCTCATTGGCCGTGGCAATGGCTGTTGTCGCACAAGGAAACCTGCGAACCGCGGACTCTGCGCTGAAAGTCTCGCGGGCGATGAGTGCTGCAGATACCGGCCTTGTGTTCGCCGCCCGAACGCTCGAAGAGCAGGGGCGACGGTTCGTCATTGAGAAAGGCGTTGTCGATTCAGACTACGCCACTGAGCTTTGGCTCGGGACGTATAACGAGGGCGCCGACGGCACAGTGACGGTTCTTTCGCCGACAGGATTTGTTGAGAGCACGCCGGCGGACGCTTTGATTGATGCCATGGCAAACGCGCACGCAGCATCAACTCATACGATCACGATCGCCGGCGACATCACCGAGCCGGCTGTGGACACCACTTTTGGCACGCTGCGCATTCCGCCCATTGCAGTCGGTCAGGACAGTGGTGGTAATCCTGATCCCAGCGGGCCGTTCTTTCGACTGAAGTATGAACTGCTCAATACGGCCGATTCAACGGACCCCGATGTACGTGTCACCAGCCAAGGTGTGGATGGTGGCATAACGCGCACGTTGCAGATGGACTTTCACATCGAGAAGAAGATTGAATATGCGGTAATCAGCCCGAACCGAATCATGGTCGGCAAGAATGTGCGCATTGAAGGGCCGCTTGGTTCGCGATACGGGCTCGTCGCAGGTGAACTGGACACCGCAAACGGCGATCCGCTCGTGATGCGCAGCGATTTCTATTATCTCGATGCCACACTTGATGCGAATCTCGACATCCTTTCCCAGCAGATAATCGATTACGACGCAGATGGTGATGCGCGACTTCGACCGGATCACCCGACCGAAGCCAATGGCGTCGACGGCTACGCAGCGCTCAATGACTACGATGGTGATGAATACGTCACCGACTTCGACTTATTTCTTGAGCACTTCGACACCAACTCAGACAAGAACGTCTGCTACGACCCGGCTCTCGCTGCGGCGGCTGGTCTTGGGTTCTTCCCCAACGAGTTTGACGCTATAGATGACCAGATGGCCCGTCTCATCGACGAGGCATTTCCGGACCGCAACGGTGATGGTGTAATCACGTTCGAAGACAACCAGCTTGGTTATCAGGATGGTGTTCTTGACGACAAGGATTTGTATGCAAAGGTGACCGGTCGACTGGCGTTCGCAATCCAGCGATCGCCTTGGGACACCGCCAACGGCGCAAGCTATCAAACAGTTGTCGCCGGGCCGATCCGTGCAGAACTCGATCAGGCACCATCAGAGTTTGACGTTCCGGATGAAGAGCTGCTGGAGATCACCACAGCGATGTTCCTGGACAGCCAGACATGGTTTGACACCGCAGCCAGCGGCCAGACGTTTGATGCGCCCGCACTTGACGGCACCGATGGTCAGGTTCTTGCAGGGATCAACAACGGCGGCACGTTTACGACCGCTGCAGCAAACGACTGGGAAGCAGTGCCATTCGGGGCGGTCGGCGCGTACGACTACTATCGCCGGCCGGTCTATGACGGCATGACGTTCGCCAATGTGCGCATTCCGGCCGGTTGCAACGGCCTCTTTTCAAACTGCACGTTTGTTGGTGTCACGTTTATCGAAACGGAAGAGAGCGCTGTGCATCCGAACTGGAATTACGCTGGTTCGAAAGTGCCGGCTGATCCCGGCGATCCTGCTTCGGCGCTCAATCCCGGCGACTGGGACATTCCCGCAGAACTTTCGGGCAATCCGGTCTCGGATACACGGCCGTTGTCGAATAACATTCGTTTTCACAATTGCGTCTTCCTCGGTTCGTTAACCGGAAACACGCCCGGCGAGTACACACACTGGCGCAACAAAGTGCAGTTCACAGGCACGACGCGCTTTTACATCGACGCAGACGATCCGGACATTGATGCAGATAATGACGTCGCCACCGCAGCATCGATTTCAGCCACGCTAGGCGCGATGGATGCTGATGATGTCGAAGAAATGAAGAAGAGTTCAATCATGCTTCCCGGTTGGTCGGTGGATGTCGGCAGCTTCGACAATGCAACACCGAAGGTCAAGCTCAGCGGCACGATTATTGCGGGTATTCTCGATGTGCGTGGAACGGTGGATGTGCATGGCACGCTCCTGATGACATACCGACCGATTTCCGGCGAAGGTCCGTTGTTCTACGGCGGGCAGACCGATGCATTCAACACCACAATCGGCTACTTCGGTCCGATCGACGGCGACAGCGAAGGTATTGATCCCAGTGATCCGTCCTTCAACGGCTTTGGTGAAATTACGTTGCGGTACGACGCTGATGCCAAACTGCCGGATGGCATTCCGTGGCCGGTCCGCGTCACAAGTGAGCCTGCGACCTATGTGGAAGGAGGTTCGATGTGATTCACCGAACGCCTCGTTCATCTCGTACACCCGGGAGCCGCAATCGACGCGGCTTCAACCTGGTTGAAATGCTGATCGCGCTGGCTATCACCGGCGCGCTCATGGCCGCCACTATGGTCGCGCTCGATGCGTCATTCGACGCGTATCAGCGCACGACCGAAGTTGCATCCACACACACCATCGGCAGACTTGCGATGCATCGTATGTTGACTCTGGTGCGGTCCGGAACAGAGTTTGGACCGTTCCCGGTCAACCCGAACACGATTACTGTTGAAAGTGACTTCATTGAGTTTCGGGCAATGCCGACATCGGCGTACCCAGCCGGGCAGATTATGGCTCTCGTCTGGGTTGCCAATCCACGGCCGGCGGAATATCCCGCAGCTGACTATCCGGAAATGGAAGCACTGTATGTTGTCACCGACCCCGGTGATCCGTCCGAGCAGGTTTTTCTGCTGCTTGAGAATGTCGTGCAACGGACGAATGTTGCAGACCCCATTCAGCTACCGTTCACTATGGAATATGAAAAGGGTCGCGAGCTTTATCGAGCGACAATCGACCTGACGATTCAACCGGATGACAACCAAAGCCTTTCCATGGAAGGCGACAACCAGGATTTCATACGCCTCGTTGCATCAGCCATGCCGCGATCCTCGGCGTATTAACTTCCGAGTTCAACTCGTTTGAATTGCGAAAGGGCGCGAAACATGTTTTCGCGCCCTTTTCTTATGGTCGATACGTCGCCCGACAGTCGGGCGCTTCCGTCACGCTTAGCGCGGCGAGCCTGACATGCGGCGGCAGCTTCGATTGCAACTGAGTTCCGATATGCCTGGCTACATGTTCCGCTGTTGGATTCAGCGCGTTGAACGGAGCTGTCGCATTGAGATCTGTGTTGTTCAGCGGCCCGGTGATCGCCTGCAGTTGTCGTTGTAACACGTGAAAGTCACATACCAACCCATCATCATCAAGCGAATCTGCAGCGACTGTCGCGGTGACGCGCCAGTTATGGCCGTGCACCGGCTCGCGTTGCTCGGCAATTACTATTGCGTGGGCGGCGCAGAATTCTGTTTCAAGAGTCAATTCGAACACGGCCGGTAGTGTAACCGTCTTACGAGCTGGTATCGCTGCGGGTCCGACGAATCGTTGATCGATTGACGCCCGCGGATCCGCTATTCTCTTGTGCTATGGCATCCACGACGACCACCCCCAATCCGGCTGCAACCGAAGCACCACTGATGATTTCCGTCTCCGGCGTGCGCGGAATCGTCGGTGCAACGATGACGCCTGTTGTCGCAGCGCAGTTCGCCGCCGCATTCGGAACGTGGCTCAAGCGGCGAAGCCCCGGCGATGATTTTGTCGTATGTCTGGGGCGCGACAGCCGACCGTCGGGTTTGATGATCAACCGGGCTGCTTCCTCCGGCCTGATGTCCATCGGCGCGACGGTTATTGATCTTGGCGTTGTCGCCACGCCGACCGTTGGCATCATGATCGACCGGCACAACGCAGCCGGCGGGATGATGATTACCGCTTCGCACAATCCGATTCAGTGGAATGGGATGAAATCGCTGAATAGTGATGGCCTTGCACCGCCGGTCGACGAAGCGTCGCAGATCATCGAGCGTTTTCACAAGCGAGATTTCGAGTACGTGTCGGTTCATAAGCTGCAACAATCACGCATTGACGATCGGGGCAATGCACTGCATGTCGAGAAGGTTCTGGCGGCTATTGACCCGGAGCCGATTCGCAGCGCGCGATTCAAAGTTGTTCTGGATTCTGTGAACGGAGCAGGATGTGTCGCTGGGCGATCGCTGCTAGAGCAGCTCGGTTGCGAGATTGTGCACATCAACGGCGACCCCACCGGTCAGTTTGCACATACACCTGAGCCCGTGAAAGAGAATCTAACGCAGCTCGCTACAGTTGTGGCCAAAGAAGGCGCAGCCGTTGGTTTTGCACAGGATCCAGATGCTGATCGCCTGGCGATTGTCGATGAAAATGGAACGTATATCGGCGAGGAATACACCTTGGCGCTGGCGGCTTGGCGCGTGTTTAAACGTAGCGGCGGCGGCGCTACGGCGGCAAATCTGTCCACGAGCCGAATGATTGATGATGTCGCAGCAAAATTCCCGGGGAGCAGTGTCGAACGCACCGCAGTCGGCGAGGCAAATGTTGTCGCTTCGCTGAAATCGAAGCACGGCGTGATCGGCGGCGAAGGCAACGGCGGCGTGATCTATCCACCAGTGTGTTGGGTGCGCGATTCGCTGGGCGCGATGGCGCTAGTACTCGCACTCATGGCAGACAAGGCAACAACAGTTAGCGAGCTTGTTGCAGAATTGCCGAAATACGCAATGGTGAAAACGAAATACGATCTTTCGAATATTGGCGGCGCTGCTGTTGTACCCGCAATGTTGCAACGCGTGGCTGAGCAATACGCCAACGAGCGCATGAACGCATCCGATGGTGTGCGTGTGGATTTTGCAGACGGCTGGGTACACCTTCGGCCGAGCAATACGGAGCCAATTGTGCGCCTGATTGCCGAAGCGGAATCCGAAACACGAGCGAACGAATTGGTCAAATCATTTGCAGCTTGCGCGGGACTATGAAGAGCCGTATGGTGGCGATGTTCATTGCACACAAAGATGAATGTGACAGACGGAGTACGCCACGAGCTTCGACATCAGTCAGCAGAAAGCGAAAACCCGGCGGGGCGCGCCGGGTTTTCTCGTGAGGGGAATCTGAAGGTAGGAGAATCTGGAGGAGAAGCAGAAGGAGTTGGTACGAAGTCGCGACCGATCAGGCTGCTCGTTGGCGAGTGCGACGTCGCTGCAGGTATCGGCGAACGGCTTGCTTGGCTCGACCTGCTGCGCGATTCACGACCTGGTAGACATCACGATCGCGATCTTCGATAAACAGTTGTTTACCTGACTTGAGTTCGATGCTCAGTTGCACGTGCTTGGCAGTGTTGTTTCGCGAACCATTGACACCGTTGAATCGCAGGACCACTGATCGGATGGCATGGTTGGCACGTTGTAGCGCCGTTGAAATTCGTTTCTCGACATGTATCCGTAGCGCATCGGTCGTCACAATATTCTGACTGTGTATGTGCAACTGCATGAAAACGGCCTCCTTGTTGCAAGAGGTTGAGTGTGTGAAGAAGCAGTTATGCTGCGAGGTATTGGTCGTGCAGGTGTTGGCATTCAATACAGCGCAGAGCCTCCGGCCGGGCGTCCAGCCGTGCATTTGCAATGCGTTCATTACAGTCGATACACGTTCCGTAGGTGCCGACATCCATTCGACTGAGTGCCTCAAGAGCATCAATCACTCTCGAGCGATTCATGATCGTGCCGGTTGTCGCAAGAGCGATAAGCGATTGCCGCCGTTGGTCTCGTTTGCTCATTCGTTTGGGCCTCCGGTTCATCTTTCTAGTGGTCATCTGAATTCTCCATGATCGAGCGACCTTGTAATCCACCGACGGCTCTGTCGATCCGCCGGTTGCTTGTAGATACATAAACAATTGGCGTGCCAAAACCAGGACGGTCGCCGAGCAGCCCACAAGCTATGTGTTGACATGGGTTTACGGATGTGTCGCTTCGCCGGCGATGGTTTTGCCAGCGAACATGGATTTCACATAATGCCCAATTATTGATCTTTATGATCGTAATCTGGCGACACTCGATGGGCAGCAAGACTATGCGGCTGTTATCGAAATTCCAAGCTGGTCCATCTTCTTGCGAAGAGTCGTACGGCTGATGCCGAGTTGTCGGGCTGCTGGAGCGACTTTGCCGCGGTGGCGGTTCAATGCGGCGCGAATGACAGCAGCTTCAATCTGTTTGACAGCGTCCGCATGTACTTTGCCATGAGATGCTGGGGAGTTGAGCAACTGCTGGGCCAGTGCAGAAAGCGGATCTGAGGCGGCCGGCGAATGCGTTGCTTCAACAGGCGTCGTCGGGCCTATGGCTTCAGAATTCAGCCGAATGGAATCCGGGAGGAATTCCGGGCGAAGCACCGGCCCGCGGGCCATGACCAGCGCAGCCTTGATGGCGTTTTCAAGCTCGCGAACATTGCCCGGCCAACGATAACGAAGCAATACGCGCAATGTTTCCGGCGCGAATGCGCGCACCTGTGTATCGATTTCGGTTCGAAAACGCTCAACAAAGTAATGCGCGAGCAACACTGCATCCACCTCGCGCTCGCGCAGTGGCGGCACATGAATCGTCGCCACGTTTAGGCGATAAAATAGATCCTGACGAAACTTGCGTTCGCCGATGAGTTGTTCGAGCGGTTGGTGTGTCGCGGCAATGATGCGCACATCACAGGTGATGGTTTGCGATCCGCCGAGGCGCTGGAAGGACTGATCCTGCAGAACGCGTAGCATCTTTGCCTGGGTGGGCAGGGGAATGTCGCCAATCTCATCGAGAAAGAGTGTGCCGCTGTCACATTGTTCGAATTTGCCGATGCGTCGATGGTCAGCGCCGGTAAATGCGCCCTTTTCGTGGCCGAAGAGTTCACTCTCCAGTAGCGTTTCGGGAATGGCGGCGCAATTTACAGCAAGAAACTGCTTGGCCCGCCGAGGGCTGTGATGCAGGATTGCTCGCGCGACTAGTTCTTTGCCCGTTCCACTTTCACCGGTGATGAGCACGTTTATTTCGCGGGGCGCAATCAGGCCGATGGATTTGTACATCTCCTGCATCGCAGGTGACTGACCGACGATCTGATCCACCTCGCGCCGGCGTTTGGATGGCTTTTCATAAACCGCAGGCACGCGGATGTCATGGCTGACACGTATCGCAGATTCAAGTTGCGTCACCAAATGTTCAGCATTGATCGGCGTGACGACAAAGTCGATAGCGCCTTTCTTGATTGCATCAATCGCGCGCTGGCTGTCTGCAGATGTGCCATACAGCAGCGTGCATGTGCGCGGTGTCCGCTTGCGAACTGCAGCAAAATCATCGCCGCTGCAGATAACGAGGTCCGACTGCTCCACGGTTGCCTCAGGTGCATTGAGTGTCCGGGCGATCCGGATATCGACATTCAACGCGTTGCACGCTGCTGAGAATGCTCGTTGAATGGTCTGATCATTCGAGATGAGCAGGATTTGAACAGTCATTGTGTGCCGCAATGGTACCGCAGGGGAAGTCTCTCTTCCTCGGCTGCATCGCGATTATGTGTGGTGCGGGCCCGCCACGGATTCATGCACTTTCCAAGTCATTGGCTCGGTTGTGCAGTCAATATGCACCACGAAAAACCCGCCGCGATGATCGCGCACCAGCGGCCACATCACAGCCCGATCAGTTTCAGGTATGTCCAACGCCTCGACGGCTTCGATCTTGACCCATCGCATAACGCCTTCATCGAATTCCATGATTGGAATCTCAGCATGGTCGATCGGCCGCGTGACTTCAAAGAGGAAAATGAGCCAGTGTGTGGAATGTTCATAGCCGGTTTCGGAAACGATGCCGACCATGCGAACATCTTCAGACTTCAATTGCAGGCCGGCCTCTTCGAAGATCTCTCGCATAGCGCAATCGTGCGGACCTTCGCCATCATGTACTTCGAGTTTGCCGCCGATCGGCGAAAACTTCCCGGCGTTGGGTTTCTTCGCGCGGTGCAGCAACAGAATCCTGCCGTCCTCGTCGTATAGATAGCACAGCACCGCAATGCGGTAGGGCATAGCACGCAGGTCGTGCGGGTCAATGTGCTGGGCAGCGGATTCCGGTGTCATCATGTGGGCAATCGTTGGTCCGGGTATTCAGGAAGGTGCTGGTTGGTGATGAAGTTCGTACGGCGCCAGCGCACGCGAGATTGATTCGACGACAATCGATGGCGGTTCGGTCAACGGCAAACGGAGTAAACCAGAATCTCTGCCGAGCAATTTCATGGCGGTCTTCACGACGACAGGATTCGTATCCAGCGTCAGCAGCGCTCGAGCCAGTGGCAGCACATCTTCATGAATCTCTCGTGCGAGATTCCAGTCGTCGGCTGCGATTGCATCACATAGCGCCGCGACGCGCTTCGGCAGCAGATTGCTGAGCACTGAAATAACGCCAGCTGCGCCGATGCTGCTGAGCGGCAACGTCAGCGGATCATCGCCGGACAGAATTGTGAGGTCAGTCCGTTCATGCACCATTGCTGCAAACCCGACATCGCCTGTCGCTTCCTTGATTGCGATGATGTTCGGATGCGATGCCAATTGTTCGATTGTTTCGAGCGTCAGGGCAACAGATGTTCTGCCGGGGATGTTGTACAACACGATCGGTAACGGGCATGAATCAGCGATTGCCATGAAGTGGCGATACAAACCGGCCTGTGACGGCTTGTTGTAGTACGGCGTGACCTGTAGCGAGCCATCAGCGCCCGTATCATGCGCAAAACGGTGGAGTTCAACCGCATGAGCAGTGTTGTTGGAGCCGGCACCGGCTATGACTTTCAAATCCAACGGCGTGGCGATTTCGATGGTCTTTTCGACCACAGCACGATGTTCAGCATCCGAAAGTGTCGGCGATTCGCCGGTCGTGCCGCACGGCACGACCCCTCTTACGCCGCCTTCGGCCTGGAACCTGATGTGCTGAGCCAACCGGCCGAGGTCGACAGTCGCAGCGTCCGGCCGTGCGAACGGCGTAACCAGCGCCGTGAATGCGCCATGAAAGAGGGTTTGATCGTGTGCTGAGGACATAGCAGCGACTCCATGGTCGTGTTGTGAACAGCAGTGTACGGGCTGGGCGGAAGTCAGACAGGTAACCGGCGGTCAGCGATCCGCAGCTTCGCGCATCAGCCGTTTCATCTCAGCGACTGCACTACGGATTCCCACGTACATCGATCGGGCCACGATCGAATGGCCGATGTGCAGTTCCCGGATTCCTTCGAGCGCGGCGATCGGCTGCACATTGTAGTAATTCAACCCGTGGCCGGCATTGAACCGCATCCCTGTCTGGCGAATCTGCCGGCCGGCGGCATCTATGCGATCCAGTTCGCTGCGCACCTTTGGATGTTCAGCATCCCGGCCGGTCTGATGAAAAATCTCAGCGTACGTGCCTGTATGAATCTCGCAAACCGAGAAGCCGCATTCCGCAGCAGTGTCGATCTGTTCGGGCTCAGGATCAATAAACGCGCTGACTGTCAGTCCCGCATCCCGCAGCCGCGTGACTGCACGCGCCATGTGGTCTTTTTGGCCGGCGACATCGAGTCCACCCTCCGTGGTGACTTCTTGGCGGCCCTCCGGGACAAGCATGACCATCTGCGGGGTCGATTCGATCGCCAGATTGATCATCTCATCGGTGGCTGCCATCTCCAGATTCAACTTGATATGTACGAGTTCTGTCAGTCGACGGACATCATGATCCTGAATGTGTCTGCGATCCTCGCGCAGATGAACTGTTATTCCGTCGGCTCCGCCAAGCTGTGCTTCAACAGCAGCCCAGACTGGGTCCGGCTCCCAGGTCCGCCGGGCCTGCCGGACTGTGGCTACATGGTCAATGTTCACGCCGAGTTCGATCATTATTCAAAGCGTAGTGTGGCTGCGGATATCGAACAACCGATGAGAAATGTCAACTCTCTGCTGGCATCGAGCGCGTGGTGGTGTCAGATGTCGATGGTTATACTGCATGTTGCAGGGGCCATTCCGGCGAGGCCGACTGATGTCAACCGAGCAATTCGACCACAAGCTTGCGCAGTTGAAAAACGACCTGGTGACACAGGGCGGACGTGTGGTCGAGGTCACGCTTGGTGCAGTTGAAGCTTATTTTGAGAGCGATCAGGCCAAGGCGCATCGCGTTCTTGATGGCGATTCGGTTATCGACCGGGTTGATGTCGAGATCGAACGCGCCTGCGTCCCGATCCTGATGATGGGCGTGGCGGATGAATACCGCGTTCGATCGGTGCTGACCTTTGTCAAGATCAACAATGAAATGGAGCGGGCGGCGGACTGTGCAGTGAATATCGCAGAAGTCGTCCTCCTGGATTCCACCGGCGATGAAGCGATTCCCAAGACGTTCCGAGTGATGGCCAACAGCGTCATCGGCATGCTTCGCGATGCCAGCCGGGCCCTGGACTCGATGGATCGGGACTTGGCTGAGCGGGTGCTCGGGTATGACGATGCCGTGGATCGCTTCAAACGCGAGATCAGCCTGGATGCACAGATACGTGTTGCTGCGGGCGAATTCAGCGTCGAGTTTGCATTTCGGCTGCGGCGCGTTGTTGCCAATCTTGAACGTATTGCTGACCACTGCACGAATATCTGCGAGCAGGTGATTTATCTGAAGACGGGCATGGTCGTTCGCCATCTGCCCGAGGGCTGGTCCAAACCCGCGCCGCCAGAGCTTTGAAAAGCTGTTGATGTTTGAATTGAAACTGCCCGATGATCGCAACGGCGTCATCGTTTGGCGGTGCTACTATGGTGTACCCTTTCACGCCCGAAAGATCATGCACACACGTTTTCAATGAGTTCACAATCTACAGGTGCAAAGACGGTTGATCGTGTAGCGGATGTTCGCGGGAGGCTTGCTGCGCACGATCAGGAACACGTTCTACAGTTCTGGGACGAATTGTCCGCCGATGCGCAGGAATCGCTGCTCGCGCAGATCGAAGCGATTGATTTGGAGCATCTCGATACGCTGATCGGCACGTATGTGCGGGCGGAATCGTCCGTTGCCACGCCTGGTGATCTCGAACCTGCGCCGTACTATGCGAACGACTCCGGCGGTTCATACGATCCCGATGCGTATTGTCAGACCGGCGACGAGTTGCTGCGTGCGGGAACCGTCGCAGCATTTACAGTTGCTGGCGGTCAGGGAACCAGGCTTGGGTGGAACGGACCCAAGGGCACGTTTCCGGGCACACCGGTAACAGGCAAGCCGCTGTTTCGCTGTTTTGCCGAGCAGATTCTTGCGGCCCAGCAGCGCTACGATGTGAAAATTCCGTGGTATTTGATGACCAGCCCACTGAATGACGCTGATACGCGGGCGTTCTTCCAGGACAACAATTACTTCGGGCTCAACCGCACCAACATTTTCACATTCCCGCAAGGCACGATGCCTTCGCTGTCGCTGCCGGATGGCAAACTGTTGTTGGCGGGCAGAGGTGAACTCGCGGTGAATCCGGACGGGCACGGCGGCTCGATCAAAGCATTGCACGCCAGCGGCGCGCTGGAAGACATGACAGCCCGCGGCATTCAATACATCAGCTACTTCCAGGTTGACAATCCGCTTGTGCATGTGATTGATCCGTTGTTTCTCGGTCTGCATGCAAGTGCGCCGGACAGCAGTGGTGAAGTATCAAGCAAGATGGTTGCCAAGACTGATCCCACTGAAAAGGTCGGCGTATTTTGTCAAAGTGCCGGCCGTACAACTGTTTTCGAGTATTCCGATTTGCCGGACGATCTCGCACAGCAGAAGAAGCCGAACGGTGAATTGCGTTTCAATGCCGGGTCCATTGCGATTCACCTGTTGTCGGTGAAGTTTGTGCAGCAACTTACTTCCGATTCGGGCACATTCGGATTGCCGCTGCATCGTGCGGTGAAGAAGGTTCCGTATATCGATCCAGCAACCGGCACACGCGTCGAACCAACCGAACCGAATGCTGTGAAGCTCGAGACTTTTGTCTTCGATGCGGTCCCGCTTGCAGAATCATCGATCGTGCTTGAAACCAGACGCGAAGAGGAATTCGCGCCGATCAAGAATGCGACTGGAAGCGATTCGCCTGCCACGTCTTTTCAGCTTCAGTCCAACTATTACGGCCGGTGGCTGGAGCAGGCTGGTGTGCATGTCGCCCGAACCGAATCGGGCGATGTCGCAGCTCGTATCGAAATTTCACCGTTGACCGCTGATCGCCCGCTGGCCCTTGAGAATGCGGATCTTCCGGAACAGGTTGGCCCGGGCGACAACATCGCAATCTAGGGTCATTCATCATTCACGTTGATCACGATCATTGCCAAACGCCTGCACGACTTGAGCTGTTAGCTCGCGAATGCATTGAGTTGTCTTGTTGTACGCTCGTTGCTCGCCAAAACACTCGACCAGCGAATAACTCACCGTTACAGGGCCTGGTGGATCGTAGCTTGTAAGGCATTGCTCCCAGCCGTCGCCACGACTGCCGGCAATGACAATTGTCGGACAGCCGTTTGTCTGCGCCACATTGGCAACACCGATGACCGCCTTGCCTGACAGTGATTGTGCATCCAAACGACCTTCACCTGTGAGTACCAGATCAGCACCTCGGCAGCGTGTCGCAAAATCAACAGCGTCGAGCACCAGGTCAATGCCCCGCTCAAGCGCAGCCCCGCACAATGCGACGAGTCCGAAGCCGGCGCCGCCAGCTGCGCCTGCTCCTGCAAATGTCGGATCAACACTCGTCAACGACGCGAGATGGGCCAGCGCCGCATCAAGTTCGCGCACCTGTTGGGGCATTGCGCCTTTTTGTGGCCCGTACACCGCAGCAGCGCCGGCTATGCCGAGCAGCGGGTTGGTGACATCACATGCAACGCGCAGGCCCGGCAATTCCGGAACAGGCTCGATTCGAGCGATCGATTGCAGCGAACCGCCAGTTAGCGGAGTGGTGATCAACGCTCCCGCATCATCGAAAAAGCGAACACCCAACGCTTGTGCAAGGCCCGCGCCGCCGTCACACGTCGCGCTGCCGCCGATGCAGACTATGACGGATCGGCAGCCAGCCTGAATTGCTCCGCGGATCAGTTCACCAGTGCCGAATGTGGTTGTCAAAGTCGGGTTGCGCAGATCCTCTGGAAGCAACGTCAAGCCGGAAGCACGTGCCAATTCAACAATGCCGATGCCGGAATCGGTGATGCCGAAGTCCGCCTTGATCGGCTCGCATCTCGGGCCGGTGACGAATAGACGACAGGCAGATCCGTCCTGAGCCGCCAGCAACGCGCTCATTGTTCCTTCTCCGCCATCGCCCACCGGACAGATGTCGATCTCGATGTCCGCTGCGACATCGCGGATACCTGCAGCCAAAGCGAGTGCAACGTCCGCAGCAGGCAGTGTTTCCTTGAAACTATCCGGCGCGCAAACGATCTTCATCTTCTCAACCGATAGAAAGTGAGAGACCATCAACTTTGATTCGGGGGACGCTGAATCGTGCGAACTCGCACCATACAATGGGTGTAGGTTTGGCAAGAGGGCTGCTTATGGAAGAATTCATCGTTGAGAACATAGCGGTTTACGGCCCCTTTGCCGTGTTCTTCCTGCTGATGCTCTCCGGCATCGGCTTGTCGGTCAGTGAAGACCTGATCATTATTCCAGCTGGCGTGTTGGTGGGTTCTGGTGAACTCGGATTCTGGCCGACGCTTATCGCTTCGTACATCGGCGTCGTCGGTTCAGACTGTCTGTGGTTTGGTATCTGCTCGCGGTATGGAACGCCGTTTCTTCACAAACGCTGGCTCAAGAGACTCATCCACCCTAGGCGACTGCTGGAAGCGAAACATGAAATGGAGCGCCGCGGTGCGTGGATGATCGTCTTCGCACGCTTCATTCCCGGCAGCCGTACGACAGCAATAACCGTTGCAGGCATGCTGCACATGCCGTTCTGGAGGTTCGCAGCCGTTACTGCTGCGTGCGTGTGTCTGACCGCGCCGCTGCAGATCGGCCTCGGTGTACTCATCGAACGCGGGATCAGTACACATGAGAAGGCAGATCTCTGGCAGGCTGTCGTGGGAGCCATCATGCTTGTTATTGCAGCATCGATGGTGCTGAATTTTGTTCGGCGACGATTGAAACGAAACAGTCGACCACCGCGGGCCAAAGTCCGCTGGCTGAAACGATTTCGTGTCCCTCGCCGGCGTCGACATGACACAGCCACGTCGAACCGGCCGCTGCGCGGAGCGGCACCGAAAGCTGATTCGTCGTCATAGCCCGTTGCACACCCCGTCACGGGCATGTACCACAACCACATCAGCCGACATTCTCGTATTCCTTCAGATACCCGACAAATTGTTGTCGATGTTCCTGTTCGTCAGCCAGCAATGTGATTGCCAGATCCTGCGTGACGTAGTCGACGCCGTCGCATTCCTTGATGATGTTTTCGTAGCCGGCAATTGCTTGCTCTTCCGCTTCGATAACACCTTTGATGACATCGATAACATCCGTAGAATCAGCCGGTGGCTGCAGAGAATACTGTGACCACGTGAGATTCTGCGAGCCTGGTACGGTTCCGCCGATGACCTTGATCCGCCGGGCCAATTGCTGGGCGTGGCCGAGCTCTTCGGTAACATCTTCAGCCAATGACTGCTTGATCCGTTCCGCACGAACGCCATCGAGATTGACTGAATTGGCCAGGTAATTCAACACGGTCTCGATTTCATCGTTGTAGGCATTGATCAGCAGATCAACAATCTTCTCGTTCGTGGCAGCGTCAGCAGGCATGGCCGTCTGGTCCTTTCGCAGTTGTGAAGTGAGGGAAGAACTCGATTGTAGACCCGCTATGGCGGTGCGGCTGACTGCTGGATATCTTGAGGGGCAGCACAACAAATGGAGCGATGCAAATGCGAGCGGTGGTGACTGGACAAATCGGGATTGACAAGAAGCCGTACCTGAATGCCGTGGCTGAGCTTGCCGGCCAGCGGGGCGAACGGCTGGACGTCTTTCATGTCGGCAACATGATGTATGACGAGGCCACGGACATTCGCTCGGGTCGGATTCTCGACTTGCCGATCAGCCGGCTCAAATCGCTGCGCCGAGCTGCGTTCAAGGACATTATTTCGCAGACGCAGCCGACTGAAGCGCATCGCAATTTCATGGTGAACACCCATGCAACGTTTCGCTGGCGGCACGGCCTGTTCAGTGCGTTCGACTTTGATCAGATGAAACTGCTCCAGCCGGACATGTTCATATGCCTCGTCGACAATGTTGAGGTCGTGCATCAGCGCTTGCATGCGGAACACGACATCGATGCATCGTTGAAGGACTGCATGGTCTGGCGCGAGGAAGAGATTCTTGCGACTGAACTTATTTCAGAGGCAATGGGCTGTCACAATCAGTTCTATATCCTCAGTCGCGGCCGACATGTTGACACACTCGAAACGTGTCTGCGACTCGTGCTGCGTGAAGACATGCGCAAGGTGTATCCGAGTTTTCCGATGAGTCATGTCATGGACATGCCAGATGTTCTTGCGGAAATCGATGCATTCCGCGCCGAGCTGGCTGAGCACTTCATTACGTTCGATCCTGCGGATGTGGATGAGAAGCTACTTCTGGATCGCGGCATCGAAGCTGCCAAGCAGGGTAAAGATTGGCTTGATGTCGCACCGCATAACTTCGGCGGTCGATCCGAAGCCCCACCGCTTCGCGTTTCCGTCCGCGAGATTCTTGAAATCGCAGGCGATGTGGACGGCCAGATCTACATGCGCGATTTCAAACTGATCGATCAGTCCGACATGATCGTCAGCTACATCCCGGAACTGGCCGGCGGCATCCCGGGGCTCTCCAGCGGAGTTGAGCGCGAATTGCAACACGCATTCGAGCACACCAAGGAAGTCTACGTCGTATGGAAGCCGGCCAAAGCGCCGAGTCCATTCATTACTGAAACCGCGACAAAGATCTTTGCATCCGTCGAAGAGGCCCTTACACACTTTGAGGACAAGGGCATGTTTGCCCAGCAATCATTATTCGGTCACTAAGCGCCCCGTGTTACCGGACCGTACGCCGGGTGATTCGACACGACATTCTGACTGCATCGATTGTGTCGGTTGTCCGATCCCGCCACGACGCTGCTCCGCTTATCCGCATGCTCTGATTGTTCGATGAGGAGCGAAGCCGGTGCATCGATCCCGGCTGAGGGGCAGTCGAACATGTGGAATGCAGTTCCGTTCAAATCAGCGTTTGAGTATCCACCTGCGTGGTTGTGCGGAGCTGTCATCGGCGGCGCGATCGTCTGGGCAGGCGCGCTTGCAATACCTGCGGTAATCGCTGCAGCAATAGTTGGCCTGCTCACGACCGCACTCATCGGCTGGGTTGTTGCTTCCGCAAATCATATCAATGAACTCAAAGACGAGTTGTGCACCATGCGCCGCCTCGAAGAGATGCTTCGAACAACACTTGATTCAGCAGCCGCTGTCACTTGGCGATGTGACGATGCCTTGCGCTGGCAATTCGTGAATTCGAATTGGTCGTGTATGACGGGTCAGCGCGAAGAAGATGCACTTGACCGCGGCTGGCGGCAGATGATCCACGCAGAAGATCTCTCGCAGTATGAGACGTCACTCAAGCTTGCGACTATGGAGCAGGCAGAGGGTGAGGTTGAATATCGAGTGCGTAGTGATGATTGCGGCTGGCTGAACATATTTGAACGATTCGTGCCGCATCTCGACAATGATGGCGAATTTGCCGGCCTCATCGGCGTAGGCGTCGATTTCACGGCCCGCAAACGCCTTGAAGCAGATCAACGACAACAGATCGAAGATCAGCAGCGCGTGATTGCGGCGCTGAATCAGCGCAGCGATGGCCTTGCAGCTATGCATGCGCAGATGCAGCAGCGTCGCGATGAAGCTATCCAGCAGCAACAGAACGTCTGTGAGTATCTCGCAGCCCTCTCCGGCGATCTGCGTGAACCTGTCATGGAAATCCGCGATGCGGCTGGTTTGCTCAACCAGGCACAACTCGAAGAGCAACAGCGGATTGATGTTGTGCGTCTCAACAACGCAGCAGGACGTTTGGATACGATTCTTGAACGCTCCATCGAATTGACCGCACTCGATGAGCAGGCAGCCGGCGGCATTGATATACAGGAATGCGATTTGCGTTCAATCATCGGGCAGGTGACTGATCACCTCAGAGACGATGCCCGCGAACAGAATGTCAGCTTGTCTGCTGCGGTGCATGGCTCGGTGCCCGCATTGGTCAAAAGCGATCCCTATCGACTTCGTCGCGTGCTGCTCATGTTGTGGAGCGGCGCACTTGAAAATTCGCGCAAGGGTTCGCTTACACTCGATGTAACATGTGAAAGTAAGAGCGGCAGCACTGCACATCTACTGTTCTCGATCATGCTTCCGGCAAAAAGTCTGACGCAGGATTCGCTGGACCGCGCGTTCTATCCCGAACAGGCAATGGATTGTGAAGGCGGCGGCATGGGCCTGGGCAGATGTCAGCGCCTCGCAGAACATCTTGGCGGGCAGATTGGCATTGAGCGGGATGAGAATGGTGCTGCCAACTTCTGGTTCAAGCTGAACGTTCCGGCTGTGGATGCAAGCCTTGATGGGCGGCGCTCACACAACAGACTCGCACAGGAATCAATCCGAAGCAGCGTTGGCATGGTGCTCGATCTGTCCAAAGGCGGTATGCGTGTGCAAAGCCGCAAACTGCCGGAAGAGGATGTCCTGGACGTCGAGTTGGCTGATGATGAAGACACGATGTTGCTGCGAGCTGCGATTGCATGGTCACGCAAGACCGGATTTCGTCGGTTCGAGATCGGCTTTAAATTTGTCGATCTCACGGGAGAACTCGAAGCACGTCTGACCAATCTCGCAACCCGCAATCGCGTCCGTCGAACCTTCGAAGCAGCGTAGGAAAAGCTGGAAAGCCAAACGACCGAACAGCCAAACATCGATGTTGTGTCGCAGCAGCCTTGATGTTGCTCTTGGTGTGTACACTTCTCGGCTTGAATAGCCTGACCACCGAGAATAGTCTGGCTGTCCCAATGTCTGGCTTTACTCGATGCGGTACAAACTCACCATTGCCTACGACGGCACTGATTTTCACGGCTGGCAGAAACAGCATCCTCCTGATGCAGATGTTCCTCTGCGCACTGTGCAGCAAGTTGTTGAAGATGTGATCAAGCATGTCGTCCGCGAAGATGTCACGCTTTTGGGCGCATCACGAACCGACTCCGGCGTGCATGCCCGTGGGCAGATCGGCGCGTTTTCGTGCTGGACGATGATTCCGACCGAGCGGATGCTGATGGCAATCAACAGCCGCCTTCCTGGTGATGTGCGCATTACCAATGTTGACCCGATTGACGAATCGTTCAACCCAATCAGTGACTGCACCAGCAAAGGGTATCGATACAACATCAAACATGGTTGTATGGACAACATCACTGCGCCGCTATTTGACCGAAATTACGTGTATTGGACTCGGTATGTGCTTGATGTCGCTGCGATGCTGACAGCAGCACAATTAATAATTGGCAAACATGATTTCACAAGTTTCACGCGTCTGCATCACGGAAGGGATTCAACCGTACGCACTGTCCTGGCCTGCGAAGTCGTTGCGACTGATGCGCACCACTGCCATATCGATGTGTCCGGTACCGGGTTTCTCTACAACATGGTGCGCATCATTGCCGGGACACTGCTCGAAGTCGGTAAAGGCAAGATCGATGCGCACACGATTCCAAAGATTCTCGAAGCCCGTGATCGAACTGCAGCGGGGCCGACATTGCCGCCGGAGGGATTGTGTCTGATGTGGGTGCGTTACGACAACGGTCCAGATCCATCCGTTCAGGACGGTGCTTGATACAGCGCGCAGACCGCGCCTGCGGGATCCTTGATAATTGCGTAACGTTGATTGCCTTCGCCCTTTGGTCCTGCAAGCACCGAGCCGCCGAGCTTTCTGACACTTGCGATGGATACATCGATGTCGGCAACGAGGAAATACACGATCCATGCGGATGGAATGTCTTCATTCGTGCCGCGTTTGTGGCACACGCCTGCGATCGGTTCACCGCTCGGCGGCATCATGTTGAAGTCACTGTACCCGCCCATGTCCACCGGGTCAGCAGTCCAGCCGATGACTGATGCATAGAAATCGCGCACGATCTCAGCGTCTTCGACAGTGAGATCCAGCCAGCCAATCGTGCCATGCTTTGGTGGATGAGTCATGAATTCTGCTCCATCAGTACGGTGAACGCATCTAGTTCAGTGGTCGTAGATTCGTGAGATCAACATGACTCTGGTCTCTTTCAAGTCATCCGTCGTTCGCTCAACTTGGTGAGTATTCCACTCGATAAGCGCAATACCTTTTTCTGCGTTGACCTCCAAGACTGTTCCACTTCCAAATCCTGCGCTTTCGTTTCGATGTGCGACTCGATCACCGGTGCCAAGCATTGCGCAATCCTTTCACTTTGAATGAACTTGAATGTTCATGTCCTCGCGTTTTCCAGGTACTTCTGAATCGAATCAAACGTATCGTGCCAGCCCATCTCGCAGCCGGCGTAAAAGTCATCTGCTTCCGGGCCGGCGGGAAAGCCATCTTGTCTCACCGACAGAATACTGCCGTTGGCATCAGTCGGCCGAACCATAAACTCTGTGATGAAATCCGCTTCGAATGGTAGCGGGGCATGACTGGATTCGTATTGGTAGTTACTGAATACGATTCGCCGCGGTGGGTCAAACACGCGCATCGTGGCAGCCGTGACGTACTCCGGATTGTCCTCATTGTCGCCCCACGCAGCTGACCACATGCCACCTTGCTTCGGAATGACAATTACCCGGGCGGCGCCCCACCAACGGCAAATGTCGCTGGGTGTGTGCAACAGGGCAAAAACACGCTCAGGCGGCGCAGCAAGTTCAATTTTGTGTTCATGGCATCGGAAAGCAGTCATCGCGCGACTTCCAATCTTTGGAATGAATCATCAGATGACGAATCGAATGTTGCGGAGCAGCGTTTGAAGAATTCTTCCGCTTCAGCCATCGTCGCCGGGTAGTGACGGTGAGGTATGTCATACGGCAGTGACCCGATTCGTCAGCCATGCTCGAAGAGATCAGTCGCAATCCACAATGCATTTACTTCGCGGTTGGGTGGACCCGTAAATTTGTGCTTCACTCGATACGCCGGTTTGCAGCAGTCCGGTCAGGGGCGTTCATTTGTCGCAGCCGGTCGCGTTGGATGCTTGAACGATCTGCGGCATGCAACACAATCGAAGGGCGCGAGTTGGGTTGCCTTGCGGGACAAATCAGCTCCTGCTCGGTTTCAACAATCGCTACGAGAATACCATATGCATTTGCTCCACACTACGATGCTGATACTCGCTCATGCGCATCATGCACATCTCAACCCGATTGATTCTCGGCGGCTCTCAGGAAAACACCGTCTTGTCCTGCGAAGGGCAGGCAGATCACGGTCATGATGTCGCGCTTGTTTTCGGCCCTATCTTCGGTCCTGAAGGTTCAATGCTCGATCGTGTCAAACGACATGGCGGAATCGAGGCAATTGAAACCCCGAATCTTGTGCGAGAACTGTCACTTTCTAGAGATCCGAAATGCTATCGCGATCTGTGCAAACTCATTGTTGCGTGGAAGCCGGATGTTGTACACACGCATTCGTCCAAAGCGGGAATACTCGGCCGAATGGCCGGGTGGGCAGAACGTGTCCCTTGTGTCGTGCACACGGTACATGGGCCACCGTTTCATGCGTATGAGAAGAAGTGGCGCAACGGCCTGTACATCGCAGCTGAACGTTACGCAGCCGGCAAATGCCATCGCATCATCTGCGTCGCAAAGGCAATGCGCGATCAATTCCTTGCAGCGAAAGTCGCCGTTCCCGAAAAATACGAAGTGGTGTATTCTGGAATGGAAGTCGATCACTATCTGAATCCTCAACACACTCGCGCCGATGTTCGCCGTGAGTTGGGCATCGACGAGAGCGACTTCGTCATCGGGACAATCGCCCGCCTGGCTGAGCACAAAGGCCATGATGACTTGCTCGATGCACTGAGCAGTACCATGCGGGATAACCAGTCCATTCGTCTGCTTTGGGTTGGTGATGGTTGGTGGGCCAAGCGTCTGAAACAACGAATCGATGATGCAGGGTTACGACAACAGGTCACGTTGACCGGCCTCGTTTCGCCTGAAGAAATCCCCAGATATCTCCAGGCGATGGACGTGCTGGCGCATCCCAGTTATCGCGAGGGTCTGCCTCGAACTGTTGTGCAGGCACTTCTCAGTGGCATTGCAACAGTTGCCTATGATGTGGATGGCACCCGAGAAGTCTGCATCACCGGCGAGACTGGTCGTCTCGTGCCGCCTGGCGATCAAGTGCAGCTGTGTGAAGCGCTGCTCTGGATGCACGACCATCCGAAGCAACGGCAGGCAATGGGGCAAGCTGGGCGGGACAAATGCCGACAACAGTTTGATGCTGCGGTCATGGTCTTGGAATTGGAACGCGTGTATGGACAAGTGCTCGGTACGAAACCGTGACACGAAACGAGGTCGAAAACTGCAATCTACATGTGCAGCTTTGATCGTGGTTCTCGCAGCATGTACGCAGTCAGCAGCTGCTCAATTTTTTGAATTCGAACAATCGGCCAGTCCGCCCCAGCTCGATGAATTTACCTATTGCGCCGAATTAATCGGAACACTCGAATCCGAGATCGCTGCATTCATTGGCAGCGAGCGCGATGCTGACCCGGTTGAACAGGTTGTGCTGCGTGCTTCTGTTAACGTACGAATCATCGCAGCAGATGTACTCGCCGCTGGCGACGCTGGAGGTCCCAAGGGATCCATTGCTGTTCTCTTTGGCATGACGTTGGCAGACGGCCGTCACAAACTGGACGAGACGTTGCAACGTCTCAACAGCCTTGCCCGTCAGGTCGAGCAATCGCAGGGCAATATTGACCCGGCGGTGCAGCAGCGATTCACCGAAGCTCTGCGTCTCGTGAAGATGTTCAACGAATTGGCGATCAATAACGCAGGCGCAATGCGCGAAATTGATCCTGGGCGTTTGCGGATGACGTTGTCGACGACTTTCACGCCGCTTGGGGACGCTGTGGTCATACTAGATCGCGCGGATGTCATCTCACATTGGGTGCCTGTTGGTCTTGCGAATCACAACGCAGCCGGTGCGAATCTGCTCGCGCAGCGCAATCGACAATCCGTTGGCAATCGTCCGCAACCATCGATCAAGGAATTGTCGGATCGGGTCACAACGGTCTTGATGCGCGATGACGTGCGTGATGAATTGCAACGCGTTGCGGATTTTCTGCGCCGCGGCGCTGAGTTTCCGGAACTGCGCCCGCGCGTGCGGTTGTACCAGGCGCACATTGCTCAGGTGCTCGATCTGGCTGAATCGCTTGCTGCAGCCTCGTGGATCGGAGTGACTTCGCAAGACGTGTATGCGGATCGGATCAAGATGGGGGTGCTGCTGTTTAAAGACCCGCGCACACGTGAGCGCGGTCAGCGCTATCTCGATCGGCTGGAAGCATCGCGCACGACTATAGATCGCATCACTTCGCTGAAGACTGCCCAGCACGAGAATAAATCGAATCTTGACCCGCTCATCAAAGCGTTTCTTGCTGCCGATTCCATGATCGAAAACGCGGCGCAAGCTGAACAGGGAAGGCAGCAACTCGTGCGATTGACGTCCGTGCTGGATCGCATGATCGAATATCGCGAGCTGCAGGAGATGGAACTTCGCAGGGAACTGCGCATTGTACATCGTCAGCTTCTGGATGCGTACGAAAGCGCTGAGGGCGCACTGCTTAAGGAAATTGACACGCTCAGCGGCGACCCCGCAGCGCTCGCAGATCCGGCATTCGCAAGTTTGATGAACGATCAGAACCAATATCTCGAGGACCTGCTGCGGATTCGGCGTGTGCCCGGCTGGGTGGATCAGATGACGCTTATCGCGCCACGATCTGCCGGGCCATTCTATGCGCAAGCGCGCAAGATGACTGCATGGCTGCTCGATCCGAATCGTCGGCCGGATGCGATTCGCGCAATGCAACAGTTTGAGCAACAGCTCTTGCTGTTTCATCCGCTGCCGTTTGAGCAGGAACTTGCTGCAGCTTCGCCTGGGGCAATCGCAGCGACCGGCGGGCTGCACGATCAATTGCTTCAGCACATCAACGAACAGCGGCAGGACTGGGCCCAGAAGTGGGGCGATGGCAATGCGTCAAGCCCTGCGGCGATTCGACTCCTGTTGCTGTATCGGTTGCTGCTCACGATGGCGGATACGACCGAAGTGCTGCGTCTGCAGGGCGACGCATCGCTCTTGAATCGATGGGCTGCATGGGAAACCACGCCGCAAGTCATTGCCCGCGCGATCAGTGATCTGCCGACGCGCCTAAAGCTTGCAAGCAGTGCCGCAATCGATGGCAACAACGTCGAGCTGGAAAGCAATCTGAATCGCATTGACGATGACCTGCCGCTTGCCAAACTCATGGGCCGGCTGACTGCGATGCTCAGTGATGCGCTTGTGCAACTTCCCGATGGCGCCGCGTCGACCTGCGGGCAGATTATCAATGGACCGGATTCCAATTCCTGGTTTGATGAGCGCTTGCCGAAACTCGCGGACATCTGCAGGTATGCCCTGGAGCAGGAATACGCACAGGCAACCGGTCGCGGTCAATTGGCCGGTGATCTGCGGCTGCATGTCAACGACACATCTTCGCAATTGCTGGAACTTCTCGGCGATCGGCGCGAACCTGTTCCATCCTTGATCGGATTCGACGGTTCTGATCCCATGCCGGAAGTTGAAATGCCGAACATGCCCCAACGACGCAAACGATAACGGGAATGCGGTACAATTGATTCTTGAAGCGACTGCGGCGCATTGAAACATTCTCACCTGAGGCACGTCAAGCATGACGAACATTATTGTTGTCGGTCCGCATCCGGATGATCAGGAACTTGGCATGGGCGGAACGATCGCCAGGCTTGCTGATCAAGGGCATAATGTTCTGCTGTTGGATATGACCAACGGCGAACCCACACCCTTCGGCGATCCGGAAACCCGTGCCCATGAAGCCGCAGCGGCTGCGAAAATCCTCGGCGTCGAGCGCACATGCATCAACCTGCCCAACCGTACTGTTGAACACACAGTCGCAGCACGCCATCTCGTGGCTGGCGAAATTCGAAAGCACCAGGCGCAGATTGTATTTCTGCCGTTCTTTGAGGATGCGCATCCGGATCATCGCGCGACCACGCGCATTGTTGAAGATGCGCGGTTTGACGCCAAGCTGACCAAAACCGAACTGCCTGGCGAGCCGATCTATCCGAAGTGGATGATCTATTACTACTGCACACATTTGCGTTGGGTTGCCAACCCCACATTCCTGATGGACATCACCGGCTATCAGCAGCGTAAGCGTGATTCGATTGTGGCCTACGACAGCCAGTTCGTGAAGCCGAAGAAAAACCAGCGGATTGTGGAGTGGGTTGACGCTGCGAACCACTATTTCGGCAGCAGAATCGGCGTGGAGTTCGCCGAGCCGTTCTATTCGAAGGAGCCGATGGGGCTGAACTCGCTGGATTCGATGGTAATTTAAGGAAGTGACCCATGGCGATTCCGGCTATTTCATTCAGTGCGATGGTTTTCGTGTTTGCGATCTGGCTCTATCTCGAAGTCCGCAACGTTCGACGAATTGCTCGCATCATCGTCGGTTGTATGTTTCCAGTCGTCCTTACGTTCTCGATAGTCGAGAAAGACATTCTGGATGATGTTTCAGACAACAAGTCTGGATATCTGTTGTGGTTGGCTGAGGGGTTCATGATTGACGGGTTGGAGAGTGGGCAGGAGGACGAAGTCCTCGCGGCTGTGCGAGAAGCGCATGAAGCCGACGGAATGTTGATTCCGATTCATGAACGAGCGAGGGCGCTCCATACTCTGCTCCATCATCAGTTATACGATGGAACGGAATCCGAGTCCGAGTGAGTCGGATGTGGGGATTCTCTTCGTTGGTCGCGGATGGCGCGGGGAAGACTACATCTGAGCCCGTCGTGACGTAATCAGGCAGGCCGCAGCCGTACACTGTGTGCCATGCAGTGGGAATTGAAGTGTGACGACAAAAATCCACCTCGCTACACGCGCGGATCTTCCCGCGATTCTTGCGATAAGCAACCACTACGCGCTGACCACATCGGCGAACTTTGCAGTCGAACCGGAGCCGCTCGAACAGTGGCAGCGTGACTTCGATGCAATGCACGAACGCTATCCGTGGCTGGTGGCGATTGATTCGAAAATGAACGTCATCGGCTTTGCCAAAGCGTCGCCGTGGAAGGGACGCTGTGCCTACGCGCACTCAGCAGAAATCACTGTGTACCTGCAGCCGGAGCTTCGCAGCCGCGGCATCGGCCGGGCGCTGTATGACAGACTTTTTGCGATACTGCGGGCGCAGGGATATCGCACTGCCCTTGCAGGCATTACGCTGCCCAACGACGTGAGCGTTCGACTACACGAAGCGATGGGAATGAAACGCGTCGCACTGCTTGAGCGCGTCGGATGGAAGTTTGATCGTTGGCATGATGTGGGGTACTGGCAGGTGCAACTCATTGACGACGATGCGCCGCCAGCGTCAATCGAACTTGTACAGGATGTCATTGCGGAGTGCGGCTTCTAATCACTGCCTGAATCATCGACCGGACGCACTCTGCCAAGCAATCGCGCCACCGGCGTGCCGAACATCGCTTCAACAGATAATTCCGGGAACGGAATTGGATTCCTGCCGCCGAAGAGTTTTGTGACTGCTGTCGCCATAATGCGAATCCCAGCCCAGGCGCGAGTGAAGAAGTTCGAACCGCCGCCCACACCGTTGGGGCGGAACATCAGCACCGTTACATCATCGCCGGTGAGGTTCTCGGGATGCAGCGATTCAACGCGCTTTCGCAATTGCTGCACGACGGTATTCGGATCGGAACCGTCAAGCTGCCGGACGATTTCAAGCAGTCCGTCCAAACCGAGCATCTCTCCATCGGCGTTCTGCGATTCCATCAGTGCATCTGTGTACATCAAAACAACATCGCCGATGTCCAATCGCACGCGCAGTTCGTCGTATTCAGTTTCGCGAATAATGCCGAGCGGCATGTTGGACAGATCCGCAGCCTTCTTCGATTCACGGTCGTCATGGTTGATATACGACCATGACTTCGTGCGAGTGCGCCACAGCAGCGGCGGCGGATGACCTGCATTGCTGATGATAAGCTGCGAGCGCGGCGCGAAGAAACTCGCCACGACGCTCGTCGCAAAGCGCTGTCCGTCAAGTCTTCCAAGCGCTCGATTCATCATTCGCACGAACCGGCGCTGTTCAATGTGGTTGACGTAGCGGCGCATGATGCGCCGAAGTGTTGCTGCGGTTTCTGCAACTGTTTCGCCATGGCCGCTGACATCAGCAAGCAGCAGCCGGGTAATACGTCCGGTTGCGCAGCTTGAAACATAATGCACATCGCCGCCGGATGAATCGCCATGCCACGGACGGCTGTACACCCAAGCGTCCAGGCCGGCCATGATCACGCCGCTGTCCACCGCGCGGTTGGAGCCCCACACCTCCATGCACTGCATGCGATGCGATTCTGAAGGCGACTGTGTGTTTGCATTGTGCAGCGTGGACATCTGGTATTGATCTCATCCCACCTTGATCTACAACACCGCAAGCCGCCACAGTATTCACATGAAACGCGACAGGGGATACTCGCTCAGGAGCCGGTGCTGCCGAAGCCGCCTGCCCCGCGTGCAGTGTCTTCGAGCGAATCAACTTCAATCAACTCTGCTCGAACAACGGGTGCAATGACCATTTGTGCGATGCGCATATTCGGATCAACCGTAAACGATGCCTTGCC
This sequence comes from Phycisphaerales bacterium, assembly GCA_029260575.1. Lineage (GTDB taxonomy): Bacteria > Planctomycetota > Phycisphaerae > Phycisphaerales > SM1A02 > JAJDDB01. The sequence continues at coordinate 131,029 of JAJDDB010000009.1, forward strand.
GAGGTTGATCAACGGCACACAGACCTCACCGCGGTAGTCAGCATCAATTGTTCCCGGCGCGTTGGGGATTGAGATGCCGTGCTTCACCGCCAAGCCGCTGCGTGGGCGAACCTGAGCTTCATATCCGTCGGGCACAGCCATCGCAAAGCCGCACGGAACAAGCGCGATATCCCCTGCGGCAAGAGTAATCGGCTGTTGCAACGCGGCATGAAGATCCATACCTGCAGCATGATCTGTTTGGTACGAAGGCAGGTCCGCAATCTCTGAAATACGTCGAATCGCAACAGCCACCGCTGCGCCGCAATCTAGTGTTGAAGGAGTCATTACTGAAGTGTACCGGCTGCCGATGTGTTCAGCGTGCGCCCGTCACCAGATTCTGAAGTTGGGGATCAGCAACATCGACAGACCAAGCAGAGCGATCACGCAGACAGCGACGCTGATGAAGATCGCCATCTTTGCGACTTCGGAGTTGTGCGCCGCTTCAAGTGGTTTGGCGCCTTTCCTGCCATAACCCGCAAACCGAAGTGGCAGCCGGGCCAGTGCCTGCTGCCAGTTGGCAAGCGATCTGCCTTGATAGGCTTGAAGAGCGTACAGATTGATGAGTATTGCAAGGGCAGCGCAATACCCCAGCAGGATTTCCTTCCATGAGATGCCGAAGTTCGCAAGGTGCGCCAGGAAACCGACAAAGCCGCCGATCAGCGCAAACGCAATGTAGACTGCGATGTCGTTGGACCTTGCATTGGATGACTGCGGGCGGCCCTTGGCTTTTCCCTTGTGATGACCGGTGCTCATGGCAGCAATGCCAACGATGTCTGTGCAGATGCGCTGCGCAACTGCTCGCTATTGAAGTTGCGCTTGGGGCGGAGCATCTCATCACACGCGGCGCTATTGACGTGAATCACAGCCGGCCTGTTGTTCGTTTCGCGAGTCTGCTCTAACTCGTGCATCGTGCCGAGAAGCGATTCGGTACGTGCGATCGCGGTTTCAATGGAACTGCGACCTGTAATGGATTTCATCGGGTCCGGCCGTCCCGATTCGCTTTGGCGCAGCTCAGCTTCCTGCTGAGCGATGGCAAGTTGCGACAGGAGATCCTCCGCCTGACGGATAACATCCGTAACACGTCGATCTTTCGATGCAGTTGTTGTTGTACGCGCCGCTATCTTCATGGTCTGCATTGCCATGGCGGAATCCTCCACCACATTCAGGCATGCATCGATCGTTCACACGATCACACACAGCCTTCATGAAACGAAACATTGTCCATGCTGCAATTGTCGGGTGCAAGCCGGGTGAAACTTGCAAAAACCCGGTTATCCACAATCTGTCACGGCGGCGCAACCTGCTTTTTGCCAGCCGGTTAGACAGTTGCAGGCTGTTCGCAGCCTCTGGACAGGGTGCGGATGAGCTGTGCAAGAGCTGGCGGTCGGTCCTGCCAGTTGGCAGATGAAAGTCGATTCAGCATGTGCCGAACGAAGACTGGATTGGGGGCTGCGAGCTCCCAAACGAAGATTTCCGGGTGTACCGATGGCCGAATCGGCGCGCCTTCGCTGGCCAGCTCTTCGTGCATTTTTTCGCCCGGCCGAACGCCTGTGAGCACAATCCGAATCGATCCTTCATCCACTGGAGCAGCATCTTCACCCTGTACCGGTTGCAACCCGTGCATGGCAACGAATCGCTCAGCGAGATCGACGATGCGCACCGGATCGCCCATATCCAGAAGGAAAACTTCTGAGCCATCGGCTTTGTCGACAAGCGCAGCAGACTGAATGACCAGCGAAGCAGCTTCCTCAATCGTCATGAAATACCGCGTCATATCGGGATGCGTCACAGTCACCGGACCGCCTTCTGCGATCTGCGATGACCATGTATCCAGCACCGAACCGGCCGAGCCAAGCACATTGCCGAAACGCACAATCGAATATTCGGTTGGCGAGTTTCGATTCATGTGCTGCACATACAGCTCAGCAAGACGTTTAGTCGCCCCCATGACAGAGACCGGCCTGACAGCCTTGTCTGTGCTGATCATCACAAATCGTTCAACGCCGACCATGTCCGCAGCATCGGCGACGGACTTCGTGCCGTACAGGTTGTTGCGCAGCGCCGCCAGCGGGTGATCTTCCATCATCGGGACATGCTTGTGTGCCGCAGCGTGGAAAATGACATGCGGCTCAATCTCAGCAAGCAGCCGCCGTGTGTCCTCGGTGTCAACGACATCATGCAGGCAGGTTCGCCGAGGAAGGCCGGGGTGCCTGGCCGCAATCTGCCTGTCAATTTCGAACAGTGAATTCTCCGCACGATCAACGATAATCAGCTCTGATGGTTGGCAAGTGGCGACAATTCGCGACAATTCACTGCCGATCGAACCGCCTGCACCAGTGATCAGGACTCGTCGTCCAGCCAAGACTGATTGAACGGATTGTTCATCGAAATGTCGGGCTGGCCGGTTGATCAGCGCGCTGAGGTCAATATCCAGATGCGTCCGGGGTCCGACTCCAGCTAGTTGATCCTGTAGCGTCGCAAGAAACCGTTCTGCAATGCCAAGTCGTCGAAGCTGTGTGCGAATGCCGACGATTCGCTGTTGCATGGCAGCTGGCAGGCTCACCAGCGCCAAGTCGGGCGATGTCTTGCCGACGATTGCGGCCAGTCGTTCAACGGTTCCTAGTACATTTGCCTGGTTGCACGTCTCCGCATCACGGGCATCCGTCAAAATCCAGCCGATCACCTGCGGTGCAGCAGCACTCAAATGCAACTGCTGCTGTACCTGCTGGCATGTGAACGGCGTACCGATGATGACGGCTGATTGAGTCTTCACAATCTGACTATCGGCACATGCCACACCGATCGCCTCATGAACAACCGTTGTTCGAGTGCGCAGTGAACCTTCAGCCGCATGACGGTCGCGCGAGAATTGCGCGTCCCACAGTGCGACAATCACCGAGGCGTGCTGCGATTGCCAAGATGCGCCACGGCGAATGATGCTGCAAAGCCAAGCGCAATCAGCCCGAGCGCCCCACCGATCTGTCCGATGCCCGGCCGAAAGAACGCGGTGGGGTAATCCGCAGCTTCTATAACCCTGCCGGTCTGATCGGTTCGCAATTCCCCATCAACACGTTCAACCGTCTCGCCGCGGAAGATCGTGCCGACCTCAGGAGCAACACCTGCCTGAAATGGCCAGAGCCCGATGACAGCCCCCAGCAACAGCCCGAGCAGCAGCCCCAGCGTGGCTCGCTCGTACTTTGCCAGCAGCAGTTTCAGCAGATTGCTCACACCGATGATGCCGACCAGTACGCCGATACCCACCGGAATAATCACATGCAGAGTATGCGCCGCTGTGGTCCAATCCCCCGCGCCGACTGCGTCCTTTGCCTGCGAGACAGTTGTGAGGATGACCACATATTGGCCGAGGATCAGCAGCAAGTACGCGCCGCTGACGCCGGGCAAGACCATCGCCGACGCCCCAGCAATGCCCGCAAGAAAATACAGAATGTATGTATGGCTGGCAGAATCACTACCCGCAGAACCGCCCGGTTGGATTAGCGCCAATGCCGCCATAATCGCAATGCCCGCCATCGACATGACGGCAACAATTGCGTTTGGTGGTCGCAGCATCGCCCATAGAATCGGTACGCCGCCGAGCGTCAACCCAATGAACAGGCTGTACATCGCCCAGCGGTGATGCACAACGAGATAGCTGATCGGCTGGGCAAATGCAACAATCGCGATCAGAGCTGCCACGACCACGCACGCCAGGAGCAAGACGGTCTTCTTGCGCAAGCGAAACGTCGACACTTCAGCCACGCCATTGATGAACTGGGGGTAGATGCCGACAGCCAGTAGCATCGTTCCGCCGGAGATGCCGGGCACGAGATTAGCCAGCCCCATCAAAGCCCCGCCGATGATGCCACGCACCGCCGTCGTCTCACCCCGATATTCTGCTGCCTCTTTTGCAGCAGCATCGCAAGTTTGATGCCGATCGCCCTTATTCTTCGATTGCGTCATACGATGACATCCTTACATTGCCGGATTGTGGCGGATCGTAGCATTCCAACCGGCCGCTGCTCTGCGTCCTGAATGTGTGAGAAAGGAATCGGCATTCCATGAACGTGCTCGTGACAGGCGGCTGCGGATATATCGGCTCACATGCGGCGCTGCGCCTGCTGGAAGACGGTCACGCCGTCACGGTTGTCGATGACCTGACGCGCGGCCACAAACAGGTCATTGAGATTCTCAAGCCGCTCGGCGATGTGCGCTTCGTGCAGGATGATCTCGGCCGCGGCGACCCCATCGCTCATGTCATGCGCCAGCGCTCTATCGATCTGGTCATGCACTTCGGCGCGCTGGCGTATGTCGGTGAGTCCGTCGAGCAGCCGCTGCGGTATTATCGCAAGAACACCGCAAGTTCACTCGGGCTTCTTGAAGCAATGGAAGAAGCCGGCGTCAGCAAGATCGTTTTCTCCAGTACCTGCGCGACCTACGGCAAACCTCCGAAGCGCTATGTGCCGATTCCTGAAAGCTGCCCACAGAAGCCGATCAATCCGTACGGCCGCAGTAAATTGATGGTGGAACAGATGCTGCTGGATCATGCCCACGCAAAGAAGCAGCGCGATGAAACGTTTGCATGCACGATGCTGCGGTATTTCAACGTTGCCGGCTCTGATCGTAAAGGCCGCATCGGCGAAGATCACGACCCCGAAACGCATCTGATTCCGATTGCTCTGGAAGTAGCGCTTGGCCAGCGCCCGCACATTACGATCTTCGGCACGGATTACGACACCGAAGACGGCACCTGCATTCGTGACTATGTGCATGTCGAGGATCTGATCGATGCGCATATTGAAGCGATGCAGCAACTCGATGCGAACGAGCTACACACGTTCAATGTTGGAATTGGTCGGGGCTACTCCGTGCGCGAAGTGATCGATGCAGCAGCGACAGTCACCGGCAAGAAGATCAAAGTGATCGAAGGCGATCGCCGTCCGGGCGATCCGCCCACGCTGTTCAACAATCCCAAACGCATCAATAGCGAACTCGGCTGGGAAGCGAAGATCGCAGACCTCGAAACAATCATTGACAGCGCCTGGCAGTGGCGAAAACAGAACCCGCACGGCTACGGTTGAAAAGCCAAACATGCGTAAAGCCAAACAGGAAACGCGGAGCCGAAACTGCGTTCCTTGTTTGGCTGTTTGGGTTTTCTGCGTTTGGCTATCGTTTCATCCGCCTATGGCGCTCATGGTGCGCTGCGGTTGGATAAATTCGCTGCTGTTGATGCCGTGTCCTGCCTGTTTGGTCCAGACTGCATCCGCGATGAACGCCGCAAGTGCTTCATCATCACCGCCGCTGCGCAGCACCGTACGAATGTCCCATTCGTCATGACTGAAAAGGCACGGCCGAACTTTGCCATCAGCAGTAATGCGCAATCGGCTGCACGCACTGCAGAACGGCCGACTTACAGGCGCAATCACGCCGATGCTTCCCGCTGCACCGTCAGCAAAGCGGAAATTCATTGATGTACTGTGTGGATCACCGCCATCTATTGGTGTCAATTCATGACGGGCGCTGATTCGAGACAGGATCTCATCAGCACTGACCACATGTGATCGATTCCACTTCCGGCTCGAATCCAGTGGCATGAATTCGATGTACCGCATATTCACATCATGATCGCGTGCGAAATCCGCAAGGTCAGCTACTTCAACGTCGTTGACGTCACGAATCACTACTGCATTGACTTTGATCGGCCCGAGTCCTGCGCGATGTGCGGCTTCAATGGCTCGCACGATTGAGTCAAGCGAAGTTTGTGCGCGCGTCATCTCGCGCATACGCTGCGGGTCTACACTATCCAAACTGAAAGTCAGTCGATCCAGGCCGAGTTGTTTCCACTGCCGGGCTCTGCTGTAGTCCACCAGTGAACCATTCGTCGTCATTGCCAGATCATCAAAACCCATGCGCCCGAATGTGCCGATCAAGTCGTCCAGTTGCGGGTACAGGGTCGGTTCGCCGCCGGTGAGGCGCAATTTGGTAATACCCAGCGAGAATCCAGCACGCGCTACCGCGATGTACTCGTCAAGATCCAGAAGCTCGCTCTTGGGCATATACCGAAAATTCGGATCCATACAGTAGACGCATCGGAAGTTGCACCTGTCAGTAACACTCATCCGCAGATCGTGGATCGTCCTGCCGTGTGAATCAATAAGGCGCCCCGGCTGCTGGCGTGCAATCGGCGGCGCAGCAGGCGGAGACTGCGACTGTTGCGTATCTTCTGACAAGACATTCAGTGAAATCGTCACAAACAACTCCCGAAGAGTGAAACAGCCAGATTGTACCGCTGCAGTATCGAAAAACCGACCAAACTGTCTTATTTAATTTGTCGATTACCGGCATGGACTGGCCTGTCCCGCAATCGGTATACGAACTTCAGTCCGGACCAGTCTTCATCCACCGCGCAGATTTTCACATCCACAAGCCCCGTATCGAGGCCGGCCTGCCGAACTTCTCCCTCGGAAAGGTCTTTGTGCAGGGGCGATGTCTTCTTCGGCCAGGACATCCAGAGCAGGCCATCGACAGCCAATGCCCTGACCGCGCCCGGCAATGCTTTGCGAAGCGCCGCCTGGGTACCTGCAAAAAGGTGGATGAAGTCAATGGTCCCTCGCGTGGAAGACACAACGTCGACATCCGCGGGGAGTTTGCCGAGCAAATCCATGTAATGCGCAGGTCCGTGCAGAACGCGCATCGTCATGCCCGGCTTGATGCCGAGTTTCTGCACCATTGATTTTCCTGAATATCCTGCGGGCACAATTTGATGCTCCGATCGGTGTTGTGAAGCCCTACGATACCGTCGTGGGCGAAATTACACCCAAGTCGAAGCAGCCGAGCATCCTGCATGTCGATATGGACGCGTTTTTCGCATCAGTCGAGCAGCGTGACAATCCGGAATTACGCGGCAAGCCGGTGCTCGTCGGCGGATCAGGGCCGCGCGGCGTGGTCTGCGCAGCGAGTTACGAGGCCCGGCCGTTCGGTTGCAGAAGCGCACAGCCCATGAGTGTCGCGCTGCGCAACTGCCCGCACGCAATTGTTGTCAAACCCAACGGCAGCAAGTATCGAGACGCATCCAAGATCGCGTTTGATGTGTTGCAGTCCTTCACGCCGATCGTCGAACCGCTCAGTATTGATGAAGCGTTTCTCGATGTCACAGGTTCACAGCGCCGCTTCGGTCCCGCCGAACAGATTGCCAAAGACATTCGCTCGATGATTCGCGAACGCACGCAGTTGACATGTTCCATCGGAGTCGCGCCGAACAAATTCCTTGCCAAGTTGTCCAGTGAGATGAACAAACCCGACGGTTTGACCATAGTGCCGATTGATCGCATTCCGCAGTGGCTCGCGCCGCAACCGATCCGCACAATGTGGGGCGTCGGCCCGGCTGCGGAAAAACGTCTGCGCGATCTGGGTGTGCAGACTTTCGGCGATGTTCAGCAGATTCCGCTCGTTGTACTGGAAAACGCGCTTGGAACATGGGGAATGCGGCTGTACCACCTTTCCTTTGGCCGTGACACGCGTGATGTCATGCCGGACCACAGTCGAAGGACAGTCAGCCAGGAGCGAACATTCAGTCACGATCTGGACGATCCGGAGCAGGTGCTGATCTGGCTCATGCAGCAAACCGAACAGGTTGCTGCCCGCCTGCGTCGCAGCGATCTGCACGCAAAGACCGTTACCATCAAGATTCGGTTCGGCAACTTCGAAACGGTGACGCGAAGTCGATCGCTCGGGCAACCAACCAATCGTACGGATGCGCTTCTAGCAGCCGCGAAGTCGATGTTCGAAATGTGGACGGAGAAGTCGTTTCGACCGGTGCGCCTCATTGGCATGGGTGCGATCGTCGCTGATACACCTGCACAGCAGTTGTCGCTGTTCGAACACAGTGAGAACGATCGTGGACCCAAAATTGATGCTCTTACTGACACGATTCGCAGCAAGTTTGGTGACTCTGCAATTGTGCGCGGTCGGATCCTGTCATCTGAACACCGCCGCAGCAATTGACGTTGAATTTACGGCAGGTACTCGATCGCCGTGCTCTTGATCAGGCAGCACACTTCGTTTCCGGGTTCAATCTGCAGGGATGCCCGCGCTCGCTCGGTGATCTGCACGAGGATCGCTGCGCCGATATCGATTTCGACAAGCACGCCGTGATCGTGTTGGGCGACACGATTGATCCGACCGGTGATCTGATTCTGAATTGAGATGTTGGCAAGAACTGCAGGCGATAACGCAATATCCTGAGGGCGAATTGCGATTCGAACGTCTCCGGTCAAATTTCGCGAAGTTTGCGGCGCGCGAATATTCGTCGATGATTCGGTTGATGCGCCTGAATTGTTTGCGCCTAACCTCAGAAGCGTTACACCCACTTCGTTCTGATCAGTTGCCGCAGTGCATGTCAGCACGTTCATGAATCCGAGATCGTTGACTGTTGCGATACTTCCGCTGTGCTGGGCGACCTCGCGTAGGAGTCCGTTGCCGACAACATGGCCGTCGGCGAGCACAATTGCGTGACTCGTCATCTGCAACAGTTCCGTAACGTCGTGGCAGACGTAGACCATCGGCATCGAGCAGGAATCCCGCACCCGCCGCAACAGCGGAATAATCTGCGATTTCATGCGATCATCCAGCCCGGCAAGGGGCTCATCCAGAAGCAATATGTCCGGCCCACTCAACAGGGCACGGCCGAGCGCAACACGCCGTCGCTCACCGCCGGAAAGTTCGTGTGTACGTCGTTGCAGTAGTTGTGACAACTCAAGAAGTTCAATCACATCATCAAGGCGCAGCGCATCGGTTTGCGTTCGCGCTCGCGTATTTCCATAGCACAGATTGCCCGCAACGCTTCGATTCGGAAACAGCCGACTGTCTTGAAACACCATGCCGATTCGGCGTTTTTCAGGCCGCAGATGCACGCCGGCTGTTTGATCAAACACACATGTGCCGTTGATCACGACTCGCCCAGAGGTCGGCGTAATCAGGCCGCACACTGCATGCAGCAGCGTTGATTTGCCGCAGCCGCTTGTGCCGATCAATCCGGTGACGCGTTGCGTCGTGGCGCAGCGAATAGTGCTTCGAAATTCACCGCGCTCGATCGTTATATCGACATCAAGCGCAGTCATACGTGATGCATCTTTCGCGTTCGGCGGGCCAGCAATTCACTGATGATCAGCGCCGCCAGTGCAATCAGTGCTGAGACAATGACCAGGCGCATGGCCGGTCCATCTCCGCCGGGTGTTTGCGTGTATGTAAACACAGCCAGCGGCAACGTGCGCGTGTCGGGTGTGTTGGCAGCAAACATGATGGTCGCACCGAACTCGCCGAGACTGCGCGCAAAGGCCAGCACAACGCCGGTGAGTATTCCCTGGGCAGCTAGGGGAATCGTGACTGTGCACCACGTGCGCAGCCGGCCGGCCCCGAGTGTTCTGGCTGCTTGTTCCAACTTCGGGTCCGCAAGTTCAATGGCAAGACGAACCGGACGAACCAACAGTGGAAAACTGATCACGGCGCTGGCGAGGGCTGCACCTTTCCATGTGAATGCAAGTTCCAGTCCGAAGACTCGTTCCAGAAAACTGCCCAGCGCAGTGTTCGGCCCAAGCGCAACAAGCAGGACGTATCCCACAACGACCGGCGGCAGGACCAGCGGCAGATGCACGACCGCATCGACGATGATCCGACCCGGAAATCGCACGCGCGCCAGCATCCACCCGAGCACCACGCCCGGCACGAGCATCACAACCACCGCAACTGCTGAAACGTGCAGGGACAGCACGATCGCATCAATCTCAGTCGGCGAAAGCAGTTGCGCGAACATCATGACTCTTTAATGTAACACGACAAAGCCGGCATCCTGAAAGATTGGCTTGGCTTCGTCGCTTCGCAGGTATTTCAGGAACCGCGGTGCGTCCAAAGAGCTGTTCGTTGTCGATGCGACCGGATACACAATCGGATCATGAAATTCCGAAGCAATAGGGCTCACCACGGTTACGCCCGACGACGAACTGGCGTCTGTTGCATAGACAATCCCGGCATCGACAGCACCGCGTGCAACAAAGCCCACTGCCGCCCGCGCGTCCATTGCTGCGACAATACGCGGCTGGAGTTGCTCCCACCAACCGAATTTCTGTAGGGCCTGCTTGGCGTATCGTCCCGCCGGGACATGTTCCGGATCGCCCAGGGCAACACGTCCTTTCACGACTTCCGCAAGATTTTCGCCCTGCCTGATGTCGAGTGTAAACGACCGATCAGCGGGCGCGATGATCACCAAAGTGTTTCCGAGCAGGTCGTATCGTGTTGCAGCGTAGATAGCGCCGATGTCTTGTAGCTCATTCATCCACAGCACGTTTGCGGACAGGAACACATCGGCTGGTGCGCCATTTTGAATCTGTCGCGCCAGCGTGGAAGAGGAGGCAAAGTTGCACACCACCTTGATGCCTGTCTCGGCCGTAAATTGCTCAGCAATCGCGGTGATGACATCGGTGGTGCTCGCAGCAGCATACACATGAATGCCGCGGTGCTCTTCCGGCGAATTCTCTGTCGCAGCGGTACAACCAGCCACATTGAGCACCAAGCTGAGTGCCGGCAGCAAAATTCCGATTCTGTGAAGCCGGGCTGCAGACGCCATGATGCCTTGCCCCTCGTTCCTGCGGTGATCCGTTCAACGATCAAACCAGAGTGTACAGCGACCCGTATCCCAACAGTCGAGGTGGTCCGCTCTCAAATCGCACAGGTCAGGAAGATGCCTCACAGCGAATTGCCAAAACCGGGTTCCCGCTTCGATACGCTGGCCAAAGCGATCAACAGGGCGTACTACTGTTGACCGGTGCAATTCCACGCGACTTTCCGTGATGAAGCGCTATGATCGTCGCTCTATGCTCCATCCAGCCGACCCCAACCTGCGAAACGTCGCCATTATCGCCCATGTTGATCATGGCAAGACCACTCTCGTTGATGCACTGCTCAAGCGCTGCGGTTCGCTTGCGACGACCGGCGAAGCTGTCGATTGTGTGCTCGACTCCAACCCGCTGGAGCGCGAGCGCGGCATAACGATTCTATCGAAGAATTGTGCGGTCAATTATAGACCGGCAGAAGGCGAACATGTCGGCGAGACGTTTCGAATCAATCTCATCGACACGCCCGGCCACGCTGACTTCGGCGGCGAAGTCGAGCGTGTGCTCAAAATGGCTGACGGCGCGCTGTTGCTGGTCGATGCCTTCGAAGGCCCGATGCCACAGACGCGCTTCGTCGTTGGCAAGGCTCTTGAACTAGATATGCCGATCATTCTCGTCGTCAACAAGTGCGATCGTCCGAACGCCCGGCCGGAGGAAGTCATTGATGAAGTGTTCGATTTGCTCGTCGCGCTTGACGCAAGTGATGATCGACTCGACTTCCCGGTGATCTACGCTTCGGGGCGCGACGGTTGGGCTTCGGATGATTACAAGCAGCCCGGTAACAATATCACGCCGATGCTAGACGCCATCTGCAAGCATGTGCCCGCGCCGGTCGGGTACGCAGATGTACCACTGCAACTTCTGATCACGAGCCTCGATTACTCGGAGTACACCGGCAGAATTGCGATCGGCAGAGTCTTTGCCGGGGCCATCAGCTCCGGGCAGGCGGTTGCGATCTGCCAAGCTGACGGAACACATCGGCGGGCGCGGGCGCTGAAGGTGTATCGATTTGAAGATCTCGGCCGCGTTCCTGCGGACATTATTTCCGTCGGCGACCTGTGCGCAGTCGAAGGGCTTGGCGAATTCGAAATCGGCGACACAATTGCGTGTCCCGATGAACCGAATCCGATCGCACGAGTCGCAATTGACGAACCCACGCTGCACATGGTGTTTCGCATAAACGATTCACCGTTCGCCGGCCGAGAGGGCAAGTTTGTCACATCGCGTCAGCTTGCAGAGCGCCTCGAACGGGAACTCAAGACGAATCTCGCACTGCGCGTGGAGTCAGGCGCGACTGCCGATGAATTCCGCGTGTCCGGCCGCGGGTTGCTGCACCTGGGCATCCTACTGGAGAATATGCGCCGCGAGGGGTACGAACTTTCCGTCGGCAGGCCGCAGGTCATCGAACGTGTGATTGACGGCACCAAATGTGAACCCATCGAACTGCTTACCGTGGATGTCAATGAACCGAACGTCGGGCCGGCGCTGGAGTTGCTCGGTTCTCGCGGTGGGGAAATTCGTTCGCTTGATCAGCGTGCAGATCGCATCCACATTGAATGTGAGATTCCCTCACGCGGGTTGATCGGGTTGCGCAATCGAATGTTGACTGCCACTGGCGGCGAAGCGGTGATGTACCATAGTTTTCAGCGGTACGCGCCGTTGCGCGCGGGCGAACACGGCAGAGCAAACGGCGTCATGATTGCTTCGGAAACCGGGCAGGCAACTACGTATTCGCTTCTGAATCTCTCTGAGCGTGGTGTGATGTTTGTGCAGCCACAGGAGCAGATCTACGCAGGCCAGATCGTCGGCGAAAACGCACGTGACAATGATCTGACAGTCAATGTCGTCAAGGGCAAGGCCCACTCCAACGTGCGTGAATCAAACAAGGAAGCGACGACCGTGCTCAAATCGCCTCGGCTGTATTCACTGGAAGCGGCGCTGGAGTACATCGAGGCTGAAGAACTGGTTGAGATTACGCCAGGGTCGATTCGTCTGCGCAAACGTCTGCTGAATGAAAACGAGCGCAAGCGTGCTGGCAGAGTTGAGAAGTCGCGGACTGCGTCGGTGTCGTAACCGAATCTGCCGATCACCTTGGTTGTTGCAGCGATACGTCTCAAACTGCAAGACATGCCAAGAAGTGCGATGCACAGCATTCGGGCTGTGAAAAGGGTGATCTCAGGCAAACCTCAGGCGAATCAACGCCACAAATGTTATCGACACAGGTATGTTCCGCCATAGACAGGAGCACCGCAATGACATTTGAATTCTCGACTCGTCGCGCATTTCTCGAAACCTCAATAGGCACCGCAGCAGTGGTTCTCGCCGCCCCGATGTGCGCCTGGGCGGGTCAACTCTCGGATGTTGATACCGCTCGATTTCTGAATGCAGTACGCAATGGCGATCTCAAGGCTGTGCAGGCAATGCTCGACGCGGCACCCGCTTTGATAGGTGCCGTTGATGCTGAGAAACGAACCGCCTTTGCGCTTGCAATCCTGCACAAACATCCACCGATCGCTGCGATAATGCGCGAGCGCGGCTACGAGCCGGATCTGCATGAGGCAGCTCTGGCGCTTGATTGGGATTTGTTCAACGAATTCGCAGCAACAGGCGAAGCATCAGTCAACGCGCCGCACCCGCTCGGCGGCACAGCGATGTACTGCGCAGCCCTCGGCGGCGCGGGTTCAGACATCTGGCGCGTCTACAGCAAATGCGGCGATCCTAATGTGCAGCCGGCTGGCGGACACGGCTCGCCGGTGCGCATCGCTCTGGAATTTCACGATCTGACAACTGCGGAATTGACTGCAGCCACGCTGCTTGGCAATGGGGCAGATCCGAATCCGGCAGAATCGGATCGCAAATCGCCGCTGCACATCTCAGCATCGCGCGGCAGCACCGAAATAGTCGAAATACTGATACGCAAAGGGGCGGATATTGATGCCCGCGACACTGACAACGCCAGGCCAATTGATCTTGCCGATCGCAACAGCCACAAAGCTGTCGTAGAAATGTTGCGACAACATGATCGCATACCGCGCGATTGTGCATCAAGCCGCAGAACCTTTGATGCGCATGGCAAAGCGTACACACCGCCTGCGTTCCAGGACATCCCGTTGCCTGATCGCAGTAATGTCGTCGGTAATTCGCACGGCGACATCGATGCGGTGCGCAACGCATTGAAACAAGATGTTCGTCTTGCGCATGCTGTTGCCACCACTACCGAAGGCGCTGTTGAAGCTGGTGCACATATGGGTCGCATGGATATTGTTGATCTTTTGTTGGAACACGGTGCGCCGTATTCATTGCCGACGGCGGTTATGCGGAATGACATTCCGCGCGTCAAGGCGCTGCTCAAGCAGGATCCGAAGCGCATCACCGAGCGCGGCGCACACGATTTTGCACTGCTTTGGTACCCGGTCATCGGCGGGGGTTCAATCGAGATGATGGAGTTGCTGCTGAATGCTGGCGCGCAGATCGAATTTCAGCATCATCTCGGAACGACAGCACTTCACTTTGCAATCATGCGACGTCAAACGGATATGGTGCGATTTCTGATCGAGCGCGGTGCCAATGTGAACAGGCCCGGCAGGAAATTTGGCGGTGCACGCCTCACGCCCCTTGAAATGGCTCGCGATGGCGGCGATGAAAAGATCATCCGTGTGCTGGAAGAGCATGGCGCGCGGGGTTGAGGGATATCATGTGTCAATGGTTGATGCATTCGCTTCGAACTCCGGGCGACGGTACAGAATCGGTGCTGTACTGTTCAACGCTGAGACCGGCGAGGTGGTCAACGCACAGCCGGATGCAGAGCCACTGACAGCCCGCCTTGCGCCCAAGCCGACACAATTGCTTTGCATGCTCATCGATTGTAATGGTGCATTGCTTACGACGGAGGCCATTCGTGATGCACTGTGGCCGGACGTGCAGGTTGAATTTGACCAGGGGATGCACTATTGCATGCGGCAGGTGCGCGCAGCGCTCGGCGACAGTGCATCGTCACCACAATATATCGAGACGCTTCCGCGCCGCGGTTATCGATTGTTGGTTCCAGCTGAGTTGCTGGTCACAAAGCCTGCCGAAGCATCGCCAACAGATCACCGATCAAGAAAGCAATTCGTCGCCACGGTGGCTGTCGCAGCATTAATCGTTGTTGCGCTGATCAGCGCTGCCATCGCCCAGCGCAAGGATCAGCAATCGATCCGACTGGCGATCATGCCTTTCGATCCGCCGGAAGGATCATCTCTCGTTGCAGTGGCAGACATACCCACGCACCTGCTTGCAGAATTCGGCGACGATTCGGCGTTTGCCGTCATCGGCCCTTCCACCACCAGCCAATACATGGCAAGTACATCGCCGCTTACCGATGCCGCAAGCGAACTGCTGGTGTCGTTCATTATCAACGGCCGCTTTCTTGTTCATGAAGATCAGGACAAGGTGCTTGTCGAATTGATCCGCACCTCCGATGGCGCGCACGTCTGGGTACGGTTCTACGATGACTCGATGACTGCTGATCGGATTGCTGCGGAAGTCGCTGAATCTGTGCGTGTGCATCTCACGAGCACAGCCGAGCAATAGCATGAGGGGATCGATCGTTTCGGGCCTTCTGTGTGTTGATGCCGAAACGGTCGGCACTGATATGGATACGACTCTCGATTCTGCCGAATGAAGTGCGTACAATTACGTCTGTGGCGGGCAGTGTCTCGTCGCAAGAATTCTTTGACAATTGGGGCCGAACTGGATTCGACCGGACAGGGAAGGTTTGTTGTGGCGTGTCGTGGAGCATCCTTGCCACGTAAAAAGGATGCACATTTTATAACTGCCAACTCGCAGTATGCACTCGCGGCTTAACTAAGTCGTGCGGTCGTCGGCTGACGCTCGATGGGCCGGCGACCGAAAACATCGAGCTGGCTTCAATGGGCTGACAGGCCCCTGCGAAGCGAGACTTCAGTCTGTCATGGCTGACTGAAACGTTGTCGCATGCGGTTCACGATGCCGAGATTAAAGTTGCGACTACACACG
The DNA here is from genome assembly GCA_029260575.1 of Phycisphaerales bacterium. GTDB lineage: Bacteria > Planctomycetota > Phycisphaerae > Phycisphaerales > SM1A02 > JAJDDB01. The sequence continues at coordinate 146,748 of JAJDDB010000009.1, forward strand.
TAGAGGCGGCTTGCTGACTGCTCCGGCACGGGGGTTCGATTCCCCCCGGCTCCACTTTCCAGAGACATTACGACTGGACGCGACACGGCTGGTCAGTCGGGCTTGTGGTGGGAGGGAGGTCTGCCTGATGTGTGTCTCTCGCAGGCGATGCGAAAAGGAAAAAAGGCCGTCCCTGGCCGATCCCCGATGCGTCCGTTCATCGGTCCTGCGATATGCTGCGCCGCGGTCAAGGCGACACTGCGAGTGCATCTTCGGCACTGCACGAGATATTGACTGAATGCGCATCGCACAATGCAGCCGCAACGTCCGAGAACGTGACGTAATCGTGCGGAAGACGGCTCAGAACCAGCAGTTTCTGCGCTTTACTGATCTTCCGAAGCATCTGATGCGTTTGGAGCATGTCGCCAGCGGTGGCGATACCAAAGCAGGGCCAGCGCCCCGAGTGGAATGAACACAAGCGCTTCGCCGGCAGATTCAACCAATGCGAGTTGGGCCATCTGGCCTTCGAGTTGATCAGCAGACAGCCCGGCGGCAAGTCGTTCGGCTACGAGAGCTACTCCTGCCTCTCGAAAACCGAAACGCCCCAGCGGATTCAGCGTCAGTGCGAGCGTCGCCAGGGCAAGCAGAACAATGTCAGAAGCCGAGAGTTGCAGTTGCATGATGGCAACAGCGCAGGCCATCCTGCCGGCGAACGCAGCAATATCTACCATGCGCAGCCCGACTGCACCCCAAAGTGCAGTTGGATGGGCGAGCATCTGATGCATGCCGCGCCCGTAGCGCACGAAGATGGACTGACTCATGAGCGCCTGCACGAACAATCCGCCAAGAACGAGTTGGCCGACCAACATTGCACCCCAGATCCAGTCGAAGCTCGGCCGCAGAACAGTGGATACAACCGCTGCGCCTAGGCACAATCCCATAGTGGCGAGCACCGCAGCAAACCATCCGCCCAGGCGAACCACCGGCATGCGATCGACGCGAATGTGGTAGGCGATACGGGTGATCAGACCAAGTCGGATCGGCGCGTAGTTGAGAATACTGGTAGTGAGGTTGACCAGCTGCAGGTCAGTCCAGCGCAGTGGCTGCACCGGACGAATCGTAATCCAGAAGATTGTTCCGTTGACGAGGAGGCTGATGACACTGCAACCGAGCAGGGCAGCAACCAGAAGCGGATTCGCATCGGCTATGCGCGACCAGTCACCGCCTTTGATGGCGTTGTTGATGCACCACCCGAGCAGCGCGACGCCGATGGCAAACCCAAGCAGTTGCGTGATGATGCGGCGCGGTGACCACAATGACGTCGAGGTCTGCTCAACTGCGGTCGTGTTTTTTCGAGAAGTGTCAGTCACAAAGTCTCAACTGTGCTTTTCGTACTTGAATCTGGTTATCGTCGACAGCGCTCTTTGGCAATAACAATGAGTGCGCGCAGTCCATCGCGCCAGCCGATCTTCTTGCCGGACGTCTGACTGCGTGGATCATACGAGACGGGGACTTCCGTGACACGCACTCGAAGCCGCGCCAGAGACGCGACAATCTGAGGTTCAATGCCGAAGCGCGGCTCGTTCAACATCGGTCGAATCCGTCGCAGCAGCGCAACGGGAAACAGCTTGTAACAGCATTCCATATCAGAAATACGATATCCGGTCATGACGTTGCTGAGTTGTGTCAGGAATCTATTGACACACTCGTGAGTCCGCCGCTTCAGGGAATCAGATTTTCGATGTGTACCCCAGCGCGTACCGATGACCGCGTCAGCATCGCCGGCAATGATCGGCTGGAGCAAGGCAGCGAAATCTTCGGGGTCGTACTCAATGTCGGCATCTTGAATGATCACGACATCAGTATCGGGGACGTCCTGTGCAAGAATAATGTCAAAGCCAGACTGCAGTGCTGCACCCTTGCCGAGATTCTTTCCATGACGGTGTAATGAGATATCGTGCCCCGCCTGCGCGAGGCGGGTGATGAGCGATTGAGCTGCGTTAAAAGTTGCGGGTTCTGAATGATCATCAACAACAAGCAGATGGCGCGACCAACCAGTCGGAAGCTCGGTTGCAATCACGCGATCAAGGCATGGCTCAAGTGTCTCGCGTTCATTAAACACCGGGATGACAACGTGAAGTCTCGGCACGGTTTGTACCACCGTTATCGGCGATCAGTTGGGGGCGTCAATCAGTGATGCACCAACGAAAAAACCGGCCAGCGTGCTGCCCGGTTGTTGATGCACGTCTGATTCAACACATCATCGCAACTCAGGAGATGTTGTTGCCGCCTGAATTTTTGTCATCGCCGGCGATTGAATCGCGCATTGCGGTGTCGGCAAGGATGTTTTTCATACGGTAGAAATCCATGATGCCGAGGTTGCCTTGGCGGAATGACTCGGCAATTGCTTTGGGTACTTCAGCTTCAGCGAGCACGACAAGGGCTCGGTTTTTCTGTACCTCAGCCTGGAATTCGGCTTCCTGGGCAACGGCCATGGCTCGACGTTTTTCGGCTTCAGCCTGGAATCGCTTCTTGTCCGCTTCAGCCTGATCGTTCTGAAGACCTGCACCGATGTTCTCACCGACGTCAACATCCGCAATGTCGATGGAGAGAATTTCGTAACTGGTGCCTGCATCAAGCCCGCGGGCGAGCACACTCTTGGAAATGTTGTCCGGGTTCTCGAGCACAGCCTTGTGCGATGCAGCGGAACCGATGGCCGAGACGATGCCTTCACCGACGCGGGCGATGACGGTTTCCTCGGTCGCGCCGCCAACCAGCCGGGCGATGTTGGTGCGGACGGTAACGCGGGCCTTGGCCTTGAGTTGAATACCGTCCTTGGCGACAGCGTCAATCGTGTTCTTGCTGGCGGTAGGCGTGGGGCAATCAATGACCTTGGGATCGACGGACGTGCGCACAGCATCAACGATGTCGCGGCCGGCGAGGTCGATGGCCGTCGCCCGCTGCCAGTCGAGATCAATGTTGGCCTTATCAGCAGCGATCATGGCGCGTACGACATTGGTGACCCGGCCGCCGGCAAGATAGTGCGCTTCCAGCCAATCAGCGGGAAAATCGAGTCCGGCTTTCTTGGCGCTGATTCGATTGATCACGATGATCTTGGGATCAACCTTTCGAAAACGCATCATGATGAGATCAAGCAGACGGATCGGTGCTCCGGAGACGACAGCCTGAAACCACAGCCCGATGATTCGACCGATCATCATGAGCACGACCAACGAGACCAGGCCGATCGGGATGAGAATGGCGAGCCACCAGGTAAGCGTGAGAGCGAATGTGAATGGTGCGTTGAGCATTGCGGTCCTCTTTATTGCAAAGGCGACGAAGTCCGCCAGATATCCCCGGCAGGGCATCATCCTACCCCGCACAAGCAAGTGTGGACAGTCTCAGCGGACAGTTGCTGCGACGGCTCATCAGGAATCAGGCACACTCAGATTGCCGGGCGGACCTTCACCTGATTGTCGTATACATCAGTCACGACGATCGGAGTGTCCGCGTCAATCGCCCCTGATTCTGCTAGTGCATCCAGCCGGCGATCACCGATGCGCACGGTTCCCACCGGGCGCAGCGCGGTGATTGAGACGCCTTCCGCGCCGATGAGCTGTTTCAACGTTGCCAGTCGCTGCAGACGTTGCTGTTCTGCTGCAAGAGATGTGTCTTCAGACGTATCGGTTGCGCCGGGTTCGCTTCCGCCCAGAATCATCCGTTTGGCGATACCCGAGTGCAGCCAGAGCTTGAACATCGCAATGATGATAATCGGTGCCAGGATGATGTACGCACCGGTCATAGCAAAGCCAAGCGTTGTGTCGAATCTGAAGAATGCGACAAGCGATCCTATTGCAGCAATACCCGCAATCACACCGATCAACCCGCCGGACGGCACGAACAACTCGAGCAGCAGCAGTCCCAGCGCAGCCGCCAGAAGCACGCTTCCCCAGATGAGAAATGCAGAGTTGCCGGTTTGCGAAGCATCCTGCGCGAGCCAGAGCATCATGCGGGTGCTTCCTCCACTTCAATAGCAAATGGGCCGACGTGATTCACGCGTGTCCTCGTACCGCGAACAATGTACGCGCCTGCGGACCGCACCTCAACGAGTCTCCCGTCGAATTCAGCTCTGCCGGAGGGACGAAGATCGGTTACTGCGATGCCGATGTCTCCGACCACGAGCGTAGGTGGTTGATGCGCCATCGCTTCAATGACCGATCCCGGGCCGGCAGTATCGCTGATTTCGGACTTGAGGATAAGCCGATCGAGTACGGGAATGGAGTGCGTATATCGCGAGACCAGCCAGAGCCCGACGCCGGAGGCAAAGAGTGCAAGCAGCGTTGTAAGAAGCCCGGAAGCAATTTCGCTTTGACCTTCACTGGTTGTGAAATCACCGGAGACGAACACACCGACAAGTCCGATGAGCAGGAACAGAGCACCAGCGATGCCTGCAATCCCGGTGCCGGGAATGAGCAGCAGTTCAGCCATCACCAACAGAATGCCGACCAGAATCAGCAGGGCGTCCCACCAGTCCGCCAGTCCGATGAGATAGTGCGCTCCGATGAGGGTTGCCAGACACACGAGGGCAACCCCGCCGAACACGCCGATTCCCGGAGCTGCCAATTCCAAGAACAGGCTGATGATGAAGATGACGATCAGTGCAACACGGAAAAAGAAGCTCGTCAGTACACGGACGAGTCCTTCCGACCAGACGCCGTCGTAGCGAACAACTTCCTGCGCGCCGAAGAATGTCTGGAGTTGCTGTTCGTTGGCGATGACAGTTTCCGCCAATCCGTAGAAAATCGCTTCGTCCTGATTCAGCGTCAGGAGACGATCGTCAGAGACAACCTGCCGCAGGATCCGCCACTGGTCAGCGTCAGCAGCAGTAAGCGGATCACGAATAGGCGGAAGAGTTTGTGCGAATTCGACTTGTTCCTTGATTTGCTCCGGCGTCATGACTGCAGATTGATCTGCAGCGGGCACTGTTGTGTCAACGCGCGGACGAACGGATTTGCGATTGCCCGTAGAAGACGGAGCGACGGGTGTCAATGTGGTCGGTGGTTGTTCGCCGAAAACCCGCTCATACTCGTCGCGATCAACGAAGACGTGTTCCCCCGTGTTGATATTTTCCAGAAGCCACAGTTCGACGCCGACGCTTATGAAGGACTGCACCAGATTCTCGTCGTAGTGATTGCGGCGGGCGGAATCGACAACCTCAGCAAGAAGCGGAGATTCAGTTTTCGCGCGCTCCGCTGCGGGCAGTGCGATCATGCCTGCGCCGGGGATCGCTGCAATCGGCGCTGCATCACCCATGCGCGAATTCGGTGAAACGACGATTTCCCGACAAGCAAGCGCGATGATGGAGCCTGCGGAATACGCCTTTGAATTGATCCATGCCACGGTGTTTGCCGGCGCATCTTCTTTGATGAGATTGCAGATATCGAGAGTGGCGAGCATCTCCCCGCCGGGCGTGTCTATGTCAAGAACGATTGCATCAGCACCATCATCGACCGCCTGGTTGATCCGCCGTGTCAGGGAGTACAACGTTACGCGGTCAATCGGCTCATGAATGGTCAGCACCGCGACCTTGTTGGCCTGGCGGAATGCTGGAACAGCAGTGGTGCCCGCCGCCGGCACACGCGTGGGAGTTTGGTCCGCTGCTTGGGCAGCGTCGTTGTGCAGGGCCGAGGTTGCTGTGGTCAGCGCAAGGCCGACGCCAAGCATTCCTCGGAGCGCATTTCGGATTCGGTGCATTGAGCGTCGCCGATTCATCGCTGGAAGTATAGATCGGTAAAGGCTCGGGATGGTTTCAGGGGTGAATACGGATTATCAGCGCAGAAGAAAGGCCGGACGCATGTGCGACCGGCCTTCTTATTGTGGCCGTCCTGAGCATGATGTGCCAGGCAGGCTGGGCGTGCCGAAAAACTCTGGTTATTCATAGTCCCATTCGACGGTGAGCTGATCGCTTGAGCCGTCGTTGAAGATGGCGCTGACAAGAATCAGCCAGACATCTGTGCCTTCGGAGTCGGTTGCTCCACCGATGTCATTTCGGAAGATGTTGTCCGGCTCAGAATCGCCGCCGTTGGGATCTCGGTACGAGATTGAATTGGGGTAGAACGTCTGGAGTGTTTCAATGTGGTTGTCATTGAAGCAGACGTTGCCGACCCACTGCTTGTTGCTGCCGTGAATTTCGAGCGTCACGGAGTTATTGTAGAGGTTGGCATTGGTGTCGCGGCCGTTCTTGACACCGCGGTTGCCGACGATTGCATACTTCGAGTCCATCGTGTCACGCCAGTGCTTGACCTTGCGAGGTCCGGCAATGGGTGAGTGCGCGTACGAGGTATGACAGACTGTCTGGAGGTCGGCGTTGAAGGCCGAATCCCAATAAATATCACCGACGGGGTCGTATAGAGCGTAGTTGTAGTTATCCATCACGACGATGTAGGCGCTTGGCTCGGTAGGGCCAACGACCAGGTCCGGCGTGAAGTAGTTCTGCGCGATAACCGCGGAGTACATGTTGTCAGACGTATTGAAGAAGGTTGTCTCAGGACCACGGCCGGGGACGTTTCGTCCGAGATCGGGGTCCGGCTGGCGGTTGATCAGACCCGGCGTCGGGAAGATACCGTTATATTCGCGGGCGAAGATCAGCCATGCCTGCTGAATCTGTTCAATCTGCGTTGCGTCCTTGAGAAGCTTCGCCTGAGCGCGAGCCTTTGCCAGCGCGGGCAGAAGCAGGCCGATCAGCAGGGCGATGATTGCCATCACCACCAGCAGTTCGATCAATGTAAAGCCACGTTTTCGTTTCATTGCATCAAGCTCCGTTGCTTGCGTTGAGTTAGTTCAGTGCGATAAAACACATTGTTGAAATGTGCATGATTCAATCAGAAGTCGATCGGGTCATAAATAGCGGTGACAGTATCTTCACCCACAGCGCCGGCTGACATCACGAGATAGGCGTCATTGGAGCCTTGAGGACCAGTATTAAAGTCGTCGAACTCAGCCTTGAAGATGTTGTCTTTCTCCGGCGTGGTCTGGTTGATCGGCAGATACGACGTCACCGACGGGTACGGGTTCTCAACGGTGTCGATGTGGTTATCTGCGAATACAACATTGCCGACCCACTGCTGATCAGAGCCATGCAGTTCCAGCGTCGGCGACTGTTTGTACTCAGCACCGGTGACTGCACCGTCTTTCGGTGAACGGGTCGCCATCATCGGATCGCCGTTGGATGACGTGTCACGCCACTTGAGGTCTTTGCGCTTGCCGGTCAGAGCCAGGTGCGTATACGACGCATTACATTCCGGGCCGTTTTCAATATCGGCGACGAAGTCTGCGTCCCAATACTTGTCAGTCGTCGGGTCATATTCATCGAAGTCATAGTCCGGATCTTCCTGAACGAAGGGGCTGACTTCGGTGGGACCGACGACGATGGCGGTGTCGATGAATTCCTGTGCGATCATGGCACTGAACAACTCCGCGGTGTTGTTGCGGGTGACGTGCTCGGGGCCGCGGCCGGCAATATTCAGGCCGGTGAACGGATCTGGCAGTCTGTTGATCAGGCCGGGGATCGGCAGGCGACCTTTGTGATCACCAGCGTAGACCAGCATGCCCTGGTGGACCTGCTTGATCTGTGTCTTGTCTTTCAGCGAACGGGCGTTCTGCTGGGCTTTGGCCAGTGCCGGAAGCAACAGCCCGATGAGCAGTGCGATGATGGCAATGACCACCAACAGCTCAATCAATGTGAAGCCTCTTTTGCGAATCATCATGAGCGTCTCCGCGATACGAGGGATTGGAATGTGAAGCAACGCCCACTGGCGAAGCTTCGAGAACTTTCAAACATCACAGGCATTCAGTTTCCAGCCGGTGAAAAACGTTCACACAGCTCTGATGTGCCTGATACACGCAATTGTTGTTCTGTCCGCCGAATATTGATCTTCGATCATGCCACCAAGCAGCTTGTTGCCCATGGTGGCCACAATTCGAGGGACCGACACTTCGCAACGGTCAGTTCAGACGTTCGCGGCAATCTCCCGGGATTGATGCGCTCACTCAAACGGGCAGCGGCCAATGATTGTTTACAAATGGGATTTTGAAATTTCCCACGGGACAACATCCGCGGCCGCCACATTCGTGGCCTGACCGATGCTTCGAATTGTCGACCGTGTGACGGAAATTGGTGCCGAGGGGATCGGCAAATGAGGGCGTTAATCAAATAATCCGTATGACGCCACCGCAGGTCAGGTTGTCGAGGAGCAGGTACTCCTCAGTTCATTATGATAATCCGCAGAAAGTCCGCGTCAAGTTCCATTCCGACATCGAATTCTTACGTGAAACCTTGACCATTATAACACCTTGGCAAGAAACGGTTTACAAGAATGACCTCTCCGAGCGACCAGTTGGCGTCCCTGAATCTGCGATTGCCCAAGGCCCCAAAACCTGTTGCAGCGTATGTCCCGGCTGTCAAGACAGGCAATTTGCTGTTCATCAGCGGCCAGATCCCCTTTCGGGATGGACAACTTATGGCCACTGGTTCCGTTCCCGGTCAAGTATCGATGGTTCAGGCTCAGCAGTGCGCCCAGCAGTGTGTCCTCAACGGTCTTGCGGTTGTCGCGGATCAGCTTAATGGCGATCTCAGTCGGGTGAACCGCATCGTGAAAGTCGGCGTGTTCGTGGCAAGTGACCCGGAATTTGGCGATCAACCCAAAGTCGCCAACGGCGCAAGTGAGTTGCTCGAAAAGATCTTCGGCGAGGCCGGCCGACATGCTCGCGCAGCAGTTGGTTGTTCTGCGCTGCCGTTGAACGTGCCGGTCGAGGTGGAGTTCATAATCGAAGTACGATGACGAAGACAAAAAAACAGCGCCTGTTCGGCGCTGTTCGTTTCTTGATGTCATAAGGGCAGGGATGACGCTGACCTGTACCCAGACAGGTCAGCGCAATCCCCACACAGTTCATGGTGCGGTGATCGTGAATTCGAATGGACCGGGGACCGACCCGAGCCATTGACCGGGATTCATCACGCACAGGTAATAGGTTTGTCCAGAAGTAAGCCCAGACGCATGTACCCGGCTGTACCACGGTGCTGTCGGCGGATCTTCACAACCATCCTCGTCGCACGCGATCTCAATGAGGTTGCCGCATGATCCGGAGTACAGCGCCATTATCGAGTCATTGAATGGTGCTTCGCTGCCGCAGATTGAGATGGTGACTTCACCCTCTTCCGGGCCGACGAACGAGTACCACACCGTGCTGTGCGATGCTTGAGGGAAATTATCCCAATGGCACGATGGCGAGCCTGCCGGCAATTCCGGGTCGCCACCACCAAACGGAGGCGTTGCCTGTGAATTGCTCCCAAGGACCACCACACCGTTGATGTTGGCCGTAATGTCGACAGCGTCAACGCACAGATCGTTATTCACACACGTATCAACCGCGCACGGAACGCTGTTACCGATGTATGTGCCGCCGGATGTTGTGCAGTCCTGTTCAGTGACTTGCGAACAAGCGCTGTCGATGCAGCACGCACCCACCGGACCCTGACACGAGCCCCATGCTGTGAGCAGGTCGAGCAGGTCGAAAACATCGACGACGTCGAACGGCGAAGCGATGGCTGCTCCGGCTCCGTTTGTACCCCAGTTGGCCAGCAACTCAAGCAGATCAAATACATCCACCGCGCCATCAGGATCAGTGCTGTCGCTGTCGGCAATGTCTGCCACGCAGGTTGTATCAGGCGTGATAGTTACGATCCATGCGCCTGTGCCGAAGCCATGCCCGATGATCTTGAGGCCGTCAGCGGAGATTGCCTGGCAGACTTCGAGAATCTGACCTTGTGGGACTACACCGCCGTTTGCTTCGACGTATGTCTTCAAGTCAATCAGCGGCCCCTGGCCTTCAAGTTGAATCCAGGCCCGACGATTACCGCCAAGAATATCGAAGCCGACGATTGTTCCGTTGCCAGCAATATCCAGCGGAATGCCGGTCCAACCGGGCAGGATCGAGCCGCCGGCAATTTGGCTGCGAACGTGCGAAGGTCCGGTCCACATCGTTGCGGCGCCGTCCCAGCTCCCCAGCAATATATTGCCGTCATCACTTATGCCCTGCACTTCGCCGAGTGCATCGCCGTTGGGTGGGTCAAGCAATGTTCCGTTGCCTGCGGCGTCCCACACAGCTGGCGTTCGACTGAATGAACCCTGGGCAAAACCGCCGATTACAGAACCGTCAGCTGAAACCACCGACGCACGGTTGCTTCCGTTGGCAAGGGCTTGTAACTCAACCATTCCGCCGGCCAGCGTCCAGCGGAAGCCGCGGCCGCTGCAACCGTCCCACGACAGCCCGACAGCAACCGAGCCATCGGCAGACAACTCGTACGGCGAGCTTCGGCTAGGACACGCATTCGCGTTTGGCAAGTAACCAATGCTGACCCATTGCGGATTCGTCCGCGTCCATATTGCAGCAACGGGATCTCCAGTGCCCGGGTCGGCAATCTCTCCGAACACTACATCGCCTAAATCAGATGTCGCGGTGGCAAACGGCGATTCGGGAGGCAAAAGCAACATCCGATTTGTCACAGTGTCGAACTGATAGGGAACAAAGTTGTCGTCGACGCCGACAATAAAGCGCCCATCCGGCGACATGTCATCGGCGGACAGCGCATTGGGTATCTGTAGATACGTAACAGTATCAGCATGAGCGAACGCGCTGAGCGAGAGTGCGGCCATTCCGCAAATCAGAAGGCGCTGTGTAAGTCGCATCGGGAGGATTCCTTGGTGTTTGTGAGGAGATTCTGGTCTGGGCGAAAAAGTGTGAGCGGAGGTTTCTCCGCCCACACCAGGAGGAGCTGTTTGACGTGTGAATTTGATCGTTCAAGCGCGTCGACGGCGTCGTGCGGCGACGCCCGCAAATCCAAGCAGTGCTAACGCGCCCGGTGCTGGAACTGATTTGACGTAGGAAATGTTGTCCACGTACGTCTGCGGGCTGAACGAATTGTTGAAGATCGTCACCTTCTCGAACGTGTCACCGCCGGTCGTGGTGATATCGAACCAGGTATCGCCGATCCCGCCCCAGGCGCCGGTGAACTGTTCAAACGCAAGAATGTTGTCAGCGGCATCCGTCAGGACGATAGTCAGGCCTGCGCCGAAGAAATCCGGCACGCCGCTGGGGTCCCATGCCTGAAACGACATCGCCGACGTGGGGCTTTCGAAGGTGAGGAAGTTGCCGAAGGTGCCTTCCAGCATGTTGCCGGTGTTGAGCCACGGCATGCTGCCGGAAAAGTCAGCGACTGCCGCATTTGGTCCGTTGACACCGTCGGTGATGGTGACGCCGTGGCTGGACAGCCAGTTGTTCGACGGCACAACTCCAGTCGGCGAGCCGGGCTCATCAAACGTAAGCAGGTTGTTGTAGGTCGGGGCCGGTGCAGCCTGCTGCGTGATGGTGTACGCAGCATGACTTGCTGGGCTCACGGCAATGGCCGTCCCAACTGCGGCGCAAATGATTGTGAACTGGAATCTCATCTTTTGTGTCTCCGGGAAAAAGGGTAAGCAAGGCAGAACAACGAACGGCAACAACGCCACGAGCTCTCTCTTCTCACCCGGCGCTCACACGACTTTCAACGTGACAAATGAACCGAGTTATCGGAGAGCATATCCCGAATAATTCTCCACGCAAGTTTCCAACTGGAAAATTTTCAGGAAAATTGTTCAGTATATTGCATGAGGAAAAGCATGTGCTATACTCCGTCTAGTCGCACAGAAGCGGGTCGTGAGTCAACCATATGCAACATAATTCGTTTATTGATAAAGACTTCGAGCCCGAATGTAAGGCCGCATTCGACGACCTCCGAGCAGCTCTCATTGAGCTTTACGCTAGCGCTGGGGCTGATCCAAGAAGCCCTCAGGACATTGCAAGGCAGTTTCGGATCAACAAGACATTGACCTGGAGCCTGTCAAAGATCGTCAGCAGTACTGATCCGATTGCGACTTTGCCAAACGTGCCCGGTTCCACTGCAATGCGGAGTCTGCTCACCGCAATGCAGCGTGAAGGTGCAAGCCCGGATGCAGCGGAACGAGTGCGCAAAGCTGCTCTCGCGCTGGAAAAAGTGGTTGAATTGCATGTCGGCGATCGCGGCACGCTTGAGTTGATCGTCGATGGCATGGGAAAGAACCGCGACGATCATCTGGAAGTCAGCCGTAAACTCGCGTTCAGAGGCAACAGCGGTCTTTGGGGTGTGCAATCCAAGACTCGGCTGATGACGGTCTTCATGGTGCCCAATGCCGACGATCCTGATCGCATTGATATTGCCATCGTCCGCGGCTACATCGGATTTCGCCGATTGCGATCAGATGTTCGCTGGCCGATCTTTCAGTTGCGCGGCTGGGGCGAAGAAGACGGACCCATGACCAACAGGTGGCAGTCGCTCGAGGAACGGGACGATCAGCCGAACGGTCTTCCGCTGCTGCGCGAGTTCAGCACAGTTGATCCAGTGTCCATTGAAGAGGTGCGAACAGCACGTGGGCTTGATTACGTCATGGCGCCGGGGCCCATCGGCAACAGCGGCGCGGTTGACTGCTTCATCAGCGACTGTGAACGTTCCGCTGTCGGCAAGTACCGCACCGAAATTGATACAACAGGCGAATTTGGCGCGACGATCTCCGTGCCGACAGAACGCCTCGTTTTTGACTTGCTTGTTGATGAGAGTCTTGATTTCGCGTTGTCGCCTGAAGTGCGCGCGTATAGCGGTATTTTCATGGAGCGATCCGAAGACGCAATGCCTGCAGATCAATTACCAATTCCTGTGCCGCAGAATGTGTCGTCTCTGCCCGGCCGACCTCCGGTGGTTGCCACGCCGCACGTGCCGCACTATCCGAAAATTGTGCAATTCGTGCAGCAACGCATGCAGTGGCCGGCTGATAGATTTCGCGGGTGTCGTCTGGAACTGACCTATCCACCAATGGGATCGACCATCCTGCTTCGATTCAAGTTGCCCGCCGAAGTGACCGCAGACGCAACAACTGCACAAGCGTGAGAAACGCTCAACTGATCGCCTGCCTCGATCGTGAAGCTGGCGAGGCAGTGCTGACGATGAATTGATTTCGATCAACGTCGATCGTGATCCAGCAGTCGTATTCATCGAAAGTTCGTCCTGCCATGTTGTGGTACATCCCGCTTTTGATTTTCTGCGCCCGAATCTGTGACGTCTCCATCAACACGATGCGGACGATGCTCGTGATCTCCGGCCACCGTGCTATTGCGACAATGCTCGGGTTCTTTGAAGTCGTGATCTGGGTCATCGCAGCCGGCTTTGCATTCAAGTATCTCGATCAGCCGCTGGCTGTTATCAGTTACGCAGGTGGGTTCTCTGCCGGCGTGGCAGTGGGGATGTGGCTGGAACAGCGCATCGCACTGGGATATCGCATGGTGCAGGTCGTCTCACCTGCCACTGAACTGACAGTTTCCAGGGCGCTGCGCGATCACGGCTACCGGACAACGCGCGTCGAAGGCAATGGCAGGGACGGACCCGTCGAGATTGCCTATACCGTCATCCGCAGAAAGAAGCTCAAAGATGTTCGGGCGATCCTCGCTGAAGTGGCGCCGCGTTCGTTCATCACAATTGAGCGCGTGGATGTCGCAACCGGGGGCGCGTTCCCCAACGGCAACAGCAATGGCAGTACACAACGCTTCACATCTCGCATCTGGGATCGAGTGCTTGTACGCAAATAACTCGACTTACGATTTGGGGTTGCGGCACTGCCCTGGGATGAGAAACAGATCGACAATCTGGCCGATGAGAAACACGCCGCCAGTAAGGATCCAGATGATTCCGGTCACCCATCGTCCGGAATAGAAACGGTGAATGCCGCACACGCCGAGGAACACGAGACACCACAGCAGGTATGCAATGCCGGGATTCGGATGTTGACGGGGCGCGGTGTCATGCATGATGCCAATCATACCAGCAGCGCGACCTATGCGCAGCGTCACTGCACCAGTGGATCCCACACACGGGTGACATCGTCTTCTGTGGACGCAATGGAAATGCCCAGTGCGCCGCCGTCCATTCGGAAGAGGTTATACGGCTGTTTTGCTCCGGGTGTTTGAAGATCGGGTGGTTCCAGCGAGTTGTAATGTTGCACGCCGCTGGACAGTACGACATTGCCGAACCATTGATCTTCTGGTCCCGAGAACAGTAGGGTGATGGAATCTCTGTATTGCGGGCCAGTTGTTGCGCCATCCTTCGGTCCGCGTGTTCCGAGCAGGGGTACACCCGTTGATGCCATCGTGTCGCGCCAATATTTGTGCTTGCGTTCACCGCATAAAGCCATGTGTGCGTATGACGTGTGTGATGTACTGCGCAGGTCTGCGGAGAAGGTGTTGTCCCAGTATGAATCCGCAACAGGGTTGTATGTGCTGTAATCGTAATCCTCTTTCTCCGTAATTCGCGAACTGGGCTCAAGCGGGCTGACGACGAGTGCGGGCGTAAAATAATTCTGCGCGATCATTGCTGAGTACAGCGGAGCAGTGTGGTTGAGTGTGAAATCTTCCGGACCAGTGTTCGGCGTGTTCATATCCAATTCTGGATCAGGCAAACGGTTGATCAAGCCCGGCAAGGGGTACTGGCCGTCAAAATCGCGAGCCCAGATCATCATGGACTGGTGCAACTGCTCCTGCATCGTTGCATCCTTGAGCCGCTTGGCTCCTTCGATGCTGCCTTGTGTTGCAATCGGGAAGAGCATCACACCAATACTGACAATGAACACCATGACCACAGTGACAATGATGAGTTCGGCAATAGTGAATCCGCAGTAGTGTCGTGAATGTCGTCTCATTGAAGTGTATCCCACACACGTGTGACATCGTCATCGGATGATGCGATGGAAATGCCAAGTGCGCCGCCGTCCATTCGGAAGAGGTTGTACGACTGAGCAATGCCTGGCGTTTGCAATTCTGGTGGTTCAAACGTGTTTAATGTTTCGACATGATTATCCGCAAAGATGACGTTGCCGACCCATTCATCGCTCTCGCCATGAATATCGAGTGTGACAGATCTGTTGTATTCAGCACCGGCGGTCGCACCGTTGCGCGGGCCACGGGTGGAGAACATTGGTACGGTCGAACTCATCTGATCGCGCCATAGTTTTTCTTTACGCTCGCCGCAGATGGCAAGGTGGGCATAGGACACATGTGCGGCCTGCGTCAGGTCGGCGCTGAATGTTCTGTCCCAAAACGAATCGCGAAGTGGATCGTACACTATGTAGTCGTAGTCGTCTTTCACGACCACATGTGGACTCGGCTCGGTCGGCCCGACGACAAGTTCCGGCGTGAAGTAATTCTGCGCGATCATCGCTGAGTAGAGCGGCGCAGTGTGATTGAGCGTGAAGTCTTCATCGCCGCGCCCTGAGATATTCTTACCTGTGTCTGCATCAGGCAGTCGATTGATCAAACCCGGCGTCGGGAAGATGCGATCGTTGTCGCGTGCATAGATGAGCATTGCCTGATGAATTTGTTCTATCTGCGTTGCGTCTTTGAATATATAAGCACAGCCGCGTTTCTTGCCTGCTGCGACCAATACCAATCCAGCGAGAGCGGTGATGGCGGCAGTGGCCACAACAAGTTCAAGAATAGTCAAGCCGAAGCGTGGGCGTTGCATCGGGTGAACCCCCATGTGTTGTGCGGCGCAGCGTATTGTACTAGTGCTGCGCTCACACAATCATTCGCATGAATCAGCCGTGTCGTTGCGAAGAAATTATCAGCGGGATGTCTGGCGAGCAGCAGTCGGCTGCGCATTGTCCTTGCATTGTCGTCGATACAGGAAATGAATAACGATGCCGCTGCCGACTGCGCCAATCAGCGCCAGAGCCATGTCTTTTTGGGCATCATATGGATCGCCTTGTTCACCGTTGTAGCGGGCGGCATCGGTGTTCGACAAGATGATGGCGTACATGCATTCGAGCAGTTCATACAGTTTGCTCAGGAACGCGATTATCAGGACGGCAATGATCAGACGTCGGCCGGATTGGACCTCGGGAATCCAGCGATCGAGAAACTCGTACGTGGGATACACCATGAGCACGCCGAACAGGAAATGCACGAGCCGGTCGTAATGATTGCGCTGCAGGTTGAATGCATCGGAGATGCTGGTGCCGAAGATGTTGCTCGCCCAGACGTCGTACGGCACTTCGCTGTAGGTGTAGCGCGCGCCGAGCAGATGCAGCAGCATGTACAGGAACAGCAGCGTCGAAGATGTATTGGAAATCGGCCTCGTGCGATCGAGCACAATCATCAATGCCACAAACGCGAGCGTGAGCGAGTGTTCGATGACAAAGTCGAACACATGCGGCGGGCGGATGGCGGTGACAGCCAGCAGAACCCCCAGCACGATCAGCAGCCACGCACGGTATGGCAGTCGCCAGCGCACACGCGCATGATACCAGCGAACTTGCTACGCGACCAGATACTTCAATTACGGGCAACTGCCCCACGCGGCCAGCAGTTCCAGCAGATCGAAAACATCGACGACATCAAGCGGTTTGGCAATGGCGGCGCCGGCGTTGTTTGTATTCCAGTTTGAAAGCAATTCCAGTAGGTCAAAGACGTTCACTTCACCGTCCGGATCGGCGCTGTCTGCATCTGCAAAATCAGCAGGGCAGTCGTTGAGATCATCATCAATCGCGCCGGGGCCGGTGATAGTTGTTGTGAATGCCAGCGCTGGTGAACCGGCAGACCATTGACTGGTGACATAGAAGTAGCGATCACCTTCGAACAGCATCGCTTCGATCAGTGATGTGCCGCGCGGTGTGCCGTTGGGCGCGTTTCCGTTGCCGAGGCCGTAATCAAACAGGTTGGCGAGCTGGCCGGTATCGCCGGGAGTCTGCGGGTCGCCGGGGTTGAACGCGCCTCTGTAGATGTAATTGAAGTTGTCCCCGGACTGCACAACGCTTTCAAATGTGTATCCGCCGGAGACAGCGACTTCGAATTCGATAACGTGGTAACGCACCGGACCCAGCCCGGAAATACCTGCGATGAAAAACGGCCGATTCCACATCGGTCCGCCCGCAGTTGTGTCGTTGCGCACTTCCACAACATCAGGCACCGTCGTTGTCAGATGCAGTTGCACATTGCGCAGCCCCATCGTGTACGGGGCTTGCGGTGAACTGTTGTTGAACGTCCACTGAAATGTGCCCGTGCCGTTGACGGAGGGGAAGCCTGCGCCACTGAAATCCTGCAACGGGAAGTCTGCGATGGTGCGATCACCGCCGACGACCGGCCAGTTGATCACTTCACCGATCGGAGCCTGCACAATCGGGTTCAGATCAAGCGACCACGGGAACAGGCCGTCTTCGTTGTCTGCGACTACAGCGATCCAGTCTGCTGTGAAACCAATACCGTCAACGGGATCAGTCGCAGTGAACGGCACGTTGGCGACGACATCAACCGTCGAAAGATTGAAATCAGCAATGACTTCCGTCGCGATGAGTTTCTGCGCAGAATGCGTCGATGCAGAAAAAGCCAGCGCAGCACACATCATCAGGGATGCGAAGCGAATCGTTTTGTTCATAGGAATATGGTTGCAGCGGAAGATCACCAGATCAACGAAAATCGCAGCAGATTCAACAGTCAGCCGATTACGCCATTGCGGGCTGTTTGGAAGATTTCTGTGATTTGGTTTTCTCCCAGTCGGCGAGGAATTTCTTCAGGCCGGAGTCCGTCAGCGGGTGATTCATCATCTGAGCGATGACCTTGAACGGGACGGTGCAGACGTCTGCACCGATGAGCGCAGCATTGACAATGTGCAGTGGATGGCGGATCGACGCAGCGAGGATCTTCGTGTCATAACCGTAGTTGTCATAGATCTGGCGGATCTGCTGGATGATCTCCATGCCGTCGCCGGAAATGTCATCGACACGGCCGACGAACGGGCTTACAAGAAACGCGCCAGCTTTGGCGACGAGCAGTGCCTGAAGCGGCTGGAAGCACAGCGTCATGTTGACCCTTACGCCGCGATCGCTCAGCGTCTTGCATGCTTTCAAACCTTCAACGATTGATGGTAGCTTGATGACGATGTTGTCAGCAATCTTTATCAGTTCATCAGCTTCGGCAATCATGCCATCGTGATCAGTGCTGACGACTTCCGCGCTGACCGGCCCGTTGACGATTTCGCAAATTTCGCCGAGCCGATCGTGAAAGTCAGCGTTCTCTTTTGCGACGAGGCTGGGGTTGGTGGTCACACCATCAAGCACGCCCATGTCGGCTGCCTGGCGGATTTCATCAAGATTGGCGGTATCGATGTAGAGGTCCATGTGGGGATTGTAGTGCGCGACGAGCAGCGAGGGAGGCGCGATATTGGATGGATTCAGAATGGCGGTATTGCGACTTTTCTGCGCGACAAACGCAGTACAGCGGCTGAAGCCGCCGGGACGTCATGTGGGGAACTGGATTTGAGGGGCTTAGTTGCTTAGCACGAGTACGAGCAGGATCAGGTTGATCACGATGCTTATGCCCAAACCGACGATGATGAACATCACCAACGGGCTACTGAAGATGCTGGTATCGGGGTTAGTCTTCCGCTGCATTTTCGCAACAGACGCGACTTCCGTCGCCGGGTTGCTGATGACTGTTGCGAGATTCGAAATGTCCAGGCTCTTGTGTGCGAAGTGTGGCGGCTTTGCGGAGGCGATCAGTTCAAGATCTTCCAGCAGGTCCGTTGCGTTGTGGTACCGCTCTGCAGCTGACTTATCCATCATCATCTCGATGACCTGCGCGCAGCCGGCGGAAAGCTTGGTGTTGATGTGGTCCGGCGGTTCGAGCGGCGACTTCAAGTGCCGGCGCATGACTTCCGACGGATTCTTGCCGGAGTACGGAACCCGGCCGGTCACCATGTGATAGAACGTCGCGCCGAGTCCATAAATATCTGCTTCGGGTCCGATCTTCATTTCGCCGCGAATCTGTTCGGGGCTGATGTAGTACGGCGTTCCATACGCCCGCCCGGCTTCTGCTGCTGCGGCTTCCTTATCGCTGATCGCGCGGGCCAGACCGAGGTCAGCAAGTTTTACCTTGCCTGATGTGCTGAGCATTATGTTCTTGGGCTTGATGTCGCGGTGGATGAAGCCGCGTTCATGCGCGTGTTGCAATGCTTTAGTGACCTGCATGACAATTTCAACAGCTTCGGCTTCGCGGAAAACCTTGTCCTTGACAAGGCGATCATGCACGGTTGAACCATCGACATACTCCATGACGAAATAGTGATGTTCACCAGCCCGGCCGACGTCGTAGGCCTGCACGATGTTGGGGTGGTTGAGCTGCGCTGCAGCGCGGCCTTCCTTATAGAAGCGTTCGATGAAGTCCTTATTGGCGGAGAACTTTCGTGGCAGAATCTTGATTGCGACTTTTCGATCCAGCGACAACTGGTTGGCGCGGAAGACCGTTGCCATCGCGCCCGAGCCGAGCTTTTCTTCCATGCGGTAACCGGGGATGGCGCGAGTGGATTTTCGCGTGTCAAAATCAGCTTTAAGTCGTTTGATCTGCCGCGATGTGATTAGGTCGTTCTCGATGAGCAGATCACTGAGCGTCCGCGGCGCGCCTTCAGAGCTGCCCTGTTTGGCCAGCTCATTGAACATTTCGATTTCTTCGTCGGTCACCAGCCCGGTCTTGATAACCATCTTGCCGAGCATGGTTTCGAACCCGCCGGTGGATGTACTGCTGCCGGCCGTATCCGAGGAAGATTGGCCTGCCAGCGAAGAGCCGGTGGAACTGGCTGTGCTGCGATCGGCCTGATACGAACTGGTATCTTCCGGATCGGCGTTGCCGGCCGCCTGTCCGCCGGCCTGGCTGTCAGCGAGTGGGATACCGCTATCCCCGGCAGCATTCCGCTGCGCGGTCTCGGCTGAGTCCTGTTTTACGGATCGCTTGCTCACAATGCTCTGCCTGTTCCCACTCGCAGGCGCGTTCGAAATGGCGCTGCCTTGCCAACTATGGCAGGGGGCACCCGCTGATGTCAACTTTCCGTCTGGCATCCCGAGTAGATATACGAGTCCAACCATGCCGACAGATGCGTTTGAGTGCAAAGGTTTCACAACTGATGATCAGGCGAAGTTGGGGTATGTGCAGCAACAACGGGGCTTTGACGCATCCCGGTGATGCCAAACGATGCCCCGTAGGGACTACGATGCGGACTCCGGCAGGACTCGATTGTGCACAACCGGTAAACCTGCAGAGACTATGAGCAGCTGATGGCAGAGCCGAAACGAATCCTGATTATTCGACCAAGCGCGCTTGGCGATGTCTGCAGGTCGGTACCGGTGCTGGCGAGCCTTGCCCGGGCCTTTCCCGATGCTGCGATCGATTGGGTGGTGCGGGACAGCTACGTCGATGCGATCCGGTCGCATCCGGCTCTACATGAAGCGATTGCGTTTCCCAGGAGCCGACTGGGCGGGTGGTGGCGGAATCCGAAGACGGCTGCAGAAACGTGGAAGTGGTTCAGGGGCTTGCGGCATCGTGAGTATGACGTCGTTGTGGATTGCCAGGGACTCGGTCGATCGGGTTTGATGACAGCCGTGACCGGTGCAGCCATGCGCATCGGCCACGCTGATGCGCGGGAATTCGCATGGCTGGGATACAACGAACGGGTTCGCAGTTCCATGCAGATGCACACAGTTGATCGGATGTTGTCGCTGCTTGAACCGCTGGGCATCGAGATCATCCGAGACATGCGTCTGTATGTCGGGTCGGGTGATACGCAGTGGTGGCAGCAGCAATCCGCGCAGCGCGAGTGTGCAAGTTCGCAGTACGTTGTGCTTGCCCCGACAGCGCGATGGGAAAGCAAACGATGGCCTATCCAGCGCTGGACAGAGCTGATCGGGCCGTTAACGGATCGTGGCTTTGAGCGCTGCGTTGTGATTGGCGCGCCGGGCGAAGAACCGCAGGTTGAATCACTCGTGGCAGACAGTTCCGCTGTGAATCTCGTTGGCGATGTGACGATCGGGCAGACAATGGCGGTGATCGAGCAGGCAGCGCTGGTCATTGCCAATGACTCTGCGCCGCTGCACATGGCTGTGGGGTTGGATGTTCCGTGTGTGGCGCTGTTTGGGCCGACGAATCCCGCCCTTGTCGGACCGTATCGAAAGCAGGACTCGGTCGTTCGCAGGTACGATGATGCTGATGGTGCAGTGCACTTCAAGGATCGATCGTTGGGCGATTCTCTCATGCGGCTGATTGACGTGTCGGATGTGCTGGAGCGCGTCGACACTGTGTTGGGCGAACGGTGATGTGTGCAACGATGTTGATATGTCTTGCCAGTTCATCACCCAGGCGCCGCCAGATGCTGGAAGACGCGGGGTACGACGTTCTGATCGCTGCGCCATCTGTTGATGACGGCTGCCTCGAACGGTTGAACGTCGCGCCGAAGCAATGGGTGATGTCGCTTGCGTATCTCAAAGCTCGGTCGGCACTTCAGCAACTTGATGAGCAAACCCGCAAGAGGGTCAGCGTCGTGGTTGGCGCCGATACGGTTTGCGTGGTGGATGGCGTTGTCCTGGGGCAACCCGTTGATGCATCGGACGCCCGCACAATGATCTGCGCAATGCGCAATCGTGCCCATCAAACCATGACCGGAGTCTGTCTTATTGATCCGGATGATGACCGGAGAATGTTCGCTGTGGACGTAGCCACGGTAATTCTCGGCGCAGTCACTGATGCGCAGCTCGATGCATACATTGCCAGTGAAGATTGGCGTGGCAAGGCAGGGGGGTACAATCTGGCCGAACGTGTTGCCTGTGGCTGGCCGATTGAATGCGCCGGCGATCCGACGACCGTCATGGGTTTACCGATGCTGAAGTTGCCGCAATGGCTGAACAGCATCGTCGCCAACAGTTCGCAGAAGATTTCCAGCCGCTGATGCTGGCGAGCGAACGGTATCCAGTCGCAACTGGCGATACGATGGAGCAATGCAGATGCTCGCGACAGTGCATATTGCGCCGATATACACCGCCCCGGTCGCAGCGGGGTTTGCGATCGTGGTGATGTGGTATTGGGTGCGGCTTGGTCGCTCGGATGTGCCGCAAAGCAGGCGCCGCATCCGCCGATCGTCATTGTCAATCATTTTGGTGACGATTCCGGTCCTGTTCGGAGCATTGAGTTTGATCGATCCGAAGGTGCGAGCCAGCGCATACGTGATTCTGTGGTCGGTTGCCATGTTATGTTTGTTGCTGGTGGTTGTGACTGCGATTTTCGATTCGCTCAATAGCATGCGCCTGCATCGTGAAGCGGCGCAGGCGGAGGCCGGCCATGCTGCTGCCAACATTATGCGCAGCCTCAAACGACTTGAAGACGTCTCCGAAGTCGGCGCAACAACAAACAGTCAGGGCAGCGCGTCCAGTAACGGAGCGGCTGAGTAATGGCCAACCAGGCCAACGGTCTCCTGTCATCGATTGCTGCGCTAGCCGCCTGGGTGTACGGCAGGATCATTGCCCGTCGCAACGCACGCTTTGATGCCGGCCGCGGTGTACAGCGCATCGATCGCCCGGTCATTTCAGTAGGAAACATCACAGTAGGCGGCACCGGCAAATCACCGATGGTTCTATGGATCGTGCGCGAGTTGCGCGCGGCCGGCTGCTCACCGGCGATTGCCATGCGCGGCTATGGCGCCACGTCCGGCGAGAAGAATGATGAGCAACTCGAATACGAGTGGCATGAACCGGATGTGCCGATCGTTGCATGTCCTGATCGCTACGCTGCGTTGTCCGAATTCCTTCCCGCGCATCCAAATGTTGATTGTGTCGTGCTTGATGATGGGTTTCAGCATCGGCAGCTCCATCGCGATCTCGATCTGGTGCTGGTCGATGCCAGCGGCAAGACGTTTGATCAAGCGCTACTGCCTGCCGGTCGATTGCGCGAGCCGGCGCAGTCGTTGCAGCGGGCCGATGCTGTGATTGTCACCCGTGCGTGTGCTGTTGATTCGCAGCTCATGCAGTCTGTTGCACGCGCGCACGGCCGGCCGCCGATTGCGTGGACCCAACACAGATGGTCCGACCTGTTGGTATCGGCTGGCGGCATCCAACAACACGAACCTGTGCACTGGCTCGATGACAAACGCATGCTGGTGATGTTGGGGGTGGGTAATCCTCGTGCTGTTGAGTTGCTGCTGGAGCAGGCTGGGGCAACTATCGCAGCGCGAATTCCTGCTCGGGATCACGAGCGCTATGATCGGGCCAAGCTTGCGACAGCTCGAGGGTTGTGCACCGGCGTCGATGCAATGTTCCTGACAGCAAAGGATTGGGTGAAAATCCGTACGTTGGTAGACTCTGCGGACTGGCCGTGCCCGATCGTCGTGCCGCAGCTTGCAATTGATGTACATCACGGCGCTGCGGATCTGAGAGCAATGTTACTCAAGACCGTACGCCCCACATAAGAGCCAATTCTCCCACACCGCTTTGTATATGGACACGCTGCTGCACCAACTCGCTGCCTACGACACGTTCAACGTCATGGTGATCGGCGACTACATGCTCGATCAGGCGATCTACGGCGCTGCAGAACGACTGAGTCCCGATGCGCCGGTTCCGGTGTTGCACGCAACAACCACCGAAGACCGCGCTGGCGGCGCAGCAAACGTCTCGCTGTGTCTGCGGGCACTCAAAGCCAGGGTTCGCTGCGTCGGTGTGACCGGCGATGATGATGAAGGCAAACGCCTGCGCGAACATCTGACGAACGCAGAATGCGATGTTTCCGGAATGCTCATTGATCATGAACGGCCGACGACTGTCAAGCGCAGTTTGATCGGTCTTGCGCAACATCGCCACCCGCAGAAAATGTTTCGCGTTGATATGGAATCGCGCGAGCCGTTGAACGACAACATGCAGGCAGAGTTGCTGCGCGTTGTTGGCGCACATCTTGCAGATGTCGATGTCGTATGCATCGAAGATTACAACAAGGGTGTGTGTTGTCAGGAGATGTGTCGGCAGATTATTTCGATGTGCCGGGCTGCAGAAAAGGTTGTGCTTGTTGACCCGGCTGCGATTGAGGACTACAGCAAATACACTGGGGCGACAGCGATTACGCCCAACCGAACCGAAGCGGAACTCGCTACCGGATTGGATACACCGGTGGAATCTGATGCTGCACACAACGCGCAGCTTTCGAGCAAGCTGCTGCACGAATTGAATCTTGATGCGGTTGTGCTCACACTTGATCGGCATGGGGCGTTGTTACACGAACGCGATCAGCAGCCGGTCCATGTGCCGACCAATGCGCGGTCGGTCTATGACGTGACAGGGGCGGGTGACATGGTGTTGGCTGCGCTTGCGGGCGCAGCAGCCAACGAGTTCAACTGGCCTGATGCGGTGCGTTTTGCAAATGCTGCAGCCGGACTTGAAGTTGAAGTCTTCGGCGTGCAACCGATTCCGCTCGCAGCAGTACAGCGCGAGATCATGGCCCAGCAGCGCTCACTTTCGGGAAAGGTTCGCACGGCTGATGAACTGGCAATCGAACTTGCTGTGCATCGCGATGCCGGGCGACGAATCGTTCTTACCAACGGATGTTTCGATGTCTTCCACGTCGGCCATCTGCTGTATCTGCGTGAAGCAGCAACGCTTGGAGATGTGCTTGTCGTTGGTGTCAACAGTGATGCGCAGGTCAGCCAACTCAAAGGCGATGGTCGACCGGTCTACAGTCAAAACGAACGGCTCGAGCTGCTCAGTGAACTGGAATCGATCACGTATCTGACAGTTTTCGAAGAACCGACCGCGGAACAGTTGATCAACGTCGTACAACCCGATTTATACGTAAAGGGCGGCGATTACGAACCGCAGCAGATCGTCGAGTATCCGATGCTGCGTGAGCAAGGCATCGAGGTGCGCGTGCTTGCGCATCGGCCGGGCCTCAGCAGTACGGAGGTGATCGATCGATTCACCAAAGCCTACGGCAATCGTTCATAACAGTCTGAAGCGACACATCTTTGAAAGCCGCACCTGAGTCTGCGAAATTGCGGATTCGAAATGTCGACACATTTCACCATCATCGGTGCATTGATATATTCACATTGTGATTCACGTCGCTGTATTGATGAAGCAGTATCTGCAGTTGGTGCTTGCCGGTGAGAAAACCGTGGAGTGCCGGTTGACTCTGCAGGCCCGCGCACCCTTTGATGCAATTGAACCGGGCGAGCGTATCTATTTTAAACAGTCTGCAGGGCCGTACCGAGCAACGGCAATTGCGGACGAAATCCTGTATGAAAGTGAACTGACGCCGAAGCGCGTGCGCGGGCTGCAGCGCGATTACAACGATCTGATCCTCGGCGATGACGGTTTCTGGCAGTTGAAACGCAACAGCAGGTTTGCAACGCTGATCTGGCTCCGAGAGATGCGTGAGATCGACACCGGCCCTGCGATTCGACCGTTGCAGGGCGTTGCGTGGTTGACGTTGGATGAAGAGCCGGCCTGGAGAAGGCGCGAAGACTTCGGATGCAGTTTCCTTGTGCCGATTACAGAGGGAAACATTCGCAACAACACGCTGTATGCAACGAACGTGGTCGATCGTTTTCCGCCGGATTGCATTGGTGGCCGCACCCGACTGCAGCGCGGCAAGAACATCACGCTCATGTTCTATCGCGGCAAGACAGTGCAGACTGATATTGTCGGCGCACGCAAGCTTTTTCGGACGCGCGTGTGGGGTTCGTGGCTGCGTACACACAAAGCCAGGCCCGGCGATCGCGTCGTCTTCGAACCGCTGGGCCGAAGACGCTGGGCCGTGGGGTTGGTGCGAAAATAGGTTTTTCATCACATCAAGACTGCACTCAGCACTGAGATTGGGTAGCCGGTACAATTCGCCGCCATGCAATTGCGTGTGTATGAACATGAGCGGGATTTCGACGCGGCGAAGCGCATCTGGCGCGAGTGTGGCTGGCTCGAAGATGTTCCGGACGAGCATGTGCTGGAGCACTTCATTGCTGCAGGAGTAGGTGTAGTCGCGGAATCTGACGGGCAGCCGGAGTGTTTCGTATGCACTGCGCCCGGACAGATGTATTGGCTGCAAACACCCTTGCAGATGTGCGCGGTCACCGCAGTCACAACCAGCAGAGTCGTGCGTAAGCGTGGATTCGCCACACGAGCCACAGCCCGCGCGATCGCTGACGATGTCGCACGTGGCGCAGCGGTCGCCAACCTCGGCATATTCGATCAGGGCTACTATGACAAGCTTGGCTTCGGCACCGGTTGCTACGAACGCATGTTCACGTTTGACCCTGCGGCGCTTACGGTGCCAGTTCCGCAAAAGCCCATTCGCAGGCTGACCAAAGACGACTGGCAGATCATGCATGACAATCGTCGCCGGAATGTGCCCACCCACGGCGCGTGTCCACTAGACAGCGCGCAGTTTTTACGTTTCCATATGGAAGCATCGAAAAATGGATTCGGCCTCGGATTTGATGATCCAGACACCGGCGAGCTGACGCATCACATCTGGTGCTGGACGAGTGATTCATTGGAATACGGTCCATACCGAGTCAGTTGGGCGGCCTATCAATCCGCCGATGAATTCCGCGAGTTGATGGGACTCGTGCGCGGTCTTGGCGATCAAATCATGGCAGTGCGCATGGCCGACCCGCCGGGCATTCAGGTGCAGGCGCTTCTGAAACAGCCGTTTCGCCGGCGTGAACTCTCGCAGGACTCCAAATACAAATACGGCGAAATGAACGTCGCATTCTGGCAGGCCCGCATCTGCGATGTGAACAAGTGTGTAAAAGCGGTGCAATTGCCCGGCGACGCCGTTTCGTTCAATCTCAACCTGACCGACCCGATTGAAAGATACCTGCCGGAAGATGCGCCGTGGCGCGGTGTTGCGGGCAGTTATGTGGTTACTCTCGGCGCGGATTCGACAGTGCGTACTGGCGTTGATGAGTCGTTGCCGACGATGCGCACAAGCGTGAACACATTTACACGTATGTGGCTGGGCGTCGCGCCGCCGACTGGTTTGCAGGCGACTGATGAACTTGATGCGCCGCTGGAGTTACTGCAGCGTCTAGACCGGTTGCTGCGCCTGCCGACGCCAAGCCGCGTGTGGGGTTTCTGATTCTTCGAATCAGCACATTGCGAAGTCTCGGTTTGCAACTACCGTTTTATTGCTTTTTCAATCGCAGCGGCGGTGCGCGGAATCTTTTTTGACAACACACGATGGCTGTCTTTTGTAACGAGCACATCATCTTCAATACGCACGCCAATCGCTTCATCGGGAATGTAGATTCCAGGTTCAATGGTGATGACGTTACCTGCCTTGAGTGTTGCGCCTGCGCCCGGATTGACATCATGGGTTTCCATTCCCAGATGGTGCCCGATGGAGTGAATGAAGTAATCGCCGAAGCCTGCTTTGGTAATGACAGCACGCGCGACTTTGTCGAGGTGGGTTAGCGTGACGCCGGGTTTCGTTGCTTTCGTCGCCGCTTCCAGCGCATTGAGCACTGTGTTGTAGATTTCGCGCTGGCGTTTCGTGAATATGCCGTTGGCGGGAATCGTGCGTGTGATATCAGCACAATACGCGCCGCCGATGGGTCCGAATCGCGCACCGGAATCAATGCAGATGAGATCGCCATCTTTGATCACCTTGTCATTCGCGCCGTAATGAAGCACAGTGCTGTTGATGCCGCTGCCTGCGATTGTGGCAAATGATGTCCGCCGCGATCCGCCGGTGCGATAGGTATGTTCGAGTGTTTCCTGCACATCGAATTCATTCATGCCGGGCGCGATCGATTTAAAGACCGCGTCGAACCCGGCTGCGGTAATGTCAATCGCGCGCTGCAGCATTGCAACTTCTCGCGCCGATTTAACCGTGCGCAGCGCCGGCAGAGCGTCACTTAGATCTGTAATTTCCGTCTCCGGGATGCGCTCTGCAAGTTGGCGAAAGACCGCACGATCGGGCGAAATCGACTGATCATGCTGTGCCAGTGCGTGCAGGCATGCAAATTGTTTCGCGCGGCGGGCTGCTTCCAGAAGGAACCGGCCGAACTGGTTCGTGCGGAAAATGGATGTGAACCCGGTCGCATCGCGCAGTGCTTTGCTGACTTCCAGCCGAAAGCCGTCCCATTTTTCTACTTCGGGATTCAACGGCCGAAGAAAGAGCACTTCACGTCGGGCCTCTATCGGATTGCCAGGATCCAGAAGGAGTATCGCTCCCGCTTCATCCGTCACGCCGGTGAGATACGCAAAGTTCGGATGCGGTTCATACACGCGCTCAATGTGCGCATCAGCGTCGCCCGCAAAGACAAGGCCGATGCGATTCTTCAATTTGCGTTGGAGTTTGGCTCTCCGGGATGCACATTCAGACTGCGGGATCGTTGGTTCGGGCATGTGAGTTCACTATGAAGGCGTTATGGATTGAGAAATTCACAAATCTAGGTGTGTGCGATGTCGGGTAACGGGAAGAGGTGTGGCGGCACCTTGCCGGTAAGTGCAGCAATGGTGTTGTCAACTGCGATTTGCATCATCCATTGTCGATCTTCAACGGTTGCGCTGCCGAGATGTGGCAGGACAAATACATTTGGTAACTGTGCCAGTCCCGGATGCAGCTTTGGTTCATTCTCAAATACGTCGAGTCCGGCTGCAGCAATCTGATTCGTACGAAGCGCATCAACGAGCGCCGCTTCATCAACAACCGCGCCTCGTGCTGTATTGATCAATATGGCAGTTGGTTTCATGAGCGCGAGTCGTTGCGCATTGATCAGATGCTGCGTTTCAGCCGTCAGCGGTGTATGGATGCTTACAAAATCAGCACGGCGCAGGCCCTCCTCAAGCGAAACGCGCTCAGCATTGATTGGCGGCGATTCAAAATCCTCATGTTTCGAGCGCGCGTGGTACAGCACCTGCATTTTCCAACCGAGCGATCGTCGGGCTGTTGCATATCCGATGCGCCCGGCACCGATGATGAACAACGTCTTGTTGATAACGCGCTGGCCGAGTAGTTGTTGCGGCGCGACGCCGGTCCAGTTGCCGCTGCGCACAAGGTCCATACCTTCGGTTGCGCGTTTCGCTGCTGCGAGCAGGAGCAGCCAGGCAATGTCCGCTGTTGGTTCGGTAACTGCGTGTGGTGTGTGGCCGATCAGAACATGGCGTCGGGTCGCTTCCTCGAGATCGCAGTTGTCTACACCAACGGCGTAGTTACTGACGATGACGAGTTGCTCGCCAGCCGTATCAAAAAACTCGGAATTGATTTCAGTATCTGCCGGCGTTGCAATCACAGCATGCGCTCCAGCCACAGCATCAAGCAGCTCCGCCCGGGTGAGCGCACGATCGTTCGGATTGCACAAGACATTCGTGAAACCTGCTTTCGTCAAGAGTGCAACCGGATCGTCCGGAATCGGACGGGTAATGATGATGCGCGCGTTGGAAAGTGTTGCTGTCAAGATGCTGTATTCTCGGTTTCAGATCGGGCGATGTCGATCATACGCGCAAGCTCTTGCATGGCTGCATCAGGTGTTGTCTGTGAGGATGGAAACGGCACCCGAACAACATCGAACTTTCGACGGACATCCAATCCGAGTGAATCGACGCCGACGACGATCGGATCTTCCACATCCAGTTGAGCCAGGTGTTTGCATAGCAATCTAACATCATCGCGATGATCAGTGTTGATCGTACGGCAGAGTGTTGGGAGATGTTGCGCGAGCGGGTTCTGCTGCATGATCGCATCGCCATCAATGACCTGATCTTTAAACCGAACAGCATCGATGTACAGCTTTGCCCAATAGACATCATCCGGCTCACCGTGGTAGATGCGCCAGCGATCAGCCAGCGCGCCATACTCCGCGCTGGCTTCCTCAAATTGTTCGAGCGTGATCTGCACCTGCAGCGCATCATCAGCACACTCCGGAACAAACAGCACAGTGTCGAAACTGCGAAGCATCGCTGCCATAGCCGGTGCGATGAGGTGCCCGCTGGGGGCAGTGACATAGTTCACCGGCCGGAGGTGCTCATCAAAGCGCAATTCACCAGTGTATTGTGCCCGCAGCGTTGCCACAGCCTGGTCGACGATCTGATCACACATGACTGGACATAGTACCGATCGAGATTCGTCCCAACATGTTTTGCATCATCGTTTCGCAGTACAATTCGACTGTGAGCGAGTTGACACCGAAACAGATCGGTCATTATCTGATCCAGCGTGAGCTTGGCCGCGGCGGAATGGGTGTGGTGTACCTTGCCAAGGACAGTCGGCTGGATCGCTCTGTGGCGATCAAAGTGCTGCCGGAGCACCTTGCGGGTGACGCCGAACGGCTGACCCGCTTCGAGCGCGAAGCGAAGACGCTGGCGCAGCTGCATCACCCCAACATTGCAAGCATCTTCGGCATTGAACTGGCAGATGGCGCGCAGTACATCGTTCTGGAGTACGTCGCCGGTGAAACTCTGGAGCAACGACTATCACGCGGTCCGCTTCCGATTGATGAAGCTCTGGAAGTGTGCGCGAAGATCGCAGCGGGTATGGAAGCTGCACACGATGCCGGCGTTGTGCATAGAGATCTGAAGCCGGGCAATGTCATCATCAGTTCGACAGGCGCGGTCAAGGTGCTCGACTTTGGTCTGGCAAAAGTCTCGGAGCAGCCATCGAGTATGGGCCACATGCTCAGCGAAAGTCCGACGCTGACGGACCCGATGATGCTCTCACCGACCATTCCCGGCGCAATCCTCGGCACTGCACCGTATATGAGCCCGGAACAGGCTCGCGGCCGGCACGTTGATCATCGCAGCGACATCTGGTCGTTTGGTGTGCTTCTGTATGAATGTCTGACGGGTATCAGCCCGTTTCGCGGTGAAACAGTTTCCGATGCGATCGGCGCGATCCTTCACAAACAACCGAAGTACGATCGGCTGCCCTTGGCAACGCCGCCAATTGTGAAACACGTGTTGCAACGCAGTCTAGAGCGCGATCGTAATCAACGGTGGCGCGATATTGGTGATGTTCGGCTCGAACTTGAAGATGCGCTCAAGCAGGCGCATGAAGGTGTGACCAGCGTCGCTCAAACTGGATTGCGCAAACCGTCTCGCATCTGGCCGGTTGTTGCGGTGATTACAACCCTGATTGCGATCAGTGCGACAGTTGTTTCAATCCGATCCATCTCAACTGAACCGGTGACGAGGAAACGGCCGGCCAGGGCCGATGCAATTATCGATTTCGAGTTAGACATTCCGAAAGAGATTCCATTGCCCGATCTCGAAGGTGATGCGGAAGTTGTAGCGATCTCGAATGATGGTCAGCAGATCGCCCTCGTCTCACATGTAGACGCGGTCAGTCGGCTGTATGTTCGCGATCTTGATTCAAGAGAGTATCGGGAAGTTGCTTTGGGAGAAGAGACCTGGGCACCCTGTTACTCGCCCGATGGTGAGTGGATAGCGTTTTTTGACGCGCGGCGTCTGCTGAAAGTGCGTACGCTCGGGGGGCCACCACAGGTGATATGCGATTCTGGTCTTCCGATGGGCACAATTGCCTGGTTGGATGACGACACGATTGTGTTTACGGATGGGCAACGGGGCCTGCTCGCTATCGCGCCTGGGGCGCAGCAGCCCGAACTGGTTGTGCCGACACCGACAACGATCAATTGGCGTGGGCGCGACATGAAGATTTACGGATTCCTGCAGGTCGCAGCGATTCCCGGCAGCCGTGATGTACTGACCGCGTTCTGGGCCGGAAGCACTGCAGACGATCAGCACATCGGCGTGGTCTCGATTGATGATGGCACACTTACACCTATCATACTTGGAGCGGTGGTTCCATATTTGATTGATGATGACATTCTTGTGTTCCTGCGGCAATCGACTTTGATGGCGGTGCCGTATGACAAGTCGTCGCGCAAGATCGTCGGCGACCCGACACCTGTGCTTGCAGGAGTCTGGGCGAGCGATTGGGCAGATGAAGCGACGTACGCGCTGTCGCCGTCAGGCACGCTAGTGTATATGCCCGGCGATCGCGTCGGCGCAGGTCGGCAGATCATTCGAGTTAGTCCTACGGGGGAAATTGAACCGCTGAGCGAGCCCGGACAGTTCATGGGTGCGGTTCGTCTGTCACCTGATGAATCGCGTGTGACAGTGGCAACACTTGACCGATCAGTTGCGCTGTGGGCGCATGATTTGCAGCGCAAACGCGAATTGCAGATTGAATCCGAGGGTGAGTCGTACGGGCCTGTCTGGACGCCGGATGGCAAGTACATAACGTATTCGCACGGCGTTGGTCGTCGTGAACGCTTGGCGCATCGGCGGGCCGATGGAAGCGGCTCGCGCGAGCAGTTACTTCATGTCGATGAATTGAAAAACGGACTAAACAACGAATCGAGGCTCTGGCCGATCGGCTGGTTGGCCGATGGGGAAACGCTCTTGTTCAAAGCAAGTGAAGCGGGGCATGTCTATCAGATCAAACGCGGCGGCGCTGCGGAGTTGGTGCTCGATATTGGTATGTATATCCGCAGCAGCGATATCTCACCGGATGGAAAGTGGATTGCGTACGGCTCAAGTGAAGTCGGGTTCAACGTCTTCGCACGCAATGTTGACAATCCGGACCGTCGATTTCAGGTGTCATTTGATGGCGCCGATCAACCTGTCTGGAGTCATGATGGTTCCAAGCTGTACTACCGCGCTGCTGACAATGCGATTTATTTTGCGGATGTGACTGTTGATGACGGATTGGTTTTCAGTGAGTCGACCAGGCTTCTGTCCGACCGCGAATACATTGCTCCGGATTCCTGGACGCCAGCATACGACGTTGACAGTGCTGGAAATATCTACGCAGTGGCTCCAGCAGCATGGGAGATCGAGCCGGCGACGATTCGAGTGATCGTAAACTGGGGCCGGCATGTCCGCGAAACACTTGGTATTACGACAGGACCGTGAGGAGCGACCTGTGACACATGTGGCAGTGTCCATCGCAGTGGCGGATGCAGCGGAACTTGATGCGGCGCTGCAACGCGCACAAGCAGCATCTGTAGCGGGCGCGCGTCTGGTGGAGTGGCGCGTCGATGAACTCGCCCCACAGGATAATGCGGGAAATGTGATTGGCCGTCTTGTTACTGCCAGTCCGATGCCGTGCATCGTCACGATTCGTTCGGAAACCGAAGGCGGCTTATACAACGGTGATGAACAGCATCGTGGTGAACTGCTTGCGCAGTTGATTCAAGGTGATGCGCCGCCGCGCTATATCGATGTCGAGTGGAAGATGTTTCGCAATCCGGGTGTGCTGCGTGATCAAATATGTGCAGCATTGGATGCTGTTCCCGAAGATAGACGGCCGTCAATAATCGCATCAGCCCATGATTTTGCTAGCCGGCCGGGCGATCTGTTGCAGATCATCGAACAGACAACGCATGATGATCGCGTTGATGTCATCAAGCTGGCGTGGACTGCACGTTCGCTGCGGGACAATCTGGAAGTGATTGATGTACTTTCCGAGCGGCGCAAGCCGATGATCGCGCTGTGCATGGGGCCGTTCGGCTTGATGAGCAGAGTGCTCGCGCCAAAATTCGGCGGGTTGCTGACGTATGCCAGCGACTCTGACGCATCCGCAACCGCTCCCGGGCAACCAACGCTCATGCAATTGCGCAATCTATATCGTTTCGATTCAATAGGCGCGAACACGAAGGTGTATGGCGTGATCGGGTGGCCGATCGAACATTCGCAAAGCCCGCGTGTTCATAACGCCGGTTTTACTGCGATCGACTTTGACGGTGTGTATCTGCCGATGCCGGTTCCGCCGGAGTATGAACACTTCAAAGCAACAGTCGGTGCGATGATTGATCACGACGGGCTGGGTTTCTGCGGTGCGTCGGTGACGATTCCGCATAAACGCAATCTCGTTCGGTTTGTGCAGAATCGGGCGGGCACACTCGATCCGATGAGCGAGCGCATCGGTGCTGCCAACACGCTGGTTGCAGATAGTGATGGAGGTGTGGAATGCGCAAATACAGACGCACCTTCGGTAGTGCAGTCGTTGCGCAGTACTTCGGGGGATAACGACTGCGAGTTACGCAGCAAACGTGCTGCTGTACTTGGCGCCGGTGGCGTCGCTCGCGCAGTTGTTACTGGTTTGATCGACGCCGGGGCGGATGTCGTCATTTTCAATCGCACCGCGCAACGCGCGCAGCAGCTTGTTGATGCGCTGATGCAATCGAATCGATCAGATGGTGTAGGTCGGGCTTCAGTTGGTGAACCGTCAGCACTACGCAGTGAGCAGTTCGACATTTATGTCAACTGCACGTCGATCGGCATGGAAGGCGGGCCGATGCCCAGCGACTCACCACTCGATGTTCTGGCCGGCAGAGCGGTAACTGTGCCGGAAACCGCGGTTGTATTCGACACGGTGTATGCCCCAAAGCGCACTGTCTTTTTGCAACAGGCGGAAAAAGCCGGTGCAGTCGTCATCAGCGGGTGGGATATGTTCACGCGCCAGGCGGCGATGCAGTTCGAATTGTGGACTGGACGGGAGTTGTCTGAAGCTCGCTGAATGTTTCGTGTGAGTGATTCACAACACAAACTTGCGTAGATCCTGGTCCTTCATGATCGTAGCCAGTCGCTGCCGGACAAAGTCGGCGGTGACTTCCATCGACGATTCACCCTTTGCAACCATATCCGGCGCATCGAAACTGATCTGCTCGAACACGCATTCCATAACTGTCATCAACCTGCGTGCGCCGATGTTCTCCATCGTCGCGTTGGCTTCCGCTGCAAGTTCCGCCATCGCATCAATTGATGCATCATCAAATTCGACGTGCAATCCTTCAGTATCGAGCAGTTTCGTCTGCTGCATAGTGAGTGCTGAATCGGGTTCGGTGAGAATGCGTTTGAAATCGTCTTTCGTAAGAGCTTCGAGTTCCACGCGAATGGGAAATCGCCCTTGCAATTCAGGCATGAGATCGCTCACCGAGGCTGTATGAAACGCGCCCGCTGCGATGAACAACACTTGATCCGTCTTCACCACGCCGTAGCGCGTCTGTACGGTCGAACCCTCAACAATCGGCAGCAGATCACGTTGCACGCCCTCGCGTGAAACATCAGCACTGCTGCGCCCACGGTCGCTGGACGATGCAATCTTGTCGATCTCATCCAGAAAGATGATGCCGGACTGTTCAGTGCGTTCGATTGCCTGTTCGATGACCTTTTCTTCATCGATGAGTTTCTCGGTTTCTTCTTCGAGCAGAATCGTTCGCGCGCGGGCGACGGTGACACGCCGATGCCTGGATCGCTCGGGCATGATGTTTTCCAGCATTGATGTCACGGACGGATCCATCTGGTCAGGTCCCATCATGCCGATGATTGGCATGTTGGAGCGCTCGGTGACGGTGATTTCAATCTCGCGATCCTCAAGAGTTCCCTCTCGCAATTTTTCTGTCATGCGCTGTCGAACACGATCGTGCGAATCCACTTCCTCGGTTTCGGGTTCCGCAACAGTCACAGTACCCGTGGTTGAATCTGCATGTCGCGCCGCTTCGCCGCTCTTGACCCAACCACGGTTTGGCGGCTGACCGATTTCGCCGAGCAGCAACTGGACGAGGCGCTTCTCGACCATTGCCTGGGCCTGTTTCTTGACGACATCAGCCTGTTCGCCGCGAACAATGCGCACCGCAAGTTCGAGCAGATCGCGCACCATGGATTCGACATCTCTGCCGTGGTAGCCGACTTCGGTGTACTTGCTTGCTTCGACTTTGATGAACGGGGCATTGACGAGCGAGGACAAACGCCGGGCGATTTCGGTTTTGCCCACGCCGGTGGGGCCGATCATGATGATGTTCTTCGGCGCGACCTCGCGTGCAATGTCCGGATCGAGCTGTCTTCGCCGCCAGCGGTTGCGCACAGCGACAGCAACAGCACGCTTGGCAGCGTCCTGGCCGATGATGTAGCGGTCGAGTTCGGCGACAATTTCGCGCGGGATGAGGTCGTGCATAGCTATATGGTAGGAGAAGATTGAACCACGGAGGCGCCGAGACACAGAGGGGGATCCGGTTTCAGATTGTGTGGGCCTTCCGTTTCCAGAGTCGTAGGCGGGCGCGGAGTTTGCGGTCGAGTTTGAACACATCGATTTTGCTCGGGATTCCCAGTGTGATGATGCGCGATCCCCGGCGTTTCGACTCCGCTGAGATCGCAAGACAGGCAAGTTGAGGGCGTGTCGGCGTCGCATAGATCCGGAGGCGACGAATTTTCTTGAAGTCGATTCGTGATGCTGACTGTCCGTCCTGAATGATGAGATAGCAATGATGTACCTTCACTGATCTGGGGAAAATCATGCCGATGCAGCCTGCAAGACCAATCATCGCCAGCAACGACAGGGCATACGGATAGATCGCCCAGGAACGCATCCCAAATGGAAGGCAGAAGTGCCAGACAACAAAGTGCGCTATTCCCGAAGCAATGATCGTGTAGACGATTGATCGCAGAAACACCCACCGCAGTTTGTACAACCCTCGCCAGGTGTGTCGGCGGTTGAAACAAAGTGGTTCCCACCAGGTCATCGGTTTTTTTCGTCGGCGCAGCATGGCACTTGTATTGTGCGGCAGCGGCAGCCGTCTAACACGTCCAAAAAATCATGCTGAGGGACCGTTGAATTGCGACAGAGTGTTTCGCCGCAAGTGGCGAGGTGAATTCGATACCATGTCCTTCATGGCGACACTGACCGCGTACACAGCAGGCGAATCGCACGGGCCGGCGCTGACGACGTATATCGATGGCATCCCAGCTGGGCTGCCCGTTGACCTCGATTTCATGAACAACGTCTTGCGCAAACGACAGGGCGGGTACGGTCGCGGTGGTCGCCAGCGCATCGAAACCGATGCAGTATCCGTGCTGGCCGGCGTTCGACTTGGCCATACCACCGGCGCGCCGATCATTTTCCAGATTCCCAATAAGGACAGCCGGTTGGATGATATTGATCGCACGCCGCCGGTGCATCGACCGCGCCCCGGCCACGCTGATCTTGCCGGTTCTATCAAGTGGCTGACGACGGATTGTCGCAATGCTCTGGAACGAGCAAGCGCACGAGAGACCGCAGCCCGTACCGCTGCCGGCGCACTGGCCCGGTTGCTGCTCCGCGAATTCGGTATCGAAACGTTCGGCTTCGTGCGATCCATTCACGAGGCTGCGACCGAGATTGAAGTGAACCAATCCAATCTTTCTTCGTTGATCGAAGCCCGCGATGCGTCGGAAGTGTACTGCCCCGACGCCGAGGCCGGCCAGCGCATGATCGACGCGATCCGTGCCGCAAAGGTCGATAAGGACACCGTCGGCGGATTGTGCGAAGTGCATGTCTTCGGAGCACCGATTGGTCTGGGCTCGTGCGTGCAGTGGGATCAGAAACTCGATTCGCGCCTTGCCGCAGCGGTCGTCGGCATACAGGCATTCAAGAGCGCTGAAATCGGAATGGGCCGGGATGTATCGCAACGTCGCGGCAGCGATGTGCATGATCCCATCGCCTATGACGTTTCTCGAAGAACTGAGCCGAGCCTTGGGTACACGCGAAGTCGCAACAACGCAGGCGGCCTGGAAGGCGGCATGACCAACGGCATGCCCATCGTTGTGCGCGGCGCGATGAAACCGATCAGCACACTGCTGCGAGGCATGCCGAGCGTTGACTTGAACACGAAACAGGCCGAGCGCAGCAGTTACGAGCGTTCGGATGTGTGTGCGGTGCCTGCCGCAGCGGTCGTGATGGAACACGCGGTGGCCTTCGAAGTGGCCCGAGCATTGCGCGAGAAATGCAGCGGCGATTCAATACTCGAGATGAAGTCGCAGTACGAGGCATATCTTGAATTGGCGAGATCGCTGCCGATCGATGAATCTGCGGGGCACACGACCGCTACTGAGGACGACACTGAAACCTGATCGTCGGCGCCGGGTACGACAGGATGGATTCGGGCAGCGCTGCTACCGATTTTCCTACGCCCAAGAGTTGTACGTATATCTGTGGAAAGGCCGAAACGATGATTCGACCTGCGCGTTTGGAGGTACACAATGAAGCTATGGGTATTACTGTGCGTGATGTCAGCGTTCTTGATGACATTTGAGATGAACATGTGTTCGGCGGCGACTCAAATGATGCACAGTGAACAAACGCAGAAAACCCAACCTGCTACACGAGAGATTGCTGAACACCCCAGTGGATTCGGGACCGGCACGCTTGTCGTGCTGAACAAGGCTGTTGCGTCGGCATCGCTTGTCGATCTGGCCACCGGCAAAGAAATCAAACGCCTTGAAACGGGCGTTGGCCCGCATGAAGTTGCCATCTCGCCGAATGGGAAATTCGCAGTCGTTGGCGATTACGGCCAGCGCACACCCGGCGGCACATTGACCGTTCTCGATCTTGAGAAGCAACACGTTCTGCGCACAATTGATCTCAAACGGTATCACCGGCCGCACGGCATTCTCTTTTTCGATGATGGGCAACGAGTGGTTGTGACGTGTGAACACGAACAGGCGCTTCTTGTTGTGGACATTGGCGCAAGCAAAGTACTCCAGGCCATCGACACAGATGCTCGAATCAGTCATATGGTCGCGCTGTCACCGGATCAGAAGCGTGCATTCGTGGCCAACATCGGGTCTGGTTCCTTGACCGTGATTGATCTGGAGATCGGCCGGCGCATAAAGACGATCGACACCGGCGGCGGGGCCGAAGGTGTGGACGTTTCGGCGGATGGCACGGAAGTCTGGGTGACGAATCGTGCCGCCGATACGGTGACTGTGATTGATGCAGTGACGTTCGAAAATGTTGCGACGCTGGAATGCCCATCGTTTCCGATTCGTGTCAAGTTCACCCCCGATGGGTCCAAAGCGCTTGTCTCGAATGCGCGTTCTGGAGACGTTGTTGTATTTGACGCCGCAACACGCACTTTACTGAAGCGCATCTCGATGGAAGCGACAGCTGTCGAAGAAAAGGATGACCGGTTGTTCGGCGACTCGTTTGAAGGCTCACCCGTGCCTGTCGGAATCCTCGTACACCCCGATGGCAGATTTGCATATGTGGCCAACACCAATGCGGATGTGATTACCGTACTGGACCTGGAATCACTGTCGATCGTCGGCAGGCTCAAAGCCGGCAAGGAACCCGACGGGCTTGGATGGTCGCCGTTACAGTTACAAGGTCTACAGGGTCAATGAGTTGGTGGAGTAAACGGTCCGAAACACTCTTGGATTGCTGAGAGTCACGAGACACCTAAAAAACGACGCCGAAGTTCGGCGTCGTTTTACATTCAAATGCGAAACTGAACTGTTTCAGGCTGTGCGGCGTCTGCGTCGAAGTGCCGGCAGGCCGAGTGCGAGCAGTGCCATTGCGCCCGGAGCAGGGACGGAAACCTGGTAAATCAGGTTGTCGAGCGCAGCAGATGGCGAACTGCCGTACACGCGGAAGCTCAGTGAAAGAACATCACCTGCATCGAAGCCGACATCTTCAAACGCGTTGGTCGTGCCGCCGCCTTCACCCAATTGTCCGGCGAGCGAGGTCAGGTCTAGTGTGTCATAACCGTTCGGGCCGCTGGCGTTAATGTCGTTGGTCCACATCGAAGGGACTTCGTACGTTCGCTGCCGTCCGAGGCCATCGGTCATCACAACGTCAACAAGCACGCCACCGTTGATATCGATCAGATCGATCGAATCGAGCGTCACCGCATTGGTGAAACTGAAGACGATGTTGCCCTCGCCTGTGGGGTTGAAGTCAGCTTCATCATCAGGCGTGAAAAACACGCTGCCATCGTTATTACCGAAGCCGCCGTTGTTGTTCTGCATGATCAGCACATTGCCGAGGTTGACCAACAGATCAGGATCGCCGCCTGCAGCATTCGGTCCGGCTGGATTGGAATCGAAGATCGCAAGGCCGGCATGGCTGATACCGGCATCGGGCGAACTCACCGTGAAGTCGGTGAAGAACTCGGTATCGATAATCTGGCCGTTCACCAGCGGGTTACTGTTGTGGTCAGTACTGAAATCGACGACCACGCCTGCTTGCGCGCTTGCGGCAATGAACCCGAAAGCTCCCGCACACACAAGCGCAAGAGTCCTGTAGTTTGTCTTGATCTGCACGTTCCTGCTCCTCCGAGATGCGCTGCTGCGCATCGACTGCACTTGCGTGGCAATCAGCCGCGTTCGCTGATCGCGCACAAACCATGAACACTTCGCCGTCCAATGGCGATTGCAGTCTCTCTCTTCGGATGCTTTCGTGCGGACTTTCCCGGTTTCAGATGCGAAACACGGCCTCCTGTCCAACTCGAATTGAAGCCTTCAAGAGGCTCCAACTCATACTTTGGTGTGATTCTCAAGCGCGTGCAATGAAGAAGTTGTCATTTTAGTCGAATCGCGATCTGTAGACCCAAGGCAATCTTACTTAAGATATTGTGAATGGATGGTTTGCGATGGGTGTTACCCTATCTTCACATTTTGTAAGAATGGCCTATCAACCAATGGACACTGCCTTGGGGTTGCCTCCAGCACCGGAGAATTCGAATCGGCCCGCTTCATAATCAACGCGGATGGTATCGCCCTCGCTGAACGCACCTGAAAGGATCTGCGTTGCGATGCGATTCTCGATCTGCTGCTGGATGACACGCTTGAGCGGGCGGGCGCCGAACTGCGGGTCGTACCCATCCATCGCCAGCGCCACCTTCGCGCCCGGCGTGATTTCCAACAGCAGGCCACGATCCGCCAGCCGACTGCGCAACAAATCAAGCTGAATATCAACAATCGATGTGAGATCGTCCGGCGAAAGCTGATGAAAGATGATCGTCTCATCGATGCGGTTGAGAAGCTCCGGGCGCAGCGCTTGCTTGAGCAGATCACGAACATGCGATTCAATTTCCGTGTCAATCGCGCCGCCGGCGGCCAATTCAAGAATCGCCTGCGAACCGATATTGCTGGTCATGACAATAATCGAGTTGCGAAAGTCCACCGTTCTGCCGTGGCCATCGGTGAGCCGTCCATCATCGAGCAACTGCAGCAGAATGTTGCTGACATCAGGATGCGCCTTTTCCATTTCGTCGAACAGCACAACACAGTACGGCCGCCGACGGACTGCTTCCGTGAGCCTGCCGCCTTCTTCGTAACCGATATACCCGGGCGGCGCGCCGATCAGGCGCGCTACTGCGTGCTGCTCCATGTATTCGCTCATGTCGATGCGCACCAGCGCATCATCCGTGTCGAACAGAAACTCAGCCAGAGCTTTGCACAATTCAGTTTTGCCCACACCGGTGGGGCCGAGGAAGAGGAATGAACCGATCGGCCGATGCTGATCGCCAAGACCCGCACGACTTCTGCGCACTGCATCGCTGACAGCCCGAACTGCTTCATCCTGGCCGATGACGCGGTTTTCCAGTTGCTGCTCCATACGCAGCAGTTTCTCCCGTTCGCCTTCGACCAGTCGCGACACCGGTATGCCGGTCCATTTGCCGACGACCTCAGCGATCTGTTCGGCATCAACTTCTTCCTTGACCAGCGCATCACCTCGGGTCAGGCGATCATTAAGCGCCTGTTCAGCGTCAGCAAGCCGTTCATCAAGTGCGCGCAATTCGCCGTATTGAATGCGTGCAGCCGTTTCCAGATCACCGCGACGCTGAGCCTGTTCGAGCTCAGTGTGCTTGCGGTCGATCTCTTCCTTGACCGCTTTGATTTCATCGAGGTCTGTTTTCTCCGCTTCCCATTGAGCGGTGAGTTGGTTGTTCTTCTCGTTCAACTCCGACAATTCTTTCTCAAGAATCGTCAAGCGTTTTCTGGAATCCGGATCACTTTCGAGTTTCAGTGCTTCGCGTTCGATTTCAAGTTGCATGATCCGACGACGAAGCTCATCCAGCTCTGCAGGCATCGAATCGTTCTCGATGCGCAGCCGCGATGCAGCTTCGTCGAGCAGATCAATTGCCTTATCAGGAAGGAATCGGTCGGCAATGTACCGGTGACTGAGCGTCGCAGCGGAGACGAGCGCGCCATCCTGAATCCGCACGCCGTGATGGGCTTCGTAGCGTCCCTTCAAGCCGCGGAGAATTGCAATCGTGTCTTCAAGTGTTGGCTCGCCGACGTAGATCGGCTGGAATCGCCGCTCGAATGCTGCGTCCTTTTCGATGTGCTGGCGGTATTCATCGAGTGTGGTCGCGCCGATGCAGCGCAGCTCCCCACGCGCAAGCGCCGGTTTGAGCAGGTTGCCCGCTGAAACCGCTCCTTCGGCTGCGCCGGCTCCCACGATCGTGTGCAGTTCATCAATGAACAGAATGACCTGTCCTTCGCTGGCGGTGACTTCGCGCAAGACCGCTTTCAATCGCTCTTCGAATTCCCCACGGAATTTTGCGCCAGCGAGTAATTGACCGACGTCCAGCGCAACCAAGCGCGAGCTGCGCATCGACGATGGACAGTCGCCGTTGACGATGCGCTGGGCTATGCCTTCGACGATTGCCGTCTTGCCCACGCCCGGCTCGCCGATCAGCACGGGGTTATTCTTCGTGCGCCGGCTGAGCACCTGCATGCATCGGCGGATTTCATCATCCCGGCCGATGACCGGGTCCATCTTGCCCTGCTGCGCCTGTTCAATCAGGTTGATGCCGTATTTCTTGAGCGCTTCGAACGTCGATTCAGCATTTGGATCATTGATGTTGTTGACGCCGGAAGCTGCCCGCAGCGCTTTGATTGCTTCGAGCACGCGCTTGCGGCTCATACCATGCACCGACAGCACTTCCTTCGCTTCGCCGGCAACTTCCGACAGCGCGAGCAGCAGATGTTCGGTGGAAACGTAGGAGTCC
Source organism: Phycisphaerales bacterium (assembly GCA_029260575.1). GTDB lineage: Bacteria > Planctomycetota > Phycisphaerae > Phycisphaerales > SM1A02 > JAJDDB01. The sequence continues at coordinate 189,436 of JAJDDB010000009.1, forward strand.
TTCAGTTCTTTCGCTTCATGCTCAGCGGTATTGAACGTCTCGATGAGCGTGCTGGATGCCTGTGGCTGCGTCGCCTGGCCTGACGATGTCACCGTCGGCAGCCGCTTCAGTTCGCTTTCGGCAACCTGCTGCACTTGTCTGCTGTTCACGCCGGCTTTGGCAATGATCGAATGCGCGACGCTGTTCGCATTGTCGAGCATCGTCACGAGCAGGTGCAGCGGCAGGAGTTGCCCGTGTGAAGCGCTCATCGCAAGTGAACTCGCACCGGCGATGATGTCCTGGGACATGGTTGTGAATCGGTCCATTTTCATGGGTGTATTCTCCGCGTCTCAAATGCGGCGACAGTTTTGGGTCACCGTCGCTGCCGTATTTGTCGCAACGCGCGTGCCGGTGAAAACCCCATCTGAAGCGAATAATCGCAATGCAATCTGTCATGTTGGCAGTCGCATCGACCGTGCGCCTGTCATCGCGGAGCATCCGGTGCCAGGGTTACGTTGCAAGACATTCCACCGGAAACTCCGCCGGCTGCACCTCCGGGCGATCGTTGATCCACGCGACCAGCCAGCGGAACGTCTTGACCAAGCGGGCGACGAATGCATCGGAGATCAATGCATCAGAAAGGTCCATACCCTTGGACCAAATAGCGACTCCGCCTGCTCTGGCGACAGAGTTTGCGGAAGCGCAATCCAGTTCGTGTCCTCATCAAACGAGATTTCGAACTGTTGCCAATCTGCTGGGTACAGCGTTGCTTCCAGCAGGCGGCCTTCGTGTGTCGTGAATTCAGATCTTATGTATTGAAACTTGGCTGTGCCCTCAGGCCAGACTGTTGGGTTGATGTATGCGTCTGTTCGCAGACTCGCAATCGAACGCAACACATCCATGTCAATCTCGTGGCATTTCAGTTCCTGATTCCCATCAAAACGGAGCGTGATGCCTGAAGTGCCGGTATAGAAATCATTCATGTCTCCGATACTGACATAGTCAAATTCAAACCTGTTGCCTTTCACTCGAGAACCCATAATCGTGTATTCATCGTTCGAATGGATGCACGTGTTGTCTTTGGCCAAGAGCATAAATCCAACGATCAGCAGATACGGAGCGGCATAGATGAGCATTGCTATCACAATGACTCCAGCGACCGCTGAAACGAAGATCTTAGGAACTCGATGCACAGGATGTTCCTTTGACACAGGCGCAATCCGGTGGGCAGGCTACTGATCGATCGATACCCAAAGTTAGCCAGACTGTTTACTCCGCAACGACTGCGCGGAGTTTCAACACAAGCCGCACTCAACCGGAAACTCCGCCGGCAGCATCTCCGGACGATCATTGATCCACGCCACCAGCCAGCAGAATGCATCGACAAGGCGAGGACCAGGGCGGTTGAACATCTGATTGCCATCAACCAGCGCGACGTTTCCATCCTGCACTGCGGGTAACAACGGCCACCACTTCTTCTGCGTCAACACATCAAGCTCAGCGCGAATCTGATCCAGCCCAAATCCGCAGGGACAGATGATCAATCGCTCCGGCATCACCTCGAGCAACTCCTCGGGCGCGATCTGCCTTGACGAATTGCCTGCTTCATTCAACGAGTGACTACCACCTGCTGCTTCAATGAGCTGCGGCGTCCAGTGCCCACCGCAAAACAGCGGATCCATCCACTCCAGAAACGCAACCTCCGGCCCGGATTCGTATGGGTTCACATAATCCACAGCCGTCCAGTACCGTTCGCGCAATTCCACAACTGTTCGCTGCGCGCCATCTTGTAACCCAAGGGCCTCACCTACCCGTAGCAGATCGTCATATATGTCTTCCATGCGCAGCGGATTGAGCGACACAATCTCGGGTTTCGGTGACATATCCGCTGCGATGCGCTGCACAGTCTGCAGATCAATCGAACACACATCGCACAAGTTCTGCGTGAGAATGACATCCGGCTGCAGCGACTTCAACAACTCTTCATCAACGCTGTACAGCGCCGCGCTGCCTGCGTCGTCTGCGAGTGCGCTGCGCACTTGTTCATCAATGGCGGCGCTTGTCCCGGCAGTCGTGCGCTGACTGGTGAGGATGGGAAGATGCGCGAGCGCAGGCGGGTAGTCACATTCATGCGACCTGCCGACGAGCAGGTCCGCGCCGCCTTTGATTGCGCAGAGCAGTTCCGTCGCAGAGGGTAGCAGGCTTACAACACGCATCCGCACATCATATGCTGCTGCTGCGTGGGTGTGCCCGCCCAGCGGGGAACCACAGTCATTCTTACCGGACCACCCGGCACGGACGCGACAGATGACAGACGCCGGGCGACCGGACCGGCAAATGTTGCGCGCATCGACCTTTTACTTGCACCGCGCCAGCGCGGCGGCATGGTGAACATGTCGTGACGCAACCATTGGATGTTGGTACTTGCACCACCATCCGCATTCGGCACGGCACACCGGCGACGGAACGGACAACCACAGAGAGGGAAGAAGATGAAGGCAGTCACAGCCACCGGCGCGATCGTTGCGCTTGCATTGACAACACACACCTTTGCAGGCGAAGCTCAGCCGGATCCCGCGCTTTCCATTCATGTCGGAACGTTCTTCAACAGCGGTTGGGGCCAGATCGATTACGAAGGCGATTTCGGTCACCTCATCAGCGTGACTGCTGCAGCGCAGAATCAGACGATGTTCCCGACGGAGATTACGGTTGATCTTTCCAGCTTGCTCGATGAAGCCGGCTACAACGCATTCACCGCAGTCACAGTTCGTGATACGGGTCAGAATATCTACGGCGCGAACAGCCCCGGCGCTGATCTTGATTTGTTCACGATCGATGGCCTGGGCGACTCATTTGATGTCCTGTTGAGATATGAAGGGCCGGTCACCTTTCACGAACTGGAAAACTCCGACACGTTGAAGACTCGCACCGCAGACCTGGATGCGCTCAGCGGATTCACACACGAAAACAGTTTGCAGTATGTCTCGCTTGGCGATCGCGGCGAATTGACCGCACATGTTTCCGGTTGGGACGCGGCTGGCAGTGGTGGTGACGACGGTGACGGGCCGATCATTCCGCAACTCCGCGGAATCGATGGCTCCGGGATCTCCCTGATGCTCAGTGAGGCCGGCATGGGCGAGTCATTTGATGTATATGTCACCGCTACAAACGTCCCGGCACCGGGCGCACTTGCGCTGCTGGGTCTGGCAGGGCTCGCAGGATCACGCGGCCGACGCAGGGCCTAAGGGATCTTGATCCCGAAGAATCGTTCGGCATTTGCATCAACCATTCGCTCAAATTCTTCATAGTCCACGCTGCGCAGCTCCGCGAGAAACCGGGCTGTGTGTACGACATGCGCTGGGACATTCGGCCGGGTCGTGCGCACTGGTTCCGGGCTCAGATACGGTGCATCAGTTTCAACCATGATGCGATCATCGGGAACAAGTTGCGCTGCTTCGGCAACGCCAGCCGCATTCGCAAACGTCGCAATGCCGGTGAAACTGATCCACGAGCCGAAGTCGAGCACGCTGCGCGCATCGTCTGGCGTGCCGGTAAAACAGTGAAACACAAATCGCTCCGGCGGCAGTGTTGTTGCGGCAAATGCATCGATTAACTCATCGAAGGCGTCCCGACAATGCACAATGACGGGTTTATGCATGCCCTCAGCAGCGCACTGCTGCAGGAAGTTCAGTTGTTCATGCAGCACCTTCACCTGCACGTCATGGGCCGGCTCGTCGTAGTGATTGTCAAGGCCGAGTTCACCCCATGCAACGCATTTTGGATCAGAGCCGACTTTGCGAATGGCGTCATAGTCGCGTGATTGCGCTGCGGGCTTGTCTGCATATAAAGGATGCACGCCGGCGGAACACCAGACGTTGTCATGATTTCGAGCCATCTCCAATGCGGCGATAGAGTCAGCCGAAGTTGTCGCAACGGTGATGACGCCACGCACCCCGACTGTGCGTGCGTCAGCAAGCAGCGTCTCCGCTTGCGCTGCGAGCTTCGGAAATGTCAGATGACAATGCGTATCGAACATGGCGCGAGCATAGTCCTGCAGTGCCGGCCAACCAATTGACTGCTGCGAATTCGGTTGTCCGGGTGCTGCACGGTACACTGCTGCCGGCAGGTTTGAAGCCGACCGAAGCGGCAGCGCGGATTTCCCGCTCGACACCCGCGGCGGCGTATGAATGAGGCAATGCGTGTCCGATTTGAATACTCTCACATTCCTGTTGGCATCAGAGGCAACAGAGGTTTCAAGCCACGCGATGCTGATGACGATCGCCTGGGCAATTGCCGGCGGCGTGATGCTCGTGATTCTGTCGCGTCGATTAAACCTGCCTGCCATCGTCATGCTGCTGGCCGGCGGCGCTGTCATGGGGCCGTCCGTGCTCGGAATCGTGCAGCCGGACAGCCTCGGCCAAGGTCTTCGCGTCATCGTCTCGCTGGCGATCGGCCTGATTCTCTTTGAAGGCGGGTTGACGCTCGATCTCAGCGGATACCGCGAAGCACCAGCAACCATCAAACGCTTACTGACCGTCGGCGTGCTCACGACATGGATCGGCACATCCGTTGCGATTCAGTTGATCCTGGATGTCGGCTGGCAGATGGCAATCATCTCCGGTTCGCTGGTCATCGTCACCGGCCCGACCGTCATCGCGCCGCTGCTAAAACGCATCAAACTCAACAACCGACTGCACAACATCCTGCACTGGGAAGGCGTGCTCATTGACCCGATCGGCGTGTTCATCGCGCTGCTGTGTTACGAATGGATGGTCAAGGAAGGCGGCGAACAGGCGCTGCTGAACTTCGGCACACGCCTTGGGTGGGGCCTGCTCGTCGGCGTCGTGGGCGGGCTGGTCATCATGTTCGTGATTCGGCGAAAGTGGGTTGCCGAAGACTCAGTAAACGTCTTCGCGCTCGGCGCTGCTGTGCTGGTATTTGGTTTGGCTGATGCTGTCGTTGCCGAAGCGGGACTCCTTGCGGTGACGGCTGCGGGGTTTCTTGTTGGCTTTGCCGGAAAAGTACAGCTCAAACAGTTGCGCCAGTTCAAAGCGGAAATAACCGACCTGTTGATTGGAACGCTGTTCATATTGCTCGCATCGCGCTTGAGTTTTGAGCAGTTCAAGACATTCGGCTGGGGGCTTGTAGCTGTTGTTGGCATTGTGATGTTGCTGATCCGACCCATCAGCATTTTCCTTTGCACGTTCGGCACAGATTTGTCCACGCGCGAGAAGGCGTATCTGTCGTGGGTTGCGCCCCGCGGAATCGTAGCTGCATCCATGGCTTCGCTAATCGCACTGAACCTTGCGGAAGCGAATCACGAAATACCGAAATTCGTGGAGAGTTTTACCTACTCCGTGATCATTGCAACCATCGTTCTGCAGGGGTTTTCCGCAGGCCCGCTGGCTCGGCTGCTGCGGCTCAAACGCCCCGAACCGACCGGCTGGATGATCGTTGGCGCACATTCACTCGGCCGGCGCATCGCACGATTCATTGGCGACCAGGCCAAGAAATCCGTTGTTCTTGCGGACACCAACGCAAGAATGATTCGCGAAGCCCAAAGCGAGGGACTTGTCGCTGTCTCGGGAGACGCGCGCGATATTGATGCAATGATGGACAACGCAGTTGTCAGCGGCGTCGGGAACGTCCTTGCGCTGACGGACAACGAAGACCTGAACGTGCGCATCTGCCAGAACTGGGCGGATGTTGTCGGGTCAGACAACGTCTATCGCTGTAATCCATCTGAGCAGGAATTGAGTAACGATGACGTTCGAGATGATAAAGTTGCGGGTAAGCTGACGTGGCCGAAGCTGCCCAAGCCGTCTTTGGTTGCTGCAGAGTTGCAGCGCGGTGAAGCTGCGATCATCGAAGCAACGGGGTACGAGCCGGCATTTTCGCAATTAGCGACGCCGATGATCACGATTGCTGATGGGAAGATCACATTCGAGGGACCTACTGAGTCCAGCGACAACGATGACAAGACGTCGCACACGTTGTATCTGCAGCGGCGGGCGGATTATCTGATGCGCGCGATTCGGCCGGAGCTGATCACAAAACTCAAAGCCGACACATTGGAAGACCTGCTGCAGCAACTCGTGGCTCTTGCGATCACTGTTGCACCAGACCTGTCACGCGAAGAAACCGTGCAGGAACTTCTCGAACGAGAAACAGCGTTCCCGACAGCGCTCGGTCATGGCGTCGCAGTGCCGCATGCATATTGCCCGGGGCTTGATTCCCGCCTGTGCGCAATCGCGCAACTTCCTGATGGGTTTGACTTTAGCGCTCCAGATGGCGAACCGGTCAAGCTTGCGTTCCTACTGCTCAGTCCGCAGGGTGATCCCGAAGGACACCTGGCGACGCTTGCGGACATCGCTCGGTTGGTCATCGACCCGCAGGTGCGCCACAAGTTGTTTCATGCCAGCAGCCCGATGGAGATGATCGCAACCATCCGCAGCGCCACCGCAGCGAAGTGAAGTGCGAGAAGTCTGACAGTGAAGTCTCTTTATGAAGAGTGAAGCGTGCAAATAGTCAATCTTTTTCTAGGGCTGAATCTTCTATTGTGTGCAGTGCCTGCTGTAGTAGCACTGCTCATTCGTCGCTGGTGGATGGGAATTTTGATCCTTGTGTGTGGACTCGCTGGTCTGATTCTTGGATTTGCTGCGGTCTGGGCAAGTATGGCGATTGCCTCATCGCAAAGTGGAATCAGCAATGGAGATGCCGGCGTCCTGTTTGTGTGCTCTTTGCCGATCGGAACCTTCAGTGGTGTGGTGATCGGAGGAGCTTGGGGTTACATTCTGGATGAACGCCGCAAACCGCGATTTGAAGATCATTCCTATTGCCCGGATTGTGGCAATGCAATGCGCGGCCTGACACGGCTTGGCTGTCCGAAGTGTGGGTGGAAACGCAACTGCCCGCAATGCGGCTACTCCTTGCGCGGATTGATGCAAACCGGTTGCCCTGAGTGCGGCTGGAAGCGGAGCGGCTGACCGCCGATGCACTGCACCTGATTCACCAGACGCAATGCAGGACTGCGATATGCATGTGAACAGCACCTGCCTCGCTTGCGGATCGGCTACGCTCCGGACTATGATCCGCCTTCTTGGGCGAGTCAGGGGTGCCTTTCGAGGATGGCCAGCCGGCAGACCGGCCACGGGTCGTTGGTCGCGGAGGTCCGTGCATCGCGTAACTGTCAAAAGGGACGTTCATGGCCCGGAATCGCCATATTCAGATGGCTTCATCACTCTGGTCCGGTTGGACCATCTGCCCGCGTCGCCTTGACAAGCAACCGGGTTTTTCTAGCATTCGCAAGAGTTTGTGAAAAAAGGCACAAAGCCCATGGGACGTTACCACTACGTCTTTCCACGGTGGACCAATCTGCTCTTGCCCGGTGCAATCTTCATGGCGATGGTTGCGCCTTTGTACGTTGTCTACGTTGTTGCGTACGGCTTCAGCCCGATGACGACCGACGTCGGCTACGCACCTGATCAGGTCATCGAATACAGCCACAAGTTGCACGCAGGAGAACTCGGCATCGATTGCCGGTATTGCCACAACACTGTCGAGTATTCCGCTAAGGCGTCCATCCCCCCGACGCAGACGTGCATGAACTGCCACACGCAGATTCACAAGGACAGCCCGAAACTCGAAGCGCTTCGGCAGAGTTACGAGAAAGGAACGCCGGTCACATGGACCCGCGTTCACGATCTGCCGGGCTACGCGTACTTCAATCACTCCGCGCACGTCAACCGCGGTGTAAGTTGCGTGTCGTGTCACGGCCGAGTCGATCGCATGGACGTCGTCCAGCAGATGCAGCCATTGAGCATGGGCTGGTGCTTGGATTGTCACCGCAACCCGACTGAAAACCTGCGCGACCCATCTGAAGTCACGAATCTTGGCTGGTCGTTCAAAGGCACCGAACAGGAACTCGTTGACTATCACGACTTCTGGCAGGATCACAACAACATCAACCCGTCACAGGATTGCTCCACATGTCATCGTTGAACGGCGACCGGCAACAGGCTGGCAAGACATATTGGCGCAGTCTCAATGAATTTGCTGACACGCCGGAGTTTCGCGAAGCAATGCACCGCGAATTTCCCGCCAGCGCATCGGAACTTCTTGAATCCGACCGCAGGCAGTTCCTGAAGATCATGGGCGCATCGATTGCATTCGCAGGTATCGGCCTGAGCGGGTGCCGCCGTTGGCCGCGCGAAGAAATCGCGCCCTTTGCAAAGCGCCCATCCGGCGTACTGCCCGGCATTCCCGAATACTACGCCTCGTCAATGGAACTCGGCGGCGTTGGCAGCGGCCTTCTTGTCACCAGCACTGACGGCCGGCCGACCAAGATCGAAGGCAACCCTGAGCATCCGTTCAACAACGGCGCGACGAATTTGTACGACCAGGCGTCCGTGCTCGATATGTACGACCCGGATCGTTCGTGGGAGCCTCGGCACAACGGCGAAAAATCCACAACCGCTGCGTTCCAGTTCTGGGCCGATGAGCATTCTGCAAATCTGCGACAAACTCAGGGCAATGGTCTGCGAATTCTCAGCGAAGCAACAAGTTCACCCAGCGCGAAAGATCTGCGCCGCAGATTGATGCAGAAGTGCCCGCAGGCTGTGTGGCATGAATACGAACCACTTGCCCCAACACATGAACGCGATGGTTTGACCATGGCGTTCGGAACCGCGCACCGCGTCCACCACACGTTCAGTAAGGCAATGGTAGTTGTTGCCCTTGACAGTGATTTCCTCGGGTGTAGTCCTGCAGCTCTGACAAACGTGCGCGGATTCGCCATCAGTCGAAGCGCCAAAGATGACCGAAACCGGCCGATCGATATGAGTCGGCTTTATTGCTATGAGCCGATGCTGAGTTTGACCGGCTCCAACGCTGATGAGCGCAAAGCCGTTCGCGCAGCAGACGTTCCAACAGTTGCGGCCTATCTCGCAGCAGCCATCACCAACGACGCATCCCTGCGCAGCATTGCTGAGCAGGCGGAACTGTCTGCGGACCTTCTCGCGAATCTTGACCACGCAGTTGAAGACCTCAAAGCTAGTCGCGGCGGCAGCATTGTCATCGCTGGCCCGCGCCAGCCCGCAGCGGTGCATTACCTCGCAGCAATGCTGAATCAGGCATTGGGCAACGTTGGCGCGACAGTGTCATATACAGCGGAACCAGACGATGCGGGTCCGACCGAAACGATTGCATCGCTCACCGAAGCGCTCAATGCTGGCGACGTCGACACGTTGGTCATCATCGGCGGCAACCCGGTCTATGACGCACCGGCTGACCTGAACTTTGCTGCCGCAATGGCCAAAGCAGCAACAGTTGTACATTTGTCGTCTTACCCGGATGAGACGTCGACTGATCCAGCATGCACCTGGCACATGAACCGCGCGCACTGGCTCGAAAGCTGGGGCGATACGCGCACCTGGGATGGAACGTACACAATTCGCCAACCGCTCATCCGGCCGTTGTTTGACGGCATGAGCGACATTGAACTGCTGGCCCGGCTGGCGGGCGATGTAGCGACTGACGGACAATCGGTTGTAAAGCGCACCTTCAGCACAATTGGCGGCGGCGGAGATTGGCGCGCAACCCTGCATGACGGCTTCATCGCAGACTCGCAAACGAAGCCGTCGACAGCAACGCTTGATCAATCCAAACTTGCAACTGCTGTAGAAAACCTTCGTGCCGCAATTACGGGCCGATCCGAAACCGGTTACGAAGTTGTCTTCGTACAGGACACCGCAGTCTACGACGGCCGGTTTGCAAACAACGGCTGGCTGCAGGAACTGCCCGATCCGATTACCAAGCTCACGTGGGACAACGCAGCAATCCTCGGTGTGAACGCAGCGCAAGATCTTGGTGTTGACCTTGGCGACATGATTTCGATCACCGCCGGTGGCACGACAATTGAGATGCCGGTGATCGTCATGCCCGGCCAGAGCGATGAATCAGTTGCAGTTGCGCTGGGTTACGGACGAACGTTCAACGGACGAATCGCCAAAGATGCTGGCGTCAACGTGTACCCGCTGCGCACAACGGAGAACATGGCGTTCGTCGGCGGTGCAGCAGTTGAGAACATCGGCAGCCATTACCCGCTGGCCAGCACGCAGGACCATCACACAATCGATCCGGAATCAACCGGTGGCAAAGGCATTCAAAAGCGATTGTCCACGCTGGTGCGCGAAGCAACGCTCAAGGAATATCGAGACGATCCAAAATTTGCCAAGCACCGCACACATGTCACCCATCGCCTGTCGCTGTTTGCTGAAGATCTGTCGTATCACGACGATGGGGGCTACGGCGGCAGCTATGCATGGGGAATGTCGATCGATCTGAACAAGTGCGTTGGTTGCAGCGCTTGCGTCATCGCCTGTCAGGCGGAGAACAACATCCCGATCGTCGGCAAGGACCAGGTGCTCCGCGGTCGCGAGATGCACTGGCTGCGCATCGATCGATACTTTGCCTTCGGGAAGAATGAAGACGGCACATACGACACCGGCAATATTGAACGCGTCGCACTGCAGCCGATGGCATGTGTGCACTGCGAAAACGCGCCGTGCGAACAGGTTTGCCCGGTTGCAGCAACTGTGCATGATTCCGACGGCTTGAATGTCATGGTCTACAACCGTTGCATTGGCACGCGGTACTGCTCGAACAACTGCCCGTACAAGGTTCGGCGGTTTAATTACTTCGATTTCCACGAGCGCAAACCGCATCGCGAACAACCGGGCACGCTGCTGCAGGTCGATACCGATTACTACTCGACGACGCAGGCTGATCCCGGCCCGCTCAAAGCGATGCAGTTCAACCCGGAAGTGACGGTCCGCTCGCGCGGCGTGATGGAAAAATGCACGTACTGCGTGCAGCGGATTCAGAAAGCCAAGATTCAGGCAAAGAACGACTGGGTGCAGCTCCATTCCGATGATCCTGCACGACTCGACAAGCGCGTGCCGGTTGCAGACGGTGCAATCCAGACAGCCTGTCAGCAGGCGTGCCCGGCGCAGGCGATTATGTTCGGCGACTTGAAGGACAACGACTCGCAGGTCATGACGAAGCACCGTGATGAACGGGCGTACGACATTCTGGAAGAATTGAACACCAAACCGCGCACGAAGTACCTGGCGAAGATTCGAAATCCGATCAACCAGCAATACACGCCGTCGCATCGTGATGCCAGCAGTGATGGCCACAAAGGATCTGACAACGGAGATGGGCAGCACTGATGAGCACCATCGTCATTGACAATACGTTTGAAGATCCCACGCGGCGCGCTCCGTTGGTATTGAATCACCATGACTTCGGTTCGGTGACCGATGAAGTCTGCTGGGTCAACGAATCTCCCAAGCCGCCGTTGGCGTGGTACATCACCTTCGTCATTTCGCTGAGCCTGCTTGGCATGCTCGGCGGATTGATCATGTATCTGTTCGCCACAGGCGTCGGCGTCTGGGGCAACCAGAACCCCGTCATGTGGGGCTTCCCGATTGTGAACTTTGTGTTCTGGGTCGGCATCGGCCACGCAGGCACACTCATCAGCGCGATCCTGTTCCTGTTCCGCCAGAAGTGGCGCACCGCAATCAACCGATTCGCTGAGGCAATGACCATATTTGCGGTCATGTGCGCGGGCCTGTTCCCGGGCATTCACGTCGGCCGTGTGTGGTTTGCGTATTGGCTGTTCCCAATTCCCAATCAGATGAACATGTGGCCGCAGTTCCGCAGTCCGCTGCTGTGGGATGTGTTTGCGGTCGGTACATATGCCACCGTCTCGGTGCTGTTCTGGTACCTCGGCATGGTGCCTGACCTTGCGACACTGCGCGATCGATCGAAAACGAAGCTCCGCGCGATTCTGTATGGGATCTTCAGCCTCGGCTGGCGCGGCAGTATGCGGCACTGGCATCGCTACGAGCGCGGGTATCTGCTGCTGGCCGCGCTCGCCACGCCACTGGTGCTGTCCGTGCACTCGGTCGTCTCATTCGACTTTGCAGTTGCGCAATTGCCCGGTTGGCATACAACGATTTTCCCGCCGTACTTTGTTGCCGGTGCGATTTTCTCCGGCTTCGCAATGGTGATGACACTGGCAATACCCGCCCGTCAGATTTGGGGGCTTAAGAATTTCATCACCATGCGGCATCTGGAGAACATGAACAAGATCATCCTGCTCACAGGCTCGATGGTCGGCTACGCATACTCCACCGAATTCTTCGTTGCGTGGTACAGCGGCGCGATGTACGAAAGCTTTGCCTTCGTCAATCGTGCCTTCGGCCAGCACTGGTGGGCCTACTGGATCATGGTCAGTTGCAACGTACTCACACCGCAGGTGTTCTGGTTCAAGGCGGCCCGGCGCAGCATTCCGATCATGTTCATCGCGTGTTTGCTCGTCAACGTCGGCATGTGGTTCGAACGTTTCGTGATCGTGATTTCGCTCGAACAGGACTTCCTGCCCAGTTCGTGGGCGTACTACAAGCCGACTTGGGTTGATATCGGCATGCTCGTGGGCAGCTTCGGCTTGTTCATGACCATGTTCATGTTGTTCATCCGCTTCCTGCCGGTGATTGCGATTGCGGAAGTCAAAGCAATCATGCCGGAAGCGAATCCGCATCGTGGCCACGACCATCATGATGATGATTCCGATCACGCAACAATGGAGGCACGCTCATGACGACCGCATCTGCCTCCATGTCTGCTACCGCTACACCGCAGCGCAAACGCAAGCTGTACGGATTGATGGCTGAATTCGCAACGCCCGCAGAAGTGCTGCATGCTGCCAAGCGCGTTCGCGCTGAAGGTTACCGCTGGTGGGATTGTTTCGTGCCGTTCCCCGTACACGGACTGGACAAGGCAATGGGCGTCAAGCCCACGATCCTTCCCATCCTGGTGTTCGGATGCGGGTTGACCGGAACGATTGTTGCGGTGCTCTTGCAATGGTTCACCAACGGCACAAGCTTTGAGTTCTGGGCCCTTGTACCCGTCATCGGCTACGACTTCATGATCAGCGGTAAACCGGCTTCGTCCATACCCGCATGGATTCCGGTTGTATTTGAGTTGACGGTTCTGCTGGCATCGGTTGGGTGTTTCCTGCTCGTACTCTTGCTCAACGGCCTGCCGCGGTTCTATCACCCGGTCTTCCGTGTGCCGAGCTTTGCTCGCGCAACTGATGATCGATTCTTCCTGTTGATCGAAGCCCGCGATCCGCAGTTCTATCGGGACAAGACTGAAACACTGCTGCGATCACTGAATCCGATTGCCCTGGAGGAAGTACAGGACTGACGCCATGCCGAAGATGCTGCTGTACATCCTGCTGATTGGTTTGATCGCGCTGTTGATTCCGCCGGCGTTGATCGCCACAGAACGTTCGACTGTCAAGAAGAAACCGCGCGTGCATCTTGTCCAGGACATGGACAACCAGCACCGATACAAAGCCCAGCAGGCGAATGAGTTCTTTGAAGATGGACGTGCGATGCGCCCGCCGGTCGAAGGAACTGTCGCCCGCAACAAACTCAATGACGATGCGCACTTCATCAAAGGGCTTGTCGGCGATGAATGGGCAACGACCTTCCCAGGGCAGATCGATGTCACGGTCGATCTGATTCATCGTGGTCAGAACCGTTTCAATATCTACTGTCTGCCGTGTCATGGTGAAGCCGGCTTCGGCGATGGGATTATTCATCAGCGGGCATTCAAACTCGTTACCGCAGGCGTCAACGGCACAACGTGGGTGCAGCCCAAGAGCCTGCACGAAAAAGCTATCCGCGAACAACCAATCGGTCAGACATTCAACACAATCACCAACGGCGTGCGCACCATGGCAGGCTATGGCGACCAGGTCCCCGTCGGTGATCGGTGGGCAATCGTTGCCTATGTAAAAGCACTGCAGCGCAGTCAGTTCGCACAGGATTCAGATCTGCCTGCCGGCACGAATCGAAGTGAATTGCAGTTTGAGAAGCTGCCCGAACAAGAAACGCCTGACGAAACAACCGACGACGCAACGAATCCGCAGGATGAGGCGGAGCAATCATGAGCCGAGCCCAGCATACAACCAGCAATCAGCAGCTCGATGGCGCAGGCAACGGTCTGTTCACAATCGCAGCAGCTGTTGGTGGCATCGGCCTGATCACGGCGCTGATTCTTGGCGCATTGATGGATCACGGCTGGGATCGATTCTTCCGGTCGTATCTGTACGCGTTCGCAGCAGTTGCAGCAGTCTGTCTCGGCGGTTTGTTCTGGACGATGGTGCAGCACGCATCGCGGGCCGGCTGGTCGGTGGCCTTGCGACGTATTGCTGAAAACGTCGCTGCGAATCTGCAGTGGATGTGGTTGCTGTTCATCCCGGTGATGCTGTCACCCTGGCTCAGCCACCAATATCACTGGATGCACCCGGCTGGCGATCCTCTGCTTGAACACAAGATTCCATGGTTCTTCGGCATGAGTCCGCTCAACGAAGCGGGTGAGCAGGTCGGGCACATTCCATGGTTCTGGCTTTTCCGGGCAGCGTTTGTGCTGTTCGTTTGGGCTATTCTGTCACGGTTCTTCTATCGCAATTCGGTCGCCCAGGACGCCACAGGTGATGTCAATCTGACTCATCGCATGCAGCGCTTCGCGCCGCTGGGGTTGGTTCTGTACGCACTGACGCAGAGCATTGCGTCCATCGACTGGATCGAATCGCTCGAAGCGCACTGGTTCAGCACGATGTTTGCGGTGTACTTCTTTGCTGCCAGTTGCTGCGGCTTCTTTGCGGTGCAGATTCTCGTGATGAAGTGGTATCATCGCTCCGGCAGGCTCACCACCGAAATCACGACCGAACACTACCAGGATGCAGGCAAACTTCTGTTTGCGTTCGGCGTCGTGTTCTGGGCGTATATCGCATTTAGCCAGTACATGCTGATCTGGTATGGCAACATCCCCGAAGAAACAACGTGGTATATGGTTCGCCAGCTCGGTGGGTGGCGGATGGTCAGCATTCTGCTGCTCGTGGGCCACTTTGTACTGCCGTTCCTGCTGCTTGTGACCAAACACACCAAACGCGTCACGACCGTGCTGGGGCTCATTGCTGCGGGCATGTTGATCATGCACGCTGTCGACATGTACTACCTCGTGATGCCGACGATTCCCGGGGACGCAATCGCTACGGCAGCGTCGTATGAAGAGCTGCGCGATGCAGCTGCTGCCGGTCTGGTCGAAGTGAACTTCCACCCGAGCCTGATGGATCTGGCCTGCCTGCTTGGGCTGTTTGGAATTGTGACTGCAATGACTGTCAAACGCATGGCTCGGCACGCGTTGATTGCTCAGGGTGATCCGCGCCTGCCCGAGTCATTGGCCTTTGAGAATTTCTAATTCGAGGATCAAGAACAATATTCGTAGCTATGAGATTCAGATATGAGTGATGCATTCGAACACAATCCAGGTGATCATGAAGATCCGATGAGCGGGCCGACATGGCTGATCGGCTTCATTGGCACGATCATCCTGATCGTGATTGTGCTTGCGGTCACTGCGCTCTTGAAGTTCACCGAGACTGATGCACAGGAGCAATTGCTGGTCGCGCCTGATCTGGCAGAGCTGGTCGAAATCCGAAGTCGCGATACCGCGCGATTGAGCGGTGAGCCGCGCGTTGTGGAGTTTCTCGACGTGCAGGGCAATCGCTCCACCCGACTTGTCATCCCGATCGAGGAGGCAGTGCAGCACGTAGCGGACGAATTCAGCGGGACAGGCCCACAGGCAGCCAGCGATTTGGACACGGTAGAAAGTTGATTCGCACCCTGTGTGCGGCATATGAATAATGGGTTTGAGAAATATTTCACAAAGTTGCATCGGACACTATGACAGCTGAGCATTGCCAAACAGACGCGCGACGACCCGCAACAGGGGTGGTTGCTGCGGCGATGCTGGCCGGTGCGATTTCCGTTAGTGCGTTCGCACAAGGTGTTGCTGAGCAAACGCCCCAGGAACTCAAAGGTGTCGAGATCGTCGCGAACATGGGCGCGCAAGTGCCGCTTGATCTCGGCTTTACCGATGACGATGGCAACGAAGTCACGCTCGGTGACTACATCAATGGCGACAAGCCGATCATCCTCACGCCGGTCTATTTCAACTGCCCGCAGTTATGCACACTCGTGCTCAACGGCCTTGTCGACGGACTTGAAGACGTCGAGATGTCTGTCGGCACCGAATTCGACATCGTTACCTACAGCTTTGCTGAAGAAGAAACGACCGAGCTCGCCAATCGCAAGAAGCGCGCGTATCTCACGCAATACACCCGCGAAGGTGCCGCTGACGGCTGGCACTTCCTGACCGGTTCCAAAGAGAGCATAACTGAACTTTCCGACACGATCGGCTTCAAATTCAAACGGCAGCCCAACGGCGAGATCGCACACTCTGCAAGCATCGTCTTCCTCACGCCGGATGGTCGCATCAGCGCGTACATGAATGATGTCCTGTTCAAGCCGCGCGATATTCGTCTTGCATTGGTGGATGCATCCGAAGGGACAATTAGCGCTCCGTTTGAGCAGTTCCTTTTGTTCACCTGTTTCCGGTACGATCCGAATGCGGGCAGTTTCGTGCCCAGCGCCTGGAAGATCATGCGTTTCTTCGGCGGGCTGACGGTCGTCGTCCTTGCTGCGGCGGTGTTCCTGTTGTTCCGGATGGAAGCAAAGAACCGGCGCGAAGCAACGCCCATTCCCGGGTTACGTCAAGATCAAACCCCGATTGCCGAGGGTGGATTCCAGTCATGATCAGTGCGTTGGCCACCAACATGTTTGCACAGGCGCCCCAACGGTCGTTCTGGATGCCGATCGAAGCATCGAAGTTCGCACGTGAAATGGACTTCGTGTTTTATTTCATCACCTGGTTGAGCGTGTTCTTCTTCGTATTGATCGTGGGCATCATGATCTTCTTTATGGTGCGCTACCGCAGGCGGTCGCATATTGCCAACGTCCCGTGCTTCACCCACAACACGCCGTTGGAACTGACGTGGACGATCATTCCGCTGATCATGGTGATCGCGATCTTCTATGTAGGCATGAAGGGATACGTGAAACTGCGTCAGCCGCCGATCGGCGCGTACACAGTGAATGTCACCGGCGCGAAGTGGCAATGGTCGTTCAGCTATCCGGACAATGAGGGGATAACTGACGACTTTCTGTATGTCCCCGTTGATCGTCCTGTGCGATTGGTTATGAAATCCGATGATGTGCTGCACAGCATGTTCATTCCGGTCTTCCGCGTGAAGCAGGATGTCGTGCCGGGCCGGTATACCGACCTGTGGTTCGAAGCGACCGAACCCGGCGAGTATGACGTCATTTGCGCCGAATATTGTGGTACCGGCCACTCAACCATGACGACGCGAGTATTCGTGTTGAGCGAAGAAGACTTCGAACTCAAAATGGCAGAAATTCGATTGCGCTTTGAGAAAGCGCCTGACCAGGATCTGCCTTGGATGGCATTTACGTATCTCTACTCTCGTTGTATGAGCTGCCACTCGCTTGATGGCACTGATGGCATCGGTCCGTCGTGGCGGGGATTGTGGGATCGCACAAAAAAAGGTGAAACTGTTTTTACGGATGGCAGCACCCTCTCGGAACTCACCGGCGCAGGCAAAATGTTCGCAACGCCGGAGGACTATCTCTACCGATCGATCCTGTATCCGCAGGAAAAGATTCGCGAGAACTATCCCGGTTCAATGCCCACGTTCAAAGGATTGTTGCGTGAGCGTCAGATTGACGCCATTGTGCATCTGCTCAAGGGACTGGATGACTATGTTGATGCCAACGGCACGTGGATTGGCCCCGTGCCAGAGCCGCCTGCGGAAAATACTGATGGGGCAAAGGAGTAACGTCGGCAATGGTTGCCGTCAGTTTCCAGGATTATTGAGCCATGAGCGCGATTGACACACAACCGCAGACACCAGTAGTTGTTGACAACTACCTGAATCACACCAAGGGCGTTTTGTCCTGGGCGCTGACGCTGGACCACAAACGCATAGGCGTGATGTACACCATCTCGGTATTGCTGTCGTTTTTCCTCGGCGGCATGTTCGCGCTGCTTGTGCGCACCGAACTCATCGCACCAGGCGAGGGTTTCCTCACGCAGGATCAATACAACCAGGCGTTCTCCCTGCACGGCGCGATCATGGTTTTTCTTGTGATCATCCCATCTGTGCCCGCAGCGCTGGGCAATTTCATCATGCCGATCATGCTCGGCGCAAAAGACGTCGCGTTTCCCAGATTGAATCTGTTCAGTTATTACCTGTGGGTGTTCGGCGCAATCTTCTTCGTAGTAGCCATGTTCACCGGCAGCCTTGATACCGGCTGGACGTTTTACACGCCCTACAGCATTGACACCGATTCAGCGATGAGTGGTGTGATTCCCGCGCTCACCGGCGCGTTCATTCTTGGGTTCAGTTCGATCTTCACGGGCATGAACTTCATCGTGACAATTCACCGCCTGCGCCCGCCGGGCATGACGTGGTTCCGCATGCCGCTGTTCCTGTGGGCGATCTACGCCACCGCACTGATTCAAGTGCTCGCCACGCCCGTCCTCGGCATTACGCTCTTGCTGCTGATTATGGAACGCGCCTTCGGCATCGGCATCTTCAACCCCGCGCTCGGCGGCGACCCCGTGCTGTATCAGCATTTCTTCTGGTTCTACAGCCACCCTGCGGTCTACATCATGATCCTCCCGGGCATGGGCATCATCAGTGAACTCATCGCTGTCCACAGCCACAAGCACATCTGCGGCTACAAGTTCATCGCGTTCAGTTCGGTCGCCATTGCGATCTTCGGCTTCCTCGTCTGGGGCCACCACATGTTTGTCAGCGGCCAAAGCCCGCTGCTCAACGCCATCTTCAGCGCGATCACCTTCAGCGTGTCGATTCCCTCCGCAGTCAAAATGTTCAACTGGCTTGCAACGCTCTACAAGGGATCAATCAGCCTCAACACGCCGATGCTGTATGCGCTGTCGTTCATGTTCATCTTTGCGATTGGCGGACTCACCGGCCTTCACCTCGGCACGCTTGCGACCGATGTGCATCTACACGACACGTACTTCGTCGTCGCGCACTTCCACTACGTCATGATGGGCAGTGCGCTCATTGCAATGATCGGCGGGCTGCATCACTGGTGGCCCAAGATAACCGGAAAGATGTACAACGAAAATCTCGGCCGGCTCGGCTGTATACTCGTGTTTGTCGGGTTCAATACCACGTTCCTGCCGCAGTTCGTGCTCGGCAGCCAGGGCATGCCTCGGCGCTATCACGACTACTCCAACTTCCTGCCGGAGCAGGTCGAGCTGTACGCCACGTATCACATGTGGTCATCAATCGGGTCGTACATCATGGCTGTGGGCTTCTTCTTGACCGCCGGCTATCTGATTCACTCGTTGTTTGCCGGCCGCAGAGCCCCGGCAAACCCGTGGGGAGGGCGCAGCCTGGAATGGCAATGTGCCTCACCACCGCCGTACGACAACTTCGCCGTCACGCCGTCCGTAGGCGACTGCTACGACTTCTCCGTGCTTGAGTGGGATGAGAAGGAACAAGGCTACCGAATTAATGAGGAAGCTCGGCGCAAGCAGGCGTATCCCGGCGAAGTCGCCGATCGCTCCGGCGCTGAGAAATTGGATGGAGACTGATTGAACCGTGGCACACGACGCTGAACATCACGACCATCCGGACCATCTCGCGCATCATTTTGATACGCCCAAGCAGCAGTTTGAAGCTGGCAAGCTCGGCATGTGGCTGTTCATCGCCACCGAAATTTTGCTGTTCGGCGGGTTGTTCGTCGGGTACTCCGTCTGGCGCGGCAACCATCCGGAACTCTTCGAATACAGTAGTCACTTCCTCGACACGACAATGGGCGGCATCAATACCGCTGTGCTGATTGCCTCAAGCCTGACGATGGCTGCTGCGGTGACAGTCGCGCAACGTAATGATCCGGTGAAACAGGACAAGCGCCCGATACTGATCTTGCTCCTTGTGCTGACGCTGTGCGGCGCAGCCGGGTTTATGGTCATCAAGTATTTTGAATGGACGCACAAGTTTGCTGAAGGCTGGTATCCCGGCGTCAAGTACTATGAAAAACCTTCAGATAAATCGCACACGTGGGATTCCCACGCAGGGGTGATCGGCGTGGAGATGACCACCATCGACACTGTTGACGGTGCGCCGACGCGCGGAGATCTCGGCCTTCCCGATACGGTCACAGTCGAACTTCCCGCTGCCGCACCCGTCGCTGTGGCTCCTGATCATTTTCTGGCGGACAAACTCGCAGCCGTGTACGGCAATGATGACGCCGCGCATGCTGGTGATCCCCATGGCGCAGATGTTACAACGCACGATGCGAAGCACGACGAACATGAACAGACGCATCCGCTGCAGGACCCGCACCGACCTCGCGATGCACACATCTTCTTCAATATCTATTACATGATGACCGGCTTGCACGGCATCCACGTCATCATCGGCGGCATCGTCATCACCTGGCTTCTCATCAAGTCCTTCCGCGGACAATTCCACCGCGACTATTTCACACCCGTTGACCTCGGCGGGTTGTATTGGCACGTTGTCGATCTGATCTGGATATTCCTGTTCCCGCTGTTCTACCTGATTCACTGACTCCGCCGCCTCGCATTCTCTTGGGCAAAACCAATGGCAGACAACGAACACAATCCGCTGCACGCACATGATGATCACGGCCATGGTGTCGGTCACATCGTTCCGATCAAGCTGCTCGTCGTCGTCGGCGTAGTGCTGCTGATTCTGACCTGGATCACCGTCGCAGCGACATACTTCGATCTTGGTGATGGAAACATCTATATCGCGCTGGCGATTGCTGTCATCAAAGCGTCGTTGGTTGCGCTGTTCTTCATGCACCTGCGCTGGGATCGCCCGTTCAACGGATTCATCTTCGTTGGCTCGATTGCGTTTGTCGCCCTGTTCATCGCGTTCGCGCTGACGGATTCAAGCCAGTATCAACCGGACATCAAAGAGTACCGTATCACGTCGGATCTCAAGGGCGGCGATTCAGTCGACGCGCAGAAAAAACTCGAAGAGACCGCGGCGCAGCTTCAGACCGATGCACCGAGTGCTGAGTGATCATGTTTGCCCTCGCCGCTCTGCCTGCAGGCCGTCAGCGCAATGCATTTGTAAATGAATCCGAGCAGTTCATCGCCGGCCGCTTCGCAATGTGGCTGCTGCTGCTGTCGCTGGGGATGCTCTTTGGTGCGTCGCTGATCGCATTCCTGGTTATCCGCCTGCAACTCGCTGACCACTGGCCGGGCGAACTCATCTCCCTGCCCCGCGGACTCTGGTTCAGCGCGATCATCATGCTTTTCAGCAGCGCCACGATCCACGCAGCACTACATGCTGCACGATGCAATCGAAAGCGCATGCTTGTCGCCGGCCTTGCTGTCACGTTTGTGCTTGGGTGCCTGTTTCTGGCGATGCAGGTGCAATGCTGGCTTGTTGCTCTTGCGGAACTACGCAACGTCTGGCTGGAACTTGGTAACAATCGCCTTGCCGCAACCGGGTTCTATATTTTCAGCGGCGTGCATGGCCTGCACGTCGTCGGCGGGCTCATTCCAATGGCTGTCGTCACGCTTCGTGCTGCACGCAACCAATACAACGCACAGCACTACGGCGGCGTGCAGTACATCACAATGTACTGGCACTTTCTCGACGGTGTCTGGATTGTGCTATTTGCGACACTGCTGATCGGCATGTAGCAACCGACACGCAGCTATTCGATGAGCTGCGCATCCGGATACTGCGCCTTCCACGCAAACCACAAGCAATGTGTTGCGTGTAATGTCGCCCGCTTCGGCAACCACTGCACTTCGACCGTGTCGCTTGCCGGATGCAACTCAAACAACACATCTCCCAACGGTACCGGCCAGGGCACGCGGCTGTTTGCATTCATGCGCGCTTCAAGCCACGGCAGCGCAAACACAAGTGAACGTTTGGAATTATGCACAACGACCACGTTCGTCTTGGCCTTCCACGGGCTGTCTGCAGGAAGCGGCGCGACCTTGAAGTCCATACTTTCGGACTGAAAATAATCCGTCGGTGTGGCGTCCTTGTAGCGTTTGCGCAGTGAAGCAACTCGATCAACTACCGTGGTCTTGGGGTGCTTGGCCAGCCAGGTTTTCCAGTCCACAAGCTGGTAATGCAGACGGCGAAGCGCCTGGCCCTTCCGCGGTCCGCTGACAGCCTTGCCGGGCAGTTGCACAAACAGACTTTCTCCGCCAACGGTCTCTGCCTGCCGGTCGTAGAACATCATGTTCGCTTGAAACAGCAGACCACTGACACCGAAGTTGAGCGTTTCATTCTGATATCGCCGATCGAAAACAACAACCGAATCGCACGGCCAACTGTATGTCACCGCAATCGGCACACCGCCGAGTTCATCATGGATAATCTCATGCACATTCAGTATCGAAATTGGGTACGCACGCGATTCACCGTTGAGATCAACACCCACTACACGGTCGGTTGAAACAAGATATTTGTCGCGACCGCCGAGTGCTGCCACATCCTCGGCTGTCAGGTATGTCGGTTCATCAAGCACCGGCACCATGTCACGATGCAGCATCGGCGTGTCGATGTACGTGCGGTCCAACTCGAGATTCGAAACGTCAAAGTCATACGACTCGATCGTTTTGCCATCGCCCGGCGGCCTGTTGCCTGCGTTCTTGAGTGCGGGCGCAACAGCCCATGCAATGAGCGCGATGCACACGAATGCTACGACGATGAGAATCCATCCGCCGCCGGCAATCGTCAGTCGCACCTGTTTCGGATCGCCGGGTTGTTCGGCAGTGTCCGGCTCGATGTGTGGTTGGTTACCGGTCATGTAACACACGCATCCTCAGGGGGTTGGAGCATCTGCACGCAGCGCGATCGTTCTGGCTTCTACTGGCAGTGTGACCGGGCCTCGATCAGCGATCAACATACCCATCAGCATCGGCAGGTAAATAATGCTTGCCAGGAACACTGTACGAGCAGCAGACCGGGTGCGCAGCATGTACATGCGAATCGCAGTTACAACCAGTATCAACCCGAGCAGGATCGACGCTACGCCGTACAGCCAGCCGGCCAGGCCGGCAAGCACCGCAGCGAATGCGATCGGAAGCATAAGAAAACTCGTCAACACAACAACTCGGCCGGTCAGTTCGCCATCTCGATCAACGACCGGCAGCATGACAAACGTCCCGCGTGCGTAATCATCGCGGTACATCCACGCCAGCGCGAGAAAGTGCGGCAACTGCCAGGCAAAGAGAATCGCGCCCAGAACGAACGCACCTTCACTGAGTGAGCCGGTCGCAGCGGCCCAGCCGATCATCGGCGGGATGCCGCCGACTATTGCGCCGACAATGGTGTTCAAACTCGAACGCACCTTCATCGGTGTGTATACCAGGACATACAGCACGATCGTGAGCAGCGCCAAACTCGCAGCCAGCGCGTTTGCACCCAGCCAGAGAATAATGCAGCCGCCTGCGCCCATAACGGTCGCAGCGATCAGTGCGTGCGGAATGCTCATCGCGCCACTGACCAACGGTCGTCGCTGCGTTCGGTGCATCAGGGCATCGAGCCGAACTTCCAAAATTTGATTGAACGCCGATGCGGATCCTGCCGCCAGAGCTGTGCCAAGCACCGTCCAGATGAATGTCAACCAGCTAGTCGCAGGTGCGCCCGCAAGGATGAATCCGACCGCGGTCGTTACAAGTACCATCGAGCTCAGCCGGGCTTTGGTGAGCAGCATGTACGATGCCCAAAGCCCCGGCCGCGAAGCTGCGGCCTGGACTATTGTCGTGTCGGCTGTGGTGCTGGCGAGACTCATGAATCGGGAGGATACTTCGGATTTGCAGAAGCTGGCGAACACCGCAGAGCGGGCGGCAGATGAAGAATGACTTTGTGAAATTTGTCACATAGTATACATCGTTCACGCCTCGTTCTACCGATTTGGGTTCCAATGTGCCCGAACATTGATGGGGTCAATTGATGAACACTGAAGAACATAAGAATGTGTTGCAAAACTCCGGCCGGGCACCTCGCGGGTGGCTGGCGACGCTGTCCTTCGGCTGCACCCTCGTCATCTGGGTCGCTGCGTACGTCCTTTCGATGCCCGGCATTGCGGCGTCGGCATGGATACTTCTTGCGGTGGCAGGGGTGGTCCTGTTTGCTGGCGGCATCGTCGCCGGCCGATCAGCGACGCAATCTGTCGGTCATGGGGTGTTGCTGGGTGTCACTATCACCGCAATCAATCTGTTGATTCTCGGTTCACTCGGCAGCGGCGGGGATGCAGGCGATGTCATGCGCACCGCACTGCCGTGGATCGGCGGGTTCTTCGCCTGCGCAGTTGTCCTATGCACAGCCGGCCTGCTGGTCGGACGAGCGAGCGCGCGATCGGGCCCAGGCACAACATCCTGGATCGGTCGATTCGCTGCGGTGGTCGCCATCACAACGCTGGTGTTGATCACAGCCGGCGGCGTTGTCACCGGGCTGGAAGCCGGCATGGCTGTTCCCGATTGGCTGACAACTTTCAGCTATCCAATGATGCTCTACCCGCTTGAACTCATGAAGGAGGACCCGGGTAGATATTTCGAGCACTTTCACCGTTTGTGGGGTTTGCTGGTCGGGTTAAGCACGATTGTGCTCGTCATACATCTGTTTCTCTTTGATCGCAGATCGTGGGTGAAGTGGACCGGCATGGTGATCCTGCTGCTGGTTATCATCCAGGGAATCTTCGGCGGCACGCGCATTACCGAAAACAACCTCACCCTTGCCATTGTGCATGGCGTATTCGGCCAGATCGTCTTTGCGCTGCTCGTGTGCATGGCTGCGTTTACATCGCCGCATTGGGTCGGCACAGCACCGCGCACGCGTATCGACAAAGCAAAGAGTGACTACGCACTTGCCTCGGCGTTGCTCGTTGTTGTTGTGTTGCAGATTGCACTCGGCGCTGTGTATCGTCATCTGTCCAGCGACCGGGAAGTGTCAGAGAAATTGACATTTGCATTGGTCAACGCCCATATGGGTCTCGGCGTGTTGCTCGCACTCAAGCTCGAATTCGTCGGCATGCGCGCGTGGGCCCGTCGCAAGGATTATCAACCCTTGTCCAGAATCGGCCTTGTTCTGGTGATTCTCACGCCGCTGCAGATCCTGCTGGGAATCGTGGCGTATGTCATGGTTGAGATGGCCAAACGCGAGCCCGACGACCCCATTGCTCCGATTGAAGTGCTGCTCACCGGTATGCATCAGGTCACCGGCGCGCTGATTCTGGCAGCGTCTGCGCTTCTGCTTGTGTGGACGCATCGACTGCTTGACAAGACCCACGGCTGAGCATTCGAATCGGAGCAACGTGTGCATCGAAACTCAAACTACATCGCTCTGTTTGTTCTGCTTTTCGTATCAGCGCGCAGCAGTTTGGCAGTTGATGTTCGCGCGGAGCTGCTTGAAGGCGTACCGACCATTACCGCGCCGGGTGTGCCGGGGCCGTTGTGCGCGTTCGGGCCAGATACACATGTCATCGTGACCGGGCAGACTTCAAAGAATATTTACGAACCCGTCGTCGTCGCTGCGACATTCGGCAGCGGCAGAGTCGTCGTTTTCGGACACGGCGGATATTTCGACGGCGCATCACTGCTGCACGATGGAACATCCAGGCTGTTGCAAAACGCTGCCCTGTGGGCCACACATCGTACATCTGGCGATACATCCAAACCCGCGCGTGTCGTCACGGTGGAAAATGAGCCCTTTGCGCAGATGCTTACTGATGCGGGGTTCGACGCTCGATCAATTGCGCTCAAACAGTTGTCTGTAGCAACGTCCGAAGCAGATGTCGTCATTGTTAATTCACACCGATTGCGATCTGATGCGGATCGGCACGCGCTGATTCGGTTTGTGCAGCGCGGCGGCGGATTGCTGACTGCGGGACTCGGCTGGGGCTGGCAGCAACTCAACCCCACTCAATCGCTTGTTGAGAATAATCCGGGCAACAAGCTTCTTGTGCAGATGGGCATCGTCTTTGCAGATGGGTATCTCAGCACGACAGCAGCAGATGGATATGACACGTCGCTCGGTGATTCGGAACATACACACGCTGGTTCTGCTCTTGATGCACTGGTTGTAGCGAAACAGGCGGGAACTGAAGCGGATGCCGGGCATCTCGCGCAAGCAGCAGCAACGCTTACGCGCGCCATTCAGGCGATCCCACTTGCTGATCGAATGTTCGTGCCGAGGCTCGAGAAAATTGATCGACAGTTCGGCGACGCAATAGTTCCAAGCGAGACGGCGCCGCTTCGTGCTGAAGATGCGCTGCAGCGTGTGCTGCTGGCCCGACAAATACGTATGTTGGATGCAGAACACCGTAGTATTCAAGCCCACCCGGCCGCTGCGACGTTTCCCGATGCAATTGCCGGCGACACACGACTCATCAATCAGACTGTCGCCATTGACTGCACTGTTCCCGACTGGCACAGCACCGGGTTGTATGCCCCGCCCGGCAGCGTGATTCAGGTTATCGTGTCCGACGATGCAGCGAACGCCGGCCTTCGTGTACGAATCGGCGCGCACAAGGATGAACTCTGGCATA
This sequence comes from Phycisphaerales bacterium, assembly GCA_029260575.1. Lineage (GTDB taxonomy): Bacteria > Planctomycetota > Phycisphaerae > Phycisphaerales > SM1A02 > JAJDDB01. The sequence continues at coordinate 215,997 of JAJDDB010000009.1, forward strand.
AAGCTCAGTGGAATCGCGTGCCGGAAATCACAGTTGAACAGCCGTTGAATCAACAGCGCGTTGAAATCGGCACAGCATTCGGCGGTCTTGTGTATCTCGTTGTCCCGAGGAACTGTCTGCATGCGCAAATTGATGTGCATATTCAGGGGGCTGTCGAAGCGCCCCTGTTCGTTCTTGACGAAACCAATCTCGACGAGTGGCGCAATACGATTCGTCACGCACCCGCGCCATGGGGTGAGCTTGCCACTGACAAGATTATTCTCACGCTGCCCACGCGCGTTCTTGCAACACTTGAGAATCCGGACATTCTAATGCGGTGGTGGGATACTGTGCTCGACGCGCAAGCGGATCTGCGAACGATCTCCCGCACCCGCGTTCGGCCGGAGCGCGTTGTATGCGATGTACAGATCAGTGCCGGCTACATGCATGCGGGCTATCCGATCATGACGCATCTGGATGTGGTCGAAACGTTTGTCGATCTGCACAAGCTCCGGTCCGGCAATACGTGGGGGATCTTCCACGAACTCGGCCATAACCATCAGCACGGAGACTGGACCTTCAGCGGAACCGGTGAAGTCACGTGCAACATATTCACGCTCTACGCCCTGCAGCAGTGTTGCGACGACGGCGCAAAGGGTCACGACGCAGTACAACCTGATGCAATTGCCCGGCGAACGCAACAGCACCGCACACGCGGCGGCACGTTTGACAGTTGGAAAAATGATCCATTTCTGGCGCTGATCATGTACATCCAGCTTCAGAATGAATTCGGATGGGATGCGTACAAGAAAGTGTTTGCGGAATACGAATCGCTGCCACCAGAGCAGCGCCCAGCAACCGAACTGGACAAACGCGACCAGTGGATGGTGCGCTTCTCTCGAGCGGTCGGCCGAAACCTCGGCCCGTTCTTCCAGTGGTGGGGAGTGCCAACCTCTGAAAGCGCCCGCCAATCGATAAAAAACCTCCACGTCTGGATGCCCCACGACCTCGCGCAGTTCGATACCGTGACGAAGTAGTTATCCGATATCTGCGGTCGATTGATACATTTCAAGTAGCTGCTCATCAAGGCGCTTGAATCGGTCCGGCGATGGCGCACTGCCGTGATTGCGCCCTTCCAGCACTTCGACTTCCGCATCCGAACCGAGCTCTTGCAGCGATTCACGCAGCAGCTTGACAGCATCTTCGAGATAAAAATTGTCATCCTCGCCTGCGATTATGTGCAGCTTCCCCTGCAGCGACTTGCCGATGCGCGGCCATTGTTCTTCCAGCACGAGACGTATGTCATACACTCTCCATGCTTCGGCAACGTTTGAATCAATCGCGCCGGTCTCACGGTCATACAGCGGCATCGGTTTGCCATCATTTCCTTTCGGACTGAACACCGCTTCGAATGAATGCAGTTGGCCGCCTTCACCCATGACATGTTCCATACGCCCGAAGTCGTCCGCCCAGATGAACACAGTATCGCCCTGCCTGCCGAGCGGACGACGTTTGCCTTGTTGATCACGATAGATGTTCGCGTCATCTGCATAGATATCGACAGTCTGGAACTTGCGGAAGTCTACCGGATCAGGCACGAACGACCACGTGCCGCCGAAGAACTGCGGGTATTGAATCTGTAGCCACAACGAGGACCACCCGCCGGAGGAAATGCCCGTGAGATAGCGCCCGTGCGGCGCTGCGGTCAGCCGAAACTGTTGTTCAAGATACGGAATGAACTCCTCGACGAGTGCGTCTGCGTACGGGCCATTATTGGCAGAATTCGCAAAAACGTGATGCCCCGTGCGGATGTCCGAATCCAGTCCGATCTTGACGATCTGGTTTGCATTGTCATCTCGGTTCATCGTTGCCATGTACACGCCCTGGAATTCGCTGCCGCCGAAGCCGGGAATGAGATACAGCGCCGGATACTCGCGCCCTGCGTTTTCCTTTTCAAGATACGACTCCGGCAGCAACACTGCAGCTTCGAGATGGATGTCCCTGCCATGAAAATCGCTCAACATGTCGCTGCGCATTCTGACGTGCTGCAGCCGGCCGGAGTCAAACATCTTGCTGAACATGGGGTGCGCTGCGGGGTCTCGTGATTCGGCAACTTCGGTGATGTGCAGGGCAACAGTCTTGTCGTCTGCGCCGTTGAAATTTTGCGTGATCTTGGTGCTGTAGCCGGTGCCTTGCCCGGAACCGATCGTATGCGAATCGAGATTACGCCGCATCACCGCCTGGACGGTGTGATCATCCTGCTCGAGTGCGCGCATCGGCCCGGGAAATGACAGCGTTCGTCGTGAGGAATCAAACCGCAACACGTCTCCGGGTTTCCAGTAAGTGACATCGACCGCAAAGAACGGTTCGGTGTGGCTCCACCTGGAACCCATGCGCGGTTCACCGGACTCGCTTGCCGACAGCATCACGTACACCCTGCCGGTGTAGGAATCTGTAATCGACGCATCATATGTCACGGCAAACGACAGGCCACCAGTCGGCGGGCTGCCCTGCGCGATTGCGGAGACAGCTATGAAAAGTAACGTCAGAACACACGGCAACAAACGAACAGCGCGGAAACGAATCATGCAATACTTCTTTCAATTTTCAGTTCACGTCATTCAGCAATGACGAGTGCGGGTTTGAGCGTTTCTTCCAGAGCGAGTGTGCAATACACCGTGACCAGCACCGGGTGGCCTTCCATCCAGCGATCCGCTTCGTTGACCCAACTGCCATCATCTGCCTGCCGCGAGGTAATCGCATCGATCAGTTCCTCGCGCCAGTTATGCAGCACGCCATCGGTATCAGCAATCTCATGCTGCTGCGCAACGAAAAGCGCCCGCGACAGCGTGTGATAGTAATAATACAAACCCGTCTGACCCAGCCCCGGGTTCTCATCAAAGCCCCAGCGCTTGCGCAGCCAGTCAAACGCAGCCCGCACACGCACATCATCCGGCGACAGCCCGGCATACAACATGCTCTTGAAACCGGCATAAGTCATCGAACCATAACTGCGCAAGCTGCGTGGCACGCCGGCTTCGAGTTTCTCGCCGTACCGCCCTTCACCGGCAACTTCACTTCCCATTGATTCGCCGCCGTTGGCCGGTGTGTAGATGAAGCCGCCATCATTGCCGGCCCAGTCAGCTTTATTCGTCTGCTTGAGATTCTGGGCCCGGCTCACAAACGCAAGCGCCTTCTGCATCACCGGTTCATCCGGACTCACGCCGGCTTCGTACAGCGCATCCAGCATCATTTGCGTGTTGGACATGTCCGGCCGACCGCGGTTGCCGTACCCTGCGCCGCCGAACCAATCCTGCTGGCCGCCGAGCCCTTCGCTCTGATCCCACTGGTTGGTCTTGAGCCACTGCACAGCTTCGAACTTCATGTCATACGCATCTTCAGACGGGACTGATGACAGGGCCATGACGACCGATGATGTGACATAGTTTGCAAGCCCGCCATCATCGAACGACCCGTCAGGTCGCTGAGCAGCTGCAAGAAATCGCATCGCCTTTGTGCCGGCTTCGGTTTTGAGCCACTTCGGGTTGTGCTGCACCATCGCTTTGACTGCAAGGGCCGTGACAGCCACAGCAACCGGCGATGTCTTGTTCGGCTGATCGGTTGGCGCGCCCTGCACATCCGTCATCCACCCGCCGGATGCGTCCTGCGTGTGCATCAGGAATTCGATTCCCTTGTCGAGCGCTGTCGCAGCCGACTGATAGTGCGTTGTCGTAATCGGTACGTCGGCAGGTCGGCGGGCAATCTCAAACACCGCCGGCATCGGAAGAATCACGCGCTGCGGCAGCGGCGGGGGATCGTATTCGGTAATCGATTCTGTCTTGACGCGCGCGTCAATTGTCTTTTCAGCATTCTTGAGCAATTCTGATTCGGGCGTTTGCACAGCACGAGAATCGCTCGATTGCGTCGTTTGTGCAGCAGTGGAGGGGGCTGCTGTGACGAGCAATGCAGCAGCGGTGAGCAGTACGTTCTGGAAGACTGTCCGGCACATGATCAGGAACTCCTGCGAAAGTGGTTCAAGAGCCTGCAATTGTAAAGGCAGCAACGACTCAGGCTGCGTTCGGATCGACCCAATGATCGAGATTGCGGTCCAGCAGAGCGCCTAGTCGCTGCACTTCCGGTCGAAACGTGGCGCACAGCCTGCGGCGCAGTTCCGGATCCATCCCGGCAGGACGTTTCGGACCGCCCCCTTTGGCAGCGTACAGAATTGAGCCGATGCGACTACGAAGTTGCGGTGAAAGAGACCTGCCCACGAATCGTGCAATCGATGGGTGATTCTTCAGGAATCGTTTGACGCCTGGATTGCGGACCCAGCTTCCTTTGTTATGCACTTCAATCTCGGGTGTAAACGAATCATCTACACCGAGGAATTGAAAGACCTCGTGAACAACGTCGGCGGTCTCGGCAGCAAAGTCATCAAAGAGAATCACCATTACATTCGTGCGGTCGAATGTGTCAAAGAATCGCTGGACCTGCGGGCTGAACGTCGCCATCGCTTCGTACTGCAATTCGTTGGGGCCGTGGGTCCCCGCTGGAATGCGCCTCCCTTCGCGTCGATCAGTCTGCGCGTCCAGAGCTTCTTCGAAACTGAGAATGTCCTCCTCGGCTGCGTAGAGGTTCTGGCCGTGCATCGACCACATCATGTCAATTGGATTGCGCAGCATGATGATGATTCGTGCATCCGGCGCAAACGCTTTGATCTCTTCAGCAGCCCGCTCGGAGTACAGATATTTGGACGATGCTTCCCCGCGCGCGGCAATGTTTGCAGAGCCGTGAAAGAGATCAAGATATACCTGCAAATCTCTTACGCGCCGATTCGGTTTAACATCCAGATCGCTGCCGAAGTAATGCGGTTCCTTCTCTTTTGACACGAACACGTCCGGGTGCTGCTCAAGATATTTGTAAAGCGATGTCGTGCCACACTTTGCCGCGCCGACAATGAAGAAGTTTGGCGCCACGCCCTGGCTCATACCCCGCGCCCGATCTGCGCACCACCGGACGCGGTGCGCGGCCGCAGCCAATGCGACAGGTCCCGATCAATCAGGGTGCTGAGTGTCTCGATCTCCGGTTTGAATTGTTCCATGAGCTGTTGCCGCAATTCAGGATCCATAGTCTTGGATCGTTGCTCAGGTACAGGCCCGATCGAAGCGAGGAAGTGTCCTATTCGTCCGCGCATTTCACTGGGAATGGTTCTGGCAATGGACTGTCTCAGCCATTTGTTTCGGCGAAGAAACTGCTTGATGCCGGGATTGCGAATCTCCTGGGCGGCACCATGCACATTGAAGTCCGCTGGAATCGTGGAGTCGACGTCAAAGAATGTAAGAATCTCTGCATAGACGCCCGGTGTGTCCCGAACAAAGTCATCAAACAAAACAATCTTCACCTGCTTGCGATCGAATCGATCAAGATATCGCTGCACCTGTGTAGAGAATGTGACTACATCCGTGTATTGCAAGGTCTGAGCACTGACAGTGTCCGACGGAATCCGACGGCCGGCTCGCCGATCTTCCTGCGCTGCCAGCGCTTCGCCGAAGTCGACAATGTCATCAGCTGCTGCATACAGATACCATCCGTGCAGCGACCACATCATGTCCACCGGTTGGCGCAGCATGATCAGAATCTTCGCATCCGGCGCAAAGTCGTGAATATTCGCAGCCGCCTCTTTGGAGTACAAATGCCAGACAGAGCCATCAAGTTTTGCGCTGGCGTTCCCGGCGTTTGCAAAAAGTCGAAGATACTTTTTGCGGTCGGCGATCCGAAGCGATGGGTGAATGTCCATGTCGGTGCAGAAATGCGATGTCTCACGAGGACGGCAGACAAACACATCCGGATGGTGGTGGAGGTACTGCGTCAGCGAAGTCGTTCCGCACTTGGGAGCTCCTACAAGAAAGACATTTGGGCAGTTCACGAAAGTTGACTCCACCATCGACTGAATCGTTCTCGAAGCACAGCATCGTAGCGATTGACGCCGTCGTCGTTGATTGCGTCAGTGTCGCCGCAGCCGCAGAAACAGCGCTGCATATTGTTCCAGCACCCGGGCGGTACTGTATTCGCGCTGCGCCTGTTCTCGTGCAGCATCGCCGTGGCTCTTGCGGATCGTGTCGTGCTGCAGATAGGCCAGCCAGGCGTCCGCTGCCTCGGCGGGCGTCGGGTTGATGAATTTTCCGGTCTGGTCATCTGTGATCAGATCTTCGCAGCCGGAGATTCGAGTCACAATCGAGGGCAAACCGCTGGCCATCGCTTCCACGACTGCTGCAGGCATACCCTCATTTGCTGATGGTAGCGCGAAGACATCTGCCGCCCGGTACAACGGTGCAGGATCTTCATGAAAGCCTGCCCATATGATCCGGTCGGTGATATTCAATGCCGCCGCTCGATCGCGCATCTCCGCCATGAACGTCGCATCGGTCGACGGCCCGGCTATGGCAGCCTGGCAGTCATGTCCCGCTGCCGCTGCTGCACCGACCGCTTCGAGAAGAAGATTCGGCCGCTTGCGCCTGCCGAGGCGCCCGACAAACAGCAAAGTCGGTCGATCCGCCCAGCCAAGTTCGCGTCGCACTGCGGACCTTTCCTGCGCATCCCGCGCCGGTCGAAATCGATCAACATCCACAGCCATCGGAATCCGAAGAATCTGATTGTCTGCGATACCGCATTCGCGCAGCTCCCGGGCAATCGCGGAACTCATTGCAATGATGCCGCTGCACTGCGCTGCCATGCGCCGGCGTTTGCGGGCAAGGCCGAGCATTCGCTGCAGGCGGGCTGTGTCCTGAAGATCAATCTGGTGGTTGGCAAGAAAAACCACTGCAGGCAGGCCGAGCTGTTCTGCACACGCTGCAGGCTGCACAGTTGAAACGAATCCTGTCAAGCCATGGAAGACGTCAAACGCGTCGTGCCTGTCGCGCAGAAAACTGTCTGCGGCCTTGAGAAACCGCTTTGTCATGCGCCAACGTGACAACGGCGGGTCGTCGTGGTTCGGCAGCGGTCCCAGAAAGTGCTGGCCAGCAAAAAGGTCAAACTGTTGTTGTTCAGGCAGGCCATGGACCAGCGTAATTTCGAACTGTCCGGGTGCAGCGGCGCTGTAGAGACGATAGTGAAACGACCCGGGGCCGTAGTATTGCGTGCCGGCCCCACGCGGCGACCACAACAGCACCCGCAGCGGTCGAGTTGCCTCAGATGATGGATCGGGAATCGGCACGGTCAGCCACGATATCGACATTTCGCCGACGCTCGCAAACGCAACTTTCACAACACCGCTGGTCACATTCGCCACACCGTGCAATGATGCTCTCATGGACGCCACAGGCGATACGACACCCAGCCGCGAGACGTACCCTGTCATTGAAGACCAACTCACGCCGCCGGCGTTGCCCGGAACGGTCGTTGTGCTCGAAACTGCAGATGAAGTGATCGATCGCGTTGCCGGCGATCTGGTCGCCCATGCTGAACAATGCGTGCGCGATCACGAGGAATTTCACATTGCACTTTCAGGTGGCAGTACACCTGAACCGCTGTATCGCCGGCTGATGTACGACCCGGACTTTCGACGCCTGCCCTGGCGGCGTACGCATTTGTGGATAGTCGACGAGCGCTGCGTCGAGCTCGATGATGAATTGAGCAATTACAAAATGATCCGCGAGACGCTGGTGGAGCACGCTGATATTCCGCCTGAACAAGTACACCCGATCGCAGCGACTGATCCTGATGCGGATGTCGCTTATGAGCGCGGCTTCAAACAAGCCATGTTGTACAGGCCGGCCGGTGAAGACCGCCTCGATTATGTTCTGCTCGGATTGGGCTCAGACGGCCACACCGCCAGCCTGTTTCCCGGCAGCAGCGCCCTGGCCGAACCGCATCGACTGGTGCGACGTGTGCATCATGAACCGGTCCAGCCACCTGATCGCATCACGATGACATTCAACCTGCTCAACGCAGCGCGCATGATCGGAGTGCTTGTCACCGGCACCAGCAAAGCCGCAACGATTCAGCAGATCGCAACCGGCAGCGACCCAGTCGAGGTCCTGCCGATCAGGGGAATAGCGCCACACAACGGCGAGTTGCTATGGTACCTCGATGCAGCAGCAGCGGGGCAATCCCGCGAGGAGCCGCCATGTGCCCAGACATCAAAAGTGTGACCGATCGTCGTTCGCTGCAATTCAAGACCCTGCAGGACATTGGTGCTGATGTCGCAGCACTTGATCAGGCTGGCGCGCAGCGCGCCGCCGGCAACTGGACGCCGGCGCAGAACGTCGAACACATTGCCATGTTCATTCAGTATTCGCTGGACGGCTTCCCATTCAGGATGCCGTTAGCATTGCGGCTGATCGGGCCGATGTTCCGTAAGACGGTAACGACGAAACCGATGAAACCGGGCATCAAGGCTCCGGGGAAAATCAGAGCTTTCGAGCCCAAGCCGGATGTACGCTGGGGCGACGCGGTGCAGAGACTGCACACACTTGTCAGCCGCGTGGCTGGCGGCGAAACCATGCAGATGCCCAGCCCGCTGTTCGGCAGGATGTCACACGAGGACTGGACCAACCTGCACTGCCGGCACGCAGAAATGCACCTGAGTTTCATCCACCCCCAACAATGATGCCGGTCTCAGGCACAAGCAGTAACCGACGCCTCCCCCAAAGCCCGGCATCTCCCGATGCCGGGATCAACCAATGCCGGGGTCTCCCGATATCGGCATCAACCGTCCAATGCCAAGACGCTTCTCAACCCTCAACCAAGATCGCCAACGTCTGCTGCAATGCACGCATTTCTTCATCTGTTGCATCAATTGCCAGTTCAAGTGGGAACATGAACAGCACCTGATCCGCATCCATGTTGATGAAGCTGCTGATCGCAGCTTTGCGCGCGTTCATCAGCGTGATCCGCCACGTACCGCGCTGCCCGGCCAGACGTGCACGGCGAATCGGCTTGATGCGTACATCATCAAACATAGCCCAGCCGGCATCCTGCGATCGTCCGCTGGGGCGCACAACCGTCACACCACCCCATTCAATGCGCAGCTGAATCGCTTCGCTCCAGAGAATATTATCCGGCGCGAGAATGCGCACCACACCGAGCGCCAAACCAGTCTGCACCGCTGCAATGGTTGCCACATCCGAACCCGTTGAGATCGTGCAGATCAGCGCGATAGTGAAACCCACGATGATGAACATCGGCCGCCTGCCGCTGAGCAGTCGACTGCTGTACGTCACATGTGCGGGTTGGGTCGATTCATGAATCACGTTCGAGATAGTCCCGAAGTATCTGCGCAGCTGCGAGGGCGTCACGCCGCCGCGCTTTTTGCTGATGCGTCCGTCCCGAGCGGGCCATCTGTTGATCCGCCTGGAAACTCGTGAGCCGTTCGTCCTGATAATACACCGCAAGGCCAGTGCGCCGATGCAATTCTTCGCCGAATGCTTGCACATCCTTGGCCGGCTGCCCTTCCGTGCTGTCCATATTCAAAGGCAATCCAAGTACGACAGCGTCCGGCTCATGTTCGCGGAGCGCAGCTGCGATTTCATCATGCAAGAGATCGCGGTGCGGTTGCTCAATGATGTGCAGCGGGCTGACGATCTTCGTGACATCATCGCCGACCGCCAGGCCGGTGCGCTTGCCGCCGAGATCAATCGCAAGATACCGCACGTGCAGCAAGTGTATCCGCTCCCAACAGCTACGCCGTCTTCGAAGTCTTCGAATCAATGCCCAGTTGAATGTGCTGCACAATCTGCTCTGCCTCTACGGGTCGGCACCGTACTTCAAACTCTCGCTCCGATACCAAGCCCAGTATGCGAACCGCGCCGATGCGAATGCCGCAGCCACCCGGAACTCGACGTCGATTGACTGTATAGAGCGTCGAAATCGGCCAGCGCTTGATCACGACGCTGCCGCTGTCTGACTCCTTGACAACCCGAACCTCGTCATCTTCGATTGACAGTCGCCACGGCCAGGTGTTGCCAATCAACACTCGCCGACCAATCCGATACGCCGGCACACTTGCAAGATACGTGACGATTACTGTGGCAAGCGCCACCGGCGCCATGACATCAGCCGAGAGCTGCGGCAACAAAGGAAACTGCGTCCGCAGGAAGTCGTATGTCAGAATCCAGGTGAGATTCACGACCATGTAGATAAAAAAACCGATGGCGAACGCTCGGACGACAACTCCCCGCCGCGCTGGAAACGCCACGCCGCGCACATCAATCCACACACCACATTCCGGACAGCGCGCAGCTTCTGCGCAGCCGCGCAGGTCGTACTCACAATCCAGACAATGCAGTGGACGCATCTGTTCACGCAATCCTATCACTCACGAATCAACCGGATTCCACTTGGCCCGCCAACAGGCATGCCGAAACCAATTCAGTTGCTCCACAATGTGATGCGCATATGTGTACGAACAATCGAGTTCGAACCATCGCTTCATCGGAAACCGCCTGCTGTAGAGACCAATGATCACCCTTCTTCCACGCCCCGACTGCAACATGATCGGCTGCAAATCCGTCCACAGAAACCAGAAACTGGCATCGGTATCTCCAGAAACATCGCCGGTCGCATTGTCATCCGGTAGCGATTCAATCCGACACCCATCGTTGTGTGCAGTAAACAACAAATCCCAAACTTTGCCGAGTTGTCTGTCGCGCTTGCGGTGAACAGATCGAGCGTGAAGCATTGTTACGAGAATGGAAACAGTCGTAATCGAAAACAGCAGCACGAGAGCAGCAGTGTCTCCGACAGAATGCGCGATGCCCATGACTAGTACTGCGGACGGTACCGCAACCACGACCGCAACTCCGAAGATGTGCATGTAGTTCGGCTCAGGATGCTGCCGCGCGCGAATTGCGATGTCAGGCATCTCAACCAGCTTGCCGCATTCCGGACAACAACGCGATGTGTCATCGAGCCCGTGCAGGACATACTTGCACGTTGGACACCATGGCGGCTTCACGACTCATCCGTCTGTTGCTGCTTCGGGGCATCGCCCCACACAATTCGATTCATCCGCTCACCAATCGCACGCTTGACCTGTAACGCCTGCTGATGCGAACAGTCCAGTTCATACCACGACTTTGACACGAACAGTCCGAACATGCCGGTTTCACCAAACTGCAGACTCGGTGAACCTGATGGCGATCGGGACACCATCACGCGCGGGATAAATCGCCACGGCATATGCTCCACCTCCTTGCCCGAGCGTGTATCTACAACGTGCAACCCGTCGCCGGCAATCTGAAACTCCAACGGCCAGTCAGAGCGCATGCGATGCCGGAATATCACGCGCCCGGCCAGCACCAGCGCGATGAACATCCCCACCGAACCGATCAGCATCGGTCGCCACCAGTTCTCCTCATACAGATGATGGTCTTCACCGAGCAGCGGCATCAGCGCCGCAAACAGCGCGGTGAGAATCACGATCGACAAGACCACGCCGATGACAAGCACCGGCAGCGTCGACCGGAATCCATATCGATCCCGCGCGCGAAAGATGTGACACCCATCAGAAAGATCAAACGTCAAGCCGCATTCAGGGCAACTGTCATGCACTGTTGCGCCGCGCAGGTCATAACTGCAATCAGGACATCGCGCTGGAAAAACCATGTGCAGTCTCACATACAGCCGGTACGTATCACAAAGATAGTAGCACGCTGGACGTGTCATCCACTGAAACGGTCGATGTCACTGCAGCTTCTCATCCACCAGCGAAGCCAATTGCTTGACCTTCTGCGCTTGCTCCCACGAACACACCAGCGTTGCATCTGCAGTGTGCACGATGATTAGATCGCTGCAGCCAACAGTCGCAATTGTGTGACCGGAGTCATCCGAAACCACAGTTACATTGCTCGAATCAATATGCAGATTCATCGCGTTCGCGCGATTGCCCTGCGCATCCGCTGCAAGTGTCTCCGCATAGCTCGTCCAGCTTCCGACATCCAGCCAGCGCACATCGAGATTGATCGTGCAGATATCAATTCGCGGGTCGGCGCTCGCCGGGTTCATCACACCATGATCCACGCTGATCTTCGGCAGGTTGGGATACACTTCATTCAGCACCGCCTGCCGCTGCGGTGTATCCCACGCATCGCCGATGCGCATCAATCCGTCGTATGCCTCCGATTTGAACCATTTCACCGCATCAAGAAACATCGCAGCTGGAAACACGAACATCCCGCTGTTGAAGTTGATTGCCGGGTCGTTGTGAAACCGCTCCGCCTCATCCGGGCCGGGTTTTTCCTTGAATTGCTGCGCGCGGTATACGCCGCCCGCTTCGTCAATCGCTGCCCCGCGCGTCACCCATCCATACTGCGTTGCCGGAAACGAACTCTTGATGGAATACGTCAGAAACCTGCTGCGATCCTGTTCAACAACCTCCAGCCCGATGCGCAGCTTCTCGCGGATGACATCCACCGGCTCGATGAGATGGTCGCTTGTTAACACACAAAACACCGCATCGGGATCGCGCCCCGCAAGCACCGCAGCCGTCAGACCGACCGCATTGAGCGTATCGCGCCCCGTCGGCTCGCCGAGGATGTGTTCATCATCAAACTGCGGCAGCGCAGCACGAATCGGCGCACGATGCGCTTCGCCGGTGCAGATGTACTGCTGGCTTAGCGGAACGACGCCGTCCAGTCGTTCAACAGCCAGTTCCAGCAGTGACCGGCCTTCAATAAACGGAAGTAACTGCTTCGGCTTTGCTTTGCGGCTCATCGGCCACAACCGTGTTCCCGCACCACCCGCCATGATCATTGCGTAACGCATCGCCACACTGTAGTTGAAAACGCCGAAACGCTGAAACGTCTATATGCGAATAGCCCCCGGCTTGTCGGGCGTTTGTCGCTTGTTCAGACATAACTGTGGGTGCAAAGAAACCCAGGGTAAATCCGGGGCACTGTATTCAGTTTCCGCCGCGAATCCGATACGCCGTCTCCACCACAGCGTCAGCCGTCGCCAACTCCGGCTCCGCCGCAATCGCCGCGTTCACCATCTGCGTCGCATCAGCCCGTGATTCACCCAGCATCGACAGCACCGCAATCGCATCGCGCGCCACATTCACGCCGCCGGCTGCGGGTTTGAGTTCGATGTCTGTTCCGCTGGTGAACTTGTCCACCTTGCCGTTGAGCTGCGCGATGATCGTCTCTGCGGTGCGCTTGCCGATCTCCGGCAGCGAAACCAGCAGATCCGCATCACGCGTGGCAATGGCAGCAGCAATCCGCGTGATCGGCAGCTCAAGAGCACGCAGCGCCTTGCGCGTGCCGACACCCTTCACCGTTGTAAACAACTCAAAGAATGAACGATCAGCCGGCGTTCGAAATCCCACCAGCCGGGGAATTGATGATGAACCCTGCCCATGCACTTCGTGATAGTGCAGCGTGTGGAATGTCACATCCCGGCCGACATCCGTATTCAAAGCCTGTACATCACCAGCCGGCACGAGCAATTCATACACGATCGGCGGACATTCCAGTTCCACACGTCCTGGGTGTACTGCTGCGAGCCGGCCTTGAATTCGCGTGATCATGCTGCCGATGCTATCGGCCGAACCGCGCTCTTGACGTCAACCGTCAATCAGTCCGTTGCTGGCACCGCTGCGTGCGGCGTGGCGATCTCTGCTGCAGCACCATTCACAGAACCATCCGCCAGTCGCGGCACAGCCGGTCCGTCCTTGATCGGCCACCCGCTGACTTCCGCAATCTTTGCCCGAAGCGTTTCGGTAATCGCCTTGGCATCGCGCTGCCCCGCAAAATCAAACACCCCCAAATACTGCACCCGCGCATGGCTCGGCGTCATCAGACTCTTGTTCATATCGTTCGTGTCCGGCGTTCCCGAAACCCACACCAGCAGCACCGGTGCTTTGGATCGCGCGATGATCAGGCCGACACCCGCAAAGAACGGCCAGAGCTGCCGCGGCGGCGTGACGATACCGCCTTCGGGGAAGATGCCGATCACCGCGCCGGCTTTGAGTTCACGCACAGCCAGACGCGCCGAAGCTGTGTCAGTACCATCACGGGCGACCGGAATCACGCCGGTGTATTCAAGAAACGGCGTAAGTGTCGGCGTGTACATGTCCTCCGCCATCATCCACCGAATCGCAAACGGACACCCGCCGGAAATCAGCATCGGATCAACCGCCCCGGTGTGATTGGAAACCACCAGCAGCGGCCCAGCCATGTTGGATGTCGGTACATGTTCCTGCCCGATGTAACGAACGCGATGCACCAGTCGAATGAATAGGTACATGCATTTCCAGATGATGACGTAGCCCGGCACGCCGCCCGGACCCTGCCGAAGCCACGGCAGGACAATCCAGTGCCACACCGCCATGGCCGTCAGCCAGGCAAAAATCGCAACTCCAAACCATCGCAACGTGTCCGGCATTCGCGAAAAACCTCCCGGTTCGTCCACAAGTCTGCCTGTGGCGCGATTCATCATTGAGTCGCCCCACACGCGTGGCTACAGTGTCAGCAGGTCGCAAAGCGCGTCCCCGAAACCGGCCATGCCCCGTCGCGACGACCTGCACACCATTCTGATCCTTGGTTCCGGCCCGATTGTCATCGGCCAAGGCTGTGAGTTTGATTACTCCGGAACCCAGGCTTGCAGCGCTCTGCGAGAAGAAGGCTATCGCGTCGTGCTCGTCAACTCCAATCCTGCGACGATCATGACCGATCCGCAGTTCAGTGATCGGACCTATCTGGAGCCGATCACACCCCAAGCCGTCCGAAAAGTCATCGAACGCGAGAAAGCCGCAGGTTCGCCGATCGATGCGCTGCTGCCGACGCTCGGCGGCCAGACAGCGTTGAACTGCGCCTGCGCCTTGCACGATGATGGCACCCTTGCGGACCACGACATCGAACTTATCGGCGCTAATCGGCAGGTGATCTACCGCGCTGAAGACCGTCAGGAATTCAGGCAGGTCATTGACAGCATCGGCCTGCATATGCCGCGGGCGGAATCCGTCAGCAACGTTGAAGACGCTCTGACGTTTCTCGATGAAATCGGTCTGCCCGCAATCATTCGCCCGGCGTTCACGCTCGGCGGCACCGGTGGCGGCATTGCCTACAACCGCGAAGAGTTCGAAGAAATCGTGCGCCGCGGCATCGACGCTTCCATGATCAATCAGGTGCAGATCGATCAGTCTGTGCTCGGCTGGAAGGAATACGAGCTCGAAGTCATCCGCGATCACGCAGACAACTGCATCGTTATCTGCGGAATTGAAAACATCGACGCTATGGGCGTGCATACCGGCGATTCCATCACCGTCGCGCCGATCATGACCCTTACCGACAAGGAATACGAAAACCTCCGCGATGCTTCGTTTGCGGTGCTGCGTGCGGTCGGCGTCGAGACCGGCGGCGCAAATGTCCAGTTCGCAATCAATCCCGCCACCGGCGAGATGGTCGTCGTGGAAATGAACCCGCGCGTTTCACGCAGCTCTGCGCTCGCCTCCAAAGCCACCGGGTTTCCCATCGCCCGTATCGCTGCCAAACTCGCCATCGGCTACACGCTCGATGAGTTGGGCAACGACATCACCGGCAGCACCAGCGCGTGCTTCGAGCCGGCCATTGACTACGTCGTTGTGAAAATGCCGCGCTGGACGTTCGAGAAATTCCCCGAAGCTGATGAAACACTGACCACGCAGATGAAAAGCGTTGGCGAAGCGATGTCCATCGGCAGAACATTCAAAGAAGCGCTGCAAAAAGCCATCCGTTCGATGGAGGTCAAACGCTTCGGCTTCGGCCTCGACAAGAACGATGACTGGTTGACAGCCCATCGAGCCGGCTCGTCCCAGAGCCGATCGACGCCCGAAGTGTCGAACACCAATCCGGCCGAGGACGCCCCTGCTCGCGACGATAACGAATACCCCATCCCCGATGAAAAACTCCGCCGCAAACTTTCCGTACCCAGCCAGGGCCGGCTGTACTACATCCGCTACGCGCTGAAGATGGGTATGACGGCAAAGCGCATCTGCGAACTCACCGGCATCGATCCGTGGTTCATCGACCAACTCGCGCAGCTTGTCGAATTCGAAGATGTGCTGTGCAAATCCAAACGCCTCGAAGATGTCCCGCGCGATGTGTTGTTACAAGCAAAGCAACTCGGCTACAGCGATCCGCAGCTCGCATACCTCTATCTCGGCGACATCACGACCGACACGATTCTCGCAGTACGATCCCATCGAAAGAGCCTTGGTATCGAACCGGTGTACAAACTGGTTGACACATGCGCCGCGGAGTTCGAAGCTGCAACGCCATACTTTTATTCGACGTACGAATCGGCATACCACGACCCACAGCAAGCCGGCTCGTCCCCGGCTCACTCCTGTGTTGCTGACGAAATCCGCATCACCGATCGCCCCAAAATCGTCATCCTCGGCGGCGGTCCGAATCGCATCGGACAGGGCATCGAGTTCGATTACTGCTGCTGTCAGGCTGCGTACGCTGCTCGCAAGATGGGTTTCGAGTCGGTGATGATCAACTCTAACCCCGAAACAGTCTCCACCGATTACGACACCAGTGACCTGCTGTTCTTCGATCCGCTGACGCTGGAAGACACGCTCAACATCATCGAACGGCTCAATGGCGGCGGCATCGACATCACCGATCGGCCGGGCACTGTCTGCGGCGTCATCGTGCAGTTCGGCGGCCAGACGCCTCTGAATCTCGCGCACGGTCTTGTCGCAGCCGGCGTCCCACTCATCGGCACAAGTCTTGAGTCCATCGATCTCGCAGAAGACCGCGATCAGTTCAAGCAGGTGCTCGACGAATTACAACTTAAACAGCCCGACAGCGGCATCGCATATTCCCTTGATGAAGCAACCGCCATTGCCCGGCGCATCGGCTACCCGGTATTGGTGCGCCCCAGTTATGTGCTTGGCGGGCGCGGCATGGAAACGTGCTACACACCCGAAGCTCTTCGGCGGTATATGCAAAATGCAGTCGATGTCTCCGAACTCGCTAACGCACCGATTCTGATCGACAAGTTCCTGCCCGAAGCCACCGAAGTCGATGTCGATGTCGTTGCGGATTTTCTGCCCGATCGCGCAACCACGAGCTCGCAGATACAACAACCTGATGATGAACCCCGCGCAATCATCTGCGGTGTGATGGAACACATCGAAGAAGCAGGCGTACACTCCGGCGACAGCTCCTGCACGCTTCCTGCATTCTCCCTGCAGCCCGCCCTCGTGCAGCGCATCGAACAACAGGCCCGGGCATTAGCAAAACGCTTAAAAGTCCGCGGCCTCATGAACGTGCAGATGGCGGTCAAGAACGATGAAATCTACATCCTCGAAGTGAACCCCCGCGCCTCGCGCACCGTGCCTTTCGTCGCCAAAGCGACCGGCGTGGCGTGGTCGCGCCTCGCTGCAATGGTCATGATGGGCGCATCGCTGCACCAACTT
Source organism: Phycisphaerales bacterium (assembly GCA_029260575.1). GTDB lineage: Bacteria > Planctomycetota > Phycisphaerae > Phycisphaerales > SM1A02 > JAJDDB01. The sequence continues at coordinate 233,377 of JAJDDB010000009.1, forward strand.
GATGCACACGAAGTCACCGACACCGGTTTCTTCGCAGTCAAAGAACCCGCCTTTCCGTTTAGCAAATTCCCCGGCGTGGATGTCATCCTCGGCCCGGAAATGCGCTCCACAGGCGAAGTCATGGGCGTCGATCGCTCCATGCCCATCGCGCTCGCAAAAGCAATGATGGCTGTGGGCATTGAACTGCCAACGACCGGCAATGTCTTCCTGTCCGTGCGCGACACCGACAAGCCGCACGCAGTGGACATCGCCCGCCGACTAGTCTCGATGGGGTTCAATGTCCTGACCACCAAGGGAACCCACGAGCTGTTCCAGCAGTACAGCGTCAATACCGCACTGCTGCCGAAGATTTCCGAAGGGGCTCGACCGAACGTGCTCGATCGCATTGCCAACAATGAGATTCACCTGATCATCAACACAGCAACGCGCAAAGGCGCGCAGACCGATGAAGGCAAGATCCGTGCGAAGGCCGTCCGCAACGGCGTGCCGATGATTACGACAATCACCGGCGCTCGTGCAGCAATCGAAGCGATAGCAGCCCTGCGAGCCGGTGCGTGGAACGTCGCCGCCCTGCAGGACTACTTCCCGTATCTCGCGCGACAGCAACCCCTGGCAACACCAAAGCCCGCCGAAACCGTCACTGCGTAATTCCAGCGCGATTATGCTTCTGAGCCGCTTGCGGTGCAGCACGGTTTCGACTTCTGCAGTGGTGAAACGCACGCCCGCTGGCCGGTCTTACGGCCCTTGCTACACTAACGCCCCATGCCCGAAGCTCTTTCCGCCATCCTCACTCCGCAGTTCGTCGTTTCCGTTCTCGTGGTCGTGCTTATCCTGCATTTGGCCCTCGGAGCTGCGGCGTACTTCATCCTGCTGGAGCGCAAAGTTGCCGCGTGGACTCAGGACCGTATCGGACCCAACCGCGTCGGGCCCATGGGGTTGCTGCAACCGATTGCTGACGGCCTGAAACTGTTCGTCAAGGAAGACTACATCCCGCCCAAAGCCGATGCGACGCTGTTCATCCTTGCTCCGGCCATCACTGCGTTCACCGCGCTAATCGGCTTCGTCATCATTCCCTTCGGCGGCATGATTGATCTATCCACGGTTCCGTTTGCCGGAACATTCGGCTGGACCGGCCAGGCCCAGATCGTCGGCGCGAACGTCAACATCGGCGTCATCTACATCGTCGCAGTCGCATCACTTGGCGTGTACGGTGTGGTGCTCGGTGGGTGGGCATCCAACAGCAAATTCTCATTCCTCGGCGGGCTTCGCGCTGCGGCGCAGATGGTCAGCTACGAAATCCCGCTCGGCCTCGCGCTGCTGTGTGTCATTCTCACTGCGGGCACTATTCGCCCAGATGAATTCGTTGCCCAACAAACAACCGGCGCGTGGAATATTGTCAACCAGCCGTTGGCTGCGATCATCTTCTATATCTGCCTGCTTGCTGAAGCCAACCGCACGCCGTTTGACCTCGCAGAAGCAGAGGCAGAACTCGTCGGCGGCTGGCACACTGAATACTCCTCGATGAAGTGGGCGCTGTTCTTCCTCGGCGAATACATCAACCTCTTCATCGGCGGCGCGCTGTTCGCAGTGCTGTTCCTCGGCGGGTGGTCACTCAATCCAATCGCCGGTCTGATTCCCATCGACCTGCCGAGTGCAGGAAGCTTCTGGCTGATTCTCGCGCAGGTCGGCATTGTGCTCGGCAAAGCGTTCATCTTTGTCTTCTTGACGATGATTGTCCGCTGGACCGTTCCGCGATTCCGGTTCGATCAACTCATGCGCCTTGCATGGGAAGGCATGATCCCGACGACGCTACTGCTGCTGCTGGTCACCAGTTTCTTCGTGTTCATGGGCTGGATGGACTTCATGTGGCTTGCATCGCTGGGCACGATTGCGGTGATTTGGATCGTGCATCCAATGCTGCCGAAGCAGGCGAATCCGAACCACAAGGTAGCGCTGATCGGAAGTCGATTCAGTCCGATGCCCGATGAAGAGGTCGTGTCTCGGCCGACGCATTCCGCAGCGCTCGCAGAGTCCGGCGTGCAGTCCTGAACCGAATTTCACCGACGCAAAAAAAGACAGGCGCCGATCGTGTCGGAGCATCGATCGACGCCTGAGTACTGTTGTCCCTACGTTCGTTGTCGGTTCGACGCGTGCAAACCTTTGCACTTTTTTGCGCCGCGATACGTTAGTTGAATACGACAGAACGCACGTTGTCAAGTGCAAACACGTTTTGCATTCGATTTTGTCCACCATTGTGCAGCCGCAAAAACAGGCGCATCATGCAATTGCGCCGCCACAACTGCTGCCTGCGCCCGCTGTGCATCCATAGCAGTGATCAGCCGTTGTGATCACGCGCGCACCCAGTTCTTCAGCCGTGTAGTTCCACAAAAATCGGCCGTCGGAGTCTGGAATACGCATGTTCAGCGCCTGATTGAAATCGCAATCGTACAACCGGCCCACCGGATCAATCGACACCTGATGCCTGCACATAAGTCCATCTACGGTGTCGGGGTTATACGCATTGACGAGCAGCATCATGTAGTCGCGCAGATGCCCGTCGCGCTCCAGTTCATGCCGCCAGCGCTTGATTGGCATGTTCGTAATCGTCCACAGCTCGTTGAACACCAGATCAAACCGGTCGCGCAGCTCTCTGCGGTAGTCCTCAGCCAGCGAAACTTGTGGCGGCGGCAGATGCGGGCCGTTGGGGTTGTACACGAGATTCAGCCGCAACTCCGGATCACTGCCGTAGCCCACATCGTTGAGTTTTCGCAAACCCTCGACGGAAGCGTCATACGCGCCGCGCCCACGTTGCCAATTGACGTTGTCTTCCAGATAGCACGGCATCGACGCGACGACTTGAAACTGATGATCCGCCAGAAACTGCGGAACCCACTCAAACGACCTGCCGGTTTTCTTGTCTGTGTATTCAATGATCGTGGGATTGCACCGGTCCATCAGGCTCTTGCCTGCTGCGCGAAGTTCACGAACCATCCACTGAAAATTCGGGTTCATTTCCGGGCTGCCGCCGGTGAAATCGATTGTTTCGATTGATTCGTGTGCGACCGCCCAGTCCACAACCTTCCGGGCGGTGGTTTCGTCCATATTCTCACCTGGCTTCGTGCGGGCAGGCGACGACTCGACATGACAATGCCGACAGGCAAGATTGCACACGTACCCGATGTTGATCTGCAACGTTGAGATGCGCGGCGCAGCCCGCAGCTCATGTTCGAAATGCAGATGGAACGCATCATCAGGAAGAATTGGCAATTCAAGCGTCGTCAAACACACCTCTGCAATCCAGTGTCACAATTAATCACTCGATGGGCCCAACCGGCTGCGGGAACAATCAGCAGCACCCGCCGCCTGCGTAATGCCACGTCGAATTCGTGACTGTCAGATGCGGATTGCCCAGTGACTCCAGCGCGCCAGCCGTCTTGTCACACACCGGCAGCGGAAGATCACGCTGCATCACATGATCCTTGCCGTCATCGAACGATTCATCAGGCCCGGCATAAATCACCGATCGGCCTGTGAAGACGCACGCGCCATCGGTCGGCACAGGCGTTCGATACGCGCACACTTCGATCGTCTCCAAAAGCAGATCAGCATCAATGTCATAACGATGCGTATCGAGCATGCGGTACGGCCTGCGGCTGCGTACTTCCACGCTGCCGAATCCCGCCTCGACGATTTTCTGCATGTACTGTTCATACGTCAGGCAACCGGACAGACACTGTGCCCGCAGAACTTCGTCATTGCGCAGATGTTCAGGAATCGGCCGCGGTGTGATCGGATCGCTCATCACCAGCCGCCCAGCACTCTTGAGGGCTCGGTGCATCTCGCTGAGCGCCTGTTCCAGATCGCCCTGTGTACCGATTGAGCCGGCATCAGTTGTCGTGAAAATGTTGAACAGGCAGTTCTGCGCCGCAAGGTCAATTTCACCGTCATTGACGGGCAGATCCAGCGCATCACCATCGCGCAGATCAACGAACGATGGATCAAACCAGTCGTTGAGTTTCGCAGCAGTTTCGAAATTCTGCCGAGCTGCTTCGCGCATCTCCGCAACTGGATCGACTGCAATCACACCGCCGGGGGTTCGTGCGAAATACGCAAGCTGCAACGCTTCCAGCCCGCCACCCACGCCGACGTACAGCACGGATTGATCAGCCGCCATGTCCTGCAGGTGAATCGTCGTCCCGCAACCGTAGTTCATCTCGTGCATGATTGATGGAATCACCAGCCCGGGCAGATACCTCGGGGTCTGCGGCACGCAGCAGAGATTGCTTGCAGGCGACTCCGCAGCCTGCCTGTACACGTCCTGAACGGTGCTGTGATACGTCATCGAGCTGCGGTTCCTTTTCCTGATTGATGTGCCGACCATTGCTGCATAACACCGCCGATCGGCCATGTATTCCTGTCGGGTCATCATGATAGAGCCAACGCCCGCAGTTCAGCAGAGTTCGTACGATATGTCGCATGTCGCGTGTGATCGATAATCTGGGCGGTCTCTGGGCACTGCTGCGACTGGCAGCACGCACTGGTTTCAAGATGCGCGGGCCGTATTGGCGCTGGCGCTACGAGACAGCCCTTGGCACCGATCCGAAGCGCAGACCCAAAACATTCGCACAGCTCCGCGCCATCCTTGCCTATGGCAGGTGGCTTCACCGCATCCGCAAGGCACACTGGCAATGACAACAGCCACAACGACAGCAGAGAAATGTTTCGTCACCCATCTCGAATCAGCGATTGATGGCACGCATCTGCCCGCGCACACCCTACAGACGACTCACGAAGGCAGACCTCTGTGGGTGCGCTATGACCTCGATGCGATTGGCCAGGCCGTGTCACGCGATGATCTTCGCAATCGCCCGGCAACGATGTGGCGATATCGCGAACTGCTGCCGTATCAAGCAATCAACGATATTGTCAGTCTTGGTGAAGTGATGACGCCGGTCATTGCATGTCCACAATTAGCTCATGGAATCGGCGGCACCGGCGAAGTGTTCATCAAAGATGAATCCCACCTGCCGACCGGCTCGTTCAAATCGCGCGGCATGGCTATGGCGATCACCATGGCCAAAGCGCTCGGCGTGACCCGCATTGCATTACCCACCGCAGGAAACGCAGGCGGCGCTGCTGCTGCATATGCAACACGAGCCCGCATAGAGTGTTTCGTCTTCATGCCGGCGGACACGCCGATTGTCAATCGCTATGAAGCTGCGCTCTTCGGAGCAAAGTCGTATCTCGTCAACGGCTTAATTTCTGACTGCGGCCGAATTGTTCAGCACGGCAAAGAGTCCATGCGCTGGTTTGATCTGTCCACACTGAAAGAGCCGTACCGCATCGAAGGCAAGAAGACGATGGGCCTCGAACTGGCAGAACAGTTTGACTGGAAACTCCCCGATGCGATTCTCTATCCGACCGGCGGCGGCACCGGGCTCATCGGTATGTGGAAAGCATTCAAGGAACTGCAAGCCCTCGGCTGGCTCGAGTCCGACACCATGCCGCGCATGTACGCCTGCCAGTCCAACGGCTGCGCTCCGATTGTCAATGCGTTTGATGTAGGCGAGCGCTTTGCTGAGCCGCCAGACAACCCGCACACGATCGCAAGCGGCCTGCGTGTCCCCAAAGCGGTCGGTGACTTCATGATTCTCGATGCTGTACGCGAATCCGGCGGGGCTGCAATCGCAGCAGATGAAAACGAAATAGTTCCCGCAATGCGTCAAGCTGCAAGCAGCGAAGGTCTTTCCATCTGCCCGGAAACAGCAGCCTGCATCGCAGCCTTGCAGAAGCTTCATGAAAGCGGCGCAATCAAACCGCATGACCGCGTCGTCATCTTCAACACCGGCGCGATGCAGAAGTACGTCGAAGCGATGACGATCGATTTGCCCGCTGTCGATCACGAACGATTGACAAGCGCCGATCCCCAGCAGCTCAAATCGATATTGGAATTCGAAACACAAATATGATTCGCTCGCACCATCGACGCGCGGTGAGGTTGCAGCGAGCTACACTGCCCGCTCATGCCAAAATACCAACCGCTCAACTGGTACGACGCACCGCTGTACTACGACATCATCTTCGATGAAGGCACCCGCGACGAAACGAATTTTCTCGAAGACAGTCTGGCGGCCCACGGCCGCACCGATGGCTGGCATGTCCTTGAACCCGCATGCGGCTCCGGCCGGCTCGTCGCTGCGCTCGCTTCACGCGGCTACACAGTCGCCGGATGCGACATCAGCGAGCACATGCTCCGCTATGCCCGTGGGCGCATCAAACGACGAAAGCTACGCGCAACACTTCTCAACGAACCTATGCAGACGTTCGCGCAGCCGGATACGTTCGACCTCGCGCATTGTCTGGTCAGCACGTTCAAATATCTTCTCACCGAAGACGATGCCGTCAGCCATCTGCGATGCGTTGCCCGGTCACTCAAGCCCGGCGGCATCTATGTCCTCGGCCTGCACTTTACCGATTACGACGATGATCGCACCAATCGCGAGCGCTGGGTCGCCCGGCGGCGCGGCGTCCATGTCGTCTGCAACATACAGGGCTGGCCTGCTGATCAACGCAATCGCCTCGAACGCGTACGCAGCAGATTGATCGTCACCCGCAGCGGCGAGATGCATCACTACGAAACCAACTGGCAGTTCCGCACCTACAACCTGCAGCAACTTCGCGATCTTCTTGCCAAAGTGCCTGCGCTGGAACACATTGCCACCTACGGCTTCGACCACCGCATCGACAACCCCGTCCCGTTCGATGGCAGACAACTCGATGTCGTACTCATTCTCCGCAGGCGTTCGTAGTCGAGGACACGCGGTACACTCCGCTGTAGTGTCTGATACACATACACACACACTTGAAGAACCCGCACTGCGCCTTGCACCAAAGTGGCTGCGCATCTGGGGCCGGCTGCGCATATATCTTGTGCCGATACTGATCCTGCTCATCCTCGGCCTGCCGCAGATGACAGCGGGGCGTGTGCGCGTCGACTCCGGGCTGTATGGCGGGCTGTCACTGAACGCGTATGACAACGGCCACTTCTGGACATTGATGTCCGGCGATGTGCCGTACTTCCGCAAACCACCGCTGCCGTTCTGGATTCACGGCGCGATCATGTCTCTGCTCGGCCGCGATCTGTGGGTTATGCGCCTCGGTGGACTGCTTGCAGCGAGCCTGTGCGTGATTACAACCGTCGCAATCGGACGCCAACTTGCCGGGCCGCGCGTCGGCTTGCTTGCCGGCATCGTCTTCACGCTTTACGACGGGTTCTTCCGGTACATCAAGCGCTTCATTCTCGATTACTGGCATACGCTGTTCATTCTCATTGCCGTGTACCTGTTCGTTCTTGCGGTCAGGAAACGCCGGCCGTGGATGATCGCGGTCGGCGGGGCATCACTCGGGCTGGCGATGATGTGCAAACCGTTGTCCGCCATCATCGCGCTGCCGATCCTCGGCGTGTGGCTTCTTCTCATTGGCCAAGCGAAATATCTCTGGTGGCTCATTCCCGCTGCGCTTGCTGCGATAGCAGTCGCAGGGCCGTGGCATATCTCGATGTCATTGCTGCACGGCGATATGTTCATCGGCGAATACTTCGGCACGCAGGTTCTCGACCGTGGCACCGGCGATGAATTCGAAGCAGAACCGTGGTACTGGTACGCCGCACATCTGCTCGGCCACTACTGGCCGTGGATGATCACACTAGTCGCAGGCAGCATCACGTGGATGTGCAGCAGCGCCGCCCGCAAGCGTGACTGGAAACTCCTGCTGCTCGTCGTCACATGGTGCGGCATCTGGCTGGTGCTGACGAGCTGGTTCGCAGACAAACGCGATCGCTACATCTTGCACATCATGCCGATCCTCGCGTTGGTCAGCGCGGTGTGGCTTGCGCGCTGGTCGCCGAAGCAGATGCGCCGCGGCGCGCAGTGGTGGGTGGACGGCCTGTGCGCGTTTGGCGTCATAATCGCAGCAGGGCTGATGGTTTCGCCCGTTGCATTTGATAAACCCGATGAAACGGAATGGGTCGCTGCGTATCAGTATGTGCGCGATCATCCCGAAGAAACATTCTGGATCGGTTCAATCAACTACCGCGATGGCGGGCGGATTTACATGTACACCGGCGTCTGGCCGAACAACCGTATTGATGTGCATGGCAAAATTGTGAGCTACCCGCCCGGCGCGCTGGTGCTGTACTACAAAGATCAGAACCCGCAGCCGAACCCGGATGATGAAGTTGTCTTTGACCAGGGTGTGCTGACGATCGTGCGCATGCAGGAATAATCACGCCGCATGCGACCTCTTCGAGGTATCTGCGCGCAGTTGCATTATGCGATCAGTGTGCGCGGTCTGTCCTATCCGCAGTTCAATGGGATTGCGCCGTAACCATCCCAGCAGTGTGGTAATGAACAGCGCGATGCCGATCATTTCGAGCAGTTCTTCGCCGGCAACAATGCATTCGTACTGCAGGCTGGACTGGCCGTACGTCGAAGACCACCATCCGCCGATCGCTTCGATGCCGAGCGATCCTGAAACAAAAATCGCACCGCTGGCGATGATCATGCACGCAAATCTGGGCGGCAGTCGAAACAGATCGCGGGCGCACAGAACGAAAACACATCCAGCCACAACAGCTCCTGCGATCACCCACGGAAAGTGCAGCAGCCCGCTGGTCTGCCACAATTCGCGCAACGGCACAATCGATAATTCGTGCAGGCTTGCAAATTCATCCAGCGAAAAACCGGTGAATGTTGCCGCAAGAATCCACCACATATGCGGGCTTTGCGTCGGGCGGCTTCCTGCTGCACACATCGCGCTTACAGCTGCGGCGCTCAGCAGCAACATCGAACTGAACCAGGAGGTCGCATTGCCTTCACCATCAAGATGAAACAGACGCACAAAACCGAGCAATCGACCGTGGTCAAAGATATATGTCGAGATCTGTCCGGCAATGCCGGCGACAAATATGATTGTGACAAGCACAGCCAACACACAAGTGGGCGAACAACTCGTTGTGCGAAGTGTCGGCACTGCGATATTCTGCATCTGCATATGCCGCAATAGTGCATATATGAAAACGATGACGCCGGACATCTCTAACAGTTCTTCAACCGTCGCAAGCAAAGCATACGCTGATGACTGCATATTCAGATCATGCGCTGATAGATACGCTGCGCCGATCATTTCCACCCCGAGTGCACCGCCGACATACATGCTACCTGCCAGTATGAACAGCGCACTCGTGCGGCGCGATATACTGCGCAACAGTGGAATCATCCATACCCCGAGCGCAGCCACAAAGAACATTGCAGGTATGACCCAGGTACTGCGCAGAAAGCCTTCAGTCGGCATCAATGCATGCAGATAACCGGACATCTCGTCGTGAATGCCCGCTGCCTCATCAAGCGAGAACATTGCAAACAGCCCTGCGAGCACGAACCACCTTCGGCGCTGATCTTTGGCGCTGCAATGCAAAGCGATTGCGAGTAACAACGCAGCGCACCCCAGCAACATGACAGCGGAATACCACGTCGGAATCTTGCCCTCAGCATTGACTGTGAACAGCTGTGCGAAATGCACTCCTGCATCAGTCGGATTCAGCGCCACTGCGAAAGACTGTGCGACCAGATTGAGCAGATGCAATACGATGATTGCGACAAGCAGCGTGCGCATTACCAGCGTCACCGGTACACCAACCGGCTTCGACGACAGCGTCGACGGAGTGCAGCGTCCAACTGGCATTGTTCGAAAATTTCCCCTTCTGATCTGCTGACATTTTCGGCCTGATGCCAGCAGTACGTCACAGCGGCTTGGCGAACCCGCAATATTCGGCATCGCAAGCCAACTCTTGGAAGTACACTGGCTTCGTGTCCAAGACAAAGAATCGAACCCAATATCTGTGTCGGACCTGCGGGTCGGTCCAGTCGCGGTGGATGGGTAAGTGTCCAGAATGCGGCGCATGGGATTCCCTGGATGCTTATCGGCCGCCGAAGTCCGATGAAAAGCACTCGTCAATCGCAGGTTCGTGGTCCGATTCGGCAGATTCCGGCAATTTGAGCACTACACATGCACCGACTGCGGTTGCGTTGCCTGAGATTGAAACCAGTGATGTCGAGCGATTGCCCACGGGCATCGGAGAACTCGATCGCGTGCTCGGCGGAGGGTTTGTCCCCGCTTCGGTCGTCTTGCTCGGCGGAGATCCGGGAATCGGCAAGAGCACCTTGTTGTTACAGGCTGCAGGTTCGCTTGCCCGTCAAAATGCCAACGTGCTGTATGTCACAAGCGAAGAATCCGCGTTCCAGACCCGTCTGCGGGCCCAGCGGCTCTTCGGTGCGGATGATGATGCGACGATGGCTGCGCTGTCCAACCTTTATGTGCTGGCTGATACGAACCTCGGCCGGATGGTCGAGCAGGCTCGGATCGTCAAACCCGCAGTCATGGTCATTGATTCCGTGCAGATGATCTACAAAGCGGATCTGGATGCTGCACCGGGGTCGGTCACACAGCTTCGCCGGTGCTGCATGGAATTGGTGTACCTCGCCAAGATCTCCGGCATCTCAATTGTGCTGGTCGGGCATGTCACCAAAGAAGGAAACCTGGCGGGACCCAAACTGCTGGAGCACCTCGTGGATGTCGTGCTCGGGTTCGAAGGCGATCGCCATCACGCCCACCGAGTCGTTCGGGCAATGAAGAACCGCTTCGGAACCACGTTCGAAGTCGGTCTGTTTGAAATGGCAGGCGACGGGCTGCGCGAGATTCTCGATCCCGCCGGCTTGATCGATGCTGCTGAAGCCAATCGTCCGGGAACTGTTATCTGCCCGGTCATGCACGGCACGCGCTGCCTGCCTGTGGAAATTCAGGCTCTCGTTGCTCCGGGGATTCTCGGTATGGCCAAGCGCAAAACCAGCGGGCTCGACAGCAGCAGGCTGGCAATGTTGATTGCGGTGTTGGAGCAGCACGGCGGCCTGCGTCTGGCAGATCAGGATGTCTTTACCTCTATAGTTGGCGGGCTGAAAGTCGCAGAGCCTGCTGCGGATCTGGCGATCAGTATGGCAATCGCCGGTGCACACAGTCGGCGTGCGCATCCCGCAGGAACAGTTCTGATTGGTGAAGTCGGACTCGACGGCAGACTGCGTTGCCCGCCACAGATGCAGCAACGACTTGCAGAAACACGCCGGCGCGGACTGAAAGCTGTTGTTCCGACTGCATTTCCAAAACAAAAGTCAGAATCTGCGTTACAGCGCGTTCCCGACGTGCAGGGCGCGATCCAACTGCTTTCGTGACAGTTGTTTGCGCACAAATGCGGCAGTCTTTGCGTTCTTGGAGTTGTGATTGGCCGGAAAAAAAGGTTTTTGAGATTTTTTTTACCGGTGATAATTGGATTTCAGACGGTGAGAATTTTTTCTCAAGTCCGCAGTTTTGGCGATATCCGGAAACTCTATGTAAGCGTATGCCAATTCATAACTTGCACGCGAATTTGTATGTCGTAGACGAGCAACGACATGGGGTCATTTTGTGCAAAGTTGCCCGGCGCTGTAGCCAACCAACTGGAAATGAGTATTATCCCGCCTTTCAAGGATAAGGCCTGTTCCGGGCCGATATCCGCTATTCGAAATGTACGTCCGTGCCGCGCCGTGTTGGCTGCGGTGCTTACGGACGGGTGGATGAGTCTTAGACATAGGTCACGATGGCCGCTCGTCTAAGAGTGCAAGCAGATTAGGAGTCCGCAAATGAAACCTATGAAGCTCGTTGGCTTCCTTTCAGGTGCCGCTGCGCTGACGTTGACGACCGGCGCAATCGCAGACAACCTGAATGACATCAGCAAAGAAGATCTCATGCAAAGGGTCCTGGCCGCCGAAGCTCGCATCGATCAGATCGAAGCAAGCAACGACAGCTCCTGGATCACTGAGCAACGCGCTGAAGAAATGCGAAACCTCGTGTACGACGTCCTTGCAGACGCCGACACGCGGGCAAGCCTTCTTCAGTCCGGCATCACAGCAGGCTACGACGAAGGCGCTGTCCTCGGCAGCACCGATGGCAATTGGCTGCTGAAGACGAACCTGCTCATGCAGCAGCGCTTCATCTACAACAATCAGGACGGCAGCGCTTCGCGTGACTCTGACGGTGACGGTCAGACCGAAGACAACCGCTATGGCTTCGAGAACACTCGAACCAAGTTCATCATGAGCGGTCATGTCGTCAGCCCCGAATGGTTCTACCGTGTCGACATCAACGTCGGTTCGGCTGGTTCCGGCCGCACCGGCACGCTGAACGCATACCTCGGGTATGACTACGGCAACGGCTGGAGCGTGCAGATCGGTTCGATGAAGACCCCGCTGCTCCGCGAAGAACTCGTGGAAGCTCAGTACCAGCTTGCTGTTGAGCGCTCAAACGTCAACTACGCCTTCACCGGCGGTTACGCTGACGGCATCATGGCCAGCTATCAGGGCGATCAGTTCGGTCTTGATTTCATGTTCTCCGATGGCGTCGGCACCGGCCAGACCAACTGGGTTGCACTGGACACCGATTACGCCTTCACCGTTCGTGGTGAATGGCTTGCCATGGGCAACTGGGATCAGTTCATGGACTTCACGTCCATGCAGGGCAGCGAAACCGGCGTCCTCGTTGGTGGTGCGTTCCACTACGAAACCGGTGAATCCGACACCTTCGCAGAAGATGTTGACCTCTGGATCGTCACCGGCGACGTCTCCGTCGAAGGCGACGGCTGGAACATCTACGCTGCTGTCATCTACTCGGACATCGACTTCGGTGTTGCCGGCGTGACAGACCTCAACTCATGGGGTGTCGTTGTGCAGGGCGGCTACTATGTCACCGAGCAGACCGAACTCTTCGCTCGTTACGAGTGGGCTGATCCGGACATCAGCGGTATCGAGGACATCAGCATCCTGACCCTCGGTTTCAACCACTACTTCTCAGGCCACAACGCCAAGTGGACCACCGACGTCGGCATCGGCATCGACGCGGTCAACGCAGGTGTTGGTGTCAACGGCTCGCCGGCCAATATCACCGGCTTCCGTCGCGACATCGGCAACAACGACGGCCAGGTCGTCGTTCGCACCCAGTTGCAGATTCTCTTCTGAGCATCTGAGACTAGACACGTTTGACACTGAACCGACCCGCCTCAGGCGGGTCGGTTTTTTCATACCCTGATGTTCGCGCCACACGGCAGGGCATTGCTTCAGCGTGCCTCTCGTCCGAAGCTCGATCGAAGGTCGATGTCGGTCGCAGGACGTATTTTCGTTTCGACGCTCGACAAAGCTGTGCCAAGCAAGTCCCGAACCCACTTCTGGACTCTCATGCCGGTCTGTTCCGATAATGATCCGGTGTTGTCAGCTGCGCGCCCGACTGTACGTTGCCTGTTCAGACCGTATGATGCCCGCTTCTGAGCTACTGGAGGTTCCGCATATGGCCCGTCGTTCGTTCTGGCTCCACATCGCTATCCCTGCCGTTGTTCTTGGAGCGTGCATTGCAACGCAACTATCCGCCCAAACTGCGTCGAATCAGGATTCGGTCGAAAGCCGAATCGAACAGATGCAGAAGCAGTTGGACGATGTGCTGCGCAAGAACGCCGAGCTGGACAACGAGGTGCAGCAGCTCAAGGGCGGCGACTGGATGACCGAGCAGCGATCTGAAGAGATCAAGCAGCTCGTTGCCGATGTTCTTGCTGATGCTGATACCCGCGCCAGCCTGCTCGACACCGGCATGACAGCCGGCTGGTCTGATGGCTTCTTCCTTGCAAGCGCCGATGGCCGCTTTCGTCTCAACATAGCCGGCCAGATGCAGATCCGCTGGATTTACAGTTTCATCGATGAACCAGATCGACACCGCCAGGGCTTTGAAAACACGCGCACTCGAATGACCTTCAGCGGACATGTGTTTAGTCGAGATCTGCAATACCTCGTGCGGACGGAATTCACTCGAAACGAACCGCAACTTGTGCAGGGTTTGAACTTCATTCAGGATGCATGGGTTCGTTTTCAGCTCAACGACAGCACGAGCATTCGGGTTGGCCAGTTCAAAGTGCCGTTCAACCGCGAAGAACTTGTTTCCAGCGCACACCAATTGGCGGTTGAACGATCCAACGTCAACGAGTCGCTAAATCTCGGCCGAACACAGGGCATCGAACTTGTCATCGCTGACGATGTGCATCGCTTTGCCGTTTCAATCAACGATGGCGCATCTGACAGCCTTGGTGGCTTTACCGCATCTGGTGGCGGCATCGCCACGTCGACAGTGCAGGTTGGTGACCCGATTCACAACTTCGCGCTGTTCCAGGATGTCGAATATGCCATCCAGGGGCGTTACGAATACATCATTGCAGGCAGTCGCGAGCAATTCGAAGATTTCACAAGTCCGATTGACGAACCGTTTGCAGCAATGGTTGGCGTAGCAGCACATGCCCAACAGACTGAATCTAATGGTGCACCCGGATTCACTCGCGATGAGATTCGATGGGTCGGCTGGACCGTTGACGCCAGTGTCGAATTCGGCGGAGCCAATGTCTTTGCATCATTCACACATCACTACGTCGACCGCGGCGGGTTTGTCGGGCAATTCAATTTCTACGGCGTCGTCGTTCAAGGCGGCTACTACATTACGCCCAAATGGGAAGTCTTCGGCCGATACGAGTGGGGCATGGCGGATTCAAAGAACGATCTGTTTGCGAACCCCAACGATCTGTCGATTCTCACGTTCGGTGCGAATTACTACTTCGACGGTCACAGCGCCAAGTGGACCACCGACATCGGATTTGCGCTGAACGAAATCAGTGATGAATGGGACTTCAATCTCACTGGCTACCGACTACAGACCACCGCCTCTGCCCCCCAGATCGTCTTCCGCACTCAATTCCAGTTGCTGTTCTGACGTGTGTGTTGCGCAGCACTCTGTTGCTGCAACACCTGCGCGAACGATGTCATCACATGTCGCTGTTGTGGAAGGCGCTTACGGCACGATCCGTACAAGACTCGCTTCTTCGACAAGCACTTCGTATACCAATTCGACATCCGAATCACCCAGACGCACACATCCCATCGATGCCTGCTGCCCGATGCTGTTTGGTTCGGATGTGCCATGGATGCCGTAGCCGATGACATCGGCTAGTGCCCGATCAACACCTTCCAGGCCGATCCAGTATTCACCGATCGGATTTGTCGGGTCTTCCGCGTCAAACGCTTCGCCGGTACGCGGATTCACCCACGCAGGATTGATCGCTTTGGACTTGGGCTTCACACGAAACAGTCCCTCCGGGGTTGAGTTGTACTGACCAAGCCCCACATCCAGACTGCATACGAATACCTGCTGTGCCCCATCGCCGAGATACAGATCCAGTCGGAAATCGCTCTTGTCAACTACAGCATGAAACGGACCGGTGATCAGTTTCAGCCGCTGCCCGACACGAATGCGCTTGGGGTCGACGCGGTTGATGCGGGCTGCAAATCGCCAGTCTGTTTGCACACTCGTTGTGCGAACGATTTTCTGAAGGTAATCGCCGCTTTGCACGGTATAGGCAATCGCAAACGGATCGCCCGGCACGATCGTCGGGCTGAAAACGAGCATGTCATTGAGGTCGGTCAGCGTGGCGCGAATCTCCCGCCGCTGCGCGTCACTGACCTGCGGGCTTTGCAGCGCTTGCGAAAGTGTCAAACGCGCTTCGATTGGCTGCGTCTGCACCTTCGACATCGCATCACGAATCAGCCGGTCGATAGAACTGTTGCCGGTCGGAATTCTCGGCTGCTGCTCGTCCCGGGCTTGTGTTGCGGGTGGCTGCGGCTGCGCAATGGTCTCTCGTGACTGATCATGCGCCTGGGCGTCGGCGTGCTCTTCAAACGAATCTGCGATGCGCAGGCCGTCGGGCGATTCTCCGGTGAGCGTGCTCGGCAGCGGTTCGCCCATGACAAGCATTGAAGTCGCAGCAGCCATCGGCGGCTGCTGGGGAGCGCGGGTTGCGTCGATCTCGTGCGTTCGGTCTGTGGACGCTGCCGGCCCTTCAGTCAGTGCATCGCGCGGCACCAACGTGTCGCTGGCAGGATGTGCTGCGTTTGCATTCACGTTATCGACAGCTCTGTCGTTTTGCGCGACCGACTCGCCGGTGCGCGATGCCGGCCAGAACCACCAGGCGACGACTGCAAGCCCACCGATCGTGAGCACCAGCAGCAATCGGCGAGCCCCGCGATTTCGCCTGCGGCTGTACATGTGGCTGCGGCGGCTGGTCGGACGAGCGGACTGACTGGGCAATGGCATGATGAACTCCCAAGTGGCTTTCGGGCGCAGTGCAAAACGCAACGCTGCTGCCTGTTCATACGGCAGCAACACGAGCTTCGCGCCAATCTGCACGAAGACCGTGTTCAGCATTCGATTTCGAGGTTCAATTCTCGCCTGCAGCGCAATTCCATGCCCGCCAATGTCCGCTGATGACACAGCAGTCCACAATCCGAGCAACGCAGGCACAAGCCATGTCGTGTACCCCGGCCCCTTGCAGCGCAGCAAGAGCAAGTGCGTCCGCTACATCAACCCGCGGGGCCATCGAATTGCATCACAGTCTTTTAGCGCACACGTGCCACAGCGAACAGCCAAATGCGAACAGTCAAGTCAATGCTTCGGCCGCATGCGCAGCCGGGCCGGTCCCGTCGTCGTCCGACGATCCGTCACCACCTGATCCATCGCAGCGTCATGGGCATCGCGCGGCACCGACTGCACGATTTGCTCGTCGAAGCAGATTCCGACCCGCGTCGTTCTGCGGCTCAGGCGCTCAAGAAATCGGTCATAAAACCCGCCGCCACGGCCGAGACGATTGCCCTGCGTGTCAAAGGCAAGTCCGGGCACAACAATCAGGTCGATCGTGCTGACCGGAATCGGCCGGCCCTTGCGCGGTCGGCGCAGACCCCGCTCGTCAAGTTCCATCTGTTCATCATCAAACGTCGTCGCTTCAACCGCGTACATGTCCTCGCGCCGCCAATCCACATACGGCACACACACATTCTTGGCGGTCTGGAAACATCGGATCGCGGCCGAGGTCAGGTCCAGTTCATCAGGCAAGGGCATATACAACATCACCACCAGCGCGCGATCGAACGCATCAAGTTCGGACAGACGCTTGCATGCTTTCATTGAACAACTGCGGCGCTGCGACTGCGACATTGCCTTGAGTACAGATCGCATTGAATTGCGGAGTTCAGTCTTCGAGATGTTCGGTTGCTCTTGCATGGTCGGCTCTTCCCGCCCCGACCTCTTTATTCGGACATTTGCCGTCCGGCTGTTTGCCTGATCTCAGACTATTGAGGTATTCGCGGAAAACCGCCTCGCGGCCTCGATCAGTTGGCACATAAAAGACACGATCGACGCCGAGATATTCCTGATCAGCAAATCCGCCGGCCTGTTTGTGTGGATCGACATACCCGCTGCCGTGTCCAAGTTCCTTGGCCCCGGCATAATGCGCATCGCGCAGCGCCTTGGGCACGGGAATCGTCCGGCCTTCGCGAACATCTTTCGCTGCAGCCCAGATTGCGTTTGCACTGGCCTTGGATTTCGGCGCACAGCACATGTAAATCGCTGCCTGGGCCAGTGTCAGCTGACACTCCGGCATTCCGATGCGCTCGGTAATGCTGTACGCAGCAGCGGCGATCTGAATCGCCTGTGGGTCTGCGTTGCCGATGTCTTCACTGGCGAGGATCGCAATCCGCCGAGCGATGAAGCGCGGATCTTCGCCTGCTTCAAGCATGCGCGCCAGCCAGTACACCGCAGCATCCGGGTCACTACCTCGCATGGATTTGATGAACGCGCTGATGACGTCGTAATGCTCATCACCCGTGCCGTCGTACACAATCGCCTTGCGCTGCATCGAATCTTCAGCAGCTGCCCGGTCGATCTTGATTGTTGCCGCCGCATCATCTTCCGCCGCGTGCCTTGCCCCCTCTGCCTGAGGCGAGGGGCTGGGGGTGAGGTGATCTCCACCCCCGCTCGACAACACCGCAACTTCCAACCCCGAAAGCGCCCGTCGCGCATCCCCATCCGACATCCGCGCCCATGCATCAACCGCATCATCATCAACACGCAAACTGAGATTGCCGTACCCGCGCTCGGGATCAGCAATCGCCCGCCGAAGCAGATCGCGCACATCCGCTTCACCAAGCGGCTCAAACTGAAACAGTGTCGACCGACTCACTAGCGCGCTGTTGATCGTGAAATACGGATTCTCCGTCGTCGCGCCGATCAATGTGATCAGGCCGTTCTCGACATCGCCCAGCAGCACATCCTGCTGATTCCGGCTGAAGCGATGAATCTCATCGAGAAACAACACCGACCGTGTGCCATATTCCTCCAGCCGTCGGGCAGCATCAGCAATCACCGCGCGAACTTCCTTCACGCCGATCATCGCTGCGTTGCCCCGTGCAAAATGCCGACCCTGCTGGTTGGCGATAATCTCCGCAAGCGTGGTCTTGCCCGTGCCCGGCGGCCCCCAGAAGATCACGCTCGTAAGCCGATCCGCAGCCAGCATCCGCCGAAGCAGTTTGCCTTCACCTAGAAAATGCCCCTGGCCGAAGAATTCTTCCAGCGTTCGAGGCCGCATCCGCACAGCCAGCGGCTCAACCGCTGCCCGTCGTTTCTGTCGCTGATCCTGCCAAAGGTCGGTCATTGCTGTGGATTCTACGCCGATTCAGCCCGATAACAGACCGCATCTGATCATTTGCTACGCATTGCAGCGACACAATCTGACTGTCACGGACTGCCGGGAAATGCGAGAATGGTCGATCCATAGGGAGCCGCAGGGCGTAGCATCTGCGATCGCGAGCCCGGCAACCGCTGACGTTCGAACTGGAGCCTGCAACATATGTGTGGAATTGTCGCGTACATCGGCCGCCGTCCCGCTCGCCCGATCCTCTTGGAAGGGCTCAAACGACTTGAATACCGCGGTTACGACTCAGCAGGCCTGGCTGTGTTCAATGGCTCAATCGCTATTGCCAAGTCTGCCGGCCGCGTCAGCGTGCTCGAACAGAAGGTCAACGGTCTCGGCGGCTTCGATGGAACCATCGGTATCGCCCACACACGATGGGCAACCCACGGCGAACCAAACGATACCAACGCCCACCCGCACACCGATGATGTCTCCAAAGGCCACGGCATCGCATTGATCCATAACGGCATCATCGAAAACTACGGCGTCCTCAAACAGTACCTCGAGGAAAAGGGCCATACCTTCAACTCCGACACCGACACCGAAGTGCTCACGCACCTGATCGGCGAACTGTACGACGGCGATCTCGAAGCAGCAGTGCAGGGCGCGCTGCGCGAAGTCACCGGCGCATACGCAATTGCGGTCATCTGCAATGAACAACCCGATGTCCTCGTTGTCGCACGAAAGGGTTCGCCGTTGATGGTCGGCGTCGGCAAGGATGAATACATCGTCGCGTCCGACAGCAGCGCCATCGTCGCCCACACGACGCAGGCTTTCACGCTCGATGATTACACAGTCGCAAAACTGACGCGCGATTCCTTCCGCACAACCACAGTCGACAATGTTCCGCTGACCCCGCAGATTCGCGAACTCGAATTTGATCTCGACCAGATCGAACTCGGCAGGTTTTCGCATTACATGGAAAAGGAAATCCATGAGCAGCCGGACTCACTGCGCCGCTGCCTGAAGGGGCGCACAGACACCCGCGAAGGGCAGGTCGTGCTCGGCGGTATTGCTGAATACGCACGTGATCTCGTCAAAGCCCGCAGAATCATATTCGTCGGCCAGGGGACGGCACTGCACGCTTCCATGGTTGGTGAATACCTCATGGAAGACCTGGCGAAGATTCCCACCGAGGTCGAATTTGCCAGTGAATTCCGGTATCGCAATCCGATTCTCGAAGACGGCACCGTCGTCATAGCAGTCAGTCAGTCCGGCGAAACCGCTGACACACTCGCAGCCATCACTGAAGCCAAACAGCGCGGCGCGCTTACGCTCGGCGTCGTCAATGTTGTCGGTTCCACAATCGCCCGCGATACAGATGCAGGTGTGTATCTGCGCGTCGGCCCGGAAATCGGCGTCGCGTCAACCAAAGCGTTCATCGGCCAGGTCATGGTCACCACGCTGCTGGCCACGTTCATCGGCCGCCGCCGTTTCCTCTCCGCTGATTATGTTTCGCAACTTCTTACCAGTCTCGAAGCATTGCCCGATCATGTTGAAAAAGCCCTCCAACTCAGTGAGGAAATCAAAGATGCAACATCGCGCTACGTTGAGCGCGAGAACTGGCTCTTCCTCGGCCGCGGTCACAACTACCCGGTTGCTTTGGAAGGCGCATTGAAACTCAAGGAAATAAGTTACATTCACGCAGAGGGAATGCCCGCTGCGGAAATGAAGCATGGCCCCATCGCATTGATCGATGATGGCATGCCCGTCGTCTTCGTCGCCACCAAGAACAGCCAATACGAAAAAGTGATTTCCAATATCGAAGAAGTGCGCAGCCGTGGCGGACACGTCATCGCTGTCGCAACCGAAGGCGATAATGCGATTCGCAAGGTTGCTGAGGAAGTGTTCTACGTGCCGGATGTACCCGAGCCGCTGCAGCCGATGCTGACCGTCGTGCCGCTGCAGATGTTGGCCTACCACGCAGCAGTCCTGCGCGGCAAGGATGTGGACAAACCCCGCAACCTCGCCAAAAGCGTCACGGTGGAGTGATCCTTCGTACACACATACATTCACGAACGCGCCACGCGGCAGGGCATGCTTCAGCGTGCCAATCGACCATCGGTCGATGAAAAGCGCATTTCAACACACAAAGCGCAGATCATGACATCACAATCGCCATCACTCCGCCCGGCGTTTCACCGCGCCGCGATTCAGTGAGCCATCCACGCCACGTCGCGCATCACCATCATCATGCCGTTCGCGCTGCGCCAATGACGACGCAGTTGCTGCTGGCGTCTCCGCCACAACCGCCGGCTCGTCGAGCGTATCGAAATACGCGTTCACAATCGTGATCACATCTTCCCAACCGCTGTGGCCGTACGGCTCGCCGAACCATGATT
Source organism: Phycisphaerales bacterium (assembly GCA_029260575.1). Classification (GTDB taxonomy): domain Bacteria; phylum Planctomycetota; class Phycisphaerae; order Phycisphaerales; family SM1A02; genus JAJDDB01. Next base: position 254,413 of record JAJDDB010000009.1, read on the forward strand.
CCATCGCCCGCAACCGTCGCTGCTCGCGTGCGCGACTTGTATGGTGAAACGTCACCCACGCAGCCCCGCGCTCCGTAACCGAATCGCGAATGCCGCCGCGCATCGTCCAGTCAAACTGTGCGGGGTTATCCGCTTCACTGAAATGCGCAGAGATGAACGGCTTGAGCAATCCGCTGCCCCAGCGCTCCCATGTGGATTCGTTCCACACCCAGCCGTGATTGTCCAGAAATACCAGTAGCGGCGGTTCAATACGATTGCCAATTCGCACCGGCCGCGTCAGATTCAGATAAAACTTCAGCCCGGCGTAATTCGATGCAAGATCAGCATTGGAATACGTACCTGATGGAATCCTGCCGTAGATGCCGTCTTCCTGGCCGATGCCGCCATCAACTGCTTCATAAAAACACTCGCGTTTGCTCGCGCCGTCCTCTTCTTCATCAATGAAATCTTCGTAGTATTCATACCCCTGCTGCAGCATGTGGCCGAACTTGTCCGTCCCGGTATACACGCCGTACGTCTTCACCGTCGGGACAATGCCCACAACATTCAGCGGCCGCGAGAATGCCGAACCGGAATAGATCGATTCACCGAAACCGGTTTCATAGATTGCCGGCCGCTCGGGATATGTTTCCGCTGCGCCCTGAATCAGTTTCTCGATGCGCACTTCGGGAAAGCCGCGTCCGATTGCGAGATACAGTTGATGCGCAAGGTATTTGCCATCGGACATTCGGTCGATTTCGCGCAGGCGATAGCGCTTGCCCGGCTTGGTCGTTGAGATTTCCGCTTTGTATTTGTTGTCTTTGATCGCAGCGTTGGCCTGTTCGACAATCGGCTGCAGGTGTTCCCATACAATCCAGCTCACCTCGCCGCCGAAGTCAGTCAGTTGCTGCGGGGGCAGCGTGAACTGATCCGATTCAAGACCGTGTACAGCCGTGCATGTCAACGTCGCGCATGCAACGCCGCAGAGAAGATGGCGCACCCATCGATCGCCCATGTTCAGAGTCCGTTCTTCAGAATTCCCGGAAGGTGCAGCGAACATCCCACCGTCGCTGCGTTTACGAGGGGCTTTCCCCTCAACTCCAAGGGAACCGAAAACCCGCGCGATGCAAGAGACAAGTGCAGATATTGCGCAACGTCATCACGCGCCCAACCACCCGCACGCAGCAAACGCCCGTGCAAGCCGAATCGATGAATGTATCTTCACATCACCGGCCGTCCGATAAGTATCAACGCGCGGTCACTCGTCGATCAACTCGTCAAGCTCCGCTTCTGTTTGCGCGATGCGCTCGGCCAGAGCTCGCCGGGCAGGTGTGAACACTTCGATCAACACCGCGCCGCTGAGAATTGCCAGCAGAAGCGACCCATCGAGTAGTCCGCCGTGACCAGCGATGGCAGCAACCGCAATTTGCGTCGGCCCGCATGCCATGACGCCGATCGCAAGGCGCATGGTGCGCAGTGCCCGCCGTCCGCCCAGCAGCATCGCGCCGATGAATGCGCCCAGCCATCGTCCATCACCACTAAGTGCGACAAACAGCAGCACCGGCCAGATCGCAAAGTGTATGAACAGCTCTACTTTGATCGCAGCCAGTGCTGCCAATACCGGAAGCAGTACGAACTGCACCAACCCGTCGATCCACTGTGCATCGAGCTTTCGAATACTCTGGCCCACCAGCAGCGCAATCAAAGGCAGCGCAACCAGCAATCCGGTCATTCCGCTGATGCGCCATGCTGCATACATGGCAATGCCAACCGCAATCGTGCTTGCGACGATTCTGCTGTGGTGCAGCAAACGCGCCCCGCCGATCTCGGCTTTGTCCGCCGCTGCGATGTCGTTGCCTGTGAACTGCCACGGCCCGATCGCAACAGCTGATGACGCAAGCAGTGCTGTCGTTTGCTCAACATTCAAGAGCAGATGCAAAACCACAAACGCAATCCCACCCGGCAGCAGCGCACTCCATCCGCCGATTGTCAGGCTTTGTACGAGTTGCGGTTTCGCACCATGCAAACCGCGCGGTCCGGTCGCTGTACCAAGCAGAACCAGCCCCACAACAAATAGCGTTGCAACACGAATCGGTTGCTGATGTTCCCATTGCGTAGCATCCCGCGCTGCATGCAGTTGTTGCAGACTTTCAATCGCAGCATCATCAAGACCAGTTCCGGCTGCTGCGAGATGTTCATATGCTTGCCGCGCTTCAAGTTCGCGCTGTTGCGCTCGCCCGCCGATATACATCTGCTCAAACATGCTTGGCGCAAATCGTCCCAGCAGCGTCGGTCCGAGCAATACGCCTGCGCATACGCCGCCAACAACCGCCCACCCGGGACACCGAGCAGATCGCAGCAGCAATGCCGCCGCCACACTGATCGCTACAACCAGCGCTACACCCGCCCATGCCATGACTACACTGTCACCCATGCCGCACAGCATACCCGCGCGACAGACCGAATCTCTTGCACATGCCACAACCTGGCGCATCGCTGCCGACCGCGAACTGCTGCTCGATCAACCCCGGCTTATTGGCATTCTCAACGTCACGCCCGACAGCTTTTCTGATGGCGGGCAGTTTGCCGACGACGCAGAAGCTGTCGAACACGCGCTTGCCATGATCGAAGCCGGCGCATGCATCATCGACATCGGCGGCGAATCCACACGTCCCGGCGCCACCCGCATTGGCGCAGCCGAGCAATGTCACCGCGTGATTCCAGTCATCGAAGCGCTGCGCAGTCAAAGCGATGTTCTGATCTCGATTGATACAACACTCGCCGATGTCGCCCGCCCGGCTCTCGATGCAGGCGCGAACATCATCAACGATGTCTCCGCAGCACGCGAAGATGCAACCATGCTTGCACTGGCAGCGCGCTCAAAGTGCGGCCTCATTCTCATGCACCGTCTGCACGCGCCGGCGCAGGACAACTACAGCGATCAGTATGATGCGCCGCCGGAGTATGACAACGAGAATGTCACAGCAACCGTGCGCGAGTTCCTTGTGCATGCTGCTGAGCGCGCACGCTCAGCCGGTGTTGACCCTGCCAACATCTGCATTGACCCCGGCCTGGGGTTCGGCAAGACCGTCGCGCAGAACTATGAACTCCTCAGCGCCGCCGAGATATTCCTTTGCACCGGATTCCCGGTATTGTGTGCTGCAAGCCGCAAAAGCTTCATCGGAGCCGCATCGGGAATAACTGACCCCGCTTTGCGTGTTCATGGTTCTGTCGCCATCGCCGTGGCCCAGTACCTCGCCGGCGTTCGGCTGTTTCGGGTCCACGATGTGGCGGCGCATCAACAGGCTCTTGCCATCGCATCAGCGATTCCAACTGCTTGTTGACGCAAATAGGGCTCAGCCTTGAGGCGGGCGTTACCCGTGCTACGATACTGAGCTGTATTCTGAACCCGGATTCACGGAGTGAAACGAAATGGCTGCTGACACTGTCTTGGAACTGACTGATGACAACTTTGAGAACGAGGTGCTCTCCGCTGAGCAGCCCGTGCTGGTGGATTTCTGGGCCGAGTGGTGCCAGCCGTGCCGAATGCTTGCTCCGGTGATTGATGAACTCGCCGGCGAATACGACGGCAAAGCGAAAGTGGGCAAACTGGACACCGATTCCAACCGCGAAGTGGCGATGAAGTACGGCATCAGCGCCATTCCTACCGTCATCCTTTTCAAAGGCGGCGAGGTCCACAAGAAATTCGTCGGCCTCACGCCGAAGGATCAGTTCAAAGCAGCTCTTGACGAAGCGGCCGGCTGACCCGCCAACTCCGCACTCGTAAGACGTCTTTTCATCGCGCGGCAGGTCCCGGACCTGCCGCCGATTTGTTGCGCGCGGGTATCATGCACATATGAAATTCAATCAGTGCAGAGTCACGTGTCTCGCAATTCTCATGCTGGTGGCAATGGAGGCGCAGACGCTTCACGCCGCTGAGCCGATCGTCACGACCGACCTGTTGAATATTCGCCGGGCTACAGCAATCGATGTGTCGCGCACCGGCCATCTCGCCGTGGCATCGATTCATTCGCTGACCCGGACGATGTCCGATGCGAATGGTGATGCGGAAAATACGACCCCCCAGTGGACCTACCACCAGAATTCGCACCTCTTTCTCTATCACCTCGATGGGCGCACGCCGCCGCGGCAACTGACCTTTGGCGAGCGCTTCGACGCTGACCCGCAGATTTCACCCGATGGAAGACGCATTGCCTTCATTCGGCGTCCGCAACCCAATGGGATCTCCGAACGTGACAATGCTGCTGCCCAACTCTGGATCATGCCCGTCGATGGCGGCGAAGCACTGCAGCGCACGCAGCTCGAACACGGCGCATTCAACCCCGTCTGGTCGCCCGATGGGTCTTCCATTCTTGTACGTTCAACACTTCCACTACGCGAATTGCCCGGCACGCCGAACTGGTCCTGGGATCGCCCCGGAAGACAGTTCGGCGATGCCGATGGTGAATCTGCCAATGCAGCACCGGCAGGCAGTCGTTCGGAAATCCGCAACTGGCTTGAGCACAACGCACACGCCGCAAACCCCGTCATCATTCATCGGCTGCATTTTCAGGATGAACAGGCCATACACACTGCACATGTATTCACGCAACTGTTCATCGTTTCAATGACCAACCTGGATGCGCCACCGCGACAGATCACCAGCGCATTTGCAGATCACAATGATGCCGCATTCTCACACGATGGCTCGCAGATCGTGTACTGCAGAAAACCCGAAACGTCGCAACACCCCGATCGCATTCTCGAACAGGAAATTCGGCGTATCAACACCGATGGCAGCAACGATCAACTGCTTCTCGCGATGGACGGCTGGTCATTGCAATCGCCTCAGCCCAGTCGTGATGGAACATTGCTCGCATACACCGGCCAGTTGATCGACAATCCTGCGTATCGTTTCAGCCAACTCGGCATCGCATCACTCGAAGGTAACGGCGTCGGCGAAGCAGTCTGGCTCACCGACTCGCAGCGATTCGATGCGGAAGCATATGACATCCGCTGGATGACAACCCGGCCGGCACTGCTGTTTCGCACTGCAATGCGTGGCAGCTTCCCGATCATGCAGGCAAGCCCCGGTCTGCTCGAACCGGTGCCGTACATCGCAGGTGCTGAAGGTGAATTTCCCGGCATACACACCTACGACACCGGCGGCGGCGCCACCGTCTACGCGCTTACCGAACCGACCAATCCATGTGTGCTGCGCATGCGCGATGCAGGTGGCAACGACACACTGCTCGCAGATCTGAATTCGTGGGTTGCGGACAAACGCCTCTCCATGCCGACTGAGAAATGGCTCGAACGCCCCGATGGCACCCGCGTGCAGTACTGGATCATGGAGCCGACCGATCGGCAGTCCGGCACCACCTATCCCCTCGCCTTGGAAATTCATGGCGGGCCGATGGTCATGTGGGGGCCCGGCGAATTCACAATGTGGCTCGAATATCAACTGCTGTGCAGTTGGGGCTATGGCGTTGTCTACGCCAACCCGCGCGGTTCCGCTGGATATGGCGAAGCATTTCAGCGCGGCAACGAACAGAACTGGGGCGACGGTCCCGCAGGTGATGTGCTTGCTGCTGTTGATGCGGCCCTGCTCGAGCCGTGGGTCGATCCCGATCGCCTCGTTGTCACCGGCGGCAGCTACGCGGGATATCTCACCGCGTGGATCGTCGGCCACGATCATCGTTTCAAAGCAGCCGTCGCGCAGCGCGGTGTGTATGACCTGACGACATTCTTCGGCGAAGGAAATGCCTGGCAACTCGTACCGTTCATGTTCGGCGGCTATCCGTGGGATGCGCGCACCCGCCCAATACTGCAGCGCGAAAGTCCGTTTACGTATGTCAACCGCATTCGCACGCCGCTGCTGATTATCCACGCAAGCAATGACCTGCGCACCGGCGTGTCACAATCCGAAATGCTCTTCCGCGCGCTGGCAGCGCAGGGTAGACCTGTTGAATATGTACGCTACCCAAACGCCGGCCACGACCTCTCGCGCACGGGCGATCCGCTACACCGCCTCGATCGTCTCAACCGCATCATCGAGTTCTTCGAGCGCTTCATCGACAATGAGCGGACCGCACCTACAGCACACTCCACAAACTAGTTTTCCCCAAAGCCCACCATCACCCGCTGCTGGGATATCAACTCACATGAAGCCGCCCCCGCCGTCTACGCTCTCACCCAAGTAGCGCCGCAACTTGTCGCGCATCGCCGCAGCAAACCCGCAACCACCTCCAGCCACAATCGTCGCCAAAACCCGGGTGGCGTGGATGCAGATGGAGGAATTTCACACTTAGTTTCTGGAGAATGAAGCGGCTTGGTCGAGAACGTTGAACTAGCGTCCATAGGCCTCTAATGTGACAGTATGGTCGAGAAGGCGCACAATTCAGACGAGGCGAATATGGGAAGCACCGCTAAAGAGCCTTCCGGTTCACAAAGCCCCGCATCTCGGCAAGAAAGGCCGTCTCCATTAATTGACACAAGAGTCGTCTATTGTGGAGATTGCCTTGAGCAACTCAGCAGCTTGCCTGACGACTGCATAGACCTCATCTATATCGATCCACCGTTCAACTCCAATAGGAATTACGAAGTCTTCTGGGGAGAAACGAAAGAGAAAAGAGCTTTTGAAGATCGGCACGAAAGCACCAAAGCCTACATCGACTATATGCGCCCTCGTTGTGTTGAACTGTCGCGCGTGCTTAAGCCGTCCGGTTCGTTCTATTACCATTGTGATTGGCACGCATCTCACTATGTGAAGGTGATGCTTGATCAGGTTTTTGGACAGAATAATTTTCTCAACAATATTGTGTGGATGTATGGACTTGGAGGAAGTTCTCCTCATTACTATCCACGCAAGCACGACGACATCCTTTTCTATTCGAATGGCGATGATTCCAATCGATATTTTGATCCTCCCATGATGCCCGCGAAGTCGGCAATGATGGCAGGCAAAGAAAAGAAAGTGCCTGACTATTGGGACATTCCATCACTCAACAATATGGCGAATGAACGGCTCGGTTATCCGACACAGAAGCCGTTGGCGTTGCTGGAACGGATCATTCAGGCTAGCAGTCAGAAGAACGACATAGTCTTGGATGCCTTCTGTGGCTGTGGTACCGCTGTAGTTGCTGCGCAAAATCTTGGCCGTCAATGGATTGGTATCGACATTTCGCCCACTGCCTGTCGTGTTATGGCTAAGAGATTGCGAGACATATGCAAGCTGCCAGAGAGTGAGAAGTTGTGGCGAGTTGGACGCGGCTTCTTAGTTCGAGATTTGCCTTGGACTATTCAGAAGCTAAAAGAGATACCGCCATTCGAATTTGAGAACTGGGCGGTAATCGCGCTTGGCGGAGTTCCCAACAAGGTGCAAGTCGGCGATATGGGCATAGACGGCCGAATCTACCCTGTAGGTACAAAGCCGACTGATACGAAGCCAAAGAAGACGAAGACAGGGGACGCCGGTGAACACATGTTCGCCGACGACTGGTTCCCAGTACAAGTAAAGCAGGTCGAGAAGGTCGGTCGACCCGATATTGATCAATTCGAAGCGGTCATGGAACGAGAAGATCGTCAGCGCGGCTTCTTTGTTGCTTTTGGATACACGGTCGATGCTGAGCGCGAATGCGCCGCATTCCATAAGCGTACTGGCAGAATCATTAAGCTTCTGACCGTCCAAGAGATCTTGGACGAAGACTACGTGCAGAAGATGTGAGCGACAAATGCCCTTTCCGCCAGTTCCTACTGCAGCAAAACGGGAGATCAGACGCGCCGGTGAGACCTTGGCGTCGGGCACTCTTTCGATCGGGCAAGATGAGCAGGCGCGTAAACTCATTGCACAGTGGCGGGCAGCCCACTTGATGCCACTTGCCGCTGCTGCAAATGACTTGAATCAGGTGCTAGAGGATTGCGAGGTAAACGCCATAGTCGCGCAGCGCACTAAGCGTCTGTTTCGGATTGCGCAAAAGTTGCAAGAGACACCCACTATGAACGCCACTACGATGCAAGACATTGCCGGTCTGCGTGCAATTGTCCCGTCGATGGAGGAAGTAAATCGAATTCGTGATGCTTATCAAGCTACAGGAGTTCAGAACTCCGAGATCCACACGATTTCCGATTACAATGACGGTCCGAAGGAAAGTGGATACCGAGGTGTCCATATAGCTCTCCGACATCGAGGAGGCATCGCCTCTGCGTATGACGGAATGAGAACTGAGCTCCAATTGCGAACTAACGCGCAGCATCTTTGGGCCTCTGCTGTGGAAACAGTCGGAATGTTTGAGGGACAGCGACTTAAATATGATGAAGGCGATCCAGAGTGGATACTGTTCTTCGCGTTGGCGGGCGAGTTAATAGCCAGGAGCGAGGAATTGCGTCGTGGGTATGCGTTTGCGGATATGTCAGATGCTGAAGTGCAGGCCGACCTAATGGTTGTAGGACAACAAATCAATGCCATAAAGCGAATGCATGGAATCGGGCATGAACTCATAGTTATTGAGGATACGCAAGGCAAAATAGTCGAGATCGAACCGCACACTAAACTGTTGCTGCTCGATCCATCGCAGAACGTACTTCGGATTCAGGCGTATAGTGATGAGTCGTACGATGAAGCACATGATGCGTATGCAAATGCGGAGCAGCAAGTCACGTTCGAAGTCGGAAGTATTACCCCTGTGTTGGTCGCAGTACAATCACCCACTCAACTTAGAGATGCATATCGAAGCTTTTATCTCGATATCAAACCGTTTGCCGAACTGATTCAACGCTTGTTGGACAATCCGAATTGAGTTGAATCGCGCAACACAGTTGCCAAGAAGCGTGCTCGACACAAACGCAGGGTGCAGCGACTTCGCGGGTATTGAGGCCGGGCGCTTCGCTCATTCAGCGATTCATTGGACTCAGTGGAGTCTTGAGAACGTTCAGCGAAGTTTTCTTGAGACCCAGCGGCGCTTTCTTTAACGTCTCAGGAAACTTCCGCGAGTCCTAAAGAAACGTCCGCTGGGTTTCATATCTGGACGCTCGATCGTTGAAAACCGCAATCCCGGCGTGCAAACGCACGCTCGGCAAGACATACGCATACGAAGAAGACTCACCGGCGCTGCAAGAGTTACCTCTCGCGTGCACGTGAGAATTCGGCCCTGCTCAGCACACTCGCATTGACTTGGCACAAGCCGATTGTCTCGTCCGCACGCGACACTTTGTGGGTGTGGTGCTACGCGCGTGGCGATGTGTGCTGTGGCCCCAGCTGGCAGTGGAAGCAGCGAAAACCCGGCGATTCCGAATAACGCTGGTTAGTTTCCGCCAACTGACAGTATTCGCATTCCCAGCCCAAAAACACAACCGATCCGTCTGGAGCGGACGGATCGGTTGATCGAGCGGGTTCCTCCTGACGCGGGGGAACGCAGTCAGGAGGTGGGGGGAAGAGGAGGAGAAGGGTGGCCACCCCCCACAAGGAGCAGCACCGTTCTCACGGCTACACAATTTCTATCGCAATTTTTGTCCAAATCTAAGAAAATGGCTCTGCACGTGCGGGAGGGCTGTTTCGCATAGGGGGAGAAAAAAGGCAGCGATGAAGCTGCACGACAAAATCTCCCGTATAAGAGTTGTGGCAGGGGGTATAACTGCACGGGGCAGAGGTGGTCGGATTCCCCGAGACGTTGATCCGACCGGGACGAGGCAAGGAGCGGATGATGGTCGCATCAGAAACCCGCCGACAGAGGCTTGAGCAACTCCTGGAGCTTGCCCAAGCCTATCGAGGATGGAGCCGTAAACGCCTGGCAAAAGCATTGCGGCGCGATCCAACGAAAATGATTCCTGATAGTGGTAACCCCAAGCTGGACTTTGTGCTTGATCTCTCCCGTGCGTTGGACTGGCCGCTCGATGTTGTTGTCGAGAGCCTGTTCGGTGCGGATGAGCCGGTGCACAGCGAGGTTACTACTGATGCGCTGGATGTGGAAGCACTCGATGCAGCGGCAAAGAAAGCTCACCGTGAAGGTCGGTATTCCGACATGATCACGCTGGCCCGCCGTTCGTACATGATTGCTGATGCACCTGAGCAGCGGGCGGTCGCGTGTAACCGTGAAGCAGGCGGTTGGGACGGCCTCGGCAGGTACGCATCAGTTCTGGAGGCAATCCAGCGAGGTTTGCGCGAATCAGATGTTTCAACTGATGTTCGCATGCTGCTGAAAGTCAACCTTGCCAATGCGTACTACACGCTTTGGCAGTTGGTTGAATCGCGAGCCACCGCGCGTGATCTGGTTGATTGGTTTGAAGATCACCCGCCGAGCACGAAGCGGCAGTTCGTTGTGCAGGCGTTTGCGTATTACGTCCGTGGGCATAGCTTCCGCAGGCTCATCGAACTCGAACCGCAGCATATCAAGCATTTTGCTGCACTCGCTCACACGGATCTGGAACACTCCCGCCGGTTGCATGAGCAGCTTGCGGATGAGTATTCCGATGAGGCGTACCGCGGTATCGCACGAACCTGCGAAGGCGGCATAATGGAAATCGACGTCGCGCTTGGCAATGTCGCACCCGAAGCTGCGCTCGAGCGTTTCAGCGATGAACTGGATCACCTCATCGATCCCGCAGCCTATCCGGTTGGCGATCAGCTTGAAGCAATGGGTTGGTGGTGCATCTTTGCGTGCAACATCGCGCTTCGTCATATCAGTGATGAAAAGAAACTGCAGCAATCAATGGCTTTGTTCACCAACAAAGCAGATGAGATTGCCAATCATTTGGACAACTGGTCCATGCGTGAGCGTGTGTTCACCATGGAGTTCGCTCGGCGTCAAAGGATGACCGACTGGACCGGCATCGAACCGGACTGGGCGATCGATTCCGATGACGTTCGTGTATTGGCCGGAACTATGGGGCGCTTCCCTGCGTTTCACGGAACCGGGTGGCGGATCCTTCAGACCGCCAAGGTCATTCGTAATAGTTGATGATTTGGAGCGTCAAAAGATGCGAGCTTCATCATTTCAATATCCGCGACTTCTGATTGCCATACCGGTGATCGGTCTCTTGACGATGGTGTCAAGTGTTTGGGCCGACCCGCCGTTTCCGGATCCAGATCCGGGATCGGATCCTCTGGAACTTCCCGAACCACCTGATCCGCAGGAACATACTGCCCAGGATGATGGCGGCGTTCCTGTTGAAGAAGATCACACGGCTCAGGATGAAGAAGATCCACCGCCCAGCCCGTTCGATGGCAAAGAGAAGAAGCCGGATCCGGAAAACCGTGAATCGCCCAACCCTCGGAAGGGCAATTTGCCTCCAGATATGAACAAAGGGCCACGCTTCGATGCGCCGCTTGTCGATCTTCTCGACATCGGATCTTCGAATGCCCCGGATGCGAGGATCTACCTTCCTGCCGATGGTGGTGTTGATCAATTCACGTTCGATGTGAATCCGGTTTACAGCGACGATTTTGTCATCACACGGATTTCGAGCAATGCAGTTCCAACACCGGGTGCGCTTGTTGTCATCGGCCTGGGTACACTGGCCCTGAGACGTCGCCGGCGACATTGATTGCAATAACATCCTCTGTGATTGCAGAGACAGAATGACAAAAGCCCGGAGCCAATATTGGCTCCGGGCTTTTTCTGTGGTGTTACGGATTGTTCGATGTGCGGACTCTTCGGGATTACGGACATGCGCCCCAGGCTTCGAGTAATGCAAGGAGATCGAAGACATCGACGACATTGTCTGGATCAGCAATGTCCGCGCCGGTTCCGTCAGTGCCCCAGTTTTCCAGCAACTCAAGCAGGTCAAACACATCGACAGCATCGTTGTTTCCAACGATATCGGCAGGACACTCCTCGACGGGCGGATCGCAGGTTACGCTGACGTTTCCTGTTCCCATTTCGCCAGCAGCACCACCGACTCGAACCCAATAGGTCGATCCCACGGTGACTGGCATGCTTAGTTGCGAAGCTGTCCCGCCACAACCGTTGTCATCGCATGCGATCGATTCGTCCGGCTGGAATGGGCACAACACAAAGTACACCGCAAGGCGGCTGTCGAAATCCGCATCGCAGATGCTGATCGTTGCAGTTCCCGTACAATCGGGAATGTAGCGGAACCAGACATCATTTTCGATCTGATCACCACCGGTGAAGCCGCAGGTCGTTTCAGCAGTTCCATCCGTAGTGGCATCGACAGTTGTGAACGGCGTCGGTACTCCCTGAACAAGATCGATCGGCACGACACCGCAATCATCATTGATCGGACGATCGATGTCGTCGAATTCGAGCTTTGCAATTCTCGAACCCCAGATGTCCGTTGAATGTCCGTACGTCTGAATCGTCCACAACGTGCGCTCATCGGTAGGATCAAGCACCGTGAGGCTGTAATCTCCCCAGCGGTTGCGCCCGAATCCATCGATGTTGTTCTGAGAGCCGCCGCCTGCGAAATACTGGATCGGCAATGCCATCTGTCCCGCCGGGCTTTCCGCTTCTCTGCCTGAGTAGTAAGCACCGATGTATTGTGATGCGTCGGAACCGGAGAACCCAATCGCTGCGTCGCCGTCCATATTCGCAGCAATGGACGGGAAGTAGTAATGCAACGATGGATCTGAAAGCAAACCCGATTCATCAACAAGCGTTGCAGTGTTGATTCGATACCAGCGCACAGCGGCTCGCCCAGCGGAACTTGTCGCGTTTGCGGTCCAGAGATTGCCGTTGATCCACTGCGCGTTCATCAGGCGGGAACCAACCGTATCCATATTGGTTGAGCTGCCCAGAGCCGGAGCATCAGGCGGACCGCCATTACTTGGCACATTTGCGAATCCGACATGTACGAGCTGCGGCGTTGATGGGAAGCCTGTGATCTGCCGAATTCTGATTTGCGTGCTGCTGGCTCTGGACGCAATATATTCGCCGCCGGAATCGCCCCACGTGATTGCAGGTTGCAGCGCGCCTTCATACGCCAGATTTCGAAACGCTGAGACCGTTCCCAGACTCGGCGAGGGGGCAAGCAGCGGCGCTTTGTCCACTGCAAACAGACTGTGTCCGCCGCCGACCATGTACGCGCCGACATAGATGCCGGCCGCATCAACGCCCAGCGTCGGATAGTCCGGCCAGCGCGACGCATCTGCGCCCTGGGAGACGACAAAGCTCGTCTTGAACCAACTGCCCAGCGCGTTGTCTGTCAGCGAGTATGCCAGATAGACGCTGTCGTTGAAGTCGGTCGAGATCACGATCCAGCGGGAGTGATGCGGGTCATACGCCACGCGCGGATCGCCGTTCGTACCCGGCTGAAACGAACCAAGACTCTGCACCGAGAGTCGGTTGCCCGTGGTCTTGCTGTAGACCGCGATCGTGCGATTCACAACAACCACGACATGTGAGATTCCGACGGCGCCACATGTGTCCGGCGGATAGGAGAACTGACCAGCGTCACCGCGAATGATGCCGATGAACTCGTCTGTCAGCGCCGGGGCGTTGACACCGCGTGCGGTGCCGGTGTTCTCAGCTTCTTCTGGTTCAGCGGGCCGATCTTCAAAGCCGGGCGGCACGACCGGGGGCGGCACAGAATCTTCAGCGGGGATCTTGCCTGCGCCGAATTCCCAGTTGAGACCGCCGTATGCGCTTTCAGTCACGCGTGCGCGAAAGTTGAGGTCGTCAAACGTAAGGACGATGCGTTCAGGCTTTGCATCCGCGTTCTCTGCAGGCTGCGAATACGTAAAATCATCGATGCCGAACCACGCGTTTCCGCTGCGCGAGGGTTTTGCCTCGAACACAATTCGGTCGACGCCGGTTTGCTCGATTGCCAGCCACGTCGGCTCGGCTGCGATGCCTTCGAACCAGTCAGTGCGGCCAACTTCCTGATCGCCGCGGAACGTCACGACTCGAACCCCAGCAGGCCAGACGCCCGAAGCGCCCTGCCCAAGGATCCACACGCCGTGCATTGTGACAGGCTTCGGGAAACCGACGCCCATGACGGTATCGCCGTACTTGTTGGTGATGTAATGCTCGCCGGATTTTACGAGGAATGTCGAACGCCGACTGGGAATATTCCATTCGCCGCGTCTGGCGAATGGTGCAGCGGGCTTATGATCCGGTGGCAGCAGATCCTGTTGCTGCTGGCGGGCAAGACCTGCATCCCACGATTCGATGATGCCCGCGCCGAATGCGTCTGCCTGCAGGAATTCGGCATCCAGCACTTCCTGCTGCGGCGGCATCGCTTTGTCGCGAGCTTCGGGCGTTCCATCACGAGACTGTCTGTGTTGGCCGGCTGCTGATACTGTCAGAATCCCGACCAGAAGCACGCTAAGAATCGAAGAAACCACCTTGTGGCATGACCGCATGACATCTCCTTGCATGAAAACCCGAATGCCGATTGACAGTTGATGTACTGAACGATGTATCCGGTTGCTGCGGGTCTTGCGAGCAATCGAGCCTCGTATCAACGGCTGTGATTGAGGTCGTGCGGCGCTGGCACCGACCTCCCACCCCACCTAAACGTAACAGCCAAACGGCAGAAGTGGGTGGATTTCTGCCGGCAAACATGCGGTTTTATGCATCGAAAGAGGTTCGGCCGGGTCTTGGGGTCTGCTGTGGCTTCTCAGAGGCGTTGCAAACCAGCGTCATACCCGCAGCTATTATCGGCCGGCCGACACCATACGACCTTTACAGCGGCTCCGACTTCGTGGCCTTCTGGCAGAATACGGGACACCATCCCTGTCATCCCCTGCACTAGTGGCACAGACGTCCGAATACGAAATCCACCATTGCTGACATCGACGATTGCGTACCGAGTGCTGTCAGGCAGCGAGCAATGCCAGGCAATCACCAGTTCGGATGGGTAGGGCACGCGCGGACCGGACCTGCGTTCAGCTTCGGACGCTGTTTCGAGCTGACGTTGTGTGATACCGTCGTGCAGCACGGGTGCTCCTGCGGTCTGCCTCGTTTGAGCAATCGTCCGCTTTGCAGCCGCGAATCAGCTGAATCAACTGAATGTCCGGGATTGACGCTGTGAAGATGCCCAACAAATGTCGGATGGTTGAGGTGGGCAACTGATGGACAGTGAATCGTCGACACCCAATTCTGATCGCAGCTTTGATGTGATTGTCGTTGGCGTGGGTGCTGTGGGCGCGTGTACGTGCCGGGAATTGGCCGGCCGGGGCGCCCGCGTCTTAGGGCTGGATCGATTCTCGATTCCGAATACGGAAGCGTCCTATCACGGCGAAAGCCGCGTGTTTCGCACTGCCTATTACGAGCACGAGGATTATGTTCCGCTGTTGCAGCGTGCCCGTGAACTGTGGCTTCAACTGCAGGAAGAAGCGGGTGAGTCGCTGTACGTCGAGACCGGCGGGTTGTACATGGGCAAACCAGAAAGCCCGTTTATCCAAGGTTCAATTCGCGCGCTCGCGGCGCATCATCTGCACTGCGAGCAGCTTGACCGTGCGATGCTTCGCGCGCGGTATCCACAGTGGAATCTGCCGGAGGATTTTGTCGGGGTTGTCGAGAAGCACGCAGGCGCACTGTTCAGCGAACGCATCGTCAGGGCTGCCGCAGCATCATCGCAGCAGCGCGGCGCGACTCTGCATCAGCATGAACCTGTGCAGCGATGGTCGTCAACATCGTCGGGCGTGAGTGTGGAGACGGTGAAGCATTCATACACAGCCGATCGTCTGATTCTGTGTGCCGGAGCGTGGTCCATACCGCTACTCAGTTCGATCGGTGCGCAATTATCCGTGACACGTCAGGTGCTTGCATGGCTGACGGTTGATGTTCCTGCACGCTTTCAGCCGGAGGTATTTCCAATATGGGGTCTCGACACCGGCAAGCACCCGTTTCATTACGGGTTTCCAATTCTGCCCGGCAGCAGTGGCGTGAAGTTAGCGCACCATACACCGGGGCCGCCGACCACACCGCAGTCAATTGATCGCACGCCACGCGTCTCAGAATTGGATTCGATTCGCAGTGCCGCTGCGCAGTACCTCCCCGGTGTGAATGGTCACGTGCTGCACTCGACAGTTTGCATGTACACCAATTCGCCGGATGGGCATTTCATCATTGATGTCCATCCGGACAGTGATCGGGTATTGCTGTGTGCGGGGCTTTCCGGGCACGGTTTCAAGTTCGCAGCGGTGCTTGGCGAGGCGCTGGCGGAGCTTGCGCTCTGCGGCCGAACCGACTTGCCGATCGGTTTCCTGTCGGCTGCGCGGCTGTTGTGAAGACGCATGCAATGGTCCGGGGCATCGGCAACATCTGCCTGTGGTTGGGAGGCGATTGATTTCTGTAGCCAGCCGGGCATTCAGCAAAAGGCGTACTCCGATGATGACGAATTCCGTTGCCGTACTTGTTCTCGCCATGACATATTCAACGTTTGCTGATCCACCGAATGCGCCGCAGTTTGGAAGCCCAATTCTGATCGCCGGCGATGAACAACTTATCAGTCTCGATAGTGGTGATCTTGATGGCGATGGTTTGCTCGACGTAGTCGGCACCAACACCGCAGGGCAGGTCAGCGTGTATCGCAATACCGGTGGTGTCCTTGCGCACGATGTGTATCTTCCGCTGAATGCGATTCCGTTTGTTCTGGAAGCGCGCATTGCCAGATTGAATGCGGACAACCTTGCAGACATCATCGCCATCGGTGGCGGAGCGATGAACCACCAGTTGTATTTTCAACAAGCCGATCGATCGTTCAGCATTGTCGACAGTGGAATCCCGGGCGAGTTCTATTTTCCGAATTTCGACGTTGATGATATGGACGGCGATCGCGACATCGATTTTGTCACGATCAACCCCTTTGCGGTGCATCTGAATGATGGAGCAGGCAATTTTACAACGCAGGGCGTGCCTGAAGAAACCCCCATCTTTGATGCAGCTGCACTTGGCAATATCAACAACGACGGGCAGATGGATTTCCTGCGCATTCTTGCTGTGCCGGGGACGGTGCAATCGATGACGAACAGCGGCGGGGCGCTCACCATGGCAGCGTCACATCCACTCGATCACGACTTTCAATACGCCTTTGCGGATTTCAACAGCGACGGCCTCACCGACGTTGCGTCGCTGCGTTTTGACCAGCCTGCGGGCGCTACCGTACTTGTTCTGACAAGTAGCGGCGACGGCAGTTTTTCCAGTCCGATAGCAAGCTCATTTGCTGATCCGCCACATTCGATATTTCCAGGTGACATTAACGCTGACGGCGTTGACGACCTGATCGGCCACCGGGCTGGCGCGGGCTCGATACTGCTGATGCTTGGCGTGGGTGATGGTTCGTTCATCAACGGCGGAAGTTACGACAACGTTCCAACACAGGATGATCCGTTCGTCGAACAGATTTTCGATCTTCTCGTGGCCGATATTGATGGCGATGGTGACAATGACATACTGCTGGCAGCGTGGAAGAACGGGCTTGTTGTGATTCCCAATGACACGCCGATCGATCAGCCCGCGGATGTGAACGGTGATGGTGCTGTCAACGTGTTCGATCTGCTCGAACTGCTTGGTGCATGGGGGATATGCGGGCAATGTCCGCAGGACATAAACAACAGTGGAGCAGTTGATGTGTTCGATCTGTTGCTGCTTCTTGGCGCGTGGAGTTGACGCGGAGCGCTATTCGCGCACTTGGCCGCAGCCGCGGATAATCCACTTATACGTAGTGAGTTCATCGATTCCGCATGGCCCGCGGGCGTGCAGTTTGTCCGTGCTGATGCCGATCTCCGCGCCCATGCCGAATTCACTGCCATCTGTGAATCTGCTTGACGCATTCACATAGACAGTTGCGGAGTCGACTTCGTTGAGAAAACGATTCGCAGCATCGGTATCGCTGGTCACAATCACATCGGTATGGCGGCTGCCGTAAGTTTCGATGTGATCGAGTGCAGCGTCGAGATCATCAACAACGCGAACTGCCAGAATCAGCGCCAGGTATTCTTCGCGCCAGTCGTTTTCGGTCGCTGGATGCGCTTTGGGAATCAACATGCACACATCCGCATCACCGCGCAGTTCAACACCACATTGCATAATTGCCGCAGCAATCCGAGGGATAAACACATCTGCAATATCCCGGTGAATCAGCAGCGTTTCCACAGCATTGCACACGCCCGGTCGCTGGCACTTGCCGTTGATGACAATACGTTCAGCCATGTCAAGATCAGCATCGCGGTCCACGAATACATGGCAGACACCTTTGTAATGTTTCAGGACCGGGATGCGCGACTCTGTTGCTACACGTTGTATCAACGCCTCGCCGCCGCGCGGAATGACCAGATCAATATATTGATCCTGCTTGAGCAGAGCGCCGACTGCTGCGCGGTCTGTTGTTCGAACAAGCTGCACCGCATGTTCCGGCAGGCCGGCACCGCAGCCGGAATCGATCATTGCCCTGTGAATGGCATCGTTGCTGCGCTGCGCTTCGGAACCGCCGCGAAGAATCACTGCGCTGCCCGCTTTGAAACACAGTCCTGCTGCATCAGCGGTCACGTTCGGCCGCGATTCATAGATCATCGCAAGAACGCCCAACGGGACACGCACTTTCTGCATGGTCATTCCGTTGACATGCTTGCGGGTTTCGAGAACGGTGCCGATGACATCGGGCAGGCCGGCAATGGTTCGCACGCCGTTCGCCATTGCATCAATGCGCTTTTCGTCGAGCGCTAACCGATCGGTCATTGCAGCAGGTAGATCGGCTGCGTGTGCTGCTTCGAGATCGCGCTGGTTGGCAGCCATGATTTCTGTCGCCTGCGAATTGATTCCGTCAGCCATTGCAGTCAGAATCCGACTGCGATCGTCAGCCGTCAGCGTGATCAGCGCCCGGCTGGCGCGGCGTGCATTTCGCGCCATCTCTGTGATCTGCTCGTCAAGATGTGCTGTCTGGTCGATCACAATCGTGTCTCAGTGAGTCGATAGACTTCAGTGTATTGGGCGATCAAGAGCTATGTCTGAATTCGATCAGCCAACCCGAACGAACGCCGACGCGGCTGCCGAATCCGATCGATCCTGGATTCGCCGGGCCACGCGCGTTGTGATCAAGATCGGTAGCCGGGCACTGGTCGATGAGCAGAATCTGCTGGACAGTGGGCAACTGGAATCGCTGACGAGACAGATGGCTGAGCTGCAACGTGCAGGGAAACAGGTCATTTGTGTCAGCAGCGGCGCGGTTGCAGCGGGTTTACGCGAGCTTGGTCTGAACGATCGGCCGGGGGACTTGCCATCGCTGCAGGCGGCCGCTGCGATCGGACAGGCCCGGCTGATTGAATTGTATCGCCAGCACTTTGCTCGGCATGGTTTTCATGCAGCGCAGGTGCTCCTGACACATCCGGATCTTCGTTCGCGTGAACGGCATCTCAACGCGCGCAACACATTGCACCGTCTTCTGGCTGGCGGAATAATTCCGGTCATCAACGAGAATGACACGGTATCTGTCGATGAAATGCGTTTCGGTGACAATGATAGATTATCCGCATTGGTGGCCAATCTTGTGCATGCTGATGTGCTTGTGCTGCTGACGGTGACGGATGGATTGCTGACAGCGCTGACAGGTGAAGGCGGAACGCTCATTCCGTTTGTCTCCAAGATTACCAACGAGATGTTTGCGCTTGCGGGGAATGCGGGTTCGTCAATTTCACGGGGCGGGATGCGGACCAAATTGCAAGCCGCAGAGTTGGTGACACAAAGCGGCGAGTGGGCGGTCATTGCCAACGGCCGCACCGAGCAGATTCTTCGCAGGCTGTTTGCGGGTGAGGCGCTCGGAACTGTGTTCCAACCGAACTCGCAGAAAATGCGCGGTCGCAAACGCTGGATTGCATTTTTCGAACATCCATCTGGCGATGTGCAGATTGATGATGGTGCTGCGCGCGCGCTTGTACACAACGGATCGAGCCTGCTCGCAGCGGGAATCACCAGTGTGGCAGGTGAATTTGAACGCGGTGCGTCCGTGCGGATTATCAGTGCTGCGGGGGGGGAATATGCACGCGGGCTGGTGAATTTCAGCAGCACTGATCTGCGGCGCATTGCGGGATGTCGATCGGACGCAATCGAATCGATCCTGGGCAGTGCGGAATTCACTGAGGTGATTCACCGCGACAATCTCACATTGATCGACAGCTAGCGCGGGAATCGTCCGAGAACCCTTTAGTGCCCGAAACATCGAGCCGATAGGTGCGCTTCATAGCCGCCTTTTTGCTGCTGTACGATTATGACCGACGCCCACACCAACAATCCGACCGCGTCTGAGGAACTGATTGCAGACGTGCCGAACGAGCAGCAACAACAGCGCGCTGATGGCAGGTCGGCGACATCTGATGATGCGTTTGATGCGGTGCAGCGCATGAGCGACACGGCTGAACAGCTTGCCGGCGACAGTCTCGAAGACGCCGATTCGCCGGAAGAACTCGATCAGCTTCTGGCTGACGTCGATTCGCTGGACGAATTGCCGGCTGCGGATTCAGCAGATGCTCAGGTCGTTGAAGACTTGCCCGGCGGGCCAGCGGTTGAAGCTCCAGACGAGCCTGCTGCGGAGAGTGTTCCGCCGATTCCGCCGACTGCGGATGCAGATGCAGATGATGATGTTGATGCTGATGCACTATTCGATTCGGATTTTGATTCGGTGGAAGCGGTGCTTGATGGTGTTTTCGAAACCAAAGCTGCGCTTGTGCAGAGTGGCGAGACCACGACTGTCGCGGTGCGCGACACAACGCCCGTTGTAGAAAACGATGTTGCTGCCATCCTGGCAAATGATGACCATCAATTCGATTCAGTTGATTCGGTGAACGATGACGTTGCCGAACCAGCACCTGCTCCTGTTCCTGCAGAAACACCAGATGCTGTCGTACCCGAAGCTGTCGTCGACAACGCGGTGGAGGACGTTGCGGCAAGAGAGGGCGCTATTTCCGAGCTCACTGTTGCGGAGCCTGAAACCGATGTGGAATCCGCTGCGGTGTCAGCTTCTGCAGAGGCGGACGAACCGGATGTTGCTGCAGACGAGCTGGAATCAAACGTTGAGCAGAACGTCGATGCGCCGCATGTTGAGACAGAACCCCAATTTGAGACTGAACCAGAGGTTGAGACGGTATCCGAACATGTGGAAGCTGCATCGCAGCAGGATATGGGCGATGAGCCGGCGGCTGAAAATCCGTTTGATGATTCACACGTCGAGCGCACGCCAAAGTTCGATTATGTCTCGTGGCTAGTGCAGCAGATCAACAAGATGTTCGGCGTGTTCACGCTCCGCGCGAAGTCGGCGCTACAGGTGGTGAACAAGCCGCTGCGCTATGTGCCGCCGTCGCTGCGGCCGTTGGTCGACTATCTCGCGCTCACGCTGATCATGTGGGTGCCGATCGTCTGGGCAATCGCATGGCTGGTGCAGCGGTAGATTCTGAAAAGCCAAACAGCCGGCCAGCCAAACATTCAGAAATTCACATGAGTACTTGGGCAGCAGATATTCTTGTTGCTTAATTGCGCTTTGCGCTGTTGATGAGATTGTTCATGCCTTCGACGACTGCTTTGCGGTCGGGGCTGAGGCGTTCGGCTTGTTCTTCTGCGTGATACGAGCTGCGCACCAGCGGGCCGGACTCGACCACCTGGAATCCGCGGGCGAGACCTTCATCACGAAAGACATCGAACTGTGCGGGTGTCACCCACCGATCGATCGGCAAGTGATTGCGCGTCGGCTGAAGGTACTGGCCGATCGTGAAGATGTCCGTGTCGGCAATGCTGCGTATGTCATCCATCAGCGCGAGCACTTCATCATCACGTTCGCCGATGCCGACCATGATGCCGGTTTTGGAAACGAGTCCTGCGTCCTTGATGCGGCGCAGCACTTCAAGCGATCGGTCGTAGCGCGCTTGCGGGCGGACAGCGGGGTGCATGCGCTTCACCGATTCCATGTTGTGGGCAAGAATCTCCGGCTGGGAATCGATCACGACCTGCAGCGCATCTGGGTCGCCTTTGAAATCTCCGATGAGCGCTTCGACGGACATGTCCGGACATGCTTCGTGGGTTCGGCGGATGGTTTCAGCCCAGATCGCAGCCCCGCCATCGGGAAGATCATCGCGATCGACGCAGGTAATGACGACGTGTTTGAGGTCCATCAGCGCCAGTGATTCTGCGACACGGCGGGGTTCATCGAGATCGGGGGGCAGGGGTTTGCCGGTCTTGACGTTGCAGAACCCGCAGGAGCGCGTACAGATCTCACCAAGGATCATGATGGTTGCGGTGCCTCGGGACCAGCACTCGCCGATATTCGGGCAGGTAGCCTCTTCGCAGACAGTGTGCAAGCGGTGTTCGTTGATAATGGCTTTGAGGCGGTGGTATCCGTCGCCGCCGGGGACTTTGGCACGGATCCAATCCGGCTTACGGCGCATGGACAGGTGTTGTGCAGCGCCATCGGTGTTATTGAGGATCATCGCTGAGAGACTGATGCCGTTTGCATCGCGCTGACGGGCGGTATCGCCGCCAAGCGGCCGGGGATGGCGGGCGACTGTGCGCGCAACGGCAGCGGTCGGCGGTGCGGAGCCGTTGGGATGGGTGTTTGTGGCTGTGGGTTCTGTGGATCGGGCCATAGCTGGTATGAGTCTATCGCCCGGCCGCAATCTGATCCTGAAGAGAGGCGGAAATAGCGCACCAGCAGCCAAACGCAGTTGTCGGCTCGGAATCGAGGCCAAGTCATCCCAAACTTTCACAGTTTGAGCAATCCATATCGGTCGTTCAACCGATACCAGCGTTACAGATGACGGAGTCGATTCGGATCGTCTGCGGAACGAGGCCTTTTGGACCCGCCGCTGAAGTTCCGGTAACTTCTCCGTTCAGTTCGGAACTCGTCTGTCATGGACGACGTAGACAGCCACGAAAGCAGGTTCCGACCGACGGACCGACCTCGGCAGGAGTTCATGGTGAATCAGGCAACTACTCAATCATTATCAGGTCGCTCAGGCTCGCTCCTATTGGCAGCGCTCGTACTGGCAACGGTCTTCATGGCCGGTTGCGAAGTCGACTCGTTCTTCGATCCGTCGAAGACGGGCCGGTTTGAAGGAACGGCTGTGGCGATTCCGATTCTGCAGCGAATAGACGTAATCGAGCGCACTGATGACAGGTGGGGCGACACAACAGAACCCAACGCAGCAGATCTTCGACCCAGCGACCTTTCGTATCACATGTCGCCTGGCGATGTTGTGACCGTGGAGATTTTCGAACTCTTCGCTCCGGGGCAGTGGTATCGCACCAGCCGGCGTGTGGATGCGCTTGGCAATGTCCGCTTGGCTGAACTGGGTGATATACGTGCAGCTGGTATGACGGCCCAGGAATTTGAGGATCAGTTGACACAGGTTCTGTCTGAGATCATCACCAACCCGCTTGTTGATGTGCTCATCGCAGAGGCTGGCGCATTTCGATATACGATATTCGGCGGCATTCCGGGTCCGGGTGTGTTTACGCTGCGAAGTGCGGACCTGAGACTGCTGGATGCCTTGGCGCTGGCTGGCGGCGCATCGCCTGCAATCAAAGACATATACGTTATCCGTGGGGTTTCACTCACTGATGACACAGCTCCTCAGTGGGGTGGAAATGACCCGAGTGGCAGTATGCCCCAGCAGCCCGGTGGCCAGGACGGCGGCACGGATATTGAGGATCTGATTCGCGGGCTTGATGAAGATGATCGCAATGGCGTCAGCCCCGGCGCATTTCTGCAGGATTCCACCGCATCTGCATTGGTCGATATTGATGATATTGCGCCTGTGCAGAGCCAAGGCGGTGATCGGCAGGTTGATGTCGATGATGTACGCACCGGATCAGGGGGAGGGCAAAAGGCCCAGCCGACGTTCTTCTATGACCCCCAGCGGGGTGAGTGGGTTCGGGTGCCGGGAACCGGTCTCCAGATGGACGACGCTCGTGCAGCCGCGTCAGAAGATATAGATAACCTTTACGTAGAGCGGGTTATCAAGATTGACTATCAGAATCTGTTGCATGGCGACAGTTCTCAGAACGTTGTAATTCGTCCATCAGACAGGATTTACGTTGATATTCCAAGTACTGGTGTGGTGTATATCGATGGCGAAATCAATCGTCGTGGTGTCTACAACATGCCATTCAACGGAGACCTGACGCTGGACCGACTGATTTCAGCAGCAGGCGGTCTCAATGGGATCGCCATTCCCGAGCGGGTGGATCTGACCCGGCGTGTGGGCACGAATCGCCAAGCTACTGTCCGTTTGAATCTGGCTGCGATTCGCAACCGAACCCAGCCGGATGTGCTTCTGAAGCCTGATGACTCGATTATTGTGGGTACGAACTGGGTGGCGACGCCGCTGGCGATCATTCGAAACGGCTTCCGGGCGACCTATGGCTTCGGATTCCTGTTAGACCGGAATTTTGGTACGGATGTCTTTGGAGCTCCGCCCCTCAATGATGGCCGAAATTAGGGTCTAGTCGCGTGAATCAGGTCTCGAAGCCGCGATTGTTTGTAACAGTCGCGCAGAACCCGATTCCGTGTCGGCAACGAAAGTTGTCGGATTAGCCGAACAGGGAACGTTGTATGAGGCGTAGAAGTGTCTCGTGGTGGGACGGGCGAGGAAGAATTTCGTGGGGTTCAGAGGGGAGTGGAGTCGCCGGCAGCTGACAGTCCTCATCCACTCTTGTCGTTGCTGGTACTGTCGGTTCAATTGATCCGGCGCGAGCGGAGTGTCGAATGACGCAGAGTCCGACAATACGCGTGGCTGCAATTGATCGGCGCGCTGACATGCGATCGATGTTGTTTGTCGCGCTGGTTGTGGTCGGATTCCTGACCTGGATTTTCTGGGACTTTGTCGCGCGGCAGGTTATGTGGGCGTTCATGATGCCAGCCGACTGGGGTCATACGCTCGTGATCCCGCTGATTGCTGCATACTTCATATACCTGCGTCGCGAGACGCTGTTGGAAAAGCCGTTTCACACCACGTGGATTGCATTCATTCCAATACTGCTGGGCATTGCCTGGTACATGCTCTGCGTGTTCGGACCGCAAGTCTTATGGCATCACAATCTGCGCGGGATCGGAGTTGCCACCACAGTGTTCGGTCTTGTGCTGCTTTTCTTCGGTTGGCGCGCAATGTTTATTCTGTGGTTCCCGCTTGCGTACCTCTTCCTGTTTGGTCAGACCATTTCAGACCGGTTCATGGAGATCGTGACCTTTAAGCTGCAAGACGCGACAGCTCGTGGCTCGGCAATGGTCATGCAAACGATAGGAATGGATATTGAACGGCATGGGAACACGCTGTTTCTGTGGGAGGAAGGTCGCAGCGAGCCATTTCCACTGAACATCGCTGAGGCATGCTCGGGCATGCGAATGCTCATGGCGTTTCTGGCGCTCGGCGTAGCCATTGCATACACCGGACTTTCCAGATTCTGGCAACGGGCAATACTCGTGCTTCTGGCAATCCCGACAGCAGTTATTGTCAATATCATGCGGGTGGTCACTTTGGCCCAGTTAAGCCGCGTGGACGAGGATTTTACTGCTGGTGAGTTTCATACTTTCGTGGGACTGCTCTGGCTCATTCCTGCATTCTTGATTTATCTGGGTTTGGTGTGGATCATTCGACACATCGTTGTCGAGCCATCGTCTGGGGCACATACGGATCGGGCATCGACACAGACAACCATCGCGACAGGACAGTCGAGTTCCGGTGGGCAAACGGCGCAAGGTGAATAGTGATATTTGATCGTCAGGCCAAAATGGCATTTATCATTCTGTGCATCAGTCTTCTGGTGTGCGGCGTTGGTTTTCGTGCTGCGGTTAAGTACCTCAATATCTCGCTGCAGAAGCAACCGGTGGAACTGCGCGAGCACTTCGCGACAATTCCCAGAGCGGTCGGCCACTGGAAAGCGGTTGGTGATGATGTCGTACTGGACAATGCCACAGTCGACACACTCGGCACAACGCTGTATCTGGACAGAACCTACACCCGCAAAGACAGCGAAGACCAGTTGGTCGTCCTGCAGGTTCACCTTGCCTACTACACGGGAATGATTGACGCGGTTCCGCATGTGCCTGACCGCTGCATGGAAGCGCATGGCATGGACCAGCAGTCACTTCCTGTGAATCTCCCACTCGATATTGATCAATCAAACTGGATTCGAGATCCGAATTTGATCCATCGCAAGAGTGGTGAACCATATCCCACTGCGATGTACAGCCATCATGTCACCGGCAAACCGATTCGAGTTCGATTGCCGTTGGGGGAGGTCAAGCTTCGGACAACGTTGTTCGGCATCCCGGGCGATCCTGACGGCCGAATCTATGCTGGCTACTTCTTTATTGCCAACGGCATCACCACGCCCAATCCATGGGGTGTTAAACGGCTCTCATTCGATCCGCGCGACAAGTATGCGTACTACTGTAAAATGCAGTTCACGATGAGTGGCGGGCAGGAATTGACGCAAGAGAAATTCCGTGATGCTGTGCGCGATGCCACCGAAGTGCTTCTGCCACGTGTTATGGCGTGCCTGCCGGATTGGCCATCAGTCGAACGACTCACTGAAGATTCATCCGAAGAGTCGACTCAGGTCTCTCCAGATGCAAACGAGATTGACCCGTAAGCGGGTCGCGCAAAGTAAAGGGCTCATGAATTATGGCCGCTCGCGTAAACACCAAGTTCCTCATCCTCCTGCTGATCGTCCTGTTTACAGTGTCGGGGATCGCAGCGTTTCTCTATGTCTACCAATTGCGGCAGGACGCAGGTCGCAATGCGCGCATTGGTGATGAGTACCTGGCCGAGGGCAATCTTGGCGGTGCCCGAGAACACTACGGAAGAGCCGTGCGCAAAGAGCCGGGCAATTACGAGTATTTGAACAAGTATGAATCAGTTCTGCTCCAGATTGAGCCTCAGACGATTGATCGGGCCAACGAGTTATTTCAGCAGAGACTCTCCGTGCTGCGACATGGAGCCCAGCATCACCCACTCAATGCGGATGATCACATTCGACTGATTGAACAGCTTCATCGATTTGGTAGGTTGACCGGCGATCCGTCATATTACGAGTTGCTCGAATCTTCGGCTGACAACATGTTCGATCGGGTTCACGTTGATGATCCAAAGCGCCCGTACGGTCGTTTGTATCGGGCGATCGGACGCTTCAATCAGCGCATCTATACCGCAGAGGAACTCGAGGAGTCCGAAACTGATCTACGAATCTTCCTGGATGAATTTCCAGAGGACGAGTTCGGCTGGGCAGTCTTGGTCAACGCGCAGTGGACTCTTTCGGATCTCCTGACATTGAGCGGCCAGACGAGGCGCGCCCAGGAAAAATATGACGATGCCCAAGCCTCATTACGCACAGCCATCCAGACAGGTGTAGATAGTCTTGAGATGGCGAAAATTCGATTCATGGACGTACTCCAGCGTTCTGAGCGCGAGCCGGCGTCAGTGACGGATGAGGAGAAGGTCGATGCGTTTCGCTATCTGGTGAGTTGGATAAAACCCGATTCGCCGCCGTGGTCAATCATCGAATCAATGCGGCTTCTTCAATCCGCGCGGACGGAAGAGCTTCGTACAGATGTCATGCAGGCGCTCGAAGATGTTATTGAAGCAAATCCGGACCATCCCGTGTTGCGCGTTCAGATTGGATCGCTGTACTACGGCTGGGCGAAATACGACATGGCAGAGGAACACATTCGTGCGCTCCTGGATGCCGAGCCGCTGCCTGTCGGGATTCTCTCGTTGTTGCAATTCAATATGAAGGTCGGTGCAGCAGGATTGCTGGCTGATATCGAATATCAACGATGGGTTAAAGCCACAGATTCGGAAACGCGTCAACGTCATATTACGGCGCTTCAGGAGGCGCGCGATCTTGTTGCCACGCTTGCTTCGCAAGACGAGAACAACCTCGTCTTGATTCGTATTGAAGGAAAACTGGCTTTCGCCAAACAGGATTATGCAGAGTCTGCCCGCCACTTTGAGCAGCTTCTGAAATCTATTGAATCGCAGTCGAACACACAGATCGTCGAAAACCTTGCTTTTGCAATTCATTCGCATGAACAGCTGGGCAATACAGGGCTTGCCCATGAGCGAACAGTGCTCGCGCTTGAATATCGACCGAAGTTCACCGAGTTGCGTCTCAAGAAGGCGCGACTTGAACTTGCAATGCGTCAATATGAACAAGCAAGCGAGACGCTTCAGGATCTGCTGCAAGATGAGCCGGAGAACGATACAGCGATTCGTTTGAAGGCTGTGGCAGACACACGCGGTGATTCCAGCACGCTCGTATCCGACGATCCGGTGATTAACGCTCTGAATGCCGCACAAACTGCCTGGAAGAACGGTGAGCGCGAAGAAGTTCGATCGATTCTCTTGCCTGTTTTGCAAGAGCAACCGGAGAATCTGGATCTGCTACTGATGAGCGCACGATTGGAACTGAACCTGGAGAATCGACAAGGTGCTCTGGAGTATGCGAATCGCGGGCTCAATCTCAAACCCAATTCGCCACTCTTCAAGCAAGTCAAAGCACTTGCGGAAAACACAAATCGAGTTGACGTGATTCTGGAACTCACATCGTCGCTGCATCCGGATGATCGACAGACAGCTGAGGCAACGAAGATCCTCAGCTTCGCTTCACTGATTGCTGACGAGGAAGCATTGCTGCAGCAGGCGGAGACAGCCGGAGATGCGGATGCAATTCGCGAGAAGCAGGCAATACTGGCGCGGGCAGAACGTGAAATTGCGAATGCGATCGCTTACCTTGAAAAAGAGAATCCGGACCATCCCGTACTCATTGAGAACCGCCTGAATGATGCAATAGCACGAGAAGATTGGGAAACTGCCTCAAACTTTGTTGAGCGTGCGGCTCGCCTCGATCTTGATGATGCAGGCGGTGATCTCTTTCGTGCACAACTGCAAATTGCTCGTGGCGAATATGATGCGGCGGTGCGCACGCTGCTGGATGTGACCGGGCGCATGGAATATATGACGCGTGCCTGGACTAGCCTTGGATTTGCATACGAACGGCTTGGAAATTTTGCTGAAGCGGCTCGTGCTTATCAGCAGTCATATCGCGGCAATCCGAATCGGCTTGATGTAATTCGGGCATACGGTCGAGTGCTTGTTCAAACCGGCGAGTCGACTCGCGCGCTCGATGTCTTGCGCCACGCGCGGAATCTTGCGCCCAACGATGTCTTCATTAAGAATTCCTGGCTTGATCTTGAAGCAAGTGTCGGGGATTCATCGGTCGCTTTGAAAGAACGCAGGAAATGGTATGAAGAGGAGCCGGACGAAAAGACGAACGCATTTCGTCTTGCAGCGTTGCTCGGTCGCCTTGAACCTGATCGCATCTCCATCGTCAACGCAGATGGCGAACCGAGGTTCAACGAGCGCGCCTGGGTACAGATGTCGCCAAGCGATCGGCAGCAGATCGTTGAAACGACAAAAAGTCAATGGCACAACGAAGCTGATGCAATAGTTGATGCAGTCAGCAGCGATCAAGAGTTGACGTTGAGCATTGCAGCATTGCGTTCAGAGTTGCTGCGTAGTCGAGGCGATGTGTCAGGAGGCGAGCAGGTTCTACGCGAGTTTATTGCGAGTCAGCCGGAAGGAGAACATGATCCTGTCACGTACGTTGTCCTTGGTCGATACCTTGCCGAGGCCGATCGAAACGCTGATGCGATCGAAGCCTTCCAAACGGGCCTGCAGTATCAGGATGAAACAACGCACACGGTCGACATCGCGCTGGCTGATCTTTACTTTCATATGAACCGAAAGGAAGAGGCGCTTACGCACTTCAAGCGCGTACTCGCAGCCGAAAAGAATCCGGGACTTCAGATGCGGGCTGTTGAGTGTCTGGTAGATCTCGAACAACTTGATGA
The DNA here is from genome assembly GCA_029260575.1 of Phycisphaerales bacterium. Classification (GTDB taxonomy): domain Bacteria; phylum Planctomycetota; class Phycisphaerae; order Phycisphaerales; family SM1A02; genus JAJDDB01. The sequence continues at coordinate 284,188 of JAJDDB010000009.1, forward strand.
GGCGCAGGCGCTTCTTGACGAAACTGTACAGGATAATGGCACGTCATTCACAACCTGGCTGCTGAGTAGCGCAATACTTGAGCAAGAAGGTGATCAGCTTGCTACGAAGGGCAAGGACATTGAGGCACAATTCAAATATCAGGAATTTCAGAATGCGCTTGAGAACGCTCAGCGATTGCGACCCGGTGACGTTCTGCCGAAGCTTCGCCAGGCACGTCATCTGTTGAGGGAATTCAATCGAAGTGATAATCGTCAATCACTTGATGAGGCACTTCGAGTGTTGTCGGAAGCGGACCAGATTACCGCAGATGATTCACGAGTGAGTCTCGTGCGTGTTGATGTGCTTCGGTCTATGGGTGATACTCGCGCGGCAGTTGCTGAGTTGAACCGCCTGCTTACACGACGGCCGGGCGAGAGCCAGGCGCGCAATCTCCTCGTGACAATTCTTGTAAGTGAAGGCAATGTCGACGAAGCGATACAGTTTGTTCAGGCAGGCATCGCCCACAACGCAACACTTCCACTTTGGCACATTCAACTCGGTGATCTCTATCTGAATTACAAACAGGACGCGGAGGCAGCAGTTCAGCCGTTCTTGACAGCTCTGACATTGCAGCCGTCCGCGGAATTTCTGAAGCGAGTCGCACGTGCTCAACTTCTGGCAGGGCACGATCCAAATGAGGTTGTCGATTTCATAGGACAATATCCACAGTTTCAAAGAAGTGACACCGGTGTTATCGGGCTGCTTGTTCGGGCGCTCGCTATGGGGAATCGGCCGCAAGACATTGAGTCGGTTCTTCGACAGATGTACGGCCGACTCGGTGATCTGATTCGTCAGGGCGTGCTCGATTCCAAAGCAATGAGCGCGTGGTTCCGAGTCGCTCGTGAAGGTCTTTCTGCCTATAAGCCAGAGCAGGTCGAGGCGCTCCTGATGGATTTGTCGGCAAGCAAGCCGTCCGGGCACGAAATGAGTTCGATGGCGTTCCTGTATCGTTTGCAGAGCGACAGCGCTTCACGGAGCCGAGCACTGCAATTGCAAGAGCAAGCGCTTGCGGGCATGAGCGACGCGCCACAAACCGCGCAGAGTCCGTATTACTACGACTACGGAACGATGCTTATTGAAACAGGCCAGTTTGGCGAAGCCGCTGACGCGTTTAAGAAAGCGTTCGAACTCAATCCTGAACATGCTTTGGCATACAACAACTATGCCTACTTAATGTCTGAAGAGCTCGGCAATCCGCAAGCTGCGATTGAACCTGCCAAGAAAGCAGCTCAGCTTCAGCCAAACAATGCACCCGTACAGGACACACTTGGTTGGGTTCATTATCAATTGAAACAGTATGACGAGGCAGAAGCGGCAATTCGTCGCAGCCTGGACCTGAGTCGAATCCCGCCCACGCTCGTGCACCTGGCTGAAGTTCTGATAGCCAAGGGCGAACTTGATCGGGCGATGACCGGGCCACTTCGAGAAGCAGACGAACTGCAACCGGACGAAGAAACCAAAGCCCGAATCAACGAACTTCTGGATGAGATTCAAACCAGACGAGCGCGGGGCGAGTAGGAGCATTCGACCGGTATTGGGGCGGGGGGCATCCTTCTTCGCTTGAAAATCGATCTGGCCGATATCAAGCAGTCTGAGAACGAACATGAGTACGATTACACCACGACCACCTGCTTCACCACGACCAGCACCGATGCGCCCAGTCAAAGCGGTGCCTTCAAAGCTCACTCCGAACATCGACCCGATAAGAGTGTTACGCCGTCATGTCTTTCTTCTGGTAATGACGTTCGTTATCGGCGCGATACTGGGTACTGGCGTGTGGTTCCTTCTGGATCAATTCGCGCCGCAGTACAGCAGCACAGTGCTGTTCGAAGTGCGCCCGGGACTTCGTGGCGGCTCAGAATTCGGCACTGCAGAGTCTGCCAACGACGATGAGATTGCGCGAATCGCTCTGACGGAAGGAGTCTTGATTCTCAGCCGCGGCGTCCTTGAAGACGCTCTTAAGAATCCGGTCGTTCGTCAGACGGATTGGAGCAAGAAGTATTTGGATTCAACGGGAACAATCGATGTTGACAGTGCAATCGATGCGCTGAGTGAAGAGCTGAAATCATCATTGATTCGCGGATCAAATCTATTCGATCTTCGCTGGGCTACACGAAACAAAGCGGACACAGCGGAAGTGCTGAACGCCGTAGCTCGATCCTATCTTTCAACACGCAAGGACATTGAGCACTCCACGTACGACACGAACTTGGCGCTGTTTCGTACCCGGCAAAATCAGACTGCTCGCGAAATCGAGGATCTTGCGCAGGAGATGCAAGGATTCATTCGCGAAAAGGGCATCATGACACTCGGTGATCCGCGCGACAGTCCAGTAGCGGCAGAACTCAGATCATTGAATTCAAGTCTGGCTGCGAATGTCGCTGGGCTCAACATGGGAAGGACACAATTTAATCAGACAGCGGCGAAGCTGCGAGGGACCCTTGAGCCGTCCGCCGAGGACGTTCTGATGTCAGAAAAGGACCCGATGGTAGCCCCGCACAACCGTGCGCTGCTCGATATCAAGACAGCTTTGCAGGAAATGAAAGGTAAGTTCTCTCCTGATCACTTCGCCATTCGAGCTATGGAGAACAGATATCGCGCCACTGAAATCGAGCGTGATGCGAAACGCGATGAGATTATTCAACGCAATCTTGAAGCTCGCTTGAAGATCATCCAGGACCAGTTAGAAACGTTGCAACGAGTCATTGAAGAGACTGAAAAAGACGTCGAAGAGAAATCTGAAATGATGCGTGAACTGGCCGCGAGCCAAACGCGATTTGACTCGCTGGCAACACGTCGTCGGCATCTTGAAGCACAGCGTGATTCGGACATACAACTTATTCAGGAGGTCAATCTCCTCAAGCTCCGTTCTGACGCCACCCGTGTTCGACGAGCGCAATGGGCCGAGACGCCTCGTGGAAAGAGCTTTCCAAAATGGCAGATGATCATTCCTCTGGGTGCGATGGTGATGTTCCTGCTAACGCTTGGCATCGTTTTCCTTCGAGAGTTCATGGATCAGCGTGTAAAGAGTGCAAGTGATCTCGATGTCCTTCCGAATGCTGAAGTGCTTGCATCCATTCCAGAACTTGGCGAGGATCCGACAGGTGCCGATGAAGTGGAGCTCGTTGTTCGTAAACATCCGCAAAGTGTGCTTGCGGAAGGATACCGACAGGCCACGATGCCGATTTGTCGCTCGATCGATCATGCGGGAATCCAAACCATCCTGTTCGTCGGTGGTATGCCCGGCTCAGGTGCGACGACTGCGATGTCCAATGTCGCAGCAACATTGCACGCCACAGGCAAGTCAGTTGTTGTGGTGGATGCGAACTTCCGTCGGCCTCGCCTTGCACAGGCAATGGATGTCCCGACTGATCGCCAGGGTCTCGGTGATGTATTGTGCGGCGACGCCGAACTCAGGGATGTACTGCTGCAATCGTCATGCGGTGTGATGGTCATTTCTGCCGGTACACCGGGCAATCGGCTTTTCGAGCGTCTAGGCGCTGAAGTGTTTGATCATCTGATCGCGCAACTTCGCGCTGACTTTGATGTGGTGTTGGTCGACACCCCTCCGGCTGTCGTGGCTGGTGATGCGGTCATGCTTGCCAACAAGCTCGATGCTGCGGTACTCATTGTTCGGGCAAGTCGTGAGCAACGGGGACTCGTCGCCCGCCTGATCAATCAATTTACAGATGCACGTGCGCAACTGCTTGGAGTCATGTTGAATCGTCCGCGCGGTATCGCCGGCGGATACTTCAAGAAGAATTATGAAGCAATGGCTGAATACGCAGCAAAGTCGGCAACCTGATCTGGATGCCGTTTCATGAGATGCACGTTACGACGCTCTGCCTCCGGGAATCGGCGGCAGAGCGTTCGTGAAATTGGAGACGTTCGCGCTGACGCGATGCTGCAGCGCCAACTATGTCGGCAATGGTTTCCAAGCTCCACAACACGACGAAGAAAGTGCTCGTAACAGGCGGCGCTGGATTCATCGGGTCACATCTCACTGAATTCCTCACTCGCAGCGGCAGCCATGTAGTCGTGGTTGACGATATGTCGACGGGTAGCCTGTCGAATCTCACAGCTGTTGATTCAGGCAAGTTGACGATCGTTGATGCAACCGTCGCAGCGGCGATTTCTACACTCGATCCGCACGAATTTAATGCGATTTATCATCTTGCTGCAGCGGTCGGCGTGCGCCTTGTGATTGACGAGCCGATCGGGACGATCGAAACCAATGTGCTAGAGACTTCCGCGATTTTGAATTTTGCATCCGTAGCGGCGTTGCCGATTCTGATCGCGTCGACGAGTGAGGTGTATGGCAAGAGTGAGAAACAACCATTCGCTGAGAACGATGATGTTGTGTACGGATGCACTCGCTACAGCCGTTGGTCGTATGCATGCTCCAAAGCAATCGACGAATATCTTGCGCTCGGACACTATCGAAATAGCAATCTGCCCGTGCGAATCATTCGATTCTTTAATACTGTTGGGCCGAGGCAGGTCGGGCATTACGGAATGGTTCTGCCTCGCTTCGTCCGTGCTGCGTTGCATGGGCAAGCGATTGAAGTCTATGGCGATGGAAAGCAGAGTCGCTGCTTTTGCGATGTTCGTGATGTCGTTGCCGCCTTGCCAAAAGTCATGAATGAACCGAGTTGTGCGGGACAAGTGTTCAATCTCGGCAATGACAAATCGATTTCCATCTCCGATTTGGCGGAGTTCGTCTGCCGAACGCTTGGCTGCGATGTGCCGATACGTCTAATCCCGTATGATCAGGCGTACGGCCCAGGATTTGATGATTTGCGCCGTCGGCAGCCGGATCTTCGAGCAATTCAAACTGCAATTGGATTTGAAGCTGCCATACCGCTGGAACAGACGATACGAGACATTGCGGAGCACATGCAGCGAACCGGCGACGATACGAAGGACTCGAAGACCAGGCAGATTGCGGAGCATCGACGTTGAATGTTCTGTTTGCACAAACCGGTGTTGACCTCGGCGGCACGCTGGTTCCGCCCGACCCGAATGTTGCAATCGGCGTGACGAACGAACCGATCAGCGTTACCGCTATGGAGTTGCTCAACGGCTACGCGCCGGTGTTCCTCGTGGCGTTTGCGGTGACGCTGTTTTCGACGCCGATTGTTCGACGACTGGCGGTCGCCGCAGGCATTATTGATCACCCGGATGACCCGCGAAAAATTCATGCGTACCCCGTTGCGTACCTTGGCGGCGTCGCAGTGTTTCTCGGATTGATCATCGCGCTGACGCTGAGTTATCAGATGCAGGACACGCTCGGTCTGCGCCCGGTGCCGATCGCGGTCATAGTGGGCATGATTGCGATTATGTTTACCGGGCTTGCGGATGACATCTGGGGGTGGGACCCCCGATTGAAAATTGCCGGCCAACTTGTCGCCGCTGCGGCGCTTGCGATTGAAGACGTTGGTGTTCGTGTAGCTGACGGTCTGCTCACGCCACTCATGGGGCCGTCGGATGAAACGTTGTTCATGCTCTTTGATGTCGCGGTGCCGAACGGCGCTCTCTATTACTGGGTCGGGACCGCGATCATTGCTATTTTTGTTCTCGGCGGGTGTAACGCTGCAAATCTGATAGACGGCCTCGATGGCCTGCTCGCCGGTGTGCTTACCATCGTTGCTGTTGGACTGCTCTGTATTGCGCTGTTCATGGCGATCAAGTCGCCCGGCACGGACGCTACCGCGGCCGATTCCTTGAATGGTGCCCGAATTGTGCTTTGCCTAGCGCTTCTCGGCGCGGTTCTTGGATTCTTGCCACACAACTTCAACCCGGCGACAATCTTCCTGGGCGATTGCGGAAGTCTTCTGCTGGGCTATGTCTCCGTTGTAATAATCCTGATGTTCGGCGAGCAGGGACAGACACACCTGGTGTTTGCCGGCCTGATCATCTTTGCATTGCCGATCATGGACACTGTCCTGGCAATTATTCGGCGAGTACTGGCGGGCACATCGCTTTCGACTGCGGATAATCACCATCTGCATCATCAACTCAAGCGCGCGCTGGGCGGCGTGCGCACAGCGGTGGTTGCGATGTATGGCATCAGCTTTCTGTTCGCGGTAATCGGTGTTCTTATGGCGGCGTTGGTGATGTTCACCGAGCTTCGAGTTCGGGTCGTGTACACCATGGCATTTGTGCTCTTCAGTTCGATCGGCGTCATTGCAGTCAAGGAAGCACGTCGCCAGCAACTTCAGATCGCACGCACAAAAACGAAGACAAAATCTAAGGCAGCAGCATCGCGTTCTTCAGCACAATCAAAATCCAACGCGCCGCAACAGGAGTCGACCGATGTCGACGGCGGCGAGACGGCGGCCACGTCGCCGAAACAGACAAGCGGCTGAGTCGACACGCTCGCACTTTCAGGAATCGTAGTGATGACGACGCGTATTCTGTTTATCTGCATGGGCAATATCTGTCGAAGTCCGCTTGCCGAATGCATGTTTCGCGACCTGGCTGGAGTTCGCGGCGTCGAAGATCGTTTTGAAATCGATTCCGCAGGCACGACCAGCTACCACGTGGGAGATCCACCCGATCAACGCGTGCGCGCCGTCGCAAAACGCAACGGTCTTGTTGTCGATGGCGCGGCACGGCAGGTACACGAACGAGATTTTGAGACGTTCGATCACCTGATCTGTATGGATGAAGACAACCGCGAACAGATACTTGCACGCGGCGCGCCGCAAGAGAAGGTGCGTTTGCTGCTGGAGATTGACCCGAATACACCGATGGCAGAAGTCCCCGATCCGTATTACGGTGAAGGTGACGGGTTCGAGTTGGTGCATCGGTTGGTCAAGTCGGCATGTGCAGCGCTTCTCGATGAACTGCTGGCTGATGAAACCGCCAGGCGATCATGAATTGCCATCGCGCGATCGAGGCAGCATTACGTGAAGTGCATTTGCCTGTCACGATTGTGCAGCGCAAGAGTTTTGGTGGCGGCCACGGCGCATCTGTTGAGCTGGTGACACTGGATAACGGCGAGAAAGTCGTGAGCAAGTGCGCCCAGCCGGCCCGGTGTGATGCGCTTCATGCGGAAGCGATCGGCCTTGATGCACTTGCGCACTCAGAAACTGTCCGGGTTCCGCGTGTACTGCATTTTGCGAATACGACCGACGGTGCGGCGCTGCTTACAACATTCATAGATCCCGGCCGGGCAACTGAGCAATCGTGGAAGCAATTCGGAGGCGAACTAGCAGCCTTGCACGCTGCGCCACCGCATGGTGATCGTTACGGGTTTCAGATTGACAATTTTCTCGGTGCGACTCCGCAACCGAACGGGTGGATGGATGACTGGGTCGAATTCAATCGTGTACATCGCTTACAACATCAGATTGAAATGGCGCGAGATGGCGGACTCCGAACCAACGAAATTACCCGTATTGAAGCATTGTGTGAGAAACTGGATCAATACATCCCGAAGCATCCGAAGCCGGCGCTGCTGCACGGTGATCTGTGGTCCGGAAATGCTCTACCAACAGCCGATGGTCGGATAGCGGTCATCGACCCCGCTGTGTATATCGGCGACGGTCTGGCAGACATAGCAATGATGCGTCTGTTCGGCGGCTTTGCACAGTCTTGTTTCGACGCGTATTTCCAGAACGTCACCGACCGCGAGAACTTGCACGAGCGCATCACGGTGTATCAGTTGTATCACGTGCTGAATCACGTGAACCTGTTCGGCCGTGGGTATGTCGGGCAGGCGTTGCAACTGTTGTCTTCACTGGGTTTCTGAACCGCAGTTTATGCAAACGCCAGCGGCCGACGCTTGTCTTTCTTCTGGCGTTCATTTTTAGGTACGGGGACTGTCAGCAGAAGTGCTATGGCGAGGGCTGCGACGATGTTCACGCCGAACGGCATAGTCGCAGCTGCCGCGGTTGTGCTGAGTGTGAAGTCGCTTCCGAGTGCATAGGAGACGTTTATGCCGTTGCCGCCGAACATCAGCCACGCACCCGCGCCGGCAGCGAACTGGTACGCGCACCCAGCCGCAGCCACACGCGGTAGCTGTGCAAGTTGCAGAATCAGCGACAGTATGCCGCCGATTCGATGACCGCGCAGCAGCGCAAAGCCTGCCAGGATCATCACGACGTAGAGCCCGCCGATGAGCATTGCCAGCACGTCGATGGATCGGCTGGCCCATGCATCAGATGCAATCATGGCCACGCCGAGTATTCCGCCGACGACTTCAAGAATTCCGATACAGAGTCGAACAATCAGATGCATGTTGGCACCTCGCATTGACACTCGAATTCACAGGCAGTGCCGTCAAGATCATCATGCAGAATCTGCGCTGCGACTTTGCCGATCGTGCCGTCTGGGTTTCAATGCTCGTGAATGTATGCCGGTTGGTTCAATCAGGCATTGCGCTGTGCGAATGCATTCATAAACTCTGCAAGCGCGGTGCAGCCGGCAGGCGGGAAGGCGTTGTAGATCGATGCCCGAAGCCCGCCGACATCGCGATGGCCTTTGAGACCACTCATGCCGTTGGCCAGCGCTTCAGCAATGAAGGCTTTGTCCAGTTCATCGTTTGGCGAGCAGAACGTGATATTCATCGTCGATCGGCACTGCGGCTGCGCGACCGGCCGATAGAAACCGCCGGAGTTGTTGATGGCGTCGTAGATGACCTTTGCCTTGGCGTCATTGCGTTTTTCGAGTGCGGTCAGGCCGCCTTGTTCGAGAATCCACTTGAAGACCTGGCCCATCAGATAGATTCCGAACGTCGGCGGCGTGTTAAGAAGTGACCCCTTTTCTGCAAGTTTGCCGTAGCTGAACATCGTCGGCAGACCGGTCTTCGCGCGTGCGATGAAGTCCTTGCGCATGATGACCAGCGTCACGCCTGCCGGGCCGAGATTCTTTTGCGCACCGGCATAGATCATTGCGTGGGCATTGACATTGATCGGCCGGCTGAAGATTTCGCTGCTTGCGTCACAGATCAGAGGCGCAGGTGTCTTCGGCGGCGCTGAATATCGTGTGCCGTAGATCGTGTTGTTGGAACAGTAGTGCAGATACGCAGCGCCATCGGTCTGTGAGATTTCAGCATCGGTGGGGGTGTGGTCGTACTTGTGCGCAGCACCGTCGAACGCGATGTTGACGTTGCCAAAGAGTTTCGCTTCCTTGATTGCCTTCGTGGTCCACACGCCGGTGTCGGGATAATCTGCAGTGGTGACGGGCGTGAGGAAGCTCATGGGAATCAGTGCGAATTGTGTCGTCGCGCCGCCCTGCAGGAAGAGAATTTCATAGTCATCGGAGATATTCGCAATCTTCCGACAATCGGCAACGGTTTCTGCGATGACTGCGTCGAACACCTTGCCGCGGTGGCTGTGTTCCATAATACCGATGCCGGAGTCAGCGATGTTCCAGATATCCTGCTGCGCCTGCTTGAGCACGGGTTCGGGAAGTACAGCCGGGCCTGCGGAGAAATTGTAAATCCGTTCGCCGGTGCTGTTCAGTGTCGTCGGTGCCGATGAAGTCGTGGTCGTCATATCAGGTGTCTTCGTGCGGGCTCGGGGTTGAATACGATTGAGGTACTGGTCAAGTGCAATGGGGATTATCTGCGGATCTCTGCGATGTCTGCGCTCAGGACATTTTCGTTACTCAGTATTGCGTTGAGATCATCTTCCGTCGGGCGGGCGGTTAGTTGTATGCGCGCACATGCTGCGTGTTCACCTTCGTAGATGATGTTTTCCATCTCTTCGACGTTAATACTTGACTGGCCAAGCGTGTAGAAGACATGCGCGAGTACGCCGGGCTTGTTGAGGTGGCGGACGGTGAGAATGCAGGTGGCAGCGGTGAAACTTGCCTGGTTGACACAATTGGCGACCCGGCCGGTGGCAATATATTGCGTGATGATGCGTACGGCTTCGTCAGCGATGGCGGTTTGTGCCTGTTCGGTGGATGCGCCGACGTGATGTGTGCCGTACACGCCGGCTTCTTTGACGATTGGATCGCTGAACGTCTTGTCGCCGGAAGCAGGTTCGTTTGCGAACACATCGAGACCCGCTCGGACGCTCTTGCTCTTGATTGCTTTGGTGAGGGCGGCTTCATCGACAACACTGCCGCGGCTGGTATTGATGAAGAATGCGCCTGGCTTCATTGCCTGACAGAATGTTTCGTCGATCAGTTGTTTCGTCTCGGGGGTTGCTGCGACGTTGACGGAAATCACATCAGACATTTTCGCAAGGTTGACGAGACTGCTGCAGTATCCCAGGCCGAGTTGATCGGCTTTTTTTTCCGTGAGACTGCGCGACCATGCGTAGACGCGCATGTCAAACGCCTTGCCGCGCCGTGCGACTTCAAGGCCGATCTGGCCGAGTCCGACGATGCCGAGCGTGCGGCCAGCCAGGCCGGCAGCCTTTGAATACTCTTTCTTATTCCACGTGCTGCTGCGCAAGTCTGCGGTTTGATCAGGTATGCGTCGATCACAACTGAGAATCAGACCCCAGACGAGTTCCGCCACTGCAATGGAATTCTTGCCGGGGCAGTTCGCTATGAAGACGCCGCGTTTGCATGCTGCTTCCAGGTCAATCGTGTCGTAGCCGGCACCCGCGCGAACGACGAGGCTTAACTTTCGACCGGCGGTGATTGCGGCTTCGGAAACCTTTGTCGAACGCACAACCACTACATCAGGATTGACAGCAGCGATGACGCGAGGCAGATCGTCCTCGGTGAGCTCCGGTTGATTGTGTACGGTGCAGCCGGCTGCTTCGAGCGTCTGCATGCCGTGTGGGCTGAACGCATCAGCAATGAGAATCGTTGCGGCAGCGGCGTTGGCGGCTGCTGATTCTGTCGAAACGGCTTCAGTCATAGTCGATGAAGTGCTCATGGCAGCATTGTATAGCGCCTGCGAATGCCGCGCGGCCCTGCATCAACCGCCTCTGAAATGGCGCTACTCCAGGCTGTGTACGAGCAATCCGCTGCGGAGTTTCGGCTCAAACCACGTGCTCTTGGGGGGCATGATCAGGCCCGCGTCCGCGACGTCCATGAGTTGCTGCACAGAGGTGGGATACAGTACAAACGCCACCGCAGCTCGCCCGTCGTTGACCATTTCCTCTAAGCGGGACGGGCCGTGAATCCCGCCGACGAAATCGATCCGTTCATCGGAACGTGGGTCGCCGGTGCCGAGCATGGGTTCCAGTATGCGGCTTTGCAGCAGCGCGACATCCAGCGATTCAACGGGATCACTTTTGTCGATCAAATCCGGGTTCAGCGTGATCGTATACCACGTACGCTCGAGATACATGCAGAATGTTCCCGGTTGGGCAGGTGCGGTTGTGGTCGATTGCTGCACGGTGGCGATCGATTGCAACTGGTTGAGAAACTGCTCAGCGGAGAGGTTGTTCAGATCTGCGACGACGCGGTTATACGCAAGGATCGTCAACTCGTGGTGCGGAAACAGTACCGATAGGAACCAGTTGTATTCTTCATTGCCGGTGTGGTTGGGGTTGTTCGCGCGGCGCTGTTCTGCTGCTCGAAACGCACTGGCAGCACGATGATGTCCATCAGCGACATACGCGCATGGCACCCTGGCAAAAGCTGCAATGTATTGTGCGGATTTATTTGCACGCCAAACTGTGTGTGTGACGCCATCGGGTGCGTTGAAATGAAACATCGGCCGTTCGTTCGTGTCATCGCGGATCAGATGTTCGAGAGACGCATCGCGTTTGTATGTCAGGAAGACCGGACCGGTGTGGGCGTTGACTGTGAGGACATGTTTCGTGCGATCGTCTTCCTTGACCTTGCGCGTCTTCTCATGCTTCTTGATCAGATCGTTGCGGTAGTCATCAACGTGGCAGCAACACACCAGGCCGATCTGCGTGCGATGATTGCGGACCTGCCTATACAGGAAAACGGCAGGCTCGTCGTCCTGCAGCATCGTGCCCGCCGCCAGAAGTGCCTCGAGATTGGCGCGGGCTTTCGCATAGACCTGCTGGTCATACGGATTGGTCCCCACGGGCAGATCGATCTCTGAGCGAACCACATGCAGGAAACTCGATGGGTTGTCCGCAGCAAGTTTGCGGGCTTCTTCGGTGTTCACGACGTCATACGGCAGGCTGGCCACGCGGGCAGCAGTCTGGATATCGGGTCGGATAGCTCGAAATGGATTGATGCGCAACATTTGCGTGTGATCTCTGTTCCTGTTGGTGTGAGGTGTAGTCCGTAGGTGATCGTATCCGCCCATCGCGGCACCGGGGTCGGCTTGTGGCGGAGAATTGGGGTCAATTGGTTTGTAAGAAGTGTACTGAAACTGTCCTTCAGAAGGCCCGAGAATGTGACGAAGAACCAGACGATCCGGCCGATCGTCAGCCGCCGGTGGAGGAGTCGTCATGTCCGAAAATCAGCACTTGTTCAACGACGAGCAGGACCCGCCAGAAACGCTGCGATTGGAGCGGCGGTCGCTGGATCGATGGGAAGCGCATGGAAGCGCGACTGCAATTTGCCTGGGTGGAGAGCGCTTTGGGCAGATGCACCAACTGCGTCTTGAGGATTGCTCGGACGACGGCGTCGGTGCTGTCAGTGATTCGGTGCTCGAGCCGGGGACGTTTGTCTCCGTAGGTTTTCAGACGCCGGGCATGCTCTCACGGCAGGCAGTTGTCCTGCGTTGTCAACCATGCGGCAACGGGTATCGCATCGGCTTGCAGTTTGCGATGCGCCAGGCTGCGTGATTCGCAACGAGTGGTTTCACAATCTCAAGTTCGTTGGTGGCGGTGTTGAATCTGCGCGCCGTCAATGCGCACGATCTGATTCCCCCACGAGAGCATCTGGCTGCTATGGCTGCGCGAACGTCCGATCATCATGATGTGATCTATGTGTGCGTGTGAAGACGCTGCAATTACATAGGTGATAAAAACCGGTCGCATTGGTTGGGCGCTGCGGTAATCATGCCGTTGAGGCAACCTGTTCGAGTTGCGCCGCTGACAGATTGCCGTGATGTGATCTGTTACTCGATGATCGCTTGCCTCAGGTCGATACGAATCGTGAACTGTTCATGGTAATGGCCATGTTCGAGCAGGTTCGGTGTGCCGGAGGAGGGGACGGCACAACGACGCTGATCGCAGGCCCATCACAGGAACAGATGTCAATTCCGCATTGCAGCGGCGTTGACAGTTTGAAATTCAGCTTCGGCCGATGGCGGTCGAGCAACACGGAACGTAACTGGCGCTGTTGTGAGATTCTCGCAAGCAGCAGTGTCCAGCCGGACCATGGTCAGGGCTTCCGTATGTGACGTCATACACGCGGACCCGTTCGGAGGATCGAGAAGGAGTAGCTACCCATGTATACGCGTTATCGCAACACGGCCCGCAAGGGCTTCACACTCATCGAAATTCTGATCGTCGTGGTTATCCTCGGCATCCTGGCAGCGATCGTGATCCCACAGTTCACGGACGCTTCCACGCAGGCCTCGGAAGCCAGTGTTCGCAGCCAGCTTCAGACCATTCGTGGTCAGCTCGAACTGTACAAGGTTCAGAACGCTGATACGTATCCGCTCTTGGTCGCGAACGGCTGGACTGACCTGGTTACCAACGACTACCTGCAGGCAAATCCCAGGAATCCGCTTATGCCCGCAGGGTCTCAAGACACAGTTTCAGCACCGGCTGGCACAGGTGCCTGGTACTGGGATGGCGATGATCTGACGGCCAACGACGGAGCTGGTGCCACCTTCGTCGAGTAATTAGCGTTTCAACGAAAGCGAAGCAACACAAGACGTCGGCGTGGAAACGCGCCGGCGTCTTTTCGATGTGCGAGATGACAATTCGTCGTCCCTGCGCAGGAACGACGGGAACGAGCCGCGCCCGTGAGGAAAAGGGAATCGCGCTCATTCGGAGTCTTGATGCGTGAATGGACATCCATCCCGCTGCCTCACGGTCGCAGCTCGTTCCCGGTTCGCCGCGGTGGTGCGACAGCCGGTCTCATCGCAACGCTCGTCGTGTTTAGTGGTCTGGTCACAACTGCGATTGTGTTTTCGCCAAAGTTTGCCGGTGCCAGTGCGCATCACAGTGATGTGAAAACTTTGCAGCAGCCGTTGCACGAACGCCAGATCGTGACCAACAGCATTGCATCGTTGCTGGGCAGCAGTCACCAGGTGCTGGTGGTACATGATCGGGCTTCTTCGCCGTACTTCGAACTCGTGCTCTGGGTGGATGATCGGTACAACCGCGGGACGATCGACCCGGCTGAGATTGCGGTTGTGGCGCATTCTCGTGTGCTGCAGACGGTGACATGGTTCAGCCTCATGCCCGGAGATGTTGCCCATGAGACGTGGGAATCGCTGGGCAGTGAAGTCCTTCGGATGGAGTTGTTGCAGGAGCCGGGATTTTGCGATCGTTGGCGGGCCCATCATGCGGTTGCGCCGCGCGTGATATCGACAGGGGTATCGGACCTTACGGTCGAAATTGCGCAACAGGTGGATGCGCATACTGCTGTGTTGAAGTTGGATGTCATATGGCCGGACGATTCGACCGATAGTCCGACCGAGACGACTGCGCAGGTGCATGTGGCGCTGCGCGCAGATTCAGATTAGGAGCATCTTCCGATGACACGCAGCCAGCTTCGGTACCTCAACGCGATTCTGACGGTCGTGGCGTTACTGCTCGGTGTTTTGGTGTGGTCGCAGGTTTCCAGCCAGCCGATCTTTGCCACTGAAGCCGCAGCACAGTCGCGCACGATTCGAAACTCCTCAGCGACTAAAGGCATTCCAGATGCTGCTTTGCAGCGAGAAAAGATGATCCTGGGCGTTGAAAAGATGACCAAGGCAGTCGAGGCCCTTTCCAAGGATCTTGACGCGGGCAAGGTGAAGGTCGAAGTGACCAACCTTGACGAAATCAAAATCGAAGTGCGGTAGGCCGAACCCTCAGGAGGGGTGACATCATGCGCCGAACGTGCGTCTACAAGACAGGTTCATGCAGCGGGTACACGCTTATTGAACTGCTGCTGGTCGTCGGTATTCTCGGCTTGGCCAGTGCGCTGCTCATTCCGCAGTTAACCAATCGGGATTCGATGGAAGTGCAGGGTGCAGTGCGTCAGATTATTGCGGACCTCAGTTTCGCACAATCAGATGCGCTGGCGCACCAAGAATATCGACGTGTGCATTTTTACGACGATGGAAGCGGCTACTGCATCTACCGCGTAACTGATGCGGACTATTACGATCCATTTGATGAAGATGAGGTCGACTTCATTTTCGACCCGCTTGCAGATTCAGACGAGCAGGGTTTTTACATCGTTCGACTCGGCACGACTGATCGCTTTGAAATGGTGTCTGTTGGTGCTGTCACGCTTGACGGCGGCAACACCCACATCACGTTTGATGAACTTGGTGGAACGATCGGCGCGCTCGGCTCGCCTGGCACCGGCGGATCGATCACGGTCATCGGCGGCGATTTCAGCTACCGCATAGATGTCTCTGCGTTTACCGGCAAGCTCACGGTGACGGAGTTGTAAGCAAAGCCATTGAGGCAGCACCTTTGGATGATGCTCTGCGAACGTCGCATAGCGCGAGGGAGGCACTTAGTGATTCGTCGGCGGTCTTCGACAACCGGATTGGTCGGCATCGACATGGGCGCATGCGGTGTCAAGTTGTTGCAATTGCGCGAACAAGGCAAGCGGCTGTCTGTGATCGGCGCTGCACGAATAGATCTGTCTCCCGAACACAGCGGCGAGTCACGGCAGATGCATTCGTTTGCGGATCAACTGCATACGGTGATGACCAGCGGCATGTTTCTAGGTCGCAAGTGCGTTGTCACGCTGCCGCGCGATGATGTTCGCGTGCAGGCGGTGCGACTGCCCAGTATGTGCGAGGATGAGCTTGCACAAGCAACCGCCTGGGAAGCGGCGCAGCGATTTGGTATTGAGCGCGACAAACTCAGTTGCGATTACGTGCGCACCGGAATGCTCGGGTCCAATCAGGAAGGCCGAGAGGAAGTTCTACTCGTGGGAGCGCAGACCGAGCTGATCAAGGAACGACTCGAACCGATCCTGCAGGCGGGGTTTCGACCGGTTGCGGTGGACACTGGATTTGCTGCGCTTACGCGCGGCTTCAGCCGACGAAACCGGCGCGAGAATGATCGCGATTCGGTTCGTGCCATCTTGGATGTTGGATACAGCGGATCTGTTATCACCATCATCCGTGGTGATCAGGTCGCGTTCAGCAAATCGATCGATATATGCGGCGCGATGTTCAACCAGGTTATTGCGGAGCATCTGCAGATTGAAACGCAAGCAG
Source organism: Phycisphaerales bacterium (assembly GCA_029260575.1). GTDB lineage: Bacteria > Planctomycetota > Phycisphaerae > Phycisphaerales > SM1A02 > JAJDDB01. The sequence goes on from JAJDDB010000009.1 coordinate 300,468, forward strand.
CAGCAGAATTGCGGGCTGCCCGAATCGCTGACGCTTCCAATCGACTGGAAGCGCAGGAATCCGATGGCAATCGCACACTTGATCCGGCAACGGACCGCGCGATCTATGAAGCGATCCGCCCGTTGATCGGCAAGCTGGTCAAGGAAGTCGTGCTGTGCTTACGGTATTACGGTGTGACATTCCGTGGCAGACCGCCCGAGACGATCATCTTGACCGGTGGTGATGCTCTTGAGCCGCATCTGGCGGAGCTGGTCGAACATAGCTGCAAGTCGCAGACTGCATTTGATGATTCCTTTGGAACGATGGCTGCGCTGCATTCGCAGATCGAGCTCAAGCTGCATCGAGACCCCGGGCCGGCGGGGTGCTGGGCGCTTGCTGCGGGGCTGAGTATGCGCAATCTCTGTGTCGCGTCGCAGTCGGCTCATCCTGTTGAGCACAGTGAGGAGCAGGCAGCATGAGGCAGCACTCCATTGACTTGCTCCCGGATTCTATACGACTTCGTTGCCAGGCGCGCGTGCGCACAGGCCAGACGATCGGCGCCTTTGCTGCGGTGATCGGTTCGCTCGTGTTGATTATTTCATACGGCAAGTTTGAAGTCACGCAGAGTCAGCGTGAACTCGGACTCATGCGCGAACAGGCAAACATTGTCTTGGGTATGGAAGAGCGTGCTTTAGAGCTCGGCACGTCGTACAAGGAAGCGAACGAATACCTGTCGCTGTATCAAAGCGTCGCGCCGCCAGTTGATGTGAGTTCAGTACTGGCGACCATTATCAATGAACTCCCCGAGAGTGTCTCACTGGATCGTATAGACATTGATGCCGGTGCCAGGGTCCGGATTCGGACTTCTCGCAGTCGAGGCGCGCCGTCTTCAAGTGATGATGGTCCTGCGCCGCGAATGTTGAATTGCGAAATCGCAGGTTTCGCTGCGAGTGATGAACAGGTTGCGGAAATCGTCGATCGATTGCGTGCGCAAGAGCCGTTCGATCGCGTCAGTCTGGATTTCAGTCGGTCGCGAATGGTTCGAGAGACCTCAGCGCGGGAATTCCGATTGAGCTGTCGAATCGATCTTGAACAGTTGTATGAGGTATCGCCACAGGAATCGGTTGTGGCAACGGCGGAAGGAGCGACGAACTGATGTGGGATACGAAGCACATCATCCTGACCGCGGTCGCGCCGCTTGCGCTTCTTGGTATTACTGCTGCGACAATCGTCTGGCCAACGTATCGCCATGCTGCGGAGCTGCGGACGGAAACGGCGGCGTTACAGCATAAAGTCGAATCGCTTGACAACGTCAACTCCAAGGTCGAGCTTTTTGCGCAGCGTCTGGGTGAATTAAAGGATTCGATGAACGCCGAATTGAAGGTCATACCCGACGATGCCGAGGTAGCGCTGTTGATTCGCCGGCTGTCACTTCCCGTCGATGGCAAGACAGTTCTTGATCAGACGTTCACGACCGGATCGTCAAATTCTGCGGTCGCCGGCGATGACGAGTCCGGCGTTGCTGCAATGCCATTGAACGTGGAAATGGATTCGAATTTTGATTCGGTCTTTGCGCTTATTCGCTCTGCGGAATCCATGGAACGACTTGTTCGCATCGCAAGCGTGCGCATTCAGTGCGATCGCTCTGAAGATCAGTCCGATATCGACGGCCATCCGATACTTACAGCCTCTGTCGGATTGGAAGCGATTTATCAGACCGAAGTTACCAAGGAGGCGGAGTAATGGATTCTGTACGCCGTCTCTGGTTGCAAGCAACCGCTGACCGCAAGCGCTTCGGCATTTTGTGCGCGATGTGCATGCTCGGCCTTTTGTTATGGGCTCGGATCATCATCATTGCGAAGCTTCCACGCACGGCAGTCGCTGATGAGCAGGTTGTAGCGCAGGAAACTGCAGGTGCGGATGCTGCGATCAGCTCCGATAACAACGCCGAAGGTCCGGTATTGATTTCGTTATGGCAGCAGCCACAGCGAGATCCCTTCTTGATACGAGAAGAGTATTACCCCAATCCGACCAAGAATCCCCAGATGACCGGAGAAGCAGGCAAGTCAGGTCCGAAACAAGCCGAAACTCCAGAACGCGCGGAGGCTCGATTTGTTGAACAGCTTCGAGCCGAAGTGCAGGCAATGAATTTACAGGCGGTCATGACGGGAAACCCAATGGCCGTGATTGATGGACGAATGTACCGACCGGGGAGCCAGGTTCCGGCTCCTGGAAATGAGCAGGTTCGTTTCCTGCTCGTCGAAGTTCAGGAACGGTCGGTCATTCTGGAATACGAGGGGCGTCGTTTCACGCTTGATGTGCCCTTCCCTGGAGAGGCATAACGCAAAGCACGGTTCACCCGGGCGAGGCAGGAGTACACCCGATCATGCTCAGCACAAAGACTATTCTCAACAGTGGTGTCGTTCGGCGCTGGGGTTCCGTCTGTGCATTGTGCGCAGCTCTGGCGGTTCCGGCAGGTGCGCAGAACGAGGCAGACGACGCAGGCGTTTCAGTGAACGCATACGACACTGTGGACATCACAGTGCAGGACACTGATCTTGCGCAGGTTCTGCAGATGCTTTCCATTCAAAGCCAAAAGAACATCATCGTCAGTAAGAGTGTTTCCGGCACAGTGACCGCAAACCTCTACAACGTGACGTTCTACGAAGCTCTTGACTCGATCCTTCGTGTCAACGGCTACGGCTACTTTGAAGAAGGCAACTTTCTGTACGTCCACTCGCTCGAAGAGTTGGCGACGATGGAAGAAAGCCAGCAGGTTCTCGATAGCCGCGTGTTCGATCTGGACTATATCGCAGCAGTCGATGCCTACGAGTTTGCTGTGCCCATGCTCAGCGAACGGGGCACCGCAGCGTATCGCGGAGATGTCATTGCGGGCATGCGTCCGGATATCTCCGATAACGGAGCCGACAGTTATGCGTACAACGCCAAGCTGCTCGTGACCGACTTCGCTGACAACATCGAAGCCATCGGGAACATGCTCAATGAGATGGACACAGCTCCGCAGCAGGTCCTGGTGGAATCCACCATCCTGCAGACATCGCTTGATGAAGCGAATGCGTTCGGTGTGGACTTCTCGGTTATTGGAAGTATTGACTTCACCGATCTGACCAACCCGCTGAGTGCGGTAGGTGATCTGCTCGGTGGAAGCGATCCGACCGGCGGTTTCCAGCCCGATGACAACAAAGCCGCTGCCGGATCGAGTACTCCTGGTAACACCAGTGGTCCCGGCACGTTCAAGATCGGTGTCGTCAGTAATGACATCAGCGTCTTTCTGAAGCTGCTGGATGAAGTCACAGACACCTATGTTCTGGCACGCCCGAAGGTCATGGCGCTCAATCGCCAGCGAGCTGAGGTGCTTGTCGGTGCTCGTGTTGGTTATCTCAGCACGACCGCGACCCAAACAACAACGACGCAGACCGTCGAGTTTCTTGATACTGGTATTCAGCTTGTGTTCCGTCCGTTCATCTCCAAGAACGGCATGATCCGTATGGAACTCTCGCCCAGCGTTTCTGAAGCAAGCCTGCGAAACGTCACGGATTCAACCGGTTCGCTGGTGACGATCCCTGATGAACTGACCAATGAACTGACAACGAACGTTCGCGTTCGTGATGGCGAGACATTAGTCCTCGGCGGTCTGTTCCGCGAGACGGTCCGCACGACACGTCGGCAGGTTCCCCTGCTTGGCGACATCCCGATCGTCGGAGCTGCATTCCGTGGTCACGATGATAAGGTCGAGCGAAGTGAGATCATCTTCCTGATCACGCCGTCTGTGGTCGAGGACGAAAAATTGTGGGCATATGGCGATGAGATGCTTGGGTACACCGATGACGTTCGAGTCGGTGCACGCGAAGGTCTGCTCCCGTTCAGCCGCGATCGACTGTCTCGCACCAATAACCTCAAAGCCCGTGATGCCTTTGAGCGTGGTGATACCGATGGTGCTATGTACTATTCGAACCTGTCGCTGCACCTGCAGCCGCAGCAGCCGGAGATGGTGAAATTCCGCGAGGAAATCACCGGCCAGAAGGTCAAGGACCACGAGCGCAATCTGCAACAGCGCGTGTTGCGCAAGGTGCTCGGTCCGATGGAAGACCGTCACATGGTTGGCGAGCCCGCACCGGTTGACCCCGGTTTCGGTGAAAAGAACTGGCCGACGCAGTCCAGTAGCGCAAGCGATCCTTACGCACACGATCCGTTCCAGCTTGATGTCGACAGTGACAACTGGGACTTCGATTCCAGCGAAAATTCCAGCAACTGGGACGACAGCAGTGAATCGACGACCAGCTCGGTAGGGAGCAGTAAGTGGAATCAGAGTGGTGAATCGTTTGAATCCGGTGCGGAGACATCACCCTACGGCGAGACAACAGACCAGACGACTGGCTCCTGGTCAGAAAACGATCAGTGGGACAGCGAGAACAAAACGTTCGAGGATGATCAGTCGTCTGAGAATGAGCAGCAATTCAACTCGCAGCCGTTTGTTTCGAACAACACTGATGGATTCGGCACGACAACTGACACGACCAGTGACAAGGTGTTGAGTGAACGCCAGCGCATGAGCATGGAGTTTCTCAATGATCTCTACATCGCACTTGGTCTTCCGCCGTTGACAGAGACTAATACGACAGCTTCCAGCTTTGAAAGCGACGCTGCGGACGGTGATTTTCCGTTCACGACGTTTGATGAAGCGGCAGGAGTTGCCGAAGCTGACGCAGAAAATCCGTACTAATTGAGGCGCACGGCAATTCGATGCAGTGCTTCTCAAGCAAACCAGGAAAATGAACCGATGCGTGGCGCTCGCGCCACGCATTTTCCATTTGGAGCCCCTCGAAATGAACATCCCAACCGCATTATTCGTGACATGCATCGTCGCCGCAACGGCTCTGGCCGGATGCGATGGACCGACCACACAAGGGCAGATCGCTCGTGAAAACGCGCAAGGGCGCATCGACGTAATGAGTGCCGGCATTTCCTACCAGCAGGCGGAGCAGGCATTCGAGGTAGGCCGATTCGATCGGGCAGAAAAGAATATTAACCAGGTTATCGCGACATTTCCGGACGTGGCGAAGTATCACGTCTTGAAGGGTCGCATTCATATGGAACAGTCCGAGCTCGAATTTGCGTATCGCTCGTTTACTGCTGCAATTGACACAGAGCCGGACGTTGCTGAGGGGCATTACTTTGCCGGCATTGTGCAACAGCGTTGGTCCAACGATGCGCAATCGTACGTGCATTACAACCGTGCGTTCGAGCTGGAACCTACCAATACGCAGTATCTGCTGGCGACTGCGGAGTCGATGATCGCGCTTGGCCAACTCGACCAGGCATGGACGTTGCTCGAGAAGAACAAGGATTACTTTGAAGGTAATGCAGCCTTGCACCAGTTGCAGGGACATGTGGCGCTGCTGCAGGGCGATCCTGAACAAGCGGTTAAATTGTACGAACGTGCCCGGCTTCTCAATCCAGAAGACGCCATGCTGCTGGAAGAGCTGGCATGGGCGCAATTCGATGCACAGCACTACAGCAAGGCAGTCGAGTCGATCAAGTCCATACGCAGTCATGTCAGTGATGCGCGCGATGATCTGGATCATCTTGAAGCGCAGTGTCTCGCTGGTATGGGTCGTAGCAGTGATGCTCGGAATCTGTACGTCGAACTGACTCGGCAGAAGCCCAATGATACGGATCTGTGGGCTGAGCTCGGCCTCATTGCCTGGGATCTTGGCGATTATTATCGGGTTGCCCAGTGCAGCAATCGCATCGTGCAGTTGGCGCCGAATCGGTTCGAGGGTCCGATGTTCAAGGGAATTACTGAACGGCATCAGGGCCACCTTGACGCTGCGATCATCAGCCTTCAGAAAGCATCGATCCTTGCGCACAGCAACGCACTGCCGCACCTGTTGCTTGGAAATACGATGGAGATGAACGGTCAGGATGCAGACGCGCAAAGGGTGTACGAACAGGCTCTGCTTGTCGATCCCGATAACTCTGAAGCAAAGATACTCTTGGCGCGATTAGAGCATGAGCGCCGTTTGCAAGCAGTCACCGCAGAGGGAGCTGACTCGATGCGGCCTTGAGCACTGACGAGAAGCAGCGTCTGAGCCGATGAAAATGCAGGCTCAGGCGCTGCGGCGCAAGCTCTAGAGGGGAGAGCGAGTGTGAAGGCGGGGAGAACAGCCAGCCTGGTACTGTTGTCTGTGACGACGACTTTCATTGTCGCACTGGAGGCATGTCTCAGCTTCGTCAAGCCGTTGTCGGCGATGAGCGAGACAATGCATCTGGTTGTGATCGGCGCAGTCACGTGCGCCGGCATGTCACTGCTGCTCATACCTGCGGGGATCGCGCTGGATCGGTCCATGGCACGTCTGCGACAATACGTTGAGCGTACCACGCAGGATGAATCGGATTCAGCGTACTACGGCCCGCGGTGGCTCCAACCCATAACCCAATCGCTTCTGAGCGCGATCGAACAGTTTCGAACGCGTGAACGAACGTTGCGGAATCAGATTCGTGATCTTGAGATTCGCCACCGTGTAACCGAGGTCGAGCAACAGCAGATCAAAGCTGTACTGAACTCGCTGAGTGATGGTGTCATCGTGACTGATCCGTTTAACGAGATCGTCATGGCCAATGAGACTGCTGCTGAAGCTCTTCAGTTTGCGCTCGACGGGTCGATCCACCAGCCAATAGAAGTGGTGATCGGTGATGAGCGCATTCGACAGCTCATCAGCGAGCGCCGGGACTCTTCGAATTTCTCGGACCATCATGTCATCGATCATGAAGTGGCTGTTGGCGAAGGTGATGCACGACATGTGAAGATGTACGACATCGCGCTGAGTTGCGTTGAGAATCACAAGAAAGAAGTTGGTGGTGTGGTCACTATTCTGCATGATCGCACTCGTGAACGAGAGTTGGCGCAGCGTGAGACCGACTTTGTTTCAAAAGCCAGTCATGAGTTGCGCACGCCGCTTTCTTCGATCCGCGCATATGTGGAAATGCTTGTGGACGGTGAAGCGTCCGACGAGAAGTCGCGCGATGAGTTCTATCGAATTATCCAGGCAGAAACAGATCGACTTGGTCGCCTGATCGACAACATGCTGAACATCAGCCGCATTGAAGCGGGCATCGTGCAGATCGATCGTCAGCAAGTGGACATGAAGTCGTTGATCAAGCGGGCTGCGGAAACGATTGAACCGCAGGCACGAGAGAAAGATATGACAGTGTTGACGAAACTCGCTCCGGTCGGACTGACCGTCGAGGGCGATCCGGACATGTTGTATCAAGTCATTCTGAACCTGCTCTCCAATGCAGTGAAGTACACGCCGGAGAGTGGGCGCGTGACGATCTCGGCTGACTCGGACAATCTGACGCGCAGCGTTTTGGTATCAGTTGCTGATACCGGGCTCGGTATTCCACCGGATGCACTGCCGAGGTTATTTGAAAAGTTCTATCGCGTTGAGAATTACAAGCGTGTTGCCAAGGGCACCGGCCTGGGCTTGAGTTTGTGCAAGCACATTGTTGAAACGGTGCATTACGGCCAGATTGGCATTGAATCCAAACTCGGAATGGGATCACGTTTCTGGTTCTCCGTTCCGATGCGATACGCAGGTGTTCAGGAAGCTGCGTAAAAGGGAAGAAAGATGACTGCAAAGATTCTCCTGGTCGATGATGAAGCGCATATTCTGCAAGTGCTATCGCTCAAGCTGCGCAACGCAGGATTTGACATCGTGACAGCAGTTGATGGTGAAGAAGCGTACGAACTTGCCTGTCAGTCTGTGCCTGATCTGATCATCACGGATTTCCAGATGCCGTATATGACGGGTCTGGAGTTGTGTTGCGCGCTCAAGCAGAACGAAGCTACGGCAGAAGTGCCCATCATTATGTTGACCGCTCGGGGATACGCATTGGATGCAGATGACCTTGCGTCGTGCAACATTAAACAAGTGCTGAGCAAGCCGTTCAGCCCGAAGCAGATTGTTGCGCTGGTCAGTCAGCAGTTGCAGGGAATGACGCATGATGGTGGCACGAAAGGACATTCGGAGGCAGCTTGATCGGCATTGAGAACCAACCCGCCACGACTGCGGATACGGTGTTGCTTCAGAATCGACTCCGCGCGATCGGTATAGTCACGTTGCATTGTGATGTTGATGGTGTAATCGATCACAAGCAGTCAACCGCCTTGCATAAGGATGTGTTGCTGCACGTATTCAGCCGCACGCCTTTGTTGATCGCCGGATTGAAGAAGGCTGCGAAGCACTGGCAGAGTGCTGACGCGCCGCAACCACTCGAACTCGTACCCGGCCTGTGGGTCTGTGGCATTCCGAAACTCGTTCGCCGGCGCCGTGCTGGGTATCTCATTGCGGTGATCCCGACGTTTGAACTTGTCGGTTCCGAACATCTTGCAGCAATGTGTCAGGCTTCGCACGTGGATTGCACACTTGTCAATCAACTGTTGACCACGCTTCCGCCAGCTACAGCGCATGATGTTCCGCGACTGGCTGCGCTTGTGCGATTCGGGCACGATGATCAAACCAGATTGATCTCGGAAAATCAGTCGACCGAAAACCTTGGGCAGCAACTGGCAGAATCGTACGAGGAAATCAACCTCCTTTACACGATTATTCAGAACATGACGGTGCGCGAGCGTCCTGAGCATTTTGTGCGCGCCGCTTGTAACGAACTTCTTCAAACACTGCCGTACCGTTGGATCGCTGCATTGCTTGCCGAGGACGGGCAGCGCCTCAAGCGTCTTGCAGGGCGGGTGATCATCTGTGGCGAATGCGATGTTGATGAAACCGAATTGGCGTCATTATTGCGGCCATTACTTGCCCAGGCAGAAGGTGACAAGCCCCGCGTTCTGGATCCGAAACTGAATCCCGATGATGCGGCCTTTGCCACACTTGGCCAGCCGGTCATGCTGCATCCGATTACCGCAGACAACACTGTCATTGGGCTGTTCCTGGCGGGCGACAAGATCGGCAGTGATCGTGATGTGTCATCGGTCGACCAGAAACTGTTGGGCGCGACCGCATCGCACACGGGGATCTTCCTAGAGAACGCTGCGCTCGTGTCGGATCTGAATTCAATGTTCCTGGGAACGCTGGAAGCACTGACCGCTTCGATCGATGCTAAGGATCGATATACCTGCGGTCACTCACGACGGGTGGCGCTGCTTACAAAGCAACTTGCGATCTCCATTGATCTTGATCAGCACACCGTTGAACGGATGCACATTGCAGGGCTCGTGCATGATGTTGGCAAGATCGGGGTACCGGAATCCGTGCTTCTCAAACCCGGCCGACTGGACGAAGGCGAGTTTGAATGGATTCGTCGACACCCGGAAATGGGCTATCGCATTCTTCGCGACATCCCGCAACTTGATGATGTCCTGCCGGGGGTGTTGTATCACCACGAACGCTGGGATGGAAAAGGATATCCGCACGGTCTTGCTGCAGAACGAATCCCGCTTATGGCGCGGCTGATCGCGCTTGCGGATTCATTTGATGCAATGAGTTCTACACGTACGTATCGGCCGGCAATGGGACGAGCCAAGGTTCTGGAGGAAATTGAAAACTGCAGTGGAACGCAGTTTGATCCTGAACTCGTCCCGCATTTCATTGATCTTGAGTTTGCGGAATACGACCGGCGCGTGCTTGAAGATCAGAAAGCTGAGGAGCAGGGGGCATATGTCCCATTGACAGAACTGCGCGAATTCACTGCGGGCAGCACACAGGAGGGGGAGAAGTCATGAAGTTGAACTATGAGGATCACGGCACGATCACCGTGCTCTCTGTAACGGGCGAATTGACGTCCGATCAGAGTGATCCGTTTCGGCGCTCTTGCCAGGAGCGTTTCGAGGCGGGACGGCGTGATGTATTGCTCGACATTAAAGATCTGACACTTGTCGATTCTGCCGGGCTCGAGTTGTTGTTGTGGCTTAGTGATCAGGTAGCCAAGCACTCCGGTCAGTTGCGCCTGGTCGGGCCGGATGAAACAATTCGCAAGATCCTTGAAATCACGCGTCTGGATCGTCGATTCGCGATTCACGAATCCATCGAAGCAGCAGCGCGAAGTATTCGGGGATGATTCTCATCTGATTGAGGTGCAGGCCAGTGCAAATGAAGCAGCATAACTCGAAGTATGACACGACTCCGCGACTACAGCTGGGCGAGTTATGTGTTGCGCGTGGATTGCTTTCTGCGGATCAACTGCAACAGGCACTTTCACATCAGTCCGATCGCGATCACAAGAAACTGCTCGGCGAAGTGCTGGTCGAACTGGAATTGGTCAGCGAGCAGGAGGTCATGGGAATCCTCGCAGAGGAATATGGCCTTCCCTTCGTCACCAACACCGCCCGCATTGCAGATCCCAAGGTTGTTGAACTGCTGCCTCGTGAGTTTCTGGATGAGCACAAGGTTCTGCCGATGTTCCTTGTGCGCGATGTGCTGACTGTTGCGGTTGCAGAGCCGTCAAATCTATTCTTGATTGAAGAAATCGAACGCCTGGCCGGTCATACGGTTCAGATCGTTGCAGCAACAGCGACGGATATCGAATCTGCGCATGGAGCTTATCTTCCCGCAGCCAATGTTTTCGTCATTGATGACATTTATGAAGATATCAGTGATGCTGATTTCAGTGTTATCGAAAAGCAGGTCACAGAACTGTCGGACCTGGAAGAGGTTGCCGGGCGGAGTCCGGTCGTCAAGCTCGTCAATTACATCATCTATCAGGCTGTTCAGGACAGCGCATCAGATATACATGTTGAACCCGATGATCATCGTTTGCGCGTGCGCTATCGTGTCGATGGTCGGCTGTACGAGCGACTCGCGCCGCCGCACAAGATGCATGCAGCGATTGTCAGCCGAATGAAGATCATGAGCAACCTGGATATTTCCGAGCGGCGCGTTCCGCAAGACGGTGACATTCACGTCATGATGGACGGCAGACCAATCGATTTGCGCGTGTCTACGATGCCCGGGAAGTATGGCGAAAAAGTTGTTATTCGAATTATCGACAACCGCAACGCTACCGTGTCTCTTGACAAGCTCGGGTTTTCCGCAGGAATGCTCGAAGCCTGGAAGAGTGTCATTCAGCATCCCAACGGTATTGTTCTTGTCACCGGACCAACCGGCTCGGGTAAATCCACCACATTGTATTCGGTGCTGAATCTGATCAACTCCGAAGAAGTCAATATCTCCACGGTTGAAGATCCTATTGAAGCGAACATTTCCGGCATCAACCAATCGCAAGTGAACGAGAAAGCGGGTTTCTCATTTGCACTTGCGCTACGGTCACTGCTTCGGCAGGACCCTGACATCATGATGGTCGGCGAAGTCCGTGATGCAGAGACAGCTTCCATTGTGACACAAGCGGCGCTGACGGGTCACCTTGTGTTTTCAACACTTCACACAAATGATGCACCGAGCGCAATAACGCGGCTGACCAATATTGGAATTGAGCCGTATCTTGTTGCGGCAACATTGCGTGGCGTGCTCGGACAGCGACTTGTGCGGAAGATCTGTCCGAATTGCAAAGTGCCGGCAGAATCAGATCCACTGTTGGTGGAGGCGGTCGTCGAACATGCTGGTCCGTGCGAAGTGTTGTACAAGGGCGAAGGCTGTACGCGATGTCGGGGAACTGGTTTCGCAGGTCGTATCGGAATCTTTGAACTCTTGATACCTGATGAGCAGGTGCTCACGGCTGTCGCGCACGGTGCCAACCTTCAGGATCTACGAAGCCTTCTCAACTGCAACGGATTCGTGACATTGCGTACGGATGGAATGCAGAAAGTAAAGAATGGATTAACGACGGCTGAAGAAGTCTTCTTTGCCACGAGCATGTAATGGGTTCACCAATGGTTGCAGAGAGTACATACAGCTATCGGGCTCGAGATCGAAGTGGTCGCGAGGTCATCGGGTCACTTGTTGCGCCGACCGCACAGGAAGCGGGCGCGCGTCTCCGCGCCGATGGCAAGACGGTCATTGCGATCGATAACAGGCCGCTCACTGCGGGCACCAAACTCAATTCAGAACAGATTCGCCGCAATGAATCTGCTAAGCGGGTACGCCGTGACGACGTCATTTCATTTGCACAGCAGATTTCAGTGATGCTCGAGACGGGCGTGCCGTTGACGGAAGCGCTCGATGCGTTCAAGAACCGAACCAAGAGTCGTGAATTCAAAGCTGTTCTCGACGCCATCTACAACGATATCTGTTCGGGTGAGCAATTGTCTACAGCCATGGCGCGATGGCCGCGCGTATTCCCAAACGTCATGCTCAGCTTAGTCAAGGCCTCGGAAGCGTCCGGAACGATGTCGATGATGCTCGGGCGCGTCGGCGACTACCTGGGTAAAGAACGCCGCACGATGAAGCAGATCAAAGGCGCGGTCAGCTACCCGGCTTTTATGATGTTGGCCGGTGTTGTATTGACAGTCTTCCTCATGACATTTGTGCTGCCGAAGTTCGCGCGGATTTATGAGTCACGTTCTGCAACGTTGCCCACGCCAACGAAAGTTCTGCTCGGTATAAGTCAATTCTTTACGGGGCAGTATCTCTATTACGGGCCGGCGCTATTGGTCTTTGGTGTGTTCATGGCTATCTGGCTGCGAACAACATCGGGCAAGGGCGCGATGGACTGGCTTCGTTTGAATGTGCCGATATTGCGCGGGATGTATTCACAGCTCTATATCACACGGTCCGCTCGCACAATGTCGACGCTGTTGGCCGCCGGCGTGAACCTGCTCGACATCATCAGCATTTGTCGTGGTGTGACGAACAACGCGCAATTTGATGCGCTCTGGGAAGATATGGAAACAGGGATACGCGAAGGTCGGCAAATGAGTGAAGCAATCTTTGAGTGTAGGTATGTGCCGCCGAATGTTGCCTCGATGATTGCGTCAGGCGAGCGCTCCGGCCGGCTGAGTCAGGTCATGGAGCGCATTGCCGAATTCAGCGAACAGGAACTTGATGACTCGGTGAAGCAGTCGACAGCGTTTATCGAGCCGATCATGATTATCTGCATGGGTCTTATGATCGGAGCGGTCGCTATGGCACTGCTTCTTCCGATCTTCAGCATGGGCAACGTCGTCGCCGGCGGATAGGGTCGCTTCGGCGGTGTCACTGCGTCCTGATCTATCATGTGCAGACATGATTGCATTGGATTCCATCTACGCCGCTGTTGCAGCAGACTTTGAACCTCAGGCCACACGTCAGGCGACGATTCAGCGCTTCGTCGATGTGCTTTGGGATGCGCTTCGAGATTGCGATGTCTCGTGGCTGGGGTTTTATATCGATCATCCGAATGAGCCGGACGATCGGCGACTTGTGCTTGGTCCACATCGTGACTCGCCGGCGTGTTCGCCGATCGGCTTGCATGGAGTCTGTGGCACAGCGCTTCTCAGCCGGTCGACAATCCTTGTTGATGATGTACGAGACCTCGGCGATGACTACGTAACGTGTAATCCTCGCGATCGTGCGGAGATCGTTGTCGCACTCGTGACAGATAACGTCTGCTGGGGTGTTCTTGATCTTGATTCCTTCACGCCTGGTCGTTTCTCTTCGACCGATCGAAGTGGACTGCATGCAGCCTTGAACGCAGCGGGATTACATCCAGCAGACGCAGATATCTGAGTCTGAATCCATGTGGCGTACGCGTTTGCGATTCGAGCCACATGACAAGCGGCAACTTCCAGCACAGATAGCGCACAAAAAACGCCCTGCAATGTACAGGGCGTTCCAAGTTCTACATCAGGTTTCGTTCGAGTCAATTACCGCCGACGTCGGCGACCGAAAGCCAGTCCGCCGATGGCAAGCAGCGGAAGTGCTGCGGGAGCCGGAATCGTTTCGACTGAAACGCGACCTTGAATCCCAAGCGTTGCACCGGGGCTGAGGCTGAATGCGAAACGCTGTGACAGTTCCGTAACTGGTCCAGCCATATTGCCGGTGAGTGGATTCGGATCAAAGATCAACTGGCCACCGCCACCACCAAAGCCGCTGGGGTGATCGCCTTGCGTACCTTTAAGGTCGCCGTTGATAAAGCCGCTGAAGAGCGACATACCTTGAAGCGAGAGAACCGTCGGATTGTTCGGGCCACCAAGGTTCCACCCGGAGTCCACGATCCACTCGATGTTGGCACCATTGAGCGCCTGGGTCAATGGCATACGCACGTCGATGATGAATTCGAGTGTGTCGTTCGTCTCATTGACATAGCTCATGTTGTGGAACAGAAGCGGGGGAAGCAGGCCGTTTTCAGTTCGGCTTAGAATAAAGCCGCTCGAACTGTACAGGGCGCTGTCCAAAGCGGGGAATGTGCTTTGGGGGTTGTTGTATGTCCACCCGGAAATCATGTTTCCGGCTCCCGACGACTGAAGATTGACTTCGCCGGAGTCGAACAGCGTGACCTGGCTCGTGTCACGAATTTCAACGCTCATGAATGTGTCAGGGGCGATACCCGCCTGTACCGACTGCGGTGCAGTCAAGAGCGCTGCGGTTCCCAGTACCACGGCGCCTGCTGAGACTTTCAATCCGATAAGTCCACGATTCGTACTACGAAGGGTCATTACCACTTTCTCCTCGGGATCCTCATTCCTGTAACTCTCAAGCTGTTCGGCCAGATGGCCGTGTCACCTGCATTGAGTCTTTAGATCCTCGTTATTGGACTATACCTCGCTCTTTCAGCAGCACAAGCATGGAATTATTCGCCTGCTCTGTCTTCTTTTCTCAAGCCGTTGGCGAGAGATCGTAAAGACTGCGATTAGATTCTTCTGGCTGCTGAGATTGCTGTACCTCTTCCTTCCTGACAAATTCATTCCGAGGCTGGCTCTGCGCCGTGGCAAAGCGTAGCCCCACACAAAAACGGTCCCCTGGAAGATTCGCCGGGGGACCGCAATTCTCGTTCAGCTGACAGGCTCTCGATTGCACTGCGACGTGAGCCGAAGCAGTGGCTTGAGAACCTGACTGGCGACGATCGGTGCAGGTTTGACCCGACGCGGGCACGGAACCCGTGAAATCTGGATCAGGCCCGACGACGTCGCCGGCCAGCAACCAGACCAAATGCCGCGAGAGCAGACAAAGCTGCAGGTGCGGGCACAGGTGTAACCTGGAAGAAACCAGTGATGTTGACGGAATCCAGTGGGGTAACTTCAAACTTCAACCAGACCGAGATTGAATCGGCAACGCCGGGACCACCGAGGTTGTCGAAAGTGTCATCGTCAGACTGCGTGACCTGGGCAGACGTCGCCGTCAGCGAGAAGCCATTCTCCCACATGTCCTTATGCGGAACGCCATCGATCAGTGCCTGATAGATGGGGTCGCCTGAGAACGCACCGGATGAGATGTTATTCATCGTTGCGTCGTCAAAGCTCAGATCGGTCACTGTCGCAGAGACAGTACCTTCGGTTGTCACGTTGGGGCCCAGATTGACACCGTTCTTGGTCTGCAGAACCCAGTAGGTCTGCGTACTCAGAGTGTCATTGAAGACCTGAATGTTCGCTGTGACGAATTCTGAAGCACCGCGAGCAGCACCGGTCGTCGTTCGGACGTCCCAGTTCATGCGCCATCCGTCTTGGGCTCCAGGTGAGGATTCATCGTTGTCACCACCCTGCATGACCAGACTGCCGTCTTTGTCTACAAAGACAAAGTCACTATCAGCCATCAGGTCGTATTGGATTGAGAATCCGGCACCGCCGTTCCAATCCAAGCTCAGGTCGCTTTGTGTCCCAGCGAATGCGTAGCCAGCAGTCAAAGTGATCGCGGCAGCCCCCATCAGGACGCTACGGCAGATCAGACGTGTTGAGAAAGCAGACAATGCCTCCATTCCTCTTTCCTCCTAGGCGGCTCTCTCTGCGACTCTGGGTTTCGTCAGTGGGTTGTACGAGGGAATTCCTCGGGCTCGGACTACCGATGCGTGGTCGGCGTATTTCAAGCCATCAGGAAACTAACACTACTTTGCGGAGCGATCAAGGACCTATATCCGCTTTTGGGTGTTTATTTTGACCACCTTGCCCGGGCTGCAATTTCTCCTTGGCAAGACTGCCTCAACAGCCCATCTGAACAGCCCAGATTCACATCCAGGCCGGATTCCACGAGCTCGAAACGGATTTATGTGAAGGTCTTGTGGATAAGCCATGCCATTGCGGCCGGTCATTGACCAGAAGCCTCAAGCTTCGATTTCAGGTTTCAGGGCAGATTCAGACGGACCTAACGGTTGTTTCCATCGAATAGAGAGGGAGAAACTCTATCGGTGTTCGCTCATCGGCAGGGTGCCTCCAACTGGCGAAGGAGCGGTGCAGGTGCGAACTTCTGAAATCAGATTAGAGTCTCGAAATTGACAATTCGATCGCCTAAGTTGTTGTTTGGATCGCAGTTACGCTGTTCAGCCGGTGTGATTCTGGCAATTGTCATGGCTGAATCCACTTTGTTCGGGGTTCAGTCCAGTGGTCGTATTCGCAATGTTCAGCCGGAACGTCCGGTGGTGCAGCAGAATGTCCAAGAGCCACTTCACACCCACATTCGCCTCACCGGCGAGCGGCCGATCTACCCGGATCATTCAGCAGAGCAGATTCTCATTGCCTTTGCCGATCAACATACCGCAGGCAATTACACCGGCTCTGAACTGCTTGCTCGTGACCTAATAGAGATGATTCCCTCCCACCCGGAGGGGTATTACAACCTCGCGTGTGCGCTGGCTCGTCAGCAGAAGACCCAAGAAGCCCTTGTCGCGCTGCAGAATGCGGTTGAATTTGGATGGCGCGATTTGCAGCACACGCGCGTGGATCCCGATCTGCAGCGCCTTCATTCCGAGCCGAAGTTCGGTGAGCTCTTGACTCAAATGGAATCACTGCGCGCGACGGAATCGATCACGAATCGACATTTGCGCGTCGAACCCGCCACCGATATTGCTGCTGAACTTGGAGAAGTCGTACCGGAATTGCTCAATCGATACCACGTGCCCGGGATCGTTGTGGCATACGTCGTTGAGGCAGAGACAGCCTGGATACAGACGTACGGTCACAGCTCGACAGTCTCGGATGCTGCGATCGGTTCCGACGATCAATTGAGTATGCGCCGGCCGGTGGAGCTGCTTGCTCTGCTGGCTGCTGGTAACGAGATACATGCGAACAGGCTCGATGTAGGGCGTCTGCTTCGCGAAGCCGACGACATCGGATTACGCACGCCAATGGTTCGTTCGGATACGGGATCAGGCAAATCCGTTCTTTCGAGCGTGTCGCCGCAACTGGCTGGCCGTACACGACTGCCAGCTTTGGCAATTCCGAGTCACCAGCAAAAGAGGTTCGATTGGGATGGCGTGCAGACAATTCCTGGAACGCTCGATCTGATCATGCTCGGCGTCGAACTTACAAGCGAACAGTCGTTCTTGGAGTATTGCAGCCAATCAGTCCTGGAGCCGGCGGGGATAGAGAACGCGGCACTGCACAGGGCATCAATGCGAGATTCTGGTTTGCAGAATGAATCGTTTGTGCAGCAGAAGATCGTTGGGCATTCGCGGTTCGGGACGCCGATCCTTCCCGCTTCGACGCGTGAAAACGTCCCGATGCTGGAAATGTCGATAGTCGATCTCTGCCGTCTGCTCTGTGCGACGATGCGTACTGATGAAGGCGATGTACACGCAAGGCGTCTGCATTCGGTCATGCAGGATGCAAACTCTGCACGCCTTGGTCTTGGTCTTTCGATTGAGCGATGTTCTTCAGGTGATCGAACCGTCAGCAGCGGGTTTCAGTTTGCAGAGTTGGATCAAGGCAGAGGGGTTCTGGCCCGGTGGTATCCCGATGCCGGCCGAGGCATCGTTGTATTCTTCAACTCCGAGAACGGACCGGATGTTGCAGCCCGCATCGTCAACCACGCACTCGGCGGCGGCTGATTCATTACTTGTGCGCAGAAGCGACACCCTCGAACAACACCACTGAATTCAATCTGCCAAGCCGATCGCTCTTGGCT
The DNA here is from genome assembly GCA_029260575.1 of Phycisphaerales bacterium. GTDB lineage: Bacteria > Planctomycetota > Phycisphaerae > Phycisphaerales > SM1A02 > JAJDDB01. The sequence goes on from JAJDDB010000009.1 coordinate 318,413, forward strand.
CACGCTGCTTCTGCGAATCCGCCGGGCGACTTCGGCGAGTCCATCTTCTGTATATCCGCATGCACTCGTTCGATGACCCGATCGAGCGCAACATCAAGCGTCTGGTTGGATTCGCCCAATCCATCTCCCAGCTGCCACTCAACGATCTGCGCGGTGACGAGGTCTCCGCCCATGCAGTATTCCATCGCGCGTCGCGCGATCATTGCCTGGGCTGCCCGTTCCAGAGCCATAGCAGCTGAAAGCCGCATGGTCGGCGGATCGGATTCATCTGCATTGTTGTTTTCATGGCCGGCGTTGGTTGTGAGGTAATCCATGAGCGCCCGGATTGCCAGTGCTGTCGCCGCGATGCGATCGTCGTCTGTGGCATCGTCAGAGCCGAACAGCCCATTGTGGTCCTGCAGCATTACGAGCCAACTGATCAGCCGATCCCCCTCCACGGATCGGCTGTCATAGCTCAGCTCAAGATATCTCTGCACAGCGAGCGCCAGCGAAGCTGGACATGCCACCGCTTCTGAGCAAAGCCGCTGGCGAATCGTCGCATCGCATGGTCTTCCGTTGTCCAATACCCGTTGAAGCAAACGTGCATATTGCTTGTGTTCTGCCATTCGAAGAATCTGTGCTCGGCTGATCATGGTGCCTCCAATCATTGCGTCCTGCAATCTTCGTTAGGTATATGATCGGTCGCTTGCCGCGAATGTCAATAGGTTTTTGTTCGGTATCTCTAAATTCGATATTCTGCAGATGATTGATGGTCACAAATCGAAACCCGGCATCTGGGAATCCGAAGAATTCAAAGAACCTGCTTTGCGCGTGCGTCGTCACAGAGCAAGATGCAGGCATGACAAGCCGGCCTTGGTGAGCAAGGATGGGCAACATCTTGGAGTTCCTACGGTTCCGGGGGTGGGGCCAGGAAGGAACGAATAGTTATGGCACAGGCAGCAACAGAACCACAACAACAATTCCCGGCCTTTCCAGCCGGACCGCAGTACGTCATGGTGCCGGTCGCTCAGTCCAACGGCCTCGGCGTGTTCGGGTTTTTTCTCGCCCTGATCGGCCTGATCATTCCGACTGGTATCGTTGCCCTGCTTGGTCTTTTGATCAGTCTAGTGGCCCTTGGCAGGTCGCCGCGCGGCTGGGCCATGATGGGCACACTCGTCGGCTTGTTCGGCACGGTGATCTGGCTGGTGATTGATATCGCAGCCGTCCTTGTCGGTTTGATCGCAGTAATCGGTATCGGTCTGGGTCTTTCGGCCGGGTTCCTGATGACCCAGCCGGAGGTGGTTGAAATCACCAGCGACATGCTCAACACCGCCATTGCGGTCGAGCATCGTTATGAAAGTGATGATGAGATGCCGGCAAGTCTGGATGGGCTGGGCTTGTCCGCTGCGGCCCTCGTTGATCCGTGGGGCACGAGCTATCGGTATGAACTGCGAGATCGAGACAACACGAACAGCCGCGATGAGCTTCGATTCGAGCTCACCAGTGCGGGCCCGGACACGGCGTTCGGCACCGATGATGACATCCTGCTCAGCAAGCTTGATCGACTATGGGAAAACGCATTTGAGACCTTCGAAGACAAGATGGAAGAGTTGAATTCGAAGGTGGAGTCGTTGCAGCGCAACGGCCGGTATACGTATTCACATAACGATGATTCGGCCGCTAGGTTCAGTATTGGCGATTCACGTGCAGCGATCGTCGTGACGCCGGATGCTCCTGCGCCGCCAAACGCGCCTGCATCCAGCTACGCAGACACATATGAACGTCGCGCTGAGCAGGCGATCGAGGGTGACATCGCTGATGAGAAGACAGTCGACCCGCAAGCGGTTGAAGAAGAGAACCCAAACCACGGTCCGGCTTGAAACAAAGGACCGATCTCAGGCCCGCCATTCTGGCAGAAGTCGCCTGAGCCATCGACAAATCAGCCAGTCAAAACCGCTTTGACATCGCTTCAAGGCGGTTTTTTGCTGGCATCACCATTGCAACGGTGTTTGGCACGGCATCCTTCAGCCTTTCGCGGGCGTAAGGCATGCCCAACTTTCCGGGGATGCAATCACACATAACCAGCCATTTGGAAGGTAGAAATAGATATGTCAAAAATCATCGGAATCGATCTGGGTACAACCAATTCCGTGGTGGCGCTGATGGAAGGCGATCAGCCGAAGGTGCTGATCAACTCTTCGGGCAATCGCACCACGCCGTCCGTCGTCGCATTCACCGACAAGGGTGAGCGTCTCGTCGGCCAGCCGGCCAAGCACCAGCAGGTCACCAACCCCAAGCACACCGTCTTCTCGATCAAGCGTTTCATGGGTCGTCGTCACAACGAGGTCCAGGCCGAAGAGAAGCTCGTGCCATACGAAGTCGTCGGCGGCGCTGATGAACCGGTCAAGGTCAAAGCCCGCGATAAGACGTACACACCGCAGGAAGTCAGCGCGATGATTCTGCGCGAACTGAAGAAGGTGGCTGAAGACTATCTCGGCGAAACCGTTGAGAAAGCGGTCATCACAGTTCCCGCGTATTTCAACGACAGTCAGCGCCAGGCGACAAAGGAAGCCGGCGAGATTGCCGGCCTCACCGTCGAGCGCATCATTAACGAACCGACTGCTGCGGCTTTGGCCTACGGGCTTGAGAAAAAGAAGAACGCCAAGATCGCGGTCTTCGATCTCGGTGGCGGTACGTTCGATATCTCCATTCTCGATATCGGCGACGGCGTATTTGAAGTGCTCTCGTCCAACGGCGACGGGCATCTCGGTGGTGATGACTTCGATCAGCGCATCATCGATTTCGTTGCTGATGAATTCAAGAAGAAGGAAGGCATCAACATCCGCAGTGATGCAATGGCGCTGCAGCGACTCAAGGAAGCTGCGGAAAAGGCCAAGCAGGAACTGAGCCAGCAAATGGAAACCACAATCAATCTGCCGTTCATCACAGCGGATCAGAATGGTCCCAAGCACCTACAGGAGCAGATCACCCGCGCGAAGTATGAAAGCCTGTGTGCGGATCTGTTCGATCGGCTGCGCGGCCCGTGTGAGACGGCGCTTAAAGATGCAAAGCTCAGCCCGAACGATGTCGGAGAAGTCGTCATGGTCGGCGGCTCGACGCGCATGCCCAAAGTGCAGGAAATTGCTAAGAAGATCTTCGACACGCAGGAACTCGATAAGTCCATCAACCCCGATGAAGTCGTCGCGATTGGCGCAGCCATTCAGGGCGGCGTCTTGCAGGGTGATGTCAAAGATGTGCTGCTTCTTGATGTGACGCCGTTGTCACTGGGCGTGGAAACGCTCGGCGGCGTAATGACCGCGCTCATCGAAAAGAACACAACCATTCCGACATCCAAGAACGAAGTTTTCTCAACCGCTGCGGACAATCAGACCAGTGTGACCATTCACGTGCTGCAGGGTGAACGCGAGTTCGCCAAGGACAACCGGTCGCTCGGCCGATTCGATCTGACCGGCATCGCGGCCGCGCCGCGCGGCCTGCCACAAGTTGAAGTGGAATTTGCCATCGATGCCAACGGCATTCTGAACGTGACCGCCACTGACAAGGCGACCAGCAAGAGCCAGAACATCGAGATCAAGGGTTCAACAGGTCTGTCAGACGCGGAAATCGAACAGATGAAGCACGATGCGGAAGAGCACGCAGGCGAAGACAAAGCCCGTCGTGAGATGGTCGACATGAAGAATCAGGCAGAGCACTTGGTGTACACATCCAAGAAGCAGCTTGAAGAGCATGGTGAGAAGGTGTCCACAGAAGCCCGCAGCAACATCGAGAGCGCCATCAGCAACCTTGAAGAAAAGGTCAAGGGCGATGACAAGGACGCAATCGAAGCGGCGCTCAAGCAGTTGAACGAGGCGATCCCGGAACTTGGCAAGGCCGTCTATGAAGCGACTGCAGCTGACACCGCAGCAGACGCAACCGGCGGTGAAGCAGCGGATGCAACCGGCGAAACATCTGGCGCAGATGACGATGTCATCGACGCGGAATATGAAGTGAAGGACGAGAACAACAAGTCGTAAGTGTTGTTCGACAATTCACACGCATACAACAAGACCCGCGCGGCACACACCCGCGCGGGTTTTCTTTTCGTCATGCCTGCGAATGCAGGCATCCAGCGATCGTGCAATGGGCTCCATTGCCTTGCACGTCGGATGTTTGCGAAGCGGATCAATCGTTGTCTGATTGAGTCGCCCTGACCGTAATCAGATCATTCGGCTGAACCACGACGTCGTGTGTCAGGCGATCGGTAAGAAACTCGGCGAGCGACATGTCCAGGACCGTCAAGTCATCGCCATCTGATTGCCGTCGAACCATTATCAGTTGACGTGGATCATCCGTTTCATTCATGCCCGCGGCAGCGAGAATTCGACTGACAGTCAGTTCACCATTCCTGGGCAGGTTAAAGACGCCGCTTCGTTCAACATCTCCTTGGAGATATACCACGCCGCCACTGCCGGGAGACTGCAGTGCTGCTCGTTTTCGTGCATCTCGGAAGGCAGTGAGTTCTGCTTCAAAATCAGAACTCTTGCGATCGAGCACATGCACAATCTCGCCGCCGGTGAGTGGGCGACCTCGCGAAGGATCATTGAGAATTGCACCGAGTGTCGCGTCATAGTCGAGGATCCACCTCCGGTCCTTCGCTTGCAGCAGCAGGACATGTGCGTCGTCAGCTGTTGCGCCCCCGGCAGCCGCAACAGCTCTGGCAAGTGTCAAAGAAGTCGTCGTTGAGACAGCGTACGCGCCTGGCCGTTGAACATGCCCCCGTACCACGACTGTCGTGGGTGTGGGCAATGCCGCAGCAGCCGAAGGCTTGTCGCCTATGCTGGTGTCTCTGTTCGGCGCGGGTGTCCGCTCCGATTCGTCTTTGGACTCGGAAACTATGATCACAGCGTCCGCTGACAACGGGAACGGTCCATAATTGTACGATGGATCCATGTACTTCGGGCGGATTGTCCCTCCGGACGATCGGCCGGTGCCATACATAATCCACCTCGCCTGCACGTCTTCCATTTCGGCGAAGCCGACGCGATTCAGAACGTCCTGCACGGTCAGTTCTGCATCTTTTGGAAGATCGAATCGCTGGGGTTTGTCACCGACTCCCAAGACGTGCATGTGTTGGGGCGGGCCGTTTGCAAGTCGATCGGTATATGCAGCGGTGACGCGCTCGTAGATCAGTGGTTGCTCCAGCCAAGGCTGCATCACCTGCGACATTTCCGGAGTCAGATGTCGCAGCACCGATTCGTAATATATGGCAATCCGGTCCTCTGCACGCGGCTGCCAACGAATGGACAGTTGAATCGAGGGCCGCTGGTAACTCTGTCCTGGTGATGATGGTGAAATCGAGAGCCGCACAGCAGCGCTCGAGTCATCACTGCGGATTGCGCGGCGTTCGAAGTTCAAGCTGAAGTGTAACTGGACCGCCGGCACGTCAAAACGGCTGGCCGGGCTCGCACTGCGCTTGACAAATCCCTCCGGTGGACCGGCGCTTGAGTCATTCACGAACAAATACGCGAGTTCATTCGGCACTTCCTGGGCACTGACGAGTCGCCAGATACCGACCAGATTGCGCATGTCGTAGTCGATTTCGCGTGCGACGGCATCGTCCTGCAGTTCTGCACGGGCGCCAACTGCAGGCGTGTTCTGAAGTTGCTCAATGATCGCTTCGAGCTTCATCTGCGACAACTGCGTCGTGATATCCTGCAGCGCCAGTGTGTTATAGCGCTGCGTCACGAACACCTGCACGCCTACGCCGATCACGATAAGCAGAAGAACGATGGTCATGGCAATATTGATGCGCTGCAGCATGATGCGCTCCTTCAATGCAATTCGCCGGCAACGCGCCCGCCATTTGGCTACGTTGCCAAAACGTTTGTGTGCAATTCGTTTGGCTGAATCCGCATCGCGCCCGGCAGCGCGTTCTTCGGCTTCCAGCATCGTCAGGTGAAACGCAAACTCATCATCAATGTCGCAATTCACCTGCTGCGGCGTGCGCGGATCGACCGGCGGAAGCATTTGGCGGATGGTGTCGGTGATCGCCATGCCTCACCCCGTAATAGTTCGCGCCGGTTCGGCGTCGCCGAGCACTTTGTCCACCGCTGCGGTCAGCACAGACCAGCGCTGGAGTTCGCATGCCAGTTGCCTGCGACCTTTGGCCGACAATCGATAGAACTTTGCCCGTCGGTTGTTCTCACTGCGTTTCCATGTGCTCGTGACAAACCCCCTGCGTTCCAGACGATGCAGAGCAGGGTAGAGCGAACCTTCTTCGACGTTGAGCACCTGGTCACTGATTTGCCGAATCCGGCGAACGATGCCATAGCCGTGATTCGGACCGCTACTCAGCGTCTTGAGAATCATCATGTCCAGCGTGCCCGGCAACAGCTCGGGCGGGGGAGTGGCTTGGGTCATGGTTTCCCCTTGTGTATCTATGGGAATAGTATCGCGTTCCCATAGTCTGTCAAGGGGAGTGCTGCCGACCGGCCGAAGTTCATAGAAAAAACGCCCATGCCGAACATGGCGCGGGCGCTGAAGATCAAATAGAACGATCATGCCCTACGCGCGGCTGTACTGGATCTCCATCGTTTTGAATTCACCTTGCGGGGTCTGGAAATACATCTCCATGGTGTGGTGATCCTTGTCCTTGAGCGTGATGACCGTGCGTTTGTTCATGGGTTGGCCGGTCTCGGGGTTGGCGAAGGCGCCTTGCATCGTCCAGACTTTGCCGGCGGCATCGACCTGTCCCTTGTCCGACTGCATCATCGTGCAGGCAGTGTCCATCCAGATGCCTTCGTATTCATTGGTCACGGTGTTGTAACCCCAAAAGCCCCGGCCGGCGAAGTCGCCGAACGGCCCGTCGTCGCCTTCGGTCGAATACGTCTGCTTCACATACCGCCCGCCGAGATCCCATTCGTTGACCATCGCGCCTTTGGATTCGCTCGGCTCGCCGGGACCCATCCACATTTTCACGGTCGCTTTGAATGTGCCGACAAACGGCTCGAGTTTCTTGTGCATCTCGCCCGGCTGCATTGGTGTCATACACTCAGCCTGCTTTGCTTCCTGTGTTGTCATTGCCTGCTCCTGTGTTCTCCACGATTGTCCGTTGTATGACCAATTTGATTCTCAATCTCGCAGCAACATCTGCACACGGAACGCGAGCTTGACTGATTCGTAATAAATCCACGCAATCGTCACCAGCAGCGCGAATCCGCAGTACCACTCCATGTACTTGGGTGATCCTGCCGCAACGCGGTCTTCCACAAGTTTGAAATCCAGGATCAGCGTCAGCGCAGCCACGACAAGGAACAACGCGTTCAGTCCCAGACCGATCCACGCTGCTGTGCCGCCCTGAAGAGCACTGCCCAGTGAGACAAACGGCAGCTCCCGGCCGAACAGCAACAACACCCACGACAACATGTAGGTAACGAAGATGCCGAACACCAATGTGCCGACGACTGCCTGGAACGTCTTCGTCGGTTTGATGATGCGCGCTGCATACAACCCGAGCATGGCAAGCGTCATCGATACAGTGATAAGTACCGCCTGCAGCGCCAGCCCCGGCACAGCGACTCCCTGGTTGATGAGGATCTGGTCCAGCAGACTCGTCAACGTGCCGAGAAATGCACCTTCGACAATTGCATACAGCGGACCGACCACCGGCGAAAGCTGCGGTTTACCCGCAAGCAGAAAGTACGCACCTATCCCCAGAATCATTGATGCAAGTGCGCTGACCAAAAGCACCGGATACGTCGTCGGCAGGAACATGTACGCAACTGCTCCGGCGGCGGCGGTGATCAACACCAAAATGGCCGTCTTGTTCACCACGCCGCTGACGGTTGCCGTGGCAGGGCGCGTGATCGGCCTGCCTTCGCCGTCAATGCCGCCGTACATCTGCTGAAATGCATCGTCATTGTTCAGTGCAGGGTTTGATGATTCCCACATGGTGTATCTACTCCGCGTGCTTTAGGGTTTCGCTGGACCGCTTGAACAAATAATAGTCTCGTCGACTCGTGCACAGCGGTCAATTTTTCGGTCAGATCGCAGCGAGAATTGCTGCTGCAAGTATGAACTTGGCCAGAAACGTCAGTAGACCGACGACGATTGCCTCGGTGATCTCGATTTCAAGAATCGATGCAAGCAACGATATGTAGATTGCTGCAGGTTCGAGTCCGTACGTCACTTCAGTTCGTGAATCATCCACGATTCACCCCCCATGTGGCAGCAGAATTCGTGCCGCACCACCGCCGCCGTCCGCTGCACCTGCAACTCGCTGGCCGCTCAGCAGTGTATCATCACTGTCAGAACACTTTCGTAACACGAACAATTCACGACGACCATGCCCGCTTTCAGGATTTCTCCAAATGACGACAACAACATCGACCACGCCCGTTTCACCGTCCAACACGCCTTCCGCTGCACCCGCAGCAGGCGGCTCGCTGACGCCGCAGCGGCTCAGCGATCTCCGCTCGCAGTTTGCCGCCGCGCCGTCCAATCGCATCGCCCAGAACGCCGTCACCCAGACCAACATCGACGATGTCGCCCTCGATCGAAACATCATCACCACCACCGACCACACGTTCAGCCATCTGCTGGATGACTGGATGGTGACCAATCAGAAGAAGTCCGGCAGGTGCTGGATGTTTGCCGGGCTTAATCTCTTCCGCGTCGGCGCGATGAAGAAGATGGATCTCAAGGAGTTCGAGTTCAGCCAGAACTACACACTGTTCTGGGACAAACTCGAACGCGCTAATTACTTCCTCGAAGCGATTATCGAAACTGCCGATCGGCCGGTGGATGACCGAACCGTTTCGTTCCTGCTGGACAACCCGCTGGAAGACGGCGGGCAGTGGAACATGTTCGTCAACGTCGTGAAGAAGCACGGCGTGGTGCCCATGGCCGCCATGCCCGAATCATTCAGCAGCTCCGAAACCGCGCGCATGAACGCGAACATCAAGACCAAACAGCGCCAGTGCGCTCGTGATCTTCGTGCCCTGCGCGAAAGCGGCGCGCCGATGGAAGCTGCCCGCGCTGAAAAAGACCGTATGATGCAAGATATTTACAACATGCTCTGCATTCACCTCGGCACGCCGCCGGAGAGTTTCGACTGGCAGTGGAATGATAAGGACCGCAACTTTCACCGCGATGGCGCAATGACCCCGCAGAAGTTTGCGGAAAAATACATCACGCTGCCTGTCGATGAATACGTCTGCCTCGTGCATGACCCGCGCAAGGGCCATGAAACCAACCGCACATACACCGTCGATTACCTCGGCAACGTCGTCGGCGGTGAACGCGTCATCTATCTCAACGTCGCTATGGACGTCATCAAGAACATCGCGATGAACACCATCATGGAAGGCGAGCCCGTCTGGTTCGGCTGCGATGTCGGCAAGATGATGCGCCGCGACCTCGGCATTTGGGATGAAAAACTCTTCGATTACGAAGCTGTCTACAACACCGACCTCGACATGCCCAAGGCCGACCGGCTGGTGTATCACCAGACGCTGATGACCCACGCAATGCTCTTCACCGGCGTCGATGTCGTCCACGAGCAGCCGCGCCGCTGGCGCGTCGAAAACTCCTGGGGCGAAGACAACGGCCGCAAGGGTTTCTATGTCATGAACGATTCATGGTTCGACGAACACGTCTTCGAGATCGCCGCGAAGAAGTCATCCCTGCCGGCAGAACTGCAGCAGGCTCTGTCGAAGGAACCAATCGTCCTGCCCGCGTGGGACCCGATGGGGTCATTGGCGCGGTAATGGCGCGAGGTCGGCCCAAGACGATGGTCATCGACTGCCCGTACTGCCGATCGCGCGTCAGTGCAAAGGTACACGGCGAGCGCGAGTATTTTGAACCGCGGGAAGATCCATTCCCACACAAGGTCGCAGTGCTTTCATGTCCGGGCTGCAAGAATACCCTTGTCGGATTCTCGGAGCATATTCAGCATCAATTCGAAGATTCGCATTGGGATGACGCAACGAGATTATGGCCTCAGCCGAAACGTCATGTTGGCCTAAATGTTCCGATGATAGTTCGACAATCCCTCGTCGAGGCAGATCGATGTTTTCATGCCGGTGCGTACTCTGCATGCGAGGTAATGTGTGGAAGAGCGCTCGAAGGGATTTGTCGAGATAGTGGCGCCAATACGAATCGGCTTCAGACTGATCTCAAGCACTTACTTGACACAGAGGTCATTGACAAACGCCTCTATGAATGGGGAGAAGAGCTTCGAAAGATGCGAAATTTAGGAGCGCACGCCAGTCTTGAGAAGGTGTCGGAAAAAGACGCGCGAGACATCCTAGATTTTGTCCATGCGATCGCTGACTACGTCTTTGTACTGAGTAAGAAATTCTCGGACTTCATGGGGCGCCGAAATTCATCAGCATAATCCATGTTTAGTAATCGATTACAGACGCATTTTATGATTCGCTTTCCAGCATTCGCTGCTTGTCTTGGATTGCTTGATCAAGTGCTTCGATTGTGCGCTGTCTAGTAGGGAGCATGTAGTAGGCTGATTCTGCATCTCTTAGTTGACGCTTCTCGTCGTCTGTCATGCGGCTAGCGAGTTCTTCGCGTCCGATGACATCGCGCTCGATCCATTCCGCATGTTCGCGCGCCAGCTTGAAAGTCTCTAGTGGGGTTTTCTTAACTCGACTCTTGTAAATCACGTATCCGATGGAACCAACAATTACTGCGATGACTCCAAGAAAGAGACCTTCGAACATGATTAACTCCGCGGGACAAAGTCAGTTTGAAGATTGCTATATTGTAACGACCGGCCCACGCGGCGTCACAGACGCCGGCTCGCGGGGTGCAGTGCTACACTCCCCGCATGTCCGACCCTGCCACCGAACGCCCTGTCCCGCTGTCACTGCTCGTCGCGGAGCGCATCTATCAGGATCGCGAGACGGGTAAGTGGATCGTGGCCGGGATCTTCAGCAACATCAACGCGCCCGGCCTGCCCGTCACGCAGGACACGCTTGAGATTTTCTTTCAGCTCACCAACGTCTCCCAGCCGGTCGATCTGCACCTCAAGGTGGAACACGCAGATTCGGGTGCCGTCCTGCTCGACGTCGGCGGCAACGTCAAAGCCAATTCTCCACTGGAAGTGATACATCAGCGCATCGTGCTTCGCCGCGTGCCGTTTCAGCATGCGGGCAAATACTGGATTCAACTCATCAGCCAGGATGAAATCCTGATGCAGGTGCCGCTGTACATACGCGTCGTCACACCGCCGCCGCAGCAGAATCAGCCGCCACAAACACCGCCGCCGATGGCAAATTGACGATTCCATACCGAAGTCATAAAGCCGCGGCCGGTGGCCGCGCGTTGGATGTGCGTTTGTCACTGACGTCGAGCGCGACCACCGGTCGCGGCTTTATGGTTGGTTCGTTTATTGTTTCTCTCCCGACCACACCGCAAGTTCGTTGCCGGACGGTTCGGTGAAATGAAACCGTCGCCCGCCGGGGAAACTGTAAATGGCCTGCGTGATTGTTCCGCCGGCTGACTTCACAGCTTCCACCGCCGCTTCCAGATTACCTGCGTACACCACGGGCAACGGGGTCGGCGGCGCGCTCGGGTTGTGCCCGTTGATGCCGCTGGCGACGCCGCTGCTTTGCGTGTCTGCATAGGCATCGCCCCACATTTTGTATTCCCAGCCGAACGCCTTGGTGAAAAAGTCGCGCGTCTGTGCCAGCGCTTCTGCGGATTGCACCGGAAATTCGATGTAATTCAGCGTGTTGTGTTGCGGCGCATCAGGCATCTTATTCGTCATCTTCCTCTTTGTTGCCGCCAAGCAGTCCGCCGATACCTTTGGCTGCATCTTCCAGACCTTTGCCCGCACCCTCACCGACATCGCCGAGCCCGTCGCCAAGCCCCTTGGTAATGTCTTCACCGATCTTTCCGATTTCGCCACCGATGTCGCCGAGCGCTTCAAGCGAACCGATGCTGAGATCAACGCCGAGGTCGCCGAGGCTGGTCAGCCCCGCAAGGCCGTCCTGCAGGCCGCCGACGATGTCATCTGGAATGAGATCGCCGCCTTTTTGCACGATCGCCATGAAGATCGCCTTGATCAGCACGCCGGACAGTTCCGAAAGCACAACGCCGCCTTCGGTTTCGCTGCCGACGTCATTGAGGGTGATCTCATCAATTTCGAGATCGAGCTTGGACAGATCGCCACCGATCGGCAGCAGCGCGGTGTGTACGGTGATGTCGGTGACCGTCACTTCCCGAATGACAAATTTCTTTGCATCGGGATCGGGTTCGGTCGCTTCACCTTTCTTCATGTTGTCGAGAATGACGCCGTAGTTCGAATCGCCTGCCTTCTTTTCAAGGTTGAGATCAATACCCGCGAGCGTCAGGTGCGGCAGTTCAACCGTGTCTTCGCGCAGTGTTTTGAAATCCACCGCGACCGAACCATCAGCAAGCGTCAGAAAGTGGTTGGTGTCGAACCCTTCCGGGTTGGCGACGTGCAGTCCGTTCATTGTGAACTCGCCGGACATGATGCCGACGTCAGCTCCGTCGAGTGTGGTCTCGACGCCGAGAGCTGCGGTCGCGCCTCTCTCAACAGCTGTCTTCGCGATGACATCGATATAGAACACAACCGCCACGACTGCGATGATGAGCAGGATGACGAGTACAGCAACAAGTTTGATGAGCGTTTTCACAGCAGGAATCTCCATTGCCGCGTTGTGCGGCTCCTGCGGAATTGTATCGCATTGCGGCAACTACAGCAGAACGTCAGCAATACCCAATCCGCCGAGGACGCAACTGATGATGCCGTTGAGTGTGAAGAACGCCAGTGCGATTTTCGTCGTCCCCCAGCGGGCGACGGTGGCGTGTTCATAGAGCAGGAGTGCGATGACGATCGCGACGCCGATGCCGAACAGGAGTGCGAAACGGTCGTCAAGGAATAGCGCGCAAATCAGTGCCGCAGCAGCGAGTAGATGCAGCAGACGTGCGAACCACATTGCGTCTTTCACACCGAACCGTTGCGGAATGCTGTGCAAACCATCGCGTCGATCAACATCAATATCCTGCAGCGCGTAAATGACATCGAATCCCGCAACCCAGCACAACACCATGGCGCTGAGCAGCCACAGTGCCGGTTGTGTTGTCAGCGCATTTGGATCAACTGCCAGCGCCGCAGCCAGCGGGCTGATCGCCAGCGACGAACCGAGGTACAGATGACACAACCATGTGAAGCGCTTGAATAGTGCGTAACTGCAAATCCACACAAGTGCGGGCAGACCCAGAATGATCGGCCAGGGATTTTCCTGAAAGATAAAGAAGGCGAAACACATAAGCATGAAGAGTACAGCGAAGCAAACCCACACAACTATCGCATTTCGCACTTCAAGTTTTCCACTGGGAAGAGCCCGCCCTGCAGTGCGTGGATTGCGCGCATCAAGCTTTCGATCGAAGATTCGGTTAGCCATCATCGCGCAGGTGCGTGCGAATACCATCGCCAGCACGATAAAAATCAGTTGTGCAGTAAAAATGATCCACGTCTCAGCGTCATTTGCCGGCGTAGCCATCACCGCCGCCAAGAGCGCAAACGGCAGCGCAAATACGCTGTGTGCGATCTTGATGTCCGATGCAATTAATCGAATCGAACGAATTGGGTTGGGCGTGGCAGCCGTATCCATAGGTTTGCAGTGTACGCAGACTACGGCTGCAACTGCACTTCCAGACGGCGCAGCACATCTTCATTCTCGCCGATGAGTAATGCGTCGTACCACGGCTGCTGCGCTGCAGTCGATTCAATCACGGCAGTGAAATACAACGGCACATACCCCGTAGCCACGATGCGCACATCCATCGGGTGATCGACAACACCTTCAACGCGCACTGTTCCATCAGCGCCCGTCATGCCCGACGACCCTGCTGTGGGCGATGGATCGAGAATTCCATACGGCGGCTCTGAAGAGAACAAATGCAGCGGCCGAAGCTGCACATAAGCATCAATCACCGGCTGGTGTGTCTGACGATCGCGGACTGTTACGGTCAATTCTTCTGCGCCCGATGCGCAGCCGACGATGGCAGCGAGCATTGCAAGCACAGGCAACATTCCGTAAAGCCGATGGCATGTCATCACAACTTCTTCCTCGGCAGGGTACGACTACGCAGCAACTTTGTCGCAAACTGTTCAATGGTTACGGTCGGTCGATACAGCGCATGGCCGTTAGGCTCCGCGGGTTTCTTCGTCACATGGTCATACGTCATATCCAGCAGCGCATTGAAATACGCAGCCGGGCCGAGCGCGTTTCCCATCAATGCCAGCAACATCCTCGGGGCCGGCACCGTGACCACATATCCGCGCCACACCTTCTGGAACCGCTTGTACGCATCCTTCATCGACACCGGCTCGGGACCCTGACATTCAATGATCTGCCCGATTGTCGTCGGATCGCGCAGCGCCGCCGCCACCTGCCTGCCGTAGTCCTCCGCGGCAAGCCAGTACAGCGGATCACCGGGCGTGGTCAGGCGGATCAGCATCGGCCCCATCGCCGACATAGGGATCGACTCCATGAACCACGTCGGCCGAAAAATCGTCACATCCAAACCGCTGTCCAGCAGTTCCTGATCAACCTGTTTCTTCGATCTGGCGACCCACCATCTGTCATCAAGATCTACGCCCATTGCCGAGAGACGCGCCAGCCGCCGAACGCCGGTGCGCTTCATGACTTCAGCCACGGTTCGTGTGCCGTCGCTGTCGGGGTCCCACATCGGCGTCGTCGTCGTCATCGGTTCAGACAGACTCAGATACACCGCATCGATATTCTTGAGAGCGCGTTCGATGGAATCGGGATCGTGCAGATCGCCCGGAACAAGCTCGCATTCGAAATCAAGCATCGCGCCGGCCCGGGGTAGATCGCGCACCAGCGATCGAACAGTAAACCCCTCTGCGGCGAGTTGTTTCGCAACCGGCCTGCCGATTGCGCCCGTCGCTCCGATCACTAATACGCGTTGTGGTGCAGGCATCGCCACGGATGGTAATCCATTGTCTGCCGACGCGTCGAACCCGGGCTATCCTCTACACTCGTAATTCGTTCGCACCGATGCCGCAGGAAGGAATGTCATTCGTGAGCACAGCCAGCAAACCCAAGACCGCCATCACACCGACCCGCGAAGAAAATTATCCGCAGTGGTATCAGCAGGTGATTCGTGCTGCTGACCTGGCGGAGAACAGCCCGGTACGCGGCTGCATGGTCATCAAGCCGTGGGGGTACGCGCTGTGGGAAAACATGCAGCGCACGCTCGATGGCATGTTCAAAGAGACCGGCCACCGCAATGCCTACTTCCCGCTGTTCATTCCGTTGTCCTTTATGGAACGCGAAGCGGAACACGTCGAGGGTTTTGCAAAAGAGTGTGCTGTGGTGACACATCATCGCCTCGTGCCCAACCCCGAAGGCGGGTTGATGCCCGACCCCGAAGCCAAACTTGATGAACCGTTGATCGTGCGCCCCACAAGTGAAACGATCATCGGCGCCATGTTCGCCAAGTGGATCGAAAGTTATCGCGACCTGCCGCTGCTGATCAATCAGTGGGCAAATGTTGTTCGCTGGGAATTGCGCACGCGGCTGTTTCTGCGCACCACAGAGTTTCTCTGGCAGGAAGGTCACACCGCCCACGCTACCAAGGATGAAGCTGTCGAAGAAACCGAACGCATGCTCGATGTCTACGCATCATTCGCAGAGCAGTACATGGCAATGCCGGTGCTGCGCGGCATCAAGACAGCGGGGGAGCGCTTCCCAGGCGCGGTCGAAACGTACTGTATTGAAGCTATGATGCAGGACCGCAAAGCATTACAGGCTGGTACATCACATTTCCTCGGCCAGAATTTTTCTAAGGCTGCAGACATTCAGTTCCTCAATGACAACGGCCAGCGAATGCATGCGTGGACGACATCATGGGGCGTGTCCACCCGACTGGTCGGCGGAATGGTGATGACGCACAGCGATGATGATGGGCTTGTCATTCCGCCGCGCCTGGCTCCCGCACATGTCGTGATCATTCCCGTCACATTCAAAGCCGACGACCCGCAGGCTGTGATGGACTATTGCAATTCGCTGCGCGATGAACTGCGCAAGATTGATTTTGTCGACAGACGCATTGAAGTTGAAATCGACGACCGCGATATTCGTGGCGGCGAGAAGACCTGGCAGTGGATCAAACGCGGCGCACCGATTCGGCTGGAAATCGGTCCGCGCGATATGGCAGATGACAGCGTCTTTATGGCACGGCGCGACAAGTCGCACAAGGACAAGAAGGGCGTCAAACGCAGCGAGTTTCTCGATACAGTGACGACGATTCTGCAGGAGATGCAGGATGGGATGTTCAACCGCGCGCTGGAATTTCAACAGAGCAACACCGCGGTCATTGACACGAAAGAAGATTTTGAGCTGTTCTTTGCACCGCCGGCAGTGAAAGAGAATAACCCGACGCCGATCCATGGCGGTTTCGCGTTGGCGCATTGGTGCGGCGATGAAGCAGTCGAAAATGAAATCAACGATCAACTTGGCGTGACGATTCGCTGTATTCCGTTGGAAGATCTCGCTGACGGGCCGGGTACGTGCCCGTTCACCGGCAAGCCGAGCGAAAAACGCGTCGTCTGGGCCAAGGCGTATTAGACTACTGCGTGATGTGTCTCAAGCCGCGCTGTCGTCATTGCGGGCAACGCCTTCAGTCTCTGATGGTGTCGCGTTGTCCGGAATGTGGTGGCGATGATGCGCCGCTGAACCCCCCCGGGTCATACTGAATTGCATGGTCTCGTCTTTCGCAGATCGATCGTCACTGCATTGTTCGTCATTGTGCCATCATTGTCGCTGTTGGCGATGGTACTTGGCGTGCAACTTAATTCGTACGAGATGTACATGGTTGCAGTCACGCTGGGGATGTTCATTGTGCCGGTTGCTGCGATCGTGCTGATCATTCTCAGTATTGAATGGGTGCCGACCGCACTCAGTGTGATCTGGATTCGATGCGACGGCACCATCGGTCCGTGGTCCGGATTGCGCACCAGGGTGGGCATCGGATTCGCCATTGCTTTGCTACTGCTTGCGGTGTCCGGTTGCCTGTTCGGTATCACCGCCCTTATCCCGCAGGACTACCCCGGAGGTTGGCCATAAGAAAACGCGCCAGCGCATTGCTGCAATCGGCGTGCATATTCGCGACATTGTTCGTGTGGCCCAGGCGTATTGCTATAACCACGATGCAACGTGTGGTGCGTGGGTGCTCAGCGTTTTTTCGCGCCATTCGTTGCCAGTGCTTCGTTGACAACCTCCGGCGTATCTTCGTCGGCCGAACCATCGCTTTCGGCGACGACGTCTTCATTCGCCGGTTGGTGCAGTTGCGACCATTCATCGCCCCACAATTGCTCGCGCGCTGTGGCGAAACCGAACGATACACCGAGCAGCACAACGCCTATCACTGATGTCCAGATGCCGCAGCGCCTGGCTCTGCTCGCGGAGTTGATGAAGTACCACAGGCTGTACAGCGGCACGAGAAAGACGGCGATTCCGGTGCTGGTCGATTCGCGACTCGCCAGATAGGTCATACTGAGATGCCCGACCAGACACACCGCGACGACCGCAGCAAAGAAAATCTTGAGCATCGCGTCCGGCGACAACAGGCTGCTGATGAACAGCAATGCGAACACAACGATCACTCCCGGTGCCAGTCGCTGGGCAACCTGATCGAAAATGCGCCACATCGGATCGAACCGGCGCAGAAGCCGGCGTTTGCGCTTGTCGCCGAGAACCGCCGTTGCAAGATGTTCGCCTGTTTTCAGGTTCGCGCCGCATTTCGTGCAGAAGACAGCTTTGGGGTGTGCGTATGTTCCGCAGTCCGGGCAGCCGTGTTCGGCTGCGGCTTTGGTTTCAGGGCGAACGGGAATCACGACCTCGCGATTGGTTTCCGCAAGCAGGTGGGCCATCATCGTCTCGTTGCCTTCAAGGGCTGAGTCGAATTCGCCGGATCTGGCTGCTGCTTCGGAGATACCGACAGCAGATGCTATTGACGATGCTTCAGACAGTTCCTGTTCGCGGCGCCAATGGGCCCGCTGCGCGGTCAGATAGCACCGATCGTGGTAGTAACGACCCTTGGAGTCTTTGATGCGCGCAGCGCCCTCACAGCACTTGCCGCATATGGCACATATCTTCCCAGCTTCCGACGTCATGGTTCGCCCCCTGAGCGATCACACGAGTCCACGTTGACAGATATCTTATTGTACGACGGATTCATCTCTGAGTTCTTTCAGAAATTCGGGCAAAGTTCGGTTTCTAGGCTGCTGGAGCCGCCTACGGCCAGTCGGAGACTTCCTCTTGAATCTTCGTCCGTCCAGTCCATACGAAACAGAAGACCGGCCAGAAGAGCTCCCAGATCATTACAACGATGAGGAATCCCACCAGGAATCCGGCGAACTGTGCGACTTCCAGCGGCATGTTCTTGTCAAACGCTGGCTTGGCCATCATGAAAAGGACGACAATGAGCGCGAAACACGTGCTCATCAGAATAGTCTTCACGATCGCCCACAACCTCAGATGCGCGATGCCGCCGGGCATTCGACGCAAGACACCGATGCCTGCTACAAGCAGCCACACATCGAGTGCAACGAAGAACCCAACCACTACGAGTTGTATTACGTTGGCATCAGACAACCCCTGCAAGACATTCAATCCGCTGAGCCCAAGGTTGACACCCGCGTAGACGACTGAGATCGCACCAACAACAATCGGCCACACCGTCTTGCGACTGCCTGATGCAGTTGTGTCAATCGGGGCCGCTGCAATAGCTGTGTGCACCGCCTGCCCGGATTGCAGATTGAATCCGCAATTCACGCACAGCACTGCATCCGGCTCGACACTCTGCCCGCACGCTGGACACGTACCCGCGCCGAGTTCGTGTGATGGCGGCGCAGTCGGTTGCGCTGCTTCGTTGAGCAACATCGACATCAGATTGTCGTTGTCTGTTCCCGGCGCAGGCGGTTCAACTGTGACAAATGCCTGCTCGACTGCCTGTTCCTGCTGACGGGCTCGCTCCTGTTTGGCGCGCACCGCACGGTCATGACAACTCTGGTGGTAGTACTGGCCCTTGCGGTCCTTGGTGCGCGGCTGGCCCACGCAACTTTCGCCGCACAAAACGCAGAGCTTCTCGGATGCGTCTGTCACAACGTTTCCCCCAATTTGATCATCTCAATGTACGAATTCGGCGGGAATTCGCAATGGTGAATTCAGACAATCACCTGAGAGCCGGCATCTGAGAAAGAAGCGCATGCAGGTGTCCAAACACAAGTACAGCGGGTGCATAGAACCCGGCTCGCTCACACCACGCTCGTCGCTGCGGGGCGCTTGCCCACAGCCTCCAGCAGTTTCACGCCGCGCTGTTCAACCGCATCAAACCGCTTGTCGCGCAGATCATTGGCATCGAACAGCGCTGTCGTGAAACCGACCGCATGCGCGCCCGCTTTCAGCAGCGACTCCGCATTATTGGCATGCACGCCGTTGGTCGGCACAATGCGCAGCATCGGAAGTGGCGCAAGCAACGATTTCACGTACTTCGGCCCGGTTCCCGCCATCGGAAACAGCTTCTGCAGCGACGCACCTGCGTGATGCGCGTGCAGGAACTCCGTCGCAGTAAAACACCCCGGCATCATCGCGACATGCATTGCCTTTGCTGCGTCGATGATCGCAACATTAAGAACAGGTGACACAAGAAACGCAGCGCCTGCTTCATACGCATGTTCCGCATCTTCGAGCGTAAGCACCGTTCCCGCGCCGACAGTCAGATCGTCGCGCCTGGAAAATTCCGCAATCAGTTCAAACGCGCCCGGCGTGGTCAGTGTGAATTCCACGATCGTAAACCCGGCGCGCGCAGCTGCTTCCATTGCGTGTGCTGCGGTCTGCTGGTCATTGGTGCGCAAAATCGCAGACGCCCGGGCATCGTGAAACTGCTGAACGAATTGGGCTGGCGTTGGTCGCGTGGTCATGCAAACAATCATACCGCGCGGCAGGGCAAGGCCATCAACAACTGTGGGAATTGTGCATCAACCGGACACATCAAGCGATCGGCCGAGCTGCACAGCGGTGCCCGCTTCGATTCGGTCAGCCGCGCGCGTGTACAGTTGCAGTACAGCGCTTTGCGGGGCGGGGCTGGGCGCGAAGTCGATCGGCTGATTCACCTGCCCGGCCACGAGCGCTTCGATGCGCTGGTTTGGCTGGGCTGCTGTTGCTGGGGCATAGGCATCGCTTTGCTGCACTCGTGCCGCCGGTGGGGTCGGCGCCGGCGCAGGAGCGGGCGTGGTGGTGGCGGCGGGTTTGACGCCATAGGCCCGGGCGATGTGCATTGGAATGGAGCCGTTGATCTGCATCGGGATCCATGTCATCGGCAGCGAACGCGCAGCCGCTTGAAAGCAGCATTGGCGAAGTCAATAACGCAGGGGTGACGTTGGCGATCGGCACAAATTACAGCGACGGTCGGGAGCCGACATGCTCGCTCATTGCCTGCAGGGCTTCTGCCAGCTCGAACTTCGATGCGTCCGACCACAACTCGCGAGCGACTGTTTCCGTTACCGGCCCGCGCACGATGCGCAGCAGGATCGACTCTGCGACGCGCACAATCGCGCGATCTTCAGCCGACAATCGCTGTTTGGTCTGGTTGATCCGAGGCAGCAGTTCGTCGTACTCAGTGATCCGGCGAATCCGGTCGACTTCCGCAAAGTTGTGCAGCTCTGCATCAGCCAGTGTTTCCATCAGCAGCGACACCGAATACAACGTTTGCACATCTTCATCGCTCAGGTTGGAACCGCGCGCAACCAGCGCTGCAGCATCGCGCCAGGCTTGGTCCGGATCATCTTCAAATGTCGGCGGCATCTGCGCCGGCTGAATCTTGCTCATCGTTGGTTCGTCAGCACTGGACGGAACATCGCCATCGTTGAACGATGTTAACAGCGCATCGTCGGGAAGTTCACCATCAAATGTCCACGAGCGCCGCTGATAGTTGGCGGTGCGCACGACGTTCGAAGAAGCGGTTTCATCATGTGCATCTGCACGCGCGTCAACGGGCGCATCCAGACTCTTGGCAACTTGCGGCACAGTGTTGTTGATCCACATGTTCCGATCGAACGACCAGATCAATACAGCAAGCGTCAAACATGCAGCAGCAGCGAACCAGCCGGTCCATGTCACCAGTGATCGACGGACTGTTGGTCGTTCCAGCAGTGCGCGTTCAATGACAGCCGCTTCAAACCCGGCAGGAAGTACGGGGCCGCCGGTCAGAGCATCCGAATCCCTGGCCATGAGATCATCAAGTGCTTCGGCTTCGTCGAGCATCGTTCTGCACGCATTGCACGATGTCAGGTGCCGCTCTGCCAGGTGACGCGTCTGGGCATCCACCTGGTCGTCCACCAAGGCTGACAGCAAGGCCCGCATGTCAGCACAATCCATGTTTGTTTTCGTTTCCGACACGTCCGTGTCCTCTCAATACATCCAACAACTCTATCGTGCGGTTGCCGGCGAGCGCGCCGACTTACCCCGCGGAATACTTTCTGAATTCATACACCTCCGGCTGCTCATCGGACGTGCTCATCTGTTCAAGCTCATCCATCAGCGCCGCGCGAGCGCGGTTCAACCGGCTCATCACCGTCCCCACCGGAATACCCAGATGTTCAGCAATCTGGTCGTAACTCAATTGTTCGCGAGCACGCAGCAATAGGATGGCGCGCTTCGCCGGATCCAGTCGCTGCATGGCTGCGCCGATTCGCCCGACCGATTCAGCGCTTGCAAGACCGGCTTCCGGCTTGCCTTCGGTGTGCAGTGATCGGTCGTTTTCCACCACCGGCAGCGCAGCCGGCCGTTTGGTGCGCTGCAGCGCGTTGATCGAAAGATTTGTCACTACCCGGCGCATCCATGACGTGAACGCAAT
Organism: Phycisphaerales bacterium; assembly: GCA_029260575.1. Classification (GTDB taxonomy): domain Bacteria; phylum Planctomycetota; class Phycisphaerae; order Phycisphaerales; family SM1A02; genus JAJDDB01. Next base: position 340,322 of record JAJDDB010000009.1, read on the forward strand.
TTCCCCAGCATCAGGCGGCTTCTTCCATAGTTTGATGAATGCTTCCTGCACAATCTCCTCTGCCTGGTGGCGGTCTCGGCAGATTCCCGCACTCAATGCGATGAGCTGCGGTCCGAGCTTCTGCATCCACTGTCGCAGTTTGGCTTCAGTCAGTTTGACGGCCATAGCAGACTCCCTGAATCGGCCGTACGCCCACCGGATCTGCGTCGGCATCTCAATGACACCGTCCAGCCGGGGGTTATTCCGGGCACATTCCGGGTGATATTGCCCGGATGATTATTGGCCGCAAATTCAATGGAAGCCTTCAATCGGCGTTTGCGCCGTAAATCGACGCATCCGAATTGCTCGGCTGGTGGTTCTCATCAAGCTGAGGATTCATGTTCACAACCTGCGGCCACGCCTCCTCGACGATCGTGGGAATCATCCGGCTGCGAACTGCAGGATCTTCATCGGACCACCAGAGATTGCTTTCAAGGACAAGCTTGACCTTACGGGTTGTCGTGTCGACGAGAAACAGCCCCGTCAGATCGCCGCCGTGCCAGGCAAGAAGATTGTTCGCAAACACCGGCCGAACGCTGATCGCCATCCGGGCATCATCGTGCAAGCTCAGCAGCGCGCAGACCCAACGCCGCGGCCGAACAAATGTGCAATCCCGGATCACGCATTCCACAGCATGGGACAACATGATCGGACATGGTTGATCCACAAAGATGCACCTTGAGATTCGGCACTTGGACACTTCAAACAGCGGCTGCGATGTTGAATCACTATTTCGTATTGCGGGCAGTTGATCAATTTTGCTTTTTCCGCCGAGACTCACAGCGGCTGTCGCCCCTGCGTTGTTGAATTGACAGGAGACGACATCGCTGTCCGTTGTGCCGCCGCGCATGCTGATCGCCAGTTCCGCATCGTATTGCGCCCTGCCGGTGAATGTACATTGCCGCACGACCGAACGCGTTGTTGCGATGCATTCAATTGCCCGACCGGTCCAGCCGTCAAACGTACACTCTTCAATCGTCACGCGATCCATGCCGTTGATGATGATCGGCCGGGCGTTTGCATCCGGTCCCGTTCGGTCGATGCGAATGTTGCGCATTTCGACATGTCCGGGTGGATGCACAGTTCTTGCCTTCGGCGCGTCTGCATGGCGCGTGACAACAGTCACGACAATTGCAGACAGTTCGCAATATTCAAACACCATGTTCTCGAGAACGACGTTGCGGGCATCGACGAGTGTCAGCGCCTGCCGATGTTTTCGGAACACTGCCGGGTGCTGCGGATCAATTCCGCGAATAACAATCGGGTTTTCGTCTGTTCCCGTGAGATCCTTGAGTGTTGCAGACCGATGCTCGCCGGGCATCAGCACGATTTCATCGCCCGGCCGGCACTGTGCTGCTAGCTGTTCCCAGTCCTTGCCCGGCTGGACAAGATGCTGCGTCGCACTTGCCCACTGCGACGTGAACAGCGCTGTCAGAAGCACGAAAACACTGTGCAAATGCCGCGCGTGTTTTCTGACATTGTCCAAGCAGGCAAGCGAAAGTGTCATGCAATCAAACCCATTGTTGGTGACGGCAGCGTGATCACCAGCACCGAAGTGTTCGCATCAATTCCTGCCACACAGTCTTCCAACAGAGCAGGCATCAGAACCGTATCCCCAGCCGTGATTGGTACTGCCGCGACGTTGCCGGCGCGCAATGTGCCGCTGCCGGATAGTACCATCCAGATCATCGGCATTTCGTTCGGCACAATGTTGAGCGATGTCGGAGCTTTGATATCGGTCCGTTCGATGACAAAGGAGTCAGTTCGACACAGTTCGGTTGTAACGGTTATAGCGGTTCGCACGACAGCAGCCCGCCGCTGCTTCGGTGGTTGGCCAGTAAAGTCGATGCACTGCAATGCCGCATCGATGTGCAGCTCCCGCTCGGTGCGACCCCAGTCATACACACGGAATGTCGTGTCGCTGGGCGTCTGCACTTCAGCGACCAGAACTCCCGCGCCAAGCGCATGACAGGTTCCGCTGGGCAGGTAATGACACTCACCCGGCTGTACAGGCACAGCAATCAGATCGTCGACGACACTATCATCGCCTGCGCGAAGATGCGCTTCAAATTGTTCGCGCGTCACACCGGGCTTCACGCCTTTGTAAATCAAACCGGGCGGCTGCGCATCAATCACGATCCACGCTTCGTTTTTCAGGTGTGCTTCGGGATGCGCAGCGACATACGCATCATCCGGATGAACCTGCACCGAAAGATTCTCACGGGCATCGAGATATTTCAGCAGCAGCGGGAACCCGCCATCGGCCGAACGGCGTGCGTGGCCGAGAATCACGCGCTCGTCTTGATCCAGAACCTCCCGCAGCGTCTGCCCGGCAAATATGCCGTTGGCCACTACCGAACGTCCGCCGGCAATCGAATTGGGCAGATCTGCCAATTCCCACGATTCCCCGATCGGCTCACCCGGCGGCAGCGACTTACCCAGCGTCTCCAGCCGCCGACCGCCCCAGACCTTCGGCTTGAGGATCGGCTCACACAACAGCGGATAGGGTTCAAACGCATCAGCCATACAGCATCGTTCCTTGATCTTCGTAAAACACTGTGGAATTCGACATATCGCCGCCGGTTACGGGGTCCACGTAGAATAGTGCAGTGTTGGCGCGTGCGCCGCCGCTCCATCGAACAGGACCTGATTCCATGATGAATACGAAACGCATACTTCAATCACTGTTGATAACGGCTTTTCTGTTGATGCCTATCGCCGCGATGCAATCAACCGCGTCCGCGGAGACAGTGCTCAATATGCCGCCGCCGCCCAAGCCGGCGCAGGTCCTTCCGCAAATGAACATTGAAGAAGTCACCAACTCGTCGGATGTCGTGACATGGCGCGACCGCCGAAACGCAGCAGATATCGCCGGCCCGCACCGAAGCTATCTCGGTACGGTCGCCTTGACGCGCTACCGCAGGTATCGCTCGACGTCCTACAACCGGTACATCGTGTTTCCCAATCGATTTCCGCAACATCACATTCAATTCGGTTTCGGTCACGGCTTCAATAGGTTTCACGGCGGCCATCACTTCCCGTTCAATGTGAGTTTCCTGCACGGCGTACCGACACATCACGGCGGATACGACTGGCCGTGGTCTGGCTTCGGCCGGCCGTTTCGATTTTTCGGCACATGGTGATGCGCAACTCGGGCGCGTTTACAGTGAATCAACAATCGTATCGGTGACGCCGGTTTCGGAAGCTTCATCGGTCGCGTGTTTTGTAGTGCGATGCTGCAGTTTTCTGTGCAGATTCTGCATCGACTTCAGAAGCAGTTGCGGATCGCAACTCTTGCCAAAGCGGGAAAAGACAATCGGTACGGTCGCCGTTTTCTTCGGCCGCAGCAGATGCGAGCACACCAGGCCGATGTTCTCAAGTTCCTCTTCACCAAAGTCGAATGCATGTGCCGCGCATTGCGCATCAACACACTCTGCAACTGCTGCCAGTTCCTCGCGAGCGCACTGCACCGGTACATCCGCAATCGGCGCGATCCAACCGCCGTTGACCAGGAACACTCGAGTCGTATCTTTCGCTTCACCCGGACACACCACCAGCCAGCGGAAATGTTCGAGTCGATCGACGTGGGCAAACGCTGGCTTCATGGCCGGAGCCAGATCGCTGAGCTGCCGTTTTGCGCGTTTGGCTGCTTCGAAATTCATGTCAGCACTTAAGTGCTGCATGTGCTCTTGTAGAGCGTCCATCGTCGGTTGCCGATTGCACGCAAACGTGACCGCTGCGTTGATGAGTTTCTGGTACAACTCCATGGACACGCTGCCATCACACGGCGCGGGACACCGGCCCATTTCCTTGTATGCGCACGCGGTGCCGTTCGGTGCTTCGATCAGGATGTGGTAATACCTGCACAGATCAAAACCGGCCTGCAGGGTTTCGATGAAGCGGGCCGCTGCATGTTTGTCGTTGATCGGGCCGAAGTATTGGCCTGCCGCACCTGTGGGGGCGCTGCCGGGATGGGCAGTTTTCACAAACCGCGGGAACGGCGTTGCGGCATTGACATGCACCCACCAGCCGACCCACCGGTCGGTCATTGCTTTGACAGCATTCGGCACGTACTTCCTGGCCAGATGAAGATACGCCCAGTCCGCTTCAAACGGCGAGCCGACTGGAAGCGCCCGCACCAGTTGCGTCAAGCGGTTGTAATCAACACGGCGCGTCGGCCCGGTGTCGTCAACAATTGGTTCGAGCCGGCTTCGCACCAGCCGGCGCAGGTTCGCCGTCACCGCAAGACAGATTGTGTGTCCGGCAGCATCGACAAACGCAAACACACCCGGACGTGTCGGAAGCTGCAACAAAGCGCCGCCGTCATCATCTGGCGCGCGTTTGATCGAGAGGCAGAATTCCGGCTGCGGAAGCGACACGCAGCAATTGTACGGTTCTCAGATCACCATCCCGGTAATCGTCGATTCAAAAGCGAGTTGATCGCCAACGAGCGCCTGCGTGTTGCAGATAAACCTGCGTCTGCGGAATTCGACTTCCTCAGCAAGCAGGTACAACGTATCGCCCGGCAACACCTGTTTGCGGAAGATCGTGTTGTCGCAGCGCGTGAAGCCGATGAACTTCGGCTGGTCGACTTTCTGGCGGTACAGCACACTGCTGAGCTGCGCTGCCGCCTCGATGATCAACACGCCGGGCATGATCGGCCGCCCGGGTATGTGATACGGCGCCCAGAATTCATCATCGTCAATCGCTTTGACGCCCAAGGCCTGCGTATTGTCGCTGTTGAGCCAGATGACGTAGTCCAGTTGGCGCATGAGTCCGCATTGCGGGTTGATTTCGGCAATCTTCTCTGCAGCGACAGCTGTCGCGCTGAGGTCGATCGGGCTTAGGTCAAACAGCAGCTCAGACGCCACAGCAGTGACTCCACAGTGCAACAACCCACGATTGCTCACCGGCCCTACTGTGGCGGTGGTGGCATCGACTTGGGCAAACATCACTCTGCCCCGTCAGCGCAAACGCACGGCAACCCAGACCAACGGTCGTGAGAAACCACGAAAGCCAATCGGGACATATATCAACGAGGGCTATTCGGGTGATGCAGCAGCGTTATTCGTCACCGCGTGCATCCAGCACAACCTTGCGAACCGCTTGTGCCTGGTTCTTCAGGTCCTGCATGGCCTTCCTGACGCGTGTGCCGGCTGCTTTGTTGCCTCCCTCAGCCTTCATCACATCGTCTCTTGATTCCTCGATGATCCGAATCAGTTCCTCGTAGGCTTGCTGGATCAATGCACCATCTCCTGAATTGAAGTGTTGAGCGTTTGAGTCGTTTCACGCGCCGCAGCAATGCCGCTGCAGACCACGTACCCGTCATTATGGCCACTCAGGACCCCCAAAGACAACTCCAGCGGCATGTTGACCCCAATTTCGTTCGTAAATTGTTTGGATTCCAAGCCTGCTAGACCCCCTGATCTACCGATTTTGCCAGCTCCAGACACTGTCGAAACGCCGGGTGGGTGCTGTCTGCCATCAGTTCGTACATCGCTGACAGCACTCCAGTTACGACTCCGCCAGCGGTTCGGATGCGGTCCAGAGCAGGGGCAATCTGATCACGCTGTCCTGCCGAAATTGCGTCAGAGCACAAAAAACACAATCGACCAGCCGCCAGAAGGTCCAGCGAGGTTTGCAGGACACAAACCTGGGCTTCAATGCCTGTAATCAACACAGTCGAGCGCTGGCGATCCTGCAGTGCTTTGACCACATCATCAACAGCAGCGCTGAAACGTGTTTTTTCAATTACGACTGTGTTTTCCGGAAATGCATCACGCAACTGTGCAGCGGTTCGGCCAAGGCCATTGGGATTCTGCTCCGTCACGAGCACCGGCAGATCCAGAACATCAGCCATACGCAGCAGCACCGAACAGTTGTTGAGCATTCGATCCCGATCGGCAAGCGTGGGTAACAGACGCTCCTGCACATCAATCAGTAGCAGGGCAGTGTCATCAATTTTCAATCGTGGAATCGGCATATGCGCATCATAAAGGAGCAACCGTTGTCTGCGCGACTGTATGCCCCGAAGGGGATGCACAATAAAGAACCGGCCCGGAGCAATGCGCTTCGGGTCGGTTGGCTGTTCTGCAAGATGTCCAAAGCAGCTTACTCTTCAGTCGTCATCATCGGAAACGAAAGGTCCGGACGCGGGAATCCAACCATCGATTCGTACTTGCGAATCAATGCTTCCGACTTTTCGCCGAGTGCTTTCGCATCTGCACCAAGCTGCTCACGAATCTTCTCGCGCGTGGTGTAGAAATCCGCTTCGCTGGTCGAAACTTTGATCACCATATACGCAGGCAGGTCTTCGCCTGTGATGTGCTCGATGACACGCCAGCCGTGCTTGATGCCCTTCTTTTCATACAGCGCTGCCCACTGCTTGGCGATGCTCTCGAACTCTTCCTGCTTGTGCGGGAAGGCGTACAGCACGTCGTAGTGCGCAAACCGAATGTCTTGCTCCTTGATCGCAGGATTCTTCGGATTGTACGACAGATCTTCGCGGTACACGGAATGCGTCATCGATCGGCTCTCGACGCATTCATCCGCTTTCTTTGCGAGCTTCTTCCAACGCTCAGCTCCGATGGATTCGATAGCGCCCATCCAGTTGGCGCGCGTCGTGTTCATCGAATCAAAACCTTCCGGCAGGGGTACGATGTATGCGTATCCGAACTCCGGCCCCTGAATCGTCCAGTAACTTACGAGATTCGGATCAGCTCCGAATTCGGTCAGCAGTTCGCACATTTCCTTTGTGGCTTGCTCATACTGCGCCGTCATTGACGGCTTGACTTTTTCGACAATGACAAGCGACATATCCGGCTTCGGCTCTTCCTGTTGGGCAGCAACAAGAATGCCGGCCAGCGCCACAACAGCAAGCATCGGCAGGATCAAGAGTGTTCGTTTCATAGCAAGACTCCTCAAGTATTGGTCTGCGTGTTCCCACAGCGGGAATTGAATAACTGCACATGTACAAGTCCGAACGAACATCGTCCGGTTCGTTTCTGCATAGCCGGGACGCGCGCACCACAGCAGCACGTCGAGCAAGCGATTGTCAGGAGTCCTTTCCCTTATGCGGTGCATCCATGAAAGACAACCGCCCAAAGCCCACCCCGGGAAAGTCAGTACATCAGTATATCGAAAGGAATCTTCTGCCGTTGGATGTAGCGCGAGATTGGATTGCTGCATTCAACAGCTGTTGAATGCAGTCTACGGCAACATCTGCACCGACCGGCAGTTGCCCTCAGCAATCACCCCACGCAGCGAGCAGATCCAGCAGGTCGAAGACATCAACGACGTCGTTGTGCGGGGTGGCGATGTTCGCGCCGGGACCGTTCGTGCCCCAATTGTCGAGCAATTCCAAAAGGTCGAAGACGTTGACCGTGCCGTCCGGAGGCCCACCGACCGAGTCTGTAATGTCCGCAGGACAATCGGGAACATCTGGAATTTCATATGCTCCCATATCGACGATCGGAGCCGTGCCGTTGCCGGTGTCTATCGTCCCGGTATCATCGACGAAGCGCGGATTGCCATCGATATCAATGGGCGTCAGCTCGGCAATGTCTGCATCGTCATCGAGATCGAGCGCATCCGGCGGAACGACAGTGTTGTCGCCAGCGTCGATGCAGAGTGATCCGGCGGTGAGGCGCAGATCGTCGTCTTCGGTGCCGGCGATGTTGTCAGGGCCGTCGGCATCGCTGAATAGCGGATCGGTATTGATGTTGCCGGCGCCGGCAAAGCCGCCCTGAATGTTGGAGAACGTCACGGTCGTCACCCCGCCCGGGGCGTCGAAGACTGCCTCGGGGCTGTTTGCCCACAGGATCGAGTTGGCAATCGTGGTGGTGCTGCCAGTGGTGCCTACGGAGTACACGCCGCCTCCATCGTTGACGGCTGTGTTCCCGTTGAACGTGCAGTTGATCACGGTTGCATTGGCGTTGAACGAGCGCAGTCCGCCGCCGGTCTGGACAGCATTGTTTGCAATGAAGGTGCAGTTCAGGACGAGCGGTGTGCTGTTGCTGCCGTTGGCGATCCCGCCGCCGCCGAATGCGAGGTTGTCGATGAACACGCAGCCGACAATGGTGGGGCTGCCGCCGTTGTTTTCCATACCACCGCCCGCCGTAGCGATGTTGTCAATGAATGCGCAGTTGATGAAGGACGGGCTGGCGTTTTCGTTGGCCACGCCGCCGCCGCTGCCGAAGCCACCGGTTCCCTGTGCTGAGTTGCCGGTGAAGACGCAGTTCTTGACGGTGGGGCTGCTGGCGATGTTGCGCATGCCGCCACCCTGAAAGACATCGACACACAGGGGATTGCATGCGATCTCGATGAATGTGCCTGTGCCGCCGGTGATGGTGAATCCATTGACGATCGTGTCGGACCCTTCGTTCGTCGCGCACGTGATGACGGTGTTGCAGCACCCGGTTCCCTCGATGATGGTCGCAGCGACTGTCGCCGAGTCGTCGGGGTCCGAGCTTCGCAATGTGATGGCCTTGCCGAGCAGATTGATGTTCTCGATATACGTGCCCGGCTGAACGATGATCTCATCGCCGTTGACTGAGGCGCCTATTGCTTCCTGGATCGCGTCATACGGATGCGCAAGCGTGCCGTCTTCAAGCGGGTCGCTGATCGATGAATCGTTCGGCCCGGGGTCGTCGGCTGCGTCGTCGTCAACGTATCGTGTCGTCTGTGCTGTCCCGATTGCTGTTGCGAGACACAGGGTCAGAGCAATCACTCCATACCGGCAGATATGCATGGTGGACCTCCATAGTGCCCCAATGATGACCAGTGAGTGTGTGAATTGGAAGGACAATCAAATATTCTGCAGAGAATCCGGACGAGGCGCGGCGACCGGCCCGATGCATTGTTGCCCTCAGCAATCACCCCACGCAGCGAGCAGATCCAGCAGGTCGAACACGTCGACGACATCATCCTGCGGCGCGATTGCTGCACCGAGTCCGTCTGTCCCCCAGTTGGCGAGCAGTTCCAGCAGGTCAAAAACGTTGATCGAACTGTCGTTGTTCTGCACATCCGCAGGACACTGATTGAGTGTGTGCAATTCAACGCGGCGCACGATCATACTTCCGCCGCCGTCCCAGTTGAGCGCGCCGAATAACGCCCCGACGATATCGGAATTGCCAGCGAGAACAAATGGTCGGTACCCGGTTTCACCAGTGTCGAATGTGACGAGATTGCCATCGAATCGGAGTCGAGCTTCGTTGATTCCGGTGGTGTTGATGATGGACAGTGTGTGGTAGTCGGTGGTGCCCTGGCCGCTTCCGGTCAGTGTCGCTGTCAACGGGGTGATTGTTCCGCCATCATTGCCATGTTGTACGGTGACGATCATCGCGTCATCTTCATCGAGACTTATCAACACAAGCCATCGTTCGAATTGATCATTGCCATACCAGAAACCAAGGCTCTTGGTCGGCGTCGTGCTCCCGACTGTCAAGCGAAATTCAAAATCCATTGCCCAGCCGTCTGCAAGCTGAGTGTGCTCAGCCGCACTTACAACCGTTCGATACCACAGCCGCTCGCCTGCACCTTCATCTTCGATGATCCAACCGTTGAGTCCGCCTTCTGATGTGTGACCAGTCAATACAGCACCGTTCACCAGCGGAATCGTCCAACTACCACCAGCCGCAGTGGTCGGGTCCGGCGCGGTGGCGCCAGCTTGCGCATCATACAACGCAATCGTTGTCATTCGGTTGCTGCTACCCATCGCTGCAAACGGCAGACACAGGCACAAAGAACACGACAGCCAGCGACCGATCATTCGTGTTCGATTCATTGCAGATCCTCCACAGCTCATGTCTTCAGTGTATTCGCGCAGCAACAATGCCTGATGTCAGCATTATCGCAGCGGACTGTATTTCATCGCAAGAGATTTCACCCAAACTGTGGGGACAACGCATTGGGCACCAATCAACCGTCATGCGGCGACTGGCAGCGTTTGATCTCACAATGGCAAGAGCGTTGCCTACACGCGCAAGTCCGTCTTCCCGCCAAGCGCATCCGCATAGCGCTTGCGCACCGGCTTTACCACCTGTGCGATGAACGCATCTACCTGCTGCGGCGCTCGGCCGATGTACCTTGCCGGCTCCAGCACATCCGCAAAATCGATGCTCGCAAACATCGCTTCACCCTGCAAGCGCTCAAGCAGATCGTTCGGCTGACCGTCTTCTTTCATGCGCCGCGATGCTTCGTGACTGAGAGTGCGAATCACCTCGTGCGCTGCCTGCCGATCTGCGCCGCTGCGCACCGCAGCCATGAGAATGTCTTCCGTCGCCATAAACGGCAGTTCGCTGCGCAGGTTTGCATCGATCACACGCTCGTTGACAATCAGACCGCTGCTCACATTGTGCATGATGTCCAGACATCCATCCAGCGCGAGAAACGCTTCCGGAAGCACAAGTCTGCGGTTGGCGGAATCATCAAGCGTGCGCTCGAACCATTGCACCGCAGCTGTCTGCAGCGCATTGGGCGCGAGGTTCATCACAAACCGCGACACTGCACACGCCCGTTCACAGCGCATCGGGTTGCGCTTGTACGCCATGGCGGACGAACCGATCTGTGTCGATTCAAATGGTTCCTCAATTTCCCGACGATTGGCAAGGAGTCGCAGATCAGTTGCGCATTTGTGTACCGCCGCTGCAGCCACCGCCAGCGCATTCAGAACCTGCGCATCCACCACCCGCGGGTACGTCTGGCCGGTGATGACAAAACGTTTGTCCACCGGCCAACCCATTTTCTGCGTGACCAGTTCATCGAGCGTTTCAACTTTGGCATCATCGCCCTCAAACAGCGCCAGGAAGGACGCCTGTGTTCCGGTGGTTCCCTTGACGCCGCGGAAACGCAATGTGTCAAGCCGATGTTCCACATCACCAAGCGTCAGCGCCAGATCCGCTGCCCACAGTGCTGCGCGCTTACCCACCGTCGTCGGCTGGGCCGGCTGGTAATGCGTAAACCCCAGCGTCGGCAGCGCGCGATACGTCGCTGCAAACGTCCCCAGAGCATCAATCACTCTTGCGAGTTTCGCAGCTGTCAACGAAAGGCTGTCGCGCAATTGCATCAGTTCCGTATTGCAGACAACGAACTGGCTCGTCGCGCCGAGGTGAATGATCGGCCGGGCCGTTGGAGCGACATCGCCGAAGGCGTGTATATGCGCCATCACGTCATGACGGAACTGCTTCTCATATTTCGCAGCGGCGTCGAAATCGATGTCATCGAGATGGGCGGCAAGCTCGGCAATCTGCGCATCGGTAATGTCCAGGCCCAATTCGCGCTGAGCCTGCGCCAGCGCCAGCCACAGCCGCCGCCATGTCGTGAACTTGCGTCGATCAGACCAGATGGTCCGCATGTCAGCGGAGGCGTATCGTGCTTCAAGCGGGCTGCGATAGGATCCGTGCTCATCCATAGGGAATTTCGTGGGTTTTGCGTGACTCGCAGGCGACGACGACTGGTGTTTGTGCGACAATATGCCTGCAGGGCTTGTGGAACCGGCCATTGCACCGCATCGTAGTACTTGAAGCGCTTCGCTGCACCGGACGCAGCGATTGATGACCTGTGGCAGGAGGCGAATCTCATTTCCGAAATGCAGCGTCCGACATCGGCATCTCCGCCAGCCGACACGGCTGGGGGCGCGGTCTCGACGGGGCCGCCGCGGTTGACGCCGCTGCGCGAATTGCAGCTTCTCGAACAACACAGAGCAGGCGATCCCAAAGCTCTCAGCGAACTGTTGACGTCCTATCAACGCCGGGTCTACAGCATCTGCTGTCGAATGGTGCATGACCCGGAGCGTTCGCGCGACCTCACCCAGGATGTGCTGCTGAAGGTCATGAACGGTCTGGACGGCTATGACGGCCGGGCCAAGCTCAGCACGTGGATCATCCGAATAACCATCAACACCTGCCTCAGCGATCTGCAAAAACAGAAGGTTCGCCAGACTGCCTCGCTGGACGATCTCAGCACGGGTTCGAGCAGCTCGGATCGGTCCGTGGAGCTTCCCGCAAGTATGGGCGGCCAAAGGGAACTTTCCGGGGCTGAGGTGGTCGAACTGGGTGAGCGGCGGGTTGCAGTGGAACGGGCTCTGGGAGGTCTGGATGCGGATGCACGGGCGATTTTAGTGCTACGCGATGTACAGGATCTGGAGTACCAGCAGATTTCCGAGGTGCTTGAGGTTCCGGTGGGCACCGTCAAATCGAGGCTGTTTCGAGCCCGGGCGTCGTTTCGGACTGCCCTCGAACAGGAAATGGCGCGGCTGAGTGGTACGGCCGGCGACGAGATGGGAACGAAAACTGCCTGATTCGGATCAGGCAATTCGGTGAAAGAGGATTTGTGAATCGTGGCTGGGCTTGATGAACAACAACTGCTCGAACTGATCGAGTCCGCAGATAGCGATGCTGTCGAAACCGGCTTGCGCGCGCTGCGTGCTGATGACCCGCAACAAGCCCGGCGCATCGAAGCCATGCGCCGCGATCGCGTGTTGCTGCAAAGCCTTCCGCCGATCGATCCGCCAGTGGATTTCCTGGCAGAGCTTGAACCGCAGATTGCACGCCCAATGCTGATGGACGACGTACCGACAACTGCAACCCAGCCGGGTGCTGCGCGTCGGGCTGCCCATCGAAACCGAATGCGCAGCCAACTCATGCAGGCAGCAGTGGCAGCAAGTGTCGCCCTCACGGTGTTCGTTGGCGCGTGGATCACCGCTTCCAGCCTCGGGCTGTTTGACAGTTCCGACAACACGCTTGCAGAATCAGACAACCCGGGCAGCAATGAATCACAATTGGCCGTCAACGACTCAAGCGACATAGATAACGCCGCAGATATAAGCAATGACTCGCTCGATGATGTTCTTCTGACAGGCGACCTGCATCATCGCGCCCCGAACCTGTCGGACATTCAGCGAATGACCAGTCGGCGTCTGGTTGCATCAACGAATCGTGACACTGCACACGCGCAACCGAATCCTTCGACTGTCAATGCAGATGCCCAGCCTGCGTTCGTTATGGCCGATTTCGCGCTAGTGCTCAACAGCAAGGACGAAACTGCAGCACAATCGCACCTCAGCGCCGCAATTGACACCGTTACGCAACACAGCGCGGTAATCAAGAATCTCACTGTGCCCGAACTCAAGTTGATCGAACAAGCCTGGCTGGCCCGCCGCGCAGCCAACGGCAACCCGGTCGGGCCGTTGCATGCAGGCGTCGGCGATGACCCGCCCGCCAATCGCCGTCCGGGTACTGCAAACGCAAATCGCAGTTTTCATCTGAACGTGGAAATGCTGCAGGAATCCGTTGAACAGCTCATTGCCGAAGGGCTCGTTGCGGGTTCTTCAGATCTCATGCCGGATTACGATCAGCAAATCGAACTGTCTGAAGCCGGCTTGCGGTACACGCTTGCGATTCCGGTCAGTGAGTTGAAGTCCGTGCTCGCGCGGTTGAATGCAGTTGATGCGGGCAACAATCAACTGGTGCTGCGCGAATCACTGGACACTGGACCGAACGCCGTCCAGCCGATGGCCTGGGCCACCGATCTGAACGACATTCTCGTAATACATGATCGCCTGCTTCGTGAACAACCGGATGCGGTGCTGCTGCTGCCGGTCGTGCTTTCGCAGGTGAAGTAAGTCGGTCGGACTTACGCGCATTGCCGCGCAGCACGCACAATATTTGAAAGATGACTGAGGCCGAGCGATTCAACGACGCTGTCCTGCACGGGCGCGACCGCATCGTTGACAACATCAGCGCCGAAGCTTGCGCCCACAACCGTGCGGGTTGACCGTTGGCCGGCTGGCGTGTCGATCAGCGCAGCGATTGCTTGGGCAACTTCGTGCGGGTCCGGAGCATCATCGCCCGCAAAGACCGATTCAAAGTGTTCGCCAATTGCAACGGGAATGCCGCCGAGATCGCCATATTCGGTCACGCGGTCGGCATCGTCCGGCTGGGCTGCGCTTTCGAACAACTGCGTTGGATATCCGCTTGGCTGCACCAGCACGACATCAACACCAAGCTGCGAAACTTCGTAGCGCAGGCTGTCGGTCAATGCTTCGACCGCGAACTTGCTCGCGCCGTAGAGGCCGAAGAACGGCAGCGTCACCCGGCCGAGCACCGAACCGATGTTGATGATGAGGCCTTCGCCCTGCCGTCGAAGCGTCGGCAGCACGGCGCGGGTGATGCGAAGCAGGCCGAAGACGTTGACGTCAAACAGCGCGGCAGCCTGCTGCGGTGAAAATGCTTCCGTCACACCCGCCACAAGAACGCCTGCATTGTTTATGAGCACATCTATTCGTCCGGCGGTGGCGAGGATGTCAGCGACGGCGCGATCAATTGATTGCGAATCAGTGACATCCAGTTCAACGACTGTAATGCTCTGGTTGCGAAGTGCCGCAGCATGCGCACGATTGCGCGTGTGTGGATCGCGCATGGTGGCAATAACGTTGTGGCCGGCTCGCGCAAGCGTCTCCGCTGTGTCGCGGCCGAATCCTGTTGATGCTCCAGTAATGAGAATAGTCTTCGACATGTTCGGGTCCTTGTGATGCGATGCAGCTGTGCGCTGCATCGCGCGTCCTAATGAGTGTGAAATACCTTTGAGGTAATGCGCCACACCCCATCTTCCTGAAGCAGTGTGAATTGATCTGTAAAACGATGGCCCAGCCAGTCGGTGATCTCCACGCGGGCTGTGGCAATCGTGTGTGCAGTATCGATGCTGACAATGTTGGCGTTCAGCGTCGACGCCGGCGGGTTGTCTGAGACCCACCCAAAGAGCAAGTCGATAGGGCCGGCAAGCAGGCTGCCATCGATATACCCGTGAATCGTTGCAGTGCTGTGAAATGCGGTACGCATAAGATCCGCATCAGCGCTGCGCCCGCCTTGAAGATACGTCTGGAGAACCTTGGTGATTGAATCGTGATCAGGGCTCTCGGATTGCTTGGTAGTGCTGCAGCAGGTCGTTGACATTTGGTTCTCCTTGTGAAAATAGAGGGACAGGCGGCCGCAGGGTGAGCGATGCGACTCACCTGCGACCGCCCGGGGCGCTCTATCGTACGCAGGTTACTTGCTTACTTTGGACCAATGTGCATCTGCTTTTGTGGTAAGTTCAGATGTGCTGCCGTCATTCCAAAGCGCTCGTGCATCAACGTTCTTGTTCTTGAGGAACACCATCAGCCGACCGTTGACGATCTTGAAGTTGGTCGGATCAACCGGGAACTTGTCCTGTACCGCCATGCCGAATGCGCACCAGCCGCCGAATGCGGGGATGTACTTTTCCGGAATGCGGTCGAACGCCTTCTTGGCGTCTGCGGAGACGAAGTAATACGTCACGTCGTTGTATGTCGACGCAAATTCCGGTTTGCCGCGCACTGCCTTGTCAACAGCGAAGTACGCAACCGGACAGTATCCTTCCAGCGCCACACCGCTGCTGGGCAGGTTGTAGCTGTGCAGGTATGCACGCGAATCACCATCAGGTGTCGACCCCGGCGTGGTTGTCGCCCAGACGGTCATGCCCAGCATCATGATCAGCGCTAATCCAATGATCGAATATTTCGTAGCCTTTTTCATTGCAGTGTCCTTTGTCGTTAGAGTCTTTGAAGTGCCCGCATGCGCGTGCACACCTCAGACGACGAATCGCAGTAATGTCTTACCTTGCAAACGAAAATAGAATGTTGTTTGATTACGCGTGCAGCGTTAACAGATGGTGGGCGTTGCTATTCGCCTGCTGATGCGCGCACGAGTGCCTGGAATTCCTCCAGGCACGATGGACAGACCTCGAGGTGCTGGCCGACCATCGCGAGGTCTGCGGATGGTGTGATGCCCGACTGTGTTGCTTCGAAATACGCTGCCACGCAATCGAGAACCGCTTCGCAGTCGATTTCGTTCGGCGCAGTGCCAGCCAGCTGACGGGCGAGCTCGGCAAGTTGTGCAGCGGTGGGTTCCATCAGTCGTTAGACGATCCGTACACGATATCCCTTACATCTGATTCACAGAAACCGCGCTGCTGCAGGCCAGCACGCAGCCGTAATCGGGCATCATGGTGCAGTTTGTACAGCGCATTGGCGTTCGTGTGCAGCTGCTCAGCAAGTTGTGCCGTTGGCATACCAGCCAATTCGCCGAGCACAACCGCCCGCTGCTTCGGGGTCAGGTCGTTGTCAATCGATGCCCGCAGGGCAGTCAGCGCGTCCTGCCGTGCCGTAACAACCACGGGGTCGGGCGCTGCACGCATTGCATCTGATGATGCATCCTGCGGGATACAGAGATCGTCCAGCGATCGATCACCCCATCGACGCTTGCGCATCGCAGTCATCGCTACACGAATTCCCACAGCCAGCGCCCAGGTTGTAAATCGGCTGTCACCGCGAAACGAATCGATCCTGTTCAACACGCGAAGCACTGCGTCCTGCGCAAAATCGTCAAGATCTGAATCGTCAACATCACGTCGGTCTGCGAATGTCCGGGCCAGGCCACGTTTGAGAAAATCTCGCAGGTCAGCGACTGCATCGGAGATCGGCTCGGGACGTTGCAGGCCATCGAGCCACTGCGCGTTGGTGCGTGTGATTGCGTGTGTGTGCATCATGGTGTTCACCTGTGCGGCTGCTGTGCCGGCTGGGGGTTTTGCGCCCAGAAATCCAGAAATTCCCACTGCGCCGCAGCGTGGATTTCCGTTTCGCGCCACTGTGTGATTGAAAAATCCCACCACCGGCCTGTGCCGCCGGTTACCCCTGCCGAATCCTCAAGATCCCATCGAATCAGCGCCCTGCCTGTCAGTTGCAGAAACCTACCACGCTGAAAATCGTAAAACACCAACCCCGCCTGCGGATACGCCGCAATGTTGCCAAGCGTGTTGAACATGCTGTTGCCCGTGTAATCCGGAATGCGAAGCGTCGCTTCATCGACAACGTTCACGAAGCCCGGCTGCCCGCCGCGATGCGATGCATCAAGACCACCCTGGGCGTGTGCGCTTGCGACAAAGAACGTATCTGCGGATTCAATCAACCGCTGCTGCGAGAACCCCAGGGCAATACCGTTGCTGTGCATTCGTGCGGGTTGGGCATCAAGACTCCAACTGCCGGAATGGTGTCGACGTTGAATGTACTTGGGACAGTTCGGGTACGACTCCAGAACAGCAATGCGAAGTTGATCTGCATCAAGCGCGCTGACAGTGCCGTTGATACGAAGACGCCGGCGGTTAGTCAGATCAATCACAAGCCCGCCGACGCGCGCATCACGTGCAAGGTTCTCCCACAGTGGATCATCCGGCTGGGCCACTGTGTGCGTGCGATCAATTGTCAGTGCGCGGGCTTCGGCAGTCATGAACCCGCGCTGCCCAAGCAGCAGTGAGGCCCAGACATCGCCATGCACATCAATGCTCGACAGGACTACAAAAAGTTGGTCCGCAACAAACGGGATCGCCCGCGGCAGGATCGAATCCGCAATGACCGTGCCGGTGCGCCGGGCCATGTCCGCTTCGCCTGCCAGCTGCTGCACGGTTCGTTCTCCATCGTGATATGGTTCATTAATGCGCATAGCGGGTTCCAATACAAGTAACACTGCAATGCAAAGCCCGGCGGTGAAGCCGGACCCTGCGATGGATCAAACTTTTAGAACGTCAGAACGCGATACCCCTGTTCGTACAGAGCTCGCAGGCTTGGCAAGCCGGATGTGCCCGGAACCTGATTGTCAGTAATCAGATCAAAGCCGGACTGCTTTGCTTCGTCCGCGCCGCCGAACACATCAGCGCATCCGCACGACACGCCCGCAACAGCATCCTTGACTTCTTCAAAGAGCTGATATGCCGGGTGATCGGTCTTGGCCAGCTCGCCGATCCACCGCGTTGCTGCACCCTGAAAGAGAATCGTGATCTCATCGCCAGCCGCCTTGAAGTCGTAGGCAGTCGCGAGTGCGTTAAACAGCCGGCCGAGCGATTCATCCGATCCTGAGCTTGGGTCAGAAAGCACAACGATTGCGGTGCTGGTTGCTGTGGCCGTCGCAGCTTCATTGCTTTGTGCGATATCAGTCGCGCACGACTGGCCTTGTGATGTTGTCGAGCAACATGTCGAAGTCATTGGGGTGTCCTTGTATGGGCGTTACATCCGCTGCCTGTCAATGAGCAGCGGAAAGAAAAGAGAAGCGCCGAAGCCTGTGCACGGATGTCGTGGGAAGGCCCGGCAGAAAACAGCTATTCAATGTGTGCGCCATCCGGCGCATCAAACAGCGCAGCATCAGGCCGTGCTTTGGAAAACTGCACGTTGGAAATGGTGTACTGCACACCCGGCTCGCTTCGTCGCCCGCCGCCGGCGGTACGCTGCCACGGTCCGTACTGCAGTACCGCCGGAACCAAAAGGCCCTCAGCTACCTGCCACTGTGTGAATTCAAGCGAGCGCCTCGGCAGTTCATCAATCGGCGTGTCGCCACGCATCGGCCCGTATGTCACACTGAAGTCAATCAACCGAAGTCGGTGCGTGCTCTGGTCGACGTACAACACGTAGTCATCTTCGAAGGTGTCACCTACGCCGCTGGCGAAGCTGACCGCAATGACGTCGTAAGCATTGCCGTCATAGATGCGTTCGCCGACGAAACGCACAGTCGCGCCGGGGTCAGCGAAGACAAACGGCATAAGCGCGAAATAGCTGTTGCCGTGGTTGACCCAGCGCGGGGCAATGCCAAGGGCATCAGGATTCGTGGTCCAGCCGATGTCATCGTTGGCCCCGGCGACGAATGAACCAGTGCTGCTGAAGCCGTCCATGCGATGACGCCGGGTCACAAGATCAGCAACGTGATCAAATGTGAGCGGCGCAGCAGCGCTGTAGGGAAGACCGTCCGTGTGATATGTGACCGTGCCGAAACTTTGAAAGCGGTTCAGCCCGCCATGTGCTTCAAGCATGCGTTCGAGAATTGCCCGGCCTTGACTCTCATCATCGGCATTCGCAAGAGCTGCCTGCGTCTGCCCCCAGAAAGCAAAGGCGATCGCCAGTGTTGCTGCGGCGCGTGCCAGGCTGTGCATGATTCGGTGGGTATGTGTTGAATGCATTGTTGTGCTCCTCGCGGTGTTGTGCGGGTATCGTGTCGGGCCGCCCAGAATTTACCGAACGTTCGGTTTTATTTGATTGGCGCGGCTGCCCGGCCGTGTGCGGTAGGGGGCATTATGGGTGTTGGTATTCCGGGTGCTGCTTGCCGGTCTGTCGTGCGGCAGCATCAGTTCAGATGAACCGCAGCGTGGAGTCCCGATTCCAACTCGTCAGTCTCTGCAAGTTCCTGAGTCAGAACCGCGCGGGCTCGATGCAGCCGGCTCATCACCGTGCCGATCGGAACATGAAGAATTTCAGCAATCTCTCGATATTTGAATCCATCAACCGCCCAGAGAAGCAGCACTTCGCGCTGCCGCGCATCCAGGTCTTCCACTGCGTGCTTGATCTGTTCATCAAGCAGATCCCAATCCAGCGGCCGGGTCATCACATCATCGGAAATTGCCCGTTCGTCAAATTCGCCACGCAACCGCTCATTGAGCTGTCGATCGCGGCGCTGTTTCTGAATCGAGCTGTAAAACAGATTTCGAAGGATGGTGTATAGCCACGGCCGAATTCCAACCGCTCGCAGCTCGAACCGGCCGGCAGCCTTCAGGGCTCGAAGGTAGGTTTCCTGGACGAGGTCCGCTGCCTGATCGGTCCGATGCGTCAGGTGATACGCCATGCGATACAGCGCATCAAACTCTTCCAGTGCCAGGCTTTCAAATTCATGCTGTGTCATGGTTCACTCCTTGGCTTCCGCAGGGGCATGTGACTACCCGTGATAACCGAACGTTCGGTTTTAATTATTCCACAAAATCAGCCCGGTTTTTTAACTCCAGCTCCAGTAAGCAGTTCCGGCAGGTTTTTCAGCACACGGCGAAACGGGCGCGTGTCGCCCGTGACACGTGAAAACACCAGCCCGCCCTGGATCTGCACAAGTGCGTCAGAAGCTTGGCGTTTGGCGACAGCCGCAGTGGCCCCGGCTGCTCTGGCAACCGCTGTCATTGCTCCGAGCCAGGCGGTAAAGGACTGTTCCACATGGCATTGCAGCGCAGCCTCCGCATCGCCCAGCGACAGTGAATCCAGCAGACACGAATGTTCACCGGAGTCATAAAAATGCGCCAACCGCTTGGCCATACGCTCCACGCGCTGGGAGGGGGGTTGATCATCACTGAGCGGCGCAAGGATGTGGCTGATGAACCAATCGTCAGCCCGGCGAAGGACAGCTTCCGCCATCTCTTCCTTGCCGCCGGGAAATCTGTGGTACAGACTGGCCCGCTGCAGGCCGGTCGCCTCGGAAATCCGGCTCAGGCTTGCCCCCTCGTAGCCATGAACACGAAAAACCTCCGTCAGGCGGTCCAGAAGCTGATCATCATCAATCGTCGGTGTTCGCACAAGGAATCTCCGTGGGTTCGATCTATAATAACCGAACGTTCGGTCAATTCAACTCCTTCCTGCAGAAAAATATTCCGCGTGGGCAACCTGCCGGTTCAGGCCTGCCGCAGCAGAACCTGTGCGGAAGTTGGGGCAGCGCATTGCACTGTCAGGCCGCGCGGCAGCGCCAGCGACTCATAGAAGCCCGGCAATGCGCCCGGCGCAAGCAGCGACAGACCGCGCCGGCCGACGCCGTACACCTCATACCCAAGCTCTCCCAGCACCTCGAGCAACTGCTGCGTCTGTTGCTCGAGTCGCGCAATCCCGTGGCAGGGCAATGTCTCAAACAGAATCACCGGCATGTGCGCTGCCAACAACGCACGGCCGCCCCGAACAACCTCCAACTCCATCCGCTCAACATCAATCTTCATGAAATCGATGCGCTGTACATCGTTGTCCGCAGCAAATGTATCCAGCGTGACGACCGCAACGCTGATCGAACCCGGAGCTGCATGTTCAAGCAACCTGCCGTTGCCTTCACCAGCAGAAGACTGCAACCAGTGCAGTGTCCCCGACTGAGCGCCAACTCCAAGATTGTGCGCGGTAATAGTCGGTGTATGTGACGGGTTGAGCGCGATGTTGCGTTGCAATCGCTCGAACAACATCGGAGCCGGTTCGAACGCATGCACAGAGCCGGCATGGCCGGCGCGCTTGGCCAGCGACAGACTCATTGCCCCGACGTTCGCGCCGATGTCCAGGCAGACATCGCCCGGCTGTACATATTGATCCAGAATGCGTTGCAGGTGCGGTTCATATGTGCCTGTCAACATCTGCCGTTCGATCTTGGAATCTGTGTGCGCTTCTATTGTGAAGCCGCCGAGAAACCGATCAAACACAACGACCTGTCCCGGCTGAATCAACCATGCAGCGGCTGGACGGCCGCGCGCCAGGCGCAATTGCACATCCTGTGGCAACATCCGCCCGACACTGCGAAGCAGTGCCTTGACCATACGCCGCCAGAATGGTTCAGCGCGTGCTGTGGTCATCATCTGCAGAAACCGGTTTCGCCAGCGTACCCATCTTCGGCTCTGTGCCAGCAACCAGCCGGCCAATATTGCTCCGATGCCGCCAGACAACGAGTAGCGCCAGAACAGTCGTGACAACAATCATCGGCAACACGTCATTGAGCGCCGCTGCAGCATCACGATCATCACGCAACAGTGCTTGTACAGCAGTTGCGATCGGCAGCGACAGTGCGCCCGTCATGCTTGCTATTGCCATATATCGCGTTGCTTTGAGCACGAAAAACCACACAGTCAGTGCAACAATCGCAGGCAACGTCAGCAGCGGCCACATTGCAAGCAACGCGCCGAATCCCGTTGCTACGCCTTTGCCGCCTTGGAGTTGAACATACACCGGAAACATATGTCCCAGCACCGCAGCGATCGCCACACCAAGCCACAGCCACATGTCGCTGTGGGAAATATCACGTGCCGCTGCGGTGATAGTGCCGGTCAACACGCCGGCTGCGAGAACAGGTACTGCGCCTTTCAGACAGTCGAGCACGAAACAGATGATGCCATATTTCTTGCCGAGCACGCGCCCGACGTTTGTCGCACCGATGTTCCTTGAGCCGTGCTGGCGAATGTCGATGCCGCGCGATCGCGCAATGATCACGCCGAACGGGATCGCTCCGATCAGATACGCCCCGACAATGCAGGCGATCCAGATCCACATCACTGCTGCTCCAATGCCATCGCCCGGTTCGGCAGCGTTGCAGTCAACACCAGCGCGAGCATACCCAGCAGATGCCCGTTCAGATGAAAACACTCGAACTGCGCGCCGACAATCCACACTATCAGCACGCCAAGTGTTCCATCTACATACGGATGCGTGCGCGGATCAAGCGCGCACCGCCGGGCAATGAGCACAAGCATACCGACAAGCAGCGCAAGTCCAACAACGCCGGTCCCTGCAAGCGTGTGAAAGTACGTCGAGTGCGCGTGATCGTGGTCGAGATACAGTTCGATTCTACGTTCACCGGTGGCCAGTGCCTTTTCATAGCCGGGAAGTACATCGAGCGGCTGCTCTGCGCTGACGGCCCACTCCGCGCCTTCCAGTTCATACACCTCCGACATGCGAGCGCGTTCTAATGTCTGCTGATACTGCGGAAGTTCCCGCATCTTTTTCGGAAACGACCCGGCACCGGCTCCGATGATCGGCGATGGCTGCCAGATGTCGATCGCCCACGACCAGAACGCAATGCGCGAGCCGGTTGATGTCCAGTACTCCTGTTCATCGACAGCAGCGCGGTATTCCGCAACTGCGCCGCCGATACGGTCATTGAGGAAACCGGACGCTGCGAACCAGCCTGCGACAAGTGCCAGCAAACCTCCGCCGGCAAAGACAAGTGCCGCGCGCCGTGCAGATGGTGCGCGCACAAACACGACAAGCAGTACCGCAGGCACCGCAACCGCCGCTGCGATCCACGGACCTCTGCTGCCAGATGCAAGCAGTCCCGCACCCGCAGCAGCAACGCCCGCACCAGACAACAAGCGTAACCACATTTGCCGCGAAGTCAGCAGTGCTGAGCAGTGCCAGCACAGCGCTGCAGCGCACCATGCACCGGTCTGAATCGGCTGCACCCATCCGCCCAGACGCCCGCTGGCTCCATGTTGATAGTCAAGCAGTTCAAAGAACTGTAGGGTCTGCACAACATTCTGCGCAGCAACGCCGGCGAGTGCTGCGCCGATGTACCAGTGCATTTTGTCAATCACCGGCCAGAGCATCAACGGCAGAGCCATTACCCGCGCCGCAGCAAGTTCATCAAGACCCTGCGCCGTATCGACAGACCACGTTGTGCTCATCGCATACCAACCCACGAACAGCACGACCGCACCAAGCGTTGCAGAAAGCAACAGCGGGTTGTAACACCGCCATGTGTTCGGCGAGCGCAGCAGACCATACCCGGCCAGCAGCGCAAACGTCACAGCATTGCCTGCCGTCGAAAGCGGCAGCGTGAAACAATACGCCATGGCCAGGATTTGATGAGCGACGTTGCCGTAAGGATCGCGGTGGCGCACGTACTGCAGAGCCGATGCGATGACCTTCGGATCAGATTGCGGCGGCCAGTACGGCGGCTTCGGCAAGTCGGTGAAAAAAAGCTTCATATCGCGCATCCCTCGCGCGAATGTGCGCTGCGCGCAGCCGGTCGTTGTTGGGCACGAGCGCGAAATTGGCCGCATCGCTGCATTGCCGTCATGCTACTGGCCGCAGCAGGGCGAGACCAGCACACGTCCATTTGTCACCGTGCGAGTATGCTGGACGTATGCATTCGACGCGCCATGTGCCGCCGCAGCCCGACACTCCGTCTGTTCAACGGCGATCGTGGGCGAAGCGCCTTGTCGCAATCGCAGCTGCCGATCAGAACATTACAAACGCGCTGTGGAATGATCCCGATGCACTCATCGCCAAAGGGGCAATGCTCAAAGATGGTGATCGATGCACGCTTGTAGAGATCAGTGCAGGCGGAATCGCATTCGTTCTGAAGCGATTCAATCAACGTGGACTGCTGCACAGTGTTCTGCACGTACTCCTGCGATCGCGTGCCGGTTGGTGCTGGACAAATGGGGAGCGCGTATTGCAACTCGGATTACGCACGCCGGAACCCGTCGCTATGTTCGAAACACGCTTCGGTCCGCTGCGGCTTCGGTCATCTTTTCTGAGCGAGAAAATCGAAGGGCGCATCCTGTTCGATGTTGTCGACGATTCGAATGTCACACCGCTGCGCCTTACAAAGCTGGCGACCGAGTTTCGCCAAATATGGAATGCGCTCGGGACTGCGCGCCTAGGCCATCGCGACATGAAGGCAACGAACTTCATCGTCGATGCGCACGATCAGATTTGGTTGATCGATCTTGATGCAATGCGCTGGTATCCGCCCGGCAGTTTGTTCGCGCGACGGCGCAGCAAAGACCTCGCGCGCTTCATGAAGAACTGGCGCGACCACCCAGTAGCGGCGGCGGCGTTCCGTGATGCGCTCGATACTGCCTGCCTGCCCGCTGGCGAATCATCCACAGAAACAGCGGCGCCCGGCGAAGCGTCACCCGCCACGACTGATCGCAATAGATTCTGAGAAAGCGCAGCCAGTCCCGCCTGGTATATCCCGCATTTAGCGATGAAAACAGCAGGCCGGAGAGATCCTTGATGATCCATCGCCGAGGCGTGCGCGTGCGAATCTGCGTCCGGTGTAGGTCAATCACATGCAGATTCAGTGGATCGCCCGGCGTCCATGCGCTCCAGTCGCGAATCGGCAGCATGAAGTGGCACAAATAAAAATCGCGATGGTTCACGCCATTGGTATGCAGCGTGCGCGAAATGCCCGCAACATCGCGCAGCACCGCCCGCTGCAGTTGCACGCGCGCATTGCTCGTTCGGCCACCCCAGTCGATCGTCAATTCATCAAGATGTATGAAACCTTCAAGCGCTTCTGTGAGCAGAAATGACTCGATACGCGCGGGGTTTCGGCCGCGCACACCCCAGCCGGCAATCGGCGTCGTCGCAATTCCAAGCTGCTGGCACTTTCGTATTGCGGCAACCTCCGGCCGGGCGGTAATCACCGGCACGCGCCCGCGCAGTGCATCTTTCAATATCTCTCGCCACCCCGGATGTCGATGCACTTTCAGAAAATACGCCCGGCCGTCAAGCTCGATGCGCATCGTGCGGCGATGTTTGTGCTGGCGATATGTCTCGCCGGTCAACGCAAGAATGTGATCGAATGCATCATCGCCTGCAATCACGGCGCGCAGATGCTCATTTAATTCAATCTGTTCACCGCCAGCCATGGCGAAGAGTCTAGCGATTCAAGTCGGCAATCGCCGAAACGCCGAAAAGTCAAAACGCTGACATCAATTCAACGACGGGGCACGTGTCCGCGCCGCGGCAACGACATCGCTGACCCTGATGCGATCAATCGCGCACAAATCCGCATGTTGATCGGCAATCATCTCGCCCGGCAGGAACGGCTCAGCCAGCAGCAATTGTTCACGTGCGCCGGTCAACGTCGTCCAGCGATGATCCGTCGGGCCGAACAGTGCGACGGTGGGAGTGCCAAGCGCTGCAGCAATGTGCCGCGGGCCGGTGTCATTGGTGATCAACAGCGCCGCTCGTTTGAGGACAGATTTCAATGAGCCGAGCGTGACACCTCGCGCTGCAAGATCGATGATGGGGGTCTTTGCGGCTCCAAGCAATTCATCGAGTGTCGCGCGCTCGGATGGCGCGCCGGTAATAGCAATCTGTACGTCGGATTGCTTGGCCAAAGTATCAGCGGTTTTCGCAAACAGCGCCGCCGGCCAGCGTTTGTTCGCACGCACACCGCCGGCATTGAGCACAACCAGATGTCGCTGTGTGTCTACATCATGTAACAACTTATCAGCCGCGGCTTCTTGGGCTGCTGTCGTGTGCAATTCAAGCGTCGCATCTACTGCAGCGGGATCTATGCCGAGCGCAACCGCAGCAAGGTGCAGGTAATACAACACAGTCGAAACCGGCAGTTTGGTTTTCTCGACCGGCACACGACTGGTCAGCAGGAATCCGCGCCCATCGCGATCGTATCCGATTCGGTTCGGCCGACCGCTCAGCCGTGCAGCAAGCCCCGCACGAAAACTGTTCGGCAGCAGCAGCACAGCACCCGGTTTCTGCACGCGGATTGCCGACGCCAACCGAAACACACCCGCGCCTCCCCTCATTCGACACGGAATAACTTGTGAGACCCATTGGCATCCGTCTAAGAGATGTTCCTGCCCCGGCCGAACGATCGTGACGATTGATGCATCAGGGCGGTGCTGTTTGACAGCTCGCAGGACCGGCGTGGCCATGACCGTGTCACCAACCCAGGATGGCATGACGATCACAATGCGGTCAAGATGTGCCGGCACCAGCGCGGTCATATGCACAGACTACTCCAGCCGATCGTATGTGTGATCATCCAGGATCGGTTTTCGGCTCGGCTACGACGGCAATATCCTGCCACTCCAGCCAATGCTCGTTCAATTCGATCGCGCCGTGGCGACGATAGAACCTGCGTGCTCTTGTGTTTGTTGGCTCAACATCCACACAGATGCGCTGTGCGCTGTGTTGCTGAAACCAGCGTGCGAGATGCCCAAGCAATTCCGACGCAACGCCAAGACCTCGATGCTCGGCTGCAATATGAATCCACTGCAATTCGCCATCGCAATCGAAGCGGCGCGTCAAGTGACCAGCGATATACCCGACGCAGTCCGATCCACACTCGGCAACGATCAGAATGCGCGGCTCGAGCGCCCATTGTGGATGATGCGTGCCGCGCAAATATCCCTCAATGCGCTGCTTGTAATAATTTTCGTTGTCATCGCCATCACTACGGAGCCGTGCAACTACCTCAGCATCTTCCGGGTGTGCAATCCTGTACGTCACGCAAGACATCGCAGGCAATTGTCATTTCTTCTTCTTGTCATATTTGCGCACAGAAGCAACGGACTGTTCAATCAGGACCCGCAGCACATCCATATCCACATCTTCGAGCTTGTTGATGTACAGACACGACTTGCCTGTCTTGTGTTTGCCGAGTTTCTTCAGAAGCGAGTCGTACCTGGAAAACCCAGCCATGATGTACAGCGACAGGTTTGTCTTGCGTGGCGAAAATCCGGTGAGAAACCAGTCACCTTCTCTGCCGGAGTCGTAGACATAATGATATGTCCCGAATCCAACAATGGCGTCGCCCCACATCTCCGCCTTCTCGCCGGTGATGTCCTTCATCAATTTCAACACAGCCTTGGCATCTCTACGCCGTCCGTCATGCTCGACGCTGTCGATGAATGTCGTCACGCTCTGTTTGTTGCGCTTCGTCTTCAATTCTGCCATGTGTTGCTCACTTGAACGACCTACGACCGTTGATCCACCAGCAGAAGCGTCACCGTGAACATCTGCATCAGGATCGCAAAGCCGACCCAGCTCATCAACGCCGTGGAATTTGACAACTGCAATAGCCCGAGCAAGGCGAACAGAAGCGCAAGCAACTGGCATATGCCTGCAGCCATTTTCAGCGGCGTGAACTCCGCCTTGCGCTGCCGGGTTGTGCGCAACTCTTCGGTCAGCTCGATCATCGTTCGCCGAACCTGCTCCATTGAATCACTCGGCATCGGATTCGCAGCAGCCGCAGTTGCTGTCGCAGCCCGCTTTTTCGCACGCGGCATCGTCTTGGGTCCGCTTGCATGCGCCGCGGCACCATTTGGCAGCGGCCGTTCATCAGCCGTCTGCTTCAAAATCACCTGCACCGCACCAGCAAACTCAGCGGCAGATGCAGTCGGCTTACTCTCGCGGATCATCTGTTCATCAGCACTCAGCACGATCGTTCGACACCCAGCGGTGCGCCCAGCCTGCACATCGCGCGGCTGATCGCCGATCACCCAACTCGCGCCGAGATCAATGTCCAGATCGCGGGCTGCCTGCAAAAGCATGCCCGGATGCGGCTTGCGCCACGGATGATCTCTGCGGTATTCCTCGACATCGCCTTCGGGGTGGTACGGACAGTAGTAGAACCGGTCAATCAACGGCCGCTGCTTCGTTGCTTGCTCCACCTCGGTTGCAATGCGCTGATTGACCGCATCCACATCTGCTTCGGTATACCTGCCGCGCGCAACGCCGCCCTGGTTGGTGATGACGACGAGGCGATAGCCAGCCACGCGAAGAGCTTTGAGCCCCTCAGCGACGCCGTCCTTCAGACGAACCTCATCCGGATCGCCAAGGTCGCCATCGTTGTGGATCAGAGTATTGTCACGATCAAGGAAGACTGCGGCATCCACTATGCCAAAGGATAGCACCGTCACCCGTCGGCGGTCGATTCGCGAGCTATCGGACCTGCCACGTCGCTTGCGAAGCCGCGCCAGAATCTCTCAACCGGCCACTCAAAATGCGGGTTGTCGACGTTTCAATACGTTGACCTGTCGCCGAGGCACGTGCGCACCGACCGAGCGACATCCAGCAGCGGTTCATCCATCGGCACAGTACGCTGCTTGTTGGCGACGTTGAGTATCCCCGCAGCGCCGAGTTTGCCGTCGCGCATCACAACGATCTGGTTGACATGCCCGGCCATGAGCATGTCCATCGCGCGGTGGCCAAATAGCGACGCCAGCACGCGATCACGAGGTACCGGGTCACCACCTCGAACAATGTGGCCGAGCACATTGAAGCGCGTCTCGATTTTTGCACGTTCTTTGATGAGCGTTGCGACATGTTCCCCAATGCCGCCCAGCCGCACCGGCTCGGGACTTGTCTCATCGCGCGTGGCAACGATTTGCTGTCCACCGGCCGGCCGCGCGCCTTCGGCGCACGCCACGATCGAAAACCCGCGCCCGTGAGATTGGCGCGACAGTACGAAGTCGCAGATGGCGTCAATCTCAAACGGAATCTCAGGAATCAGAATAACATCCGCACCTGAAGCAATCCCACTGTGCAGCGCAAGCCACCCTGCATTGCGGCCCATGATCTCGCAGACCATCACCCGATGGTGACTCGCTGCGGTGGAATGCAAGCGATCAAGGCAACGCGTTGCAGTGTCCGATGCGGTAATAAACCCGAACGTAATGTCTGTGCCCACAATATCGTTGTCGATCGTCTTGGGTACGCCGACGCATGGCACGCCCGCTTCAATAAGCGGTGCAGTACATGTCATCGTGCCGTCGCCGCCGACGACAACCAGAGCATCAAGTTGATGCTCTTCGACTGTGCGCAGGCAATCATTTGTGCGGTTTTCAATGCGCGGCTGGTTGTTTTCGTCGTAGCCCGTGAAGTAGTGTGTCGGCGACACTTTATTGTTACTGCCGAGAATCGTTCCGCCTCGCGTCAGAATTCCCGAGACATGCATGCTCGAAAGTTCACCCACGCGGCCTTCAATCAGCCCAAGGTAGCCGTCTTCAATGCCGAAGACGCGCACGTTGTGCTGATAGATGGCGGTCTTTGTGATCGCGCGAATAACAGCGTTCAGCCCCGGGCAGTCGCCGCCGCCGGTCAACACACCAATGCGCCGCACCTTCAGGTTCGGCATCGATGTCAGAACAGTATTCATTGCAGTCGTCGTCATTGAAGTAATGCGCCTGCAAGGTTTTCACCACGGCCGGCCACCGAGAACCACGGAGCACTGCGAATTGAAAAAGATGTTTTTCGTGAAGTCATGCTTGGCTGTTCGGCTTTCCAGCTATTTGGCTTTCAAAGTTTTATCGCGGTTGCCGCGTCGGGCGAATCAGAATTTCATTTACATTGACATGTGGGGGTGCTTCCAGTGCATACAGAATCGAATCTGCGATATCTTCACTCGTCAGCGGCTCGCCAATCGAATTGATGTACATCTGCATGCCTATGCGCGTCTGTTCGTGGTGTATTGAACCCTGCAGTTCCGTCTCCACCACGCCGGGTGCGATGGTTGTCACTCGAATGCGGTTGCCGTCTTTCGCGCCTTGTTCTGCAAGCTCGCCGCGCAAGCCCTCGGAGATCACATGCACCGCATGTTTGGTGCCGCAGTACACAGCTCCATTTGGAAACACTCGCCGCCCTGCCACCGAACTGACATTGACAATATGCCCGATTTTCTGCTCGAGCATGATCGGCAGCGTACACCCGATGCCGTATAGCAACCCCTTGACGTTGACATCAATCATCTGATCCCACTCGTCCATACGGCATTCAGCAAGCGGAGCCAGCGGCATTATGCCGGCATTGTTGATGAGAACATCAACCCGGCCGAAATGTTTGATCGCCGTGTCGATGACTCCCTGCACCTGCGCCCGATCAGTCACATCACACGGAGCTGTCACAGCATGCCCGCCTTCTTTGACAATCAGATTGACGAGCGCATCCAGACGATCTGCACGTCGAGCTGCGACAACAACGCGTGCTGATCTGCGTCCAAGTGCTCTGGCAGTTGCTTCGCCGATGCCGCTGCTGGCGCCGGTGATGATGATGACTTGTTCGGACAATACGGACATACCCCGCATGGTAGCAGGGCGTGAGTACGCCTTCTGAATGCGTATTGATTTCGACCAATGCCCCGGGAGTGCCTTCCCGATGCTTTGGTCACGCGCGCACATACTTCAACGGCCTACCGGCGCCAGCCGGCGCGCTCGCCGCGGCTATACATTTACATGCTGTCCTCAGTCCTCTGCTTCCTACCCGCCCGACACCGCCTGCATGATCGTCAGCCGATCACCATCGCCCACCGGCACATCGGGCGTATCCATCCACCGTGTGTTCGTGTCGTTATGAAAACACAATACGTGTTCGCGCAGGCTGCCGGATTCATCAAACAGGTGTACTTGCATTGCGGGATGTTTCGCAGTCAATTGCCCCAGCGCGCCGCGCAAAGAATCCGCCTCCACAGCCACAGTTGACTGATCATCCGCAAAGCGGTGCAGCAGCGTCGGAAGTTCAATGGTGACATGTGCCATGCTCAGAAGTTCGCCGGTCAATCTGCGGAAATCACATCAACTGACATAATGCGCGGCAGCGTGATCGGGAGTTTCGTCCAATGTTCTCCCGCATCTGCGCTGGTGTACATTTCGCCGCTCGTGTTGCCGAAGTACACACCGCACGGCGAACCATGATCAACATCCATAGCGCCGCGCAGCACACCTGCATATGAGTGTTCGCTCGGCAAGCCGTTGCTCACCGACTGCCATGTGTCGCCGTTGTCCATACTCCGGAAGACTTCCAGTTTCCCATTGCTGGGCAGGCGATATTCATCGCTCTCAAGCGGCACGCAGAACAGGTTCTTCGTGTTGCGATCCATCGAGATGGGAAACCCGAACCACGAACTTAAGCCCTGTTCATTGCGCTGCCAGTTCTCGCCGCCGTCGGATGTGCGGAACATACCAACGTGCTCGCGCCGATAGATCAGATCCGCATCATCCGGATCCATCGCCAGCCCGTGTACACAACAACCGATGTCCTTATGCTGCTTGTCCTCAAGCACAATTGGAACGCCATTGTTCTTCGGCGTCCATGTCTTGGCACCATCGTCCGATCGAAACACGCCAACCGCCGAGATACCGATCCAGATGCGATCCGGATTCTTCGGGTCGATCTTGATAGCGTGCAGACACAAGCCGCCTGCCCCCGGCTGCCACCCGCTACGGGTTGCATGTTCGTTGAGTGCATCCACCGGCTGCCACGTCTCGCCGCGATCGTCACTGCTGAATAAGCCCGCCTCATCCACGCCGAGGTAATACCGATCATGCCCAGCGTTGATCGTCCATATCTGATTGAGTTTGCGTCCGACGCCCTCCGGCCACTTCGGACCCTCTTCAACCTGCTTCCAGTTCTTTAAGTCGTCGCTGATCTGCACAGCCGGGCCGTACACAGAACTCGATGTCCCCAGCAGTACTCGCCCCTGAGGGTCGCGCGTGGTTGCAGTGACTTTCCAACCCTTGAACAGCGGGCCATCAATTGTCCAGTTGGTACGAGATCCGTTGCTGGTAGCAATGAACCCACCTTTGTCTGTGCCGATAAGCAGTTGCACGGTCATATTGTTGATCCTTTCACACTGACTATCGAACGCGAGTCGCTCTCGTCTCACGGCCAATTGCACTCTTCACGACTGTCGCCGGCCGGCCACCTGCGAATCACGCTGGAGAAATGGGCCGAGGTATTCCAGTTCCTGTTCGAATTCCGCCTCGCTGGAACATGTCAGCGCGATCTCATTGCGAACATACGCAGCCAGCCGCTTGCGTGCATGCCACAGCCGATTGCGATCCGGCCGTTGGCCGGTCAGGTGTTCGCTGAGCACATCAAAGTACGGACTGCCTTCTTCACGCATCCGCGCCATTGCCCGCTCGACGAGATGCAGCGCCCAATTCTGATCAAATGCTGAGTCATCTGCGGCAGCAGCCGTCTCCATGACAGCTTCAGAAAGCTTCTCGCGCTTCTTGCGAAGGTGATCCGTGGCAGTTCGCATCGCCACAGTCCGCACCAACGTTCGAAATCGCCCGCGATCAGGATCAGCCCGCGTCAGCAGATCGCTCTTGAGCAGACGCACGAACACCTCCTGACAGAGATCTTCCGCCAGTGTCCTTTCGTAACCTCGCTGCACGATGTATGACAGCACTGCCGGCCTATATTGCCGGGCGAATGTATCCATCGCCTGCTCGTCCATCGCGCCTGCCTGGCGAATATTGGTCCAGATCGTCGTGGGAAACATCGCCTGTCAGTGTATACGGTCAAACGCCCGAGTCGGTCATTCGATAGTCCCAATACGTCAGTGATTGCGACATAATGGTGGCACATGGAACACACCGCCCAAACCAGGCAACTGCAAGACCTCGCAGCCGGCATCGTCACGGGCGATCTGCTCGGCGGCGGCCTGCTCGATGCTGCGTCCATGCCCGATGCCCCCGATGGCTATCAACTGCACAGGCGTTTGGGCCGCGGTGGGGCTGGCGAAGTCTTCCTCGCAAAGGACATCAATCTCCAGCGCATGGTTGCGCTGAAATTCCTGCGCAACGCCTCCGCAGCAGATATTGAACGCTTCCGGCGTGAAGCCCGATTCGCAGCACGTCTGGAATCCAATGCCATCGTCAAGGTCTATGCACTCGGCGACAACCACGGCCAGCCGTACATCGTCATGCAATACCTCGACGGTGGAAGTCTGCGCCAGGCGGAGCTCAACCTGCAGGAACTGCTGCTTGTCACACGGCAGGTCGCTGTCGCGCTTGAACATGCCCACGCAGCAGGCATCGTGCATCGCGACATCAAGCCGGAGAACATCCTGCTGGACAGCGACGGTCGGCCATACCTTTCCGATTTCGGCATTGCCCGGGATGTCGCAGGACACACCGATGGCACACTCAGCCGTGAGGGTCAGATCATCGGCACGCCCGCGCTTATGTCTCCGGAGCAGGCCCGTGGCGACATTTATGCTGTCGATGCCCGCACCGATATCTACGCCCTCGGCGCAACGCTGTACTACAAGCTCACGCGGCAATATCCTTTTGAAGCGCCAAACGTTATTGATCTGCTGCATAAAGTGATGCACGAGCAGCCGCGCCTGCCGCGCGCGCTCGATCCGTCAATTCCACCAGCGCTGGAAGCATTGGTCATGCGTTGTCTTGCCAAACGGCCGGAGAATCGCTTCGCATCCATGTGCGAATTCTGCGCCGAGCTTGATGACATCCTCACCGGCGCGCCCGTAGCGGCTGCAGCCTCGTCACCGTGGTTTCAGACACTCATCAGCCGGCGCCCCGAAGCGCCTCCGCGCCAGCAGGATTCGCACGCCAACAATGGCGCAACTGCCGAACCGATCATCAACGAAGCCGCACTGGAGATGTTTCGCGATCTCGCAGAGTGGGATGCAAACCTGTATCGCGTCACCGGGTCACTGTCGCGAGCGTTTCAACGGCTCGATGATCTGCGCAGCACGCTTGATCTGCAACTGGCAGAGCGACCGGACCTAGCCTGGGCTCGATTCTGCCGTGGTGCTGTGCATTATCGTCGCGGCACGCTCGATGAAGCGATCAACGACATGGAGCCGGTCGTTGATCGCGTGCCCGGCCCTGC
The DNA here is from genome assembly GCA_029260575.1 of Phycisphaerales bacterium. Classification (GTDB taxonomy): domain Bacteria; phylum Planctomycetota; class Phycisphaerae; order Phycisphaerales; family SM1A02; genus JAJDDB01. The sequence goes on from JAJDDB010000009.1 coordinate 374,310, forward strand.
TGCAGCGCAGTTCGCGCTCGGCCGGGTGTATCTCGCACGGTATCTGCGCGATCATGATGCTGCCCAGCAACATCTTTCGATCGTCGGAACAGAGGAATCGCTTGCATCACTGCGCCCCGGACTGGAGCAGGCAATCATCGCGCTCAAGGAATCGCAGCGGTTGCGTGGCGATCTGCGATTGTGGCATCGCGAATACGCTGACGCTGTCATGCAGTTTGCCGAAGGTGAGTACGACCAATGCTGTGTCGTCTGTGACCGTATTCTCGATCGTGAACCGGAACTCGAAGACGTTTGGAAACTTCGCGGTGATGCCCAGCAACTTTCCGGCCGCGATCCGTTCGCAAGCTATCAGCGGGCTGTCGAAATTCGCCGGAGCTTCTATGAAGCACTCTATGCCATGGCCCGTGCGCATATTCGCCGTGGACAAATGGAAGAAGCCCAGTCAGCGCTGCATCGCGCGATCGAAATTCATCCGGAGTTTACCGAAGCTATGGCGATGTATGCCCGGACGATGCGCCGCCGGGCCGGCGATGACATTCAGAATCTGACGACAGCCCGCGACATGGCAGCCAGAGCTGTGGCAAGCGATTCAAAAAGCTACGAAGCCGCAATCGAGTTGGCCGAGGTCGAGCTGCAACTTGGTTCCGTCACCGAACGACCAGAGCATTTCGAAGCGGCGCTGCAGACGTTGCAGCAGGCATTTCATCTGCACGGCTGCCAGAATCGCGTTCAGCTTCTGCAATGTCGAGTCTGGATCGAGCGCGCCCGCCAGGCTGTCGAGCGTGATAAGGATCCCGAACCAATGCTCGCCCACATCGAGTCATACCTCGATCACGAATCCCTGGCCGTTCCGGACAACGAACCGTGGCTGCAACTGTTCAGCGAACTTCGCCGGATTCGTGCGCTGGCGGACAAGTAGTTCATTCTGTCATGTGCGTGTTCGAGTCCTGCTGCAATTGCGGATACCATCACAACCCCATGACCACCAAGGAATCGGCTGCCACCATGAATGCGGAACCCGCACACGAACACGGTCTCGAAGCACTCGAACACGCACGCCGCGAGAAACTCGCGCGTTGGCGGGCGGACTACGGCGTCGAACCGTACGGCCAGCGGGTCGATGACATTACCTCCCTGACGGACGCTCGCGCTCTGTATAACGAAGCTGCCCATGAGGAATATGCAGCATCTGCCGCCGCAGCAAAAGAGAATCCTGACGCAACCGTTGTCGACAACCGCCCACGCGCTCGCGTTGCCGGCCGGTGCATACAACACCGCGCGATGGGCAAACTTGTCTTCATCGTCCTGCGCGATCACACAGGCGATCTGCAGATCAGTGTTTCCAAAGCTGCCGTTGATCAACCATCGTTCAAACTCGCAAGCAAGCTCGATTACGGCGACATCGTCGTTGCGGAGGGTCCTGTCGGCCGCACGAACAAGGGTGAAATCTGTATCTGGGCCGATCGCTTTGAAGTCCACGCAAAGAACCTCGTACCCCCACCGGAGAAGTTTCACGGCCTGACTGATGCGGAGCTGCGCTACCGCCAACGATACATAGACATGTTCGCCAACCCGCAGACGATCCGCACATTCACGATGCGCTCGAAGATCATCATGCACGTGCGCACGTTCATGGAGCGCCGCGGCTATCTCGAAGTGGAGACGCCGATGATGCAGTCGATTGCTGGCGGTGCTGCAGCCCGGCCGTTCATCACGCATCACAACACGCTGGACATGCAGTTGTTCATGCGCATTGCGACCGAGCTGCCTCTGAAACGATTGCTCGTCGGCGGTATGCCGCGCGTCTACGAAATCGGAAGAATCTTTCGCAACGAAGGTGTCGACCGCACACATAATCCCGAATTCACAACGATCGAAGCGTACCAGGCGTTCGGCGACTGCTGGACAATGCTCGAGCTTACCGAATCTCTGCTTCACGAATTAGCGCAATTGGCATTCCAGCAAGCCGCACTCGAAGCCGCACCTGAGAAGCGCAGCGCCGAAGGTGCGGGTAACAACCTTCACATGCAGTGGGGCGAACACACAGTCAACTGGTCTCGCCCGTTTGCCCGCCGAAAGTACGGCGACCTGTTCGAACAATCCTTCGGCTTCCCGATGACGGAACGCGACAGAGTGCGCGCTGCCGGCCGGGAACACAGAATCGAAAAAGCCGAGACGCTCGATCACTGGTTACTCGTCAACGCGTTGTATGAAAAACTCTGCGAGCCGGCGATTGATCCGAACACACCGACGTTTGTGACGGATTACCCAAGCGCGATCAGCCCGCTCACGCGACCGCAGCGAGATAATCCGGAACTGTGCGATCGCTGGGAGTTGCTCGTTGCAGGGATGGAACTCGGCACCGCATACAGCGAACTCAACGATCCAGACATTCAACTTGAAAAGCTCACGCAACAACTTGCCGGCGCTGATGAAGAAGAACAGGCGTTTCGTACGCTTGATGAGGATTTCATCAACGCACTGAAAGTCGGCATGCCCCCGGCCGGCGGCATGGGCCTGGGCATTGACCGCATCGTTATGCTCATGACCGGTGAAACCACGATCCGCGATGTGATCCTGTTCCCGCTCATGAAGCCCGAATCCCACGACGAACAGTCGCAATAGTCGTGCGCCCCTGCGTCGATCACCTTGTCACGGCTGCCATCGCTCACGCGGCCCATTTGAGCGACGAGTCTCCATCATTCTCGGCATTGTTCGCGCCATCACACTGCTGCTTCGGCTCTGCTGGTTTTTGCAGCGTGCGCATCGCGATCGCCATCGATGCCGGCAACGACCAGGCGCTGATGTTCGCGCCTTTGTTCGCACTGAAGCCGGCCCAGCGAGCGTAATACGTCGGCCGCAGGCCGCGCGCGAGCTTCTCCAGTTCCTGCGGCACGAGCATTCTGCTCTGCGTGAACGAACCAATCGGCAGCGCCTCGGATACCTTCGGCAGCGGTTCGCCGGGTCCGCTGTACGCTGCCCGCAACTCCAGTCGGGCCGCGCCGTGCGGCTTCCGCTTCGACGTCGGCGTCTGCGAATGCGCGTAACGCAGTTCATCGATACCCGGAACCGAACCAATGAACTTCAACAGCGGCGGCTCCGACGGGCAGACGCGTTTGCTGTGTGACACATTGATCGGCGCAATGCCGATGTTCACTTTTTCGCCGTCGTCGATGCCGCGATTCGGCTTGATGAACGCAGCGTACAGGCGAATGTTGTTTTCGAGGATCGACCGCGCATCCTGCTTGTCGAAAATCGCCTGCCGCGTGCGCATCTCGGGATCAATCGCGATTCCGTATGCCGCATCGAAGCGGTTGAAATCGTCCAACAGCGAATCCGCTTCGGCCGATGTCATCATGTACAGCGCGGGGTTGGCGTGTATGCCGCGACAGAATACGGTCGCAAAATCGCGGAACGCAGCATCGGCGCGCGGGATGGACGGTTGCGAAGCCATTGATATGTAGCATCGATCGGCTGCGCCGGGCCGGCGGTTTATCGGGACTCGCAGGAATCGCGCGGAATGTACATTTTTCGTTGGCGAACGCGCAGCCGGCGCAGCGGAGCGCACGAACTGCGCCCCCGGTTGGATGTTCGCCATGCGCGAACGCACATTCCGGGGGCGTGGACGTGAATTCCGGGGCAAGGGCGATACAGACCACTGTTTCGGTCGCGCAAACGTGCTATGTGGTTGCTCGAACGGCGCGGGTATACGCACGAACATCCCGGGGGCGACGCCCTCTCACCTTGTCATGTTGTCATCTTCTCAACATACGTCTGGAACACCGAGACCACAGCGCCGGTGCGGGTGCGGCAGTTGCATTTGCGGAAGAGTTTTTCGAGGTGTGCACGAACCGTGCTCTGTGATATGCCCAGTACTCTGGCAATGCTCGCATCCGTGTGTTCATCAAACACACAGCGCAGCACCTGAAGTTCCCGAGGCGTAATCCGCAACTTGCGCTGCACCTGCGCCCACTCGACGTCACTCAGCACCGTTCGTCCCTTCCGGCTTCTCCGGCAGATCGAACTGCATCGTCACACTCGATGGCATCACCGGATACTCCACCCGGCAGCGATAGACATCAAACCGTTCGCTGTCCCATCCGAGCCGATCGAACACGTCCTGCATCATCTCCACATAGCGCGGGGCATCCGGCGTGTGCAGGACCATCGTCCCTCGTCCGAGCCGTTCCACCGAAACATCCATCGGCAGGAGATCACACTCTCGCTCCAGCGTGACGCCCGACAACCCCCGATGGTCCGTGTACACCCGCGCCACCGGATCAAGCGACTCGAACGTATCTTCACGAACAAGCATGTCGAGCACGAGCGCTTCGCACGGAATGCGCACCTCTGTGTTGCAATCGTGAATCGGATTGTGTTCATCGCAATATCGCGCGAGTGAAGCAGGGAAGAGACTGCCCATCGCCGTCGTGACAGCAGCTTTATTGCCGACGTTGTTACCTGTCACCTCAACGTGACTCACGCCTGATGCATCAGTAAACTGTCGCAATTGCGGCACTGGCTCGCTGCAGAATGTCGGCATGAGATCAATGCTTTCGGAGGTCTGTCCGGTCGGGTCAATCGGCCTGCGGTTGACTTCGTGGTGCACCGAACCGTCAGCTTCCCGTGCGACAAATGAAGCAATGATGCACGCGGAATCGTGCCGGATGCGCCGAAGGTCGTGCATCACTCGAATACCAGTAAAGTCGAGCGCTGTCGGATCAGTATCATTCGGCTGGAAGATCTGCGTCGTCAGGTGCGTCTTCGCCTGCACACCGCAGATGCGACTCGTGCAGCGAAACGCCTGTCGGCGCGTGGCCAGATCAATCTGATCGGCCTCGACCCCCGGAAGGCCGCTCAACAGCGCATCGAACATGCGGCGATCGCCGGCGTGCTCCGCAATCACCCGGTCAAACCCACTGATCGCCTGTCGAGCCGCCTCAATCGCTTGTTTTGAAACGCCGCGCCGCGCCGCCGCCTGTGTGAACTGCCGCAGCGCCGCCACTCCCGGCAGGTTCGATGCCGCCTGCAACGGGTCCGGCGCTGTGGCAAATCGGAACACCTGCCAGCTCAACGTCTTATCCAGACCCAACTGCCGCTGCAGGTCCGCCGCCTTGCGAGGTTCATCGGGAAGCCCCGAGATCACTGCCGCCAGGGTGACGCGCAATCCCCTGAGCACCTCACGAGTATCGTCTTCAAAAACCCTCTCAGATGGTGCCAGGACCGTTTTGTTCGCCATTGAAGTCATACTACGCTGCGTCCTCCTGCCATCAACACCTTACCATCCATCCCGTGCTGGTCAAGAACTCTGTAAAAACTTCTGTATAGAATCTTGACACGGTGACGAATTCGGTGCATCCTGAGGTGAAGAAGAGCGAGAGTGAGGGCTGTCAGCTCTCAACGGTCAGCTGGTCGTACGCGGATTGGCATGGGCCGAGGTTGAGGACAACGCTCTTTTGCCTTGTCACCTCTTCACCCCTGTCACCCGCTCATCTTTTCAGACTCTCTCACTCTCTTTTCAGGAGGAAGAATCCATGAAAGCGTCACAGAACAACAGCACAGTGCGTGCGGCACGTGCCAAACACACAAGCATCGGACCAACACAGCGCATCACAGCAGCAGTGATCGCCGGCGTGCTCGGCATCCTCTTTACAGCGCTCCCCGCCAATGCAGGCATCGTCGCCTTTGAGAATCCCGCAGGGCCGGGGCACTTTGAGTGGTTTGTTGACAGTATCAACACACCTCTTAATACGACCCTTCCAGCGAGCGCTCAGCCGGATTTTTCAGCTGATGCCAGCATCACGCATAGTGGTAGTGTTGGCGCTGGTATTGGCGTGCTCGGTAGTAATCACGGAATCGTTATTGACAACTTCCTTGTCGTCGGATTCGATGCTGGAGACGAGATTGGCGCTGCTCTTACAACATGGGATGGCTCTGGGTTTGTAGCACATCCAGCCTTTGGAACGGCCTTTGCGGAAGACGAAGATAAATATGTGGGCTTTCGTTTCGATACCGGGGCTGGGCTTCAATACGGTTGGATCGGAGTTCGACGAACCGGCGTAGCGCTGGACGCCTTCGCCTGGGGGTACGAAACCGAAGTCGGTGTGCCGATCGCAGCCGGTGCGACAGGTGTCCCTGCGCCCGGCGGACTCGCAGTCCTCGCCTTCGGCGCAGCCGGCCTTTCGCGCGGACGACGACGAAAAAGATGACACGGCAACACGGTGATGGGTGACATCGTGCATGTCATGCATGGCGTGCATGGCGTCACAGGACACACCCCCAGTGAACCAGAGCAGACCGAACGAGGAATCACCCATGCAGACAACATTCATTCATCGAGCATCAGCGATTGCTGCAACACTTGCTCTCGCTCTGTCTACCGGCGCTGCGGGACCGCTGGATTGCCTGCCGAACGGAGATGAAGACGGGCATCCATTCTTCGGCAATCCTCGACTGCCGATCATCATCGCGCCGCTATCGGCAGTCGTCGTTGATCTCAACGGTGATGGCCTGCCCGATCTGGCGACCGCGAACTACCAGGACTTGCTCGGAGCATCATCGCTGCGCTATGCCTCGGTGCTCCTGAACAGAGGCGGCGGAGTCTATGACCCGGAGGTGCGGTATCTCGTGGGGGACGCATCGACGTTTCAGATTCCGCGTTCCATTGCTGCGGCTGATCTCAACCATGACGGGGCGAACGATCTCGTGGTGGCGTTGGGTGGCGGCGATATCCTGTCGCCGCAGCCGGGGAATACGATCGCGGTGCTGATCAACAACGGCGACGGCACATTCCAGAATGCGGCGTCGTTTGTCACCGCAAGCGGGCCGCGCTCACTGGCGATCGGGGATGTCAACGGTGATACACATGATGATGTCGTAACACTCAACTGGTCGAGTGACAACGTGTCGGTGCTGCCCGGTGACGGCACAGGCGGCTTCGGCGCGAAGGTTGATTATTCGCTTGGTGGGATTGTGGAAAACGAACCTCGAACCGGTCACAACGCTATTTACCTTGGCGATATTGACGGCGACAGTGATCTGGACATCGCAGCAGAGGCCGGTGCAAACATTGCGGTGCTGAAAAACAATGGCAATGGAACGTTTGGAACGCCAACGAGCTATCTCGTTGCTGATGCGTCTCCGAGCGACTTCGTGTATGGATTCGGGCTGGCGGATGTGAACGGGGACAACGACCTCGATCTGCTGGCCATCAATTGGTTCAGTCCGCCTCGCTTGTCGGTGTTTCAGAATGATGGGCTCGGCAGCTTTGGTCCGCGCGTTGATTACAGCGACCCGGCTGGATATGGAATAGGTTCGGGCATTCAGGGGTTGGCGACGGCCGATGTCAACGCAGACGGCTCCCCGGATGTGATTCTGGGCGCGAACAACATCAACAAGTTTGCGGTGCGTCTGAATGACGGAAACGGCGCATTTTCTGATGCGGCATCGATCTACACTTGTGCGCATCGGCCCACTGCGTTTGCCACGGGAGATTTGAATGCCGATGGTCAATTGGATGTCGTCGCAGTGTGCTCTGAGGGAAGTGCAAACTCATCGCAATTGAGCATTCACCTGAATATGGGCGCGGGTGTGTTGTGTGATGACGGCGGGAGTCCGTTTGATCCGCCGGAGAACAACAACACGGCAGCACAGCAAGGGGTTGCAGCAGGCGATATCGATGGCGACGGGTGGCTGGACCTTGTGACCGTAAATTCGACAACGGGTGCCGTGTGGGTGCTTCACAACAACGCAGGTGTGTTTGATACTCCTCCTGACGTTTATGCCGGTCTCAATGACCCCATTTCCGTAGCTGTCGCCGATATCAATGGTGATGCAGTGCCGGATGTCATTGCTGCAAACAGTGGAAACTCCCCCAATCCGGATTTCATAAGTGTCTTTCCTGGTCTCGGTGGAGGCGCGCTTGGCGCGGCGGTCCACTACCCCGTCGGTGACGGAAGACCTACTAGGTTGACCGTCGCTGATCTCGATGGCGACGGCGATACCGATATCGTCTTTACGATACATACCGGCAGTGTGCGAATGCTGATCAATGATGGAACAGGTGGTTTTGTGCTCGGACCATCGTACGACACAGGAATACCGAACGGCGATCCGCCACACCTTGTCGCTGCCGATCTCAACAATGACAATGCCCCGGAGATTCTCGTTACAACATGGCCTGATCCAAGCAGCGTTTTGATTTTCATGAACGATGGCACAGGGCAGTTCCTTCTGACAGATTCCTACCCCGTATTCTCGAAAGCATTTGGAATCGACGTTGGAGATTACAACGGAGACACAATTCCCGACATGGCCGTTGCGAATACTGGTTCGACCTCGGTCAATCTGTGTGTATTCATGGGTATCGGGGACGGGACATTCGGCCCGCGGGTTGATTACTCAGCAGGTGAGCGTCAACTGAATTCTCGACAAGTCGCATCAGGTGATCTGGATGAGGACGGAGATGTTGATCTGGTCGTCTGCAATGTCAGCAACAATACGGTGTCAGTATTGTTGAATAATGGCGACGGCACTTTTGGTGAACCAGTCCTCTACGGAACTGGCCAATTTCCTGTAAAAGTTCTTTTGAACGATTTTGATGCAGACGGTCGTCTTGATATCGTCACCGCGAATTTGTTTGCCAGCAACGTGTCGGTATTGCTGAATCGAAGATGTGTTGACGAGCAGGCGTGCCCTGCGGACATCACTGATAGCGGGGCCACGAATCAACCCGACGGGACAGTCAACGTGTTCGACCTGCTCGCACTGCTCAGCAACTGGGGCACGGCCGGAAACGGCGCGAACATCGCTGAGCCGACCAACATCGTCGATGTGTTCGATCTGCTGGAACTGCTCGCCAACTGGGGTGACTGTTGATCGAACAGCCGCCGCGTCGTGCCGAACGTGCGCACAACACAGTTACCCGTTACACACACTACGAATCATCTTCCTTTTTCCCCTCACCTCCTACGGCCTGAAAACTTGTGGGGGCGCACGACAGGTTCCCCACGAACCTGTCGTGTTTTCGTTCCACATCGCTACTCAAAGCTCCAGTTTCGCCCCGCCTCACGCTCACACGCGTCGAGTCGGGCGCACGGCACGTCCAAGACGACGTGCCGTGTTTATTGACCGGCATGGATGATCATCACTCAGTCGCGGACTTCACCGTCATGAGCTGCAATCGATGCGTACTCACACCGGGATTGCGCACGCAGTACGACAACGGTTCAATGCTGTCAGCGACAAGCATGTGATCAATATGCAGCCAGGGCGTTTTGCGAGGATACGTCGCACCATACCCGACGCCGGCCACGTCAAAAGCATGGCGAAACGTCGGTGCGATAACCTTCAGCGAAGCGCTGCCCCGCGTCATATTGAAATCACCCAGAATTATGTCCGCAGGCGGGAGGTTCGCTTTATCAATCCACGCGCGCACTGTCCGAGCGGTTTCCATCCGCGGGGTCTCCGGGTTAGAAGGCAAGTCAATAAGCCAGATCGTCAAGTCCTGTCCGAGTGATGCCGCAGCATCAAGTCGAAGAACCACAACGTGCATCTGCTCGGAGGAGACAACCGTGCGGGCTTCAAGAACCGGCAGTTTGGACATGACAGCAAACGGCTGCGGGCGCAGCACGAAACCGTCTTCGCCCATCCATTCGCGAATCGGCTGTCGCCGATGAATCGCTCCGTGGTTGGTCAGAATTGTTACATCGCCGTCGAGTTCAGCAAGCAGCGCCGCTGCATCATTCGTTTGCGCGCGCGGTGTTGCTGAACTGTTCCAGTGTACGATCCGCAGCCCTTGAACATCACAATCACGCGCGGAGAACAGGTGATGTTCGAATAGTGCAAAATACACCACCAGACCGAACAGTGACACGCCCCAACTGATGCGCCGCACTCGTCGCCGTCTCGTTGTGCCGCCCGGCCGCCACGCGCACAGAAAGCCGACTCCTGCAAGCGCGATTGCCACAGGCGTCGGCGTCCATGCGATCCATTGGCTCCACTCATACCTGTCGCTGACGATCCGCCCCGTCAGCCAGACTGCGAGTCCAAGCAGCGCCGCATACATCGTCGCGAACGCTGTGATGATGAAAATATTCTTGAGCAGCCGTCGTACACTCATTTAGACAGCCGGTGTAAGGTTAAAAACAAGCGGTGCGACGAGAGTCGAAACCAGCGCTGTGAGAAGAGTCAACGGCGTTCCCAGCCGCACATAATCCATGAACGTATAGCCGCCTGCGGTGTAGACCATAAGATTCGTCTGGTACGCCACCGGGCTCATGAAACTCGAGCCGGCTGCAACCATTAATGTAAACACAAACGCTTCCGGCGGGACATTCATTTGTTGTGCGGTTGCCATTGTGATCGGGAACATCAGAACTGCGGCGCCGTTATTTGTGATGAGCTGCGAGAAAATCGCAGCAATCATGAACAGCACGAACAGCATGGACTGCGGTCCCATGCCCAAAGCCAGACATGGATCCAGCAGTGATTCGGCAATTGCCTTTGCCGCTCCCGTCGTTTCCATCGCCTTACCCATCGCCAGCGCGCTGCCGATGACGATCAACACCGTCCAGTTGATGCTTTCCCTGGCGATCGTGCCGGTGGTGCAGCGCGTGCCCACCATTGCCATCGCGCAGAAGAACGCTGCCAGCACCGGATGAACCGATGTCACAGTCAACAGCACGACGAACATCGCAAGGATTGACAGCGCGATCCACGCCCGTTCGTGCCGTACGGGCCGGGAACCCTCAACCATCGACACCAAGTAGAAATCCTTACTGTTGCGGTGCGCCTTAACGAATCCCGCATGCGTGTCGAGCAGAAGCGTGTCGCCCTGCTGCAGGACAATGTCGCCGATCTTCTTTTCGATCCTGTGTCCGAAACGATGCACCGCAATAATCGCAGCGTTGAACGCCGTGCGAAACTGCGAATCTCGCACAGTTTTGCCCACCAGCGAACTGTCGCGCGACACGACAGCTTCCACCAGCGTGCGCGGCGCCTGTTCCCGGCGAACTTTCTGCACCTGGTCATCGGTTGCCGGCACAAGACCCTTGATCTTGCGCAGGTCGACCACCGACTCCAGAATGCCCGCAAACCCGAGAATATCCCCCGCACGCAGCCGTTCTTCAGGCGAAACCGCTGTCCGCGTCTGCCCCTCGCGCTCGATTTCCGTCAAATACAAACCCGGCAGGTTGCGCAAGCCTGCATCTTCAATGCTCTGGCCGACCACCGTCGAATCCGCACGCACTTCCATCATCACTTCGTACTTGCGCGCATCATCACGAACATCAATTGCGGGTTTACGTTCCGGCAGCAGCCACTTGCTCGCCAGCACGATGAACGCCAGACCCGCAATCGTGCAGGGTAGTCCGATCAATCCCACACCCCAGAACTGCATCGCCGAGGACATTTCCGTTGCGCCGGTGCGCTGCAACCAATCCTGATGTGTGCCATCATTAGCCAGAAATTGTGTGAACAGACCAAGAACGACAATGTTTGAAGCCGTGCCGATGTACGTCAATTTGCCGCCAAGCACCGAAGCGTAACTCAACGGAATGAACAGCTTCGACGGGCTGATGCGCATCTTTCTGCACCAGTCGCCGACGATCGGCAGATACATCGCCACGATCGGCGTGTTGTTCATGAAGCCGCTCATCACCGCGACGGGCGCCATCAATCGGATCTGCGCTGTCGCAATATTCTTCGGCCGGCCGAGCACCTTGCGCGCAATCACCTCCATGCCCGCCGTCTCATTCAGACCCGCCGCCACGACGAACAGCGCTCCGATCATCATGATCGCTGGGTGCGCAAATCCCACGATTGCCTCGGTGACGCCGAGAATCGGGCCGTAGTTCAACAGACCATGCAGAACAAAATCGCCAGCCATCAGCAGCGTCAATCCGCCGACCATTGCGACGTCCACGCTGATTCGGTTGGAAATCAGCGCGGCAATAACCGCAGCAATAACGACGATCGTGAACCACGCGCCAATCGTCATGGGCCAACCCCCGAAAAAGACTCACGTCCCCTTTTATAGCTCGCAACTTCTGGAACCATAGTATGTTGCAGCATTCGCAGTGACGGTGCTGCCGACTGATCGCCAGCCTGCGGCGTGCTCATAATGGGGAGGTAAACGCCCATGACACAGCCTATATCGGCCCAGACCAGCCGGTGTTCATGCGAACCTGCACCATCAATATTTGCAATGTCGATCAACCGGCCGTCGCAGCAGCGATGCCGAGTGCGTCAATCGCCTCGATAATCTGCGGATGCAGATCAGCAGCAGCGCAAATCACGCCTCGGTTCTCTTCCAGCCGCTGGCCGTGTGTGAAGTCCAATGCCCTTCCTGTGATATCGCTCACCACCGCGCCGGCTTCGGTCGCAATCAACATCCCGGCTGCGTGATCCCAGATCTTCTCGCGATAATCCGCCCGTGTCGGCAGCCGCAGATATGCATCTGCCTGGTTGCGCGCCACGACCGCATACTTGCACTGGCTGTCCAGCCGAACCGGATCGCTTTGCACACCAAGGTGTTCAAGAATACGCGCGGTGTCATCGTGCTTGGAATGCGACTTCTCCACCGATTCACACGTCCGGATCGGCGACCCGTTTTCATACGTCGGCGCAGTGATCGGCCGGGTGTCACCATTAGGATTGCTCGTGTCATACTCCCACGCGCCGCAGCCTTTCGTCGCTGCATAGGCAGTACCGATCGAGTCAGCAACATCCAACGGTCTGCTGTGATCACTCGGCAAATTCGGGCAACCCATCACGCCCAGCGTCACTTCACCCTTTTCAATGTGCGCAAGCGCAATGGCATATTGTTGACCGCGCAGGAATCCCTTTGTCCCGTCCACCGGGTCAAGCGTCCAGTACGCATCTGCAGAACCGTCATGATCACACGCATCAATGGCGTCCAGCACCTCATCTTCAGAAACACTCGGTAGCTCACTTTGCACAGCTTTGACAACCGCCATGCGCACTTCCTTCTGGTCATCTTTCCGCAGCGCCCCGGCATGTTCTTCGCCGACAATCAGCGGCGATCTGAACTGCCGTTGCAATTCCATCGCCACGATCGCCTGCACTGCAAAATCTGCAACAGTCACCGGACTGCGATCGTCCTTGGTGATTTCGCGCACCGCATCGAGATCGGCTTGCACCGCTCGCGCCACTCGGCTGGCCATGATCACAGCTTCAATCGCTTCGCCTAACAGTGCCGTCGTGCTCATCATCATCCTCGTACATTCCGCCTGGGGTCATGTGATTCGAATCGGCCATGATAGCGGTATTATCGGCCGGCGGTCAGTCGCAATGTGCAGCGATGCCGGGGCCACAGGCTGCTGCGCGCAGCACGACAATCCTTTGGTCGTGTCAATATCGAAGACCACGTGCGATGTCTTGGGCAAGGAGCGTTCGCGTCAACTCACCTCGACTATGAGAATTGTCACATCGTCGTGTGTCAGTATTCCGCCGGTGTGTGTACGAATCGCATCAAGTACCTTGATCTTGAGTTCATGAAGACTGACATCACCGGCTTCATGAAGAACGTCGAGCAGACGATCTCGGCCGAACTGGACGGATTCACCATCGGGAGCTTCAACAACTCCATCGGTGTAGAGGAACAAGCGGTCGCCATGACAAAGTTGAACCTCCTCCTGCGCGAATGTGGTGTCAGCATCGACGCCGAGCGGCAGGTTGCTGAGTCCGATTGAATCCCGCACATTGACATCTGCCCAGGCGCTCGCATTTTTCTTCTTCAGAAGCGCAGGAAAGTGTCCCGCATAGGCGAATCGACCGTGCGTGTCATCCGAGTAGTAACCAATGACAGACGCAGTCGTCATAGCCAGGAGGCCACGCTCGATCGCGACCGTGTTCAGCGCGCTCAGCAGTTCATCGTTGCTCGGATCATTCATTCGATCCTTGAGTATGTCATACAGCCACTGGCTTACTTCACTTGCCGTGGACCCGTGACCAACCACATCAGCGATGGCAATCCGGGTGAGCTTGTCCTGACCGCAGACTCCGATGTAGTAGATATCACCGCCTTTTCCACCTTCACACGCGCTTGAAAAAAGGCTTGCGGTCAAGCCGCTCGAGCAGGCATCGGTGTTCACATTCTTGATTCCGCCCCATATCTCGGCGCACTTGATGTGATGCATGGCGAACCTCTTCATTCATTGTGCAAACATGCGCTCAACGACAATTCCAGCCGTCCACATATGAGTGTATCGGCGAATGGACGAGAGGATCGCTTTGGCGACTGCTGAAAACTTGCAGCGCGGCGCTTTCCAGCAATGTGCGTGTAAATTGCGAACAAATCAGCGCCCGCATGGCGCGGGCGCTGACAAAGTTAACTCTCGAATTGTTCAGCAGCTACTCCTACGCCTTCGCCACAACGATTGCGTCACTGTGCTTTGCCGTCCAGTCCTTCTTGAACTGCGCGATTTCAGTCTTGAATTCATCTTCGAGACCCTTGAAGCTCGTTGCTGCGACAAGCTTGTCGCGCAACCCCTTGGCTGAACCCTTGAAATGATCCAGCAGATCGTGTTCAAAGGTATGCACAGCATTCAGCTTGAGGTTATCAAGGAAGCCGCGCGCACCCGCAAAGATCGAGATGGTTTGATCGTATGTTTCAAACGGTTCGTATTGGGCCTGCTTGAGCAGTTCCACCATGCGGCCGCCGCGGTCGAGCTGCATCTGTGATGCGGGGTCGAGCTCGGTGCCGAGCTGCGCAAATGCTTCCAGTTCACGGAACGCAGCAAGGTCAAGACGCAAAGTACTGGCGATTTCCTTCATCGCTTTGATCTGTGCGTTGCCGCCGACGCGCGATACCGAAATGCCGACGTTCACAGCAGGACGCACACCAGCAGCGAAGAGTTCCGGCTGCAGGTAGATCTGACCGTCAGTGATCGAAATCACGTTGGTCGGAATGTATGCAGAGACGTCGCCTTCCTGCGTTTCAATGATCGGAAGTGCAGTGAGCGAACCGCCGCCGTTGGCATCGCTGAGCTTCGTCGCGCGTTCCAGCAGTCGGCTGTGCAGATAGAACACATCGCCGGGGTATGCTTCACGGCCGGGCGGACGACGCAGCAGTAGTGACAACTGGCGATACGCAGTTGCTTGCTTGGAAAGGTCATCGTAAATGCACAGTGCGTGCTTGGGCGTCTTGCCGTTCTTGCCCTGCCACATGAAGTATTCACCCATCGCGCAACCTGCGTAGGGCGCGATGTACTGCAGCGGGGCGGGGGTGGAACTGCCTGCATTGACAACGATGGTGTAATCCATCGCGCCGTGTTCCTTGAGCGTTTCCACAACGCTTGCGATGGTCGAATCCTTCTGACCAACTGCGACATAAATACAAACGACAGCATCGGGCGTGCCCCAATACTGTTTCTGGTTGATGATCGTGTCCAGCGCGACAGCGGTTTTACCCGTTTTGCGGTCGCCGATGATGAGTTCACGTTGCCCACGTCCGATCGGAATCATCGAGTCAATAGCTTTGATACCGGTCTGCAAAGGTTCACTCACCGGCTGACGAGCAGCAATGCCCGGCGCGACGATGTCGAGCTTGCGCGTCTGCGTCGTGTTCAGGCTGCCGGCTCCATCCTGCGGACGGCCAAGCGGGTCGACAACACGGCCGAGCAGTTCCGGACCGACGGGAACTTCCAGCAGGTTGCCGGTGCTTTTTACGGTGTCACCCTCGCGGACAGCGAGATAGTTGCCGTAGATCACGCAGCCGACGGTGTCGAGTTCCAGGTTCATGGCCTGACCCATGACCGCTCCGTCCTTGGTTTCGAATTCGAGCAGCTCACTCGCCATAACATTGGAAAGGCCATAGACGCGGGCAATACCGTCACCGACTTCGACGACCTGCCCGACTTCGCTGATTTCCAGCTCGCCAGAGAACTGTTCGATTTCCTGCTTAATGACGCTCGTGATTTCGTCTGTCTTGATCTTCATAGCTGGGTTTCTCAATCGCCCCGTTGGGAGGTTGGTTCTTCATCGCGCGATCAACAGTCGCGGCTCTTTATCAGAATGGGATTTCCGTAGAGAAGCTAAAAATGTCTTTTTTGGAGTCGTTGAAGCGCGCGTGTTCTTCAATGGCGGCCGCTTCATCAATTTCATACACAATCGTGACCGAGGCCCGGACCATGACTTCACCGGGCGTGATTGGCGGGGTCACGCCGCCCTCAGCCATCGCGCGCATGTTCATCTGCGATCGCGGTGGGCTGGCCATCGGCCGGGCGTCATCCAGATTGATCGAAAGTATCCGGACGAGCTTCACACCGGCTGCTTGTGCGACCACGCGGGCATCATCAATGGCATTGGTCGTCGCTTTGACGATCGCTTCAGCGCGGTGTTTGCGTTCATCAGCAAGATCGAAATTGATCGAGTTCACCGAGTTTGCGCCGGCCTTGCTTGCTTCCTGAATAATCGCGCCAGCCAATTCGAGTTTGGTCGTCTTCACATCGATCGTATTGGTGACCTGGTAGCCGAGAATCTGCGGTTGCCACGTCTCATCAGCACCGCGCGGCCGACGTGAATACACCGGCTGCACGCGGAAACGTCCAGTCTGATACTCGCCATCTTCAAGGCCGGCCTTGCGAATTGCTTTGACGACGCCGTCCATCACTTCGCTGTTGTCTTCAAGCGTCTGCTCAGCGTCTTTTCCATCGGTCACGACGCCGAGGTTGATGCGCAGTTGATCGGCGGGCTTTTCCAGTTCCGCCTCGCCGCGCACCGAAAGCCGCGGCGTGATGTCATTGTCCTTGTCGTCATCGTCATCATCTTCAACGATCGGCGACCACGCATAGACAATCGGGCCGATCGGTTGAATCATTTGCGCCGCCTGAGCATCGACCATGCCCGAAGCGGTGCGCGTGATCAGCCATGCTGCAAGCAGCAACAGAATTAAAACTGGAATTCGAAGCTGTCGTTTCATGATGCTGCTCCGCCGTCGATGATGCGTTCTATGCTGTCGCGCAATGAATCTCTGCCTTCATTCAGCAAATTCTGACGAATGCGCCGAAGCTGACCCGCCACCGAACCGTCGATGAGTTGATCGCCGATGCGCAGCTTCACACCGCCGATCATCATCGGATCAGTGTACGGATGCAGCACAGGCTCTTTACCCAGCGCATCACGGACTCTGTTGCGGATCGATTCAAGTTGTTGATCACCCAGCGGCGCAGGTGTGTAGACATTCACTTCGACCCGGCCGAATCGTTCCTGCACAAGCCGGTCGTACGCCACGGTGATTGGCTCGAGATGACCCAGCCGGCCCTTCCCATTGAGCACCAGCAGGAATCGCAGTGTCAGGTCGGTGATGTTGTCCGAGAAGATCTTGCGAATGCTTTGGCCGCGTTTGGATACATCGATGATCGGCGACGCAAAAAACTCACCAAAATTGCGGTTACTGCGTGTAAGTTCAGCGATCTGCTCCAGCTCGTCAGCGATTTCGAGAATCTTGTCCTCGCCGCCGGCCTGATCCGCCAGATCCAGAAGGCTGCTTGCATACACGTTGGCCAGTGCGTCAGTTTGCGCGGTCATTACGCCTCACCCTGATGATTGCTGCCGAAGATTGCATCACAAATTCGCAGAGGTTGCAATGGGGCACACGTGCAAACTGGAAGCATGCCAATCGCGATCGAATCGACTTGTTTGGTTTGCATTTTCACATTCCAACTCCCCATCACTCAACTCTGCACACGTTGCGATTCTGCGGTGAATGAATACTAAAATTAATTACGAGGGCGCTCCGGCCATGCCGTGTTCAGTCTCAGCAGTTTGCTGCGCTGCCAGTTCCGCAAGCGATTCCTGTACGAGCTGCTGCTGATCCTCAACGGAAATTTCGCGTCGAAGAATCTTGCTCGCAACAGATGTCGCAAGCGTCGCCGCTTCCGCGTGAAGCTCGACAATCGCCGCTCGCTTGGCCGCTGCAATGTCCGCTGTGGCGCGGCTTTTCATCGTTGCCAAATCCGCAGCGTTCTTGGTGCGCAACTCTTCAGCAACAACCTTGGCATCAGCCCGTGCAGTCGCGATCATCTCATCAGCCTGCTCGCGCGCCTTGGCCACATTCTGCTCGTATTCGACCAGAGCCAGGTTGGCTTTCTCGCGGGCACGCTCGGCAGCGGCAATCTCCTCACGGATCTTGTTCTGCCGATCATCCAGACCCTGCGTGATCTTCGGCCATACTTTCAGGTACAGAACCACGAATGCAATGCCGAACACGATCAGCGATGTAACGCCTGGCACCCAGTTGTAGAGGTCCATTACCTCAGCGCCCGCTGCATGTCCGGCCGTGTCTTCAGCAGCCAGAATCAGATTCATCGCAAACATCATTCAACCCTCGCGGTTTGATTTCCACTGGCTGATCAACATGACAACCAAGAGAACACCTTCTGTCATCTGACGCCGAGCGCTGCGCTGCAGTACGAACGACAGCGAGCGCGACGACGCCGATCGACGTGGCAATTAGTACGGGAACTTTGTCAAACCGACCACGATCGCAAACAGCGCAACGCCTTCAACGAGCGCGGCAGTCAGAATCATGTTGATGAACACACGGCCAGCCATTTCCGGCTGGCGCGCGACGGCTTCGTTACTCTTGCCACCGATGAAACCGATGCCGATGCCGGCTCCGACGACCGCCAAGCCTGCAGCAAGTCCGGCGCCGAGGCCGCCATTACCTGCGACATCAATACCGACACCCGGGGCTACGTCCTGCGCCAAAGCTTCGCCGGCGAACAGAAGGCTTCCAAGAAACGTCATGGCCAGCAGTGCAATCTTGTTCTTCATTGCTTCTTACTCTCGTTGTCAGGACGCGGTGGGAGTCGCGTCGATTTGTCTGTGTTATGAAGTACCAACGGATTTCAAAGTCGTCTGTCACCGCGCCGATTCCCACAATCACCGCAATGCTCAATGTCTGTCAAATCATCATCCAACCCAATCCCGTTACGGAGCGGTCGGTTCAATGACCGCTGCAAGGGTCGATTCGTGTTCATGATCGTGCGTGTCATGCTCCTCCTCATGGTGTGACATCAGACTGATGAACACCGCTGTAAGGAACATAAAGATAAACGCCTGCAGAAAGGCGACGAAGAGTTCTAGGAATGAGATCGCAAGCGCGCCAAGTGCGCTGATCAGCGTGATCCCGCCAACGCCCAGCGTCAAGCTGCCGCCGGCTCCGTCCAATGCGACTTTGCCAAAACCAAGCAGCACAGCCATCAGCGTGTGCCCTGCAACCATGTTCGCAAACAAACGAATCGCCAATGCTGCCGGTTTGATGAACTGGCCAGCTACTTCGACGACAAACACGATTGCGACAACAGGCAGCAGGTAAATCGGTCCCGGAATCAATCCACCGCAGAGGTGCTGGAGATACCCTTTGATGCCAAGCTCACGAAACCCGTGAATCTGAATGACAACAAACGACACCAGCGCAAGTGCGCCGGTGACCGTGATGCTCGCTGTGGCTGTTCCGCCGATGTACGTCTTGAAATGCTTGCCCGTGAGGTCGCCGATCAAGTGTTGAACATCCAGCAGCGGAATCAGCCCGAACACGTTGATGAACAGAACGAAGAAAAACACCGTCATGAGGTACGGCAGAAAGCGCTTCGTGTGCTTCTCGCCGAGCACCGGAATCAGCATCTCATCGTGCAGATATGTAACCACGACTTCGACGAATTGCGCCCAACGACCCTTGGTTGTGTAGCGATCGTTGCCCTGGCTTTCCGGACCGGTTGCAATTGCCTTGGCAGCAGCAAACATCGCCCAGACAAACAACGCCCCGATCACGACTACTGTGATCGTATGCATCGTGACAAACCCACCCAGCACGTATTTGTCTGTGACGTGATCGGTCGGCTCGGTCGCAGCGAATTGAAGAAGAAGTTCCATAATCTCAGTTCACAGAGCGTCGTAGAATGATGCGTTCTTGGGCAAACGATGTACTCAACTGTGCCTCCCGACATGTCGGGCCAGCACGGCTGTCTCCGTCAGCACGGTCACCAGGTACGCAGTTGCCACAGCCAGCGCCAAAGGCTCGGCCGGCAGCAAGGCCGCGGAGTATAACAGGAAAGCAGCAATCGGCGTCACCAGAAGCCGCACGACCGTCCCCGCAAGCCAGAACGTCATCCACAAATCCATCGGCCGTCGCTTCCACGGCGTCATCACCAGCACCGAAGCCAGCGTCACAACCGCCACAACTCCTGCACCAGCAAGACCCGCAACAGCGGTTTCGTTGCTGTATCCCAGCATTTTCACGATGCCGGCCCACGATCCGCCGACGATCGCAGCAGCAAGCGGAACGAATAAGAGCAACTGCAGCGTCGGTAGCGCAATCGCCGCTGCGCCCGGCCCGCGGCGGTCAACATTGCTCGTCATTGCTGTCGTTCCCGTTGCCCCAGTCATCATCATTCCAGTCGTCCCAGTCATCATCTTCAGCTTTGGATTCGGTTTGGTATGTGCCCGGTCCCGGCGAGAGCACCGACGTTCCTGAATCTCGATTCTGATGGCGCTCAGCTTTTCGCTTTGCTGCCAGCTCATCAAGCTGGCGGTTCAACTTCAACCCACCATTGATCAGCGTCCACAGGCCGACGACGATGCCGATCATCGCTCCGACCAACACTCCGGTATGACCCCGACCGCGCCAGGAGTCATACAACCACCCAAGCAGCGCCCCTCCAGCTGCCTGGGCTGCGACTTCCATACCCAGACCGGCCATCCGCCAGCCGATGCGGTTTTCCGCATCGTGGGTCGTCCGGTCTGTTGAAGAAGGTCTGCCAGCCATAGCTGGCGTTATACCTCTTTATGGAAGCCAATCACGCGGCCAAATGGCTTTGTGAAATTTTTCTCAAAGTTCGGGGCAACACTGTAGAATCCGCCCGCTCTGATCGCAACCCTTTCCCAGCAATCTCACACCACTTTTCTGCCACCGTTCCCGAAAAGGGGACGGGAGTCTATTTCGGTGGTGGCGGCGCGCGGTCTTGCCGAGCAGCACCATCGGCCTCTACCATCGCATCCCTATGCCCATCAACGATTCCGACATCATTGACGTCACACCCGCCCGCATGAACCGTGCTGAGACCATGTACCTGCCTGCGGTCTTCAAGGGCATTGGTACGACGCTCCGCCATCTCTTCACCAACGTCGGCCGCGATGGCAAGAACAAGAACAACCTCTGGGTGGTGCAGTACCCCGAAGAAAAACGCGATGATCGGCCTGTCCTCGAAGGCGGTCAGGAACGCGAGACCTTCCGTGGCGTGCATCGGCTCAACCGTGATGAAGACGGCAGAGTCCGTTGCGTCGCATGTTTCATGTGCGCCACCGCCTGCCCCGCAAACTGCATTCACATCATCGCGGAAGATTCGCCCTGGGAAGATCGCGAGAAGTATCCCAAGCAGTTTGATATCGATGAACTGCGCTGCATCTTCTGCGGCATGTGCGAAGAAGCCTGCCCGGTCGATGCGATCGAGCTGACACCGTTCTACGAAATCACCGGCCTGTCGCGCAACGAAATGATCTTCGACAAATCCAAGCTGCTCGAGATCTACGATCAGACGGTCGATGAAAAGCCGATGTGAATCAACCCCGCACGCTGCCCCTGAGTCTTCGAAGAGGCGGATCTTCAACGTTTAGCAGTGAGGTTTACCCCGCGCCAGCGTCCGAATTTTCGCTTGCTTGCGCCAAACGCAAAGAACATCCAAGTTTCAGGTCGGCATGATCTCCTTCCATTCCTGAGGTGGATCAATCGAGCGCAGCGAGATATCAGCATGCGCAGATACAATGTGAACCTGACATCCCACTCCGCTTAAGAGGCAACTCTCATGATTATGCGCGCATTGATTCTGCTCTTCGTGATCACATTCACGACTGCAACGACAACATTCTCGCAACAAACCGAACTCGAAACTGCTGCCTCCGCAACGCCCGCTGTTGAATTTGATGCGCTCGGACAACCTGTTGAAGGCGAACCCGCATTCACGCTTCAACAGGCCCAGCAGTGGCGCGACGAAATGATCCCCCACGTCGAAGCCGCCGCAGGTCGATCTTTCAAGACTGTCCCCGAATTGAAGATCGTCACGCGCGGTGAGATGTTCGAACGGTGGGAAGCCGACATGAAACTCAGCGTGTTACTCGCAGGCGCCGATCCCGATAGCAACGATGCATCTGCGGACATCATGATGCATATGCTCGACAACATGCAACGAGCAGGCTACATGCTCGGCAGATATTCCACATCCAATCAAACTATCGATCTTCCCGCCGGCAACATTTCTTCACTGATGAAGCTCGGCTGGATCGTTGAAGAGCATCTTGACGGCGCTTGCCGAATCACGATTGCGCACGAACTCGCTCACGCCTTGCACGAACAGCATCTGCCGTTCGCCCAACGCGCGCTACCGACAACGTCGGACATGTCGCGCGCGTTTGAAGCCACAAGTGAGGGTTTTGCGACATTCGTGCAGAACCAAGTTGCACTACGCATGAATCAGGAGCACGTCAACACCTCAATGCAGCGGGGCCGCTCTACAGCAGCGCCCAATAACGCCGCGGCGCAAATTGCTGTCAAACACTACCAAGATATGTATCTCGCCGGTGCGCGGTTCTTTCAGCACCACTATGACGACGCCGGGATCGATAAAGTCTGGGACATTCTTGCTGACCCGCCGAAGACGTATTTGCACATCACGTACCCGGAACGCAGTGGCGAGCAGCTCAGCATGCGACTGGTCCCCGAAGAGCTGTTTGATGGCCTCGATCAACAGCTCGGTCTTCCCGGTGTTCGGCCGATGATCATGACTGTCGATGCAGACACAGCCGCTGCGAAGATCGTCCAACTTGTCCCCGAACAAACGGATTTCGTACAAGCGAATATGAAGCAGGCGCACACGTGTTTGTTTCGGCAACAGGGAACGGTCCATGCCGTAACCTGCTATGAAACTTCCAGCAACGAAGCAGCGAAGAGGATTAGGCACGCGTTGGGTGTCGCGGCGCAAAAGCAACTCGAACTGGCGGCGCAATCAATGCCGTCCGCCGTCCAGTCAAAGACATCGAATGCCAATACGCAGTTGGGAGATGCTGAGAGGTCAGTGTTCCTTCATCGACTGCAACTCGGAGACCCGAATAACAGCGAATCATCAGTGCACATGTTGTTCGCTGGTGCGGTGAGTGCTGACAAAGTTCTTCAGATTGTCGTGACCGGGCCGCATGTGAATGACGAACAGCTTTTGCACATTATTCAGTTTCTCTCTGCGCGACTTGAATCTGACGACTTGATGCAACCGGTCGCGCAAGTCGACGAGGCCGATGCGCTTGTCCAGCGACTGAGGCGCGCTGAATCATTCTTCGCTGACACCGCATGGAAGGCCGAGCAGCGCCCGCTCGAAAAGTCCGCAGTCGAAGCTTGGCTCGGTGACGATATTGCCGGCCAGGTCGCACTTGAAATGGGATATGTGGACGGCTCTGCAGTGATGCTGGAAGCTGTGGAAGATTCCCGCGCATCCCGAAGACTGCTTGGTTTGTTCATCATCGAATGTGACACTGCGGATTCCGCCAAGACCCTCTGTTTAGCGTTTGCGCGAAACATGTCGAAGTACATTTCATCCAACATGCCCGCCATGGACGTCAACGAAGCTGTCGCAACGGAACTCGACAACGGCATCACTGTCCATCGATCCACCGCGACCATCAGCGCCATGGGGCAGGTCGGCTCCATAGCCACCGTCACAAGCCATCACGGCAACCACATCCTCTGGTGGTTCGAATTGAACAATGCGGTCGATGAATCCCGCCTTGCCGATTTTGTCACTCACATGTTTCATCAATAACTCTGAACTCGCTCCCGAATTGTGGCCGGTTCGCTCGCACTACCGTTCGGACATTCACGTGTCTTCGTTATCCAGAAGAGGCTCCGAGTCAAGAGGGCGACCCGAATGACTTCAGAGGTTCGATCGAGCGCAGCGAGATGTGCACCAGCCTATTGTCATCGCCATGCCTGATCCCCAACTCCTCTGCCACCGCTGCGGCGCGATCCTCACCACCGGCGAGGGATCGTTTTTCGTAATCAAGCTCGAAGCCTTTGCTGATCCGTCGCCGCCGAACTTCACCGGCCTCAGCGAACGCGATCTGCTCCGCGAGATTGACGACCTCATCGACGACATCAACGAAATGAGCGAGCAGGAACTCATGGATGAGGTCTACCGCAAGATGACCATCCTGCTGTGTCGGCCGTGCTATCTACAGTGGATACAGGCTCCAGCAGGATGATGTGCCCGCCGTCATTGATTGTAAATAATTGTAATAAATGAATTTATGTCGGCGTGACGGCGATTCTGGTTTGGCAATTATCTCTGCGGGCGGGGTGCGAAGGTTCAGCCACTCACGAAAAGCTGCCCGGCCATTCGATATAGATCAAAATCACCGAAGCGGTTGTTGCGGCGCGTCTTCGGCGCGCCGGTGGTATCCTCCGTGTTTTCGATGGTGCCGAGCGGCACCTATATATGACACAAGGCGTTCATGGGAGCGAAGATGAACACCGCCCAAAGACAAATTCGAACCACTTCTCTGTTGACCGCTGCGGCCGCGCTGGCGCTGTTGGCTGGCCGGGCACCCGCCGATTTCACATGGGATGGCGGCGGCGGAGATGACCTTTTCACGACCGATACCAACTGGGTCGGCGATGTCGCACCAGGTACTGACATCGGCGACATGTTGCTCATCTTCGGCGCAACCGGCGCAGCCCAAAGCCCCGACGCCGGCGCTGATGAATACACCGGCATCACCGGGATTCGTTGGACCGGCGCAGATGCAGCTCTCAGCATCATCGGAACCGGCACATTTACATTCAACGATGGCGCTTCAATTCTCAACGACAGCGCATTCATGCAATCGATAGCTGTCGATCTCATTGCGACCGGCGATTCGCTCATCATCGACGCAATGGCTGGCGATCTTGTACTCGATGGCGCGCTCGATCTCTCGGACACCGGCGGTGTCATGCTTACCGTCCAGGGTGACAATGACACCATGATCTCCGGGATCATCAGCGGAGCTGGCGCTTCGATTTTTAAAGATGGCGACGGCCTGTTGACGCTCGGTGGCGCAAACACGTTTAACGGCGGCGTCGAACTTGCCGGCGGCGGACTTGTCTTTGGCAACGACGATGCGCTCGGCACAGGCGAACTGACTGTCACAGGCGATGGCTCGACGATCGAATCCGACAGTGATGATCGCATCATTAACAGTCGAATCAATATCGCAGATGTCGAACTCATCATCACTGGCAGCAACGATCTCGAGTTGTCCAACCGAATTCTAGGCGATGGCTCGTTGACCATCGACATGGATGATGCCACAGCGACAGCCAAATTAACCAGACGCAACGACTACACAGGTGGAACTGATCTCAGAAGGGGTACGGCGCTGATCGGCGCGAATCGCGCGTTCGGCTTCGGTGATGTCACGGTCAAGGGCGATTTTACGCTTGAGTCTGACGCCAACTCGCGCACGCTCAACAACAACTTCGAGATTCGTAGTGGCAAGATTCTGACGTTTGCAGGTGATCGCAATCTGCGACTCTCAGGCGTACTCAGCGGACTCGGATCATTCACGGTGAACACCGATTCCAACGGAGATCTCCTCTTCTTACGTGACAATACATTTGAGGGCGGAACTATTATCAACAAGGGTACGATCGTCCTCGAAGGCGATAATGCTCTCGGTACAGGCGATCTGCGCCTCACTGGTAATGGATCGTTGCGATCAAGCTTCTTCGGCCGAACCATTGACAATCGCATCCGCCTTGAAGACAACAGGCTGTCAATTCGAGGTGCAAATAGTCTCACGATTGATGGAAAGATCAGCGGCACCGGCGGACTCTTTATCATATTCGACGATGTCGATTCACGGCTCACGCTCACCCGAGATAACACATACTCCGGCCTCACCGATATTGTCAAAGGTATTCTGCAACTCGACGGTTCTGTCGGCGGCGATCTCACAATCCGTGAAGAAGGCACGCTCATCTCCAGCGGAACAATCGGCGGCGACGTCATTGTCGAAGATGGCGGAACAATCAGCCCCGGCTTCGGACTCGAAACACTCACAATTGACGGCAACCTGACATTGGAGGATGGCAGCATCTTCGAACTCGATATTGATATCGATGACAGCGAGTTCGACATTCTCGATGTCGGCGGCACCGCAACACTTGCTGACGGATCAATGATCTCCGCAAACGTCACCGGCGATGCGTTCGTCGCGTCCGGCGCAATGTTCGACATCATCACCGCAGCCGGCGGAATCACCGACAACGGCGTTGAGGTCATGACCGAATCCGCAACGCTTTCATTTGAACTTATCCCCGACCCCGGCTTCACCGACGGCGAAATGACGTTCTCGCTGCTCGTTTCCCGCGATGCCACCGCGTATTCAGACGCTGCTGATGCTGGTAACAACGCCGCCGTCGGAATGTCGCTCGACTCGATCGTTCCCTTTGCCAATGCAGATCCGGACGGCGCAGTTGGCAGCATGCTCGGAAGTCTTGATGCGCTTGATGAAGATGCGTTCAATGACGCCCTGCGCGAAATCAGCCCCGAACCCTACAACGCAGCGATCAGGCTCGGCGTCGAAGCTGCTCGCGTCTACAACCTTGAACTGGCGCGCTATCTTTCTGCCCGACGTACAGGTATGGCTGCCTTCCAGGAAAACCAGCGCCTCATCATGCCCCGCCCCGGCGCGCTTGCCATGGCAAACAACGACCCAACAATCATCGCAGCGGCACTTGCGCAAGTTGAAGCTGATGACGATATGGAAATGCTCGATGAAAGCGAAGGCAGACGCTATTCCGTCTTCGGCCAATTCCACGGTTCGTTCATCGATCAGGACACCGATGGCAATCGCACCGGCTTCGACGGCGAAGTCTTCGGCGGCCAGGGCGGCATCGACTGGGAAATCAACGACAACCTCATCGCAGGCGTCGCCTTCGGCTATTCACACGCCGATGCAGACTGGAATCTCAACAACGGTTCCATTCAGGATGACACGATCCGCGGCGGGCCGTACGTCAGCTACACCAAAGGCCCGCTGGCAATCGATGCATCCGTCAGCTTCGGCTATCACCACTACGAAGCCGACCGTGATTTGCTCTCTGTCGGCCTGAATCCCGAATCTGATTTCGACGGCTACGACATCACCGCATATCTCCGCGGCGCATACGAATTCGAAATCGCAGACAACATCTTCCTCACACCCAACGGCTCTGTGCAGTACAGCTATTTCAATATCGATGGCTTCACCGAAGACAACGCAGGCGGCGCGGGTCTGTCCGTTGATGATCGCGATGAAAGTTCACTACGCACTCGCCTCGGTGTGGAATTGTCCGGCAAGTTCGATGCGGGTCTTGTCATCGTGCCATCCGTCTTCGGCGGCTGGGAGCGCGAATGGGCGGGCGACACTGATGACATCGACGCAAGTTTCTCCGCAGGCGGCGTTCCCTTCAGTGTCGACAACGGCCCGCGTGATGAAGACACATTCTTCGTCGGCGTCGGCGTCAACGTCCTCTTCCACCGTGACGTCGCAGGCTTCCTGCGCATCGAACGCGGCTTCGGCGACGACACAGATGTCGACACCATCGCCGGCGGCCTGACCTTCAAGTTCTGAACCACCAAAGCCCGGCATCACCCCAAAGCCCGGCATTTCCAGATGCCGGGATCGAACTCCCATTCAGCAACATCCATCACGCACCACAGTTGAAAACCGCCGTCGCCGGTGCCGCACCAGAATGAGCAGTGCAAACGCCCCCAGCGCGGGAACACTGATTGGCGGGTCGAAGTACTGGTCGTGCATCGAAACAAATGCATCGCCGTGCAGATGGGTACGGATTTGAATTGCGAATCCTGCGCGCG
Source organism: Phycisphaerales bacterium (assembly GCA_029260575.1). GTDB lineage: Bacteria > Planctomycetota > Phycisphaerae > Phycisphaerales > SM1A02 > JAJDDB01. The sequence goes on from JAJDDB010000009.1 coordinate 402,218, forward strand.
ACCTTGGAAAAAGATGTGAAGTTGGGGGCATGTTCGTGCTTCGTTGCACGATTACGCACCTTTACGCCAAACCCCAGCGTCTGGCGCGCGCAACGTCCAAAACGGCCGCGCGGATTGTCGTTTTTCAACAGCAGATTGTTCTCGATTGTGGTTGTGCGCAGAACGTTTCCACAGCA
>JAJDDB010000010.1 GCA_029260575.1 Phycisphaerales bacterium
GTGCTTCATTGCACGATTACGCACTTTCACGCCAAACCCCAGCGTCTGGCGCGCGCAACGTCCAAAACGGCCGTCCGGATTGTCGTTTTTCAACAGCAGATTGTTCTCGATTGTGGTTGTGCGCAGAACGTTTCCACAGCAAAAGTCTTCGGTTTGTCTCGGATTCTCACTGCAAGAGCGCAAAATGTTGCATGTGGCGCGCGCTGCGATGTTGCATGCGTCGATTGCAACGCGCCAGCGAGGTTGACCCACTGAAAACATGACTCCTGAGAGACGTGCGCGCGCCGCAGCGCTGTGTTTTTTCGTTGCGTCAGGCGCGCATAAACGCGTTGTGTTCTGATTTACTGCCGATCGCTGTCCTGCCGGGGGCGAAGCACCCGCACAGCCCGTTGACCCTTGTGCTGGCCGATGTGCGCAAGGAACTTCGGCTGATTGTCAATGGCAAGCGTGATCGGTTCCGTAGCCGGCCTGTCTGTTGTGATCACATCACCGACTTCAAGGTTCTGCAGCTCGCGCATTGTGATCGTCGTCCGAGCAAGAACCGCATGTGCAGACAACGATGCCCGCGCCAGATCAGATGCAATCATCGTCTTCCAGCCTTTGCCATCGCGCTCGCGCCCGGGGGCAAACCAGCTTTGCGCACTCAGATCCGGGATCAGCGGTTCAATCGCATTGAACGGAATGCATAGCGACATCGTGCCTGCACGACTGCCCATCTTGATTTCGAAACTCACAACTACGACGACTTCGTTTGGCGGAACGATCTGCACGATGTGCGGGTTCGATTCCATCTCACCCAGCGCGAACTCCAACTCGCGAATGCTCTCCCACGCTTCGGTCATGCCCGCCAAAGCACGCGACAGAATCTGTTTTACCAACCGTTGCTCAATCACAGTCATCGCACGCTGTGGAATGAACAGTTCCTGATTGGAACCACCAAGCAAACGATCAATAATCGGATAGATGATCAGCGGACTGACTTCCAGACACAGCCGACCATCGAGTTGCTCGGATTCGATCAGGTTGAAACTGGTCGGGTTCGGCAGACTGCTGATGAATTCGGCATAGGTCATCTGCTCAGCGCTTGCGACCCGCACCTCCACGATCGTCCGCAGGAAACCCGACACCGAAGCGCCGAAGTTCCGCGCGAATGTCTCATGCAGCGTATGCAGCGCCCGCATCTGGTCCTTGCTGATGCGCTCCGGACGCTTGAAGTCGTAGTCCTTGATCTCCACATGCTCGTTCTCGTTGCGGAACCGGCTGAAGATCTGCTGCGTCTGTGCGTCAAGGACCTCATCGTCTGCCGAAGCAGCGTTCAGCAGGGCATCAATGTCAGATTGGTCAAGTGTTTCGGTCATTATGCACTCGCAACCAGCGATTTGCGGCCCCTGCCTGGGCATTGCGGGAATGAACAACGCGCCCGCAGCGTTCTGTTGACGGCAATCGAGGCATGGCTGGCGGCGTTATGCTTACCTGCCCGACCCGGCCTTGCCCCGTCGTTTATCGGAACGTCGGCTGGGCCTGCTTGAGGCCGTCTGCCCAACACCCGTTTCTTGTAGCTGGATAAAGGCTGTCCTGCATGTTCAATCGACCGATCCTCGCCCTGACTGTGCTGATGCTGAGCATCCTGGCTGTCTCGACTGCCATGGCTGCACCCCCGGCCGGCCCCGGCGCAACCGCTGCCCCCCCTGTCGCCCGCCCGGGACTGCCCAATTTCGGTGCTCCCAACCAACAGGAACAAACCTACGGCGACTCCCGTGACAAAGTCACGATCTCTGCCCGAGTTGCCCACGAACACGTCCCCGCTGGGTCCGAACAGGTCGTTGCGGTCATCATGGACATCGCAGACGGCTGGCACATATGGACCAACGAGCGCGAGATTCCGGACACCCTCGACCGATTTGACAGCGCTGTATTCACGACCATCAACGTGTCGGCCAAGCCCGAATCTGCGCTCGATGCGGACACCACCGCTGTCCAGTGGCCGCCCTACCACGGCGTCACCGTGAACTACGGAGCCGGGCCTGAGACTTATGCGTTCTTTGAAGATCGCACCATTACATACGTCGTTGTGCGCGTGCCTGAAAACGCACCGCCTGGCAAAGCAACCATCACCGTCGATGTGGGAATTCAATCCTGTGATGCGTCGACATGCCTGCGGCCGGCCAACGCAATCGCGACCGCATCATTTGAAGTCACTGCACCCGTAACCAATGTGCAGCCGTTCGACTTCGGCACCGATCCGGACTTTACAGACTTCGATGCTTCACAACTCACTGCAGTCGCTTCGCCACAAGGCGATCCGGAAACTGGTCCAGAGCAGCCCGCACCGACGGTAACAGCGCCTCCGCCGAGTTTCTTTGGTTTCCAACTGCCGCGCGCAGAAGGTTTCCTCGGCATCCTTCTTATCGCGCTGATGTCGATTCTCGGCGGGTTCATCCTCAACCTCACGCCATGCGTTCTTCCGATCATTCCGATCAAGATCATGACGATCAGCTCGCACGCCAATTCGCCGCACCGCACACTGATGCTCGGCTGGTGGATGGCGATCGGCGTCGTTGCGTTCTGGGTGGCGATCGGCCTGCCGGTCATTATGTTCCGGACCTTCAGCGATCCATCGCGCATCTTCGGCATCTGGTGGCTCACCGCCGGTATTGGTGCGCTCATCGGCCTTATGGGCATCGGCATCATGGGGTTGTTCACGATCAACCTGCCACAGGCTGTGTATTCGGTGAACCCCAAAGCAGAAACCGCATGGGGGTCGTTCCTGTTCGGCGTGATGACCGGCGTGCTCGGCCTGCCATGTTTTGGCTTCGTCGCAGGCGCGCTGCTTGCAGGAACCGCAACGCTTCCGGCGTTTACGATCATGACGATCTTTACGTGCCTGGGCATCGGAATGGCAGCGCCGTATCTCGTGCTGTCCGCCAAGCCGGGTCTCGTTGACAAGATTCCCCGCACCGGCCCCGGCAGCGAACTTGTCAAGCAGGTGATGGGCCTGTTGCTGCTGGCGGCGGCAGCATATTTCATCGGGTCGGGTTTGATTGCGCTTACAAATGACTATCCGTATGTAGCCGAACAGTTGCCGTGGTGGGCTGTCGCGCTGTTTGCGGTGCTTGCCGGGGTGTGGCTGATGTACCGAACGATCCAGATCACGTCGAAGTTCGTGCCCCGCGCAATATTTGCTGTCATGGGTCTGACGATTGCCGGCATCGCAACGTTGTATGCCATCGATACCACCAGCAAGGCTCGCGACACCTATGAAACAAAACAGGCAGCAATTGACGCAGCGGACACGCAGGCCGTCTATATCCCCGGCATCTGGAACGAGTACTCTCCGGCTGCGTTCGAGAAAGCCCGCGCCGACGGCAAAATCGTCGTGCTCGATTTCACAGCTGTCTGGTGTTTGACGTGCAAAGCGCTCAAAGCCACCGTGCTCACTCGCAATCCAGTCAAGGATGCACTCACTGCAGATGATGTCATCACATTTACGGTCGATCTGACAAGCACCAAAGCGCCTGGCTGGGATTACCTCTACAGCCTCGGCCAGACGGGCATTCCGCTGCTTGTGATCTATACGCCGGGCGAAGAACAGCCGTGGCTGCAGAATGGATACACCTCCGAGCAGGTAATGAGGGCATTGGCGGAAGCGCGAGAGGTGCGGAGCATTGCGAAGACGGATGAAAGCCTCTGTCAGGAGTATTCGCAGCAAACGTTTGCAGCGGCGCGGGAGGCGGGACAACTCATCGTCGTCGACTTTGGTGCAGCGTGGGAGTTGCAGAGCAAAGCGGTTCGGAGCAATGCGCTGGAGCGGGAAGCCGTTCAGCAAGTTCTAACCGAGGACAACGTGATTTCGATGCGAGCTGACCTTACGAGTACGGCAGCACCAGGATGGAAACTGTTCCAGAAGCTGGGCAAGACTACTCTGCCTGTACTTGCTGTGTTTACCCCGAATGCAGAAGAACCTCGGACCCTTACGAATCTGTATTCGGAAAATGAAGTCGTCGATGCGATCAACGCTGCCGAAAAGAACGTGGTTGTCGCAGGCCGGTAATGATCTCTTCACACCCGTCCGCGTACATCACCGGTGAAGCGTTCGTAGTGCAGGCCGCGTTCGAGCGGGAACTTCTGCAATCCCTCTTCGCGCAGGCGCGGGGCATGATCGCGCTCATATTTCTCGAATGCTGCGCGGTCGGCGAAGTGGTACCGCGCTTCGCAGATCACCTTACTCGACCCACCACCCGCATCAAACTGCACAATTTCGGCATCCACAGCCCCGGCATCGCAGACATCGCGCAGATGCTCCTCCCCCAGCCACTGCACCCAGCGCTCCGCAACCGCGGGATCATCAAACGTGCAACGGACGGTATATGAAAACATGATCACTCTCCGCTGACTGCTTCAGCGATACGTGACGTGAGTAATGCACGATCGTCAACATCAAGCTGCTTGAGCGGATCCAGTTCGAAATTATCGCTGTGCTGCAGGGCATTGCGATATGCATCTGCGGCCCGAACGCGCGCACCGGCTTCCCAGAGGACATTGCCCAGCGACACCCAGGCTCGAATGCCCTTCGGATCGCGTGTCGTCAGGTACTTCGCCAGGTCGATGGCAACTGCAATGTGTTGCTCATCGCCGGTGAGTTCGTGCAGCTTCAACCGCATGAGAATCGCAAGCGCTGCAGACGCCACGTCGTTATGCGCAGCAGCCGACTGCTCCGCAAGCGTTGTCGAACGCAACAAGACATCAATGCGCTGCGGCAGCGAAATATCCCGCGAGGCCAGACCGAGCTGGCGCGATGCAAGTGACAGCCCATCTTCGGACACCGGCCACTGGAGATACGCATCTTCCAGAATTTCCGCAGCCTGCAAACGTCGCTGCACCAATACCGGCTTCAGCAACACTTCCAATGCCGGCCAGCGCAGCGATTCTGCTTGCGCTTCGATGCCGAGCTTTTCAAGTGCAACATTGCGCTGCTGCACATACATCTGTGTGTCACCGGGTGCCGGCTGTTGCCGCTGCGATTCAATCACAAGCTGCGCCTGTCGCGCTTCCGCTGCCGGCCAGAGCAGCTGCGCTGCATCGACCAGGCGATGCTGCAGACGCATGGCGGGAATCGCCCCGGTATTCGCCAGCCAGACTGCTGCGCACAACACGACAATCGGCAGCACCACCTCGAATCGGCGCGCGGTTCGCCCGATCTGTGCAGATGCAGCACCGAGCATCACCCACGCCATGACAACGGAACCCGGCTGCATCCATGTCATTTCGATCTGGCCATGCACGACAAGCACAATTGCTGCAGCGAGAACTGCAATATCCACAATGCGCTTCGATGTGTGTGTTGCGATATGCCCGGCAACCATTGCCATCACAACAAACCCCATGACACCAAACACGCGCACGGTTCCGCCGAGCGCATCGAGAATGTGGCGCTCCCACAGCATTGCAATCGCGATGCCGAACACCGCAACGCACAACGTTGCGCCAAGTGCCGCAACGAGGCCGACGCGTTGCGCATCGCTGTCGCCACGCTCCATGTCGTGTGGATCACAATGCCGTCCCGCGCGCCATAACATTGCCAGCACCAGGCCGATCCATGCAACACTGACAATGCCCAGTGTCGCCAGCCAGTCGAAGAATATACTGTGAGCACTGGCGACTTCTTCGGGATTGCGGGCAACGCGGTGCATCATGTACTCGGCCTGGAATTCATCCGGCCCGACGCCAAGCAGCGCGTTCTCCATGAAAATTTGCACTGCAGAAACCATGTAATGCCAGCGGTACAGCAGGCTTACTTCGCCAGCAAACGATTCGGGCAGAATCGCGCCGCGCACAACGATGCCGACGATCGCTGCTACAACCAGACCCACAACCATCAATGGCGCGAGTTTCACGATCAGCTTTGGAATCGCGCCGTGGCGAACAGCGCTCACATACAGGACCGCAAGCGCCCCAAGCCCCGCCAGACACGACAAGAGTGCGCCTTTGGATGTCGTCATCCACAATCCGCCAGCACATGCGCCAGCGAACAAGACGCATAGTCCGGTCCATCCGCTGGTCAGCTTCGCGCGCAGTGATGCAAGACCCAGTCCGAGCCACAACGCAACGCCGGCCCCCATGAACGAACCGAAAATATTCGTTGTCGTGAACCAGCCGGTTGGCTGGCGCTGTTCCAGCCGCCTGCGATAGATACGCGCACTTGATGAATCTTCGGTCCAACCCTTGTCCGCAAGAATCATGTTTTTGTGCTGCTCGTAATGCGCGAGAGTGTCTTCGTATTCGTACGTGACATTCGCAGCACCGCGCAACAGCAACGGCCCGAGCACGCCAACGACGACCATAATGATGACAACCCGCATTGCAGGGTCATTTCGCAGATGCGCGATCGTTATGCCTGCAATTGCTGCGGCGGACCATGTCGCGCCCTTACGCAAATCTCCAAGATCCTCAAACCCATGCACGAAGACCACAATCATCGGCGCAAGTGCCGCAACAAGCAGCATCCAATGCAAACCGCGACCGGCAAGACAGTACCCGAGCAGCGCGAGCCCAGCCCCGCCAAGCAACAGCGCATCCAGCCACAGTGATTCATTGGCCAATCCCGCAAAGAGAGTGGGATCAAACGCAGGATCAATATCAAAAACGCGGGTATGACTGAATGCAGTCACCATGCGCAGGGCTGCAATGCACAAGATGATCAATAACCCCACCCACCGCAGTACATTCGGCAGGTGACGGGCAACCGCGCTTTGGTGCGCGGCGCTCACGACTGCGCCTCGCCTGCATTTCGAGTGCGCGTCGCATGTTCCAGCAGTGCAACCACCAGAAGCATGAATACCGTCTGCACGCCGACGAGAACAGCTTGCCAGCTTTCAAGTCTGCCAAGGGAAATTCCGCCGATGCCGGTGACTGCGGTCATTGCCCAGATGACAAGCACCGCTGCCCGTTTGCTGAGTCCTCGTTGCACAAGCCTGTGTGAAAAATGCTGTTGATCGCCTACGAACGGACTGTGCCCCTGGCTGATACGAATCATCGTCACCGTCACGAAGTCATATAAAGGAATGGCGAGCACGACGACCGGCATAAACACCGCGTACCACCCACCGCCCAGCCCGGGGTGGTAATACGTCGTGCGCGCCGTCAACACGCCGAGCAGAAAGCCGACCACCAGTGAGCCCCCATCGCCAAGAAAGATCTTGGCCGGCGGAAAGTTGAAAATGAGGAATCCGAGCATTGATCCGATTATCAATGCAAGTGTTGAAGCGATAAACCACTGCGCGTTGACAAGTGCAGCGATCATGAACAGTGTCGCTGCGACGACAGTCACGCCGCCGCACAGGCCGTCCATGTTGTCGATGAAGTTGATCGCGTTGGTGACGCCGACGATCCAGAGGATTGTGATGACGATGCTGGGGATCGGCCCGAGCAGCGTGAACAGGCGCACGTCGAACCAGAGAACGAGCGTTGCTGCGGCAGCAAGTTGCACGAGTATTTTGATTGCTGGCCCGAGCGGTCTGCGGTCGTCGATCACGCCGATGACGTGCAGTGCAGTGATGCAGGCAAGCAGCGCCGCTGCGGATGCAAGTGATGATCGTGCTTGACCATCGCCGTGTAGCAACCGATCGAGATGTGGTTGCAGTTGCGGGATGCGCTCGCTGAGCCATTCCGTGTCGATAATGAGCAGCGCGGCGATGCCAGCCAGAAGCGGCGCAGCAATGCCGAGGTAGACCGCAATCCCACCGATGTTGGGAATGTTGCGAAGCTGCTTTGCGTGGCCGGCCGTGCCGGGCGTGTCCATCGCGCCCAGCCGCCGGCCGAGACGAATGAGCACAACAGTGGCAGGCAGGCTGACGGCTAGGGCAAGCGGGATGAGAAGCAGGACAATCTGCGTCATGGCGGTGCTGTGGTATGCGGCCCGAGAATTGCGACAAAAGTGGCTGTGATGATAACCGCACAGCCATTGTCAGTACGATGGATACACATGCAGGATCGTGCTCTCAACAGTCTGACGGTATATTGCAGTTCCAGCAATTTTCTCGACCCGCAGTTTCACCATGAAGCGGAACTGATCGGGGCTGAGCTTGCCCGCCGCAATATCACGCTCGTCTATGGCGGCGGCAGTGTCGGGCTGATGGGCGTCATCGCACGAACAGCCCGGACGAACGGCGGAACCGCCATCGGCGTTATCACGAAACACCTCATGGACCGTGAACTCGGCGACCCAAACTGCGATGAACTGATTGTTGTCGACACCATGCGCGAGCGCAAGCGCGTGCTGGCGGAGCGCGGCGACGGCTTTCTCATGCTGCCCGGCGGCATCGGTACGTATGAAGAATTCTTCGAGATTCTCGTCGGCAGAAAACTGCAGGAACACGCCAAGCCGATCGGCGTCGTCAACGCGCACGGCTATTTCAATCCGCTGATCGCAATGATCGAACACGGCATCGAACATAACTTCATAAAGCCGGCGATCAATGAATTGTTCATCATCGACCCGGACCCGCTGGTGGTGCTGGAGCGCGTAATCAATGCCGACCCGGTGGCCATTGATGATGCGCGCTTCCTGCCGATGGGGACGGAATCAAGTTGACTCACAACGACGGAGTCAATTTGAGTCGCCTTCGAGATGCGATCAACGATTATCACACCAAATGGCGATTGGCTGATCGTGTATTGTTACAAATGTGTGAGGAAAACCCTAGGCATACGGATCGGGCTGCAGTCAACTCGAAACTCCTGCTGATTGGCCGAGGATATGCGACAGGACTTGAACGAAAGATCGTTTCTACCGGCGCGCAGGCCAGTTCGCTTGCTCAGGCAGCAGCACACTTTGCAAAACACGCTCAGCGAATCGATGATCTTATCGAGAGTCTTCCGGCGGACAGAACGCAGCTGTCGGCGGATCTTCTCGAACCAATTCTGCAAATCCACGGCTCATTCAACTCGATACTCCAAAAAATCACTAGACGCAATCAGTCAGTGAAGTCATTCGTAAGCAAGTATCTCCACTTCCATCGCCCGATCGTTCCCATATTCGACAGCTTCGTGGAGCGCATATGTACGCGTTTGGTTCGATGGAATCCTCGAATCGCCGTGATTCCGTATTGCGAATCCTTCGAATGGAACTACTACCGCTACGTTATGCGTTTCTGGCAACTCTACTGCACTGCATTGAATGACGTTGACACTCTGACCGTGAAGGAGTTTGACTACTACCTCCTATGCGAAGCCGATCATGCCTGGACAACAGTCGGGTCGTGAAAGAAATTCGCGGCTCTGCATCGGCGGTCGCGAAGAGGTCGTTTGTCGCTGAATTCAATGCCCGTTGCCGCTCGACACGCGCATGCGCAGGTCGCCGTGGTCGAGGTCGGCGGCGAGGCGCAGGCCAGCAACATCAGCCAAACGCTTGGCGACGGACAGACCAAGGCCAACGTGGGTGCGATCGCCACGAGATGCATCTTTGCGCCAGAACGGATCGAACAGCCGGTCGACATCGCTTGCCGTCAGATCGACCGGGCCGTTGCGGATGATCAATGCTGCGCTGCCGTTGCCGTGCCCGTTGCCATTGGGCGCGGGTTCAGATTCGATCGCAATGCGCCCCTGCTTCGGCGTGTACTGCACCGCATTCTCAATCAGATTGCGCAGCACAGTTTCAAGCACGATCCGTGAGCCGTGCAGCGCAGCCGATTCATCGAGACAGACAGCAGCACTGAGCTGTTTGTCAGCAATTTGTCCAGCAGTATGATCCATACTGCGCTCGACAATGGGGCGAAGCTGCACATCTTCCGCTTCCCCCAGCGCGCCGTTGACGTTACCCCGGCTCATCTTCAGCAGCAATTCAATCAACGACTGCATTTCGGTGCCGATGGCAAGTAATTCGTGCAGGGCTCGAGTCGTGCGCTGCGGGTCGGTCCACTTCACTGCGACTTCCGCAATGGAGCGAAGCTCCGCAAGCGGCGTTCGCAACTCGTGGGCGGTGGCATCGGCAAAGACGCGCTCGCGCTGCAGCGTCTGCTCCATCCGATCGAGCATGGAATTCAATTCACTGTACACCGGCAGCAATTCGCGCGGGGCATCGCGGTCATCAAAACGCGCTTCACTTTGGTCGTCATCAACCGAAGCGATCTGCCCGCGGAGGCGATCCAGCGGCGTCAACCCCCAGCGCACACCGCCCAGCAGCAGCGCGATAACGGAAGCAGTAACCGCAAGGCCGACGATACCCAGCGCTGCTGCGAGCGTCGTCAGCGCCTGATCGACAGGCTTGCGATTGAGCGCAACAGTAAGTTGAATCGGCTGCGATGGCGGCATGCCGGTGATATCGAACCTGCCGTCGTCATCATCCGGTTCAAGTTGGAACGTCGTTTGCATTGCTCGGCCGTTCGCGCCGCCGGGCAATTCCACACTGACTATCTGCTCATCGGCCATATCGATTTCAAGCAACTGTCCGCTGAGCGATTCGGAACGATACAGCAGTTCACCATCTGCCATTCGGAATTCGAAATACGCCCCGCCTGCTACATCTGCCACTTCATCATCGTCGATGTCAATTTCGTCGTCTTCGTATGATGCGGTCGTCAGCAGCGCAGTGTGTCGTTCGCGCAGTGAATCATCAAACTGATCAAGCAGATCAGCTCGCACTAGCAGAAACACCGCACAGCCGCCTGCAAACAGAACGACAACCAAACCCGGAATCAGCGCAGCCAGCAATCGTTTGCGGATCGATGTCACGAGGTCGGCTCCTGCAGCATATACCCAAGGCCGCGTCGCGTTGCGAGGAGTTTCTGGTCGGTCACTGTTTCAAGTTTACGACGAATAGCGCACACCAGGCGATCGACGGCATTGCTCATCGGAAAATTGTTCTCGCCGTACAAATGATCTTCGATCTGCCTGCGGCTGACAATATCGCCGGCCCGAAAAGCCAGGTATTCCAACAGTGCATATTCGCGCCGAGTCATTGTCAATTCATCACCCTGACAGTGTACCAGGCGCGCGCTGGTATCGATTTCCAGCGGGCCGACGGTGATGCGCGGGTTTTTCTGTCGATAGCTGCGCCGCGTCAACGCTTCCAGACGGGCGACGAGTTCTTCGAACGCGAACGGTTTGGTGAGGTAATCATCAGCCCCGAGGCGCAATCCTTCGACGCGATCATCCACTGAATCGCGAGCGGTGAGAATCAGAATGTGCGTGGGGTCTTCAGCTGCGCGCAGTTCCTTGAGCACGGTCAATCCGTCGACCTTGGGCAACATCAGATCGAGAATGATGATGTCGTAATCGTTGTGCCGGGCATAGCGCAGCGCCTGCTCGCCGTCTGCTGCTGCGTCAATGCCATAACCGCTTCGCTGCAGACCATCGGTCAGCGAATCGCGCAGCCGTACTGAATCTTCAACGAGTAACACATGCATGTTGGCAATTCCTGCAGACAAAAGCCGCACTTGGGCTGCTTCAGAATATCGCACGCATCGCCCGGAAGCTGCCACAGAATCCGCGAAAGCGGCTGCGGTCATCCAACGGTCATGTATGGCGGTGTTCTGGGACGTACCTTTCTCGCAATTGCCTGGCTTGCACTGAGCGGGGCCGATCACCACCCTGCACCGGCCCGTGCGAACACACGGACCAGGCGGACGGCACCGCTCATTCACTGATCCGATCCCGATGCGGAGTGCACTTCCCCGGGGTCGGATTTCTTCATTTGCGACAGTTGCCGCAATGCGGCTGCCATTGCATCAAACTTGACAAGTTGCGTTGAAGCCGCGCTGCTGTGGTCGGAATGTCGAAACCGCTCGCCACAACCGAATCTTCTATTGGTCTTATCGCCGGCCAAGGCATGCTGCCTGTGATCATGGCCAGGGGCATGAAAGCAGCCGGGGCCAACGTCTGCTGCGTTGGTTTGCGCGATCAGGCAGATCCGGTGCTGCGTGAATTGTGCGATGAATTTTCCGGTGCAGGTATCGTGCAGCTCGGTCGGTGGATTCGATTGCTCAAGCGCTGGGGCGTCACCGAAGCAGTCATGGTCGGCCGCGTGGATAAGACCCGCATGCATCGGCCGATGGCAAAGTTTCGCCAGCTTCCGGATTGGCGCGCAGGCAGAGTCTGGTACAAACGTCTTCGCCACGACAAGCGCAACGCAGCGCTGCTCGCTGCGGTTGCTGATGAACTGGCGGAAAGCGGGATCACGCTTATCGACTCCACAACGTATATACCGGATCACCTCGCAGCAATCGGCGTCATGGGGCGCGTTCAACCTGCTCCAGAACAGCAGGCTGACATCGATCTCGGCTGGCCGCTGCTCATGAAGACGGTGGAATTGCATATCGGCCAATCGATGGCAGTTGCGAACCGTGACATCATCGCTGTGGAAGCGGTGGAAGGTACGGATGGCATGATCGAGCGCGCAGGCATTCTGTGTCGCGCGAAAGGATGGACCCTGCTCAAGACCGCAGCATCGGATCATGACCGCCGTGCAGATGTGCCGACGATCGGCGTGGAAACGATCGAGAAACTTGCAGCCGCCGGCGGGCGGTGCATAGCAGTTGGCGCGGGTCGCGTGATACTGATCGACAAGCCGGCGGTGATTGAAGCAGCAGATCGGGCGAAGATCGCGCTGGTGGGGATGCGGTAATGCCTACCCGCACCTTCGCAAACTCAGGTGCGGCTTCAGGTTGCCTGATTCATCGAAGGTGAAACGATCTCGTCATCCGAGTGAATGTTGTCAACATACCGCCAGGTCTGTGATGCGTATTCCGAAGGCGGGGTTTCGTTACGGCCGAAACTTATTGTTGTCTGGAAGAATCGGTTGCCGGTCCTGCCGGTGATTGAGACCTGCTGCAGATCGCGTGCGGCTGGATCATCAATGCCCAGTGTCGACCACGGCACGAGAGTCGCGCCTGCGGGAACCATTTCAATCATGATTGCGGGGCGATCGTTGACGGTGACGAACAGATCGTGCAGCGCGCCGCGTCGGGCATCCAGTTCGATACCCGACAGGGCGCGCTCGACCTCAATCGGCGGCGTAATGTAGCGACGAAACAGCACGTAGGCCGCAATCGCCAACACAATCAGCACGAATACGATTCCGGCAATGACGCTGATCATCATGGAAGTGTGAGCAGGCACGCGATGAATGATCCCTGTGCGAGAACCCAACAGTCAAGTTTAAAACCGCCAGGCGAACATTCGCACCCGACTGCGGTGGCTTCCTGACAGCAGCGATCCGCTTCGAATTGGCTGCCGCAGAATCCGATCATGAAGAGCCGGTACGTCCACTTCACGCCTGTATCTCCGAGGTTACAGCGTGCCTTACAACGGGCGTTACCGCACAATTCGGGCTCCGGACATGGCGAATCGGGCGGCAGTTGTGCCGGTAATACGGATTGATCAATGCTGATCAGCGGTTCCAGCAGCGACACTGCGACATCGATCGGTTCAAGTGTCGGCGGCTGGCCGAGCTTGATTGCCGCTGCGGCAAGGTCAGCACTATCTACGAGATCATCGCCCGTCAGATCGCCAGCGGACGCCCCGACGCCGATGGACCCGAGGTTGGCCACAACGAAGCCGAGGTCGAGACCGTCGACCGCATCACTGTCATCAAAATCCGCGGACAGCCCGGCAAGCTCTGCCGCCAACGCCATTACGCCATCTGCTGCCCCGATGACATCATCGCAGTCGTAATCAGGAATCGGTTTGGCAAAGACGCGGTCTATCACCCATATGGAGAAATCCAGATCGGTTATGAAGCCATCATTGTCCAGATCTTCAAGTTCCACACCGGTTGCATACTCCTGGAGAAGCGCTGTGGTGGCTGGATCAAATGCGCCTGCGATGGCGCTTTGCTGAAGTATGAACAACGAAACAATGATGCTGACCGCAACGTAATGTGTACGCATGACAGGATCCCCATCTCCCCGGAATGTGTTGAAGGAGTGAGAGACGGCTTCGACCATGACGCGAAGATCGGCTTGCGGTCAATGAAGTGTGGCAGTCGGTGTGACACACAGTTGTCACCCTTTCATGAGAATGTCGCCAGACTGCCGATCGAGGCGTGGCAATGGCACACAAACGATCTGCATCGTTGCGGAAGCGGTATCGCAAGCGGGTTGATGTGCCCGTTTTGCTGCTGGCCAGCGGCGGGCTGATCCTGGCGGGGCTGTTGCTGCCTGCGTTTGAAACGCGCACGTTGCTGTTGTGGCGGGATGAATATTCGATCCTGCTGAACGTGCAAGCGCTGAGCCAACAGGACAAACATGTCGCTGCGACGATTCTCGCGCTGTGTTCGGTGGTGTACCCAGCACTGAAATTCGGAATGCTGGCGTTTTTCTGGCTGCTCGCATTCCCCTACCGCTGGCGGGCGCGCGTGATCAGCCTGCTGCGCGTATTCGGGCGATGGGCAATGGTCGATGTCTTCACGATCGTCACTGTCGTGCTGGCCAGCCTGACCGTCGGCCCACTGGAAGCGACACCGCAAATCGGCTTGTATCTCTACGCAGGCGGGATCATCTGCCTGATGTTTGTCGCGCTGCAGATGGACCGGCTGGCGCGGTACGGGCGGAAGTGAGCGCAGTATGATCCAGTAGTGGCTGAGCAAAAACAATTCGTCTCTCGCGCGGGGATCAAACTCGCGCATGCCCTCGATGCATTTGACGTCGATGTCACCGGCCTCGTGTGCGCCGATTTCGGCTGCAACGTCGGCGGGTTTACCGACTGCATGCTGCAGCGCGGCGCAGCACACATCTTCGCCATCGACACCGGCTACGGCACACTTGCGTGGAAACTCCGACAGGATGAACGCATCACCGTGATGGAGCGCACCAACGCGCTGCATGTCGAATTCCCAGACGACGGCTTCACCGCAACCGATTCGGGGGGGGTTGATCTTGTCACGATCGATCTTGGATGGACGCCGCAACGACACGCAATCCCCGCAGCTCTGCGCTGGCTCAAACAAGGCGCATCAGGCCGCGGCAGAATCATCACACTCATCAAACCGCATTATGAGTTGAATGATGCCGAGCGCACCAAACTACTGCACAATGGCGCGTTGGATGAAGCGTATGCGGTGCATGTACTGCATCGCGTGCTCGACTCGATGCCTGAATTGGGCGTGTCAGTCGAACAGCACACGCAATCTCCAATCCGCGGCGGAGCGTCCAAGGGCAAGGTCGGAAACACAGAGTTTCTCGCGGTATGTGTACCCGCCTGAACGAGCCAAACGACTGGTGCGTCAACAGGCAACAGACACGCGAAACCGCTACAATACGGTCTCCGGAATAACCCCTGCCGCAGCAGCTTGCCGATCGTCTGCCTGCGGCGTTTGAATCGCTGAAAACACCCCTATGGCTAACCATTCCAACGGAACGAATACGCCGGTAGTTACTCCCCCACCGTCCGGCGGCAGAATTATCGATCAGCCGGTCGATCGCGAATTGCACGACAGTTACCTGACGTACGCAATGTCGACGATCATGGACCGCGCGCTGCCTGATGTGCGCGATGGATTGAAGCCCTCGCAGCGGCGCATTCTGGTCGCGATGAATGACCTCGGCCTGTCGCCGGGCAAGAAGCATCGCAAATGCGCCAAGATCGCAGGCGACACCTCGGGTAACTACCACCCGCACGGCGAATCAGTCATCTATCCAACACTGGTGCACATGGGCCAGGACTGGAAGATGCGCTCGATGCTCATCGACAAACAGGGCAACTTCGGTTCGATCGACGGCGACCCGCCGGCTGCGATGCGTTACACCGAAGCCCGCATGACCGCAGCTACGGTCGCGATGCTCGAGGATATCAAGCTCGACACGGTTGACTTTCAGGCAAACTATGACGAGACACGTCAGGAACCAACCGTCCTGCCTGCGAAGTTCCCGAATTTGCTTGTCAATGGGTCCAGCGGCATTGCAGTGGGAATGTCGTGTTCCATTCCGCCGCACAACCCGTCGGAAATTCTCAAAGCGATTATTGCAACTGTTGATAATCCGGAAATTGATCTTGCGGAGTTGATGGAGATCGTGCCCGGGCCGGACTTCCCCACCGGCGGCACAATCGTCGGCAAACGCGGCATTCTTGAAGCGTATTCCACAGGCCGCGGCCGCATTTACGTTCGTGGCAAAGTACACAGCGAAACCATCGGCAACCGTGAAGCGCTGATCGTTGATGAAATCCCCTATCAAGTCGTGCAAAACAATCTGATTGAGAAGATTGTTGATGCAGCGCGCAATGATCGCATTCCAGATATCTCCGATATCAAGAACTTCTCGGGCAAGACGCACCGCACGCGCATCGTGATTTATCTGAAGCGCGGGGCTGATCCGGATGTCGTCGAGAAACAGCTGTATCAATACACGCCGTTGCAGTCGACGGTGTCGATCATCAACATCGCGCTGTCGAATCGCCAACCGAAAACGCTCGGCCTGAAGCAGCTCATCCAGTTGTACATCGCGCATCGCTCGGTGGTGATTCGCAGGCGTACGGAATACCTGCTGCGTGAAGCGAAGAAGTCAGCCCACAAACTCGAAGGCCTGATCTATGCAGTGTGTGATATTGATCAGGTGATTCAGCTCATTCGCACAAGCAGAACGCGCGAGCAGGCAATCGAACGGCTGATGGAGCGTCACTTCCGCATCCCGGCTGATCATGAATACGCGCCGATGATTCCCAACCTTCTCATCGAACGCGCCAACACAGGCGATGGCGCATCACTGACGCGCGTCCAGGCTGACGCCATCGGCAGCTTGCGGCTCATTCAACTCGTCGGTCTGGAAATCGAGAAGCTCGCGGGCGAGTACAGTTCGTTGCTCGATGAAATTGCCGGCTACGAACAGATTCTCGGCGATGAGCAGGAAATCTTCGCAATCATCCGCCAGGACTGTGAAGGAATGCTCGAACAGTTCGGCAGCGAACGGCTGACTTCGATCGAAGAAAGCGATGCAGAAGACTTTGACATCGGCGATTTGATTACCGAACACGCGGTGGCAGTGACAATTTCCCATCGCGGCTACGTCAAGCGCCTGCCAACGGATACCTATCGTGAACAGCAACGCGGCGGCAGAGGCGTCAAGGGTACCGCTTCCAAGGATGATGACTTTGTCGAGCGGTTGTTCGTCGCATCAACGCACGATGACCTGCTGTGTTTCACAAACACCGGCAGGGTCTTCAAGAAGAAGGTGTACATGATTCCCGAGATGTCGCGCACCAGCCGCGGCAGGGCAATCGTGAACCTTCTGGAAATGAAACCCGAGGAGCGCGTTGTTGCGTTCCTGACGATCGAAGATTTTGAACGCAGCGAAGATTACCTCTTCTTTGCAACCGCATCCGGCAAAGTGAAACGGACCGCGCTCAAGGACTTCCGCAACATCAACCGCTCGGGCATCATCGCAGTCAACCTCAATGAAGGTGATCGCCTGATTGATGTTGTGTACACCACCGGCGACAACCACGTCCTGCTGGCAACGGCGACGGGCATGTCAATCCGCTTCGATGAAAATGATGCGCGCGTGATGGGTCGAAACGCAGCAGGCGTCAAAGGCATTTCGCTTGCAAAAGGCGATGAAGTCGTCGGCTTGATTCGCGTTAATGATGACGAAGCTGATCTGCTTACCGTGACGGAGAACGGCTACGGCAAGCGGACGAATCTTGCGGAATATCTCGTGCGCAGCGAAGACGGCTCCACACGACCGCAGGGCCGAGGCGGCAAGGGCCGGCTGGACATTCGCACAAACGAGCGCAACGGCAAAGTGGCTTGTATTCGATTCGTGCGAGAAGAATACGGCATCGTGTTCGTCTCGGAAAAGGGCATGATCGTCCGCGTCCCTGCGGATTCGATCAGTCAGATCGGTCGGGCAACTCAGGGTGTGCGGCTTGTCAACCTCAAGGACGGCGATCGCCTCATTGCTGCCGCAACAATCACCGATCCTGACCAAGATGATGCCGCTCTCGAAGAGACTGTCGACGAATCTCCTGCTGAATGATCAAATGATCAATATGCATTGCCGCGCGGCCGCTGGTATGCTCTTGGTTGTGGTGCAGTAGAGGGAGCTACCGACATGCCGATCAATGAATGGTCAGATGACATTCTGATTACAGAACTCAGCGACGAGCCAGCGTTTTCCGAAGACATGGATGCGCTGTTGCGAACGCTCGAAGCCAGAGGCAGCGATCTGCCGGATGTCATTGTGGACATGAAGCGCGTCACGTATCTGAACTCAACAAATATCGCGCAGCTGCTTCGCCTGCGGAAGAAACTCGTCGAGGCAGATCAGCGCATGCGTGTATGCACCGTACACAACAGCGTGTGGTCCGTCGTTCTGATCACCGGCCTGGATCAACTGTTTGAATTCACCGACGATGTCAGCACATCCCTTGCGTCGCTGCAGATCGAACAGCGCTGAATTCTTTCTTCAGTATTGATGTGCGATCCACAAAGCCCGGCATCTCCCGATGCCGGGACCGCGCGTACTTCTTCCTACTCACACGGCCCCCACTGCGCGAGTAGCGACAGCAGATCAAAGACATCGACAGCGCAGTCGCCGGTGATGTCTGCCGGACACAGCGGCGGACACGGCTCGGCGCAGCCGCCCCACTGACCGAGCAGGGCCATCAGGTCAAGTTCATTGACTAGTCCGTCCGGCGCACGGCCAATTCCGCCGACGAAGTCGTGTGGACATTCACACCGCTGCGACTGGGACGTCGAAACGTGTATTGCCCAGTTGCGAATATTCTCAGAATAACCAAGCGGATAGATGAGATTCGTGCCAAGATCGCTCTCGTCAAATCTGAGAATATCATATAAACCAATGACGGCATTTGTACCGAGCGCACCTGCCTGTCTGGCGGGAAAAAGCTCACCTGTCGATACAGCGCCCGCAAAGAACACCTGCCCGGCTTCACCTACGTACGTAGGTTCGACAGGATACACAACGTGCTCGTCGAACTCCGGCGTGCTCATCACATCCATTGCTAAAAGCAACTCGGCATCGATCGGGTCGCCATCGTTGTTCGGATCACGATAGAGCAGCAGCGTTGCCGGCCTGGGAACACGGGCCTGCCAGTGCAGACTGATGCCGATGACAATCTCCTCGCCGGGGCGCACAACGAATCGCTGAAGCGAGAGTAAGTCATCGTTGCCAAAACTCGATACCCAATAAATTCCACCGCTGTTGCTCGCACCGACCTGGTAGCCCTGCGCGCATTCATCAGGCACGCCGTCGTTGTCGCAGTCCTCGCTGAGACTCTGCGCGATCGCACACGCATCGCCGATCCCATCAGCATCGCAATCGGCCTGACCTGCGTTGGCGATGTCAACACAATTGTCGCAGACGTCGATCACGCCGTCGCCATCAATATCATTCTGTAGTTCGCACTCGTCGGGCGTGCCGTTGCCGTTGCAATCTCCGCTCGTCTCACCGGCAATGTCGTCACGATCGCAGACGCCGTTGCCGTTGCAATCGAATTCGGCCGCAGGTTCACACGCATCGGGCACACCGTTGGAGTTGCAATCTTCGCCGATGAGCGCTTCGAACTCGTCATTGAATCCGTTGTCGTTGCAGTCTGCGCCGAGACCATCGACCATCATTGCGGTGTAGTTCTCGGATATAAATGAAAGGCCGTTGACATTCCACCCAACGCCAAATCGTTCCGTCGTACCCGCGAGCGACATGTTTGGATTCACCGGAGGCACACTCTGAGCACAAGCATTATCACACACATACCAAAACTGCTCGTCCCAATTGTCGGCCCGCTGGGAAAACCCAATCAGGTGCGCCCCTCCGTCGAAATCGAGACTGGCGAGTATCGATTGCTCGCCAACTATGAGCGACCATTGGCCGAGTTGTCCGCGCCTTTCGCTCAGTGTGGTTTGATCGATGGGCAATGCATGCTGCTGCATCCATTCTCCGGTTCCCGGATCTCGGGCGAAGACGATCAGCACAATCTGTGTAGAAAACGGATCAAGCTTGGTGATCGTCGCGAAGGTCACGACCCGGTCAGGTCCGATCGCGTTTGCTTGTTGAAATGCGCTGATGCGATCCTCTGCGGTGGGCCTCAAGAATTGCTCGAACGTCCACGTGCCAGACACCTGACGATAGACGTACGCTTTTCCCTGAGAATCGTCTGAAAATGTACGTACCGGCGATGTGATAACGCATGCATCCCCGGATGCATCAATGGTGCGCCCAAAGTCCTCATCGACGCGACCGTTTGGTGGAGTAAGGGTCTCACGCATTTGCCACTGCCCTTCGAATAGTGAATGCACATACACTGCACCTGTCTCAAGGTCGGTGAACGCACCGATCAGTAGGTCGCCACCGGCAAATTCAAGTGACTGACCGAACGAGATATCGCTGGCTTCATTACGAAGGAATTGGTTCAGCGACCATGCGCCGGCATCTCTCTTGTAGATGAATACACCTCGTTGCAGCACGTCGTCCTGAAGTGCCTTGCCATACACCGCCAGCCAATTCCCCTTCAGGGCAAGCGGACCCAAGAACTCTTCACCATCGATCCACCCCGGCGGGAGAATAAACTGCGTAAAGGTCCACTTGTCGCCGAGACGGTCATGGACCTGCACTGCGCCGCGGTTGTAATCCGGAGACATACGATTGATAAAAGTGAACGCCAGCAGTGTGTCCCCATCCAGTTCGAGATCAGGGAACTCGCCGCCCCCCATCCCCGGCGTCGGATTGATCAGCCGAACAACCTGATCAGACTCGCCGGCCGCAGCAGGTGTTGATGCAACGATGACGGCAAACAGAATTACCGTGATACTCTTCATGACCGACATGGCGAATCCCCGTACTGAAGTATCTGAAGTATTGATACAATATAATACGTCACTCACACGGCCCCCACTGCGCGAGTAGCGACAGCAGATCAAAGACATCGACAGCGCAGTCGCCGGTGATGTCTGCCGGACACAGCGGCGGACACGGCTCGGCGCAGCCGCCCCATTGCTCTAGCAACAACATGAGATCGTGTGCATCGACAACACCGTCGCCTGAGAAGCCGCGGGCGGACACAATGTCGGCGGGACATTCGCAGGCATTGCGCGGCGATGCGGAGGCACGGATCATCCACGGTCCGCCTTCCTGATAGTATGGTGAAGCGATTCCTAGCGATGACAAGTCTGTCGGATCGAAATCGCCAATTGTATCCGCAGCGATCCACCTTCCGGGAGGTTCGTCGCCGGAGCCGCCTTGTGGCGCGGGAAAGATGTGACCGGTGGACTCCACGGCCACAAAGAAATATTGGCCGGTATTGCCGACGAAAATATCGTCAACGGGATAGGCGACGTAGCCATCATCGAACGTTGCGGACATAATGTCCTGCTTCCACAGCAACTGACCGTCATTGGGATCGCCATCATTGTTCGGATCGTTGTACAGCAGCAGCATGGCCGGGCGAGGCGCGCCAACTGACCAAAATATCTCAACTCCGTTGACGACTTCACCACCGGGCTGTACTCGAAATTGCTGAATCGAGAGGCAATCGTAGTCCGAGTTGTTGCCGATCCACTGAACCTGAAAGATGCCGTTATCGACTGCATAGTCGCCTTGGCAGAAATCGGGCACGCCGTCCTTGTTGCAATCTTCAACCAGGCCGTTCGCTATTGCGCACAGGTCGCCAACGCCGTCGTTGTCGCAATCGCGCTGTTGGGGGTTGTACAGATCGACACAGTTGTCGCATTCATCGAACGCGCCGTCGCCATCATCATCGACCAGGAAATCCTCGCAAGCGAAGTCGATCACGCCGTCTTTGTTGCAATCAAACACATCACCGTTTGCGATTTCGAACGCATCACAAATGCCGTTTCCATCGCAGTCGCCGACGCCGGCGGTTTCACATTCATCGGGGATGTCGTTGCTGTTGCAATCCGGGTTGCCGACGGCAATCTCGAAAGCGTCGTCAAGCAGGTTACCGTTGCAATCGTGCTCCGGCGTTGTGGCGATCGGGCCAACGATCGCGATGTAGTCTCGACTTGAGCTGTGCGCCTGCGAGACGCCGGCAACGATGTACTTGTCACTGACAGCAAAAGTCGTTTCAGGACGTGGCGCCAACTGTTGAGAACAGTCTTCTGTCAGGCACTGCATCGCGTAGCTTTCGCTCCAGCTCGTACCGTCGAAGCGAAATATGGAAAAAGCCGGATTCGCTCCATGGAATTCATTGCCAGTGACGATCAGGTTCTCTCCAACGGCCAACTTCGTCCGCGCGGCGACCTGCGCGTCTGACGTCAACCCTGCCTCGAATTGCCAGGACGATGTCGCTGTCTCAAGTCGATAGACGTACGTTGCGCCGTTCGGCTGCACGAGACAATCATTGACGACGATGAGATCATCGTACATAGCAACGGCGCAACCGAACTCTGCATTCACAACCGAGTCCGGTGCCGTGATGATTTGATGTAATAGCCATTGCCCTGCATCAAATTGATAAATGAAGATAGCCCCGTCTTCGCCCAATCCGAAGTTCGAACTCCCAACGACACACCACTGTCCTGCCGCGGCTAGGGCTGATCCGAATCGATCGTTGGCCTGTAACCCCATCGTTGGAAGACGACCCGCGTCGATCCACTGGCCGGCTTTCTGTTCGAGTATCGCGACGCCACCGCTGTCAACCGGTGCGCCAGGCTCGTCCCCTGTCCCGACCAGGATAGTGCCACTCGCTATCGCAACGCTGTTGGCGACAGTTGGGGCCGGCAAATCAATCGAAACGAATTCCTTTTCGAGCGACCATTCTTCGCCGGTGCGTTGAAACACAAACAGGCCCATTTCATCATCATTGACAGAATTGCGGAATGCGCGAGCGACAAGCGTGTTGTTGTGCATCGCGAGGTGATACCCGAAGAAATCCTGCTGCTTCAATGCGGGCGAATGGATCGTATCTTCAAGTACCCACTGTTCGTTCACAAACCGAAACGTGTGAATGATCCCGCCATATTGGTACTCGGGGAATAAACTGCTGTGATCTGTACTGACGGCAATTCTGTCGCCATCAGCAACGATTCTCACCCAGTAGATGGCGTTGCTATGAAACGGAGTCGGATTCACCAATCGCTGCACGCCATTCTGCGCCATTGCGAGGCTCGGCAGTCCCAGCACGAGTAACAACAGAGTGGTCATCAAAGACAGACGTGGCGTGTTCATTGGCGAATCTCCCGGAAAGTGTCCACCCAACCAGTACGGCATGAATTACCCGATCCTGCGCCCGACGCAAAGAAACTTTCTTGCGCCGACTTGGACCCAGCCGAACCCCTGCATCAGCAGCGATTTACGGTGGATTCCACCGGTGCATAATTCCGCCCTCAAATGTCCCCCTACCATGTCTCCATGCTCAGCCTGCGCCGCACCAACTACGAACCGCGCATTGAGATCATGCCGCTGATCGACGTGATCTTTTTGCTGCTGACGTTCTTCATCTACGCGATGGTGCTGATGGCACCATCAATGCTGATGCCGATGGAATTGGAGCAATACGCCTCCGCGGAACCCGCGCCGCCGCAGCCTGCAGTGACCGTCAGCATCATGCTCGACGGCTCGATCTTCGTGAACCGCCAGCCGATTGCCCTTGAAGATGTCCCGCAGCGAATTGCTGAACTCACAACCGAACAGGACAGCAAACGCGTTGACCTTGCATTGGCGGACGGCCCGGGCACAACCGACCGTGCGCCGATCATCACAACACTGCTGGATGAACTGCAGGATGCAGGGCTGGAGATTTATTTTATGGGTCAGCGCACTGCTGCGCCCACCGGTGAGCAGCCCGGAGCGCCGCCGCCGTGATCGAACGCCGGTTCAACCCGCCGCTGTGGTTCGGGCTTGTGCTCTCGCTTGTGGCGCACGCGTTCGTGCTTTTGCCGTTGCTGCTGCGCATGATGTCAACGTCCGGCGAAGCGCTCGCGCTCAACGCGACATTCAACCCGGATGACATTCAGCCGCCAGCCGCAATGACAGAACCGGAGAATCCCCTGGGTATTGACGAGGGTTCGCCTTCAACAATCACCTGGCTGGGCTATCGCGAACCTGAGCCGCATCAGGCTCCGCCATCGGATGTTGAACAAGCTGCGTTCACGGACGATCCATCGACGCCCGCGCCAATGACACCGATGACGCCGTTCGAGCAACCGAATGAAGTCACAAACGAATCGGATGCAACATCACAAGATCTTGAATCAGGAGTAGAACAATCTCAGTCTGAAGACGCTCAAGACGCCGAACAGGAAGACGCGGAACAATCGCAGGAGCCATCTGACGCAACGGAACCGACCGAAGCTGCCCCGGTGGTGCTGGAAACCGATGCACCCGCGCAGGACATTGCGACCAGCCCGCACATCTCCACGACGCGCGCGGTTTTTGCGTTCGCAGAACACTTGCAGCGACTGATGGAAACTGCTGCCCACGCTCAGCAGCAGAATCCTGCTTCCAAAAGCGCGCCGGAATCTGCCGAAGCCGATGCTGCACAGCAAGCCAGTGAATCTGCAACCGCTGCTGCGCCCACTACGCCATCCAAACCGTCTGCACCGCAATCGGACAAGGATGCTGATCCATCGTCAGTCGTGGAAATTCCATTTGAAGAGATCAAACTCGGCAAACCGCTGGCAGCGCACGGCCTGACACTGCGTCCGCAGAAGCCGTCATTCACGACATTGACACTGATGACCGCTGCGCCGTTCAACCCGCTTGCTGAAATTCAATTCAACCGGGCAGGCAACGTACACAATGCAGTGATCGTCGAGAGTTCAAAGGACGCCCGTGTCGATCGCGCGATCGAAGCCAGTCTGTTTCGCTGGAAAGCAGAAGGCAAGCAGTTGGAATCGCTGACCGGCGAACATACAATCACGATTCGCATCCGCATCATTCTCAATCCCCGCCGGCGCTAAGCAGCATGATTCACGCACGCGATGCAGTCGCTGCAAGGCGCTGTGCCCATGTCTGCATTCGCGCGTGATCAGTCAGATCAAAGCTCAACGGCGTGATCGTTATCGCGCGTTCGAGCAAGGCTTCGACATCGCTTCCGATTGCCGTGTGCGTAAACTCCATTCCGTTACCACTGGCCCAGTAGTACGTTCTGCCGTAAGGGCTTTGCCTTCGTTCGTACGCATCAGTCCCGGGTGCTGTATTCATCTCCACCACGCGCAACTGCGGAATGGGCGCATCATCGGTTTCGGTGCGCGGCACATTGACGTTGATGACCGAATGTGGATCCAGCGTGCCGTTGACCGATTCCAGAATGCGGTCAATTGCGTATCGCGCGAGTTGCGCCGCCCTGCCGTAGCGAACCGTCGAGCGATCACCCAGGTGTAGACTTGTTGCGATGGCGGGCACGCCAAGAAACGCGGACTCCACAGCCGCAGCGACGGTGCCGGAATAGATGACGTTGATGCCGACGTTGGCGCCACTGTTGAGCCCGCTGATCGTCAAGTCCGGCTGCGAACCTTCGCCATGCACTTCACGCCACAGTGCCCGCAAGCCAACCTTGACACAATCGGCCGGCCGGCCTTCGACGGCATATCCGGTCATGCGATCATTCACAACTACCTTGTCACACATCAACGGTTCATGAAACGTGATCCCATGACTCGTAGCCGACTGCACGGAAGCAGGCGCGATGACCGTAATATCGCCAAGTCCCTGCAAGGCGTCGTACATCGCTTCGATCCCGGGCGCGTCAATTCCATCATCGTTTGTAAGCAGAATTTTCATAATGAGCGTGGTGTTAGATTCGTCTTGTCTGGGCGCACCGGCGTGTTCATCTCGGTTCCAAAATATATTCGCGGCCGCCCCAGACAACCGGCCGGCGATTTTCCAGATCGCTCGCTGCCTCGAACATGACGCGCATCACCATGAATGCACCTAGAGGATAGAACCACACAGCAGAGCGCGGCGCGCCGCCCATCGGATAAATCCGCCGCAGCACGGAAAACTGCATGATCAGCGACAGAAACGTCACCACCGAAACGGGAATGGCAAGAATCGGATGACCTGCTATGAGAAAAAGCACAGCAGTCACCAGCGCCGCCGCCTGCACAATCTGTAGCGACACACCGATCAGCAGAATGCGCCAGGCATACTTGCGCAGTCGAGCTGGTTTGCGTTTGCAACCTTCGATGAATATCCGCTTCCACCCCTGCAGAAATGACCGCATTGAGTCGTACATGGATACCATCAGCATGCCATCGGACAACGCAACGCCGCCGCGGCCGCCTTCGTTGTTGATACGCCGGGCAAAAGCGATGTCCTCCAGCAAATCATGCTTGACCGAATGATGCCCGTCGATGCGTTCGTACCAGGTGCGGTCGAAGAGCATGAATTGTCCATTGGCAAATGCGCGTGCATTCTCGGCTCGATTGACGCGTTCCAGCGGAAACATCTTCATCAGATTCAACGCTGCAACCGGTTGAATGATCCGCTCAAACCGTTGATCGTACGACAATGTGCTCAGCAGACTGAGTAGCGCCAAACCCCGCTTCCGCGCCAGCGCCACCGCAGCCCGACACAAGCGCGGGTCAAACATCGTGTCTGCATCAGTGAACAACAGCCAGTCGCCGGTCGCATGTTCAGCCCCGATGCGGGCTGCGTTGCACTTTCCAGCCCAATCGTCGGGGCATGAATCATTTTCCACAATCCGAATCCGCGGGTCGTCCGCAGCTGCGGCACGGAGTTCTGCAAGCGTGTCGTCGGTACACCGATCCAATACGAAGATGAACTCAATATCAGGATAGTCCTGCGCGCGCAACGATTCTGCGCACCGACGAATTACCCGCTGTTCATTGTGCGCGGGAACTATGATGCTTAACTTCGGCAACGGCTCGGAAGATTCCTCGACTTCAAGTCCGCGCAGAATGGTCGGCCTATCTTCCATTGCGCGAGACATGCGCAGTGCAATAGCCAACCAGTACACGCCGCCGACTGTGGAACACAGCCCGAGAACTGTCGCAATGATGATAAGTGCCGTCATGAAGCGTTATGCGCTCTCCGGGCGCGAACAACGTGCGGTGCAAGAGTCCAATTCGAATCGAACAACAGCCGTTCAAGGAACCGGCAAGTGTATGCTGAGTCCGTCTGCGGTGCGCTGCAGAGGATTTCGCTCATCATCTGGTCATGGATTTTCGTCTATCCTGCACGAGAAGGCAGTTTCAATGACGCACCAGGCCGGCACAGATGATCAATGTTCGTTACGCGTGGTGACTCGTACGCAGGCTCGGGCAATTGATTCGGAGGCAACAGATCTGTTTGGTATTCCATCAATTGTTCTGATGGAAAACGCATCGCGCGCGCTGGCAGCAGTCACATTGCGCATGCTCGAAACGAACACGCAACCGAACCGATCGGTACACATCATCTGTGGTGCGGGGAACAACGGCGGCGATGGATACGCTGCTGGGCGTCACCTGCACAATGCCGGTTGCAACGTCACGATTGTCCGGTTGTCCACGCCTCGGCCGGGCTCTGATGCTGCGACCAATGCAAACATCTGCCGAAGGATGGACCTGCCGATCGTAGATGTGTCTGCGCTGGGCCGAATTGTCTCGACCTCGTCGATCATCATTGATGCGATATTCGGCACCGGTCTGGATCGCGATGTGACCGGTGACGCAGCCCACGTCATTGCGGCTCTGAACGAATGCACGTGTCCGATCGTGGCTGCGGACGTCCCTTCGGGGCTGGACTGCGAGACCGGGCTGGTGCTCGGCGAAGCTGTGTGGGCTGCTACGACGGTGACGTTCGCTGCGCTGAAGCCGGGCTTTTTTGTTGATGCCGCGCAGCCGTACCTCGGCAGAGTTGTTGTAGCCGGGATCGGAGCACCTGTGGAATTACTCGAAGCCCATTCGAAGCCTGCTGACCCGGAAATGTGTGCGTTGATGCAAATTGCGCCTACGCACTTCGATTCATATTCGTAGTACCTCGCAACCTGCTGAAACGCATAGCCTATTTCGGCTTGTTGTACGGGAAGAATCGTTTGAGCTTCAGAAACTGCTTCTCGTAGAGATGCCAACTCACCCAGGCTGCAAGCAAGCAGGCAATCGTTGAAACAATGTAGAACGCGAGTTGAATTGGGATTCGTGTCCCCAGAAAGACAGGCATTTCATTCTTGGCGAAAAATGGAACCACCTCTCGAAGAACTGCTCGAATCGGGAGGTGAAACAAATACAGCGCGTATGAGAATTTTCCAAAAGTTGACATGAATCGACCGTTCATGAATCGACCGAACGGTTTCTCCGTGTTCGCACAGATCGACAGTACGAGAAGCCCGCCGAACGTAATCGCTAAAGCGGTGTATCCGAGAGATTGCATCGCGTAACCGCTCCAGCTCAATTCACCGACGCGTTTCCATCCCATGGTGGAATCAAGGGCAAGACATGCAAGCACAACTGCAAGACCAGCCAGGAGAAATTTCCGGGCAATGGGCAGAAGTATTTTGAGATCGCCTGTCCGGCGTGCGAGAATCGCCAGCAGCCCACCCATTGCGAGCGCATCCATCCGACAGAAGGTGATCGTGTACATCGCCATCGGGTGCGCAAACCACCAATCCATGTCGAAAACTTCCATACTGATCAAAACGGCCCGCAGTAGCAATGCAAGCACAATTATGACACAGCACATCCGGAATATCGCTCTCGGATTGAGCAGAAATACCAGTGCCGGCCATATCAAATAAAACTGCTCTTCAATCGCAAGCGACCACGACACATCAAGAATTCCGTGTGCAAATTTATGATGATATGCGATCGAGAAATTTGAGAGATACAGCCAATACCACTGCTGCCGGTCCATCACTTCGGACCATTCTGCGAGTTGGTTTTCGAGCGCACCTATGTTTGTGTACCGCGCAATGAGCGGCAACACGATGAGCGAAAATATTACAACTGCGTAATACAGCGGAAAAATGCGTACAGTTCGGCGCGCATAGAAATTCAGGAAGTAGTGTCGTCTGCCTTTGGCATCAACAAGAATGCCCGTGATGAGAAAACCGGAGAGCACAAAAAACAAATCGACCCCGCACCATCCAAAGTCGGCGATTGACGATATCCATCTACCCACGCCGGAGACCGGCGTAAACACCGTCATATGATGGATCATGACGAGCAAAATGGCAGCGCCGCGGAGCCCGTCAAGACCGGGAATGTGGCCACGAAGTCGAGAAGCCCTGCCGGATTCGTGCATCATTTGTCCATCGGCATGCGCCATGTTGCGCCCTTCTCGAAAGCAATTCGCCGGTTTCAATACAGTTCCAGATGCGTTACCCCAGGCGTCATGATGCTGAGCCGCTGCAATCCGTACACGTAAAGTTAGTCTGCTCACGCGTGTTGCACAAAAGCAAGCCTGCTGCATCACGTTGTTTGCCTGATGGCTAGAGCATTGCCATCATCAACTTTCTAACGACTCCGCACTCGCCTTCCGATCTACCCCTACAGTGCATTTGCCAGAGTGTGAATCACAAATTTGGAAGCACGGCATCCTCACTGCCGATGACCAGAGCAAAGCCGCATGTGCCATAGAGCCACTGCGGCTACACTGCTCGATTCCCAGGCCGGCTCACTCTCCCGCATGTACCACTCCCTGCTGACCAACCGATACCTCACCACGCGAGTGATTCCACTCGTGGCTGTCGGCGCGGTCGGCCTGTGCGTCGCGCTGGTCATCATTGTCGTCTCAGTTATGACCGGCTTTCTGGATATGGTTCGCAACTCCGGCAGGACGCTGATCGGCGATGTCGTAGTCAGCTATCCGGTCAGCGGTATTCCGCACTACGACGAATTGATCCAGCGCATCAATGCCTTGCCTGCTGCTTCTGCTGCGACACCAGTCGTCGACAGCTTCGGTCTGCTGCGCATGCCGTATCCGGAGGGTGACAACAAGGAATCCGAGACTGTGCAGGTCTGGGGCATTGAGCCGGAGAGCTTCGCTGCGGTCACGGGCTACGGTGAATCTTTGTACTGGCGCAACCTGAATCAACGTCAGACAGAATTGCTCAAGGCTGATCTGGTCGATCGCCATCCTGAGACAATTCTTGAAATGCTCGATACAGATCAGCGCCGCGATGTAATGGATGATGTGTTCGGCGATGGCAAAACCGACTGGCGAGCTGATGTTGACGAGGCGGAATTCACGCGGCGTGTTGCTGATACGCTGCCCAAGCAATGGCTGCAGATCATCGGGCAGTATTTCTGGGAGCCGGATGAGCTGCGCCACATTTTCACCGAAGCGCAGTGGCAGGAATTCCTGGCTCTGGATCAACGGCTGGTCAACCCCAATCAACTTCTTGAAGACGGTTTGACGCTGAAACCGAGTACTGCTGATAACACGCGGCCCGGAATCACCCTGGGTATACATGTTTCCGTCGGCAATATCCGCACAGAAGAGGGTGAATATCGTGTTGCCAACAACTGGCACTGGTGGATGCCGCGGTATTCGGTTTCGTTGACACTGCTGCCGATTCTGTCCGGCGGCTTTGTCGAACCGGAAACGCGCGAACTGCAGGTGGTCAACGAGTTCAAATCGGGTGTGTTTGTTATTGATGAGAGCCGGGTGATGATCCCGCTACACGTGGCGCAGCAGATGTTGCACCTCGATGAAGCGCAGCGCGTCGACCCGGATGATCCCGATACGGTGCTCGGCGTCGATCCTGCACGGGCTACGCTGATTCTCGTGCGGGCCGCAGAGGGAACTACACCCGAGCAGCTGCGCGATGCGGTCAAGATTGTCTACAACGATTTCGCTGAGCAATACTGGGACGATGATCGCATGCTCGTCAAACCACCAGTGCTCCAGAAGAATGGGTTCCCCGGAACAGCAGTGCAGACATGGCTCGAACAGCAGGCGCGGTTCATCGGCCCGATCGAAAAAGAACGTGAATTGATGCGCACGCTGTTCTCAATCGTGTATCTCGTCTGCGCAGGACTGGTGCTGGCGATCTTCTGGGCAATTGTCTACGAAAAGACCCGCGACATCGGCATCCTGCGTTCGATCGGTGCATCACGACTGGGTATCAGTTGGATTTTCCTGCGCTACGGACTCGTTGTCGGCGTGTTCGGCGCGCTGCTGGGGCTGTTGCTCGGCTGGCTGATTGTGCGCAATATCAATTCGATTCATGATGCGCTCGGCAAGCCACCAATGTGGTTGGCGATGTCAATATATGTACTCGCATTCGCCGCGCTCATTGCGACCATCGTGCGCAGTCTCTCCGGCAGGTTGATGCCATTGGTGCTCGGTTCGCTGTGCATAATCACGTTACTCGGGATTGCTTCGCTGATGGTGTTCGTGCGCTTCATCGGCGGGATTCAGGTCTGGACACCGGAGGTGTACTACTTCACGGAGATTCCGAATCAGGTGGATTACAACACAGCGGTCACCACGATGATCGGCGCGGTGATCTTTTCATTGATCGGCGCGTTCCTTCCCGCAGCAAAGGCTGCTGATGTCGATCCTGTGAAGGCGCTGCGGTATGAGTAAACACCCGCCCACATCGACGCACCTTCTTGAAGCAGTCAACCTCCACAAGACCTATTGCATGGGTCGCGTGGATGTGCCTGTCTTGAAGGGCGCTTCGCTTGAAGTGCAGCGCGGTGAGTGGGTGGCAATTCTCGGTGCATCGGGGTCGGGCAAGAGTACGCTGCTTCACCTGCTTGGTGATCTGGATCATCCGGACCGCGATGAGGGTACAGTGAAATTTGCCGGCAAAGATATCACAGCAATGTCGCAGGGCGCGCGCAACGTGTACCGCAATCGCAGTATCGGGTTCGTGTTTCAGTTTTATCACCTGCTGCCGGAGTTAAACGTTCTGGAAAACACGATGATCAGCGCGTTGGTAAAACATTCGCTGAAACCGCGATTGTATTGGATAGGCATTTCGGTCTTCGCTGCGATGCTTGGTGTACTCGCAATGCTGGCGCTAGTCTGGAGAACCGGCGAGTGGTCGCCGATGTGGAAACCTGCAGTGATTGCAGGTGTTGGCGCATTAGCCGGACTGTTGGTTCTGCTGCCGCTTTGGATGGAAGCGCGTTCGATGGCGGCGCGTATCAGCCCCAGCCGGGGCGCACTGCGAAATCGCGCAGAGCAGCTGCTCTGTTCCTTCGGTCTCGGACATCGATTGCGCCATCGGCCGCGCGAACTTTCCGGCGGTGAGCGCCAACGCGTTGCCATCGCTCGGGCGCTTATGAACGAACCGGAAGTCCTGCTCGCAGATGAACCGACGGGCAATCTCGATGAAGAGACAGGTAGCGAGATTCTTGATCTAATAGCAGAGCAGCATCGCAGCGGCTTGACGATCGTAATGGTGACGCACGACATCAACGTCGCACAACGAGCTGATCGAATCGTGAAGTTACATGCGGGGCGGGTGGAGAAGTAAGAATTCAGTTATTCACCCGATACCACTGCACGAAGCGCTTGATGACTGCTGACGCACTTGCGCCATACACCTGCGATAACGCCTCCGGCCAGTCGGTGCCAATCTTCACCGAACGCACCCAGCGTGCGAACATGCCCGACTTGTCGCGGCTCAGCATTTCCACAAGCAGATAGCCAACCGCCGGGCCGACGCGCTCGGGGCCGGGCCACTGTTCATCGGCATAGTCGAGCGCGAGCAGTTTCTTCACACCGCCGGGCTGTTCGCGGATGAATTTCAATCCGAACGGCCGACGGGACTGCTCGACCGTTGACAAATCAAATGCCTTGTGCGTTGCATACAGTGCGAGCCCATCGGCAGCCCACGCAGGCAGACGGCGCGGCGAAATATGACGATGCAGGAACGCGTATGTTGTGAGTGTGCACAACAGCTCGCCGAAGACGAAATCATCGGAATCACGATGCACATTGAGAAACACGCGCGGTCCGTCCGGATGCATCAGACCGTGTACCGACCGTGGCGACAAGTGGTTAAACGTGTCTGCTTCCGTCACACGAAATCGGTCGTAATCGTCATGAATGATGACGACAGCCTTACCCCAGAAGATGTTGCCGATGGAATCGACCCCGACCGCTTTGGCAAGATTATCGTAACAACGATCGAGCAGACGAGCCCAGCGCAGTGACTCTGCATGCGACATCTGGCTGTAGAACAGAAAACGATTTGTTTCAATGAGCCTTGCATCCACACCGGCGCGATCAAGAATTGACGCAGCACGACCGCGCATGACATCAGCGTGCAATTCCTGTTGTTCAGCAGTCAGCATCGGCCAGGGATCTGCGGAATATTCTGCTGCTTCGGGATGTTGTGTATTCAGCTTCTGTTCTTCGGCGCGTTGTTGTTGCTCGCGCTGCTTTGCAAGTTCAGCAAGTGCTGCTGCGCGTGCTTGTTCAATACGCGGCTTGGCATTTTCATCGAGCCGCAGCGCACGGCTGAAGGCGCGCTCTGCATTTCGTGCATCATCTTCAACAAGCAGCAGTCTGCCGAGGTTGATCCACTGCGCAGCGTTGTCCTGATCCATCACAGCGCGATACAGCCGCCAAAGATCGTCGACTGCAAGATCAGACCATGCGCGACGTCCGAATGTTCCATCGAATCCGGTCTGATCCCACGAGTTCAAATCGCCTGTGACTGACGCGCCATCGGCGAGCGAAAATCGGACGCGAAGCGGAGAATCAAGTTCATCGGCCGCTATTGGCGTTGCTGCAAACACAGTGACGACAATGCATACGACAGCCACAACCGCCAATCTGGCAGATTGACGGAACTCAATGTCTGAATGGGCGGACGAGTTTGTGTTCACTGGTGTCAAAACAATGATCTGTTCCGTCTGGGACGTCGAATAAATGGTATGGACCTTGCGATTGCTCTGGGTAGGACGCGACTTGGACCGATGGAGGTCAGGTTGGAGACAACCTAGAGTTGCATGTCCGAACCGACAACTCGATCCAGCGGGGGCTGGATCCGGAGGTTTGAAATGTTTGAACGCCTGACAGATCGAGCGCGGAAAGTTATGGCCCTGGCCAACCAGGAAGCCCAGCGGGTCAAGCACGGGTGCATCGACACTGAGCATATCCTCCTCGGTTTGGTCAAGGAGGGCTCCGGCGTTGGAGCCAACGTCCTGAAGAACCTCGGCGTGGATCTACGCAGGGTCGTCCTCGCAGTTGAGAAGCTCACCCGGAGCGGTCCCTACAACAACCTCGCCACCCTGGGCAAACTGTCTCAGACCGTCGATGCGAAGAAGGTCATCGAATTCGCGATTCGAGAATCCCGGCGTCTTGGGCACAACTATGTCGGAACCGAGCACCTTCTTCTGGGCTTGTTGGGGGTGGAGGGCTCGACGGCAGGTCGAATGCTCGTGGACTCGGGCATCGTCTTGGGAGATGCTCGCGAAGAACTGCTGATGTTGTTGGGAGCGGCGGCGGGTACATCTGAATTCCCCCAGTCCGGAGACAGAATACACAAGACCACATGCTTCGCTTTTCACGGTAACAGCCCTCTGCCCCCGACGATCGCGGCCATCCTCGGCCAGCTCCACGATAAACCTCACACACCTGGGAGACTGCTCCTGGCTTTGCTGGAGGCCAATCCCGAGTTGAAGAAGCGCCTTGAGCCGGTCATGGACGAGATCCGCAAGGCCTGTGGGGAGCCCTGATGCCATAGCAGAGGCAGCA
>JAJDDB010000011.1 GCA_029260575.1 Phycisphaerales bacterium
GTCGTCTGCATGCAATCCTACACGTGTGCGTTGCACTCCACCCAGCGCATCACACCCAGAAGGCATGCCTCGGATGCCCTGACATGCATCAATCATGCGTGCAAAGCAGTCAATCACAATGGCGAACAGAACCGGTGACAACCCATCGCCTTGTCGTACTCCACTGCACAACTGAAAAGGCCGTGATTCCAAGCCTGCTGAGACTGAGCACCCGACCGCAGTCGCTGCTACCATTGATCCCGCTCGATCACGATTGCCATTTGCTGGAGTTCAGCTCATCTTGACTGCACCAAATGAGCGTTTGTATGCAATCCCACCGTATGTCACTCTATAAGAAGACCAGTAGACGGTGAAATAGCTTCTTTTACTTAAGTAAATACCACAAGATGTACAGAGATTATTGCAAGCGCAAAAACAACACATTGAAAATTACAAATCTTGGAATTTTCTCTCTATTCTTTTTTTTTTTTTTTTTTTTTTTTACTCGTCCAGAATGTCTGACGTCATAATTGCTCCGCGGCCCGCGGCCTACGCCTATAAAAGTATTGTTTTTTCGCTTTCATCAATCACTTCTTTTGTTTGTGGTGAATACCCAGAGTGATGTCACAAAATAATTCCTTTTCAACAACAACAACGACTACTGGTTCATCCGGCATGATGAATAACAATAACAATAACAATAACAATAACAATAACAACGATTACAACAATAACAATGACAATAACAATAACAATAATAACAATAACAACAATGTGTCAAACGCCACAACCGCTGGTGCACAATTGCCTTTGTCTACGAATTCTCGCGTTTCTGCTGCTCCTGTACGTTTACTTCGTACTCGCTCAGCGGATGATGTGGGAGTTGACAACGATGGAGACAGTATGGATGCAGAGCAGTTGGAGGCGTATATCCAAGACCAGGTACGTACATGTGTGCGTGGTCTTGAGGACGGCCGTGCGGCCTCGCTCTCTGGACGAGCAGACGCACGCCCTCGCCCCCCTGTCCCCGAGCATGCCGAGTTGCTTTTCGATGATGTGAGCCATGATGGTGACCACGACAACGACCGCAACAATGCTGATGCTGCTTCGACTTTGGATCCGCATGTGTATGACTTGCAAGTACGCATGCAACAGTTGCAGCAGCAACTACAACAGCTTCAGTTGCAGCAGCGCCCGCCGCAGCAGCAACAACAGCTACAGCAAAACAACGGACGCTCCCTGTCAGGTTTGGGCGACAATAGTGGCTTTCGCTTTCGCTCTTACGACGAGCAAACCGACGCCACGCCTTCAGTCTTTGGAGATGACAACGACTACACTCTCACCAACATGCCACGGGCCGTTGGCAAGAACTACTCCCGGCTGTGCAAGCATGCACGGAAGGAGATCAAGTACAACAATGCATGGGCGTCCCCGTCGGTCCGCATTGACAAGGTCTCCAATCTTGAGCTCTTACAGCACCTCCGCGAGGATGAGAAGGCACTCTATGCGCTGGCGCTCGCGAAGCAGAATCCGCAGAACGCCCCAGCCATCATTGGAGTCGTCCACGATTGGATGTTCTTCAACTTGCACATGCAGACGCTCAAGCTCGTTGCAACCTCGGCAGCGCAGTACCCCGAAGCAGCAGCAACCGTCTCGCGTGCATTCCGTGGCAGCAACCCCTTGCCATTCATCCCAGATGAAGTGGCGCTGCTCATCAAGACCGCCGACGACAACGCCCGTGAGGAGCGACTCATCAAGACGTTGCAGGGACTCAATACCAGCAACAGGAACAGTGGCAACAGCAGCAATGGCGGCAGACAACGCAGCAACAGCAGCAACAGTGGATTCCGCGGACGACGTGGATACAGCAGCAGAGGAGGCAGCAACAGCGGCAGCAGCAGCAGCAGGCAGTCGCAATACAACCACGGACGCGACAGCAACCGCCAGCCCAGCAGGGGACGAGGCGGTTATTCTTCTGTCACCAGCAAAACAGATGCTGGTGACCAGGGCCAATAGTGGCCCAACAACGGCATTGCCGTCGCCAAAGACATGGTGTGACGGCGGCAATGCCAGACAAGGCAGCGAATACACCACCCAGTATGTGCGAGTTGGAAGGCAACCAGCACGTTCCAGATACTGGGCGGCTTTCACTGCAAAGTCACCATCAACGACCCCAACACGACGATCAGCTACCACTACGACTTCAACACATGATGGGCACGCTCCGACAGCAGCCAGTGAGCGGCTCCCTACAGCGACACCTCCCTCGATGGGTGCGCTTGAAGCAAGCATCCAAGTCAGTACGCACAATGGTACGCGACGGCGTGTTTGTCCCGTTTTTCCGGCGCCCTCGCCCGTACATTGCACCAGCACGTCCCCTGTCCTCGTTTACCGCCGCAGAGGTCGAGTTTATCGATCAGGAGCTCGCCTCACTGCAGCAGGACAAGGCGATTCGCTGCGTGGGCACACAAGCCCCACGGTGCGTGGCACGACTAGGGACGGCGCCCAAGAAGCACAGCAAGACGAAGCTGCGCTTGATTACGAATTTACGCCCGACCAACCGGTCTGTTCGACCACCGCGGTTCCGTTTCGAAGGCTATCGAGAACTGCGCAGAATGATCCAACAGCAGGACTACATGACAACAATCGACTTGAAGTCGGGCTATCATCACCTGGCCGTGAAACCCACACACCAGACGTATCTGGGATTCGAGTGGCGCGGCCAGTACTACGTGTGGCAGGTGCTCCCATTCGGCCTCTCATCTTCACCAAGCAGCTTCGCCAAGGCACTACGACCCGTGGTGCAGGCAGCACGAGAGCAGGGACACCGCCTCATGGCATACCTGGACGACATTATCATGCTGGGCAGCACTCGCGAGCAGTGCGTGGCAGCACGCAACTACGTAGTGAAGCTTTTGACCGAGCTCGGCTGGCACATCAACTTGGAAAAATCGAATCTGCAGCCATCCCAACAAGCAGAGTACCTGGGCTTCCGATTCGACACAGCAGGCATTCGACCGACGATTTGCGTTCCAGCAGGCAAGCGCCGCATGATCAAGCACGAGATACGGCGCATGCTACGTGTGCCCGTGACTCAGGCAGTGTCTGTGCGCGCGATTGCTCGCATTGCAGGCCTCTGCACGTCAATTTCGCGGGCAGTAGCACCCACTCGCATGATGACACGGCATCTGTATCGGCTGATTGCGAAACGGAAGTCGTGGAACGGCAAGCTGCACATCTCGGAGGCAGCACGCCGCGAGCTGGAGTGGTGGATCGACGCACTCGACACGTGGAACGGACAAGCATTTGTGGATCACACAGCAGCAGACCTCATGATGGACACGGACGCCAGCGACTCGGGTTGGGGCGCCGTGCTGTACTTACCGACCGGCAATCTGCACGCCTCCGGATTCTGGGGCGTCGCATTGCAGCACACCTCCATCAACCACCGCGAACTGCTGACTGCATACCTGGCAATTCAAGCGTTTCAGCAACACCTCCGCGGCAGGACGCTGCATCTCCGCAGCGACAACATCACGACAGTGTGCTACCTCAACCGCCTCGGCTCCGGCAAGATCGAAGCACTTGCCGACTTAGCACAAGCCATCACGAATCTCTCGTTCGACCTCGATCTCACACTGATGTCAACACATCTTCCAGGACAACTCAACACCATAGCAGACTCGCTCAGCCGGCGCGTGGACAAGACCGACTGGCGATTGACGACAGAAGCATTCGAGCGGCTGGACGAGCGCTGGGGACCGCACACCATCGACCGCTTCGCTTCGTCAGCGAACCGACACTGTCCCCGATTCGACTCACGGACGTGGGACTTTGGCACCGAGACAGTGGACACTCTGTCCAAGCTATGGGACACGAACGACAACAACTTTGTCAATGCACCGTTTGCATTGATACCAACAATTCTTGCTCACATTCGCCGCTCTCGAACCATGGCAACAGTAATTGCACCCGTGTGGCCAGCGCAACCATGGTTTCGGACTCTTCTACGGATGAGCGACGACGATCCAGTACTTCTTCAGCAACAGGACTTTCGACCGGGTCTATCTGGCCACTGCGAGCCGCACAAGAACGCACAGTGGAAGCTGGCAGCGTTCCGGCTCTCATCCAAGTCATCGCCCCGCGTTGGAGCGATGCTACCCAAATGGTTCTGAGGCGTGGTTGGACGCCCGCAGTGTTCCGTCGACATGAGCGTATTGCGACGGACTTCCTGGCGTTTGCACAAACATGTGGAGTGGACCGGATTTCGCCACAGCACAGGGCACCGGCATGGCTTGTGGCGGAGTATTTGTATGATGTGATTGTGAGTAGAAGAGTAGATTTAGAGCCGTTGCAGCGACCAGAGTCGACTGTGAAGCAAGTTAGTGCAGCAATCAGTCTCTTGGAGGGACGACCACACGATTCAGTAATCAACACTGTGTTGATGCGCCAGTTCAAGCGTGGACTCATCAAGATGAACACGACACGACCAATTCAACATCGACCAGAGGCAGATTTGGCGCCCATGTTGCGATTCTGGTGCACTCGTGTGGATCAGGAGTTGAGTGAGCAAGACCTGCGGTGCAAGGCCGTGGGATTGCTGGCGATTGTGAAAATGTCACGACCTTCAGACATTGCGCGAGTACGACTGCGACACCAAGACTTTCATTTCAACGGCAGAGGACAACTAGTGGAGGCAAGTCCGATTTATTTGTTTAGCAAAACGGACCAGCTACGACATGGTTCTGTGGACATTCCGATTCCAGCTACATCCAGTGATGGACAGTGCGATTTTGTGCACACTGCATATGAGTACTTTACGCGGACATGCAGAGACCGCCGACGATTGGCGCCGCAACATCCGTTTGTGCTCTCACTGCCACGACCTGGACAACGTCGACGAGCAGTTGGCAAGGATACAGTGGCACGCATTTTGCGCCGCTTTGCATCAGAAGCAGGCGTGGTAGCGGATGCAGCAGGATTCCGTCCGGCAGCAGTGACACGAGCATTGGATTTGGGATACCCACTACATGTGGTGGCACGGGTTACTGGGCACAAGTCCCTGGAGGTACTACAGCAACATTACAACCGTGCACGAGTACCAGCAAGCATGGTTGCTGGTTTGCAAGACCCCGACGCTGGCCGACAGGCGTCATTGAATGATTCCTCCTCCTCCCAGTGATTCTCTGGACAGTTTCACCGGCTACTGGTCTTCGACAGTAGGAGTGGACAAGGTCACACGAGTTCTAACGAAGTGTGACCGTATGTCACTCTATAAGAAGACCAGTAGACGGTGACTCTCCCGCCTCCCAACCCGGAAAAAGATAGTGGAATGATTTCTGAGCATTTAACCACTTCACAACGAAGCGATTGATGAAAGCGAAAAAATGACACTTTTATAGGCGCAGGCCGCGATCCAGGGCAGCGATCCAAGGCCGCGATCCAAGGCTGCGATCCAAGATTTGCAATAATCTCTGTACATCTTGTGGTATTTACTAAAGTAAAAGAAGCTATTTCACCGTCTACTGGTCTTCTTATAGAGTGACATACGGACGTGGCGCATCTCGGCATGGATCCGCAGACATGCAAATGGCTGCAACAGGGCTACCGCTTCTCCCAGTGGCGGCAGTCTTCGTGCAGGCAAGCAGAGGCACGGCAACCGTTTGCTGTGCTTCGTGAACGATTCGGAGAAGAAGACAATCGACAGTTGCCAGTGGCGCTGTGGAAACGTTGCTGGCAACAGTGGCGCAGGACACACACACTGCCTCGTCACGCGACTGTGCAATGGCGACTGAGTCACCGCAGCCTGGAGATTGGCAGCCGTGGTGGTCGACATGACGTGCGCTGCTGCAGCTGTGATGA
>JAJDDB010000012.1 GCA_029260575.1 Phycisphaerales bacterium
GGGAGGCGGCATCTTCACCGCCACTACTATTTCACCGAGTTGGTCGTGGAGACAGCGTCCCAGTCATTCCACCATTCATGCGCGTCGGAACTTACCCGACAAGGAACTTCGCTACCTTAGGACCGTCATAGTTACGGCCGCTGTTTACCGGTGCTTCGGTTGTAAGCTTCGCCCGAAGGCTAACCTACTTCCTTGACATTCCGGCACCGAGCAGGTGTCACACTGTATACGTCCTCTTACGAGTTAGCACAGTGCTGTGTTTTTGATAAACAGTCGCTAGAGCCTTTTCTCTGCGCCCTCTGTTGCCAGTAGGGCCCCCTTATTGCGAACGTACGGGGTCAATTTGCCTAGTTCCTTCACCACCATTCTCTCGAGCGCCTGAGGTTATTCACCACGCCTACCTGTGTCAGTTTTAGTACGGGCCTCATGATTGTCAACAAACGGCTTTTCGTGGAACCAATCCACCTGACATCGGCCTCAAGGGCCATGGACGCTTCACTGTCCCGCCAAGCTTCGTAATCCGCACCGCTGTTTCAACCGCACATGAGGGGGCTGGAATATTAACCAGCTGTCCATCGACTACGCCTTTCGGCCTCGCCTTAGGTCCCGCCTAACCCTGGGCGGATTTACCTTCCCCAGGAAACCTTAGGCTTTCGGCGATAGAGATTCTCACTCTATTTATCGTTACTCAAGCCGACATATTCACTTCCTGCCGCTCCAGCAGCCCTTTCGGACAACCTTCAACGCTGACAGGAACGCTCCTCTACCACTCTTGCGAGTCCGCAGTTTCGGCACAGATCTTATTCCCGATCATTTTCGGCGCCGGATTCCTCGACCAGTGAGCTGTTACGCACTCTTTAAATGGTGGCTGCTTCTAAGCCAACATCCTGGCTGTCACGGCAATCCGACTACCTTAATAACTTAGATCTGTTTAGGGGCCTTAACTGACGGTCTGGGCTGTTTCCCTTTCGACTGCGGAGATTATCCCCCGCAGACTGACTCCCACGATACGTCCCTTTGGTATTCGGAGTTTGGTTGGAGTGGGTAGGCTTGTCGCCCCCCAGCCCCATCCAGTAGCTCTACCCCCAAAGGGTATTACGTGAGGCTAGCCCTAAAGCTATTTCGAGGAGAACGAGATATCTCCGGGTATGATTAGACTTTTACTCCTCCCCACAGGTCATCACCTAACTTTTCAACGTTAGTGTGTTCGGTCCTCCAAGAGGTGTTACCCTCTCTTCAACCTGCCCATGGGTAGATCACCCGGCTTCGCGTCTACTCCCTGCGACTTTGCGCCCGATTAAGGCTCGGTTTCCCTTCGGCTCCGTCTGGATAAGACTTAGCCTTGCCACAAAGAGTAACTCGTCGGCTCATTATGCAAAAGGCACGCGGTCACCTACACCCGCCGAAACGGGTCAGGCTCCCACAGCTTGTAAGCATACGGTTTCAGGTACTTTTCACTCCCCTTATGGGGGTGCTTTTCATCGTTCAGTCGCCTTACTGGTTCACTATCGGTCGTCGAGGAGTATTTAGCCTTGGAGGGTGGACCCCCCATGTTCACGCGGAGTTTCACGAGCTCCGCGCTACTCTAGGGCTCACCAGCTATGCCGCTACAGGACTTTCACCTTCTTTGGTCTGACTTTCCAGACGGTTCACGTGCACTACTGGCTAATCCGCTTTCGCTCGCCGCTACTTACGGAATCGCGTTTGCTTTCTTTTCCTCCGGGTACTGAGATGTTTCAGTTCTCCGGGTTCGCTCCTGTACCCTATGCATTCAGATACAGGTGACCCAAAAGGGCCGGGTTTCCCCATTCGGAAATCTCAGGATCACAGC
Organism: Phycisphaerales bacterium; assembly: GCA_029260575.1. GTDB lineage: Bacteria > Planctomycetota > Phycisphaerae > Phycisphaerales > SM1A02 > JAJDDB01. Next base: position 1,832 of record JAJDDB010000012.1, read on the forward strand.
TTGGTTACCAGCTTCCCTGAGCTTATCGCAGGTTCCTACGTCCTTCATCGCCTCTCGACGCCAAGACATCCACCGTATGCCCTTATCAACTTGGTCACATCGACCCGATCCCGACTCGTCAGCTACGCCACTTTCGCAATCGCAACTTCAAAATCCAAACCAGATCGTGTGATCTCTATTCAATTCAGGACACTCAATATGAGATGTGTTCGGTATCGTGCACCATGCTCACTGACAGCCCCGTGGAGAGGTCGCAGCACACATGGTGCCCGCAATACAACAATATGACTTGTCAAAGAACGCCTGCCGGTCAGGCCAAAGCCCGGCCAGCCCTGAGAAACCAAATCAGTACTCAGGCGGAACCCGGAAGGATACCCTGCTCGCCGACGCTGTCAACTCGCCCGGAACCCCTTCCTGACCATTTTGTAGAAGGTTTTTTGGCCCAGAGATTCATGGCCGCCGTGTGAGCGGTGTTGATTCAGGGGCTATCCCCATGCGTCGTGGAGAACTGCCCCGGCCGTTGGACATCCCTGAAACACGATGCGTGATGCGCGCAGAACCAGAGCCCGGCCGTGATGCGCAACGCACCTTGGCCGGACTCTGCGAACATTGGACAGAACATTGTTTTTCTACATGTCTTATTGTTGCTGCATCTCCGCGACCGCCTCGAGACAGCTTTGTAGTTTCTCCATTGCATCTGGGAAGAACAGGTCAAAGCAATCTTCTTCGTCCAGACTCATCGATTGCCCGGGATCATCGCAGGGCCCCCAATTCGCCAGCAGTTCGAGCAGGTCAAAAACATTCACGGAACCATCCGGCCCGGTTCCCGACGCATTCGTGAAGTCGCCTGGAATCGTTCCCGGGTCACCGGGTACCTCTGTCCAGTTCGCAAGCAGCAGTAACAAGTCGAAGACATTCACTTCATTATCAGGGCACCCAAGTGGCCCGAACACGTTGGTAATATCCGCGTCGCAACCACCGCACTCTGCAAATTCGGTGCATGGCAGGCCATCCTCAACCATGCCCTCGATAATTCCAGCAAGCAGCGTGCCTGCTTCGGAATACTCGTCCATATTCGAATCGTTATTGTCGAGAATCACCGCGCTAACGCCCGACGTGGCAAGAGCGATGCGCGAGTACAGACTGGCGTGCGTCACCGATACAGATTGGCTATCTCTGAAACCCATGACAGGAACCACAAACACACCATTGGCATTGGCTTGCGAGATGACTCTGTTCGTTGACAGTTCATCATCAAACTCAAGGTTATCCCCATCGCTCGGACCTTCATCACTGTACGGAATGATGATTCGCACATTGCCGCGCCAGGGATAATCCTCGGCAAGAATCGCCGTCGCCGCCCCCCACTCTTCATTATCAGTGTGAAGCAGTTCGTCGTTCCCCGTTGCGGGATCGGGAGCTGCAATCGGGTTGGTTCCTTCCTGGAAGAAATCATGCAGCGTATCGGTCGTTTCATCGTCACAAGTCAAAGGGCTGTTTCCGAGTTTGAATACTTTGACGACGACATCCGAACCCGTGACGTCGTTGGCCGCTGTACGCACTGCATCAATCACATCTGCGCAGAATGCGTCAGCTTCGTCGCCATGAAACAAGTCACTCACTTGTGAAGAAGATGTGTCAATAAGGAACAGGATATCCGCGCCGCACACTTCACACGCATCGATCTCATCATGAAGTCACAATCGACCGCACTGCACGAGTCGATAGCACAGTCATCCGGAATGCCATCATTATCGCAGTCATTATCAGTAAGGTCTTCACAATCCGGTACCTGATCGCCGTCGCAATCATTGACGAGTTCATAGGCGCCCAGGTCCACGGGACCGCCTGCCTGACGACAATTCAGATCGAGGTCCGGTGTTGGCTCGACAGCGTCGGCGTCGTAGTCAACATCACCGCGATCCAGTTGAATGGCTTCAAGAAGACCTACATTCAAACATCCGGAAGTATTGTCCAATCGATAATCATCATTGGCAGTATCAGAAAACTCAGGGTCGACATCAATGTTGCCGTTGCCGCTGAATGCTGAGAGGTCTTCGATGCACGAATACTGGATGGTGATGTTGCCCGCCGTCAGCTCGTCGAGCTGATCATCTTCATCGGTCGAGGTATTGACATCGTTGTTCCAGAAGATGCTGTTGGCAATGAAGGCGTCTCCTTCAGACCAACTTCCGCCGCCGGCCGTTGTCGCCGAGTTATCGACGATCGTGCAGTTCACGAGATTGATGTCGCTTACATGCCACACAGCGCCACCTTCTGCCGCGGAATTCTCGTAAAACAAACAATTCATCATGACGACATCACTGCTCTGGGCAGCAATCGCACCACCCTCGGTGCCGGTGTTGTTGTGGAAAATGCAGTTCGAGATGTATGTCACCACCGCGTCCCCCCCGAAAGGAGACGGATTTTCAAAACCAACAGCTCCGCCGCGCTCGCCCGTGTTGCCGGTGAAGACGCAGTTGGTGATCTCGACAGCGTTCGCCGAGTTGTCAATCCACACGCCGCCGCCACGTTTGGCGCTGCTCGGTCCGGTGGTTGCGTTCCCGCCGGTGATGACGAAGCCGCTGAGTTTGGTCTGTTCGAAAACCGAACTGCTGGAAATCGTTACGACGTGACGTGCCGTGTCGTCGCCGTCGAGAGTGGCAGGATGCGCTACCGGATTCTGTTCGCCGAACGCTTCACCGTTCTCGAATCCGCCATAGACACTGACGCCTGCGGGAATACTGAATGTCGATGTCTCCTGTGCTCCGGGACTGTAGGTTCCTTCGGCAACGAAGATGTTGTCACCAGCGGATGAGAATGCAATAGCCGTTGACAAGCTCGTGAGTGCCTCGCTCCACTCGGTGCCATTTCCGCCAGGAGAGGCGGATGCGTCAACGAACCAGTTCGCCGCCATTGCCGCATTGCTCAAGAGACTGATCGTTCCGGCTGTCAAGATCGCTTTGAAACACAAGTGTTTCATAGAGTCCCCCTTTCAGGGTGAAGAGTTGGTTCGGGGTGTTCACCCATCCCGAAGTGATGGTGAAAAAGGGCCGAGCCGGATCAGCCCCATTGATAAAGAATGTCCAGGAGATCAAACACATTGACGATGTTGTTGCCGTCAACATCTGCAAAAGAATCTGTTGTATTCCACTGCTCCAGGAGCAGGATCAGGTCGTGCCGATTCACGACACAATCGTTGTTGATATCAGCAGAACGGGGGTTGTCGGGGCTGAGGATGACGAATCCCCCTGCCTGGCCGTCGCTCGTGCCGCCTGTGCAGAGAATGCGACCGTCGTTGAGAATGCCATAGGGAATGCTCAACTCTATATCTGGATTTCCGGAGAGCAGATCCTGAAGACTGTGCATCACTCCGTTTTGCCAAAGGAAGGGGGTGATGTCGGCCTGAAATTCGTTGTGGCAATAGCCAACGATCTGATCGGGGTCGTTTATGTCGCGAGCAATGCTCCGCGTTGTTCCCGGCAGCGTGCCAAGATCAGTCACAGAGTCGCCATCCCAGAAAATTGCCCGCCACAATGCATCTTCGAAACTTATGAGCCCTCGACCGGCAACATGATTCCGATTGTTGATGGCATCCCCCTCGCTGGAGACCCCTCCCGGTATTACATCACCAGCGATTGCAACTCCGTCAACAAACACATAGACCTGGCCGTCGAAAAAACTGTCGCCGACCAACCCGCAGAGATCGCCTTCTCGATTCGTCCCAAAGGCTCTGCTTGAAGGGCCTTGCAGGATCGACCCCAAATCAGTGAAGACTCCATCATCCCAATAGAAACCTTGCAGGGGACCATCATCAGGATCCCAGTTCCCAACAACCCTACCACTCTCGCTCACCGCCATGGCTTCGGACATGAATGCCGCAACAGGCGGATCAATCCGTGTGTAGACACCGTTTTCAATGACGAATGCGCGCTTGCCGATGACATCGCCGTTTTCTCTGGTGTCCTGCCAGCCAACGATCGTGCCATCGTTGTTGATGCCAGTCGCTCTGCTGTTGAATGCTCCGGGCAACGTGAGTTCCACCACGCCGGTGGATTGCGACCAAAACGCAGCCCGGTCAGACCCACCGATAGGATTGATATACCCCACAACATTTCCGTGGTCGTTCATTGCCAGACCAATGAACGGCTGACCCGAAAACACCATCTCGGTGATTTCGTACTGGCATTGAGCATGTGTCGAGCTGCTCAGCGTGCCGGTACACATACAAAACGCTGCGGCTAGACCTACCATCACAGATCGCATCTGAGCGCCTGGCATCCACCTCCTGACAAGGATGTGACCTCGTGTTTGCATAATGTCACGACCCACCGGAACCCCCCCTCCCAAGGTAGATGTGCTCCTTGATTCTACCCCACCATTGGATACCCACCACAAAAACTGCGAAAACGCAGTCATCGCCCGCGTTTCGGCCTAGTCAGCTTTAAAAGGCCGATATTTCATCGATTTTCTGCGTGCGGGTCCGGTCGGTCAGCCGATGCCGCCCTTGAGGTTGTCGCCGAACTTCGCGCTGAGCTGCGCCTTCAGTTTCCGCAGATGCGGGTCCTCATCACGAAGCGATTCGCCCCCCCCGCCTGCGGATTTACCCGACGCTTGCTTCAATGCCTTCAGCGATAGGCTGATCCGCCGCTTCTTGGTGTCGATCGAAAGCACCTTCACCGAAACAACCTCATCCGGCTTGACGACCTGACTCGGACGATTGATGCGGTCATGACTCAATTCTGAGATGTGTATCAAGCCCTCAACGCCCGGCGACAGTTCAACAAACGCGCCGAACGCAGCAAGCTTCGTCACCTTGCCCGAAACCGTTGCCCCTTCTTCGATTTCGGTCATTGCGGACTTGACGGGATCTTCGCCGAGCTGCTTCAGTCCAAGACCAATGCGCATCTGATCACCGCTCTGGTCGATCTTCAACACCTTGACATCAACCTGATCGCCTTCTTTGAGCACGTCACTGGGATGTTTGATGCGCTCGTAGCTCATGTCGGAAATATGAATCAATCCATCGATGCCGCCGAGATCCGCAAACGCGCCGTACGGCTGCAACCGAATAATCACAGCTGGCCGAGTCTGGCCGACTTCAAGCTCTGCAAGCAACTTGACGCCGAGTTCTTTGCGTTCAGCTTCGAGATGCGATTTGCGGCTTAGAATTATTTTGCCACGCTTGCGATCAAGCTCAATAACTTCGCACGGCATCTTCTCGCCAATGAATACATCGAGTTTTTCGACATGCCGCAAGTCAACATGCCCTGCAGGCATAAACGCGCGATGTTTGGCAATCTCCAGCTCGAGGCCACCCTTATTCACACCGGTGCAGCGAGCTTCAACAGACTGACCAATTTCAAGTGATTCCCACTCCGCCTTGGCGGTCGGCTTGCCGCGGCGCGACAGCACGTACAGGCCGTCATCTTTGTCGAACCGCTGCAGAACGAATTCCATCTTCTCGCCAAGAGCCGGCGGCTTCTCGAACTGCTCCAGCGAACACATGCCCTGCGTCTTCGGTCCAAATTCGACCATGACATCGCCGCCATGCACCGCAACGATCGTTCCGGATCGCGTAGTGGTCTGCTGGGTGGCGCGTTCGCGCAATCGTGAAACTGTTGACGACTGCGGCGCTGGTGCAGCTTTGGGCTGCTCCTGTTCCTGGCCCGCACTCAACATTTCATCGATGTTCATGTCCCCGAGTGCTGCTTCGATCTCGTCCTGCAGTTTGGTGTCAAGATCAATCGTTGCATCGGACTGGTCCGCTGGTGTGCTGGACCCGCTGTTGGAATCAGGCTGTGACATTGGGATGAGTTCTCGAATCGAAAAGTGCAAATGGGCTTTTTTCCGGCATCAGGCAGATGCGGCTGACAACACCGGCAGTGAAACGCCTGATGATAACGGTTGACCGGTCAGATTCCGGCTGTTTGCCGAGTCAATCCGCACAGTCAACATCGTACCGCGCGAGGCGTCCGTCGGCACGCGCACCAGAGCATAATGATCACTTCGCCCGGTCATATACGCAGGGTCCATTCGATCGGGCTGTTCCATAATGACGCGCACTGCCCTGCCGAGCATGCGCTTATGGAACTGCATCGCCAAACCATCTGCTGGGTTTTCTTCCAGAGCGATCAATTCACGAACGCGATGTTGGCGCTGCTGCTGCGGCACAAACGCATCGCGCCATCGGGCAGCAGCAGTCCCCTGCCGGGCGCTATAGGGGAATACGTGCATATGCAGATACCCGATGCGTTGTGCGATGTCGACCGTCTGCTGAAAGTCATCTTCCGTCTCGCCAGGGAAGCCGCAGATGATGTCCGTGGTGATAGCAGGAGGCAACGGATCAACTCCGAGCTGCGCATCGTCGGTCAGCCGATCATTGACCATATCAATCATGTCCAGGTATTCGCTGACAACGTACTGCCGGTTCATGCGCCGCAGGATTTCATCAGAACCGGATTGCAGCGGCAGGTGCAGATGCGGCACGACAACCGGGCGATTGGCAACCATGGCGTCGAGCAGTGGTTCATCAACATCGCCCGGCTCCACTGAACTGATGCGCAGCCGTTTCAAACCCGGAACCTGCGCAACGCGATCGATCAGATCCGCAAGCGGTGAAACATGGCGATTTCGCTGCTTGCGGCGCAGTGCAGTTTCATGGCCGTAAGCACCTATGAAAATACCAGTCAGCACGATTTCCCTATGGCCGCTATCGACAAGCATGCGAGCTTCGCGGGCGGCATCGGCCGGCGTCTTGGAACGAAGCGTTCGTCGAAGCTTGGGGATTATGCAGAACGTGCAATGCGCATCACAACCGTCCTGAATGCGCAGCTCCGCACGGACATGTCGGCCGTGTACGTGCTCTGCGGAGACGACAGGCAGCGGAAGAACCTGTTTATTGTTCGGGGAACATTTGGTGGCTTCATCTCGTATTGAATCAGTGTTGGAAACGCCCCGACAGTGCCCATCAACACGGAGCCAGTGATCGATCTGGCGCCCAAAGCGTTCGATCATGGTCGATCCATCAGCGCTACTTTGTTCGATGACACGGTCGGCAGCCCCTGCAAGGACGGCGGCATCGTGCGGATGACTGGATGCATAGCAACCTGTGACGATCACATGCGGCTGGATGCCGAAGGGCAATTCCTCGCCCGAGTGCAGACGCCTGGCAGCACGGCGGATGGCATTGCGGCTTTTCGCTGCGGCAGTCTGGGTGACTGTACAACTGTGGACGACTTCCAGATGAGCAGCATCAGACGGCTCGGCGGGATGCAACCCGCGAGCGTGCAGGACGGCTGCGATATCGCGCGATTCTGCGTGATTGACCCGGCAGCCGAGTGTTGTGATGCGGTAGGTAAGCGTTTGCATCGGAGCAATTATGCTATCGACGGTGGCGCTGAAGGCCACCTTCGAGTGCATTCAACAGCGATTTTTGAATTGACTGCGTTTTCGCAGCCTTTCGGGCGGTCCGAGGGGCGTTTGTGTATGATCGGGTGAATCCGTCGGCACGTGGCCGCGTACACGCCCTGTGCGGCCAGCGCGCAATCGGAATCCTGAAACTACGGAGCAACAGACTGATGGCGACTCCCAAAGCAGCCTGGGGTATCGAAATAGGCGCCCATGCCATCAAGGCAATTCGCCTTGAACGGGATGGCGATGCGGTCACCGTGTCCGACTTCACGGTGATTCAACACAAGAAGGTGCTGACCACCCCCGACCTTGATCGCGATGAAATGGTTCGCCTCGGGCTTGGGCAATTCATCAGCCAGAAGTCGCTGGAGAATGAGCATCTTGTGATGTCTGTTCCCGGCCACTCTGCGTTTGCGCGGTTTGCCAAGTTGCCGCCGGTGGAACCAAAGAAGGTTCCGGACATCGTCAAGTTTGAAGCGGTGCAGCAGATTCCTTTTCCGATTGATGAAGTCGAATGGGACTACCAGACGTTTTCGAGCGAAGATTCGCCGGAGACTGAAGTCGGCATCTTTGCGATCACACGTGAGCGCGTGCAGCACATGTTGAACCTGTACAGCGAACTGGGCATGTCGCCTGAACGGCTGACGCTGAGCCCGGTGTCTGTGTACAACGCAATGGCGTATGACCATAACCTGCGCGATCGCGGTGAGCCGGTGATGTACCTTGACATTGGTACGCAGGCGACGGACGTCATCATTGCCAATGAAGGCCGCTGCTGGATTCGTACCTTCCCACTTGGCGGCACGCACTTTACTGAAGCAATCGCAAGTGCATTCAAACTGAGTTATTCCAAAGCGGAAAAACTCAAACTGGAAGCAGCAACAAGCAAGTATGCCAAGCAGATTATGCAGGCGATGCGACCCGTGTTCAGCGATCTGCTGCAGGATCTGCAGCGTTCAATTGGCTACTACCATTCGCTGAATCGCGATGTTGAATTGAACACCGTGATCGGGCTCGGTTCGACGTTCAAGATTCCTGGCCTGCGGAAGTTCATCGGCCAGCAGTTGCAGGTCAACGTGCTCCGGCTGGATGAATACAAGAAGATTCAGGTCACCGGACGTGAAGCAGCATCATTTGCAGAACATGCGGTGAACTTCGCGACTGCCTACGGGTTGGCGCTACAAGGCGTGGGCCTTGCGCAGATTGATGCGAATCTTGTACCGGTGTCGAACCTGCGTGAGCAACTGTGGCGCGGCAAGACCAAGTGGTTTGCAGCAGCGGCTGCGATTGTCATCGTCGGCGCGGGTATGACGCTATACCGCCCGTTTGCAGATCAGACAGCGCTGTCCGACGGAACTTCTGCGGATTACCAGTCTGTGCTCGATCGCGGCAAGCGCGTGAAGACGCAGTACGACACGATCAAATCGACAACGCCGAGCACCGCAGCGGCGGATAACATGCGGCAGTTGCTTGACTATCGCGACATCTGGCCGCATCTGATTCGCGATGCCGGTGATGCGCTTGCGGCGGCAGACCCGCAATCGGAGGTCTTGTCCGGCGATGTAAACGCTGTGAGCGAATTAGATGCTGAAGAGATCCGACTTGTGTCGCTGAACGATCTCAGCGCACAATACATGTTTGATTCGCAGACCAAGTCACGGACGATGCAGGTGACGATGGATGTGGAACTCAGTCATCGTCGACCTGAAGAATTTCTTGTTGATACGGTGGCGAATTGGCTTCGCAGGAATGCCGAACGCCCCGGCGTGCCGTATCGCATCATCCCAAGTTCAGTCAGTATCAACCCCGAGCAGATGCAGCGGTTGGTGCTCAGAGATGATGGAAGCACGGAGCTGCGCGGCGGACCGAGCGGCAGTTCCGGCGGTGGCATGGCCAGTGGAAACAACTCCGGTGGTGGTTGGAAGCCACCAACGCAGCAACCGCCGAGTTTCGGCGGCGGCGATAATTCCGGTGGTGGCGGCATGGCATCAGGCGGCGGCGGCACACGAACGCGTCGGCAACCCGGCGGCGGTGGCGCACCGCGGCGCGCCCCCGGCGGCGGCATGGCAGCGGGTGCCGGTGGTGGTGGCACACCAACGCCGCAACCGAATCCTGGCAATGCACCACCGACGCCGAGCGGCAATCGTTCCAGCGGTGGACAAACGACAACCGTGACTGCTGCGAATCTTGACGATTTGGCCCCAATGCCCCAGCGCCCGAAATTGCATTCCGCTGGTGACACGATCTATCGCGTTCCCATCACCTTTGAGATCGAAATTCTTGATTCTTCGAAGCCGGCATCAGCGACAACAGCGTCCAGCAACAGCGGCAATGAGGTACCCTCATGAACAAAGTACTTGACTGGGTGAAGTCGAACGTCGTCATCGTTGTCCTTGTCGTAGTGATGATCGCAGTTCTTGTTACGCTGCCGATGTACGCCAAGGGACAGAATGCAAAAGTGCGCGAGCAGGTTGAAAGCCGCGTTCAGAAAGCCAGCGAATTAAAGAAGCTCGACGAGACTGCGTTCGAAGATCCCGTTACCGGCGAACAGAGCAAGATTGCCGTCAACGAGGCGTTGCTGCGTCAATACGAGGCAGTCATCGATAGCAAACGTCGCGATGGCGAGCAGGTTCTCGAGCAGGCTCTGGCGTTCAACCGTGACGGTCATGAAATCATCGAACCCGCCAATTGGTCCCAGAGCATGGGGCCGTGGCTGTTCCCGAAACCTTCAGAAGAGCTTAAGGAGATCCGCCCGAGCCAGTTCCACGATCTTCTCGTGCAGCGATACGATCAGTTGCTTGAGAATATCAACGGTGGTTCGCCGCCTGATCCCGAAGCGTTGGCTGCGGAATTGCAGGAAAAGGATGGGCAGTTCCGCCTGCATTCATTGTCAAAAACTGCTGAAGAGATGCTTGATGCAGAGGACAAGCAGAAACTCACCGAGCACTTGCAGGCATATCGTCTGCAGCGTTACGAAGAGACTGCCAGTTCGGTCAACATCTACGCTGAACTTGAAGCCTTGAATGTTCCTGTGTGGCAGCCTTCGTACATGCCCAGCCTTGCGGAATTGTTCCAATGGCAATGGGACTTCTGGCTCATCTCCGATGTGCTGTATGCGCTGTCGGATGCAAACGCCGGATCATCGTCGGTGCTTCTAGCGCCGGTGAAGCGACTGCTTGTCATCCAACCAACAGACGCGCCGGCTGTATCTGTCGGCGGCAGTGACGGCTCCGGCGGCGGCGGCGGCATGGCATCCGGCGGCGGCATGGCTGGCGGCTCCACCAAAGGTCGACGCCCCATTCCCGGAGCAAGTGGACCCACTGCTGGTAACAACAATTCCGGCGGCCAGATGAACAGCGCTGGCGGGCAAGCTAAAGCCATCAATCCCAACCAGCCGGTTCCGACCAACTTCAGCGTGTCGTTCACCGGTCGGCAGACCAACCACCTGTACGACGTGCGCTATGTGCAGCTCAGCGTCATCGCAGACACCGAACGCCTGCCCATGATCGTCGATGCACTTGCAGCGCGAAATTTCATTACCGTGCTCGACATGTCGATCAGCCCGATCGATCCGTTCGAACATGTGCGCAATGGGTTCATGTACGGCGACGGAACGCTCTGCCAGGCAAACTTCGTACTCGAAACTGTCTGGCTTCGACAATGGACCAGCGAAAAGATGCCTGATGAAATGCGCTCCGCACTCGGCATCCCTGCGCCGCCCGCCACTCCGCAACCAAACATGAACCCGCAAGGCTGAACACGTACGCGCCTGACACTACCACAGAGGAATGACGTGCTATGAAGATGAAAGGCATACCAATCTGGGAGCAATACCTGGAGTTTATTGTTCTGGGTGTTGCGGTGATCGTGTTTGCCACGCTTGTTGCGATGCAGTTCATCGGCAACCCGAATGCGGTTGAAGATCGTACGATCGGTCTCATCGGCCCGGGTGACGTCGATGCGCTTCTCCAGAAGGAAGCGGATCGACTGCGACCGATTTTCGAGAACAATGCCCCGCCGCAAAGAGTGCTTGAGCAACCCGAACCCGTGCTCCCGGAATTTGAACGCCGACTCGTTGCAGCGGTCAGCCCAAGCGATACGCTCACGATCCCGCAGTTCCCCACTGCCGTCGGCACCATCGGCACGGTCGTCGTGACTGATGTCGCCTTTGTCGATCCACAGATCGCGTCGCCATATGACGTGATCGCACAGCAGTACTTTGATGCTCTGCCGAATGACGTCGTCGACATGCACGATGGGCTGAAGCAGCTTCTCGCGCAACAGCCGTACGACGTGTCGTGGATCACCACTGCAGCATCGTTTGACGTCTCACAAGCGCTCGATGAATTCCGCAACGGCGGGATCGATGGCGTGCCCGCGCCTGTGCCCACATCATGGTTCGACGGGCGAATCACAATTGTCGATGTCATCATCGAACGCGAAGAGAAGATCAACGGCGGGTGGACCGACACGCAAGTCGTCTCAACACTTCCCGGCCAATTTACACTGCGTCCGCAACTGCACGAGACTGATCTTGGCCCGGCAGATCGTGATGACATGCAGCAACAACTTGCAGTCGCCGGCCTCATGGCTGAAATCATGCAGCCGGAGTTCTACGACACGCGCAATGCCTCATGGTTCCCCCCGACCCAGCCGCAGGTGCAGGAACTGACGCCGGACATGACTGATGATCAGCGGCAGATTTTGCAGACGCAAAGCGATCTGAACCGCTTGCGCAATGAACTTGCTCGTGTCGAACAGCTTCTGGCAGATGCCGGCGGCGAACTGTACGCAGATGATGACAATCGACCGCGCGGCGGCGGCACGAGCGGCGCGGGCGGCGGCAGCGCGGGCGGCGGCGGACAGCGCGCACCCGGCGGCGGCATGGCAGGCGGCTCGCAGAAAGGCCGACGCAACCCCGGCGGTGAAGCTGCACAGGACCGCAACGATTCTCGCAGACGCACGCTGACACAGAAACGTGATCGCCTTGCCGATGACGCGAGTCAACTCGAACAACGGCTGACCAATCTCGGTGCGGACGCAGCAGCAATCGAAGATGTGCAGGCAGACTTTGATCCGTTCAGCCAGGACACCGTGCGCATCTGGGCACATGATCTGGATGTCAAGCCCGGCGCAACGTATCGCTACCGCTTCACTGTGCACGTTCTGAATCCGTACTTCAAACGTGATGTGCATCTGCTCGAAGATCAGAAGCACCTTGCCATTTCCATCGTCATTGCCTCGCAGGCAAGTGACTGGTCCAAGCCGATCGTTGCCAAGCCTCCGCTGGAAACGTTTGTGGTGAACGCAAACGCTCCGACAAGTAACGGCGGGCAGGGCAAACTTCGCCTCGGTCAGACGTCCGTTGAAGTCTTCCGATTTTATGACGGGCGGTGGTGGAAGGAACGCTACACCGTCGAGCCGGGCGAGCGCATCGGTGACCGCACGCTGGTGCGCAATACCGGCGAAGCAGGTGACGTCACGATCGATTTCGGCACCGACTGGTACGTCTTGGACATCGTTTCCGATCTGAGTGCTGATCCTGCAACAGATCGCGGGCGGGCCGCTTCGGTCCTCATGCAAAGCATCAGTTATCCCGACGTGCTGACATGGCGTCATCCGAACACGGATATTGATGCAATCCGCAGACGTGAACTTGAAGAACGCGTGCGGCTGGCTGAACTTGGCGAAGGCGCGCAGGTGTCAGCGCAGTAAGAACTGTTCGCCAGCAAATTTGAATGGACAGCGATCCCCCGGATAGGAATCCGGGGGGTTTTTGTTGTACTGCTGGCGCTTTCTTACACGCCGTCGATGCGATCAGCGAGATACTGCTCGACCTGGCTGATGTTGATGCGCTGCTGGCCGGCGGTGTCGCGATCGCGCACCGTAACGGTGTCATCGGCCAGCGAGTCGCTGTCGATAGTAAAACAGTACGGCGTGCCGGCTTCGTCCATCCGAGCGTAGCGCTTGCCGATGTTCTGCTTGACGTCCATCTGCACCGCCCAGCGCTTGCGCAATTGCCGATACAGCTCTTCAGCTTTTTCGGGCATTCCATCCTTATTCACAAGCGGGAAGATCGCAGCTTTGATCGGCGCCATTGACGGGTCGAACTTCATGAACACCTTGCTGGGCCGTGAATCATCAGGCGTGTACGCCTCGCACAGCAGCACCAGCATCCCGCGGGTCAGTCCCGCTGCGGGTTCAATGACATGCGGCATGTAGCGGAACTTGTCTTCCGGTTCGCCGGCTTCCTTGCGCTGCTGATCGAAATATTCCAGCTTCAGCCGGGCGTGTTCCTGATGTTTGCTCAGATCGTAATCGCCGCGGTGGGCGATACCCTCGAGTTCGCCGTAGCCCGGCGCGGTGAAGGGGTATTGATATTCGATATCCGCGCACGCAGTTGAATAGTGCGCGAGTTCATCGCAATCATGTTCTCTGCGGATGAGGTTTGCCGGGTTGACGCCGACGCTGACCCACCAGTCGTGGCGCTGCTGCACCCAGAATTCGTACCACTGCTTGGCTTCATCGGGATGGCAGAACCACTCCATTTCCATCTGCTCAAACTCACGGCTACGGAAGATGTAGTTGCGCGGCGTGACTTCGTTGCGGAAGGATTTACCGACCTGCGCGATGCCGAATGGCATCTTCACGCGCATGGTGTCGAGGACGTTCTTGTAGTTGGTGAAGATGCCCTGCGCAGTTTCCGGGCGGAGATATACTTTGCTGTCTTCAGTCTGCGTTAAACCCGCATACGACTCGAACATGAGTTTGAAAGGCTGTGCATCTCCAAGTTCGCCACCGCACAGCGGACACGGTTCCTGTAAACCTGTTGCATGTAATTGCTCTGTCGCAAGGTAACGGACCAGTTCTTGTACATCCGGCGGCGCATCAGGCTGACCATTGATTCGTTGTGCGAACCAACTCATTGTGACTTCGGGATTTCGTACCAATGCGAGATTCGGCGCGTATTTCTTACCTTTTCGCTTCGCCCATTCCATGAGTCGAAGCGTGTCAATTTCGCCGGTATGTGGCGTGAACTGCTGCAACAGATCGTCGAACCACTTTGAATTTGTTGCCAGGATCTCCCAAAGCTGGTCTTCACGCACGAAATGCCCACACTTCTGACACTTGCGCATCGGGTCAGCAAAGCCCGCGAGGTGACCACTTGCTTCCCACACTTTCGGGTTCTGAATGATGGCGCTGTCCAGGCCGACGATGTCCAGCGGGCGTCCATCGGGTCCGTCCGGCGGGCACGTCACCATGTCGCGCCACCAGCGATCGCGGAGGTTGTTCTTCAGTTCGATGCCCAGCGGGCCGTAATCCCAGAAGCCGTTGATACCGCCGTAGATTTCACTGGCGGGAAAGACAAAGCCGCGGCGCTTGCACAGCGCGACGATGTCATCCATGGATTTGTCAGCTGGTGTGATCACGGGCGCGGCCTGCGTTGGGGTTTGGGTCATGGCGATGATCGTATCGGCCGCATCGAGCGGGGCAAATCAGCATGAACGCAATATTCACCGCCGAGACGCGGAAGACGCAGTATTCTTCATTGAATGTGATGAATCAGGCTGCGGATTCGCTGGTGTTCTTCGCAGCGGGTGCCTGTGCTGCAATTGCCTGCTCAGCGAGCTGCACTGCCAGTTCGATCGCAGCTTTCATCGACCCTGCGCTGGCCTGAGCCCGGCCGGCGATGTCGAACGCTGTGCCGTGGTCTGGGCTTGTGCGAATGATGGGCAGGCCGAGCGTCCAGTTGACTGCTTTTTCCCACGCAAGCAGTTTGACGGGAATCAAACCCTGATCGTGATACATCGCGACAACGAGATCAAACTCCCCCGCTGCTGCGCGATTGAAAACGGTGTCGGCGGGCAGCGGACCAATCGCGTTGATGCCTGCGGTGCGGGCCATTTCGATTGCCGGCTCAATGACGCGCTGTTCTTCAGAGCCGAACAGACCGCCTTCACCCGCATGTGGATTCAAACCAGCCACTGCAATGCGCGGTGCTTCGATGCCAAGCATATGACAAGCACTTGCGCCGAGATCGATCGGATCGAACACGCGCCCGATGTTGAGCACATCGCGCACGTGCATGAGCGGAATGTGTGCAGTGGCGAGAGCGACATTGAGCTGCGGGCTGGCGAAAGCCATGACGACGCGTTTGGCTTTGCAGCGGTGCGCGAGCAATTCGGTGTGCCCCGGCCAGCGATAGCCGGCAAGCCGCCAGGATTCCTTGCTGATCGGAGCGGTGACGACGGCGTCAAGATGTCGCTGGTGATCCATAGGATGCAGCGCATCAGTAATGGCGTCTTCGACGAACGTTTTTGATGCAAGCCCGCCGATCTTGCTGGGCTCGCGAGCGCCACGAAGTGCGCCATCGAACTCATCGTAATCCAGCACGACAACGGGTTCGCTGATACTGCGCTGGGCGCGATCCGAATCATGCTGGACGCGAAACCAGAACGGGGCTGCTTCGATCTGATCGGCAGCGTACGTCAGCAGTTCATTGAGGCCGTAGACCACAAACCGGGCCCGGCTGCGCAAGGCAGGATCGGTCAACGCGCGCACGACGACTTCGGGGCCGATCCCGGCGGGATCTCCCATTGAAATGCCAATGGTCGGCTTGGGGTTGCGCGGCGGTTTTGCCATGACATCTATCGTAGTCGCGCGGGGCGGTGAAAACGAGAACGCAATCTTCGTGCCGAAGTTGAAAATGATCTTTTTTTCAAGTGCATATTCGCACAGCAAAGTCGGTGAGATGCTTCAAGAGCTGCTGGAGTTGCGGGCTCGACGCAGTTTCTTCTGCAAGTGGATTCGGCGTATTGAAGACATGATCAGCTTCTGGAATTTTCACAACCCTGCCGTTGGCTCCGGAGGCGCGCAGCAGGATATCGGCATCACCATGTGGGACAGTCGGATCGGCTTCGCCGTGAATAAAGAGCATCGGGCAGGCGATGCGGCTGAAGAGTGCCTGCAGATCGTGCGCATCGGGGTCATCGAGTTGTTCGGTCAGCCAAGTTCTGGCGACGCGCAGATCCTGATTGGTGCGCGAAGAAGGCGACAGGACGAACCCTGCGTCGAGCAATTCGCGTTGTTGTTCGTCAGTGAGGTTGTTGCACACGGCAGGTGATGCGGCAGTGACGATGCCGGCAGGTTGTGAGAATTGTGGATCGTCAGCGTGTCGGCCGGCGGTGAGCAATGCCGACACTCCGCCGCGCGAATGGCCGAACATGATGAACGGCACACTTGCGCCGTTGAGTATTCCGGCTGACAGCGCATGAATCACCGCGTGAAAATCGTGAACCTGCGTGTTCCACGTGTCAAGCTCGAACAACTCCGGCCGTTCAAACGTGTCAATGTTGTTGGTCATCCCGCTGTGACTGAAATTGAAGCGATGTGCGATGAAGCCTGCATCGGCAAGAGTCCGCGCGATGCGGGGAAACATGCCGTAGTCCTTGTAGCCTTTGAAACCGTGAGCGATGAGCACAACGCCGATGGGGTCGCCGCCGGGCTCGTGGCAATTACCCAGAATCGGATGGTTCTCGAAGCCGGGAATGGACCATTCGGTTTCAGTTGCTGTCATATCGCAGGCAGGTTAGCGGAGTTGTTTGATGATTGCGTCGGCGAATTCACGTGTGCCGAGCGAGCCGCCGAGGTCGCGGGTTTTTTCGCCGTGCGTGAGGCAGTGGTTGTATGCATCTCGGATGCGATCGGCGACGTCGGTGCATTTTGGATCATCGCGCGTTTCCGCAAGATGGCGCAGCATCATGACGCCGGTCATGAGTAGTGCCAGCGGGTTGGCGAGGTTCTGTCCGGCGATGTCAGGTGCGGTGCCATGCACTGCTTCAAAAACTGCGTGCTGCTCGCCGAAGTTTGCCCCGGGTGTGACACCCAGCCCGCCGACCAGTCCGGCACACAGGTCGCTGATGACATCGCCATAGAGATTCTCGCAAAGGATGACATCGAATTGCGAGGGATCCTGCACGATCGCCATGCATGCAGCATCGATGATTCGCTCTTCGTATTGCAGATCGGAATATGCGCGTTCCCACTCCTCGCGGGCGCAGCGAATGAACAGCCCGTCGCTGAGCTTCATAATGTTCGCTTTATGGAACACAGTGACTTTCCTGCGACCGCGGCTGCGACAGTATTCAAAACCGAAAATTGCGATGCGCCTGCAGGCATCTTCGGTCGCCACCTTCAACGATGTGATGACGCCTTCGGTGATGATGTTCTCGATGCCGGAGTACAGGCCTTCGGTGTTCTCGCGAACAACGATCAGGTCGACATCGTCGTAGCGCGTCTTCACGCCGTCGATGGATCGGATGGGCCGAACCGCGCCGTAGAGATTCAGCTTCTTGCGAAGTGCGACGTTGATCGAGGAAAATCCGCCGCCGATCGGCGTGGTACACGGGCCTTTAAGCGCAACGCCGTGATCGAGAATGGCCTGGACAGTACTGGCCGGCAGCAAGTCCGATTCTCCTCGATCCAGCGCAGCCTGGCCGGCGACGCGTTCGAGCCATTGGATTTCAGCACCGGCTGCAGCCAGCACTCGTTTCGTGGCTTCGGTCACTTCCGGACCGATACCATCACCTGGAATAAGCACGATCGTGTGCGACATGTGGACTCATCCTCGCCTCATGGCCGAAAGCTGCGAAAGATAACACGTCCCGCCTCGATGCGGGTTTCCACAATCCGGAACCATTGCAGGACGTTCACCAATTGGCCATGCCCGAGACACGGACGGTACCACTGGACCTGGTCATCTTCGGCGGAGGCGCTGCAGGACTTTGGCTGCTTGATGAAGTTCGCAGGCGTGGCCACTCTGCAGTGCTGCTGGAAGCCCATCAACTGGGCTCAGGACAGACGATCGCAAGTCAGGGCATCATCCACGGCGGGCTGAAATACACGCTCAGCGGGCTGCTCACGCCCTCTGCACAGGCCATTGCGGAGATGCCCGTCATATGGCGGCGATGCCTCGGCGGTGAAATCGAGCCGAATCTCTCTGCGGTTCGGTTGCGGTCGGAATACTGCTACCTCTGGCGAAGCACTTCGCTGTCGGGAATGCTCGCCATGGCCGGTGCCCGTGCGGGATTGCGCGTCACGCCGGAAAAAATCAGCCCTGCAGAGCGACCCAAAGCGCTGACCGCGTGTAAGGGAAGTGTCGCACGACTGAATGAGCAGGTCATTGAGCCAGCCAGTTTTCTGCAGGTCCTTGCCGACCGAAACCGTGATCGGCTTCTGAAAGTCGATCTCGAAAGCGGGCTGGAATTCGAATTGGACAGCGAAAACAATGTCCAGTTCATTCGGCTGATCAATCCTCAGACGGGCACTCCGGTTGACCTTCAACCAAGACACGTCGCCCTCTGTGCAGGCGGCGGAAATGAGCAACTCGCTATATCGCTGCGACTTACGACGATTCAAACACAACGAAGGCCGCTGCATATGGTGCTCGTTCGCGGCACTGTGCCTGAACTGAACGGCCACTGTCTCGATGGCACATCAACTCGTGTCACAATCACAACTTCAACCGATTCATCAGGGCGAAGGGTCTGGCAGGTCGGCGGGCAGATTTCCGAAGATGGCGTTGACATGACAGCGTCGGACCTGATTCAGCACGCGCAGCGCGAACTGCGAGAGATATTGCCGGGTGTCGACTTTGCTACGGCACAGTGGTCGACGTACCGCGTGGATCGAGCAGAACCTGCAACATCCAGCGGAATACGTCCGGATGATGCGGTGGTTCATATAAGAGGCAACGTGTTCGCTGCCTGGCCGACGAAACTCGCGCTCGCGCCGCGCCTTGCAGAACGGGTGCTTGCGGAGTGTGTCGCAGTGCATGACACTGCCCGAGCAGATGATGTGTCTGCATATTTCGCTAAGTGGCCGCGACCGGAAGTAGCCCTGCCGCCGTGGGAGTGTCAGCAACAGTGGACAAGCGCAGACTCGGACAATCCGCAATCGAATTGACGCCGATCGGTTTCGGCGCGTTCAAGATTGGTCGAAATGTCGGCGTCAAGTATCCATGCGGGTACGACCTGCCGAGCGATTCCGAAGCAGATCTCTTGCTGAACTGTGTACTCGACTGCGGAATCAACTACATCGACACCGCCCCGGCCTACGGCATCAGCGAGCAGCGCATCGGACGGTTTCTCAGCAGCCGAAACGATCAGTTCTTCGTGTCAACGAAAGTCGGCGAGACGTTTGAAGATGGACGCTCGACGTATGATTTTTCTGAATCTGCAGTGCGCAGCAGCCTCGAACGAAGCCGCCAGCGCCTGCAACGCGATGTTCTGGACATTGTTTTCGTACATTCAGATGGACGTGACGAACAGATTCAGCGTGAAACGGATGTTGTAAAGGTGCTGCAGGAACTGCGTGACGCTGGGACAATCCGCGCAATAGGTTTTTCCGCCAAGACCGTTGAAGGCGCACACAGCGCAATGCTCTGGGCAGATGCTCTGATGCTTGAATACAACATTGATGAGCTGTCGCAGGAACAGGTGATGCAGCAGGCGCACGACAACGGCATCGGCGTTGTTGTCAAAAAAGGCCTTGCTTCAGGCCATCTCCCGGCTGATGAAGCTGTGCGATTCGTGCTCGCCGATGCTGCAGTGACGTCACTCGTCGTCGGCGGACTGAACATTGAACACCTGCGCGCCAATGTAACTGTAGCGCAGACGGTGTTGCACACAAACTAACACACGCCTCGCATGGGCGGCAGATGGCGAATACGCAATTTCTGCCGCCTGTTTGTCCGGATCATGATCTGACCAGATTGCTTTTTGGCAGTTTTTCTGGTTGGCTCACCGGGCGCTTGTATACTGCACGTGTCTGAGGGGACTTCCGATGGGCATGATTGATGTATTCAATCTGGTGAGAGCGAGAGAGAACGCTATGAAACGGCAATTGCACATTACGTGGGCGACCGCTTCGCTTTTTTTCCAATGCGAGCGCGTCACTGCCGGGTTTTGAAGTGCCCAGAACCAGCGCACCGAGCAACGGATCGTTTCAGCACACGGGAGCCAATCAAACATTGATGCCGCAATAGCTATCTGGGTGCTGTGTTCCCCTTGCAGGTTCCTCTGTTCGCATTGACTGTTGGTCGGCTCAACAGCGCTGATGGCGCGGTGGCAAGCGCGGGTCCGGCGGTGACTCGACCTGCTCGCGCCGCCACACGCGCAGTACACGGCGCGAACAGCGCGTGTGATGCGATCATCGGTCAGTGACACGCGGGGAACCTTCAAGGGCAACCGGGCAAAAGAACTGCACGCCGGATCGGGGCACGTGCGCAAGTCGCTTTCAAGAATCGATTTGGGGATTGTGGTGGCACTCGCCATTTTGGCGAGTTGTCGAGCGAGTGCCGGGCCATGCTTATGTGTGGGAATCGGCGTGAGTCGCCAAAATGGCGATATGCCTGGCGCGCATGCGATACGAGCGAGGGCTTGGGAGAAGAATTCCCAGGGCTGCGGTTGGGTGACGATTGATTGTTGAAGCGCTGTAGTGTGCTCAACTCTCGCGCTTGGGGATTGTCAGCTTCATGCCGACTTTCAGGCGATCGGGATTACTGCCGATGGCGCTGCGGTTGGCATCGTAGATGCGTTTCCACGCGCTGCCTTCGCCGTAGACGTTCCAGGAGATCGTGCTGAGCGAGTCGCCGGACTTGACCGTGTACGAACCGCCGCCGTTGCTCTGGGCCGGTGTTGTTATCGTGCGCACGGTGTTGCGCGGCGGCAGCTTGAGGAGTTGGCCGACCTTCAACCGATTCGGATTGCGCAGGTCCGGATTGGCATCGACAATGAGATCCCATTTTTCGGGATCGCCGAACCAGTCTTCAGCAATGTAGACAAGCGTGTCGCCCGGCCGAACGCTGTACTTCGAATATCGAATCGGCGTGTTATCGACAGGAGCTGTCGCCGTTCGATTCAACTGGGGGTCCGTATCGAGGCGTCGAGTCGCAGCTGCGATGCGCAGATCGTTGACTGTTGCAGGAGCATTGGTCGTTGTTGTGATCGGCGTGTTGGCAGCCAGCGTGCGCTGCTGATAGTCAGCGGGCATCGGCGGACCGACGAAACCGTCATCAGGTGTGTCCTTGCCGCCATCGGAGACCGGTTGGAAGCCGGTGTACTGCTGCGGCGAACGCGGAGGCGTCCATGAGCGAAGTGTCTCATCGCGCCCAAGCGTGTCCTGCACGGTTGGTGGATTTTGCACCCGGTTGCGGCTGTTGCGCTGCTCGGTCTGTTCTGCTGCGGCATTGGCGGCGGGCAGTTCATTGCGGAATTCAACCGGTTGATCACCGTTAGCCGCCGGTGCTGTGTCTGCATCGCGCTGCACGGTTGGTTCGGCCGGCGGGGTCAATACGCCGTAGTACAGCACAATGCCGCCGATGAACAGCGCTGCTATTGCCAGAAAGATTTTCGTCCCTGCTGCCATCACGAAGGCCTCCGAGTGTGGAATGTCGCGGGGCAGGCACTGGCGCTCAAGCGGCTGACACCTTATCCGCAGTGTTGTGCGGCGAAACGACCCAACCCTGTGAGATTCATCGGCCCTGTCGAGCGCATAACCGCAGCATTCCTGCGGGGCGGGTGTGGACGCTCAAAAGAAAACGGCCGGTCATTGTGTGACCGGCCGCTCAAATATACGAAATGGTGCTTTGGTTACGGGGTTTCGGGCATCGGCTCGGTGGGGAGAGCTGCGGCGGATTCAGGTGCAGCGCCGTTACCGCGACGGACCACCAATGGAGCTGCGATCGCCACGGATGAGTATGTACCAACAACCAGGCCGATGAGCAGCGTATAGGCGAACGGCCGAATGCCGCTGCCGCCTTCGAAGTACATGATCGCGACCGCCATCAGTGTGGTGAACGAGGTCAGCAAAGTACGGCTGACTGTCTGGTTGATGGATCGATCGACGATCTCGGGCGATGCAGTCGGCCGCTTGCCGCGGTTTTCACGGATGCGGTCGAGGATGACGATCGTGTCGTTCAATGAGTAGCCGATGATCGTCAACAAAGCCGCTACGACACCGAGGTCGATGCGGAATTCTTCGATGAGCAGCGCATTGCCGAATGCGGTATTGCCGATGATTGCGGTCACCGCCAGCAGGCCCAGTGCGATCGACACGTCATGGCCGAGCGCGACGATTGCCGCCAATGAATAGCGGAACGAACCGAATCGTGCCCAGATGTACACAAGGATTCCGAGCAGGGTCAGGATGACCGCGACGGTGGCCTGAGCTTTGAGGGTCTGCGCAACGGCTGAGGAATAACTGCTGACCTGATCGAGACTGGTCGGCTGAGCGAGCGCAGTGGACACCAGAGCCCACTCCGGAGCGGCCAGGCGGTTGTACCAGACATCCGAATCAACGCGCAGCGAGCTGAGATTGGCATCACGGACGGTGATGACGAAGATGTCATACTTGGCCTGATCGCCAGAACCTTCCACGACATCAACGCCGTAGACCGCAAAATCTCTGCCGGCGTTGTCCTGGAAATCCGGCTGCGTTCGCAGATTCGCAATGCGGCGTTTGATGTCTTCAACGGTGGTCGGCGGAGTGACATCGTTGATAACCATGGCGACGCCGCCGCGATAGTCCGGCGAGCGCACGTTGAATGATGAAAGGCCGACAACCGAGCCAAGGTTATCCTGATCAATCGGGCGGACAAACTGCGCAGCGTTTGTGATCTGCACGTTGCCATTGTTTTCCTGGGGCGCACCCTCAAAATCCAGCGGTGGAGCAATGTCGAGTTGATCGCCGAATTCCTGTACCAGCAGGTCAACCACGATACTGGTGATGTCGTCTTCTTCATCGATACCGGGCGGACTGGCAACTTTGATCTGGAATGAACTTGACTGAATGTCGCCATCGACGTTGTCTGCATCACCAACGGTGAGCACTGTTGCTTTTGCAAATTCAACGCGAACCTGGTCAGTGAGTTCGGCATCTTCAGCTGTTGAAGCGCCATCAGCGAGTGACTGCACGCGATCGCGAACTTCAAGCAACGGCAGTTTGACCCGTTCGGTGCTATTCGGATCCTCCGGATTCAGTAGCACCGTGTTCATTGTTGCTGAGACGCCGCCACGGAGCTCGGTGTCAAGCATGTTGACGCCGCGCGAAGCGACGAGCGCGATCGAACCAACGACGAGAATGCCGCTGATCACCCAGAAGGCAGGCGCGAGCTTGGTCCACTTTATTTTTGGTTCCAGCGCCCTGTGGATCGCTGGGAACACAGTTGGAAGCATGGGGAGCTTGCGCATGCCGCCGAGTTCGACCGCGAGTGTGAAGATCTGCCGGGTCATAAAGAGCGCTGTGAACAGCGTGGCGCAGATGCCGATAGCAAGTGTGATCGCAAAGCCCTTGACCTCAGTCGTAGCGGTCTTGGCCAGTACGAAACAAACGATCAGGTTCGTGATGTTGCCGTCGATAATTGTGCTGAGTGCTTTGGCGTATCCTTGGCGCACCGCACTCTTGAGATCGTATTCACCACTGAACAGTTCTTCGCGAATGCGCTCATATATCAGGACGTTGGCATCGACTGCCATACCGATCGTGAGCACGATGCCAGCAAGTCCCGGCAGGGTAAACGTGCCGTCGATCCATGCCATGAATCCGAAGATGATCAGACCGTTTGCAGCGAGCGCGAGATCCGCAACGAAGCCGGCAAAGAAGTAGTACAGCACCATGAAGATGGCGACTGCGATGATTGCGATGATGAACGCTTCACGGCCGCGTTTGAGGTTGTCCTGACCGAGCGACGGGCCGAGTGTAATCTCGGCGATTGGATCGGGGCTGAGCCTGGCAGAGAGCGCACCTGCGGCGAGGACTCGAATCAGATAGCTGATGTCCGCATCGGAAAACTGGCCTTGAATGACACCCTGATTGCCGATCGCGCTGTTGAGGTTGGGCGCGGAATAAACCCGGCCGTCGAGCATGATTGCCATCGGCTGATTGACGTGCGGGCCGGTGAGACGGCTCATGAGCTGGCCGCCGACAGCGTCAAGTCTGAACGACACAGCGGGACGGCCGAAGTCGTCGCGTGTTCTGCCGGCTCGTTCGATGGACCATTCACGGTCACCGCCGTGGGTCATCTTCTTGCCTTCGACATCGAAGACGAGCATGTAGTAGACGCCGTCGCGCACCGAAGCGACGAAATCGCGCTGGGCAAAGAACGCTTCGGGATTGGCTTCGAGAATCAGGAGTTGTTCAGGCGTTGAATACCACTGCTTGAGGTCGTGAATCGGGAACCAGCGCGCAATCGGACTGGTTGTGTTCTGCGGACCGACTTCATTCAACTCCTGCCTGAGAGTTGTGATGTCCACACCTTCATCTGCAGCGGAGGTGTTGGAAACCGTAATGCGGAATTCCAACACGCCTGCACCGCGCATCAATCGCTTGAGGTCTTCAGGGTCGTCGAGACCTGTGCGATTCTCTTGATAGGTATCGAATTTTTCGATCAGGTCATCGAGTTCGTCAGAAAGCTCGGGAAATTCGCTGGTGATCTGGTTGACAGCTTCCTGGCGGATACTGGGTGAGGTTTTGAATTCGCCGGTTGTTTCATCGATGATCTTTTCGCCTGTGGCGTCCTTGACGACGCGCGGCTGCGTGTCAAGCGTCAACATTCGCCGTACACGCACTTCATCGAGGCTCAGCCGAAGCACTTCTGTGCGCAGCCGTTCATACTCCGCATCGAGGTTTGCGAGATCCTGCTCAAGGGCGAACACGGCCTGTTCGTCTGTCTCGCCGGCGTTTGCAGCGTCCAGCGCTGCTTCCTTGTCAAGAATCTCGTTCCACGTTCGTTGCAGATCACGCACATTAGCGCAGCGGGGTGATTCTTCATCGATGCAGAATTGTTCCGGCGCGGTGCCGGCTCGGATTGCGGTGTCCAGGTCTCCGGGATTGATCTCAGCATCTTCCAGCACTTGCTTGAGAGCTGTTTCGAACAGGTCGCGCAGCGCTATGACATTCTCGTTGGGCAGCGGCATCACGACTTCGATGCGATTCGAGCCCAACGGCTGCATGGAGATATCCAGCACGCCGCTGGGGTTCACGCGATCCTTGAGCGTGTTGATGACCTGCAGCAGCACATCATCGGACTGTGTGCCTTCGGGAATATTGACCGAATAGATCAGGCTGACGCCGCCCTGCAAGTCTTTGCCGAGACGGATCGGCTTGTAGTACAGCCCCAACCCGCAGAATCCGAGCACAATAAATACGAGAAGGACTTTCCAAACGATGTTCTGCATCGGTCGTTTCTTTCATCGGTGCGTGCGTGATGGCGTCGGGACTTCCTGTCCGAGCTGTGCAGGCCGCTGGAGCATCATGTGTTGTTATCTAGGGTAACTGGTTCGGCTGGTACGCCGCCATCGGTCAAGACCTGCTGCACGGCCGAACGCGCAAAGGTGATCCGCGTGTTGGACGATTCATCGACTTTCAACACGACCTGATCACTCTTGACTTCGACGACCGAACCGACAACGCCGCCGATCGTTTGCACCTTGTCGTGCTTGGAGATCGCACTGAGCATTGCAGCTCTGCGTTTCTTTTCCTTGCGCTGTCCGAAGACGGAAAAGAGAATCATCGCCACGAGGACGACGACAATGATCAGCATGAACTGGCCGCCGAACGGGTTGCCGGCCGGGGCTGTACCCGCACCACCGGTTGTTCCCGCAGGCGCACCATCAGCGCCGGTGGTTGTGTTGGCAGGCTCGCCGGGCAATGCCGGGCCGGTGCCGGCCTTAGCGAAAAACAGAAGACATGTTTCCACGTCATACATGGATAATTCTCACAATCTGGGTTCGTTCGGTCACGTAATCTGTTCCGAGGACCGAGCCGCCGATTCCACGCCGGTCGAGACATCCCCGGTTTCCGGGCCTTGAAGCACCGGCCAGGACCGTTCGAGCAAAGACCACGCATCTTCGCGAATCGCCTGACGAATGTCCAGCAGCAGGCGCTGCTCGTGCCTCATGTTATGAATAGACACCAGAATCGGTCCCAACATCTCGCTGGCAGCAAAAAGATGCCGGAGATATGCCCGGCTGAACCCGCCCCGGCAGGCCTCGCAGTCACAATCCGCCTCAATGACCGCATCATCTTCAGCAAACCGGGCGTTTCGCAGCCGCAATACGCCGGATCGCGTAAATGCCTGTGCATTACGGCCGTTGCGGGTCGGAAGCACACAGTCAAACATGTCCACCCCGGCCCGAACTGCCATGACGATGTCCCGCTCGTACCCGACGCCCATCAGGTAGCGGGGCTTTTCCGCAGGCAGCAGCGGCGCGGTGAACTCCACCACCTGACGAATCTGCTCGGTCCCCTCGCCCACTGCCACACCCCCGATTGCGTAGCCGGGCAGATCGATGCCGCAGACTTGCTCGGCAGAGCGCCTGCGGAGATCCCTATCCAGCCCGCCCTGAACGATGCCGAACAGTGCCTGTTCATCAGGCCGGGCGTGAGCAGCCTTGCACCGCTCCAACCAGCGAATCGTCCGCTCAGTGGCATCTTCGACACGCGCCCGATATTCCGCAGAGCAAAGCTCACCCTTACCGGAGGCATCGCTGCCATCCGCAGCTTTCGTCGCAGCGACTTCGGCCGGCGGACAATCATCAAATGCCATGATGATGTCAGCACCAAGATTATTCTGTACTTCAATGGAACGCTCGGGCGTGAGGCGAATCTTTGAGCCGTCGATGATTGACTTGAACGTAACGCCGTCCTCATCAATCGAATTGATATCCGCCATGGAGAACGCCTGATACCCGCCTGAGTCTGTAAGGATCGGTCCGTTCCACCGCATGAACGCATGCGCGCCACCGCGCCGCGCGACAAGATCGTCACCCGGCCGAAGCATCAGGTGATAGGCATTGTTGAGAATGATCTGGCTTCCGGTGCCTTCGATCTGCTGCGGCGTAAGGCCCTTAATCGTGCCTTTGGTTCCAACGGGCATGAATGCGGGTGTATCGAACCCGCCGTGCGGCGTTTCCACGCGCCCGACGCGGGCGTGGGTGGTCTTGCACTCATGCGAGATCGTGAATGACAACGGCTGCGGCATGGAAATGAATTTAGCCTCGTGCCACAGACATGTCATATCCACGTACTATTTTTTCGCAGGAATAGACGCGTCAATGGTATGCTCCACCCACATTTTAGACAGGGGGCTTTCATGATCATCTTCGGCACGCGCGGTGTGACGTATACCAAGCAGCAAGGCGAATTTCACTGTCCGCAATGCAACGGACCGAATCCCTACCGACAGAAACGCGTTCGGCGGTTCTTCACGCTGTACTTCATACCCGTGATTCCGATGGACCTGCTCGGCGAATATGTCGAATGTCCGACATGCAGAGGCACGTACAACCCCGGCGTGCTGGAATGGGATCCGAGTGCAGCCGCTTCGGAATTCGAAGCGGAATTTCATCGCGGACTGAAGCGTGTGATGATCGAAATGCTGCTTGCTGACGGCGTGGTTGATGACAATGAAGTCTCTGTTGCATGCGGTCTGTATAAAGATGTCGCAGGTCACGAGATTTCCGACGCTGACTTTCGCAGCGAGATTGAAACCGCACAGACAGACGGCCAGAATGTCACCGAATACCTTGCATCGCTCGCACCAGTACTTAATGATCAGGGCAAGGAACTGGTGATGAAGGGCGCACTACTGATCTCTGCAGCAGATGGCGAATTTCAACCCGAAGAACAACGACTTGTTGCTGAGTGGGCGGCAGCGCTTGGGATAAGCAAGGCCCATCTGAACGGGATCATCGGTGAGTGTGTCCCGGCCAATTAAGAGTCAGCGATCATTGCGGCCGGCCCTGCTGCTGCGCGCGACGCTTGCAGGGGTTTTGCACGTTCTTGCGCTCGCTGCGCCGTTCACGCTGCTGTGCATCTTCCAGACGGTTGTCATGAATACCGCAATCATCATTGTGCTTTGCATGTGCGGCATCTGGGCGGCGGTGGAATACGCAGCACATACACGGTTCAGCAGGGTTGCGACGCATTGCATTCGCGCCTCTGCCCTGCCGAGGGCGCAGTGCCTGTCGATTCTTATTGCGCTGTGGATGGGATTGATCGACGCTGCGGTGCATGGTTGCCCTGCAGAGAGCTTGATAGCAATCGGCGGAGTGCTTCTGAGCGCTGGCATCGCGCTTCGATGTTCTGCCATCGTGCAGTTGGGCGATCATTTTCACGATGATGTCATCACCCTGCCTGGTCAAACGATGGTGACGACCGGCATGTATCGCTGGATTCGGCATCCCTCGGAACTGGGAAACCTCCTGATCACCGCCGGCGCATCGGTCGCGCTGGGCAGTGCGGTTGCAGGGCTTGTGGTTGCGATTGTCGTTGTGCCGGTCACGTTACTGCGCGTGCATCGTGAAGATGACCTGTTGCGGGCTGAGTTGGACGGCTACGAGGCGTACGCGCGACATGTAGGTGCGCTGGTCCCTATTCTTCGGATGCCTGGCGAAGAATCTTCTTTTCCTTGGCGCTGAGGCTTTGTACGCCTTTCTTGCTGACCTTGTCGAGAATGGCGTCGACCTGATCGGGTTTGCCCGGTCTGGTGCGAGCCTTTCGTTTGTTTCGGTAGTGGTGTGATGTCGGATCCACCCAACCGAGAAGGTCGAAAAAGCCGTGCAGATGCTGCGGTCTGCGGATGAAATAGAAGCCTGCAATTGCGCCGCCGAGGTGCCCCGCCTCGCCGCCCGCGTTTGACCCGCCGACGATGATCGTGAACAGCGCTACAGCGACCAGCGCATATGCCAGTGTTTTCAGGCGCATGGGAAGAATAAAAAACAGCAGCACGGTTGCGTTCGGTGCAAGGAACGCGCCCGCCATGAGCACGCCGAACACACCAGCCGAAGCGCCGATCAATGGCGTTGCGGTGCTGTTGAACAGCAGACCCGGAATCATGACGCCCTGCCCGAACAACATCGAAATCACGAAACCGCTGACGTTGAGCAGCAGGTACATGATCGCGCCAAAGATGCCGCACAACAGATAAAAAGCAATGTAGCGCTTTGACCCAAGAAAGCGTTCGACCATCGGCCCAAAGAAAAACAGGCCGACCATATTGAACAGCAGATGCGTCAGGTTTGCGTGCAGGAACTGGAATCCGATGAACCGCCAAACTTCAAGTTTCTGAAACGCAAGTGTAGTTGAGAAGTGAAACCACCGCTGCAACGGCGGCATCAATGACACGGTTGTCGTGCCGACAAGCGTCGCCGGCGATGTCGATTGATCAAACACCTGCCGTTGTGCCTGCCCGCTGCGCGCCAACAACGCCCGTTCATTCTTCGATGCAACAACAACGTATTGCGCCCCGCCGGACAACTCGACAGTCGGCGGCAGATCGCGTGAGACTTCGACTGCGCTCCAGTATTGCATGGGCGTCAAACTGTCGATCATGAATACGACGACGCAGATAATGATGATCCAGGTGTTGGCGGACCACATTTTCATAGCCGAGATACCCCCGCTGCCGTACGTGCCCGGCCGGGGCGGCTCTCGTCGAACATAGTCGCGTTCATATATGCCCATTGAATCCTCTAAAAGCGGTCGCTGCTCATCCGGTCGTTGTTACGACTTATTCGGAGTCTGAGTGTCAGGTTCACAAGTTTTTTCGAGTTGAACACCG
This sequence comes from Phycisphaerales bacterium, assembly GCA_029260575.1. GTDB lineage: Bacteria > Planctomycetota > Phycisphaerae > Phycisphaerales > SM1A02 > JAJDDB01. Next base: position 31,866 of record JAJDDB010000012.1, read on the forward strand.
GCAATGATGGTTCAGTCCTGCCTTTGGCGCTTGCGTTCGGTAACCCTTTGCAGCAATTTCTTCTCGCGTGCGTTCAGACTGTCCATGCCTGAGTTGGCGATCTTGGCCAAGATGGCGTCCACCTGCTGCTGCTCCTGGGCATCGGCCTGAAGCTGCTTTTCAGCGTTACGTTCAGCGCGATTGGGCGCAGCCGGTTCGGGGTCCGAGCCATCATCATCGAGCAGCACACTGACCGCGTAATCTTCAGTTTCGCCGCCCATCATGCCCTGTGTGAATTCGAGTTGTTTGTGCGTGATGTAACACGTGATCGCCCCGAAGCCGGCTATACATATCAACATCAGTTCATTCATGACAAGCCCGAAGATCGCCAGCAGGATTGCTCCGACGAATCCGGTCCGAACTGCAAAGCGCATTGAATTGGCGTAGCCGAGCTTCGGCCACAGCGCGGCCTGCAGAAGTTGACCACCATCCAGCGGAAACATCGGCAGCAAGTTGAACAGCAGCAGAAGAAAGCTCATACCGTTAATGCACACAAGTGCCATGAGCAGAATCGAACTTGCGACATCAGAGTTGTGAACGATCGGATTCAGAGGAACGAGCGGATTTGGAATCGCAACACCGAACCACTGTCCAGTCATGACGCCAAGTGTTGTTCCAACGACAACGCAGATGATGACATTGACGTGCGGCCCGCCGGCTGCGGTGATGAAGTGACGTTTCCAGTTGTTCCCGCTATGACAACGGGCGAGCCCGCCGAGCGGCCACATGAGGATTTCGTCAGCCGTACCGCCTGCCCATCGACATGCAATGCAGTGGCCGAATTCGTGCAGCAGTACAATGAGAAACAGCGCGCCCATCGCCATGGCGACGATGCCCACGCCGAGCGGTTCGGTGTCCGCTGAGTCTGGTCCGGCGACCGCGCGAAGAAGTTCAACAATGATGTAGATGACAAACAGAAGATGAATCTTGACCGTGATTCCCGCAATGCGAAACATCGCGACCGACCACGAGAACGGATTGTCGAGTTTGGGGCGCAGGCCCTGCCAGTCGCCGCCGGGCTTGCCGAGCTTGCGCCACGGGTCGTCTGCGTAATCGCGATCCTCCCAGCTCATCTCGCGTCTGCCCCCGCAAAAAAGACTCCCGTCCCCTTTTTCGCTGCATCGAGCAGGAAGATGGCTGCAATTGATTTGCCGTCGAGTAGGCGACCGTCAACTGCCATCTTTCGTACTTCGTCCAGCGGCATCTCATGCACCGTTATGTTCTCGTGCGCTTCGAGGTTTTGTCCAACGTGCTGTAATCCGGTAGCAACGAACACACGCATCAATTCGTCGCAGAACCCGGGCGATGTATAAAACATACCGATGGGCTGAATACTTGATGCCCTGTATCCGGTTTCTTCTTCAACTTCGCGTGCGGCGGTGCGCTCGGCGGGTTCTTCAGGTTCGGCTGTGCCTGCGGGGAACTCCCACAAGGTCTGCTCGACCGCAACTCGATGATTGCGGATCATTACCACATTACCGTTGTCGAGCACCGGAATGATCAGCACAGCGCCCGGATGCCGAACCACATCACGTTCGATCATGTCGCAGGCGTCACTTTGCCAGCGCACAGTGTCAACGCTGAACAATCGCCCGGCAAAGACTTCCTCTCGGTTCGCGCGGTTTGGCATCACTGTCATCATACGCAACGATTGAAGTCGCGAGTCATGCCGCCGGATCAAAACGTGCCACAGCATCGAACAGCGATCCCCCAACTGATTGTGCGGTATGCGGGTCCTTCAGCATCGCAACGCGCAGGCAGTCGCAAGAAAATGTAGCCTGCCAGTTGCTTTCGATGCTGCGGCCCATACCGACAAGCACGAGAAGATCGGCATCAGTTGAAATGTCTGCCAGTTCACGGTTGACCTGCCTCAGATCAATCAACGGAGTAACTGTGCCATTGGCAATCGTTCGCAGTTGTGGTGATGTGAAGATCGGATCAATCGATGCGGCTTTACTGAGCAGCCCACGCAATTCGTCAATCGTTATGTCGTTCCAGGTCGGTTTGTCGTTGGCGGTGATGATGACTTCTGTGCCGGTGCGCAGCAGTTCGCGAGCCAGCGGCAAGACTCCGAGCGTCGCGTCAGCCCCAGCGTTATCTGCAAAGATAATTGCCTTGCGCCACGGACGCTGCTGCCAGGTCGTGATCAACATTTCGACACCATCGCAATACCACGGCCGATCGGGCACGCGCTGCAACGCTGCATCAAATGGAACATTCGCACCGGCAAACTCCCGGGCAGTGTGCTCGGCCCCCATATCAAAGAGATTGCCCGCAAGCATGCCTCGCAGTATCAATTCAATGCGCTGCGCGACGTCAAGGCCATCGAGATTCTTCAGCCAGTCAGCGAGCAGCGGCAGCGTTGCCGCATTCTCACGCTGCTTGATCAGGCGAAATTCATCGACGATGCCGTGATCGAACAGAATCTGCTGGCGAATCGTGTCGAGCAGGAGAATATTCAACTGGCCGCTGCGACTGGGACATTGCTCAAATTGATCAAGTTCCGACAGGAATGCATCAGCGGCGTTATTCCGAGCTGACTCTGGAACGCCGATTGATTCCGCAGCGGCCATCTGCATCGGCATAAGCGTTCGAAACTGCCTCAGCCAGTATTCCCGAGCATCGGCATCAGTGATCAGATCGGTGTGACACGGTTGGTACGAGTCAACATGCCGAAGAAGAGGAAAGACTGCAAGGCCATGTTCAAGATGCTGTGATTGCATGCATCGAGTGTACCGCCGCGCACAGACAGGGCGCCGGTGCTCAGGTGCGTAGCAGATTCACCCGTGCATCGACGCCCTGTCCTGAACAAAAAGAGCTGCAATGTCTTGTGCGCCACTTTGGCGCGTATCAGTTCGTAATAACCGTGACTTCAACCCGGCGGCTTTGATTCTTCGAGCCGGCTGGCCGATCTGGGCCGTAACTGGCCAGGTAGATTCGATCAGCGGAAACACCTCGACTCAAGAGATAATCGCGCACTGCGTATGCACGTTTGAAGGCCAGGTGATAGTTGCTCTCGTGGCCGGACTTCCGGATTGGATCAGTGTCCGTGTGTCCGCCGATGCGCACCGGTTTGCCGCCGTAGCTGCTGTTGAGCACCTGCGCGACTGCGTCCAATGATCGCTTCGCTGATGATTTGAGCGAATCCTTACCGGGGTCGAACAGGACATCACTTTCCACGGTTGCGGTGACTTCGCCAGCACCATAGGAACCCTGCACGCCGGGAATGCCATCAAAGGCAGTGGACGTGTTCGCAACCGGTCGCGAGTTCGCATCGCTGAGATCGCGCCGAAGCTGGGCAAGTTGAATGTCGTTATCTCGGGCCTCCATCTGGGCCTCGTCGAGCGCCATGTTCCGCTGGGTCAGCTCATTGCGGAGGTTTTCGTTCTCCTCCATGAGCAGCGCGTTTTCCTTCTTGAGCGTGTCCGCCTCGCAGCCGCCCAGCACCATCGCCGCCGCCACCAGCACGACCGCCAAACTCATAAACCTTTTCATTGCCGCATCCTCGCTTTGCTGAAACATCCTGTTGATTCGCATGCGCACAAGACGTTGTACTTCCATGTACGCAATGTCCTATAACTGGTGTATCGACCAACTCGCGCATCGTCCATCACGATATGCAAACGTCAGGTTTTCCACTGTCCTTCATGCCTGTTACGGCGACTGCTCTTGCACCAGCCCGGGCTCCGGCAAAGGCAATCCCGTCATGTACACATTCCATGCCTTTTCAAGACCTGGCCAGAACACGACCAGCGCGATCGTCGCAATTGCCAGGTGCGGGCCGTACGGAAGCTCACGTTTGAACTTCCGCAGCACTGCTCCGAGCCCCATCGACAGCAGCACCCACGCAATCCCAGAAAACGGCGCAATGAAGAAGACGAAGATCGGTGCGATCCAACCGAGCACTGCCCCAACCGCTGCGAGAAGGTGTACATCGCCCAGCCCCATTGCTTCCCTGCCGAAGACCAGCGTCGCCAGAATCCGCGTGGCCCAGATCAACCCGCCGCCCATGAGATAGCCGGCGAACGATCCGCCCAGCACCTGTAAAACAACCGGCGGCGGCGCATCCGGCAAGAGCGTGCCGATGCCATACCCGATCATCATGCCGAGCATGGCCGGCGTGAGAAATTTCAACTCGGTCCACATCTCCCGCCGCGCATGTGGGTAATCATCTGCAAGAATCTGTTCGGACTTCGGATCACGCACAGGTGCGCCGGTGCTGTCTTTGATGCGCACCGCAACGACAACTGCGGCGGCAGTACCCAGCGCGATCGACACACCCCACACCCACCCGCCGAACAGAAACGCGGTGATGCCGGTCAGGATTGGAAACCCGTTGATGAGCTCAAACAGCGAGACGCGCGTTGAGTCAACCTGCTCTTGCGTTGCTTCCTCCGGAAGATACTCGTGGTAATCCGCAAAGCTGTAGCGCAGTTTGCCGAACTTGAGTAACAACACGCCAACGACAACGCCGATCATCCCGCCGGTTGAGAGTGCGAAACACTGCCAGTCTGCGGTGCTGATCGGCCACGCTGTTGCGACTTTGCTCACACTCGGCAACAGCGCCTGCAACGAATACAACACGAATGCAGTCATCGTGACAAACACCGGCACTTGCAGTGGAATCGTGAATGTCCGCGCATCGATCACCGTCATCGAATACAGCCCGGCAACGAGAAACGCCCAGACAAAAAACGCGGGGAACGTGCGCACGAATTCGTTGTAATGCCACCAGTCGCCCATCACCTGGCTGGCCCACGTGCCAGTTGTCTGCGAACCAGTCATGTATGTCAACACATACAATCCGGTGAACAGCAGCGCCATCAACAGTTCGACAATCATGTACTCAGAGCTGATGCGCGCACCGCAATACCGGCACTTGCCGCGCACCATGAACCAACCGAAGATCGGTAGGTTCTCTCGAAAGAAGCGCAGACGGGCGCCGCAGGTCGGACATCGGCTCGGCGGCGTGAGAATGCTCATCCCCGCAGGAATACGATAATTCACGACATTGAGAAAACTGCCTACGCATGCGCCGAATGCAAATACGAAGAACAGGCTGGGCAGATGCTGCTGCCAATACCACGGCATTCCTGTCTGTGCAATTTCCACGATCGGTGTCCGTACCATCGCGATGCGCGCTCCTGTGCGCTGCTGGAACTATATCCAGAGTCGCACGGCTGTCATCGTCATGATGACCCTTTGCGCGTTGATGAACCGGATGACGTTTTGGCGGCCTCTTCACCAGACACGTGTTCGAGTTCCTGCTCGGCCTTGTCGAGAATAGCTCGACAGCTCTTGATCAATGCTTCGCCGCGCTTGCGCTGGACAAGTGATTCTTCAAGGCCGACTTCCCCCGATTCGATGCGGTCAATGATGGCTTCAAGTTCTTCCGTGGCCTGCTCGAATGTCAATGATTCAGGTTTTGGAAGCTGTTTGGCCGGTTTGGTAGACATGCACGCACTCTACTGATCGCCGGCGAAGAGGTCCATCTGATCGCGCGGCTGCCGTTTCGATTGACGAGTTGCAGGTTTCATGGGGCTTGGCGGCCGCTGTTTGGTGCTGGCTTTCTCGTGAGCATCCACCACCGAATCAAACTGTCCATCAGCGACGCGCGTTGTGACTCGAACTCCCGGGGTGATCTGCCCTGTAGAGCGAACGACCGAGCCATCGGGCAGTTGCGTCACGCTGAATCCACGTTGCACAACGAGCAGCGGATCGGCAGCGATCAATCGCGCATCAAAGCCAGTGATGCGCTGGCGGGCGTGACGCAGAACATGTCGATGGGCGGTGAACAATTCCCTGTGCAGTGTCCGGATTTGTGACCGCTGATCAATGCGATGTCGTACTGCACGTTCAAGCCGATCGGTCAGGACCGCCAGCCGTTGGTGCTGCCTGCTGACGATTGCACCCGGACCGAGCGCACTCAACCGCCCGGCAAGCTGTTCGATGTGTATGCGCCGTCGTGCAAGGCGCTGCCGAGTTGCATTGCGCAGCCGATGACTCAATTCATCAACACGTTGCGCTGCACGCTGCAAGACAAGCTCCGGGCGGCGGAATATTTCGTTGCGCTGAATCGTCACAAGCCGATGTTGGCCGGTTTCGATTCGCCGCTGCAGGAGTGTCTGCAATCGACCATGTGCATGGACAATCTGTTTGTGCAGCTCTGCTGCAGCGGGCACGAGCAGCACCGCTGCCTGCGTAGGTGTGGCGCAGCGGGCGTCAGCAACAAGCTCGATAACAGTCGTGTCAGATTCGTGACCGATGGCGGCAACGAGCGGCAACTCGCAGGCAAATGCAGCGTCAGCAACGATGCGTTCGTTGAACGCCCAGAGGTCTTCGATCGATCCTCCGCCGCGCGTGACGAGAACAGCATCAACGCCGAGCAAGACGTGGTTGCTGTCTACCCAGCGGATTGCGTTGGCCACCTGCTGGGCAGCACCATCGCCCTGCACGCGCACATCGACAATGAGCAGTCCTACCGCAGGGCAGCGCTGCTTTGCAGTAGCAATGACGTCCTGAACCGCTGCGCTTTCTTTGCTGGTGATGACCGCAATGCGGCGGGGAAAGATCGGCGTCGGAATCTTGTGGTCCGGCTCGAAATAGCCTGCATCGCGCAGCTCCGCACAGAGCCGGCGGAACTCCAGTTCAAGCGCGCCCGCGCCGACCGGTTCGAGCCTGGTGACGTACAATTGCGTGCGCCCCTGCGGGCTGTAATGGCTGACGTGACCCGTTGCGACGACTTCATCACCGTCACAGGGTGTGAAGCCGAACTTCTTGGCGCTGCTTGACCACGCCACGCAACTGACGACGGCCAGTTCGTCTTTGAGCGAGAAGTACCAATGCCCGCGATTGGACAGGTTGCTCACCTCGCCGATCACGCGCAACGGCGATGGGATCTGCTGTTCAAGCGTGTCCTTGATGAGTTCGGAAAGCTGGCCGACGGTTATCTGCCGGGCATCTGCGACGTTGGCCAGACGTTTGCGGTCTCGCCGCGCGGCTTTGGCCGGTATCGCAGCAGGCTTGGACACACGATCGGGATCAAACGGCAGGCGGTCCATGGATTGATGATGATATCGTGCCACAATCTCAAAGCCGCAACTGATATCGACTGCCACGATAATGCAGAAATTCGTATTCGACATTCACATTGGCAACGTGACGCTCTAGATTTGTGACTACCTCAACTGACATCACGCTGACGACAGCCATAGAGGACATTCCCAACGCGGGGATTGGTCCGGTGCGCGCTGCTGCGTTTCGGCGGCTGGGTATTCGCTGCGCTGCTGATCTGCTGCTGCACCTGCCGAGCCGGTACGAAATCCGCCACGGCAGGCAGACTATCGCGGACGCGTCCAACCTTGTCGGGCAGGCACACGGCGCGCAGGCCAATTTAACTGTGGAAGGTGAGATTGCGGTTGTACGGCCGCATCACGGTCGGCGTCCACGCATGGAAGCGACGCTGATGGATGAGACCGGCACGGTGCTGCTGACGTGGTTCAATGCGCCCTGGATGAAGGACAAACTGCACCCGGGCATGCGAATTCGCGCGACCGGCAAAGCCAAACGGCATGGTGATTACCTGCAAATCACCAACGCCCAGTGGGTCGACATCACCAGCGCAGACAACGACACTTCCAGCAGCGATCACGCTGGTCTGCAGCCGTTGTATCCCGCCGGTGACAAGCTTACCTCCCGCGATGTTGATCGAGCTGTCTCTGCGGTGCTTGATGATGTGCTCGCGCAGCTCGACGATCATCTGCCCGCGGAATATCGCAATGAACGCGCGCTGCCGGAGCTTCGCGATGCGTATCGGATGGTGCATCGGCCGGCAGATGAAGACGCATTCGCAGCAGGTCGGCGTCGCTTGGCGTTTGATGAACTGCTGCTTTTGCAGCTTGCGGTGATGATCAAGCGCAGGCATCGCTGTAGTGAACTTGTTGCGCCACAACTCAAGCATGACACGACAATTGAGAAACGGATTCGTGCGCGATTTCCGTTCAAGCTGACGCGTGGGCAGAAGGCTGTCGTTGCGGACATAATCGAAGACCTTACGACCACAGTTCCGATGAATCGGCTGCTGCAGGGTGATGTCGGGTCAGGCAAGACTGCGGTGGCGGTGTATGCGATGCTCATGGCAGTCGCGCAGGATCAGCAGGCGGGGCTTATGGCCCCGACGGAATTGCTTGCTGAGCAGCATTTCACAACGGTTACGGAGATGCTGGCTGACTCGCAGGTTCGCATTGAATTGTTGACCGGATCGTTGAAAGCCTCGCAGCGCCGAAGAATTCATAAGTCACTGGAATCCGGCGACATAGATATCGTCATCGGTACGCATGCCTTGCTGACGGAATCGGTCAGCTTCAAAAGCCTCGCGGTTGCGGTCATTGATGAGCAGCACCGCTTCGGCGTGCATCAACGGGCAGCGGTTCGGACGCGCAGCGGTGATGAATCGATCGTGCCGCACACGCTGGTGATGACTGCCACGCCTATCCCTCGGACGTTGTCGCTGAGCATCTTTGGTGATCTGGATATCTCCACCATTCGGGGCATGCCGCCGGGCCGGCAACCGGTAATTACGAAGCTGGTGTCCTCACAACAAGCGGCGCAGGTGTACGAATTCGTGCGGCAGCGGCTAAACGTCGGCGAGCAGGCGTACATCGTCGTGCCCGCTGTTGAGTCGTCGAAGGCGGGCCTGAAGAGCGTTGAAGATCACGTGGCGGAATTGCGCAATGGGCCGCTTGGCAATATGACCGTCGAAGCTGTGCATGGCAGGCTCGATCGTGAGAGCCGTGATGACATTATGACGCGATTCCGGGCTGGAGATATAGATGCGCTGGTTGCGACGACGGTCATTGAGGTCGGTGTGGATGTGTCCAACGCCTGCATTATGGTGATCGAGCAGGCAGACCGTTTTGGTCTGGCGCAACTGCATCAGCTACGTGGACGGGTGGGCAGAGGAGCGAATCAATCACTGTGCACGCTGATCGCTGATCCGACGACGGATGATGCACGGGCGCGCCTGCAGACGATTGTCGAGACCGATGATGGATTCAAAATTGCGGAGAAGGATCTTGAATTGCGCGGGCCCGGCGAACTCTTCGGTGCTCGGCAGTCCGGAATCGCGCCGTTTCGGGTGGCGAAGCTGCCCGATGACCTGGAACTGCTGCAGATGGCCCGCCGAGATGCCCAGCAGTGGATCGAGCAAAGCCCACACCTCGCAGAATCTCAAGAGGTACTGCTGCGCAAGCGCCTTCTGAAAGCACATGGCAAGGCGTTCGGCCTCGGTGATGTGGCGTAGGTGTTGCGTTAGACTTACATGGATGTCCGTCAACACTGATCTGGCCCACATATTCGATGAGATCGCGGCGCTGCTGACGTTAACCGGTGCGAATCCGTTTCGCGCGCAGGCCAACGAACGTGCTGCCCGCATCCTGCGCGACATGACCGATGACGTTGCCACGCTTTCCATAGCGGATGACGCCAAGAAACAGTTGACCGCACTCGATGGCATCGGTGGCGGCACAGCGGACAAGATCATCGAATTTATCAACACCGGGAAGATTGCTGAGCACGAAGAATTGCTGGAAGTTGTCCCCGGCGGGCTGCTTGACGTGCTGCAGATTCCCGGACTTGGGCCAAAAACTGTCAAGGTCATGTGGGACAAGGCGGATGTCACCAGTGTTGACACACTGAAGGAAGCTCTGGCAGCAGGCACAATCGAAAAACTGCCTCGCATGGGCGCAAAGACCGTTCAGAACATCCGCGATGCGCTTGAGTTTCAGGCAAAATCGTCCGGCCGGGCGCGGCTCGGTGTGGCGATGCCCATTGCGCAGCGCATCGTTGAACATCTCACCAACGTCAAGGGCGTACAGCAATGTCAGTTTGCCGGTTCTCTTCGGCGTGGCAGAGAAACCATCGGCGACATTGATATTCTTGCTTCGACGACGAAGCCCAAGGACATCGCCGAGGCGTTCACCACGATGGCCGGCGTCGACAAGATTCTTGCCGCGGGCGAGACGAAATGCTCGGTTCGTATCGATGAAGGCATTCAGGTTGATCTTCGCGTTGTTGATGACAAGGCATTCGGGGCAGCGTTGCTGTATTTCACCGGTTCTAAGGAGCACAACGTTCGCCTGCGCGAACGAGCTATCAAGCAGAAACTTCGGCTCAATGAATACGGGCTCTTTCCGAACGATGATGACGACACCCCCCCGCAATCACGTGGAGTGAAGCCGGTGGCGTGCAAGACGGAAGCGGATATTTATGCAAAGCTCGATCTGCAGTACATCCCCCCGGAACTGCGTGAAGATCGCGGCGAGCTTGATGCGGATATTCCCCGGCTGGTTGAAGTGGACGACATCAAAGCGGAGCTGCACGCGCACACAACTGCAAGTGATGGCAAATTCACGATCGAGGAGTTGATCACGGAAGCGCAATCACGCGGCTATCACACGATCGCAATTACCGATCACTCCAAGAGCAGCGCCCAGGCAAACGGCCTCGATGAAAAACGGCTGCGTGCGCATATTCAGGCAATCCGTACTGCTGCAAAGCAGTTCAAGACTATGAACGTGCTGTGCGGGTCTGAAGTCGATATCCGCGTTGACGGAACGCTGGACTACGACGACAAAATGCTTGGCGAACTGGACATTGTTGTTGCATCGCCACATGCATCGCTCGCGCAAGAGCCGAAGAAGGCGACCACGCGGCTCGTGGCGGCGGTCAGTCATCCGATGGTGCATGTCCTCGGCCATCCGACGGGGCGACTTATCAACAGCCGGGAGGGTTTGAGCCCGGACATGAACGCGATCATTGCCGCAGCGGTCGAGCATGACACGGCGCTGGAAATTAATGCAAATTTCATGCGACTTGATCTACGCGATACACATGTGAGGGCGGCGGTTGAAGCGGGTTGCAAGATTGCGATCAATACCGACGCACATGCTGCTGCGCATATAGATTTCCTGCGATACGGAGTGCTGACAGGCCGGCGCGGCTGGCTGACGCCGGAGCTGTGCATTAACACGTGGTCGAAAGCGAAGCTGGCGACGTGGTTGAAACTCAAACGGCAATGACGCGTTTATTGTTTTTCAAGTATCGGCTTCGATTTCGTTCCTGGACTGATTGGTACTGCTGTATATGCCCTTGCGCTTTACTCGCTCGGCCGTTTTCTACCGCACTGTATCGCTCGATCGGTTGGTAGAGTTTTCGCAGTTCTTGCGGCAGTTATCGCCTTGTTCGTTCTCAAGAAGAATAGGAAGCCATGAGCTGGCTTCAGAGTTCCACTTTCCCTGACGCCTTGTCGCGAGTAGAAATCATCATGCATGCGCTACGGCACGTTGCGTGTTCATCAAAGCCGCTATACTCGTGAGCGGTTAAGCCCTGATGATTCAAATATGTACTGCGCCGACACATCGGAATGCTGTCGGCGAATTGTGCATTATCAACGAGAAACGAATGTTCGACACACTTTCCGATCGGTTCAACAAGGCATTTCGCGGGCTCTCGGGTCGCGGCCGCATTTCTGAAGACAATATTCGCGAGGCCATGCGCGAGGTGCGCACCGCGCTGCTCGAAGCGGATGTGAATTTCGATGTCGTCAAGGAATTCTGCGAAGAAATTATTGAAGATGCGCTCGGTCAGGAAGTGACAAAGAGTCTCAAGCCCGGTCAGGAGATGATCGGCATCGTCAGCGCCAGGTTGGTCGAGCTGATGGGGCCGGTCGACAGCCACATCATGCTGGTTGAACCCGCGCCCACTATCATCATGATGTGCGGGTTGCAGGGCAGCGGCAAAACCACGACGTGCGGCAAGTTGGCAGCGTATCTCAAGCGCAACGGCAAGACGGTGGTGCTGGCGGCGGCGGATCTGCAGCGCCCGGCCGCGGTGGAACAACTTCGCATTGTCGCTGAGCAGGTTGATACCGAAGCGCCGGGAACGGGACGGACGCTGTTCTACGCAGAGCCGGACAAGTGTGATGAATACGGCAAAGCCGTCGGCGTTGCGGTCGGGGTCTGTCAACGAGCGCTGCGCGAAGCGCGCACACAAAACGCGGATGTATTGATTCTTGATACAGCCGGCCGGCTGCACATCAACGATGATCTGATGAAGGAACTGGAAGCGGTCAACAAGACACTGAAGCCGCATCAGATTTTCCTCATCGTTGATGCGATGACCGGACAGGACGCAGTCAACAGCGCCAAAGCGTTTCACGATCGTCTGGCGGTAGATGGGGTGATCCTGACAAAATTCGATTCGGATACGCGCGGCGGGGCTGCGTTGTCGGTGAAGAAAGTCACCGGCGCACCGATCAAGTTCATCGGCGTGGGTGAGAAGATCGACGCGCTGGAGGAATTCCATCCAGAGCGTATGGCCAGCCGCATTCTGGGAATGGGTGATGTGGTTTCGCTGGTGGAGAAGGCGCAGCAGGAAGTCAGCGAAGAGGAAGCGGAACGCCTTGCGGAGAAGATGGCAAAGGGGCAACTGACGATGGATGACTTCCTGAAGCAGTTGCGGTCAATTCGACGCATGGGGCCGATGAAGCAACTGCTCGGCATGCTGCCGGGCGTCGGTTCGGCGCTGAAGGACATTGACATCGATGACAGTCAGCTCAATCGGCTGGAGGGGATGGTGCATGCCATGACGGCTGAAGAACGCGAGAGTGTGAAACTGCTGAACAAATCGCGGGCCCGGCGGATTTCCAAGGGTTCGGGAACCTCGACAACGGAAGTCAACCGATTGGTCAAGCAGTTTGACATGATCCAGAAGATGACCAAACAAATGGGTGGCGGCGGCGCGATGAGCAAGATCAAAGCGATGCGCGAGCTCAAGAAAGCCGGCCCCGATGGCGTGCCCGGCATGTCGGGGCTGCCGGGGTTCGGAAGCAAAGGCTCGACCAAGACGACCGGCGTAAAGCAAAAGTTCAAACAGCGCAAACGGCGGAAGTAAGCGTTGGTTGCTGGAATGAGTGACCTTCGCCCGAGCTCGATTTGCCCGTTGCAGAATGCCTTTTCGATTAATTGTCCGCTCAATCGCGTTCAATCGGTAGCGGGTCCTGCCGTCTGCCTTCGGTCCACTCCTTGACCTTGGGCATCAGCACATCGACGACCATGATCTTGGCGCACGCTGCAAACGGGATTGCCAGCAGCATGCCGTAGATGCCGAGCACCGATCCACCTGCAAGCACGGCGACGAGAATTGTCACCGGGTCGAGGTTGGTCGCTTTGCCTGCGATCGTGGGCGTCAGCACGTACCCTTCAATCACCTGCACAATGCCGAATACAAGGCTCGGCCAGAGTAGAACGCCCCACCACACCATGCGCTCGGATTGTTCGAGGCCGAGTTGATCAAAGAAAAGCAGCGCGATGGCTGCGGGGATTCCGACGACGCCGAGGTACGGCACCGCACAGAAGATGCCGACGATAATGCCGAGCGGGATGGCGTACGGCACGTCGCAGATCATCCAGCCGATGGCGAGCATGACGCCCATGATGAGGCTGATGACGATTCTGCCACGGACAAACCCCGCAACGACGTTGTCCATTTTCTTCAGCAGTTCGAGCACGCGCTGCTTGTTTTTGTTGGGGATGAATTTCTCGCCGAAAGTCAGGACTTCCGGATACCACAGGCTGAAGAAGAAAAAGTAGAACGGGATCAGAAACGCAAGCAGGCCCAACGAGACGACAAAGCCAAGAACTGAAATGACGGTTCGTGCGCCTTTTCGTGCAAGATCGAACCAATCCGTCGGCTCGTTCGACTCGACTGCAGCGTTTGCTTCCTGTAGCGCTTCGAAAGTGGCGATGCGCTCATCGATGAGCTGTTCAAGACGCTGCTGGTCGATGCCCGTAAGCGTTTCAGTCTGCGTTTGGGGAGTATCCGGCAACGATTCATCTTGTGCAGATGTATCTACGGCGTTGTCGCCCGCAGTTGCAGCAGCATCTTCACCATCCGTGGGCGGGTTTTCATCATCTGAGCTGATCTGCGAAGGTGCCGCCTGCGCATTACCGGGCAGTAGATCCAGCACATCTTCGAACTGCTGGTGGTACACACTGGGCATGTATTGTCCGACTTTGGCGAGGTTCGCCCGGAAGCTGCCGTCCTGGATGTCGTCAATGAACCGCGTGGTCTGTGAGATTGCCAGTGGCACAACGATGGCAAGAATCAGCAGCACCGTCAGGATTCCTGCTGCAAGAAGCATTGACACAGCGCGCACGCGATTCAGCTTCGGCCGGCGGGAAAGCCATTGAATGAACGGTTCGAAGAGATATGCAAGCAGCAGAGCCACCAGCAGAGGAACTGTAACTGCGCGCAGCGCATAGCCCATCCAGAAAACTGCGATGATTGCTGCAACCACGAGTACATCGCGCACAGCCTGCACGTGCCAGATATGCAGCCGCGACAATTGTTCTATATCTGATTGTTCAGCAGCTTTGGTCGATGATCGCTTGCCTGGCGTGGCCATGGCGGTGAAGGTACCGCACTGACAGCGCATCGCAAGTTGCCCGCCATTGCGGGACAGAATGCACAACAACCAACGGGGTCAGGTCAATTCGGGGAGATGGACCGCATGAGTTCGTTCATGCTGAACGCTTCAGCGAAATCGTATACGCTTCGGAAGTCTTCCATCGTGTCGTCGGTCGTCTTGCTCATCAGACCCGCATCAATCATCGCAAAGACGATGCGGCCGAAGTCATCTGTGCGATGAATGTGCCAGTGGCCGAGCACTTCCGGCGCAAGAAGCCCGAAGCAGTCAATCGCGTACTCGCGCAGGCCGATGCACAGTTGCTGGCCGTCGACGTGGCGATCCATTTCGGTGTGGTGTTCGTGATCTTCGTGAACACGTCGGGCTGTGTAGTTCAGACCCTCACGGACAAAGTCGAACGCATCGAGCGGATAGGGTCCGGCCCGTTCGACCATTGTGGCCCAATCAAGTTCAAGCTGCTGTTGCTGCTGACTCATGCCGTGGTGTTCCTTACATCGTGCGGCCAATCATATCGGCGCACTTGCCCCCAGGTCATTCAAATTCTTCGCATTGCATTCCATCATGGCCACTGACCTGTTGCGTTCATTTTTCGATGGTGCAGTCGTCCTTTATTCGCTATCTCGCCGAAACCGCGCCGATTGTGCCGAATGTCACGAGATACCTGCGCTTCTTGCGTCGTTTTGGCGGTGTCGTGACACATGAGGGTTTCCTGTAATCCAGAACCGCAAGAGCTTGTGGGCCCACTGTCCTGCGTAATCAACTCCCACCCGCGGGCCAGCTGAGATTTTCGACTTCGGCAACGCTCGCTGGCGGGCCTGTTCGATGAACATCCGTTTGCTTGTTCGCAGATCTTCGCCGTTCAGTTTCAAATCAACTGAGAGCCCCTTGGTGATCTTCGCCGGACCGGAGCACAGATCAGTGTCGCGACGGGCTGCCGGCCGTCGCCGGCGTATGTGCGGGATGCCCTCGACCGGCTCCAGTGCCCGAATCAACACTGCGATGCCGTCATCGCGCTTGCCGCAGACGACGTTCATGCAGTGATGCATGCCGTAGGTGAAGTAGACGTACACGTGCCCGCCGGGCAGATACATCGCTTCGTTGCGGGCAGTGCGCCGGCCGCCGAAGGTATGAGCCGCCTGATCGTCAGCACCAAGATACGCTTCGACTTCGACAATGATTCCGCTGATGCGCACACCGTCGACGACGCGCACAAGCCGTTGCCCGAGCAGCCGCCGTGCGACTGTCGCAGAATCGTGATCGAACTGGTTGAAACGCACTGCCATCATTCGATCCACACCGGGACTTCGTTATTGCTGCATACCTGTTGCAACGGTTTCTTCTTGCTGGCCGGATCGATCGCAACTGCAATCAACCCTGCGGTTGGTCCATTGTTCAACGTCACTTGATCCGAATCCATCTGCAATGCGTGCGCACCATTCACAGTTGCCATGCGCAGCAATAACTCGGGATTCATTCCATCGCGCTTATACAGAAATCGCATCTCATCCAATGTGCTGATGCGCTGCGGCGTGTCCAGACAGACAATGCTGTCGGTACCGAGCGCGACGTTTATCCCCGCTGTAAGCATCTCCTGGTATCTGTGCCCCGGGCGGTTTTCATGCGGGTGGCCGAAGTACGCGCTGGCTCTCGGGCAATACACGACGCTTGCGGGCCACTTTGCAAGTATTTCAAGGTGCGCATCCTCAATGTAGTTCACGTGTGCAAGCGTCATTGGCGTTGTAGCGCATATCTCAGTGAGGTGATCGATCGGATGCCTGCCGGAGCCGGTGATGGAGTCATCCCAGACGCCGAATTCTTCGAGCAATGTACGAAACGGGCCGGCCGCATCACGAACGAACTGCAGTTCATGCAGCGTTTCCGCCAGATGTGTCGCAATCGGTAGACCCGTTGCAGCAGCAGCGCGATAGACATCGATGCCGCAGGAATACGGCGCATGGGGCTGGATACCAAGCCGCACGCCGTCACGGTTATGGTCAATTGTGACGAGCGCGTCTTGCATGGATTTGATTGCGTCAGGTTGCCGTGTGCCCATCCCGAAGACTTCGAGATAGCTCACACCCTCAAGTTCACTCTCCCGCAGGGCCTCGACTGCGTGCAGTGATCCGATACCGGCGATGTCGCCGATCATCGCGACCCCGCCGGCCCGTGAAAGTTCCGCACCCTTCTGCACAGCCGCATGAATCGCCTGCCCATCGGTTGCGCGTTGCCCGCGGATTGTGCGAATCCAGTCTGTGAAGTCGCCCCGATTCGGCTGGGGGCTGAGAAGGGTCAGGTCCAAGTGCGCGTGTGCGTTGACCAGAGCGGGCATGACAACAAATTGTTGGAAGTTTCTGGCGCAAACATCACCGCACCTGCCGATGTGCGCAGGTGTCCCCGTTGCGATAATGTGCTGACCTTCCAAAATGATGGCGCCTGGTTCAAATTGACGGCCAACTCCATCAACGATCAGCGCAGCGTGGACAAGTTGCCGTTTGCTCATCGGCGAGTTCGATTGGTTGCGGCCGGCGGTTTGATCGGCCTGATGTGAAGATGCGTTGTCGTCGTTGAGCACTACAAGACCCGTTTGCCGTTGGGGATAAGCCGACGCATAGATTCGAGAGGCGAAGGCCATCCGTAGCATATTCCTCCGGCTTGTGCGCCGGACGCTGGCCATCGCCCAGGTATTGATTCGTAATTCGTGACACGCGAGGTGAATGACATGCAACGCGCATCTGCACTGCTCTCTCTGGCCGCGATGGCCGCCCTTCCCGTCTTCGGCGTCGGATGTGTCCAACAGGACAAGTACGACGCCCTTCTCGAATCCAACCGCTCGCTCCAGGAGCAGCTTGTTTCCACGGAAGATCAGCGTGACGTAGCTCGCGCAAACCTCAATTCCGTGCAGCAGCAACTCTCGGATGCCCGCGGGCAGGTCAACCAGATCGGCCAGCAGAATTCCCGGCTTAAGAGCCAGTTTGATTCTGTGGCTGGAGATTACGACAAACTGATGTCCCGCGTCAGCGCTATGGACGTCGGCCCGCTGCCGGAAGATGTCGAATCAGCCTTGACTGATCTTGCATCTGCCTTCCCGGATCTTCTGAGCTTTGATCGCCGAACGGGAATGTTGCAGTTCTCCAGCGATTTCACATTCGACCTCGGGTCGACGGAAGTTCGCGGTGAAGCGGTCAACACGCTCAATAGGCTGGCCGAGATTCTGAACTCGCCCAATGCTCTTGGCTTTGAAGTCAAGATCGTCGGTCACACCGACAATGTCCGCATCGGCAAGCCCGAAACCCGGGCCAAGCACCCGACGAACGTGCACCTGTCCGTACACAGGGCGATTTCCGTTCGAGATACGCTGGTCAAGGCCGGCCTCGACGCTGTTCGAACGCAGGTAGCCGGCTATGGCGAGTTTCGACCGCTCGTGCCCAATGGTGCCCGTGGCGCAGCTGCAAACCGTCGCGTTGAGATTTTCCTCACACCAATGCCTGCGGATATCGATGTCAGCAGCTACATCCCGCAGCAGCCCGTCAACGAGCGTTCCACTGTTGTCGTGGATGAAACTCCCGAACCAATGAAGTAATCATAAAAGGCAGAATATGCTGCCAGAACTTAACTTCGCGCTGACGCCCGCACGCCGAATGCCCCCTTGTGGCCGGAATGCGGGTTTTGGCGTTTTGCACTTCTGCAAACCTATTGACAGCTCGTCAACCTTCTCAGAAGCCGTACATCGGCCTCTCAGCCGTTCGAGTGGGTACTGCAGGCAACCTGTGTATGACTTCGATGAAGGTGCGAATTGAGGGTTTCATAATGGTCTTTTGTGCCCTACTCTATACAACGGAGGTTTCGGCCGGTCACCTGACGGTGTGAGGGGCGGTCGACACAGCGATTTTTGAATCTCAGAGGCGTTGCTCTCATTCGGCTGCTGTCGGTTCGCTCGTGGTCCATCGACAACAGGCAACCGTGCGAAGGCAACTCCACACGAATCAACGTCCGTTGACCAGGAGTATTGAAGAATGAGACTGAATGCACGCCAATTGCTCGTCGGTAGTCTGTGTACTGCCAGTGTCGCCTTCGCTGCACATGCAGGCGGCGGAATCGTAATCAATGAAATCCGTACTGATCAATTCAGTACTGATAACCAGGAATATTTCGAATTGAAGGGGCCGGCCAGCGCGAGTCTTGACGGCTTGACCTATATCGTGATCGGCGACGGTGCTGGCGCCAGCGGTGTGATTGAATCAGTCACTGACCTGACTGGATTCTCCATTGCTGTTGACGGGCTCTTTCTGGTCGCCGAGTCAACGTTTAATGATGCCCCAGATCCCTACGGCCTTGTTGCCGACCTCACCGCAACGCTCGACTTCGAGAACAGCGACAACGTGACGCACATGCTCGTCTCGGGTTTCACCGGTGCTGACAACGACGATCTTGATACAGACGATGACGGCGTGTTGGATGTGACGCCGTGGTCAGCAATCGTTGATGTAATCGCAATCATTGAAGAAGCAAACCCACCAGTTGATACTGAGTTCCACTACGGTGGCGCAAACACAATTGGTCCGGAAGCCGGAACGCTTGCACCGGGACATGTGTATCGGTGCGAAGTCGCCGGTACCTGGACTATCGGACGTTTCGATCTCCTTGATACCCCAAGCGCGATTGACACTCCCGGCGACACCAACGCAAGCTGCACACTAACACCGGGTACGTGCGGTGATGTCGGTGCAGGCAGTTGTTTTGTCGGCAACGGCACAATGACCCCGAGCCCGGCCTGCGATGATCTGGATTGCTGCAACACCGTGTGTGCACTTGACACGTTCTGCTGCGATGTGGATTGGGACGGCTTCTGTGCCCAGACGGCCAACATAAATTGCGCCGGCGGCGATCCGTGTGGTCTGCCGCTCGCAGGCGGCTGCTTCACTGCCAACGGCACGCTCGGCTGTGATGACGCCTCTTGCTGCAACACCGTATGCACGATCGATCCGGATTGCTGCAACATCGGGTGGGATCAAGCCTGTGTAGACCTCGCACTGGCCAATTGCCTCCCGCCTCCGGGTGACTGGATCATCAATGAGATTCATGCAGACCCGGCTCCGACTGCGCCGGGCGGCGATGCCAACAACGACGGCACCCGCGATGCAACGGAGGATGAATTTGTCGAGATTTACAACAACTCCGGAGCGGCAGGTGACATCAGTGGCTGGTCGTTGTCGGACGGCGTGAGCGTTCGTCACGTCTTCCCCAACGGAACCATCATTCCTGATCAATGCGTTGTCGTTGTCTTCGGTGGTGGTGTTCCCACGGGCGTGTTCGGAAATGCAACAGTTCAGATTGCATCGACCAGCGCACTCGGACTCAACAACAGCGGTGACACAGTCACGCTGACCGATGATCTCGCTGTCGTGCAGGTAGAGGTTACGTACGGCAGTGGAGGCATCCCGTCAGGTACAGATGAATCCATCACACGTGATCCGGATGTGACCGGCTTCTTCATCGGCCATTCCTCGGCGGGAACGCCGGACATTGGCACAGCCTGGTCGCCGGGCACGATGTTCGACGGCAGTAACTTCCCCGGCTGCGCGATGGTTCCGGACATGGATATGGACGGTATCGCAGACGGCGTGGATAACTGCCCGACGATCCCCAACCCGTTCCAGGAAGACTGTGACGACGACGGCCAGGGCGATGCATGCGAAGATGACCTGAATGCAAACATGGTCCCGGATGATTGCGAAATCACGCCGCCGACCGGACTGGTCATCAATGAGATTCGCATTGATCAACCCGGGGGTGATCCGGATGAGTACTTCGAATTGCGAAGCGATACTCCGAGCCAGTCGCTGGAACAGCTCACCTACCTGGTGATTGGCGACGGTGCTGGCGGCAGCGGCACAATCGAGGAAGTCGTTGACCTGAACGGCGAATCAACGGATGGCAGTGGCTTCTTCGTCGTTGCTGAAGCGACCTTCTCGCTCGGTGTTGCCAACCTTACCGAAGACCTAAACTTCGAGAACGGTGACAACGTTACGCACATGCTGGTTGCCAACTTCTTCGGCAGCGTCGGTGACGATATCGATGCAGATGACGACGGGATCATTGACAACACGCTCTGGCTGGCGGTTGTGGATGATGTCGCCTTGATTCGCGATGACGATCTGTCGGGCGATGACGATGGCAAGGGCGGCGTGGACCCCGAGAACGATGAGCATTTCTACAGCACGAATATCGTCGGGCCGGAGATGTTCCCGGGCTTCAACGCCACACCTGGGCACGCTTATCGCTGCTCGCCTGATGACACATGGACAATCGGCCTCTTCGATCCGTTTGATGTTATGGATCCCCCGACAGATACGCCCGGCACAGGCAATATCGCATGCGGAGTCGGTGGGTGCCTCGGTGACATCACAGATTCTGCGGGTATAGCACCCGATGGTGAGGTCAATGTGTTTGATCTGCTGGCATTGCTGGCTGCATGGGGTCCCTGCCCGGGATGTCCTGAAGACATCACCGATTCGGCCGGAGCGGCCCCGGACGGCGTCGTCGATGTGTTCGACCTGCTGGCATTGCTCGCAGCCTGGGGCTCCTGCCCGTAACGATCTGCTGATCGAACATTCAACGTACGTTCACACCCCCGATCGTTTGATCGGGGGGTTTTTTATGCTTCACGCGAGTTTTCCGACAATCGCCTTTGTACTGCGTATCCTCAATCAGGAGACACATGCGGATGCGAACAACATTCACACGTCTGGCGCTGGTTTTTGTACTGCTTGTGTTATGCGGATTCGGGCCGCCGGCCGGTCGGCCGCCCATCGGCCCGCTGGTGCGCGAGGATCCGAAGATTTACGACTTCACGTTCGAGGTCATTCTCGACACTGCCAATTTCGTCGATGCGAACCGCAAGAAGAACTATGTGCTCCGCGATGCCCCGATCGTGATGCCGATCATTTTGCAGAACACATTCAGCCATGTGGATCATGACTCGCTGGGGGTGCGCCTGTGGCTGGGCGCCAAGGAAGACACCAGCGTACAACAGCGGGCCCGGCTGGATGAAGATGCGCCGAACCATATGCACATGGCTGTATTTACCGTTGCATCATTTAACGGTCAGGCTCTGCGCTGGCAGGCGAACTTTCGCGTGCAGACGTGGTCAAGCCGGATCGACGATGCAGCTGCAGCACGCATTGCCTGGCCGCAGAGTTTCTCGGATGAAGTCGCCGACGGACTGCGACCGCAGATGTATATCGAATCGGATCACGAATTCTTTGCCAATGCTGTCGCAAATGTCTCGAGCGGCAATCTGCGGATGGTGCCTCCGTACCTTGCCGCGAAGGATCTCGTGCGGTATTGCACGGAAAACGTACAGGTGCGCGGCGACGGTATTCATCGCGGACGATTCGAAGTGCTGTACGGAATGGAACTCAAAGGCGCACTACGCACTGTGCGCGACGGATTCGGCAGCGCCCATGATCTCGTGTGTGTGTGTATTGCCATGTTGCGCGCAGCAGGAATTCCAGCTCGGCCGGTCATCGGCGTCGAGGAGCGCGGCCAAAAGTCTGCAACATTCGTGAGTTGGGGCGAATTCTATCTCCCTGAGTGCGGGTGGATTCCCTTTGACCCGGATGAGTTGCGTGGCAATGGCATTCGCAACAAGAACGTCCGCGATCCCTGGTCGGACTTCGGAACAATGAAGGATCTGAACGAACGCATACCGTTGTCGTTTTACTTCATCCCTCCCGCGGGTGTTGAAACACCGCAGTACCCTGCTGTGTGGGGTTGGGATCCTCGGCCGGGGCGCGATCCGGGAACGTATCCGCAGGTCAAATTCGTGGTTGTGTCGCGCGGTTCGCCACGCCCGCAGCAATGACGTTGTGTGAATTCCTGATCAGGGATTCATACATCGTTCAAGCCAGTCGCGCTGCGGCAAGAACGTGTATTGATTCGTTGTGTTCTGCTCAATGAAGCCGTTGACATCGAACGTCGCCGGCTCGAGTTTGATCGCTTGTGACACGTGTCCATCAACAAAGCACAGATTGCACTTCGTGTCCTTGTGATGCCACCGTTGGCCCCTGTCACCGCCCTGCTGAAAATTGTAAATGATCAAGTCGCCAAGCATCCATGTGCGCGTAGGGTATTCAACATACGGCATCCTGCCGCCGGGCTTGTCTCCGGTGAACGCGGGCACAAGCGTATAACAATCTTCGGCGTCAAGTGAATGATCATTGAGCGTGTAGCTGGAACCGACAAAGTCATACATCGATTCGACATCCGGCAGGTCGTCAAATGGATTGTCCGGGTCACCAGCGCTGGGTGGTTGTCCGCGATCCAGAGGACATTCAAAGACGGGAATGTCCTCATCGGTCACGGTGCCGGTGCTGAGATAGCTGTTCAGTGGACGTTCGTTCGCGCCCCACTGATCAATTTCGTAGAACGGCAGCTGACCCGCCTTGCCGCCGAAGAGTGTGCCGATGATAACTTCCCCCTTGCCGAAGGGGTTTGCGACGGAAACTTGTGGCAGGCGATCTTCGTAATCCGCGAGGTAGTCGATTGTCGCAATACCGAGTTGGCGCAGGTTACTTGCGCATTTGACGCTGCGTGCGGTTTCATTAACCGATGCTATGGCAGGCAGGAGCAGGCCGATCAGAACCGCAATGATGGAGATAACTACGAGCAGCTCGACAATCGTAAAGGCCGGCCGTGCGTTGCATTTTCTGGCGATCGCCATGTATCCGCTCCCGATCTTCAGATTCAGAACAGCCAATACAGTACGCCGCTGAGAAGTCCGAGTATTGTCAGAACAATGACAACTGACTTCCATCGATGTTCGAACCAGTCGCTGACTGGTTGCTCGGATCGAACGCGTCCACTGATCATGGACTTGCAGAACGGACAGACTTCCGCGTTGTCGTACACTGCTTCGCCACAGTCCGGGCAATAGCCTTCCGTGTCGCTGAACCTCGCAATATCTTCCGGACTCGGGCCTTCATCAATCATTACAGCTGACATCATATTCGATCGATACGCGAAGACGATGACTGCCGACCGTACCCGAACAGACAGATGGTATCCTGTTGCCAGTTCATGACCGATGAATCACATCGCGGCTGGCTTGTGCTCGCGCCAAACCTTCTGACCGGCTTGCGGCTGGGCCTGACGTTTGCTTTTCCGTTTATTGAACCGCGATGGTGGGCGCTCGTCATTCTTGTCGCCGGCTTGAGTGATCTTGCGGATGGCTTCATCGCCCGCAGATTCGATCTTGCAACATGGATCGGCGGCCTGCTTGATGCTGTCGCAGACAAAGCTTTCACGTTGGTAGTCCTTGTTACATTCATTCTGACCGGCCGGCTGGCATGGTGGATGGTTGCGGTTCTGTTCATTCGAGACATCGCTGTTGTCGTTGCGGCAGTATTCGCTGTGGCGGTTCGAGAATGGGGCGCGTTTCGGTTGATGTCATCGCGCTGGTTCGGCAAGCTCACGACAACGGTCATCTTCACCCTGCTCGTTGTCGTCGCGCTGTGGCCTGAGCAGCGCACAGCAACCCTTGTTCTGGTCAGCATTGGAGCGGTTCTGTCGTGTGCGGCCGGCATCGACTACTTCGTACAGTTTCTTGCTATACATGCCCGGTGGAAACGCGGAGAGCTTGGACACAATCACTGCGGCGTTTGAGCGCTAACACACTCTTCAATTGCGGTGTCCAATCGAGCTACAGCCTTTGATGCGCACGCTGGATCGAGATGCTGCCGGATTGCGAGAATCATCGCTTCACGATCGGCCGGTGGATTCATGGGATTCAATCCGTGGGCTTGATCAGGTAACAACTCCGGGTAACTCAAACGATCCGGCAGCCACGGCAGCGCCCCGGCCAGCATTGACTCCACAACCGCAATGCCGAAGAACTCATGGTGAGCTGTGGACAGCACCCAGTCGGCCCGCGCCAGCCACTGCCAGTACTGTTGACGCGATTCGACATAGCCGATGTGATCGATACGTGCCACACATTCACGTTTGAAGATCTGCATCGATTCGGGAATGTCTTCGTACTGTTCACCGAGAATGATCCAGCGCAAGTTGTGTGATTCTGAGTACTGCCGGGCAGTTGCCAGCAAATGTTCGGGACCTTTGTCATGCTCCCAGCGATGCGGCCAGACAACTGTTGTTGGAGCATCCGGGCGGTTGGTGCGAGTTGTTTCCAGAGTCTCGGGCGGCGGTTCCACCGGTGGCCAGAGAACGCAACTTTTCGCCTCGATCATCGGCAACAGATGCTGCAACTTGCCATCGCGTGCATGCTTAAGCAACGTGCCGGCCCCGGCGAGCAGTGATGTCCTGTTCCAGTTGC
Source organism: Phycisphaerales bacterium (assembly GCA_029260575.1). GTDB lineage: Bacteria > Planctomycetota > Phycisphaerae > Phycisphaerales > SM1A02 > JAJDDB01. Next base: position 56,723 of record JAJDDB010000012.1, read on the forward strand.
TGTTGAACACGACGAGATCCGCTGCGGCGGCACTGAGCAGATTGGTCAATACAAAATGGGCATCACGCGGATCGTCACCTTGTTCGCCGGATGGATACGCAGCCTGGTTCTCGTGCATGTAAAGAACTAAGGGTGTGTTGCGCAATCCAGCGGGTAACAGCGCCCTCAGATCGCTGGCGCTCATCAATGACGTGACGAAGATCGCATCAATCTGATCCGGCTTGATCGGCAGTTGCGACAGGTCATACACCATTTCAATCGCCGCAGTGCGCATACGCCATTTCCAGGCTCTGCCCGGTCGAGTCAGCCACGTCCACTGATGCATGGAGTGGCGTTCGATGGACTGCCGCACCGCGCGATGGCTGCCAGCATCAAATGATTCAAACGCAAGAATGTGCAACACAAGCCCCTGCTGCAATTGAAACCGGCAAGGCCGGATGCAAGCCGTCCAGAACGCTACACTCAGCATATGGTTGAATTGCCGCACCCGACACCTCCCCCGCCGCCGGCCAGCCCGCCGACTGAAGCTGCGACGATGGTTCCGCTGTGTGCAGTGTTTCGGCGATATCTCAGGTCGCAGAATCTGAAATACACACCCGAACGCGCGGACATTCTCAATGCGATCATCGAACGCGATGGCATCTTCGAAGTCGAACAGATGCTGATGGAAATGCGCGAGGAAGGCCACCGCGTCTCCAAGGCGACAATCTATCGAACCGTCAAGCTGCTCGAAGAAGCGGGCATCATTACGCACGCGCTGCTGGATTCCCGACAAGCGCATTACCGACTCATCTACGGCAAACAACCATGCGATTATCTCATCTGCATGAAAACCGGAAATTACATCGAATTCAACAGCAGTGAGTTGACCGCGATTCGTGATCGCATCTGCCGGGAACACGGCTGGGAACCGGTCGGCTACCGTTTACAGATCTACGGCATCAGCCCCGAAGGTCAAACTCTGGCAGATGATGAGGATCACGACGCCGAGTGAACAGACGCGGTGATCACCCTTACATCTGCTCGAAATCATCTTCTCGCAGCGGGCGGGTGATCACACGGCTGCCCGAGAACCATTTGCCGAGGTCAACCATTCGGCAGCGCTGCGAGCAAAACGGAAACGAATCGGCCTGTGCATTGACAGACGTGCTGCATATCGGGCATGGCGAATCCTGACCGTGCTGCCGTACGGGTTGCAGATCGGCTATCCACTGCGCATCAAAGCCCACGGACTCAATCGTGATGCTGCGCTGTGCCGGTGTAATGTGTTCGAATTCAAGTCGAAAGTAGCGCTCGGGCAAGTCTGCTTCGATGCGATCGGCCCATTCCACCGCAATGATCATGCGGGCATCAGCGAGTAGCTCATCCCAACCGATGGAGTCCAGATCATCCGGATCGCGCAGCCGGTAGGCATCAAGATGCGCGAGCGAGACGGAATCGGCATGGTCAGTCTGCGCTTGATACTCCTGGCAGATCAGAAACGTCGGACTCGAAACAGCCTGCTCATCAAGTTGCAGGCCACGCACGAGGCCGCGCACAAAGCATGTCTTGCCGGAACCGAGCGGCCCGTTGAGCGCAAGCACATCGCCGCCGCGCAGTCGTTTCGCCAGCGCCTCGGCCAGCGCAATGGTTTCATCTTCCGAATTCGATTGAAACGCAGTCATCGGTGCAGTCTTTGTCATTTCGTGCCATGTTCCCAACCGAATGTATCCACACGTTGCCAGTCGCCATCGACCCGCACCCACACTCGGCCCTCGGGTCGATCATCACCGTGTCGTGCCACCTCAACGACCTGCCCGATGCGCGTGACGGGTACCTGCCCAAGCATGTCCGGAACATTGCCAACAGCCGTGAAACACAACTCGTAGTCTTCGCCGTCGCCAAGCCCGCTGCGCCAATCGCAGCCGGGAGTTACAGGTATGTCTTCGGCCCAGATTTCAATACACACATCGGATTGTTCAGCGATATGGCCGGCATCGCGCCCCAACCCGTCGCTGAGGTCGATCATGCTATGCACGCGCTCACCAAGACGGTCGAGCAATTCCAGGGCTTCGTCAATCCGCGGTTCGAACGCAAGATGCCTGCCTGATCCGTCAGGCTTGACCGATCCGCCGAGTGTGCCGGTGACATACACGCTATCGCCGACATGAGCGCCGCTGCGTTGCAGGACTCGTCCCGCACGCGGCGTCGCCAGCGCTGTGACTGAACACGTAAACGGCCCGGTTTTCTTTTTATGAAAAGCGATGTCGCCGCCAATGAGCGGGCAGGAGTACTGCTCGGCTGTTTCACGCATGGCATCGAACAATGTTTTCGTGGTTGGTTCATCAAAGTCGACGGGCAGCACGACTGCAACAAGTGTCGCAACTGGGAGCGCTGCCATGGCTGCGACATCGCTGAGGCATCGCGTCACTGCCTTGCGGCCGACTGCTTCGATCGGCGTCGTGGCAAGCTGAACATGCACGCCATCGACGAGTTGGTCGACCGCTGCAAGCAGCCGCGGCGTGTCCAACTCGAGCATTGCCATGTCATCGCCCGGCGGAATGATGATTGACTCGCCAAGCGACTGACTAGCTTCATACACATGGCCAAGCAATTCGAACTCGCGCATGTGTGCAAGTGTACCAGCGTCGCACCGCGTCGCAGCTGTCAGAACAACAGTTGAAACTGGCTGCGGACAACGATCTGGCCGTCGCTGCCGGGAGTGTCCGCACGCCAGCCACGCCCAGCATTCGCCCAGAACTGCCCGACGGCGTTGAATGCGTATCCAGCATCCACTGCATATTTCAGTTGGTGTCCGGAAAAGTAATGGTTGAAACCCACCGAGAGCACGTTCAGAACATCAGTGCCGTCGTCGGCATCGCCCCATTCGTATCGCGCAACGAATTCGGTCCTGGTGCCGATGAATACCCCGCCCTGAACGACTACGCCATATTGATTGGTCGGCATCCCTGCAGAGCTGTCGTTGAAGTGCGTGCCGACAACGGCAGCGAACAGCGATGTACCGCCGAACTCAAGCGATGCATCCCGGACTTCGCCAAGAGCCGATGGCGCGTGCAGGACGACACCTGCACAAAGCGCAACACCGGACAGTGTGCGCTTCAACTGTTGTTCTCTAACGCCGCCCGGGCTGCCCACCGAGCACGTCTGCGGCGGCGGCGAACGATTGGTTCGATCCAGAGCCAGATGCCGCTGAACACCAGAAACAACAACGCTGGCGGCACCAGCGGCATGATCCAATCGTGCATCCATTCGCCGACGAACGAGCCATCGTGAATGTCTTCGAACAAATCAGACGGCCGCCATGCTGTGCTCAGCACCTGCCCGGTAATGGCGCATACCTGGATCTCAGCATAATTGTGCCCGGACAGAACCTTGTACACCCGATCGTCGGGGCGCACATCAATACGATCAATATCATTGATCGATTTGAAGTCGTCGTGCTTCTGTGCGAGTGCAGCATCTATCGCTTCGGCGAGTGGGATGAACTCAGTCACTGCGCCCGGTTGACCGGTCTGCGTCGGCGGCTGGATCCAATCCGACCGCTTCTTGATGAGCAGCATGAAACCGGTGCATGCGATGACGATAAAGAGCACGGCCGAGATGATCCCGGTCCACTTGTGTGTAACCCAAAACAGCTTGAATGACTTGATTGCCATGGGTTGTACGATACTCGGACGACGCCGGATTCGCGCACCCCAACGGCGCTAGGGCCAGACAATGATTTCATCGCCGGAAGACTACGGATTGAGCGAACAACAAACGCTTGCGTTCACCTATGACGAACCTGCACCATCATCGTTTGACACATTCTGGGCACAATGGCGCGAGGCACATTGCCACATTCCGGCACGGGTCATGGGCAATACAGATTCACAGAGCGGCGCGATTGTGTATGAGTCTGCACGAAATGTTTCAATCGTCGCTCGACTGACGCGCCCGGCGGGCATTGTGCGCGGCGCTGTTGTCACATCTCACGGCTACGACGTCGACGAGGGAATCCCCGAAGAAGAGGAATCCTGGACCGCACGCGGTCTGGCAACGCTGCGGGTACGTGTTCGTGGTTTTCCGCCGTCCACCGCTGAAACCGGTGACCTCCGCAGTCAATGGATTTTGCACAACATTCATGATGCCCAGGCGTGGATTCTTGGAGGCGCAGTCGCAGACATTGTGCAGAGCGTAAAGGTCATACAAAAAATCTTTGCACGGCAACTGCCGGTGGCGCTGCACGGGGAGTCCTTTGGGGGCGGGCTTGCTGTTCTGGCTGCTGCGCAACTGGAGCAACTGGGAACACCGGTCGATCGGTTGATACTCGGCCTGCCTACATTCGGCGCGTGGCGGTGGCGGCTGCACAAGTATTGCAACGGCACGGGTGGCCAGATCAACATGATGGTCGAGGCGCTGCGCGGTGATGATCAAGTGCGGCTGCTGAACGTCCTTGACCTGTTTGATGCGGTGCATCATGCACGGCGCATCCACTGTCCAGTGCTGTGCAAACTTGCATGTCGCGATGATGTTGTGCCTGCGCCAACCGCAGCGTCAGTCTTCAATGCCCTGGGTAGTGAGGACACATGGGCGTTTGTAACCAAGTACGGGCACTTCGACGGAGGGCTTGCTGACGCGCGCCGGCATGTTGCCTTCGAACGGTTGCATCCGGGGTTCGCCGATACCCAAGTGCCAGCCGCCGAGACTATTGCGGTGATAAATTCCGGAGATTTTCAGACTGCTCCAAAATCGCCCAACCTTTTGTGAGCAGGCATGTTGCTGCACGGGAAGTATGCCAAGACGGCTTTGAATCAGATTGTGGATGATTTGACTTGTATTGCCGAATTGAAGAATCTCGATGCGGCGGACCGATACTGGAACTGTTCCACCACGTCAGATGGAATGCCCAGCTGCCGCTTTGTGGCCGATGGAGCCGGAGGATTGCGGATGAAGCCGCGAACCACCACCGCCCAACGGATAGGGGTTAAGTCCGGGGATAGTTGCAGCGCAATTTCTCGATCAAAATCGTTGTACGGCTCGTACCAATTCCGAGTCGGGTCGTCGACGCGCTTCATGTGGAGTTGACTGCGTCAACTGCACCTTTCATTTGCTCTTTCTTCTTTCTCCTCCTTCGTCGCTCCGGCAATCTGCCGGGGCGACGGTTTTTTTGGAACGAGACAATGTGACGATGTGCCGCGCTGCGCAACTCGTCAACCAAGCAGTTGCATGATCAAGGCGACCTGCCTGCGTGTTGCGCCTTGGTGTGCACGAATCACTGCCCGGCCCCGCTCGGCAAGTTGCAGGCGCTGCTGCGGATCTTCAAGGAGCTCGCGCAGTGCGGCAGACAGTTGCGCCCGATCCGTCTGGACAATGCCCTGGCCGTCCAGCAGCGCGCGAACAGTTTCCTGAAAATCCGCAACAGCAGGCCCGACGATTGTTGCTTTGCCGAGCGCTATCGGTTCCATCATGTCCGATCCGTGCAGGGCGCCGAAACTCCTGCCGACCACGACGACATCGGCAAGCGCATAGGCAGCGCGCAACTCGCCAATAGTGTCCAGGAGAAATCGATTGGTGGCGCTGCCGGATGTTCCCGTGGAACGCCGGGCGCAACCAGCTAATACGTTTGCAGCGTCATCGAACCATTCCGGGCGCCGCGGCGCGCACAGCAATTGCACCCCTGCAGGGACTGCGTCGACAAGAAGTTGATGTTCATCGGGTGCTGTGGAACCGGCGACGATGAGCGGTTTGCCTGAATCGATTCCCAATTCCATCGCAAGCCCGTCAGCACCATCAACCGTATCGGTGAGTTCGGCTGTGTCCCATTTCATCGTGTCGGTGACATGGACACTATCTGCCGGTACGCCGAGCCTGATGAAGCGCTTGCCATAGTCTTCGTTCTGAACCGCAGCAAATTGCAATCGACGAAAACTCGGTTGTACGAACGGACGCAGTCGTTGATACCAGCGGAAGCTCCTGGCGCTGAGCCGGCCGTTGACGACGCACAGCGGGATGTTCCGCTGTACGCATGCGGCAGTGAAATTCGGCCACAGTTCGAGTTCGACCAGCGCGACAACATCGGGTTGAATGCGATTGAGAAACCGCCGGACCGCAAAACTGAAATCGAACGGGTACCGGACAACGTCATGCTGGGTCGCGTACAGCTCTGTGGCGCGAGCGAAACCGGTGTCGGTTGTTGTGGCAATGACAATGCTCGGCGTAGGCGACTGGGCTGCAAGCTGTTGAACGAGCAGGCGAATCGCGTTGACCTCGCCCACCGAAACGGCGTGTAGCAGGATTGTCGGCTGCTGCTGGCGGCTTCGAGTCAGACCGCGCCCTAATCGGGCCCGCCAATCTGTTCGGAGCTTGTTGGTCCGCAGCATTCGGGTCAGCCAGATGGGTGCTGAAACGACTGCAAACAGAAGATAGATCAGATCGACGACGAATCGCATTGCGGCGGGAAGTGTACCGGGGCTGTCGTATCGGGATCACACACGTCCGAGAAAAGCAGGCCTTATGCTGTCTGTTGTAAAGACGGGGAACCCTCTGGCGGTTCAACTCGGATACTCGACCGCAGAATCCATCGTTCATTGCTTGGCAGAACGGCTGTCAGTAGTCACAATGGCAAAGGTGGATTCGTGTGGGCAAGCGGTTAACCGACTACGCCCAAAGGACTTGTACCCACACGGACATGGAGGTCGCTTCTCATGATGGAAGTGCATATCTGCAGTCGCAATGGTGCCCTGCTGCGAGCTTTTGCTCTTGGTGACACGGAAGAGGTCATCATTGGCCGCGATGACGGCTGTGATATTCGTATCAATTCGCAGGCTGTATCACGCGAACACTGTTGTATTGAGCAGGACGGTGAAACGTTCTTTTTGCGTGATCTTGATTCAACGGCCGGGACTATCGTAGAAGGTAATCGGATCGAGCGCATACCACTCACACACGGGCTTTCAGCTGAAATCGGACCGGCGATCCTTAAGTTCTTCCACGGCGAAATCTGAGCAACTTCTCACTCCCGTAGCTGTTTCTCACAGCTTCCTTGTGGAAAAACCGATCAAGCCCCCGCTGCAACGACGAAACTAGGCATTGGTATTGACCTCAACGGCCGGATTATTGATTCGGTGTGTTCCTGTTCGATGGAGAACCAGCCAGTGCTCAAATTCACTCTTCCGATCAATCGGCTTCCCCTGATCCTCGCAGGTCTTGTCACTGTTGCCTGTACGCTGCCGTGTACCGCGCAGGCTCCTCTCATTCCACGAGAAGTCTTTTTCGGCAATCCTGCCAAGTCTCGGGTTCGGCTCAGTCCCAATGGCAACACCATCAGTTACCTGGCACCGCGCAACGGCGTCATGAATGTCTGGCTGCGTTCTGCAGGTGGGTCCGACGATCGGCCAATTACCGAGTCAGCGAAGCGACCGATTCGCACATATCTGTGGGCAGCCAACGGCAAACAGATTCTGTATCTGCAGGACAATAACGGCGATGAGAATCACCACGTTTTTGCAGTGAATATCGACTCGGGCGAGACGAAAGACCTGACGCCGTATGAAGGCGTCAAGGCATGGATCGTTGCGACTGATCCCGGCCAAGATGATGAAATCCTGGTAGCGCTGAACAAACGCACGCTTCAACTGCATGACGTCTGGAAGCTCAACACGCGCACCGGCGAAGCGGACATGGTTTTCGAGAATGATGGCGGCTATTCCAACTTCATTGCAGATGCGAATCTGGATGTTCGGATTGTCACTCGATATCGGCGCGATGGCGGCGTAGAAGCATTCATTCGTGATGAGACGACCTCGCCGTGGTATGAACTTGCGCGCTGGGCGCCGCAGGATGCTGCAACGAGTCAACCGTTGGCGTTTGATCGAGCCGGCAACACGGTGTACATCATGGATTCGCGCAACACCGACACCGGACAGTTGTTTGCGTATGCGGTCAGCCCCAAGGGCGAAGTCAGCTACGAAAAACTTGCCGGAGATCGTCGCGCGGATGTGGGCAACGTAGTTTTCGACCCGATGACTGGTACGCCCCAGGCTGTGAGCTTTGAATACGATCGCACGCAGTGGACGATTCTCGACAAAGGCATTGCTGATGACTGGAAATACCTGGAATCTGTCACTGACGGAGATGTGCTGATCGCGGCGCAAAACCGCGATGATTCGAAGTGGATCGTCGTTGATGTACGTGATGACGGCCCGGTCGAGTATTACCTGTTTGATCGTCAGGCGACCGAGGCTCGGTTCCTGTTTTCGAATCGCCCGGAGCTTGAGGATCTTGCTCTTGCGCCGATGGAACCTGTGGTCATAACGTCGCGCGATGGGCTGCGACTGGTGAGTTATCTCACGCGACCGACAACGAGTGAATCAAATGCACGCGCGCCGATGGTGCTGCTCGTGCATGGCGGTCCGTGGGGCCGGGACAGTTGGGGATACAACCCGCTGCATCAATGGCTTGCCAATCGTGGGTACGCAGTACTCAGCGTGAACTTCCGCGGATCGACAGGATTCGGCAAGGCGTTCGTCAATGCAGGAGATCGCGAATGGGCCCGCGCGATGCACAACGACTTGATTGATGCTGTGAATTGGGCGATCGAAAACGGCGTCGCCGATGCAGATCGTGTGGCAATCATGGGCGGAAGCTACGGTGGTTATGCAGCGCTTGTCGGCCTGACGTTTACACCTGAATTCTTTGCAGCGGGCGTGGACATTGTCGGCCCGTCGCACATTCGTACGTTGCTTGCATCTATTCCGCCGCATTGGGAACCGGTCAAGGCGATGTTCGAAGCACGTGTCGGCCGGCTTGATGAAGAAGCGTACCTGGACAGCATTTCGCCGCTGTCACGCGTCGATGCGATTCAACGGCCGCTGCTGATTGGACAGGGCGCAAACGACCCACGCGTCAAGGAATCTGAAAGCCGTCAGATCGTCGATGCGATGCAGCAGAAGAACTTACCTGTGACGTATGTGCAGTTTCCGGATGAAGGTCACGGCTTTGCCCGGCCGGAGAACAACATGGCGTTCTTCGCAATCACGGAAGTGTTTCTTGCAGAACACCTCGGCGGACGCATGCAGCCGATCGGTAGTGATGTGCGTCAATCAAGCGCGATCGTCGAAGCGGGCGGAGATTTGATACCGGGCTTGGCGGACGCGGCGGAATAAGACTTCGGCGCAGCGTTGTGGGTAGTCTCTCAACCGAGAAACTCTAAAGTGAACAACCCCGACCAAATCGGCCGGGGTTGTTTGTTGGTATGCAAAATGTCAAATGCGTTCGTTGTCAACGATTGTTTCGTTGAGCGCGGCGCATGTCTGCCATTTCCTTACGCAGCTCTTCGAGTTCACGTTCAACGCTTGCCTTATCAAGGCCGAAGTTGATCGCTGCAAGAACTTCAGCGCGTTCGGTCCACTTGACGAGTTCGGTCATGATCTGGATCTGACCGCCAAGAATCTCCATTGGATCGCGACTACCTTGTTTCCAGTAGCTCAGACGAGTCAGGAGCCGCGGAATCTCGGTCTTCGCTTGATCGACTGTTCGTTGCCAGTCCGCTGCGATACGCCGGCCGTAGTCACTTTTCTCGTTCCATTCCGGCAATTGCAGCAATTTCGCCAGCTCTTCGGGCGTGTCTGCAGTGCCGTTGGAGAAACCACAGTGTAGAGCGTTTGTGGAATTGAAGGTCAGGTTGCTGCTGCCATCTGAAAGGATGAACTCGCCGGAGAGATCATCGAACCAGGTGACTTCGCCAGTTTCTGGATCTTTGTCGTACGAACACATGTACTTATTCTGCTTCATAGAACGAGCGATGTGCGGGCTATGTCCGTTCTCAATGGCAAGCTCCGCGAAGTACTTGGTGTTTTCGTCCTGTACCTCTTGCGGTGCGCTGCGATTGCCCATCAAGGTTGTCACCGAGCCGCAGGTACCTTCAGAGGTGAAGTAAATCTCCTCGCAGCACATGGCTGTCATTGCACCGGCAGAGATTGCCTTCTTGATCCAGGCGATCACGCGATGCCGCTTCTTGATGTCGCGAACTGTGTCGACGATCTTCTCTGATTCAAGCACGAGCCCGCCGTTTGTATTGACAACAAGCACAATAATCTGGCCCGGGCCATACTTGTCAGCATGCTCGCCGATCATCTGAATTTCGGTGTGGCGGATGGATTCGCCAACGGGACCGTCGAGCGGAAGAATGAAGACGCCGAGATCGCTGTTGCTTGAGTTGTATGCAGGTTGAGAAGTGGAGTGGCCGCTGCCACCACCGCGCGGCTCTTGGACTGTTAACGCTGCTTGCGTCTGCTGTTCATCAGCGTTGGTGATTGCGAGGAGATCGCCCTTGTAGATCAGTTTCTTGCCGGTCTTGCCCGCCACATCGCCTTCAACGACGATGTACAGATCTTCAACCTGGACCAGTCGACCGATGAATTGCTGTTCCACACCAAGCTGTGAATACGTAATGTTGATAAAGCTGTCCATCTCGCCGCGCCAGCGCGAACCATCGGTGAGGCGGATTTCCGCTCGATCACCTGCAAATGAGGTTGTCGCCATCAGGAGCACGACGAACACAGAAAGCAAGAATCGGAGTGTGTTCGCAGGAAGTTTCATATTCAATACATCCCTTCATTGAGTGTGCACTTCATCGAGGTGCGGTCATGAGATCGCGACAACGGACGCAATCGGTTATCGACGGCTTGTACCGCCTCCACCGCCACGACCGCCACCACCACTGAACCCTCCGCCGTCTCGGGCTGCACGTATTTCTTCTTTGAGAATTTCAATTTCTGTTTCAAGGCCTGCACGGCTGAGTCCGGCCATTGCAAATCGCACTTCAACAGACTTGTAGCGGTTGATGGCCGCAAGGACCTTTTCAAGTGATGTCTTAGCGCGACCGAGGTACTTCACCGTGTCTTCACCACCGGCCCAGCCTCGATATTTCAGATAGTCCTGGATTTCCTTCTCTGCAGCATCAAACGTTCGACGCCAATTCTCACGATGCTTCTCGAAGATTTCTTCGGCAGTCCCATCGACAATTCGGTATTCCCGAACGCCCAGAAGCAGTGCCAAGTCGTCCACCGTTTCCGCAGTGCCATCGCTGATGCGCAGGTCTTCAGCACCCTTGGCCTTGAAGTACACAGTTGCTTCATCATCGTCATCGACGATGACCTGGCCGTTGCGATCAGTCGACCACTCGACCTCACGGCCTTTCCAGGTTGCGGAAAGAACAAACTCGGGCAGCACCATCGCATCAACCAGCACGAGATCGTAGTTGCCGTTCACTGCAAAACCCTTGAGCCAACCCATGTAGGCTTCACGGAACTTGCCAAACATATTTTCGTCCGCCTCCACGGCCATGAAGTTACCTGCAGCTTTGTTGGCGCCGGAGAATTCAGCATCGGGAGCCATATACATATCAGCCCATGACAGCGCTACGACCGAGCTGATGCCCTGCGAATTCTTAATCCAGAGAACCTGCTTCACATCGCCGAGTTCATGACGGAACAAACGGACGAGTTCACGGTAATCGTCGAGGGCGGTGCTGCCGTTGATGCTTCGCTCTTCCTGTGTGATGCCATAAAAGCCGACATCTTCCATATCCGAACAATCCATTTCGATGATCATGATGTCCGGATCCTTGGCCCGGATGTCATCGACCATGTTGGTGTACACCTCGGAATTGACATCGAGACCCATTCGTCCCTTCATCGGCATGATGTAGAACGAGGTCAGATTCTCATTGGAAGCTGAGCCTCTCCGTGCGCCGTACACACGGCCACGGCGTTGTTCGCGAGTCGTCACTGTCGCCGGCTCTGCGATTGCGGGTTGAATGGATGCGGGTTGCACCTCTTCAACGACCAACTCGCGATCGCGCTCGATTTTTTCGATATCCACGCGCAATAGTCGAAGCTTGGTCGTGATCTTGATGTTCGGATCGACATATTCAAAGACGATCTCGCTGCGCGTCTCTTCAAGAATCTGGCCATGAAGAATGCGCCCATCTCGCATGAACAAAACGTCTTCTGTTGCTGCGCTCGTGTTGCCTTGGAAGCTGCTGGCAGTCGCAGCAAATCCTGAAAGGACAAACACAGCCAGAAGCAGGGTTTTCACAATTCCGTTGGAACGATGGGTCATGGCATACATCCTCAAGCGAGTCAGGTGTGCGTTCATAGGATCATTGAAGCAGGCATCGTGTTCTCACGAAGCCGGAAATTCAGACTGGACGAAATGCTAGGCAGTTGCTCGATTCCCCGGGGAAGATTCCTGTTTCAGCTGCCCCGTACACTCTATTTGACTGGTTGGGCATGGGAAAGTTCCATTTGAGCCGTGTTTGTAGCCCGTAGGGGCTGAATCTGCCTAAGACTCACTGGAACTGGCTCGGTTGATCGCCCGCGCCATATCCAGAGCCTCCTGAGGGCTGGAAATGGCGGATTCCAGTTGTGCATCGTACACCGCCTCCAGGAGATGCCGAAACGCCGGACCGGGCTCAAACCCCGCTTCAACGAGGTCGTTGCCGGTCAGCAGCGGCTGCGGCGCGAGTTCGGATTCAGCCAGAATCAAAACATGACGGCGAAGATTTACAAACAGAGGGCGGTCGACAGCCTGCACAAGGACGAGAGCTGATTCAAAGTGTTCGCTGGCCGCCAGACGCTTCTGTCGGGCAATGCCCAACTGACCCCAGTCATGCGTCAGCGACCAGTGAATCTCCAGACACCGTCGCAGGCGGTTCAGTTCATCGTTCGACAGAATCAACGCTCTTGCCCACCGTTCAGCAATATACATCTGCCGGTCAAGTTGTTCGCTGCGGCTGTCGAGCTTTTCTAGATCCTCTTCGTGGCGGTCCAGAAGCCAGGCTGCAAGCGCTGTGGAATATGCCGAATCATCAGCCAACCTGCCGACGCGCGTTGGAGCAACCGTCATGTTCGGTTCCTTCAGAACCTCCGCATCCAGGCCGAGGTATTGCAACTCCCATGCAGCAACTCCGCGGTTGGGTCCGCTGAGCATCTTCTTGATTTCCTGCCCGATGCGTTCGCGACTGACACCGTCCAATTCGGTTGCAGCCCGCCGAATGGCATCAGCCGTGTCCTCTTCGATCGCAAAGCCGAATCGGGCAGCAAACCGAACTGCCCGCAGCATGCGCAGGCGATCTTCTTGAATGCGCTGCTTGGCTTCCCCGATTGCCCGAATCACTTTTGCATCCAGATCGGCTTGCCCCCCGACATAATCAATGATTTGCTGTTCAACCGGGTCTTCGAACAACCCGTTGACGGTGAAGTCACGCCGCTGGGCATCATGTTTGGCATCGCTGTACGTGACCGAATCCGGGTGTCGATGATCGGAATACGCACCATCGGTTCGGAACGTTGCGACTTCGATCGTGAAGCCGTTCTGTCGAACAAGTGCAACGCCGAACGATTCGCCGACATGATGCACGCGCTTGAAGAGTGTGGTGATGTGCTGCGGTCTTGCCGCCGTGGCAACATCGTACTCCAACGGCATCAGCCCCAGCAGACGATCCCGAACGCAGCCGCCTGCGAAATACGATTCATACCCAGCATCGCGCAATGTCCGAACGACAGTGACAGCCGCGTTTCGAAGCGACTCAGCATGCTCATTCGGATGCTTGTCAACTGGATTTGGGGCCATACGAAGAGTCTACGAACCACTATCGACGTCCTGCGCGGTTGGCGCTGATTTGTCTACTGCCGCACGCGCTGGCTCATACAGAAGAACCCAGTGCTGCGAACCATAGTGGTGCGGTTCCGGGCCGTTCCAATCGTCAATTGCCAGATCGACTTCGTCAGGCCCCAACGGGCTTCGAAGTACTGCAAATGCCGGTTCAGCCATGACCGCACATAATGAAGTTATCTGCTGGAGCACGAGTGGGCGAGCATTTTCGTCGGTCATGAGCGCATATGGCGGATCGACAAAAAGCAGATCGACCGGCCGAGGTGCTATCGCCGCAATGTGTGGCGAGAGTGCATCCCCATGCACCGCTCGGGCTCGATCACCACATCCAAGACGCTCGATATTCTGTTGGAGTCGAGCAAACGTCTCGCGAGACTTCTCAACGAGGACAACATTAGTCGCACCCCGGCTGACGGCTTCGAGGCCCATTGTGCCCACACCGGCGAACAGATCGAGCACTTGGGCGTCCTCAAACCAGCCGCGCAGGAGATTACAAACCGCCTCCCGAGTCCGAGCCTGATAGGGTCGCGAGGTTTCGCCCGTTCCAGGCTCGATGAGCTGTCGGGAACTATATTCTCCACCGGTGATCCTGATCATCTGAAGCCAATCCTAGCAGTGTCTGTAGATTCGGAAAATATGTGAAATTCGCCTCAGCGTGCAAATTACCTTCTCCAGCCTGGCGCGGCTCGCTCAATTGACCTGGTTGGCGTACCATATGTTTGATGAATGTCCGTTGGACGGGCCTCGAAGGCGAGGCAGTTCTTGATACGACTTTTGCTACGACGGACCCGACGCAGATCAGACCCGAGGATCGAAATCGGCACGCTACTCTCGGGATCGGAGACTGGATCGTGAAGATCTACGTTGGAAATCTGTCGTTCAAGACGACCGAAGCGGAACTTACTGAACTGTTCAGCCAGCATGGTGAAGTGAGCGATGTCGCGTTGATTACTGACCGAGACACCGGCCGCCCGCGCGGCTTCGGCTTTGTCGAAATGTCCAGTGATGATGCGGGCCGAGAAGCCATTGGTGCGCTCGACGGACAGGAGTTCGGTGGTCGCACTCTCAAGGTGAACGAAGCTAAGCCACGTGAACCGCGTCGCAACAACGGCGGCGGCGGCAATCGCTGGTAAACACAACGACGGCCAACTGCCGGTACTTTCAAACGGCGCCGGTGACTGGCAGCACAACATTGCCCGGCGCGATGGTCTCAAAACACCATCGCGTCGTGCGTTTTGGACGATACTAGTCGGGGACCGACTTCAGGAGATTCACGGATGGAATGCACGACAACCGCCAACCCATTGACGCTCGGCGACCTGCGGAGTTCGCCTCAGACGGTCGCACAAAACCCGGGCCTGCCGCTGCTCACACGTGTGTTGAATCTCCTGGCGATTCTTCTTCCACTGGCCGGGCTGATTATCGCAATGGTGTATGTCTGGGGCTGGGGATTCAACTGGCTGTATCTGGGTCTGCTCATCGGCATGTACATACTGACAGGCCTGGGTGTGACGATCGGATTTCACCGTCTGTTCACACATAGATCGTTCCGCACCAACCGGGTGGTCGAATCCGTTTTCGCGATTCTTGGGTCAATGTCCGTTGAAGGACCGATGCTCCAATGGGTGGCGACGCACCGCTGTCATCATCAACACAGCGATCATGAAGACGACCCACACTCACCGCACACATTCGGCGGCGGTTTCCTGAACATCATTCGCGGCCTGTGGCGCGCACACGTCGGATGGATCTTCGAGGCGGAATCGAAAAACCTTGATCGCTATCTGGCAGATTTCAAAGACGATCGACTCATCAAGTCAATCAGCGCGATGTTTCCGCTTTGGGCAGCGCTCGGTTTCATCGTCCCCGGCGCAATAGCGTTTGCGTTTACCCAGACACTGACCGGCGCAATGCTGGGTGTACTGTGGGGCGGCCTCGTGCGACTCTTCTTCGTACACCACGTCACATGGAGCGTGAATTCTGTTTGCCACGTATGGGGTTCACAACCGTTCCGCAGCCACGATGAGAGCCGCAATAATCCGATCGTTGGCGTGCTGGGGTTCGGCGAAGGTTGGCACAACAACCATCACGCCTTCCCAACATCCGCCCGCCACGGCCTTGCCTGGTGGCAGATCGACACCAGCTACATGGTGATCTGGACCATGAAACGATTGGGCCTGGCACGGGATGTTCGAACACCCAATGCGCAGCGAATCAACGCCAAGCGCCGCCTGCCAGTGCCAGGCGATGATTCCACTGCGTGAACACGACGACAATTGAATCGTCATCTTTCTTCTTTTCCGCATTGGGTTCTACCTGCGTTACGGTACCCGTCTACGCCTCCATTGCGCACGCGAGTTGACACCGTCCAACGTCAAGCGATTGACAGTCAAAGCAAGAGAACTCACCCCGTATCGAGTACGTGAAACCCCCCAGCAATCACATCGTCATCGCCGCGCTCCGCTCCATTAAGTTGCTACATCGCGCGCTGCGCATTTCCGGGTGGCTCAGTTATTCCGGCGTGCGATCACTCGCCGGCTCAAATCCGGGGTCAGCGCTTTGTCTGGTGCGAATACGCCGTGATGTCGGGTCTGCCACTGCAAGCACTGCAGCAATGATCGACTCCGGCGGCGAATCCAGTTGTTGAAGAATTCTGACTGCGCGGCGCATTGTCGCACCTGTGGTGCGCACATCATCGACAAGAATGACCTGACAGCCGGAGAGACCCAGCCGCCGAATCTCTTGCACACGCGCAGTGTGCGACCACCCAGACGGAAACGATCAGTCGGCGACAATGTGACCTGCGGCGGGCCGTGCGTCCTTGTGAGTACGCGCACAACAGGCGCATCGATCTCACGTGCCGCTGCAGATGCGATGACCGCTGTGTGGTCGATCCCGCGATAGAGCCGTCGCTGCCAGGGCATAGGCATCGGCACAACGTACGCATTGGCAGGATCAAATAGACTTGACAGCGCGATCGACGTGCCGAGCATTCGGCCGAGGTGTTCTGCCATAGCAGACCAGCGCTCGTACTTGATCGTCACAACCCATTCGCGCAGGTCACCTGCGTATGTACTGAGTCGTACGATTCCGTCTGCAAGCGCGAGCTTGTGCCGACACGATGCGCAGCCGGTTGCTGTTGCTTCACCCTCGCCGACACTGTCGCCGCAGCGCGAGCAGTATTTGGTCGGATCGTCGGCCGCGAATTCTGCGTCACTCACAGCACGCTCAGCGGGCGGAACGTTGTACCCGAGCCAATGCTCGAAGATATTGTCCCACCAGCTCAAGCTTCGGGTTACATGATCGCGCAGCGCGACTGCCATGAACGACAATACTACCATTGCTGCGGCGGCTTACTGCCAGGCTTCGAGTTCGTCGGGAATCAACTCCAGAAACCTGGTGAGGCGGTCAACAGATGCAGCAAGTCGCTTGTGTTTGAGCTTGCCGGAATAGATGAGTGCGAACCGGCCGAGGTCGATATGCCAGTTGACACCGACTTTGGTGAGCAGAAACTGCTGCAGTTGCGGCGTCAGCATCGCAATAGCGAAGTCGTCATCTTCGGTAGTGACTTTGAACGCGCGGTTGAAGCGAGGATCGTCGAGTTGCAGGCCATTGCGCCAGCCGAGCATCCGCGCGAGTTGCGCGAACGTTGAGCGCTTCGTGATTGAAAGCTTCGGCCACAGCGGTGAGACTTCAGCGAGATAGATTGTATGGATAACCGGAAAAGTGGTGGTTCCTGCAAAGACCATGTATTGGTGCTGGTACACAGCCAGAGGCCTGCCATGCACGATGCCGGAGTAGCGCAGCGAACCCGCACCGGTGCGAAACAATCCAGCTAAGTTCAACGGTGAATCGGGCAGTGCCTTCACGCCCTTGGCGTGTTTGTGCAGTCCGAGCGACTGGGCAGGAATTGTGCGCTGCTTTGACATACGTTGGGTCACTCTGATGATTCGTGACGATACTGTAGGCAGGTAGTGATGCCGAATACGAAACGCCAATCCGCACCGCCGGGAACGCTGGAGTTGTGGCAAGCACTTAGGCAGCCGTCATGCGCGCAGCTTCTGGAAGAGGCGGCTGCAATTGACGCAACGAATCCTGGTGCTGTGCAGGGGTTGCGGGTGCATTGGCCGGCAGATGTGGTTCATGTCGCGCTGGAATTGATCGCTGCACGACGCAAAGCCGCAGCGAAATTCGGCGTGGCAACAGCACAGAAGATGATGTGCGATGTGACCGGCGTTGAGCAGGCTACATCGCGACTCGTGGCTGAACACAAGGCGAAGCGGTTTGATGGTGCACACCTGGATCGCATTGTTGACTTGTGCTGCGGCATCGGTGGTGATGCACTGGCGCTGTCGCGAGTTGCGCCGACCGTGGCTGTTGATCGAAATGATATTCGGGCATGGATGGCGGCGCATAATGCATCATGTGAATCGCAGTGTGCAGATGTAGCCGATGTTGATGTTGCTGGCGCGTTCGTGCATATCGATCCCGATCGACGGTCAGGAGCGTCTGGATCCCGTCAGCGGACCTGGCAGTACGCAGCGTATGAACCCGGTCCTGACTTTCTGGAAAGCCTGCTCGGCCGGTCACGGGGCGCTGCGATCAAACTCGGGCCTGGTGTTGGGCTGGAAGAGTTGCCGTTGACGGGTGATCGCGAGCTTGAGTTGATTTCCGAGCACGGCAACCTGGTGCAGGCGGTGCTGTGGTCCGGCGCGCTGGCCGACAACCCGGGGTTACGTTGCGCGACAACACTGCCTGCCGGCAGTTCATTCATCGGCGCATTTGATCAGCACGTTTCAATGGCGAGCATCTCACGCTTTGTTTATACGATTGACCCGACAGTTGAACGCGCGGGATTGCTCGGCGCGTTTGCAACCGATCGAAGCCTGCCGGCAGTACATCCGCAGGTTGGATTGTTGACTTCGGATCGCGCATTACATGATCCGTTCCTGACTGGGTTTATTGTGCAGGATGTTCTGCCGTGGCGGCTGCGCAAAGTGCAGCAATGGCTCGGCGAAAATGATGGCGGCATCGTCGAGATCAAGACGCGCGGCGGGGTTGTGAACACGGATATTGTGCAGCGGCAACTGCGCGGGACCGGCACAACGCCGTTTACTGTTTTCGTGCTGCGCCTTGACGAGAAAGTTCTTGCGATTATCTGCAGCCGGGCAGCGAATTCCTCAGATGTTGCCGCCGGCGTAATCGATTGAGTGCGGAGCAGCATCCCGTGCCAGAAGTTGCAACAGGCGTTTGGTGAGTTGCCGAAGGTGAAAGAAGTCGTGCGCTGTCCAGGCTGCAAGCAGATCGCCAGCGGTGATGGTGCCGAGTTTCGGATGCGTGTGGGTTGCATTCCAATCCGGATCAACCATCGAACGCAGCCACTGCAGCGACTGTTTGCGTTCTTGATGAAAGCGCTGCAATGATTGCCCCAGATCGCCGGCGTTGTAGTTGTTTTCAATGGCCCAACGTTCGGGATCGATGCCCGGCCAATCCTTATCGGGAGATTGCAGCGTCAGCCGCAGGCGGACCTTGAAATCCCGCTGCTCCTCCTCAGCGAGATGTGCAACAATTTCCAACACCGACCATGCATCATCAGGCGGACGCCACACAGCATCTTCCGGTGTGACATGCACAAGGAGCGTTGCCAGCGTATCCGGAAACGTCTGGAGCGACTTGATGAACGTTTCAGGTTCCATGTGCGTGAGATTCTACTGTGATGCCGTGCCGACCGTTTCGCATTCCAGACCCTGAAGTTCGGCCCTGCTGCGAGGCAGGCTCTGAGGATGTTCGCGCAGAAGATACCCGATCAGTGTTTCGCATACGGAGCAACGCAAAATGCTCGGCTCCTCTCGTCTCTCGGGAACGGACCATTGTACATGACACACAGCGCACTTTCAGGCGGTGCATATGCGCGCACGAAAAGGCGGCTTTGACCGATATCAAAGCCGCCGGGCGTGCTGAACAGTATGTCTTGCAGCAAACGCTGCTTCGCAATCAGTCCTGGGAACCGGTTGCAACTTTCTCGCCGGCATCAAGCATGGTGAACTTGCGTGACGCGACACGGCTTCCGGTGATCTGCAACACCGCTGCCGGCTGATCCGCTCCGAGCGCTCCAACCAGAATTGCGTCGAGGTCCATATTGAGCGATTCCTGCGTCGGCAGCTTGGACGAATCAACCGGGAACAGCCCCTGCGCCATCGATGTCAGGAACGCGCGCTTGAGTTCGAATCCCTTGGGCAGTTCTTCAAAACCGGGCACAAAATTTTCAATAGACAACCGCGAACTGATCATGAGACATGGCTGGCCCTTGTCCTCACGCACAGCAAGCAGCGATGATCGGCCGCTGATATCGGCGCCACTGATCGGAAGTGTTGTATTACTGTGAAATGATTCAATGGCTTTGTCAGTATTGATGTCCCAACTTGCACCGACCGGCTGGTGCTCGGATGTACCGAAGATATCGTTCTCGGTCGGCCCGCCCTGGCTGAGGCTTGCGATGATCTGCAATGCTGCATTCTCGTTGGTACCGAGTGCTTCTCCGTTCATGGAGAAGTGTGTTTCCTGTGATTCATCGTGCCGTTGGGCAGTGAAAACAGAACCCTTGGGCACCACGGTCTTGCTTGTGCCGTTCATGTTCATCACGCAACGTTTGACTGTGTATTGAATTTTCGTCGGTCGACCTTCAGCATCGACATTGAGTATCGATGCATCCGCGTTCAGTTCGACAAAGATTTCAGAGTTGTCGAGTTCCTGCGGCGTACCATTAATGACAGCAGTAATCTTGCGTGATTCGCTGCCTTCTGCAATGACATTCACCTGCTGGCCGGCAACCCACGGGCGCGTCAGCAGAATGTCATAGGACTGCTCCTCGGCGTTCACGCCGGGCAACGCCGCAAGAACGATTGCAGCGCAAGTGTTCATCAGACAAATCATCGTGCTTCCCTTTCGAATCGGGTGGTAAGGCAATTCGGTTCGTATTCCGCCAGCATCGGCAGGAATGCGAGCGCGTTTGACGGCATCCGCACGGGTGCGTGTAACTGCTTCAGATCCACCGAACCGGGGTCGGTTTGTGCGGCCTGCAACGGAACTATCGGACTGCGGCCACATCTGCCCGTCCTCCGAATGAGGCAAACTATGGCTGCTGTCGGCGATACGCCCGGGATTGTTAGCAGACAGGCGATCAAGGCAGAAGGCGGATTACTCGATGAAACATGTAGACAGACATTCGGGTGTCTTTGGCCCTACCATGTGTGCTGTTTCGCAATAGCTACAAACTGGAGTTTCACGTGCTGAGTCGTCTTTTTTCGTTGATCGCGCTTCTTGCTGTGTCGGTGGTATGCAACGGGCAACAGGAAGCTGCCAATATGTTCGAAACCACTCTGGACAACGGGCTGCATGTCATTTTGCGGCCGGTCAATACTGCGCATCAGACAACTGTAATGACGCTCTACGACATTGGTGAACTGAATGATCCGGATGGCCAAAGCGGTCTTGCGCATCTGATGGAACATCTGCTGGTCACGAGCGCGACTGATGAAGTTGATGCGATGTCCGCTGACGAATGGTTCACGCTGTATCGATCACAGGCGAACGCACAGACCGGCCTTGATTACACGGTTGTTGCGGTCTCTGTTCCGAACAATCTGGTTGAACCGGAATTGAAGAAAGCTGCAGCGCGCTTTACCAGTCTGAAGATCACGGATGATGACATCAAACGCGAAACGCCGCGCCTGCTTGCAGAGTTGGAGCACATGTACGACGGCGCACCTGCCTTGACCGCGCACAACTTTGCCCGAAGCCACATTGACCCCGCGCCCGCGGGTGCTCGTCGTGGTGGGCAGGCCGATGATGTCAGAGCATTGACCGCTGAGATGATCCGCGCGCGGTATACAGACTACTACGGAGTTAACAACGCCGCCCTGATTGTCGTCGGTGAGTTCGACATCAATGCAGTCGCAGAACTGATCGGCGAATCGTTTGCTGATCTCCCAATGGGCAAGGAACTGCCTGCCGCGCGTGCGCAAGCAAAAGCAGATTTCGGCGGCAGGAAGAAAAAATCCATCAAGCAGACCTCTGTCGGTGAAGGGCCGCAGGGTGTTGTGACGCTGGCATTTCGCGCTCCTGACCTGACGAGTGATGACTACAGCGCCTTTCTAGTATTGGTGCCGCGGTTGTATCAGCAGCTCATCATGCGCGGCGTCAGCGCGACGTCAGCTATGCAGCCGTTTATCTACACGCCGCTTGATGATCCAGGCGCGGTATACATCTCGCATCCGATTCAGCATCACACCGAAGCGGATGCAGCCGTTGACGCGCTATGGGAGTGCGTGGCCGCTGCGACACAGTCTGATCCGAATGCGGCACTGGATCTCAGCGCGTTTCAATATGGCTACGGCCCGATGCTACATGTCATGCGCGTGCCGGACCGCATCGTTGCCATGAATACGTATGGCGAGGCGCTTCGCCTTGGACGATTCCGTCAGCTCGGACTGTCGTCAGACAAATTGCGCGAAGTCATAACGAATCTGTACCCGGATACGTTGAATGAGGCTGCAGCGAAGTTGTTCAACAAAGAGCGCAGCTTCACCGCAGTTGTCGTCGCCGAGTAAGTAGTACGATTGAGTCTGCAGTTGCCTCAGGCTTGCAGCAATGTGAGCAGGGCGAAGACGCCAACGTAGTCCAACGACTCGAGGCTCTGCGGGCTGATGTGACGTACCGCAACTACAAATGTGCCGGCGGTCGCAGCGACCGAATACGTGTGATCCAGTATCATTCGTCCAGGCGAGCGATTCGCAGTAGTCGACTTCGATGTCTCCACCGTGAAGTTGAAAGGCATTTGGGGAACGAATCCCACGCCAGGAGCACCCGATTCATGGCTGATCAGAAACTTCGATTCAACATCTTTTCTCCCTCGCGCATTGAGCACGTCATTATCCAGATGACCGGGCCCGCGAGTCTGGTAAACGTGGAGTCGCTGAAGGATGAACTCGATCAGTTGGTTGTGAATCAGCCGCGTCTGGTTGTGTTTGACATGAGCGCCTGTTCGTTCATTTGTTCGCTGGCAATCGGCGCGATCATGGAGTTTCATCGCAAGATGAAAAATCATGGTGGCGAGGTCCGGTTTGCCGGGCTCAATGAACTCAATGGCGTGGTGTTCAACAAGCTGAACCTGCAGCACGTCTTCGCAATTTACGAGACAGCGGAAGACGCCCTGGCAGCGCCGGTGCCTAGCCCGTAAGTGATTGATCGGATGCAGGCGCCGCATGAAATAGCGGTGTTTACGCTCGATCTTTCAATTACCACAGTTCAATTTTAAAGCTTACGCCTTTGCCATATTGCGCAGGACGGTGTGCAGAATACCGCCGTTGCGGTAGTAGTCGACTTCGACGGGACTATCGATTCGACATACGGTAGTGAAAGACTTCGTTGTGCCATTGGATGCTGTTGCTGTCACGTTGATGTCCTGGCGGGCCTGAATGTCGGAAGGTACATCAATGTCGAAAACTTCCGTGCCGTCGAGGCCCAGCACATCTGCATTCTCGCCGTTCTTGAACTGCAACGGCAGCACACCCATGAAGACGAGATTGCTGCGGTGAATGCGTTCATAGCTCGCTGCGATGACGGCACGGACGCCGAGCAGGATCGTTCCTTTTGCAGCCCAGTCGCGTGAGCTACCCATACCGTAGTCTTTGCCTGCAAGCACAATGAGCTGTGTCCCGTCAGGGCTTGCGTTGATGTCCGGATCGGACGTCTGACACGACTTATACGCAACGGCCGCATCGAATATCGACGTGACATCGCCGTACTTCATGCCGTTGGATGCGCCAAGATACGTGGTGTACCCGCCTTCAGTGCCGGGCGCGAGTTGATTGCGCACGCGTATGTTTGCAAATGTGCCGCGCACCATGATGCGGTCATTGCCGCGCCGTGAGCCGAAGCTGTTAAACATACTGACAGGCACGCCGTTGTCGATCAGCCACTTCCCGGCAGATGAATCTTTCTTGATTGCCCCTGCTGGTGAAATGTGATCGGTTGTGACGGAGTCCCCCACTTTCACCAGACAGCGCGCGCCGCTGATGGGCGTGGCCGGCGGGAGGTCGCGGGAGATACCCTTGAAGAATGGCGGCTCCTGCACATACGTGCTCGCTTTGTCCCAACCGTACAATTCACTCGATTCGGTCTTGATCGCTTTCCATTCATCTGCACCTTCGAAAACGTTTGCGTATTGCTCGACGTATTGCTCGCGTGTTACGCATTTCGCAACGGTTTCATCGATTTCCTGCTGCGTCGGCCAGATGTCTTTGAGATACACATCGTTGCCGGCGGAGTCCTGGCCGATCGGATCGTTGGTGAGGTCGATGTCGACAGTTCCAGCAATTGCGTAGGCGACAACAAGTGGCGGCGATGCGAGATAATTCGCACGGCAGTCAGGGTGGATGCGGCCTTCAAAGTTGCGATTGCCGGAGAGCACTGACGCAGCAACGAGATCGTTATCGTTGATGGCCTTGCTGATCGGTTCGGGCAGAGGGCCGGAATTCCCGATGCAGGTCGTACAGCCGTAACCGACGAGATAGAACCCGAGTGCTTCAAGGTCGTCCATGAGGCCGGCCTTGTTGAGGTACTCGGTTACAACTTTCGAACCGGGCGCGAGCGATGTCTTGACCCACGACTTGCGTGCCAGCCCTTTTGCAAGCGCTTTCTGCGCGACGAGCCCCGCGCCGATCATCACGCTCGGGTTGGATGTATTTGTGCAGCTTGTGATGGCGGCGATGACGACACTGCCGTGGTGCAGTTCAAACGAATGTCCATCATGCTGTACAGGGACGCCTTCCACGCCCGGGTCTGCCTCGGCCACAGCGGTCGCGCTGGTCTGCAGCGCTGCGGTGCCGCCTTCGGCCATCATGCGCGTGCCGGTTGAATCTGCCGTATTGTGATTCTTGCCGAAGGTGACCGACAAGTCCTGACGCCACTGTGACTGCATACTGCCGAGACCAATACGATCCTGCGGGCGCTTCGGGCCTGCGAGTGACGGCTTGACATCGGCCATATCCAGATGCAGTTGACTTGTGTACTGGACCGCGCGCGAATCGTCGCGCCACATGCCCTGCGTCTTGTAGTACTTCTCGACAGCGTCGATCACCGCTTCATCACGGCCGGTTAATTTCATGTACCGCAGCGTTTGGTCATCAACCGGAAAGAAACCGATGGTCGCGCCGTATTCCGGAGCCATGTTTGCAAGCGTTGCGCGATTGGCGATTGGCATATGTTCCAAACCGGGACCGAAAAACTCCACAAAGCGGCCGACGACGCCGTGCTCACGAAGCATCTGCGTCACAACCAGCACGAGGTCAGTTGCGGTTGCGCCTTCTGGAAGTTTGCCCGTCAGTTTGAATCCGACGACTTCGGGCAGCAACATATAAATAGGTTGGCCGAGCATGACCGCTTCAGCTTCGATGCCGCCGACGCCCCAGCCGACAATGCCGAGGCCGTTGATCATTGTGGTGTGACTGTCGGTGCCGACGAGTGAATCCGGATACAACGTGGTGACGCCGTTGGTCTTGCCTTCCCAGACAACCTTGCCGAGGTATTCGAGATTGACCTGGTGGACAATGCCCGTGGCAGGCGGGACGACCCGGAAATTATCGAACGCGCCCTGCCCCCACTTCAGAAACTCATACCGTTCGCGATTGCGCTCGAATTCTTTTTCGCTGTTGATACTTAGCGCGATGCCGCTGTTAAAAGCATCGACCTGCACGGAGTGATCAATGACAAGATCACATTGCACGAGTGGATTGACTTTGTTCGGATCGCCGCCGAGCGTTTTCATTGCCGAGCGCATTGCAGCAAGATCAACGACAGCCGGGACGCCGGTGAAATCCTGCAGCACGACCCGGCCGGGTACGAAGGGAATCTCTTCGTTTGATTTTTCTTGGGGAGACCAACCGGCGATCGCGCGGATGTGTTCGTCGGTAATGATGCGACCATCACAGTTTCGAAGTGCGGATTCGAGCAGCACTTTGATGCTGTAGGGCAGTTTCTCGATGTCGCCGAGGCCAGGCAGTTGATCAAGCCTCCAGATGGCGTGTGTTCCGAGGGCAGTCTGGAGCGTGTCGCGGGCGTTTTCGGCAAGATCGAGTGCGGCCATGGGGCAGGATTCTCCATCGGAATGGGCGCTTGGGCAAAGGCCATCGGCAGGTCCGACGGGCTTATAGCAGTGTATCGCCGCCTCTCAGGGAAGGCGAAGAGGTCGAGCGGCCGAAATTTATGCATTCAAGAGCCGTCAATTCAAGGGCTTAGCCTTGATGGACCACCCCAGAGCGCTCACAATAGATGCTGGTCATCTTTATGCCCAGACATCGGAGGAGGAGCCGGAATGTGTATCAGCGCTTTGAAGCTGGCGGTTGCCAGCGTTGTAGTCGTGGCATGCGCGAGTTTTGCACACGCACAATCGCGAGGTGAGGCTACAAGTGCCTGTTGTATTCCGGACGGCAACTGCAACGGTGATCTAACCATACAAGAATGCGATGAAGCGACCGGCAGCCTGCTGGTCAGCAACGTCGCGCGTCACTACGGCGTGGTGATGTGGGGCGTTGTCGTTGGCGAAGACTATTACATCCGCATTGCCGGGACGTATTTCAGTCGAGGCACGTTCCAATTGGACCTTGTCGGTCCGCCGTGTCTTGAAGAACGGTCTGTTCCACAGGAGCTGGCTGAATGAGGGTTCAGTTCCATATCTGTTTCGGTTTTTTCGAACACTTCAAAAAGGAATTCGCCATGCTCCGGTGCACCTCCCCCGTCGTCTTGTTGATCGCGTTCGTAGCGTTGGTGATCTGTTGGGCCGATGCAGGGCATGCCCAGTCGCGGAGTCTCGTCGGTGCGTGCTGTTTCCTCGACGGTACCTGCTTCGTCACCGACGAACCTGACTGCGTTGGCCAGGGCGCGGAATTCAAAGGCAATGACACAGACTGCAACCCGAACCCCTGCAATCAACCCGGGGCGTGCTGCTTTCTTGATGGCACCTGCTTCGTCACCGATGAAGGCGATTGCCTGAACCAAGGCGCGGAGTACAAGGGCAACGGAACCGATTGCAACCCGAATCCCTGCAATCAGCCCGGGGCGTGCTGCTTTCTTGATGGCACCTGCTTCGTCACCGATGAAGGCGATTGCCTGAACCAGGGCGCGGAGTACCAAGGCAACGGGACGACCTGCAGTCCGAACCCCTGTCCACAGGGTCCCCCGGCGAACGACGATTGCGAAGATGCAGTTCGTATCGGCTCCAACGAAACAATCCTGGGCACAGTACAAGGCGCGACGCCAAGCGATGTTCCGCCCTGTGTATTCGTCCAGAGCGGCCCCGGCAATAGCCAACCCGATGTGTGGTACTCCGTCATCGGCACAGGATTTGAGATGGAGGCCGAACTGTGCATTCCTCAGGACAACCCGCTTGCAAATGAATTGCAGCAGACCGGCAAGATTCATGTGTATTGCGGCGATTGTGAGGGGCTGAATTGTATTGCCAGCGTAAGTGGTAACGTTTTCGAGTGCGATGCTGACCGTGCGCCGGCGAAATCTTCCGGAAGTGGTTTGGCTCGTGGTGAGAATGAACTTGAAGTCGAATGGTGCTCCGAGGAAGGCGTGGAATATTTCATTCGCGTCTCGTACGGCAGCCTACCAGGCAGTCGCAATCACCTCACCGAATTCGTACTCGAAGTGGAAAGCGATGACGAAGATAAGTGTGACCCCGAGCCGTGCGGCGTGCGGCAGGAAGACTTCTGTGAAGACGCCCAGCCAGTGTGTCCGTTCATCACGTATGAAGGTCATACGTTCGACGCAACCAGCGCGTACTTCGATCACGGCGGCACGATCGACACGATCTTCTTCTGCGGC
>JAJDDB010000013.1 GCA_029260575.1 Phycisphaerales bacterium
CGTCGTCGTCGTCGTCGTCGTCGTCGTCGTCGTCGTCGTCGTCGTCGTCGTCGTCGTCGTCCATGTCGGCCACCTCATCGGCCAGGTCTCCCAGGAACGAGTCTGCCAATTCGTACCAGTTGATACGCTCGGTTGCGGCGCCGAACAGGTCGCCCGCCATCGTCCCAGCTAGGTCCTGTTCTGCGTCGTCCAGCATGGTCTGCTCCACGTAGGACCGCAGCGAAGTCGATACCTCGTAGCGAACGTGATCGGTTTTCATGCTGCGTGCGTCACGTACTACCTCATAGGCTCCTTCCTGCGAGCCTTGATCGTTGTGGATCCATAGGGCGACCGCCCAGGTTTCGTAGTTCGTCCAGCCGTTGTAGCCATCGGTGTCAGACATGTCGGTCCTCCTTAGGGTTGTGTGCGAATGCTGCGTAGCGGGCGCCGGCGGAATCGAACCGCCGTTTTCCCAGAATCGAGCGCCCAGCCTTCGGCGTTTCTAGTCGTCGTCCCCAGCGTTGAAAACGTGAGTGGGGTGGTGGTCAGTCAGATACTGCGCACATGCACACTCCTCGCCCTCGCCCAGGTCGTCGTGGTCGTGGTAAAGGACATAAACCTCAGTTTTGTACCCGTCCCCGGCGGCGTCCGCCTCAACCTGGCCGATGTGGTCGGCCATGTGCGTTTCATCGTGGAAAAGGTCGAAACTTTCCTGAGCCCCATCGACAACTACCGCGACTTCTGCGTACATGTTTGAACCTCCCGATTCGGCGTAGCTAGCGATTGAAATGGTGGGTGATGCTGGCCGCTATGTGGTCCCAGCATGCGTAGAGAAACATGAACACCTACCAAACACCCTCAGTCCGGTCGGAGCGGTCCATGTACTCCGGGCGGGTAGGGACTGTCCACCCTGCGCCACGTTCTGCCCTGAGCCGCCTAACCACTGCGTCATTGCGGGCGATGCGTTCGGCGTTCGTTCGTGTGCATTTTTCGGTGTCGGTGTGGGTGATGGTCATGTCTACGCCTTCCTGGCTGCGTCGGTGAGCTTCGTGTGGCCCTGCATGCGGGGGAGTTTCGAGCCGTACCACGTGATTTCCATGTGGCGACGGGTAAGGGGTCCCAGGTAATCTCTCATGTGCTTTCCTCCAGTTTTTGTGGGCTAGCCTTCGGCACTACCAGTTTCTAGTAGTGCCGAAGGCTAGCCTCACACTCCCCCGGTAGATCCCCGTTATTGGGGGAGCATCCGTATGTTGGGAGAGTGTGAGACTGTCAAAGTTTGTGTTAACTCCCGATGCACGCTCATGTCTTGGCATGCTCTCGGTCGCAGCTATTCGATTAGGTGAGGCATCCGGCACCGTGAACTGTGCCTGTTGCGCTTCCGGCCAGGAGTGAGGATTGTTAGCCTCAATGTTGTCTCTGGGCTGGGAACCTAGGCGGCTGTTCTAGGTTCAAGGCTGTTGTCGCAGCCGATCCGCTACATCTTGCGGGTAGTTCCCGCTGTCCGTTTCGCTTATCTCTGCCTCACTTTCGGTTGGTGGTTTCTGGTGGTTCGTGTGGTGGTTCGTTGTGGTGCCTCATCAATGTGAACCTGTTGCTCCGACATGTCAAACGATTTCTTCGGTTAAACGCAGAGCTCTAGGCACATTCCTCGCCTGGAAAATATATTTTGAGTTCCC
This sequence comes from Phycisphaerales bacterium, assembly GCA_029260575.1. Lineage (GTDB taxonomy): Bacteria > Planctomycetota > Phycisphaerae > Phycisphaerales > SM1A02 > JAJDDB01. The sequence goes on from JAJDDB010000013.1 coordinate 1,656, forward strand.
CGCCGGCGCCCTCATATCGTGGCAGGAACTAGGTGATTTCTTGCCTCGCCCGCTAGTTCCTGGTGACTAGTTGAACGTGTGACATGTGTCATGTGTCTTGTGACTCAGGCGTCCGGTGACTAGTGCACTAGTACTGGGTGGCTGGTGGGGTGGTGGCTGGTGGGGTGGTGGCTGGGTGATGGGTAGCCCGGATACCTGGGAATAGCACCACATCACCCGCATCCTGTTCCGATCCCCCGTTACCTGGCCGCAGCGCTCCCCGTTCTGCCCCGTATCCCGCTGCGTGTGCTGACTCCGGCCGCCTTTGACTGGCATCATGGGCTGTCCTGTTCGCGCCGAAGGCTGTTCGCTCCGAAGGCTGCGGCCCGCCTGGCTGGTGCCTGGGAGGGGTGGAGGTGGACCGCCCGTGTTCCTTGAGATCCGGGCGAGCGTGCGCACGACAGAACAGGACATGCTGCGGGAGCTCTGACCGGGGGGTTTGAAGGGGCCGGGGCGAGGGTATGGGTGTATGCTCCCCAAAAAATGGAATAGACAGTCCGAACCGGGGCAGGCGCTTAGGGCCGCAGGCTTGAGCCCGCCGGCCTCGTGCGAGTAGGCTTGCGTCCCGCCGCTGGACGTGGAGTTAGCTCACAAGGCGCCCCATCCCTGGCCCAGCGGCGGGATCTACACTCCAGTACTAGGTTACAGGGTCCTGAGCGGGCACCATTTGACCCAGGAGCGGCGCAGGAGGGCGTGGCCGTGGGATCGGGTGGGCAGTTTCCGCCTGGGCGAGATCAGGGGGCTTAGGCGAGAACGGGGGCCTGTGCGGGTACGGGGGCCTGTTACGTGGGGCGAGGGACGACAGAGCAGCCTCCGGCGGGTAAAGCAAAAGCCCGACATGCCTGTGCCGCCGCTGCAAGCCGCAGGCCGGGCACCGGACCGGGCCACGGGAGGCGGGCGCCGGTTGCACCGAGTGCTGCCCGAGGTACTGCCGAAGGCTCCCCGCCCGGCTGCGCCCCTAGGGATATGGCGGCTCAGGTCCCCGGTCTGCGCCCTGCGTGAAGGCGTTTGGGCGGGGAGGAGTCCCGTAGGTCGGCCTCGTTTTCGCCCAGACCCGTTTGACGGCGCATTGCGGCGCCGGCGACGTGTGATGTACGAAACCTGGCCGAATGGGCCTCGCTGGCGGGGGCCAGGGCAAAAGAAAAGGGCCGGAGCGTGTTGCTCCGACCCTGGGGCCTTGCGGCCGTTAATTAGTGTTCTACCACGCAGCGAGCAGTTTGAGCAGTTCCCAGGCCAGGATGAAGACCAGCGGGCCGGTGAGGATAACTGCGAGGACAAACCACCCTACGAGCGTGTTGCGGACCTCCCGCTGCCGGACGGTCATGCCGCCCCCTCCTGCCTGCGCCTGCTGTCTGCCATGTCGGCCTCCTGCACTAGCCGTACCAGGAAGTTCCGGTATCGGGCTGCGTCCCCCAGGGTAGCATGCCGGCTGCCGTGCAGGGTGCGGAACTGGGCGACCGCCCGCTTGTGCTCGCCCCAGTCCTTCTTGTAGTCCCGGAGGTAGGCCACCCGGCGGTCGTCGCTGCACGCCTCGCAGCGAATCCTGGGCCGCCCCCGACCGACATGCTTGACCAGCGGAGCTCCACAATCGGCTTCGGCGCAGGTTCGGGTGGTTACGAGGTTACGTGGTGACAGTGGATTTTGCATTGTGCTGTATTCTCCTTTAACTACTCTTACTTAAAAGAGAGTTACTCTGTAACCTACAAGGGGCTGTGGTGTTGCCCGGCTGGGGACCACAACCCCTTGTGGTTTTTCGGTAACAGGGGGGTTCGTAACCGCATGTAACCCCGTAACCTCGCCTAATGACGGCCGGGGCGGCGGTCGATCTTGAGCATGCGCCAGCCCCTCTGGGCCTTGCCTCCCACCTTCCGCACCTGTGAAACGCCTCCCAGCTTGTGGAGTGCGTTGCCCACCAACTGAGGACGGCCCTGGCCCCGGACCCCGCCGCTGACAAACTCGGCCAGGTGCGTGTAGAGGGCATCGTTGGAAACCCAGTCAGCCGGGTCCCCTGTATAGCTGAGGTGCGCCGCCACGAGGTCGGCTATGGGATCGACCACCTCGTACTGCTCCTTGATCTTTTCGTCACGCAGCCGCTCCTCGGCCCGAGTCAGGTTGGCCTCCTCCGGGTGCGCCATCCACATGTCCGTCGCCTCCCCCCAGATGAGCACGGGGTCGAGCGTCGTGTAGCCCCAATCAATGCGGGCCAGCGTGGCTACCAGGAAGCGGCGGTATCCGGTGGGGTCGCTGAGGAAGCCTCCGTCCCCCTCCGGGTTGATGGTTGCGATGAAGCTCGCCAGCGCCCGCCGCCGCACCGGGTCGTGGGCGTAGGGCAGGCGGAGCTCGATCTCCACCGCCGAGATGAAGTCCTTCAGCGCCTCCCGGTCAGCCCTGCGGGTGGTGGCCCCAAGTTCGGGCACCTCCCACACCAGCTTCTCGGCCCGCATGCGGGAGCAGTCCGTTGAGTCGGGGGTAATCCCGCCCTCGTGGTAGTACTCAGGCAGCGGCGACGACAGCCAGCGGACCAGGTTCGACTTGCCGATGCCCTGGCCGCCCGCCAGCACCAGCACCGGATTCTGCGCCCCGGTGAAGGCCCGGCGGACGGCGCCGTAAATCCAGCGGGGGAACCAGCGGCCGAACTCGTCGGTGGGGCTTACGTAATCGACCAGCCTTGCGAGGGATGGCTGCTGGTTGGCGAGCCACTTGCTGCGGGCGTCGGTGAGGAAGTCCTGCACCGGGTGGAACGGGTTGGACTCCGCCACGATCTGGAAGGCATCCTCCGCCGCCGCCGTTTGGCACCGCTCGGTCCTGGCGTGCTGACGGATCATCGCCCGCACGCCCTCGGTCAGCGCCTCCCCCTTATATACCGCCCGCTGCGTGATGACGTTGAAGCGAGGCTCCTCCACCCTTATGGCGGTCAGCATCGCCCGTGCGATCATCAGGGCCTCGCCGGAGTCCGGTGCGCCGGGGGTCGTGTCGGCGGCCCGGACCATCGAAGTGCCGAGCGCCCGCTGCAAGTCCAGGCGGTCGTACTGCTTGCCCTGGGTGAGCGGGGCGCAAGTCTCCCCGAAGATGTGCAGGCGGCCGTCATCGTAGAGCACCGCCGTCATACCGTTGCTGGACTTCGGGTGAACCCAGTAGGCTCCCTCCGTGCGCCAGCCGAGCGGGCCGAGCAGATCCTGCACGTCCTGGCCGGACAGCGGGTACTTGCTGGCCATGCCTGTGATCTCCTTGCGGCGGCCACCCTCGGCCAGCAGGGCCTCGGGGAACATCGGCAGATCCGGGAAGGTGTCCTCGGTCACCGCCGGGCCAAGCCACTCGTAGGCCACGTCGCCGTGGTGCAGCGACGGAGGCACGGCGCACTGCATGCCGGGGCCGGTGCGGATCTCCAGGTGCGGGCGCAGGTTGAACTTGCCCCAGTCGCCGGCGGGGCGGCGATACCAGAAACTGCGGTGGGAGCGGTCGCCTCGGGATTGGTAGGGGGAGGCGACTGGTGCGTTCTCCAGCCACCACGCCACCTCCTCGGCGTTGTCACAGTCGGCCACGACCAGGTTGTCGAGGCGGATGCCACGGTTGCCCTCGTGGCCGGCGAAGCGTTCGTAGAGGTCGGCGGCCGGAAGGCTGGTCCAGTTCTGCACCAGGGCGGCCTTGCCGACGAGCGCCACGGGGGGTAGGGGGTGGGTGATGGTCATGCGGCCTCCTCTGCGGTCTGAAGGTGGGCGAGGAGCTGGCGGCCGATGTGCTCGGTGTACGCAGGGGGGATTGCCGCCCTAAGTGCGTCTACCGGGCGCCGGCCGCTGGGGGGTATCCAGTCGATCCCCATTGCCCACGCCAGGAGTGCATGGTCCACTTCGCTGGCCATCATGTTGACGATGCGGCTCAAGGGGCGGGTGCCGTCAGATCGTGGGGTGGATGGGAAGCGGGGGACACCAAACGCTTTGTGGTTGCACGCCGGGCCAGCGAGCGGGACGTTGGACTCAAACAGGCGGTGGCGCTGAACTTGCAGGCCGAACATCGACCCGCAGAGCTTCACCGGATTTAGCAGTGGAGCCTCGGGCACATTCTCGATGACGTAGGGCAAACGCACTTCCCGGAGTAGCTGGCGCACCGGCTCAATAAGGCGGGGGTGGTCCTGGCGCCCACGGCTCCCGAGGTGGCGGGCATGGGTATACGCCTGGCAGGGCGGCGATGCGTGGACCGCCGCTATCGAGCGGGGGGCGGCTGCCAAGAACTCCAGGGCGTCGTCCTGGATGAACAGGTAGGGGTAGTTCGGCTGCGGGTCGATGTCCACGCCGACGACATCGAAGCCGGCCCGGTAATAACCGGCCGCCGCTCCTCCGGCGCCGCAGAACAGGTCGAGCAGGATGGGGCGGGACATGGGGCCTCCAGTCGGAAAGGGTCACTACCCTTAGCGGAGGCGAGGATGTCCGTCACAACCGGCGTAACAGCCGTTACCGGGCCATATGCGTAAACGCTGCTATCATGTTCATCATGCCCGACTAAAGGAGTGTAGACTGATGGGAATGGTCCGAGCCTCGATCTACTGCCGCATCTCCTCCGACATCACCGGCCTCGCCGCCGGGGTTGAGAGGCAGGAGGCCGACTGCCGTGAGTACTGCGCCAGGGCAGGTTGGGACGTAGCCCAAGTCTACGTGGACAACGACATCTCCGCCTTCAGCGGCAAGGCCCGCCCCGCCTACCGCCGGATGCTCGAAGCCGTGCGGGCCAAGCAGACCGACGCCATAGTCGCCTGGCACCTCGACCGCCTCTACCGCCGCATCCCCGACCTGTCCGAGCTCATCGACGTTTGCGGCCAGGCGGGGCTCACCCACATCAAGACCCTCTCGGGCGACCTCGACCTCACCACGGCGGACGGGCGGCTGCACGCCTACATCATGGGATCGGTGGCGCAGCACGAGTCGGACCACAAGGCCGAGCGGCAGCGGCGCAAGATCCTCGACTCGGCGCAAAAGGGCGACCCCAAGTTCGGCGGCCGGCGGGGCTACGGATATGACGGCACCGGCAAGATCATCACGCTGCCCGAGGCGGCGGTCATAAGAGAGGCGGCCGAGCGGGTCATCGCCGGGGAGAGTGTGCGGCAGGTATATATGGACCTCAACAACCGGGGCGTCCCGACCGCCTCCGGCTCCGGCCGCTGGAACACCACCCTCGCCCGGCTGCTCACCTCCCCACGCATCGCTGGCATCCGGGTGCTGAACGGCGAGGAGGTGGGGCAGGGCGGCTGGCCCGCCATCATCGACCGCACGACGCACGACCTCCTGGTCGCCACCATCGGCTCCCGCACCGCCGTCCGGCAGATGGGGCGCCCGCACAACTACCTGTTGACGGGCGGCCTCGCCGTCTGCGCCCTGTGCGGCGGCCGGCTGCTGTCCGGCAAGAACAACGACAAGCGGTCCTACGGGTGCCGCCGGGACCAGGGCGGGTGCGGGCGCATCAGCGTCCAGGCGGAGGGGCTGGAGAACTACGTGAAGGACTACGTGCTGGAGGCCCTGGCGGGCGACTACTCCACCCCGGCCGTCGAGCCCATCGACCACGACCTGGTGCGCCAACTCGCCAGCTACCGGGAGCGGCTGACGCAGCTAACGCAGGACTACTCGGTGGAGGGCCTGTTCGACAAGGCCACCTACATGCGCCTGCGGGCCAAGATCGCAGACAAGATCGCCGCATGCGAGGCGGAGATGGGGACGGCCCCGACCAGCCCGGACCGCTGGGCCTACCTGTCCTCTGCGGCGCTGGAGGGCTCCTGGGACGGGCTGCCCATATCCGAGCGCCGGGAGATCGTGCGTGGGGTGGTCGCCTCGGTGCGGGTGGCCCAGGGCAAGCCGAGCGGCGGCAGGTTCCTCACCGACCGCATCACCATCCAGCCGGTATGGGCCGCCGCAGCGGGCATGACGGCCGAGGCGCTGGAGCAGGGCCTGCGCAAGCTGTGACGGACATTAGCGTCGGGAACTGACCGCCGTTAAGCGTTAACTGCCCAAGTGTGACGGACATTTCACGCCTGGTAAGGGTAGAGAGAACCATTCTCCGGTAGACCCGTTGAGGCGGGGAACGGCCGGACACATGATTGGGGGCCACGGTCCCTGCCCCGCCCCACCTAAAGAGCATTGAGTCTCCAGGGGTTGAAAATTCGGCAGGCCGGCCCCAATCTCTCCTACCCCGTCAGCGGCTTAAGCCCGCTGACTCGGCACGGCCCTTTGCAGGTCGTGCCTCTTTTCGCATGTCCAAGTGGAGGAGGCCCCCGTGCCCAAAGGCGGCCTCATCTCCCCCGAGCAGCGGGACAAGTACCTAGTCCTCCGGGCCACCTACGGCCCGTCCGAGGCAGCCCGCCGCACGGGCATCGCTCGCTCCACCGGGCAACTCATCTTCAACGAGTTCGCCAAGGGTGTCGAGGAGCAAGAGGCCGCCGACCCCGACCCCAAGACCTGGGACGAGCTCGACGCCGATGCGCAGCGGGGCGTGGACGACTTCCTATTCTTTGCGGAGCACTACTTGTCGCTGTGGACGGCCCCCTGGTGGCTCGAAGTCGTGGACCACCTCGGCGGACTGAGCGACACCGACAAGGCGGACACCACCGAGGAAGACTGCCGACAGGTGCTGCTGACCGTCCACCCCGGCGCCGGCAAGAGCACCATGCTCCTCGCCTACATTCTCTGGCGCATCAACCGGGCACGCTGCCTGGGCGACCTTGACTTCTCCGCCACATACGGCATGCGCACCGAGCGCCAGGCCGCCCGTGGCATGCGCTTCATGCAGGGCCAGATGACTGCCAACGCCAAGCTTATCCAGGCATACGGCCGCTACAAGCCGAACGCCAAGGACGCAGGCGAGCACACCTGGAGCCGCACGCAGATCGTCGTCGCAGGGATGCGGCCGGGCAAAGAGGCCACCTTCATCATCCTCGGCGCCGGGCAGTCCATCTCCGGTATCCGTCCCTTCCTCTCCATCTGGGACGACATCGTGGACGAGAAGAACTGCGGCGTAGAAGCGACCGAAGAACTCATGCTGTGGTGGGACGGAACCGCCGAGCACCGAGTCGAGCCTGGAGGCGTCATCGCCGTATGCGGGGTCTACTGGTCGCCCAACGATCTGCTGCACAAGCTGGCCGCCCGTATGTACGTCGAGGCGGACGGCAGCGAAACCCACATGTGGAAGCAGTTCAAATTCAGGGCGCACTACGAGGACCGTTGCCCCGGCGACGGCACCCACCCGCAGTACGACCCCCGGACCACAGGCGGCTGCCTGCTGAACCCCGACCGCTGGGGCTTCCGCCGCATCGACATGTTCCGGCAGGCCAACCCCGAGAACTTCGCCTTCCAGTATCAGCAGGAGGAAACCAGCGGCACCGATGTCCTGGTTGACAAGCTGTGGCTGTACGGCGGCATCGACACCACCAACAACGAGTCGTTCCCCGGCTGCGTAAACCGGACCCGCTCGCTGTGGGAGTTGCCCAAGAAGTACGACTTCCTGTGCGCCACCCTCGACCCCAGCCCTTCCAAGTACGCCGCCGCCATCGCCTACGCATATGACGGCAACATCAAGAAGACCTACGTGCTGGACGTTCACCGGGCCAAGATGCGCCCGGCCGAGTACGTCCCCTTCATCCGGGAGTGGACCCTCCGGCTGCGGGAGCTCGACCCCCGCTTTAACACGTGGATCATCGAGCGGTCCGGCGCCATCTACCTCGTGGACACCCCCGAGTTCCAGCTTCTCCAGACGGAGCTCGGCATCACGATGATCTTCCACGAAACTCGGGTCAACAAGTCCCACCCCGACTACGGCGTGTGGGGAGCCCTCCAGCCCGAGTTCAAGCACGGGCGCACCGACATCCCGCACCGCACGGCGCAGGACAAGGAGCGGATGCAGCAGTTCGAGACTGAACTGAAGACCTACCCGTACAGCCGAACCGACGACACCGTGATGAGCTACTGGTTCTTCACCCTTCACCGGGCGAACGTCCAGGCGATGCTGCACGGCCCGATCAAAAAGAGAGGGGTGCCCGGATGGGTGCAGGACATGAAGCCGGGTCCCTGGACTCGCCGCTGATCCTCGAACGCCTTGACTGGCGCCGCTGGCGGGTCAACAAGACCTTCCAATGTGCCGGTGTCTCCATTCCCGCAGGCTACGTCACCGACCTGGCCAGTGTCCCCCGGATCTTCCAGGGGATGCTGCCGGCGTCGGGCAGCTACACGCTGGCCGCCGTGGTCCACGACTGCGGATGCACCGCCTGGGACACGCTGCACAGGCGGGTCGGGCGGCAGATGGCCAACCTCTGCTTCCCCCGCAAGACCACCGACCGCCTGTTCCTCAACGTTATGGCGGACGAGGGCGTCCCCTTCCTGACCCGCTGGACCCTCTGGGCAGCCGTGCGGGCCAACTCGATCAAGCGAGCCCGGCAGGCGCATCTTGAAGACCTCAAGCTGCTACCGATCCTCGCCGGTCCGGGCCTCCTGGTCCTCGCCGCCGGGCTCCTTACCTTTCCGTTCCTCGTCCTGTTCTGGGCGGGCAACCGTGTTGCTGGCTGCTTCGACCGCAGCAGCAACTGACAATGTGCGCCACTCCCCCCGGCGCCTCTATCAAATTGGGAGGGAAGCGCCCTTGTCCTTGTGCGCTACACAAAAGGATGGACCCCTAGCGGCCTGGGATATCGGCCGCCCGGTTTGGCAGCGCCCCCCGGTTTAGCCCTGGGAATTCTCGGGGGCCGGGGGACACCTGTTCCACTTGCTTCGCACCACTTGATAAGAGAGGCGGCACCCCCATTGGGCACAGTGATTGTCACCAGAACCTGCGCCGTGTGCGGCGAGAGTTTTGAAGGAAATCCCAACGGGAAGTACTGCCCGCCGTGCTACGTGGTCCACCGCAAACGGTACGACCGAGAGTACAGCGTCCGTCGCCGACTGGACCCCGCCTACCTCGTGAGGGAGCGTGCGCTGGCACGAAAACGCAACTATGGCCTCAGCCCCCAGGAGTTCGAGGACATGGTGGCGGCACAGGACGGCCGCTGCGGGATCTGTGGATTAGCCCCGCCGGACACGCTATGCGTAGATCACGACCACGACACCGGCCGAGTGCGTGGACTCCTCTGCCGAAAGTGCAACAAAGCACTCGGCGGCTTCGGAGACAACATCGACGTTATTAGGAAGGCGGTGGCTTGGCTTGCTTGAGACTCATCACACGTTTCGGATGGACCCCGAGGCCATAGTCAATGCGGTACACGCCCGCCAGATTGCGCAGGGTCCGGCCCTCGCCGGCATGCGTGAGGTCATCCAGCGGTATGACGGCGACTTCGCCATCGGCCTGCCGACCGGCGAGCAGACCCCGGCCACCATCGCCAACCTCGTGGCCAGCGGCATCGACAACCTCGCCCTCCAGGCCAGCATCTCCAGCCCCACGCTGGTCTTCCCCCCGCTCGACCCGACCCGCAAGCGTGGCCCCGGCTCCGCCCAGTACGCCCGCAACCGGCGCCTGGCCTGTGCCTCGTGGCTTGAGCTCAACAACTTCAACCTGATTAAGGGGCGGATCTTCCGCTTCCTCATCGGCACCGGCTCCGCCGCTATGGTCGTGTGGCCGGACTTCAAGACCGGCATCCCCCGGATGCAGTGGCGCAGCCCGCTCAACACCTTCCCCTCCGAGTACGGGGACTTCCCGGACGCTCAGCCCGAGGATTGCGGATTCTCCTACGTCCAGGCCATCTCCACCGTGCGCAAGAACTACCCGGCGGCCTACGCCGAGCTCGCCTACATGTGCGGCCCCCGCCACAAGTTCACCGGCACCGAGACTGTGGAGATCATCGAGTGGGTAGACGACGAGCAGCTAACCCGAGTCGTCTCAATGGTGGCCCCGAAGCAGGGCTACCTTCCCGGCGCCTCCCCCAAGTCGAACTACGTGGTGACCCTGGAGTCCGTGGAGAACAAGTCGGGCATGTGCCCGGCCATCGTGTCCAACCGGATCACCATTGGCAAGCTCGTCGGCCAGTTCAACAGCATCTTCGGGATGCACGACTCTGCGCAGCAGCTTATGCACCTCGACCTCGAAGCGCAGGTTAAGGCCGTATACCCCGACATCGTGCTGATTGGCCCGCCCGGCCAGCCCCCCGTACTGACCAACGGCGACTGGGTTGACGGCCGCTACGGAGTGAACATGCTCCAGGGTGGCAGCGTCCAGACCATTCAAACCTCCCCGCCGCAGGGCGTGGGAGTCATGCTCGACCGCCTGGAGCGCAACGAGCGCATCGAGGGCGGCGTCAACGCCCAGCTAGGCGGCGAGTCCCCCACCAACATCCAGACCGGCAGGGCAGGGCAGAACCTGTTCAACACCAGCGTCAGCCCCCGCATCGCTGAGTACCAGACCATCTTCGCCGGCATGATCCAAGCCGCCAACAAGCGCATGATGGCCACGGCCAAAGGCTACAGCGAGCTCCAGAAAAAGAGCTTCTTCGTCACGTTCCCCAAGAACGGCGGACACGTGGACTACGACGCCGTGCGGGACTTCGAGACATACGACCACAAGGTCGTTTACTCGTACCCCGGCGTGGACCCCGGCCAGCTTGCCGTCGCCCTCTTGCAGCGTGTGGGTGCCGGGCTGCTGTCCGCCGAGTCCGCTATGGAGGCCGACCCGTTCGTCCAGGACCCCGAGTCCGAGATGGGCAGGATTCGCTTCGAGGCAACCGAGCGCCTGGCGTTCGACGGCCTGGGAGCCCTTGTCCAGGGAGGCACCATCTCAATGGTAGACCTCGCCGGCATCGGCAACGAGATGAAGAAGGGCTCCTCATGGATGGAGGCCATCGACAAGGTGCAGCAAGCGGCGCAGAAACGGCAGGCCACGCAGGTCGCTCCGGGAGATCCGGCGGCGCAGGCGGGCATCCAGGCCCCCGGAATGAGTGGGGTCGAGTCGCCCACCGTTGACCCGAGCGAATCGGTCAGCGGCATTGCACCAGCCCAGCGGAACGTCAGGGACTTGCTCCTCACGCTGGGCGGCGGAGCAACCCGACCGCAACTATAAGGAGGAGACATGCCACGAGGCGGAGTACGGACCGGCAAGCAGGGTTCACCCCCGAAAGCCAATCGCAGCGACATGAACCAGCCTCCCCTCGTGGCACCCTCACAGGCGTACGGGCAGCGGCAGGCGGCCATCGAGAGTCAGCAGGCCGCTCCGCTCCCCAAGGCGGGAGCCGCCCCAACCAGCCCGGCTGTTGCGGGCCCGTCCTCACCGGCCGGTCCGCCCTCCCCCGGCGGCCTGGGCGGCATCCCCGCCGGACCCGGACTGCTCGACCCGAGCAGCCGCCCGGACGAGCCGATCCAAGCCGGCCTGAGCATGGGGCCAGGCGGAGGCCCTGAGATGTTGGGCGCCACCGAAGACCCCCGAGAGGATGCCCTCCTCTGGCTGCGTGCGCAGTACAAGCTTTACCCGACCGAGGGCATACGGGAAGCCATCGAAGACCTCGAAGCCGAAATGTAGGAGGACCCCTTGGGCCAATACGATTTCTTGCAGGACGACGCCAACGAGGCCGCCGCCTCCCGCCGCAACGTCAAGCGGGCCGCATACGACACCGAAGCCGCGGCAGATGGCGGGATTGCCGCCAACACGCTGATGAGCAACCGGGACGCCTACGGGTGGATGCCCGTCGAGATCGCCACCTCCCTGGCCAAGGAAGGCCGGGGACCCAAGGACAAGGTAACCTCCAAGGTCGCCGTCGCCTCCGTCAAGGCCCGCAAGAAGCAGGGGTTCTGGGACAAGGACCGAGGCTGGTGGGACCCCCGCCAGGAGATCAAGCGTGGGCTCAAGGCCACGGTCCGTACCTCGATAACTGCCCTCTCGGTCCCGTTCGACGTAGTGAAGTCGGGCTTCCAGTGGTCCGTGTCCGACATGGAGGACGGCGAATCTGACGGCCTGTTCGCTGGCAAGGTCAGCGGCAAGGCCAAGTCCCCCCTCAAGACCAGCCCCGGCCTCGTCGCTCTAGGCGACCTGCTGAGCGGGCGAGAAGTTGACCTCGGCTCCGGGTACGTTCCCCGTGGTGAGATAGGCGAAGAAACCCTCAAGGCGCAGCGGTCGGTCCTGATCGGCGGCAAGGCCGCCACGCTGGGCCGCTCCGTCGCCGTGCTGTTCAGCGACCCCGACACCAAGAGCTACAACACGCTGTCCGGCATCGTGGACTTCTCGTCCAATGTCGGTCTGGACCCGATGAACGCAGTCGGCGTGGGCGTGGCGAAGCTTCGGGACGCTCGCAAGCTGCTGATCCCCGCCAAAGCTCTGCCCAATGCCGTTTCCGATGGAGCACGTGTCGGGGACGAGGCGTTCGAGGGCGGATACAAGCTCGTAAGACTGGATAAGCCTGGCGCAGACCTCTCGGCCAGTGGTCGAGCCAACGGAACCTACTACTCAGTGGTTGAGTCCTCGGATTTCGTATCTCCACACGCCGATGACGCTGCCGGAGCGGCCGAGCACTTTGCCAGGGGAAGCAAGGAAAAGGTCCTGGATCTGCCGGAAATTGAGGTGACTGTAAAGGGGCGTGAGGCTCCCGGCGGCGGCCCCGTACCCGCATCCGCAGGTGTGACAGCACTTCACAGCCTGGTAGGGCCTGACGAGTTCTCCCGACTTGCTCAGTTGGGCAAGAAGGAACTGACCGAACTGCTACCACAGGGGCGCAGACGTGAGTACGCCGACGCATACGAGGTACTGGAACGGCTGGGCGCAGAAAAGGCCAGGCAGGCCGGATACAAGGGTCTGCTCCTAAAGGACTCGACCGACCCCAACTTTAGCGAGTTCGTGGCTCTGACCGATGACGCTACATCGCCCGTAGCACTCGGCGACATAAGAGACGCCGCTCCCGCTACACAGGCGAACCCCGTCACCGAGATGGTAAAGGCCGGCGGCATCCTCGGCGGAGTCAAGAGGGCTATCGAGCCGAAGACTGCGGAGGAGTACATCCGCTCCGGCAAGGGCGCCAAGTTCGTGGACTGGGCCAAGGACCAGACCGACTTCAATGCCATCTGGGAAGGCACCAACAAGAAGCTGCCCGTCGAGCTCGTCGCCAAGTTGCAGGGCGCCAAGACCTCCGACGAGGTGATCGCTGAGTTGATGCCGCACCTGGGCCAGAGCGTCCGGGAAGTTCCCAAGATGCGCCACCGCAGCTACTCACGAATCGGCCAGATGATGCCGGAAGGCCACATCGACACCAGCGACCTCGACCAAGCCGTGACCGAAATCGACCGCTACCAGCGCCTGCTGAAGGTGCCTGCGGAGATGCGGTCGCTCGTCAACGCCAAGATGGCCGTGGCCGTTACGCCCAGCGACAAGCTGACCGTGGCCACCGACCTGTTCAAGGGCGTCAACGCCAGCCTCAAGGGTGGTGGCCTGACGACCGAGGCCAGTAACAAGCTGACCCACCTGTTCTCCAACTCCATCGAGTCGCTGCGCAAGTACAACGTCGATGCAATCGGTGATGACATCGTGGTCGATTACGCCACGGTCGGCGGCAAGAAGGTTCCGACCCTCTCACCGCACCTGGCCGTCGAGACTCTGCACAAGGACATCCCGATGCCTGACGTGCGTGAACTCGCACGAGGCGTCGGAGCCCTCAACCGGCAGGAACGCCTGTTCGGCCCCGCCATGTCAAAGGCCCTCAAGGGCAACGCTGCACTCACCGACTACGTTCTGTCCCCGTTCATGGAGAAGGTCTGGAAGCCTCAGGTCTTGCTGCGTGGTGCGTGGACGCTGCGTGTTGTGGGCGAGGAGCAGATCCGCATGGGGGCCGCCGGCCTCGACTCCATGTTCCACCACCCCATGTCGGCCATCGCCTACGTCACCGGCCGCAAGGGCAGCATGACGCTGACAGATGACGCCGATGTCCTGGACGACCTGGACGAATACACCAACGCACTCTCCCGGCGTGGCGGCGCACACCGGAGCGAGTCGGCACCACGTGCTGGCGCAGTACGCTCCGGCCACACCGTCTACCACAAGGGCGACCAGGGCTACGCAAAGGCGTGGGGCGGCGAGCTCGCACAGATAGCGCAGGACCCCATCACCCGCTCGATAGCTCAGCACGGCCTCGACGCCACGCTGAAGCGAGTGCGGAATGGGGGCGACCTGGCCAAGGTGCGGGGAGCCGTAGCCAAAGCCATTGACGAGCCCGCCATGAACACCGACGCAGGCAGCGACCTCTGGGTTAAGAGCCTGGACCAGCGGCTGCAAACCAAGACGCTCAACGACCCCGACCTGCTGAAGGCCGTAGCCAGTCGCACCTGGGACGGCAAGCGACTGTTCGAGGCCAATGGCGGCCTGAGCAAGGCGTTCAAAGCCGAACTGACCAAGCGTGCCGACGACCTACCCGCCGAGCAGGCGTTCAAGGGCGAGGTGGCGCTGAGCCAGGAGTCCGGGGTTAGCTCCGCCATCGACAACGCTACCGACTACCTGTTCCAGGCGCTGATGTCCCGCCCGAGCAACTACCTCTCCCGCAGCCCGGCCTGGAAGCAGACCTACTGGCAGCGGGTCGGGGAACTCTCCGGCTCCATCTCGCCTGCGGATCACGGCAAGCTGATTGCCCGTGCTACCGAGGCAGGGCTCGACGGTAAGCAGTTGAAGGGCATGAGCAAGGGCACCAGCGGCACCCTGTCCTATCAGGATGTCGATGACCTCGCCAAAGCATACGCACTCGAAACCACCAAGAAACTCCTCTACTCCAGCCAGGCAAAGCACCAGTGGGCGGACGCCGCCCGCATAGCGATGCCGTTCGGTGAGGCGTGGCAGGAGGTTCTGACCACCTGGACCAAGCAGATGGTACGCAACCCGGCCAACCCCGTCCACAACGTCGCAAAGACGTTCAGAGGGGCGGAGCAGTCCGGCGCCATCTACGAGGACCCGCAGTCGGGAGAGATGCGCTACATCCACCCCTTCTCGTTCTTCAGCCGCAACTGGACCGACACCGTGCAGACCGGCAGCGTGCGTGGCCTGAACCTCATAGGTGAGGGGATGCCAGGCGTAGGCCCGGCCATCACCATGCCGGCCAAGCCGCTCATCGACGACGACAACGAAATCCTCTACGACCTTCTCTGGCCTATGGGCAAGAAGCCGAAGTTCAACGAGGACCCGTTGGGGGCAATGGCTCCGTCGCACTGGCGCAAGATCGTCACGGCGCTCAAAGGCGACCCCGATAAGGCGGCCGAGCTCGGCGCCTTGAAGATGAAGATATACGAGGCCAGGGTGGCCAGCGGCAGAATCGCTGCGCCGAAGAACGCTGAGGACATGTACGCCGGGCTGGAGGAGGCAGAACGCTCCGCCCGCTACCTAATGCTGGGAGAGGGGTTCGCCTCGCTCCTGGGCCTGGCGCCCACCACCATCAAAACCGAGCCACTGGTTAATGAGGCGGGCAAGGCGGGCGAACACGTTCCCGAGTCCGTGAACGGCACAATGGCGGCGTTTGTATCCGCAGACTACCGCAAGTTCAGCGACGAGAACTACAAGACGGCGCTGGACAGGTTGCAGGACAAGTACGGCGACCTCTCCTACTTGTTCGCACAGTCGCAGACCTACTCCACGTCCTGGGGCAACATCCCCTACACCGTTGAGGCCAAGGCGTGGAAGAAGAAGCACGCTGATCTCGCCAGAACTCACCCGGACACGTTCGGGTTCTTCGCCCCGACTGAGGGGACGGAGGATTTGTCGGTGTTCCAGGAGGCCATAGCGGACGGCACACGCAAGCGGATCCCAGGCAAGGCATCAGTACTCATGGCCAATGACAAGCTGGCCAAGGCGCAGTACTACAAAGAGAAGGACGACCTGGCAGGGCCGGACGGCAAACTGAGCAAGTCTGCCACCAAGTACCTCCAGGGGTTCAAGGAAGCCCTCATTGAGGACTACCCCGGCGCCTTCCCCGACGACGACCGCACGCCACACACCATCCCGCAGGAGCAGGCCGTCACCGACCTGTTCGCAGCGGCCAAGAAGATCAAGGGCAACAAGACCGCCAAAGCCGTTCTCGCCTACGAGGCCGAGCGAGCCGAGGTAGTTGCGGACCTTGAAGCACGTGGCATCACCCTGACCAGCAAAACCAAGGCAGCCGCCGAGCGCAGCTACTTGGCCGGATTCGGTCGGGCGCTCGTGGAAGACGAGCCAGCATTTCGCAACGCCTGGGACTTCCTGCTTACCAAGGAGGTCGAGGACTTCGCCGCCGAAACCAAGCGGGAGAAGGCCGAGGCGTAAGACAAACGAGGAGGAACCCAGTGGGCGCAGCAGCGGACAAGTTCAAGGCCGAGAACAAGGCCGCCGCAGCCGGGGCAGTATCCGTACAGGATGCTGCCTCCCCGCTGGGATCTGGCTCGGGCGAAACGGCACGCACTTTCAGCATTACCCGCACCGCCAGGGCGTACACCGACTCCCAGGTCGGCAACCCCAACCGAGGGACCGAGACTCGGGCCAAGAACGCCAGCGAGGCGTTCTACGAGACTGACGTGAGCCGGATCGCCAACCTCAGCCCGCAGCAGCGAGCCGAGGTCAACCGCTCGCTGATCTCCGCAGGGCTGCTGGACGAGGACACCCCGCTCGGAGGCTGGGGCAAGAAGAACGCCGCAGCACTCCGGGAAGTTTACGCCCTCGCCAACGACCTGACGGCGGACTACGGCAGCGAGAAGCCCAAGCCCTTCTACTTCGCCAAGGCCCTCGAACTCATCATGGGAGGCGAAGGCGGCGAGGGAGGCAGCGGCGGCCCGAAGGCTCCACGCATCCCGCCGGTTCGTCTCACTTCCGAGGACGACCTCCGCAACGTGATGAAGGAGGCCAGCGAGAAGACCCTCGGCCGGCGCCTCTCCGCTGACGAGGAAACCAAGTTTGTCAAGTACTTCCACGGGCAGGAGTCCGCATTCGGCTCCGCAGCACAGGCACAGCATGGCGGCACCTTGATGGAGCCCCCGACCGCCGGAGCCGCTGCCGAGAAGTTTGCCGAGGACGCTTCCCCCGGTGAGGCGGGAGCGCAGGCACTGAGCGGACAACTAGACACCTTCCGCAAGCTGGTCGGCTCCATATGAGCACCTTCAGCCGGGGCCAGCTAATCCAGATGCTCCTCCAGAGTGGGGCATCCCCGGAGCAGGCCGAGATGTACGCAGCCATCGCCCAGGGCGAGAGTGGCCTGAACCCCGGCGCTCAAGGCGACACCAGCATCCAGGACTCCAAGTGGGGACCCTCGGTCGGCCTGTTCCAGGTCCGCAGCCTCAAGGCGGACTACGGCACCGGGCGCACTCGTGACGCACTCCGCCTGACAGATCCCGCCTTCAACCTGGCCTCGGCCAAGACGATCTCGGGCGGCTGGACCAACGCCAAGCCCTGGACCGTCTACACGTCCGGCGCATACAAGAAGTACATGGGCGGCGCAGGAGCACCCGGCGGCGCAGCATCTAGCGGAGGAGGACAGGATATGGCGGCATCCGCACCGGCCCCCGTCCTGAACGAGGTGGACGAGGCACGCAAGAGGTACGGGGCGTTCGCCTCCTACCTGGACCACCCGCAGATCGGCCCGATCCTCAAGCAGGGAGCCCGAGAGGGTAGGGATGCAGCCTGGCTAGAGGGACAGCTTACGCAGACCGACTGGTGGAAGACCACCGCCGAGGCCGCTAGAGCTTGGGAACTACTAGTAAAGACCGACCCCGCATCCGCACACCAGAAACGCCTAGCCATGAACGCATCCATAGCTGACATGGCCGAGCAACTGGGTGTGACCGTCAGCGCCGAAGCACTCGGGCGAATCCACGAGGACGCCCTGCGGTTCGGATGGTCGGCGGCGCAACTCAAAGATGCCGTCGCTGCGGAGTACAGGTACGACCCGAACGCCGTGGTACAGGGTCAGGCGGCTCAGACTTTAGACGCCATCCGACAACTGTCCCTTGATTACGGCGCCCCCATAGATGAGGCGTCTATGCCCGCCCTGATGAAGCAGGTTATGTCGGGCAAGCTGGACGAGGCCGGGATACGTGAGTACGTCATCGAGTGGGCCAAGATTCAGTTCCCGACCATAGCCGACGCCCTCGACAAAGGCATCACGGTCAAGCAGTACTACCAGCCCTACGCCAATGCGGCGGCCAAGCTGCTGGAGGTGTCCCCGGACACTCTGGACTTGACCGAGGAGAAGTGGCGGAGGCCGCTCTCTCAGGTAGATCCCAAGACTGGCGCCCGAGGCGTGCAGTCCGTGTGGGACTGGGAGAAGACGCTGAAGACCGACGCCACCTACAACTGGCGCTACACCAAGAACGCCAAAGAGGAAATCACCGGCATGGCACAGCAGCTAAGCGAGCGGATGGGGGTCATAAAGTAGATGCCTGAAGACGCATATGCAGCCCTCCACACCTTCCTCGAATCCATCGGCCTGACCTCCCTCACTGACTTCGCCATCCAGCGGATTCAGGAGGGCGCATCGGCGGATGTTATCGACTTCGAGCTCCGCCAGCAGGAGCCCTGGAGGAAGCGGTTCGCATCCATAGAGCAGCGGCAAAAAGCAGGGCTGCCCGCCATATCGGTAGCCGAGGTGCTGGAGTTCGAGAAGCGCAGCCGAGAGATGGCGCAAGCCTACGGGATGCCGAAGAACTTCATCAGCCAGGCGCAGACCGACGCCCTTTTAGTGGGGGATGTCGGCTTGCCCGAGTTGGAGGCCCGGTTCAAGGGGGCCTACACCCGGCTGAACAACGCCGACCCCGCCACGCAGGCGGCGATGAAACGACTTTACGGATTGGGCGCCACCGCAGGCGACTTGGCTGCGTTCGCCCTTGCCCCCGAGATCGCACTCCCCGACATCGAGCGGAGAGTCACAGCGATTGAGGTTGGGGCCGAAGGAGGTAAGCAGGGCTTCACGTTCTCACGGGAGTTCCTGGAAAGTTTGTCGCAGTCTGGCGTAGAGGCCACAGCGGCGAAAGCAGTATTCGGAGCGTTGTCACGCAACCGGAGCCTGACCGATCAACTCGCTGGGGAGATGTCAGCGGCCATGACGCAAGAGGAAGCCACCGAAGGGCTCCTCGGCCTTAACGCTGAATCCACCCAAAAAGTTGAGCGCAGGCGCTCGGGACTACAGGCTGAGTTTGCCGGCGGTTCGTCCGTCCAGACCAGCCAAGAAGGCGTGATCGGGCTGCGGTAGAAGCGGCGAGGAAGGCGGGCAAGGCCGGGGGATTAGCCCCTGCGAGCTATGCCTCAGCCGAGTGCAGGGCACACCTCACCCAAACCTACGAAAAGCATAGCAGCATCTTGCGCCCGGCCACCTCCGGCCGGGCGCCGACAAAAGACTAAGGAGCGACAACCACATGCCTAGCACCTATGACGACCTGATCGCTGAGGGCGCCACCCTCGGAGTAGACGCCGACTACCTGGCACGCCTCACGGCAGCCGCCGAAGCATCTCCCCTACGGACCGAAAACAAGTCCCTGAAGGAGAAGGCAGCAGCCGACGCCATTGAGCTCGCAGCTTTCAAGGAAGCCCAGACCGCCGCCAGCTTCAAAGCCGCCGGCATCCTGGTTGACCCCAAGGCGCTCGCCCTCCCCGCCGACCTTGACATCAAGGACGTAGAAGCGGTCAAGGCATACGGCATGACGGTCGGTCTCGTGGCCAAACCCGCCACCCCGCCGACCCCCGACGCAGACAAGGCAGCACTCGAAGCCCTGGGCGGCAAAGCCCCGGCCGGAGATGCGCCCGACCGCAGCCTCATCGACCTGTCAGGCGTCAAGTCCTTTGAGGACCTGAAGTCCAACGCACAGGCCGGCGGCTGGTCCAACTCGGGATCACAGCCCCGCAAGTGGTAACCCACACCACCCACCGCACTTCCTTTAGATAGGAGCAACCCACATGGCCATCAACACCACGGTCAACATGAGCGACCTCGTGAAGACCAACTTCGATACCGCAGCCTACTTCGGCTTCAGGGCCAAGAACCTGTTCCGCATGGCCGGCATCGACGTGAAGCGGGACCTGTCCGCAGATCCCAAGCGTGGCAACGCTGTCACCTTCACCAAGACCAACGCCCTCTCCGGCTCGACCACCGAGCTCCCCGAGGCCAGCGACATCACCCCCTCCAGCCTGGGCACCAGCACCGTCACGCTGACCCTCAAGGAGTACGGCGACGTTGTTCAGACCTCCGAGAAGCTGCGGCTCACCGCACTTCAGGACGTGCAGAACCTCAACACCATGCACGAGGTTGGCGCCTCGATGGGTGAGGCCCTGGACATCATCTGCCGGACCAACGGGTTCGACAACGGCACCAACATCACCTGGACCATTGGCACCACCGACAACACCGTGGCCGCAGGCGCAACCGGCCGGGTCACCGCCAGCATGGTATCCCGCCAGCGTGCGTTCCTGACCACCGCCGAGGTGCCCGCCATCGACGGCCTGAACTACGTGGGCATGATCCACGGCCACGTTGCGTTCGACCTCATGGGCGAAACCGGCGGCCGTGGCTGGAGGGACCCGCACACCTACAGCGACCCCTCCGCCATCTACGTCGCAGAGCTCGGCCTGTTCGACGGTATCCGCTACGTCGAGAACAGCCGCTGCAAGGTCAACCTGGCCGCAACCAACGCAGACGTGTACACCACCTACGTCTACGGGCAGGAAGCCATCGCAGAGGCGCTGGGCGTCGAGCCGGAGATCCGCATCACCGGCCCGTTCGACAGCCTCGGCCGTTTCCTCAACACCGGCTGGTACGGCCTGATCGGCCACGGCGTCTTCCGTCAGGAATCGCTGCGCCTGGTCCGCTCCAACAGCAGCCTCGCCGCACGCCCGTAGTCACCAGCTAGCCCGACCAGGCCCTCAGCAATGAGGGCCTGGACGTGGTGATATCCCGAAAGGACACCCCACATGGCAGTAACCCGTACTGCGCTGGCCAACGTTCCGGTCAACGCAATCCTGGAGATCATCTCCGAGGACACCACCTTTGACCTGCCCTCCATCGGGGCAGCAGCCAAGGTCGCCGTCCCGATGCTCCTGAGCACCACCGGAGTCGTCGCAGTTGGCGACTACCTGATCCCGCTGGCCGACCCGACCGTGGTTGCAGACGGCGAGATCGTCGTCAACGTGCAGAACCCGGTCGTCACCGTGGACACCGTGCCGCTGATGGTCCACAACGCATCCGCCGGCGCAGTTGACGCCGCCACCGCCGTTGGCTTCAAGTTCCTGGTCATCAAGGCCGCCGGCCTGCACGCCCGGATCTAGTGGCCGCCCCCAAGGTGGTCAGGGTCAAGGCCCCCGCCGATTCGCCCTACGTCAAGGGCAAGGGCGGGCACGGCAAGGACAACAGCACCTCCGACTAACCCAACACTTTCACGAAAGGGACCGTTTCCAGCCACTGGAAATGGTCCCTTTAGTGGAACACGCCCTAGAGGAGGACCCCACATGGCCACGCTGGCCACCCCTTTGACTTACCTGGACCTGCGCAACCAGCCGCTGCGTACCCGCCGCTTTGCCGGTCCCGGCTTCCCCCGCTCCACCAAGTTTTCGTCCTGGCCTCCCGGCGCAGGACACCAAGAGGCCACCGAACTTGCGGTCGAGGTCGCCCCACAAGCGAGCGGCGCCGAAACCCGAGTCGAGCAGGCGGTCTATGGCGGCGGCAGAGTTCATGGCCCCCTGACCGAGCAGCAAGTCACAGACATCACAGCAGCCGGGCACGCCGCCCTGCTGGTAACCGAGCCGGGATACACGCCTGGTGACCCCGATGATGGTTGGGGCGATTTTTGGGAGGCAGTATGACCGTTACCGCTCCGGGCACCCCGGCACCTACCACCCGCTCGCTGCTGGCCGACTGGGCCACGGCGGTCGATGACGACCTCAATGCTCTGGACTCCGCCGACGCAGCCCTGGCCGCCCGCCTCGTACCCCTGGAGGAGGCAACCGGCGGCACCGTCGCTGAGGCGGTAGCAGCCGAGGCGCTGGAGCGGTCCACCGCCGACTCATCCCTGGCGGTCAGCATTGCGGCCGTAGCTGACGACCTGGCCGACCACGCTGCCCTCGTCCCTGCGGCATCGGGCGTGTCCTTTGCACCCGCCGGACTGGTGAGCGCCACGACCGTGCAAGCGGCCATAGCCGAGGTGTCTTCAGAGGCGGTGCGCCGCACCATCGCCAGCGACGCAGCCTTCTCGCACTCATCCACCGCCTTCCCGAGGTGGTTCAGCACCGAGCGAGTGCATGGAGGGACCAGGAAGGCGTTCAGCTTCGCTACGGACGGACAGGTTATTGCGAGCCTCTGGGCCTTCACGTCTGACGTGGAGCTAGAGGCCCTAGCGGTGGAGTTGACCGCTGGAGGTTTAGCTGGGCGTACTGTCCGCCTGGCTGTGTACGGCGTGACGAGCACCAGCGACCTGTACCCGTCCGCTCTACTGGGCGACAGCGGCGATATCGACTGCGCAGCCTCCGGGGCTAAGGTATGGACTCCCGCACAGCCTCTGACACTTCCCGCCGGACTGTACTGGTTTGCAGTCACGGCCAGCAACGCCTCTTTGGGGCTTCGAGGGACGGACGTTTGGGGTACCCAGATCCCGTTCGGTGCCCCCACAATGTCTGCCGTCATGGGCGCAGCGCACACCCTGGCCAGCAAGCTGCTGGTGGCCCGCACCTACGGAGCGTTTCCCGCCACCTTCCCCGTGCTCGGTGACGTTACCGAGTCCACCAGCGCCAACGGTTATCTGTTCTTCTACACCCTGAGCGCCTAACCCGGAGGTCCACACATGTCCTGCCTTCACTGCACCAGCGAGAACCACCTCGCCGCCTCCTGCCCCTTCAAGTCGGGCAATGGCGGCCCATACGTGTCCCTGGACGCTACCCCGAACCGGGTGTCCGCTTACCACGGCGAGAACCGATTCGAGAAGCAGGTAGCCACCACGGACCGCAACGCCTACCAGACGATGGTGCGTGCCGGTCGGACCCCTGACGGGATACGAGGCGCCGCCTCCGTACTCAGGAAGCTGGGCGGCTAGGTGACGACCGTAGCGGATCTCATCTCCGACACCGAGCAACACCTGTTCACCGGCCAGGGCGAGGAGCTTAACGAGGTCCTGGTTGGCTTCACCTCAGCAACCTCGCCAGCCCGCACCACCATCTCCATGCGTGAGGCTGTGGGATCGCTAGCTGTGGGAGCACGTCTGGCTATCGGACTGGAAGTCTTCCGGGTCTGGTCGTTTGACGAGGCCGCCAAGACGGTCACCGTGGTGGGGCAGATCGGCGGCAGCCCGGCATCGACGCACGCCGAGGGCGACCTCGTGACCATCGAGCCCAAGTTCCCCGCCTACCGCACCCTGCGTGCGCTCCAGCAGGAGGTCGCCAGCCTCGGCGTCCCGTCCCTGGGGATGTGGCGGCCGGCCACCCTCGACCTCACCTCCACAACCCCCGCCGTGGGATACGACCTTGCGGGCGCCATCGACGCAGACATCATCAACATTCACCGGGTGCAGTCCCGCCCGACCGACCAGTCCGCACAGAACGACTGGCGGGACGTTCCCGGCTGGCGCTTCCAGCGGGGCCTGCCCTCGGCATCGTTCTCCTCCGGCATGGCGGTCTTCATCCCGCAGGGCAACCTCCCGACCGGCAGCCCGGTGCGTGTCATCATGCGCTGCCGCTTCGGCCCCCTGGGTACGTCGCTGACTGCGGACGTGGAAGCCGTGACCGGACTCATCGAGTCGGCGCACGACATCCTCTCCCTGGGCGCTGCCCTCCGCCTCTACTCTCCCCGAGAGTTCAAGCGTGGGTTCACCGAGGCGCAGCCGGAGCCACGGCGCTGGGAAGAAGTGCCCGCAACCGCACAGTCCACCGCATCGAGCTCCATGCGACAGGTCTACCGCCAGCGGATCACCGAGCACGCCAGCTACCTGAGCACGCTCTACCCGTCCAGGCCCTACTAGAGAGGCTGACACATGAGCTTCGACCTCGGCTTTGACCAGCCGTTCACCTCGGGTACGCACGCACGCAGCTACGAGGTGCCTGGCCGCTACACAGCCAGCCTCGACGGCAGGGCGTACATGCTGGACTTGACCAAGTTCGCCCGCAGATCCTCCCCGATCATCCGCCAGCAGGCGGATTCATCCACCGAGCCGGGCGAGCAGAGCCTCAACCCCAACGACCTGTGGCGGCGCAGTCAGTCGTCCTGGCATGGGGGAGCGGGGCAGGAGTACCTGGACCTCCAGGACTCCTCCCGCATCCGGTTCGATACCTCCAAGGGGCTGGACCCCTGGACCAAGGGCTCGCTGTCTCTCCTGAGTGACACGGAGATCGTGGCCGAGCACAGCGGCACATCCACCCTCATAACAGTGGTCGCCGGCGCCCGCCTCTACGTCGCCTCCGACAAAACCCTGAGCTACACCGAGGACGGCGCCAGCTTCACGACCGTCACCGGCACGGCCGCCTTCACCATCACCACGTTGGCGACGGACGGCTTCAACGTGTACATCGGGTACGGGGCGGCCAACCCCATCCAGGCCACCAACACCGGGATCTCCACCGCAGCAACCTGGAACTCCGGCGCCGGCGCCACGGCGTTCACGGCCGACCTCCTGGGCTACGCCAAGAACCGGCTGATGGCCGCCACCGGCAGCACGCTGCTCAACCTCAAGACGAGCGCCGCCAGCACCGACCTGACCCCGCTGTTCTTCCCGGCCGCCTGGACCTGGACCGCCTTCACCGAAACCCCCGGCTTCATCCTCGCCGCCGGGTATGTGGGCGACGAGTCCAGCATCTTCCGCATCACCATCCAGCCGGAGGGCACCGCCCTCACGCAGCCAGTTGCCGCCGCCACGACCCCGGACTCCGAGGTCATCCTGGCGCTGGGCTACTACCTCGGCTTCGTGCTGCTGGGCACCTCATCCGGCGCCCGCCTGGCCACATGCACCGACAGCGGCGCCATCACCTACGGCCCCCGCATCGACACCGCCGAGGCGGTCCGCTGCTTCGAGCCGCAGGGCAACCACGTCTGGTTCGGCTGGAGCAACTATGACGGCACGTCCACCGGCCTCGGCCGCATGGACCTGGCCACCTTCACCCTGGGCATCCGGCCGGCATACGCCAGCGACCTGATGGTTACCGGGCAGGGCCAGGTCAACTCCGTGTCCACGTTCCTCGACCGCCGGTTCTATGCCGTGCGGGGGCTGGGGATCGTAGGCGAGGCGGCCGACAAGGTGGCCTCGGGCATGTTCACCACAGGGCAGATGGGCTATGGCCTGACCGACCCCAAGGTGTTCAGCCACGTTTCCCTGAGACACGAACCGCTGCGTGCGGGCGAGTCCGTCCTTGCCACCATCTCGGTGGACAAGAACGACAGCAGCCTGCCGCTACAGTCCGGCACGGCAGATACCACCGGCTTCCCGTCAGCACAGGGGACGCTGGGCAACAGGGTGGGCGTGCTGGCGGAAATGACCTACACCCTCAAGCGGGCCACGGTCACCTCCCTCGGCCCCCGTATGACCCTGTGGACCGTGCGTGCGTGGCCCGTGCCCCGGCGCTCGGAGGAGATCCTGCTTCCGATCATGCTCCAGGAGCGAGTCCTGTCCCTGAGCGAGTCCGAGGTCGCCGTGAAGGTGGTCGAGGAGTTCCAGGCCATCAAGGCCCTGGAACGTGAAGGCCGACCCGTCACCCTGCAACTCGGCAACGAAACGATGCTCGTATTCATCGACGCCGTTGAGCTCAGCAACACCTCAATGGTGCGCAAGAAGGATGGCCTCCAGGGGCTATGCACCGTGCTCGTCCGGCGCTTCGAGTAGGCCCGACCTAACCCAAGGAGTCAGCTAATGACAGTCCTTAGAACCGAACACTCGGGGATCGCCGGGCTCACCACCCTGGCGTCAGACATCACGGCGGGCGCCCTAGCGTTCACCGTCGCAACGGGCGGAGGCACCGGCTACCCGACCGGCGCCGTCGCCAACTTCCTGGTCACGCTCGACCGGGACGTTGCAGGCAAGGAGGAGAAGATCCTCTGCTCCGGCCGCACCGGAGACTCGTTCACGGTGGCGGCATCTGGCCGAGGCAAGGACCAGACCTCCGCCGTGTCGCACACCACCGGGGGCCAGGTCGAGCACACGATCTCGGCCTACGAGTATGACGACATGAACAAGCACCTGGCCGACATAAACGTGGACGACCACACCCAGTACCTGAACAACGCCCGCCACGATGTCAGCGGCAGGCACGGGTTCGGGGCAGCACTGGCAGCACCAGGCGTCCCGGCCAACGTGACCAAGGCAGCGGCGGCAGCAGGCACCGCAGCGGAGGCAGCACGAGCCGACCACAAGCATGACGTGGCGACCGATGTACCGGCGGATGTGACCAAGGCAGCGGCGGCGGAAGGAACCTCCACATCGCTGGCCAGGTCGGACCACAAGCACGATATCTCGACGGCGGCGCCCTCAGATGTCACTAAGGCTACGGCAGCCGAGGGCACCGCCACATCGCTGTCCAGGTCGGACCACAAGCATGACATCTCGACGGCGGCGCCCGGATTGCCACTTATGTCGGACGCAGCCGCCGAGGGTAGCGCCGCTTCGTTGGCCAGGTCGGACCACAAGCACGGCAGGAACATCGCCAGCGACTCAGTGTTCGACGGAGAGGCCAGGACGCTGACCACCTACGGCGACCTGGCAACCGCTGGCCCGTCCGTTTCCATAACTACGGGAGAGTCCGCACTCGTCCACCTCAGCGCCAACCTGGGGGGGACTGTGGGCAGTCTTCCTATAGCGGCTGTAAAGGTTAGCGGCGCCACCACCCGAGCGGCGTCGGAAGATGAGGCGATCGCCATCTACGTGGCGTCGGCGTCGGCCGGAGTGTCGCTGGGACGCACCATAAGGATCACCGGCCTTACGCCAGGAATCAACACCTTCACCCTGGTCTACCGCTCGGCGGTAGGGTCGTCACAGTTCGCCCACCGCCACCTAGTGGTGGAGGCGTAAAGTGACCGACGACCCTACCGCCTTCACCGTAAAGGAAATGGTGATCCGGGTGTTGTGGAAGCTGGACCAGCTTGACGACAAGCTGGAGCTCAAAGCCAACACCTCCGACATGCAGGACCACGGACTGAAGGTGGCGGAGCAACTGCGTGAGCATGGCGTGAGACTCACTGTCCTGGAATCTGACCGCATCAGCCGCAAGGCGGTGTTGGCAGCGGGCGCCGGGCTAATCACGTTAGTCCCCGCACTCAGCCTACTGCTGAACATGCTCGGCGTTTACTAGCCCCGCAAACCCACAACGAAAAGGGAGCCTCCCGCAAGAGGCTCCCTTTTCTATGCCCAATCCAGCCAAGCGTGACGGACATCCTCGCCTGGACCAATAGTAGAAGCACTTGAAGAAGGGACCGCAGCACATGGCACCCCAACCCCGAGACTACAAGGCCGAATGGCAGCAGCGCAAGTTCAACCTCAAGGCTCAGTACCCCGCCACCCCTGTCGTAGATATGGAGACTTACGAGGAGTGGACCGACCAGGATCTGGTCAAGGTCGCAGAGATCGAAGTCATCCCCCCCGCACTCTGGGTGTTCTCCGACACGCATGTCGGCGCCAAGACGTTCGACCACGCCAAGTTCAAGCAGCACAAGCAGATAGCCATAGACGCCGGAGCGGTCGCCCTGTTCGCCGGCGACGCCATCGAGTGCGTCACCACCGGCAGCCAGGTCGCTGAGATGGGGGCCATGTTCGAGCAGTACCTCCCCGAGGACACCCACCCGCTCAACTGGCAGACCGAGGCGTTCCTCAAGTACTGCGAGGGCATCAAGATTGAGGCGATGGTCGAGGGCAACCACGAGGCCCGCCTCAGCCGCAAGGGTTACAACCCGATCTGGGAAATGTGCCGGCGCACCGACTCCGCATACCTCGGAGTGCTGGGCGTTGTGCTGTGCGGCAAAGCCTCCTACCTCATGTCGCACGGTGAGGGCGGCGGCCAGCGGCACCACCAGCTACGGATGCGTGACTTCCCTGGACACGATGTCTACCTCGGCGGCCACGACCACATGCTCAGCGTGACGATGGCCAACGAGGGCCAGTCGCACATCCGCACCGGGAACTACCTCGGGCGGGCCAGCTACTCGCTGCGGCAGCAGTACTCCGGCATCG
Organism: Phycisphaerales bacterium; assembly: GCA_029260575.1. Lineage (GTDB taxonomy): Bacteria > Planctomycetota > Phycisphaerae > Phycisphaerales > SM1A02 > JAJDDB01. Next base: position 29,756 of record JAJDDB010000013.1, read on the forward strand.
CCGCCCCGACCGGCTCCGTGCTGCTGCACCTCAACGATGACGGCACCGTGGCTAGCGAGCAGATCCTGCGCTAGCCGTTCAATTTCTCCGCCAGCCCCTTGACCTTAAGGCAGGCCGGGGCTGGTGGAGATCCAACCTGCTGCGACGTGGGCCTGTAAGCGGGCCGGAACGATCCCTGCATTAGCACATCACCGTGGGGGACGCCCCACCGTCGCAGCAGTTCACTCACCCTAGAGGAGGCCCGGATGGTTAACAACACCGTGGGCGGAGTTGAGCGAGCGGACTTGGAGGTGGTGCTGGCGTGGATTTCCCGAGGCTAGTACCCCACAATCTGTATAGCTTTGACTCCGAGTACTGGGGTCCAGTAGGTTTTTACATGGGCGTGCTGACCCACCCCCGCTGCGAGGACACCGCCGCCGGCCCGACATACACAGTTTTCGCCACCGCCGCCGAGGCCCGTGCCTTCTTCAGCTACCACCCCGAGATCGAGCACGTCGCCCTGGCCAGCCCCCGAGCCGACTTCGAGGCGTGGTCCTACAAGGCCGCCGGATACAACGGCTGGTACTACCCCGAGCACATCCAAGTCTGGAACACCACCGCCCTGCACTGGCTGGAGGACGAGAACGACGACCACAAGCTAGACGCTACCTGCAAGAAGTTCCTCGGCTACGACATGTGCAAGCCGATCCACATGGTCAACGGCGAGCCCTGGTTCCTGCACCTCGACGGCCGGGACACCCTGCTGTGGGAGGCGGACCAAGCGGAGGTTCTGGAGTACTGCAAGATCGACTCCAGCAAGACCCGTGACTGCGTCAAGCCCATCTGGGACCGCCTCGAACTCGGCGCCCGCAAGTGGTACTGGGAGGTCGAGGCAGAGATCGACCGCATCGTATTCCAGATGCGTGCCCGTGGCGTCGCCATCGACATGCCGCTGCTTGACGAGTACACCGAGCAATGCCGGGTCGAGCGTGAGGACAAGATGACGGCTCTGTACGAGCTCGTCGGGTACGAGTTCAACCTGAGCTCATCCTCCCCGCAGACCGGATACGTCCTGTTCGAGGAGTCTTGGGAGGTCTTCGAGCGGGGCGCCGTTGGCTTCTACAAGAACGGCAAGGTCAAGTACGGCAAGATCCCGACGCTCCGCAAGGGCTTCGGGCTCGCCGGCGGCAGCCTCACTCCCAAGTCCGGCAAGTGGAAGACCAACGCCGAAACGCTGGAGGAGCTAGCCGGCGACCACCCCGTCATTGATGCGCTCCTGGAGTACCGGGAGTGGGACAAGATTTACTCCACCTACCTCCGAGGCATGAAGCGGTTCATAGACGAGCACGGCCGCCTGCGTGGGTACTTCAACCCCATCGGCACGGTGACCGGGCGGTTCTCAAGCAGCGGCCCGAACCTCCAGAACTACCCCAAGCAGGGGATATGGGGGAAGCGGCTGCGGAACCTGTTCATAGCGGCGCCAGGCAAGCTGCTGGTAGTAGCTGACCAGGCGCAGGTCGAGATGCGGATTACCGCCGCCTTCTCCGACTGCGCCGCCCTGATCGAATCGTTCGCCGCCGGCATCGACATCCACATCACCAACGCCACCCTCGCAGGGCTGGAGCAGGACGAGCACGGCCAGCTTGTTGGGGCCGGAGGAATCCTGCGGAATTTTAGCTTCCGTGACGGCGGCAAGAAGATCGGTTACTCCCTGCTGTACGGCCAGGGTCCCGAGAAGCTGGGCAAGGCCATCGGCAAGAACAAGTGGCAGGCCGAGGCGGTGTTGAACACCTACTTCAGCAACGTCCCCGAGCTCGACGAGTTCATGGATTCGCTGGTCGAGATGGCCTACAGGAACGGTTACGTCCGCACGCTGGGCGGCCGGAAGCGGCGCCTCCCCGGCCTGGCCTCCTACAAGAAGACAGAGCAATGGCGGGCGGAGCGGCAGGCGGTCAACACCAAGATCCAGGGTTCGGCAGCCGACATCGTGAAGCTTTGGATGCTCGAATGCCGCCACCTCCCGCTGATCCTCACCGTCCACGACGAACTGGTCGCTGAGGTTGACGAGGCAGACGCCGAGTGGGCCTGCCAGGAACTGATTGACGGGATGGCCAGAGCGGTCGCCCGACTCGCACCGGACGGCATTGGCGTGGAACTTATTTGTGACCCGTCCGCCGTCCAGAAATGGGGAGCCAAATGATCCGAAGCATATCCACCGAGATGGCCTGCTTTTACTGCGTGATGCTGCTCCTCGGCCTGACCGGCGGCAGCTACATCATCGGCTACCTGTTCTCGATGTGAGTGCCAAGTCAAAGCCCAAGAAGGGCGCAGCCAAGCCAAAGCACCCCAACCGGGTGCCCTATCCGGGGAGCAAGCTAATGGGATTCGTTCAGATGGTTCACGAGAACGACCCGCCCCCCGGCACCGCCGTCCGGGTCAAGGGCGAGCAAGGCACCTTCGTCGTCATCGACTACTGGCATGGCGGCTCACGTGGCAACTATGCGGCGCATTGCCGCTCGACCAACAACAAAGTCCAAGGCAGCCGCTTCTTCAGGCGGGAGGCCCTTAAACCTGTGAAGGCCAAGCGGCCGAAACCCGTGGAATAGGAGTTGTGAAGTGACCTACCTGCTGAGTATGTGCGAATGTTTGACCCCTCAGCCCATCAGCCGCCTGGTGTACCGACGCAACGGACGGAGCCGGTACGTGCGGCCTACTGGCTACACCGTGCCTCTCTACCGCGCCGACATCTTCTCCACCGAACTCGACTGGAGGGCGTAGCCATGAGACATGAGCCCACCAAGCGGATCGCAGTTGGATTTCGCTGCCCGATCTGCAACGACGCCCGGCCCGAGGTAGTCGAGATGCTGCCGCTGAAGGGTGCCTGCGCCTTGAAGTGTGTCGCCCCCTCCTGCGGCTGGGACTGGGTTGAGTCCTCCGACAAGTGCCTCGGCTGCGGCAGGTACGACACCTTCCGCCTCGTGGACCTGAGTGTGGAGAACTCGGTTACCGCCGCCGACATCGACCCGAACGACTTCGAGGTTGACGAGCACGGGTTCTACAAGGACCCGGATGCCTCGCCCGAGGACCTGGCCCCCGCCGAGCCGGTCGCCGGCCTCAAGTGCGACGGCTGCGGAGCGTACGCATGAGACTGCTGGACATGGCGGCCCGGCTGGAGTGGACCGGCTGGAACCCCCGCCCCAAGCGCCAGCACTACTGCGTGGACTTCGACTCGGCGGCGGCATCATCCAGCGCCTTATTCGAGGAGTGGGACACCAACCGTGTCCCTGTCCCCGCTGACGATCCGACCGCCAACGCAGTCTCCAGCGAGATCCCCGGCCGCCCCGGACAACACCGCCCGGTGCTTGACCTCGACTTCCCCTGCCAGTTGGTGCCGAGCTCGACGCCCGGACACTTCCACCTCTACATGAACGGGCCGTCAGTGCCTTGGGTCACGTACCGCAAGCTGCTGGTCGCCCTAGCCGACTGCTACCTGATCGAGTCGGGCTACCTCGCCGCCTCGATTGAGCGTGAGGCCACGTTCGTACGCCTGCCTGGGGTGGCTAAATGAGCCTGCGGCGCAGGCCCTACCTGCTGTGCATCGCTAACCAGTACCGGGGACACACCATGATCTGGGAAGCGTGCGAACCCTGGATGTGGTCGTTCTACCGAGTAGGAGGCCCGGCATGATCTGCGCCTTCGCCTGCGACCAGCCCGCCACCGGCCGAGTAATTGACGGCAACGTGCTCTCGGTCATCTGCGGCGAGCACCTGACCCTCTACCAAGGCATCTGCGCCGAGCAGGGCCTGGCCGTCCACTACCGCCCCTTCTCCGACCGGCAGCTATCGGCGGACCAAGTGAAACGAGAGTTGAACATGAGCGGTCCCCTCGACATGATCCCCGACATGGCCCCCGTGGCAGCCGCCGGCCCCGACCCCGACCCCGACCCCGACCCCGACCCCGACCCCGACCCCATCCGCCCGGCGCACTACACCCGCCTCCCCGCCGGCCAGCAGGCCATCGACTTCATAGAGGCGTGCGGCCTGGGTTACAGCCTCGGCCAGGTCATTAAGTACGTGTCCAGGGCCGGGCACAAGCCGGGCAACCCGCTGCTGCAAGACCTCAAGAAGGCTCAGTGGTATCTAGACCGGGAGATCAACCGGGTAACCAACTCGTGACCCTCTGCGGAGCCTGCCTGCCGGGGACATCGGCGCACAAGCCGCTGGTCTACGTCGCCGGCCCCTACCAGCATCCCGACCCCGTTACCAACACGCAAGCCGCCATCGCCGCCGCCAACCTGCTGCATGACGGCGGGCTCGTGACCCCGGTGGTCCCGCACCTCTCCCTGCTCTGGCACATGCACACGCCCCGGCCGGTGGAGTTTTGGTACGCCTACGACCTTGAAGTCCTGGCGCACTGTCACGCCCTGCTCCGCATCCCTGGAGTCAGCCTCGGCGCCGACCTCGAAGTCGAGTTCGCCGTCAAGCACGGCATCCGGGTGTTCGACAGCGTGGCGGACGTGAACCGGCACTACTTCAGCCTGACAAGGAGGACCCCATCACCAGTCCAAAGCTAGCCACCACCACCGACACCGGCCGCTATTACTGGCGGGAGGGTGAGAAGTACGTGTCCGTCACCACCGTCCTCAAGAACATGCCGGGCAAGGGTCCGATCCTGATGGCCTGGGCCTCCAAGCTCGTGGCGCAGGCGGGCGCCGACGCCGTGAAGTCTGGGAGCAAGACCTACGCCAACATGTCCTACGACGACCTCGTGGCCGAGTTCAAGGGCGCCCCGAACAAGCTGCGTGACGCCGCCGGCGACAAGGGAACCAACGTCCACAACGCACTGGAGCGCCTGGTGGACGGCGAAGCGGCGGAAAAAATCCTGGCCGACCTGACCGAGGTAGAGCAGCCCTACTTCCGGGCCGCCATGCAGTTCTTCGCAGACCACGACCCCGAGTTCGTGTACCAGGAGGCGTCCGTATTCTCCGACGCCTACAAGTACGCAGGCACCACGGACGGCATCGTGAAAATGCCCCGCTTCGTGGCCGCCCTGAACAAGATCCGGGCAAAGGAAGCGCCGCACCTCCCGCCCCTGCCGCTGGACTCGCTGTCCGTCCTGGACTGGAAGACCAGCAAAGGCGTTTACAAGGAGGTCGGCTGCCAGATGGCCGCATACGCACGAGCCGATGTCATGGAGCTCGACAGCGGCCCGATCCCCATGCCGGATGTCGTCGCCGGCGCCGTTGTCCACCTCATGGCGGACGGCACCTACGCCCTGCACTGGGCGGACATCAGCGACCGTGTGTTCGCTTACTTCCTCGCCGCAATGGACCTTGGCGGCTGGGAGCAGGAGACAGGCGTGCTGTCCAAGTTCGGGCAAAAGACAGGCCGTATCGGCCGCTAGGGAGGACGCATTGGAGGTAAAGCACCACACCGCCGACGAAATCAACGACCGCTACAAACACATCCAGGCGCTCAAGAAGGTGGCCTCGCTCGCCCGCCCCGAGTACCGGGCAGCCTGCCGCACGATCCAGGACCCCGAACTGCTGGCCGAGGTTAAGGCCATGCGGGCGGAGTTCCGGGCGTGGCTGCTGGAGGACGGCGAATGAACTTAACCGTGTTCCTAGCTTCCGGCGCCACCCTCAAGTTCTGCACCGTGGACATCATCACGGACACCACGCAGATCCTGCAATTCGACTACGTGTCGGAGGGCAGCGGCCTCACCAAGCGGGCCACTTTCTACGGGCAGCACTTGGCGGGCATCGCTAGAGAGGTCGTGCCCGAATGAGCCTGACGGCAGAGGAAATCTGCGAGCAGTACGCCGTCGCCCCTCAGACCCTGCTCCGCTGGGCCAAGACGGTCGAGCGGGGGGTCACCTCGCTGGCCGACATAGAGGGCGACGTGGCCACGAGGGTCGAGGCCCTGGCCCTGCACAAGTCGGGCCTGGGCGACAAAGCGGCGGCACGAAAAACCGCAGCGGCCGTGAACAAGGCAGCCAAGGAAGCAACCAAGTCAGCAGCAGCGAAGCCAGCAGCAAAGCCAGTGGCAGCAGCCACCAAGTCAACGCCTACGGGCAAAGGAGACAACACAATGGCACGCAGAGGACGCAGCGAGGTCGGCGGTTCCGACATGTACGACTTCAAGAAGGACGGGCGCATCCTGTTCGGGGAGTACCTGGGCGAGCGTGAGATCGGCACCCGCTGGAAGACCGACGCCAACCCCGAGGGCCTGAAGCCCGTACACAAGGTCAAGACCCCCGAGGGCAAGACCATCGAGTTCTGGGGAACCGGCATCCTGTCCAACCGCCTGGGCTCGATCTCCGAGGGCGACCTCATCGAGATCCAGTTCTGCGGACGCAAGATCAACGTGGGCGGCGGCCAGGCATGGCTGTACCGAGTCTTCGACCTTGAGGGCGAGTACCCCGCAGCCGCTGAGATGGCCGAGGCACTGACCGAGGCCGGCGCAAAGGCCCGCATCGCAGCCGACGACGCCGAGTAGTTACACCCCCGAGGCATAGGCCGGGGCCAGCAGCAACTGGCCCCGGCCGCCTCACCGTCTTACCAACTCAGGACCCCATCGGAGGACCCCAATGCAGAATATCACCGACAACGATGTGAACAGCTTCGGCAGCGCCGTGTGCTTCATCCCCGCCGCCTGCCCCATCGGCGACATGGCGGGCCACCCCGACATGATCGCCGCCGCCCTGACGCAGGCATTTGAGGACGGGGCTGCGTCCGTGAACCTGGACGTGGAAGTCGCCCTGGCCTTCGAGGCTGGACAAGACGACTGCAACACGTGCTCCATGTTCGTCCACTAAAAGGTGGAGCCCTGGGAGCGGCGCATCATAGAGAAGTACGGGATCACCGCTGCCGAGTACAACGCCATTCTGGAGGAACAGGGTGGCGGTTGTGCTGTTTGCGGCAAGACCCCGGCGCAGAACCGGCAGCGGCTGGCGGTTGACCACAACCACAAGAAGGACAACTGCATCGTGCGGGGCCTGCTCTGCACCTTCGACAACTCCATCGTCGTGGCGCAGCACCTGGACAACCCGAAGCGAGCGGCCGGCCTGGCCGCCTACATTCTCAATCCACCCGGACCACGTGTCCTCGGGCCGGACCACAGGGTGCCCGCCGCCACCGCCGCCAAGCCCCGCAACAACCGGCTGACCGCCACGTACCAAGCCGGGCTGCTCGCTCGGGACAACAAGCCAGCGGCATCAAGGCCCGGACGCAGGGAGATCAGATGATCCACAGCTACGACATGCTCGTGACCCTGGCGGCAGCCGCCGGGGTCCGGGCGGACCAGTTAGACACGTGCGCAGCCATCGGGCTGGCCGAGTCCGCCGGCAACGATCACGCCTTCAATGGGGTGGCGCCGGACGCCAGCTACGGCCTGTGGCAGATCAACATGCACGGGAAACTCGGCCCCGCCCGCAAGACGCAGTACCGCCTCGACCACAACGACGACCTGTACCTGCCTGACGTGAACGCCCGTGTCATGGCGGACATCTCCAGAGGTGGCACCGACTGGCAGCCCTGGGGCGCCTACAAGAACGGCGCCTACCTCAAGTTCCTTCGGAAGGACGTACCCATGACAGTAATCCAGCCACGCAGCGCCTGGCAGGCAGCACCTCGCAGGATCAATCCGGGCACCATCTCGGGGGCAGTCCTCAAACTGTTCCTGCACCACACAGTCACCCCGGTCACCGGCGACGAGGGCAAGGACCTCCGCCTCGTGCAGACCGTCGCCTTCGGGCGCAGGTTCTCCGACATCAGCTACTCGTTCCTCGTTTTCCCCAACGGAAACGTGTACGAGGGCAGGGGCTGGCGAGTCGTCGGAGCTCACACCGAGGGCCACAACTCGTCCAGCTACGGCATCAGCCTCGTGGGCAACTACGAAACGCAGCCGATGACCGACGCACAGGTCGCCGCCGTCCAGGCCGTCATAGCGGAGGGCAAGCGGCTGGGGCACATCGACAGCCGGGCAACCCTGCGGGGCCACCGGGACATGAAGGCCACCGCTTGCCCTGGCAGGCACGCCTACGCACGGCTGGCGGAGATCAGGTCAGCCCCCGCAACGCCAACCACGAATGAGGAGGACGACCCGATGATGAACCTGATAGCGCACAACACCGGCCTTTACGCCCAGCACGGCGTATTTGCCGTCCACTTGAACCGCCCGAGCGAGGTCACCGGATTGCAGGCCAAGGGGCTGCTCAAGCCCGGCAAAGCCACGGACGTAAACGACTTCGAGCTCGGGGAGTTCATCCTCCTGGAGAACGACCTGGGCTCTTTGCTCAACTCCATCCTGGAGGCAGTCAGGAGCTCCAAGGTTGCTCCCGCCCAGACCGTGGTGCACAAGCTGGAGATCAACGCCAAGGTGGTGCAGTAAGTTGGCGGCCCGGCGCCAGGTCACCGGCAGCAGCGGCAAGAGCAGCAAGATCATCAAGAAGGAAGGTCCTGTTCCCGCTCCCGACGCTGCTCCCGATGTCGCCCCCGCCGAGGTTAAGGTTGACCTTGAGGCTGAGGTCGTTACCCCCGCCCCGCCCGTGGACATGACCCCCGAGTCTGACCCCGCCACCGACCCCGGCCACCTCGACCTCCGCCACGTCATCGAAGCAGAGGTTGTGGGTACGGTAGTCGAGATCGAGATTGGCGAGCCGCTCGACCTCGGCGGCGTGGACATGTCGGCCGAGTCCTTCGACTCGGTTCTGGCCCGCTTGTCCTCAGACCCCGCTGAGGTGCCCGCTCCCGAGTCCAGCATCCAGGAGGCCAGCCCCGAAGTTCTGGAGGCACTGGAGGCAGACCACGTGGCAATCACGGTAGCTGCACCGACCGTTGGCCCCGTAGTGGACAAGTGTCCGGTCTGCGGGTACGTCTACGGCGTGCAGATGAGCGACGAGCCGGTCGCCGGCGTGTGCTCCGACTGCGTGAAGCGTGCGGAAATCGCCGCAGCCAAGGGCCGCCAGCCTTCGGCACCACCAGCACCCGAACCACCCCGAACGCAAAGAAGCCCCGAGCCGGATAACTGGCTCGGGGCTTCTTTTATTTGTTCTGAATTAGTGTTCGCCTACGACCGCCTCCACCACTCGTCCTCCTCCATCTGTGCGGAGATGGCGAGCGTTGCGTACACCTGGGCACGTGCTAGGTGGAAGCCAGAGTTGTGGTGGTCGGGAAGCGCCGCCTCGATCTCGTCCTCGGCGGCCTGGCGGTAGGATGCGGAGTTCGCCATCAGATCGCCTCCTCGCCGTACCAGTAGTCCCGGTCGGCCACAAAGTCCCGCTCTGCCTGTGTCACGTCCTCGGTACGCTCCTGCCGGTCCACCTGGCGGCCCCGCTGGCGTGCGAGCCAGTCCTCGCTCACCCAGTCGGGAATCTGCTCGGCCAGGTCCCGCCCCATGCGCTCGGCTACGGAGGCTAGGCCGTAGTCGAGGTTCGGGGACTTGTTGAACCTGCCCCCATAGTCCCAGCGGATCTGGGGGCCGGTTACCCGGAAGGGCGCAGCCGCAGCCGGAGCGTGGTGCTTCTTGTCGTGGTGCCTCAGCCAGACCGCCCCGAAGATCGAAGCGGCGGCAAATTCGGCCAGCCCGGTCAGCGCCTCGAACGCCAGGTGCGCCGGGTCGGTAAGTAGGTCAAGCAACTCGGTCATCATGTTCCCTGTCCTCCCATGTCGGTTTGGTTTACGCCGCCCGCCTGCTCGGCCGGTACGCCGCCGCAATCCTCGCCTCGGCCAGGAAGTGCACCTTGCGGTGGAACAGCCGGATCGCTGCGTTATCCACCTCCCCCCGGTCCCACTTGTCGTGTTCCCGGTCGAGTTCCCAGCGGTCTTTGGTTGGCAGTGCGGTCACGGAGCTCACAGCCAGGCCCCAGATGACAGGTCTCTGCCCCTGCTCTGCCGGGCCGCCAGCTTGTCGAACTCCTCCAATGCTGCCGCCGCCTTAGCTGCGTTCGGGTGCCACACGTCCTCCACCATGCCGCAGGGGCAGCACTCGCTTTGGCAATCGTGCCGCTCGATGTCCGACACACGCGAGGCGTACTGCCGCCCCGCCGCAAAGGCCAGCGGCCAGCCGTCCTGGTAGTACTGCTCGTCCCTGGTCAGGCGCTCGCTCACGATGCCACCGCCAGCACCGGCGCCGGCGCCGCCTCCCGCCCAAGCTCGTCGGCCTCCAGCAGCAGCGCCTCGGCCTGCTCACGCAGTTCCTTGATCCGCTTGGTCTTGCGGGCACGAACTGCGGTCCGGTCCTCGACCGTCCCCAGTGCCTTGAGCGCAGCGTCAGGCCACCGCTGCCCGCCCAGGAAGTCCTCGGACAGCCGGATCTCCACGCCAGCCGCCTCAGCAGCGGCCAGCAGCGCCTGCTCGTGGTCCCCAGCGAACACCAGCCTGTCCCCAGCGTAAACCGCTGAGTACTCATCGCCTCGGTATGCGACTACGGTTTTCTTGTCGTTGGTCTTGTCAGCCATTACAGTCCTCCTAGTTTTTGCGTCACGGATTCGATGCGCTGCTGGTTCGCCGCCCGCTTCAGCCAGAGCCACGCCCACCTGCGGGCGCAGCACATGCACTGGGTTGCCGGGTCATCGGACATGACGGGCGTGGTGTATGAGAGGCCGCTGTAGTGGCCCCAGCACTCCCAGGGGTAGCCTTCCGACACGAACCTGCACTCAACATCTGCCAGCGTGAGCCCGCCCAACATAGGCTCGGCGTCGGCGGGGACAAGCTGCGGGCGGGGGCGCTCGATGTGCCAGCCGCCCCGCCCAAATGCCTCGCCGGGACTTGACCGCCGCACGCTCATCGCCCCACCGCCAGCAGCGCCGGGACAACGAGCCCCAGAGCCAGCAGCGTGAAGATGAAAACGAACGCCAGCGAGTCGAGCAAGAGGCTCATAGCTCCACCCCCAGCAACTCGGCCAGCGGCTCAATGGCGGCACGGTACTCGGCCTCCAGGCTTTCCGTGCTCCGCCTGGCCATCGCCAGTTCGTGGCGTAGGTCTGAGATTTCGCCCAAGATTGCCAGCGCCGGACAGCCAGCGCAGAACTCGTGCGCCTCCTGGTATGTGCAGCCTATGCCGCCGCAGGCGGTCATGAGACAAACGCCTTGTAGCTGCGCTCCGCTGCCAGGTTTGCGTCGTTCTGGTCCTCCAGCCACGCCATCAGGTCAACCAGCGTGCCGTTCTCGCCGGCGGCGGTCAGCGTCGAGTGCCGCCCAGGGGACAGCAGCGACTTCTTCTCCTGCCTGGCCACGGCGGCCAAGGGGGTGGTCCCAAGCACGAATACCGTGCAACCCTCGGGAGTCACGTACTTCTCCTTGAGGGGGGTGGCGCCGCACATGGTGAGGCTGCCCCGCTTGTTCCGCTTCGCCTGCGTGTTGCGGATCTGCTCGGCGGTGCGGTTAGCTGCGTTCGCCCGGCTGCGGGCTTTGCGGGCGGCGGCACGTCCACGGGTGAAGATCACTCGGGCGCATCCGATGCACTGTACTTCCTTGGTTGCTGCCTGCACCGGCTCGGAGGCCCCGCATACGGGGCATTTCCAGGCGCTCTTGGCGGTGGGTGCGGCGGGGGAGGTGGTTGTGTCTTGGCTCATTGTTGTCTGACCTCGGTAGATGGGCGGAGGTTTCCGGTAGGCCCAGCCCCCCTGGCAGGGGTAAGTTCAACTGGTCCGTGCATCTGGGTGGTGATCTGCCTTGGCTGCGTTGGGAAATCAGCCCAACTCAAGGCTCGGCCCCAAGGTCCTGGGGGCTTGTAGCGGGCGCCCAAACTTCGGGGGCGGTCTGGCTGGCGGAGGGAGGAGACTGAGTGCCCCTCGGGCTGCGCCATGTCGCTTGGCGGTGAAGGTATCGGCAGCTTCGCCGGACCTGTTAAGACATTTCGGTATTTAATTCCCTGGCGGCTCCTCCCTGGGTAGTGGTTGGTGAAACTCGGCGCCGCAGATTTTGCAGGTCGCCTGAAAGTTGTCCGAGCTCACACGTGCCCGCACAGGTTGCGGGCACGAGCAGACCCAAAGCCGCAAGCGGGAGCCGCTGCCGGCGCCCCGGCTGGTGCCCCCACGGGACCCAACCTGCGGCCCTGATCGGCGTGGCCGGGTATGTGGGTCACAGTACTGTCCCCGGCTGCGGCTGCCCCCCAGCAGCCGCCTCGATCAGCCCCAGCGCCTCGGACATGCCCAGGCACCATCCCTCCGCCCGGTCGTAGTCCTGGGAATCCCAGTCCTCGCCATCGGTTTCGAGATCGGCACGTACCTGCGCTACACGCCTGCGGATTTCGTCGTTTGCGCTCATGCGGACCTCAGTGATTACGGCGTCCTCATCCATGTCTGACCTCCCGGTCTAGAACTGCGTTTAGGTTCTGCGTAGGTTTTTGCGGAGCTAGCGGCGGCGGGGGATTCGGACCCCTAGTGGTGAACGTCCGCCCATCGTGGTCAGCGAAGAATCGGGAAACCTCAGCTTTACTCGTCATTGTCGGTGCCCTTCCGGCCGCTAGGCCAGTTCGCAGCATGGAGAGTTGCACGTGTCGCAAAACCACGTGCCGCCCAGGTGGGAGTAGTGCCCAGCGTGCGGCGGCTGGGATTCGGCGTAGTCGCAGTACTCGCACAAGGGCGAGTCAGCGTCCGGCAAGTCGTTGCCGCATGGGCAAGTTCCCAGGTTGGTCATGTCTATGCCCCCAATTCTGCGTTAGCGTCGTCGTCGTCGTCGTCGTCGTCGTCGTCGTCGTCGTCGTCGTCGTCGTCGTCGTCGTCGTCGTCGTCGTCGTCGTCGTCGTCGTCGTCGTCGTCGTCGTCGTCGTCCATGTCGGCCACCTCATCGGCCAGGTCTCCCAGGAACGAGTCTGCCAATTCGTACCAGTTGATACGCTCGGTTGCGGCGC
>JAJDDB010000014.1 GCA_029260575.1 Phycisphaerales bacterium
TGGCTGCAGGCTGTTGGAGGCAGAGTCCGTCGCAAGAGCAATCGTGACGTCGTCTGCATGCAATCCTACACGTGTGCGTTGCACTCCACCCAGCGCATCACACCCAGAAGGCATGCCTCGGATGCCCTGACATGCATCAAAGCAGTCAATCACAATGGCGAACAGAACCGGTGACAACCCGTCGCTTTGTCGTACTCCACTGCACAACTGAAAAGGACGTGATTCCAAGCCTCCGTGGCACACTTTGCTGTGTGCATTGCAGTACAGCGACTGCACTACATGCAGCATGCGTGGGCCTACTCCAACACGGTCCAGCACCTGCCACAGGAAAGCATGTGACACGCGGTCAAACGCTCCAGCAAAGTCCACAAACACCAGTGCTCCACTCGTATCGCTGTCAGTGGCACGGCGGATAATCTCCTGCACGAGCAGTGTGTTCTCACGGATGTTGCGGCCACTCAAGTTGGTCTGGTTGGTGTGCAGCTTGACCTTGGCAGAGCGCATCAGTCGGTTTGCAATCACCTTGGAAATGAGCTTGTAGTCGACATTCAGCAGTGTGATGGGACGCCAAGCAGCCAGGTCGTGATGAGAGCGAGTAGTCTTCTTTTTCAGGAGGATCATTCGCCCTGCAGCCAAGTCCGAGTGTAGTTGAGCAGTATCCATCCACACAGCAGTCAGCATTGCCATGAATGTTGGTTGCAGTAGTGGCCAGAAGGTACGAAAGAACTCTGCTGGGAGGCCCATGTTGCCAGCGCTGCTCCCCAGTGGCATGGACAGCAGTGCACCATGCACCTCATTGACAGATGGTGGCTGCTCCCATGCAGCCGTTTGCAAATCTGTTGCCAATGTTGGAGCATGATTCAGCAGCTCGTCACAAGCTGCCTGGTCGATGCTGCGAGCTGCAAACAAGGTCTGAAAATAGCGTCGTGCTGTTTCCATCTTCTGCTGCGGCTCGTGCTGCACCACCCCATACTCGTCCCGCCACCCATCGTCTGCATGAGCGGCACCACGAGCTGCACGCAAGCGGAGCAGATATGCGGCTGTGAGGGCTTCCCCACGATGCACAGTTTCTGCACGCGCCAACACAGCTGCTCTGTCTGCTTCCTCTCGCTCACGAGCACTCCACCGCGATTGCAACTCTGCAATGTGAGCATGGTGCCGATGTCGATTCTCTGCGGATGCTGCTTGTTGTACCAGTATCAGCTCTCTCTCGATTGCGTCTTGCAACTGCTGTGAGGAGAGTCGCTGCTCTCGTTCCTCACGGGCCAGTTGCTTGCTGAGTTTTCTTGCTTGGCTGCGTGCAAACGCATGAACACTGTGCCAGCGTGACACTGGGTCCATCCGTGCCACACGAGCACTCAACACATGTGTTCGCAGCGCCGCTTGCATGGGCTCCACAAACAAATGTGAGCGGAGTCGAGCTTTGTTCAGCTGGAACACCGAGTGCCGATGCCGATTGTTGCTGTTGTTGCCATTGTTGCCATTGTTGTGGTTCGCACTGCCTCCAGCAAATGTAGCCACCACCTGCGCGTGATCCGAGTAGATGGGAGCACATCTGTGGCATTGCACAGCAGCCGCTATGCTTGCCAACTCGGGTGATGCATACACACGGTCGATGCGAGCTGAAGACTGCGATCCAATGTATGTATACGTTAGTTCATCTGGTCGTTGTGCGTTGGTGTTGTCGATTGCTGAGTATCCACGACTCGCAGCTACCTCCATTGCCACATCAACCACGTTCATGAGTGCAAAGAGAGCGTGAGCAGCACGCCGTTCCGCATGGGAGTGATTCATCACACCACTGCTGCGGTCGCTGCCTCGTTCCACAAAGTTGAAATCACCTCCAACAATCCACTGGTCCGAATCTTGCAACCCACGATTCCGCAGTGTGTTTGTTGTGGTTTGCAACCAGCCTGTGCGTTCTGCAGCTTGAGCAGGTACATACATTGCCACAAGCCGTAGAACACGATCATTGTTGTTGTTGTTGTTGTTAGTGATACGAGCATGTATAAGTCGTCCATTGCCAGCACCACTGTGTATCACCTCGTCCACACGACAGTCGCCCAGGAACCATTGTCGCATCAGCAGAGCCACACCTGCTGACGCACGATCCGCCTGGTTGACGCCATGAGACCACAAACACCGCCACTCCTCCCCCGTTTGTTGCTGTAGCAAACGCTCCCAGTTCGCAACAAGTGAGTCCTGAGAGAATGTCTCCTGCAGCATCACCACATCAACACCGTCCCTCTGCACACGACTACAAAGCTCTGCAACCGTGCCTCTCCCCGCCAGTCCACGCACATTCCATGTCATTACCCGAATAGTTTGCCATTGTTGTTGTTGTTGTTGTTGATGATGATGTTGTGCTCGTGGGAGCCGATGAGCACGTCCGACAACAGCAGCAGCAGCAGCAGACTCGTTGGGTAGTGGCAATGGGTGCGTGGCTGGCCTCCTACTGTGGGTTGCCATCATTTGCTGCGGCACCATTGCAGGTGCTGAGCATAGAGGCGGGGTTGCGCTTGATGGCAAGACGTAGAGAGCGTCGCCGCTGGAGTCGCGGACGTGGAGCTGTGGTCACGGGTTCTAGCACTGCCTTTTCGTACACCACAAAGGCAATGTGCTGGGCTTCCCACAGGTCGGAGTATGGGAGCTGTCGGAGTATAGAGTCGTCAATGTATGTCACCAGCTGGCTGTCAGTCACTGCTACCGAGCCGACTGTCTCTGGCAGCTTCCACATCACAACATGGGCACCCTTCTTTTGCACTACACTGCTGAGGCGGTATGCCGTGCTGATTCCACCATGGGTGTGGTGCTGATCTTGAATGGCAGCATTGCAGAATGGTTC
>JAJDDB010000015.1 GCA_029260575.1 Phycisphaerales bacterium
GCGTTGCCGAAGACCTGCGCGTGGCCGTAGACCTGCGCGTGGTCGTAGACCCGCGCGTAGCCGCTGACCCGCGCGTGGCCGCGGACCTGCGCACAGCCGCAGACCTGCGCGTAGCCGCTGACCCACGCGTCGCCGTAGACCTGCGCGAAGCCGTAGACCTGCGCGGTGCCGTAGACCTGCGCGGTGCCGTAGACCCGCGCGGTGCCGTAGACCTGCGCGCTGCCGTAGACCTGCGCGTTGCCGAAGACCCACGCGCTGCCGTAGACCCGCGCGGTGCCGTAGACCTGCGCGAAGTCGCAGACCCACGCGTCGTCGTAGACCCGCGCGGCGTCGGAGACCCGCGCGTCCGCGCCGACGTAGGCTGTGGGAGCGGCATACGCGGTGTCGGCAACCCATCCGCCGCCGTTGATGTGCTTATGTGCCGGCACCGGGCCGGCGCCGAAGTCGTACGTTGTGGGCGTGGGCGCGCCGCGGCGCACCTGGCCTTTCCGTGGGGTAGTTCCGTGCTGCATTAGCTTCCTTTCGTCGGGGGTTCCGTCAAGGCCGCGCGCGGAGATTGAGGCCGCGCGCGGCTTGCCCTACTAGTGGTCCAGCATGGCGATACGCTTAACGCGGGCGCCGTTCGATAGCGGCGCGAAGCCGCGATCGGCGGGCGCTGGCGCGTCGGCCGGCGCTGGCGCGTCCGGCGCCGGACCTTCGGCGCGCCACGCGGGCGCAGTCACGACGGCACCTGAAACGTGACGTGGAAGCCGTAAGCATGCCGCGCGCAGTCGCGGCCGTCCTTGAGTTGATTGCAGACGCGCACGATTGCCGCGTCCATGTCGCGCGGGCGCGGCGCGATGAGCTCTGGCGGGCCAAGCGGTGTGCCGTCGTGACCGAGCCACGTAACGTGGTGGTGACGTTGCGCGTTCTGGCGGTCAGCAGCGGCATCCACGCGCGCCAGGCGCGCGGCATCATCGTCGGTTGGGTGCAGCACGCACAGAGGCGCCACGGCAGGGGTGAGCATAGCTTTCCTTTCGTTGATTGCGTATGGCCCGCTCGCGCGATGAAGCGCGAGCGGGCTAGTGAGGCTAGTAGATGCTTTCCGGGCAGCGCGCATGCCAATCGCCGCGAAGGCGTGGCGTGCGCGCGCGGTCAAGTGCGCCAGCGTCCCGCAGCCGCGCGAAGCGGCACGGGCCGACGACGACGTGCGCGCCACGGGCGGTCGTGACGCCGCGCTTATGGTTCCCGCACGCACTCCAAACCCATGAGGAGGAGTCCTCAGCGCCGCAAGCGGCGCGGGAGTGCGTCGGCGCGGCGAGCACGGTGCCCGCGTACGCGCAGAGCGCGACGAACGCCGCGCAGTACACTGCGGCAATTATGAGCGGCTTGCGCCAGTTCATGAGCGCGACGCCACGTCGCGCAGCACTGCGCGAGCGAAGTGCAGGCGCGCCACGAACTCGCGCGCGGGCCAGCGATCGTAGCCGAAGGGACACGACACGCCCGTGTCCTCGCCAGAATGCTCGTGGATGACGTAGCCGCCATAGGGCGCGACGTAGTCTAGCGACAGGCCGCGCGACATGGTGCGCGTAGCGGGGTCGAACTTGCCGCCTATCGGCCGGCCAATCGACGCGCAGAAATGCGCGAAGACCGCTTCGACTTCTTTACGGGTGACGCGGGCAGGCATGGGGTCCTTTCGTTGTATGCAGAATGCCGCCCGACCGCGTGAAGCGGCGAGCGGCTGGGGGGACTAGACGCTGCGGGCGCGAGCTTTGTCCAGACGGACTTGCGCGCAGCGGAGATAGCTGCACGCTGCGTCGAAGTCGTCCAGACGGCAGCCAATCGGCCCGCCAGGACAGCAATCGCGCTGAAAGCGCGTGCGCAGATAGGACGCCTCAGCGTAATCCGCGCCAGTGGCGCCCGGTGCGGCGTCCAGCGCGTCGGCAATCCGGCACGCGTCGGTTCCAGGGAATCTCGGGAAGGGCATGGTCAGACCGCCTTCAATGGCGGGTAGGCGTTGGCGCGAGCGTCCATGCGGGCAAGCTCGGCGGCACGGCGCTTATGCGCGGCACGGTAGTCGGCGGCCGCGCTAGTGCTGCCCGCGCGGCGGATCTCGGTCACGTTAGGCGTTGTCATCGTTGCTCCGTTCTCGTTGTTGGTTTCGAAAGGCCTTCGCGACTTGCGGCGCGCGTGCGGGCTGGATCCCGTGGCCTACTCTGCTAGAGCTCTCGGCGGATCGTGCGCTGAGGGGCGTCGGTCAGATCAATGCTCTAGTCGCTGATCTTGTGCGCGCTGTGCACGAACATGCCGGGAGCGAGCGCCAGCGCCTTCAGCATGGCGCTCTCGGCGGTCGTGGCGAAGACCAGCACGGTTTCGCCAGTGTGATACCGAGCTTCGAAGGCATCCAGCGCCATCGGTTCGTCGTTGCTGAGCTCTTGGGACATCGTTGCTCCGTTTCTAGTTGCTAGGGACTTGCGATAGCGCGTCGCGGGCATCGAACCCGCTGGCCGGCCTGCTTACCGGGGCGCTAGCCGCTCCGGTGCTCGCGAGCGGCGGTCTGTCGGTGCGGGGAGCGCGGGTATCCGCCGCGCGTTGGCTGGCCAGGTTCCACCCTCACCCGCACCGGCTTCGGCGGGTGCTCGCCATCTCAGGCGAGCGTTCCGGCGACCGTACGGCGCGCCTCCCGTGCTCCCGGTCCGCTTGGCTGGCCGGACCGACAAACATGAACTTAGCAGGTTGGCGGGCTAATGCAAGCGGGTGGACGCACGTCGTAGCGCCTTGCGGCGCGCGACTTCGGCCGCCTCCTCAGGTCGTGTACTCCTCGTGACCGTCGGACGTAGGCCGCACCTGAAGCTCCCCGCCACGCACGACGTCTAGCTCGCGCACGTCGTGCCATCCGGGAGCCGGCACGTTGCTCGTGGCGGCGGCGCGCACGAGCATACCCGCCTTGCGCCACACCTTAGCCCGCGTCTTCGGCAGTGCCGCCACCGCGAAGTCGCCGGCTTCCATGCGCGCGACAGTGGAAGCGTCGACCTCGGCCGCGTACGCAAGGTCGCGCACCGTCAGCCCTTCTCTTTGCCGCCACGCTGCTAGTGCTTCGCCACTGCTCTGCATAGTCAGAGCCTCTCTAATAGGTTTGCAGTGCGTATGCATTCTAGCAGGATTGAGAGGGGCTATTCGCGCGCGGGCACCCGCGCGTAAGGGGAAGCAGTACAGAGCGGGCTCTGCCACATTAGGCACGGGGCTTGTTGACCGGTGGTCAGCAAGGGGCAACCTCAAGTGCGCTTGAGCTTACGAACCGTAAGCGACACACGCACTACTAATAGTCATTCTCACTACCCCTACCTATGCAACGCCTACGCATCGCGTGCGCTCGCCTCGCATCGTGCAGCACGCACACGCACCAACGCACGCGCCAACGCACACGCACCAGGCACGCCGGCAGGGGGGGTAGGGCCACGGCCCAGGGGGCGGGGGGCGCGTGGGGTTTATTCATGCTGCCGCGACACACGAGCCCCAAAACGCCTGCAACGCGTAATGTTTTACGGGGCGGGCGGCCAGTTTTGTTGCTGCGGAACTTGCCGGGCGGCGGCGCGGGGCCGGGCGGCGAGGCGCGGCGCAGGGAAGGCGGCGGGCGGGCGCGGATTACACGCTCGACGGCGCGGTGCGGGATGAGCGTAAGGGCGGCGCGCCCGCAGATTACAGGCGCGACGGCGAGAGGCCGGGGGCTACGCGATGGCCGCCGGCGGATAGGCCAGCGCAGACCGCAGGCAGGGCAAGGAGCGGGGGTCTGGAGGGCTGTAAAAGTACAGGACGTACAGAACAGGGCAGTTTCTTGAGAGCTCCCAAGTAGAAGAGAGAAATAGATCTGGAGAAGATCAGGAATATTCTGTCCATTCTGTACTTTTATGTAATAAGTGGCTTGTTTGCAGGGGAAACGTCGGTACAGAACTGTTTGAGTTCTGTACTTGGCCTGTCCGCTCTGTACTTTTAGGCCGCGTGCGCCTCTCGTGGCCTATGCGGGTCCATTCGTGGCCTAGGCGTGCGGGCCGCCTGCGCTTCTGCGGGCCGCTCCGGTGCGTCCGGCCGAATGAGCCCCCGATTGCCCGCAGGATTACGCAGATTTAGTGCTGGGGGCGTCTACGCGTGCGCGCGATT
>JAJDDB010000016.1 GCA_029260575.1 Phycisphaerales bacterium
TCAGCGTCGTAATGAGTGTTGCCGCGGTACGGCTCGGCCGGTTCACCGGCCGGTGTGGCGCTGGATGAAAGCCAACGCTGAGGATTGTTGTTGTGCGATGGCAGCGATGCGCTATCGTCAAAGCGGGAGAACGCGCAATGCTGACCAACGCCGGCCTGACGATGGACGATTGGGACGACTTTCAGGACACGATGATGGATAGTCAGGTTTCGCAGAAGACCAAAGCCAACTGGAATTGCTGGATGACCAACTATCTTTCAGACTGCACGATCTGTCCGCCATGCCGCGGTGTTGATCCGTTCCAGAACTGATAAGGCAAAGAGCTGATCTGCCGCCGGCGCGGCAGATCAGCATTTATGTACAACGTCGATTCAACCCAAGGTCAAGTGAGAGAGATCGTAGCCATGTTGAAACACCTATTGCCTATTCTTTTTGTGCTCATTGCATCGTACCGGTCGGAAGCCGGGGTTACAGAGTTTGAAAACGAGCAGCGTCCGGACTTTTTTAGTGCGATAGGCGGCGAGCAGAACGTCTCGACTGTTGATTTCACGGGTTTCGATGATCTGACGCCTGTCACTGATCAATGGTCGCACCTTGGTGTGGAGTTTTCTGGATTTGTTCTAACGAGCGGTTTCGACGACTTTATAAACCCCAATGACGGTTGGGGGGTATTCGCACAACCGGAAATCATCGTGGACTTCGACCAGCCGATGCAATGGATTGCTGCGGATTTTCCGGGCACGCTGGGCATCGAACTCTTCAGCAATGATCAGTCGATTTATACATCGACCACACTTGCATCCGGCGGCACAGGCAACTTCGGCGGGCTGATCTCCGATCAACCGTTCGACCGGGCGCGGATCTTTGATCCGGCCGACAGCATCGTTGCGATCGACGACCTGCACTTCGGCCCGCCGATTGCTGTCCCAACACCGGGAGCGTTGGGGGCGTTTGCACTGCTCATTCTGGTGCGGCACCGCCGACGGCGGTTTTCAACTGTGGTGCGTGATGGATGTTGCTGAATGAGAGTTAGATCCCGGCATCTGGAGATGCCGGGCTTTGGGAGATGCCGGGAATTGAGTGGGGGGCGGCGGAATGGGGGAGTGGTACAATTTGCCTGATGTGATGCGGGAGCGAAGCAGGGGAATTGGTTTGAAACGATTGCGATACGGCGGAATGTGTGCGATGTGTTTGTGCGTTGCGTGGGTGGTGATACCTGGCTGCGCGCATGAATCGCATGATGATGCTGACACCGATGATGTTTCAGCAGATGAAACGTCCGAAGCGATTGCTGGCATCGGAAGTGAAACTGATTCGGCTCGGGCGAAGAAGAACGTAGCTGGGACTGATGCAGAGGTTGCGCTGGATGCGTATCTCGACGCTGCGGAGGATCTGAACCGCATGTACAGCCAGGTGTCCGATGCATTCAGCGCGAAGCAGATGACGCCGGGGATTCGCGATAACGTGCAGAAGCTCGTCGGACTGCGTGGCATTTTTGCGGGGCATGATGCAGATGACAAAACCGCAGCGATGCAGAAGTACGCAGCACGATGGGCAGCATTGCAAGAGAAGTTTGCGAGGGAGATTGCGCGAATTGAGCGCAATCCCGAGGTGGTGGGAATGATGGGGCAGTATCTTGCAACCCCGACACTTGAATGAACAGCCGATAATCGGCTGCGGAGTCGTCAGAATCGGAATATGTGCGCAGCTTCGCCTGCGTTTGGTGGTAGAATTCAGTCGTGCGCGACTTGGGACAAGATATCGAGAAACTTCGCAAGCATCGGTCGCCAGCCGAGCCTGATCTGTCGATCGGTTCGCTGGTGGCGGAGCAGGCTCGATACGCGCAGCAGACCCGGGCGCAGTTGGGGCAGATGATTGATCTGTGGTTTCAGTTGGTGCCGACAGAGGTTCGCAATCACACTGCGATATTCGCGCTGCAGCGGGGCGTGCTGATGGTGGATGTGGATTCGGCATCGGTGCGGTATGAGCTGGATCGGTTGCTGCGGGGCGGGTTGAATGAAGCGCTGCGCAAGCATTTCCGAGGCACGCTTCGGCAGGTGAAGCTGCGGCTGGCGTCAAACAGCAACGAAAATTGAAACAACGATCCTGCTTCGTGAAAAACAGGGGTGTCGCCTGATGGGCGAAGCGTGTACTGTTGTAGTATCACAGCACGCAGCAACGTTGCTGTGACGCGCAGCGGAGCCTTTGCACGCATGGCTGAAGCACTTGAACAACGCAGGCAGGCACCTCGGCCGACGGTGTGGCGTCGACGGTTGCGGTGGGCGCTGATTGCGCTGTTTGCGTTTCTTGCATTCGAAGGTGTGCTCTTCGCGCTGGCGCTGCAGGGGCCGTGGCTGGTGCTGCTCGCGCCGGGTCTGGTGTGCGGGCTCAAGGCTGCGGAGACGTATCGCGACGCGCCTGCGAAACGGTGAGGTGAGATGTAGTTGTGTGGGCAATCCCAGCATTGGGAGATCCCAGCATTGGGAGATCCCAGCATCGGGAGATGCTGGGCTTTGGGAGGTGGTGCGAGTGCGCGCGGGCAATGCAGTCAGCGGGTGTGGAGCAGTTTTTCGGGGAGTGCCTGCGGCCTGCCGGTGCGATCGAGACAGGCAAGCGTGGTGTGCGCGGTGGCAAGCAGTAATCCATCGCGCAGCAGGCGATAGCTGTGTTCGATCTTCACGTTGCCGATGGATTCGAGCGTTGTTTCAAGATGAAGCATGTCGTCGTAGCGCGCAGGTGCTTTGTACTGCACAGCAAGTTTGACGACAGCAAGCATATAGCCATCAGCTTCAAGATCGCGGTAGTTGAGACCGGCTTTGCGCAGCAGCTCGGTGCGCCCCATTTCGAACCAGACAGGGTAAGCGGTGTGATGAGCGACACCCATAGGGTCGCATTCGGCATAGCGCACGCGGATTTCGAATTGCATGGATGCATGTAAACGCGGACAAGCCGAAACGTCAAAACGCCGGGATCGAAGTGCTTCACTACGGGGGGTTGCGGAGAGATGCCAGAAACCCGAAACAGACTGTTCTCTTTTCTCTGAATTGCGACTATTTGCCGATGCAGAATTCTGAGAATATGTGGCCGAGGATGTCATCTGGGGTGACCCGGCCGGCGACGAGACCGAGTTGATCGAGGGCAGCACGCATGGCCGCAGCAACGAGTTCTGCGTCCGCGATGATTCGTTCATCGGAGTGTTCGAGAAGTTGAAGCGCATCTGCGAGGGCTTCATCTGCGGCGCGCAATGCCGCTTCATGGCGGGGCAGCAGCGCGACAGCATCAGCTGCGAGCGACACAGCGCGATCGGCAAGGCGGTCGATGATGATGCGGCGCAGATCATCGAGGCCGGCTTGCGTCGCGGCGCTGAGGCACACTGCGTTTTCATCATTGCAGTTGCCTGTATTGAGATCTGACTTGGTGCGCACGAGCACTTCGTTCGGCGCGAGCGGTTGTGTGAGAACTTCGTTCAGAGGAACGCATCGCAGCAGCAGATCGGCGCGAGCGCGGGCGTCAGCAGCGACGTTCTGCATGTGCTGATGCATCAATGATGATTCTGCATTTTCAATGCCGGCTATGTCGATGAGCAGCACTTCCAGATCGCCGCATGTGGTGGGAATGTGCAGCGGTTCTATGAGTACATCACGCGTCGTGCCGGCAACGTCCGAAACGACGGCGCGGGTTCTGCCCAGCAGGACATTGAAAAGCGTGGATTTCCCTGCATTTGGCGGGCCGGTGAGGACGATGCGAGGCGTTGCATCATACTGACCGAAGCCAATTGCGCGATCGAGTTGATTTGTGATACGTTCGCGCAAGCTGCGCAACTGGGCAAGCAGGTCGACAGTCGTGATTGCAACGACATCCTGCTCATCGGTGAAATCGATTCCCGCTTCGAGCAATGCAAGAGCGCGAGCAAGATCAGCGCAGAGCGTTGCTGCGAGTTGGCCAACGGAATCGTTCCGGAGGAATGCTGCAGCGCGGAGCTGCGCATCACTTTGAGCTGCGATGGTTGCTGCGACGCCTTCTGCCTGCGTGAGTGTAAGGCGATCGTTGAAGAACGCGCGGGCGGTAAATTCACCAGGCTCTGCGGTACGGATGTCGAGGTTATGCGCGCTGCCTTGTTCGATGATGTAATCGATGATGCGCTGCAGCAGTGCGGGATTGCCGGGCAGGAGAAATTCTGCGGAATGTTCGCTGGTGTATGAATTCGGAGCGGGATAGTTGAGCAACAGCGCGGGGATTGTGTGTGTGTTGAGCTTGATTCGGGTTTTATAGATGCCGCGTGAACAGGGAATTGCCTCACCCCCGGCGCCGCTTTCCGGCGCAGAGGCGAGCAGTACACGCAATAGTGCCAAGACATCGTTACCGCTGAGGCGAATGATGCCGCGCGGACTGCGGCCCGGCGGTGATGCGATGGCGATAATGGTTGCGGTTGTGTCCACAGCGTTGGAAGCCAAACAGCCAGACATTTGACTGAAACGCGCGTTAGTTCTTCGGGCGTTTCTTGAATGACTTGGGTGGGCCCTGACGTTTCTTCTTGGCGCGCTGGATGGCTTCGGCAAACGCGCGGGCCTGCGGATCACGGGATTTCTTTTTCTTGCCCGCAGGCTTCTTCTTGGGGTCAATATCCATCTGATCGATGTGGGCGCGAATGTACTTGCTTTCGATGACGCCCAGCGTTGACGACGTCAGGATGTACAGGATCAATCCGGACGGCGCGCTGTAGAGCACGACAGGCATGAAGACGACCATCATGACGCGCATGATCTTCTGCTGCTGAATCTGCTCTTTGGACATGTTCGGGCTCGGCGGGGGAGCCATGTATTTCTGCTGCACAAAGAATACAACGCCCATCAGCAGCGGAAGTACGTTGATCGAACTGATATCAAAGCGCAGGAAGATGAGCGTAAACGCTTTGGGGTCGGGCAGGATCGTGATGAAGCGATCAGGCGATGCAAGATCCGCCAGGAACTGCCAGTCGCCAAAGATCTGGAACAGGCCGTAGAAGGCTGGTTGTTGGCGCAGATCGAATGCGAAGTACAAACCGGCGTAGAGCGCGACCCAGATCGGGAACTGCAGGAACATCGGCAGGCAACCGAGAATCTGTGCGGGACTGATATTGTTCTCGCGCCAGAGTTTGAGTTGTTCCTGCTGCAGTCGTTTGGGTTCGTTGGGGTATTTCTTCTGGAGTTTTTCCATTTCCGGCTTGAGCGCACCCATGCCCTTGGAAAAACGCTGCATGTTAATCTGCGATTTCTTGGTGATCGGGTGCAGCAGCGTGCGCACGAAGATCACGAGAATAATGATGGCGATGCTCCAATCGGCAAGCACAAAATGCACCGCGCCGAGTATTGCAAGCAGCGCATGGGCGAGCCATTGGAACGTGCAGATCGCGCAAAACGTAGACATCTGGTACAGCACCAGCGCCTCGAGTTGCAACGCTTTGAAAGCATCGTTTGCTTCGAGCTGGTCCGGTTGCATCGGCCCGGCGTAGATGCCGAGGTCAAGATTCAACGACGAACCGACTGCTATGGTGCGCACCGGACTGTACAAGACAGTGAAGGTGATGCCATCTTCCTGATCACCTGCGTTTTCTGCCTGGTGGCGAATTTCCGCAATCGTGTCTTCGAGATTCAGAACGCCATTTTCGACCTGCTCAAACGTGGGATGCACCGCAACAGCGAAGTAGCGATTGGTTGATGCAAACCACGTAAGTTTGACGCCTTTCTTGATGGAGTCTTCGTTGGGCCAAATCGTTGAATATTCGCGGATGTCTTCGGGGCTTCGGCCGGGGTCGTCTGCTTTGTCTGCGCGCTTGAGCAGC
The DNA here is from genome assembly GCA_029260575.1 of Phycisphaerales bacterium. GTDB lineage: Bacteria > Planctomycetota > Phycisphaerae > Phycisphaerales > SM1A02 > JAJDDB01. Next base: position 5,822 of record JAJDDB010000016.1, read on the forward strand.
GACCTGCGTTCAAAGATCTGATCGTTATCTTTGCCGAGGATAACCTTCGGGTTGTTAACGGGGTCGAGTTGATAAGCAGCGCGAAAACGTCGAATGTCGATGTACGGCGAGCGGTCGCGCGTGAGTTGGCCGGGGCCGTATTGAATCCAGCGAATGTCCAGCGATTGGCCGGACCGGTTGTCGAGTTTCTGTTCGAGTGAGATATCGCCATCCGGGCCGAGCACGTAATGCCGAGTGATCTTCAGAATCGTCTGGCCGGCCTCGTTGCGAATGACTGTTTCGAATCTCCCCGGCGCGGTTTGTGCCCATGCGCTGTTGCCATCAGGATCGTGCAGCAACATGACATTGATTGTGTTGCCATGAGCTGCAGTGATGCTGATTGTGTGTGCTGCGAATGCCGGGACAACAAAGCCCTGCAGTGTGTCGGCTTTGGTGAGGACGAGTCGTTTTTCATCATCGGGAAGTGGCGGCGCCTGACCGGGCGGGGTGCCGGCTTCGACAGCGTCGTAATGTTTCTTAGCCTGCTTGGCTGCGAGCGCGGTAACCCAATGCTTTGCGGAAACGATCCGCTCGATGCCAGCACCGGTATTGGAGAATTCGACCTTGATCGTATGAGCATCCGGATCGAGCGAGCCAAGTGGGCCCGGCTGATCGGGGGCGGTTCCGCCATCGGGCATGGCTGCGTAGAGGCCAGCGAGATCGAGAAATTCATCTTCGTCGATGATGGCAGCAGTTTCGCCCGTGTTAGGCGCTGTTTCATCATCTTTCGACGCAGATATATCGCTATCACCGTCTGGATCGCCCGCAGCCACTGCACTATCCGGAGAATCTTCGGCGGTATTCTCGGACGTTGTTTCGGCTTCGTTGCGACTGTTGTCAGCGTCTGCTGCTGCGGTTTCTTCTTGCTGGGCAGCAGCCGGTTGGGGCGTTGTTGGCTGCGTCTTGCGTGGCGACAGAGCCACAGCGAGTACAACGCCCAGAGCAAGGACGAAGGTGACCAGCGGAATGATTATGCGCCTGGCGCGACGACTCATGGAGCGGATTCCCGGGGGTTTGGCAGGATCACCAGCGATAAAGCGATGCACACGCGGTGTTGGACGAGGCATGGTATCGAAGAGTTGCTGGGTTGTCCGGTGCGGGGATTGCAGGGGGCGGTGAATCCCCCTGCAGATCCGGAGGCTCACGGGTTTGTTGTGATTCTGGAGTAAAGATCGCGGCGCGCGGCTTGATGTAGATGCGCCAGTTCGCTGCGTTCAGGGGCGGCTTCGGGGGTTTGTGGGCTGGAGTGGTGAACGTAAGAGATGCCCCTGGCGTATTGCTGGTTGACGGAAGGTGGTAAGCGTATGTGGTTCATACCCGGATGGGTTGGTCGACAAGCACGAAGGCGCGGCGGATTGTGCCAACGGTGCAAATATGACCTGCGCGGTACTGCTTGAGCGTGATGGGATTCTGCGCTGCCCCGAGTGCGGGTTCGTGCAGCGGATTACCGGATTGTTAGGGGCGGTGCGTATCGCGCCGCGGGATCATGGGTGGATACAGCGGCGTGGCATGAATCGGGGTGCGTGATGCAGGCGCGTTGGTCCGCCCCTTCGCTGTGCTTTGGGGCGGCTTCGGAGGAGAAATCGCCGTTACCTGCCTTCGAGCAGGCGGTCGCCGAGCCAGTCGGTGAGCTCGGGGATGGCGTGGATCTTGGAAACCACTGAGTCCACATCGTATTCCACGCGGTAGAACTCGACTTTACCTTCATCGTGATCAATCACCGCATAGCTGGCGCGTGGGTCGGAATCGCGCGGCTGGCCGACGGAACCCGGATTGATGATCGCCTTCTCGTGATCGTTGAAGGTGTAGTTGTCATCGAGATCATCGGGACGGTAGAAATCCGGTTCATCGGTAAAAACGCCCGGCCAGTGTGTGTGGCCGACGAGCGCGTACCTTTCAACGCGGTCGAAAATCTGCTGCATCTTCACCGGGCTGTTGATGGCATCTTCGGGGAAGAGATATTCGTTGATGGGTCGGCGTGGTGTGCCATGCACGCAGAGGAAGCTGTCGAACTGCACGCGAACACGCAGCCGGCCGAGGAACTCCCAACGAGCTCGGGCTTCCTCGGAATCGCCTTCAGCTTCGAACTGGGCGCGAGTCCAGTACGCAGCCTGTTCAGCGGCGACGTTGAAGTTGGTCGGTTCGTACAGTGCGCCGAAGTCATGGTTGCCCATGAGTGACCATTCGCATTTTTCTGCGATGAGGTCGACGCAGCGGACCGGGTCCGGGCCGTAGCCGAGGATATCACCGAGGCAGATGAAGCGATCGACGTTGCGCTGGCCGAGGTCTTCGAGGACGGCGGTGAGCGCTTCGAGGTTGGCGTGGACATCACTGAGTATGGCGGTACGCACGGAAGTCTCCGATGCCGGGCAGTTTCCGGAAGTTCGGCGATGCTAGAGGGGCGGATGGGGGTCGTCAATGCACTTTGATCGCAGCTTGAAAGTCTGCGATGAACGGACGCAATCCCGGGCACAGGAGTGCCCGGGCTTTGGGCGCGACGTCGCTGACACCGGGGTTCGGCTACAATCCCCGTCCATTTTGTTTCATGACACCGACCGGAAGGACTTTTTTCCGTGGCAGAAAGCAAGCATTACGACCTGATCATCATCGGCGGCGGCCCGGCTGGATATGTCGGAGCCATCCGTGCTGGGCAGCTCGGTCTGAAAGCTGCGTGTATTGAACGCAACAACCTCGGCGGCGTGTGCCTGAATTGGGGTTGCATCCCCAGCAAAGCCCTGCTGCACAACGCGGAGCTGTACAGCGAAGCGATCACGCATGGTGAGCAATGGGGCTTCGGGTTTGAAAAGACGACCGTCGATTGGACGAAAGTCATCGGCCGAAGCAGAGATATCAGCGGCAAGATCACGAAAGGCGTGGGTTTCCTGCTGAAAAAGAACAAGGTCGATCACATCGTCGGCCACGCAACGATCACCAGCGGCAAGACGGCGCACGGACCATGCACTGTTGAAGTGCGCAGCGCGACCGATGATTACTACCACGGCACGGGCGAAGGGAATGTTGAACAGACGGTGACGGCGGATCGAGTGATCATTGCGACAGGCGCAGCGCCGCGGCCGCTGCCGAACATTGACTTTGACGGCAAGCTTGTGATCAGTTCCAAAGAAGCGATGAACACGAAGAAGCAGCCGAAGTCGATGGTGATTGTCGGTTCGGGCGCGATCGGGATGGAGTTTGCGTATTTCTACAACTCGTTCGGCACTGCTGTGACGGTCGTGGAGATGCTCGATCGCATTCTGCCGATTGAAGATGATGACATTTCCAAAGCAGCGAAGCGCGCGTTTGAAAAGCAGGGAATCAAGTTCGAGCTTGGTTCGACAGTCAAGAAGCTGGACAAGAAGAAGGGCGGCGCAACGGTCACGATCGTTGATGCCAATGATGATTCCAAATCAAAGACTGTTGATGTGGATGTGATGCTTGTCGCCATCGGCGTGGGTGCGCGGTTTGAAGGTTTGTTCGATGACACACTCGGTCTGGAATTGGTGAAGGGTCATATCAAGACGGACTATCGCGATGTTGCTGAGCCGACGTACAAGACGTCAGTGCCGGGCATTTATGCGGTGGGTGATGTGATCGGCCCGCCGTGGCTTGCACACAAAGCGATGGAAGAAGCGGTGATCTGCGTGGAGCGCATTGCAGGGCATCATGCGATCAGCATGGACTACAATCAGGTTCCCGGCTGCACGTATTGCAACCCGCAGATTGCATCGATCGGCATGACCGAGCGGGCTGCGAAGGAGAAGGGTCTGGACTACAACGTCGGCAAGTACAACCTGCAGGCGCATGGCAAGGCAATTGCGATCGGCGCGACGCAGGGTTTGGTGAAGGTGCTGACGAGTAAGCCGTACGGCGAGATTTTGGGCGCGCACATCATCGGTGAAGATGCATCGGAGATGATCGCAGAATTCAGTGTGGCGACGCGCCTCGAAGCGACGGCAGAAGACATCATCTCGACGATTCATGCGCATCCGACGATGCACGAAGCGATTCACGAAGCAGTGCTGGATACGGAGAACCGCGCATTGCATGCGTGATGATTTGTGGTGGATTTTCGGAGTCAGCCGGCTTGCGAGACGGTGGCGATTTTGGATGCTGCGGCCACGCCGGGGCTGATTCTCAGACATTTAACGCACGACTTTTCCACCAGAAACATCTGGGCGTAAACACCTTGTGGGACTGGCGTTAGATATGTTTGCATATACCGAAAATACATATTCAGGTATCGTGATTCGTCGACATTGGTTATGATGTTCGGTGAAGGTCGGGGAGGAAGGAGCCGATTGGAGGGCGTGATGCCTGTGATAAGCCCGGTAACTTCATCTGTCACGACTGACGCTGGCTGGTTCTCGCAGATCTACCAGCAGGCCGGCGGTGATCCCGCACATCTTCCGTGGCGCACCGGCTCCCCAGCCACCGCATTGGTGAACTGGTTGAATGCAGTTGCGCCTTCGATGGTTCGCTGCGGATCGCGGGTATGCGTCATCGGCTGCGGCCTTGGCGATGATGCACGCGAACTCATGCATCGCGGGTATGACGTTACCGCATTTGATTGTTGTGACTGTGTGATTGACGAAGCCAAACATGCAGATCCGAACAATGCGTCCAGTTATGTGCAGGCTGATCTCTTAAAGCCGCCCGGCAGGTGGAGGCATCGATTCGATCTTGTTGTGGAAGTCAACAATCTCTGTTGGTGGTCGCCTGATCTTCGGCTGGCGATGATGAGCGCAACTGCGGATTTGTTGTCGATGCATGGACGGTTGTTGGTCGTCAGCCCGGCATGTGAATTCGGCGAAGCATCTGATGGCCCGCCCTGGCCGCTCACCGAATCAGATTTGCTGGAAGCGACCGGCCTTGCAGGGCTGGTGCCCATAGAACCGGTCAGCGTGTTCTCCGATGAGCAATCATCATCACAACTGTTGATGCGCGGCACGTTCCGGCGGGCGTGAGAAGAACTGGCCGCTAGATACGAACCCGGGAATTCGAAAACAGCAACAGTAGTTGTGACGTGCAGCGAGGACGCCACCGGCTCAACGTGTGCGGATTCGGGTTTGCCACCAGCGGGAACGCTACACTGCGTGCATGGCAGTTGAATTCAAACACGCGACACTGGACAACGGGCTGACAATTCTCGGTGAATGTAATGTGGATGCGCACACCGCAGCGGTGGGTTTCTTCGTCAAGGCCGGGGCGCGCGATGAACGCACCGAACTGATGGGCGTCAGTCATTTCCTTGAACACATGATGTTCAAAGGAACGGAATCACGGTCGGCTGAAGAAGTCGATGCGCAGTTTGATGATCTGGGCGCTGATCACAATGCATTTACGACCAGTGAGTTGACTGCGTTTTACGCGCACTGTCTTCCGGAGAAGCTGGAATCTGCGACGGAGATTCTTGCGGACATTCTTCGCCCGTCACTGCGCACGCAGGATTTTGACAATGAAAAGAAGGTGATACTGGAAGAGATCGCAATGTATCGCGATCAGCCGTTCTGGGTGCTGTATGAACAGCTCATGGAAGCATACTACCGGCAGCATCCATTGTCGCATCGTGTGCTGGGGACTGATGACACCATTACGACAATGACTGATGTGCAGATGCGCGAGTATTTTCAGCATCGGTATTCCGCAGACAACACGGTGGTCGCGCTGGCCGGTGACGTCGCATTCGATTCCATGGTGCATCGCATCAGTGACTGGTGCGGCGATTGGGCGCGAACCGGTGCGCAGCGGGAATTCCCGATCGCGAACATTCAACCGGATGATCTTGACATTACGCTGGACAGTGTGCATGTGCACTACGGCATGATGCTGTGCAAAGCGCCTGGGCAACAGGATGACGAGCGCTATGCAGCGGGTGTACTCGCGCAGATACTTGGCGATGATGAAGGTTCACGTTTGTACTGGGCGCTGATTGAAACGGGCCTTGCGGAAATGGCTGGCGCTTCGTTTGATGGCCACGATGGCATCGGACATTACGTCGTACATTGGGTCTGCGGGCCGGACAATGCCCAAGAGGTTGAACGCATCATCCGTAGCGAACTCAACAGTCTGGTTGATTCACTGACCGAAGATGATTTGCTGCGTATGCGCAACAAGATTGCCACGGCGGCGACGCTGCACAGTGAACAGCCGGCCGGTCGCATGCGCCGGCTGGGTACGATCTGGACATATCACGGTGCGTACCGCTCTCTGGAACAGGAACTGCAACGCATCGAATCGGTCACGCTGGATGAGCTGCGCGATGTGAATGCGAAATACCCGATTCAGCCGCAGGTGGTGGGACGACTCTGGCCGGGCGAACGTTCGTAAAGAATCCGCACACATTCAACGTTTTCAGACACTCGTGAGCAAGGTCAGATGGGGCTGACGTTCGCATCGAGCTTTGATCGATGTTGTGCTGAAACACTTCGGGCCGCGTGACGGGATGTGCGTTCTGTCTTTATGCGCGTCAACGGTGATTTACGCAGCGGATTGCGCGTGCGCACGGCGATTGGTATAGGTGCGCACACAATTGCGGCCTGATTTTTTTGCAGCATAGACCGCCTGGTCAGCGACTTTGAGCAATTGCTCTGGCTTGGTCATGATTTTCGCCAGGGCGGGTTCGTACGCAGCAACGCCGAGGCTCATTGTGACGACGAGTTCTTCTGCCTCGCGGGATGTGCCGTTGAGCGACACCGGGCCGGCACAGATCGCTTTGCGAAGTTGTTCGGCAATCTCCGTTGCGGTCTTTCGATCCGCAGTGGGAAGGATGATCGCAAATTCCTCACCGCCGTACCGTGCGACAACGCCACGATCACCAATGCAGTCGCTCATTCGCTTTGCGATTTCGATGAGTACGCAATCGCCCGCCTGGTGGCCATGCGTGTCATTGACGGATTTGAAGTGATCGAGATCACAGAAAATCACTGCCATGCAGCCTTTGGAGGCTGCTGCGCTGTTGAATTGCTCATCAAGCGTGGTATCGAAGTGCATGCGATTGGCAACGCCGGTGAGTGCATCTGCGATGGTGCGCTGCGACAGCGATTCGTTGTTTTCGCGGAGTTCCTTGTTCTCGCGTTCCATCCGCGTTTGCAGTTCGACGACGCGCACTTCAGCTTCAGCAAGGAGATCCTCAACATCACCTGCATCACCGATATCAAGTCGGAACAGCGACGAGAATTGTTCAACTGCTTTTATGACCGTACTGAGCAGGTCCTGAAGTTGCTTCGGCGTGATGTCAAACCATTCCGAGGAATGTCGGATCAATGTGTTGCGCGGCCCCTCTGCATCCTTGAACATCAAGAGTATCGGAATTGAATTTGCAAGTTCGACTGTTCGTACGAGATGCATCTGGTCCGGAGCGACTCTCGACGAATTATGGTGGTTGCGAATGCACGCAATGAACTGTTGCGGGAACTTCCATCGTTCGGCAATGCGTGAGCCGACCGACGCGTGATCGATCTCAAACGTATCTCGCTCGATCTTTGCCAGTTTTCGATGATCGCCGTTGGTCTGCGCGATGGCTTGCACATACTTTGAACCGAGTACTCGATGCATCGCCACCATGCCGATGTCCTGCATCAAGCCGCCCAAAAACGCTTCATCGGGATCGCACTTCTGGTGAATTGCAGCAAGCTCTCGAGCTGCCACTGCGGTATACAGATCTCGACGCCAGTAATCCATGTAATCGAACTGATTGCTGTCGCTCGGGTCAGCCATCGTGTCAACAAGCGCAAAGCCGAGTACGAGCGTGCGCACGGTATTTGCGCCAAGATAGACGAGTGCCTGCTGAATTGTTGAACACGGCCGCGATAGGCCGTAATAACTCGAATTGACTGTGCGCAGAACTTTCGTTGCAAGGGCTTGATCATTCTGAATAACGCGGGCAGCCTCGCGCAGATCAACGTTGTCATCGCGCGTGAATTCAAGCACTTCAACCGCAACGGACGGCAGCGACGGCAGTCGTGGGCTGGCGATAATTCGATCTAACGTTGACTGCTTCATAAAGAGCGATCTTCCCTTGCACTCAATCTCGATCACTGCTGCTGCACCGCACGTACTGGTCGTGAACACAGCAGACTGACCGGTCATCAATCGTGGAAGACCGACCCGCTCGAACTACTTAATCATCGGGTCTGTACATGGCATGGCTGAGCGAACGCGCTGAACTCAGCAATATGGCGATATGAGACTGTGAAGCGATGTCGTTCAAACACGCAAGTCCGAGAATAGCGCCGTCATCGTCGCAGTTTGCTTACCCAACAACTCCCGATAATGCGCCGCCAACAACCGATTGGCCCGCAAGGCTGTTGCGATATTGGGTTCAGCGGGTAGTGCGTCACGCTGGGCAGCACGCAGCAATTCGACCGTAGCCCGGCGGACGCGCCAGCGATCGGGTTCGACCGTGTCAGCAACAACACCACCATGTCGTGAACTGAACGCAAGGGTTGTCGATGTATCGTCAATGATGCGCCCGGTCTGGGCGTCGTGAACCAGTTCCGGCCGATACCCGCATTCATCAAGTAGCGCGATCTGGAAGCGCAGCAGCACAGGCTGCGGCTGCTGAGCTGACTCAAACGCATCAAGTGAACTACTCAGCAGATCAAACGCAGCGGGATGCGGATCGTGATCGGTAAACATGTGCTGCACAAGATCGATCATGTACAGCGCGATGCGGTTGATGTTCAGGTCTGTGCGACCGGCACGGTACACCTGTTCGAGGTGCCACTCGGTGAGGGTCGCAAGATCTTTGCCCGGCTTGATAATTGCGACGACCTGTCCGCGCGTGAGAACATCGAACCCGCCGGAAAATCTGCTCTTTGGGCGTTTGGCTCCTTTGGCAAGCCCGCGGAAGAGTCCGATCTCACGACCGAACAGCAGAACTGTCTGCGATGTCTCAGAGAAATCCCAGCGCCGGATACAAATCGCGTTGTCGGAAGTCGTGGACATGGGTCACAAACGATTGAGCGAGGCCGTCGCGGCAATATGCTGCGCACGACCTGCCGTCAAGATGGAAGTTTCCGGGTACGGATGGACGATACGCTATATTCCCGCCCATGTCCGCAGCCGACCAGACACCAACGACGCCACGCATCATTGCGCTGATGAATCAGAAGGGCGGGGTGGGCAAAACGACCACGACCGTGAACCTCGGTTCGGTGCTTTCGCAGGCGGGCAAGCGTGTCTGCCTGATCGATCTGGACCCGCAAGCCCACCTGACGCTGCACCTGGGTGTGGATGATGAGCAGATTGACTGCACGGTATATGACCTGCTGGTTGATCCGCAATGCACAGCCGAGCAGGCAATTGTGCATGCGCGCGAGAATCTTGATGCGATTCTTGCGGAAGTTGATCTGGCCGGTGCTGAGCCGGAGCTTGCCGCGGTTGATGATCGGCAGCGCATTCTTCGGCGCAAGTTCGATGTGATTGCGGATCGGTATGACTACGTTCTGATCGATTGCCCGCCGAGCCTTGGGTTGCTGACACTGAATGCTTTGGCTTTGGCGCACGAAGTTGTCGTGCCGATGCAGGCGCATTTCCTTGCGCTACAGGGTGTGGGCAAGCTGCTGGAAACCGTCGGTTTGGTGTGTCAGCGTGTGAATCCGAAACTGCGCGTCAGTGGCGTTGTGCTGTGCATGCACGAAAGTCAGACAACACTTGCAAAGGAAGTCCTAGCTGATCTTGATGCGTTCTTTGAAGCGTCGCGACAGCAGGACGTGCCCTGGCGTGATTGTCAGGTGTTGCGCCCGCCGGTTCGTCGGAATATCAAACTCGCAGAAGCGCCGAGTTTCGGGCAGACAATTCTTGAGTATGAACCGAGCTGTCCCGGTGCGAAGGATTATGTGGAGCTCGCAGCAAGTGTAGTTGCGCTAGGCGGAGCGGCACTTGGCGTGAAGACGCACGCTGGAGCGGATGCTGCGTTGCCCATTGAAGATGATGCGGCGCAGCGGAAACGCGCTACCCCACACGCGACGGGTAATGGTGTGCCCGCGGTGAAGAGCGCTGCGGGTCAGGTGGAGCCGAAGCCGATGGATGCGCCGGTGACGCCGGAGCAGCAGCAGGCTGCCGATGCTGCGATTCGCGCGGCGCGTGTTGCTGCACCCGAACCTGATGCAGGCGCGCAAACTGAAAAATGAAGAGCGCTGCGCACGTGCCGGCTGCTGATGCGCCGCCGAGGAATGTCATTCGGCAGCGGGCGGTTCGGTACTGGCGGCTGGTGACGCTGGTGTATGTGATTGCGCTGACACTGGGCACGCACTGGCCGGAGTTGCAGGTGAGCGTGGGCGACGGACCGCCGCCGGACAAGGTGCTGCATCTGTTTGCGTTCGGCGGGCTGACGCTGCTCTTGTGGCAGTGTCGGTTTGTATCGCGGGTGTTGCTTGTCGGGTTGATTGCTGCAGTGTGGGTGTTGCTGGATGAATGGACGCAGTCGCTGCCAAGTCTGAATCGGCAAAGTTCGTGGACGGATGTTGTTGCGGGGTTGGCGGGTGTGGTGTGCGCGGTGTTGTGGTTGTGGGCAACGATGCCGATAGGCGGACAACTTTCGCGCTGGCGGCGTGCGCTGTTTGATCAGATCGTTGACACGAGATTGAGCCGACTCAATGGGTGGTTGCATTTGGGTTGTATAGCAACGCTGGACGCGATCATGGCTGCGGTGCTGAGCATCATGCTCATAGCCCCCACGCAGAAAGAGCCACAGGTAACGATTCTCATCGCATTCTGCCTCGGGTTCATCTTTGGAGTGCACGATGCGTTCAGCAAGTGGTGGCGTCAGGACGCGATACGCATGCGAGAAGCAAAACGCTGCTTCGTTTGTTGCGCAAGTTGTGCAACCGTCACATACGAGCAATCAGGGTACGGAATATGTTCGAACTGCAGTGCGACTGTTCATGAAGCGCAGTGGAGCGCCACAGCATCGTTGTCCCGACGCCGTGTCTGGTGGCTGCGATTCTCCAGCGTATGCTTTTTTCTAATGTTCGTGGTTTGTCTGAAGCTTCTTCTTGTCATCGCTGAGTTGCTCGCAGGCTCACGCCTGGGTGATCCTCTCATTACAGTCATCAGCGAACATCGATTGGAGACCATAGTGCAATTGACGCTTGTGTGTCTACCGTTTGCTGCAGCGGTTCGAGCACATCGCGAGTTACTCCGCAGCGGCTTTGATCTGCAAGGCAATGTGTGCGTGCAATGCGGTTATGTGCTCAAGGGCCTACCTGTCACGGGCAGCGTTGGCCGATGTCCGGAATGTGCGGCGGAGTTCGTTCGACTGGATACATCGCAACACGGTAATGACGACACATGACCGAACGCTTTGAACATCACGCGCGGACGGTGACGCTGCTGACGCTACTCAGCCGGGCGACGGGGCTCGCGCGCGACGCCACACTGAGTCGTGTGTTCGGCGCCGGCGTGCTGATGGACTCATTCTTTTTTGCGTTCATCATTCCGAATCTCTTTCGCAGATTATTCGGAGAGGGGGCGCTGGCGGCGGCGTATCTTCCGGTCTACAGCGAACTGACGCACGACGACCCGCAGGCAGCAAAGCAGCTTGCATCCATGGTTGTTGCGCGGTTGATGATCGTGCTGGGTGCGGTGACGATCGTCGGCGAAGTGTTGCTCTATGCGTTGTCTGCGGCGCGCGGGCATGAAGCCCCGGCGGTGTGGTTGATGATGATCATGCTGCCGTACATGCCGTTGGTGTGCTTGGTGGCGATGTTCGGCGCGATGTTGCAGGTACACGGCAGGTTCGGGCCGACAGCAGCAGCGCCGATCGTGTTGAACCTGTTGATCGTGGGCGCTGCGGTTGGTTTGAACAGCATTGCGGGCATAACTGATCGCGCGCATATCGCCATTGTTGCGTCTGCTGTGGTGCTTGCCGGGGTGATTCAAATCGTGTGGTCGCTTACAGCACTGCGGCGGAATCCCTGGTGGACGGGGCAGCGTGACAAGGCGCAGCAGCCGTTTCGGAGAGTGTTGCAACAGGCAGCACCGATGATCATCGGGCTGGGTGTGTTGCAACTCAATACGTTCTTTGACGGCATCATCGCAAGCTACCCCGCAACTTTTGGCGACACAATTGCAGGTGTTGCGTATCCACTTGATCTGGGCGCGATGTCGGCTGTGAGTTACGCGCAGCGGCTGTATCAATTCCCGCTGGGGGTGTTCGGCATTGCGGTCGCGACTGCGATCTTTCCGCTGCTGAGCCGGCAGGCGAATGATGCGGATTCGTTCAGTGCGACGGTGCAGCGTGGATTGCGGCTTGTGGTGTTTATTGGATTGCCTGCAAGTGTGGGTTTGATACTTGTGCGCGAGCAACTGGCGGCGGTGATTCTGCAAGGTGGTGAATTTACAGCAGACGATACCGAGCGCGTCGGCCGGGTGCTCCTGGGATATGCCCCTGCGATCTGGGCGTATTCGATGACACATGTGTTGACGCGGGCGTTTTATGCGCGCGGTGATTCCAGGACAGCGATGAAGGTCGCGGTGAGCGTGGTGGCGTTGAATCTGGTATTGAACTGCACGCTGATCTGGACGCCGCTGCGCGAAGCGGGGTTGGCGTGGTCCACCGCGATCTGCGCAATTGTGCAGGTGCTGGGGCTGAGTCTGTTGAGTCGCCGCGCCGGTGTGGATGTTGTTGATGGCAGTGTGCTGCGCAGTTGGGCAAAGACGTTTGCAGCGACAGTGGCAATGGGCGCAGCAGTGGTTGTGGTGATGGGAATGTCAGCGGGTAGTGCGTCGTGGTTGGATCAGGTGTTGCTGCTGGCGTGCGCGGTGGGAGTGGGGATGATCGTGATGTTCGGAATCGCAACGGTGCTGCACATGCCGGAGCGCTGGTGGGCGATTGGGCGGGGATAGGCCGAGCCGCGCGGACGAGTGAGCGCGACAAGTCGCAGCGCTTCATGTGTGTGTAGTTATTCGCGGCGTTCTTCGCGCAACGGTTTGAGGTGTTGCGGCACGTTGTCGGGTGGACAGTCGAGCCATGTAACGTCAAAGTGGCCGCGGTAGCCAAAGAGCGGCCCCCAGACTGGGTTAGTGACGTTGACTTCGATGCCGAACTGTTCACGGTCGTCGTCGTACCATTCGCGGACATCTGCGACGCCTGAGAACAACATGGGGAAACTGAAACCGACCCATCCCTCATAGAATCGCTGCTTCGTCGATCGCAAACGCATTGCGCCGTCCTCGTCGACGGACAGGTCAATATCAACAGCCAGGTGCTGGTGCGAACCGAGGTAATCGACGATGCGTTTGCGCTGCTCGCTGTAGATCATCGTGGCATCGAAGCGTCTGTGGCGGGACATTTCGAATTCACGCACCCAGGTGACGGTTTCCCGGCCGAATGAATCGATGTAGGCGTAGTTGTTGATGGTAAACGGCACGTTCTCGCCGGTCTCGGGAAACATGATGCGCCGCCAAGTGCCGATATAGAGAAACGGCAGAGTATAGAACCGGCCGCGCCAGATCTTGTCCATGACGCCACGGCCGATGGAAGCGATGTTGTCCGCGCTGGAGAAACCGAACCGCCGCTGAATCTGCGGATGCAGTTTCCGAAATTCATCGCCAAGCACGCGCTGGTAGATGGAGGTCATGGTGCGCGCCCCGGTTGAGTGCGCAAACATCGACGTGCGCGAGGCACATCGCGGCACACGAACCAACCGATAATCGCAAGTGCGCACAACACTGTGGTGAATGAAAGAGGATTGAACGGCTGCAGCGCGAGTTCGGGGATGGTGAAGATCGCGCCGATTCCAAGAGCTGCGAAGACGACAACGTCGAACGCGTACATCCAGCGAGCATTCCAAAAAATGAGGTGGGCAAGGCCAAGAAGCGATTCGCCCACGCCGATTGCGATGACGACTTCGGTTTCGTAGCCGGGAAAGAGGCCGGCCTGTTCAAGCGGCGCGATTTCGCCCGGATGCCGGACGATGATTTTGGGAACCAGGCCGTGCCAGATCCAGATGAACGCGAGCGTGAGTCTGCAGATACTGTGAACGATTGCGCGCATGGCGGAGCCTGCAGGGTCGATGCCGCGTTCGAGCCAGAGGCGGAGGCGATCAAAGCTCCAAGCTGTGGCCCAGCCGAGTATTGGTCGGAAGATGAATCGATCGAACAGCAGGCCGAGTGTTCCGTAGCGGGCTTTGTAGTCATACAGCGTAAGGAATCGGATGCCGTCGTCGGTGCGGATGTATTTCCAGTAACCGGAGCCCTCGCGGATGATTGCTTTGGGGTCGTCGGAGGCGAACTTGAGTGCGGATGTGCTTTCGGTTGGCGTGTCGTGGGTTCCCACGGATTCGCCGGTGCCTTGCACACGCATGCCAAAGCCGATGCGCGTTTCGTAGGTGAAGCGCTGAGGTTCGTCGGCAATGTCCTTCGGGAGGTATGTGATGCGTGAAAAGCGCAGGTCCCAGCGCTGATGGAGGTCGGGATTCTGTGTGTGTTCCCAAAGCGCATCGAACGGGGCGCGGATGCGCAGTTCGACGTAGATGGGCGCGGTCCGCATGGGTGGATGATAGCAACTGGATTTGTGTGCTCGGGCATCTGTCGAACGCGACAAGTCGCAGCGCTTCATGGGGGATCCGGTTCGCGGGTGTTACGCGAGTTGCCAGTCGGCGCCGGTTCGTGTGATCGGGCGGTAAAGTGTGTCGCGTTCGACGGGTGTGAGGCCGCACTCACGGATGGCGCGCTGCAGGTCCCAGATGGTGGTTTCCTGATGCGTGGTGGTGCCGCCGACTTTGGTGATGTCGTACCAGACGACGGTGCCATCGATGTCATCAGCGCCGCTGGTCAACATGTACTGCGCCATCTCCAGCGTCTGCATGATCCAGAATGCTTTGACGTGCGGAAAGTTATCGAGCATTAATCGGCTGATGGCGAGAGTGCGCAGGTTCTCCATGCCGGATGGGCCCGGGAGCTTTTGCAGCGCACTGTCATCGGGTATGAACGGCAATGGGATGATTGTTTGGAAGTAGCCTTCTGCGGATGAAGGAATCCCCTCACACCCAGCCGCGCTCTCAAAGGGCGAGGGGAGTCTGGCAGTTGTGTAACTTTCATCGGGGCCGGTGAGGACGACTGCGTCATTTTCCTGCAGTGAGATGTTGTTGCGGTGTGCCCAGTCGTGCAGCGCGCGGTCTTGTTGCTCACGCAGAGTAATCATGTGTTGAATGCGGTCTGCACGGGATTCGATGTGGCCGTAGAGCATTGTTGCGTTGGAATTCATACCAAGCTCGTGCGCAGCACGATGCACTTCGAGCCACTTGCCAGCTTTGATCTTTCCTTTGAATGCTTCATCATGCACACGGTCATCGAATACTTCTGCGCCGCCGCCGGGCAATGAACCGAGGCCGGCATCGCGAAGGTCGGCAAGAACGCTTTTGATGCCTTCGTAGCCGTCACGGGCCCGGCCGGCGATTCGCGCAAAATGCACAATCTCGACAGCGGTAAAGGCCTTGATATGCAGACGCGGCGCGGTTTGGCGAATCGCGCGGAGCATATCGAGGTAATAGTCGAACTTCAACCAGGGATGCAGGCCGCCGACGATGTGCAGTTCTGTTGCGCCTGCCCGTTCGGCTTCGCCTGCCTGTTTGATGATCTCTTCAAGTTCAAACTGGTACGCGCCATCGTCATCTTTCTTGCGATAGAACGAGCAGAACGTGCAGGAGAGCGCGCAGACGTTTGAGTAATTGATGTGGCGGTTGATGTTGAAGAACACGGTGTCGCCGTGAAGGCGCGTGCGCACCAAGTGTGCAAGCTCGCAGACGGTCCAGATGTCGGGTGTGTTGTAGAGCAGCAGGCCGTCGCCGGCTGTAAGTCGAATACCCGAGGTGACTTTCTCAATGATCGGCTGCAGGTTCGAATCGAACGGTTGCAGCGTGCGAGCGGTCGCAGCGCTGGGAGGCGAAACGGTCGTGCGCTGTTTGCGTGCAGCGTTGAACTGGTCTGGGGAAACAGTAGGAATCATTGGGCACTCGACGGGTTTGGGTACAGATCGTACAGGCTGCAGGACCGGCACATCGTACGCCACGGCAGGTCCGAAGTCCGCAACGGATTTGCAGTCGAGGCGAGGCATGACGGTTACGCGAGCAGCGTATTCGGGGGGTGTGGTGCGGGCGGTGAAGGGTGCAACCAGCTTCGACGATATGGGCTGTGACACGGGCCGGTGTTGTTCGACAACCGGCCTGCCTTCCTCCCAACTGCATCTGGATGGACACGACGCAATGCACGAGCACCAGCCCCCCCAGCCGTCCTCGCCCGAACCCGACCAGCAGGCAAACGAGCAGCAGTCGCACACCCAGGCAGAATCGAACGAATGTTCGACCGGCGAGGATGTGATGAACATCCTTGCAGATGTTGAACAGAAGTTCGACAAGCTGCGCAAGGTGCAGGAGTCGCATGAGCGGGAGTTGACCTCGCTGCATGATCGGCGCCAAGCGCTTGATGAAGCGGAGCGCGAGCTGGATGAAGAGCTCAGCAAACTTGTCGCTCAGCAAAATGAAGTGCAACAGCAGCAGCAGGCAATGCGCGCCCAGGGGCAAGGGCTGGCAGACGCGCGTGCTGAGCTTGAAACGCAGCAGCACGAATTGCTCGAACAGCGCCAGCATCTGGAACAGCTCGATCAATCCCTGAGCACACAGCGCGAGCAATTGCAGCAGCAGAATGAAGCGGCTACGCAGGATCGAGTGGAACTTGAACAACACCAGCAGCAGTGGAGCGAGCGGCAGGCTGCAACGGACAGGGATTTTCAGGAGAAGCAGCAAGCCTTCGAGCACCGTCTGCAACAGTTGCAGCAGCAGGAACAGGATCACCAGCACACAACGGAAACGCTGCAGCAACTCGAACAGGAACTCAACACTCAGCAGTCACAATTCGCAGACCAAAAGCAACAGTGGCAGCAGCAGCGCGATGCGGAAGAACAGGAATTCGCGGCGCGGGGCGAGGCGCTGGATGAACGTGCAGCGCAGCTCGATGCATTCAACGGAGATCTGCAGCAGCAGCAGGATCAATTGACCAAACTGCAGGAAGAAGCTGCGCAGAAACAGCAGGCGCTGGACGAACGCAGCAGCACTTTGGAAGCGGAACACCGGGAATTGCAGAACCAGTTCGAAGCTGCGCAGCAGAGTCAGCAGCAGGCAATGGAGGAACTGGAGACCCAGAGCCGGCGGATGGCAGAGGCTGAGCAGCGGGCCGAGCAGTTTGAGCATGATCTTCGAGAAGCGATGCAGCAGCGTGACACTGCCCAGCAGCAGGCAGATGAACTGGCTCTGAAGGTTGATGATCTTTCGCAGCACAGCGAACAACAGCAGGCATCGCTGCATGAGAGCGAGCAACGTCTGTCAACTGCGGGTGAAAAGCTGCGGCATTTTGCTGAAATTCTGAATGAACAGTCAACGCAACTCGAACGCGGAGCTTCGGCGCTGGCAATGGTGGAGGAGCAGCGGCAGCGCATTGAGAAACTCAACAAGCAGCTCGCAGAAGCCACGCGGGCGGGCAATCCGGAAGAATTGCAACGGCGCGATCGGCGGATCGGCGAGCTGACCGAAGCATTGCAGCAGGCTCGTGGGCAGATCGGTGTGGACAGCAACTCTTCAGAACTGCAGATCCAGATTGCTGAGCTCTCAAAGCGTAACGACCAATTGACATCAGAGTTGGAAGAAGCACGCCTGGCTGAGCAGCAGACAACTGAAGAGCTGCATCAGCTTGAAGCGCGGCGTGCGGAAGCGTCGACAGCAGATCATTCGCATGTGGTGGAAGCGATCAAGGCGGAGCATGCGCACTCAGTTGAGTCAATGCAAGGCGAACACAAGCAGAGCCTGCAGGAGTATCGAACAAAGCGCGATGCGCAGGTGCGTTCGATGCAGGAGCAGCTTTCCAAATTGCAGCAGTCGCTGATCGAGGCAAAGCAGCAGGTTGCTGGCAGCGGCGAATCAGCAGTTTCTGTCAAAGCGTTTCAAACGCGAATTGCGGAATTGGAAGCATCGCTGGAGAAGGCAAAAGCCAATGATCCAAAGCAGTTGGATGAAAAGCTTCGTCGCAAGGTGAAGAAGATCAATGCAGTCTCGCAGCACCTGTTACGCAGGCGGCATCGGCTTAAGGCAGCTCGGCGGTTGATGGAAGCCCGACAACAACAAGCGGTACAGCACATTGCAGCGACGCACACAAACGGCACGAACGCCAGCCGGGAGGAACTGCAGCGGCAGGTGCGCGCACTCGAACTGCAGCGTAGCGAACTTTCGGAAGTGCGCGATTTCTTAGCGAATTCTGAGAAAGAATTGATGCAGCGATGGGCGCGGCCGCGCGCGATCGCCAGCGTCGGATGGTTAGTGTTCCTGACGATCTTTGCAGCTGCGTCGAGTTGGTTCGCAACTGACTACATCTCGCCGACGCCTGTGACTGCATCGGTGGCATTTGCGCCACAGGCGGACAATCCGATGGAATTCACCGCAGAAGACGCTGCCGCGTGGCAACGCTGGCATGCGGAATACATGTTGAGCAGCGACTTCCAGAAGGCGCTTGCCAAGCGGTGTGCGGATCGAAACTTCGAACCGTATGGCAATGTGAATGAACTGACCGCACGGCTGAGCAACGATCTCAATCTGGATATGAGTGAACCAAAGAAGATCACTGTTTCGCTTGAAGGTTTGAACAGCGATCAGACAAAACTGCTGCTTGACATGTTTGCAACAACGCTTGCATTGGAATCGAGCAGGCACCTTGATCGCGGCAACGACACCGCACGTGCTGTTCCGCTGGGCGAGCGCAAGGAAAACGGCAGAGTGGCGTACGCGACAATGCTGCCGGAACCGGGTTTTGTGGAGCAGATCAAGACGGTCGCACCACTGTTCGGCGGCATCATGGCCGGCCTGCTGTTGCTGATGATCGTTTTGTACTTCCTGCTCGCGCGTTCAAAGCGCGTCTTCGAGAGTGAAGCTGCAGTCTTTGGCAACACCACGAGTGAAGGCGAATTCTTGTCTGTGTAAGCAAGCGGTGTACGAGTGCAGCCGATAAGTCAGCGGTGTGTGAGTCTGGAGCAATTGCACCACAGCTT
The DNA here is from genome assembly GCA_029260575.1 of Phycisphaerales bacterium. Lineage (GTDB taxonomy): Bacteria > Planctomycetota > Phycisphaerae > Phycisphaerales > SM1A02 > JAJDDB01. The sequence continues at coordinate 24,897 of JAJDDB010000016.1, forward strand.
GTGAGTACGGGATCGAACGGATTGCGGCGCAAGCGGTATTTGTGATTCGCGCGAGCCGATGGTGTGAGCAGTGCTGAGCACACCTGGGCTGTACAACGCAGCGGAGAAGGACCATGACAACGCCTGTTCGACATTGGTGGACCGCATGCTGCGGTGATAATGAGGTTGTCACGATCGAGCCGATTCCGTTTCCGAGTCGTCGGGCGCGGATGATGCTCAAGCCTCCGCATGCGCAGAGTATTGGCACTGAGAACCAGCTCGCTGCTGCAAATGCAAGCGCGACATTTGCTGCGCTTGATCAGACGTGCCGGCGCATGGATGTACTGGCGCGTGAACTGGACTGTCTTTGGTTCTACGAGGATGAGTCTGAGGGAAGCGAAACTGACCCGCCGAGCGCTGCGTAGGTTTACTCAGCGGCTTGGGCTGCTTCTGCGGCGCGTTGCATTAATTCAGCCAGTCGGCGCTGACGGTAGTCATCGATTTCGATGATGTCGGGCGCAATTTCGTCGGTTGGTAACGTGCGCTGCGTGCTGGGTATCGGCTGCATGCGATGTGCGTCTTCGCCGGTCTGTTCGAACTGTTGTCTGCGCTGATCGGTCGGGGACGATTCGGTCGACGCCACATTGTCGTTGTTACTCAACCTGACGCGCGTGTTCCAGCGCAATGGTTCGCCTGAGATGACGGCGGGCTGTTGCTGTGTTGCGTTGGGGTCGCCGGGGAATTGTTCGAACGGCGAGGGATCGCCGATGTAGAACACCGTTCCCGGTGGAACCGCAGCAGAGCCGTTGGATGCGTATACCGATCGCGGATAGACAGCGTACAGCGCGCCCTGAGCCCGCATGAAATTCGTGCTGCCGGGCACCTGATAGACCCTGCTGAAGTCGTTGGATTGATGCAATCCGGGACTGAACGAGCGCAGACTTCCATTCAATGCGCCGACGTCTTCCACACCTTCATCGACAACACGCAGATCGACGAATTGCGGGTCGTACTGTGTTGCCGGTGTCAGTTCCAACGGCTCTGCAGCGGATTGTCCGTGTGCGAAACCGGCGCACCACACGGTGGCGAGTGTGACCATAATGTTGCGCAGTGCTGTCATACGAAGTCATGGTATCGGCAAGCGGGGTGGGTGAACAGAAGAAATCGCCGGCCGACGCTGTCGGAAACGGCATGAACTGCGCGACTATTCACTGATCTCGCTCAGCAGACGCGTCTTTGTGGTGTTGGAATAACGCGCGAAGCTGCTGCACGCGAATCTCAAGGGCTTGTCTTTGAGTTGGTGACACGTGCCCAGCGGCGTCTTCGGCGCTGCTGTGATCTGCGCGGCGGGCGTTCGGTTCAGGCGATGGTCCACCAGGTCCGGTGCGCGTGTTGATTCGCGTGTTCGAGATGCGTGTGTCCCAGCGCAGTGCGGCGCCGGGGAGGTGATCGGTTGACTGTGCGGACTCGTCGAGTGATGTCTGGCCGATGTAAAACACCGTACCCGCAGGGATGACAGGCGTTACGCCCCAAGGCGACTGTGTGTACGACGCCTGAGATTGTGGGTAGACCGCGCGGAGCGCACCCTGCACGCGCATGAGTTGGTTGTCGCTGCCGGGAACACGGTAGACCTGATCAAAGCTGGTCGGCACTTCAAGTCCGGGCTGAATGATTCTCAAACTGTTGGAGAGCAGGCCGACATCGCTGACGCGTTGATCGAGCGGCTGAAGATTAATCTGCAATGGCGCAACGGATTGCGCGAATACAAGCGATCCGCACGCGAATGCTGCAAGCGTCACGATGGTTCGAATCTTTCGCATGACAAGTCAATGATATGTTGCTCGAAGGGGACGCGTACTGTCGGATTGTGACCACAGAAAAGTCGTGCCTGTCCCTACTTTTCAGTGGTGGCTGTCCCTACTTTTCGGGTTCTGTCGGGTGTGCAAACGAAAGCCTGACAAACCGCTGCAAGACATGCATTTGCGTTACTGCACTGCTGTTCTGCCGCCGTCGACGGGCAGATTGACGCCGTTGACGTAGCTGCCGCCGGGCGAGGCAAGGAACGCGACGACTGCTGCAATCTCACCGGCATCAGCCATGCGCCGCAGCGGAATGGAATCTGCGATCTGCTTTTCGATGTTCGCAAGTTCCGTTCCGGCACGTTCGGCTCTGCCGCGCAGCAGTGCCGACAGACGTGCCGTGCTCGTATAGCCGGGCAGTACATTGTTGACGGTAATACCGAGCGGACCGAGTTCACCTGCGAGCGTGCGCCCCCAGTTTGCAACTGCACCGCGAATCGTGTTGGACACACCGAGGCCCTTGATCGGCGCGATGACGGAAGTGGAAATGACATTGATGATGCGGCCGTACTTTTCCGCTGCCATGCCGGGCGCAAACGCCTGCACAAGCGACTGGTTGCACAGCACATGCTGATTGAACGCGCTGGTGAGTTCATCGTGAGATGCTTCTGCGACAGGTCCGGCCGGCGGACCCCCGGTGTTGTTTATGAGAATGTGTACTGGCGGATTGGCCTCGGAATATGTCAGCGCCGCATCACGAACATTCTGCCAGTTACTGAAATCTGCGAGAAGCGTTTCATGCGACTGGCCGTGCTCGGCCGGCAATGCCTCGCGGGTTTTTTCGAGTGCTTCTGCGTGGCGGGCGATGAGCAGAACCGATGCGCCGTCGCTGGCGAGGGCCTGAGCGCAGGCCCGGCCGATGCCCTGGGTCGATCCGCAGACGACAGCCCGCTTTCCGAGGAGTGAAGCAGTCATATTTGTACCGTTCCTTTCGAGGTTTTCTGCGGCCCGGCTCGGCAGGGAGCAGCCTATCATGCCTTCTATGACCACGCGAAAAGGCACAATCGTTTCGGTGAATACCAGCGGCGGAGGGATTCCCAAGCTGCCGGTCGAACAATGTGAAGTGACGCTCTCCGGCCTCGCCGGCGATGAACACAACCACGAGAAACACCGCTCGCCGATGGTTGCGGTAAGCCTGCTTGATGAAGAAGACCTGCGTGACCTGAAGGACGAGGGGTTTGATGTGTACCCGGGCGCGACCGGCGAGAATGTCACCGTGCGCGGCATGAATGTTGACGAACTTTCCATCGGCGATGTGCTGCAATTCTCCGGCGGTCTGCGCGTGGAAGTCACCAAGATGCGCAAACCCTGTTACGTGCTTGATGCGATCGACCCGGAGTTGAAGAAGGTTATTGTCGGGCGGTGCGGCGTTATGGCAAAAGTATTGGAGCCTGCGGTTGTGTCGGCTGGTGAAGTCATCGAAGTCGTCGAGTCAGCGACGCCGGTGTGAGTATTGAGCACCACGATTGCGCAGTGAGCGCAGAGTTTGTGAATTGAACGAGCAACGAGTGCATGTCTGCGGCGCGGTGCTGGCCGGGGGTGGCAGTGTGCGCATGGGGCGGCCCAAACATGCGCTGGTGCTGGGCGATGGACGAACGATGCTCGAACATGTGGTTGATGCGCTACGCGAGATGTGCGGTGATGTCGTTGCGCTTGGTCGGGTCGATGCTGCGGGGGGATTGCGATGTCTTGAGGATCATCGGCCGGGCGCGGGTCCGCTTGCAGGGATTGAGTCGCTGCTCGAAGCCGCCTCTGAGTCTTCGAAGGAGCGGGTGAAGCATCAGCAGTTCATCATCTGTCCCTGCGATGTACCGCTGGTAACAGGGGCGCTGCTCTCACAATTGCTGGTGGAAATGGACTCGCTGGCGACGGTGTTTCGAGTGGACGGCCGCAAGCGGTTTGAATCGCTGCCGATGCGCGTGTCCGCGGATGCGCTGGATATTTTGCGGCACTATCTCGACGCCGGCAAGCGCAGCGTGCAGGGACTTGTTAAAGCAGTGGGATACGCCGAGATTGTGATTGACGAAAACACCGCACAACAGTTACAGAACATCAACACACCGGAAGAGTTCGCTTCGCTGCGTTTAGGTGACGCTTTCAATTCCGATGTATGACATCATTGATAGGATAGTCAAAGCCGGGGTAATCCTCGTCAAGCGCGCGATAGATTGAACCGGGCTCCTGCAAGCCGTCGTTGTCGATCCCATCGGCGCCGAAACTGTAGATGATGAACGGCCGGCCGAATGGATCATCAAGCAACGTTCGGTATCCGAATGGTTTGCCATTGATCGGGTCCGTCGGGAGCGATTCCAGAATTCCCGGCGTTACATCTGTAAGTTTGTCGGGAAGCTCACCGCTGTTCAATTCATACAGACGCACTGCGATTATCAATTTGCAGCCGTGCGCCCCCATCGCCGATCGCTTGCGGGATCTGTGATCGGCGGACAACGTTCTGTCAATCATCGAGCCAAAGATGGTCCGAGCGTCTGCAACGCACTGGTCCCATGTATCCGGCAGATTCGGCAACAGCTCTTCGTCTCTTGCGATGTCATCGACTGGAAAGAGGTCTTTGGCTCGCTCCAACTGCTCTCGGGATCGATTCACGTATTCCTGATCGAGATTGCCATCGGCGTCATAGGCCTTTGAGAAAGCGGCCAACACTTCCAGAACTGCTGCCCGTTCAATGCGCTGCTCTTCGATCTGGAATTCATCAACAACAGAATCCAGCATGGAGTTGAGAATCTGCAAATCGACGTTCGGCAACTGGGCAATGTGAACACACAATTCGACGAAGAGCGCATCGATGGCATGTGATACCAGCATCGCAAGCGGCACCGACTGCATTTCAGCGATACGTGACAATTGCTGTATCTGCTTAAGTCGTTCTTGAACAATCTTGAAATCATCATTCTTCGCTGCGATCGCTGCGTCCGCGGCAGCGGCCTTCACGACCTGTCGAACCTCGGCAAAACCATCAAACGTTCCATCACCGTCAAAGACAGCCACGAACCGTGGATGGCTGAGCGCAACCCGCAGTTGATCGAAGATACCCTCATCTCGAAGTCTTGGAAGAATGATCGATTCGGTGTAGCTCCGATCCCGGACGTCCATGTCAAAGTCGGGGGCAACGTGGCCAGGCGTTGCATACAACGAGCCGTAATAGGCAACCGGCCACTCGCCATGTTGATCAAAATACTTCTGTTCTTCTTTCTTTTCGATTTCATGAATTCGCTTGGCTATTGCAATAATTCGTGAAAAGCCGTTTTCGCCTTCCGGCTGGCCGGTGGCTGCGAGTTCAGCCAATTGCTGCATCAGCGCATCCCGATCCGGCCCGTTCGCCAACACGTCGACCGGCGAAACGAACAGAATTAGCGTCGCGATCAACATCACGTATCGGATCATTGGTAAACCTTTCATACGCCGATCGTAATGCGCGTGTTCTTGAACGCTGGCGTTCTGGATTTCGCATCGGCGGTCTTCGGCACAATCACATTTGCCTCGGGGTAATACATCACCGCGTTGCCGGGGGGGATGTTGGCGTAGCGGACGAGGACGTTGGACAGTGCGCCGCATGCGCTGCGCACGGTGATGCGCTGATCGATCGAAAGCCCGAGGCGTTCGATATCGGCCTCGTTCATCATGATGACATCACGGCGTTCCTGCCCGCGATAAATATCCTCTTCCTCGTACACAACAGTGTTGAACTGGCCCTCGCTGCGCACGGTCATCAGGCGAAGTTCGTAGTCTGCAAGCGGACCGCCATCTTCAGGCAAGGGCACAACGTGGAATTGTGCATTGCCGGTGTCGGTTGGAAACGTGGGCGCGTGAAAGGTTCTGCCTGCGATGTGAAATTCTTTTTTTGTGTCATCAATTGCGCCGATGGCTTCGTAGCCGGGGATGATGTCTGCAATAGCACTGCGAATATTGCGATGCACGTGCATTGCGGACCAGTCGATCGGCAACGTGCCGTTGTTGAGCACGCGCTCACCGACGGAAGCAATGACTTCGACCTCCGCGCGGGGGCCATCATGTCGCGCGGGGCCGCCATCACTGAGGCGGACATAGTTGAACATGGATTCCTGCGTGGTGGATTGCGGTTCCTCATCACGCGCGAGCACGGGCAGAATGAGAGTTTCGCGACCCCTGCCGTGGATATGGCCGGTGTTGAGCGTGGTATTGAGATACACGAGCTGATCAATATTGTTCAGCGCCCTGCCGGCAAACGCAGCATCGGGGTTGGAGCCGAACAGATTCCCGCCGAGACACATTGCAAAGCGAATGGTGTTGGCAGCGGCGCGTTCCATGCAATCAAGCGTGTCCATGCCGGGAGTTGTTGGAAGCTGCACATTGAAGTTGTTTTGCAGTGCATCGAAGACGTGTTGTTTGAGCGCTGGCGTGACGCCGACGGAGCCGATGCCCTGCACATTGGAGTGGCCGCGCAGTGGCAGCAGGCCTGCACCAGGCCGGCCGAGCATCCCGCGAGACATTGCAAGGTTGGCAATTGCCCGGACATTTTCGACGCCGTGTGCGTGGTGGGTGATACCCATAGCCCAGCAGAAAATGGCGTTTTGTGACTGGCGATACATTTCAGCAGCGCGATCGATGATGTCGCGCGGTACGCCGGCAGCATTGGTGATGTCATCCCACGCCAACGACTGCAGATGATCGCGCGCCGCCAGCCAGTTGTCTGCGTGTTCGTTGACGAATGACTCATCAATCGCGTCACGTTCGAGAATGGCCTTGGTAATGCCGGTCAGCAGCGCGATGTCGCCGCCGATGTTTGGTTGGATGTAGATATCTGCGATCTGTGTGCCAAATAGAAGACTGCGCGGATCGCTGGGCACACGGAAGCGTTGCAGCCCGAGTTCGTGCAGCGGGTTGATGACGATGACTTTGCCGCCGCGCCGTTTGTGATGCATCAATGATGTCATCAGGCGCGGATGGTTGGACGATGGATTGCACCCTATGAGCCAGATGAGATCGCAGTGTTGCAGATCATCGAGGACGACGGTTGCGGTGCCGGACCCGGTGACTGACGCAAGGCCGACGCCGGATGCCTGGTGGCAGTAGTACGAACAATTGTTGATGTTGTTGGTGCCCCAGACGCGTGCGAGCAGTTGCAGCAGGAAGCCGGCTTCATTCGAGGAGCGCCCGGAAAAATAGAAGAACGAATCGTCGGGCTTTGTGTCGCGCATCTTGGTGGAGATGCGCTGCAGCGCATCATCCCACGTGATAATGCGATAGTTGGAATCAAGCGGGCCGGCGTAGAGCGGCTGAGTGATGCGGCCGGCTGCTTCGAGTTCGCGCGGGCTGAAGCTGTGCAGCTTTTCGAATGAGAAATCGTCGAAGAACTGCGGCTGAATAGCGCCTTGCAGGTCGGCAGCCATCGCCTGGATGGACTTTTTGCAGACTTCGGGGAAGCGGCCGCGTTCGTTGACCATGCCGCCAAGCTGCCCGCCCATGCCGAGCGCGCAGGTCTTACAGGCATTGCGGGAGCGGAGCGCGCGATACATGCGGAACAGACCGCCGGCCTTTCGGCCCTTGGAAATGGTGTACCAGATGGCGCGCCAGCCGCCGGCTGCGGAAGGTGTTCGCATGAAGGGAATTGTACGCGGGAAACCCGCAAACGCCGACATGCCGGCTTTGAATGCCAGACTTGGGGAAGGTTCTGCGTGCGATATACAGAGCGTTGAGAGCTGTCGCGAACTCCTCGATGCGAAACCGCAGTGACAGTGCGGAAATTCAGGAACAGATTCCTGACAGGCGATGTGGTTTCATGTCGTCTGAGTAATGCGTCGCGCCCAGCAGACTAGAGTAAAGAATCAAAGGAGAGTTGTGATGAACTGGGGATTCACAAGTGGTGTAGTGCGCGCTGTATGTGCTGCGCTGGTTCTTGGAATGGTGTGTCACATTGCCGGTGCGCGGGAGGCCAGCACGGAGACTGCATCGGCTGGCACTATTGATGATCAGTTGATGGTCAAGCTCAAGGAAACAGTTGGTGATTTCGATTACGACCGCGAGGATTTTGATCGTATTATCGATGATCTGCGCGAGCGTTTTGGATTGAATATCCATGTATCGTGGAAGGCGCTGAAGGATGCCGGCATACAGCCCGATGAGCGCGTGTCGATCACGTTGATGCAGGTGCCGCTGACGACGTTTCTTGATCTGCTGCTGCTGGAAACGGTGGACGACCGGCTCATGGAAGTGAGTTACTTCGTGAGCAGCGGCGTGCTGATGCTTTCGACGGAATTGGCGACCCGGCCGCCGACGGTGCTTCGGACGTATGACGTGACGGACCTGATCGAAAGCGGGTATTCGATTCGGCGGTTTGCGAATACGCCGGTGTTGTCGCTGGAAGTGACCGGTCGCGAATTCATTGGCGGGGAAGAGCGGGCCAAACGCCGACCAGCAGGCGGGGGCGGCGCTGGTGGCGGAGGCGGCGGGTCAATCTTCGCCGATCCGGATCATCACCCCGTCCGAGTCTCGCAGATGGCACGTATCCAGCAATACGTCGAACTAATCATCGAGCACGTAGATCCAAGTGGCTGGCGGCAACTTGGCGGCGATGTGGGGCAGATTCAGGCGGTCAACAGCACGCTTTTTGTTGAACAGACCGTCGAAGCGCACATGGAGATCAGCCGGCTGCTGGAGATGGTGCGAGCGACGAAGCCGGTGCCGTTGGATGTGGATGCAGTGGTGCTGCAGATTCGCCCCGAAGATGTGGATCGGTTGCGCGCAGAGGCCGGCGAATGCTTTCCGAGATTGTCGGAAGAAACCGCAGCGCCGTTGTTCAATGATTCCGATGCGCATCCTGCTTTGTTCCGGGGCACGACGAGCGGGTTCAACGGCGAGCGGCTGTGGTTCAGCGCGGTCGCGCAGCAGGATGTGCTCAGCGGGTTGATTCCCATTGTGGGCGCGGATGTCAACGCGTTCGGCACGGCACAGGGAATCGTCACCGACGGCATCGAACTGGTCATGCTGCCGTTGCTGCTCAGCGATGGTGAGCATGCCGAAGTTGATGTGCAGTTTGCGTGGATTCCGCCGACGATTGTGTCGCAGCGTTCGTATACACCGGCCAGCAACGCGGAGCAGACAAGTGTGGATGTGACGCGTCGGCGGATGCGCACGGTATCGAGCACTGCACAGGTGCAGATCGGCCAGGCAATCGCGCTGGCGATTCCGGAAGAGCCGGGCGCAGGCGATGAATATGAGGAGTGGCTGGTGGTTCGTGTACGGGACGTCGCAGATTCAATGCACCTCGCAAATACGAATTAAGCCTTCGGTCGGCGAGACGCGCGCGGATTTTGTTTCATGGTTGCCTCTCCCCGATTCGGGGAGGGGCGATCCAATGTGCATATGACGATACCTATGCAGTTGCGTCGGCTGTGTCGCAGATCAGTTTCCACGCGGCTTGAACGTGGCGGAGTTTGGTATGCGTCGCCCCAATGGACATGCGCAGTGTGTATTGATCGCGCAGTTTCGTATGGGTGAGATACAGCTTGCCTGTGGCGTTCAGCGCGTGCAGGAGTTGTTCGTTGAAGGTGTCCCCTGCCTTGTGGCGGAAACACACGAGTGTGAACAGCGGGTCGACGAGAAGTTCAAAATCGTCATGGTCGCGCACCCATTGTGAGAATTGCTGCGCGAGTGCGACATGATAGCGGACATGTTGTTGCAGGCCGGTGATGCCATAGTGACGTATGACGAACCAGAGTTTGAGCGCACGAAATCGCCGGCCGAGCGGAATGTGCCAGTCACGATAATCGAAGACCGCGCCGGATTCGGTGGCTGCGTTGCGCAGGTATTCCGGCAAGACCGACAGCGTGCGGATCAGCGCTGCGCGGTCTGCGACATAGAAACAGTCGCAGTCAAAATTCGTCAGCATCCACTTGTGCGGGTTGAAGCAATAGCTGTCCGCGAATTCGAGGCCGTCGTGCATGGCCCGGAATTCGGGACAGAGCGCTGCGGTGCCGAACATTGCAGCATCGACGTGGAGCCAGATGTTGTGAGCTTTGCAGATATCACCGATGGCGTGCAGCGGATCGATGCCCGCCGATGATGTAGTGCCGAGCGTTGCGCTGACGAAGCACGGCGTATGCCCGGCTGCGATGTCATCTTCAACCGCCCGATGCAGCGCCTCAGAGTTCATCGCAAAGCTGGTATCGGTTTCAATGAGGCGCAGGTTGTTACGGCCAATGCCCGCAATGGCGACCGCCTTTTCGATTGACGAGTGCGCCTGATTCGAGGTGTAACAGGTGAAGGTGCCATCGATGCCGGTGTCGTTGGATGTGAGGCCGGTTGCGCGCTCGCGTGCAGCGAGCAGTGCACACAATGCGGAACTTGAAGCGGTGTCCTGTATGACGCCGCCGCCGGTGGATGTTGATTTGAACTGCTGCGGCAGCGCGAGCATATCCGCAAGCCAATCGAGAACGTGTGTTTCGAGTTCGGTGCAAGCAGGGCTGGTGGCCCAGAGCATTCCCTGGATACCGAAGCCGGTGGAAAGCAGATCGCCGAGGATTGCCGGGCCGGAACTGTTTGCTGGGAAGAAGCCGAAGAAGTTCGGCGACTGCCAGTGGGTGATGCCGGGCATGATGAGTGTGTCGATGTCTGCGAAAATCTGTTCGAACGGCTCGCCGGTGGTTGGCGGGTGCGGAGGCAGAGCAGCGCGAATGTCGCCTGGCTGTGCGCGTGAGAGGACGGGCAGTTGTTCGACGCGCTGCATGTAGTCAGCGAGGTAGTCGATGACTGCGTGGCCGTGGCGGCGGAAATCGTCGGGGGACATGTGTGCGGGGGGTGCGGGGTTGTTGTTGGAAGTGGGCATCGCGCGGTGATGGTAAACGATGTACACGAAATGAGATTTCAGCGTTTCGTTGGGTGGCGGCTAAAGCCGCAGGGCCACCGTGAGGGATCACACAACGGCGTTGATTGGGAGTTGTTCGACGACTTCGAGGCCGTAGGCGTGGAGGCCGCGGAGGGTCTTGGGGTGATTCGTAAGAATGCGCAGGCGCGTCAGGCCGAGATCTCGAAGAATCTGGCCGCCGATGCCGATGTCGCGCTGCTCAACAGGTTGGGCTCTGCCTGCGATGCCATCGGTCGCAGTGAGATCAGGCACGTTGACGTCTGTGGATTGCGGGCGGTTGATGCGCAGCAATCTTTGTCGCAAGCCGTCGCCGAAACCCTCGGGGCGAAGATACACAAGCGCGCCGCGGCCTGCATCCTGAATCATCTGCATCGCGCTATGCAATTCCCGGCCGGTGGGGTTGCTTTGCTCGAGAAAGATATCACCGAGCAGATCGCGGCGGTGCATGCGGACAAGCACGGGTTCATCGATTGTGATTGGTTGGCCAGTGTCATCGAGCCGGCCGACATCGCCGACGGTCAAGACGAGATGCGGCAGCGGGTCGATCGCGCTTTGATAGGCAAGCAGGTTGAATTCACCTTGCGGGGTGTGAATTGTTGTACCGCGTACAGGATCGATTCTGCGGGTGAGTGTTTCGCGGCCGAGGCGATGGGCAATGATCTGTTCAACGCTGCACATCTTGAGGTCGTGCTGTCTGCAGAATTGTTCGAGCTGCGGCAGGCGGGCCATCTCGCCGTCCTCGCCGACGATTTCGATGATGACAGCAGCGGGTTCGAGGCCGGCGAGGCGCATGAGATCGACAGACCCCTCGGTCTGTCCGGTGCGCACAAGCACGCCGCCATCACGAGCGCGCAGCGGATTGATGTGGCCGGGGCGGACAAAATCATCGGGGCGTGAATCAGGATTGAGCAGCAGGCGAATGGTTCGGGCGCGGTCGGGCGCGCTGACACCTGTGCCGACGCCGTGGCGTGGATGACCGTCGACGGAAACTGTGAAGGGTGTGGCGAACACGCTGCTGTTTGTGGAAGATTGTTCGACGAGGTTGATTCGATCACAGGTTTCGCCGGTGAGGGCAACGCAAAGATAGCCGCCACCGACGCGCACCATGAAATTGACGAGGTCGGGCGTGATGCACTCGGCGGCGCAGATGAGATCGCCTTCGTTCTCACGACGTTCATCATCGACGAGCACGACAAGTTTGCCCGCCCGCAGATCGTCGAGCACTTCGGGAATGCTGGCGAACGGCGACGGGTGGTCGTTGGCAACGTATCGCAGATCTGGACGGGCGGGACTCGTTGACATAGCGGACAAGTGTAGCGGCTGGAGTACACTTGCTCCCATGACAACAACCACAACAAGCACGAAGCAGCGAACGCAGCACGAGCAGTGGCTGCTGGAAATCACCGGCATTCCGACCGCAGCGGGGCGGGAACAGCGGGTGATTGCGTGGGTCGAGCAGTGGGTCCGGCGGCGGAAGAATGTGTCGCTGGATCGTGACAAGGCGGGAAATCTGCTGCTCACGCAGAGCAGCAAAGGCGGGCGATCGAAGGCGCAGCCGAAGCCGGTATATATCACCGCACATCTGGATCACCCCGCGTTTGTGGTGCGCGACGTTGTAGATGACCGCACGCTGGTGATGGAATTCCGCGGGGGGGTGAACGATCCGTATTTCAAAGATGCTGCGGTAGAAGTGTTCGACAGTGAAGACGTGACGTATGCAGGAAAAGTTGTTGCACTTGATTCGAAGGCGACACCGTTCAAGATCGCGCGAGTGCAGTTGATTGCAGCGACGCACACGATCTGGCCGGGGGATATCGGGCGGTGGCGGTTTACGGGGATTGGCAGGCAGCCGCAGGTGCGAAAAGGGATTTTGCATGCGCCTGCGTGCGATGATGTTGCCGCGGTGGCAGCGGCGCTGAGCACGCTGGATGTGCTTCGCCGGCGCAAGGGTTTCGAACATGTGGGTGTGTTGCTGACGCGAGCAGAGGAGGTCGGTTTCATCGGAGCGATTGCAGCGTGCAAACACAAGTCAGTGCCGAAGCGATCGCGACTCATCTGCCTGGAAAATTCACGGAGTTTTACGGAGAGCCCGATCGGCAGCGGGCCGATCCTGCGCGTCGGTGACAAAGCAAGTGTGTTCGGGCCGGAGTTGACCAACCGCATCGGCGCGATCATGAACGAACATGCGAAAAAGAAACCCGACTTCAAATGGCAGCGGCGGTTGATGCCCGGCGGGACATGCGAAGCGACGACGTTCAGTTCGTACGGCTACACATCAACATGTCTGTGCCTTGCGCTGGGCAATTATCACAACATGGCGGAGATTGACGAAGTCGCGCGAGGCAAACGGCCTGCGAAAGTCGCGCCGGAATGTATCAGCGTGGACGACTACCACGGGCTGATCGAGATGCTGGTGGTAGTTGCGGGGAAGCTGGACAGCGAAAATGTGCCCGACATGAAGGCGCGGATGGAAGAGTTGTGGCGTGAGCGCGGGTTTGTTTTGGGCCAGGAGTGAAGGTCTTGCGATGGAGGTGTTTGGCCGTCCATGCGGGCCACCCGACGTTGGATTATTTGGCGTTTTGTGACTCGGAGGCAGGTTCCGACTGTTCGGTGAGCGTGCCGTTGGTGTGCGCTTCGCTGAGCAATTCAATGCCGATGCGCTGAACCTGGGTTGTTGTCGCCTCGAGTGCGGTGAAGCGTGCTTGGGGCAACTCCAGCGATTCGCCGACCTGCGGGACGTGGCCGAGCTTTGCCATCAGGAAACCCGCAACGGTGTCGAAGTCTTCATCTTCGGGCAGGTCGAGTGACAACTGTTCATTCAGATCATCGATGTGATATCGCCCGTCGACTTCTGCGCGGGTATCGTCAATGGACGTGAGCGCGGGATGTTCTTCATCTTCGGGTTCGTGTTCATCATGAATCTCGCCAACGATTTCTTCGAGAATATCTTCGATGGTGACAAGGCCTGCGGTGCCGCCGTATTCATCGATCACGACCGCCATGTGCACTTCGCTCCGTTGAAAATCCGCAAGTAGTTCACTGACGGGTTTGAATTCGGGCACGCGCAGCGGCTGGCGCAGTAACGGCTCAAGCGAAAAATCTTCCGTGTGTCTGCCGAGATACGGGATGAGATCTTTGACGTAGAGCACGCCCTTGAGGTGATCAAGATTTTCGGTGTAGACGGGGATTCGGCTATGACCGACCTCGTTAATGAATTCACGGATGGCTTCGAGATCGTTTGTCAATTCAATGCCGTCTATGTCGGTACGCGGGGTCATGACTTCGCCGACATCGGTTGTACGGAATTCGACAATATTTTCGAGCATCGCAGCGGCGTCTTCATCGATGCGGCCTTCGCGCTGCGTGTCTTCAATGCGCTGCAGCAGTTCAGCTTCGATGACATCCTGATCATCAACAAGATTTGCGCCTGACAGTCTGCGAATGGATTCATCAATAAAATTCAGACTGCGGGCAAGCGGGCTGCAGATCACGGTAATGATGCGCAGCACCGGAAGTGAAACAGCGATGAGACCAACCGGCGCGTAGCGTGCCAAAGCACGGGCGATGACTGTTGCGCTGAGCCAGAGGCCGAGCACTGCAATCCCGCCGGCGATGAACAAGTGCGTCCAATTGAGCAGCGTGTCGCCACCGGGAGGAACGATGATCGCGACGAGCAGAATGAACAACGCCACGCGGGCAATGACGCGCACAAGGGAAACAGACACAACCGTGGTGTCGCTTGTGTGCATCAGCCACAGGCCGCGCGGCGGCTTGCTCTTGCGTTCGTAATACTTCTCGAGCGCGGTTGGACTGTAGCTGTGCAGCGCAAGGCCGAGCGCTGCGAGATACGTCGCTGCGAGGAGTGCGAATATGAGTATGAGGACTTCAATCACCGTCGATGCGATCTCCGTGTCGGGCAAAGGTCGGGCCGACGCCGATGGCTGCGAGGATGCGATCTTCCTCATCATGCATGATCTGGTAGTCAGTATCGTTGTGGTCGTCATAGCCGCAGCAGTGCAGCAAACCATGCAATGCATACAGCAGCAGTTCGTGTTCGATGTCGTGGCCGCGCAGTGCGGATTGTGCCGCAGCGATGTCCACACAGATTGCAATGTCTGCTTCGACAGGTTGATCAGAGCCTGGTTCTGTGGCGTCGAAACTGAGGACATCGGTGACGACCGGGTCGCCGATTGTCTGGTTGTGCAGCGACTTCATCTGAAGTTCATCAATGAGGCGGACGCTGACGCGGTGGATTGGTTGGTTGATACAGGCGGCAGCAGCGCGCAGCAATTCAGCAATGCGGCCGGTATTGACATGCGGCGCGCCGGTCAGCGCGCGATCGTCAGCGACGTCGATCTGGAGATTGTCGGCGGCTGTAGGTTCAGGGGGTATGTCGGAGTCAGCGCTGTCAGCCGACGATGGAGGTTGGTCGGCAGAGTCGCCGGGTTCGCCGGCGTCGGTGGTGGCAGTCGCCGTGCTTGCGGCGGAGTCGACAGTCTGCATTGTGCTTGCGTTCATGATTGAAAGACTCGTGTCGCGTGTTGCCCGAGAATTGCGGGCGCGACCGGTTCATAGCCGGCCGGAAGTATTGGTAAGGATAGAACCAATATCGGCCAGACGGCAAGCGAATTGTGGCAGGTGTCTGTTCGAGCGGGTCCGGTAAGGGGTGGAGGGCGGTTGATGGAGTCGTGCGCGGGGTGATGATTTTACGGATATTCCTGGAGGAGCGGGCCCAGCGGTGATCCCAGCATCAGGAGAAGCTGGGCTTAGGGCGGGCGGTGACAGCGGCGGCGTTGTGGGCGGTCTTCCTGCCAGGCATCTGGTTTCGGGATTTACGCTGACGCAACGGCCAGCGAGATTGTGTTGCGCTGCAGGCGGGCTTCAAATTCTTCGCGATATTTGTTCACGATGGTGCGCACCGCCCAGTTGTTGCCATCCGCGAGGCCGCAGATTGTTGTGCCGGGCATGATGCCCATTGAGCCGGCAATTTCCAGCAACAGGTCGAGATCTTTACTCGTGGCATCACCGCTTTCGATTCTGCACAGCAGTTTGTAAATCCACTGCGCGCCTTCACGACATGGCGTGCACTGACCGCAGCTTTCGTTCTTGAAGAATCTTGCGATATTGCGCGCGACCGCAACCATATCGGTGTCTTCATCAAAGACTGTCGGACAGGCAGTGCCGAGGCCCATCACGTCATAGCGCTTGCCGATGTCGAAGTCCATCGCTGCGTCGAACTGGTCCCGGCCGAGGATGCCCATTGAGACGCCGCCGGCGATTGCGCCTTTGAATTTCTTGCCGCCGCGCATGCCGCCGCAATGTTCGTTGACGAGTGTGCTCAGCGGAATGCCGAGATCGACTTCATACACGCCGGGTTTATTGACGTGGCCGGAGACACCCATGAGTTTGGGGCCGTAACTCGGCGGGCCGCCGATTGCGGATTCACAGCCCATGTTGGTCCACCAGTCAACGCCTTTGTCAACGATGGGCCCGACGGCTGCGAGTGTCTCGACGTTGTTGACGATCGTCGGCCGGCCAAACAAACCCTTGACCGCAGGGAACGGCGGCTTGATGCGCGGCCAGCCGCGCTTGCCCTCGATGCATTCAAGCAGGCCGGTCTCTTCGCCGCAGATGTATGCGCCAGCCGAACGATGCAGGTAACACTCGACTTTGAAATCGCTTCGGCCGTTGAGCAGACCTTTGTCGCCGAAGATGCCGTTGGCGTACGCCTCGTCGATCGCTTTCTGCATGACGACAGCCTGATGGCGATATTCACCGCGGATAAAGAAGTACGCGGTGTCGAGCCGGCAGGCGTAACAGGTGATGGCAATGCCTTCGAGCACGATGTGCGGATCAAAGTCGATGAGCAGACGATCCTTGAAGGTTCCGGGTTCTGCTTCATCGCAGTTGACGGCGAGATAGCGCCGCCCGCCATCGGGTTCCGGCAGGAACGTCCATTTCAATCCACAGGGGAAGCCGGCCCCGCCACGGCCACGAAGTTGCGATTCCTTGACCATGTCCACAACCGCGCCCGGCTCCATGTCGAGGGCTTTTTCGAGAGCTTTGTAGCCGCCGGTGTTGGTGTACTCGTCATAGGTGACGACGTGGCGATCTTTGGGATCGCCCCAGGGTGCGGTGGGGATGCGCTGAACGAGGATGGGGTCGGTGACGGGCATGGGCAACAGTGTAGTGTGGGGAGCCGGGAGGTTCACGCAATGAATTGCTCGCGACCTACGCTGAGAGCGATGCTGTGGCTCTCAAATTTCGCGATTGCAATCGGGACAAGTGAATGGACCTTCGTGCTTTGTTGCATCGCATGCAAGCAGTTTTCGGTCATCAATGCTGCGAGTCTCAGTGAGCATCCGCTGATCGTATCTTTAACTTGACGTCCAAGGCTTGACGGGATTTGAAATGTTTCAAACCGGACCTGCGCTACGCTTCGGCCCGGCTGGTTCAGTCGCCACCGTTCTTAAATTCGATTTCTTCGATAGTGGTTCGGCGAAGGGTGATACCGTCGTCGCGTTGTTGTTCTTCGACATCCTTGCGGACGACGCGCTTGCGATTGGCGGGGTTGGTCTTTGCACCTTTGACGACGTGGCCGACGAACTCGCCGAGGTTTCGCATGAGGGATTTCTTTGGAGTGCGATCCGTCATTGGTGAATCATAGCGCAAACCCGGGACAAACCCCGGGCTATATGAATTTATTACGGCAGTTTGGCGATGATCTCGTCGAGGGTTTCGATCGTCAGGTTCTCGTGCAACGTATCGTCAACAAGCGCGACCGGCGCGGTATCACAGGAACCAAGACATTCGAGCGCGAGCAAAGTGAACTTGCCATCGTCGGTGGTTTCGTGCGGTTCGATGTCGAGCTTTTCGCGCAGGTGATCGAGAATCGCGCGGTGGCCGCATACTTCACAGGCAATGGACTGGCAGACTGCGATGACGTGCTTGCCGACGGGTTCGAGATGAAATTCTTCGTAGAAACTGGCCGTGTCGAGAACATCAGCCGGCGTGATTTCGAGGAACTGCGCGATCTCAATCATTGCCTGATACGGGATGTAGTTGTACTCGTGCTGCATGTCGTGCAGGATCGGCACGAGCGCACCGAGTTTGGTTTCATAGCGCGGCAGAATGTCGCTTGTGTAGCGCTGCTTCATCGCGTCGGTGAGATACGGCTCAGCGCGACGATCGATCTTCTGCGTTGCGGAATCTTTGACGATCCAACCCATCTGAAAACACCTTTTACGATTCACCGCAGAAACGCGGATGGATTTTGAAAGTTAATCCCGGCTTTGCCTTTGTTTGTCCTCTGCGCCTCTGCAGTGAGTATATTTCTTACCGATCGAGTTCGGCTGCGATGATGTTGAGCGAGCCGAGCACTGCGACGACATCTGCGAGTTGATGGCCTTCGAGCATCTTGGGCAGGGCCTGAAAATGGATGAATGACGGCGGGCGGGTGCTGGCACGCCACGGACATTTGCCGCCGTCTGCGACGATGTAATAGCCGAGCTCGCCGTTTGGCCCCTCGATGCAGCTGTACGCTTCGCCGATCGGTGTATCCCAACCGCGGTTCGTCATGAAGATTTCGAAGTGTTGAATGGTCGCTTCGATCGAACCGTACACATCACCTTTCGGGGGGATATGCACTTTGCCATCTGCGAAGGTGTTGATCGGCCCGCCGGGGATATTGTCGATGAGTTGATCGATGATGCGCCGTGACTGGCGAAGTTCTTCGAGACGCACGAGGTATCTGCTGTAGCAATCGCCATCGGTTGAGATCGGCACGGAGAACTGCACCGCCTCAGCGCCCTGGTTGTCCCAGTTCTCTGCATAACACAGATACGGTTCGTCCTTGCGGAGATCGCGTCTGACGCCGCTGGCTCGGGCGAGCGGGCCGGTCAACCCCCATGCGACTGCTTCTTCCTTGTTGACCACGCCGACGTTGTGCAGCCGATCGATGAAAATGCGGTTTCGATTGAGCAGAACTTCAATGTCCTTCATTGCGTTTGGCAGGCGGACATCGATGAAATTGCGGACCATCTTCTTGAACGTCTCTTCATCGGGCAGGTCGCGCATCACGCCGCCGACGCGTGTGTAGTCGGGGTGGAAGCGCTGGCCGGAGACATAGTCCATGATGTCGTAGATGAACTCGCGCTCATTGAAGCCGTACAGAAAGCCGGTAATCGCGCCAAGATCGAGTGCAGCAGCGCCGACGCACAGCAGGTGGTTCTGGATACGTCCGAGTTCGCAGAGAATGGTGCGCACGACCTTGCAGCGTGGTGTGAGATCGATATCGAGCAGATTCTCAACTGCGTGATGCCAGGCAATGTCATTGACGATCGGACTGACGTAGTCCATTCGGCTGACTGTGCAGACATACTGGTTGTAGTCGTGATGCTCGCCGAGCTTCTCGAAGCCGGAGTGGAGATAGCCGATGTGCGGGGTGCAGCGGACGACCCGCTCGCCATCGAGTTCCAGGACAAGCCGAAGCGTGGTATGCGTGGCTGGGTGCTGGGGGCCGAAGTTCAGAATCCAGCGATCGGGGCTGTCCACGCGGTCCTTGAGATAGTCGAGCGTCTCGATATCCAAGCCGTATTGGGTGTCCGGTTGAAGGGTGTAAGGCATGGGTCAAATGGCTCCGGGGCGTATGGTAGCCGGGAGTGCGGGTTTGTGAGAAGTTTCACGAGGCGGTTCCTGGGTATGTGATGCAGCCGGTTGGGAACGGGTTCTTGCACTCGAAAAAGGGGGGCTGTCCCTACTTTTCTTAAGTGGTGGCTGTCCCTCTTTTTTCGTGCTTGTTTTTGCTTGTTTTTGCTTGTTTTTGCGTATTTTTTTGTGTGGCGCTGTGGATGTAGGCGCGGCATCGGCACCACAGACGCTAGCCGATCTCTCCGAGGGTGAACCGAGTCCAGAGGTCGTGTGCGATTGCCCCGGCATCGCGATGTACGCCATTGCGAGCCGCCCAGTCGCAAACATTTGCCACATCGCGCACGAGCAGCATGTGCCCCGCAGGGTTCAGTCGGGGATCGACAGCCTGCGGCAGATCGATAAGTATCGGCTGCTGCTGCCACCAGATCAGGTTGTATGGCGAAAGGTCGCCATGCACACAGTGTTCATCGAGCAGGATCTCGATCATCTCGAGAATCGCATCAACAGCCGGCTCAACCTGGACTTTTTCAAGCGTGACCTGACTGAGCGTGGGCGCGGGTGTTTCTTCATCGCCGAAGTAACTCATGAGGATTGCCTGTTCGCCACAAGCGATCGGCTCGGGCACGGGCAGATGTGCTGCAGCGAGTCTGGTGAGTTGCGTCCATTCGTGGTAAATCCACAGCCGCGAGGCAATGTTCTGACCAAACGATGAGTTCTTCTTCAACGCTCGGTGGATGCGACTATTGCCACTGCGCTCGACCCGGCCGGCGAGATACACATCATCGCGCTTGAATGAGCGCTCGTCTGCGGGCTTATAGACTTTTGCAGCGACGAGCGGGGGAAGCTTTGCACCCGCAGCGCTTCGGCAGCAGAAGACAGTTGCTTCCTTGCCGCTACGGACTTCATACAGGACATTTTCAACAAGACCGTCGTGGATGAACGACTGCAATGCCGTCATCACATCGTGATTGGAATTCATTTCGGAAAAGCTCCGCGAGTTTGATCGCCGGGCGCTATGAACACCAGGCGCGTGAAAAACACACATCGTGATCAGCGACGCAGCGGAGCGTTGGTTGTGCGGTTTGGAATCAGCCGCCGGGGCGCAGCGCTGCCATCGCTGTAGAGAGTTCGAGATGGCAACGTTGAGCAATCATCAGCGGTTCCTTGAACTGAAAGCGAGGGTGGCCTCAGCAATACGGCCGGCCGTCGGGGTAACTCCAGTGGCGTGTGGCTGAAGCGTATCACACCTATCGCTGCTGGCAACTGAAAACCGAGATATTCTGTCGGTGCCGTAGGCGACGGCGGGATACGTAGCATCTTGCGAGCGGTACGTTTCGCGGGCATGATGCGTGAACCAAACCGGAGGAATGCGATGATGCAGCAATCGTCAGAACCTCAGGATCTCTGGCAGGGCCAGGGGCAGGCCACGTATCAAAACGGAGCATCGCCGGGTCGGCGGCGCATTGTGGTTTTCGCAGTGTTTGCCCTTGTGTTGGTCGTAGTTATTCTCGGGGCAGTTCGTTTCTGGCTGTCGCAGGTTCCCGTCTTCGTCGTCAACGGAACCGACCAGGCGTACGACGTCGAAATCGGTGGTGAGAGGAAGACGCTTGCGAGCAACTCGCACACAGCGATGACGCTCAGCAGCGGCAGTATCGATGTCAAGATCGTCAGCGGACCGCTGTCGGGCACGACCGACACTGTGCAGATCGATATGAACCTGTTGGATCGAGTGCTTTCAAATCCGGTGCTTGTCGTAAATCCGGATCAGATTGCAATCATCGAGTGGGAACAGCAGGGGTTCTATGATTCGTCGAGCAATAGCGGCGAATCAGATTACGATTTCGAGTACGTCTTCGGCAAGACAGTACACAAGTTCGACGACATCGACTTTGTATTCGAACCGTTTCCGCAGCAAGTGTGGGTAAATTCATCGACACAAGTAGAGATGCGCACGCGCGTGTCGCTGCCGAACTACCTGACGGTTGAAGACATCGCTTCGATTGTGCAGGAATCGGGCGATGCGATCGTTGCTGAACGATACCTGCGGACCGCACTGCGAATTGCGCCGGACACAACCGAATACCTCGACGGGCTGCACAACGTTCTTGGTGATGCGCAATTCATGGCTGCGATTGAAGATCGTCTGGACGATCGGCCGGTGCTGATTGAAACGCACCGCAGTTGGCAGGAAGCCGCACGTGCCGGGACTCCGGATGCGGAGTTGATCGTCCGGTATCGGCAACTGCTGGCTGACGATCCTGAAAACCCGGCGCTGATGTACCTGCTTGCGCGATTGCTTGAAGACTCGCCGCACGCGGAAGCGCTGTTTGCCGTTGCTGCAGATCATCCGCAGATGACCGGTGATCGTCCTCGGCATGCACTGCTGTACGAAGCGCTCAGCGATGCGCGTTTTTCCGATACGCTTATGCACGCCCAACTGCTCGATGAAATGTCCGGCGGTGATGACCCGCATTTCACCAGGCATCTGATGGATGCGCAGATTGCTCTCGGGCAGTTTGAAGATGCGCTGAAAACGTGCAGGCGCATGCGTGCAATTGATTCGCCGACGATCTACCTTGAACTCATCAATCTTTCGCTGCTGCAGAAGCTGGGGCAGGAAGATCGGTTTGATACCGAGATCGCGCAATACCGACGGTCGCTGAAGCAACTTGGCTTCCCTGCACATGTTGAACAGGAGTGGGTCGCAAGCGTTGTCGCGCATCGATTCTGCCTCGAAGGAGATTTCACAAGCGCTGCTGCGCAGTTGACTGACAGCCCGGATCCATACGATCGATTTCGGGCTGCGATTTGGATGGATGACTTGGGCGGCGCGGAGCGCGAGATGGAGCAACTTGATGATTTCGAATCACCGCTGGTGCTTGCGATGGTTGCCCAGCGAAACGGTAATGCAGAGTTGCAGCAGCGCTGCCTCGATAAGGCCGCAGACCAGCTTGCAGGATTCGAAGACAGTCGCAGTGCTGCTTTGTTGGCAACGCTCACCAACATGGACGAAGTGCCCTTTGATGCATTGGCAGAGCTGGACTGGTATCCGCTGGAGAAAGCGTTGCTATTGACGCTTGCGGGGATGCAGCGATCAGAGATTCGCGAGCGTTGCTACGATCTGGCTCGCAAACTGAATTTTCACGATCACTTTCCAGCCTGGACGATTCGCACGATCACAGATTCCTGATCACGCCGAGTGCCGACCGGGTGAACACCAAGTTGCAGAACCGGACCATGCCGACACCCGACAATGAAAACGCTGCACCGCAACACGCAGAATCAAAGGCTGCGCCAGCACGGGCAGATCGAATTGAGGTTTCGTTGCTGTGCCGACGGTGCGGGTATGAATTGCGTGGGCTTCTGGCCGACGGTCAATGCCCGGAATGCAGTTTTGCTGTCGAAAAATCGACAGGAGATGAAACGCTGCTGGCAGCGGAACCAACGTGGCTGAAAAAGCTTGCCATCGGTTGCCGGCTGTTTGTGATTGGCGTTCTTGGAATTCTCATTTTGGTTACCGCCACGTTCGTGGTGTCAATGATCGGTGGGTTTCTGACAGGAACCGGCAAGGCCAATGCTTCGATCGTGAGTTCGCCGGAGTTCCTGATTCTCAATACAACTCTGACGACGGCGATGTCATTGCTGGTCTTGATCGGTGCGTGGTTGTTGACGGAGCGCGATCCCGGCGCGCGAGCTGAACCGGCTGGTTTCAATGCGCGGATCATTGCCCGGTTCGGACTCATCCTGTCGTTGGTAACCTCGCCGTGGGGCATGTTCCTGAGTCAGTCGATGGGTTCGATGACGCAATCCAAGGAGGGATTCCAAGGCAGTTTGATGCTGACTGTGCTCACGCTGGTCGGAATTGTGTTGTCGCTGCTGGCTGCAATCGGCTGGGGCGGGTATTGCCTGCACCTTTCACGAATCATGGGCAGACTTCCAAGCAGAGCTCTTACCCGGCAGTGCAGATTCCTGATGTGGGCGTATCCGATCGGGCTTTCGATCTTTGCCGGTTCTGGGATGGCGTTTGTGCTCATCATGCCGTTCATCGGTCCGGGGCAGATGTCTGGCAATATGTCGCCGGGCACAATGGCTGCGGTGCTTACTGCGTCGGCAGGAAGCTGTATCGGCACGATTTCGTATTTTGTATTCAGCACCTGGCTGGTCATCATGCACTGGATACTTGCGAGGCGATTGAAGACAGCCCTGGTGGCGGGATCGTGATTGCCAAACTTGCGATGATTGCGCTTGGAGGTGCGGTTGGCGCGCTGCTGCGATACGGACTCGCGGGCCTGGTGCAACGAATGGTCGTCGGGACATTTCCAGTTGGCACACTTGCTGTCAATGTTCTTGGTTGCATGGCGATCGGCATCATCGGTGCCTGGGCTGCGGGACCGTACCTCGTCAGAGAAGAATACCGTGCGCTGATATTCATTGGTCTGCTCGGCTCGTTTACGACATTTTCAACATTCGGCTGGGAGACGTTTGAGCTGATAAACAGCCGACAGTTTCTGCGTGCTGGCGCAAATGTCTTGCTCAGCAACGGTCTGGGGCTGGCAGGAGTGTGGATCGGGTACCGAATTACAACCCGATGGTTGGCGATGGGAGCGACATGAACACATCACAACGAGGTTGTCTGCTGCGCATCTACATTGGTGAATCGGATCGCTGGCATGGCAAGCCGTTGCATGAAGCGATTGTGCTCAAAGCTCGTGAATTGCAGTTCGCCGGAGCAACGGTACTGCGGGGCGCGATGGGGTTCGGCGCGAACAGCCGTCTACACACAACGAAAATCCTTCGTCTGAGCGAAGATCTTCCGATCGTGATTGAACTTGTTGATCGTCGCGAGAAAATTGATGCGCTTCTACCGTTTCTCGATGAAGCAGTAACGGAAGGCATGGTGACGCTGGAGAAGGTGGAAGTGATCAAGTACCGCGCAAGCGACGATCAGCCGACTGAATAAATCCGGTTATATGTCGCATTCATTGCTGAGAGCTCACAGCGCTGGCATACACCACAAGCGAATTACACCCGGAAAATTGCGCCGAGGCGCTTGCCCATCATCACGGATGCACTGATGAGTGTCAGTGCCAGCAGCGCCATACCCCAGACGCCCATGGCACTGGCAATGTACTGGCCATCGCCCAACCGCAGGAACAGCGCGAAGATTGCTTTGGTGATCGGGTAGTGCTCTTCGCGCTGTGCAAGGATGAGTGAATCGGAGACTTCGAGCATGGCGAAGCTGAATGCAAGCAGGCCGCCGGCGATGAGGTTTGCCATAATCAGCGGGATGATGACTTTACGCACCGCAAGCGTGCGCGATGCGCCGAGGTTCATCGCAGCTTCTTCGAGTTCGCCGGAGGTCTGTTCAAGTCCTGCGACTGTCGCGCGCACAACATACGGCAGACGGCGCACCGCATAGGCAATGATCAAGAGCGGCACGGGATTCGGCTCTGCACCCAGCACATCAATCCAGCCCAGCACCGCAGGCAAGACGACTTCGCCATCGGCATTGACCCAGTCTGTGAACGGCCACTTGAGCGTCATTGCGACATAGCCGAACGCCATCACCAGGCCCGGCACAGCAAGCGGGAGCATTGCCAATGAATCGAGCAGGCCCCTGCCGATGATCTTAGTGCGCACAATGAGATAGCCGATCAGAATGCCCAGCGCAATATCCAGCAGCATGGCGCAGATGGAATAGAACAGGCTGTTACGGATGCTGCCCATTGCCAGCGGATGGCTGAGCGCGTTGACGTAATGTTCGCCGGTGAATGCTGTGGGGATGATGGATTCGTACCAGCCGGATTCGGTGGACAAGCTCGTAAGAATCACGCCGATATGTGGCAGCACCGCAAGGAATATGACGAGGCCGAAGCTGGCAGTTGCCAGTGCTCCGCGAAGGTTGCGCAATCGAACTGTTCCCGACTGAATCGATGCTTTGGCGTACATGGCATACGCCCTGCCGCCGAAGACGAGCTTGCCAAGGACATAAAACATGATCGCAGCGACGAGCATTACCGCAGTCAATGCGTAAGGCTGCTGGGATTCCTGCATTTCCTGCAGGCCGTTGAAGATCTGCACGGATGTGACCTGTTGATAATCAAACATCAACGGTGTGCCGAGTTCGGTAAATGACCAGATGAACACAATCGTCGCACCGGCAAACAGACCGGGGCGAATGAGAGGCAGGACAATCTTGAAAAAGCGCTTCCACCGCGAAGCGCCGAGATTTTCGCCGGCTTCTTCGAGCGCGGGGTCGAGGTTCGCCAGTGCTGCGGTCGCGTTGAGATACAGGATTGGATACAGGTGCAGAGCTTCGATGATGACGACAGCCCAGAAGCCGCCACGGCCGATGAAATCGATGCCGTGTTCGACAAGACCGAGGTTGATGAGAATTGTGTTGATGCTGCCGGTGCGGCCGAGCAGATGCGTCAGACCGATCGCGCCGACGAACGGCGGCAGAATCAACGGGATCAGAATAAGCGCAGACATCGCAGTCTTACCCGGAAAATCAAACTTGGCAGCAAGCACTGCAAGCGGCAGCGACAACACGAGACACAAACCGGTTGTACAAACTGCAATCATGGTTGCGTTGATGAGGCCGCCACGCAGGACTGGATCGGTGAAGACGACAGTGACCGGATAGAGCGTGAACGCGCCTTCGGTTGTGCGGAAGCCGCCTGCCAGTGTGAGCAGGATCGGATAGAGCAGAAAAACCGCAAAGCCGACGAGCAGCGCCGCCATGAGCAGCAGTTGTGGGAGCTGTCGCATCCGCATGGGCGTGGCAGTGTACCTGCAGCGGGCCGGGGAAGTGGGCGAGTGGTCAGTTGGGCATGGTGGCAAAGAACCACGAGTAGAACACGGCCCACCCACCAAGAATCAGAAGTGTCTGAACCCGTGGCCTGAGCCATCGGCGTGAATAATGTACTGCGAGTATCGTCGCTGCGGTCAAGATGACAAATCGCAGCAGCCGGGCGGGAACGCTGACAAGCAGGTATGCGAGAAGGCCAAACTGCTGTGCCCCGGCGGTTACCGCGAACAGCTTGTATGGCCTGCCGCGAAAGACCCCAGCGAAGAGTGCAACAGCACCGTCATCGCGCAACGACGAATCCGTCTCCGCGACCATCTGCGCACTGATCGCCGGAACGCGCTGCACAGTGGCTGTGGCTGCGTCGTGATCGGCTGCGCCCCATCCGTACATGATCGCGCCGCCGACTAAAGCCCCCAGCAATGCAAAGACGCACGCAATGAACGCCCTGCGTGGTGCGTGCGCTGCCCATGTGGTAAGCCAGATGTCGGGCACGAGAAAGAACAGCGTCGCCTCAGCGAATCCCCAGCCGGCTGCGCCCCACTCGATGATGCCCGGCTTCATTGCCATGGATCAAAGCGCCCTTCAGCAACGAGTTCGTTCATGGAGTCTTCGAGGTGTTTCATGAAACTGGCGCGCTCGCCCGTCCACGTGAATTCGTTTGCGATGAACACATCTATAATGAACGGCACGAGTAAACCCTCGCCGCGCGGCAAGGCTTTGCCAAGCCCATGCAGATACACCGTAATGATTGGTGTTTCGGGGTGCCGTTCAGCAATGTGCGCAACGCCGGTGCGCAGTTTTTCCAGCCGCTCGGGTTCGCCGCGAGTGCCTTCAGGAAACAGAATCACAATTTCTTCGCGTTGTAACGCTGCATCTATTTCAGCCAGGGGATCGGTGCGCACACCGCGCAGATCACGGTCAAATGCGATTATGCCGACGATCGCTTGGGAGAACCATGCAATGAATCTGTTTCGGAAAAAGTAGTCTCGGGCGCCGACGGGCCGAAGGCGCGGCAACACTCGCATCGGAAACAGCGACATCAGCACAAACGCATCCAAGTGGCTGTTGTGATTGGCGACTATGACTGCTGCTCCGTCAATGCGCAAGCGTTCCCGATGCCGAATATTCAGGCCGAGAAGAACAAGCACCACCGGCCGCACGAGCAGCAGGAAGAAGAGCCACCGCAGGATGCGATTGACGTTCGTCATAGGCGGGTCATGCTCCGTGGGTGTGCCAGCCGAACAGCCAATAGACATAGTGAAAGTACAGCGGCGCGGTGTAGGTAAGGCTGTCGATGCGATCGAGAATGCCGCCGTGGCCCGGCAGAAGGCCGCTGGAGTCTTTGACGTGTAGATCGCGTTTGATTGCGGAGATAGTGATATCGCCGATGAAGCCGCCGAGGCCGATGATGACGCCAGCCCCTACTGCGTGCATTCGATTCATGGGTGTAAGCCACGGCGCGAGTACCACAGCAAGCGCGATTGTTGTTGCGACGCCGCCGATGAACCCGACCCAGGTCTTGCCCGGACTGACTTTGGGAACGATGCGGCGCTTGCCCAGCGTTTTCCCCCAGAGATACTGCGCGATGTCGTTGAACTGCGTGAGAAAGACAAGTGTGAGCATGAGGCCCGGGCCGACGAATATCTCCGGATCGTCCTTCAGCCGCAGCACAAGTAGAAACGCAGCGTGACTGATGCTGTAGACGGTTGCCATCAGTCCCCAGTGCATTACGCCCGCCGCGCGCAGGAAGCCATCGGTGTTGCCGATCACAACCATGCGCAGGGGCAGCAGCAGAAACATGTACACCGGAATGAAGACTATGAACATGCCGTACCATTCCTGCTCGATCCAGAAGTACTGCACAGGAATAGACAAGTACGCCCAGAACATGACCTGGCGATCTGCGCGTCGAGCGGGAATGAGCGAAAAGTATTCCTTGAGCGCGAGGAAGCTGACGAATGCAAGGAAGATGATCGAGACGGTTCGACTGAGCGTAAGCGCAATGAGAAAGACTGCTGCGACAGTCCACCAGGTCTTCATGCGCTGTTGCAGTTCAGTGTAATTGCGTTGCGGAAAAGCCTTGCCGATGATCCAAACGATCAGCGTGGACAGAACAAGTAGCCCGACGATCCCCGCCATGGCCCAGCGCATTTGGATAGAAAGACTTTCCCACTGCATCAGATTTGATCCGCCTGGGGTGCGGGAATCGATCTCTTCACCGTACGCAAGCCGCAGCGAATACGATTGACAATCGTCAACACCAGCAGCACACACACGACTGCGAGAACGACTGTCAGCCAATACGTCGGGGCAAGGCCGAGCCCGAGCAACATGCCGATTGCGCCGAAGACAAACGCGCGATCGCTCTTGCCCATGGGGCCGTCGTATCTCCGTGATGCGCCAAGTGTCGCCATGACAACGCCGGTCATCTCCGTGAGAATCGCGCCGATGACAATTGCAACAACGAGCCAGTGTTCAAATCCGGGCACTATCGCCAACGGCAGATACAGTGCTGTATCGCTGATGACATCGCCGAGTTCGTTGAGCACAGCGCCGATTGCGGTTTTCTGATTGTGTTCACGAGCGATCATGCCGTCGATGGCATTCAGCGCCATACGCAAGAACAGTACCGCAGGAAGCAGTAGCAGCAGTTGGTATTCATTGGGCCAGATACAAATCAGAGCTCCGGTCGCAAGCGACAGCAGAATTGCTGCGATCGTAACCTGATTTGCGGTGAGACCGGCGCGCACCAGCAAATTGCACAGCGGTCGCAGCAGCGCCTGGAATCGAAGTTTGAGATCGTAGATGCTGGGCATGTTCGCGCTCACTCTTGAGCGCAGCGCACTGTACCGACGACGCAGCTGCGGTGCGACTGTGTGTCAGCACGGGCCCCATTGGCTCAGCAGATCAAGCACGTCAAAGACATCGACGTTGTGCGTTGGCGCAGCGATGCCTGCTCTCGCGTTGGCAGTGCCCAAATTTGCCAAGAGAAGCACCAGAATAAAGACACTGACCGCGCCATCGGGCCGGTTGGTCACGCCGCTGTCGGGCCGGAAAATCCGGCGGCAAGAGTTTGACGAGATGGCATTGCGCAGAGGCTGCAGCCGT
The DNA here is from genome assembly GCA_029260575.1 of Phycisphaerales bacterium. Lineage (GTDB taxonomy): Bacteria > Planctomycetota > Phycisphaerae > Phycisphaerales > SM1A02 > JAJDDB01. The sequence goes on from JAJDDB010000016.1 coordinate 54,163, forward strand.
ACACACGACAGGTGCGCACAACGCTGCCGCATGAATCAGAATCGTCGCAATTGATCGCAGCAAAACGCACGTCCGATGCGCAGTGATGCACAGTGATGCACTCATGACGCGCTTTGAGTTCGATGTCAGCAACAGGATTCTTACCCGCCTGCAGGACATGCGCCCCAAGCTGCGAGCAGATCGAGCAAGTCGAAGACGTTGACAACATTGTCGCCGGTGATGTCGGCCGGGCAGCTCGACGGGCATGGCTCGGGACACGATCCCCATGCGGAGAGCAGGTCGAGCAAGTCGAACACGTCCACAGCATTATTCATGCGATCAACATCAGCGAGGCAGGTCAGCGGCTCGGGCATAATCCAGGCAACAGCAATGTCCCATGCGTCAGCTGAAACGGAATCATTGCGGCGCACTTCAATGACATATTCACAGGCAGCGAGACCTTCGATGTGCAGGTGTTCGACATTGTTGATCGTACTGACACTGTTGATGTTCCCGGAGGCAAAGACGCCGAGACCGTCATCGCCAAGCAACGGCAGCAATTGGTCCTGATCATCAACGCGCCACAGGTGCAGGTCGAAATCAGCGACGGTGAATGAATTGAAGTTGGACGGTACACGTCGATGCCAGGTGGCGACGACGTCGACACTGTCTGCTTCGTCGCGAAGGCGGAAGCGGTAATACGAGCTGCTTGCTGTGCTGACCGAGGCTAGGTCCCAACCGGCGTGTTGAATGTTCGCAACCGTCGGTACTGCTGAATCGCCGTTCTGTTCATTACCAGTCAGGATCAGATGTGCGCGATTGACATCAAGTGTGCCGACGCCGGTGACGGTATCAATGGGCTGAAGAGTCTGTCCGCGATTGGGACCGCTGATTACGGGGTTGTTGGTCCAGCCCGCAAACTTCTGCGCGCCAGCCATGAGGACAGCTTTGAGCACTTCGCCGCGCTCGGCTGTGATCGATGCGCCACGGGCGGCCATGTCGCGCGCGGTTTCAGTCAGTATGGCAACGCCGCCTGAAACAAATGGCGTCGCATAACTCGTTTTGAGTTCCATCGTCACAATTTCGGGCTTGAGCCGTCCGGGGCCGTCCATTCCACTGAGCGTATTGCCGGGTTGATGTTCCTCCGGCGGCGCGAGCCCGACTGACAGGCCGTTGTAGATATGACTCAGAAGCGGCGAATTCGGATCGTCGAAGTTGCCGACGCCGACGACCATCAAAATGTCATCGCGAGCCATAACGAAATCCGCGCGACGAAGTACATTATTGTTCAATTCATTCGTCGATGCGTTGCCGATCCAACTGTGATTCAACACTTTGAGCCCGGCAGGCAGAGCGAGCGGTGTCCCAGACAAGCCGGCCCGCAAGAAACCGGCGAGCAGCCAGTTGTTCACTTCGTAAAGGTGAACAAGGTCGAGCGCGATGGAGAATGCTTTGTTTCCAAAGAAACGTCGGCCCACTTGAGTCGCGTGGCTGTTGGGACCAGTTGGACCACTTTCATCCACAAACGTAACTGTAGTGAACTGAACGTGGTTCTTATCCGGAGAGTAGTCGCCCCCACCATCAGGCACTTCAACCATACCCACCAGAACATCGGTGCCGAGAGGCGCGTTGCCGACCCCGAGACGCGCTTCGAGATCGTCATACCCATGATTGACGGGAATATCGCCACTCGCACTGTATGTCAGCAACGACAATAGCCCTGCGACAACGCTTCCTCGCTGAAACATACGAATCATGTTCTGACTCCTCAGCGGCGGTCAACAGTTGCCCGCGCAGCCGAATCCCCCGGAACCCCCGAATCCCTGCCCACCAGAAAGCCTAGCACGAGAGCGTGCAGAGGCAAAGAGTAAGCTGCGAATAGTGCCATGCAGCAACTGTTTGCTGTTTATTCGGCCGTGACGTCTGATTGCGCAACAACCGGGTGCGTCGTAGCTGAATTCTCTATTTCCACTTCCTCAGCAAGTGCCGCCTGCACAGCAGCTAGGAGTTGCGCTTCGTAGTTTTGGTCCCGGGCGACAGGCGTCCAATAACTGGATTCGACCGCAGTTCCCGTCTGCGGGTCAATGACTATCGCTCGGGTGGTATCGCTGGTGGTCCACACGCTCGGGCGAGTACCTGGGCTGTACGCACGTTCGACAACCACAGTGACGCGCAACTCAATCGGGCCGGTCGTAGCCGTCAGATCGATCATCGGCGATTGCAGATCAAGCAGGTCTTCTGCTTCGGCGTGCTGGCCAGCTTCGGTGGGCAGCGGACGACTGTTGAACTCCCAGCGAACTCGACGACGCTGCAGGGAATGGGTGTTTTCCATGACCTGTTCAAAAGTAAAGGACCCGGTGCGCCACGGCTCAAAGGCAGATGGCGATATCAACGGCTGCGTTTCGATGATGCCCTGGCGGCGGTCTCGAAGGGTGGGTTCGAACCCGTGATCGTCGGATGTTGAGAGGGCTGTATCGAAAGCGAACGTGTATTGATCGGATGCAATGTGCAGGACTGTTGGCCCGGTCACAGCTTTGGCGCAGCCGCCTCCAAAGCAGAGCAGCGCGGCCCCAAGAAGTGTCATCACGATTCGGCAATGCTGTGATGTCTGCGTCATAATTCGCTCCGGGCGGCAGTGTACCTGCCGATCGCAACTGTGCGGTAATGCGCGTTGCAGGTACGGCCGGGATGGCGACTGGTCCGAAAACCTGTGGTTGTTGGTTGCGGTGTTCAAGCTGGGCAATCTTGCACAGCAAGACGCTGCTGTTCCGCGTATCGGGCTTGGTATTTACCCGCAGCGACCTGATATTCATCGTTGACCGGACGATCTCCTGACGTAGATTAGAGTTAGAAAAAGGTGTACAGCACGGCTGGGCCGGCTGTGGCGGTGCAGTTGGTTTTCGATCTTCGATCGAACCACACCTGTGCATTGTGCGAAGAATCAGAGGGTTCGCTGATGGGGTAATCGCCGCTGTGGGGATCAGCAAGGCGATTCTCAGCGACAGGGAGGAGCTCAAAGGAATGTCTAACGGCAGGAACGGTCGCCGTAGCAACATTGTCGACCGGTCAAAATCCCGCTCCCGATCGGCTCTATGGATCACAGCCGGTATCACCTGCGTTGCGCTTATCCCTGCGGTTGCGATGTCAGGCAACAGGCGCGGCGGGCAGACGCAGTTGCCGACCACTGTTGAAGACTTCTTTCAACCGGGCACCCAGCCGGAACCGGACCCGCAGCAATTCCATCCGATCATTGACTCGCAGGAATGCCGGTTGTGTCACGGCACGTATCTCGGCCCGCAGGATCACAGTGAACCGTGGGATGCGTGGGTCAACAGCATGATGGGCCAAGCGACGCGCGACCCGGTATGGCAGGCTGCCGTGACGATTGCGAATCAGGATGCACGATTCTCCGGTGAGCTCTGCATTCGTTGCCACGCGCCTGGCGCATGGTTGGCCGGCCGATCCGCAAGCGGCTCGCTCGATGACCTTCAGGAAGGCACAGATTTTGATGGCGTGACGTGTCACTTCTGCCATCGCGGAGTCGATCCGATAGCCAGTCCGGAGAACCCGGCTGAAGACACGCAGATACTTGCAGACCTGTTGTACCCACCGCAGTATCTGGGAAACGCAAAGTATGTTGTCGATCCTGATGATGTGCGCCGCGGGCCGTTTGATGACATCACCGAAGACATGAACATGCACGGCGTGCCGATCATCGTTTCGGCGTTTCACCGCGAGAGCGCAATCTGCGCGACGTGTCATGATGTATCCAATCCTGCATATACCTATGACGAGCCGAACAACAAATATGTCCTCAATGCGCTCAACGCAGGGCATCCGACGCACGACCCGCAGGACATGATGCCTGAGCAGCGCACTTACAGCGAATGGGCCAACAGTCTGTTTGCAGCGGGCGGTGTGCAGTTCAACGACGGTCGTTTCGGCGGCAACCACCCGACGGGGCTGATGCAGTCATGCCAGGATTGCCACATGCCTGATCGTTTCACGGGCGGGTGTTTTGCGTTTGAATTTCCACCGTTTTTCCCGCGTGAGGACATGCCGTTCCACGGTTTCAACGGCGCCAACACGTGGGTGCTCGGGGCGGTGCTTGAACAGTATGGCCCGAACACGGGCATGTCGCAGGACTCTGTGGATGCAGCGCGAGCGCGCAACGTTGACATGTTGCGGGCCGCGTCGGACGTCGAGATTGCGCAACTTGCAAATCAACTGCAGGTGCGCGTGATCAACTGGTCCGGCCATAAGCTGCCCACCGGTTATCCCGAAGGCAGGCGACTGTGGGTCAATGTCAAGTTCTATGACGCAGATGAGAATCTGATTGACGAACGCGGGCTGTATGACTTCGCAGCGGCGCAGCTCACGGAAAATGACACCAAGGTGTATCAGGTGAAGTTCGGTATGGACAAGAACATCGCCAAGTCGGTCGGTCTACCGTCGGGCGAGAGTTTCCACCTTGTGCTGAACAACTACATCGCAATGGACAATCGCATACCACCTCTCGGATTCACCAATACTGCGTTCGAGGCTGTGCAGGCTGAACCTGTTGCGTATGCGTACGACGACGGGCAGCACTGGGACGACACGCTGTTTGCGATTCCAGAGGGTGCGGCCCGCACTGTGGTGACGCTGTATCACCAGACCACGAGCAGGCAGTACATCGAATTTCTGCGCGATACCAACGTGACCGATTCGCGCGGCCAGATCGCATATGACCTGTGGGTCAGTCAGGGCAAGAGCGCTCCGGTTGATATGGACATGGTCCAGCATGACCTTGCTGGCGATCTGCTTGCTGATACGGATGACGACGGCCGGGTTAACATCTTTGATCTTCTCGATGTCTTGCGCGCGTGGGGTCCGTGTAGCGGACCGAGCATCTGCCGCGAAGATGTGACGCTTGACGGCGAGGTGAACGCGTTCGATCTGCTTGCGGTGTTGATGAGCTGGTCGATCTGAATGTCAGAGCCGATCTTCGAATCGTCCGAGCGGCAGCGTTTGGATACCATGATCGGCAATGGCTGTAGTGGAATCGAATCTGCGACATCTCCTTGCTCTGGATGGCATGTCAGGCGGTCAGATTACGTCGCTGCTCGATCGTGCTGAGCGCTACCTGCCGATCGTTGGCCGCGAACAACCGCCGATTGATGTACTTGGCCGGCGAATCATTGCCAACATGTTTCTTGAAGATTCCACGCGGACGCGCGGCAGTTTCACCGTCGCGGCGCAGCGCCTGGGCGCGCAAACAGTTGAACTGACCGGCAAAGGTTCCAGCATCAGCAAAGGCGAGTCGCTGCTGGACACTGCGTGGACGATCGAATCCTTCGGCGTCGATGCAATCGTGATGCGCACCAGCGCGGCCGGCGGCGCCGCACTCGTCGCTGCGAATGTCAACGTGCCGGTTATCAATGCGGGCGATGGCAGGCACGAACACCCAACGCAGGGTTTGCTTGATCTGCTGACAATGCGGCAGCGGCTTGGCGATCTGCGAGGCAGACGCGTCGCAATTGTCGGCGACATCGCCAACAGCCGGGTGGCGCGTTCGAACGTGCATGGGTTGACTGCGCTGGGCGCTGAGGTTGTATTGATCGGCCCGCCGACTCTTGCGCCGCAGTCACTTGCAGGACTGTCGCCGGCCGACAACATCACCGTCAGTCACGATCTTGATGAACAACTCGCAGCGCTGGATGTGATCATGATGCTGCGGGTGCAGTTTGAACGTGGCGCGGGAATCTCCAGCGACTATCACGAGCTATACGGTCTGACAGCAACCCGTACACAACGCTTGCCCGAACACGCCATTGTGATGCACCCGGGGCCGATGAACCGCGGGCTGGAAATTGACGCAGCAGTGGCGGACGATCCGCAGCGCAGCGCGATCCGTCAACAGGTCGCCAACGGCGTGGCCGTGCGCATGGCGGTGTTGGCTTGGGCTCTTGGTGAATGAAACAGCATAATGCTGTCGCCAGCGAAGCAGAATTGGACTCGCGGTCGCCAAACGGACTTCAATCGCCGGGTGTTTCTTGCCGATAACCGTTGTATGCCAGCAGACATTGATGCCATTCTCAAGATCGAGGTTCCGCTGATCGTCCAGGTCGGCGGGCAGCGGATGACCGTGCGCGAGGTTATGAACCTGGCGCCGGGAGCAATCATCGAGCTGCCCAAGAACGCGGATGATGAACTGGACGTGCTTGTCAAGAACCGGCCGATCGGCCTTGGCCAGGCAGTCAAGGTGGGTGAGAATTTCGGCGTGCGCATCACGTCCATCGGTGGTGTCGAGCAGCGTATTGCAGCTCTTGGGCCAGATGTCGATGCAAGCGACGACAATCCTGAATTGACGTCGGCGGGCGCAGCTGTCGGTGGCGAAACCTGATTCGCCGCAGCTTGATCGCAGCCGATAGCATGATGCAACAACCGGCTGTCTGAATCGCAGACGGCTCGGCAAGACGAAACGACTCGAACCGCAGGACCCATACATGCCCCGCGATATACCTGTTGCCAACGGTGAAATGCTGGTCACGTTTGACGATCTCTACCGCGTGCGGGACATCTACTATCCGCGCGTCGGCATGCCGAACCACACGTCCGGCTACGTGCAGCGCTTCGGTGTGTGGGTGGACGGTTCGTTTGCATGGATCGAAGACGCCGGGTGGAAACGCTCGCTGCGCTACAAACCCGACACGATGGTGACCGACGTCACACTGGTACACGAGAAGTTCGGCATCGAACTGCAGTGTCAGGACGCAGTGGACTACGCAAGCTCAGTCTATTTCCGCAAGATCATCGTGCGCGATCTGAAAGGCGAACCGCGTGATGTGCGCATCTTCTTTCATCATGACCTTTCTGTGAACGGCTCACCCGTCGGGGACACGGTGAACTACGACCCGGCGCTTGCGGGACTTGTACATTACAAGGACGACACGTATTTCTTGATCAACGGTTGCGACGACCGCAAGTGCGGCATCGACCATTGGGCGACCGGCACCAAGCGACTGAACTCTGCAGAAGGAACGTGGCGCGATGCAGAAGACGGACATCTGAGTATGGGGCCGATCGCGCAAGGTTCGGTTGACTCGACAGTTGGATTCAACCTGCACCTGACAGCTGGCGGTACAAGCTACGTGGTGTACTGGCTTGCAGCGGGGAAGTCGTACGATGAAATTCGCGCGCTGAATAAGAAAATTCTGTCCAAGACCGCCCAGCGGATGATGGATCGCACTGAAGCGTATTGGCGGCTGTGGGCATGCAAAGAGCCGGTTGATTTTTCACCACTTCCCGAACCGCTGCGCGATATGTTCATGCGCAGCCAGTTGATTCTGAGAACGCAGATTGACAGCGGCGGCGCGATTCTCGCAGCGACGGACTCGGACATCGTGCATTTTGCGGGCGACACCTACAACTACATGTGGCCGCGCGACGGCGCGCTGTGTACATATGCGCTGACGCTGGCCGGGCACGGCGAACTGAGCCGATCGTTCTTTCGATTCTGCGCGGAAGTGATCGAGAAGAAGGGGTATTTCCTGCACAAATACAACCCGTCAGGCACGCTGGCGTCGAGTTGGCATCCGTGGATGCTGGATTCACGTCGTGTTCTGCCGATTCAGCAGGATGAAACAGCTCTTGTGCTGTGGGCGCTGCGGCAGCACTTCCGCGTGTTCCGTGATGTGGAGTTTATTAAGCAGTTGTATACGCCATTGGTGATCAATCCGGCGCGGTGGATGCTGGAACATATGGATCACAACGGCCTGCCGCTGCCGAGTTGGGATTTGTGGGAAGAGCGCCGCGGTATTCATACATTCACCGTTGCAGCGACAATCGGCGCGCTGGATGCTGCAGCGGAATTCGCGCGCGACATGGGAGCGCTGGATCACGCAGGGCAATTCAGTGAAGGCGCAGAGCGCATGCGCGGCGCGATGATGCGGCATTTGTGGGTGGAGGAGCGCAAGCGCTTTGCGCGCATGGCCACGCCGATGGACGACGGCACGTATCGACTGGATATGACAGTTGACTCAGCAAACTTCGGGCTGTTTGCGTTTGGGGCGCTGCCGCCGAGGCATCCGGCTGTGATGGCGGAAATGAAAGCGATTGCGGACACACTATGGATCAAGACGCCGATCGGTGGCGTGGCGCGATATGAAAACGACTACTACCACCGCATCGAGCATGAAGATATTGAGAACGTGCCAGGCAATCCGTGGGTAATCTGCACGTTGTGGCTTGCGCTGCATGAGATTGAAGCGGCGCAAACGCTCGAAGAGTTGCAGCAGGCGCCGCGGTACCTCGAGTGGGTACACGAAAGATCACTGGAGTCAGGCGTGCTTGCAGAGCAGTTCCATCCGCATACGGGTGAACCGGTGTCGGTGTCGCCGTTGACGTGGTCGCATGCCACAGTGATGACTGTGGTGCTGCGCTACCTGCTGCGGTATGCGGAATTGACCGGTACGCGATCGGGTTCGGTCGCTGAGCTGATCATGTCGAAGAACGATCCTGCGATTTGATGTGTCTGCAAACGGTTGCAAGGGCTACGGCCGATACTTCGGCGGTTCGAGACCGCGGACGGTCCACAGCCAGTGCAGGCTCGGCCAGAGTTTCGGCGGAACGAGCAGGCGCACCAGCCCGCGCACAAGTGGTCTGCCGAGGAATACCGTGACATACAGTGACCCTGCCTGCAGCATGAGCGTTAACACGAGCAGTGTCGGTCGAAAGAAATATCGCTGTGGCGCACCGCTCTGCATACGATCGATCCAATCAAGCAATGCGAATGAGGAGAAGAACGTCGCGGTGCCGAGTATGACCAGGGTCCAGATGCCGATCGCAAACCAGCCGCGACGAATCAGTACGATCGACCAGACCAATCCCCAGGGAAATGCGAGCACAATGCTGAGCCCAAGGAACGCAATCAGTTCCGGTGCGTAGTCAACGAGCCCGCTGAATCCTGCGCGCCCGAGGATTGCAGGAGCCGATTGCTCATCAAGCCAGTTTGCAAAGTCCGGATTCGGGATCCCGGCCGGCGGTACAACTGCATCGCTTGATGTGGGATACAGGCCGGAGTTGATTTCATCCATATGCATGTCGTTCAGCATGTCTGCCAGCCGAGCGGAGTTTCCCTCAGCGGCGGCGATACCCATTCCGCAAAACAACCCGGCATTGCCCATCCACAGGGCAAACACAAACAGCAGCAGTGCGCCCGCAGCAGCGGCGGTAAGGCGGCGCGACCATCGGCTGAGCGCCGGGTATTCGTGCATGGGCGTGACCGCGCCGCATTCCGGACAGCGCACGATCAACAAGTCGTACTTCGGTTCACGGATGATTGTCTGACCGGTGAGGATGAACGTGCATTTGTGGCAGATGCGCTCGCCGGTGACCTGGCCAAGCCGCTGTTCAACGTTTTGAGATTCGTCGGCGGGATTGTGAGGTGTTTTGTTGGTCAAATCGCGCCTCGCATTCGTCGTTCCCGGCGTCGGCGGTAGCGCCAACGGGCGCTTCGGAACCGGCCGTGCAGCCAGAGCAGTCCATGCCCCAATGGGATGCCAAGTATTGCCACAATCATGAATGGAAGCATCGTCGCTGCGAGAAAGGGAGCCGCGATGATGTACATGACAGGATCACCGTATTGCGAGACATTTGGTGGATACACGAGGAAAGTTACCAGTACAAATCCAAACCAGCCAAGCCACATGTACAGACGTCTATGGTGAGAGAAACCAGCGGTGAGCCAGGTGCCGGAAACTACGGCTACAGTGAAGTAGGCGAAAACAATTGCTGCGTAATCGACACTATCCAACGGCCGCCAGATTTCCAGAACGACATTCCGCGTCAGCAACAACAGCGCAAACGCTATTGCCAGTTGCACGACCATGATCGACAGCGCGATGTCGAGGCGAAGCGTCCGAAACCACAGGCGTTTGAGCGCGTTCGGCTGACGAACGGCAGCAGTGGCGCACTGCGGGCATATCACGACCCAGAAGTCGTAGGCGCGATCGAAATCGGCGCGGTTTCGGGCGAGATCGGTGCCGCAATGCATGCAGATGTGCGTGATCGACATGGTCGTAAGATACTCTGAAACAAACAGTTGCGTCGCGTGTTACAGACTCAACGCGGGTCGAATCTGACACTGTCGGGTGTTGATACAACTCGTTTGGGTTGAGGCACTTGACCGCTTTTCTCTGGTGGTTGTTAGGAGCGGCGGTATAGTAAATTTCGCTCCCAGCCCACGAATGCCTGGCGGGGCATGATTCCAGACACAATTGAATCCTGGGAGGAGGCCCGATCATGATGCGCACTCGAAATTTGCCATCGGCATGCACAGCGATCGCTGCGCTCGTTTGCATCTGCCAGTCCCTAGCAGCACAGCCGCAAGAATTTCACGTCAACACCAAGGGAAGCATCTTCATCATTCCGAGTCTTGAGTTGCGCTGGGATTCGAACAGCAACCTGATCCAGGACACGTACATTCATTTGCATAACGACTTCCCTGCCCAGGTGAATGTACAGATGTATTTTGTCAACGGTGATCCGCCGCTGCCGGCCAACGGCAATGAGCGCGCTCATCCGGGTTGGAACCGGGCAGACCTCGAACTGGAATTGACATCCAACCAGCCGATGTACTGGTCATTATCAACTGGAACCGGTGCACCGAGCCCGATCATCTTCCCGTTTACGATTCTCGATCCGGGTTTTCCACCCGGCCGGCCTGATCCTGAAGGGTCTTCGGATCGAGTGTTGCGTGGCTATGTCGTCGGCTGGGCGGTCAACAACGACGGCAAGGAGATCCGCTGGAATCATCTCGAAGCGACCGCAACGGTTGTGAACTTCAGTGATGGCGGCGCATGGGGGTACAACGGATATCACTCACAATCGGTTGATCCGAACGTTTTGCAGGGTCAGGAGACCGGTACGCCAGGCGTGCTGAACATGGACAACGTCGAGTTTGCTGCGCCGTATGACAAGTTGATGTTCAACTTTGCTGCGGACAATTCCAGTCTGTATTCCGCAACGACAGCGCCGATCACCGTGCGCAGCGATCTGACGCTGATGCCGGTCGGCGTTGATCTGCGTCAGGATAATTCCGGACCGGTGATTACCAAAGCGGACTTCCGTGTCTGGAACATGAATGAAGTTGCATTCACCGGCATGTTCAAGTGCGTGAACTGCTGGGACCAGACCACGTTTGCGCAGTATGGGGTTCCGAATCACTTCCCGCAGGCTGTGCTGCAGACACCTGTGGGTTGGGCGGAAGTCGATGGCATTGCATCGCAGCTCTGCGAACAAACGCCAGGCGAAAGTCAGGACGCAGCGCTTGTCGGCGTGCTGGCAAAGCAGCTTGATATCGATTTCATCACCGAATACGCGGGGTACAACCTGTTCGGGCGCGGCTCGGAGCCGGCTGTCATTCGTTGGGATGTCATAGGCGGCCCGCCGACGCGCAGCACATCATCAGACGATGCTGCTGAGACTTCGACAACTGAAGTGAGCATTAACCTTGCAGCACACACCGTTGATGCGCAAGGCCCAAAGCCCAGGCCCGCTGATAATTCGATGCAGAGCCGTGGTGTTAACGCCATTGATCTCGATCCGGGTTCGCGCATGAGCGCGAGCAAGCCCGGCAATCTCGTGTATATCTCTAAGATTGACCTGCGTTGGGATTCGCAGGGCGTGTTGCGTCGCGACACGTTTGTTCACCTGACGAACTGGTTCAGCGATCCGGTCAAGGTGCGCATGTACTTCGTCAACGGCGACGATGCGATTCAAGGCGAGCCGGGCTGGAACAACCTGGAAGTTGAGCTTGATCTGACGCCCAGGCAACCGGTTTACTGGTCCGCTTCGCGCGGCGATGCTTCCCTTGGCATTCCATCGTTCATTGATCTTGATCCCGGCCCGCCGCCCGGTCGGCCGGATATTGATCTGTACGACCGCATGTTGCGTGGCTTCATCGTGGCGTGGGCGGTCGACGAATCCTGTGAAGAGATTGCGGGCAATGTGCTGATGGGCGACGCGATCATCGTCGATCACAGCACGTACAACACAGCATGGGGATACAACGGCTACCACCTGCCGAATATCGCTGCCGTACCGTTCGGCGAGCCGTCAGGCACGCCGGGTGTACTGGAAATGAACAGGCTTGAGTATCCACTGGCGTTCAGCCAGCTCACATTCGTGGGCCCCGCGAGCTTCTCGCAGGCGTACAACGTCGGACAGGTCGTCGTGGACACGCTTCCCGATGTCACGCTGCATCAACTCTCGGGTGATTTCACACCAAACTCGCCCGGGCCGTTGAAAAGCAAAGCGAATTACCACGTCTGGAATCAGAACGAAACCAAGTTTGCGGGGATGTTCCGATGCGTCACGTGCTGGGATCAGACATTCCTGACAAATTATGACATTCCACAACACTTCGAGATCGCTACGCTGCAGACTCCCGTCGGCGCCGCTCGTATTGACGGGTTAGCCAGCATTCTGTGTGACAATCCTGCACCGCTCAGCGTTGCTGCAGCGATGCAGGGACTGCTGGCCAATTTCATTGCCATTGATGCCGGCAACACGACGTTCGCCTGGGCTGGTCACCAGATGTTTGGTGCCGGCATGGAAGATGCAGAAGTCAAAGGCAACCTCTGCCCGCCGTGCCCGTGGGACATTGCTGACCCCATCGGCCCGGGAATGGATGGACAAGTCAACGTGTTCGATCTTCTGCTGCTGCTGGCCAACTGGAACACGAACGGCCCGGGCGCAGCGATCGCACCTGATGTCAACATCGTCAATGTCTTTGACCTGCTCGAGCTGCTCGCCAACTGGGGCCCGTGCCCGTAACGAATGATTTGACTCGTACGAGGGTAGATCATCACCACGCTTTACTACCAGGAAAGAGGATTCGTCATGACATCCCGGCACTCACGAATATTGTGTTGCTCAATCGTCGCGCTTTTGAGCGTGCTCATGCTCGCGACACAATCAGATGGCCGTGAATTTACTGCGAGTTCCAAGGGCAGTGTGTTCTTGATCCCGAACATCGAACTTCGATGGGATGATCAGGACAATCTTGTGCAGGACACGTTTGTGCATCTGCACAACGACTATCCGGGAACGACGCGCGTGTATTGCTTCTTTGTCAATGGCGATCCCGCTTTGCCGGCAAATGGCAACGAGCGCGCTCACCCGGGCTGGAATCGTGTTGATTTCGAAATAGAGATGACGGCCAATCAACCTCTGTACTGGTCCATGTCGACAGGCATGGGCGCGCCGAGTCCTGCGATTCCACCATTTTTCATTCTTGATCCCGGCAATCCACCCGGCCGGCCTGATCCCGAGGGCACAACCGACCGCGTGATGCGCGGGTTTCTCGTCGGCTGGGCAGTGAATGTCGATAGTGAGGAAATCAGATGGAATCATCTAGCTGCAACCGCAACAGTCGTTGATTATCGAGTCGGCGGCGCATGGGGGTACAACGGCTATCACGCACAGTCGGTGGATCCGAACGTCTTGCAAGGCGACCAAACCGGCACTCCGGGCGTGTTGAATCTGGACGGCGTTGAATTCTCGCAGCCGTATGATCGGTTGCTGTTCAACTTCCCAGCTGTGGGTTCAAGTCTGTATTCAGAAGCGGCAACGAACGTCGTGGCCAATAGTGATGTCACGCTCATGCCTGTATCCAATGACTTACAGCAGGAGACTGTTGGTCCGATCCTGACGGACGCACAATACATCGTCTACAACGAGAATGAGGTCCAACTCACAGGAATGCACCGCTGCGTGAGTTGCTGGGATCAAACGCTCATGCAGCTCTACGGCGGACCGAATCACTTTCTCCTTGTAAATCTTCAGACAGATGCCGGCTGGGCGGAAGTTGATGGCAAATCAAGTCTTCTGTGCCAGGGTTTGCCGGGCGTGTTGACCGATGCATCGCTCATCGGCGTGGTCTCTCGTGAGATTAAATTCACAGCAGGTAGTGACATTGACTATTCCGGCTACAACATGCTCGGCCGTGGCGGAGAAACTGCACGCATTTTCTACGATGTTCCCGATGGGCCCCCAGAACGTTCCATCGATGATTCCAAGCAACCTGTTGATCCGGAAAAAGCAGAGGCATATCGCCATGCGAAGCTGGCAGCACTGACAAATAACATGCCCGGCGATCAGCGCAGCGCGCAATCAAGCCGCGGGTTTGATTCATTTTCACGATTCAGTTCCAGTCGTCCGGGCAATCTTGTATTCATTTCGAAAGTCGATGTCCGCTGGGATCTGCAGGGCAATGTCCTGCAGGACACATTCATACATCTGACAAACTGGTTCAGTGATGCTGTCAAGGTTCAGATGTACTTTGTCAACGGTGATGATCCAATTGTCAATGACCCGGGTGGTGAACGTGATCATCCCGGGTGGAACCACTTAAATATCCTACTCGATCTCACGCCGAATCAACCGGTGTATTGGTCTGCATTGCGCGGTGATGCTGCGCTTGGCATCCCGTCGTGGGCTGATCTCGATCCCGGCCCGCCACCCGGCAGGCCAAGCACCGACTTCGGTGGGCAGCGCATGTTGCGCGGCTTCATAGTGGCGTGGGCAGTAGATGAGGAGTGCCGTGAAATCGCCGGCAATGTGTTGATGGCCGATGCTAACGTCGTCAGCTATCTGTTCACTGGTTCCTGGGGATACACCGGCTACCACCTGCCGAATATTGCGAACGTACCGTTCGGTGAACCATCATCAAACCCCGGGACATTGGAGCTTGGTGGCACAGGTGAATTCCCCGGAGCGTTTGACCGACTCACGTTTATATCACCTGCTGCGAATTCATCTGCGTATGACGTCGGTCAACATGTTGCATTCAACACGCCGGATGTCACGCTGCACCAGGTGACTGCGGACTTCACGCCGAATTCGCCGGGGCCTGTGACATCAAAGGCGAGTTACGAGGTGTGGAATCAGAATGAATTCAAGCTCACCGGCATGGAAAAGTGTATTACCTGTTGGGATCAGGGATTCTTGATTCAATATCCAGCTCCGCAACACTTTGATGTCCTCTTCCTCGGGACAGATGTTGGTGCAGCACGAATTGATGGGATTGCGAGCATTGTCTGTAACAATCCGTCAAGCACCAATGCAGCAATGCTTGGCGTGTTGGCGAACTTGATCACCATTGATGCATTCAACGACACTGGATTTGGCTGGTTTGGTCACAACATGTTCGGCCAGGGTCTTGAAGATGCACAGATCGATGGCGAAGCGTGCGCACCATGTCCATGGGATATCGCTGACTCCATCGGCCCGGGAATGGATGGACAAGTCAACGTGTTCGATCTTCTTCTGCTGCTGGCCAACTGGAACACGAACGGCCCGGGCGCTGCGATCGCACCTGATGTCAACATCGTCAACGTCTTTGACCTGCTCGAGTTGCTCGCCAACTGGGGCCCGTGCCCGTAGCCGAACGTTACAACGCTTCTGCTTGAGAAACGACACAACCCCGCACACGCGGGGTTGTTTTTTCGTTGACAAGCAGACGATCAGAATTCTGTTCACAGCTCCACAAGCTGCATGTCGCTTTCGACTTCATCTTCGCCGGCGGGCACGTGAACTTCCGTCATGAATTCGGTCAAACCGTGCTGGCGTGCCATTTGCTGGCGCATGTTCGCTGCGTTGTAGCGCTGCGGCCGTTCGCCGAGCCGCGCTGCCAGCAAGTCAAGTGCGATCTGTGATTCGCTCTTGCTGTAATCCGCGGGGTCGATCGCGCGTTCAAATGCCTGCAGACGATTGTTGACGTTCTCGAACGTGCCCGCCTTCTCTGCCCACGTCGCGCCGGGCACCACAACATCAGCCCGCTCCACCAGCTTGTTCGGCAACGTGTCAATCAACACCACAAATCGATCGCCAAGCGCATCAAGCAGTTCCTGCGTGACCCATTCACTGGGATAGTTACCCGTGATGATGACAGCGTGATCCGCACTCGTGCTGCGCAGCGCGCTGAGGAACGCATCATATTCATGGACCGTACCCGCAATCTTCGTCAGCACACGCCGCACACCGCGCGCGTTGGGCGCTTTCTCCGCGTACATCGTGTACCCGTCCTTGAAGGTCTTATCCTCGCCCTCCATCGGCACGGGACCAACGCCGAACGTTGCCTTGGCATCGTGACTGGTGATGAAAGTACCGAGCGAATATGCATCTTCGCACGCCAGCATCGGGCTGATCAATGCAAGAACACCTGCTGCAGCGTCGAGTTTGTCGTTTACCTTGGCGTACGCAGCTTCATACGCAAGCGGCGCTTCGACATCTTCATACGGCTGCTCGCCGCGAATCATCGGCAGGCGCAAACGATTTTCATCGTGAATGAAATGCCATCCGTAGCGCTGCTCATCGGTGATCCAGTATCGATTCACCTCCAGATTCGTGCGCGGCTTCATGCGATACACAACGCCCTTGTTGTGTTCGAGGAAGATGTTGTCACCGGAACACGTTATGCCATCAATCGATGGCGTCTTCTTCAGGAACCACACACGCTGCTGAAAGAGAAAATCCTTATCAAGCAGCGCGCCGACGGGACACAGATCGATCACGTTCGCCGACAGTTCGTTATCCAGCGGTATGCCGGGGAAGATGTCGATCTGCTCGTGCGCGCCGCGGCCTTCGATGGTGATCTCGCCTGTGCCGGTGATTTCACGGGCAAAGCGCACGCAGCGGGTACACATGATGCAGCGGTCGGCATACAGCAGCACGTGCGGGCCGAGGTCCTTCTTTGGTTGCTTGATCTTCTGCTCAGCAAAGCGTGCCTGGCTGCGGCCGTACTGATAGGAATAATCCTGCAGCAGGCATTCGCCCGCCTGATCGCAGACCGCACAATCCACCGGATGGTTGATCAGCAGGTATTCCATCACCGACTTCTGATTGGCAATGGCTTTGGGGCTGTCGGTGAAGACAACCTGCCCATCGCCCGCCGGCGTCTGACACGTCGGCAGCAGCTTGGGGATTGGCTCCAGCTTGTTGTCATTGCGGGGGTTGGGTGCCCAGACTTCCGCCAGACAGATGCGGCAGTTGGCGACAACGCTCAGCGACGGATGCCAGCAGTAATGCGGAATCTCAATCTCGTGGTTGAGCGCGACTTCCAGAATGTTCTGGCCCTGCTCGAACTCCAGCGGCCGGCCGTTGATAGTGATCTGAGGCATGCTGCAGATGGTAGCAGGGGGAGTCCAACCGGCCAAAACTCAAGCCCGTGATCCACGCTGATGCCATTTGAGAGAAGGCCATGACTCGCTACTCATCGCCAACCGAAGGCGACAACGATCAACTCGCTTGAAACTGCTTGGTGTCAAACAGGAAAGAGACAATCGACTTGGCCGAATTCACCACTAGCAAGGCGTGGCGCTTATCAGGCTTGTACCTTCGGACGTGTCTGTCGCCGAGTTGATTACTCAACGCGGAGAGTCCGTTGATAATTGAGGTTAGGCCTGACAATGTCTGTCGCAACGACGCATCCAGATTTGGCTTTCCGGGTTCGAGATTGAGGAGCTTCTGCACTCGGCGGAAGAGCTTCGTCAGATCACCATCATACTTGGGTGGATCATCATCCAACTCGTCTTCGATGGATTTCAGGACAGCCTCAACAAGTGATCGTGCGTTTGTAATTGCCCCGTCATAATCACTATCACGAATCTTGTGTTCAGCCTTGCGAATCTGTTCATCTATGAACGCGTGACCGTCGTTTTCGGATCCTCCGAAAGGATGGCGACATTCAACAGCTGCGCCCTGTAGATCGCGAACCTTCGCCAGTCCATTCTCGATGATCACTTCATAACCATCGTAGAACAGGCGTGGATTAATGAACTCCAATGCGTTCTCAACTTCAAACTCAGTGTCCATAAACTCGCGAGGATCGAGTACGTGACAGATCAGTGCCGCCAGCGCAGGTGCGCCGTTTAGTCTCCGAATATGATCCTCGGCAAATTGCCACCGTGATGGAAACCCTTTCCCGTAAACATCATCGCCACCAAAGTCATTGAACAGACTGACAAGCTTAGGCCCGGACCGGTACTGTGTGACCGGTTCATCGCCGGTCACAACTTTGCCAAATGCCGAAATGGTCCGAGCTGATAGCTTCATACCGCTAGGGTATGCAGCATCGGTCATCCTGTCCCTAGTTCTGTCCGAACGATGGGAGACCTTAACAGTTGTAAATAGATGTAGGCCGCTGCGCATGTGAACGGGACTTTCTCGCTGGAATCTGGGGCGGAAAAAGGGTAAATCGCGAATGATCCGTGGAGTCTTTGTATCCTTCCCAGGAATCCTCACCCCTTTCCTCGGAAGCTCCGTTTGTCTCCATGCAAAACGTACGGCTTTCCATGGACAACTCGCGCAGAACCATGGGTTGCTCGTCTGAAACCGAGGTTTCAGCGCCTCAAGGCCGAGTGCGGGCGCGCACGTCTTAGCCTCCATTGCTGATGTCTATACCCTGCGCCTGGTTGAAGAGCCTGAGCGGCGCTTCGTCTCGCATTCGTAGTGCATCATCTCGCACGCGCGGATTGTCGTTGAACATACGGAAATACTCGTAGGGCGAGCTGATGTGTTCATTGAACGCCCCGAGATGTACGTAGTGCTTGCGCCAATGTTCATCGTGCTTGCGAGAATGTTCGTAGAGCAATCGGGAAATGTGCGACTGCACTACGAACAATCCCTCTTGTTCTACGAACATTCTGCATCGCTCTACGGACATTTC
Organism: Phycisphaerales bacterium; assembly: GCA_029260575.1. Taxonomy (GTDB): domain Bacteria; phylum Planctomycetota; class Phycisphaerae; order Phycisphaerales; family SM1A02; genus JAJDDB01. Next base: position 72,854 of record JAJDDB010000016.1, read on the forward strand.
TAATCGCGCTATGATCGCTTGCTATCGCGCTACGAACATTGTCGATCACTCTACGAACACGTTCGATCGCTCTACGAACATTCTCGATTGCTCTACGAACATTTCGGAAGTCGCGAATGCACCATCGCCGGGTTTGATGTGCGGTTTACAGCTCCACCGCTACATTGGCAGTCACGAACAGCACAACCATGCGGATGTCTGCGGGGGGGATGCAGTACATGTCTGCGACAGCATCGCGGTAGGTTTCGAGCTGCCCCCGGTAATGGTCTGCGCGATCAACAGCATCTTCTGCTGTGATGCGGTCGGTTTTGTAATCGATGATCGCAGCGCTGGTGTTCTGCTCGTCACGGCTGGTGATGACGATGCGATCGATGATGCCGGTCTGCGGGCCGCCATCCACCAGACGCGCGAACGGCAGTTCGCGATGCACAGTCAGCGTTTCATTGGGCTTGCCGTGTGCAGTGCGGTCAAGCCAGTGCAGAACGTTTGGTTGCGCGAGGATCGCCTTGAAATCGCCAGCGATGTCTCGGGCCCACTGCGCTGACCTGCGGGGTAGTGCACGGCGAACTGCTTGCACCAACCGTTGTTGATCGAGCTGCGCAGCATCTTCATCAAACCATTCGATCTGTTCAAACATTGCATGAATTGCAGTGCCGCGATCATCGGCATCCTTGTCCCGACGATCGTGTTGTAGTGGCGCTACTGCGTGCGCTGATGGCGCGCTGCTGGAACTCACGCGCGATTTTGCACGCGGTATCTCGATTGGAATGCGAATCGGCTGCGCTTCTTCAGTTTCCGCCGGCTCTGCTGTAAAGCTGTCAAGCCAGTTGGCGCTGCCATGTTGATACAACACCCGATCGGGTTCGATGTCCGCGACATCGTTGGACACAAGCGAACCGAGCAGCACGCCTGCCAGCGATTGCGGCAGCGATCGCGCTTTCTCGCCGGGCGGATCGACGAGCATGTACAAGCCCTGCCTGGCCCGAGTCAGCGCGACGTACAGCAGCGACAGGCTTTCGTGCACGATGTTGTTGATGGTGGCATCGCACATGTCCTGCAGTTCAGGCAGCAGATGCAGCATGTCCTTGTTCGGAAAGCGAGTAATGCGCGTGATCGGGCCGGTGAGGCCGGCGCGTTCGTATGCGATCGTCGGATTGTGATTGCCGCGCACCTTTGCGCCGAGATCAGGCAGGATCACCGCATCAAATTCAAGGCCCTTGGCTTTGTGAATGGTCATCACCTGAATCGGCGCGGGGCGGACATCGGGGACTTGCTGTGTTTCCACCAGCCGAATGAAATCATCAGGCCGCGCTGCTGGGCCGGCATCAAACGTGTCAGCCAGCTCGATGAGCTGCAGCACTCGATCGCCTTCTCTGCGCGAACACATGCTGACAAGCTGTGCCGCCCAGCGCGCGAGCGTAGCTGCGTATCCATCCTCAGCAAGTTCACGGCGAATGCGTTGCGATAGTGTCGTGCGGAGTTGCTGCCCGGAACGATCCGCAAGATGCTGCGGCACGTCATAAAGTTCTGCGACAGGTGAATTCGCGACGTGATACGCTGCGATCGTGTCGCCGGGATGATCCGCAAGTGTGAGAAGATCGAGCAGAGCTTCAACAACAGGCGCATCAGTGAGCGAACCAGTCCCCCGTCCGCCTGCGGGAACATTGAGTTGATCCGGACCGAGTTCGTACAACAATCTGCCGACAGCTTTGTTCTGGCGGGTGAGGATGCCGATGTTGAGCTGGGGCGCATCACGATGCAGCTGCGCAGCGAGCTGCGCAGCGAGCTGTGCAGCGCATGTCAAGCGCAACCCATCTGCTTTTTGTCCTTCTTCAGGTCGTGGTAATGTGCGCAGCTGCGCATACCCCGCAAGATCTTCGAGCACTGTCTCGTGTTCGGTGAAGAGTTCCGTCCAGCGGGTTGCAACGGGGTGATATTCACGCAGGGCTACGTTGTCCAGCAGCGCCTGGAAGACGTTGTTGACAGTTTCAACAATCGGCGGCGCGGAACGTCTGCTTCGAAACAGCGGTTCGCCATCCATCGGCAGCGCGTCGCCGGACTCGACGATCAAATTCGGCAGTTGTTCGAGGATTTCCGGCGCTGCATCGCGCCAGCCGTAGATGGATTGTTTGACATCACCGACACAGAAGAATGTTCTGCCGCGCGATTCATCTGCGACTACTTCCGCAACAAGTGGATGTAGCGCGTTCCACTGTGCGATGCTGGTGTCCTGGAATTCATCGAACAACAGGTGGTCAATGGTTGCATCGAACCGAAAATACAGCTCAGCGGAGTTGTTCTCGGTGATGGCGGCCTGCAGCAATGGCGCGAGATCGCTGAACGTCAGCAAGCGATGACGGTTCTTAAGTCGTTCGTAGAGTTCAGCGAATTGCGACAGCAGCGTTGTAGTGGCGCGATTTCGTTGCCGAAGATCGTTGATGATGACGGCGCGGGCGTGTTTGATCAACGGGGCATACAGACGAATGACACTATCATCGATCTCTTTTCGTTGAAATGTGTCAGCACCCTGAACGATCTTCCCGGCAATTCCTTTTGAGAGAAAATTCGCCCAATCGCGCTGGTCAAGTGCATCAACATTGATGCTGTGTCCGTTTCGCCAATGGCCGTTTGATTCATGAGGGCAGTTGCTTGCGAGCATTAAAGTCGCTGCGAGGAATTCATCATCAGACAATCGGCCGGCCGGTTCTGGTATTGAATCCCATGCGCCTGGGTTTGTGTTCAGCGACACATCATGAAGGTGCGTGATTTCGGCATCGAGCGTGTCGTGAACGCTTCGCCCAGCATCGGACATTGTCAGTTGTCGGAACAATGTGACGAGTTCAGCATCACTGCCTGCTTCGAGCATGTGCGTAATTGATTCATCGCGAAGATGTCGCGCCTGGGCATCGTCAGCAAGTGCGCAGCCGATGGGTATGCCAAGTTCGGGCGCAAATATCTGCACGGCAGCGGCGAAGAAACTGTCAAGTGTTCGAATCTGCAGGACATGCAGTGATTGCGTCAATGTCCGAAGCAGCTCGATGATGTCTTTGGTGTCGAGATCGGCTTCCACCGCATTGGAGAGTTCATTGATCTTTGCAGGATTATCGAGTGCCTCGAGAAGCCGCATGATGACGCGCCCGCGGATTTCGCCGGCAGCGAGCCGAGTGAATGTTGTTGCGAGGATTCCTGGCGGGGGTTGGCCGCGCACGAGCAGGGACAGGTATTGTGAGGCAAGTTGATATGTCTTGCCGGTGCCGGCGGATGCAAGCAGTCGGCGGTGCGGCGGCAATGTCTCTTTGCGAAGCTTGATCATTGCTCAGCCTCCGCATCGAATTCAGCGGTTGCGAAGCTGGCGAAGAATTCCGTGTGACAGAGCCGCGCGAAATCGTCCATTGGAAAGGCATGGTCGGGATTGCGTTCGAACTTGCCGGCGCGAATGCTCTGCACTATTGCGCGAGCGCGATGTACAGCATGATCAAGATGTTCTCGGCTCCATTGTGCTTTTCGAAACGCTACGCCTCTCGAATCGCGCGGCAGGGTGATGTAGCCGAGTTCGACGTCTTCAGTGTGAACAACACCTGCAGCGCGCGCGATATAGTCGTACAGCGGCAGTTGCAGATCAAACCATTCGAGTGCTTCGAGGTCAACAAGCGTTTCGCGGCCGTGATGTGAATTGTGCGGAGTTCGCGCCGATTCGCCGGTCTTGTAATCGATGATGCGAATACTGCCTGTGGATGTATTGCGATCAATTCGATCGATGACGCCACGCAGCGGCATCGGTTCCTGGCCGGATATATCGAGTGAAACGTTGTCTTTGAACGCAATTTCGGTTTCGAGAATCTCCCAACCTTCACTGCGCAACTGCGTCTGCAGCGCTGCCATAGCGCGCAGGCGCTGGCTGATCATTGACAACTGCACGCGCACACTGATCGGCGGGTTGACGCCGAACTTATCTCGAGCGACATCGTCGAGCACCCCGAGCATCGTTTTGCAAATCTGCTCTTCATCGGCGAGTTGCTTCAGCGAGTTGTCCTGGCCGAAGCGGCGCAGTGTCTCGTGCAGAACGTTGCCGAACTGCATCGCATCGAGTTCATTTGCCTGATCATCACTGTGCTGCAGGCCGAGCAAGGAGCCGAGTGCAAAGCGATATGGACAGGCAAGATAGCTGCGGAATGCGGTCACGCTCATGGACGATGGTGGCGGCATAACATCCGGCAGGTCGGGAATGGTAAACCCCGATTCGTCGATAGTGCGCGGCAGACCCGCCGGCCAAGAGATGTTTGTAGTGGAGTCTTCATCAAACAAGAGGCGAGCGCGGTTTGTGAGCAATTCATCATCGCCGGACAGTAAGAGGCGGCTTGGTGTAAGCGGTTCATCGCCTGAAGCGCGGCGGCCGGTGATTATCGTGACGTTGCTGCGGGAGTTTTGGGCAGCTTGCGTGTAATACGCATCGCGCGCATAGCGACTGTCATTGTCTGGCAGTTCGAGTGCACTGCGCAGTGCGTTGGGCAGGAAGATGTCCGCTGAAACAGCGGAGGGTATGAAGCCGTCGTTGAAACCGGTGAGAATCAATACGGGCGATGGATCGGTGTGCAACTCCAGCCAACCGAGCATCTCGATCTGATCATCATGCAGTTCTTGAGCAACGTGAACGTCCTGCAACTGCGAATGGATCAAGCGAAGAGCAGTTTCGGCGGTCGTTACTGGTTGTAATGCAGCGGCTGCGGATTCAACAGCTGTAAGGGTGTTTTCAAAAGCCTGCAAAATGCGAATGCGCTGCACGACAGTATTGGAATGCGGATCGGACTCCAATGCCGGGTCGTATATTGCATCGAAGACGATTCGCAGTCCGGCGCACCATTTGTGACACGGTTGTGGCGCCCCAGCCAATGGCGCGAGGAGTGCTTGAACAGCATCGAACACATCCGCAATTGTGCGATGCGATAATGCTTTGCCCAGCCATGTTCCGGAGATGCGCTGCTGGATATGTTCAGCACGATAGCTGTCGAATTGCGTCAGCCAATCTGCGATGGCGCCGTTATTGCTCACTGCAAGCTGCTTTTGCAACCAGCGTTGCATATCCGGATGGCGGATGAGCACCGCAAAGTTGTCCAACGATTGATCGCCGATCCAGTCGGTGATGCACTGCAGAAGTCTGCAGGGTGCTGTAGTTGTGAGTGCTCTTCCGGCCGCGTCATGCAGGGACAACCCCGCCCATGCGGCAGCCCGAGATAACGGCCCGGCAAGTGACGCATCTCCCATCCCAAGGATAATTTCATCAGCAGCGTACGTGCCAGAAAACGATGCGAGTGTGCGCAGCACCTGTTGTGCCTGATCTGCTGGTCCGTCTGCGACGAGAAGCGACACGCGTTCATCGTCAACGATTGCATCGGACCAGCACCCGGTGCGCACACAGCCAAATGCATCGAAACGTTCTTCCAGAACTTCAGGCGCATGGACTATTGCGGCAATCTGATCAGTTTCATTTGACTGAAGCACGCCGCGCATCAGGGCATTCAATTCGACCACGCCGATCATTGCGATCCGCCGATTGGAAGGCGGGTTGTTCGCAACGGCGCGCTGCAGCGCATGTTCGCGGCTGTCGTGCCGATCGATGAGTTGATGTTCTTTCAGGATTGCACGATAGCGTTCGTGCAGCACAGCCATGACGTTCCAGCGATCGCCCTGCTGCAACATTTCGAGTCGCTCAGCGCGCTCGATGACGTCAGTGAACCCAAGCCGCCCGCCGGCAAGCGTTTCGTGCAGCCCGGAAATCAACTGCGCCATGTGTTGCCACGCCAACCAGTCATCCGGTTCGGGCGGCACCGCAAACAACGGCCTGAGCGTGTCGTGGTCACAGTCATGCAGCGCATGCAACCACGCCAGTTGGGTTGACCACGCGTCAGCGCGAGCGCGTTCATCAATCGGCTCGACATGGGCCAACAGATGTTCTGCCGCCTGACCGGGCGTGCAGACTGTCGGCGGAAGGAGTGCCTTGTTCTGCGCCTGGCAACAGCGCAGCAGCGCACCGAGCAACAACCGACCAGCCCGTCGACCGGGCACGATGCAGCAATATCGCTGCAGATCGACGACGGGTGCATGTGATTCAGCCGATTGCACGATCCACGTTGCAGCGGCAGAAAGCAGCGGCCGGCTCCAATCGACGAATACACGGTTGATACGTGTACTAATCGGCGCAGATTGTGCCTGCGAGTGCGTCATAGCTTTTCGGCACGGTAACAGGCGTTATGGCCCAAAGGCAGGATCTGACAAAACCACGCAGCGACTTCTTGCACTGCAGCACCCATTTGGCGTATCTTAAATTGAACGGCATGCATCTGAGATGCAATGCTCGGGAACAATTGTGATGCGGCGCAGGGGCCGCAGCCAACTAGTCGCAGGGTCGGGTTCGTGTGGGGACACGCCTGGCCCTGCGCTTTTTCGTGCGCAGCTCTGCGGTGCATTCATTGAATCCCTGATGTTTGATCTTTTTCTATATTGCCAGTGCTGCTGTTTGCGGACAATGTCTGCATTTCCACGATCAGCGATTGATCGCGGCACTGCACATCGATAATGCGGACAGTTCGATTGTCCGCAAGATCAATATCGCGATCGAGCAGTTCTCTGCCGGTGGTGAAATCTTCCAACAGTTGCAGGACTGCATCGTCGCGCAACGCCTCTGTTTGGAGTTGCTGCAGTTGATCGGTGAGCCGCGCAAGCGGATCGCCGGGCAGCATGAGCCGTCCGACGCCGGCCTGTTCAAGCTGGAAGCCGACGCCGGCGTCTGTGATCTGCGGTACCAGGCGGGCGACGATGAACTGGGCAGAATTCTCGTGATTGAGGTGAATCTGCGCTGCGATGTCGATGCCGGCCTGCGTAAATCGCACCTGCACAGTGCCGAGCTCTTCCGGCCAGACGAGTTCGGGATCATGCACGATCCACATGGGCAGCCGGGTCGCCAGCCATTCGTTGACCTGCTGCTGGCGAAGCCGCACTTTCCAGGTTTCATGCGGCGGACGAATGTTATGCGCCTCTTCGACGAGCCTGGTTTCGAATTGCCCGGCCTTGTCGCGGGCAGTCTGCGTGTCTGGGGGCGGTTCGTACCAGTCCGGTGTCATCACGGCGAGCCGCCAGATCACGAGCAGCGCAATGACTACAACAGACAGCGCTGCGACCGCAGCGCGCATCATCAAGCGAAACCAAAACGTGCATTGTCTCGCGTATGCCATGTGCGGAGCAAGTGTAGCCGTGTCAACACACGACAAACCGATTGGCTGTTTTCATTAATTATCAGCCGTTGCGACGTCCTCGCTGAGGCCGAGGTGTCGCAAGTACGCGGTCATGTCCGGTTCTCTGCCGAGGTAGTCAGTCACCAGGTTAATGCCGTCTTTCGTGCCACCGCGCGACAAGATGTGATCACGATAGTATCGCCCGGCTTTGGGGTTGAGCATGCCCAGTTCATCGAACCGCTGGAACATGTCTGAGGCGTAGACGAGCGACCATTGGTAGCCGTAATAGCCAGCCTGATAGCCGGTGAGGTGACCGAATGCAGCGTGGAAGTAGGTTTCCGGAATCGGATCGTACAGTTCGACGTTTTCCTTCTTCGGATTCCAAAGGTCGTGTGCAAGTTGTGTGGTGTCGACTTCGCCGCTGGACGCAAGGTGGCACTTCATATCGAACAGGCCATAGAAGAACTGTCGCTCGGCCAGCATTCCCGAGCCGAGGTGTTTGGCTGCGATCATGCCGTCGAGCAGTTCATCGGGAAGCGGCTCGCCGGTCTTGTAGTGCCTGGCAAACGTGCGCAGTACATCTGCGTTCCACACCCAGTTCTCGAACATTTGTGATGGCGCTTCAACGAAATCGCGTTCGACGTTGGTGCCGGAGAAACTCCAGAGGTCTGCTTCGCTCAGGATCGTGTGCAGGCAATGGCCGAACTCGTGGAAGTATGTTTCAACTTCATCATGCGACATGAGCGATGGCTTCTCGCGCGTCGGTTTGGTGAAGTTGCAGACGAGCGCAGCCACGGGAAGCGTGACACCGCCATCGGACCAGTTCTTGTGTTGAGCAAGGCCCCACTGGGCTGCGTGGTTGTACTTGTTGTCGCGCGGGTGCAGGTCGATCGTGAATGTACCGATCTTCTTGTTTGTTGCGTTGTCGTAGACTTCGAACAGGCGAACGTCTTCGTGCCAGAGGTTCCAACCGAGTTCCCCAGCGCGGTCAGTGGCTTCACGATAGGTGAGGCCGTACAGCGACTGCGTGATGGAAAACAGCCCCTCAGTGACGGCTTCAAGCGGGAAATATTCGCGGACGACGTTACTGTCGACTGCGTATTTATTCTTCTTCAGCAGGTTGTGATAGAAGGACGTATCCCAGGGATACAGTTCGGTATTCTGGTCTCCGGTGTGGTTGCGCTTGGCTAGGAGGAATTCCTGTTGATCCAGTAGCGCTTTCTTGCGAACCAACGGCCGAAGTGTCTTGTAGAACTCCGCTACTGTCGTTGCGTTCTTGGCCATCTTGACTTCGAGTTCATAATTCGCTGCGTGGTCGTATCCAAGAAGAGCAGCAGCATCTGCACGCAGCTTCAGAATCTGCTCGAGCACACGAATGTTCTTCTGACCGCCGCGGCGCTTGTACGCAATCCACACTTTCTTACGGGTCAATTCGTTGTCGCAGTAATCCATGATCGGCAGAAATTCCGGGTAGGACATACTTACGAGATAGACATCGCCGACACGACTGCGGTTTTCGAACTGCTCGAAGTAGTCATACGGCAGACCGGAGAGTTCTTCGCGCGTCAACGGCACACGTGTTTCATCTTCTCGGATGTTGGTTTCGAATTCGATGCTGAGTTTGGTGAGTTGTTTCTGAATCTCAGTCAGTTTGTCGCGCTGCGCTTTGGGAAGCTCCATGCCCGCCCGGCGATAGTCCCGCATAGTGTGTTTGAGCATTCGCGCGTACTCGCCGGTGAGCGAAGGGTTTGTTGCGGCGTATGCCTTGACCGCTTCGTACAGGTCTTCGCGTTTGCTGAGTTCGATCGCCCAGTTCGTGACGACTTCTTCAGCCTCAAGACCAATCGCGCGTTCGTCGCCATCTGTCGATACGTATGCCATGAACATGGGTACGTTGGTGTCGAGCTCAACCTGGGCAAAGATGTTGTCCAGCTCCACAAGCGTGTTGTCGACCGTTCGCCTGCTTGCCGGGATGGCAACGACCGCGTCAATTCTGGTATCGGCCCGTGCGAGCGCTTCTTCAATTCGTTCGATCGAGGATGCGCTGCTGAGATCGAGAACCTTGCGGTACGATCCGCTTGCTGTCGCTGCCAGCGCCACTCGATGCGTTGTTTCGGAACGAACCGTTGTGCTCGGCACATCTGCATTGGCTTGCGTCATCGGCTTCGTGGTGGAACTGCTGTTCTCACAGGCGGCTACTCCGACATGCAACATGCCGCATAGTGCAAGTGCTGCGAAACCGGGCAAGGGCAGTCGGGTTGACGTATTGGGTCGCTGCGCGTTGGACATATCTCAGACCTCGAGTTTGATGATGAGTAAGCCTGCGATGTACCTGCTTGTGCCGGGTACATGGTCATTGCAGTTTCGAGTAGGTGATGATATCGGCCGAGGCGGGCGAATGTTGCATTGATCGCCCGCAATGGCGGTTGTTATAGGCAGGAGCGGGTGCCGTTACCCATTTCGGGCAGATGACAGGACTTTACAGCGAAATCGATGCTGCGCATGAATTGCGCTGGCATTGAGTACCTGCAGGTTCGGATGATTGATGCATGCGTTTTGATCCACAATGCGGCTACACCGTCGAAACCGACGCTCTCGAAGCATCTGCACCTGCTGATGCAGCAGCGAGCAATTCGTCTGCAGGCAGGGCGATTGCCTGTGTTGCGGTCATATTGACTGCGCTGCTGGGCGCGTGGATATGGCGGCAACAGATGCCCCGCGTGCAGGGCGCTCATGCAGCGGAAACGTTGCCTGACCGGCCGATTGGTGACTCGGCGCAGAACCCGGCTGCAATTGCGACAACAGCGAACGACAGAGCCACGGATGCTGAACAAGCTGCAGTCCATGCGGCAACGAACACGTCAATCGTTGAACAGACGCCAGCAGATGATTATGCGTTTGAGATCAACTACCAGGACGGCTCGCAAATAGCTCAAAGCAATTTGGTGCTTGAACAGGGCAAAGAGCAACTCGCTGTCGGGCGCACCGCCCGGGCAATTGAACTGCTGCGTGAAGCGCTGCGCTTGAATCCTGAATCTGCAGAAGCACATTACAACCTCGGTCTTGCGTACGTGCTGCGCGGCGACATGCGTGCTGCCAAACGCGAGCGAGATCTGCTGCGTGATCTTGATCGTAATCTGTCGAACCTGCTTGGGAATCTTGTTCGGTGATGCCGAACGTGGGGAGCGAAACATGATGAATCTGCTTGTTGATCAGCGCAAGGTGAAAGCAGCTGCGCGCTCGATGCACCAGTTCTGCCCGCGGGTGGTGAACATCTTCAGCCGCGATGTGGAGCAACCGGTGCTGGAGACTGCGACGCTGTACCTGTACATCAAGATTGCCCGTGAAGTGTTCGGCAGGAAATTCTGCGACAACCTGTGTGGGCAATTGCGAGCATTGCTGCGCAGTGTTGATGAACATGAAGCGGCTCTGCGCGTGGCCCGCATGGTGGAGACGGCGGAAGCGTTTCGGCGCGTCGAACAGCAATTGCAGCCGGACGCAATCGATGATGAGCGTTTTCGCATGCTGGTGCGCAGCGCGATTCGATCAATGTTCGCTGAGGCAGGTTTGCCGGGGCCGGATGACGAACAGCTGCGCGACAGTTTCGCACAATTCGAAGACACAGCCCGGCGGATCAAGGAGCACCTGACAGGCATCAAACGGCAGAACCGGTTTGTGATGGGATAGGAACTTTGATTGCACGGGCAATCGGTGCTGATACATTAATGTCGATGAGTGACATTGAGACAGCAGTCCCCGCTGAATCAGACATTCGGGCGTTAGAGCGATTCGTCGTGGAGAACGACGATCTTCTTGAACTTGAAGAGCGCATCGGCCGGTTCAACATTTTCGACGCGCTGCGGATCGTGAACCGTGAGGTCAAGCACTCGGACTTCTTGGCATGGCTGTTAGACCCGAATGAATCGCACGGCCAGGGTGGGTTGTTTCTGCGGGCAGTCCTGATGGACGTGCTGCGACGGAGTGTGCCGGCCCATCGGCCCAAAGGACTGAGCCCCATCACACTCGACGGCGGCGAGCTGCGCGGCGTTGCAGTCGACCGCGAGTGGCATCACATCGACCTTGTCATCCGGTGCGATGAGCCGCGATTCGTGATTGCGGTCGAAAACAAGATTCGCGCGAGCGAACACTCCGATCAACTCGAACGATACAAGAGAATTATCCGCAAACAATTCGGGGATGTCCCCCGCCAGTTTGTGTTTCTCACGCCCGAGGGCACCACTCCCAGCGACGAAGACTGGACGATCTACGATTATCGCTCATTGCGAGATGTGTTGAGACGAGTCGTGGATTCCAATCGTACTGCCATCGGCGACGATGTTCTCACCTTCCTTGACCATTATCTTCGTTTGATCGGGAGCCGAATGATGAATGACCCAAACATCACGGAACTCTGTCGAGAGATTTACAAGACCCATCGCCAAGCGATCGATCTGATTGTCGAACATGCGGCGAGTGTGAACATCGGCATGGATGCAGTCGAAAAACTCATTTCCTCGCATCCCCACTGGTGCGTGACCACGCGCGGCAAGGGCTCCATCGGATTGCATCTCGCCGAACTCTCGTCTAATCCGCTGTGGAATATGAACGCAGATGGAAAATCTCGACCGTGGATCAATTCATACTTTGAGTGGTGGGATAACACAGTTCGATGGTACTTTCATGTCGGGCCGCACGACGACTTAGACTTGCGTCGTCGTGTGATTGAAAAACTCCGTGAGCACGCAGATCGTCTGAAGACCAAGTCCACCGGAAAAATTACGAACCAATGGACAACGGTCGCAAACCTGAAAGTCTATGGGTGGAAGAAACAGGAGCCGGATGCCGAAAAACTTATTGCTTCAGTGAGTAGGCTGCTTGATGAAAGAGCACCATTGCTTCGCGATGCGATGGCTCTCGTTGAGTCCGCTCTATCACAAAAGTGAAAAAGCTCACGTTCGGTGAACGTGGGCTTCGTAGTTTTGCATATTGAAGATCGCGCCTTACGCTGCGGCTTCGGCGGCCATCTTCTCGGCCTTCTTCTTGGCATCGTCGAGGTTGCCTACATACATAAACGCCGACTCGGGAAGTTCATCGCCTTCGCCGTTACACAGTCGCTCGAACGAATCGATCGTATCTTCGAGCGACGTGTAGATGCCGGGGATGCCGATGAATTGTTCTGCGACGAAGAACGGCTGGCTGAAGAAGCGTTCGATTTTTCGTGCGCGGGCGACGGTGAGTTTATCTTCTTCGGAGAGTTCATCAACGCCGAGGATGGCGATGATGTCCTGTAGATCGCGGTAGCGCTGCAGGATGGACTGCACACGACGTGCGACGCCGTAGTGTCGTTCGCCAAGCGTTTCCTGACTGAGGATTCGCGATGTCGAAGCAATCGGATCGATTGCGGGATAGATACCTTTTTCCGCAATCTTTCGTTCGAGGACGACGAACGCATCAAGGTGGCTAAACGCTGTTGCCGGGGCGGGGTCGGTGAGGTCGTCTGCGGGAACGTAAATAGCCTGCACAGATGTAATCGCGCCCTTGTTTGTCGATGTAATACGTTCCTGCAGTTCACCCATCTCGGTGGAGAGCGTCGGCTGATAACCCACAGCAGAAGGCATTCTGCCGAGCAGTGCCGACACTTCCGAACCAGCTTGAGTGAATCGGAAGATGTTGTCGATGAAGACGAGCGTTTCCTTGCCGGAAGCATCACGGAATTCTTCTGCCATAGTCAGGCCGGACAGGGCGACACGCAGACGCGCACCCGGGGGTTCGTTCATCTGGCCGAAGACCATTGCGACCTTATCGATGACGTGGCTGGTCTTGCCATCAGCATCGGTGTATTCAGCTTCGGACATTTCGCCCCAGAGGTCGTTGCCTTCGCGGGTGCGCTCGCCGACGCCACAGAAGACGGAGTAGCCGCCGAATTCACGCGCGACGCGTGCGATCATTTCCTGAATGATGACGGTCTTGCCGACGCCGGCACCACCAAACAGGCCGATCTTGCCACCGCGGACAAACGGGCACAGCAGGTCGACGACTTTGATGCCGGTCTCGAGGATTTCGGTCTTGGGGTTGAGGTCGACGAGTTTGGGGGGCTCACGGTGAATCGGACGCCAGGTTTTGACGTCGACCGGGCCTTTTTCATCGATGGGTTCACCGAGCAGGTTGAAGACGCGTCCGAGGACTTCTTCACCAACAGGAACTTTCACGGGAGAGCCGGTGTCGATGCACGGTTGACCGCGGCGCATGCCGTCGGTCGAGCCGAGCGCGACGCAGCGGACCTGTCCGCCGCCGAGGTGCTTTGCGACCTCGCCTGTGAGACTGGTTGTCTCGCCACGGACTTCGATTTCGCATTTGACTGCGTTGTAGATTTCGGGAAGTTGGTCTTCGGGGAACTGAGCGTCGAATGTTGATCCGATGACCTGAATAACGGTGCCGGTGGTCGCCATGTCTGTGGTTCCGTGGCCGAGCGGGACTGATCGAGCGGGCCGGTGGCCGGACGTCCGGGCTCGGGCCTGACTCGTGAGAAAGTTCACAATCCTGCGGGGCAGACAGGATAGCCACGGCAGGGGCGGATGCCAACAGCCAAACTCCAGAGAGAGGATCAAAAAAGCAAATGCCCGAGGAAACCATCCCCGGGCATTGAAGAATCCGTTGGCTGTGCGTGAGCCTTACGATCAGAATCAATCAAAGACCATGACCTCAGCGATTTGAGCTTCGTTGGTCATCACGGACATGAACTTGAAGTCCGGAGCCATATCCCCGCCGCCGGAGTAGGCTGCTTCGCCCGCCACGTCGTTGGAGATTTTGAGGTACTTGAACTCACTGACGCCGAGCCGGCTGACGTCGATGGAAGTCGTACCCATCGTCTGGCTGGAGTTGTAGACGGTGGTGACGGGCGTGGTCTGGACGGTTTCAGAAGGCTGAATCACCAGCCACGGGCCCAGAGCAGCGCCGTTTTCATCGACAGCCTGGATTTTCAGCCAGGAGTTGCCGCTGCCTGCACCGCGTTCGAAGTACAGCAGTTCACCGAAGTCATCCTGGTCCGCATCATTGTCCATGACCGAACGGTCGAACTCGATGATGAATGAGAATTCATTTCCCGAGCCGGAGAGATCGACGTATTGATTGAGGTTGTCCGACTGCATCGCCTGGAGAATCAGATCAGCGAAAGCCTCTCGATCTTCCGAGGTCTGATTAGCAGAGTTGCCGTCTGCGGTGCCGAAGATGTAATCGCCAGACAGACCGTTGGTCGTGTTGGATCCCGCACGTACACGCCATTGACTGAGAGTGCCGGAATACTGTACATCGGTAACTGCTACCGGCTTGTAGAAGAAGATGAATTCATCACCTGAGGGGAATTCGACGGATGTCAATTTGGCATCGCCTTGTGGGTTCGGGCTGGAGCCGGTTGCCGGGCCGGAGACGTTGAACGTAGCCCGTTGTCCGTACAGTTCCTGAAATTTGTGTTCGTATTCACCGGCCAGGACGCTTGCGGCGCAGCCGAGACATACAACACCACCCAGAATGCGAATCCCATTTTGATTTGATGGCATTTTGCTCATGACGGTTCTTTCTCCTGACAGGCATACCCCGAATGAACGACCGGCGTTTGCCCGTCGACAGTTGCCGCTTCTTCACGGCACTCCGAACAACGTCGAATTTATTCGGGTCCATACCAAGCACGAATCCCGAGACTGAACTTCAGTGTGAATCGACCTGCCGTCTGCGCGAGGCAGGAGAAGATCGCGGTTTGTGCGATAGAGTCCGGGAATACTGCTGCAAATGCAGTTGCGTTGTTGATGGACCGTTCCCACCGGCCTACGCTCGTCGCCTACAGGACTTTTCCATGCGATTCGAATTGATCGACAGTGTGATCGAACGGACGGATGATCGCATCGTTGCGATCAAGCAGGTGAGCCTTGCAGAGGAATATCTGCAGGACCATTTTCCGGGGTTTCCGGTACTGCCCGGAGTGATGATGCTGGAAGCGATGGTGCAGGCCGCTCGGAATCTGCTGGCTGATCGCTGCGATGAGCGTCTGGTGCTGGGAGAGATCAAAGCTCTGAAGTACGGAGCAATGGTTCGCCCGGGCGAGGCACTGATCGTTGAGGTGCAGCTACGGAAGACGGACGATGCAGGTCGATACGAATGTAAGGGCACAGGGCGGATCAGCCGCCCGCAAGTCCATAATGGCGGCGACGGGGAGACAGCGGTCAGCGGACGGTTTACCATGCGTCCGATACGACTACGCTGAATCGGACCACCGATCGGCTGGGAAACACCCTTTGAGACAGGAGCAGTGTGACGGATATGCAGGAGACAAGCGTCATGAACCGTGAGGAGATCTTCGAGAAGGTTCAAGAGGTTCTCGAAGAGGCGCTGGGCGCTGATGAGGAGGACATCACACCGCAGGCAAGCCTGACAGGCGACCTGGAAGCAGAGTCCATCGACTTCCTGGACATCGTCTTCCGCCTCGAGAAAGCGTTCTCATCGCCGGATCGACCATTCAAGATCTCGCAGGGTGAATTGTTCCCAGAGAACCTGATGGAAAATCCATCGTGGGTCGACGATGGCAAGTTCACCGACGAAGGCATGGCTATGTTGCACGAACGCATGCCGCACGTTGACTTCAAAGACTTTGATGACGATCGTGATGTGAACAACGTCGCGGAGTTGATCACGGTCAATTCAATCGTGGACTTCGTGGATCGCAAACTGCAGGCAAACTAAACGAGCAACCGAATTCCGTACTGGATTCTGTGTGCCGCACAGGTTTTCTCATGCGCTGGATGTGGATTGATCAGATCGTGGACTTTGAGGCGGAATCGCGCATGGTGGCGATCAAGAATGTCTCGTTGGCTGAAGAACATCTGCATGATCACTTCGCAGCCGATGCGAAACATCCGGATGCGCAGCCGATTATGCCGGCATGTTTCATTGTCGAAGGCATGGCCCAGACCGCAGGCATCCTTGTAGGCTCGGTGCATCGGTTTCGCGAGAAGGTGATACTGGCCAAGGTGCAGAAAGCTGTTTTGCACCGCGAGGTTTCGCCGGGACAAACGCTGCGCTACACCGCAACGCTGGATCGTATTGATACTGCTGGCGCCGCCACAACGGGAACTGTGGAATGCCGCGGACATGGTCCCAATGATGATTCCTGGCAGCACATCGGCGACATTGAACTGATGTTCAGCCACATTGATCAGAACATTGCAGGCTTGAAATTCCCCGAAGAAAACTTCGTGTTCTCTGACAACTTCCGCACGATTCTGCGAGCTGCAGGTCTGGAAGATCTTGCTGAGGCGTGAATAATCCCTTGCGGCACACTGTTTATTTTCAACACAGACGAATCCGCTGCGCACCGGCTGGTGTTCGGCAGTGTCCAGCAAAAGGAGCTATGACATGCCTCGATTGAATATCGTCGAACCAAAATCAGACACCGGCCCGGGAGCGGACCTGCTCAATGGACCACTCAAGAACAAACAGATCAACATCTTCAAGGGCATGGCCACGAACCCAGGCGTGCTCAAAGCTTTTCTCGGTTATGCAGGCGGCGTCAAAGCCGGCTCGCTGACCGAGTCCGAGCACGAAATCGTGCAGCTCGTCATGGCCCAGGAAAACCATTGCGACTACTGCACCGCAGCCCACACGCAGATTGCCAAAGGCACCGGTCTTTCGGATGACGAGATCACCGGCGTGCGCAGCGGCAATGCGACCAACGACAAGCATCAGGCACTTGCTGAATTCACGCTGTCGGTGTGGCAGAAGAACGGCTACGTTAGCGATGAAGAGCTCGATGCGTTTCGCGATGCGGGCTACGACGACGCGGCGGTCATTGAAGTTATCGCAGAGATGTCGATAGCTGCGTTCACGAACATGTTCAATCACGTGAACGAGACGACAGTTGACTTCCCAGAGCCGGCTGCGGTGTAACTGCACACCACAGGAGGCCACGAACGCACCCGGGTGGAAACGGATTTGTTCTTCTCTACGGATTCTTATCCGTTTGAATCCGTGTTTATCCGTGACAAAAAACGAACAGCGGCGACCCCCGGAAGGGTCGCCGCTGATTGATCATCCGGAGCAACTCGCTCCGGCCAATGGCCCCGACCGGGGGAGGCAATCCAGCTCGGGGCCGATCCAAGGGGGTCCGTTTCGGGGCGTTGTTGCTGCCGGTTCCATGGCTGCGACTGCCCCTTCCACCCGATCAGAACAACAATCCAATTCACATCCGCCACTGCCAAATGCATTTGGGGCGGAACGGGCATTCGTCGTCCGTCTGTCCGGACAGGTCCGGTAGGGACGTTGGTTTCACGCGTGCAGGTGTGACTCGTACAATCCCAGCCATGACGAAGTCACAGCCGATGAGCCGGCACGAACACGTTGCGATCTATCCCGGATCGTTCGATCCCATAACGCTCGGCCACTTGGATGTGCTGGCCAGGGCCCGAAAACTTTTTGATCGCATAGTCCTGGGCATCGGACACAACCCCGACAAGCCGTCGCTGCTTTCATTTAGTGAACGCCTCAGCATGGCGGAAACGCTGGTGCAGCAGATGCTCGACGATGACCCGGATGGCGCGCCGGTCACCGTAGCCCACTATTCCGGCCTGACAGTCGACTTCGCCCGCACGCAAGGAGCTTCAGCAATCCTTCGCGGCATTCGCAACATCACCGACCTGGCTGCGGAGACCCAGCTTGCCATTACCAATCGTCAGGTCGCTGATATCGAAACCGTCTTCATCGTGACCGGCGAGCAGTTTGCGTTTACCAGCTCAAGTCTGATTCGACAGGTCGCAGCGCTTGGCGGTTCGGTTGATCGGCTGCACAGCATCGTCCCGCAGATGGTCATCGATGTGCTGCGTGAGAAGCAAAACGATCCGGAAAATCCGCTCGGCAGACTGGTTCGCGACGACTTCGTGGAGTAAACGGGTCCGCTAAACTGTCAACCTGTCCATGTCACTTGAATACCGCATTATCTCGATCGGCACGCTGGCGGCGCATCCTCTGTGGAATGAGCGCGGCGATGTCCGCACCGGTCATGCCACAACGACGCTGATCCGGGCCGGAGATGCAAACATTCTTATCAACCCGTCATTGCCTGCACAGGTGGTGCTTGCCAGGCTTGGCGAGCGCGCGGGATTGCGTGGCGAAGAAATCACGCATGTCTTTTGTACGAGTTGGGCGATGGATCATCGTCGCGGCATTGATGGATTTGACCATGCTCGCTGGCTGGTTCATGAACCGGAACGGATGAACGCGCTGGCTGCGATCGAAACACATATCGCTGATGCGGAAGTCAATGACGATGACGACCTTATGCGAGCACTGCAGCATGAACGAGAACTTCTGCAGCGGACGACTGATGCGCCCGAGAAGATTGGCCCTGCTGTTGATTTATTTCCGCTGCCGGGCGTGACGCCAGGCACATGCGGCGCGATCCTGTCAATGCCTGCCGCAACTGTGCTGGTATGCGGCGATGCGGTTGCAACAATCGAACACCTCGAGCAAGGCAAGGTCCTGCCGAGTTGCGCCGACGTCGAACAAGCGCAGGAATCCTTCCGCGAGGTCGTGGAGATAGCCGACGCCATGATTCCCGGTCGGGACAACATCGTGTTCAATCCGCTGCGCCGCCGAATGTGATCGCTGATTCAGTCCGCAGCGTCTGAAATCGCCTCGCCGGTTGCTTCCACGTCTTTGCCAACACCCTCGACTGTGTTGCACGCGGTCAGAAAACTGACAGCACCAAGCAGGGCAAGCACAACAGCGATTTTCTTCAACAGAGATTTCATGGTTCGTTCCTTTCGAGACCGTCGCGGCAGCAGTGATGCTACCGCAGGTGATGCGAGTTTCTGAACTGTGAATTGAACCGCTGCGACGAACAACTGTCAACTGCCATGCACTGTTAACTTCGTGATGGCAGCGCGATCGGAATCGGTCATCTCAGACCACGCGGAATCGTAGTTGAACAGTTCACGCACGCATGTCGATCCGAATCGTCCGTCGAGCACTTCGAGATGTTCGCCGGTGATCAGAGCCGGGTGCGGCACACCGCAGGCCCGACACAAACGGGCGATCTCGTGGTGCAAGGTAAGGATGTATCGCGCGAAGCGCACAGATTTGAGAGTGGGATCAAGCCCGCGCATAAGCCACTTATTCTGCGTTGCAACACCGGTGGGGCAGTGGCCGGTGTGACAGCGCTGCGCCTGGATACATCCGATGGAGAGCATTGCCTCGCGGGCCACGCCGATCATGTCGCAACCAAGTGCAAACCCGAACAGCGCCGACTCCGGCAGGCCGAGACGACCGGAGCCGATGAACACGATCTTGTTGTGTAAGTCATGCTGCGCAAAGATTCGAAACACACGCGAAAAACCGATCTTGAACGGATGTGAGACGTGGTCTGAAAACGCCAACGGCGCAGCACCGGTTCCGCCTTCACCGCCATCGATTGTGATAAAATCAGGCCCGCGACTGGTCTGTTGCATGCGCGCTGCGAGTGTTTGCCAGAATCCGATTTGTCCTACAGCGCTCTTGATGCCGACGGGAAGGCCAGTCTGATCCGCAAGCTGTTCAATGAAATCGAGCATTGAATCCACATCATGAAACGTAGTATGCACGGGCGGACTGATGCAATCGCGATCCATCGGGATTCCACGAATCTCCGCAATCTCCGGCGTAATCTTCACAGCGGGCAGCACGCCGCCTAGCCCGGGTTTGGCACCCTGGCTGAGTTTGATCTCGATTGCCCGAACCGGGGCGGACTCGACCGATTCACGAAATCGTTCGGTTGAAAAACTGCCATCGGGATTGCGACACCCGAAGTAACCGGTGCCGATCTGCCAGATCAGTTCGCCGCCCTTGCGATGGTACTGCGAAATGCCGCCCTCGCCGGTGTTGTGCAAACAGCCGGCTGATGCACAACCTTTGTTGATCGCTTCAATGGCAGCGGCGCTCAACGAACCGAAACTCATTGCTGAGACGTTGACGATTGAATTCGGTCGAAATGCTTTTGCGCGGTTGCGCCACTGGCCGAGCACTTTCGCACATGCAAGCCGCTCGGGGTGACCCGGGTCATGTTTCGGCTCAGGCAACGGCAGCGCTGCGTGATTGATGATCAGGTAATTCGATGCCTGTTCAATTTCGTTATCTGTGCCGAAGCCAAAGTAGTTGTTCTCTGATTTTGAAGATGCGTACACCCAACGGCGCTGATCGCGGCTGAACGGCCGTTCCTCATCATTGTCGGTCACGATGTATTGGCGCAGCTCCGGACCGACAGATTCGAAGATGTACCGAAAATGGCCGATGATCGGAAAATTGCGCAGGATTGAGTGCTGGCGCTGCATGAGGTCGTAGATCGCTATCGCAACCAGCAACAACACGACAGCGAGAATACTCCAGAGCCAGATCATGAGTTGCAGAGTGTAGCCGCCACGGGAGTATTCACGCGAATCAGCTCAGCAGTGCGACGACTTCTTCATGATTCATCTTGCGGGCGATATCCAGCGCGGTTGTTCCCTCGTTATTGCTCAAGCTCGGATCAGCGCCTCGTGCAAGCATCAACTGCACGACCTCCAGCCGACCTGAATACGCAGCAATCCGCAGCAACACGCCGGGGCCGGCATCAAGACCAGCAGGCGATGCGTTGATATCCGCAACAGTGTCGAGCGCGGCATCGACATCAGTCGAGTCACCGACTTCGATCGCGTCCATCAGAGTCAACCGTCCCCTGCAGCGAGCTTTGAAGAGTTCGATGACGTTGTCGCGTTTGCAGTACGTAGCCCAACCCAGAGCGGTGCACTGTTCTCGGGAATCGATAATTGTGTGATCAGCTCCGCGCTCCAGCAGCCAGGCAACTGTCTCAATCCAGCCGCCCCAGGCTGCGCCGTGCAAAGGCGTGATCGTCCAACGCGCGACATCGGCAGTGTCGTTGAGAGCAGCGCCCCGCGCAAGCAGGGGATCGATCATTTCGTTTCGACCGTTCATGCACGCCCAAATCAGCGCTTCCTGAATGATCTGAGCATCTGTCATTTCAGAACGCTTGTTGCAGTCAGCCCGCCATGTGCCCCGGCCGATGTCTGTCAATGATCCATCCGAATTGAACATCGAATCGATGAGCTGGGCTTCGCCGAGCGCGGCTGCGTAGACAAGATCAGTGCGCGCGCCGCGTACAAACAGATGCTTGCCGACATCGCGCTGCAGTTGACATTCGACGGTGTGATACAAAGCAGTGTGCAACACGCCGCGATCATCATCAAGCGTGACGCCACGCTTCAATAGCAGATCAATCATCGGCTTGGCGACGCCGGCCATCGCAGCTGGCGCGCTGCTTGCGACAAGACCCAAGAGATTGCCGCCGGACGTGTGTGGTTGTGTCGGCCCTCCGCCAACTGTTGCTTTGACATCAGCTCCAGCATCTATCAACGCATTTGTCAGTTTAAGAATGTTCGTCGGCAGCGGACAACGAATAGGATTGCCCGCGACGTGATGCAGCAATGTGGCGCCGGCAAAGTAGCCCGCGTACGGTTCTTCAGTTTCCGGCACGCGGTCATGTACGACCTCCGGGTGCGCGAGAAGGATCGACTGCAGTTGTGCAAGATCACCGCTGTCAAGCGCCGTCAGCGCGAGCTGAAACGTTTGGGTCATGGCTCTGCTCCACACTTTTGCTGGATGCGATCAACGATTTTCCTGTCATTTCATTGGGGGTTGCAATGCCCAACATTTCAAGAATGGTGGGGGCAATATCCGCCAGTCGGCCACCGGGGCGCAGTTCTGCATCGCGATAGGGCTCGCCGACAACAATCAGAGGCACATCGTACACAGTATGTGCTGTATGCGGCGCGTTCGTTTTCGGATTCCACATCTGCTCCGCGTTGCCGTGATCTGCAGTGATAATCAGCGCCCCGCTGCAATCTAGGATTGCTTCGGTGATGCTGCCGACACATTCGTCAACGGTTTCAACTGCCTTGATTGCAGCATCGAGTTTGCCGGTGTGGCCGACCATATCCGGGTTGGCGAAGTTGACGATGATCAGCGCTGGGCAGGAATCCGAAGCGATGCGCTCCAGCACCGCATCGCGCACGAGCGCAGCGGACATTTCCGGTTTTTGATCATACGTCATCACATCTGTCGGACTGTCGATCAATGCGCGATGCTCGCCTTCAAACGGCTGCTCGCGATAGTCGTTGAAGAAGAACGTGACATGTGCGAATTTTTCAGTTTCGGCGCATCGAAACTGCTTGAGCTGCGCATCTGCGACGACTTCGCCGAGGATGTTTACCATCTTCGGCGGCTTCTCAAACGCCACTGCCGAGACATCCAGATCTTCCTCATAACCCGTCATCGTGCAGAAATACAGACCGGTGACGCGCTCGCCACGATCAAAACCGCCGCGCGCAACATCCTTCCATTGTTCATCGTTGTAGACAAATGCTTTGGTCAGTTCGCGCGGACGATCACCACGAAAGTTGTAGAAGATCACCGCATCGCCATCTGCGATCACGCCGACCGGCGCACCGTTTTCGTGTATCTGCGTTGGGATGATGAACTCGTCACCACTTTGACTGTCATCTGTTGGTTCGTCGTAGTATTGCTGCACAGCCTGTTGTGGTGAGAGTGCAGTTGCTGGTGCAATGGATTCGAGATTGGGGTGCGAAACATCGCGGTTGCTCAGGCATTGATACGCACGTGCGATGCGATCCCACCGGTTGTCTCGATCCATTGCAAAAAACCGGCCGATGACTGTGGCGGCCCGGCCGACGCCTGTCTCGGCGAGTTTGGCTTCGAGTTGCTGCATGAATGCGAGACCGGTGTGCGGCCCGGTGTCGCGGCCGTCCATGAAACAGTGAATGAAGAGACGATCGCTGGGAAACTCCTGCTGCACCGCCAGGTCCAGAAGTGCAAAGAGATGTTCGATGCTGCTGTGGACATTGCCATCACTGAGCAGGCCCATGATGTGTACAGCATTCTCGTTTTTCTGCGCGTGTTTGAATGCGCCGATGAGCGCTTCGTTGGCAAAGAATGCGCCGCTGCGAATCGCCCGAGTGATGCGCATAGTTTCCTGATCGACGATTCGGCCGGCCCCGATGTTCTGATGCCCGACTTCGGAGTTGCCCATGACGCCTTTGGGGAGGCCGACATCTTCTCCACAGGTCCGGATCAGCGTGTTCGGCCAAGCAGCCATTAGTTTGTCTGCCACAGGCGTTGCGGCGAGCTTGACCGCATTGAACGGATCTTGCTCCGCATTGGGGTTGTGCCCCCATCCATCGCGGATAACCAGCACGACAGGCGCAATCTTCAGCAATGGGTCGGTCATTCAGTGGCCTCTGCACATCCCAGACTGCAATGCTGGGAGGCGATAGTTGTCGAATTCTGAACTAGATCACCTATCAGTTGTTGGTGGTCCATGCGGTGCGTATGCTCAGGATATGCAAACAGCGTCAGAGAAACAGGTTTCCCCCGGCGAGTCACTGAAAGTTCGTCTTGAGGCGGTCCAGCAGCGAATCAAAGATGCTGCCGACCGAAGTGGCCGGCGGAGCAAAGACATCATTCTCGTTGCGGTCACGAAGCACGCATCGATTGATGAGATTCGGGAGTTGATAAAGCTCGGCCACGTCGATTTCGGGGAAAACCGGGTGCAGAATCTCGTGCAGCGCGCAGCCCAGGTGGATGAGTTTCTGCAACGGCACAAGGAATTGACGCGCGGCAGGCGCTCTGACGTGCCCAAGCAGGTGCGCTGGCACATGATCGGCCACCTGCAGCGCAACAAAGTGCGCCGCGTCATGCCGTTGGTGCGGTTGATTCATTCGGTGGATTCACTACGCCTCGTTGAGGAAATACAAACCGGCGCGACCAAACGCGAAGAGCCGATCGAAATTCTCATCCAGGTGAATACCGCGGGTGAAAAGAGCAAGTTCGGCGTCGCGCCAGCTGCGGTGCGCCACCTCATCGATCAGATCGACACGATGATGAACATCCGCGTGCGCGGGCTGATGTGCATGGCTCCGATTGTGGAAGACCCGGCCGAAACCCGGCGGTATTTCGAACTGGCCAAGGAATTGTTCGACGACACCAAGCGCAGCAGCGCTGGCGGCGACTGCTTTGACATCCTGTCGATGGGCATGAGCAACGACTTCGAGGTCGCCATTGAATGCGGCGCGAATATCGTGCGCGTCGGCACCGCAATCTTCGGCGAGCACACGGAAGAACCAACGCCGGACGAGCAATGATTCTGGCAATCGCCCGCCGAAACGTGGGGGTTCGCTGCAACAAATTGCGCGAGTTCGAGAAAAATTTCACAAAGTGAAACTGGCCTCGCGCGGTCATTGCTGCGCGAATTCAGCAAGAAAGAGATGCTGGAATCTGCGCGCCGCGCGGTATGCTCTGACTCAGATCGATTCACATAAGGCGCAACGTCCGTTTCGCCTAACTCGAAACTGGGAGGTGCAACATGCTGGGGATTCGTTGCATGACCGCGTTGAGCATCAGCGCGGTATTTGTTTGTGCGCACAGCGCATCCGGCCAGATCAGCGGTGCACATCCTTCGATTGCGCCGAACAACGTGAAGGAGAAATCCGTTGAAAATGTTCAACAGGTGCTGGGCGGAATCAGTGATCCGGACGGCGCTTCGTTTGTAAATTGGGAAAGCCCGCATGTGAACCCTATCGATATCACGCCGAATGGACTACGCATTCTTGCGGTGAACACTGCGGACAATCGCCTTGAAGTGTTTCGGCTCAATTCCGATGGCTATCTGGAACCGTACGCTTCAATTCCCGTCGGGCTTGACCCGGTGAGTGTGCGGGCCCGTAACAATGTCGAAGCGTGGGTTGTCAATCACATTTCAGATTCGATCAGCGTGGTGAACCTGACGACGCTGCGTATTACGCGAACCATTCGCACCGGCGATGAACCGGCTGACATTGTCTTCGCAGGAACGCCGAAGCGGGCATTCGTGTCAATATCGCAATTCAATCAACTCGAAGTGTACGATCCGAATGATCTGACCGCATCACCGCAGATTGTGCCGATCGAAGGTGAAGACCCGCGCGCATTGGCAACTGACGGAACGCGCGTGTTCGCTGCGATTTTCGAATCCGGCAATGGCACGACCGTTCTCAACGAAGTTCTTGTGTCGAGTCCGGATCTGAATCCGTATCCGGGTGATCCGAACCCGCCGCCGAATGATGGCAGCGCGTTTGATCCGCCGCTGACGTCGGGCCTCGAGACACCGCCGCCGGTGAGCATGATTGTCAAGAAACAATCCAATGGCATGTGGGTGGATGACAACAACGGCGACTGGTCAACAGCTGTGTTCTGGGATCTGCACGATCACGATGTCGCCATCATCAATGCCGACACACTGAACGTGACGTACGCAACCGGGTTGATGAACATCCTGATGAACCTCTCGGTGCATCCGACGACCGGCAAAGTCGTTGCCATCGGAACGGAAGCGCATAACGAGATTCGTTTTGAACCGAATCTGAACGGCGTCTTCTCAACTGTTATGACAGCGTCATTCGATCCGACTGGTCCCGATACACCGTTTGCGGTGTTGTTGAATCCGCATATGCCGGTTCCGATCAGTGGTGATTTCGACAAATCCGAGACGCTTGGCGATCCGCGCGGTATTGACTGGCTCCCGAACGGTAACAAGGGGTTTGTCACCGGACTTGGCTCAAACAACGTTGCAGTGATCGGACCAAATCTTGCTCGCATCGGTTCGCCGATTGCAGTTGGTGACGGACCGACGGGTGTGCGCGTGCATCCAGGTCGTCCGTTGGCGTTTGTCGTGAACAAATTCGATGGCAGCATTTCAATGCTGAACACGACGGATCATGTTGAAGAGCAGCGCTTGCCGTTTCACGATCCGACTCCAACTGTCATCAAGACCGGTCGACCGCATCTGTACAGCACGACGATCAATTCGATGAGCGGCGCGCTGTCCTGCGGAACATGTCACGTTGATGGCCGAATGGATCAGATTGCCTGGGATCTCGGCGCGCCCGACGGCGAAATGAAGGCATTTAATCAGCAATGCACCGGCGGATCTCCGAATTGCGTGAATTGGCACCCGATGAAGGGTCCCATGACCACGCAAACGCTTGTCGGAATCGTGAATACTGAGCCGCTGCACTGGCGTGGTGATCGGGAAGACCTCGCAGCATTCAGCGGCGCGTTCGTTTCGTTGTTGGGTAAGGAAACTGAACCGTCACCTGCGGAGATAGATGAATTCGAGGCGTTTGCGGCAACGATGCAGGCGCCGCCGAATCCATATCGCAACATCGATGGTTCACTCAACACGGGCGTCTTCAACGGCGGCGATGCGGCGAGTGGACGTGAAATTTTCAATGGTACGCCGACATCGCTGAACTGCATTGCGTGTCATGCGCTGCCGACCGGTACGGATTCCACGATCCTGCCACCATTGATGGCTGAAGGCATCACGCAGAACATGAAGACTGCACAGCTGCGCAACCTGTATGAGAAGACCGGCTTCGAATTCTTCAACTTCGAGAACGCAAGAGGTTTCGGGTTCATTCATGACGGTTCGATCGCTTCACTGCAGGATTTCATAAACCTGCCCGAAGTCGGCGTGCTGGATGCCCAGCAGAAGCTGGATCTCGAAGCGTTCCTGTTGAGTTTGGCGACGGACACGCATGCTGGGGTTGGCGTGCAAGTAAGTATCACGAACTCCGGCGACGCGTTGGATGGCGCGCAACTTGCGATGCTCGGCGAGATGCTGAGCATTGCTGAGATCGGTGATGTAGCACTCGTTGCCAAGGGGTTTGATGACATCGGGCCGCGCGGATGGTATCTGCTCGGTAGCGGCGTGTATCAATCCGACCATGCAGGTGAAACGGCAGCGCATACAGACTTGCTTGCACTTGCAAGTAGTGCAGCACCGATGTCGTTTACGATCGTACCGGCCGGCACGGAAGTGCGCATCGGTGTTGACCGTGACGAAGATGGATTCTTCGATGCCGATGAGGTCGATGCGTGTTCAAATGTAGCTGATCCGACGAGCACACCTGACGATCCCGGGTGTCTGTCCGACTTTGTCGGCGCACCCAACGGGCCGGATGGCGATGTCAATGTCTTCGATCTTCTTCGATTGCTTGAAGACTGGGGCGATGTGACTACACCGGCGAATATTGACTGCCAGGATGATGTGAACATCTTCGATCTGTTGCAGTTGCTTGAAGACTGGGGCGCGTGTCCCTGATCGGCTGGATGCGTGTGGGATCAAAGCAGACAGGCAGCGTTTCATTTGGAACGCTGCCTGTCTCGTGTGTGCATGAAGAACATGAATCACCATCGACCCACGGACGCGCCACCATCGACGTGCATGATTTCTCCAGTGACGAAGGGGGAGTTCTCGAGATACAGCACGGCCTGCGCAACGTCTTCTGCGTCGCCCATCCGACCCATCGGACTCAGCGTTGCCAGAAAATCATGTTGCGCATCCGGATGCATAGGCGTTCGTATGATGCCCGGCGAAACAGCGTTGATGCGCACACCCTGGTCGGCATATTCCAACGCCAATGCGTGTGTGATCGCATTCAACCCGCCCTTGGTGAGAATCGGCAAAGTGCTGGGCACGACCTTGAGCGGATTCTCCGCCAGTGATGTTGTAATGTTCACGATGTGACCGGTGCCGCGCTCGACCATGTGTCGCAGCACTCGCTGCGTCAGGTTGAAGAAACCGCGCACGTTTGTGGACAACAGCGCTTCGTAGTCATCTTGTGAATATTCGATGAACGGCTTGGGGATGAAGATCCCAGCGTTGTTTACGAGCAGATCAACTGCGCCAAAGTTTGAAAGTGCAGCATCGATGACCGCCTGTGCTGTTTGTGCGTCACCGACGTCGCCAGCAACCGTGACGATGTCAGACGCGCCGATTTCCGCAACGCTGGGGTGATCGGCTGTGATGTTTCGTGAATTGGCGACGATGGCATATCCCCCGGCGACCAGGGCTTTGGCGATTGCGAGCCCGATTCCGCTGGTTGCTCCGGTGATGATTGCGACTGGCATGGTTGTGGCTCCTACTAAAGTTTCCCGATTCGCGGGTGTGTTTCCGGGATGGTCAACACAGCGGTATGGCAGTCTTGTTTCGCACAGATACGAACTTTCTTTGGAATATGAAGAATCAAGTTTCTATTAAGTAACTAGATGTAACCGCTGTAACTCGTCCTAGAGGCGAGTGGAATGGGATGCAGGGTCTCGGAGACCCGAGTTGGTACTGACGCACAAACGGATGCCTGGAGATCAGAACATGTTGCCACGTCGAAAGAGCACTGTTGCCCCGCCGCCGAGTGAATGTCCATTGATGGAGTGCATGAACCTGCTAGCAGGTGCGTGGACAGTCAATGTGGTGTGGTATCTGCGTGATGGTTCCCGGCGGTTTGGAGAATTGCGCTACGACCTATCAGGGATTTCCGCAAAGACACTGACAGCCCGGCTACGGAGATTGGAAACCGATGGCCTTGTCAGCAGAACCGTAAAGCCGACATCGCCGCCATCTGTGGAATATGACCTGACAGCCTTCGGCAGGCGGCTGCTGCCTGCAATTGAAGCGATTGCAGAAGTCGGGATGGATCTCAAACGTGTTCGTGCATCAGGCGAAGTTCATGCACCCGTTGAGACAGCATCTTCATGACATGAATTTAGGCGCTGCACCGAGGTCTTTTCTGGATTCGGGAATCGACTACTCGCGATCATCGAGTGAGCCGGTTACGCCGAGCGATGCCTGGAACGCGAGTTGTTCCAATGCGACAGACAGATCAACATCTCCGACGCTGACCTTGTCATGCACATCCAGGCGGACGGGAGCGAAGTTGAGAATGCCAACGACACCAGCGTCGATAAGTTGATCGGCCACGGACTGGGCTGACTCTGCGGGCACAGCAATTATTGCGAGCTTTATATCGCGCTCGGCAACGAGGCCGGGCAGGTCGGACATCGGCCGAACTTTGTGTCCTTCGACATCGGTGCCGACCACCTTGGGATCGCCGTCAAAGATGGCGACAATGTGAAAGCCCTTGCGCTGGAAACGGTTGTAAGGCAAAAGCGCCCGGCCGATGTTGCCCGCGCCGACGATACAGCCATTCCAGGGGCGATCGGTCCCGAGGATTTTGCGGAGTTCCTCGACGAGTTCTGGAACGCGGTATCCGATGCCGGGGTGGCCGAACTGCCCGAAATAGGCAAGATCCTTGCGGACCTGAGCATCGGTGAGCGAAAGCCGGTCTCCAAGTTGCTTGGAGCTGACCGTGAGGCGATTCTGAGCCAGCAGGGACTCAATCTCGCGCAGATACAGCGACAGCCGGCGAACTGTGGGGGTCGGGATTTTGTCTCGAGCAGGCTTCATGCTTTGAAATCGGCGGGCAGTGTAGCAATGACACGCCTGATGACGACCATCAGCCAGAACAAGCGGAATCTTGGCGTACCATAGTGGACCAATGCACATCTGCGACATATTTCAACGTCACTCGACAACCTTCAGTTTCGAGTTCTTCCCGCCCAAGAGCGACGAAGCCTGGGGTCGGCTGTTTGAGCGCATCGCTGACTTTGAGTCGTTGGGGCCGTCGTTCGTCTCCGTGACATATGGCGCGGGTGGATCAACTCGCGAGCGAACGCATGAGTTAGTAGTCAAACTCAAACAGCAGACTGCACTGGACCCAGTGCCACATCTGACCTGCGTGCTGCAGACATCAGCGGATATGCAGCGAATTCTGGAGCGATATGCCGAGGCTGGCGTCAGCACGATCATGGCTCTGCATGGCGACGCCCCCCGGGATGTCAGCAACTACAACCGCCATGACGATGAATTTGTATATGCCATTGATCTGGTGCGGCACATCAAGCAATTCGGTGAACACGGCGGGCATCAGGATAGACGCGGATTCGGCATCGGCGTAGCGGGATTCCCGGAAGGCCATCCGGAAACGCCAAACTGTTTGACGCACATGGATCACCTGAAAGCAAAGGTGGATGCTGGTGCTGACTACATCTGTTCGCAAATGTTTTTCGACAACAACATGTTTTTCGACTGGCGTGAGCGTTGTGAACTCGCAGGGATACGCGTGCCGATTCTGGCAGGCATCATGCCGATTCAGTCAATAGCCAGTCTGAAGCGGATGGCGGATCTGGCAGCAGGAACGCGATTTCCTGCCGCTCTGCTTCGTTCCTTGCAGCGCGCCCAGGACGACGCTGAAGCTGTCGAACGCGTCGGCATACATTGGGCAACGGAACAATGTCGCGCCATTCTGGACACCGGCGTCAATGGCATTCACTTCTATACGCTCAACCGGAGTGACGCAACGAAACAGATCTTCATGACGTTGGGCGCAAAGGATTCTGCGACACTGCGTTCGATCTGAACAGCTCGGCAACGAGAGGGAAACATGGCGCAACGCCGGTTTCATTACGAGCAGGCATTCGAACATTATCTGCGGGCCAACCGGGTGCCGTATGTTGCTGTTGACGAAGCGAAGAAGTCGCTGCTCCCGGCCGGCGATGCCCATCGGAGTCTCAAGTCATTTGACTTCGTCGTGTACACCAGCGCAGGAAATCTGTTCGTGGATGTCAAAGGAAGGATGTATGGGTCGCCGGCAAAGTCAGGTGGTGAAACGACACATACCCGCCGGCGCTATGAGAGTTGGGTAACTCAGGACGATGTCGACAGCCTGCGATGCTGGCGGGAATTGTTCGGCGAGGGCTTTCGACCGACGTTCGTTTTTCTGTACTGTCTGCGGCAGCAACCACCTGACGTCTTGTTTGAGCAGGTCTTCAGCTACAACAACCGATGGTATGCCATGCGAGAAGTCGATCTGGAGCAGTACCGCCGCGTGATGGTGCAGCGATCGGCCAAGTGGCAGACAGTGCATGTGCCGGCCGCAGAGTTCGAGCGCATCAGTTGCCCGTTCATGGTTCGCCCGGCGGCCAGGCCATGAGATTCGGCATCCAGAGCCGCCCGGGCTGCGAATGAAAACTCGTGTGCTTGTCTGCTTGCGACCACGGTGGGGTCCACTTATGCTGAATTCAATGCGAAAACTCACGAACAGCCTGAAGGAAATTCCCTGTAGAGGAGTCTGTGTAATGATGTGGGTTCTGGCGATACTTGCGGTTCCAGCGACAGTGCTGGCCCAAAGTACGCCCGACAACCCGACATTGCGGCAATCGCCACCGGTCTGGTGGGGGTATGGCATATTGTTTGTGCTGCTGGTTGCAGTGTTGGCGGTAAGCCTGATGCCTTCGAAACGCGGGCACCAGGATTGAATCGCAACTTCGCAGGCGCGATGTGCCGATGGGCAACCAGGAATCTGAACGACCTAACCAACCTGAAGAAGGATGTCCCGATGCAGGAAAATGAGACGAGGAGCAGATCGAGCCTTCGCGGGCTGATCATGCTCAATATGGTGTTGCTTACATTGCTCGCCACCGTGACCTTTGGCTCCAAAGCCGACGCCCAAGCCAGGCAACGTGGTGATTATGCGATGGTGGCAGGCGGCGCAAACGGAACCAACGCCAGCGTCGTCTATGTCGTCGATACTGTCAACCACCAGATGATCGCGGTGACGTACGACCAGAACGGCAAGACAATTGCCGGCGTGGGCGCACGAAATCTTGTACGCGATGCAGCCCAGGTCGCCACCGGCGGCCGCCGAAACTAACGGTGGAACAAGGAGCAACGACATGACCAAGCGAACTACCATTAATCATTCGGCCGCTGTGCTCTGGGCGTCCGCGTTTGTGATCATCGCGATGATCATCCTGCAGGCCGGCCGAATGACAGGCAATACAGCGTATGCAGAGATGGCAACATCATCAGATGTGTACTCACTGCTGACGACCAACTCGGGCACCGGCGGTGAGACCGATCCAAACGAATTGTTGTACGTGATCAACAAGCGCGAAGGAATCATGATGGTCTACGAAATCGAAGACGCTCGAAAACGACAGGTGCTGCTTCGCGACGGTGGCAGCCTTGATGCACTATTCAAGGCAGCGAACTGACAAACAGCACCGTATCATGAATCGGATTTGAATCGGCGGCGTGCGCCAATGCGCACGCCGTCTTTTTCATTACACTTGCGCAACAGCGAGGCGTATGAATCGTGGCGAAGACACCTACATTGAGCACCGATCGGCAGTGGCTCCTGACCAACGGGCTGGGCGGCTTTGCATTCGGTACAGAAGCTGCGATACATACAAGGCGATATCACGGCCTGCTTGTCGCTGCAATCAGCCCACCGGTGCGGCGTACGGTTGCGCTTCACAGTATTGTTGAACAAGTAGAATTTGACGACGAGACATTTTCACTTGGCGCATATCTCTTCGGCGATGAACTCCAGAAACACCCCGATGGCTGGAATTACCTTGTCAGGTTCGAACGCATCACTGCCAGCGAGATCGTGTGGACATACGACCTTGGCAGGTTGCGGATATTCAAGCATGTTCGGTTGCAACAACTGCGTAATGCAGTTTCGGTTGTGTATCGCCTTGATGGTGAATTGCCGGCAATGTTGCGGCTGCGCCCTATGACGCCGATGCGCGGATTTCATTCGATGTCACATGAAGGTTGGCACGAACCACAGCCGCAACATGTGGCGACTGCTGCGTTGCTCGTGCATAACGGTGACATACGGCTGCGATTCATCGGTCGCAGCGCGACTGCTGAAGCAACTGCGCGAATTGAATCGCAGTGGTGGAATGACGTGCGGTATGCAGAAGATCGCGCCCGAGGGCAGGACTGGGCTGAAGATCTGTGGTCGCCCGGCGTTGTTGAATTTGATCTGACCGGTCTCGCGGCGCAATCACGAGCGATTGAATGTCGACTTGATGCTGAAGTCGCTTCTCCGATGCTGCCACCGGTGCGCATGGCGCCGCAGCATGACGTTGACGATGCGACCGATCGATTGGCGGGAGCTGCACAGCAATTCGTCGTCAAACGATTGACGCCGGACCATTCGGGTTCATTCGATTCGATCATTGCGGGATATCCGTGGTTTGCCGACTGGGGGCGTGATGCCATGATCAGCCTGCCGGGTCTGCTCATCAGTACTGGACAGATCGATCGGGCGGTCTCCGTGCTGCGCGCGTTTGCTGCATCGATGCGCAACGGCTTGGTGCCGAACTGTTTTGACGATGAAGGCGGCGGCGCGCAGTACAACAGCGTTGATGCAAGTCTCTGGTTTGTGCAGGCAGTTGCGCAGGTGCGCGAGCACGTTGATCAGGCAACGCGATGGGAACTTCTCGAACACTGCAGAACGATCATTGATGCCTATCAGCGTGGCACCGAGTTCGACATCTGTATGGATGCGGACGGCTTGATCATCGCCGGTAACGAACACACACAAATCACGTGGATGGACGCAGCCCGCGATGGCGTTGTCTTCACTCCGCGTCATGGCAAGGCGGTCGAAATAAATGCACTGTGGTACAACGCGCTGCGCGCGATGGCTGCGATGTCTGACCGTGAGAGTGAGCAATCGGAGTTAACCGCACTGGCAGACCGCATTGCAAAATCGTTCGCGCAGCTATTCTGGTGGTCCGATCGCAATTGTCTGCATGATGTTCTTTCACCGACTGAAACCGGCGGCTTTGAATCAGATGGAAAGCTCCGGCCGAACCAGATCTTTGCGGTGAGCCTGCCGTATTCGCCGCTTTCGAATTCGCAGCAACGTGATATTGTTGAAGTTGTGCAGCAGAAGCTCTTGACGCCGTTCGGCCTGCGCACGCTTGAACCGGATGATCCGCAGTACATCGGTCGGTTTGAAGGCGATCTGTTCGCGCGAGACGGCGCGTACCACCAGGGCACGGTCTGGCCGTGGCTGATCGGACCGTTCTGTGAAGCGCTGCTGCGCATCCATGAATTTGACAGTGCGTCTAAAGCACGAGTGCAAGAGATCGTTGCGCCGCTGCTGAACGAGCTCGACAGTGGTTGCGTCGGTCAGATTGCGGAAGTCTATGACGGTGATGCGCCACATCGACCGGACGGCTGTGTTGCCCAGGCGTGGTCGGTTGCGGAGTTGCTGCGCGTGCAGTCGCTGTTGCAATCCACATCAAAACAAACACCGAAACGTCGAAACGCCGAAAGCCAAACTGTTTGATAGTCCGTTGCTGGCTACGACTGTTGAATGTTCCGGATTTCGACCGCAGCAATAGACGAATTTCGGCGTTTTGGAGTGTCGTCGTTTCAGCGTTTTCCGCTGCTACAATGATCGGTCATGATGCAGCACACGGTCAATGCGGTTATGGCGGATGAACGGGCAGCTTCGTTCACCCGCAGATCAATCAAGACCGACTCGAAGATGCAGGGTTTGCGACTGGCGCTGTCGATGGTCGATCTGACAACGCTGGAAGGCAAAGATTCGCCCGAGAAAGTTCGATCGCTATGCCGCAAAGCGATTCAACCGTATGACGGGCAGATTGATCCGCCGCTGCCGTCCGTCGCCGCAGTGTGTGTGTACCCGTCTCTCGTATCGGTAGCCCGCAAGGCGCTGGCAGGTTCCAACGTAAAGGTCGCTTCGGTGGCAACGGGTTTTCCCAGCGGACAATTCCCCTTGGATGTGCGCTTGCGCGATGTTGCGGAAGCTGTCGAAGCCGGTGCTGATGAAATCGACATGGTGATCAATCGCGGCGCGTTCCTTGCCGGGCGCATTGGTGAAGTCCGTGATGAGATCGTGCAGGTCAAACAGGCGTGCGGGCAGGCCCATCTCAAAATTATCCTAGAAACCGGCGAGCTGGAAACATACGACAATGTTCGCCGCGCAAGTGATCTTGCGATTGAAGCCGCAGCATCGACCGGCGAGCTGCGCGGCGGAGAAGTGTTCATCAAGACCAGCACGGGCAAGGTGCAGCCGGCAGCGACGATGCCGGTGACGCTGATCATGCTCGAAGCAATTCGCGATCACTATCTTGTGACCGGCGTGCGCATCGGCATGAAGCCCGCAGGCGGCATCCGTCACGCCAAGCAGGCGCTGCATTACCTGGTGATGGTCAAAGAGACGGTGGGCGATGCGTGGTTAACGCCGGAGCTGTTTCGATTCGGCGCTTCGAGTCTGACAAATGATCTGCTGCGTCAGATTGTGAAGACAACAACGGGCAGGTACAGCGCCGCGTATGATTTTTCGGAAGCGTGAGGACGCAAAGGACCGTGATGAGGAATCAGCGTATCAAACGATAGAGTTTACCAGTGACCCAAACGCAGTGCGGGGGCGTGAGTCGATCTGCGGGGAATAGGAATAAAGATGGACACCAGCGCTGAATCACGAACGCAGTCCACACTGATCAACGGTGAAGCCGAATCAGCAAGTGAACCTGTGCAATGGGAGTATTCTCCCGCGCCGGAACGGGCGGCTGTGGAAATTGCTGACCGCTACGACCTGTTCATCAACGGTAAATTCACGGCGCCGAAATCGCGCAAACATTTTGCAACGATCAATCCAGCTACGGAACAAGTCATCTGCGAAGTGGCGGAAGCGGGCAAGGCGGATGTGACTGCTGCTGTTGCTGCAGCGAAAGCTGCCCAGCCGAAGTGGGCGAGACTCAAACCGCAGGAACGCGCGAAATATATGTACCGTATTGCCCGGCGGATTCAGGAACGAGCGCGAGAGCTGGCAATTATTGAATCAACCGATGGCGGCAAACCGATCCGGGAATCGCGTGATGTAGATGTCCCGCTGGCTGCGCAGCATTTCTTTTATCACGCAGGTTGGTGCGACAAACTGCGGTATGCGTTCCCGGGAGCTGGGCGCGATCCCAAACCGGTCGGCGTGTGTGGGCAGATCATCCCCTGGAATTTTCCGCTGCTGATGGCTGCATGGAAAATTGCGCCGGCTTTGGCATGCGGCAACACGTGTGTGCTCAAGCCAGCTGAAACGACACCGTTAACAGCGCTGCGGCTGGCGGAGATTCTCGAAGAAGTCGAATTACCGGCTGGTGTTGTAAATATCATCACCGGCGGCCCTGAATCCGGACGCGCGCTTGTCGAACACAACGACGTCAAGAAGATCGCGTTTACCGGTTCAACCGAAGTCGGCAAGCTGCTGGCGAAGATGGTTGCAGACACCGACAAGCGCATCACTCTGGAACTCGGCGGCAAGAGCCCAAACATCATCTTCGCAGATGCTTCGATCGACCAGGCTGTCGAAGGCATAATCAGCGGCATCTATTTCAACCAGGGTCATGTCTGCTGCGCAGGTTCGCGGCTGCTCGTGGAAGAGGGCGCGGTGGATATAGTGGTCGACAAACTCACGCACCGGCTGCAGTCGCTGCGCGTGGGTGATCCGCTGGATAAGAACACCGATATTGGCGCAATCAACAGCAAGGCGCAGTTGTCGACGATTCACAAGTATTTGGAAGCCGGCCGTAATGAGGGTGCGGCTTTACATGAAGTAAATGGACAGCCGCTGCCGCGCAAGGGGTATTGGTGTCGGCCGTGCTTCTTCACCGGCGTGCAGCCGAGCCATGTTGTGGCGCGGGAAGAAATTTTCGGGCCGGTACTGGCGGTGATGAGTTTCCGCACGCCAGAAGAAGCGCTGGAACGCGCGAATAACACGCCGTACGGTCTGGCTGCTGGTGTGTGGACAGATAAAGGCAGCAAGATTTTTGAAATTGCGCGGCGCCTGGATGCCGGTGTGGTGTGGTGCAACACCTACAACAAGTTCGACGCAGCAAGCCCGTTCGGCGGGTTCAAAGAAAGCGGGTTCGGCCGCGAGGGTGGATTGCAGGGATTGCGGGCGTATCTTGAATTATGAAAGCCAGAAATGCGGAAAGCCAAACATCCAGCCGGGAAGAGGCGATGCGAGCGGCGGTGAATTGATATGACGCGATTGAATGTATTGAAGACGTACAAGCTTTACATCAACGGCGCGTTTCCGCGCACGGAGTCCGGACGTTCGATGAAAGTGCCGGCTGCGAAGGGTGCTGAAGTGCTAGCACATATCTGCCAAGGCTCGCGCAAAGACATGCGAAATGCAGTCGAGGCGGCACGGGCAGCGCAGCCGAAGTGGGCGGGGCGCACTGCGTACAACCGAGCGCAGATAATGTACCGCATGGCGGAAATGCTTGAAGGCAAGCGCGATGAGTTTGCTGAGGCGCTCAAACATTCAACAGGTAACACGATTGCTGCGACGCGCAAAGAAGTTGATGCGTCAATTGATCGGCTGGTGTGCTTTGCCGGCTGGGCGGATAAGTACGCACAGATGCTCGGATGCAATAACGCGGTAGCGGGGCCGTACTACAACTTCACGGTTCCCGAGCCGACGGGCGTCATCGTTGTTGTCTGTCCGGATGAACCAGCACTGCTCGGTTTGGTGTCACTGCTTGCGCCGCCAATGTGTGCGGGTAATGCTGTCGTTGTGATTGCCAGCGAGAAGTATTCTTTGCCAGCAGCAGTGTTCGGAGAGGTGTGTGCGACGTCGGATGTGCCGGCTGGAGTCGTAAACATCATCACTGGCAAACGAGCTGAACTGCTTGAACACATTGCCAACCATCGCAACGTGCACGCAATCAGTGCGGCAAACATGAACAAGCGCGATCGTGCGACGCTTCGCATGGGCGCTGCGGAGAATGTCAAGCGCGTGTCGGTGATAAAGCGCAGCGCGGATGCGTGGTTTGATGTGGATGCATGCGAATCGCCGTGGACGATCGAACCCTTCGTGGAAATGAAGACGATCTGGCATCCGAGCGCGACATGATGTTTGATCACACCAATGGGAATGGGTGAGCTTCGATAGCGTGATGCAGTACAGTCATCAGCAGGGGGCGCGATGAAACACAAGACGTGGTTTCGGTTGGTATTGAAGGCTATTGGTATATTGCTGATCGGTCAGTGGTTAAACGAATTTGCGAATTCGATTTGGTGGTTGCTTGATGTCGTGATCTCTGGCGGTGACTTGTATCGTGGATATGCCAACAACCCGTATTACACAGCACCGACGACTGATTACCGTGAAGCAGTGCGACTGACGTTCGAGTTCATCGGCCCGATACTTCCATTCGTTTTTGGCCTCTATCTTTTGTTCGGTGGCAAATGGCTTGTCGATAAGATCATTCCGTCGAATCGGCCGTACTGTCCGAATTGCGGATACCCGTTGACTGACACTGCCAGTGAGCAGTGTCCGGAGTGTGGAATTGCGTTGCCAACGCTTGATGCGCCATCGGTGACTGAGACTTCAGAATCCCAACAAGAGTGAACGAAGACCCGCGTCGTTGCCCATGCTGAGACGGCGCAGGCTTCTGTTCGAGTTTGCTCACTCCGGAACGAGGACAAGAAACGGCTTTTGGGTTTCAGCGCCAAGTTCCGGGCGTTTTGGATCCAGCGGAAGGCGCAAGGCTTCGCCGTTGACCAGCCGCGCGGGGAATCGATCGCGGAGTGCTTTGACATCGGAGCTGATCAGACCGCTTTGCGGATCGACAGCGCGATAGTCGAATAGGCCGACTGTGACAACGCTCATTCTGCGCTCGTCTTCATGAAAGAAATACGCTTCGTAGCCCTGGGCGCGAAGTTGTTGCACGTAGGCTTCAGCTCTACGGCGGGCTTCGGCGACAGTCGTGCCACCTGCATCGTCAGCCATCCACAGCGCGATGTCCAGTGAGTACATCGGGTCGACATTCGGATAGCGCTGGCGGACAGCCAGCAATGAATGCGGATGCACCCGGCCGATCGGTTTTTCTGTGGCGATTCGGCTGAGCATTGCCCGGGCAAAGGCGGGACGTCCGCCGATGTCAATGCTCTTTACCTGCTGGAGTGTGCTGCGGGCACCGGGATCATCCGGGCGGTCAAACCTGCCGAGCGCGACAATGGACCCACGATCGGTACTGTGTACCCAGA
Organism: Phycisphaerales bacterium; assembly: GCA_029260575.1. Classification (GTDB taxonomy): domain Bacteria; phylum Planctomycetota; class Phycisphaerae; order Phycisphaerales; family SM1A02; genus JAJDDB01. The sequence goes on from JAJDDB010000016.1 coordinate 111,926, forward strand.
CGCCAGCAAGCGTCGGATCAAGCGTTCGAACCTCGCTGCTCATGTTCTGCGCAGCCTGGCGATGAGTATTGCCGGAGAACGTGCCGAGCACGACGACCCAGACGCTGGTGGGGGCCACTGCATCATCGGATGTGGCCTGCGATCCGGATGGGCGGGGCAGCGTTTCGGCAGATTTGGACGTCCCGCGGGTTGTGCGATCGGCGGCTGCATCCCAGTTCTGGCCGAGATCGAGATCATCCAGGCCGACGGGTTCGAGGGCGGTTGCTTTGGGTGTTGCGTCCACGGTTTTGCGCTGCTGTGGAGTGCGATCATTTAACCCTGATGAAGTCTTGTTCTGTTCCTGACAACCTGCGAGCAACAGCGCAGCGAAGGTGGCAGCGAGCGGCATCATCCGTTGCAGTGGGCAGTTGCGCATCGCAAGGGCTCCAATCTGACTGGTGGCAGTGCTGGGCAAGAGGTACCGATTGCGTCCGAGAATGCTCTAACCCTAGGAAACTGCCTTACTTGTGTCAAAGCAGGCAAGCTGTTTAAAGTTCAAGGCTCAGCGGCTGGTCCGACGATACATCTGATGTTGCCGGTGGTTCAAATGAGGTGGGTCATCACCGGCAGTCGAGACTAGGTGACGCAGCAAAAACCACGTACACGGCGAGCGGCCTGCCAAGGAGCGACCGTCCATATGTCAGAAATCTCATCCATAGGTCCAGGTCAGGGAGGTACACCACCAGTGAATCGGGTGACCAGTGCGGCAGCATACCAGCGCAACGGCGTACACACCGAACCCAAACCCGCAGCCAGCGCCGGCGATCGGGTTGATCTGTCTGATCACGCGCGAATGGTGGCGCACATGCAGGCTATGCCCGAAGTGCGGCTCGAACTTGTCGAACAAGCTCGCAGCGCGATCGATGATCCTGCGTACCTCAGCGATGATCGTCTGAACGCAGCTCTAGATTCGCTGCTGGACGACATCAACTCTGACGAAGCGTTGCGGTAACCCGCACCGTCGCTGCTCACGCAGCCACTACTCGGCTTCAATCAAGCCGAGTTGGCGATACTTCTCCTGATATTTCTGATAGAGCGCTTTGTGTCGACTACCGAGATCAATCTCTCGGCCGTCGATAAAGGCGATCAGTGTGTCAGTGGTGATCTCCAGCGGATCGCCTGTGGTAATAATCAGTGTTGCGGACTTGCCCGTATCAATCGTGCCGTAGTCATCGCCTACTCCGAGAATGTCCGCGGGGTATTGTGTAACCGCGCGCAACGCCTCGATCTTTGGCAAGCCATACGCTGCAGCGGTGGCGACATTGTGATTAAGATTACGTTCATGGGCAGCACCTGCGCCGGAGGCAATGCAAAACTGCACTCCCGCTTCGTGGAGTTTTGCAGGAAGCGTGAATGGCTGCGACGGCGGGTAATGCCGCCTGCCGGGCAGACGATGCAGACCGGTGATGATGACGGGTACGTTGTGCTCAGCGAGCAGCGGGGCAACCGAATCGGCTCCTGAACCGCCGACGAGAACAATCCGATAGCCACGACGGTTGGCCCATGCAACAGCGGATTCGATCTGGCCGGCGCTTGAAGCGTTTACGAAAATCGGCTTGGCGCCGGACACGACATCGCGCATGGCTTCCATGCGCAGATCCGTTTCGAGTTCATCGTCATTGTCCTTGGCTGCGACATATGCCTCAGCTTCATCAAAGAAACGTTCGACGTTTTCGAGATCTTCTTCGATCTCCTTCCGCTGCTGCTCTTCAGAGGTTTCCATCCACCATGCGTTGACTGGTTCGGTGCGCGGCCAGTTGATTGACAAGCCGGCTTCAGCTTCTATTGCCATCTGTTCCCACGTCCAACCATCCATTCGCATGATTGAACATCTGCCGGAGACAAGCCCGCCCTGCGGGAAGACTGCGCCGAGCAGAATGCCATTGGCGCGAGCAACTGGAATGAGATCACTGTCGGGGTTGACCGCGACGGCTGCTCGGACTTCCGGCCGTATGCGGCCGAACTCGTTTGAGTCCTGCGTGACATCAACAGCACCGACTTCAGTGAGGCCGAGATCTGTGCGTGCAGCAATGAGCCCGGGATACACGTGCAGCGCTGTAGCGTCAATCTCGCGCACATTGCGTGGCAGGCGACCTGCAGGTCGGCCAGTTCCGAGGTCTTGAATCACGCCGTCGTTGAACAGCACGTAGCCGTCGCGGATAGTGTCGCCGGAGACAGTATGCACGATCGCGCTGTGAATCAGAATCGGCTGGCTCTGATTGGGCGCGGGAACCTGGCGCGATTGCGCGGCTGCGACTGTTGCCAAGAGCACAAGTGCTGCGCCGCAGACAGCAGCGCGCGACAGGATGTTGAATCGGTTCATATTCAGAGAGCTCGCTTGCGTGAAGAGTTTCATTATCGCTGCACCTCGGATTGCATGAGTTGGCGGAGCATGTCGTTGCAGCCGCAGTCGCCGGGGTGCAGATGTTCCGGATCAACACCAGCGCGGACCTGCTCCAACATCCATTGCACTGCTGCGTCGACTCGAGCTGCTACAACGCCGGTCGGCGTGATGTCTGGCGTGTCAGCTTCAGCAGGTGCATCATCTTTGTCCTGGCTTGAAGTTGCAGCACCGTGCGCCGCGGCCAGGACTTTCTGGATGAGCCGCTGGTGTTCCGCATCTGCTACGTGTTGCAACTCAAGATTGTGCTGCTGATCGTAGTAGCACGCGCCTTCGATCCATGTCTGCTGGCAGACGGAATACGTGCTCAGCGGATCGCCGGACCAGATGACAAAATCTGCATCCTTGCCTTGTTCGAGCGAGCCGGTTCGATGATCGATGCGCAACTGTTTGGCTGGATTGATTGTGACGAACTTCAGCGCTTCGTGCGGCTCCATGCCGCCGTAGCGAACAGCTTTGGCCGCCTCGCCGTTCATCCGCCTGGCCAGTTCACTTGAATCGGAATTGAACGAGACATTGACACCGACATCTGTCATAAGCGCGCCGTTGTACGGGATGGCATCCATGACTTCGACTTTGTACGCCCACCAGTCGCTGAACGAACTTGCGCCCGCGCCATGTTCTGCAATTGCCTCTGCGACTTTGTATCCCTCAAGCACGTGTTGGAACGTACCGATGGTGAAGCCGAATTCATCCGCCACGTGGATGAGCATGAGGATTTCATCCTGACGATAGCTGTGACAGTGCACGAGTCGCTCGCCATTGAGGATTTCGACGAGCGCATCAAGTTCCAGATCGCGGGCCGGCGGCATTGTTCGTTTGCGTTTTTCGCTGGATAGATCAAGATAGCGCTGCCAGCGATGTTCGTATTCACGAGCAGCGGTAAACGCATCACGAATGACAGTCTCTACACCCATGCGCGTGTTTGGATATCGCGATTGCGATCGTTTGACGTTTTCACCAAGTGCAAACTTAATGCCTGGAATCGCATCATTAATGCGATAGTCATCTGCTGTGCCGCCCCACTTGAGTTTGACGACGGAGTTCTGCCCACCGATGGGGTTGGCAGAGCCGTGCAGTTGATTACATGCTGTAAGACCACCGGCAAGCTGGCGATACCAATTGATATCGTCGGGATCAACGACATCGCCGATGCGCACTTCAGCGGTGTTGACCTGCGTCCATTCATTGACGCCGCCGTCGATACCGGTGTGAGAGTGGCAATCGATAAGTCCGGGCGTGATATGCATGCCGTGGGCGTTGATGATGCGTGGTGCGTTTGGTGAGCGCACCTCATCAGCGCGAAGCGCCTGGCCGGGCTTCGGCGATGCACCGACTTCAAGGATGCGGCCATCACCTTCAAACGCCCAGCTCACAGTCGGACCGACATATTCAACCTTCCCGTCGTTAATGAACAGGTCACCTTCTTCGATGACGCCTTCCGGGCCGCTTGTCCAGATGGTTGCGCCGCGAATGAGCACATCTTCGGGCTGCGGAACTACCGTGAGTCCGTATGCGCCAAGTGGAACAGCCAATTGATCCGGCGGCATTTCGAAGTGATCAGCATCGTCTTCGTCCACGCCATCGCCGGTCGTACGAACACGCGATCCCGAAAACGTCGCAAGCCCCTGCATTGAAGTTGCATTGCCCGTTATGGAATCACCATCGATAGTTGCATTGAGTTGCATGGCGCCAATCGGACTGGTGTCTGTGTCGACGACGAGCTCGCCGGTCTGTGCATCAAACGTGCCGGTGCCCAATTCCATGTGCTCGCCCATCATTGTGATCGAGACATCAACAGCAGCGTCGTCATTGGACTCCATCGTCATCACAATATTGACAGCTTCTGGAAGCTGGTCACCTCTGAATTCAACGCTCCAATCGCCTGCAACTGCGCTCGCAGCGACGCCCTGCTCGTCTGCGGAAGCAAGCTGTTTTTCGTCATCCCCATCTGCATTGTCTTCTTCGGCAACTTGCATGCGGAAAAAGAACGGCGTGCGATCGGGAAGTCTGCCGCTGCCGGTAAACTCATCACCGTCGATCACACCAGAAAGCTGCACATACCCCTCAGCATCAAATGCTTTGCCATCAATGACACAGGAAACCTGGTCGCGCTGTGCTATGACTTTCTTTGCTTTGATCTTGGTTGGTTTCGGTTTCTTCTTTGCTTCATCGGCTGCAGCGTCGTCCGCTTCTGCATCCGGCTCATCGTCGCCTTCGGCTTCTTCTGCCGGGAGCTCAATCGTGAACAACGACTTGGTCGTGTCGATGCGCGCATCCAGTTCGTGACCAAGTGATGTCGCAAGTGTGCCGCTGCCCACGAGCGATATCTCGTCGTCCTTGGAAATTTCATAGCGCTGCCCATTGACCCACGTGTCGCGGATCTTGGATTTGTCATCAAAGAGCGAACCTTCGACGACAACGAGGTTTGCAAGCTTCCCCGGGGCAATAGTGCCTATGACGTGGTCCAGGCCGAGCAATTCTGCGGGGACCGTGGTGACGCTGGCCAGAGCCTGCTGCTCGGTCAGGCCGTGTTTGATCACGCTGCGCAGCGCGCTGTGGAACTTGGATGGGCTCTTGAGTTTGTGTGTCGTCAGCGCGACGGTCGCGCCGGCATTGATCAGGCGCCGAGGATTGGTCGGCGCCTGTTCCCATGTCGCCAATTCGCGAAGCGATGTTCCTTGCGCTTCGTGCAGCGTCGAGACACTTGGTCGACCAGGGAATTCGATCGGGATGATCATCGGCAGGGCGAGGTCAATTGTTTCCTGCAATCTGCGGAATTCCGTGCCGCTGCCGAGCAGCATAATGTCAATATTAAATTCTTCAGCAAGGCGAGCTGCGCGCTGGGCCTTCAGTTCATCGCCGACTTCAAACAGCACGGATTGCGAACCATCAAGAACCGATCCAAGCGCATCAAGTGCATCGGCTGGTGCCGGCGGTTCGTTGCCCTGCGGATTGTCGGCATACACACGCTGGCATGCTGCGTGCCACTGCGCATCAAGAAACGTCTGTCGGATCAGCGCGATTGAACCCATGTGCGAGCCGGGATACGTGGCGCTGTTCCACCCGCCGCCGTAGTCGAATCCCATCATCATTGCTGCGCGCTGTTGATACATCGAGGTGTCATCATCATCGCTGCCGAGTGCGGTGATGGAACCGGTGCCGCGGAAGATGCCATCGCTTGGATAAACCGCAGCGACGGTAAAGCCGCTGCTGCGATACTGCTCGCGCTTTGACGCAGGCAGCAGCGGATAGTCCATCATGTTCAGTTCCGGATGGACACGCCCGTTCCAGTGTGAGCCGACATCGTCGTTCTTTGGTTTGACCGACACGAGCACAGCAGCGTCAATGAGGCCTGGATAGACGGTCATCGATTCGCCGGGCCATCGCCGGGCGTCAGCGGGAATGTCAATATCGACGCCGACCGCTTCGATGATTCCGTCACGAATGACGATCGTGGCATTTTCAATGATTTTGCCGGGGGCGGTGACAACGGTCGCACCGACTATGGCGTGCGCTCGAAGCTGGGTCGGGCGCATGCCGTTGACGTTTGGCTGCTGGGGGGATTGCGCGAGGCTGACTGTCGAAGCGGCTGCCAGCAAGCCCGCAAGCGCAAGTGTTACATGACGTAGACGATGCATGGGTGCTCCTTACAAGCGATTTGATCTGCGATTCTACCGGCGCAGGGCATGCGTGATGCAGGGGCGAGGAGCAGGCAAGACCGGACCAGTGGTCTACGCGCGACCCAGCAGCGGCAGAAGCGTCAAGTTGCGGTAGCTGGCAGTGTGCCGACGGCTGGCTGTCCGAGTTATTTTCGGGTCGAGGTTACTTCGAGGCTCTTGAAAAATTCGCCATCTGGGCCGGGCGTGTGGATTTCATAGACCATGGTGTCCACATCAATGATTCGTGTGACCGTCTTGAAGGGTTTGTCCTTTTCGCCAGTCATGATGTCATCGTTTGCCCCGCGCATCTGCAATTCGTTGCCAGCCGCGTTCATCGTTCCGCGTGCAGTCATGAACGAAGTGCTCATATTGTCAATCCAAAGACTGATGTACTGCTTCCGGAAGTTGTCATAGCCGACAATATCCATTCCCAGGAATTCTTGTTCAAGGACATCACCGCTGTACTGGCCTTGTACGAAGCGTCCACCCATGATCCATTTGTAGGTCGCTGTGGATTTAGACTGCTGCGGTTCTGCGCCGGGATACCACCACATCTTCACGTCCTGCTCCCATTCGCCGATGAACGCATCGAGTTTTTTGTTGTGTTCGCTTGGTTCGGAATACTTCTTCCAGAGCTGCTGCATCTGCGCATTATCAGGTTGTTGCGGTTCTTCGTCCTGTGATGTGACGTGAGTTGTGACAACAGCAGTCGTGATGATGAGTGTAAGAGCGCACAAAAGGAGTTGAGCAGTCTTCATTGTGATACTTCCTTCAGCATTGCGTATTCGGAACTCGTGGGCGTGACCAGCATTGAATCCGACCAGCAGTATCTCTGCACCGCGGTGCTGAGAAAAGAGCTATTGTGCGATCATGCCGGAAACAGCGCCACCAGAGACACGATTGCACGGCAGCCGGCACACCAGAGCGGCACGTTGGTTCCTGGCAGCATCGATTGTGGTCATCGTACCCGCAGGGTTTGCGAGCAAATTCTATAACGGGCCAGGCGACACGTGGGTAAACAACAGTCTCGGCGGCGTGCTGTACGTCGTGTTCTTCTGCCAGTTGTGTGGATTCATCTGGCCGCAGCGCAAGGCAATTTTGCCGATTGTGACCTGCGTACTGGCTGCGACGTGTGCGCTGGAGACGTTGCAATTGTGGCGGCCGGGAATTCTTCAGGCGATACGGAGTACGTTCGTGGGGCGAACGCTGATTGGTACGACATTCAGTGCATCTGACTATTTCTACTACGTCGTTGGCGCACTGTTCGGTTGGCTGTTGCTGCGATTAGTTGTTCGGAAATGAATCCGGTGCGCGCAACCATCGCCAGGTTTCGATACGGCGCTTCCCGTTCTGTGTACCTTCGATGCTTGCGTGCAGTTCGTTCCCATCGCGTTCATAGACGATGCGCTGTGGAAAATCGTGATCGGGGTTTTCGAAGACGACGCGGTTGTCGCTGTAATCAATCATGGTGAATGCGACGCCGGGCGTTCGGCCAAGTGGCTGGGCGATGTAATTGGTTTCGCCGTCTTTGCTCTGGATACGGAGGAATTCATAGAACGCGGTCTGGCCATTCATCACGAGCCGATTGATACCGATGCTTCCATCAGGATGAAACGGCAACCAGTATTCCTCACTGACGCGCTGATCCTGGTCAGTGTTATGTATTGAAGACCAGCGACCGGCCATAAAGGCACAGGCGTGCGCTTCACCGATGTGCTTCACGAGCGCGGGTGTGGAGTTGCAGCCGGCCAGTGTGAGAATAGCCAGAATCGTCGCAAGCAGTCTGGTCATTTCAGTTTCCTCGAATTGAAGTCTCAGGGATTATGGAATAGCCCAATTGAACCGGTGTCGCTGGCTGTAGAACCATGATCCCATTTTGGGAGGAGGCTGTCATGCAAACCGGAAATGATCGGTTCTCGAAATTGCTCGGCACTGCGATCGCAGTGGGGTTGTTCTACGTGGGTACCGCAATATTTGTGCACTCCGGCGAATCCATGACGCCGACGGCGAACGCTCAATTGATTGCGCCATCTCTAACGCAAAGGCATGACGATGTGCTGATCACAACAAGCAGCGATGGCACGCGCCTGCACCTGTGGACCTTCGGCGATGGCAAGTTGCTCGATGCGGATCGATTCCCGAGCTACCAGGGACGGATCGACACAAAATAATCGGAATGTGATTCAATCGTTCCTGACGACACGGTCAGCGCCAACTCCGACGGCCAATCGCCGTAACGCGCCACCGAGTCGGCTGCGCCGTGCGCGCGTGGGCTTGATGTCTGGCTCCCACCACAGACCATTGACGACGAGTTCACTTCGGTCGCGATGGGTCTTGGCATCGAGCCGGCCGACAATTCTGTCGCAATCAAGAATTGGTAGAACGTAGTAGCCGTATTTTCGCTTTGCTGCGGGGACAAAAGCTTCAAATCGATAGTCAAAGTTGAACAGTCGCAGCGCGCGGTGGCGATCGCGAATGACAGGATCAAACGGGCTGAGCAGTCGCATACGATCCGGCGGCGCGGGCAATCGTGCCAGACGTCGGCGCCAATCGTGCCAGGCAATGGCGCTGCGCGGTTTCGAGCCGTCGAGTGCTTCAACGGTCACTGCAACTGCGCGGCCACTGCGGACGGCGTCCTTTGCCCAAGTTCGAGTTTCTGTGATTGGAACAGCGCGAAAGAACGCAGCAAGCTCTGCAGGAGTCGCAACACCAAGGCGATCCAGCGCCGTCGCACACGCCCATTCAACGTGCTCACTGTGTTCTGACTGCTTGCAATCGTGAAGTACGGGCAACACACGTTCGGTCAGATCGTAGACCTTGTGAAAGCTTTGCCTTGCAGTGACAGACAACCTGCCGATGCGCCAGAGGTATTCCAATGCTGCCTTCTGCGGTTTCCAGCCCCACCATCCGCCACTGGTGGTACGGTCGTGTTCGAAATCGGCGCTGCGCAGTGGCCCTTCCTTCGTAATGCGTTCGGTGACGTGCGCAACCATGGCAGTCCAGTTGTCACCCATCTGTTTGCGCAACCATTTGTCGGGACTGTCATATCGCTGCTGGTAACGTTGAAAGCGATGTTGCCAGTGCGGCCACCAGACGGTGGGGATGACCGAAGCATCGTGCGTCCAGTGCTCGAAAAGCTTGCGCTGTTTCTCCAGCAGCCGGGTCAGGAGGTCCGGTGTGTAGTCATCGAAGCGGCTGTGAAGGATGTGATGGTGGGCTCGCTGAATCGTGCTGATGGTGTCGACTTGGACGAAGCCAAGCTGCTCGATTGCCTTATACAGACCGGCAGGCGTCAGTTTGCGGGTGGGCTTTGGATCTGCCAAAAGGCCGTGCCCACCCAGAATGAGTGTTCGGGCCTCGTCGTCGTGGACAATTTGTGGATGAGTCTTGGGGGTCGCCACAGGGCATGAGGGTACCGTCGGGCCTGTCGAACGAAAAGAGACGGTCCGGTGGCGGCATTTTTCTGAAATCGCCATCTCCGGGCGATCAACACGGTTCCAAATCCATATACTTGTTATTGAGACGCAGTTGCAACTAGCATGTGCGCGTCCAGGAGCTCCGTTGATGGCCATCACCGAAACAAGACCTGCCGCAGTTCCCGTCCCGCTGTCCACATTGCCGCGTGGCGCCAGCGCGACAGTGTGCCACCAACCGCAATGCTGCGCGGATTGTGAATTGCTCAACGCAATGGGCATGACCGATCGTTGCAAGGTTCGGGTGTGTCGGCGAGGGAATCCGCTGATCGTGCAGGTTGCTTCAACACGATTGGGCTTGTCTTCGGCAATGGCAGCGCACATCCAGGTGTATCCAGACGTTTCGGCGGAGTAGGAAACACCCGCGCCGACGGAAGAACATGACTGCCAATGCCACCAAACCGGCCGACGCACCTTCGGCGGCGGAAATTCTGCCTTCACGATTCCGTTACGCGCTGCTTGGCAATCCCAACACGGGCAAGACAACACTCTTCAATCGCCTGTGTGGTGTTCGATCAAAGACCGCAAACTTTCCAGGCAGCACTGTTGAAGCGCGCATCGGTGTCATACCACGCCGCGATATCACGTTTGAAATTGTCGATCTTCCGGGCCATTATGGATTAAACCTTGATCGGCCGGAATCTTCGTTCTGCAAACAATTTCTCAGTGGAGAGTATGCGCACGCGCCGACGCCTGATGCTGTGTTGGTCGTAGCCGACGCCACAAACCTGTCGAGAAACTTGTTGCTTGTAAGTCAGGCCATTCAGCAGGGGTTGCCTGCTGTTGTCGCGCTGAACATGACTGATCTCGCACAGCGGCGCGGCTTGACGATCGACACAGACAAACTCAGCGAAGTGATCGGCTGCCCGGTCGTTCCCATCAGTGCGCGTACAGGTGACGGTATAGATGAACTGCTGCGTGTGATGCGCACTCCAATATTGAGCAGTGCAGCTCTTCCGAACCCGACGGACGTTCAGGAAACTTCCAACTGGGCTGAACAGATTGTCCCGCTTTGTGTCGGCGGGGATGATGCGGTAGGCAGCGCAAACGATTCAGTAACCGATCGACTGGACGCAGCATTTACACACCCGGTGTTGGGCATCGTTGTGTTCGCTGCAATCATGACCGGGTTGTTCTATACGATCTTTTCATTGGCGACGGTGCCGATGGATCTCATTGAATTGACGTTCGCGCACGTCGGGCAATGGATCGGCAACCTGCTGCCGGCGGGAGCGATCAACGACATGCTGGTGGACGGTGTGCTTGCGGGAATTGCCGGTACGGTTGTCTTTTTGCCGCAGATCGTGCTGCTGTTTTTCATGCTTAGCGTGCTGGAAGATACGGGTTATCTGGCCCGCGCGGCGTTTGTGATGGACAAATTACTTCGGCGGTTCGGCCTGCCGGGGCAGGCGTTTGTGCCGCTGCTTTCCGCGCATGCGTGCGCGATTCCGGCAATCATGAGCACGCGCCTTATTCCCGGCCACAACGATCGGCTGGCGACGATCTTTGTCGCGCCGTTTCTGAGCTGTTCAGCGCGCGTACCGGTGTATGTGTTGATGATCGGGATCCTGTTCACAGACCAACCGCTGGTCGCAGGCATCGCGTTTACAGGCTGTTATGTTTTGGGTGCGCTTGCGGCGCTGGTGACATCGCTCGTATTTCGGCGGACGATTCTTCGTGGGCCTTCCACGCCGATGATTCTGGAACTGCCCACGTACAAACTCCCATCGATTCGCACAGCATTGCTGACAACGTATGACCGCTCGCTGGTGTTTCTGCGTAAGGCGGGAACGGTGATCGTGGCAATCTGCATTGTGCTGTGGTGGATGGGCGAATATCCGCGTGTTGATGCGCCGCCGGAGGTGGCGACGATGCGGGCCGAAGCGGAGCAACTTGCACATGAACAACCCGAGACTGCAGCGCAGTTGCTGGTGCAGGCTGATGAAGTCGAAGCCCAGAATGCCAAAGCAAAGAGTTTTGTCGGCCGCATTGGACACATCGCAGAGCCGGTATTTGAACCGCTTGGGTATGACTGGCAATTGACAGTGGGTGTACTGAGCAGTCTGCTGGCCCGCGAGGTGTTCGTGTCAACTATGGCGGTCATTGTGACCGGCGAGGAGGACGGCGAAGACGAAGCGGTGCGCGAACGTATTGTGGCAGCAAAGCGCGATGATGGTGGGCTGTTGTTCACGACCGCGACGTCAGCAAGCCTGCTTGTGTATTACGTGCTGGCGATGCAGTGCCTGCCGACGCTTGCGGTAACGAGGCGTGAGACGGGTAGTTGGAAGTGGGCGGGTGCGCAGCTCGTGTATATGACCGGCCTGGCGTATGTACTGGCGATGCTGACGTTTTATGTGCTGCGGTGGAGTGGGGTGAGTTGATGCAGGTGCTTCATGCCGTTTGATGACTGGCAATTCTGGATTGTGACGATCATCGGTCTGGTGGGTCTGTGGAAGATCCTGCGCACGGTTCTGCCATCGAAGAACAAGACCGGATGTTCACATTGCGCCAGCGGCAGCGCTGCTGCCACAAAGAAGCGGCCAACGAAAGTGTCGCTGACCGTGGACAACAAGCGCGTGTGATTGCGGTTGCCCCGACGACTGCGGGGTCTATCATGGGCGATTCACGAATACGAAAACCACTTTTTGCGAGGGAAGGCCATCATGCGACGGGCCAAGATCAGCGTTATTGGAGCGGGAAATGTCGGAGCGACCTGTGCCCACTGGGCCGCAGCGAAGGAACTGGGCGATGTTGTCCTAGTCGACATTCCTGAGAAGGAAGGCGTCGCCAAAGGCAAGGCGCTTGACCTCATGTGTGCCGGCCCGATGGAACGGTTCGATGCCAATGTCGTCGGCACCAGCGATTACGCCGACACTGCAGGCTCGGACGTCGTCATTGTCACTGCCGGCATCCCGCGCAAGCCGGGGATGAGCCGCGACGATCTGATTGCCACCAACGTGAAGATCGTCAAGTCGGTGTCGGAACAGGTCGCAAAGCACTCGCCCAATGCAGTGATGATTCTTGTTTCGAATCCACTTGACGCAATGGTGTACACCGCCTGGAAAGCATCGGGTTTCCCGACCAGCCGAATCGTCGGCCAGGCGGGCGCACTTGATGTCGCGCGGTTCCGAACGTTCCTTGCGATGGAAATCGGCTGCTCCGTTGAAGATGTTCAGGCACTGCTGCTCGGCGGGCATGGCGACACTATGGTTCCGCTGCCACGCTATAGCTCGGTGCATGGCATTCCTGTCAGTGAATTCCTTTCACAAGCGCAGATTGATGCATGCGTCGAGCGGGCCAAGATGGGTGGCGGCGAAGTCGTCAAGCTCATGGGCACCAGCGCGTACTACGCCCCCGCAAGCGGTTCCGTACTCATGGCTGAAGCGATCATCAAAGACAAGAAGCGCATCCTGCCGTGTGCTGCGTACTGCAACGGCGAGTTCGGCATCAACGGGTTCTTCGTAGGCGTGCCGTGCATGCTCGGCGCGGGTGGTGTCGAACGCGTCATCGACATCGAACTGACCGACAGCGAACAGAAGCTGATGGACAACTCGGTGGAAGCAGTGAAAGAACTAGTGGAAATCGTGAACAACACTTTTCCGGAGCTTGCGGGTAAGAACGCTCCGGTCGGCGCGGCGTAAGACTCTCAACGCAGAAACCGTGAGATTGCAGAGACAGAACTCTTCACTGACAGATAACCCCCGACGTGCCGGGGGTTTTTCGTTCGTGGGTTGAGAAATATGGCTCACGCCGTTGCAGCAAATGCGACGCCGAGCGCTTCAGCCATTGAAGCGCCGATATCTGCGGGGCTTTCCGCAACTGTGACGCCGTTGGCGCGAAGTGATTTCATTTTTGCATCTGCAGTGTCATCAGCGCCGCCGATGATCGCGCCTGCGTGTCCCATGCGTTTGCCTTTGGGCGCAGTCCTGCCAGCGATGAACGCGACCACGGGTTTACTCATGTGCTTCTTGATCCACGCTCCGGCTTCGGTTTCGTCGGACCCGCCGATTTCGCCGATCATGACCACGCCATCAGTTGCCTTGTCTTTTTCAAACATGGACAGCAACTCGATGAAGTTCAACCCCTTGACGGGATCGCCGCCGATACCGACACATGTGCTCTGGCCGATGCCGAGTTGTGACGTCTGCCAGACAGCTTCGTAGGTAAGTGTTCCGGAACGCGAAATGATGCCGACCGCCTTGCCGGTGGGGGCGTCATCCTTGGCCATGTGAATGTATCCGGGCATGATGCCGATTTTGCAGCCGTCTGCGAAGATCGCGCTCGCGCCTTCACCGGAGGTTTTTCTGCCGGGCGTAATGACGCCGGGGCAGTTGGGCCCGATGAGATGCACATCGGGATAATCACGAAGGGCGGCTTTGACGCGAATCATGTCCTGCACCGGTACGCCTTCGGTGATCGCGCAGATGACTTCAACGCCGTCCGCTGCAGCTTCGAGAATCGCGTCGCCTGCAAACGGCGGTGGAACAAAGATCATCGTTGCGTTTGCGCCGGTTTCCTGGACCGCGTCAGCAACGATGTCGAAGATTGGCAGGCCGTTGTCGTCTTTCTGCCCGCCTTTGCCGGGGGTGACGCCGCCGACCATTTTTGTTCCGTAATCGATGCAGCCCTTGGTGTGAAAAGCCCCGGCTGAGCCGGTGATTCCCTGGCAGATGACCTTCGTGTTTCCGTCGATGAGTATGGACATGCCGTCAGAATAGGGGCTATATCGCCAGGGGCAAAAAAGTGGATGCAGCGATCGAGTTTTGCGGTGTCTGCTGGCTGGTTTCCGATCAGGCAGCCGCTAGCCAGTGAGTCCGAGCGATACCTGCAACGGCCGACGTGTCCGGACAAGGTCTGCGAGCGTGATACCGTCGAGTTCGCGAAGAAACGCCTCTGCCGCATCGGCCAAGGCGTGCTTCAGCCGGCAGGGCCGTTCGATAGCGCATTGCCCGTGGGGCTGGAAACACTCGACCAACATGAAGTCAGGCTCGCAATCGCACACCACATCACCGACGACGATGTCAAGAGGGTGCCTTATCAACTGAATACCGCCATGACGCCCACGGACGGTTTCAATGTATCCAGCGGCGGCGAGCATCTGCGCAACCTTTGTCAGGTGGTGGCCTGAAATTCCATACGCATGCGCGATATCAGCCACAGGGGTTAGACCGTCCTCGGAAACGGCCAAATACATGAGCACTCGAAGTGCATAGTCAGTCCGCATCGCAAGTCGCATAGGTGATTTTCTCCATCCGAATTTGCCTTGGGCAAAAGCCTCTCATAAAGTGGAATATTGTATGCCAATTTATAAAGAAAGGCAGTGCAAGGCAATGCCGGAATGCTCACGAGAATCGCATCTGCCATTGCGCGAACACGACGACCTCTCGCATCAACCGGCACCCGGTGACGCGACGGCAGGTATTTGCGAAGACGATGTTCGCGCGATCGTGCATGACTTTTACGATCTGGCCCGTCGCGATGCTCAGCTCGGTCCGGTCTTCGAGCGAAATGTCGCGGATTGGCCGGCGCATCTTGCAAAAATGCATGATTTCTGGTCCTCGGCTGTGTTGCGCAGCGGTAGGTATTCAGGTCGGCCGATTGAAGCGCATCGGCGCGTGCCGGAGATCGAAGCGGCCCATTTCGGCAGATGGATGGAATTGTTCGACAAGACGGTTCGCGCGCATTGCAATGATCACGATGCCATGTTGTTCGTGCGAATGGCAGGCCGCATGAAACAATCCATGATGCTGTGTCTGAAACTTGATGACGATCGCGCAAAAGCACATTGATCGATTGCGGAGTCGTGCGGGTGCCGCTGCCGTGGTGGTTCCAATTCTGCACGCAGGTGTACTGCTGGGCTGTTCGGTGCTGGCGACATCTGCGAAGTTTCTTGCGCCGTCTCTGACACGGCCGGTGGCGCTGGACGTCGGCCGACACACGTTTGGCGTTCTGCATGTGGTGGAATGCGCATTTGTCGCATTCGCTACGGGATTGTGGTGGTACGTCAGCGGGTTCAACCGCAGCTTCAAACTGATGCTTCTTGTGCTGGCTGTATTGGTACTGGAGATGGCATGGCTGCGGCCCGTGATTGACGCACGAGTGACGTTGCTTATGGAAGGAGTCGAACTCCCTACGTCCTGGCATCACTATGGATTCATCGCCCTCGAAATACTGAAAATCGCATTGCTGCTGTGGCTTTCAACAGCCAACCTTCGAAATGTTCAGAGAAGCATCTGACGATTTGATTGCCGATGTGCGCTGCTGGCTGGCGCCGCGTTACACTTGCACTATGGCTCGCACACAGGATCGATCTGGCAAGACATCATTGACATACGCAGACTCCGGCGTGGATATCGAAGCTGGCGATCGCGCAGTGTCGCTGATGAAGAGCATGCTCCGCCGAACGCATGGCCCGCGGGTGATGGGCAGGCATGGCGCGTTCGCCGGCCTGTTTCGTCTGGATTACAACGAGAAACTGTTTCAGCGGAATTATCGTGATCCGGTCCTGGTTGCGTGCACCGATGGCGTGGGCACGAAGGTCAAAATCGCCTGCGACATCGGTATATACAACACGATCGGCATCGATTGTGTGGCGATGAACATCAACGACCTGATTGTTGAAGGCGCGGAGCCGCTGTTTTTTCTCGATTACATCGGCATGCATTCGCAAGATCCGGAAACAACAGCAGGCATCGTGGAAGGCATCGCGAGAGGATGCGAGATCAGTGGATGCGCATTGCTTGGCGGGGAATGCGCCGAGATGCCGGACATTTATGCGGAAGGTGATTTCGATCTTGCGGGCTTTGCAGTGGGCGTGCTGGAACTGCATCGGGCAATCGATCCGATGCGCGTCGAGCCGGGCGATATTGTGATCGGACTGGCGAGTGATGGACTGCATTCGAACGGTTTTTCGTTGGTGCGGAAGATTGTCGATGCTGCGGGTTTGGAATTGCGCAAGGTGTATGAAGAACTGCATTCAGACGATGCAGGTGGCGGACCGACGCCGCAAACGCCAGTGCGCGAAAGCGGGGCATGCACTTTGGGCGAGGTGCTACTTACACCAACGCGGATTTATGCCCGGCCGATCGTGAAGTTACTTCGACGGTATACCGTCAAGCGCATCGTCTCGGGCATGGCGCATATCACCGGCGGTGGGCTGGAAGGCAATGTTAGCCGCGCGCTGCACGAGAAGGTCAATGTAGTGATCGACCGCAGCACATGGGATGTACCAGCGGTGTTCCGATTCCTGCAAGAGCACGGCAGCGTGGACGAGACAGAGATGTGGCGCGTGTTCAACATGGGGATTGGATATGTACTTATCGTCCGACCAGCTTTTGCGGATTCAGTGGTGCGCCAGCTTGAACGCATGGGCGAACGGGCCACGGTCATCGGCGAAGTCACCCGCGGCGCGGGCGATGTCGTCCTAAAGTGAACCGTATCTTGCGCATGATCATCTTCACCAAATAGAACGCGGCCAGACGTTTCAGTTTTTCGATCGACGTCTGCGCGGTTTATTCGGATCGAACTTGTGTCCCTCCGGCGTACGGATGTTGTTGTCACGGATGTAATCGCGCAATTCATCGACCGCGGCAAAGAACGCATCGAAGTCTTCCGACCAGATCGTGATATTGAATCGGCGGAACGTACCATCGTCCTGCGGCACGCCTTCGACAAGCTTGAGGTACGGATTGTCGTTGCGGGCCCGGCCGACCTGAACAGCGTACTTGCGGTTGCCGACAGAATCGAAAACGCGGGTGTGCAGCGGCTTGGGTGCTGGCCGCGGCGGCTTTGCAGTCTTCCCGCGGTACGCAGTATTCGTCGTAGCTTTGGTCGTGGTTGTCATGATGAGCTCCGTGGTTTTGGAAAACAATGCACAGGATCATAACCCGCACATTACCCTATCATGCACCCGAACAAATTGCGATCGCGATTCGTCAGAATTGGCGGATTGAGTTTATGCACATGTGGCTTGATCAGGCCATTGGGCTGCAGGATCAGCGACACAGTGTGCGGAAAGAGCCGTTCATTGCACGCCAGGAATGTTTGTGACAGAAAGAACGAATTGAGAATTTCGGTTCTGGGGCCTTGTAGTCTGGCTCACATATGTGATGCTTCATATGTAAGAACGCCACGGGTCCCTATTTTCCCAAGGAGGTGCTTCATGCCTACTGCGGAACGATTGCTGGATCGAAAGGGGCATTCGCTTGCCTGGCTGGCGCCGACGACAACGGTTTTCGAAGCAGCGCAGCTGATGAACGACAAGCACATCGGATCGGTGCTGGTGCTGGAAGGCGGTGAGTTGCGCGGCATCTTCACGGAGCGCGATGTCATGCGGCGGGTGGTTGCTGAACGCCTTGACCCCGAGACGACAGCGCTCGGCGAGGTGATGACGCGCAAAGTCGTGTGTGCAGCCCCGCACACCACACTCCAGGAGTTGCGCTTTGTGATGCGCGAGCAGCGCATTCGTCACATCCCTGTCGTAGACAACGGCACGGTGTTGGGCATCATTTCGATTGGTGACCTCAACGAAGCCGAGAGACAGGTACAGGTACAGACGATTGAATACCTGTCGTCGTACATGTCCGTAACCTGAACGCGATTACTCAGCTGGTAACAAACTGCTGCGCTGCGGTTTCGGCAGGAACCGACCAACGATGTGCATGTAGCGCCGGTATTCATCGCCGAAGTGTTTGATGAGATGCTTTTCTTCTGCACGGGCTTTGATGTTCATCAGCACGATGTGTGTCACTGCGGCTACAGCCATTAGCAGCGTGGGCAGAACAATTGCGGTACACACCATCATGACAATGCTGAGTGAATAGATCGGATGACGGCTGAGCGCGAACGGACCTGATGTAACCAGTCCGTGATCCTGTTGCAACACGCCGATGGACCAGCTCTTTCCCATTGCGAACCAGCATCGCACGGTCAGTAGATAGCAACTGGCTGCTGCGAGTGCAGCGGCCCATCGAACGATGATGATCCACGTGGTATGTTCCGCCCACGAGGGTAGTTCGATGAGCCAGTGTTCTTTGGTGCCGAGAGCTGGAAGCGTGATCCACGCTGCGATGACGGGCACCCAGATGATCCACATCAGGCGTTCGCGGTTGTCACTGGGGACGATACCGGACGTATGGCCGTAGAGAATCCGGCTTCGAGCTGAGGTGACGAGCACACCCAGCCAGTAAATCCAGATGGAAAGGCCTGTTACTAGCAGCGGCGCATCAGCCACGGATGAATCCTGACAGTCATAAGCATACGGTTGGTCGGTCCAACCAACAGTTTACTGTGGCTGCGCGTTGGCGACACCGCCGGTGCCGTTGCTGGAGGATTCGTGCGTCTTGACCTGGGAGACCGTTGTTGACGGATTCTCGCCGTCTGTCGTTTTCACGTACTGCTTGTTGGGCGGACATGCACGCAATACCTGTTCGACGACCAGTAACTGTACGCCGCGATCTTCCTCAATATCGAAATGGTTGTTCCAACCAAATCGACCGTCTTCGTTGTGATCGTTGATGTCGTAATTGGTGATGTCAATTAGATCCGTTTCGCCTTCAACGGCAATACCACGCAAGAACGGCACCCAGTCCGTCGAGGGGTGGGACTTGTACACATTGAAGCACCGCTGCACATTGGTGGGGATCTTCGGCGGCGTGGTCGGATCAATGAGTGCAAGGAAAGTGACTTCGATGTCATACCGACCGAGATCGCGTGCAAGGCGCACCGCATCGTCTGCACCGTAACTGTGGCCGACAATCACAAGCGGGCCTTCAATCTTACCCTGGTCATATTCACTGCGGATCGTCTTGCTTACATCCGGCCAGCGCAGCCCGGAAACAGATTTGGCGTTGACGCCTTCGGCTTCAAGGTCTTCCTGTATGTCGTACAAACCGAGGCTGAAGACATCCATCAGCCCGCGTACGAGAACGACATTGCCCTCTCGCGGCTGTGGAGCTTCGGCAGCAAACTGATCGATTGATGCAAAGCATCCTCCGGCCGTGAATGTAAACAAGAGAATAAGCGTGAACAGTGAAATCCGATTGGTCAATCGCTTGTGCATGTCTAGTACCATTGGTCTGTAATTCTGTTCGAGAAACCGAAATCCCGATGTGCGCCGTTCCTGCAATCGGGCCAAATAGCCTATCGGGTCCTGCCGACTGTGTCTGCAGCAGCAATTCTATTGTCCGGGACATCTGCTTTGGCGATACCGTCGGAGCTCGGCTTCCTCGGGGGTCGGGCCTTGCCTCGTGGGCCGTTCAGCAGCACGCCGATTGCGGTGTATCGGACAAACAACTGGTAGGTCATAAGGCAGATGGCATACCCAATGACTAAAACCACCGCAAATTTGAGCATCGCAGGTGCCTGAACGTGGGTCATCCACACCTGCAAAACGACAACCGTCGGCAGGTGGATAAGGTACACCCAGTACGACGAATCGCTGAGCCAGCGCACGACCGGCTGGTGGCGGTCAAACCACCGAAGAAACAATCCGATCCACGCGAAAATACTGAGCCAGCAAAAGGTTGCGATCAATGCGGCGAGTATGAGTTGTCGCGCGGCAGAAAGACCGACTGCGATTTCTGATTCGATCAACAGCACCATCGGCACGGCCGCAATCAACGAGCCGAGCAGGTAGATACGTGAGAAACTTTTCAGCTCGCCCAGCCGGTCACGAAAGGCGTACAACCAGGTTCCGATAAGAAAGAACAGGAAGTTGTACAGCAGCTCCATCGGTGTCGGCGCGTAGCTGTTCTTGAAATCGATGATGGTGTCCGTCTCGACGGCCAGCACCGCAAAGGCGGGCAGGGCAAATACGATCGGCCGAAGTGGCGAGGCAAACAACGACCGGGCGATTCGATTCAGGCGGTCGGACCGGCGCCACGGCGCACCGGTCTTGCTGACGATTGCCCGCCACAGCCAGAATGCGACGCAGTAGATGTAGAGGTATTCAAGAAACCACAGGTGCGCCAGCCCGGCGGCATTGTCATTGACTTCTTCGCTGCCGAAATCCAGATGGCTGATTTGCTCCCATGTGTATGCGTTGGAGTCCAGCCACCCATACACCCATGCTGCTCCGACCAGTGGAAGTATGGTGATACATGCCACGAGAAATGGATACAGGATGCGTTTGGTACGGTGTCGTATGTATTCCAAGCCGCCGCGACTGTTGTGCAGCATGACCGCAAAGAAGCCTGCCACGACAAAGAACAACGGAATCCGAAATCCGTGAATCCACCAGAAGAGCCAGTCAACAATTCGGCTGGTAGTTGATTCTTCGATCGGCCAGACAAGGCCGGGCATCGGTAGCGCCATGTACGCGACAGCGCCATGTAATACGACGCCGAAGGACATCGCAGCGCCGCGAATTGCATCGAATGCGTGATAGCGCGTTGCCACTGGCTGGCTGTGCGCAGTCGTTGTGTCGATTGGCGTAGTCACAGGAGGCGTGTTTCGCGTTTGCACCCAGGTGTTGCCCCTACTCGAACACATAGGGTAGCCGGGACCCTACTCAGAAGCGCGATTGGGTTGCCGTGGCGATGAGCTCGTTGACAAGGGCCTCCACCGCATCAGGGTGCGCGGGCACAGCCATATGGTTTTTCGTCGGCACGCGGTAGACCGTCGCAGCGGGCAGGCCCTGCGGCGGCTCGCGTGATTCGTTGTAGATGCAAACGATGCGCACGACATTGTCGGGGTGGCCGCGGTCTTTGAGCCGCCCTTTGATCCAGTTGCTGTCGAGGTACACGATGCAGTCAACAATCTCATCGTGATTGCTGAGTTCTGTTGCCGCATCCCAGACTGTCAATGATCCGCCGCTCCAGGCAACGAACGCGATGCGTGCATAAGGGTTGTTCTCGCGCAAGCGAAGCACTTCCCGGGCCAGCGACTTGCCTTCCGCCCAGTGTTTATACGACGCATGTTCGAACCCGGCCTCGCGGACATATTTTGTAACGTCACCAAGACGACCGAAGTGCAGTTGATCAAGAGGAGAGTTGATGAAGTACACATGCATGTCCTCGCGCTGATCAGCCGGCACAGACTGCACGCGAGCAGTGAGTTGTTCATTGCCTATCGCTGCACAACCGGAGGAGGCGCAGATGAACGTGACCGTTATTAACAGGGCAAGACGTTTCAAAATTGAACTCGTGAATACATGCAAGTGTGCAACTGTCCGAATAACGAAGAATGGTGTTGATGCACGATACCAGATGAGCCGTGCCCCGCGATGCTGTCAGAAATCATCCGGCGAACGATCACGTCGTCGCCTGCGCTTCTTTTCTGCCTGTTGTTTCTTCTGGTTGAGGCGTCGCTGAATCATCGCTTTAGAGGGACGGGTTGGCCTGCGGCGTTTCGGCTCTATCAGCGCCTGTGCGATCAGATCAATCAGCCGGGCTTCACACTGCTTGCGGTTGCCCAGCTGCGAGCGATGGGTGTCGCATTGAAGCAGCAACTCGTCTTCAGCAGTGCAGCGTTGGCCGGCAAGGCGGCGCAATCGCTCAGCCGCTCGTGATGACAATCCGATGATGGACGAGATCAGCACCCGCAACTGCACGCGAGAATTGATCTTATTGACCGCCTGTCCGCCGGGGCCGCTTGAACGTGAGAATGTTGCCGAAAGCGCATGGGCGGGAATCCAGCAAACATCGCTGACAATCAGCGCGTCAACAGGTCGAACGTAGTCCTCCGCATTGGTCGAATTGTTGTCGTTGTCAGCCATGGTATGAGCGGGTGGATTTGCAGTTTCGCTGGGACGGCGTACCCTTCGCGGTTCACCCTACGCCTCTGACTCGCACTTGCCGCTGTCTGATTATGAGAAATCGACAATATCACGTTGTATTGGGCGCACTTTTTAAGACGGGCAGCATTGTCGCCGCATTAGTGGTGTGCGCAGGCGCAACAGCACAGCAGGACAACTCTGGCGTTGATCCGCTCAATCAAGCGCTCAGGAAAAGCCAGGCATCGCGGGCGGAATTGTTGGCAGGCGTCTGGGTGCCAAGGCTTGGCGGCGAATCGCGACTTGATACCGGGCTTGGATCGACACAGATAGTCTTTGAAACGGAACTGCACCTAGACGACATCGAAGCAACACCGAACCTGGAGTTGACTCTGCGCCGCAACGAATATGCCCTGCACATCAGTGGATTCGATTTTTCGACGAGCAATCGAGGGGAATTCGACGCGCGACCGATGGGGACCGGTCCACAGCAATTCGGTTCGCTGACGCTTGCTGATGGCGACCCGATTCGCTCGGATTTCGATTTTACCAGCGCAGCAGTTGAATTGCAGTTTCTGAATCTTGGGCCGCTTGATGAGGAATTGTTGGACGATCCGGATGTCACCATTTCCTTGTCGCCGACAATTGCTGCCCGCTGGGTGCATACTGAGCAATCGATCTCGACGTCGACAGCATCCGAAAATGCGCGTGGTCAGTGGCTCGGTTTTCTCATCGGCTTCACGTCGGAGACCGTGTGGCACCTCGATCCTGAAGTACCTATCGTGGATTGGATTTCATTCGAATTTGCCGTCGCAATTGGGCCGGCCATCGGCGGAGACGGTGGGTTCATCTGGCAGGTGCGCGGGGGTCTGCACGTTGGCATCACGCCCGAATTCGGATTGCTGTTCGGCTATCGGTTGGTTGAACTGGATCTGGATGGCAACGATTTTGAAATCGATGGCGGCCTGCAAGGGCTGTTTGTAGCCGGCTCGATCCGATTCTGACTCGGCTTTGCTGCTGATTCTCCATTACTTCTGACCTGTGACTGACTCGCTTGCAGGTTTCGGTGAAGCCACTTGTTGCGGCGTTGGCAGTGGTCGTACTATTGGCGTGATGACCTTTGCGTCCGAAACAGCGGTGAACGAACTTCCGGAACGCGAGAAGCGTCGACGCCGAGCCAAGTATCGGCGGGCGCGGGTGCGCCATTTTCTATTCACCCACGGACCGAACAAACTCAGCGGTGGGCGTGTCTTGCGTCGGCATGCTGCAGGTGACATCGTTGTCAATGAATTGGAAATAGCAACGCCACGCTGGCCGGCTGAGCTCGATGGACTGCGCATCGCGCATGTAAGCGACTTCCACCTTGGCGATCTGTTGCCGCTGGATCGCGCGCTCAACGTGGTTGAATTGATCGCAGCCAACGAGCCGGATTTTGTTGCGTGCACCGGTGACGTTGTGGACCTGCAACTGACGCGCGATGCCGGCGAGCTGCTGCAGGCGATGGCTTCGATCGGCGCACCGCTTGGCAGCGCGCTGGTTCTAGGCAATCATGATGAACTGCATTGTGGAGAAACGCTTGCAGGAATGGCTGTGGAAGTAGGCATGCTTGTCTTGTGTGACGAGGCGGCCCAGATATCCTGGAATGGATACCCCGTCGTGATTGCGGGAACGCGCTGGGCTCCGACAGTGGACAAGTGCGCCCGATCGGTAGATCTCGCGTGCGGCAGCGAAACACATCTGCTGCTTTCACACAATCCGCGTTCCTTCGATCAGGCTGCACGTTTGAACGTGCCATTGACACTTGCCGGTCATACACACGGCGGGCAGATCGCGATGAAGAACAAGCCGGCTGCGAATCTGGCGATGACGCATCGTTATTCTGCAGGGATCTTTGAACAAGGCGAAAGTCGTCTGTACGTCACGCCGGGCGTCGGGGCATGGTTCCCCCTTCGGGTAAACTGTCCGGCTGAAGTGGCAATAATCACGATGCGCAGCATACCAACAGATGTGACCGACAATGCGGAGTGAATTGCATCCGCGCAGCGCTTCGGCAGAGGACTTGATTGCTCATTTGAAGTCGGAGGATCGCATCTGGTGACGAACGACTGCAGAACTCTTCTTCTCGATGGTGCGACGGGCACAGAGCTTGGGCGGCGTGGTGTGGATATCACTTCAACTGCGTGGTCGGCCCGCGCAATTCGTGATGCGCCCGGAGTCCTGCAGGAGATTCACGAACAGTATCTGCACGCCGGCGCTGGCGCGATCACAGCCAACACATTTCGAACGCATGAACGATCGGTAATTGCAAGCGATCTGAGCGGCGCAGCAAAACTGTTGACACGGGAAGCAGTGCAGATTGCCATAGCAGCACGTGACAATGTGCAACCGGCTGCGCTGGTGTTCGGATCTGTTGCCCCATTGGAAGATTGTTACGAACCGCACCTGGCGCCGAAATTTGATGTCTGCAAGGCTGAGCATGCACAGCAGATCGAGCGCCTGCTCGATGCTGGTGTTGATCGCATCCTGATCGAAACGATAAACATCCAACATGAAGCGATGGCTGCAGCAGAAGCTGCCCGGGAGTACGCACCCGGAAAATGGATGATCAGCTTTTGCACGCTTGCAGATGGGCCTCCGGGCACGCTGCTGAGCGGCCAGCCGGTCACCGATGTTCTGCCACAACTCTCAGACGCCGCGGCGGTGGGAATAAACTGCGTGGCTGCGCCTGCGATTGCGCCGCATGTGCGATTGTTGCGCGCCCTGCTGCCAGATACTGTCGAAGTCATGGCGTACGGCAATATCGGCCGGGTTGAGCCGTCTGGACAATGGGTGCAGACCGATGCTGTCAGTCCGGATCGATATGCGATGTACGCCCAGCAGTGGCGCGATGCCGGTGCGACAATCATCGGCGGGTGCTGCGGCACTTCCCCGGAAACGCTCGCGGCAGTAGCACGGCAACTTGGACCGACACGTCTCGAAGGGGAGAATTCCAGGGCATGATGCAAGAAACACCTCCAAGAGTGCTCCACAAGATTGTGATGATGGCCGCATTTGTCTGCGTTCTGTGTGCTGCAGCGCACGGCGCAACCGCGCAGGACGAGTACCCGAAAGTCAGTCCGTTTGAAGCGGTTCGTTTCGCCGACGATTTGATCCTCGTGCAGGTCAACGGTTCGTGGTATGAACTGCTCAAGATCAACGATGCCGATGCGTTCGATGTGCTTGAACATTGTCACGAAACGTATGGTGCTCTCGCTACCAAGAGGTTTACTGAAGATCTCGTGCAGGTCTTGACTGAATACGGCCACCGACCCAAGGACCGCGTTGATCTGACCATTCGCAAACTTGTTGAACGCACACCGACAATCCTCAAAGATGTCATCATGACCAAACAGAATCGACAGAAGATTCTGGAAGCCAATCGCAGAAATGCCTCGAAATCGAATCAGCGAGATGTTCAGATTACCCGCGGGCAGGCAGCAAAGGACATTGCATTTCTGCGCCTGAGGCTTGAGAACCAATACGCGTATCTACACCATGCAAACGTTGATGTTCACGGAATGCTCGATGCACTTGCCGATTCGCTCGGCGAGTCTGTAAACGTCGCCGAGTTTGCAATTTCTCTTCAGAAGTTCCTGTCGCGTTTTGGCGATGGTCATACCCGCGTGAATGGCTCGGCCGGGTATTTACCGCAGGGGTATCTGCCGTTTGCTGTAGAGCTTGCTGATACGCGAATCGTTGCGTTTGACCCGAACACGAAGACACTTCTACGCGATGATGCTCCGTATGTCGCCGCGATCGACGGCATAGAGATTGATAGCTGGCTGAAGGCGGCGGGAACATTGGTTGCTGATGGCTCCGCGAGCCTGCAAACATCTGACGCCGTTCGCCGACTTGTGTTCCTCAACTGGTTGCGCAACCAACTCGACCTTCCAATCACGACTGATGTTACTGTGCAACTTGCTGGTCGCATGCATATGGGTCTTGAAACGGTCACTTTGCCGGTCGCTGATGAACCGATCATTGCCCGCAAATCACCCTTGACACAATACGAATTCGTAAACGGTGACATGCTCGTGCTGCGGATCCCATCGTTCTCCACGCGCAATGCACCCAAGCATGTGGAGCGTTGCATCGAGGCAATGGAACAGGCCAGGACTGCGAGTGGTTTGATAATCGATGTGCGTGGCAATTCCGGCGGCAGTCGTCGAGCATTGAAATATCTCCTGCCGTATTTCATGAACCCTGACGAACCGCCGGTCGTTGTCAATACTGCGAAATATCGATTAGCCGAAGAATTCGAACAGGATCATCTGGCGAACCGTTTTCTGCATCGACCTGATGCGCCGCACTGGACAGACGATGAACGGGCCGCGATCAAGGAATTCGCAGCGACATTTGAACCGCAGTGGCAGCCGCCATCCGAATTTTTCAGCGACTGGCATTACATGGTTGTGCGTCAAACTGCGCACGCCGATGTATACCACTTCACGAAGCCGGTCGTAATTCTGATGGATCGTGAATGCTTCAGCGCGACCGACATCTTTCTGGGGGCGTTCAAGGGCCGCGAGAACGTAACATTACTTGGCACTCCCAGCGGCGGCGGCAGCGGCAGATCAATAACAGTACGCCTCCCACACAGCGGCATTCGTCTTTCGCTGTCATCGATGGCGTCGTTTCAACCGAATGGCAAGCTGTACGATGGCAACGGCATCGAGCCGGATATTGTCATCGAACCGACTGCCAGTGATGTGCTGGGCCGCACAGACACGCAAATGGAAGCTGCCCTTCGCATTCTCTTGCAGCACACCAAACGTCGCTAACCGCATTAATGTAAATCTGCGGATGCGCTGCGGCGCAGATGTTCGGCCATCTGCCGGGCGGCATTGCCACGATGCGAACGTGCGTTCTTGTCCTGCGGCGTCAGCTGCGCGCTGGTGCAATTCATATCCGGCAGGCAAAGCAACGGGTCGTAACCAAAGCCGTTGTCGCCTGTCGGAGTGTCGGTGATGACGCCCTCAAATGTGCCGCGCGATTCAGCAAGAACGTTGCCATCTGCATCAGCAAGGCACAGCGCGCATACGAAGCGCGCGGTTTTCTGCGCAGCGGGAACAGACACAAGCAGTCGGAGGAGTTTGCGGTTGTTTGCCGCGTCACGATCCGTGCGCTGCAGGCCGTAGAAGCTGTCGATTTCATCGGAAGCAAAACGTCCGGAATGCACGCCGGGCGCACCGCCAAGTGCGTCAACCTCAAGGCCGGAATCATCTGCGATACACGTGCAACCGAGTTGCTGGGCGTAGTAGATGGCTTTGATGCGAGCGTTGGCTTCGAAGGTTTCGCCGTCCTCAACCGGTTCCTGGGGAACTACGTCATACTCATCCAGGCTGATCACTTCAATGTTCAGAGGCACGAGAATGGCCTGCACTTCTTCGATCTTGTGCGGATTGGATGTCGCCAAGAGCAACTGCATCGGCAAACCTAGACATGTTGAATAAAGATCAGAAGTGCAGCAAAGGCTGGACCTGCAAGAATGAATGCCATGCCAATCCAGAAATAGTTTCGATCACGCCGAAGACGGTCCAGATCGCGAATAAAGCTGCCGCACTCGGGGCAATTCGTCGTCATTTTCGACAGCCTTCGAAGATCGTACCCGCACGTGACGCACTCGTTGGGATTGCGAACCACTTTGATCGAGAGCGAAAGCATCGAAATCCCTGCGATCAACATCACCGTTCCGATCAAGAGCGGCATCGTCACCATGATCACATTCCAGAGAGCGTATCTACCCGCAGCGCCATTGCTCGGGCACATCGCCGTGTGTTGCAATAATGCGTGAGCTGATGCCGCCGCGCCCGCGCCATTCGGTGATGATCTGCATCCACGCCGGCTGCATTGAAGTTGCCAAATCATCTCGAATGCTGTTGGTCACCGCCTCGTAGAAAATGCCATCGTTGCGATACGACTGGTAATACAGCTTGAGGCTCTTGAGCTCGACGCATGTGGCGGCTGGCTGGTAGCGCAGGATGATTGAACCAAAGTCGGGGTGGCCAGTCTTCGGACAGACACTGGTGAATTCATCAGCGATGTGTTCGATGACGAACGGAGAATCAACCGGAGTAGGGAATACTTCAAGGAGCGCTGCATCAGCCATAACGGACGATGATAGCGGCGGAGGCGCAGGTGATCTTGCTATGTCATCCGAGTCTTCTTCGAAGACTTCTCAGGTGCGGCTTCTTACTGCATGCTGAAGTTGCTCATGAGCGCGATCAGGCGCGGCTGCGAGCGGTTGATTCGCAGTGATCTGCGGAATGCATCCCGGGATTCAGACCACGCTTCACTATCGCTTTTCTTACTCATCAGCCATGAATTGAGCGCGTTGATGCCCACGCCGTTGAGTGACGGCCAGTGACTGGAATCACGGCGAACACCGTTGCGATATGCTTCGATGGACTTGTCAAATGCGCCCAGACGGAAGTACGCCCAGCCGAGACGTTCGTATGCGTTGGCGGACGGCTGAATGCGGATGAGATTCTCCGCAGTGTTGACCGTTTCCTGATACCGGTGCTCCTTGGCGAGTACGTTGACCAGATTGAGCATGATCGGAGCGGGATCGTCTTCGATGAGTTCGATCGCAACGATGTATTCATCAATCGCATCAGCATTGCGTTCGAGCTGTTCATAGATCGCGCCCAGGTTTACGCGTGCAGATCCATTGTTGGGCTCCAGTTCGACTGCCTTTTCCGCAAACACGAGCGCGCTGCGGGTTTGCCCGAGCTGAAGATACGTGGTGGCAATGTTGAGGTTGGCGCCCGGGCTTTCCGGATCGATGGTCAGCGCCCGAAGGTATGCTTTGGCAGCATCAGTAAATCGGCCGATCATCTGCAGTGCCAGGCCGTGGCCGTACTGGGCATCATAATTGCGAGGCTCGAGCTTGGCTGCACGTTCATACACTGGCACAGCGAGATCGAATTCCTTCTGAATCATGTAGATGTCGCCGATACCGAGGTATGCGGTCGTGATCGTCGGGTTTTCAGCAAGGATGGATCTGAACAACTCCAGCGCCTGTTGATAGTCGCCGGATTCTGTAGCCTGCTCAGCTAGTTCAATGCGCTGTTGTTGTTGTTCGCTCGGCAGGCCGGGCGTGGTGGTGATGCGCGGTCGCTTTCGGGTGCGCTGCTGTTCGATGAGTTCGCAGCCGGTCAGACCCGCACCAAGCAGAGCGAGTGCGCATACAAGCGGGATGAGTCTGAGCAATCGACGGGTCATCGTTTCGGGGATCTCCTCGGTCGGGTTCCCGGTCATGGCCAGTACGCCCGCACAGCGAACCTGGGCAATCTTCAGTAGACAATCGGTACTGATAGCAGTGGCCCGTGATGCGGTTCATCGGCTCGACACGGGCTTGTGGATGAGCCGTTTGAGCCGACGGATGTTCATGACATCCCACGAAAGGCCCTTTTCGGTCTTTCCTTTGGGCGTTTCAAGAATCTTGGGTACGCGGGCAAGGCTTGGATGGTTCACGATGGCCCGGAAACACGATTTGCCACATTCCCCATCGCCGATATGAGCGTGCCGATCACGCCGGGACCCGACCGCACCTACGGAGTCATTGATATGGATCACATGAAGGTCCGAGAATCCCAGTGTTTTCTTCCAGTTGCGCATGACAGCATCCGCTTTGGCGTCCGTTGTCATGTCATATCCAGCCGCAGTGATGTGACATGTATCCATGCAATAGCCGACGCGTTCCTGCTGGTTTACGCCTGCCTTAATGAATCCCAGGTGATGAAATGCGTATCCAAGGTTAGTACCGGAGCCGACGGTGGTTTCCAGCGCGGTAACGGTGCGATAGCCTGGCAAATCGCTGTGAATACGATCGAGGGCTTTGACAATCCTCTTGAGACCGGCCAGTTCGTCTTTGTTCGGCGAGGCATTGAGATCGTTGGGCTCGCCGGGCTTTCTGGTCTGGCCAAGATGCGCTCCCGGGTGCGACACACAGACAGGAATGTGTAATGCCTCACATCGTTCCAACTCGACACGCTGCAGGTTCAGCGATTTCTCCCACATCGCTTTGTCTGGCGATGCGAGGTTGATCAGGTAGCTGTTGTGACTGACGGTGCGAATCGGCTGGCTGGATCGAGAATCGGGCTGATCCCATTTCATATCACGCAGCAGGCTCAGCCAGACTTCACGAGCATCGTCAGTCAATTCCGGCACACGCCACTGCTGCTGGTTCTTGGTGAATACCTGCACGCAGTCCATCTTGAGCTGCTGCGCTTCAGCAAGCGCGTTGGTCATTCCGCCGGCTATGGAAAGATGCGAACCAAACATGCCACCCACTCAGCAGGAAGGACAATCACGCACCGACAGGCACGCCGAGCATTGAAGCAGCGGTCTTGACAATGTCGGAGAAGTGCAGGCCGCATTCCCTAAGCACGGAATCTTCATCGCGTGCAGACTTTGGAATGCGCTTGACAGTCATCTGTTCGATCTGGAATCCATCGCCCGAAGCTGTACACGCATCCGCTACAGCGCTGCCGAGTGATGCGCCGTAGTTGTCTTCGACGGTAAGAATGTTGCCGTTGTTCTGATTGGCAAAATCCAGCAGTTTGTCTGCGTCGAACGGCAGCGAATACAGATCGACCAATGTGGCATCGACGCCGAGGCGGTCGAGTTGATCGAGGGCTTTGTTACATTCATGCACCATGTAGCCGGCAGTGACGATCATGAGGTCACGGCCTTCGGTGAGTACTTCAAAGTCGCCGAGTTTGAAAGTGGCGTTGGCGTCGTAGATGAATTCGACGTCCGGACGATGCACACGCATATAGCAGGCACCGGGATGCTGGGCCATCTGTTGCGTCAGCGCGAACGCCGCATACGCATCCGCAGGCTGAATCACGTAACACGCTGGGTTTCCATCATGATTGGTGACTGTTCCGAAGCTGCGGAACCATGCAATATCGGGCAGCGCCATCTGGCTGGGTCCGTCGGCTGCAAGTGAAATACCGACATGGCTGCCGACGATCTTGATGTTTGCGCCGGAGATTATTGCCATCTCGATCTGGTCATACCCGCGGGTGATGAATTTGCCGAACGTCGAACAGAACGGAATCTTCCCGCTTGCGGACATGCCCGCAGCAGTGGAGAACATGTTCTGTTCTGCGATCTTGCATTCGAAGAATCGATGCGACAAATTCTTGTCCCGGGCAAAGTACTGCGCGAACGTTGAGTTGCTGACGTCCGCATCAAGGGAGACTACACGTGCATCAGCGTGGCCGAGTTCCCGCAGCGCAAGCCCGAACGCCTTGCGCGTTGCCAGCTTGCCGGACTTGAGGACAAGCCCCATGTCGTAGGCCTTCATCGCCTCATCAAAGCTGCGCATCGGCCGGTTTTCCGCCTGCTTTGGCTGATATTCTTCCGGCGGATAGATGCGCAGTTCGTCCGAGCTGAGCGCGCCGGTGAGGCCGACGCCAGTCGCCTGAAGTTCTTCGATGGCTCGGGCAAGTTCATCGCCGACCGGAGGCTTGCCGTGCCAGCCGCCGCCCTGTATCGATGGGCAACCCCAACCCTTTACGGTTTGCGCGACGATCGCATAGATCGTGTTTGGATCATCGTTGCTGCGGAACTGATCCACCGCAGCTTTGATGTCGTCGGGCTTGTGACCATCGATCGTAAGGACCGTAAAACCCGTCGCTTCGAGCTTGGCTGCGATTCGCTGCGGAGACTGTTGCTGGCTGACTTTATCCGCCTGACCATAACCGTTGCAGTTGAAGATCGGCAGCACGTTGCCAAGCTTCTTATCGATGATGAAATCGAGCGCTTCTGCGATCTGCCCCTCGCGAGATTCACCATCACCGATGATGCAGTAGATGTTCTTGTCGATCTGATCAAGGTTGGCAGCAAGCGCAAGCCCTGCTGCTACGGAAAGCCCCTGTCCGAGCGAGCCGGTGGCTGCATCAAAGAACGGGAATCCCTCTTCGGGGTTGGGATGACCATCCAAGACGGAATCCACCTTACGGAGATTGTCCAGTTCACCCGTGGAGAGTGGACGTTTTTCATGTTTGCCGACTGCTACACCAACATCCGCACATGCTGCGTAAATGATCGGGACTGCATGGCCTTCCGAGAGGACCAGCCGATCGGAAGTAGGGTAGGATGGATCATCGGGAACCCAGCGCATCGAGTGATACATGAGTACCGTGACGATATGAGTCAAGCTGAGGGCGGTAGTGGGGTGGCCACTGCCAGCCGTCGCACACATAGTCAAGCTCTGATGCCCCAATTGGATAGCCTTGGCGTGTACGGCAGCTTCAAATGACATGAGCGTCCTTCCGTCGATGAGCGGCCTGACCCGGCCGATTTTCCGAAAATCTGAGGCGATGAATCGAACCAATCAGTATCCCGCGCCACAGGAAATGTAGCAACCACCGGTCCGGGCGATTGATGACACGGCAGGTTGGGCCGCTTCATCATGTTACCGACCGCCGGCCTGCGAAGCGTGCTGCCCGTCTGCGGCGTCGCTATCCCGCAATCCCATTGGTGGTGCTACACTCTGCGCTGGTCCAGCAAATGCTGGAACACATGAAGGAACACACGCGATGAAGGTCATTTGCGATCGTGCCGCACTTCTGGATGCGGTAAATCTCTGCACGGGAGTCGTCGTTTCCCGGACGCCGACGCCGGTGCTGCAATGCATGAAACTCTCCGCAGCTGACGGACTGCTGACGCTTGCTGCGACCGATCTGGAAGTCGGCCTTCGGCTCGGGATCGAGCAGATCGAGATCGAACAGCCGGGCGAAGCTCTGATCCCTGCAGACAAACTGGCGCAGATTGTCCGCGCTTGTGACGATCCGACGCTGACGCTGGAGACCGAAGACAACGCCATGCACATTCGTGGCGAGAATTCGCATTTCAAGATCTATGGCTACGACCCGAAAGAAGCGCCGCAGGTGCGCGACTTCGCTGGGGTCAAAGTTGATTGCGAGATTCCCGCTGGTTCGCTGCAACGTCTGGTCAGCCGAACATTGTTCGCCGCTGCTGCAGAGCACAGTCGATACGCAATCAACGGCGTGTTGTTTGATCGTCACGCAAAGAAAATGCGCCTTGTCGCCACCGATGGCAGGCGGCTGGCTATAGCGCGTGGTGAGTGCAGCAAGGGTGATGGCGATTCATCGTGCATCGTTCCCACCAAGGCCCTGAACCTTGTCAACAAGTTGATTGACGACCCGGAGACAACCGTCCGTCTCGGTGTTGAGGAAAACCAGATCGTTTTTGCTATCGGCGACGCGCCGGACGCAGCGGTGCTAACGAGCAACTTAGTGGAAGGCGCGTTCCCGCCGTTTGAAGATGTGATTCCCAAGGACCAGGACAAACGTGTGACGTTTGATGCACCAACGCTTGCCGGGGCAATCCGCCGGGCAGCGCTTTTGACAAACGAAGAATCCAAGGGGGTTCGGCTGGCGTTTGATGACAAGATGCTGACTTTAAGCAGCCGAGCACCGGAAATGGGAGAAGCGGAAGTCAAGCTGGCTGCAGAGAAATACGAAGGCGAGTCCCTGGAGATCGGATTCAACCCGGGATACATCGTAGATGCTCTGAAAGTCGTGGACGGCGGCGATGTGATGATCGAGCTGAAAGCACCGAACAAGCCTGGTGTGATCCGCACTGGACAGGAATTCACCTACGTGATAATGCCGGTGAATCTGCAGTAAACCTGCGCGACCACGCGTACAAGAACAAGAAACAAGCCCGGATCAATTGATCCGGGCTTGTCATTGATGCGAGTTGTCGAAATCGGGTGATTACTTGCTGGCGTATTTGACGCTGCAGCCCCAGCGGCGTGCGCTGTCAGGTGCAACCGTTTCGCCCGCCTTAATCTGCGTCAGCGCGTTAGTCACGTAGTTCATGCTCTCGGTGCCGTTCTTAAAACGGTAATCATCGGTGTAACCGCCAAGATAGCGCAACGTCATTTCAGAATCGATGACGTAGAGGTCTGGCGTGTGCTTTGCGCCGAACATTTTGCCAACTTTTCCGTCGTAGTCGATGAGCACGGGAACGTCGACATTGTGCTCTTTGAGGAATGCCTTATTCTGCTTGATCACAGCTTCCTTGGACATATTGCCGGTGCTGTTGATCGCGATGTACACGACATCATCCATCTCGTTGATCTTCTCAACGGTCTGCTTGACGATGCCGTGCTTGTACACGCCGACGACGTACGGGCAACCAGGATTGGTCCATTCAAGAACGATGGTCTTGCCCTCGAAGTCGGACAGGCTGTGTTCCTTGCCATCGAGATCGGGCAGCGTGAAGTCGGGCACAGTCTCGCCGACCTTGACGGTTGCAGCATCAGCAGTCTTTGCCTTGCCGTCGGCTTTCTTTGCAAATTGCGGAGCTGCGGTGACAGCGGCGCCAAGGCCTGCCACAGCCGCAACCAATCCAAGCGTCGCTACGGTTCGGAACATTCGTTTCATTGGTTCAATCTCCATGGGAATCTGAGGTGTATTGTGAGTTTGCAAACTCGGGGGGACAACAGATCGCACAAACGGCCGGTCATTTCCCGAGCGGAACAGAAAATTCGAATGAGGGATCGCTCTGATCCTCGCCCAGCGCAATCAACCCGCCCGCAACGGGTTTTGTGCCCGCAAAATTTCGAGGCTGCGTGATGATCTCAGTAGTCAGCGTGAATCTGTCGTTGCTGATGTTGATGTCGGCGGAGCCATATTGCACGCCAGGCGTCGGGTTCGGAAGGAACTTTGCCGTCTTGAAGCCGCGGGCGGGACCCGTGATCGTCAACGTCGAGCCGTCGATGTAAGCATCAACGTCCTCAGCTGTTTCTACTGAGACAGGAAGACGTTGTTTATGGCGTTTGATGGTGCGATCCTGCTCTGCACGATCGTCATTGCCGCGCAGCTGCGGAGCGGCTGCGACTGTGATCGACCCCTTTTTGGATTGCATCAGACAGCGCTGATCATCACATACTGCCCAGGCAATGTCATAGCGAATTAGTACCGCCTCAACTGAGAAATGTTCAGCGGTCGTGATCGGCACGAACAGCGCGATCTGACCGTCGTAGCCGTACATGTCGCCAACGTCTGACGTGATGATCTTCGGCCGCGGCCAGAGTGGCGTTTCGACAATGAAATTCGCAGGGCCATCAACTTCAATTTCTATCGGTGCTGCGCCCGCGCCGGGATTCTTCCAATACAAATGCCAACTATCCTTGATGTCGAACAGGATCACGAGGTGAAACGTTGTCATCGCCTCGATACGGCTGGCATCAGTGAAGATCGAAACGTTGACCTGACCGTTGCTGCGGCCGGGACTGCCGAAGCCGGGCGATCCGGGTTCGCGGAACTGCGCGCTTGTGTGTGTCGCAGGCAGTAGAAGCGAGAGTGTCGCAGCGATTGAGAAGATGATGTGGCAGGATTGGGTCATATTCAAAGGATTCTTGCTGAGGATCGATCCTGATTCACACCGGCTTCTGCCGATGCGGATGCAGGATTGGACAAGTGTAGTCAGCGGAATCTCAACACACATATGTTGGCCTTTGATGCCGGCAATCGCAAAATGGGCTGATTGAACCGCTGCTATGTCATGATGGACACACACAAGAGTGTCTTTGTTCGCTGAATTACTCTGACAACCCCGCACAAATGCCAACCAGGTGGTGGTTTCCAAGCCAGCACTGCGTGGGAAAACTGATATGTTTAGATTGAGGAGGTTTTGAATATGCGCACTGTGACACACCCTGGGCTGGCAACGATCGGGATGTTTGTTCTGTTGCTGGTGCTGATGACCGGCTGCGAAGGCATCAAGACCAGCGACCGGGACATCAGCTACGTCGACCCGGAGGCAGGCATGGAAGCTGTCCGCGAGAAAAAGACGCTGCTGGGTATGGGTGCGATGCAAAAGGGCGTCTGGGTTGATCCACGGGGCGCGACGGAATTCGAGAAGGGACACATTCCCGGCGCGATCAATCTGCCGTTTCAAAACGTCACAGATGACCACTACCTTGTGCGCGATTACGACGTCATTGTGGTCTACGGCAAAGATTACAACGATCCGAAGGCGACCGGCATGAGCAAGAAGCTCCTCGAGCTTGGATACAAGAACGTCAAGACGTTGCGGGGCGGGCTGCGCGCTTGGAAGGAATCCGGCAACGGACTGGCTGAGGGCCCCGAAGACAGCATGGTTAACGCCGCCGAGGAGTAAACCGGTGTTCAGAATCTCGAAACATCACACTGTGTGTGCTGCAGGTGCGTGCGCCATTGCAGTGGCGACAACTGTGTGTCCAGCGGACGGCAGCTCGTATTGGCTTCCGGCAAACGTTGAATCGCAGCGCGAATTCGAACGGATCCTGAATTCCATTCCTGATGCCGACAATCTTCGACACCTGCACGATGTGATGTGCTCAGAACCGCATCCCGCGGGAAGCCCGGGTGACCAGCGGCTGATCGACACCTTGCATGGGTTGTTTGGCTCCTACGGCATTGCGTCACAGATTCACGACATCTATCCGCTGCTTGCCAAACCGGTGAGCGCATCGGTGACGCTGGAAATTTTGCGTGAGTTTCCCAAGGATGACAGGTCGATCATCCAGGTTGATGAACAGATCGATCTTGCCGTACGCGAACCAGAAATCCCTTCAGATGCATTCAGCAGTCATGACGACCTGAGCATCGGTTGGAATGCATACAGCGGCTCGGGCAGCGCTGCAGGCAGCGTCGTCTACGCAAACTATGGCACGAAGGCAGACTTTGACACGCTACAGGAACGTGGCATTGACGTGCGCGGGGCAATTGTGCTTGCGCGATACGGCGGCAATTTCCGCGGCTTCAAAGCCAAGTTCGCAGAGCAAGCAGGCGCTGCGGGATTGCTGAT
The DNA here is from genome assembly GCA_029260575.1 of Phycisphaerales bacterium. Classification (GTDB taxonomy): domain Bacteria; phylum Planctomycetota; class Phycisphaerae; order Phycisphaerales; family SM1A02; genus JAJDDB01. The sequence continues at coordinate 149,090 of JAJDDB010000016.1, forward strand.
CTACACCGATCCGGCTGACAGCGGATACATGCGCGGACCGATGTTCCCCGAGGGTGGCTGGGCACACGGCGGTTACATTCAAAATGGATCGATCAAGACGTTGGCGTATCCCGGAGACCCGCTGACACCCGGCGTTGAAGCGCACGAAGCAGCAGCCCGGCTGGAGGAATCAGACGTGGCGCTGCCCGGCATTCCAGTACAGCCGATCGGCTGGGATGCAGCGCAGCAGATCATGCAGCGCATGGCCGGTCAGACGTTGCCACAATCTCTTCGCAAATCCTGGCAGGGTGGATTGCCGCTGGTGTATCGCTTCAACAGCGGCGACTCGATGCGCGTACGCATGGAGGTGCAGCAGAACCGCAGTCTGATGCGAACCGCCAATGTTCTGGGGATTGTCGAAGGCGCGACGCATCCGCAGCAGGTGGTGATAGTTGGTTGTCATCACGATGCGTGGTCGTTTGGCGCTGGTGATCCTCAGGCAGGAAGCATTGTGCTCATGGAGATGGCGCGCAGCTTCGGCGAGGCGGCGCGGCAGGGCCACAAGCCGGCACGGACCGTGATCTTCGCCAATTGGGGTGCTGAAGAGTTCGGCATCATCGGTTCCACGGAATGGGTCGAAGCCAATCGCGAGCATCTTCTGAAACATGCGGTCGCATACATCAACCTTGACATGGCTGCGATGGGGCCGAACTTCGGTTGCAGCAGTGCGCCATCGCTAAAGCGCATCATTGCTGATGCGGCGCGCAGCACACCACAGGCACGTGGCGCGAAAGACCAGATGGTGTACGACGTTTGGAACGGCAGCGGCGCAAGCGAACCGAACTATGGAACGCTCGGCGGCGGTTCAGATCATGTCGGCTTTTACTGCCACGTAGGTGTGCCGTCATGCGGCCTCGGCGCAAGCGGAAGTGATGGCGTGTCGTATCACTCCAACAGTGACAACCTCAATTGGTATCGGCAGGTTGTAGGAGACGACTACGAACCGGCGCTGATGTTGACGCGGCTGGGCAACACGCTCGTGTCGCGATTGGCAAACGCTGATCTGGTCCCGTTGGATCCGACGCGATATGCCCGTGATGTTGACCATCATCTCAACGCATTGCAGGAGTTGGCTGAATCGCGAGGAATGTCGCTGGAGACTGCTTCACTGCGAGAAACCATCGCCTCGTTTGAACAGGTTGCTGATTCGACGATGCGGGCAGTCGAGTCGGCGATTGACCGTGGCGATGTAGCGTCAGATGTGCTGACTGCGATCAACCAGGAGTTGGTTACGCTTGAGCGGAACTGGCTTCGTGATGCGGGTCTGGATGGCCGGCCGTGGTATCGAAGCCTCTACGCAGCGACAGACCCGAATTCGGGCTACGGCGCATGGACACTGCCTGGTCTTCGCGGTGCAATTGAGGCAGGCGACTACGGGCAGATTGCGGCGGAATTGGATGACTGCCAAGCCGTATTCGCGGCTCTATCGCAGCAAATGCAGGTTATCGGTAGCCACCTGGGCAACCAGAATTGATCTACCGGCTGGTAATCGGTCATTCCGGGCCAACATTGATGCTGAAGGTTGCTGAGTTTTCTTGCCCAGTCCTGTTCCCTGCCGTACTGTTGAATCGACGCTGCAACCCCGCTGAGTGACCGGTGAATAGGTTTGGGAGGCAACCGCCGGTGCGCTTGGTGCGAACCGTTGGCAGAGCGTCCGCTATCGAGGGGTGGGAGCTATCGCCGCAGCAATGGCTGATTCTCAGCTGGCTGCGTCGATGCAGGAGACCAGAAGAAAGGATTTGTGAGAATCATGTTCAGGACACTAACGGCAATTGCCGTGACGGCTGTCGCCCTGTTGGGCAACACGACAATGGCTGATGCCGGCAAACGAGGTGCATCGAACATCCAGGTCCGACGCATTCTCGATGGATCGCAGTTCGGGCGTCTGACATATGTCACGCATGCACCCGGCGATACTACAAGACTGTTCATCGTGGAGAAGTCGGGCCTCATCCAGATTTACAATCTGAAAACCGGCACGCTGAATCCGGACCCATATCTGGATATCACCGGCCCGGTAGATCCGGCGGGAAATGAGCAGGGCTTGCTCGGACTAGCATTTCACCCCGATTACCAGAACAACGGCCTGTTCTACGTGAATTACAACGACTCCGGTGATGACACCATCATTCGTCAGTATTCGCGAGACGGGAGCGATCCGGACAAGGCCACGACCGTCGGCAGCGTCATTCTCATGGAAATCTTTCAGCCGGCGACCAACCACAACGGTGGATGGATCGGCTTCAGTCCGATCGACGGTTACCTGTACATCGCCACCGGTGATGGCGGCTCATTCTGCGATCCCGCAGAAAACGCGCAGAACCTCAACAGTCTGCTCGGCAAGATGCTCCGGATTGACGTCGACAACACGGATGTCGGTCTCAATTACGCCATTCCGAACGATAACCCGTTCGTCGGAATGTTGAACGTGCGCGAAGAAGTCTATCTCTGGGGTCTGCGCAACCCTTACCGGTGTGCATTCGATCGCGACACTGGCGATCTGTATGTCGCTGACGTCGGACAAGACGCACAGGAAGAAGTCGATTTCAAGTCGGGCGCTGCTGTCGGCGGCCAGAACTACGGCTGGGATTGCCGTGAGGGTACAGGTTCAAGCGGCGCGGCCAACAGTTTCTGTGGAGATATCGACTGTTCAAACTCGGCATCCTTCGTGGACCCAATTCATGCCTACTCTCACATAAATTGGCCGTTTGGCGTCAATGTGTGTTCAGTGATCTCCGGGACGATCTATCGCGGATGCGCGCTACCGAATGAAACCGGCAACTACTTCTTCATTGACTATTGCGACTCCATCTGGCGTTCAATGAAGTACGACGGCGTAAGCGTATCGGACTTTCAGAATCGCTCTGCTGACTTTGCACCTGATCTCGGTTCAATCAGCACCGTGACCGGTGCAGGCGAAGACGCATGGGGCGAAATGTACTTCGTGGAAGATTTTTCCGGCGAAGTCTTCAAGGTTGACTCCATTGTGCCTCGTAAGCACGAGGATGTGACGTGTGATCTTCTTGTCAATGTGTTCGATCTGCTCGATCTGTTGTCCGCATGGGGGCCGTGCATCGGTTGCCCCGAGGACGTCAACGGCGACGACGTTGTCGATGTTTTTGACCTGCTTGACCTACTGAGCGCCTGGGATATTTGACCCACATCGCGATTCACCCAGATCCTTCTAGGCGGTATACTCCCGTCGGTCGCTCTTCACTGAGCGGCCGACGTTTTCGATTGATTCGGGCTAGTAGCTCAGCTGGCTAGAGCGCACCCCTGATAAGGGTGAGGTCGGAGGTTCGAGTCCTCTCTGGCCCATTTTCAAACCACGCGGCGAATCCGTTCGTCGCGTGTTGTCGTTTTGCCAACCGCACGTCTCGGCGAAGTATCTGCGCGCGCCACGTGCAGCGCGAATGTGACCGTTCACCACAGAAAATAGAAATTTCCTGCGCTGTTCAAGACTCAGAAACAGCGTTCTCCGCGCATTGCTGACACGTCTGCGCGCGCCCGATTCGTCGACGGCCCAAGGGTATTGAACACCTGCTGCTGACCACCGTCCGCAGCGGAACCACCCTCCTGGGAGACCGACTCGTGGCGTATGCGCTTGAACCGTTTGAATCGATCGGCCTTGACGAATCAATGCTCGAACTGTTGATCAGTCAGCACACTTCGCAGGCACTTCCCGAACTGTCGCGATTGTGGTGCTACTACCGCAACTCTCTTGCGGCTGCAACCGCATCAGGTGGATCAGCAGGCGCGCCGGCACAAGCTGCTGGACTTCCCAATCGATTGAAATCTCCAGCATCCACGAGTGACGGCCAGACGACGCGCGAGGTTGTTGTCGAAAACGACATTGCTTGGCGGATTCACACGCTCGTCGACTACATGTTCCCGCAGCCGCCCCGCCTCATCAGTACCGCCAGCGATCCGCAGATGCGCTCGGATATTGAGTTCATTTTGCAATCGATCATCGACGCCAACGGCGGAGCGAGTCTCTGGCATAACGCTGCACTGTTCGGATCGGTGTACGGCTGGGTGGATTTTCTTGTCAACACGCACAACTTGCACGCAGTCAATCGACAGAAACTTGCATCTTCATCCCAGGGTGATCGTTCCGGGGAGGCCCCGTCTAAACCCCTTGCTGCACTCGTGGCCGAACTGGTCAGGCCAAACGTAGTGATTGAGACGGTGGAGGCCCCCCGGGCGGTCGCGCTGGTGAATCGAACCGATTATCGCAAGCTCGATGCGTATGTCCTGCACTATCGCCAGTTCATCAATGATGTCCAGCGAGCCGGCTGGCTGAGCAGACTGGCGCGCGGCATCGGTGGAATTCCATCCACTGGCGCACAACGTGCGACGATCGAAGTCACCGAAGTCTATTCCGACAGCCACTACCAACGCTACGAAAACCAAGTGTTGGTGGATGAGCGCGCCAATCGCCTGGGACGTTTGCCGATTGTGCATGTTCAGAATCTGCCGCAGCCACTGCGCTGGGAAGGCCTCAGCGATGTCGAACCGTTGATCCCGTTGCAGGATGAATTGAACACCCGTCTCAGCGATCGCGCCAGCAGGGTCACCATGCAGAGTTTCCGCATGTGGCTCGGAAAGGGCATTGATGGATTTCTCGATCGGCCGGTCGGCCCCGGACAGATGTGGTTCACAGACAATCTTGACGCAGCGATTGAAGCCTTCGGCGGCGATGCGGACAGCCCCAGCGAGCGCGCACATATCGAAGAGTTGCGCGAAGCAATGGACAAAGCCTCCGGCGTGACGCCCGCAGCAGCGGGGCATATACGCGCCAAGGTCGGCAACCTCTCATCCGAAAACGCGCTGCGGATCTCATTGATGGGAACCATCGCCAAGACCAAACGCAAACGCATCACCTATGGCGCGGGCATCAGCACTCTGTGCGAATTGATCCTGCATGCGCTGGATGTGCACAACATCTTCCGGACCCAGCCAAGTGATCGGCATGTTGACGTGACGTGGTCCGACCCGCTTCCGCCGGATGAATCACGACGCATTCATGATGCACTGGATAAGGCGCAGCTCGGCGTTCCGCTGGAGGTTCTCCGCGCTGAACTGGGCTACCCCGACACGGACATTCCAAACGCCGCATGACGCAACGTGCCGTTTCGCACGCAAACCACACGCACTTGGCAGCAGCCATCGAACAGGAGTTACCAGATGACCGAGCACGGTACAGCGATTGACGAACAACAGCAGACCGAGCAAACCGAACACGAGTTGCCCGAGACTCTGGACAGCGAAGAACTACCGAGCAGACCGCAGGAACCAACCGAGCGACTGGTGCCGGTTTCGGAGGCCCGGCGGTATCGCAGACGAGCGCAAACAGCTGAGCAACGTGTGCGCGAGCTTGAATCGGATCTCCACGAGGGCCAGGAGCAACTGGCGCAGCGCGAGCAGCAGCTTGACGAATTGGCGACCAAGCGAGCTATTGACATCGCGCTGCAGGAACACGACGTGGTCGATGCGGAAGTTGCAACGCTGCTGATTCAGCAGCAGCTCGAAGATGCATGTGATGGAGATGTCGAGCAGGCGGTGTGCGAACTTCGGCGGCGCAAGCCGTTTCTGTTTCGACCGCAGCGCACGCAATCGTTGACAACAGCGCTTGGGCCGTACACCGAGCAACGAAACGGACACGGTGGAGGTCGGATGGAACACGCCGCTGAAGAAGCGATCCGCTCAGGCCGGCGCGGCGATTTACTGCAGTACCTGCGATTGCGCCGCAGCCAGAAGTAATTGAGCGATCACGCTTCGACAGCGAAACACTGGAATTTGAACATCAACGACACAATTCATTTGGAGCATACTTCATGACGTTCACAGGAAAAACAACATTTGCCGGCGGCGCGAGCCTGCCTGAAATCGCTGAGGATGTCAGCGACATCATTGGTATTGTTAGTCCGTTCGAGACAATGCTTCTGGATCACCTTGGTAACCCTCTGCGGGCAGCAACAAGCACCGTTCACGAGTGGCTGGAAGATTCACTGTTGCCCAATACGGACACGATAAATGATCAGAGTATCTCGAATCCGACCACGGAGACAAGCTTTGACGTCAGCAACGGCGATTACTTCCAGGTCGGCGATCAGATCATGCTCGACAATGATGTCGAAGTCATGCTCGTCACCGCTGTCACCGACGATACGTTGTCTGTTGTGCGACAGTACGGCGGCACTACTGCTGCATCACTTGTCGACAGCGCTGTTATCAACATCATCGGCAACGCAGCTCTGGAAGGCAGCGATGCGCCGGAATCCCGATTCACTTCACGCGTCCGCAAGCAGAATTACACACAGATCTTCACCGCATCTATCGAAGTGTCCGGCAGTCAGTTGGCTGCACAGAATATCGGTGTGGACGATGAAATGGACTACCAGAAGCAGGAACGCATCCGCGAGCTGCTGCGCGATCTGGAAAACTGCGTCATCAACGGTGTAGCGGCAACAGCCAACCCGCAAGGTACATCGTCTGTCCGCAGAACGATGCGCGGCGTCATGGGGTCGATTGTGACGAACATTTATGAGCCGGGCAGCGATCCGATTCCCGATGGCGGCGGTGGCAGCAGTGATCTGTTGACCGAAGAAGTGCTCAACTCGGCACTGCGCGCAATCTGGGAGCAAAGCTCCGGCAGCGTAGACACGATTGTCTGCAGCGGCGCGCAGAAACGCCAAATTAATAACTTCATCTCGTCATCGCAGCGGTTTGCAGATGACAACAATCGATTCGGGTCGCTGGTGGATATCTACGAATCGGACTTCGGCGTCTGCCGGGTTGTCCTGAGCCGATGGATGCCGAGCGAGTCGCTGTTGTTGCTGGATTCCAGCCGAATCAACGTGCTGCCACTGGCTGGACGCAGCTTCCACTTCAAGCCGCTGGCGACATCCGGCGACTACGAATCGGGGCAGGTTATTGGTGAATACACACTTGAGATGCGCAATGAAAACGCACACGGCGTGCTTACGAATCTCGGCCTGACCGGCTGATCGAACTCTTTCCTCCCTCCCGTCACCGGTTGGCGGCCAGACGGTCGCCGATCGGTTTTTCTCGCCTGAAAATTAAGGAGCCGATTGTGGCGCTGATCAATGACACCGATCTCTTGCTCTTGGAACCAACACTCTTCACCGACGCCAGTACCGCCGCTGTGTTGTTGGAAGCTGCTGATGACGCGACTCTCTCCGGCTCGGTGCTTATCAGCTCCACAGCGGAATTCAACACGGTTGGAGTGAACGCCGGCCATGTCGTCGTCGTCAACGGCGAACCGCTGGAAATTACCGGGGCGATCGGCAACACGACGCTGTCGGTGACCAAACGCCGCAGCCCCGGATCATCGATCATCAAACCGGGCAGCGGCAGCGGTCTTACGTACGAGGTTCTTACGTTCAGCCCGACCATAGATGCTTCTGAACGATGGCTTGATCGTGTGCTCGGGCTTGATGCGAACCATCCAACGCAGCCGTTGACAAGCGCGAACGTGCAGAATTACGAGGAATTCGCATCGCTGGTCGCGCTGCACTGCATCGCGTCGGCATTCTCGCAGGTCAGCGCAGCAACTCCTGAGGACGACTCGCTACGCGAACGCGCAGAGTTGTATGAACGCCTTGATTTTGAGATGCGCCAACACCTCGTAGCGTCCGTTGATGTCAACGGCAATGGCGTCGTTGACGAGCGACGCCGGCTGGCTGTTGGAACCTGGGTGCGCCTGTGAGTTAATCGTTGATTGAAAGGAGTATTCGAGCCGTGGACCCGAATTCGATCGAAGCCATGACAGCAATCTTGACGCAATTCGGCGCTGCCGGCCTGATCGGGCTGCTGTGGGTTCTGGAGCGCCGCACAGCAATGCAGCGCGATCGTCAACTCCAGGAGGCACACGACAAGCTCATGGCGCAGCGTCAGGCAACCGAGTCACTGCTCCAGATCGTCAAAGACAATACTGCAGCGATGAAGTCGCTGGAGTATGCGCAACGACGGCTCATCGACCACCTCAACCGGGCTGCTGCCAACGATCACGCGAGTGCTGCGTAACCAAGTTGCATTTTCGGCTGCATTGTCGCTTAGGCAGTTGCTGCGATAAACTTCAGCCATGCGTAAGAGCCGGCAAACGTTGCTGTTGATCGTGGGGCTCACATCCTCGATCGGATGCGGCACAGGGTGCGATCAGTTGCAGCCGACTGTTGATCGTCCGCAGACACAGCCGGACCCGATTGCAGACAGCGGCGACGTAGGCTGGCCATACTGGCCGGTGTCAATGTCAATTCATGCGCTGACGAGGATCACTATTGACCGCGGCGAGAATGCACCTGTACTCGAAGCACGTGTTGAATTTACCGACGCGGAGGGCGCGACAACCAAGGCCACCGGCCAGGTGCTTCTGGAACTTACCGATGACGTGGCCTTCGCTGACGCTGCGCCAGCCAGCGAAGTCTGGTCTATCGATCTTCGAGCCCTTCGAAAAAACGCGACGCATTTTGACGAGGTCACAAGAACGTACCTTTTCAAGTTGCGACTGAAACCCGAGCAGCAGTGGCATCGACCCAGGTTGCGCGTGCAATTTCAGGGTGCTGATGGAGCGGTCCTGACAGATCGCAGCTCAGTTCGCCCGTACGTGATTGATGCTGGACAGGACGACAAGACACCCGGCGATGTGCTGTCCGATGAACCGGATGCAGTCAATCCGGCTCATGCAGATGCTCTGCCTGCAGATTGATCATCCGAAGCGTCCACAGCATCGATCACCGTGAACTGATCGAGATTCAGGATGACGATTTCGCCATCATCCAGTCGCAGTTCCAGGCGATCGAGCCAGAGTTGATCGTCCTTTGCATGGGCGAACCACGAACCGGTCTTGGCCTGCCTGAACCTGGTGATGACACCCTCAGTGACGTTGGTCCACGAGCCGTCCCTGCGGGGGATCTGCTGCACAACGCGAACGCGCGTTCCCGGTTGATAAAGCGATGTCTGAAGGGCAATCATTACGGCAAGACTGTAGCACGGAACGCCTGTATCAAACAATACTGCCAGCCAAGCAGGTAGCTCGGCAATTCGTCTCAACCTGCCGAAGCCGGGGCCATGTGCTCCGGGACATTCAGAGCTTGTGGTCCGATCGACGCAATTGTGAACGGCCCGAACTGTCGTTCTGCCAAATATGAATTCAACTGGTCCAGCGAGATTTTTTCGATCGCATCCACTCGATCTTTGAGACTGCGCGCGTGGCCGAGCCTGAATTGATCCTGGCCCAGCGCAGCAGCGCGGGCTTGTGTGGATTCGCCTTGCATGACCAGCCGGCTCTTGAGCTTGGTTATTGCACGATCGAACTCCGTAGCTGTTGCACCCTCATTCATCCGGTGAATCTGCTCGACTGTCACGTCAAGGGTCTCCTGCGCCCGCTCGGGTGTCGTGCCTGCGTATACAGATACAACACCATCATCGCGAGCGCCGCTATAGCTGGCTCCGACGGAATAGCACAGCGAGCGCCGCTGTCGAACTTCCGTAAATAATCGTCCGCTGGTTCCGCCACTGAGCACAGACGTCGCCAGATGTTCGAGTGTCGAATTCGGATCCGGCTCAGCGGGAGCGCCATAGGCGAGGCCGATGTGTACTTGTGCGGTTTCCTGTTCGATGGGCTCATATCCTCCCAGTGGTTCCTGCTGATACTGCGGCTCGATTACATCGCCCGTGAACCCGCTGAACAGTGTGTTGAACTGCGCTGCGAGCTCGTGTGGATCAACATGACCCGCGGCTGCGATGATCGACCCGCCGGGGCGGAATTGCGATCTGCGCACCTCTTGCAACTGTTGAAGCGTCGCTTCTTCCAGGACACTTCGCTCGCCATAACCGTTGCGGTTGAAAGGCGCGGGGCGATGTCTGCGGCGCAACTCAAGCATCACCTGGTGCTGCGGATCATCGCTGAGCGAATCAAGTGATTGCAGACACAGGCTGCGGATGGATGTCAACGCCTCTTCCGGAAGCTGCGGATTGAGAATCAGCGATACCAAGACCGGCAACGCTCGTTCACGTTTGTCGCCAAGCATCGTGGCGGAAAGCTGCAGGTGATGTGTGCCCACATGCCCTGACCTGCGTACCCCGAGCCGATCAAACGTGTCTGAGAGTTCACGGCTGCTGAGTTCACCTGCCCCGCGGAAGATGTACTCGGATAACAGTGTCGAAGCACCAATGAGCTGATCCGGGTCGGTTGCGGAACCTGCGGGCACCAACCAATTCATCGCAAGTGACGCCACGCTGTCAATCCGCTCGACGAGCAACGGGATACCGCAATCAAGTCCGATACTGACAATTCTGCTCATTGCTGGTCCAACCTTCGCATCGCTCAATTCCACTGCGCAAATAACGTGTTATCAGCCGTTGCCACATCGGGATGCGATCGCGCGACCGGATCACTTTACCGGATCACTACATGCGTGTCGGCATGTGGTGAATCATTGACTTGTGCATTTGGACAACTTGCGTTTCATTCATATAGACAATAGTGCGTCCGTCTCGTTGTGGCGACGAGCGGAGGAGAACCCATGCGAATTGTCCTCGACACTCTGGTGGCATTGATGGTGGCAGGAATCCTGGCCGGTGTGACGTTGCATCATCGCAACACCGACAGCGCCCAGGTCCAGGTCCAGCAACTTGCCCGCAATGTGAAACTGCTCAACCGCGAGGTGCAGCTCCGCGCCGCACTCAGCCAATCGATCATCTCCGAGCGTGGATTCCCGGATGCAATTGACCCGGAATGGTTCAGTGACACGTTGCCGCGCAATCCACTGCTTGATGATGGCAGGCCGTGGGTCGAAGTCGCAACGATCGAGCAGCAACACTCCGAGCACCCACCTGACATCGGTCCCGAAAACAAAATGTCAGCCGGCTTCTGGTACAACCCGGCCAAAGGCATTGTGCGCGCCCGCGTACCAATCGGACTCTCAGATCGTGAGACACTTGAGTTGTACAACTCTGTCAACGATTGCAGCCTTGGTAGTCGCTTCCCGGTGTCCACAACATCACCGCACTAATCGCAGTTCAAGGTCGTGCAAACAACGTGCGCGAGGCCGCCGCATCACTCGCAAACAGAGGCAGATAACCCGCACGCCTCGGCAATGTCATAGTCGCCCGGCGGCTGCTGACAGAGCCATCGTCCAGCATCAAGTGCTCCCGAAGCGAACAGATCACGGCTGATTGCGGTATGCGAGAACTCCAGAATCTCCCCAATTCCGGAAAAATACACACAATGTTTGCCAATTATTTTTCCCGCCCGAATGCTGTGGATCCGGTCGTCCGAAATAGCGGCTCCGCTGGCTCGCAAAGCATCGGCTAATCGCAGCGCCGTGCCGGACGGCCGATCGCGCTTGCCCGCATGATGTGATTCGATGATGTCCACATCACTTGCGCCTCCCAGGACCTTCGCAACCTGCTGCAACACATGGGTCAGTAGCGCCACTCCGCGCGACGTGTTGGGCGCGATCATGATCGGACTGTGTTGCGCACAACTCCTTATGGTTGTACTGGTTTGCGCGGAAAGTCCGGTTGTGCCCACAAGCAGCGCTGCGCCGTATTTCTTGCTCAGATCAACAGCCTGCAACGCGCCGTCATCCGACGAGAAATCAATCACAAGATCAATATCAGCAGCAGGATTCAAACCCGCGTTTGCGGCGTTGTTTCGCCCAATTCGCGCGACTAAATCAATGTCGTCAGCAGCCTCTGACACCGCGCACAGACGTTGTCCCATTTGGCCTTGCGCACCGTTGATAACCAGTCGAATCACTATGCAAACTCCGATCGTGTGAAGATAATCGCAACTGTTTTGATCAAGAGACTTTCCAGATGCGTCCGATAGAGGTAAAAATTTTGGCGGCGGTAGGTCCGCCAAACCAGAGGGTATAAAACCTCCCCTCGCTCCGACAACTCACACTACAGGAGGTCAATTCAATGGCCAAGAAACGCGCCACACGAAAAAAGACCGCGAAGAAGCGGGCAACAAGGCGGAAAAAGTCCACCAGGAAGAAGTCCACCAGGAAGAAGGCAACACGCCGCAAGAAGGCCACTCGTAAGAAGAAGGCCACACGCAAGAAGAAGGCCACACGTAAGAAGAAGGCCACTCGTAAGAAGAAGGCCACACGCAAGAAGAAGGCCACTCGCAAGAAGAAGGCCACACGTAAGAAGAAGGCCACACGTAAGAAGAAGGCCACTCGTAAGAAGAAGGCCACTCGTAAGAAGAAGGCCACTCGTAAGAAGAAGGCCACTCGTAAGAAGAAGGCCACTCGTAAGAAGAAGGCCACACGTAAGAAGAAGGCCACACGCAAGAAGAAGGCCACTCGCAAGAAGAAGACTGGTCGCAAGAAAGCGACTCGACGCAAGAAAACCAAGCGTCGTTGATCGATCGCTTATTGCGATCACTTTGCACATTCACACAGGCGGAGTCGGTACCCCCGGCTCCGCCTTTTCTCTTGCGGCGTCCCGACCGGCGGTGTGGCGAGTTCGCAGAGGAATGTTGCCGATTCGGGCATTGCGCCTAGAATCGTCACCCAGCCGTTTGGCTGTCTCAGCATCCATTCATTCTTCAGCTGCCCCGAACCGCCATGACTCACATCATCGCTGAACCGTGCATCGGAACCAAGGACACATCCTGCGTAGATGTCTGTCCGGTGGATTGCATTCATCCGACCACAGATGAAAACCCGTTCGCGGAAGCGGACATGCTGTACATCGATCCCGAAACCTGTATCGACTGTGGGTTGTGTGTGGATGAATGCCCCGTGCAGGCGATCTTCCCCGAAGAAGACCTGCCCCAGGAGTGGCACAAGTACATCGAAATTAATGCTGAGTGGTATCAGGAAAACGGCTGATTGCGCGGAGTACGCATCGCGCGCTGACCATCACAACTCTGTTTCGTCTTCGTCTTCGGGCGTCGGCTTGTTTACGCCTGACGGAGCATCTGCGCGTTCGGTCCAGTCTTCAGCACGACGACTCAGATTCAGCTCACTTGGCATCGTCTTGCGATAGCCCAGTTTGCGGATCACCTCGAGAACATCTGTCCACGTCGGAAACGTCAAACCGTTGACGCGCTTGAACGTGTCGATCGCCATAACGAACAGAAACTGTTCCTGCGTCATCTCGCCTTCATCAGCGCTGCGCAGGAAATCCGTACGCCGACGTCCGGGGCCACGCCGGCGCTCCAGGTTTGTCTGCACGCTCGGCTCGATGTCACGCCGATCGTGACCCAGACGACGGTCGACGACACTTTCACGCCGGGTTTCGGATCGCTTGGTCGTCTCAGATGTCTTGACTGGATCGGTGCTGCTCATTTCCGGTGTGCCTCATTGCTGGCAGGACGGCCTGCGGGGTGCGCAGCGTCATTGAACCGCTACACTGTTCGGCTCGATCGGCGGTTTCCTGATCGCACTACAGTCAGCCCGGCATGCAGGGGTACACGCGATGCCGGTACCGGCCGATCTGAGTGACCTGCCGTGCCTGCCGACGGTCCGAGAACCACAGGAACATTTGCATCAGCCTAGGAGTAGAGCTTTTCAATGTCCTCACATGACCACGTTGACTTGCCGCTGACGCCCGGTGCTGCCGTGCTGGCGTGGTTGTGGCCGGGTGCAGGTCATATCAGCCTCGGGCAGACCAAACGCGGCATCTTCATCATGGCAGGGGTGTTGTTTCTCTTCATTGGCGGCCTGCTCATCGGCGGGCTTGATGTCGTCGACCGCAAGAATGATCGCCTCTGGTTCATCGCACAGGTTTTCTGCGGCCCGATTGCCCTCGGTGCGGATTTCCTCAACCAGAACGTGATCAAGACCGTTGACGATGACAAAAGGGCACAGGAAGAACCTGAGCGGCTCACAACCACAAGCCTCGGCCGGGTCAACGAGATCGGCACGCTGTACTGCGCTCTTGCCGGCCTCATGAATCTCGTGGTGATCCTGGATGCGCTGCAATACCGCCCCAAGCACCCGCCCGCACGGCGCACGGATGATCGACGAACCGGTGAAACCGCATGATGTTCGCCAGCCTGTTCCAATCCGGTTGTGTCGCAACTGACTCGCTGCTTGCGTACGTACCGTTCAAGACGCCGATCAATGCGCTGCACGACTGGTGGTATCTGCTGTTGATCCCGCTGGCCTTCGGCATTGCGCTAACCTACAAGGCGCTGCGCGTGTACGACCTGCGAGCCATCTGGAGCCAGACGCTGCTCATGACAGTGCAGATCGTTGTCGCGATGATCGGTCTTGCCGTGGCGCTTGCGATCTTCGTGCTCGTGGTGATTCCGCGCCTGCCGGTGCAGTGATCATGCTCGTTCGCGTGCCGAGAAGGGTATTCTCGGACACTCGCGACATACGACGCGCAACTTATGCCGAGTAGACAAGTTAGAAATTGTTGTGTATAAATCGCAGTGCGCCTCCGGTACTGTGCCGATAGGCTCAAGTTTTTCGTTTCGTCACGGATTGGCGAAACGGCAGTGATTGAATCGGCCAAGGAAGGTCCCGATGCCACTTGCACCTGCTGCTGCACGCGCGCACCGCTCACGCGACGAATCGCGCCAAACCAATCGAACTCGACCGTCCACAATTCAACTGCAGATCGCTGAGGTGTGGCGACAGTACAAACGCAATCCCACGCGTGACTGTCGCGATCAACTGATCGAGTACTACATGAAAGTGCATGTGCGCCGCATTGCCGAGCGCATGCACTCGTCTTTGCCCAAGCAGGTGGATATCGACGACCTTATTCAGCAGGGATACCTCGGACTGGTTGAATCAATCGAACGATTTGATCCGACGCGCAACGTGAAGTTCGAGACTTTCTCCGGCAGGCGAATCTTCGGTGCTATGCGCGACTATCTGCGCAGTATCGACCCCATGCCCCGGCTCAGTCGTATCCGCGAAAAGAAGATCCAGTCCGTCACCGAACGATTCCGCAAGGAGTTTGGCCGCGAACCCGGTGATGCTGAACTATGCAGAGAACTGGACCTGCCCGAACCGCGCTTCCGCAGAATGATGGGCAGCGACCGTGCGCCGAACATGGTGCATTTCAACAGCGCTCGCTCAGACTCTGATGACATGGATGACTCTGACGGCATGCGCTCGTTCGAAGATCTTCGAGGTTCCACTCCGCATGTTCGTGCTGAACACAAGGATCTTCTGAAATGGGTCTGCTCCGGCTTCGGCAGACGCGATCGGTTGATTATCGTGCTCTACTACTACGAGCGCATGACCATGAAAGAGATTGGCAGATCACTGGGCATCAGCGAGTCACGCGTCAGCCAGCGGCTCGATTCCATTCTGCAGTGTCTGCGATCGCGGTTGTGCCACATGCAGGCAGCGGAACAGGAATTCTTCTTCTCTGTCTGATGGGCGTCAGGTTGCGGCGCGATCATTCGTTGTGATCTGCGTCAGCATGTGATCTTCGACTTGATACAGCAGCGGCGCAACGAGACACGTCGGAAACTGTTGCCGCAGCCACTGCGCGCGCTCGGATGTCGCAACGACCGGATCGTGAATCGCAAAAATCTGCTGCAGATCGCTGAACATTGCTTCGCTTGCATTGTCGGACCAACCCTCTGCTTCGATCATGTGCTGCAGGAATGGTTGTCGCGCGACGTCCGTACGCGCCATTGCGCAATCGGTGTGGCCGATGATGCAGATAGTCCGAACGCCCGCAGCTGCCACGGCAAAGGCGATGTTGGACAGCGCTGGCTGAGGTGCAGCCCCAGCCGTTCGAATTACAAATGCACCTTCCTTGGGGATCTTCAACACTAGGCGAGCATCCATACACGTCACAATGACCATCGACGTTGATGCATCAAGTTCCGCAACCCCGTCGAGATCGTGCATCGTGAGCAGGTCCGCAACCGGCGTGTCAAGATACTCCGGCAGAATATCCGTGTTGCTGCACACCGCCTTGAGCGCAAGCAATTGCCGCTTCGCTGCGGTCGTCTGGTCTGCTGAGTTACACATTATCTGTAACGATACACGCAGATGGACATATCGGGTGGATGTATCCGATGACTGATGTTGCCAAACACGCCCACGTCAAATCATCAAGGTCGCCATCGTCAACGCCGGCTCAGTTCATGAGCAGGAATTCCAGTTGCCCAACAGTTCCAGAAGGTCGAATACGTCTACCACATCGGTGGGCGCAGCTATCGCAGCACCGTTGCCGTTCGTATTCCAGTTGGCGAGCAGTTCGAGAAGATCAAAGACATTAATCAGTCCATCCGGCGGACCGCCTTTGCTGTCCGTCAGGTCTGCCGGGCATTTCGGTTCATCCGAGCAGTCGACCGATCCGGTGTCGCCTGCATAATTGGAAGGCGAGTTGACCGCTGCTCCGGAACCGTCGTTGAGTGAATTCACGCAATCCAGCGGCACTTGTCCTGCACCAATGACCCAGGTGTCATTTGTGTGAAATCGAATCGTGTCACCAGTAGCGTCGAAGAAGTTTGCGGGGATGATGTGATCCGGCGTCGGCGCGCCCGGAAGCGCTGCAAAAGCCGTTGTTGCAAGAAGAATGGTCTTATTGCTGGTCGGCGGGGCAACGTTGGCGGGAATCGTAAATTCATTGCCTGTGCTTTGGCTGGTGACTTTCTTGCCACCTATTCCTGTCTCACCTGCACCACCACCCATCTCACGCAGTTCAATGAACTGAATCGTCCCATCAGCATTGCTGAACACTTCGCGAACATCCCATGTGTGACCACCCGCGCTCGCAAGAGATGCGAACATCGCCGTGGCTGCAATGGCTGGTACTCCAAATTTCACGTGCAGAGTCATTTTCAATTGCTCCTTCCCGAAGCTTCAGTCCAATCCGTCGCAGCGTTGCAGAAACATTTTTGCGATGGAGAGCCCGCCCACAGACCTGTTACTGCACGCGGAAGCCGAAGACTATTGGTACGAAATCAGACATGTCGGACAATCGCGATGCGCCACCATGGCGCACGCGCATAACTCACATTCTGCGGATCGATCTATTGCTTGTTTGAGAATCGAAAACTCACGCGCAGTTACCTCGAATACATCCTGATCAGAAAACACGACGTTGCCGACGATTCCGATAGAGCAGCGATCGCACCACACTGCATCGCCAGAGTGCCCGGCAAATGTTGCACAATCTCGCCGGCTCAAATCTACTCGTCTACCACGTGCAAGGCCATGTGTCAGACGGGTGAAATACACGAGTTGGTTGTGACAACCCATTCCGCATTCGGCGCAGAATCCATTGCTCGTATAGTTGGCCTTGCACGTCGCACATTCCCAGACGTTGACATCGAGGCGGTGTCCGTGCGGATCGAGCGCTTCAAACAACATCGCTGATTCAATCCGCTGCTGTGCAACGTAACCGACATCACACCTCATGCACCAGACATCCTGGGTTTCGTACGAGGCGCACACGCACTTTGAATGAGGGTCATACGCAGGGTGCTGATGGACATGCGCATCGTCATGTTCATGCGCGTGTGCATGCTCACCATACGCTTGCGGCGCATCGTGGTCATGATCAATCGCAAGATCATGTTCAACGAGTAACTCTGCATCATGTGCTTCGTCAATGCGAGCAGATGCGTAGCGAGTGGAGGTGCTAGCACACGCTGTAGCCAACACGGCACAGGCGATCAGGACAATTAGAGTTGTCATCCGCAACCGGCGCATCATCTATCGAACCTCCCGTAAGCGCACCTCAGTAGTAAATGTACTCGCGAGATCGGTCTCTTGCACTAGAATTTCAAAAGTCGCAGATTGTCCGGGCTGCCTATGCCAAGCATCTGGTATTCAAGAGCTTATGAACATGCCCCCCATGCCGCCAGAAGATCCAGAAGGTCAAAGACATCGATCGTACCTTCAGGTTCGGCGATGGCGGCGCCGTTGCCACTGGTTCCCCAATTGGCCAGGAGTTCGAGCAGATCAAACACATCGACCGCGCCATCCGGTTGCGTGCCGCCGCTGTCGGCTACATCCGCGGGACAAAAGCACATTGCAGAAATGCCGAACGAATACGCATGACCCGTAAGATTGCTTTCGATCTTTCCGCCAAGTGCCGTCACAACTGCTACGTCCTGATGCAGCACCACCGCCCAGCCAAAAAAATCGCCATCGTTCACATCATCGGCCAACAACTGCGTCTTCAGATTCCATTGACCCGCTGCAATGCGCTCAAACAGAAATGCTGCGCCGCTGCCTGCGCCCTGATCGTCATCCTGCCGCGCACCCACAAGAAGCTGCGATCCGAATACTGATACAGCACTGCCAAAGTGATCGCCGATCGCCGCGCCGGCCGATGTAATCTTTACCGTCTCTGCCCACGCCCGCATCATCGATTCGAAGACGTACACTGCGCCCGAATCTGCTCCTGCCTGGTTGTGCAATCGCGCACCAACTACTGCGACTTCATTGTCGATTGATACATCACTGCCGAATTCATCATCTGTCGCGCCGTCACTTGCTACAAATTTTGTTGCCAGCGACCACAAGCGTGCGCCTGACAGCTCAAACAGATACGCTGAACCCGAATCAACACCTTTGTCATCATCGAATAGCGATCCAACAAGCAGGCGATCGCCTGAAACATCCACCGCTGTGCCGAATTCATCACCACCCGAACCGTCAAAGGCAGTCAACTTCTGCTGAAACGTCCACGTAGTACCAACTAGCTCGAAGAAAAGTACAGAACCGGACTTCGAACCGGCATCATCATCGCCCGGTGTGCCAATTGCCAGGCGCGCGCCATCCAGCGCCACCGCTGTACCAAACTTATCACCGGCAACGAGCTCCAGCGGCGCAATCTTCTCAGCAAACATCCACACACCCCCAACTCGTTCATACATATACACCGCGCCCGCAGCGCTTCCCTTGTCATCGTCAAACGGCGCGCCGACCGCAAGCCAGTTGCCATCCACTGCAACCGCAAATCCGAATTGATCAAATGCATCACCAACGGCAGGTGACAAAGACACCTCTTCGCCCCACACGCCACCGGTTTTCTTGAATACTTTCGCGCTTCCGGAATCCGTGCCCGCCAGATCATCACCGCGCGCGCCGACAATGATTGTCGCGCCGTCGCAATCCACATCGAATCCATATTCGCCGAGCGTTATTTGCCCCGATGGCACCAGCGCTTCCGGATCACACTGACCGTAGACAGAATGCGACAAGGACGCAGCGATCAACGCCACGAGACACTGGCGCATCGTTCGCCGAATCCAATTGGATTTGCCCGAATTTTCAGGCAACTCGGCCATGTCAACTCCCGAAGCCGTCGCTCGCTCGGCCGCACCCTCCACCGGCCGGCACAGCGGCAATTGTATCTTCCAGTCGCGCGCGTCCTATTCGGTGTACCGCACCGCAGCCGACGAGGCAATCGGAAAATACGAGCTTCATTGACCGCTGATTCGCGTGGCATGGCCATTCAGCGTCTATTTGTCCCGGACATGCAAACGATCACGCCCTGAGCACGCTGTTGCCGATACGATGCAGTATTCCCATGAATACTTTCACGCCCGCAATTGATGATCGCCTCCCGCTGCCCGACACCGTTGTGCTCGGCAAAGTTCGTTGGTCCTACGCGATCCCCATCAGCATCATGCACCTGGCTGCCCTCACTGCTGTCCTGCCGTGGCTGTTCAGTTGGTCAGGCCTTATCGTTATGCTGCTCGGCGTACACATCTTCGGCCAGGCAATCAACCTCTGCTATCACCGCCTGCTCGCGCACAAATCCGCACGCGTCCCGCAATGGCTCGAACACACATTCGTCGTCATGGCGCTGTGCTGCATGGAAGACACGCCCGGCAAGTGGGTGGCCACGCACCGCTATCACCATCATCATTCCGATGAACAACCCGACCCGCACAGCCCACTGGTCAACTTCCTGTGGTCACACATCGGCTGGCTGATGTTTCACAACGGCGGCACGCACAACATCGACACCTATCGCAAGTACGCACCGGACATCTTCCGCAACCCGTTCTACATGCGACTCGAACGCGGACTGCTCTGGTTCTGGATGTGGGTCGCACACGCAATCCTGTTCTTTGTCGTCGGCGCTGTCATCGGCTTCTTCACAGGCGGCGCGATGGAAGCACTCCGCTTCGGCCTGAGCCTGCTCGTCTGGGGCGTGATTGTCCGAACCGTTATCGTCTGGCACATCACGTGGTCAGTCAATTCGCTGACACACCTATTCGGCTATCAGAACTACGGCACCGATGACCACAGCCGCAACAACTGGCTGGTTGCGATCCTGACTGTTGGCGAGGGTTGGCACAACAACCACCACCACGACCCCGCAAGTGGAAGCAATCAACATCGCTGGTGGGAGTTCGACATCACGTACTACGAACTCAAGCTGCTCGAACTGCTCGGCCTTGCAAAGAACGTCATTGCCCCGCGACACAAACGCCACGCTGATCGTGACGAAGGTGAAGTTGTCGCCAAATCGCCGCCGAATCACGACTGAGCGAACCCGAAGCTGCCTGCAACTCGTTCGCTCCGTCTCACCACACCAAACGCTTCGATACCTCATCACTCGCAACCGACATCAAGTGAATGTGACCAAGCTGTCGGCGCAGGTTGATGTCACAACGCCACCACTTGACATCCTTCACAAGCAACATCTTGTTCAAGTGACCGAATTGACACGTCATGTAATACTCCAATCGCCTGGATTTCGGCAGGTAGACCACTAATTCGACTCGATCTTTCCCATTCGAATCTTGACTGAGTCCATCCTCAATGCGCAGCTGATTTCGCTCAACTTGAACCGTAAACCGTGTGGAATCCGACGCGCCCACCAGCCGCATCATCCTCTCGATCAGCCGCAGAGCGATCAACGCATCGTGCCGCCAGGCAACCGCGTTGTTGGACACAGCATCGTGCCCGGAAACAACACCGTTGGCTGTATCAAGAATTGTCACAAATCAACCTTCTGCCGTATGGCGCAATAACTCCTCGTGCCAAGAGTCAATACGACAGTTGCGCCTGCGGATTAAGATGAGTTAGGCTGATTGGCGATGAATGACGTCCCGACGCCATCGCTCGATCTCGCCGGCATCGACCCCGCAGCACTTGCAGACCCGCAGGCACTGCTGCAAATCGCCGAGCGTTTGCTTGCCGACACGCAGCAGCAAATGGCAATCGCCGCCGGCGCTATCGCCTGGTCGAAGCTTCCAGAGGCCCGAAAACACGGCCACGATCGCGAGCAATACATTGCCGACACCGCACAAGCGTTCCTGAAGGCGATGGACGATGAAGACCGTGCCTCCATCCGCCAGCACATCATCGAACGCCTGCAGGCCCACCAGCGAAATCCACGCAACTGACGCCACATACTTAATCCCCGGCGCGTTCGGCCGTATGGCCTTATGGAACGGGAGATCGATCGTCTCGCGCCAGTTCACAGCCGCAGCCGAGAATCTGCGCGCAACATGTCTGTGGGGGGTCTTTTCCTCTTGCCGCCAAGTGGGGGCCTCTTGTGGTTGCGCTCCATGGCCCAGAGGGGGCCTCCATGACGCGGTAGTTCGATCACCCCCGAGTCCACCGAGTCCGACCGGGATGCGCTGCGTTGATACACACGCCCCCTTGAGCCGAGCCTGTCCGTGACGCGAACAGTTCGCTCGGGGGCGCTGTTTTCACGCTGCATCGAGCAGGCGGGTCGCATCCTCGACAATCGCTGGATTCCGCTGCGACATCACACTCGGCGCTGCCTGCAACTGCCTGCTCACGTCATACTTCCCATCGCCGCTGGGCAACATACGACCTGCCTGCACCTCCTCCAGATACCGCGCGCACAACTCCCGTGCTGCTGCGACCAGCTTGGGATCGTTCTTCTGCGCCTTCCGTTTTGCACGCTTCGGCTTTTCCTGCTTCGCGTTCGCCTTCTCTTCAGGCCCGGCACCGAACCACAACCCGCCCCGCGCCGCAGCAGACGCTACCGGTTTCTTTTTCCTTTGTGGCGCACGCTTTCGAGGTCCGCACTCGCCGGAGTCTTCAAGCAGTGGCTGTCCCAACTTCTCCATCCCCGGCAGCACCGCAGGCTTCGCATGACTCCAATGAGTCCCCGGCGGAATCGGCAATATCAACCGATTCTCACGCACAGCGCCCCCGGAAGTCTCCGACGGAAACCAATAGGGAGTCTCGCAGTCACCTTCCCGTATCCGCTTCTGCCAGAATATATGTATCCGCGGCTCCGCCTTCTTGCCTCGCCCTCGCGAACCCGTCCGAAACGCCAAAGGCACAAAACCGATGCTCTCCCAGAAATGATTCGCTGCAATATCCTGCGCGCACCAGCAGCTAAACAACCTGCACCCGTACGCCGCCCGCTCGAACGTCGCCTCCACAAGACGTGCCCCGACCAGCTTGCGATGCTCACCCGGCTGCACGTTGAGCTGATACACGATGCCGCAGTCTTCGCGCTTCATGTACTTGTCACGAGCAATGCAGTACCCAAGCGGCGTCGACGAGCCGCGCCCGTGAGCAAGCGATTGAGTGTCGCCGCCGCCAGAACCGTTCGAAGAACCGCTTGCTGACACGCGCGGCTCGTTGGCCTGCTCCGCAATCAACACATGTCCGCCTGCGATGTTCGCTTCAAGCTGTTTCGTGGGGAACCAGCCAACCATCTTGGTGTGCTGCTTCTGCAGGCCGTCAATGAACGGCAGATCACTCAACTCCGCCGGCCGAATACAGATCGGCGTTCGCGGTGCGGGAAGTACGATCAGTTGTGTTGCTTCATCATCAGGTCGAATTGTCAGTTCTGTCATGTCGGTCACCTGCGTTGTTCATTGCGTACAATTCACCCGTGCATTGCATATCGTGTCGCTATTCACTGAAGAACCTCACTGCGAATCGCTGCCCGGAATGCGGCCGCGAGTTTGATCCCAAGAATCCTGACTCGTACCGGTACACAACCGTTCGTTCGATCCTCGTTCGCGTCCTAGTGTGCTGTGTCGTCGTCTACCCGATCTTCTTCTTCGTGTTCTTCTACTACGGCGCCGAGATGCTCATGAGTGGGTTACTTGACGATCTGATCCTGGCATCGATCGGAACCTTTTTCATGGCGCCGGTGTTCTACCTTCTCGCGCTCTCCGGCCTTCGCCGTCGCGCATTTCGAAAAGCGGCCGAAGGTCATCGCTGACCCCCGGCCGTATGCATCATTACTCCGTATCACGCTGCCAGCGGCAACTGGTCGCTGATGCGTGTGTTCTCAAACGTCGACGCAGCACTTGAGTCCTTGCGGGCGTTGAACCAGAACGCCGTCAGCCACACCTTGGCTCCTGCCGCAACAGTGCCGGGAATCTCCACGTCGAACGCGGTCTTCGAGGCGTTCATCGCAAATGTCCACACCGCAGGATCGTTAGGCGGCGTCTCTTCGCTCACGTGATACAAAACCGTCGCGCCTTGAACGCCGTCCGGTTTGCCGCGATTGTCTTCGCTGTCCTGATCGCGCAATCGTACCTTAATCACGCGACCTGCCGTCGAGATGATCGACAGATCAGGCGCGGTCTTGGGCGCGGGCACAGGCGTCGGTTCGGTGTCGGGAATGCGCAAGCCGAGATCGCCACGAATTATATTGGTCGTGCCGGGGAACGCCTGAATGATATTGACCAGTTCCCACGCGCCGCCGAGACCGTTGAGCAGTTGTTCTCTGGTCTGGTTCTTGGCGTTGACGTTGGCCTTGGAGTTCGTTGTCGGGGTGATCGCTGTGCTGTAGGCAGTCGCATACGCAACGTGCAACCCGGTGTATGCGGTTGCCTGTGTTGCATCGAGGCCATAGGTCGCCGGAGCCAAATTGATTTCTGTGTTGAAGTGAGTTGACCATGAGAGCAGGTCCGCATCTTTGCGCGGCGGGAATTCCGGTGCGGGCATAGTGATTTCCTTTCTAATGATGGATCGCTGTGGTGCGATTCACCCGCGAAGCACAACGATGCATCTGAGCGAACCACATGTGAGGCAGACCCATCGACGCGGGGCCCTGCGCACTGCACCGAAGGGCGCGTCAAGACCCAAAATTACGTAGTTCCTACGATACGATTGTGCGTTTTTGTGTCGCGGAGAGCGCCCGAGGATTGCGGAGAGCGCCCGCGACTTGCGGAGGGCGTCCGCGGATTGCGGAGGGCGCCCGCAACTTGCGGAGGGCGCCCGAGGATCGCGGAGTGCGCCCGAGAATCGCGGGGGGCGCCCGCGGATCGCGGAGAGCGCCCGAGAATCGCGGACGACAGATATGAGTTTCGGACGTCGCGCGAGGATTGCGGACGATGGATCAGAACCTCCCTCGTCGCGGGAGAGTCTCCCGTGACGAATAAAAACCTGCCGGCGCGCGGGGGAAATTGCCGTGCCGAATGAGAATCTCCTGTGATGAATACATCTTTCCCGCGACGCGTGAGATCATCCCACGCGCCCGGGATTACATGGAGCACCGTCGAATTCTGTCTTGGAGACGGAGTTGCAGCACATTATTAGCCGATTCCCTGCGAGAGACTACGACTTTCCCGTTGCTTCCATGTGACGCACACCAGCGGGCGCAGAAGTTGGCGTCGCCCGATCCGACTCCGTTATTGACGGGATCGTTGATGTACAATCCAGACCGATAAAGGCGGTGACAGTGGCGTTTAACCTAGGCAAACCTCCTGTTGTTGAGTGCTGGATCGAGTTCGAGACAGAGATCGAAGATGCTGGCGCACGCTGGAACCCTGACGCGACAAAGGCATTCTTGAATGCACTATCAGGAGACTTCCGAGCGAAACGGCTTCGCTGGGCCACAGAGGTTGACTTAGACCCGGATGATGAAATTCCGACCCTCTCTCAATATTGCGATCGCGTGGAAGCCGTGAGCGAGAGTCAAAACCGCGTCGTTCAGGTGGGACAGAGCGTATTGATCTATAGCGCGCTTCGAGACGAGAAACCGTGGCCAGCGTTCTCAGAAATTTGCGATCAGGCGATGGAGGCTCTCCAAGCATATCGCGACAGAATCAACCCGGGCTCTCTCAATCGGGTGACACTTCACTATCGAGACATAGTCAACCTACCCTGTCCAAAGGCCGATGAAGGGGTAGAAATCGAAGACTACCTCAATGTCTACGCCAAGATTCCTGAGATGATTCCCGCAAGACAACTGGCGTACTACTCGATCGAGCTCTATTTCGATCCCTCAGGTACCAGAGACGGCATCTATCTTGAGACCCGACCCTTAGCCTACGATATAGAATGCAAGACCTTGCCAATCGAATTGCTCTGGCATAGCGTGAGCAAAATAGACGATCCGGTTACGGATCAGGGGGTCGCCGAATCGCTTGGGGTCGCCGACGACTCGCTCTCGTTGGCATTTCGTGCCTGCTTTACGGATCTTGGTTGGTCTTTATTCGAACCAAAATGATCATTGTCCCACCTATTCAACCCGACTTCGCGCTGCAACACGAGTATTCGATCAGATCCCAATTCACCGACGAGACGTTTGATGCGATCGTCGATGAGTCACCCAGATCGTTTGGAACGCTCGGCAATGTTCCAGTCAGCAGCGTTCGAGTCGAACGCACCCAATACAATTTCGCGACAACACTGCGCGGTGAGTATGGCTGGCGTGACGGCTATACGTTTCGAGTACCGCAGGCCCATCTGACACTCAAAGGAATTGGTGAGACCTTCACTCAAGCACGACGCGACTGGGAGCATCGGTTTCACGCATTATTTCAACGACTCTACTCAACGCCTTCATTCGAGATGTCATCGGACGAGGCAACAGAATGGAAACGGATTCGATCGCAGATTGACATCAACGCCTATTCAGATCTGATCCCGCTCACTGCACGCGAGATCGGCCAAATTCGCTTTGGGGCGGCTTCGTATCCAACAGAGATCCAGTGGGTAGATGGACGCCGAGAGCGGATCTTGTTGGATAGAGTCCCCAGAATAATCGCCGGTTCACGACCGGGTCAGTTTGTTGAGGCATGGGTAGAACGCGATCCGTTAACGAAGCAGATCAGTCAGATCATTCTTGCTGAACGTATAGGATCTTTGCACCCGCTCAATGAGGCACAGAGAAAGGCCCGCTGGGCAAACCTACCTCGAGCGAAACTTCCAACCACCGACTGGGATTGGCCGGATCGGGATCAAAGATGACACCTGTCTATCAATGCCGATTTCTCGATGTGGGCCAAGGCACCAGTAATGTGATTCTGCTCGGCAAGGGTCGTGCGATTGTTATTGATTGTGGTCCAAAGAGCTGTCACGTTTGCGTCGATCTCTTAGAACGATTTGTGTCGGAGATTGAGGTGCTCCTAATATCACACAACCACACCGACCATATCGGCGGGGCGACCCGTATCATTGCCGCATTTCAAAAGAAGATAAAAAAAGTTCTGTTCCTCGATGACGGCCCACCAATGCACAAATACCTCCTGCCTCTTATCGATCGGGAGGTCAATGCTGGGCATATTCCGGAACCAGAGCGCCTTGAGGCCTCAGCCAAGCCGACCGTCATTTGGCAACAAAGTGACTCCCGATTGCGGGTTATGCATCCGACCTTTCGGGCCAACGTGCAGGCGACGGACCCGAATGCGACTTCCGCTATTATCTCTTTTGAGCATAAGAGCAATGTGATAGTCTTCGGTGGAGATGCGCCTCACGCTGCTTGGACCGAGTTGAGCAGCCGGGTGGGAAAACCCATCGACTGTGATGTCCTGAGCGTGTCTCATCATGGCGGCAATATCAATAGCCCGGATTACGTCGATTTGTATTCAAAAACGATTCGAACCCAGACCGCGGTTCCCTCCGTGGGATCTACCAACATATACAAACATCCGAGGCCGGATCATCTTCATGGGCTCGCAGCGAGTGGCGCACAAATTATGTGTACCCAAATGACCAAGCAGTGCTGCGGCGACTTAGAGTCGGTGCGTCCTGGCCTCGTTCCTTGCGACAGGTACTGCCGATCAACGGGTCAGCGATCGACTACTGCGTCGGGCAATAGCCGTGACGTTGCGTGTGCGGGGACGGTAATCGTTGACGTAGCAGATGATGGCGTTCACGTGCAATCATCCAGTGATCACAAGACGGGTGTCGCGGCGATGGTTCGGCATGGGCACAAGCCATTGTGTGTCCTTGCAGCGAAATCGACGTCGGGCGCGATGTAAGGCGAGGAACAGTGCAGCCGACATTGGGCATGTGCTCGCACTGTCCATCCGCCATGTTGCCTGCGGATTACACAATGTCAGCCGGACCCGGAACGTGGCGCGTTGGCATCGCTGACCATCTGCAGCCACGTGGACCAGACCTTTGACACCACCGCTGGCCGCGTGTGTACCTTCAGGCGCTTGTGAACAGCGGTGATGTGTGTTGTCACCGTGCGCTCGGCGATGAACAGTCGCTGCCCGATGGCAGCGGATGTGAGGCTTTCCTCCACGATGAGCTGCACGACGTCCAACTGCCGACGTGTCAGGCCGAGTTGCTTGCGAATCTCCAGCCAGTCGATGCGGTCGCACTGACGATCGAGCGGACCACTCGACGCCGAACTATGCAATTGCGTTGCGTCAGGCAGACTGTGGCGCATGGCGGTTCTCCACGTCTGAGGTCGGGGGCAGTGGGTCTGTCCCCCGATATCAATACGTGGCCGGCTGCGCGAGATTAAATGGGCGCCGATTTTCTGCGAATGGGGATCGGCTGCGTCATTTGTTCTGCAGGATGGACTGAACGCGCTCGAATTCTTCTGTGGTATCAGCAGCGTCATCGACAGTGCGTGCAACGGTCTGTTCGAGGATGACCTTCAGCCGCTGCTTGACTGTGTGCACCGCGACGGAGACATGTCCTTCATCGGCGAAGCCGCATTCGCGGGCGATGTCAGCGCGTGGCGGCGGGTCGTTGCCATACAGCGCAGGTTGTAGTGTCCACAGTTCGAATGCACGCCAGTACTTGTCCTGATTCCTGGCGCTGAACTGTTTCTGACACTCGAGCATGGCCTGTTCGAGAATCGCAAGTGCCCAGCGTGTGTCGAATACATCGTCCGGAGATACATCTGATGCCGCTGACTGCATCGACTCTTCGCGTTCAATTTGAGCTGGGTCGACAGACAAACGATCTCGCCGACGGTTCTCTTTGATATTGTAATCAATAAGATAGTTTTTCAGAGCGGTTTTCAGGAGGTCGCGCAGTCTGCCACGGGTTCTGTCAGCGCGTTCGAAGAGCTTGCGCGACAGAACGACGTCGTGAAAGAATGCTTGTGTACATTCCGAGGCCTTCTCCGGAGTGACGCCTCGCTTGCGAAGCCATGCATAGGCCGGCGGCCAGTATTGATCGGCAAGATGCGCTGCGGCGTTCTGCTGCCGCGTTTCGTCCGAGCACTGGAGGTCTTCGAGAAGTGTCCACTGCGTCGTTTGGAATTGCGCCCCGGTCCGCTCGATATTTGCATGCATACATCGCCCCACACATTCGTTCCCGTTTCATGATGAGCACGTTTCGTGAATTCTGCAATACCAATTCTTAATTTGCGGCACACCGCCTCGTATCTGTTGTGAACAAAGGTCGCGGTGATGTTCGTGCGTTGAGCGAGCGCAACAGGAGTTTGAGTCACCATGTCCGAATCCAAGAAGAATGGAAACGCCCAGTCGATGCACATCCCGAACGTCAATTCGGGGCGTCGACTGCTGGAGGCGGTCTTTGATGTGGAGTTGGGCGATCAGCCGGACCCCGGCTGGCCGGTCGTTCCCGGATACAGAATGGTGCGCGAGCTCGGCCACGGTGGTGGTGGTGATGTATACCTGGCGCTGCGCGATGGGAGCGAGAATCTCTGCGCACTGAAGATCATTCAGCGACGCATAACGGATGAATCAAATGCGAAGCGAGCATGGCGCGAGCTTGATGTCCTGCAGCAACTGAAACTGCCGTTCGTACCTCGTGTGCTGGATTACGGCATTCACGAAGGTCGTCTGTATTTTGCGTCGGACTACATTGAAGGCCTGCCGATCGACAAGCATTGCGAAGAACAGCAGCTTGCTATACGGGCGCGTGTTGAACTTCTTGAACGTCTCGCGCGGGATGTTCAGCACGTACACGAGCAGGGAGTGACGCATCGAGATCTGAAACCCAGCAATGTCATCGTCGACCTGCAGGGCAACTGCCACATCATCGACTTCGGTATTGCCAATCTGTTGGCTGACGACTCCGGTGAGACAATAACTGAGACGGGCGCGATCATCGGCAGCCCAGCATACATGTCGCCGGAACAGGCACGAGGCGATCGCCGTCTTATCTCGACGCGAAGCGATGTGTATTCGTTGGCGGCGATCGGGTACCGGCTTCTTGTCGGCGAATCGCCGTATGCATCACACGGACTGCAGCCGCATGTCCTGTTGCGTCGAGTGGCATCAGAGCCGCCGCGTACACCTCGGAGCATAGATTCGGGCGTTCCACGCGCGCTGGATGCAATTCTGACAAGAGCTGCGGAGTACGATCCTTCATCGCGCCTGGCAACTGCACTTGATCTCTCGGAAGAACTCAAACGCTGGCTCACCGGTAAACCGGTTCGCAGCCAGCGCATGAGCCCACTCGAACGACTCTGGTTGCACATGAAGTTGCGGCCGGCGCTGTCGACGGCGGTGACTCTTGCAACGATTGCGCTGCTTGCATCTATCTTCTTTGGAGCAACAGCGGTATCCAACGCGCAGCATGCAGATCACATGACAGAACTGCGCGACGACATGCGAGACCGCATCTTCGATGGCATTGTCGGATTCACCAAGTCACTTGATGACGAGCGATACAACGAAGCCTTGCGTTTTCTACGCGCGCTTGAACAGTTCAAGGGCTATGAGATGTCGGATGAGGAGTTTGTTGCGCAGCTCGATGGAGCTCGGCGAAACCTGAGCAAATCGGTCCTTGAAGCAACCTATGGCGTTGACGACCTGGAAGTCATTGACGCAGCTGATTCGTTTGATCAGTTGCTACGCGACCTGGAGGAGGCAGGCGCGTCGGAGAGTTCCTTAAAGCAGTAAAGGAGAAAGAAAATGCCCGCAGATCCTATCAAAGAATGGCTTGAAGACCTGAAAGAAGCTGCATGTGCAGCGTACGAAATTGCACACACATATACGACGTCTGGAATGGGGATGACATCCACAACACCGATTGTGCAATACGGTTTGCTTGTGGCTGATACAAAATCCAGCACGCTTGTCAATCCCAATCTCTCACCATCGTTCGTTCCGCCTGACGCCGGTAGCAACTACACGCCGATCGATTCGTCCGGGTTCAGTCTTGCTCAATTCTCCAGTGTGCTCAAGGAAGAGGCTTGCGATGCGCTCAGGACGTATTGCGACGGCGACACCAATGAGGCCGCGTCGCATGTCCGCAGACTCAAGGACATCATTCCAGGTTATGAAGAGGCGATTGGCGTAACCTGACGACCATGACGGATTACAACTCCGGGGTACCGCGAGTGTGGGCCCCGGAGTTCTCTCTTTTACACATCTTATCCAACACCCGATTTCAAGAACGTGATCGCTACAAGCTGCTCATCGAGTCGCTGCAGCAGTATCACTACCCGCCGGATCAGCACGAAGACACCCAGCCGGTCAAGGATGGCAACGACCACGCAGCAGATGCGCTGCGGTACATGATTGTGAATCATAATCGACGCGGCGGCGTGGAAGTGCGGTGGTATTGATGGCAATCGGTGGCTGGAAGCCGGCAATCGGCGAGAACGATCGTTGCCGATATCCGTCATTGTCGGCAGCGCGGTCATCAGTGACTGCACACCGCCATCAGGCAAAGGCGAATTCGGCAACTGCTGGCAGTGGCATCTCACGGACGTCAAGCGCTACAAACGACAGCGCACACCAACACGCCAACCGCGACCGGTATGGTTCCAGCCGTTCACCAAAGCTGCGTGAAGAGCAGAGAAACGTACACGACTTACGTACACGACCCCCATGCGGCAAGCAGATCCAGCAGATCGAAGACATCGACCACGTTCGATAGCGGCGCAATGTCCGCGCCGGGACCATTGGTGCCCCAGTTCGCAAGCAGTTCGAGCAAGTCGAAGACGTTGACATCGCCGTCAGGTGTTGCGCCTCCGGATTCCGCAATGTCTGCCGGGCATTCTGGAGGAGGACTGGTCGTGAGGTTGACAAAGCCGCTGCCATTGATGCCGTGTTGTTGTATGCATCCAACGAAGACATATAAGTTTCCGGGCTCGATATTCAGCGTAACAGAGCCAGCGGTGGGTTCAGCCGCTTCGTAGATAAACCCAACCCCGAGTTGATATACATTGCCAATACCAATCTCGGTGTTGGTGAAATCCCACTCCAAGACAACATTCGCCTCGCATTCCACCGTGAACCACTGATAGGCGACCGTATAGGCAAAGATGTCCCACGTGTTGGCATCCGTGAGGGTGAGGTGGGTGCCGATGATGAGCGGGTATGCATAGGCGCTCATCGTCAGTCCTGATCCGGTGTAACCCCGCGGACCCGGAAAACCGTCGGGACTCGTGTTGGAACCACCAACATATGCACTGGAGCCTGAGCCCACGACACGCAAGAGATTGTCCGCACCAAATGGGCTGGCAGCAGGCACAAAGAGAAACTCAGCTGTTGCGGTTGTGGTGATCGCGGCAGCGACAATGCCTGCTCTGAACAGCGCACCACCAAAGAGATCTTGATTATGTTTGAGCATCTGCATTGTTCGCAACTCCCTGCAACGAATCGGTCTTCACGCAACGATGCCACACAACATACGGCGACGATGGATGGAATACAAAGAAAACTCGTCTATCAATCACCGAACCGCAACCGGTGTGGGTTCAACCGTTCATGAAAACGGCGTGAAGCAGACTGACCCCGTGGCGGCCAGCCATTTTAATCGTCTTTGGCACTGATCAGACCTGCCGTCACGGCTCTTGATGCTTCTCTGGCAGTAAAACAAAGATAGATTTGTGCTTGGCGATCGTGCTGCTGTATGGTGAAACTGCACTCGGCTTCACCATGAAAGCCGGAACCAGGCAGGAGATCGTCCATGAATTGCAACGCTCGAATCGCTGTCCTTGTGGTGACATGTATGACGCTGTTCCTTTCACCACGGAGTTTCGCAGGGACGGGATGTTCCGACGTTTTCGATGATGGAGCATGGGCTGTTGATGTCTTTGACCTGCTGGATGTTCTCTCGAACTGGGGCACGCCGGGACCCACAGCAGAAATCGCTGCGCCGTTTGACGACACCGATGTCTTCGATCTGTTGCAGTTGCTTCAGGACTGGGGTCTGCAGTACTGCGAAGCCGGCTGCAGAGTGTGCTTTGCAGATTGCGAATTCGATGGCGAGCCAATTTCGCACGGACAAACGATTCCGTTCGGCGTGTGCGATACCTGTACCTGTCTGCACGGCGAGTTCGACCAATGCACCGCACTCGACTGCTTTTCGGATTGCGATCTCGACGGCAAGCCGATTCCTCACGGCTCGGGCGTTCCGTTTGGTTGCGTGAATTGCGTATGCCAGCACGGCGTCCTACCGCCGATCGAACAATGCGATGACTCCAACTGCCACTGCGTGTACATGGGCGAGACGATTCTCAACGGTGACACGTTGATGGTCGGCTGCGAACTCGTCACCTGCACTGAGGGTGTGGTCAGCGTCGACGACAGCAACTGCCCGTAACGGGATCGGTATTATGGCACTCACAGGGGAATTCTTACCTCATCGCTGTTCCGCCATCCGTCGGCCTGACAACCGCGACTCTTGCCGGAACACCCGCCGGCCGTTAGCGTATAGATTGATTCAGCCCCAACTGTCCCTGGTTACGAGCTGTGCCCGCATTTCCTGATCCCCAGACGTGGCTGCAACCGGCCCGTGGAGTGACCGATCATGGCCAAGATGTTCTATACCCTCGAAGAGGTCTGCGAGAAGCTCGGCAAGAGCGAAGATGAAGTCAAGGAAATGGCCTCCTCCGGTCAGGTCCAGGAATTTCGCGATCGTGACAAGCTCATGTTCAAAGTCGATCAGATAGACCTGCTTGCGGGCGGCGATGAAGACTCGGGCGAAGTTCACCTCGACCTCGAAGACACCTCCGGCGGGTCCGGACTCGATCTCCAGGACACTGGCGGCGGCTCCGCCATCGGGCTTGTCGATTCACGCGAGTCCACCGGACTAGATGTCAGTGGCGCTTCCCAAGGCATTGACCCCAGCGAAGGCACCGGAATCTCTGTTTTTGACACCGGCCACGGTGAAGTCAGCGAGTTCGACTCCGGCACCGGAAGCCCGATGCTCGACGATCTCGCTTCAGGTGACACCCAGATGGGTGACTCGCTTGATGACGACCTCAGCCTCGAGGCGGTCGGCTCAGGCAGCGGTCTGCTTGACCTCACACGTGAATCCGATGACACCTCACTCGGCGCTGAACTGCTCGAGGAGGTGTATTCCAGCGATGACAACATCGAAATCCCCGCAAACGCATCGGGATTGTTCGAAGCAACCGGCCCGGAAACTGCACACGACCCGATCGGCGAACCAATGGGCGCTGCTGCGGTGCCGATGATTGTCGAAGCGTATGACGGCTCAGGCTCCGGCCTCGGCGTCGGCCTTATGCTCGGTGCGCTCGCAGCTCTGGTCATGATGGGAATCGTCGTAATCGTCGGCGTCCGCGGCGCAACGCCGGACCTTGCAATGAAGATGACTTCAAGCTCGACAACGCTCATGATCTGGGCAGGCGGATTGCTCGGCGTGACGATCATCCTTGGCCTCATCGGGCTGTTCATCGGCAAGGCATCTGAATAATCACCGCTGAGGATGTTCGCTAACTGAAACTTGAGCCCCCGGCTTGCCGGGGGTTTTTCATTCCGCAACACTGCGTTCAATTATGCCGCTTACACCCTACGGAATTCGTGAATGGATGACCGCCACCGTCATTGCGGTCGCGCTCGTAATCGGACTCGCTCTTCTTGAATGGTGGTGGGGCATCGTCCTCGTGGCGCTGCTGTGGTTCGTTGTCGCATCATTCTTCCGAGACCCCATTCGGCGCCTGCCGCGTGATCTCAAACCCGGCGACATGATCAGTCCATCAGACGGCGTCGTCAGTGCCGTCGAAAACATCTATGAACACGAAGCTACAGGTGGCGAACCGGCGGTCATCATCCGAACCTTTCTGAGTGTGCTCAACGTCCATGTCAACCGCGCGCCGTTTGATGCCACCGTTGAAGCGAAGAAACACACGCCTGGCCAATACATCAATGCACAGAAACCCCAATCCGCAGCACTCAATGAACAGACATTGCTCACCATGCGGCTGACTGCTGCTGGTTACGAGAGTGACTCTATTGGCCTGAAACAGATTGCGGGAATGGTGGCCCGCCGTATCGTCTGCCCGCTTGAATTGGGCGACAACGTGCGCCGCGGCGAGAAGTTTGGCATGATCAAATTCGGCTCGACGACGGAGTTGATATTGCCCCGCCCGAACGACGTCACCGTGCATGTCAGAGTCGGCGACACCGTCAAAGGCGGCAAAACCGTGCTGGCAACGTTGCAGCCTGCTTCAACTTCCAACGCACACTGAGACATCGCGGACCAGCAGCGTTCGAACTTGCAGCATGAATCCACGTTGACATCATGTATGCATGGCACGATCGACGCATCCGAGTCGTTTTCTGACGCCCGACGAATCATCGCGCGTTGAGCAAAGCATCGCTGACGCGGAGCGCTGCACAAGTGCTGAACTCAAACTCGTAGTTGTACGTCACTGCTGGCGAGACATTCGCGATCGGGCTGCAAGTATTTTTCACCGAAACGGTTTGCACCAAACCCGCAAGCACAACGCAGTTCTGATTCTGCTGGTAACTGCGAACCATGAGTTTCTGATCTATGGCGACCGCGGCATCAACAAGCACGTCGGGACAGACTACTGGTGGGATGTGCGTGATGAAATGCTGCATCACTTTCGCAATGATCAGATCGGCGATGGTCTGTGCGCTGGAGTTTCCATGATTGCGGAGAAACTCACTACTTTCTTCCCTGCGCGCGATGATGACATCAACGAGATCTCAAATGAGGTTCTGATCGATGAATAGAACAACTCATCTCGCAATGGCTGCGCTGTTCGCCCTGCTCATTGGCATCTCAGCCACGAACGCTCAAAGCGGTATTCCCGATCAGACTCCCGCGCGGATTCAAGGCATCTCCGCTTCTGCAACTGATTCTGCGCAGTATGCACCGTACCCAACTCCTGTTTTCGGTTACGTGACCGATCTCGCCGATGTGCTGAGCACGCAACAGGAAGATGAACTCGATCAAGTGTTGTGGGAAGTCGAGAAACAATCGGACATTGAGATCGCCGTTTTAACTATCAACTCGATTGACGACTTCGAAGCGACTGGTGCAACTTCAATCGAGTCGTTTGCGCGCGGCCTGTTCGACAAATGGAACATCGGCAACATGCCCGCCAACCACGGCGTGTTGCTGCTTATCGCTGTTCGCGACCGCAAGGCGCGCATCGAACTCGGAGCGGGCTACGGAAATCTTCGTGACAGTGATGCGGCAAGGATCATGACCAACACGATCGTGCCGCACTTCAAGAACAACGATTATTCTGGAGGCATTCGAGCTGGCGTTGAATCGCTCGCCAGTGAATTTGCCGGGGTGCATTTCGGCTGGAACTGGTGGCTGATCGTGCTGCTCGCGTGTGCCCCACTTGCATTTGCGGTCGGTTTGAGTCTGATTCTGAAGGGCAAACGCGGGTGGGGCTGGGTGTTTGTGGGCAGCGGATTCATTCTGGGTATATCTGTTCTTGCTGCCTTGCAGCGCGCTGCTGGGGATCCATCCAACTGGAGCGGCGGATCGTCGGGTGGATTCGGGATCGGGGGCGGCAGTGGGGGTGGATTTTCCGGCGGCGGAGGCGCAACAGGCAGTTGGTAAATGAAAGCATCACTTCGGCGCGAGCGCCACATCCATCGATTCCATACGCATTGTCCGCTCTGCAAACCGTGCGATCTCGGTGTAACCCGCAGCCGTAAGGCGCTGTGCCGCTCGATCGAAATCGCGTAGCAGGTGATCGCCCTGATGCGCATCTGCCGAGATCGTCATTGAAATCCCGCGATCGAAACACTTGCAGACGATATCCTCGCTTGGATACGCATCACCGCACGGTTTGTGCCAACCGGCTGTGTTGATTTCAACAACAAGATTCTGCTGCGCAGCTATTGCGTCCAGCGCCGCATCGATTTCCGCTGAAAGATCAACCGTCGGAGAGAAGCCAAACTTCTTCGTCAGATCAATGTGCGCGACAATGTCAAACACACCGCATTCCGCCAGGCCGATCATCTGCTGCCAATACGCTCGGTGCATGTCATTGCGCTGACACTCTGAGAGTTTCTGCCACGCAGCAGGCGATCCATCGATCGAAAATGCGTCAATGTAATGCACGCTTCCGATGATGTAATCCAGCGGAAGTGGATGCAATGTGTCGCGCAACAGCTCGCCGTGCTCCGGAAACCAATCCACTTCCAGGCCAAGGCGCACCGACGGGCCGCCCGCAGAGTGGAACTTCGCGCGCAATCGTGACAACTCATCAATGTACATCTGCAACGCTTCAATCGGCATGGACCACTCGACCGACCTGCCATCGCGATGCAATACAAAGTGATCAGAAATGCCAAGTTCATCAACACCGAGCCTGACTCCTGCGTCGGCCAATGCACTGGGCGTGTGCTTGCCATCGCTGTAGGTCGTGTGATTGTGGTAGGTTGCGATCATGGCTGTGGTTCCGCACGCGATCAATATCGCGGCGCATCTTATGACACAGTTCCGTTTTCGACAGTCAACACCGGCGGATCGAAATACCCTGCACCAAACGCATCGCTACAAAGCAGCGCCGACCGTGCATACACCAGCTTACCTTGCGCCGTTGCTGTCAACTTCAGCAACGACTGATCCGCATCCACAACATCGATATGTACGAGACCGTCAGATCGCCGGAGGGAGCACGGAGCGATTCGTCTGTGCTGCACCACGTGTCTTTCGTTGCATCTCGATTCAGTCCACGCTTCGATCGAGGCACAATCGTCGAGCACATGCAGCGCCACGACCAGCGACAACGACTGATGGGCGGGCACTCGTGCACACGATTCAATGTCGCTGTCTGACCACCGGCTGTGTGTGGCGGACCAGCGTAGAGCGCACGAGAGCGCAGACGGCACCTCGCTGATCGTATCCGGATTCAGGTGCAAGCTGCTCACGATGCCTGCTCCGTTGTTGCACTGCTGAGTGTCGACGCAGCCCGCTGCAGTTCAGCGCCTGCGTCATTGGTCAACCCCGCAGAGATGTCTGCAACCATCTCCAGAAACGTCAGCATGCTGTTGAGCCGATTGTTGTGCCCGAGCAACTGCTGCTGATCATCACTGTTTCGTGGTGCAAGGCCATCGGTCAGTGCCCGACACTGACGAAGCTCTTCGAGCACTGGATCGACTTCTCGCTTCTTGCGCTCCCGCAGGATCGTTCGAAAGAGCTTCCAGACATCCTGTTCCGCCTGAAAATATTCCTTCCGATCGCCGCGCAGATGCACCCGCTGCACGATACCCCAGTCGATCAACTTTCGAAGCGTCATCGAGGCATTACCTCGACTGATCTCCAGGAAGTCAATGATCTCGTCTGTATTCATCGGTCGGCCGGCAATGAACAGAGTCGCGTGTACCTCAGCCATGGTGCGCGGGATGCCCCAATGCGCACCCATCTGTCCCCACAATGCGACGAAGCGCTCGCGCGATTCACGCAATTGAGTGCCAATTTGCGCAGCATTGTTCGGTGTACCGGAATTGGTATCTGGCCGCGGCTTCGCCATAGCAAATGCTCCTGCACCGGCAGTAAAGCACACTCGCGGCGAATTTTCAACTCGTTTTGAAAGTTCTGATAGTCAGATCGGCAAGAAGGATATTCAGGCTGTCACATCGATGGGGTGGGTTTCACCATCATTGGGACGATGCTGTGGCTGCCGTGCCAACTGGCGTTGATGCTCGTCTTCTGCCTGCTCGGAATCGTTTTGCGGGAGCTTGCGAATGGCGTCGCTGTGTTCGAGACCGGCCACACGAAGTTCGACCTGATCCTGAAACCGCCGGGCCTGTTCGCTTGCTGCGCGTTCCTTGTCGCGAGACTTGGACGCAGTCTGCTGAGCCTGCGCAGCCTGGATCAATGACGTATCAATTGGTGAACCAATTGTGCTCATGTCACTTCACTTATCGACCTTATGAACCGGCCATCTGAATACCGGCTATGTGGCCGATAAGAACCAGTCGCTATGGCGTTTGCGAGCCGTCGTCTGTCTCGTCGACTTCGGTCCAGATGGTTCGAAGCAGTGGCAACAGGCGATCGTCTGGCGATGCCCGCTGCATGGCATCAAGCCCCTCTTCAACCATCGCGCGATCGTCGAACTGATGTCCGATGTAGGCAAGAAGGAAGCCCATCATTGCGGGTTCCATTCCCTGCTCCAGACGTTCACGAATGAGATTAATGTTCTGTTGCAGCCGAACGCGCGTCGGAAGAATATCCCGGTCGTACCGAACATCGATCATCTCGGGGTAGCGTCGCAGGACTTGTCGCAATGACAGTGCAGCAGGGGTATACAGACCCGCACCAAGCTGAGCGTGTGCCTTGCCTGCTGAAGCCAGGGGATGCAGCGGCCGAAATCGCAAGGCCCGGGCAAAGCGCCGCTCAGCCCAGAAATATTCGCCGGTCGTCAAACTCTGTTGAGCCGAAGTCACCAACTCATTGAAGCGATCATCATCACCACTAGCGTAGGATTTGACTGTCTGTCCATGTCGAAGTGCGATTCCGAACGACTCGAGCGTCGGCAGCACATCCGGCGTTTGCGGTGTGGCTGGTGCGATTCCTGCATCATCACTCTCGTCGGTCGTTTCTTCGTCGCCGGCTTGCGGCAGCGTCACTTCCAGCCCTGTTTCGCTTCGCATTGTTTCTTCGGTCGCGCTTTCGGCTTCGTCCGGGTCTCTGAAGCCTCGCAAATACTCCTGAATATCTGAGTATTTCTCGTCCATTGCCTCGGCCGTCTCTTCATCCAGACCGACACCATCCGTATACCGTTCCGCAACCTTCTTGAGCAAGTCATCGTGTGTCAATGCACCGGTTTCGACTTTCGTATCGACAGCCGTACCAGTGATGCGAGTATCCACTGCAAGCATCTTTGTAAACGGTGATTGATTCGTCTGCACGCTTTGAATTGATTCCGGCGCCACAGCGTCGTTCATCAAGTCTTCCATCAATCGGGCACGATCAAATACTGTCATTCCTGCAGTGCGCTGCGCTTCAGCGAGCGTGACAGTGTCAATGCCAAGCACACTGGTCGACATGGGCACAATCGTGTTGCCCTGCTTGTCCTTGCCAATGCCGATCGGCCGAGATTCTGATGCTCGTTCAATATTCTCAGACAACGTCACATCAGAGATCAGACGATCAAGGCGTAGTTGCGCGCCATGGAATTCCTGATCAAAGCGCGTACTGCCGGCCATGACATCGCGCAGCGTTTCACCGGTGGTTGATCGCCGAAACTCAAGCGTTCCCAGATCCTGCCCGATCTGCAAGTCGGTCAATTGGTTGCGGTACAGCACATAGCTCGGCGCAGAAAATGCAGCTTGCGAACGGAATTCAAAGAGATCATCAGATCCCAGAGCACCTCGAAAATCCTCTGCCGCGGTATAACCCACTGAACCACGAAATCCTCGTCCACCAGCCACGTTGCCAGTAACAAGCAGATTGCGCACGCGGTAGGCAAGCGACTCATCTGCAGTGGACGAATTGCGTGTTCCAGCTGTGCTGAGGTTTGCATCAAGTACATCACCGCTGCCCAGGGCATCTTGTGCGGATGCTGTCGCGGGCAATGCCAATGCGACCAATACCGCGCCCAGGCCGATTGTGTGATTGACGAACGATCGAGTGCGCACATTTTCGAACTGCATGGGAGAAACCTCTCGGCTGATGTCTGCCCGACTGGGCTCGCATTGGGTATGACGACGCACCAACCGCTTTTCTTTCATTCAAAACGACCCGGTCTGCGGCCGGTGGGCCTTCACCATAACTGTATCGGCCTCGCCGACGTCGGGTTCGCATCGAAACTCAAAGGGTCCGATACGAACCAAGAAACCGGTTGGTCTGGTGCAGTTGGGCGGTGCGGCGGGTCTACGGGCTGTCGTTGTCAGCGGCTCGGAGTTGCTCGCCAATTGCCTTGCGGAGTTTCGCAATGTCATTCGCATCACAGCACACCAACAGGTAGTCCAGTGTGCCGTCCGTAGATGTGAATACCGCGTGCGAACACCCTGCAGCGAACGGAAGCTCTTTCCATTCCCCGGGCGCCAATTGCGAATTGGTCTTGCCGGAGCCGATGAATATGCTTGCCATCGCAGGCATGGCGACTTCCGAATCACGCCGGTACATGAGATGTGCGGAACGTTCGTACGTGGGCACTACACACGAGCCGCCGCCAATGAACGCATACCCGAGGTCTTCCGCATCAAGATCAAAGATTATGACATGGTGGTTTTGTAAGCCGAGCCGCTCGCTCAACCTGGCTCGACAGATGTCCGGGTCCGTGAATTCGATTTTCTCTTTTCGATTGTTCGGATATATCGCACACCGATCGTGCTCACCAGATGCAAACTGAGAAATCTCCGCAGCGGTTGAAACGCCTGGATTCTGGCCCCATTGATCGATTGGCGGGCCGAAAATGCCGAACAACACCGCGCCCGCAACAAGCGCCAAGCTTGCAGCAACAGCCAGGTAATTCGCACTTGAGAATCGCCGGGGCGTGGTGTTCACCACAGCAGGTCCACCTGCTCCGGGTTCAATCCGCGCGATCGGCTCGTCCGATTGAACAGCATCCGCGCTCTGCAGTGCAGCACGGATCTTTTCACGAAGTTCTTGCGGCGCGCTCGGCGTCGTTGCTGTCACAACTCGTGAGATATGCGCCCGAAGTGATTGTTCGAATGTTACCGCTGCTGTCAGCTTCTCCTTGGGCACAGTCTGCTCCAAATGCGCGCGGGCCGCATCGTCGAGCTCGCCGTCGGCCAAGCGTCGAATCAGATCAGGATCAATATGTGAAGGAATTCCGTTCATGTGCCGTTGTTTCCCCGAAGTGTATGCCCCGTAGCCCGCTCACTAATCGCTGCCAATCAGGGGTTCCATCTCCAGGCCAGTATTCGTAAACCCCGCCTCAGGCTGTAGAACCGTTCGACCAGCCTAATTCTTCGGCCATTTCTGCTAATTCTTCGGCCAGAATCGCTCTGGCGCGATGCAGACGACTCATAATCGTTCCAATCGGAACATTATGAATCTCTGCTATTTCCCGATATTTCAACCCTTCTACACCCCACAGCAGCAGCACCGAACGATATTCCGGCCGCAATCGATCGACCGCTTCGCGCAATCGCCCGTCCACCTGCTCCCAATCCAACCCGGTCAAATCCCATGCAGGCGCTGCTTCGCCCGGCTTGATCTCATCACTTTCGCCCGGCGGCAGGTCCTCGTATGACGCTGATTCCCGCTTGGCCCGGGCGAGCTTGCTATAGAAAACGTTGTGCAGGATCTTGAACAGCCAGGGCCGAATTCCGCCGCCTTTTTCCTCGTAACGCTCTGCCACCCGAAGCGCTTTGAGATATGTCTCCTGAACAAGATCACCCGCCTCATCGGGGTGTCCTGTCAGGTGCATTGCCATCCGGTACACAGAGTCCAGATGCTCGAGCGACATTTGTTCAAACGTTTCGCGATTCATGATTCGTTATCGGTAAGGTACACAACTTGACTCGGCTGGCACTTCGAGGCAGACACCCGGACGATGCACCCGGACATCTTCCGTCACGTGCGTCCCGCAGGCAAACACAGACCTGACGAAATGCCCCCGGGAGCTGATTTCGAGTTGCGATCCCTGACCGCACTCCAGCACTACAATGGCCGCCCATGCCGCCAGATGCAGACCATCCAGAGCAAATATATGTCACCACGCCGATCTACTATGTCAACGATCGGCCGCATATCGGCCACATTTACACTACTACGGTCTGTGATGTCTTTGCCCGGTACCACCGGTTTTCCGGCAGAGATGTCTTTTTCCTCACCGGCACAGATGAACATGCTGCAAAAGTCGTCGACGCTGCCGCCGAGCGCGGGCTGACCCCTCAGCAGTGGGCTGATCGAAACGCAGGTGAATTCCGCGACACGTTTCAACGGCTGCGTCTGAGTCACGATGACTTCATCCGCACCTCGGAAACTCGTCACATTCAGCGTGTGCAGCAATACGTCAAAGCCCTGCTCGAATCAGGTGATGTCTATCTGGGCGATTACGAAGGCTGGTACGACGCCGGCCAGGAAGAATACGTCCCGGAAAACAAGGCCAAACAGTACGAATTCAAAAGCCCGATCAATGGCAAACCACTCGTACGCAAGACCGAGAAAAACTACTTCTTCAAGCTCAGCGCGTATCGCGAACAGCTGCTGGCGCTTCTTGAAAGCAGCGAAACGGTCGATGGTTGCACGTTCGATGTCAGACCCGCCGCCCGGCGCAACGAAGTTATCCAGCGCATCAAAGATGCTGAAGACGTGCCGATCAGCCGTACCGGCTCCACCGGCTGGGGCATACCCGTGCCCGGCGATGAGGCGCACACGATCTACGTCTGGATCGATGCGCTGTTCAATTACCTGACCACCGTCGATATCGATGACCGCAGAAAGTACTGGAAGTCGGGCCCGGTACATGTCATTGCCAAAGACATCCTGTGGTTTCACGCTGCGATCTGGCCGGCCGTTCTGCTCGCGCTGCGCAAATGCAACGGCTACGAATGGGTCAATCTGCCGAAACTTGTGTATTCACACAGCTTCTGGATCAGTGAAGGCCAGAAGATGAGCAAATCACTTGGGAATTTCATCGATCTCGAAAAGATCGATGAGTACGTCGAGCGGTATTCACTTGATGCGCTGCGATTCTTCCTGAGCGCAGAAGGCCCGCTCGGCCCGACCGATTCGGACTTTTCCGCTGCACAGTTTCACGAGTGTTACAACACCAATCTCGTCAACACGCTTGGCAACTGCGCCAGCCGTGTCGCTGCGATGATCGGCAAGTACTTCGACGGCAAAGTACCCGACCCCGGCAACTCAAAACGCGAGCTTGACGGCTACGTTTGGCCGCAGACAACAGGCGACATCGTCAGTAGTTGTTGTGCCGCATACGACGCGTTCGACCTGTACAACGCGATTGATGGTGCAATCGGTCTCATCCGCATCGTTGACGGCTTCATCAACGCAACCGAACCGTTCAAGCTCGCCAAGGATGAATCAAAGCGCGATGAGCTGTCGCTGATTCTGTATCAGTGCGCAGAAGCCCTGCGCATTGCATCGCTGCTGCTGTGGCCGGTGTGCCCGGACAAGATTGCTGAACTGTGGCGCGCCTACAGCCTGGACATCAACCCCGCCGCCGGCACCTTGCACGAACTCGCACAGTGGGGGGGTCTCAAACCCGGCACCGCAATCAAAAAGATCGCGCTGTTCCCACGGCTCGACGCCCCCGAACGCAGCACCGCCGCAGCTACATAAAGCTAACCACCAAAGAGTGATCTCAAAAAAGCCCGGCATCTCCAGATGCCGGGATCGCACATTTCATTGTCAACAGCGGGCAACATCACACTGCTCATCACATAATCTCGCCAACTCTGATGTTGTTCCGCAATTCGTGAATTGCTCAACTACTACCGCCGCATCACCGCCGCAAAAAGCCCCGGCCCCTTGCCGTCTACCGCTGGCCGCAACCGCCTGTATCCAAACTCATGCAGCCCGCATGCGCCAGCCCAACTCTTGACGTCACGTTCACTGAATCCCAGATGCACATGACCCATCGTCGCCCGGTACGACTCGCGATCGTGTTCCACCATATCAACGATCAGCAGCACACCGCCGGGCTTCAGCGTCCGCGCCGCTTCCTTCACCACCAACTCCGGCTTCGGAAGATGATGCATTACCAGCAATACCATCGCTGCATCCAATGACGCATCGTCAATCGGCAGGTCACACAGATCACCTTCGCGAAACTTCACGTTGTGATGTGCCTTCAACCGCGTGCGGGCTGCATCCAGCATTGCCTTCTCGCGATCCACCGCAATGATCGTCTTGACAATCGGCGCAAGCTGCTCCGCTGCATTTCCCGTCCCGCACCCGAGGTCTGCAACGACCCAATCCGAGGGCAAAAGGTTCAGCAGCGACTCGCCGGTGAACTGTTCACCGAAAAACGCCCGGCGCAGATCATCCCATTCCCCGCCGATGTGCCCGAAGAATGCGCGCGAATCTACCCGTCGTTCCGCAAGCACACGTGTCAATCGTTCATCATCACCGCGCAGCGTCGGCGTCACATCCAGCCGATCCTGGGTCAGCAGCCACAACTGCTGCGCACTTTCATCAAGCTGTGCAGCGTCAAGGCGATACAGACTTGCTGTACCCTCGCTTCTGCGCACAACCCACGACTGTTCGTACAACACCTTCAGATGCCGACTCACTGTGGATTGCGGCAACTGCAGCGCGCTGGCCAGTTCACCCACGCTCAATTCGTTGGATTCCAGCAGACGAAGAATGCGTACGCGCGCAAGATCACTCAGTGTGGCAAACCACTTCAGCAGTCCCGGTCCGTCACCATCGGTTCGACTGGCCATGACCAGCCATCAT
Source organism: Phycisphaerales bacterium (assembly GCA_029260575.1). Taxonomy (GTDB): domain Bacteria; phylum Planctomycetota; class Phycisphaerae; order Phycisphaerales; family SM1A02; genus JAJDDB01. Next base: position 193,804 of record JAJDDB010000016.1, read on the forward strand.
AAACAGCCGCAGCACCGACCGCACACCACACAAAACGCGGAATGCTTCGCAACATCCCGCGCCTTTGTTCTTCCTGTTTGGCTGTTGGGCTTTCTGAACGTTGCTCAATGTCCCGGCGGCAGCGCCAACGTCGGCCCGGGAATCTCGCCCATCGCAATCAACCGCTCGCGAACCAGCGTGTCCTGCGGATTGATGCCGTACGCCTGCCGAAGCCTGCGGATTGCCAGGTCCGGATTACCAAGCTGCAGCGCGAACTGCGCCGCTGCCAGATACGGCTCGACCGTCGTGCCTTCATCCAGGTTGATTGCGGTATGAAACGCAACCTTGGCCAGGTCCGGATCACCGCTGTCCATTGCGTATCTGCCCAGCCGGACATACGAATGCACCGACTGCGTCGTCTGGGCCCGTTCGTTCAGAAACACAAACAGCCGATCTTCTTCACCCGTGCGGTACAAGGCTTCCGCCAACGCATCCGCAACGCGTTCGTTGTCAGGCTGAATCGTGTGTGCGATCTCCAGCGACCGCCGTGCTTCGGTGTTGTTCTGCAGCGCAAGATCACACTGACCAAGGCGGTACTGCGCACGCCAGTCACCCGGATACCGATCGACGATCAGTGCGTATTGCGTTCGAGCGTCCGACCACTCGCCGCGTTCGTAGTGAAAATCCGCATTGTCGCGAATGGCTGCGACCGGCTTCCGCGGCGTTTGAAGCTTCGGCATGTTCTCACAACCAACTGAGACAACAGCCACAGCCAGCGTCACTAACAACGAAATCCGTTTCATCGATCATCCTCGCATTGCACGCATGTGTTCCTGACAACCATGATACCGCGGTTATCCCCGCAGCGCTATCGACAGGGCCTGCGACGTCGCTCCAATCAGCCAGCGGATACGATGAACCACGTGGCTCGCCCAACCGTCTTGTTGCGACACGATCTGCCGGACCGCAGTCACCACTTCGACTGGCTGCTCGATCTAGCTGCGTCCACCGATGCGCCGTTGACAACCTTCCGTCTGCAGCAGCCGGTGCATGCCAAGCAGCAGCGCACGCGGCTCGCAGCAGAAAAAATCGCAGATCATCGCCGGCGGTATCTCGATTACGAAGGACCACTCTCAGGCAATCGGGGAACAGTGCGGCGCATTGCAGCCGGGCACATTATCAGTGCAGTTTCCACATCAGATCAATGGCTCTTGACAGTGCACTGGACCGCGCCACAGCCGATCGTGCAGCAGTTGCAACTGGATCGCCACGCAGAAACTGATGCCGATTCATCGCAATGGACCGTCTTTTGTATTTCACAAACCCAGCCAAATCCGTAACAATACCTTCGTTCGACTTCCACGGGAGGAGCGCCACATGGATACGAACCAGCCCAACGGCCCGCAGCAACAACCCAGCAGGATTCAGCACACTGCTCCCGGAATAGGCGGCGCGAATCCCGCCCCGCGCTCGGCAGACCCTTCCGGCGAGATGCCGCTGCCCGTGGAAGAATCGCCACTCGGCCTGAATAAGAAGATCACTGCCTTTGGCAAGGACCGCCGACACGAAGATGCATGGACGCGCACGCCAAACACCACCGGTGCTGGCGCTATTCACGTCAAGACGTTTCATTCGAAACTGACGGACGATGCACTTGCGTATATGGACCAGAGCGTCAACGAATGGCTCGATGCGCATCCGCAGTATGAAGTCAAATTCGTCAATTCCACGATCGGCACGCTGACCGGCAAGCTCAAAGAGCCGCACATCATCTGCCAGGTGTGGGTGTAATCACCAGCGATCGCGCACACGCGTGGCGGCACGGCTGCAGCACCAGGTGACTACAATTCAACCATGCACTCTGATGACCACGTCTGTCTGTGTCACCGCGTTTCACTGCGGAAACTGCGCGCGTTCATGAAGCGTGAGCAGCCGACCGTGCCCTCGCAGCTCAGCGAATGCCTCGGCGCGGGCACCGGCTGCGGCTGGTGCATCCCATTTCTGAAGTCACTGCATGAACAGCATCAAGCAGGTGCTGAATCTGATCTGCCGGTCAGCCCTGACGAGTATGCAAGTCGGCGTAAGGCCTATCACGTTTCAGGCACGCGCGATGCCGAGGCGGAACAAGGCCATTAACAGACCCGTTCACCCCCAGCGCACCGGTCCGTGTTCAAAGAGCTTGCTCAGGCCGTGCATCGGCACCACGAACGTCATGCCGATCATTGTCGCTTCCGAACCGTCCATCCGCCGCACACTGTTGACCGTCACCGTCTGCTCGATCGTACCCACCGGCCGCGGCATATCTGCAACAAGATTCAACCGATCACCTTCGTGCAACCAGTCCGGCGCATTCATCGAACGAACATGCACCATCTTCTCACTGAGCGCTGCGATCACGCCACGCACCGGAACATCTCGCTTCAGACAACGCAGTTCTGCTTCCACAACATAATGCTTCGGCCTGGGTGTCGCGCCGCTGTCCCGCTGTTCGCCCGGCTTCGGCGGGCCGAAGTCCTCCGGAACAGTCAGCCGATACCCATACACAAGTTCGTCGCCGCATTGCTGTTTGGATCGCCCGATCGTTGCGACTTCGCCGGTAAGAATCTGGCCGTCGATCCGAACCGTCATCCGCAATTCCTCGTTTCGCACCAACTGCCGATTGGCCCCGTCGATTTGCGGCGCTTCGATGAACAGCCCATCCTCGGAGACCTGTTTGATGTGCGTGCGCATCACGCTGCCGCCGGATTGCGGCCGCTTTGGCTCCAGTTCGACTTCTACTGCCGTCGTGACAAACTCACGAAGTTGTTCCAGAATTGCAGAACGCCGTTCGTTATCGGTGAGTTTGTTCGCAAGTTTGACAATCAGATGAACCATGTCTTCACCATCGACACGGTTGCTCAGCATGTTGATGGCTGTGCGCTTGCCCGGCTTTCCACAGCCGACAGTCTGGCGAAATCATGTCACGCACACACGGTCCGAGAACCGAATCTGCGTCCGGAAACCGTGCAGCAATGCGCTACCCAACCCGCAACACACGCATGTTTTCAATCCAGCGATATGACAGAAAGCTCGGTATTGGTGTAGATGCAGATCTCGCCTGCCACCAGCATTGCCTCGCGGCAGATGTCCGCAGGCGGCATCTGCGTGTGCGTGGCCAAAGCCCGTGCGGCAGCCAGTGCAAACGACCCGCCCGAACCGATCGCGCCGATGCCGTCTGATGGTTCAATGACATCGCCCTGCCCGCTTAACATCAAGGTCGCGCTTCGATCCGCCACAACCAGCATGGATTCCAGCCTGCGCAGCGCCCTGTCCGTCCGCCACTGCTTCGCCAGCTCAATTGCAGCCCGCATCAGATTTGCCGGCGACTCCTTGAGTTTCGCTTCAAAGCGTTCCAGCAGCGCGAATGCATCAGCAGCAGAGCCGGCAAACCCGACCAGCACGCCCGCTGCCTCTGCGCCAAGTCCTTCAAGTTTGCGCACCTTCGTTGCGTCAGACTTGGCGACAGTGTGCTGCAATGTCACCTGCCCATCGCCAGCCATAGCAACCGCACTGCCTCTGCGGACTGTCAGAATCGTCGTTGCGTGATATCCGCTGCTCATCGTCTGCTGCATGACAACAGTGTATCGCAGCGCTGCCCTATTCCGCGTTTGTCGAGTCAGGAGCATTGTGCCGCTGCGCCCAATCCAGCAGATCCGTTACCGCATAGATGTGTACTGATCCATCAGCTCTGCCGATCGCCAACCGCTGGGCATTGGCGTCGATCGCAATCGACTGCACGTTACGCTCCAACGTGATCGTCACACCATGCTGTTCGACGCGTTCGCTGGCGGCAAGTGATCGAAGATCCCAAAGCCGCACGCGATCATATGACGCTGCGACGAGCCACTGCCGTGATGATGCCGCACACGCTGCAACCAGCGGGTCCGGGCAGGCATTAAACCTCGACATGACTGGATCGCGCTCGATCAATGATGCGTCATCTTCACGCAGACTCCACACAGCGCTTCGGCCGTCGCCAGCAACCGACACCACATACATTGCACTTGCATCGAACATCACAAACGCAGGTGCTCCCCTCGAGTCGGTAAGCCGATGTTGTCGCTGCCCGCCGGCTGCGTCCCAGATATACAAATCACCATTAGCAGATCCCGCTGCGAGCAACCCGCCATCGGCACTGAATGCTGCGCAGTGAAACGCACCAGTCGTACCGCGCAGCGTCGTCCATTTGCCACTTTCAATGTCCATCACCCGCACTGTGCTGTCGCCACATGCAACCGCCAACCGATCGCCGGCTGCGTCCATCACAAGGCTGTATACGTCCTGCCCGGGCACTTCGATAGTCTGCACCGGGCTCGCCTGAGATGCACTCCAGACCTGAACAATTCCGTTGTCATCCAGCGACGCCAACCGCTCGCCCGAATCGCTGAATGCAACCGCCCGCACCCGCGCTTCATGTTCTACAAGTGTCGAAATCGGCTGCGTTGTCTGCATATCCCAAAGCACTGTCGTTGCATCCTCCGATCCCGATGCCAACCGCGTGCCGGTCCCGTCAAACTGCAGTGCCGAAATCGCTTCCCGTTGCCGATCCAAAACCATCGGCCGAAGCGAAGAACCCATCTGCCCAGACGCGCCTGCGTCATCCCGGCCCGACCGCGCAGTCGCTGCATTCGACCCGACTTCCGCTGCAGTATTCGCATCGTCTGCTGCGCTGTTTCCAGACATCCACCACGCAGTCCCACCAATCGCGCCACCGACAAGAAGCAGCACCACCACCACACCTGCAATGACTTTTCGCTTGCGCTGCATCCAAAGCCTTGAGCGATACGTCACACCTGCCGATGCTGCTTTGATCGGCTGGCGATTGAGAAACCGCACAACATCGCCCGCCATATCACTTGCCGATTGATAGCGCTGAGTACGATCCTTGGCAATGGCCCGCAAGATGATCGTCTCCAGATCACCGCGCAATTCCGCATCATGTTTGTTCGGCCGGGTTGGCTCTTCCTCGCGCACGATCCGAACCGCTTCATATATCGGCTGCCCCTCGACGCGGTACGGAAACTGTCCGGTCATCAACTTGTACAACAACACACCGAGCGCATACACATCACTGCGCACATCAATATTCTGCGGGTCAGCAGCAACCTGCTCGGGACTCATGTACTGAATCGTTCCGACAAGCCGGCCGGCCTCGGTGTTCATCGTCGTGCCGCTGACGTGCAAATCCGGCGCGCTCGCCACACCGAAATCAATAATTTTCAAGCGACCAGCCTGATCAATCAGAATGTTGCCCGGCTTCAGATCACGATGCAGCACGCGATGTTGATGACCGTACTGCACTGCCCGGCATACATTGACGAACAACTTCAACCGATCACGCCGATTGAACTGCTTCTGCGCAACGTATTCCAGTATCGTCCTGGCCCCGGGGATGAACTCCATTACGAAATACGGACACGATCGACCGTCCTGCTCATACGTCCCTGCGTCGTATACCTGCGCGATCGATGGATGCCGAAGGCGCGCGAGTATCTCCGCTTCCCTGCGAAAACGGCGCACCGAAATGTCATCAATAACCTCCGGCCGAAGCACTTTCATCGCCACCGTTCGCCGAGGCCTCGGCTGCAAGGCGGCGTACACTGTCGCCATACCACCACTGCCTATTACGTGCAGAATGCGATACCGATCAATCTGACGTATCGAAGGCGTTTTTCCGCCGCTGCGATGATCGTTGTCCACCGTGTTGTCGTCGTGTTCAGCCATTCGTCGGGGGCACCTCTACGCAGTTGCATCTGCGCCGCTGCATGAATGGCTATTCGAGCGCGCCGGGTAAAGAGATCGCTGTTTCTCGGTCTACAGTCTCGATCCAGTGTTCACGAAGTGCAAGCGTATGTTTGCCGACGCTGCCATTGTCGATCAATTCCTTCTCAACCTTCACCACAGGCAGTACACCCCAACTGGAGTTGGTCAGAAACACTTCATCTGCTTTGAGCAGATCATCAATATCAAGCATGCGCCGCTCAACGGTGAGGCCAAGCTCCAATGCGCCCTCCAGAATGACATCCCGCGTGATACCCGGCAGCACCGGTGCCCGCAGCCCGCCGTCAACTTCCTCGCCGCGCGCGATCGGCGTCAACAACTGTTCGCCCTTCACCAGGAAAATATTGCTGACCGATCCGCTAGCCAGGTGGTTGCTTACGCTGAACCACAGCGACTCGCCCGCCTGCCGCGTTGCAGCAAGTTGCAGCGCTTGCACGCGCGGCCAATAGTTCAGCGTCTTGTGACCAGCCATTACATCGAGCGGATTCACGCGACCCTCCGCAATCGTCACCGTCACGCCGTCTTCAAAAAACGAGTCGGGATACACCGTTGCCGGCTGCGCGAAGACTACCACCGTCGGATCAACCTGCCCTCGTCCGCCTGCTGTCGACGCCCCGAGATCTCCGCCCGTCACTGACAGCCGCACTCGCGCCGCGTCCAGCTCATTGCGCTGCACTACATGTTGCACGGCTTCAACCAGCGCCTGCGCCTGCAATCGCTGCGTCAACAGCAATTCTCGGGCCGAATCAATCAAACGCTCCATATGCGCCGTTGCGCGAAACACAACACCATGCTGTGCGCCCATTGTTTCAAATAGTCCAACAGCATGTTGATAGCCGGCATCAAACACCGACACCCGAGCTTGATCGCGTTCCATGAATTCGCCGTTCACCCAGACGAGCATTCAACCTCCAGAATTCTGCGCCGGTTCCCAGTACCCGACAATCAATATGTCATCGTCTGCGGAACCGACTTCAAACATCAGCCCAAGCTTCGGCTGACCGTCCAGTGACAACAATGCCTGATGTGTCGCGCCGCCGCGCTCAAACGGCGCCAATCCCTGCGGTGCAATGGTAATCTCAAGGAACTCGGACGCACCATCAGGAATGCTCAACGCCAGTTCCCGCAAGCGCAGCATCACCGGCCGGGCGACGTTCGGCGCCGCCCAATCGTATTGCCACGTCACCGTTTCCCCGTCGACCATTGAATCAACAAGTGTCAGAATGTTCGAACGAATGAGCTCGTGCTGCTGGCCCTTTGTGTGCGAACCCCACCACGCCAGACCACCAGCCGCAGCAACAATGATTGCTGTGTAAACCCATCTGCGGGTACGGCTGGATTTGGGGTGCAGGCTCTGTCGCATCAACCACAGTGTATCCTGTGCTGCGATGTCGCAATCACCGTATACCTCAGGGCGGCTCAACATCTCGACCGGCTCGGTCTGGGAAGAGCAGGTCGGCTACAGTAGAGCGGTGCGGGTCGGCAACCACGTCATCGTCACAGGAACTATCGCAGCAGATTCCGCGGGGACGTTGCTTCATCCGAATGATCCATATGAGCAAACCCGCGCGGCACTTGCCAGGATCGAATCAGCATTGCAACAGACCGGCGCAACACTCGCCGATGTCGTGCGCGTTCGTTTGTACGTCACAAATCTGGACCACTGGCAGGATATTGCCCGGGCCCATCGCGAACTGCTCGGCGCCATCCGCCCGGCCACAACCATGATCGAAGTCGCTCGGCTGTTCGCGGATGCACTTATCGAAATTGAAGCCGATGCGATTGTGGCCGATCCCGCATCCAATGCGTAAGAATAAAGCCAGCCGTCAATTCCCGTTGTCGCTGGGCTGCAGTTCATCAGTGTCGGCAATGATCGGATCAGCATACAACACGTACTGACTGGAGCTGGCAAACGGCCGATTCAGCGCCATCTTCACTGTGCTCGTGAACGGGTACGGCACATCGGGTCGCGCGTTGTTGATCTGCACGATTTCGTGCCCGACCTGCGAGCCGAATTGATCAAAGAACACAACTGCAATGCCGACGTTGCGCGTCTCATCGGATGCGTTGAGCACGCTTCCGGAGATCGTCATGCTCGAGAAATTGATTTCCTCGTTGCGGTAGAAGAGATTGTCAATATCATCAAGTTCGTCAGGTTCGTAAATGAAACGTCTGCCACTGGACGTTTTCGTACCGTAGAAGAACGACGCTCTGCCGAAGTACACATCCAGTCCGAGATGCGCGAAGCCGGCCCGGTCGTATCCCGCCTGTCGCTGTTGCTCTGCACGTTCAGCCTGACGCACTGCTCTGGCCTTGAGATACGATTCCCTTCGTTTGGCTTTCTCGCGCTCGTAGGCTGCGCGGCGCTGTTCCAACTCCCGTTGATGCGCTTCGCGTTCGGCTATTTTCTTGACGCCGCGGTATTCATCATACGCATCGCCCAGTCGATCGTGATCTTCCATAAACCTCTGCAAGTCACCAAGGTCTCGCTCCGCTTCACTGCGCACCAGCCGCTCGTGTGCCAACTCCATGCGAAGCAGATGCACTTCATCCAGCAACCGATTCAGTTCATCAAGAAGCTCCTCAATCGGATCGCGCGGCATGTCCTGGGCATCTTCAGCAGCCGGCGATGCCTGTGCGCCTGCGCCGGGGTCGCTCTGCAACGACCAAGCGGTTGCTGTTATAGCCAGAACGGCTGTCACAGCAACTGCGACTGCGCTCGACGATGATGTTGTTTTCCAGAACCCGAGATGGACTCGCATGATCATTGGTAAATCTCCGTGGGTGGCGCGCCGCAACCTCCATTCAGCCGGTATGAGCGACACCTGGGGTTCTGGATGCATTCCATCCGTCAAAGCTGGCTGAAATCATGAATCGGCTGCAGCAGAACCGGTTTCGCCAGCTTCAGCAGCCGAATCGCCGGCTGCAGGCATTGGTTCTGCACCAGCTTCGAAATCTGCTTCAGCATCTCGCAGACCTTGTCGAATGTCGTGGGCTCGGTCAATCAGCGAATCACGATCCGCCTGCACCGGCTCCATCACAAAATGCCATTCGATATCGCTGTGCAGCTGCACGGGTGTGATCTCCGCCAGGAAATCCGGCCCGGGCAGATCCCATAGTGGCGGCTGCGCATCTGCTGCGGTCAACAGCGGTTCAAAGCCGTTCTTGAGCAACCGCACGTCATACGTGCCGTAGTGGATGAATTCCACATCGACCGGCGTTCTGCCAATCTCTCGATCATTGAGATACACCAATGCGCCCCCGGGCTCGCTGGTGATAGTGATCGTGCGCTCCACGCAACCGGTCAGTGCAGTTGCGAGACCGATCGCGCCGACAGACAGCAGCGGAATGTTTCGAACAGCCGATCGCATGGTCAACATTGTATGGCAGACAGCGATCCGCAGCATCCCGCCGGGCTAATCGCTCGACTTCCCCTGTGCTGCGAACGGTCGCTGCAGGTGCGAACTGCGGTTCTGATCATCAAATTCATCACCGCGGAAGGTGGATGCCAGATACGCCTCGCGAACAACGGGATCGTTGATGATCTCGCGCGGGCTCCCATCGCGGAGGTTTCTACCCTCGTGAATGATGTACGCTCGGTCGCAGATTCGCAGAGCCTGCTGCACGTTGTGGTCGGTGACGAGCACCGCAATCCCGTCTTCGACGAGCCGTTTCACCTCCCGCTGCAGTTCTTCAACAGTATGCGGATCGACAGCTGCGAAAGGTTCATCCAGCAGCAGCAGTTTCGGTTTGGTGATCAGCGCACGTGCAATTTCCAGACGCCGACGCTCGCCGCCGGAGCAGGTCCGGGCTTCATCTTTGGCTTTATGTTTCAGCCCGAACCGCTGCATGAGTTCCTCAGCTTGTTGGCGGCGCTGTTGCCTGCTGAGCCCCTGCGTTTCCAGAATCGCATGCAGGTTCTGTTCGATGGTCAATCGCTGAAAGACGCTCGGTTCCTGGCTGAGATATCCCATCCCCGCAAGCGCGTGGCGATACATCGGCCAGGTGGTGACATCAATATCTTCAAACGTCACGCGCCCCGCTTCTGGGGTGATCATGCCGATGGTCATGCGGAATGTCGTAGTCTTGCCCGCACCGTTGCGTCCAAGCAGGCCGACGATCTCGCCACGGTCGACATACAGGCTGACCTCGTCGACGACGGTTCTGCCGCTGTAGCTCTTTACGAGTTGTGTCGCCTCAAGCAGGGGCATCGTGCCATCAGTGTAGGCGAATCCGCGATGAAACTACTTTACGAGACGTATCGAGATCGGGTATCGGTACATCCGTCCCTGATTGGCAGCAACAGTTGCAAGGATGCAGAACACAACATCGACCACCCACACGACGATTGATAACGGAGAACCGATACCGAGCGTGAGACATGTCACGATGCCTGCAATGATGTAGCCAATCCCGATAGTTATCTGGAAATTCAGAGCTTCCTTGCCATGCTCGTTGACAAAAGCAGATTGATCCTTCTTGATCAACCAGATAATCAGCGCACCGATGAACCATGTAAAGATGCCCAACAGGTGGCACAGCAACGCCATTGTCTTTTCGTCGCTGGTGAGCTCCGACACTTCCGCCCCAGCACCGGGAATATCCTGCTGCGGTGTGGATTCGTTGGACTGATCCGATGCTTCGTTTTCGTTCATGACCACAATTGTGCGCAACAACGAGCAACCGCACAAGTGCCGGACAGGTTGATCTATCACCGACCAACCGAAGGCTGAGGCGCGATCAATTGATAAAACGCAACGTCATCGGATATCGGAAGAACTCGCCGTTGGATGACGCCACCGCCCCGCGGATCATGTTGATCAATATCACGATGCACCAGAAGACGGTGAAAATCGCACCGATGCCCGTAAACACAAGCAGTGAAACGAGTACCGATGTGATTGCGACGTTGGTCATCTCTTTGCCGTGGTCGTCTTCGAACGGACTGTTGTCCTTGCGGATCAACCACAAAACAACCGGCGCGAGCATTGCCAGGGGGCCGACGATGAAAAACCCCAGCGGCGTCAAGTGCATAGCCACAGCCATGTTGCGCTGGCCGGAATCCGTGTTGATATCACGTAACCGCCCAGCCTGGCTGACATCCTGCATCGTGTACTGCGGCTTGTGGGTCTTGGGCGATTCGTTCATCTGCGCTGCTGCAACCGACATGGCTGACCTCCGGCAATCTTATTCGCCTCCACCTGCTTCGGATTTCACAACCCAAGAATCGCCTCCACAACACCCAATCAGCCCCGTTCCGCCGTCTCAACAGCATTGTCGTCTGCCACGTCCTCCGAACCGGAGTCGTCATCGCCTTCCAATTCATCGTCTTCGGTTTTGACTTTCCGGGCGTCTTCGTGCCATTGATCCGGATGGAATCTATGGGCCAGCCCGCCCACGATCAGATGCATGTCCTGATGAATGTAGTCATCGAGTTTCACCTCTCTGCCATCAGCGTGCTGCGGCCGGGCAATCGACTTGGACATCCACTTGTTCATGTTGATGTCCTGGATGTCATCACGGTTCCACGTCTCGCCGCCGGGCAGATGCAGATTGCCCTCTTTGTCGAGTCGATAGTGTTTGCGATTCTTGATCGCCAGCGCTCCAAGCATGTACAACCCGAATGGCAGACATGGAATAAAGATCAGCCCTTTGATCACCCGGTCGTACGTTTCGGGCTTACTTACCTCAGCGAACTCACTGACGCCCTGCGTGGCAATCTCCCATGCTGCAGCATGAATGCCTGACAACGACGACTGCATCGTTGCAGGAGGGCGTGGCGTAACGACTGCCTGTCGAAACAACAGCAGCGTTTTCAACCAACCAAGTTCACCTTGCGCATCCAACTGCTCGATCGTCTTCTTCAGATTGGCAACCTGTTGATCGAGTGCCTCCTGCTCCGTCGCAGGCGCGACCTCCGGCGAATCTTCCTGGTGGCCAGCCTGTTCTGCCAGATCATCGAGCTTGGCCTGTACCTTCTCCAGCGCGACCTCTTTCTTCTGCTCAAAGGTCTCATCGTCCGGCTCGGTCTCGTGCAGGGCGACGATTGCCTGGCAGACATCCAGCCGGTCGTGGGCTTCCTGCTGATTGGGAATGGTCCAGACGTAGTCGTACACGCCCCACAGCCCAAGCGCGATGGAAACCACCGCAATCGCGCTCTGTTTAAGAATGTAGCCACGTTTCAGCCGTGTTCGTATTTCCATAATTTTGCTTGCCGCTGAGCCTTTTCCTAAAATACTGTCAGTCTGCCCGCACATCGACATGCAGCTGGATGTTCTTGACCCGGGGATCGTAGCAGCACCAGCGATCTGCTGGCACCAACCCCATTGCCGGAGTTGCAACAACTGGGAATAGTCCGGGACTGCTCCGGGTCCGTATTGCAGAGGCAATCCCGCCGGCTCCGGCTGATTCGAGAGGATTTCATGATGCAACACGCACATTCGAAGATTCAACGTCTGCTTTGGATATCCGCCGCTGCACTCACCGCGACGACCGGCCTTGCACTGAGTGGCTGCGCCAGTCACGCACAGGAAGGCGCAGCATGGGGATCGGGTATCGGGGCTATCGGCGGAGCGATCATCGGCCATCAGTCCGGCCACGGGCTGGAAGGCGCTGCCATCGGCGCTGGTGCAGGTGCGCTGGGCGGATACATCGTCGGCAATGAACAGGACAAGGCTCAAGACCGCCACTACCGCCGGCGAAACTACGACTATTGAAACCTCCGCTGTGAAAGTGCCATCAACTGCCTATTGCAAATGAGGCTATGCGCGCAACACGGCCCGGCTGGTCCACTGTCCTGGGTGGCGCATCGGGGATTGTGTGACGCAGCGTCAATCATTGTGACCAGACGCCGAGGTCGGCGTCCTGGGCGCGGCGCTGGGCCTCGGCATATCGCCGCAGGGCGCTGTGCGGCCAGCGCTCGTCTGCCTTGGCAAGTCCTGCTTCCAAAAGCAGCTCATTGAGCAGTTTTCCATCTGCAGTTTCGACATGTGCGAGGATTCTGCCGTAGCGACCACGCAGGCGGCTGGGTTCCAATCGCAGCGTCACCGAGCTGTTTTCGATCAGGGCTGCTGTCAGCTTGGTTGCCTCGTCAGCCCACGGTTCAGCAATCGGGCTGCTTTGGCCTGCGGTTTCCGGGCAGTTGATTCCCCACAAGCGCACGCGCGTGGTTGGCCGCTGCTCTTCGGGGTCGAACGCTTCGATTTCAATGGTGTCGCCATCGATTATGCGCACGACCTGAAAGGTTCGGCCGTGGTACTGGCCCATCGCACCGGCGGGCTCGACGAGCAGCCAGCCCTGCCGATCTGCAATGACCAGCGCGATGACGATGACAATTAGAAACAGTGCCGACCAGCGGCTGCGGCGGAATCGATGATGACGACGGCGGCGCCTGGCAGTCACCTGCTCGAACCCGCGCCTGAGGCGCGGCGCTTTTTCTTGGTAGTCTTGCCCGCGGCTTCTTCAGCCTTCTCGTGGACGGCACGGCGGCATGTTTCTTCCAGGGCAACATGCAGTCGCTCGTGTTCTGGTAGCGCATCAATCATCGACAACAAGGCATCGATTCTGCGAACGACTTGTAGCTCAGGATCGAGTGAATCCAGCGTGAAATCGCCAAGCTCTTCGATCGCTTCGACAACCCACGCTGCATCGTATTTATCTTCGACTTCGGGTGGCTCGACTTTGGTGCGCATGGTTCTGCCGGGCGTGACCGCAGCGATGGGAATCTGACCAAGCTGATCGTACGGCTCGCGGCAGACAAGCGCCACGGGCACATCATGAGCGAGCGCAGTCAGGCGCAGCCGACGCGCATCAGCACCGACGAGCGGCGGCTGCACAACGTAGCAGCCGGGTTCAAGAATCGTTTCGTCTTCGACCGGCTCATCAAGAATCCTGACGGGCTTGATATCGAGGGCTTGTTGAAAACGCTGACGGCGAGCCTCCAACAGCGGAAGCGTGATTCGAGCCATGCGCTCGAAGTCCGCAGCTTCGCGAGCCATGCCCAAAGCTTTGTTGGCCATGCGTTCGGCCTCAAAGTACTGCATCTGCGTGAGTACTTTGCTGGCACGCTTCATCAGGTCATCAATCTTGGCATCGATTCGCGATTCTGACATCAGTTTGATTCCCCACGCACTCGGAAACGAAGTTCACGCAGAAGCGAACGCCATTGTTCGACAACGTCGGGAAGTTCATACAGCAGTGAATCGGAAAGCTGAACAGGATCTTCCATTTCCACCGCTGCTTTGATCGCGTTCAGTTGTATGCCGAGTTGTTCAACCGCAGATTGGGCGGTGGATTCACTGAGCTTCACGTCGTCAAGATCCACCTGCATGAGCGTCGCGCCTTTTTCGACTGTCTGCTGCACAGCCATCCAGATCGAAAGCGCCTGGCCGAGTTTCTCCATAGCTTTTCGCTGCTGATCGAGTTGGATCAGCTCAGCTGCTTCGCGATGCAGTGCATCAGCTTCATCCAGAGCATCTGCTGCATCTGTAAACGTGGAGGAAACCAGTTCGACGGGATCTGCCGAGGTGAGGCGGACTTCTTCTGCGATGAAGTTGGCGCGTTCGGGTGCGCCCAGTTCGCGTTCGGTCCAGCGCGTGCCGTCGACTTCAACCTCGACGATCATTCTGCCGTGGGTTTCTGCAAGAGCTGCGCCTGCGAGAATTGCCTCGCCGACACATTCGGCTGAGACATCGCATTGCCGTTCATCGAGATACACCTGCATAATTGCTTTGCCGGGCTGGGCGCCCGTCCGTGGTTCGAGGCTGTCATCCACCGTTGCACCGCCTTCCACAGGCCTATCGGACGGTGGGGACCCGATCTGAAGTCTGACCGGATGATTCCTGTGACGACTTCGAAGCGGGTGCGTCATGACCCGGCATCGACGGATTCCAGAACTTCATCAGCAATGGCTTGATTCCCGAGGCTGATGCGCATTGCGCCGCCGGGTACGAACTCAAGCAACATCGGCGCGGCAGTGGCAGTCACCATGAGACCCTGCGATTGTTCTTCGGCATCGTTGACAAGTGCATCGAGAAGCGCGCGGACAGTCGAGTAATCAGCAGGCGTGCAGAGAAGCGGATCGCGTCGATTCAACTCGACCGTCGCAGATGCGTCGAACTCCTGCCAAGATTCGTTTTCCGCCAAGGAGAACGCGACGCAATCGAAGACTCTGCGCCATTTGCCGACCGGAATCAGGAGTATCTGGTCCAGATGAAGTCGGTGGATGATATGTTCAAGCACTGCGGGGATCTGATCTTTCGCAAGCGGGACCACCCGTGCCCCGGGTTGCGGCTCGATTGTTGACTTTTCATCTGCCAAATGCACGAAAACAACATCATCGTTGGCCCGCATCTGGAGGTGGATCAGATCATCACCCTGTGGCACCTGCTCCAACCCACATTCACGCAGGACTTCCAGGGCTTCCTGCTCTTTAACGAACTCCACCTTCAGATCTCCCGGCTTGTGCCTTGATAGTCGTTCAACATGTACAATACTCTACACGAGATCACAGCGGTGCAACACTGCAGCGGAGTGAATGTGCATTCATGACGTACGCGCTGCTAGAATTTGGTTGTGCAGTCGAAATGGCTGTTGCGGCGGAGATTGAGGCTTCCATGAAGACAGTTCTGTTCGTGTGCAGCGGCAATACCTGTCGCAGTCCGATGGCGGAGGCAGTTGCCCGCCAATGGCTGGATCAACTGCCCGCAGATGACCGTGAGGACGTATTCGTCGCCTCAGCGGGCGTCTGGGCGGCTGATGGCGCGCCGCCAACGCAGGAGACTGTCGAGGCGCTTCGGCGGCTGGATATTGCATTTGACGGTCATAGCAAGACGTTGACGACGGCGATGATCCGCAAAGCTGATGTCGTTCTCACTATGACCGAGTCACATCTCGAAGCTGTTCACGAGATGCTCGATGGCGAAGGTGGCGGCACTACGATCGCGCGTCTCGATCCTGAAGGCGATGTCGCTGATCCGATCGGTCAGGGGCAATCGGAATATAATGACCTTGCGAAGCGGTTTCAGACACTTGTTCCGCTGCGGCTGAAGGAGACGTTGTTCAATGAAGATCGCGCTGGGATCAGATCATCGCGGTGATGCAGCAGCGGGAGTGCTGGCTGAACATCTGCGCGCAGCCGGGCATGATGTCGTGATCCTCGGCGAGCAGGGTCCGGACAGTCGCGACTATCCCGATGCTGCGTGGGTGGTGGGCAGAGCCGTAGCCGACGGCAGTGCCGACGTCGGCGTGCTGTTGTGCGGGTCGGGCAACGGTGTCGCCATAGCTGCGAATAAAATTGACGGCGTTCGGGCCGGCGTTGCAGGTGATGAATTGGCTGCGGAAATGGCCCGCAGACATAACAATGCCAACGTCCTGGCAGTCGGTACGGACAACAACGACAACGCTCGGGTCGTAGCGATTGTTGATGCGTGGCTGGGCGCAACGTTCGAAGGCGGCAGACATGCGCGGCGTGTTGAGAAGATTACAGCCATCGAGCGTGGCGTGGACCCGAGAACAGTGAAGCAACGCGCGACGGTCAAATAGAAAATCGCTGCGCCGTTTCGATTGCGCGCAGCGATGTGCGTTTGGCTACAAAGCCAGGCAGCGGATTGATCAGCAAATCAGTCGTGTTGATGGCCGTGACCATGTTCGTGGTGCATCATTTTCTCCAGTTCTTCGCTGGGAATCGCAAACTGCAGCGTCACATCCTTCTTATGCGCTTCACTGCGCACCGCCTGCAGCACGTGGTGCAACATCTGCAGGTCGTGGTCTTCACTGGTAATCAGTTTGCCCAGCCCGACAAGACCCTGCACGATTTCGCTCATCGTTCGAGCGCGTTGTTCACTGTCTGCAGTGCAGGCAAGATCGATCCTGCTCAGGTCATCGTGTTCAGAGATCTGAAACGTCACCCGGCCGGTCCCCTTGGTGATACGGTCATCAAGATCGAGATCTTTCATGAACTCCATCGATGCAGTCTGGATGTACAGCAGCGCCCCAGGCCGAGCGTTGATCGCAAGAGGCGACTCGCGTACGTTGGTGATGTCGGGTGCATCGCCCTGCATGGTCTTGAGTGTCAGAAGCAGCCGGCTGACAGAACTTGAAAGTACTACCTGCCTCCTCGTGCCACGGTCCGTTTTCTTCATGTACAGATACAGCGGACCCTGACTCTTTTCATCATGCCAGGTGTGCAGCTCGTACTCATCAATGAGCATCATCTCATGTGTCGGTTCATCGCGTTCGATGTACTCGAGTGCCTGATCGACGGCCGGCGTAGTCGTCAGCACGATGACTGCGTCGGTTTCGTCATTCCCCGGCCCTTGCATGGTCATATCCATTGCCTCTGCAAACAGATCGAAACCGAGTTCCTGTGCGATTTCTTCGCGCATTTCGTCAAGGTTGAGCCCGACCTCTTCGTGCATGAGGAACCGGCCGGCGGCTGTGCTGCGCACCTGCTCGAAATCGATGTGAATGACCCAGGCAGTATCCGCAGGCAGGCGGTTGTTCTCGATCGGTCCTGCAAGCGCTGCCGAGGCTGTCGCGCACACTGCAAGAACAGAACGGGTCAGTTGTTTCTTCAACGTCATCATTGTCAACATGTCGTGTCTCCTCATGCGCACTGGGCATCGATTCGGCAAGGCGGAGCGAAGAGACGCTCCGCACGGCGTCTATCAACTGCTTCGGAGAAATCGTAGGCGACTTGCACAAACCGCCGTGAACGCTCGAAAACCGCCATGCGGCTAGTATGTGCAACGATGACTATTGCCCGAATCATCGATGCCAACGCCAACCGCGCCCGCGAAGCCCTGCGCGTGCTGGAGGATGCTGCCCGCTTTGTGCTGAACGATAAATCGCTCACTGCTGCGTGCAAGACGCTGCGCCATGATGTCACTGCCTGCGTGCAGCAGTTTCTGCACATTGCACGCGATCGCGATACTGCTGGTGATGTTGGAACAGGTTTGACCACTGCTGGCGAAAGCGCTCGGGCTGCGCTCAGCGATGTTGTTATCGCAGCAGGCAAGCGCCTCGGCGAAGCATTGCGCAGTCTCGAAGAATACGCCAAGACGATTGACGCAGACGCAGCAGCGCAGCTCAAGCAGATGCGCTACCGCGGGTATGAACTGGAGCAGAATTTTGCGCAGGCGTTTGGGAATTCTATTGCGCCACAGTGGAGGCTCTGCCTCCTACTGACCGCAGCGCTGTGCCCGAACAACGACTGGCAGCGCGTCGCACATGCTGCGCTCGATGGCGGCTGCGATTGCATTCAATTGCGCGAAAAACAACTCTCTGATCGTGAATTGCTGCAGCACGCACGTGTATTGCGAGACATGACAAACAATCGAGCTGCGCTGATCATCAACGATCGGCCGGACATCGCAGCACTCGTGCAAGCCGATGGCGTGCATCTTGGGCAGGGCGATCTGTCCATTACACAGGTTCGCAGACTTTTCGGCAACACTCTGCGCATCGGCGTCAGCACGCATGACATCAATGAACTCGACCACGCGGCCCGCGACGGTGCGGATTACGTCGGCATCGGCGCGATGTTTGCTTCGACGGTGAAATCCGATCGCATACCAGCAGGGGCTGCGTTTTTGGAAGCAGCACTCGAACGACATCCGGATCTGCCACATCTTGCAATTGGCGGAATTACTCCGGACAACGTTGGTGAACTTATCGCGCGCGGGTGCAGGGGCGTGGCGGTGAGTACCGCTCTCTGCGGAGCACATGATCCACTGGTCGCAACCAGGCGAATTCTTGAGCAACTTGTTTCAGCGTCTGTCTGCTGACATCGAATTCCGTCAGGACACGCTATTGTTTGGGCCATGACGCTGCTTGCGGTGACAGGATCTGATCTCGTTTCGCACACTGTCAGTGTGTTCATCGCGCTGCTGGGGTTTGCTGCGACGGTCGGCGTGCTGACAAAATTTATCCGCATTCCATACACCGTTGCGCTCGTGCTGGCAGGGCTGGCGGTGGCCATTCTGCACGCAGCCCCCGAGGGCGTGGTCATCACCGATGAGTTGGTGATTGTGTTGTTCCTGCCGCCGTTGCTGTTTCAGGCTGGATTGCATCTTGATCTTGGACATCTGCAGCGGGCATCGATACCGGTCGCAGCACTGGCAATCCCCGGCGTTGTCATTTCCACCGTTGCGGTCGCTGCGGCACTGGTGCCGTTCATGCCTGCTGAACTCACCGAACCGCTCGGCGGGCCGTGGCTGGCGGCGCTGCTGTTCGGGGCAATGTTCGCGCCGACCGATCCGATTTCCGTGCTGGCAGCATTCAAAACCGCAGGCGTTCCGGCCGCTTTGAAAACGCTCGTCGAAGGCGAAAGCCTGTTCAACGACGGCACCGGCGTGGTGCTGTTTTTCATCCTGCTTGCAATGGTCTTTCCAGGCGCGACCCCGCACGGCAACGACAGTAATGCACAACTTCCGGCCGAAGCGCAAATCGCAGCACAGGTTGACACGACACACAATGACAGTGCAACTGCACTTGAAGACAATTCAGATCATGAAGCAGAAGCCGACCTTGGCAAGACGATTGCCAACGGCGTACTGACGTTCATCCGCGTTGCAGGGCTGGGCATCGTCTTCGGCCTCGGATTCGGGCTCGCAGCATTCTGGCTGCTCAAGAAACTCGAAGATCACGTGCTGGAAAACGCCATCACGATTGTGCTCGTGTGGGGTTCGTTCATCATCGCAGAGCGCATCGGCGCATCCGGCGTGATTGCGGTTGTTGTCGCCGGTTTGATCATCGGCAATTTCGGACACCGACTGGCGATGAGTGATCAGACTTCACAGACCATCAACAACTTCTGGGAATCCATCGATTTCATTGTCAATTCGATCGTGTTTCTCTTGATCGGTTTTGAATTGCAGGCCATCGGCGGCGTTGGACAATTGCTCAACCCGGTTGTGCTGGGCGCGATCGCTGCTGTCTACGGCGCGATTCTCGTGACGCGGGCTGCGATGGTGTATCCAATGTCGATGATGCTCGGCGGCAACTGGCCAAGCGGCTGGAAACACATCATCTTCTGGGCGGGGATGAAGGGTTCGATCCCGATGGCGCTCGTGCTGGGCTTGCCAGCATCGGAGCTGCGCGATTTCCTTGTGCCGATTGCGTTCGGCGTGGTGCTCATCAGCCTGCTACTGCAAGGCCTCACCATGCCGATGCTGATCAAGGCGGTGGATGTGGAATCGAAGTCCGAAGCAGCCAAACCGGATGCGCCGATGACGTAACTGCAAGAAACCGCACCTGAGTCTGCGAAGGTGCGGGTAGGGCTGTGCTCAACGCGCACAGACCCGCGTCTTCGTCGAAGACTCCTCAGGCGCAGCTTCCGGGCAGCGGTTTGCGCGGCGATTTGCAGGAAGGGCAGACATTTACCGTGTCGTCACATTCGCCTAGATATTGACCGCAATTCCCACAAACGTCGAAACCTCTCCTGCGGAGTTCATCACGCGCAAGCGTAATAAATTCTCTATTGACACGAATCCACGTAGGCATCACACATACAATAAGGGCAACAAGAATTCCGAAAACCATCAGCAACGTTACAAACCGGGGAAAGCTCGGAATGAGTTGCTGAAGAAGTAAAGCGCCGCAGAATGCCGCAAGCATCCCAAACACGAAAATGTTTCCCGTAACTCGATTAATTCTCTTCGTTCTTGCTTTCTGATGTTCCCTCGCAATCAGTATTGCTGATTCGATTTCAGAAGTAGGTACGTTGCCGCCCACGACTATTGTATGAATCTGAGACGCGAGATTGTCCGGGTGTTCAAGAAGTGGTGGCTCTTCGCCGTGCTCGAATTCACGACGGGTGATGTAGGTCCCGCATTCAGGACACTCGTCGATCTCTTCCGACAAATCACGCAAGTTGTATCCACACCGCCGACAGATTCGATATCCGTGCTCAACGAGAACCTGCAATAGCGCCGGCCTGATCTGCGGCGTTTCCCATCGATCAAAGTACCACCATGCAAACCACAATAAGATCAGCAAGAGTGGGAAGCCGAGAACAATCTCGAGACTGAATGAAAAGCCATTCAAGACAAAACGCTCGATAACACTCGGGACGACCATGGCGATCCCGAAGCTGCACGATCCAGCAATCCACCAATACGCCAGCCTGCTGAGACTTCTCCATGGACCTCTGGTAGATCGACGCCTGGCATCGCGCTTTAGAACTCTTCGTTCGGACCGGTTGATGTCAAGCGAGTTCAAGAGTTGTCGCACCGTCGCGCCCGTTGATTGCCAGACAATCCTTTCCTGCATGCTTCTCAGCATACTCAATAGTCGACCAGCACTGAACATGACAAGGGCCGCTACGATCGTCGCATCATGACCACCCCCGGCGGGCCGCCGATTATTCGCGATTTCGAGTTCATCATGCTCGGCACGGGCACCTCTGCCGGCGTGCCGGTTATTGCCTGTGACTGCGCCGTCTGCACATCAACCGACCCGCGCGACAAACGCACGCGCTGTTCCGCAGCAATGCGCTTCACCGATCCGTCGGGCAATCCTCGGATGATTCTGATTGACACCTCGCCGGACCTGCGTGAGCAGTCGCTTCGGCACAAATTCGATCGCTGCGATGCGATCCTGTACACGCACAACCATGTCGATCATACGTTCGGCCTGGATGACATCCGCAGGTTCAACGCGGTGATGCGAGCACCGATTGATCTGTATGCGGATTCGCACACAATGCAGCATCTGCACCGGGTGTATCAGCATATCTTCAAGCGCGATCAGAACATCAACGATTCTTTTGTCGCAACGCTGCTGCCGCATCTGCTTGATCCGGATCGCCCGTTAGACCTGCACGGTTTGCGGTTTACACCGCTGCGGTTTCTGCACGGCAGATTGCCCGTACTTGGCTATCGCATCGAAGCTCTGGGTCGGCACAAACGCATTGCAGCCGAGCAGCCGAAGCCGTTGCCGCTGGCGTATTGCACGGATGTCTCTGCAGTGCCGCCGCAGACGTGGGGGTTGCTGTGCGGGCTGGACACGCTGGTGCTGGACATGTTGCGATTTCGGAGCCACCCGACGCATCTGACCGTGGATGAAGCGGTTCGGATTGCTGAACAGGTGGGAGCCGGGCAGACATGGTTCACGCATATGACCCATGACATTCGTCATGCGGAGCTGAATCCCGAGCTTCCGGAGGCGATGGCTCTGGCATATGACGGGTTGGTGCTGGGGGATGCTGCCCAAGGGGGTTGAAATCCCTTCCTTTGGGCGATCGGCCTCGCTACACTGTTCGCCCCATGGCCCAGATACGTGAAATCAAGAAACGCCTGACCGCGGTGAAGAACATTCAGCGCATCACCAAGACGATGCAGATGATTGCGACCGCGCGATTTACCGCAGCATTGCAGAGCGCCAAAGCGACGCAGCCGTACACCGAGCGTATCCGTACGCTGGTCAACGAAGTTGCTGCTGCTGCCGGCGACATTGAACATCCGCTGATCAACGATCCGGAAACCAGCCCGAATCGCGAATTGCTCATTGTGATCACATCCGACCGTGGATTGTGCGGCGCGTACAACGGCACTGTGCTGCGCACTGCACTGCACCAATACCGTAACGCAACCGCAGCAGGCAGAGAAGTCGAGCTGCACACAATCGGCAAGAAGGCTGCGGGCTTCTTCAAGTTCCAGCGCATCAAAGCCGCGGAAACACACCTCTTCGGCGATCGGCCGGACTATGACACAGTCAACCGTTTCGCCAGCCAATACATCGATGCATTTACCGAAGGTCGTTACGACGCTGTGCGTGTGGTGTACATGCAGTTCGAATCCACATCACGCCAGCGGCCTGAAGTTCTGCAACTGCTGCCACTGCGTAGGCTTGATGAAGAAAGTGATGCGGCAGAAACAAAACCGACCGCGACCGGCGCAACGTATGAATTCAGCCCGTCAGCCGAAGGCCTGTTGGCAGCCTTGTTGCCACAGACTGTCAAGACAATGTTCTTCCAGGCGATGAATGATGCTGCGGTAAGCGAACAGATCATGCGCATGGTTGCGATGAAGGCCGCCACGGAGAACGCCAAGGATCTTGGGCGTTCGCTCGTGCAGCAATTCAACCGCGCACGCCAGACGCAGATCACAACCGAACTGATGGAAGTGATCAGCGGCGCCGCAGCGCTTGAGTAAATTCAATCCGCGTGCGAGCTAGCGCTCGATCCAATACCGCTGCACAACGCCATCGACGCATTCGAAATATGTGGTGGTGACGTTGCGCTCTTCACTGCCGCCTGCGAACAGCAGGAAGACCGTGCCGCCTTCCGCTTTCGTCACGATATGTTCATATCGCAACACGGTGATATGAAGAGCGTCGTCGACGGTGGTTTGCTCGGTCGGCTCGCCAAGGGTTGCGACAAGCCAGGCCTGGCTGGTGGTGCCGAGTTCGATTCGATCGAGTGTGGCACTTGTGATTTTTGTACCGGACTGATCCATCGAACTGCCGCCGGTGATCAGACAGCCGCCGGCGGTGAGTGCGAACGTTGCGATGATTGTCGCTGTTGCGAAATGTCGAAGCATCCCATTACCTCCTCAGGTGTTACGTGTATTTCGTCGGTTCGGATTCTGTTGCGAACTGTTTGCCGGGTACTGCTGCAACCCGTTTGTTGGATATGCACCAGACACATTTTCACAATGAACATTCCAGGCAATCGATCGAATTGCACTCGGTGGCTACCGTACCTGCACTATGACGCTCTACACCAGAAGCGGCGATGACGGAACGACCGGACTCTTCGGAGCCGGCCGTGTTGCCAAAGATGACATTCGGGTTGCAGCCTATGGCGATGTTGATGAACTCAATGCGATCCTCGGGTTCGCAGTCGCAGCATGTGACGATTGCACAGCCACGCAGCAGCGCAGCAGCGCTGTGCTTCGGCACGTGCAAAACGAACTGTTCAACATCGGCGCTGATCTTGCGACGCCGCCGGGTTCAGCCCATGAACAACACGTACATCGCGTGACCGACCAGGCAGTGCATCGGCTGGAAGCATTCATTGATGAATTCGATGGCGCGAACGCGCCGCTCAAGCAGTTCATCCTGCCGGGTGGAACAGAGCTTGCATCTCGGCTGCACGTCGCGCGCACTGTCTGCAGACGTGCTGAGCGAGCGATTGTGACTTTGCGGGCGCAGCAGAAGATTAACGACATCAACCTGATGTATCTGAACCGGGTCAGTGATCTGCTTTTTGCGATGGCTCGACGGGCGAATGCTGATGCAGGCGTGGAAGATGTGCCGTGGGCTGCAGACGACATTGCCGATTGACTGGCGGCCGCTCGTTCACTTCAGATTTGCAAGATCCCCGCCGTCACTTGAGACGCGACATTTCCTTATCGAGCGCGACATCATCTGCGACAAGTTTGAAGACGCGCGTCAGCTTCAACATTGTGAACAGTTGCGTAAGATTCTCGTTGAGGCCGACGATGATTGCGGGTGCTTTGGCAGCCTTGGCGCGATTGTGCAGATCGACACACATCCCGATGCCGACGCTGGGCATGTAGTCGATCTTGCTCATATCCAGAACGAGCGCTCGAAGCGCTTTGCCGAGCGGTGTCATCACATCCGCCACGTGCTCGTTGATGATGTTTGCCTCGCGTTCGCCGATGCTTGGCCCGACGGGAACCGCTGTCACGATGTCATCGTGTACTGTGACATCGACGAATTGTGCGGGATTCGATTGCTGTGTTGTCATCACGATGGGTTGCTCCCCCAAATCAGGATCATGAAAGTCGTTCCATCCTATCGTCTCTGAAGCCCTGGTAACGTGTCTAGTTCAGCGGAATCACGACTGTTCTGGCCATGCAGGCTGCGTGGGGTGAGAAGAATCGGCCGATTTATCGCACCACCGCCCGCCGAAGCCGCCATGATCGGGCATCCACCGCGGGGCTGTAGAACGCAAGCGGACCGGAATCACCATTTGGCCCGGCCGGCGAAAGTCCTGCTGCGATTGTGAGATTCTCATCCAATTCCAGCACCTCCGCCGGCTGCAATGACCACGGCGCGTGGGCCACGCGCCCTTCCAGCACAACGCCCCCTCGATTGACCACGAACAGCGAATACCGCTCGGTCAGGAACTGCTGCAGCGCGGGATCAATCGAGTTTTCCAAGCTGCCGCTGCCGACCTTCCACGCGCAGCGCATTGCGGGTTGGGTTTGCAATGTACGCGTCCGCACTGCATAGCGCTGTGTCAGATGGGCTCGCTGAAAGTGATCGCGCCGCTGCACTGTGTATTCAAAACGATTACCCTCACGGCGTAATTCGATGTCGCTGAAACGATAGTTCAATCGCCACAGTATTCGACCTGCGTGAACCGGCAGCAGGCAGTTGGCATCGAGCGTAAGGAACCACACGCCGCGAATGTCGCCGACGCGTACGTACGTCCGAACATTGCATTCATGCATGCTGTGCGCGCCCGGCCAGGCAACACCCGCAGCGCAGATCCTCGGCATGGTAAACGGCACGACCCCGTACCACGCCATACCACCAAACGTGTCAACTTCCACACCCGCAGGCAGTAGTCGCTGCACAGCATCCGTTTCCGCCTGCCAGTGCAGAAACAACACATTCCGCCACTGCATCTGCACCACCGAGCGGCCGCGCGGTGCAACTCGTCGCTGCGACACTACGGGTTTGGTCGAATCTCCAGTCGCTACAACCGTCATTTTGCCTCACGCACCGGCTTGGATTGTTTACGAATCGGCTGATCAACATCACCGGTGATAAGCCGCGCGCCACGCTGAAACACGAGATACGCCCACGCCCAGCGCAACACAACGATGATGCGATTGCGAAATCCGATCAGGAAAAAGATGTGTATTAGGGCCCACCCCAGCCAGGCAATTGTGCCGCTGAGATGCAGGCCAAAGACGCTGCCGACCGCACGGGCTCTGCCGATCGTCGCCAACATACCCTTGTCGCGATATCGAAACGGCGTAGCCTGGCCATCATCACCAAGCGCGCGCCTCGCCAGAATCCTGGCGACATATTTGCCCATCTGAATTGCTGCGGGAGCAACGCCTGGTACGTCCGTGCCGGTCTCCGGGGCCCGACAATGCGCCAAGTCGCCGATGACGAAGACATTGTTGTGGCCGGGAATCGTCAGATCACCGCGCACCGGTACCCTTCCGTCTTTTTCCAGTTCGATTCCAAGTGTTTCAACAATCGGCGTGGCCCGGACGCCCGCCGCCCAGAAGACATTCTCTGCAGCAACTTGTTCGTTGCCAATCGTTACACCGGCGTCATCGATGTCGGTCACGAAACTGTTCAGCCGAACTTCCACACCGAGCGCTTCGAGTTGTTGCTGCGCCTTCGCAGAAAGTTTCGCATCAAACGTCGGCAGCACACGATCAGTGCCTTCAATGAGAAGTACGCGTGCTGTGGTTGTATCAATCGAACGAAAATCACGGGGAATGGCCCGCCGAGCAATCTCGCTCATAGTTCCAGCCAGTTCCACACCCGTCGGCCCCGCGCCAATGACGACGAACGTGAGCTTGGCCCGCCGTGTATCGTCATCGGTCTCGCGCTCTGCCTGTTCAAAAGCAAGTAGAAACCGTCTGCGCATCTCCAGCGCATCATCAACGCTCTTCAGTCCCGGCGCATGGGCCTGCCAATTTTCATTGCCGAAATACGAATGTGTCATGCCTGTCGCCAACACGAGGTAGTCGTAATCGAGTACGCCGTCAGCAAGATGCAGTTGTTGCTTTTCCGTGTCGACACGACGCGCCTCGCCGAGCAGCACTTCTGCGTTGGCCTGCCTGCTGAAGATTCTGCGAATGGGTTCTGCGATATCTGCCGGCGAAAGCGCTGCGGTCGCTACTTCATATAACAACGGTTGAAACAGATGATGATTCCGCCGGTCGACAATGGTAATGCGAACGCGTGCGTTGCGCAGCGCTTTGCCACAGTACAACCCGCCGAATCCGCCGCCGACCACAACGACATGCGGGCGACCGTTCATATCGCCGGACCCCCAGCCGGGTTGTGCGTGCGTTGTTTGTTGCGCCACGTGTATTGCGTTGATCCTATACGCCCAACGGCCGAATGGTGCGGGCAATCAAAAACGGCACGTCGATTGAACCTGACAACCCGCCGTCGTAGACTGTGGGCTTTGATGCGCTGCCGCCCGGCATGCCGCTTCTGCGTTCATTTCCTCTTGCCCATGGGAGCCTTCGATCATGCCCATCAAGGTTGGCATTAACGGCTTCGGTCGAATCGGCCGGCTGGTCTACCGCAACGCGCTGCAGCGCAACAACATCGAGATTGTTGCTGTCAACGATCTCGTGCCTGCGGACGGCCTTGCGTACCTGCTGAAATACGACAGCGTTCACGGCCGTCTGGACTATGATGTCACCGCCACCGATGACAGTTTCACCTGCGATGGCAACACGACCCGCTGCGTCAGCGTCAGGAACCCTGCGGAACTTCCGTGGAAGCAATTGGGTGTTGACTACGTACTCGAATCCACCGGCCTGTTCACACAGTACGACGATGCAGCCAAACATCTGGAAGCCGGCGCCAAACGCGTTCTGCTTTCTGCGCCAACGAAAAGCCCGGATCAGGTGCCGACGTTTGCGTACAAGGTGAACCATGAAAAATACAACCCGGACAGTGATCGAATCATCTCCAACGCCTCATGCACGACCAACTGCCTGGCGCCGATCGCTAAGGTCGTCAACGATTCGTTCGGCCTGGCGGAAGGATTGATGACGACGATTCATGCAGTCACAGCAACGCAGCTGACGCAGGATGGTCCCAGCCGAAAGGATTTCCGTGGCGGGCGTAATGCGTATGTCAACATCATTCCCGCATCCACCGGTGCCGCCAAGGCGGTCGCGCTGTGCATTCCCGATCTCAAGGGCAAGATCACCGGCATGGCGATGCGCGTGCCCGTCGCAGACGTTTCAGTTGTCGATCTCACGTTCAAGACGGACAAGTCGACCTCGCTTGACGCTATCAATGCTGCGATGAAAGCCGCTGCAGACGGACCAATGTCCGGCGTGCTCGGGTACACCGAAGACGAAGTTGTATCCAGCGATTTCATCAGCGACTCGCGCAGCAGTATCTACGATGCCGGCGCAGGCATCGAGTTGAATGATCACTTCTTTAAGATCGTAAGCTGGTATGATAACGAGATGGGGTACGCCTCCCGCTGTGTGGATATGCTCCTGATGATGGCGGAGAAAGACGGTCTCGGCTGATTTATGACGCGCGCGACAAAATCCGAGGACCGAACACGTAACAAGACTATCATTGGGTGGCGTGAGTACATCGAGCTTCCCGAGTGGGGCATTGATCAGATCAAGATCAAAGCGGACACCGGAGCACGTACCAGCGCGATTGATGTGCGAGATGTCGAGGAATTGCCCAACAATCGTGTCCGCTTCTATGCGGTGATCGCGCGTGGCGAATCTCCAAAGCTCGTCGCGGTGGAAGCGGATGTCGTTCGCAGAACGCGCATCAAGAGCAGTTTCGGT
The DNA here is from genome assembly GCA_029260575.1 of Phycisphaerales bacterium. Taxonomy (GTDB): domain Bacteria; phylum Planctomycetota; class Phycisphaerae; order Phycisphaerales; family SM1A02; genus JAJDDB01. The sequence continues at coordinate 222,096 of JAJDDB010000016.1, forward strand.
GCGGCTCACGATCGACTGGTCGTGCGCACGCGCCTTCGGATGGGCCTGATCGAAAAGGACGTTGATCTCAGCCTTGTCAGTCGGAAGAATATGCTGGTTCGGGTTCTGCTTGGCAGACATGCGCTGGAGCCGGATTTCATAGTTGACCCCGCCCGGCGGTACATGCTCGGCGGCCGAAAACGAAAGAAACGCACCGCCTGAAACACACTCAAACTGTCGCACGATCGAATCTCACCTATTGAAAGCAGCACGCAATGATTCTTGGCATCCTTAGTCGCGGCCCTCGCCTGTATAGCACCCGGCGCCTGAAAGAGGCTGCCGTGGCCCGCGGGCACACTGTCAAGGTGCTGAATCCGCTGGATTTTTCTATCTACGTCGAACCCCAGCGTCCCGAATTGTTCTATCGAAACAAACCGGCGCCCAATCTCGATGCGGTCATTCCGCGCATCGGCGCATCGGTGACATATTTCGGGACTGCAGTCGTGCGACAATTCGAGCAGATGGATGTCTTTTGCGCGAACACCGCTGGCGGTATCTCCAACTCACGTGACAAACTGCGCTCGCTGCAGATTTTGTCGAAATTCGACATCGGAATCCCGCAGACCGAATTTGTCCGCAGGAAGCAAGACGTGCTGCCTGCCATCGAACGTGTTGGCGGCGCGCCGGTCATCATTAAACTGCTCGAAGGTACGCAAGGTGTCGGCGTGATTCTTGCGGATTCAATCAAGATCGCAGAAGCCATTATCGAAACTCTGCAATCCGCAAAGCAGAACGTTCTCATTCAGAAATTTGTCGCTGAAAGCAAAGGCCGTGACGTGCGCGCGTTTGTTGTCGGCGACACCGTAGTCGCGGCGATGCGCCGCACCGCGCAGGGCCAGGAATTTCGCAGCAACGTCCATCGTGGCGGCCGGACCGAAGCTCTGGAACTTTCCGATACGTATCAACAAACCGCAGTACGCGCAGCGCAAATCATGGGCCTGCAGGTGGCCGGTGTCGACATGCTGGAAACCAGCAGCGGCCCGCAGGTTCTGGAAGTCAACTCATCACCAGGACTTGAAGGCATCGAAGGCGCGACGAAGATCGATGTGGCTGGTGCAGTTATCGATTATGTCTCTGACCGTGTGCAATTCCCTGAGATGGACATTCGCCAGCGACTTACTGTCACCAAGGGTTACGGCGTCAGCGAACTTCCCCTGCCGGGGAATTCCGAACTCCTCGGCAAGACGATTCAGGATTCCGGTCTGCGTGAGAAGGACATCGTCATTCTCATGCTGGCGCGTGAAGGCCGAAACATCTCTAACCCGCGCACCGATCGCGTGTTGCAAGCGCACGATCGATTGCTGTGCTATGGCAAACTCGAAACCATGAAACAGTTCCTGCCGCTTCGGCGCAAGCGCAAACGAAAGAAAACTGTCGCTCAACCGGATGTGCAGACGTCCTCGGGTTGATCAGCAGCTATACACATGCCAAAACGCAAACGACAACTCGTCATTGCGGGGCAGCGCATCCGACGGGGTGAGACGCGCGACCTGCGCCTGAAGATCAGCGAGACATACACGGGCGAACCCGTGTCATTGCCGATTCGTGTGATACGCGGGCCGCGCTCCGGGCCGGTCATTTTTCTCACTGCTGCTGTCCATGGCGATGAAGTCAACGGCACCGGCATCATCCGCGAGCTGACGTTCGGCAAACCGCCTGCCCTGCGCAACGGCACGCTCATTTGCATTCCGGTCGTCAACGTCTTTGGTTTCCAACGCCATGAACGCTATATGCCCGATCGGCGTGATCTCAATCGGATGTTTCCTGGCTCGCCCAACGGAAGCCTTGCTTCGCGCATCGCCAATCGGCTGTTCAAAGAGATCATTTCCAAATGTGATTTTGGTATCGATCTGCATTCCGCTGCGACGTATCGCACGAATTATCCCAATGTTCGTGGCGATCTGTCGATCCCCGGCGTGCGCAGACTCGCCCAAGCGTTCGGCTGCGAACTCATCGCTTCAGGCAAGGGGCCCGATGGCGCGCTGCGCCGCGTTGCCTGCGACGCAGGCGTGCCAACGATCATTCTTGAAGCAGGCGAGGTCGCCAAGATTGAACCGTATGTCATGGACATCGGGCTGCAGGGTATTCACAACGTGCTTATCGATCTTGAGATGATCAAGGGCACGCGCGTGCTGCCGATCTATCAAACCGAAGTGCATCGCACGACCTGGGTGCGCGCGGAGCTCGGTGGTTTGCTGCGTTTTCATGTCGCACCCGGCGATCTTGTCGAAGGTGGGCAACCCATAGTGACGTGCGAATCGGTCTTCGGCGATGCGCAGTCCGTCTTGATCGCACCGAGTAACGGTATTGTGCTCGGCATGGTGACGCATCCCGCAGTAAACCCTGGCGAACCTGTATGTCACATCGCGCAGCCGCGCAAGAGTCTGAAGCGCATTCGCAAACTGCTTGCACAAGCAGCAGAACATGGTGATGAACAGGCGCTGCGTCTTGCGCGTGCGGGAATTGTCGTGCAGGATCACGACGATATGCCGCAAGCGGAGCCGCCGATGAAGCAGAAACAGAAGAAAAAGACCCGCTCGACATCGGTCGCAGCAGAGTAGCGAGCTGTCTGCATCCACCCCGCACGCTCAGCATGACCAGGTGCTGGGGACGTAGACAGCACGTATCTGATTCAGTGGTCGTTGTCGCCGATGACTTCGTCTTCAAACGTCGCCAGGACCAACGGCAGCGCGATAAACAGCATCAACACAAAACCCATGAACGAAGCAATAAAGACGAATTTCAAATCAAAGAACATGAAACCCACGAGAATTGCGCCAACGAACAACGGAACGATGATCTTGGCCAAGAGCCACGCAGCCCGACCGAGCATCTCCAGAGGCACGATGTCCCGCTCATCTGATTCGTCTATTGCGCCGGGCGTTGTTGGATCTGCCATCACTGTTCAATCCCTTGTCGAAAAAATACTTGCAGAACCCTCTGAAACGAAACTTTCGCCAGTATAGAGCACGCTGCGTCGCCTGTGCAGCGGCTAGTTGCCAAGCCGCTCACCAAGCACAGTCGGCTCAGTCGCATGCGAGTCGTAGCGGCCGTTTAGAAATCGAACCACCAGCGCCTCCGCAGGCACGATCAAACCGGACCGCTTGGGCAGATAAATCCATCGTGCTGCTTCGCGCTGGGCAGGAGACCCGAGCAGGATCAACACCTCTGCCTTGCTGAGACCGGGCTGGAGCTGCTTTGCCTGACGTTTCACGTAGTCGTAGTCGTATTTCTGTGAGGCCGTTGCGCGGGCCTGCTCAGCAGTCAACGCCTGATCACCGGTGCAGCCAACGACGCCTCCGATCAACGCCAACCCAACCAACAACAATCCCACGCTTCTCACTCGTCGCATATTTCTATTCCCAACACGCGTAATTCTGATCCGCTACATCAACCCTCGTACGGCACCTGCCGCAGTTCGTATTCATTGATCTGTTTCAGCTCATCAGCCGGCAGCTCACCGATACTGTTATAGCGCGCGATGATTGGCTGCGGATCATCCAACGCAAGTTCGCCGTGCATCTGGAATTTGCGATCGAGCAATCCATTCAGATCGGAATTGGTGTTTCGCGCATGACCTGCCGGATACATCACCAATCCGCTGTCAAACGTCGTGCCGTTGCTGTCTGTCATGATCAGCGCCGTCGGAATACCATCGGGATACTTGGCGTCATACTCCGCGCCGCCATGGGCAAATGAGATCTTCTTCATCAGCCCGCGCGTGACAGGGTGAAAGATCGCATCGTCAGTCTCTGCGTAATCAAACGGCGACAACATCAGAGCTTTCCAGATTTCATCGTTCGCGCCGCCACCGGCTGGAAGACTTCCGTGTTGTTGTTTGTATTCGATCGCCTTGCGCAAGAGCGTCGCCACGATGTATGCCATGGAATGGTCTGCAGATTGTCGCGACTTCGGGTCCATCTTTGCGGGGTTGCCGATGATTCCAAATGCGGGTTCGTAGGCAAGGATCTTGATTTCGCGAATTGACTCACCGTTGGGATCATTGAGCAGATGCGGATTGGCTGCGACGTGATCGATGATTGCCTGCAGCGCGCCTGCGCTTTGGTGCTCATACAACCCGATCTTGAAATGCATTCCCATGACCGCAAAATCACTGCCGGAATGGCTCAACACCAGATCGAACGGCGATGGCGCGGATTCAGTCCAGCGCTGCTCGCCTTTCGTCGTCGGTTCAAAGAAGCGGAAAATCGCTTCGGGATTGCGGAAGATATCGCGCGGACCGATGAAACCCTTCATTGACCGCTGCATTGCAAGCACCGCAACTTCGGTGCTGATCGCTGCGCTCGCGCCTTTGCTGTCGGACAGTTGTTTGCCTGCGCGGATCGCCCGCCAGGGAATGTAATGCGCCACCACCATTCCGATGGCGCTTTCGATTTGTTCTGCAGTTGCGCCCATCATCGCGCCATACGTCGCAGCACTGGCAATTGCGCCGTGCACAACGTGGTCAATTTTGTAACTTTTCAGTGAAAAGACCTCTGCAAGACGCCCCCGGATTTCATCGAGCAGGATCATGCCCCGCAGCGCGAACGTGCCGTCTTTATGAGCAAGTTGCGATGCAGCTAATGCGACGGGATAGAAATCGTTGTGGCCGAACTCACCTGCGGCATGGCCGAGCTTCGGGTTGTAGCCGAAGTTTGTCCCGTTGCTGTCCCATTCGCGCACAGCGCTGCTGTTTGCGACGATTGCTTTTTCGGGGTGAACGGTTGCGCTGTTGCCGAAGATCGTCGTGCCCCCGGAAGTGGACACAGCATATTCAAGCGCTTCTTCCCGCAACACGCGCGGCGCGTTGGTCCCAAGCGCGATCGCGCTCAAACCGCACAGCACACTGTCGGTGAAGAACTGGACCGTGCGCGTGCGCACGGATTCATCGGGGTTGCCGATGGTTCCGTTCATGAAGTCAACAGCAAACTGCCCGATGCCGAGCGCCTGGTTGCTGTCAGCCGGAAGCGCGGTCGTGGTGTCAGTGGTCGTCGGCGTTGCGGTGGCGGTCGTCATTGAGATTCTCAAGCGAGCAGTGTTTGAATGATGCGTATCCCCAAGATGCCGCCTCTGAGTCTACAAAGGGGTGGGCACAAGCGAGTTCCACAGTGTAGCGATGACAGCCCACGCCGCGCTGATATCCTGACATGCACATGCGCCGACACCTGCGCCAGTTCACCATCTGCCTCGTCCTCGGCATCATCACTACCGTTGCCGTGTCATGGGCATGCGCGTATCTCGTACAGATCGATCCGCTTGCAACACCACAATGGAGACGGATTGACCACGAGTCACGCAATGCGTGGTGGGATATTGCATTCCAACAAACGGCCGGCGGAGCAAGGCTGGTCGCTGATGGCTTACGAGATTTGCCGCCAACCGACAATGCGCCCAGCCTCAGTATCAGGTTGTTCGCACCTATCACAACTCTTGAGCAGCTACCGCGATGGCTGGACGACGACTATGAATCTCAACCTCCCGATCCGGAATCAAGGATCTGGGACTGGATTGTCCATGATGCACGAGGCTGGCCCCTGCTGACGATGCAATCGAAATCAAGAATCTTGATACAGCCGCTCGCAACACCAAGGGTTGCAGTCGAATCCACCGATGGCATTTATTGGATGGCCGCCGATAATCAAACATCGATGAACAAGGCAATCACTACTACGCCTCGAAGTATTCCCTGGCACCCGCGCATCCTCCCCCTGCGCCCCATATGGCCGAACTTTGCGTACAGCGTTCTGTCCTACGCCGGCATGGCGTGGCTGTTGCTCATCGCATCGCGCGAAATCCGTCAACTCATTCGAAGACAACGTGGCAAGTGTCCGCGCTGCGGCTACGACCTGCGCGGCGGTGCATCCGGCGAATGCTCCGAATGCGGAACAATTCGCGCTTGATCCGGCTTCGAAATCACCGGCAGCCTCGAAGACGACGAAATGCCCCTGTCCAGGCAGTGGCAGTGACGGCGCCGATTCATCGATCACGCAAATCCGGTGAATTCCTGCTTGCACACATTAGTATCGCGCTGTATTCTCTGTGAGTTGAACGGTCAATCAAGATCAAATCGGCTCTGAGAAGTTGGAAACGTGGATTGGTGTTCATCATAATCTGACAGGCCCTTCTGGCCGGATCAGCGAACATGCCCGACCGCGGCAAGAACAAACCCGATTCTGACCGCTTCGACTTCGCCGAGAAACTCGAAGCGAACGACGAATCACCCCCGCCCAAGGGCAGCGCAGGCTCCGTTCCCAACGGCAGCGAGCTCGATCATCCGGACCCCATCCTCGACACGCGTGCCCGGCTGGTCGAAGCCGCCCGCGACCTCTTCCTCCGCCAGGGATATCACAACACCGGCGTCAAACAAATCCTCCGCGCCGCTGGCGCCAACAGCGGCTCGCTGTATCACTACTTCCCGACCAAGGAAGATCTGCTGCTAGCCGTGCTCGATTTCTACGCCGACATGCTCTGGCCGTTGGTCATCGCCCCCGTCTTTGATCGAGTGAGCGATCCCATCGAGCGCATATTCGGCATCCTCGACGGCTACCGCCGAATGCTGCAATTCACAACGTGCGCCCAAGGCTGCCCGATCGGCAATCTCGCGCTCGAACTCAGCGACACACACGACAACGTGCGCGGCCTGATTGCGCTGAACTTCACCAACTGGAAGAAAGCGATTGAGCAGTGTCTGGATGAAGCCGCGGACTGCCTCCCTGATGATTGCGACCGTGCGCAGCTTGCGAGTTTCGTGCTGACGATCATGGAAGGTGGCGTCATGCAGGCCCGGGCGTACAAGACTCTTGAACCATTTGAGAGCGCGGTTGCGATGCTGCGCGACTATTTCGATCACCTGAATGAACAATCTTCAGGCTGGTCGGCTGCGCGCAAACACGATTGACGAATTCACCGTTTCTTACACTTTTCAAGCGTGGGGTACACGAATATGAATCTTGATTTCTCACAAATCAACTGGCTGGCTGTCGGTGTTGCCGCAGTGGCTGCGTTCATGGTCGGCGGATTGTGGTACGGCCTGCTCTTCGGCAAGGCGTGGGTCCGGCTGCACAAGTACAGCGATGAACAGGTCAAAGCTATGGCTGCGTCACAGGCGCAGAGTTTCGGGCTCATGTTTGCAGCTGATGTCGTCGGCGCAATCGTGCTGGCGCTGCTCATGGTTGCACTGGAAATCAGCTCGATTGGCGACGGCATAACCCTGGCGGGGCTCGGCTGGCTCGGTTTCGTTGTAGTGGACAAGGTTAAGGAAAACGCAGCGCATCGCAAGCCCATCGCAGCGTTTGCGATCGATGCCGGCTATGCGCTGTTTGTACTGATAGTAATGGGCGCGATTCTCGGCGCGTGGCGCTGACAAACAGCACGTACCGCAGAGACACAAAGACACAGAAGGCTGACAACGTGCTGCGTTGCGCCATTCGGAGATATGATGTCATGCAACGAAATCGAATCATGAATGTCTGCCTGATGTTGTTGTCAGTGTTCCTGGCCCGCAGCGCCGCCGCTGGCACGCTTGTCCACGAGACTGTCATCGATGCTCCGGTGGCGGATGTATGGAATGCGTTCACCGATGCGGATGAAATTGAATCGTGGATGGTCCCCAAGGCGGACATTGATCTGCGCATCGGCGGGTTGTTGCGCACGACGTACAACCCCGACGCGGCGCTTGACGGGTCGGAGGCTATCCATCAGCGCATTCTTGCGTTTGAGCCGGAGAAGATGATTGCGTTTCAAGTGACGAAGTGTCCGGACGGCTTTGAGTTTGCCGAACTTGTCAAGGACGCGTGGGAAGTCATCTCCTTCGAAGCGCTCGGCCCAGCCCGTACAAAGATCCGCGCTGCCGGCGTCGGGTACAAGTCTGGCGGCGCATGGGATCAGATGCGCACGTTCTTCGACGAAGGCAATGCGTGGACGTACGAACAACTTCGCAAGAAATTTGCGATTGATGACAAAGCTGCAATCGACAATGTGAATTCCACAATGCAGATCATGCAATTGCTGGGCACGTTAGTCGGCGGCGAGTGGATTCACGAAAGCACAGCGCCCGACGGCAGCATCTTCCGTGTGCGCAACGTGCTGCGAAACGGTCCTGATGGTATGTCAATCGTCGCACGGGGGTGGCTCGGCAATGCAGATGGCATGTTCGAACACGGTTCTACGCAGGTGTATGTTGACCCGTTGTCGCAACAGGTGCGATTCTTCAATATGGATGAGCATGGGAGCATCGCCGAGGGCGCGATCACGCTTGTTGATGAGCACACTATGGAATGGGACTGGACGATCCGTGGGTCCGACGTTACATACAGCGTGTTGATGACGTTTTCAGAGGCGGACACATATATGTTCACGCTCCGCCAACGCAGTGAAGATGGGTCTCTGAATCAACTGGTCCAGATTTCCTACAATCGCGTAAACAAAGCCCCGGCCAGATTCCTTGTTGATACAACGAAGCTCGAGTAGACCGGATTCGCCCGAGATTCCGTGGGATTCCATATGACGCTGCGAACTACAATTCGATAGGTCTTTGACAGACAAACAGATCTGCAACATCTCAATTTATTACGAGGAAGAATTTCCATGTCTAATGTCAACCCGATTCCCGAAGGCTTCCATACCGTCACGCCGCACATCATCGTCAAGAACGCTTCCAAAGCGATTGACTTCTATGCCAAGGCGTTTGGTGCGACCGAAATCTGCAGGATGCCCGGCCCGGATGGAAAATCCGTCATGCATGCGGAAATCCAGGTCGGCAATTCGCGCATCATGCTGGCTGAAGAAAACCCCGACTGGCAATGCAAGGGGCCGACACTGCTTGGCGGCACGCCGGTGACGATTCATTTGTATGTCAAGGATGCTGATGCTGCGTTCAAGAAAGCTGTCGACGCTGGCGCCGAAGCAACCATGCCGGTCGACACGATGTTCTGGGGCGATCGCTACGGCAAGGTAACTGACCCGTTCGGTCATTCCTGGTCGGTTGCGACGCACGTCGAAGATGTTTCACCCGAAGACATGCAGCAGCGTATGGCCCAGATGTTCGCCGGGCAGAGCTGAAGCAACTGCTTTATACGATCCCCACACGATGAACGCTGTGCGAACCAGATTCGCGCAGCGTTCTCTTTTTTGGGTTTTGACGAACGCCCATTGGATCAAGGCATGAGTCGAATGTCATACTGCCTCTGCAGCGTCTTCGAACGTTGCTGAATACGCATCGAAGAACTTCGTCACCGCGTCAACTTCATCAGGCGACCCGATCACCACGCTGGTGCGCTGGTGCAGGGCTGTTGTACGAATATCCTGTATGCGTTGCAGACCTGACACGGCTTTTCCGCCGGCCTGTTCGATAATCATCGCCATCGGATTTGCTTCGTAGACCAAACGCAGCTTGCCATCAGTGTGGGTGCGCGTCGGCGGATACAGGAACACGCCGCCTTTGAGCAGCGACCGGTGTAAATCCGCAACGAATGACCCGATATACCGGCTGGAATAGCCAGCTGTGTGAGCCCACTTCAAGTATTCGATATACCCACGCGGAAAGTCATCGCGATACGCTTCATTGATCGAATAGACTTTTTTCGCTTTGGGAATGCGGATGTTCTCTTCGACAAGTACGAACGCGCCGATGGATTGATCGAGCACAAACATACTCACGCCGTTGCCCGTGGTGACGACGAACACCGTTGACGAACCGTAGAGAATGTAACCTGCGGCGACCTGTCGATTGCCCGGCTGCAGGTAATGCGGAATGTCACGCGGTTTGCGACGTTCATTGCGCAGAATGCTGAAGATTGTTCCTACGCCGACGCTGACATCCAGATTCGAGGAACCATCCAGCGGGTCGAACAGCACGCAATATCTGCCGCCTTCACTACGATCGCGCAGCACTTTTGGTTGTTCGTCTTCTTCGGAAGCAAGCACTGCAATGTTTGCTCGATCGCCCAGGCAGCGCATGATGATCTCGTTGGCGATGACGTCGAGCTTCTGTTGCTCTTCGCCATGCACGTTTGTGTCGCCGTGCGCGCCGAGCACATCTTCGATGCGTGCTCTGCGGACTTTGTTGCCGATGGTCTTCCCCGCCAGGGCGATTGCGGACATGATCCACGAGAATTCGCCTGTCGCCTCCGGGTGCTTCTGTTCCTCGTTGAGGATATAGCTCTGAAGGCTGGTCAGATTGTCTCTGGTGTATCGTGGCTGAATGGCTGGTATATCAGGCATAGGCTGTGCATGAATCAGCAGGCCGGTCGAGTCCTGCCGGTGCCCCGAGTGCGGTGTGTCGGCTATGATGCGTTTGCATCGGCACGGATCACGAAGATCAACCCGACCCGACGCACGTTCAATGGATTGTAACGGGAATTCCCACGTACCTGCCGATCATTCGGCGGCCCGCGATCAACCCCGAACCCCTCGGAGTGTTTATTGATGTCTCAGCCAGTCATTCTCGCAGCCAAGCGCACGCCCGTCGGTCGATTTCTCGGCGGGCTCAGCCGTGTCCCCAGCCCCCAACTGGGCGCGTTTGCAATCGAAGCTGTGCTCGCACAGGTTCCTGCTGCCAAAGACCACATCGACGAGGCAATTTTCGGTTGTGTACTGCAGGCAGGACTTGGCCAGAACCCCACCCGCCAGGCTGGACTCAAGGCCGGCCTTCCAAATTCACTGAACGCACAGACCATCAATAAGGTCTGTGGATCGGGCCTGCAAGCTGTCATGCTTGCTGCTCAATCCATCAAAGCAGGTGACAATGATGTCGTCATTGCCGGCGGATTCGAAAACATGTCCCTTGCTCCGCATATGGACTACATCCGTACCGGCGTGAAGTTTGGCAACAGCCAGATGATCGATCACATGGCCCACGATGGTCTGACGTGCCCGTTTGAATGCTGGCCGATGGGCAATGCTGCGGAACACATTGCGAATAAGCACGGCATCACCCGAGAAGATCAGGATCGATTTGCAGCTCAATCGCACCAGCGCGCAGCAACAGCGACGAAGGAATGCTTCTTCAAAGCGGAACTGGTAGCGCTGACCGGCGAGCAGGTTGGCAATCGCAAGCAGCCCGGCCCCGAAGGCGGCGTCAGCGCTGATGAAGGTGTTCGCAGCGATTCCACGCCGGAGGTTCTTGCGAAGTTGCGGGCTGCGTTCGATAAGGATGGTTCCGTCACTGCAGGTAACGCATCGCAGATCAGCGATGGCGCCGCAGCAATTCTCGTCGCATCCGAAGACAAAGCGAAACAGCTCGGCGTGCAACCGATGGCCCGCATTGTCGACTACTACACGTCCGGCGTCGCGCCGAAGGACATATTCGATGCGCCCGCGATGGGCATTGGTGAACTGCTCAATCGCAATAACAAAACCGTTGACGATATCGACCTGTTCGAACTCAACGAAGCGTTTGCAGCCCAAGCACTGGCCAACATCAAACAACTCGGCATCACAGAGGACAAGCTCAATATCTGCGGCGGCGGCATTGCGATCGGCCACCCGATCGGCGCATCCGGCGGGCGCGTGCTGACAACACTGCTGCACCAGATGCAACGAACCGGCGCGAAAACCGGCGTCGCATCACTGTGCCTCGGCGGCGGCAACAGCGTGAACATGCTCATCGAAATGAACTGATTGCAGACCCATCTTGTGACGTCGATTCCGAATCTTCAACCCTCGGTTCCGCCGGGGGGTTTTTGCGTCTGCGAAACAATACATTCATAAACGCGACAATATTGCCCGCAGCCACCGCTCAAGTCCGGATAACACATTCCTGGCACCGGACCGGCTCAGATGCTTTCATGGTCCTGGGTTCTCGCCATTCAGGCGGTGCGTGAGAAGGCCGATATTTCCATCTGAGCCACCACGATGTGCGCGCACAGAAGAACAGTTCACGCACAGAGGACGTCATGCGCCAACGAAGAGCATTTACACTCATCGAACTCATCGCGGTCATCATTATCCTGGCAGTGCTTGCTGGTGTCGCGCTGCCGAAGTACTTCGACTATTCATCGGATGCCAAGACATCTGCGGATGAAGGTTCGATAGCCGGGATCAACACGGCATTGAACATGGCATACCTCGATCACAAACTTACTGATGCGCCTGCCGGTTCACGTATCACCAACATCAACGACATCGACACCGTAATGGAATCCCGACAGCTTCCGGATGGAATCACAATCAACGGCGCCCAGCTCGAAGATCAGCGGGGCAATCTGTATGACTTCACCGCAGAAACCGCTAGCGCAGCTGCGCGTGTCGCAGCGGCAGGTGGGGGTGGAGGAGGCGGTTCGTAACTGAATGCCATGACAGCAAAGCGCACCAGACACATCGAACCCACATGGCTTAGCTTTCTGCTGGGAGCATTGCTGCTCACGCATTTTGTCATCGTCTGCGCGATCAAGAGCGCGCAGGGAATCCCCGGCGATGTTCTGTGGATGAGCCATGTTGCGCTGGCATTTGCAGGGGCCGGCTTGCTGCTCGGTTCGAGGCTCTTCACGGGTGCGGCCCTCACAGCAATCGCAGTCTCGCACAGTTTGTGGCTGATTGATTTTTTCGCAGCGCTTTTCACCGGCAACAACCCATTGCAAATCACACACTACCTGCACGGCTCGGACAAACTGACGTGGATTGCGACCGCACATCATTTGTATCTGCTACCGCTGCTAATTGTCATCGTGCTGCGTTCAGCGCGGTATCAGTTTGCGTCACTGGGCCTTGCTGCTGCACTTATCGTCGCAACAACACTGCTCAGTTGTGCGGCGCTTCCGGAGGCGCTGAACGTGAACTTCGCATTTGCCACGCTGCCAGGCGTTGATATTGCGCCGCTTCGCTGGCTGCACAGCCTGCCGACGGCTGGCTATCTCGCGGTGCAGCTTGGCTGGCAGATCATTGTGTTCATGGCTCCGGTTGCGTTGGTGCTGCGTTTTCTGACGCGAAACAACGACCCGATGATCATGCCGGACGGTGCAGCAGCAACTCGCAAAGATCGCCCAACACTCTACACCGCACGCGGCGCCTGACGCATCCGGTTCTTGACATTCGCTACTCGCCGATGTCCTCCGCCCAGAGGTCCGGCTTCTCGCGCTGCATCCGCTGCATGAGAGCCACGCATCGTTCATCATCGAGCACGACAACGTCAATGTTGTTGCGTTTCATCCAGTCTTCAGCGCCGGTGAATGTGCGGTTCTCACCGATGATGACTTTGGGGATGCGAAACAGTATTGCTGTACCGGAACACATCGGACATGGACTGAGCGTGGAGACCAGAGTAAGCGTGTTCCAGTCGCGGCGCCGGCCTGCGCTGCGGATGCAGGTGACTTCCGCATGGGCGGTTGGGTCACCGGACTGCACCCGCATATTGTGCCCGCGGGCGACAATTGCTCCCGAACTGTCCACCAGCACCGAGCCAATCGGAATCCCGCCCTCGCTCCAGGATTTTTCCGCCTGTTGGATTGCTGCATCGAGCCAGCGTATCTCGGGCCTATGATCCACCGGTTTGCCTCCAGGAGTTCCTCATGCACTCGTCCGTTCAGAGTACCAATCAACACGTTGCCGAAACGCGCGAACAAATGCTAGCAGGCATGGCGTGTGTGGACACATCCGGCAACCCGCGCATACCGGTCCTCATGGAGATGGTTGGCGCGCTCAGCAGAGCTGGCAAACCCCAGGAAGTGCTACGCGAGTTTGCCAAAGGCCTGAATAAACTGCAGCGGAACGACGGGTTCATTTCCATCTCCACCCGCGATCTGCCGCCGGGCCACTATCGAATCACCCGTCAACTGCTCGGGGGCACCCCTGACAAAATCGACTCAACAGATCCCTGGCACGACCGCAATGAGATTCCCGTACACAGCGGTGGATTCATCGGCGAGATTATTCGCCAGGCATATCCCGAATTGATTCATCACCTGAATATCAAGAATGACCAGGTGCTTGGCAACGCTCTTGAAGAGTTCGGCTCGCTCATTGCGGTGCCACTGTTCGACAACGGCGAACCGCTGAACTGGTCCATTTCACTCCGCCGTAATGCGGAGGGCTATACCGTTGAACAACTCGAAGATGCAATTCTGCGCAACAACCTTGTCGGCTCGACCGTACGCAATGTCCTTGCGGCTGAAGAAATCGCAAAGGCGCATGACACGATTCGCCGGGAGATGCATCGCATTGCAGATATTCAACGCGCATTACTCCCGGAAACTATGCCGGAGATTACAGATCTCTCCATCGCTGCAAGCTATGAAACGTTTGATTCAGCAGGTGGCGACTATTACGACTTTCTTCCACTTGGCCGACTGGCCGATGGTCGCCCCGATCCCGATGCGCCGTGGTGTCTTTTAATTGCTGATGCATCCGGCCACGGACCTGCCGCTGCGGTTGTGATGGCAATGTTGCACGCAATCCTGCATGCCTATCCCTACGTGGCCGATTCACCGGGGCAGGTTCTGCAACATGCAAATGAACAATTGTGCGCCAAGCGCATCGAAGGAACATTCGTTACTGCGTTCATGGCGATCTATCACCCGACAACTCGACAATTGGTATACGCACGGGCCGGTCACAACCCGCCGCTGATCAAGAATGCCGGCCCCGGCGGATCTGTGCGCCGCCTCGAAGCTGTCGGCGGAATTCCGCTGGGTGTTATGAATGACATTGAGTACGAAGACGCGGCTGTCATCATCGAACCCGGCCAGTCGTTGGTGCTTTACACCGATGGCATCACCGAAGCGATGGATTCCGATGGCGTGATGTTCGGCATCGAAGGCATCGAGCGCGCGCTCATCACCTGCACAGGTGAACCGACATGCGTTGTCGGCTCCGTCGGCAATGCACTCAAAGAACACGAAGCAGGCATCCGTCCCAGCGATGATCAAACGCTTGTTGTCGCCCGAGTTTTTGACGGGTAACAGAGTTTTCAGAACGACTCGCTGATTGATTCGTCAACTGCGCTTCTGCGCTGAACGGTGCGCTGTAACCCTTCCGCAAACGAAATTGTCGGTGTGTAGTCGAGCAATTTACTTGCCAACGTGATGTCTGCTCTGCTGTGTAGCACTTCACCTTTACGGGCTGGCGCTCGTTCAAATTCATACTCCACGTCGAGCAGATCAGCAATGCGCTGCGTCAGATCGAGCAGTGCTGTCTGTCCGCCGCAGGCAATGTTCACAGCTTCGCCGCGAAGTTTTCGTGTGCTGACGCCGGCACGCAAGTTTGCCTGCACGACATTTGCGACGAATGTGAAATCGCGCGTCTGCGAGCCGTCGCCGAAGATCACCGGCTTACTGCCGCTGCGCATTGCCTCGATAAACCGCGGGATGACTGCTGCGTACTGTGAATCCGGGCGCTGTCTCGGGCCGAAGATGTTGAAATACCGCAAACAAACCGTTGACAGCCCGCAGCAAAGCGACATCGCACGCGCGCAGTGCTCTGCTGCAAGTTTCGCTGCAGCGTACGGCGAACGCGGTTGCGGAAACATTGTTTCCACTTTGGCTTCGCCTTCCTGATCGCCATACACACTGCTCGATGAAGCGAGCACTACGCGCTGTACACCTGCGGAGTGCGCAGCGCTGAGCACCTTCATCGCTCCGGCGGTGTTCACATGTACGGACTGTCTGGGATGTTCCACACTTCTGGGCACACTCGTCAGCGCCGCCTGGTGAAACACTATTTCCACGCCGGCCACTGCGCGCTGCACCGCATCGACATCAGCTATAGAACCTTCAACAAATTCAATACGATCGTTCGCGCCGGCGAGGTTCTCTCGCAATCCGCTGGACAGATCATCAAGAACGACAACGCTCGCGCCGCGCGCAACCAGCGCATCAACAAGATGCGAACCAATGAAACCAGCTCCACCGGTGACGCAGATGCGCCGTCCGGCATATTGATCATCCAAAGCTGATGTGTATGCAGTCACAACACCGCGATTGTAGCGGTGCGGTGCGATAGCCCGAGATCATGCTGCGGAAGTTCGCTTCTGGTCTATTCCGGCTGAAACGTCTCATCGGTCGCCCCGACGAATTCAGTCTCATCGATCGGCGGCTGATAGTTCGGTGTCGGCGGCTCGACACGCAAGCGCCACTGCCGGCTGCTCGCAACCTCGTACCCCTTGCCGAATTTCTGCTTGAATCGCACTGTTTCCAGTTCATGCAAGCCGTCAGAACGGGGGACGATGACATCGACTTCCGCTTCGGGCCCGCGCGATCGGATTGCGGTCACGTGATACCCGCGACTGTCCCCGTAATGCATCGGCCGACCGCCGTTGAGCTTTTTCTGCACCAACTCATAGGTTCGCATCGGCATGCCTGCGGGCAGGTTGTAGACCAGCTCCGGCATCGCAGCATGTTCATCGTGTACATACAGCAAGGCCCTGGCCATGAGCGTCGGCATCGGCTCAAAGGTGGGATTCACGAGCTTTGCCGTGTGCTCAATAGGCGGGTACGTCGCCCAGGGGGCGCACCCCGCTGCGACTGCGAGGCCACCAGCGAGCAACAGTGAGGTAATGATGAATCGTTTGCCCATTGTTGAATCCCTCCAATGCATCAGCGATCGACGTACGTGCATCGACCGCTGACAGAGTCTATCCACAGAATGCTGCCTGCGGTTCGCTGCGGCGGCTATTGTTCGGTTGTCCAGAAACCGCTCGTATGGTCGGTCACACACCCGGCTGGAGGCTCGAAGCAGTGAACCGCAAACGGATCATCGTCGGCATCAGTGGCGCCAGCGGCGCGCTCTACGCCACGCGCGTGCTGGAGCTGCTCGCAGAGGCCGATGTCGAGATCCACCTGACCGTCACCAAATATGGCAGGCGGCTGCTGGCTGATGAACTGAACATCACCCGCATCGACGCAGAAGAATTGACCGGCGGGCGCGGCCACCTATTGAGCATTCACAACGATGCGGATATCGGTGCTGCGATTGCTTCCGGTTCGTTTCAGCACAACGCCATGATTGTCGTTCCGTGTTCGAGCAATACGCTCGGCGCGGTGGCATCGGGTATTTCCCACAATCTTCTGCAACGCGCCGCAGCAGTCACGCTCAAGGAGCGCAGGCGACTGGTGCTTGCCTACCGCGAATCTCCAGCCGGTCATATTGATCTGTTGAACATGCAGCGGCTCAGTGATGCGGGAGCCATCATCGCGCCCGCATCGCCCGGATTTTATCTACAGCCGAAAACGATTGGCGACCTTGTCGATTTCATGGCGGGCAAACTGCTGGATCTGGTTTCGGTGCCGCACTCGCTGGACACGCGCTGGGATGAACACCTCGCAGCACAGCAGCCGTTTGATGAGTAAACGCGATCATGCGAATTCGAATCGCACATGACATAAGCCCCGTAAAGGTTTTTTCGGGGTTTTTCCTTTGTGTGTTCGCATTGATATACAAGCTATCATGCCCACATGGATTTCCTGAGCCTTGCGATCGGCGCGATCATCGGCATTCTGCTCGGCAGCGCAGCCGCTGCGGCGCTGTTTATCAGCAAGCGCTCGCAACTGCAAAGCGATCTCGACACGCAGCGCATGCGTACGCAGATGCTTGATCAACAGCTTCAGCAACGCAGCACAGAGTTTGAACAACTTCGCGCGCAGCTCGATGCCATCAGCACACAACGCGAGACCGCTCTGCAGAAACTCGCAGGACAGGAAGAAAAACTCAAAGCCTTTGAAACCGCTGAGATGCGCCTCAAAGAATCATTCCAGGCAATGGGCGCGCAGGCGCTCAAGCACAATTCAGATGAGTTTCTCAAGATAGCCCGGCAGCAATTCGAAACACTGCTGAATTCATCCAAAGGCGATCTCGACAAGAAGCAGCAGGCAATCGATTCCATCGTCAAACCGATCCGCGAATTGCTCGACAAGCAGAACGTGAAACTCACCGAGATCGAAAAACAACGCGAAGCTGACAAGACCGGCCTGCAGAAGCATCTTGAACTCATCGCACAGGCGCATGAGAAACTCGGCCGGGAAACCGGCCGGCTCGTCAACGCGTTGCGAAAGTCGCATCACCGCGGCAGGTGGGGTGAACTGCAACTGCGCAATGCTGTCGAATTGGCGGGAATGACAAACTATTGCGACTTCTTCGAGCAGCGCACCGCAGATGACAGTGACAGCCGCCTGCGGCCGGACATGATCGTGCGCCTGCCCGGCGGCGGCCAGATCATTGTCGATTCCAAAGTCGCGCTCGAAGGATATCTCAACGCCATAGAACCCGACGCCGATCACGACTACAGCATGCAGCAGCACGTTCGACACATCGAAACGCATGTTCGACAGTTGTCGCAAAAGGCGTATTGGGATCAATTCGAGAAGACACCGCAACTTGTGATTCTGTTTATGCCTTTGGAATCAGCGCTGACCGCCGCGCTTGACCGCAGCCCGGATCTGCACACGAACGCAATGAAACAACACGTGCTCATTGCGACGCCGACGCTCCTAATCGCGCTGCTTCGTGCGGTTGCATACGGTTGGCAGCAACAGGCGCTGGCGGACAACGCCCGCGAAATCGCTGAGCAGGGTCGCGCACTGTACGATCGCCTTTCAACATTCGTTCGACATCTCGAAAAAGTCGGGAAAAATCTCGATAAAAGCGTCGGTTCCTTCAACGATGCCGTCGGTTCGCTTGAACGCATGGTGCTGCCTGCGGCGCGCAAGCTCAAGGAACTGCGCGCGACAAATGAAGATGAAGTCGACGCACCGCCGATCATCGAGATCGAATCACGTGACATTACTTCCGCTGAACTCAAGCCGTCATTGCTCGAATCCGATCACGCAGCGACGTCACCGACTCACGGTTGATACAGCACCGATGCCACCGTTGTGTCATCCGCCAGAGCCTGTCCGCCGGCAAATGCTTTGACGGCTGCCAGCGCGGACTCGACATCTTGAACCTCATCGCCACTCGCGTTGACGATGTCGAGCAAACGATCATTGCCGAAGAACTCACCTTCCGGCGACTGCTGTTCGATGACACCGTCGCTGTACAGCACCAGTCGATCGCCTTTGCTCACGTTCAGTGTTTCGATTTCGTATTCGAATTCGGAATCGATTCCAACGAGCAAACCGCCCGTATGTTCAACAAACATCGCGCTGCCGTTGGCCGGCTTATGAATCCAGTGGCCGTGCCCTGCATCGACATATTGCAACACGCCGGTTTCGGATTCGAATACACCGACCCACATGGTGATAAAGCGATTGGCAGCTGAGCGTGCTGAAACATACCGATTGACTTCGATGATCGCTTCAGCAAGGTCCCGGTGTTTGCGCAGGGCTGAGTGCAAGTGCGACTGGGCTGCTGCCATGAGCACCGCAGCGCCGGCGCCTTCGCCAGCCACATCACCGATGCACACCGCGGTTCGACCGTCGCCGAGTTCCTGAATATCAAACAGATCGCCTGCGACGAAACTGCCGGGGTGGGTTCGCAAGGCGTAACGGATACTCCCACTGGTTCCCTGCTCAGCCGGCATAATGAGTTGCTGGGCCTGCCGGGCTGCTGCAAGTTCACCCTCGATCCTCTGTTGGCGGCTCTGCAACGCAATGTGCTTGATATTGGACAGCGCCAAACCGCACAAACGCGCGATTGCCTGACAGAACGCTGCAGCGTCTTCTTCGATCGGCGCGGATCGATCACGAACATCCAGATAGAGATACGACACAACCGTGCCGCCGATCATGATCGGTGCACACAACGCTTGGGTGATGTGCAGATCCACAATGCTTTGGCCGGTCACCATCGCTTCGCCAGTCATGCGCACGAGTTCGCCCGACGCCGCTGCATGCACAAGCGACCTGCTGAACGATGCGTTTGAGACATCACTGCCGCGATCATCGTGATAGCCGACGACAATCAGTTCACTTTCTGTGCCGGTGGGCTTGAGCATTGCAGCCCGTTGATATCCGGTACCTGATAACGCGGATCTGAGCGATTCCTCAGCCAACGCGTCTTCATCGGTCGCGCTGTTGATCTGTTCAGCACAATCCAGAAGGACTTGCAGCCGATGCTGAGCCATATTCTCAAGCTCATGCCTGGCGACCTTCTGCACCCTGCGGTCTTCGCCTTCCGAGTAGTCATCGGTGGTGTTTACAAACGACGCTGCGGTTGAGCTGACCCCGACGCGCAGCGTCCAGGGCCCGACATGGATCAGATCGCCTTCATCAATCAGAACCTGCACGCCGGCTTCTATTGCGGTGCCGTTGACCAGAACGCCATGCCGGGAGTTCAAATCCGTCAGCAACCACCGACCGCCGGCAAGCGCTATCGACGCATGCCGCCGGGAGACCGTCGGATCAGCCAGGACCACGGTTGCCTCGCGGCTCCGGCCCAGGACCGTCAGTTCATTGGTTTTGACCGTGATCGGCTTGAGCGGCGGCCCGGCCACAGGCACCAGCAGCAGTGGGCTTGCAATTGCTGTTCGACTCTTGCCCGTGTTCACCGGCATACCTCGCAAACCTGCTCAAGCCTGTTTGATGACCCATCCGGGTGTCTGTTCTAGCACAACAAGGCGTGGCCAGCGAGAGCAATAATCACCGGCCGGACCGACTTGCTGCCGATATACTCACTGCTCTGATGCCCAGACGTCGAATCAAAGCACTGGTTGTTCTTGCGGTCGCCGGCCTGTTGCTCGCGCCGCTCGGCTGTCAGCGCGGGCTCTTCCCCAAGAATTCACCGCGCACGCAGTTCGATTCCTACAACCACATGCGTGGCCGATATACGCCGCTGGAAGAGCCGGATGTCTTCGGCAATCCGCAACCCGCGCTCCGCGCCCGCCTGGGTCGCGACTATTAATCCAGGTGTTTGCGGCATACGAATTCACGGAACAACTGAACGTCCGATACCACGGGCAATTTCTCCCGCGGTGGAAAAACTGCCGAAGGTGAATGTTTTTGACACGTTGCATCCGATACCACGTTTAGTCTTCTCCTGAGCACAATGTGGCGTCGAACGGAACTCGACAATCCCGAACACCGATGACCCGGCTGAGCCGGCGTACGCAGATCGTATGGATCAGCTTCGTCGCCTCGATGACACTGGTCGTCGGCCTTCTTGCGCTGAGCCGTAATTCCACGCCCGGCGGATTTCTCGCTGCGTCTGTCACGACCTTTGGCGAGGACGCATCGCAGCATCTGAACCCGATCTACGACATCAAAGCTCCTCTCGACCAGCAACGCTGGACCGGAATCGTGATCCATCATCTCGGCGAGCCGGCAGGGGATGCTGATTATGTACACCGTCTTCACCAAAGCTATGGATTCCAGGGGCTCGGATATCACTTCCTGCTCGGCAACGGCAACGGCCTCGGCGATGGCGTCATCCACGTCGGTTATCGCTGGAATGAGCAATTGCCCGGTGCACACACAATGGGCGATGCCGGAATCGTCCACAATCAGCGGTCCATCGGCATCTGCCTGATCGGCAACGGCGATCGCAGAGGATTCACCGACAGCCAGCTTCAGCAGCTCATTTTGCTGGTCCGATCGCTTCAGCAGCAGTTCGAGATTCCAGCGTCATCCGTGCATTTGCACCGTGAAGTCGCTGCCGGCGCGACCAGCAGTCCCGGCCGGCGATTCCCCGCAGCCCAGTTCCGTGAACAGCTTCTGAATCCACCCACGCGTTGATTGCCAAACGGCCTAGGGGTACGCTACGGGTCGTCGTGCGCACCCCTCAGGTTCTGAGGGCAAATTCCTGATGCATGAGGGCTGTGCCCTCGGGCATCCACGTGGTCGATTGGTCCTGATTCGATCAGCAGGGGGGCGTACTCTCATATCTCCGCCTTGAATTCGGTCCACGTTCGGATCGACTGGTTCCGGGTTGTCTGCTTTCACCATGTCGTCGCTACCCACCCAACTTGCCGGCTATCGTATCCTCGCACAGGTTGGCGAGGGCGCTGCATCACAGTTGTTTGCGGTGCAGGACCCGAAGACCAAGCAGGTCTGGGCATTGAAGCTGGTCGAGAAGCACACAGACCGCGATCAGCGCTTCATCGATCAGGTGCAGGTGGAATACGACGTCGGGTCGAAGCTCGATCACCCAAACCTTCGGGGTGTCCAGCGCGTCATCAAAGACCGCAAGATGTTCAAGGTATGTGCCATCAACCTGATTCTGGAGCTTGTCGACGGCACACCCCTGGATCAGCGCCTGCCGGCCTCGCAGATCCATGCTGTGCGCATCTTCCAGCAGATTGCCAAGGCCATGTCGCACATGCATGGCAGGGGTTTCGTGCATGCGGATATGAAACCCAGCAATGTGCTCATTACTGAAGACGACACCGTAAAAGTTATCGACCTCGGGCAGGCATGCCGCATCGGAACTGTGAAGAAACGCATTCAGGGCACACCCGGTTACATGGCTCCAGAGCAGGCACATCGCCAAGCCATTACTCCCGCAACCGATATCTACAACTTCGGCGCAACGATGTATTGGGTGCTGCTGCGCGAAGTCATTCCGACCGCCATGCCGCCGAAGGACGACACCAACAGCTTGTATTCAGGTGCGCTTGATGCGGATATGGTCGCGCCACCCGTGCCGCCTGCTGAAAAGAATCCGAAGATTCACCAACTGCTCAGCAAACAGATCATGCACTGCGTCAAGCTCGATCCGTCTGAGCGGCCAGAGTCCATGGAAGTCGTCGCAAATCGCCTCGAACTCATCGGCGATATGCTCGAGTCCCAGTCCGATGAAGCGCCGAAATTCGTCGATGACGAAACGAATTTCTAAGCCTCAGCAGCGGACAGGCGGCTTCCGCCGCCAACGTCATCTGACGTAAACAAACACATTTGCTCTCGATTGCCAATAATGATGGCAGATGGAAACCGCGATCAATGCAGATCGACTTCGCACCTGCCCGACCTGTGGGCAGGCGCAGATCCTGCCCGAGATTCCGCAGCGCATGCGCGCGTGCTGCTGCCGATGTGACACCGGCCTGATTACCGAGAAACGCCTGCTCCGTTCCAACAGCCGCACCGCTGCGATCGCAACCGCAGCATTGATGCTGTATCCGCTTGCCATGACGCTGCCGATGATCCGCATCGAACGGTTCGGATATGCAGAGCAATCCAGCATTCTCACCGGCATCGGCACGCTCTTCGCACGGGGCAACTGGTTCATCGGGGCGATCGTGCTGCTGTGTTCGGTCGTCTTTCCGCTTGCCAAACTGCTCGGCTTGCTGACGCTTGCAGCCGGCGGATTCAATCTTGCGCACCACCACAAAGCCTGGACCTATCGACTGGTTGAATGGACCGGCCGATGGGGCATGCTTGACGTGCTGCTCGTTGCCATACTTGTCGCTGCGATCAAACTCGGCGATCTTGTCGATGTCACCGCCGGCCCTGCTGCCGTCGCATTCGCAATAACCGTACTGCTTTCACTCACCGCAAGCGCGTGCTTTGAACCACACGCGCTGTGGCGTGCCGCTGACAAATGAAATGAAAACGCCGCAACGCATACACACCGATACGCTGAGCTTCGTGCCGATGAGCGCAACGCGCACCATCCGCACAGCCTTGTTGTCCGGCCGTCGACGTTACGGCATTACTCCGATTCGGCCGCCGAAAAACGTACGCGAGCCCCAATCATGACGGATCAGCTTCCCACTGCAACGCTCAAGCCGCAGCGACGCTGGTCGTTTGCGTGGCTTGTTCCCGTACTTGCGATCCTGTTGGCCGGCTGGCTGATCTACAGCGCCTGGGCGCAGCGCGGCGTCATCATCACCGTGCAGTTTGGCGACGGCTACGGCCTCGCACCAGGCGCTGCGGTGCGCTACCGCGGTATCGTTGTCGGCGAAGTTCGTTCGCTGCAACTCGCGCACGACGGCGTTGCCATCGTTGCGGAGATCACATTGCACTCGCATGCGGAGACACTCGCGCGCACCGGCTCACGCTTCTGGATCGTGCGCCCGCGCCTGGACATCGGCGAGGTTGAAGGCCTCGACACCATCGTCGGTGCGCGATATATCACCGCCTTGCCGGGTTCGGGCGATTCACGCAGAAGCTTCGTCGGCCTTGCTGATCCGCCCATCGTGCAGTGGCCCGACCCGAATGATCTTGAAATCACGCTGCACGCGCCGTCGCGCATGGGCCTTCGCCGCGGCGCTCCCGTGCTGTATCGCAAGGTCGAAATCGGCACGGTGTTGTCTGTCGGCCTGACCAGTGATGCCGGCGCGGTGGAAGCGCGCGTGCATATCAAGTCGCCGTTTGTGCAGTTGATCCGTAAACAAACCCACTTCTGGGCGGTCTCAGGAATCAAGGCAAAGGTTGGTATCGGCGGGCTTGATCTCGAAGCCGAGTCGCTGGAAACCGTTTTACTGGGCGGAGTTGCGCTGGCAACCCCACCTGATGGCGGGCGCGTGGTGACCACCGGCCATCGCTTTGAACTCGAAGCCGCACCTGACGATGACTGGCTTGATTGGGAACCACAAGTGGCCATTGGCCGCAGCGACCTGCCGCAAGGTTCGACGCCGCCGCAGACCGTGCGTATGCGGCTGATCTGGAAGCAGGGCGGCATCGTCCCACTCACAACAACGACGAAATCCCGTCAGGGGTGGGGGCTGAACACCGCAGCCGGTCTGATCGGTCCGCGCAATCTCTTTACTCCGCCGGACAAGGCAGATGAAGGAACCATCTTCATTGAAGCAGCCGGCGCTCAGCAGCCAGCCCCGCCAACACCGCGCGCCGTGGGAAGTCACCTTGCAAGAGGCAACCGAATCACCAACCTCGGGCAAGTACCGCTGTCACAATTGCGCCGCCCCGAGACGCCGGAGGATGTGTTGGTTCTTGCAGATACTGCATCGTCACCGATGCCGCTCGCTGCGGCCCGCTTCGTGGCAGATGGGCCGGACCTGTGGGCCGTCGATCCTGCGGTTTCAGTTGATCAGCGTTGGCATGGCGCGAGTGTCATCGCCCGAAGCGACGGCAGGGTCATCGGTCTGCTGGTAATTAAGGATGACGACGAAGTGCGCATCGCACTGTTTCCGAGTGACCTGCTCGAAGAATAACGGCGTTTTCGAAACCACATGTTTGGCCGGTCGCTTGCCCGCAGTCCGAACCAGCATCACTGCCTGCGCTGAATCACCCGCACATTCTTGCGCCCATCGCCGCGCACAACACTTCTGAGCCTTTCGAACACCCGGTAAAACCCCGCGACGACGAGAAAGACCGCAGCGGCAGCGATCCCCGCAACCAGTACGAGCAGTACAATCGGAACCGCAAACACGAGCAGGAACGTAATCAAAGCTGCCCTCAGCACCCACGAGGGTTGACGCGAGACAACCTGCCACGTTTCCATGACACGGGCAGTGCCCGCTGCTGCATGCCTGCTGTAATGTTGGAATGGTTCGCTCATAACAATTCAATTCTAGTCCGCAACATCATTGCGTTTGCAGCGTCAACTCTTTCACGGTCGATCCACCGCCATCGCGCAGTCGTGGCAACGCGCTGCTGCCAGCCGTACCATGTGTAATTCGCGTGATGAATTCCATGACTTCACTCTTTCGCAAGGTCCGTCAGGATGACGAAGCCGCCCCGGATGCCAGACACAAACACTGACAACGCAAAGACTTCCAGCGATTCCGCAGCGTCAGCCCGCTTTGCCCACCTGCATCTCCATACCGAATATTCGCTGCTGGATGGCGGCAACAAGATCACGCCGCTGCTGAACCGTGCGAAAGAACTGGGCATGGACAGCATTGCTGTCACCGACCACGGCAACCTCTTCGGCGCAATCGAGTTCTACAGCAAGGCCCGCGCCGCCGGCGTCAAGCCGATCCTCGGCATCGAAGCGTACGTCGCCCCGCAAGAGCGCACGCTCAAAGCACGCACCGGCGTTGCTGATGGCGGCTTTCACCTCGTGCTGCTCGCTGAAAACAAAACCGGCTGGAGCAACCTCATCAAGCTTTCCAGCGACTCGTTTATCAACGGCTTCTATCGCAAACCGCGGATGGACAAGCAAACGCTGCAACGTTGGAGCGACGGACTCATCGCTATCAACGGCCACCTTGGTTCCTCACTGGCCCATTATCTGCTGCTCTATGCACAAACCAACAACGAAGCGCATTTTGACGCCGCGGTCGAAGAAGCCCAATGGCACGCACAAGCATTCGGCACGAACGAGAATGGTGAGTCGCGTTTCTTCGTCGAACTGCAGCGCAACGGCGTTTCGGAACAGGACCGCATCAACCCGCACCTGATGCGCCTGGCGAAACAACTCGATCTGCCGTTGGTCTGCGACAACGATGCGCACTTTCTCACCGCTGCGGACCATGACACGCATGATTCGCTTTGCTGCATCTCGATGGGCAAGACCAAGAACGAACCCAATCGGCTGCGCTACCCCACAGAGTTGTACGTCAAGAGCCCGCAGCAGATGGCGGAGCTCTTTGCGGATGTGCCCGAAGCAATTGAAAACGCTGTCCGTATTGCGGAGCGCTGCAACGTCGAATTGGATTTCAGCGCAAGCCACGCCCCGGTGGTGAAGATTGTCCGCCACGACGAATCGCCGGATGATGCCAACTCGGCTGTCGGTTCAACAGAATGGTTCAAAAAACAGTGCGAACGCTTCCGTGTTGAGCCGTTTGATACCCATGCGGAACCGGATATCTCCAAAGATGATCTCAGCTACCAGTGTGATGCAGCTCTGAAAGATCTATGCACGCTCGGTCTGACCTGGCGGTACGGCCAGTCGGGCGCGAAAGACCCGCAAATCATCGCTCGCCTCGAACGAGAACTCGGCATTCTTGCTGACAAGAACATCAGCGCATACTTCCTGATCGTGTGGGATTTCGTGAACTGGGCCCGCCAGCAGGGAATCCCTGCAGGCGCGCGCGGCTCCGGCGTGGGCACGATGGTCGGATATGTGCTCGGCCTGTCCAATGCGTGTCCAGTGCGCTACGGTCTGCTGTTCGAGCGTTTCACCGATCCCGATCGAAGCGAATACCCCGATATCGATATTGATATCTGTCAGGACGGCAGAGCTAAAGTGCTCGAATACGTTCGACAGAAGTACGGCCACGTCGCGCAGATCATCACGTTCGGCCGACTAAAGGCTCGGGCGGCAATCAAAGACGTCGCTCGCGTCAACGGTTTGCTTCCCGCCGAAGGCCAGCGCCTGGCGAATCTTGTTCCGCAAGAACTGAACATCACGATCGACAGCGCGTTGGAGAAAGAGCCGGACTTCAAGAACGAATACGATGGCAATCCGCAATCACGTGCGGTCATCGACACTGCACGCGCGCTGGAACACCACGCACGACATGCAGGCGTACACGCAGCAGGCGTCGTCATTGCGACCGAACCGCTGGATAACATCGTTCCGCTGTGCAAAGCGACCGGTGGCGATGACATCATCACGCAATGGGACGGCCCGACCTGTGAACGCGTCGGCCTGCTCAAGATGGACTTCCTCGGCTTGCGCACGCTTTCGACAATGGAACGCGCGATCGGACTCATTCACCAGACATTGCCCGAAGACGCAATCTGGAATGCTGTCGGCCGAACGCCCAACGATGGCGGGCCGCATCCATTGGATCTGGAACGCATCGAATTCACCGATCAGCGCGTGCTTGATCTGTTCCGGCGCGCAGACACAGCAGGCGTCTTTCAGTTTGAATCGGGCGGGATGCGCAAATTGCTCCGCGACATGCTGCCGGACCGGCTGGAAGATCTGATTGCTGCCAATGCTCTGTTCCGTCCCGGGCCGATGGATCTGATTCCCGAGTATTGCAAACGCAAGCACGGCAGGGAGCCGGTGCCGAAGCTGCACGCCATCGTCGATGAATACACCGCGGAAACGTACGGCATTATGGTGTATCAGGAACAGGTGATGCAGATCGTGCATGCGCTTGGCGACATTCCACTGCGCAGCGCATACACGCTGATCAAAGCGATCAGCAAAAAGAAGCACGATGTCATTGATGCGGAACGACCGAAGTTTCTCGACGGCGCCCAGCATCGCGGTCTCACCAAGCAGCAGGCCAATCAGCTCTTTGATCACATTC
The DNA here is from genome assembly GCA_029260575.1 of Phycisphaerales bacterium. Classification (GTDB taxonomy): domain Bacteria; phylum Planctomycetota; class Phycisphaerae; order Phycisphaerales; family SM1A02; genus JAJDDB01. The sequence continues at coordinate 250,102 of JAJDDB010000016.1, forward strand.
TGAAATTTGCAGGTTACGGCTTCAACAAAAGCCACTCCACGGGTTACGCAATCATTGCGTACCACACTGCGTATCTGAAGACGTATTACCCGAATCAGTATATGGCTGCGGTCATGACGTTTGAGAGCAGCGCTCGCAAGATTGAAGACTGGGTGCCGTACCTCGAAGACTGCAAGCGCACGCCGTTTCCTGATAACTGCGAAGCGACGCCGCATATTGGTTTGGAAGTGCGCCCACCGGATGTCAATCGCTCCGAAGCGGATTTCTCGGTTACGTTTGATGATGACGAACCGCGCACTGCATGCACAGGACACATACGGTTCGGCTTGGGCGCAATTCGAAATGCCGGCAAATCCGCAATCAGTGCGGTCATCAAAGAACGCAATGACCGTGGGCCGTTTCATTCGATCTTTGATTTCTGCGAACGATTGAGTTCCCGAACTGTCAATCGGGCGACGATTGAATCACTGATCAAAGCCGGCGCTTTCGATTCCGTTCACAGTGCGCAGTTGCGTGCAGCAATTCTTGCGTCGCTGGATGATGCTATTGCTGCTGGGCAAACACTTGCTTCAGATAGACAGTCCGGGCAATTGAATATCTTTGCTGCGATGGGCGGCGACGATGACGCTACTGCATCAACGACGGATACCTCGGACCAACTCGAACGGCCGCTGCCTGCGATTCCGCCGTGGGATGAATTGATAATGCTCGGCCACGAGAAAGACGTGCTGGGCTTTCACATCACCGGCCACCCGCTTGATCAGTTTGCTGATGATCTCGCGCAATACTGCAATACCAAGACGACCAGTTTGCCTTCCATGGCGCAGGACGCGCCGGTCGTCATCGGCGGTATGTTGACCGAAGTGCGGTTCGTATTCTCCAAGCGCGGCACAAGCGAAGGCCAGCGCATGGCGATCCTGCGCATACAGGATCGGCACGGCACGATAGCCGGCGTCATGTTCCCGGATGATTTCGGCAGGTTCGGCCAACACCTGACGCGCGATGCCATCGTGCTGCTCGTGGGGCGTGTTGATCTGACGCGCTCGGACCCGCAGATCATTATCAGCGCCGCCTTCCCGCTTCCGGATGCTGCAGCGCATCTTGCAGGCGATATTCAGATTGACTTTATGGACGATGAAGACACGCACGGACCGGCCCGGGGGCAGATGCAGATGGTGCGCGGCATTCTCACACAGGCGTCGGCAAACCCCAGCGGCGAATCCGGCAGGACGGCGGGAGTGCTGCTGCGCATTCTGAATAACGGTCACGCTGTCACGCTCAAGAGCCGCCCACTGAAAGCTGTTGCGACCGGTGATCTGTTGTCCCGGCTGCGCCAAGTCGTCGGTGATGAAAACGTCCACATCATGCCCGGCGATTATTCGTATCTGCTGGAACGTACAAACCGACCGCGCTATCCGCAGCGAAAATCACGTGAACCCGTGGAAGTGTAAATCAATGGATTGCACCCGCGCGTATGCTCTGTTTGAGTCGCAAGAAACCAGCAGTTTGCGAAATATCCTGTGAGGCAGCGTGGTTGCGCAGTTTGTTCGTTCGCATACACCGCAACCCAGGAGTCGTGCATGGCTCGCCCGGGCGTATTCCTCATTTCGATGATTGCACTTGCGATCACAACAGGTTGCCAAACATCGACAGAACGTGGTGCTGACGCAACAAACCAGATTCGAACAATGTCCGATGTCGAAGCAAATGCTGTGCAGATCGAATTCCTTGGGTTTCCGGATTGTCCCAATACGCCGCAATTACGCAGAGCGCTCGTCGATGCGCTCAGTCAATTCGAAGGCGCATGGGAGCTTTCTGAAATTGACCAGGAGCAACTCGTATCGGATGATCCGCGCCGCGGCTATCCGGCTCCGACAATATTGATCAACGGCACAGACCTGTTCGGAATGCCGACTCCGACGCAACCGTCTCTTGGTTGCAGGCTGTATCCGGGTGGTCTGCCGGGCGCAAAAGCAATCCTGGCGCGTATCGAAGAAATCCGCTCGCAGTAGCTGAGCAATATCGACACAATCGCACGTGGCACACAATCGAACTGGCGTCGTTACGCAGCAATGCCCCCACTGTCCCCGTAGCCGAACCCGAAGTCATCGACATCCAGTTCGTCGTCAAACGCTTCGCTTGGCCATTCCGGTTCCAGACGGTTGTGGATCTTGATGACCCGGCCGAGCTGCTCTGCGAAAATCGTTCGCATTAGGTGCAACACGCCCGCCAATTCGTCTTCGAACGGTGTGTCTTGAGATCGGAACAACACACACACCGCAAGGCACTCATCTTCTCGGTGACACGAGAACGCAATCACCTGCGACTGGTCCAGAATGCCCGGCTCCATGTCGATCCATTGCGAGAATTCTTCCGCATCTTCGAAGTAGACCAACTCGCGCTCATCTTCCATCTGCGGGCAGATCGCTGAACACAGATGATCCAGCAGCATGGCGATCGATTCGCGCGGGCAGTCATAATTCACATACGCGCCGAGGTTGTAATATCCCATGCCATCAGGCAGAAAGACCGCTGCATTCGTCGGCCCGCTCTTGGTGAGCATGTATTCCAGCGTTGTGCGCAGGAGTTCTTCAATATCGAGTTCCTGGCGAAGCAACGTGCGCAATTCCGTTGCCATGGACGCTTCGCTCACCTGCTCTGCAACGTCTTCGTATGCAGTGACTAGTTCCTGACACAGCGAATCAACTTGCTCGGTGACTTCCCTGCGAGCGCTGTTCAGCTCTCGGCAGACCTTCTTCAGGCGCATCAGCTTGGCTTGTTTGCTTTGTTCCTCACGGCTGTGCTGCAAAGCGACATCCATGCGGTTGGCAAGCTCGTCCAGTGCGTCTGCTGTGTGTACAAGATCAACCGCACCGCAGCGCATGGCCTGCACAGTCAATGCCGGGGTTGCCTTGTCTGCTGTCACGATTGTCTTGACATGCGAAGCTGTTTCGCGGGTGTTGCTCAGGAACTGTTGCCAGTCGCCGACGGTGGAATCGCAATCGAGAATCAATATCTCGAAACGTTTTCGGCTGAGTGTTCGCCGAGCATCATCAAGCGTCGCGCAACATTGGCAGCGATACGGCCGATGTTGAATTGCTTCGAGTACTCTTTGCTGCAGAGCAGCATCTGCGCCAACCAGCAGCACGCGTGCAGATCCGCCATGTCCGCCGGCGTCATGCGGAGCGTTGATCGTGTCATGGTCGAGCGGTTTCATACTGTTGCTTTCTTTCTTCCCTGACGAATTGCTGTTCCTGTCTCACGAGCGTCGGCATTTCCGACGCTGCGGTTGAGCCTCAAGCAACATGACGCTGCTTTCCTGGATTGCGCCATTGGCTCAGTTGGATCGTTACAAGTGCTCCTGCCTTGGACGCGTTTCGAATGGTGATCGAACCACCGTGCGCCTCCACAATTCGTCGGGCCCGCGCCAGGCCCATTCCCGGTTGTCGACCGGCCGGCTTTGCGCTAAAAAACGGATCAAACGCGTGGGCCAGAGCATGGTCTGTCAGACCGCGTCCATCATCAGCGACCTGCACAGTCAATCGGTCATTCGCGGGGTCGATTTGAACGCGCACCGTCACCTGCGATGCACCTTCTGCTTCCAATGCGTTGCAGATCAACTCGGTAAGTGCGTCCGCAAACTGGCCGCCGTCCACAAAAATGTTCGCAACTGCCTGCTGTGAAGGAAGCTGCTGCACCACGGGCAGTTTCTGTCCGCATTGCTCGACAGCGTTCTCGATTGCTACATCCAATAACTGGCTGAGGTTTGCGGACGTTCGTCGGAGGCGCATCGGCTCCGCAAGCTGGCGAAGACCTGTAATCATGTCGCTGAGTCGATGCGTAGCTTCGGTGATCTGCTCAGCCATGTCGCGCATCGACGGATCATTCAGTCGTGTTGCCAGCAACTGCGAGCGGCCGCTGATCACCGTCAACGGGTTGTTCATTTCGTGGGCCGCTCCCGCTGCAACTTCGCCAATCGTGGCAAGTGCCCGCGCGCGAGCCAGTTCATCCTGCGTCTCACTGAGAATCGCATTGGCCTGCGCGAGTTCTTCGCCGAGGCGCTTGGCGCCATCATGTTGCACAGCAGCCATGACCGCTGCTGCCCAGGTTCTGCTGAGCGCTTCAAGCTGCGGCGTCCGCAACGCGCCTTCGGCCGGCGGCCTGTGCAGCACCGCAGCCAGTACCGCTGACCCGCATCGCAGCGGAAGCAATCGCCAATCCGGAGCTATCGGGACATTGGGCATGGATGCCTGCAGCCAGTCGCGCAGATTCAGCGCCGTCAACGGCAGGTCCGATTGCGCATCAAATTCAGACAGATCGCAATGGTTCGGCGGCGGCGCTGTTGTTGCATTGGCGAGATTCTGCCCATCGTTTGCAAACGCCAGCACATGCCACTGCCTGCCGGGTTTGGGTTGGAACAGAATCGCAGAGTGTTCGCCGCCGGTCAGTTCGCAGACTGAAGTCGCAACGTTGGTCAATGCTGCAAGAATCGAGCCGCCGGGACTTGCTGTACGGTGGAAGGTATTGATCGCAGCTATTGTCGCTGCCTGTTGGGTTGCCAGATCAGCACTGGATCGCAAATGATCGTTAATGCGCCCAAGGGCTGCGTTTGCCTTGGCGAGCGCTTTGAGCAATTCATGCGCATCCTGCTCGACGGACATCCCCAGTGCATCCGCCCGCATCTTCACAGCAGCGGGCAATGCGCGAATGATCTTCTCAACCCGCGGGCTGCTGAGCCCAAGCCATTGCTGCAGCGGCTCGGTGAATTCACACCGTCTGCCCTGATCCACAGGCGCGATATATCTGCAGTGCACCATCGAATCGGCAAGCGAAACCACTGCGATCAGTTTTCGATGCGGCAGGTTCGGCAAGAGCTCAGGCTGCTGGCCGTGCAGCCAGATCACATCCGTAATAGCGTGTGGCAACTGCCAATGTTCCGCAAGACGTTTACCTGCTGTGACGGTGTCGATGCCGATGATCCGCCTGCATGCATGATCCATACCGACCGCATTGAGTTCCGCATACCGGCACGCCTGTTCCAGCGGCGCCGGCAGCGTAACGTGCAACGCGAGCAGACCGAGTTCGTGCAGCAGCCCGGCCAGAAATGCCTCGCTCTTGTTGATTTGTTGTTCCAACTCGGGCGTGCCCGCGAGCGCTTCAGCTGCACATGCCACCGCAATACTGTGCTGCCAGAACGCACGACGGTCAAACAATTGCGGCTCTTCATCGCGTAGCGATGCGGAACCAATTTGTTCCAACGTGTCAAACACCTGCACCGACAGCACTGCGTTTCGCACTGCCTGGAAACCCATCATCAGAACCGCGCGGTCCACCGTTCGCACATTGGCTGATCTACCCTGTTCAGAACAACGACAGAGCTTCAACACCTTTGCTGACAAGGATGGGTCCGTTCCGATCAGTTCAATGACTTCATCCGCTTTGAAGCGATCATCGCTTGTCAATTCGAGCACGCGCACAGCAATCGAACTGAGCGTCGGCAGCGCATCAAGCTGTTGCAGAATCAAGTCAGCATACAGATGCGGCGCAGCAGTGTGGACCGAACTGATACTCGACCTGTCATGCGAAAGCTGCCCGGACACCGCTGCATCCCCTGTCAAGAATGATGCGCCGCGTTGCCGGCTCAGACGTTGAGCAGGTTCGTCATGCGCTCGATGAGTTGATCGATACGGAACGGCTTCTTGATGAAATCATCAGCGCCGCGTCGGGTGAGTTCATCGATCTCGTTCTGATTCACCACACCCGAGACAATGATGATGCGCGCATCGGCCAATGCATGATTTGCGCGGATCCGCTCACACACCACGTTGCCGTTGATGTCCGGCAGCATGTAATCCAGAAGCACGATGTGCGGCTTGAAGGACTCGGTCAGCAGCCCGGCGTCGTACCCGGTGCTTGCGGTCTTGACTTCGAATCGTTCATCCTTGCCGATCGCATCCTGCAGCAATTCGATGATCTCCGGATCGTCATCAACGATAAGCACGCGCTTGATGTCGCTTGCTTCGAGGACGTCCGAGGGAATCTCATTGGCCCGCATGAAGCGGATCAGTTCATTGCGCGGGATTCGCCGAAAGCGTGACCCCGGAACGCGAAAGCCCTGCAGCCGGCCGCTGTCAAAACAGCGGATAATGGTCTGCTGCGAGACCTTGCAGACTTCCGCTGCTTCGCCTGTCGTGAACACCTGCTTCTCTGCCCACGACTTTTGACCATTGTTCTTGCCCATGACTCCCTCCAAGAGCTTTCCCCCGCTGGTGGCACTGCCGCTGAGAGCCCTCAGCCGACGTGCATACAGCTTTCCCAGCTTGCCGTATTTCCCAATCGGACCGGTTGTGGGCTGACTTCATTCCATGACAGCGTCAAGATCGCCGCTGCCTGCGCAGCCCGCACAGCCAGCATACGTTCCGCACCGACAAGTAGTTATGACGCCTACTGGCTGGAGTTTCCGTGCCGCTGCTGCCATAGCGAAACCGCCTCCGGCTGGCGTGGATAAAGCGGATTGAGGGCCAGAGGGTCTGTCACAGCACCAGCCCGCAACATCCGATCAGCCGCCGCCAGGCACGCCTCAGCTGTGAGATCCAGGGGTTCGATCGGGACTGAACCGGTTTCACAGGCTTCTTTCATAGATTCGGGCAGAAATTCATCTGCGAGCACAGCTGTGAGTCCGGCGCAATCAACCGAGTCAGCATCTGCCAAGCCGGGCGTACCAGCAACCGCCCAGGAACCATCAGCATCACGCTGCAGAACCGTCCACCAGAACCAGCCGCGTTTACTGGTCAACGCAACACTGATCGGGCCTTTGCCCGAAAACGATTCTGCCGCAACAAGCGCAGAAGGCACAGCGACGATCTTCACGCCCAGCGTCTCCGCAAACATCTTTACAGTGGTCACCGCAATCCGCAGACCGGTGAATCCGCCCGGACCGACCGACACGCCAACCGCATCAAGATCGCCAGGCGACACATCGCAGCGCCTGCACAATCGATCAATCGCAGCCAGCAGATCATCTTCATGCCTGTCATGTGTGCGCAGCCGTTCGACATGTACTGCACTATCGCCCGTGCGCAGCGCCACACTGCCAGCCCGCTGCGATGTTTCAATCGCCAGCAGTACGCTGGTCTTCAGATCGCCGTGCTGATGCGCTGCTTCTGTCACGTTCGTTTCACGCTGCAGACATTGCAGACAACGGCCGTACAAGCAGCGCAGCTTCGTGCGCATTGCTCACATTGGCCAGGTCAATCGGCAGACATGCTGCACGTTGATGATCGCTGTTGAGCACCATGATCTGCTGGCCGACAATGTCAAAACCATCCGGCACGTGTTGATGACCCAGCACGAACATCTTTACGCTCCACTGGGCCGCAAGCTCAGCAGCCTGGGCCACGGTATAAGCCCGCCCCCAGCACATGAGATACGCGCTGCCGAACGGTCCGTGGTAGTCCGCCTCAACCAGTTCGCGATCAAGCACGTCCGATTCAAAACGATTCATCATGCGTTCGTTCGGCAGTGAATGCGCGCAGCACACGCCATCATCACTCAACAGCGCGAGCGGCATCGCGCGGAAGAACGTTCGAATCGACTCCGCTACGCCTTCCCAATCGTCGCCGAAGACATAGTCAAGTGCTTCTTCGAAGAGTTCGACACTGTTCCCCGCGCCTTTGCTGACGCCCGCGCCGGTCAGTTGCGACATTTCGTGATTGGCTAGCAGCGGATGAACCTGCGTGGGATATTGCACAACCAGTTCCGCCACACGCGCCAGCATCCGGTAGCTGAAATCCATCCCATTAATGAGTTGATCGCCATGAATGAGTTCGTGCAGCATGACATGGTTGTTCAGCGAGCCATCCAGTTGCGCGAAACCGATGACCTTCTGCAGGTGCATCGTGTTGTCGTGCAGATCGCCTGTCGCCAACAGCCGGCCCTCCGCAGGCAAGTGCAGCGCGCAGCCACGGCGATGCGGATCGTCGCGCATCAGCTGCGCTGCCTGCTCCATCAGATCAATGATCGCTGCTGCATCGTTGAGGTTGAGTGCTGCTTCCACATCCGCAGCATAGTCCAGCGCCCGCGTGTCTGCGCGCCAGCCGTCTACCCCCAGTTGGCCAGCAATTCCAATAAGTCGAACACGTTCACAGCACAGTCAGGTTGGCCGCCGACTGCATCGGTAATGTCTGCCGGGCACGTCGGCGGGCATGGTGCCGGGCAATCGCCCCAGGCATCGAGCAAATCCAGTAGATCAAACACATCAACAGTTCCGCTTGCGTCAAGATCGCCACGCTTGGTTGTAATGCGCAGGACAACGCCGGTGTTTTCGAACGGCGTGCCCGTTGCGTTGGCCATGACGTACAGCTCGCCATCAGCATCCTCACCGAAACCGAGTACGAGTAACTGGAATCCCGCAGGATCGACGAACTGAAATTCGTTCATTGCGCTTGCACCATCCAGGAAGAACAGCCTGCTGAGAAACTCACCAAAGACATACTTGCCCTGCAGCGGCTCAATGCGCGAACCTCTATAGACGAATCCACCGAGCACGACGACACCTTCATCATGGTCGTACTGCGCGACCGGATCGACCATATCCGCAGGCACACCCGGTGAATCGGCGAACACAAACCCGGGGTCGCCGCCGTTCATGTCAAACAGGAACGAACCCTCTTTCACCGGCCAGCCGAGGTTGTCACCCTTATTGACAACATCAACTTCTTCAATGTCATTTTGGCCTGCATCCGCCAGCCAGAGATTTCCCGTTTTCGTATCAAACGAAAATCGAAACGGATTGCGCAGACCGAACGCGTAGATTTCATCCACACCCGGGCCGCCGACAAACGGATTGTCAGCCGGGATACCGTACTGTCCGTTGGCAGAGTTGTTGCCCTGCGGATCAATGCGGATCACAGTGCCGAGGATATTTGCGGTGTCCTGTCCGTTGCCAATGGCGACATGACCAGCCCCCTGATCGTCACCCGCGCCGCCATCACCAAGTGCGATGTACAGCAAACCATCCGGGCCGAAATTCATCGCCCCCGCGTTGTGATTGAATTGCGGCTGATCGATGCGCAGGATTTCTCGCGCGCTCTTCGTATTCACCACCGACTCCGGGCTGGCCGGCTTGGCAACCTGCCATTCGGTAATCACGGTCTGGTGATTTGCAGGCGTGCCGGCCGGCATCGTCGAGAAGTCCGCTTTGTTATCCACCGGATGCGATTCGTATGTATAGAGCAGCCCATTGTTCTGATAGTTCCGATGAAATGCCACCCCAAGAAGGCCGCGCTCATCAAATGTTCCCGGGCCGGCAATACCAAGCGCAATCAACCTGTTGCTGACATCCAGAAATACGCTTTTCGTGTTCGTGTCCAGGTCAATCGCCCACAGAATGCCGGGTTGATCTGTCACAAACAATCTGCGGTTCGGATCGTCGGGCGCGCTGATGCCCCAGTTGGGTGCGGTAAGCCCTGACGCCACGACTTCAAGAGCAATGTGCACATCACCCGCTGCGATCGGCCCGGGAATCGGATCGTCCAGCGGCGCCGGCCCGGCAGGCGGGGCAGCGCAATATGTGAAACTGTCCATAACGGTCCACCCCGAGACGCCGTTGTTCGACAAGGTAATCGACCCGATCAGAACATCGATCTTCGGGTCAATAGTGACGTTGACATTCTGATACACAGTCGTTGCGTTCACGGTCGTAATGACTGCGCCGCCCGTGTCAAAAACCGTCAGAACGCCGGCGTTGGAATTGAACTGATCGCGAATAAACAGATTGACACTCTCACCCGGCGATTCAAACGTAATCGTCCCGGTTACCCCCGCAGGAATCATCCACGCCCGACTGCCAGTGCGATATAAGCCTGGTATGCCGACTGTCTGCGCCCGACCGTTCAGAAAGGTCGCCGAATTCGGGCTCGTGCCGAGTGTGAAAACACCATCGACATCATTGAATTCAAAGCTCGTATTCACATCATTTGCAAATGCTGCACCGCACAGCGCTATTGCGAGAACTGTCATCGAAATCATCTTGTATGTATGGAATTGTTGCATCTGGAATACTCCGTGTGATCATGCATCGAGTTCGGCTACGGCAGTCGGTACGCGCGAGAACGTGGCACCGCACAAAAGCGCCGCGTCATCGGTCATCGCCCGTCGTGTCGTTCGGTTTCAACATATGAATGTCTGTAGTGCGTCACATTCATGCACAAACCAGTGAATTCCACGAGCAGTGCTGTACGGTGCCGCGTTTTGTTTCATCGCTACCGCACACGCCGTACGATGTACAACAGCAACGCAATTGCGAACGCCAGCCGTACAACCACGGGAACCTCGTTGCCGCAACACGCGAATGCTGTGATGTCGTTATTTAGTCCGACGATTGTGAGGGTTTGCGACAATGCCTACCGCCATCACGCATGCCGTCGTCGCCGTTGCCTCCGGCAAGGCGGCATTCGCAGGACGAATGCCGAAGCGTTTCTGGCCAATCGCGCTGCTGTGTTCAGCCGGACCAGACCTTGATATCGGGCTGATGCACTACGGCGTGGCATACGCCGACATGTGGGGCCACCGCGGAATGACACATTCCATTGCGTTTGCACTTACGCTGAGCTTTGTTGTCACGACATGGCTGTTTCGCGATTGGGCAGGGTTCGGCAGCCGGCGCTGGTGGATGCTCTTCACATACTTCTCACTATTGACAGCATCGCACGGCTTTCTCGATGCGTTCACCAACGGCGGGCTTGGCATTGCATTCTTCGCGCCGCTGAACAACACACGCTACTTCATGCCATGGACGCCGATCGAAGTCTCAGCCATCGGCCTGCGCGGTTTCATCAAGTACGGCGGGTTGCAGACACTCATCAGCGAGATACTGTGGATCTGGGTGCCGGTGATGGCGGGGTTCGTGGTAGTTTTGTTGATTCGTCGCTTGCTTCGCAGACAAAGACCTCTTGCTCAGTAGTTCATGGCTCGTCAATTTCTTCAACAAGTGGGAACCACTTCCAGTCGTGTTCGACAAAGATCAGGTCTTCATCGTCATCAAATTCGGCATGATATTGATGCACGTGCGGCGACGGGTACTCAAACGGCTGCGAAATGAACTGATTGTGCCGCAGCGTTTGCTCGAACCGGTCCAACGGTCCGTAAGCAAAGATGACATTGTGATTGTCGTAAATGATCTGGCTTTCATCGCCGATACCGAATATCCAGATGTGATGTCGGCCATCCTGCTCGAAATAAGTGCGAAACTCATCGAGAAACGACAGCACTGGTGCTTTGTCCATCGGTTGGCTGGATTGGTAGCGCCCCGGTTTGTGGTCACCACGTGGCACGACAAGAATGTACAAGAGGCCGAAGGGGCCGCGCATGTCCTCCACTAGGTTCATGAACAATTCAATGTGATTTGATTCCGGTCCAATCACAAGTCGCTCTGGACCCGTGGTTTGCTCTCGAAACCAACAATTCAGATATGAGAATGGATCAACCAGATCCATATCGCCTGGAACTCCAAATTTGATCAGCGCTGCCATGCTTATGCATCCTGGTCTGTGGCAAGTGCGGTTCGTTTAGTTCGCCGTGGTTCGAAGATCGCCGACGATTGCGGGCCAGTACTGTCGCGCTGGATCATGCCGACTTTTGTGATGCGCTCCCAGGCGCTCTTGGCATTCACTGCTGAATATTCGATACCGATCGATCGACGTTTCAATGCGCGGGCGACTGTGCAGGTTGTACCGCTGCCGAGGAACGGGTCGAGCACAAGATCGCCCTCGTTTGAACATGCTTTGATCACCCGCTCCAGATACACCTCGGGAATCTGGTTGTGGTGCTGATGCCGCCGCTCTTTGTTATTGCCCTGAATGCGCCCCCAGTATTTGCCGTACCACACATCCATCGGCACGCGCATGCCTTTGTTGGTGTCCTTGGCCATCGTGCGCGGGTCAGAATATATTGCTGCGCGATCGCTCAATTCCAGAATGTCATCGCCGTTCCAGATGCGCGTTGCCGAGTTCTTACAGAAGTACAGCGCATGCACTTTGCTCATAATGAATGAACTGCTGCGGTTCTGGCCGAAACGGAAGTGCCACACGCACCAGTTGATCATCGTCAACCCGCGACGCTTGAGATGCACAACGATTTCCGCTGCGGTGTCGTCAGGAATATTCACCCACAAACTTCCATGCGGCGCGAGTGCGTCAATGCAGCCGTCCAGCCAGTCGAATGTGAATCGTTCGTATTCGCGGCGGGCCATGCCGTCATCCCAATTCTCGTATGGCACGTCCCAGTTGAACGGCGGATCTGCAAAGATGAGATCAACGTCACCTTTGCTCGGCAGGTGCGCGAGAACATCACGACAGTCGCCAATGATGACCTGCGTGTGCGGATTTTTCGTTTCGTGTTTCGGTTTCAGCGAGCGTGGTTTCTTTGGCGTGTGCGCATCAACTGCATCGCCGAACAACCGAATGTCCGCATCCAGGTACGACTTTGCATCGCGTGCCTGCAGCGCCGTTGCCCCGGTCGGCATCGCATACCCGCCGGGTCGATTAAATTCCGTATTCTTACGTTCAGCCATGGCGCAATATCCTCAACCTTAGTGCGTGAGACATCGTAGCGCATAGACGCAATTGCGCCAGCGCAATTCCTGATTGCGCGCAAGCTGTCCATAGTGCAAATATGTTTATTGTGTCCCGAAAATGCGATCGCCCGCATCGCCGAGGCCGGGCATGATGTAGCCCTTATCGTTGAGTTGGCGATCCAACGCTGCGGTGTAGACCATCACATCCGGGTGTTCTTGAAGCATCTTCCGCACACCCTCCGGAGCACACACCAGACAGATCATCCGCACATCATCACAGCCGCGCTCGCGCAGGACATTCACCGCATGTGATGCGGACCCGCCGGTCGCCAGCATCGGGTCAATCAGCAGCACCGGCCCCGCAGCAACATCCGGCGGGAACTTGGCGTAGTACGCAACCGGCTTGAGCGTTACTTCATCGCGATACACACCTATGTGACCAACGCGTGCTTCGGGCACCAATGCCAGTATCCCATCGGTCATGCCGATGCCCGCGCGAAGAATCGGCACCAGCGTCACCGGCTTGCTCAGGACGCGCGATGTCGTCATCTCAAGCGGCGTCTCGACTTCAATTTCCGCAGTCGGGAATTCTCGACTGATCTGAAACGTCATAAGCCCGGCAATCTCATTGAGCCGGCGCCGAAACGTTTCGGTATTCGTGCGATTGTCACGCAACTGCGTCAGCTTCTGCTGAATCAGCGGATGCACAAACACATGCAGGTTCGGAAAATCCGGATGCTTCTGCGGCATACGGTGCAGTGTAGCGGGAAACGGGCACATGCCGCGAGTTGAGCGCGAGAGGCGGGACGGCAAGCCATGATCACAACAATACATTGTGATTTCTGCGTACTGAGTGATGAGATGTGCATCAGAACTGCGCGCGCTGCAGGCGATGAAAAAAGTCAGCGCTGCGGCGCGCGCGCGACCTTCGGCAGGCGCTTTTTCCGGGGGGTCACCCCCGCTGGCGCGGTGCAATCGACGCGTGCAACAGTGCGGCGCGCGCCACACGCAACATTTTGCGCTCTTGCTATGCGAATCCGGGACAATCCGAACACTTCTGCTGTGGAAACGTTCTGCGCAAAACCACAATCGAGAGCAATATGCTGTTGATCTGAGACAATCTTTGCTACCGTTTTGGACGTTGCGCGCGCCAGTCGCTGGGTTTTGCGCAGAAGTGCGTAATAACGCAACGGCGCGCGCCAGATCGTGTCTAAGTCTCGATTGGTGTTCTACAGGCCGGTTCGTCGCCGTGCGGGTTCATGTGTTGCAAGGTCTGCACGCCGGCGACGGAACATTGTCGGTGTCCGGACGGGCCTGACCCTTTCAATGAAGGGGCAGCATTTGGCGTAACTCAATTCGTCGGACAATCAGCGATTTATATTGAAGTGATCAGAGAGTTTTTTCATGGATCATCAATGACGTTGGATTTGACCTGCGCGGAATTGGAGAAACAAAGGTTCTCGCCCACGAAATTGGACATCGGTTTGGGTTGATGCATCCCACTACCAATAACGGTCACTTAATGGATAGCGATCCAAAAATCCTGCACACAGTTCATTTCTACCCTTCGAATCTGGCCACCATTCGTAATACAATTCAAAGTCCATAGGAACATGCCAATGCCTTCTCCTATCAACTCAATCAAGATCCGCAGCTTGCTCGCGATTGTTGCAGTTTCATGTTTGCTGTGGTTCTCTACGAAATGCATCGCCTCTATAGATGCTCAAATCGACATTCGAATTGAAGCGGCTGGGAACGAAATATTGATCCAAGAAGCTTTACCAATAATGATCAATTGGCGTGTTGTAGGCGACTTTCCGATCAGAGCGAGCCACATATCGATGGATAGTGGTGCGACCTCAATACATGTGCAATCTCCGTCCGGCCAGGAAGTGAGAATCACGCAAATGAGCGCCGATCCTCCTCCGTACGAAAGTGTTCCAAGGCAAATGCTGGAACGTGGCGAATCGGAGAGCGAAGAAGTCGTTGTGAGTTGCGCCTGGCCGGATGTAGAGACTCCAGTGTTTGATGAAGAAGGAGAATACAAAATCTGGGTAGAGTTCAACGATGAGGGCACGGTCAGGAAGAGCAACAGCATCAAATTGGATGTTCAAGCACCAGTTGGACCCGAGAACGATGCTTTGAAGCTTGTTCGCACATTGAAGCCGGCAGGCATCCTGTACGACGTGGCACTGATTCCTCCGTTTGATAACTCCGCTACAGATGTGCTGGAGAAATTGGCACGACTCACGGAAAGTGAGGTGTACGCAAGCTACGCGCGTGTGGCTTTGGCGACAAAGCAGATGAATACTGTGAAGTACAACAGATATATGGGAGCGCGACCGGAAGACCTGCTGACACTGATTGGTAAAGCCGAAGAGTTGCTTAAGCCAGTCTCTTTAGACGTGAAGACTCTTAAATTCAGCATTGAGAATCTTCGCCAATTTATCGAATTCGAACGCCGCAAAGTGACGGATTCTCAAGATGCGAATTGAGTCAACTTCAAGCCTGTTTATGCGGGCTTGATCTACTGGCTCATCTGCACGCCGGCGACGGAACATTGTCGTTGTGGCGGCGATCCCGGACCAAGTCCGTGTCCATCGTATCCGTGCAATTCGGAGTGCGCGAATTGGTTGCGGGATATCACAGGTCAAGTAAACAGTGTTGCAGCCGCTCAGTTACGATTCGTGACGCAGTGTTATGCGCACCTTCTTTGGGTCGAAGCCGTGTTCGTCGAAGAGCAGGACTTCGTTCATCGCTTTGGGTTTGAGCCAGGGCTCGGGAATGTACAGGCGTTTCTGTGGGCCGACGGCTGCGCCGGTTGCGGTGGCGGTAAAGTATCGGCCGAGGTTGTGGCCGTTGATGTAGGCCTGGCCCTTGCTCATGCCTGAAACATCCAGCCAGGCGGGCAAACTGCTTGCGGGCAGTTCAACTTTTGTCTTCCACCAGCACGGCATCCCGAGGCGGGCTTTCCCGTTATTAGGCGGATCGCTGAACGATGTCGCTTTGGGCGGTTCCCATTTGGCGAACGACCATGTCGCTTTTTCGGTGAGGTTGTCTGCACATTCAAAGATGTTGATCGCAGCGATTGCTTTTTTCAAGCTACTGCCCTGGCCGACATCGGGTGCGAAGCGCAGTTCGTTGTTGCCGCGCTTGAAAGCATCCATCGTTGCGGGGTCCAGCATGAGGTTGAGTGGCTGGTGGCCGTACACGCCTGCGTAGTAGTGAATCGGTACGTCGTTGAGCACGAAAGTTCCGCTGATCGGCAGGCTGGGCGCGTATACGAACACGGCTGTCTTCTTGAGGTGCTTGAACGCCCAGAGCGCCTGTTTGGGTTCGCTGAGTTGGCCGACGGCGCGCATCGCAATGTATTGGTGCAGGGAGAACGGATCGACGGGATCGGTGTCGATCATCTTGGGCTTGTTGGTGCGCAACTGTTTCAAGCCGTAGAGGTGGTCGAAGATCCCCTTGAACATTGCCAGATCGTTGCCGTCGAAATATCTACCGAGGTTGTCAACCAGCGCGACCAGCAGGTGTTTGCCCTTGGTGAGGCTGAGTTCGAACGGCGCCGGGTCTGCGCCCGGGCCGCAGCCGGCGATGTGCTCGAGCGTGCCGTCCAGATACAGGTGCGTCCGATCAAGTGCGCTGGGAAGCGCGCATTGGTACTTGCGGCCGGCCGTGACGTTCATTTCGATGCGATACCAGCCGTAACCAACCGTCGCGCCGCAATTGGTCAGCGTTTGCGGGCCGTCGAGTGATGCATACCGTGGAAACGTGCCCTCAATCTGCGGGGTTGCTGGTGCACATTTCCAATTGTCCGGCGTTATTGATTTGCTGCGCGCGTTGACGGCTGTTGCGGCAGCCTTCGAAAACTCCACCGGCTCGGCGACAGCGCCAGGGCGGATCACGAACGCTTTGGTTGTACCCGCGCGTGGCAGCGGTTCTTCGTTTTCGTCAAGCCCGCCGACGCCGACGTACACCGAATCTTCCGCAAGGTAAGTGCTGTCAATCTGTTCGTCGTTGCAGATGACGATTGTCAGATCGCGCTGTTTGACGACCAGCGGTTCCGCGCCGCTGGGCACGGTCGCTTCGATCGGCGAGCCGTTTATCGACATCAACGCCGACGTCTTGGCCGGCCCGTGGAATACGATGATTGATCGGCCGATCATGGCAAACGGACTGATGTTTGCGTATTCGAGATGCCCGGCCCCTGCGATATCGGCATCAAAGAGGTACCACCGCACGGGTTGATCGCCAAAGTACACAGGCATGCGCAAGCCGTTGTCCAGCAGCAACGTGGTGGATTCTGTTTCACCATCGGAAAATGCAAAGATCACTCTGCCGCGGGTGCCTCGCTGGGCCACGATCGAAACCGAAGGCGATCGTACTGCGCTGCGCGGGTTGTTCTTCTTGCTGCTGAGCGCGCGCGTGCCGAGTTCGACAACATCCTGCGCCACCGGTCGATGATCTGGATCGAGCTCCGCAAAGATGTGCGCAAACCGATTGGCAAACGTCACGAGGCGTTTCACGATGTCGTACTTTTCGCCGCGTTGACCAGCTTCGCCCAGCGGCGCATCGGGCGCGATCGCTGTCGTGGCCGGCCCGCCGCCGGGTCCGCTGTACTGGCCGCCAAGGAATTCAAAATTCGTCGCGCACAGGAACGGGTTTACGACAACCTGGCTACCTGCAGCAAGCGCTTCAGCCAGATGCCAGAGTGTTGCGATGGCTGAACGATCATCGCGCGACTTCTCGCCCCAGATGCTTGGCGCGGATGTTTCGAACGCACTGACCAGCAGCGGCTTCTCCGGATTGACGGTGCGCAGTTGCCGGAGATGTGACAACAGATCATCCCAGCCGCGCCAAGTGTCGATCGTGTCAGGAACTTCCTGCCACAGCTCGTTGGCATTGGTGATCGGCACAGCAATGCCGCGCTCGCGCATATAGCGCAGCAGTTCGCCGTGGTACTTTGTCGCTTGTTCGGGGTTGGAACACAGCCAACGATGTTCGAGTTGGACCGCAATGATCGGCCCGCCTTGCGTTGCCTGCATCGGTGCAACTTCTGCCATGAGTTTGCGGATGTACCGTGCGACTTTCTCCATGAGTGCTTCGTTTGATTGACGAAAGGCGATGCCGTCTGCCGCGATAAGCCAGCCGGGGATGCCGCCGCCGTCATACCCTGAGCCGACAAACGGGCCGGGTCGCAGAATGCTTTTCATGCCGAGCGAGTTGCACAACTCCAGGAAGCCTTTGACGTCGGATTGGCCATCGAAGACGAACCGGCCGTCGCGCGGTTCGTGGATCATCCACGGGCATGCGGTGTCGATGGTGTTGAACCCTGCTTGTTTGGCGGCGAGGATCCGATCCGCCCAAAGCTCGGGCGGAATCCGGGCATACTCCACGTTCGCGCCCAAAACCCACATCCGCCTGCCGTCGAGAAGCAGGCACTGCTCGTTGTACGTCACATCCGCCATAAGATTCATCAGCCCTTCGCGCTGCCCCGGGGTGGCCGATCACCGACACCCAAGCCGTGGGACCGGCCAGCCAAAGCTGGTATCGTAGTCACTCTGGAATTGCCGTTCAGGTATCGACTCGGATTCAGCCGGCATGCAACATCGGCTGGCTCATCTCGGTATCACTACACCGCCACATCGACTGAACCTGTCACTCCTACCCCTGCACAGAAATTTCCGCGCCGCGATCATGGCCGACACACACCGCGACACGACACACATGTTGAAATCGCTGCCTGAAACCAGCCATCTTTTGCGCGCCGCAACAGGGTTCGGTCTGTGTATTACACTTCTGGCGTTATCAGCCTGTGATAATTCGATGAGCCGCATCGATCGGGATGTCAATGCGCTGATGCAGCGAACAACTGCAGACATGGGCGGTGATGCAACAGCACCGACCGCGCAGCCTGCCCGAGAATCCGATGGCGCTGTCAGCCCTGCTGGTGATCCGAACCTTGATTACACATCCGAAGGGCTGCGCACGATTAATCCATCCGCGTCGGAGTTGAGGTATGACCCCATCGAAGATGAAGCGGATGATGTCATCAGCCGGCTGGATACATACAGCGAGGTTGCAGATGATGCACTGCGCCTTGATCTTGATGATGCGCTTGCGTATGCGATCGCACACAGTCGGGAATATCAATTTGCTGAGGAAGAATATGTTCTGGCGGCGCTGCGCCTGCTGATCGAGCGCCACCGCTGGGGACCGCGATTCTTCGATGATGTCACAGCAGATTTTGTCGGCGACGCAAATGACGGCCTATACGATTCCTCGGCTCGACTGGTCAATGAGTTTCGCATCACACAGCGCTTGCCGTATGGCGGCGAGGTTGCGGTGCGGGCCATTACCGCAGCGACAGAAGACCTGCACCAGCGCGTGGCAGGCGAAAACGTCCAGAATGCAGATGTCATTCTCGAAGCGGACATCCCGCTGCTGCGCGGAGCCGGCTTTGTCGCACGTGAACCGCGCATCCAGGCGGAGCGCGATGTGATCTATGCCGCCCGCGAATTCGAACGTTTTCGCAGGCAGTTTCTGTTTGATATTTCGGTCGATTTTCTTGATCTCGGCGTGACCGTTCGAAGCATAGAAAACAACGTTCGGCAGGTTGAATCGCTGCAGCAACTGCAGACGCGAGAGACGGCACTGTATAAGAGCGGCAGAAACACACGCTTCGAAGCTGCGCTCGCTGAAAACTCAACGTATGAGGCGATCGACCGGCTGAACAATGCCCGCGAGAGGTATCGACTGTCGCTTGATCGATTCAAATTGCGCCTGGGTATGCCGATTGATCAGCCTGTTGTGATCATTCCGACGCAGATTGAATTGACGGCTCCGGACACCACTGTCAATGAAGCAGTTCGGCGAAGCCTGCAGTACCGACTCGATCTGCAAACAAGGCGGGATCGCATGGATGATTCCCAGCGCGCGCTTGCCAACGCGCGCAACGGTTTGCTGCCTGATCTGAACCTGACTGGTTCGGTGACGTTTCGCACTGATGAAGATAAGCAGCGTGCGGGTTTTGATATCGATCCGGAAGAGACGGACTTTCGAGCAGGCGTGACGCTAGGCTTGCCACTTGATCGGGAGATTGAACGGCTGAATGTGCGGCAGTCGCAGGTCAACCTCGAACGGTCGATTCGTGAGTATGAGCGATTCCGTGACAGCATCATGATTGATGTGCGCAGTGCAGTGCGCGTCATCGATCGGTCGCGCTTCAGTTTGGATATTCAGGAACGCAATATTGACATTGCTGAGCAGCGCAAGGCCAGTATCGAAGCTGACCCGGACGCTGCGACGGCTCGAGACTTTGCCGAGGCGGTGAATGATCTGCTGGACGCGCGGGATGCCCGCGATTTTGCCCGCAGGGATGTGGATGTTGCGATTCTCGGGTACCTGCTGGATTCCGGGCAGATGCGTGTGAATGCAGCCGGCCAATTTGAGCCGCTTGATGGCATGACGATTCTGAGGCGCGATTTCGCTGATGATGATGAAACGGAAGCTTCCCCAGCCGATATCAACAGCGATGTTCCCGCCACGCCCCAGCCGGGTGCAGACGGCCCAGGCAACGGCAACTAGGCCGCTGTTCATCTGGCCACATCGTTCAAACAGCGTTTGCACTGCGGAATCAGCGATTTTCACCTCGATCGGCGTGCCGGGACGCGCTAGCCTTGAGATGCTGATGCATAAATACGTCTGCGGCTTCGTTGGATGACTGACTGGATATTTAATTCGCCCACCCGGGAGGAGCCCGACTTGAAGTACCCAAACGCCCGAACAGCCGGCGTGCTGACCATTTTGCTAATTGTTACCGTCGCAGCGGTTCTCATTGGTATCGGTGCGGTGGTTGTGGGCGCAACGCGCGGCGCAACGGCCAGCCAGTCGGACATTTTTGCCGTTTCGCAAGGTGAATTCGATGTCACAGTTCCCGCAAGCGGTGAATTCTCAGCACTGAATCAGATCGAAATCAAGAACGATCTGGAAGTGCGCGCGGTCATTACCGAGATCGTTGATGAAGGGATCATCGTTCGCAAGGGTGATGTGCTGTTCAAACTCAACGATGAGGACATGATCAACCGCGTCAAGGACATGCAGAATTCGGTGGATGAAGCGCAGAACCGCTTCGACACCGCCACCGCTGACTTGGAGATCATGATCAAGGAGCGCGAGTCGAAGCTTGCAGAAGCTGACGTTACGATTGAACTTGCAGAGTTGGCGATGAAGTCATGGGAAAAGGGCGACAGTGTCTCCCGTGAAAGCGATCTCAAGCTGGCAATCAAGACAGCACAAAAAAATTATGATCGTCTCGTCGATCGATTCGAAGCATCGAAACGGTTGCTCGAGCAGGAGTTCATTAGTGAAGATGAGTATCTTCGAGATGAAATCGAACTGATAGAAGCTGACGCCAAGCTGATTCAGGCGAATCTTGACCTCGAAGTGTATATGGAATACACGATCAAACAGGATCGCAAGAAGAAAGAGTCTGACCTGAAGCAGGCCAAGGACGAGCGCGAGCGCACCGAAGCGAGTTATAAAGCCCGCGTCGCCAGTGCCCGCAGCACCGTACAGAGCCGAAAGAACCAACTCGACAGCGACACCGAGCGCCTGGCAGATGCCCGCGATCAACTCGAACGCTGCATCGTGTATGCACCATCCGATGGATTAGTCGTGTATGCATCAAGTATTGATCGCGGGGGGTGGCGCGATGATTCCAACCCACCGCAGGTCGGCACGGAACTGTATCGCAATCAAACGGTGATCGTCCTTCCCGATACGTCGAAGATGGTTGCGGAAGTCAAGATCAATGAAGCTCTGAGCGGTCTCATTGAACCCGGCCAGCTGGCGACGATTCGTTCGGATGCCCAGCCGGATGATGTGCTGTCCGGTGAAGTACTCAGCATCGGCGTGTTGGCGGAATCGGGCGGGTGGCGCGATCCCAATCGGCGCGACTATACCGTTCGCATCCGACTCGATGGCGACAACGACAACGGCCTGAAGCCCTCGATGCGCTGCAAAGCCAACATCTATGTAGACAAGGTTGACGATGCGACATACGTGCCGGTGCAATCGGTCTTCCGCACCGGACCACTGGCCTATGTGTATGTTCCAGATGGTTCGGGTTACGCGCAGCGGGAAGTGGAACTCGGCAGGGCGTCGGAGTTGTATGTTGAGGTGCTCAACGGTGTGCAGCCGGGCGATGATGTGCTGACCCGCAAGCCCAAACCCGAACGCATCACCGTCAAACTCGAAGCCCCCGAGCAAAAGCAGCGCGGTCCCGGCAGCGGCCCGAAGAAAAATAACAGCTCCGCCCGCGTGGCAGCCAATGAGACGACCGAGGCCGAGATGAAACCCGGAGCCGAACCTGGTTCGTAAGTCGGCTCCGAACATCGATGAATCAAAGCGCAACACAAACACCCCGGCATATGGACCGGGGTGTTTGCACATTCACCTGTTATTTGTGAGTCGTCCTACTTCTTCTTGCCGTTCTTGGTATCCGTTGGCAGATGTCTGAGCACCGCATCGACGAGGCCGTACTCTTTCATCTCTTCGCTGCTGAACCACTTGTTGCGTTCGCAGTCCTCGGCGATCTTTTCAACCGTCTGGCCGGTGGAGTCGGAGTACAGTTTGTATCCGATTTCGCGCAAGCGCAGCATTTCGCGGGCTTCGATTTCAAGATCAGTTGCCTGACCTTCAAGCACGCCACTGAGTAGCGGCTGGTGCATGAGGTTTCGTGAGAAGGGCAGCGCGAAGCGTTTGCCTTTGGTACCGCAGCAGGCGATCAGCGAACCCATCGACGCTGCCTGGCCGATGATGTACGTCGACACTTGCGCGGGCACGAATCGCATAGTGTCGATGATGCCCATACCTGCGGTGACGGACCCGCCGGGGCTGTTGATGTACAAGTTGATATCGAGCTTGGGATCTTCGTTGGACAGGAACAGAATCTGTGCAATGACCAGATTCGCCAGTTCATCGTGGATTCCGCCGCCCAGAAAGATGATCCGGTCCTTGAGTAGGCGTGAATAGATGTCGTACGCCCGTTCACCTCGGCCGGTCTGTTCAATCACGATTGGAACGAGTGTGGACATGTATCTGGCAATCCGCTGTTAGCTTTGTGATCAGGGAAAACGAAACGGCGAACCGTGTTAGCTTTTCTTGGTTTTCTGCTTGTCAGCGTTCGGCATGAACACTTCATCGACA
This sequence comes from Phycisphaerales bacterium, assembly GCA_029260575.1. Taxonomy (GTDB): domain Bacteria; phylum Planctomycetota; class Phycisphaerae; order Phycisphaerales; family SM1A02; genus JAJDDB01. The sequence continues at coordinate 272,888 of JAJDDB010000016.1, forward strand.
AGCCCGTAGTCTTTGGCCTGCTGAGCATCGAAATACTTGTCGCGCTCGCCATCGTCTGCCACCTGTTTTACATCCTGGCCGGTGTGATTGGCGATGATCTCGTTGAGCGTCTGTTTGGCCTTGATGATCTGCTCGGCCTGTATCTGAATGTCGGATGTCTGGCCGGTCACCCCGCCGTAGGGCTGGTGAATCATGACCTTGGCGTGCGGGAGAATGTGTCTTTTGCCCGGATGGCCAGCACACAGCAGCACCGACCCGCCGGAGTATGCCCGGCCGATGCAGAATGTCGCCACATCGGAGCTGATGAACTGCATCGTGTCGTAGATCGCCAGCGTGTCGTCGACCGATCCGCCGGGGCTGTTGATATAGAGGTTGATGTCCTGGCCTCGCTTCTGATCTTCGAGGTACAGCATCTGCATCATCACGCGGGCAGCGGATGTATAATTGATCTCGCCGATCAGGAAGACAACGCGGTTCTCCAGCAGCAATTCGTCAATCGACATCTCGCGGGTGCGCTGGTACTGCACTGCTGCCTGCGGGTTGGGCAGCGGAGGGGCGGTCATGGAGTGGCCGATCGGGTTCGGCAGTTGCATCGGCGGCCACGGTCGCGTCTGGTCCATCAGTCCGGCTCCTGCGGGCGAAAGGTCGGTGCGGAAACTCCGCAACAATCAGCGCTGTGATTGCTGCTGCCGCATCATAGGCACAGCCCTACCTTCGGCAAGCGGGCCGCCCAGCGTAACTGTAACCGCCTCACATGTAGCGCTTTCCACACGGCGAAAAGGGCTTGCCACAGAGCCGCAGAGTGCGCAGCGAAGATCGATTGACTGGATTTGATTGATGTCGGGTTGCTGTGGATGCACGTGGCATGAAAAATGCGCAGTTGTTGCGCGACGATGGCACCGTCGGGTCTTGCATCAATCCTGCGACCTCATCGACCTTAGCGCCTTTGCGGTGAAATCACTTCAGAACTCAACATCAAGCTCGCCGGGCGACATCGGCCGGGGCTGATGCGTTTTGCCCGCATCAAAGATCTTCTGGTCGGCAGGCACAATGATCCGAATTGTCGTACCGCTACCGTGGTCGCCTTCAACCAGTTCGATCGAACCGCGATGCTCGCGCACGATTTTTCGTGTGACTGCCAGGCCGAGTCCTGTGCCACGCTGGCCCTTGGTTGATACGAACGGTTCGAAGACTGTCGAACGCACCTGTTCCGCAATGCCGGGGCCGTTATCCGAAACGTCCACGATTGCCTGCTGTTTGGCTTCATCGAAGTGCGTGCGCACGGTCACGATGCCGGTCTTGCTCGGGGCTGCTTCCACCGCGTTGCTCAAGACGTTCATCAGCGCTTGATGGATTGCGGTCGTGTCCATCGGAATCGGCGGCAACGTCTCTTCAAGTTCCATGATCAGCACCGAGCGTTTGCGCTCACACATTGGTCGAACCAGTTCTGCTGCGTCTGTGATCAGCGCGTTGAGCGATGATAATTCCAGTTCAAGAGCTGACGGTTTGGAGAACGTCAGCATGTTGAGTGTCAGCGACAGAATGCGATCGAGATTGCGCGAGAGGATTGCCCAGCCTTCGCTTGCAAGTTCCAGATCACCACGATTGATAGCAAGTTCCACAGCATCAGCACCGCCACGCAACCCCTGCAGAATGTTCTTTATGGAATGGCTGACTGATGCGACCGTCTCGCCGACCGCTGCGAGCCGTTCGGTTTGAACACGGCGAGCGACGAGTTCCAGATTGCGAAGTGCTAAACCAGTATGTTGTCCAATCGCGCTAAGCAAGCGCAATTGTGATTCTGTGAACGTGAAGTTCGCCAATTGACTGTCGATATGAATCACGCCAAACACGTTGGGGCCGGCGGTGATCGGAACGCAAAGAGCAGAGCGTATGCCGTAATCACGCACAGAATCGCCGGCCTGGAATCGGCTGTCGTTCATTGCGTTGGTCGAGAGAGTGCCGGCGTTCTTGTTGAGCGTGTGCTGAATGATTGTGCGGCTGACCGGGATGCGGCCCTCATCGATTGTGCGCGGTTTTTCCCGATACCGCACAACGGCCGGGTCCGGTTGAGCTTCCGCGGAATGCATCAACAACACAAACCCGCGATCGGGGCGGAACTGTTCAAAGACCAGGTCCATCATCCTGTGCAGCAACTCATCTGCTTGCTGTGCGCCGCTGGTGAGGGCGGTGAGTTGATAAATCACTCGAAGGTGATCCGCAGCAGCGCTTGCGGGGTCAGGCGAAGCAAGCACCATCGATTCTGCGCTGGCGTCCGTCACATGCTCAACTGTGACATCGAACGCGTCCGGCGGAAGCAGGCGCACCATGCTGGAGTCACTGCGCGATCGGTCCGGCGGGGCTGCAAACGACAACAATGTTGAGCCGCAGCGAATCTGATCGCCGGGCGAGAGTACGACAAGTTCAGTGATGCGCTTGCCGTTGACGAACGTGCCGTTGGCTGAATCGAGATCGCGCAGATACCACTTGCCCTCATCTGGGGTCAGTTCAGCATGACGACGGCTGACGGTGCTGTCGGTGATCGGCAGCGCCTCGCTCGACCGGCCGATGAGCTGCGGCTCATTGGTCGGCAGCTCGAACTTCTGGCCGCGATCCGGTCCCTGGATGACATGCAGCAGCAGCACGGAACAGTCCTCGCCTTCGCGATCATCGTACGGCCGAAGTGCATTGGAGGTGCGATTGAGTGGTGCTTGGGTTGGGGCAACGAATGCCCGGGGAAAGCTTTCCCGGGGCTTTGGGAACAGCCGATTGAATGTAGCGATGGAATCACGAACTGCTCGGTATCATGCACGCCATGGCCACGCGCGGGACACGAAAACCTGAAGCATCTGCGACATTCACCGCGTCGCCGGAGCATCGCATTGTCGTGCTGCATGGCAAGGAACACTATCTGCTGCGCGAATTCACCCGCAAAATCGAAAAATGCCTCCGTGATGCACACGGCGACATCGAGCGATTTGATTTCAATGGCTCTGAAGCAAAGCTGGCGGATGTACTCGATGAGCTGCGCAGTTATGGCTTGATGCAGCAACACAAACTGGTCGTGCTCAATGAAGCGGATCAGTTTCTGTCAGCGGGCGGTGATGGCGACAAGCGCAACCGCAAAGCTCTGGAGCACTATGCGCAGTCGCCGGTGGAAGATGCAACGTTGTTGCTGCGTGCGGCAGCGTGGCGGCCGGGCAATTTTGACAAGTATGTAAAGAAGGTTGGCGTGGTTCATAAATGCGACCCGCCGCCGCGCGACAAGGCTGTGATCTGGTGCAAGCAGCGATGCACCAAGGAATACGATGCGGAAATCGACAAGCAGGCAGCTCAGATGCTGATCGAACTTGTCGGCGTCGACCTGTCGCGGCTGGACAGCGAGCTGGGAAAGCTGGCGACTTTCGTCGGCACCGGCGGTGTCATCAAAGCTGAAGATGTCACCACGCTGGTCGGAATGACTCGCGAACAGCTTGCATGGTCGATTCAGGATGCAATCTGCACGTGTGACGCTGCAACTGCGTTCAGACAATTGCGTGAGCTGATTGAAGTTTCACAGGTAAGCACGACGCCGATGATGTGGTCGGTGATAGAACTGCTGCGCAAGGTGCATGCAGCTTCGGTGTTGATGCGACAGGGAGTCAGCAGGGGGCAACTTGCGGGGCCGCTTAAGTTGTGGGGGAGCGTCGGAGATGGCATTATCGCAGCGGGGAAGTTGCTGGAGCCGGCTCAGGCGGCGCAACTTCTGCGGCAGGCAGTGCAGACCGACCGCCGAACAAAGAGCGGTTTTGGAAATGATGTACGGTCTCTTGAATCCCTGACGGTGCTTGTTGCCGATACGATGGGCCGCGGATAACCGAATCGGACCAGTCACCGGCTGGTCTCCGACCTCAATTTGAGACAATGGCCAGGAGGGCCGAACATATGTCCACGGATCTGGACGCCCGCACGATGCGACGCTTTCGACGCACTTTGACCGCCATGTTGCTGACTGGCAGTATTGCCTGGCTGGGCGGATGTGATCCTGCATCCACAACCAAAGTACGCAACGGCCTCAGCGATTCATCCACATCGCCGCAGCAGCTCGAAGCTGGGCCTGCGACCCCTGATGAAGAGACGTTACTCTCGCAGGCGCAGCAGGATGTGGATTTTTTCCTCAATCAACGAAATTCAGCCGACTCAAATGATCCCGAAGAGTCTGTGCATAGCGACGCGGGTTTATCCACAGATCATCACGGTGATTCGACAGTCGTTGCCGCTGCCGGGGCTGCTCCGATTGAGTGGAATGATGCGGGTACTGGCCGAAGCAGCGTTGATTCTGCGACCGGAGCTGCGATTCGGAAGCTGGATCCACTGAATCCATCGGCTGACGGTACATCGCAGGCGGCAGCGCCCAATCAACATCCGGTGATGAATGAGCCGCTGTATCAGGATGGACCACAGCGGCCGATGCAGACTGATGCCGGCGTCGACCCGCTGCGGGTCAACCGCGTCCAGCAGCTTGTTGTTGATCTTTCCGGAGCGCTATTTCGGGATGCCCAACGATCAGACGCGCCCATGCGCGAATTGATGCTCGTTGCTGCGACATCGCTGATTTCGCCGGACCGATCAATCAACGCGCAGGGGATTGCTGCACTTTCTGAAAGCGACCGCGAAACACTGGCAGCAATGCAGTTGTTTTTTTCAGCGCTCGGCAATCGTCTGCAAAGTGCTGAACCGACTGACGACGTGGTGCGCAGCGCTCTTGTGGAGCTTCAGAAAGCACTTGATCGTCGGCCGCCGTTTGGCATTACAACTGCAACACTCTGCACGGGCGTGCAAGGCTTCGGCAACTTTGATGAGTTCGAAAAGCTGTCGTTTCTGGCCCATCGCGATCAGAAAGTCATCGTGTATGTGGAACTGGAGAACTTCTCCAGCGAACTAAATGACTCTCAGGAATGGGTGACGGAACTTGCCCAGGAGCTTGTGATTTATTCGGGCAGGGATGGCATCGCGGTGTGGAGCGAAGCCTGGCAGAGTGTCGTGGATGTTACCCGCAACAAGCGGCAGGACTTCTTCACCGTGCAACTTGTGACGCTTCCGGAAGCGCTTTCGGTGGGTCGATATCACCTGAAGGTGCGGATTCGAGACGAAGCGACCGGAGCGATGGCTGAGCGGAGCATTCCCTTTGAGATGGTGGCGGATCCGCGCATGGCAGCACCAGTCCGGTAAATCGGACACCAGGCAGCAGCGAAAAATGAACATACAACCTGCAAAGTTTGCCTAGTTTCGCGCGCTAATCCAGTTTGTGCGATTGCTGGGCATCCTGCAGCTTGATCGGGCTGTGCGGGCGATGCCGTTCAGGCCCGGCAGTGCCGAAAGTGCGTTCCGGGAGGGTTTTTCCAGCTTTTTGACTTGCACCGTCGCCGCCGTGCTGTAGGGTTGCTCACGAGAAGTAAGAGTCTGCCGGTCTCCGTGACGCACACGGTCCGGCCAGCCAAGAGAAGAGAGAGATTGTCATGCAAATCAAGATTGCAGGAATTGTCGCAGTTGCGACGTGCGCCTCGAGTGTGCTTGTCTCACAAGCACAGGCGGGAGCAGTTTTCCACTCACCGACTTCATACAAGAGTTTTACGAATAGTCCGTGGGCCTCGGAAAACAACGATGTCACCGTTGAGGATTTCGAGGATGGCGAGCTCAATGCACCGGGGCTCAGCGCGGATGCAGGTATTGTTCGAGCTCCGAGCCTCTACACCGATTCGGTCGACTTGGATGACGGGTTGCTCGACGGCTTCGGGCAAGACGGGTTCTCATACCTGAGCACCGACGGCGCTGCGGGAATCACGTTCACCTTCGACGGCACCGTCGATCGCGGCGCGCTTGAATTCCCAACCATCGCTGGTCTCGTGTGGACCGATGGCAACTGGGCATCAATGGTCACGTTTGAAGCGTGGGATGCGCAGGGGGATTCGCTCGGTCTCGTGCAGTATGTCATCGGCGATGAGAATGACGGCACCGGCCAGACCGATGAAGATCGATTCCTCGGCGTCGAATTCGATGGTGGTATCTCAGCGATCCGCATCTCCACGGAATTCGGCGGCATCGAAGTCGATCACGTGCAGTTCGGAACGCAGCCGGTTCCCGCACCAGCAGCACTGTCGCTGCTCGGCGTTGCGGGGCTCGTCTGTCGTCGCCGACGACGCCGCGCGTAAACAATTCACGCTGATTGCAACAGACTTCTCCTCCTCAACTGCTGTTGTCATTCCTGCCTTGCAGCCCTGGGTCCAACACCCGGGGTTGCTGCATGCGCGAACGCAGTAGAATGTGGTGTCCATTGCACTTTGATTGGGGATGCCGGTGAAACGCTGGTTTGCGCGCATTGTGGTGTGCCTGCTTCTGGGTGCGATATTGAACATCCTGGTGGCGTGGGGAATTGCGCTGTGCAGCGAGTTGCGGGTGAATCCGGGATCGGATCACTTTCGAGGCTATGCAATCGAAGTACTGCCTGGCGGCGAGAAATGGATTCTCATAGCCGATGGCGGCGCGGGGGTGCTGAATGTGTTGTTGTATGTCGAAGGCGCCGCACCATTCGTCGGCCTCGCTGAATCGGTACGCGATTGGCAGCGCTTCAGCGGGGCCCAGTTTGATCCGCCGAATTGGTTGGCAGATGCGCAGCGGATGCCGGTGGGCAAGCGGGGCTTAACCGAGGCGGCTGTGTTTGCAACGGGTTGGCCGTGTGTGAGTAACTATGCGCTGTTTGAAGTGACATCGACACCGCCCGCTACGGGCGGCATGGGCGGGCGGGGGTTTGAGCTTGCCGGTTCAAGTGGAATCGTTGTGAAGCATTCGCCCGGCAAACGGTTGCCGGAGCGCGTGTTGCCGATGCGGCCGATCTGGTTCGCAACGGCGGTCAATACGGCGTTCTATGCAGCATTGTTGTATGGCTTGTACATGAGCTCCATTTACGGTCGTCGCACTATGCGCCGGCGGCGCGGAAAATGTGTGCAATGCGGACACATTATGCTGCCCGAACAGATCGTGTGCCCGGAATGTGGGCGACAACGATACATGCGCATCAACTCGCGGCAAAGCGAAGCTCCTTCATTGTGAACTTATTCGCGCGTGGGGTACGGCGGGACAGGCGGCATATCCATCGGATCGCCTGTGAGCTGCTGCGTGAGATACTCGATCGCGCGATCGAGCTGCGGGTCTCTGCCGTTGATCTGATCTTCAGGCGTCAGCGGCACTTCAATATCAGGATCAACGCCGTAGTTCTCGATCGTCCACCCGCCGGGCGCTTCCCACCACGCGTATTCGGGCTGGGTCACCATTCCGAAATCAACAAACGGTTTGTCTGAGCGGATGCCGACGACGCCGCCCCACGTGCGCGTGCCGATGAGCGGGCCGAGGTTCAATTTCTTGAACATCGTCGGGAAGATGTCGCCGTCGGAACCGGCATGTTGATCGATGAGAGCAGCCATGTGCGCATGCAGAGCATGCATCGGGTAGCGATAGGTCATACCGTGGCGCGGCTGGGCGTATGCAAGAGCCTTGCGCGCCAGCCGTTCAATGATCATCTGGCTGACGAAGCCGCCACCGTTATCGCGCACATCAATGATGAGCGCGTGCTTTTGAAACTGCGGATAGAAGTATCGGCTGAAAACGGACAACCCCTGTCCACCCATGTCGGGAATGTGCAGGTACCCGATCGCGCCATCGCTCGCATCAGCGACGTACTGCCTGTTGGACTGCACCCAGTCGATGTACCGCAACCGTGACTCACTCGGAATTGTTTCAACTTCGATGTTCCTGCGGTTCACGCCGTCTGCATCGTCTGCAATGGTGAGCAGCACGCGTTTGCCCGCCTGATCCTGCAACAGTTCATAGACGTTGCTTCCGAAGTTCAATGATTCGCCGTTGACGCCGAGGATGACATTTCCTTCTTCAACGCCGAGGTGTGATGATGCAAGCGGGCTGCGCAGTTGTTCTGCGAATGCGGGAACGTTGATGATGCGCGAAATGCGGAAGCCGCCGTCGAAATCGATATCCGCGCCGAGCAGGCCGACGGATATGGGATCTGCTTCGTCGTGTGCTTCGCCGCCCCAGATGTACGTGTGGCTGGTGCCGAGCTCGCCGATCATTTCACCGATGACGTCGTTGAGTTCGGCGCGCGTGCCGACACGTGGCAGAAGCGCTGCATACTTGTCGCGCATGGCCGGCCAATCAACGCCGGCCATGTTCGGCGCCCAGTAGAAGTCTCGCTGCAATCGCCAGGCTTCGTTGAATATCTGTTGCCACTCATCGGGAACGTTTACGCGGACCTGCACATCTTTCGTGTCGAGTTGTTCAGGCTCGCCGCCGGTTGTTGAAATAATCGTAAAGCCGTCTTCCGTTGCGACAGCAATCGTGCTGCGGTCGCGGCTCAATGCGTAGCTATCAATATTTTCAGCAAGTGATTTGGCCTCGGCTTCTGGAATGTTGTAGTACAGGAGCGTCGCATTGCCGCCGCCGCCCGCCCCATTGTCGTTGTCGCTGAGCAGCCCGGTCGTGGGGTGCGCGAGATATGTCACGCCACCGTTGACTGCCTGCAGATCAGAATAATTTCCCGGGGCGATTCGAAGAATGAACTGCCGCTGCGCAAGCGACTCGGTGTCCAGCCGCATCGGAAGCGGGCCGGCATCGACAAATGCTTCGAGGTCAACATCAGCAGGTACAAAGCCATCCGGATTTTGCTCAGCCGGCGGCGCTGCAGGATCCTCATCATCAGCAATCGCTGCATCGTCAGGAAATACTTCAATTGGCTCGGCTAAATCGCCAGTCGCCCAGAGCTGCATATCAAACTTCGCAGCCCGCGCAGCGTCGGGATCGGGCGGTGGATATGACTCGGCAAGCGGCACCGCAATGATTCGGTTGCTGTCGGTAAAGATGTGATTGAAATCGTAGGAGCCCATAACGGGATCGAAGTTTCGCTGGGACAGGAAATACAGATAGATGCCTGCGGGATCCCAGCGAGGCTCGGCATCATTGGACAATCCGCCGCTGACACTAAAGCTGCGATTGGTGCGCAGCGAATACACATGCACAGTTGCGAAACCGTTGTCGGTGGGCAGTCGATACGCCAGCCAGTTGCTGTCCGGCGAGAAACTGTAATCATTGATTTCTTCAGCGGTGGATTGATCGACAACGCGCTGTTGGAGTGTGTGCATGTCAAGCAGATGCAGGCGCAGCGTTTTGTCTGCAAAGGCGATCCATCTGCCATCGGGTGACGCTTGTGGCGAGAACAACCATGTGGTGAGCTGATCGGTCGCAGCTGAGGGCGCTTCCGAGCCGTCTGCGGGAAGAAGAGCAATCTGCTGCTCGCCGCCCTGATCGGAAATCAGCACAAGCTGATCATCACCAATGTATGTCGCGCCCCATTCGCGGGCTGTTGCGGATCGTGTGAGCTGGCGCACGGGCCCGCCGTTGACAGCAATGGCAAGCAACTCGCCGCGGGAGCCGACGATGAGCGTTTGTCCATCAGGCGAAAGCGTAAACCGTGTGCGTGTTTCATTGATCGGCGCAAGCCGCTGCCTGCGGGCGATTCGATCGGAGGCCAGTTGAATGTCCAGGCGGCGCAATTGGCCGCTGACGGTATCGAACAACACGATCTGCCCGGCCTGGGCGAAGACGATCCTCGTGCCGCGGGGACGATTCTCGCCGCTGGCCCAGCGAATGTCGTAGCTGTTGAGATCAGTCGGGTCCGCGCCGGTGCGCGAGAATGTGGTCAATTGTTTGAGGTCTCCGCCTTCGGGCGAATCGGAATAGAGATTGGATGTTCCATCGCGATCGGAAACGAAGAAGACTCGGCCGAGCATCCACATCGGAAACAGATCGTTTGCATCGTTGTCAGTGAGATTCGAAAACGTGTTGGCATTCAGATCGCCGACCCAGATATCAGGCGCGGTGCCGCCACGATAGCGCTTCCACGTCCAGGCTTCATTGGAGTACGGCGTAAACGCAATCCGCCGTCCAGTGGAGCTCAGTGAACAGAGCGTGCAGTTGCCAAGGTCATAGCGCTGCGGCATGCCTCCACTAATTGAGATGCGCCACAATTCATCGCGACCGTTGGGGTCGCGCCGCGCGCTGCGAAACATGATAGCGCGGGAGGTCGGCAGCCAGGCGATGGATTCATCATCTCCCGGGTGAAATGTAAGGCGAGTGGGCGCGCCGCCGGTGATAGGCATGACATAAACGTCAACGTTGCCATCGTATTCACCGGTAAAAGCGATGCGCGTGCCATCCGGGCTGATGGTTGGATGCGATTCGTTACCCGGGCTTGAGGTAAGTCGATACGCAACGACAGGAGTTTCGTCGTTTGCATCATCAACAACTGTTGCGGTCCAGATGTCGCCTTCACTTACAAAGATGACCGTTGATTCATGCACAGCAGGTTGGCTGTAGTACCCGGGTTCGGTGGCAATTGCGGAGCTGCCCGCCACGAGAGCCGCAATGACTCCGGCTGCATGTTTCGAGTTGGAGAAACGATGTCTAAACCGAATCGCGTGTGCAGTCACTTGCGAACTCCTGCGTGATGGATGCAACCTGAAGCCTGCTTGATGAAGCATACCGCGCGGCAATAGCGCTCTTATTATCGGGCGGTTTCAACCGCGACTGTGCCGCCCTGGCAAGGATGCGCCGTGAAACTGGGGGGCTTGGGACCGATAAGGAACCCCATCAACTATGCGAATGCGCCTTTCTTGCCAGCAAAACCCACATTTTCCATTCGACTGGTACGTCCGTCGCAAGTTATATTCTTGACTTAGCTGGCATGACCTGCATGTTTCGAGCTTACGTATCGGCCGGCGCCGATGCGGACACCAGCGTGGTGGGCGCTGGTTCGGGTGGCAGGACTCTGTGTCCTGTGGGAGAAAGAAAGATGTTGACTAAGAGTTCTGCGCTGACGCTTTCAGTGTGCGCATTCACTGCGCTCCTGTTGAGTCCTGTTGAGTCGCATGGCGCTGCGATCCTGGACGGCCTGTACAACCTGTCGAACCATCCGGATGCGGCGCAGGGGCCTCCCGGTTACGGCATTCGACTCGATGAATTAATCGACGTCACAGGCAGCAAGGATGTCTTTACGTTTGATTTTGATGACAGTCGTTCCAACATGCTCATGGAAGTCAGCGGCTCAACGATCCGCATCTTCGGCATAGTGTTCGGCGGTCTTGATGTCGGCGACGAATACGACGATGACCTCTCCGGCCTGTGGGATGTCGACTTCACGTACAACAACGCACAGAAAATGCCCAACGATAATGATGTCTGGGTTCGCGCGGGACAGCCGACCAACACCGGTTCAATCTCGGCGCTCTTTGACAACCTCGGCACATTCGGATTGACCGACTATGCCGGTAACCATCCGTTTACATTCCGACTCGGTGATGAAAACAGCGACGATGGACATCGCGGCTTCGACGGCATCAGCGGCTGGGGCTGGCTGAATCACGGTGATCGCGGGCACATCGCTTCCTCAGACTTCATTTTCACTGCGACTCCGGTGCCGGTGCCGCCGGCTGTACTGCTCGGCGCGATGGGCCTGCTCGGAATGGTCGGCGTGAAAACGCGCCGCAAAATGAAGAACACCGCAAGCTGATTCACCCAGCAAAGATCTGCTCACCTGAAACTGAATCCGCCCGTGTGTCGATTGACGCGCGGGCTGTTTTTTTATGCGAACAACCCGTCCAGCAGTTCGACGATGCCCTGGCCCTTGGTGGCGACGGTTTCGTAAATAGCCCGGCCGGTGGAGATGTCGAGCAGTTCGCGTTTGAGCTTGTTCTCGCCTGCGAAATCAGCTTTGTTGATGACGAACACATCTGCGATTTCGAGGATTCCAGCCTTGTCCATCTGGACGGAATCGCCCATGCCCGGCACGACAACGACAGCGGTGCGATCGACATACTCACGAATGCGCACTTCGTTCTGGCCGGCCCCGACGGTTTCGATGATCAGGCGATCAAATCCCGCGCCGCCGATGAGTTCGATGATGGCGGGCAGCGTGGAATAATCCTCGCCGGTGATTGCGAGTGATCTGTAGAACACGTTTTCATCAACGGTATTGAAATCAACGCGCAATCGATCGCCGAGCAATGCGCCGCTTGTAATGGGTGACATCGGGTCGAACGCCACGACGGCGATCTTCTCACCACGGCGGACTGTTTCAGCAGCCATTGCGGCCACGAGCGTGGATTTACCTGCGCCGGGCGCGCCGGTCAGGCCGATGACTTGCGACGGGCGTTTGCGCGTGCCGGAAAATCCTGTTGACCCTGCATGTGCGAAACTGATATCGCGCGCGAGCCGGGCAGTGGTGTGATCGCTCTGCAGCGGCTTGTAATCATGCGTCGCATCGCGCACCGAATCGATGATCTGTTCCATCGATGTACCTGTGTGGAAGATGCGGTGTACACCTGCATCGAGCATTGTCTGCACATCTTCCTGGGGAATAATGCCGCCGACGTTGACGATCATGTCAGCCCGGCCGACGGCTGCGCATTCCTCAAGCAAACGCGGCACGAGCACAAGGTGACTGTTGCTCATCATTGAACAGGCGATGCAGTCGGCATCTTCATCACGGGCGCTGATTGCAAGGCTGCGCGGTGTCTGCCACAAGCCGGAATAGATGACGTGGATGCCGGAATCGCGCATGGCCCGGGCGATGAGCTTGACGCCGCGGTCGTGGCCGTCGAGGCCCATCTTGCCCAACAGCACGCGTGGGCGGTGCGGCAGGTCGTCGACGCGATCGGTTTTCTCGAGGCTTGAAGTTGGTTCAGCAAGTGGTTGGGCCATGACGGGTGCATGGTAGGGGATGGGTAAGCAGAAGGCGCGGCGGAAGTTCCATCACAAAGCCGCGATCGCTGGTCGCTCTGATCACTGCTCGTCGAACGCGGTCCATTGATCTGCGGCTTCAATCATGGTGTCAAACAGCTCGGATGTGACGACGTAGTTTGCGCAGTATCGCCTGTAGCGCGGATCAGCGCCATATGCAATAAGGAGGAGCGCATTGAGATCGCGTTTTGAACTCACTGCCCAGCAGAGTGCAGATTGGCCGTTGGCGTCGAGGAGATTGGGATCAGCGCCGTTGCGGAGCAGGAAGAGCGTCAGGTGATGATCGTGCCATTCGCCCGCTGCGTGCATGAGTGCGGTTTCGCCGGCATTGTTCTGCGCGTTGACATCGATGCCTTCATCGATCAGCCGCTGCAACAGCGAATAGTTCGGTTCGGAGTCGTATTCTCGGAGCGCGAAGAGTAGTGTCTCACCGGAGTTCGAGCGCGCACTTGGATCGCCACCGCACGCAATCAATTCGTCGAACAGCACAGTGTTACCTTTGCGCACTGCAGTGGACATGGCCGATTCGTTGGGCACAGCGCCGTGTTCAAGCAGGAGCCGTGCGACAGCTTCATGGTCGAACAGAATGGCGCCACGCAGGGCAATTTCATCGAGGGCGGGATTGCCGCCGTAGTCCAGCAACAGATTGACGGCGTCCAGATTTCCATAATGAGCAGGAAAGAGGAATGGTGTAGCGCCAAACTGGGTGGGTGCGTTGATGTCGAAGCCTGCTCTGAGCATCGCCTCGGCGCAGTCGTAACACTCATGCTGCAATGCCGCATCCAGAGCGTCATAACTTCCGTTGATGGGATACGTCGCATCGGCACCGGCTTCGAGCAGGACCTGCACCGTCTCGTGATGACAATTCACAGCTGCGGCGACGAGCGGCGTGAGCTTGGTGGGACGATTGTCATCTCGTTCGATCAAGAGCAACTCGTCGGGGTCAGCGCCTTCTGCGAGTAACTCCGTGACGCGCTGGGCGTTGCCGTGATAGGCAGCGTAATGCAGCGCTGGCGTCGGGTCGTGAAGGTGTGCCAGTATCAGGAATGCGCTGCACGCCGCAAGAAGAACAATGCACGCCACTGCAAGCGGGCCGAGGACAAATCGGCCGATGATCGGAATCGCCTCCGCCGCGTGTCTGCCGCATTCCGGGCAGCGAACAAATGCGCCGTGCAGTTCGTAAGAACAAAAAACGCATTTGTTCCGTCGGCGCTTCCAGGTAGCGCGCTGCTTTCGGTTGGCGTAGAGAAGCAGCAGGAAAGCGCAAAGTGCGCCGGCCACGAGCAGCGTATTCACCACGAGCCCCGGCCAGTACACCGCAGTCGGAAGTGTGCGCACATCAGCAGGCGTGAGTTCAAATTCTGAAAGTGGATTGCCGACGAACAGCACGCCGTGGTTCTCATAATCCCAGTTGAGCACCATGCGGTAGTCGGTCGTCATGCGGGTGTAATAGAAACACCGCATCGGCCAACCGACGCTGAACGTTTCGGCTACGCCCTCGACCGCGCCTGCGATGTGTTCGTGTACATCATCGACAGGTCCTATGAGATTCGGCACCTGAGAACCGGAGTAGGAACGATCGCTGAACATGCTCCACACTTTTGGTATTGCATTGGTCTGCGTGGCGCCGGCGTTTGAATACACGAAAATATGCTGATATTCATTCAGCGATGCGCCTTGTGCATCGGCCGAAGCAGGGTCAAACAGCCACGCAGCAGCCCATGCAAGAGTCGCGCTCACCAATACCCCGAACAACAAACAGAGCGTGATGGCGACAACAGCGCGGCGCATTGGCTGCATTCTAGCGGCTGGTTTCAGCCCTCAGCGAGCAGCTTCGATGAGCTCGCGAACTTCCTGCGAAGCGAACGACAGGTTTTCTTCTGTAATCGCAGACGGATCGGCGCCGGCATCGAGCAACAGTTTTATCTTCTCTGCATCGTCTGAAATGACTGCCCAGTACAACGGTATTCGGCCCTGTGTTGTGGCCGCGTTGGGGTTTGCCCCGTAATTCAGAAGTAACTGCACGGTGGACAGCGGACGAGCTTCGGCAGCAAAGGCGAGCGCGGTTTGACCCGTGGGCGTTGCGGTGTTTACATCGTGGCCGGCATCGAGGGCGATGCGAAGCAGTTCATCACTGCATTTCCCATCAAGTATCTCCAGCAGCAGAGTATGTTCGCGGCTGCTGCTCTTCCATGCGGAAGGAATCTCTTGCGCGTGTTGTAAGAGAACTTGTAGTGCATCAGCATCACAGGCCCAAATCGCCCACTCATAGGAGTCCAGCGAAATCGGGCAACCCATTTCGATCATCAGGGAAACACAATGCTGCGTACCCTGCGTGGTCGGCGCGCGACTTGTCTGACTAACCGATTCGCGCATTATCCGGGACAGTGTGTGCGAATGAGATGAATAGTCGACCCCGTAGTCCGCAAGCAAATCGATGAAGGCCGGATTGCCGTTGATTGCAGCCCACCAGACCAGTCCCGATTCGAGGAATGGTGACGACGTTACTGTGGCGCCAGACTCCAGCAACAGCTTCGCAATCTCAAGATCGTCATTGGCTATGGCCTCGCCCAGCGGGGTCGCGACCACTGAGGTGCGTGTATTCACACTTGCGCCATGTTTGATCAACCATCGCACAGTTTCGATTGAGCCCGCCGCGACAGCTGCTCGCAGCGCAGTGTAGGTTGCAGCATATTTATCGCCGTTCGCC
Source organism: Phycisphaerales bacterium (assembly GCA_029260575.1). Classification (GTDB taxonomy): domain Bacteria; phylum Planctomycetota; class Phycisphaerae; order Phycisphaerales; family SM1A02; genus JAJDDB01. The sequence goes on from JAJDDB010000016.1 coordinate 288,438, forward strand.
GAAACATTCTTGAGGTAGTATTGATTGATGTCTGCGCCGTCATCGAGCAGGGCCTGCATCGCGGAGATATCACCCGCGTACGCCGCACGAAGCAATCGATCGGGAGCCGGCCAGAAATACACCGCTGCTGCAGTACCAGCGACGAGCAACGATGTCTTGATGAATGCCAGCCAGAGCACAAAGAGTGCGCGCCGGTCGACCAGGGGGGTGGGCGCAGATTGATCGGTTCCGCATTCCGGACAGATCGCTGTATTGCCGCGCATGTCGTATTTGCAACAAATGCATCGCTGACGAGCTCTTAGTCTGTTGGCGCTTGACCGCAGGCAGTAATACAACCACGCAAGCACCAGCACCCAACCGGCGGCGAAGATTGCGCTGTTGATGAAAAGACCGGGAAACAACGGCCGGATCGGAAGTTCCACATCTTCGTTCGCATAATCGAGCTCGACAAATCCGCCAAGATTGATTCCGGAAAGCAGACCGTGCCGACCGATTTCCCAATCCACGAACAGCGGCTGTTCGTGGGGTGCCACGTAGAAATGCAGGCTTCGCATTGGCCATCCGGCTGCAGCACCGCGCATATAGATGACTCCGGAAGACTGCGGAGATTCATCAAGGGGAAGCCAGTCAGGAGGATCGCCCGGAGATCGGCCGGCCCCGAAGGGTGGGGGTGCATCTCGACCATCCGGAAAGTAGCGACGTTCAACGACGCGCACAGTTGTCACGGTTGTGGATCGATCAACCGCGCCATACCAGCCGTTCGTTTTGAATTCCAGAAGTTGCGCTTCGTTGGTGTCGAAGGGGAGAACTGCGGCCCAGGCGATGATCGTGCTCGTGAGGAATCCGAGTAGAAGGCACAGAATCAACGCAAGGACTGCCCGACGCATAGGCAACAGTGTACCTGCGTCATGCGTATTCCAAAATGACGAGCGCGCTGATCCACTCTGTAAGGACCGCCAGAATTGCATTCGCGACGGTTCGCCTGCAGATTCGGTGCTCGCGAGCATGCCACAACATCGCGCCGAGGATGAGATGCGCGAGGGCAATCATCGACACTTCGCTGCCCGAACTCGAACATCCACGGCAGCAGAAATAGCGATACCCCCACGTTGATACTTCATCCAAAGATACTTTGATGACGAGGCAGACCGTCGCAAGAGCGACACCGACCGAAATTCCAGCTGCGCTGCGGGCCAGATCTGGATCGATCGGTTCCGGCTGATCGTTCGGGTCAAAGGCGTTGCCGCATTCCTGGCAGACATCGTTCGGCAGGCCGAAGAGGTCATACCCACAGTGCGCGCAGCGCAGACGATGCGTGTCATCGCAAGTGCGTCGCATTGGCTGTGTTCCCGCACGGCAGTTGAGAAATGAAGTGAGCGAATGCCGTGTGTGGAATATAGATACGCGGCGTTGATGCGCGCGGTTGCGATGTGTGCGGCGCATCTCTTGGTGGCGGCGATGCAGAGCTTTGGGGCGGGTGGTTTAGCGCGCGGGTTCCAACGGTATGCAGATTTGTGTGAGCAGTTTGTCCTGCGGTGTGTTCTGTGGATTGTTGAGATACATTTCTATGACAGGCGCAGCGGCGGGCGCTTTGCCGGAGGTGGGGAGCCATTGTTTGAACAGTTGCAGATACACATCCTGCAACTGATCGTACGGACCCTGGTGGGTGGTGGTCGCGTATGCACCTGCGTGGGTTTTCTGAATACCGACATCGCCCTCGGGTTGAATTGAATCATCAACGACGAGGCAGGCGTCGTAACGGAGTTTGTCTTCGGGCGTGACTGCGGGATCATCCCACGCCATGCCGAAGGTTTTCATGTCCGGCCCGAGCAGCTGCTTTGGGCCGGCCCACGCCATGAGCTGTTGCCACGTCTGGCCGACGTCTTTGTAACAGCCGGTATGGCGCACAAACGCGACGCGGTGTGCTGGAATTTCTCGAATGTTGACCTGCATGTTTCTGTCCTCTTTACATTGGGCGGGTGTGAATTCGTGCAGCGCATCGCCGGCCTCGTTGTAGTGCGTCTCGGTGGGTGCGCCGATGTGATGCGTCCTGCGGGTTTCGGTGCGGTAGGTCGATGGCGGCATATTGAACGCCGCCTTGAACGCGCGTGAATGATTCGTGGTTTTCATAACCGCAGTCAAACGCAATAGTGGTGATCGGCTGTGTTGTGTGCTGCAGCCGCAGAGCAGCACGCTCCAGGCGCAGCCGGCGGATGTGCTGCGCGAGTGTCTCGCCCATCATGGCAGTGAAAACGCGGTGGAAATGGAACGGCGAGAAGTGCGCAACCGCAGCGAGATCTTCGAGCGGAAGATTGGTATCAAGATGCTTTTGAATGTGTACGAGCACGCGCAGCAGCCGCTGGCGGTAGTCGATCTGAGCGGGGGTTGGTTCGATCTGGTCTGACATCACCAAAGAAGATACGAATCGACCTGCGGGTGTGCTTGACCATTCTTGCGGAAGTGCTGCGGGGGCTATACTGGCGGCCATGACGACGCCGGCGAACGTGCAAACTGTGGATGTGACCGCGGCAAAGCAGCCCTTGGAGTTGCTGGAAGCTGCGCTGCGCGATGCATTCGCGCGGGTTACCGGAGTGGCAGACGCCGACCCGATGCTGCGCGCATCGGCCAAGCCGGAGTTCGGCGACTTTCAGGCCAACGGTGTGATGGCGCTGGCGAAGAAAGTCGGCCTCAAGCCGCACGACCTGGCGAAGAAGATCGTTGCTGATGCTGATGTCAGCGCGGTAGCGGAGCCGCTGGAAATCGCAGGCCCGGGCTTTTTGAATATTCGATTGAAAGCCGAAGCGCTGGCTGCGGCAGTGGCCGCAATGGACAACGAATCGCTGGGCGTGCATCCGGATGCTGATACACATCCGATTGCGATTGACCTGTGTGGTGTGAATGTGTCTAAGCAGATGCACGTTGGTCATCTGCGCAGCACGATCATCGGTGATGCGCTGGCGCGGGTTCTGGAGCGTCGCGGCCGAACCGTACACCGCGAGAATCATCTGGGTGACTGGGGCCTGCCGATTGCAATGGTGCTGCACACATTGCAGCAGATGAACTCGGATTGGGACACGCTTACGCTGAGCGATCTTGACGATGCGTACCGCAATGCGCAGCTTGAAGCACGGGCGGATGTGCGCGGCCTTGCTGCTGCGATTGAATTGCGTGCCGGGCCACATCGCATGATTGAGCTGGAAGAACAAAATGCCGGTGCACACGAAGCCCGCGAAGCTGCGAAGAGCGCGCTGGTGAAGCTGCAGCAGAACGATGGTGCGATGGTGCGCGACTGGAATCGACTGATCGACATCACCATGGCGGCGGTCTACGAAGCGTGCGACATATTGAATGTGAAACTCGGCCCGGCCAACACGCGGGGCGAATCGTTTTATCGTGAACGGCTCGAAGGCGTTGTGGACACGTTTGTCAGCAGGGGTGTTGCCGAAGAAGACGCAGGCGCAATCGTTGTGCGGTTTGCAAATCGTGATCGGCCGATGCTCATTCGCAAATCCGATGGCGGCTTTCTGTACGCCACGACAGATATGGCTGCGATTCAATACCGCACACAGGAACTCGGGGCGGATCGGCTGGTGTATGCGGTGGATGCGCGACAGCGCGATCACTTTCGCGATCTGTTTGACGCAGCAGCGCTGGTCGGCTGGGATACAACGCCGGACGGCGCGCCTGTCGAGTTCACACACATTGCCTTCGGCGCGGTGCTGGGTGAAGACCGCAAGCCGTTGAAAACGCGCAGCGGCGCGAATGTGACGTTGAAGAGCCTGCTTGATGAAGCATGTGATCGAGGCACGCAGGAAGTCGTCAGCCGGGCTGCGGACCCCAAAGCACCGACACATGGTTTGAGCGACGATGCACTGGCTGCGATCGGCAGGCAGGTCGGCATCGGCGCGATCAAGTATGCAGATCTGTCCAGCGATCTGGTCAAGGATTACATATTCAATTTCGACAGGATGCTGAGCTTCGAGGGTAATACCGGGCCGTACCTGCAGTACGCCCATGCCCGGATATGTTCGATCTTTTCGAAGGCGGGAATTGACCCGGATGAGTCCATTGCGGCAGAATTGGTGATCAGCGACCCGGCAGAGAAAAAGCTGGCCCTGGCGCTATTGCGATACGGGCCGGTGGTTGCGGATGTAGCCCGAACACTGGAGCCGCATCGTTTGGCAACCTACCTTTATGATCTGGCGGACGCGTACAGCGGGTTTTATCAGCAGTGCCCGGTCATCCGAGCGGAAGATGCTGCCCTGCGAGCCAGCCGGCTGCGGCTGTGCAACCTGGTTCGGCGGGTTCTGGCAGATGGGCTGGATGTATTGGGCATAGATGCCCCACGACAGATGTAATCCAGCACGGCTGAAGGCGTTGTATTACACCAAGAAAAGCTTCCCGGAGGAGACCCCGGCATATGTCACAACCAAACGCTCGCGGAACCAACAAATCAGGCAGGCAGGCACACAAGGGGCCAACCGTTGCGGCGGTGGAATCGACGCCGATACCTTCGGCATTGATCGCGGGGGGGGCGCTCGGTTTGCTTCTGGCACTCATCGGAAGCGGGATGTTGTCGTACGGCCACCTTGCAAATGTCTACCCGCCCGGCTGCGGCGAAGGCAGTGGGTGCGCCGAAGCGACCCGAAGCGCATGGGGATCAATCCCCGGCATCGGTTGGCCGACATCGCACATCGGGCTTGCATATTTCCTTGCATTGGCGGTTGCGTGGTTTACGATTGCGCGGCGCGGCATCTCCTCAGGCCTGCTGTTCGTGGTGCGACTGGGAGCACTGGCAAGCGTGTTGTTGAGCGTGGTCATGTTCACCAACGGGTACGTGTGCAAGTACTGCCTCCTGGCGCACGGCGGCAACTTGCTGTTCTGGTTGTGTGTGGAGATGGCGGCGCGCGCAAGTGCGGGACGATCACTGATGCCCGCCAAGGCGGCTCTCGGAGTATTCGTGTTCGCAACGGTGATTCTGATTCCGATTCAAGTCGTTGCACAGAATCTCGCAGACGAGGTTGTCGAGAAGAACTTCGACGACGACATCAAGGCAATCGAAGAGACACCCGACGAGCAGCGCGAAGTCTTCACCGGCCGGTATCTCTATGGGCCGGAGAGAGCTGCGATTCGTATTGTCGCGCTGACGGACTATCAGTGTCCGGACTGCGGGAAGTTCGAATCGGAACTGCGCAGCATCATGAACAGCCGCGATGACATATCGCTGTCGATCAAGCAGTTCCCGATGAGCGATAAGTGCAACGACTACATGCAGCAGGACATGCATGCCAATGCGTGTATGGCAGCCCGGGCAGCGGAAACCGCAGGCATAATCGGCGGCCCCGACGCATTTTGGGACATGCACTTCTGGTTGTTCGACCAGGGGGGTGAATTCACCAACGCCACATTCCGCGGCGATCTGGAAGCAATGGGATATGACTATCAGGAATTCACCAGCATCATGCTCGGCGATCAACCGATGGAGTTGATCAAGAAAGATATCGAGGAAGGTGTCGATCTCGGTTTGTTCTTCACGCCGATGGTGTTCATCAACGGCGTTGAACTGCGCAGTCCACATCTCGCAGGAAACATCACCCGCGCGATTGAGCAATTGACGAGGGACAATCCGCAGCCGATGACAATTGCACAGGCCAAGGACATTCCGCCGACGGCACGCGAGAAATTTGTCAACGATTGGGATACGACACCAGTCCGTACGATGCCGGAAGATACGCATGACTTTCCCACCGGAGATGACGACCCGATTCTCGATATCGTGGTGTGGGGTGATTACTCCGAATTCAACACCGTGATGGTTGATGTTGAGATTCGTAAGCGCATGGCTGTGCAGGACGGCATCCGATATCGATTCCGGCACTTCCCGATGGATCAGTCGTGCAACAATCTTGCCTCGCGAACAATTCACCCCAAGGCATGCCTCGGCGCACAAGCTGTTGAAGCAGCCGGAATGGTCGGTGGCAATAAAGCCTGGTGGGACATGCATTCCTCAATCATGCTCAACTATCTGACATATGACATCAGGCTTATTGAAGATGCTGCGAAACAGCTTGGTTACGATGCCAATCAGGTACTCGCGTATCTGAACACCGAAGATACAAACGAGCGCATCCTGGAAGATGCACAGGCCGGCAAGGACATGGGCCTTGACCGAGTACCGTTCATCTTCATCAACGGCAAGCGCCTGTTTCGCATCATGATGAAGAACAAGATCGCACTTGACTACATCTTTGATGCCAAACTCGGCGCATTGACCGAACAACAGCAGCGGGGCTTGCGCGGTGCTGATCTTGGCGGAATCGGCAAACAGAACGTGCGCTATACCGATCCGAATGCGACCAAGACGCCGCCGGCAAACGCGCCCCCGACGAATCTCCAGGGGCCTGCAGGGCCGCCCGGCGAAAACTAACCGGGGTCGATTTCTGCTGCAGCAATTTCGGGATCGATACTGCCCGCCAGCCAGTGTGAGAGGTCGCGTTCGAGCAGTTGCCCGAGTGCTTCAACATCGTCGTGATAGTACGCCGCCAGGCGCATGCGCGTCTCCTCCGGGAGTTTGGGAAAGTCATCACCTTTGTTGACTCGGTGAAACGCGTCGACATATCCCTTGCGGCGCATCGCCTCCACGAATTGATCGCCCAGACGGCTTGATCGACGAATGGACCGCATCAACTTCACGGCGCCGCTGTACAGCCACTGCACCCGTGGGCGATTCTTGGTTGCGTGATAGCGCTGCTCCAGCACTGCCGGACAAAACTCGGAATCGACATTCAAAAACGAATATATCGAAGCGAGGAATGTCTTCGGATCGGCACGCAAGTCGTCATAAAGCATGATCCTTATCTGCCTGCGGTCGAAGTGCTGTAGAAACCGCTGCATATGGTCGTGGTATCTGCCTTCGACGACCAGAGGCGATTGTTCATTCAATTCCGAATCAACATTGTTCGTTACCAGACCGCCACGCAGCCACATGCAGTAATGCGAATACGCGCGATCAATCGGCTGGCGCAGAACAAAGACCAGTTTCATATCCGGGTTGTATGCGGCAATGCGCTGCGGCGCTTCTTCGGAAATAATGTACGAACTCGATTTCTCGCCAACGACGGATGCGTCGCCGCGCTCCTCGAATTGCGCACGATACCAATCGGTGCCATTGTCGAATCTGCGGCTGAAAAAATCCAGCGTATGCCCGCCGGAAGGCACATGTATGTCCGGGTGTTCCCGCAGGGCCAACCGGAGCCATTCGGTGCCCGCTTTCGATGCACCGGCGACGAGGAAATTGGGAATGATCTCAGGCATGGTTCAGAACGGCGCTCCCCGTGGAGCGTTGATTGTACGGATGAATCTACACTGCGGATCGTCGAGTCTGCATCGTCAATTCGGCGGCGCAGCTTCGACAAATCGATCGACCGTGATATTCCCGGTGTCCTCGATAGTGATCGTGCACATTCCATCACGGGCGGTAATGAGCCGGTCAATCCCGGCAAGATGCTTTGCCCAGCGGTCTCTGGAGTATCGCGACCAGCCGCAGGACTGGAAAACAACCGAAGGATTCAGGTACTCGATGAACGCAATGGCGGACTCATTGTGGCTTCCGTGGTGGGGAATCTCCGCAACATCGACCTGAAGTCGGGGATATTCGGCCAGAACCTGTTCGATTGCCTGCTGCTGTATATCGCCGGCCAACAGGACAGTTCGATCTGCTGCGTTAATGTTCAGCACCATCGACGTGTCGTTGACGCGTTCGTAGATCGCCTCGGCGGGCGGATGCAGCACTGTCATTGACGCGTCGCCAAGTTGGCGCTGGAAGCCGGCCGACACAATGCGCACTGCAACATTGCGCACGGCGAGCAACTGCAGAAGCGACGCAGCGGTTCCTTCAAAGTCCATTTGAGCTGCACGTTCGAACTGCGGAGATATCAAGACTTCACGGCATTTGAACGCATCCACGACTTCAATGACGGCAGCGAAGTGATCAAGGTTTGCATGCGTGATGACAACGGTATCAACATGAAAGACATTCATCCGGCGCAGTGCCGGGACAATGATGCGCTCGCCGAGGTCGAGGTTCTGCCCGCCCGCATCAACGACAACGGTCTTGCCGCCGCTGCGCAGCACAGCACACGAGCCATCTCCAACGGCAAGCACATCAACGCGCAATGCCGGGCGGTTGTGAATTGGCAACTGTGGCCAATACAGCCAGACGATAAGCAACATTGCAGCAACCACGAGCGGCCAGCGTAGTCGCCCCCGGGATCGATCCCACAGGCCGCGATTGATCCACGCAACGCTCCAAAGCAGCGCACCTGCGGCCCACACAGCTGACGGCGGCGGAACCTGCAATGTCGACCCGGGCGCTTCGTCAATGACAGCGACAACCGCAAGCAGAAACTGCGCCGCAATTGTCAATGGTATCGCTACCAGCAATGCAGCGCTCGGCAGAATCGCTGCGAGCAACATCTTGGTGTATCCCACAAGCAGCAATACGCCAACCAGCGGAATCGCAACAATGCTCAGCGGCGCCGCAAGCGGACACAGCATGCCGAAGTGCCAGGCGACGATCGGCGTGGCGATCAGCCATGCAACAACCGCCGCTGCTGAAGTGGTTTTCAACCATTCAACGAGCATCTGTCCGACACTGACGGGGTTGTTGTTGCGCAGTCCGAACCATCTGCTGCGCAGGCGCGGCGCGAAGATCATCAGGCCAAGCACAACGCCGAAGCTGAGCTGGAAGCCCGGCGTGATGAGTTGATCGGGCCGCCAGATCAACAGCGCAATCGCTGCCAGAGAAATCGCGCCGCTGAGGCGCACCTGCCGCGCAAGTGCAAGTGCTGCTCCGACCGTAATGAGCATGACGCCGGCGCGCAGCACGGGCAGTCGCACTTCGACGAGAAACAGATACGCAATAGCGACCAGAACAAGCAGCACGCCGCAACCGCGCTCGGAGACGCCGACCAGGCGGGCACCAAACACAACGCCCGCAGCGACGACAGCAAGATGCATGCCCGAGATTGCAAGCAGGTAGGCCAAGCCGATGCGCTTGAACGAATCGGAGATTTCATCGAGCTGCGGTTCGCGCCGCCCCAGCAGCAGCGCCACCAGCAGCGCATCCTGCTGCGGGCTGGCTGCGGGAAGATCGCTCAGGAGCCAGCCGGTGGCCCGCTGGCGGACTGTTTCACGCCATGCAAGAAATGTACTGCCCGGAGAACTCCGATCAGCAGGTTCAATTTCCACAAGCTCGCGGCGCGGCACGGTAAGCATTCCTGCCTGGCCGAGCGAACGTGCATAGCGTGCGTAGTTAAATTCACCGGGATTGCGTGGTGTTGCCGGTGCGCGCAATTTTCCAAAAACAGTTACACGATCACCTGCACGGAACGGCGCGACCGTTTCATCCAGCCGAACATACACAGCGCCGGTCGCGGCGATGGTGTTGCCATCGCTGTCAAGTACGCTGTCCACCGTCATAGGAAAGTACGTGGCCGGTCTGCGATAGTCGAAACTACTGAGGGAACCGCCGGACTGCTGTCGAAGCTGTGGATCGCGCGTGGCAATTCCGGTGATGCGCACGAGTTTCGGATGTGTCGTCGCAAACGATGCCAGGTCATTTGCTGCGATGTGGAAGTGGTGGATATTCAGCCAGGCTGCGCCGATGGCAAATGTCGCAAGTATCAAAGCAGCCAGCGCAACGCGCGGCCGTCGATACATTGCCGCTGCGCCGATCGCTGCTACAACGGCACCACAAAGCCACGGCCAGACAAAGGGGGTTTCGAGCTGCCAAGCCAATGCGATGCCCGCAGCAAGGGCCGTGGCAAGAATCGTGAGGCGCCCGGCCGGGGGCCGGCTGGCGACTGCTTGGTCTTGATCCGGCTGCGCTGTGGCGTTGCGATACCATGGGACGGTCCGGGTCATGATCCGGCTATGGTCATCTGGGTGTGGGCTTGTTGCAAGGGGCGAAATGAGCAAACGAATAATCGGACAAGACATCGCCCTTGCGGCGCTACGGTCAGCAATGAGAACCGGGCGGTTTCACCATGCGTGGATTCTTGCCGGTCCGCGCGGTGTGGGCAAATGCACCACAGCAGTGGAACTCGCCAAAGTTCTGCTCGATCCTGAGGGTGATCTCGCTGCTTTGGGTTTGGGAAACGCTGCAAACAATAATGTGCAGCACATGGTTGATGCGGGCATGCATCCGGACCTACATGTCATTCGCAAGGAGCTTGCACTGTATTCTGAATCTGCAGCCGTTCGAAACCGCAAGCAGATGAATATTCCGATCGACGTATTGCGCGAGCACATGCTCGGCGGAGATGTCGGCAAGAAACATCAGGAAGCAGCTGCATACCGCACATCAGCGCTCGGTCACGGCAAAGTCTTCATCATTGACGAAGCGGAACTGCTCGCTCGTGAAGCACAGAACACGATGCTCAAGACGCTCGAAGAACCGCCGGCTCGCACATACATTTTCCTTGTGACCGCACACCCTGAGCGGCTGTACCCGACGATTCTCAGCCGATGCCAACAGGTGCGATTTCATCGGCTGGATGATGCGGCAATGCAGCAATGGGCTGCTGAAGCGCTTGCGGATATTCCGGCACAGCAGCGCAAGTGGATTTTGCAGTTTGCGCAGGGTTCGCCGGGCATGGCGCTGCGGGCTGTGCAGTTCGGGTTTGAGCGGTGGCAACTGCAACTCGAACCGATGCTGGACACGCTCAACAGCGGCGATTTTCCACTTGAAATGGGCAAACTGCTGGGTGATCTCGTTGAGCAATATGCTGAACAGTGGGTGAAGAACAACACCAACGCAAGCAAGGATGCTGCGAACAAGGACGGGTGCGGTGTGCTGCTGTCACTGCTTGGTCTGCACGCGCGAACGCAGATGCTGAATGCGGCAACGGCCGACGATGGCGATCTAACAGAGCGATGGACAATTGTGATTGATCTGCTGCGCGAATCAGAACTGCAAATGCGCTCGAATGTCAATCACAAACTTGCGTTGGAAAATCTCGTCGCACAATGGGCATCAGCGATGCGCGGCGAGATCGCAATGGTGTAGTAAAACGCTGAATGCCATGAATCCAGACACGATGCCGCGACTGGTGGTCGCGCCGATCGGCGAATCCCCGGGGCGGTACGGTATCGATTTGTTATTCCGCCGACGTTTCGGCCGCCAGTTGCTGGTTCAGTTCCTGGAGCATGTGGTCGCGCAGCTGACCGGGCGGTAACTGTTCAAGCCACTCAATCTGATGCGTGCGCAGTTCGCCGACCCGCATTGCCTGTTCCACCAAGGACAGCGCTACCCCATTGTTGTCCTCGAGATCCATCAATATCCCGGCAATCTCGGTGGCTTCATCGTCGCAATCAGCTGCGAGGCATATTGCATAGAGTCGCGCCACGGCTTGATTGCGAATGCCATGCATGGTCTTGACTATATCGTTCCGGTTAATGCCCTCGGGCGCCTGACCCATGTGAGCAATCGTGGTCTTTGTCTGCATGATTGTCTGCTTCGCCTGCTGCACCGGGTCAGGATAGAGCGCGATTGCATCAGCCAGTCGATTGCGATCGGCGAGTATTTCGATCAGGTCGTCATCGAGCAATTGCAGGTCGGCTCGCCGTTCCGGTCGTGACATGGAATCGTCGAACCACTGAACAAGTGCGTCCGCATCGCCAATCATCCGGGACAGATGCCCCCAGTCGACAACCTGGTCACGGTCGGCAGTTCCATTTCGAACTGGCGGCGTCAATTGATCGCGAAGCTCTGTGAACGCTGTCTTTGCTGGCGGGTGCAGGGTAATCAGTTGCTCGATATCACTCACCATGAATGACATTCGGACGCCGTACATGGACGGCTGGTACTCGAGCATATTCTCCCACAGCCAGATGAATTCTTCGGTGGCTTCGTCAAGCTTCCCGGATCGCATGAGCTGAGACGCCAACATGTACCGCTGCTGCATATCTGCCTGTTCGCCGGGCGCCGGGCGATCGCCAACGCTTGCGCGCATTGTTTCAAGGGCCGTTCTTCCCTGGCGTGCGTTCTCCAGCCACCTGATGAAGTCGTCCGGGCCGCGATAGCCAACAATGCGATCAACGACCGTTCCGTCGCGCTCGAGCACAATTGTCGGCATCGCGCTGACGTTGTACTGCCGGGAGATGTCTGGTTTCTGATCCACATCAATCTGAACTGCAACCGCGTGTTCATCAATCCACTCGACGACACGTGAATCCGACCAGGTGTCTGCATCCATCTTCTTGCAGGGAGCGCACCAGGTCGCTGTAAAGTCGATCAGCACATATCTGTCATCATCGCTGGCCTGTTGCTTGGCGTCATCAAGATTGGGCGCTGCAAACGCGCCGGTTTGTTTCTCGCACCCCACGAGCAGTAACGCGCAGGAAACAAGTAGTAGCGTGGCGGCTGGCGTTGTGAAGCGTGTCATGGTGATCGTTCCGTAAATAAATCACTCCTGGGTCGTTTCTGCAGACTGCTCTCGCGCCTGAATCCATCCGCCGAGCTTTTCGGTACTTTGACGGCTGGCCCAGATCAGGCAGGCAATGCCCGCAAGCACCATCAGAATACTAAGCTGCTGACCGCGTGAGAGCCCAAAAAGCAATGAAACGCCTTCGTCGGGCTGGCGGAACTGCTCGGTAAATATGCGCAGTACGCCGTAGACGATCAGCCACCATGACCCGATGACGCCGGGCTTGCGCGGTTTGATCCAGATGATCGCCAACACCACGAAGACGAACAAACCGTCGCCGAGCGCCTGGATGATCTGTGATGGGTAATACGGAGTGAGCAGCGGACGAAGCGTCTGGACAACTGCTTCGTAATGACTCGACGATGCATCCTGCGCTGCCGTGATGACTTTGTTGTAGATACTGTCGGCATAACCGAGCGTGGGGCGCAATTGCATTTCGATCTGATCGAGACGGCTTGTGACTGCGATGATGGTCTGCTCGCGCAGTGTGTCGACATCCGGCGCGGTCACGTTCAGATCGCGGGCGATGCGCCGCACAAGTTCCGGCGAGGCTTCGTTGTCTTCGGTCACAAGGCGCAACCAGTTGGATGTGACTTCGCGCGGATATTTGACGGACCACCACGGCGGATTGTTGCGCATGGTTGCATCGAGCGGCCGGCCCCAGAGTTCCGCGTTGGTAAAATTTGCCAGTCGGCCGAAGAAGAAACCTGCTGTGCATCCCAGCGCGCCGAGGTCGATGAGATGCCTCCACGAGATTCTGCGCCGCCAGGCAAACCACATGCACGCAAGAATGACGCCGATCATCCCGCCGTGGCTGGCCATACCCCCGCGATTAATCGCAAGTACGCCCCAGAATGGAAACTGTGATGAAAAATCTATGAGGAGGCTTGGTTCGTAGAAGATGCAGTAGCCGAGTCTTCCGCCAAGCAGCACGCCGAGAATAATCGGCATCATGATGTCGCTGGTATCGCGGAGCGACATCGGGCTGCGGCCGGTCTTTGCCATCCACCGCAGAAACAGCCAACCGAGCAGGAACCCCACAGCGTACGCAAGGCCGTACCATCGAATCCCGAAGGTTTCGGTAATCTGGATTGCAAACGGATCAAGCCGATGAACGTATGAATCTGCGAGGAACATTGACAGCGATTCGATGAACATACGTGCGGTAGCCTATCGCACTTGGACGATGCGCCCAAGCGCAGCGGGAGTGATGAGATGACAACACAGCCGGAACACCCTGATGCAGCCGCCAATCCGCATGCCCAGCAGGAAGCACCTGCAGAGTTCATGCGGGGCGAGGTCTCGGCTGATCTTACGCCGATGCTCAAACGGCTGCTGTCGGGATATACGCTTTCAGCGGAAGAAACAACGGCTGCGTTCGAAGCCATGATGACCGGACGGGTGCATCACGGCGAGATGGGTGCGCTGCTGGCGCTGCTGGCAACGCGCACGCCGACGCACCAGGAAATCGTCGGCGCGGCGCGGGTCATGCGCCGTCATGTTGATGCTGTGCAGAGTAAGCACGACCCCGCTGAGATTGTCGACACTGCGGGAACCGGCGGCGCACCCAAGACGTTCAACGTGTCCACAGCCGCAGCGATCATAGCAGCCGCCGGCGGGGCAATTGTCGCCAAGCATGGCAACAGATCGCGCACGGGTCGCGGCAGCGCGGAAGTCTTGCGACAGCTCGGCGTGAATGTCGATGCGGATCGCGCCGTGCAGCAGCGCTGTCTGGATGAACTTGGTGTGTGTTTCTGCTTTGCGATTCATCACCATCCTGCGACGAAACACGTTATGCCGGTGCGGCAGACGCTGGGGTTCCCGACGATTTTCAACTTGCTCGGGCCGCTGACGAATCCTGCGGGCGCACGGCGGCAGTTGATGGGTGTATATGATGCGCGGTTCATCAAGCCGATTGCTGAAGCGCTTGTCGATCTTGGCGCGATTCGCGCAATGGTCGTGCACAGTGAAGACGGTCTGGATGAGATTTCCATTGCAGCGCCGACGATCGTGATGATGGTTGATGATGGTCGTGTGCATGAAGAGGTAATCAGCCCGGAGTCGCTGGGCATTGAACCCGCAGCGCTGGAAGATGTGCAGGCAACTGATCTTGAACACGCAACGCAGATGATTCGCGATGTCCTGAGCGGAGCAGACACAGGTCCGGTGCGGAATATGACGCTGCTGAACGCTGCTGCGACGCTGATGGCTGCGGGCGTGGTGGATTCATTTGCTGCGGGTATTGAGCGTGCATCGCAGGCCATTGATCTCGGCGATGCTGCTGTGAAACTGGAACAGTTGGCAAAGTTGTCACACGGTTGAATCTATGCTGATGCTGCGCTGCTGCGTATTATGAAAGCGGCTTGTCTGAAGTCCCAATGTAAGAGTTGCCGGCGTCGGCGTTCGGCAGAGCCGGGCGGCGCTGCGCTCCCAATCGAGGAGTCTGTCATGACCGTCTCTGCTGTTGTATTTGCCTGGCTGTTCATTCATCTTGGCGTGATTCTTGTTGCGGCGTCGTATTTCACGGTGGGAGCTGCGGTGCTTCCCAACATGACCGAACGGGCGCGGAATCGATTTGCCCGTGCAGCGTGGTTGCCGGCTGTGCTTGGAATAGTTGTGTCGATTCCCTGGGTTGGCGCGGGCGTCGTCCTGCTGAACCTGCCGAACGGCGCACTCAAATTTGCGGGTGCAACTCTGCTTGGTTTCTGGTTTCTCTTTGGTTTGCTCGGCTCGGCGGGGCTTGCCCAGCACATCGGCCGTGTTGGTGATGCTGAAAGTGCGACGTGGAAGGCGACGTTTCGCGGCGGCGTCTTTCTTGCGTTGACGTGGGCGCTGCCCGTCGTCGGATGGATCGCCATGATGCCGATGACGCTCGCAGCGGGGGTTGGTTCACTTATGCTCAACGCGATTCCGGCCCGCTCGCAACCTGTAGCAGTCGTGCCGGTGGCTTGAAGCATCGATAATGCGTTTTACCAGACGACAATTCGTGAAGGTAAGTGGCGCGGGTCTGGCAGGCGCAGCCACAGCGCTGGTCGGCTGCGATGATGTTGTCACGCAGCAGCTTGCCCAAGCACTGGAAGACAACCCCAATGCCTTTCAACCGCCTCGAGGCAAAGACATTGACGTGGCAACGCATGTGCTGAATCGATGCGCCTTCGGACCGACTGTTCGCGATGAACAGAGCATTCGTGAAATCGGTGTAGAACAGTGGATTGAGCAGCAACTTCGTCCGCTGCAGATTCGTGACCGCGCGTGTGATTGGCGATGCATGGGCATTGAGTCCATTCATCTGCCGACTGCGGAAATGTACGAATGTAACGAGCAACGGCTGCTGTTTGACCTTACCCGAAACAAGATTCTCCGGGCGGTGTATTCCAAACGGCAACTCTTTGAGGTGATGGTCGATCACTGGACGGATCAGTTCAATATCGTGGCGTTCAAGCAGGATTGCAGATGGCTCAAACCTGCAGAAGACCGTGATGTGATTCGCGCGCATGCGTTGGGGCGGTTTCGGGATCTGGTGCGTGCATCTGCCACGAGTGCTGCGATGCTGATTTATCTCGATGGGCACGACAACAAGGTGATTGAGCCGGCTGATCGTCCCAACGAAAACTATGCTCGCGAGTTGTTGGAACTGCACACGATGGGTGTGGGTTCGGGATACACCCAGCACGACATCGTCGAAATTGCGCGTTGCCTGTCCGGGTGGACGTATGAAAATTCGCCGTTTCGGTTTCGGGCTGCGACTGTGGTGTTTGATCCATCGCGACACGACAACGGCGCGAAGCAAGTGCTTGGTGTCGCAGTACCTGCCCGCGGCGGGGCGGATGATCTGGAGCGCGTCATTGACATCGTCTGCGATCATCCTGAGACTGCGCGATACCAGGCAAGACGATTGTGTCGCAGATTCATCGCAGACGAACCACCCGCTGACGCCGTCAATCAAATTGCCAAAGCATTTACAAACTCGAGTGGCGACATCGCTGCGACTCTGCGCGAACTGTTTCGGAGTGATGCATTCCGAGCAGCCGAGCATCGCGGCAGCCTTTTGAAACGGCCGTTTGACTTCGTGATAAGCGCGCTGCGAGTGACCGGATCGAGCACAGACGGTCGCAGTCCGATCATGGATGCTCTGGAGCGCATGGGGCACGCGCCGCATCAATACCCGACGCCGGATGGGTACCCGATGGAAGCTGCGCCGTGGCTGGGAACGATGTTATGGCGGTGGAAATTCGCAATCGCGCTGGTTCGGGGTGAACTTTCGGGAACCACCGTCAGTGCAGATGGACTCGTCGGCTGCGCAACACCTGTTGATCAACTCGCCGGGCGCGCTTGGGGGCGCACAGCGAGCGACACTGAGAAGGAACTGTTGGCTGGTCATGACGGTCTTACACTTGCGCTGGCTGCACCCGCATTCATGTTTCACTAGGACTCCGCGATGATGCCACACCAACATCTTCCAGCAGCGCGGACCGAATCACGGCATGATCTTGTCAGCATCGATGGTAGTGGCAGCAACGACCGTGTTGTGGTGGTTGTATTTCTTCGCGGCGGCGCAGACGCGTTGACACTGGTGCCGCCTGTTGGTGATGACCGATATCACGTTGCCCGACCGATGCTTGGCGTTTCAATGAAAGATGCGTTGCCGCTGGACGGGTATTTCGGAATGCATCCGGCACTGCGGCCGATGATGAAGCTGTGGGAGACGGGTCAACTTGGAATTATGCACGGCACGGGCACGGAAGATGATTCGCGGTCGCACTTCCAGGCGCAGGACGTGATGGAACACGGCGGCGCAGGGCGCGGCAGCGGCTGGCTGGCCAGGTATCTTCGAGCTGCGACGAAGTCGCCGGCGGCGATGGCGTCTGTCTCGATTGGCACAACCCGCGCCGAATCGCTGCGCGGCGCACCGGCCGGCGCGGTCATGCAGTCGATTGCGGATTTTGACATAGATGCAGAGCCTGAACTTCTGGCGCGTTTGCATGGACTGTACGCAACACTGCAGTCTCCACTCGGCGCCGCAGCACGCGACACTGTTGACGCGGTTCGGCGACTGCGCGTGCTGCGCACGCAGCCAACTGCAAATGCAAATGCGCTAGGGTATCCAGATACAATGTTTGGCCGGGGGCTTCATGAACTGGCGCGATTGATCCGTACAGATGTGGGGCTGATTGCAAGCACGATTGATCTTGATGGATGGGACACGCATTTTGTGCAGTCGCAGTTGATCGGCGGACTGATGCAGCAGCTTGCCAGCGGTCTTGATGCGTTCATTGCAGAGCTTGGCGAACATGCAGCGCGCACCAGCATTGTGGTGATGTCCGAATTCGGCAGGCGGCTGCGCGAGAATTCCAGTTTCGGAACAGATCATGGCGCCGGCGGCGTGATGTTTCTTGCAGGTGGATCAGTCAGGCAAACAGATCTGCATGGTCTGCACTCAAGCTGGGCAGACCTTGGTGAGTCGAATCTCGATGACGTTGGTGATGTGCCCGCTGCGGTGCATTTCAGTGGTGTGCTTCGGCCGGTGCTTGAATGGGCTACACCTGGTGTTGACCTGTCCACCGTGTTCACTGAAGGCGCAAACGTCGGTGTTCTGCGGCGGCGAATCTGACGCAACGATCAATTCCAAGCGGTCTATTCACTGTCGAGCAGGAACATCGCTTCGCGAAGCACGAGGCGATCCTGGATCGGACCCCGCGCGCCGGGCTTGAGAGTGATCGTGAATTCTCTGCCGTGCAACTCAGTATTCAACCTCGCAACGGGATTCGATTCGTTGAGATGTTCTTGATACACAACGGTGCCGTCGCATTCCATGATTAACTCGAAATCGCCCCACGTCCGTGAATCAATCGGAAGTTCTGCTGTGGCTGCAAATCTGCGGACACCGTCGGGAAGCATGTAGCGTACCGTCAACGGTCCGCGGTATTCGATTGGCGAGAGATTGCCAAGGGCATCGGACTGCAGCATCTTCGGCGCAGGAATCGTGTAGCGATCTTCAGAACCCTCAATGGAATGTGGTTCGAGTTGTGCCAGCGGAAGCAGTGCGCCGCTTTGGAAAAATATTGCCATGACTTCACTCAGCGGGCACTCTGCCTGCAGAAGCGTATTGCCTGCTGGATTCGCAGCAAGGCGCACGTAGCTGTCATCGCCAATCAGCAGTCGTCGAACATTGATGATGGTGCCATCGACAAGCCAGACTCGCCGGCCGGTGGCGGGGCGGGTTTTACTGACCAACGACACTGCCGCGACGCGTTCAACGGGAATATTCAGTTCGGTCGAACCGTCCGTGGATTCCACATCGAGCACAACCGGATCGCCGAGTTCAACAATGATGCCGGTGAGTTGATCACCATTTGATAGCAGCACAACATCGCCGGCGTTTGTCGGCGGCGGCTGCACATGCGGCGAAAACGACACGGATGCAACCGCGTTGAGCGGGATCTCCATGCGTCCGATCCACAGGTGATCCCACGCAAGTGCATCACGATTGGGATCAGCATTGGACAGAGCTGCGCCGGGAAGAATCTGGCCGTCAGCAAGTTGCACGGAGCCGGCGGATGCGTAAGGCGCTTGCACGCCGGGGCGAATCAGCGCAAGGCAATCATCGACAGCGATGGAGCGCCACCCCCGGCCGGCGTCAAGGTAGTGCAGCTTCTGTTGGTCCAGCGATCCGATCTGCACGATGTCCTGCGTCAGGTCTTCGCGAATGAGCAGGAAACGGTCGGAGTGCAATCGATTCTGCGCTGCGGCAGTTGCGCTGGATGCAAGTAGCGCAGCGCACGCAACTGTGCGCAACATCGAAGCCAGATGTTTGATCGCGTTTTTTTTCATTTCTGAAAGATCGGGAGATAGCGTTTGGGCATTTGCAGAACGATAAGCCCCATCGCAGTAGCGTATGCGCCGCCGGCGTGGTGGTCGAGCCATGCACCTGTACTGGCTTGCTTGGCGAGAAGTTCATCACGAATAGCCGGCCACCAGATGCGCCAGTTTTCGCCGCCAGCGAGATACATTGCCTGCACAGCGTAGTAGTGACCGTAGTAGTAGTGAGCCTGCGAAGCAGGGGCCCGTCCGGGCATCGCGTTGGTCATCAGGTATGCAATGCCGCGATCAATGGATTCATCGTCATAGATGCCCGCATAAAACAAACTGGCGACTCCGGCTGCGGTGCGCGGCCAGGCGCTGCCGCCGGACTGCAACATGTATTTGAACCCGCCATCTGGATTCTGACAGCGGCGCACGTAACTGACTGCACGATCAATTGTAACTTTGGGGACTTTAATGCCTGCGTTGCGAGCGCTGCGCAATGCCATGATCTGGCAGATGGTGACGGAGATATCCGCGTCGTACGGAACCGGGTTGTAGCGCCAGCCGCCTTCTTCGTTTTGTGTGCCGACAATGAGATCAACGGCTTTGACAAGCGCATCGCGCACGCGCTTGTCCTCGGGATTCATGCCATAGATTTCACCGAGGAAAAGCGCAGCAAAACCGTGGCCGTACATCGGACCATGCGATGTTTCTGCTGCAAGCAATCCGGTTTCAGTGGAGTGTACGAGTACGAACTCAAGAGCTTGTTTGACCTGCTCGCCGTACGGACCTCTGCCGGGCAGGTTGCCATCGCTCATGAACGCAAGCGCGCACAGCGCTGTGATACCAACGTGCCTGCCGTATCTGCCGTGGCCGAACGAACCATCGGAATTCTGTTGACTTCTGAGATAACGAAAGCCTGCCTCGACCGAAGAGTGCAGGCGAGGCGGCATTTCGTCCTGAAGCGGAGTGTTCTGCGCGCCGAGGTTTTCCGGCGCCGCAATGCCGTCATCGGTTTCCGCCGGCGGCGCGTCCTGCATCGCCGACTCAAGTGCTGGAAGCATAGCTGGCAATACCGCCGGCGCGAGAGCGGCTGCATTGTTTTGCGGGCCGATGCATGCAGCGAACAGCAGAACAGTTGACAACGACAGGCTGGAGAGTGTCGTTGTGATCGCGTGGGAAAACTGTGCTGTGTGACGACTGCGGCGCGGCATCATGGCGATGATTCCTCAGCAAGGCGTTTGTAGTATTCGCGCGTCAGGCGATCGTAGATGCTCGAGAATTTTTCACGCCGGCCCTGATAGAGTTCCTGGCGGATGCGCTCGGGAAGTGAACCCCATTCCGTACGGCTTTCTTCAAGTACGGTGTTAAGGTCGCCATCCTGCCGCGCGGGTGGATCGCCGGATGACGAATCTGATGGATTCTGCTGGCGCTGATTGGCCTGCGACTGACTCTGCTGCTGGCGCTGCTGTTGTCCTGGTGATTGTTGCTGCTGTTGCTGTGAACTGGAACTGGAAGACGAACTTGATTGCTGTGACTGCATCTTGCGCGCTTGTTCGAGAATCTGATCGAGACTTGCGAGAATTTCTTCCTGCACACGCTGCGTGCCGAGGCCGGTGTCGAACTGTACATCGAGCAGTTTCGCGCTGAGCTTCATTTTCTCCACTGCAATCTTGAATGCATCAGAAAGTTCCTGCTCAGCAAGGCGGCGCTGGAGTTCTTCTTCCTGCTGACGGCGCGCTGTCTCAGAAGCGGTGTCCTGTTCATCTTCTTCAAGGCCCAGCAGATCATCCAGCGAGGGTGTATCGGTGGAATCCTGCTCGTCATCTCTCGATGGCGCTTCGGCTTCGCTTTGCGGAGCGTCTTGCGCATCTTCTTGAATTGCGAATACTGCTGCGCTTGGAACGAACATTGTCGCGCTGCAGATTGTGATGGCTGTGATTCGGAACACGTTCATAGTGTTGGCTCCGGCGACGCATCGCCTTCTGGCTCATTTGGCGACTGTGGTTGCGGACCTTGCTGTTGCTGCATCATTTCCTGAATCAGCTCTTCACCAAGCTCGAGCAGTTCGCGCTGCATGCGGCCAAGATCCCGCAACCGCAGTCGTCGATCAGCATCTTCAGATTCGACATGGTCTTCAATATCCTTCGTTTGATTGTATATCTGCTCCTGCATCCCGCGGATAAGTTTCAATTCCGCAACCGGCGGAATGAGCGGCGTCTGGCCGCTTTGGCCTGACCCGCCGCCTTGCTGCTCGGATTGGTTTTCCGCAAATTCATCCTGAGGTGCGTTTGATTCGTTGAGCGCATCAATCAGAAGTCCAATGCTTTGTGCTATTCGCAGTTGTTGATCGGTGACCGCAGTGTTGACGTTTCCGTCCCACAATGACTGGCTGATTTGTTCGGACCAGCCATTCATCAGATCGTGGACTTTCGAAAAGACGCGTGCCTCGCGAAGCTCATCGGTCGTTGCCTCCATGTCGAGAAGTGCGGTGCGGATTTCATCCTGCGCGTTGCCGAAGCGTCGAGCTTCGACGAGTTGTCTGCGGTCCAGATCTTCGACATCCACGAGTGCTGAGGTGTCCTGTCGCACGACGAGCTGTTTCTCGGAGAGCGCACGATATTGTTCGATCAATCCTTCGCGTTGGCGGCTGATTTCATCTTCCTGCACCTGCTGTTCGAGTTCCTCAGCAAGTTGTTGCGCTTCCTGAAGCAGCGCAAGCGAGCGTTCTTCCGCGTCGAGCGCGCTTTCGTGGTCAATCGGGGTTGCGCGCAGCCCGCCGACTGCGGCGCCTTGCGCATCGCCGGCGCGGTCCAAAGCGCGAGCGATGCGCCGTGCCTGCTGGCCGGCCGCCCGGGCTTCGCCTTCCACTGCGATCGTATTCTGGTTGAGGCGGATCATCGCCCGATCGCGGCCGTCGTACTCGTCAGCTGCCAGCGCCTGTGCAAGGGCAATCAGTTCGTTTTCCTGCACCGACACAAGGCGCTCAATGGACTCGACCAGGCTTGCGAGTTGGCGAAGCAATTGCTCTGCCTGGGCGCGTTTTGTCTGTTCGATTTCCTCGAGCATCTGCTGCATGGTCTGCGATGCGGATTGCTGGGACGCCTGCGCGCTGTTGAGCTGGTTCTGCTGGGCGCGCTGAGCAGCCTGCTGCATGTCCTTATCAAGCTCGCGCTGTTCAGCGGTGCGGGCAGCATTGCGCATGCCTTCTGCAGACTGCGGGTCAATTTCTTTGAGTGCTTCGGCACGCTCGCGTGATTCTTCGATCACATCGCGGGCTTCATCGCTGAGCTGCTGCTGCTGTTCAACTATGCGGTCCAGTTCGGATCGTTCTGCATTTGTGAGTTCATCGGTGGAGCGACCGACCGTCTGTTCACTGAGCTGCTGGGTTGCGTCCGCCAGTTCCTGTTGTTGTTGCAGAAGGTTTTCAATTCTGCGGGTGATGACCCAGGTGTCTTCATCACGATCGAGCAGTTCGATGAGGTCTGCCAGTTCGTCGCGCACCTGCTGCTGAGCATCAACGATCTCACGGTCTTCTTCTGCCGGTTGACTCAGGTCAAACTGATCCGGGTGGTTTTCAGGATCGGTGGCAGGCTCAGCATCGTCGGCGTTGTCTTGTGATTGCTGATCGCCGGACGGTTGTTGGCCGGCTTGTTGCGAGCTTTGATCGCCCGACTGAAACGACGAATCGGAATTCTGTGGTTGGGCGCTTTTGCCGTCGGCGCGATCGCCGCGCGGTTGTTGTTGTTGATCGTTTTGCTGCTGTTCGATGTGCTGGGCAGCCTGCGTGGAAGCCCGACCGGCATATTCGAGCAGATCGCCGGTCTGATCGAGCAGGCCGTCAAGTTGCTCATCGTCGAAGCGATTGCGCTGCAGATCATCAGCGAGTTTCTGGATCATTTCACGTTGTTCGGCGATGCGCTGGCCGATCTGGGCTTGCGCGCGGGCAACGCCCGGTTGTACGCCGTCTTCAATGACATCTTCCTGCAATTCTGACTGGAGCGTTTCAATACGGATTGCGTTCTGGCGAACGCCGCCGAGTTGTCTGCGAATCTGTTCTGCATATTCGAGTGCGCTGATAACCTGCAGCCGTCGGACCGCAGATTCAGACGGCGCGTGCTGCATGCCGTCAAGATCGAAACTGTCTGATGCATAGGCTGTCAAGAGAAGAACATCGCCGATGCTCAACTCGAGCTGTGACAGGTCAAATTGTTCGGTCATTTCCGCTGTAATGTCAGTCGTGATCAACGTCTGTGACCAGACTTCTTCATCAACCGATTCTGGTTGTACGGCTGCAGCGGACTGGTCGGAAATTGCGGTGCGCAGACGGGCTTTGATTGCGAGATTCGACAGTACGACATCGTCTTCCGCGTTTGCCTGCAGATCGACAACCGCGGTCGGCAGCACCACCTGATCCGTGACAGGTTCGGTGATGGTGACACTGGGAACGCGGTCGGCTCGGGCTGCGATGCGATATGTAATCGCCTCGCCGTTGGTTAAGCCGTATTGATCAGAGAGATTCAGATCAAGATCGATCGAATCGATCACGCGCCACTGGAGATGCCAGTGCTGTTTGTTGGTGGGATCGATAGTGAATTGCGGCAGTTGATCAGCGGTCCAGCCGAAGGTGCTGCGCATCCATGCGTCAGATGGTCGCGACCCGCCGGGCACAGGTACGATCTTGTTGAGATGCAGTGTGAGCTGCGCATCTGATCCAACGAATGATGCGGTTGATGCAATGGAACGATCGTCGATTCCCGGTCCGAGTTCTTCTGCAAGTACAGGAACAACTTCCTGTGCATATGCGGGTGGCGTCACTTTCAGCGTGGCGCGTTGCACAGCAGGCGCAGGTGCGAACTCAACGCGCATCGTCTTTGTACGGGCGTCTGCAGTCTGAAAATAGAACTCAACGGCAGTGGCATCGGTATCAATCAGGCGTTCGTGGCGGCCTTCCGTTTGATGCGTGAGAACAAGTTGCTGCCAACGTTTGAATTCGCTGTCGACCTGATAGCGGACCATCGCGTCAACACGCTGGTCATCATCACCGCGGGTGACCTCGGCCCTCAGCAGCAGTGCCTTGTCGCGTTCATACACGTTGGCAGGAGAAATGATGTCGTCCATCAGCGACCGAACGCCGGTGCGGGCCGGCCAGGCGGTTGCTGTCCATGGAAGAAACACGCGTCCTACGCCGATGCGCGCGTAGCGTGGCGTGGTCATAAACAGCACGCCTATGACCGCTGTGACTGCCAGCAGCACAGCCAGACAATTCAAGGTACGCGAGATGCGGACGATCTTTCCGAACGACTCGCCGGAGAGGCGTCGCTGCGTTTCGCGGATGGCTCGTGCGGCCAGTGCATTGTGTTGGTCGACACCTGCGTGTGCGAATTCGACGGAAGAGGCAAGCCGGCCTGCAACGCGGGGCATCATGCGTTCAACACGCAGCGCCATGTTCGTGATGTCCGGTTTGAAACAAAATGCCCGAAGCACAACCGTCCCGATAAACCAACCGATTCCTGCGCCACCGAGACAGAGAATGATGATCCGAGGCAGCGCGGGCATCGGCCGAGCAAAGTCGACCAGACCGACGAGCAGCGCAGCGCCGCCGATACAGGCGATGAGGATGGCGATGCGCTGCGCAAGAAGCAGCATCCGGCTGGTGCGTTGAAGTCGTCGAAGCTGCTGGATGATGTCCTGCATAGAAAACGCCTTGTGCGAGGCTGGGGTGCGCTGGTGTCCGCCAAGTCCTACCGTTGAAAACGATTCAGGCTTCCAATGGATATCGGCCACAGGACAGGTGAATCGTCGGCCGGGCTGGCATTGATATGACGCAACCAGCCAGTTGACCTTACGCAAGTCGAACGAGTTTGCGCCCTATCCATTCCATGGTGAACAACAGCAGCGCCAGAACAAAGACAAAAGGCGTGTCCCAGATGCGTTCAGTGAGCGGATTCAGTGTCTTTATTGATCTGTTTGGTAGAAGTTTGGGCAACTCGGCGACCTGATCAATCTGCAGAACCTGCCCGCCTGTGGCGCTGCTGAGTTCAGCAAGCAGGTCGTGATCGGTCTCAGGGCGGCGCATTTCATCATCCGGGGCGATGACGTCGAGCGTTGCCTCGGCATGCAGGTTCACCGATTGGGCAAACGGCAGCTTGATTCGATACGAACCGGCTCGATCGAGCAAGTAGGTCGCAGCATACAGATCTTCGGTGCCATCGACCTGCGGCAACTGCACCTCGGCAATGCGTTCGCCGTCTTCGGTTTCGATGATTGCAGTCAATGCGGCGCCGGCTTCGTCGATGAGTTGTTCATCGAGCAGTCGCGCTTCGATGCGTGCGGGCTGGCCTGTTTCCACACGTCGGGGGTTGGCGGTGATGAGCACTCGATCGCCGGAAGATGCAAAGCTTTCTCTGCCGAGCATGCGCACCATCTGCACCCAGAATTGTTCTGTGAGCGATTCGCCACGGCCGTAGCGCCACCGCCAGATTTCATCGGTTGCGACATACACGATCTGCCCAGCGCCGTAGCGCATGTGCACGACCAGCGGCAGATGCGTGCCATCGAATTCATCGACAGTCTCTGCCAGCGGCACTGCGGTGGGTTTGAGTCGGCCGGGTTCAATGCGCTGCGCGTAGCTGAGCGCCGACCACGTATAGCGCGGGTCCATGAGTTCGCGCGGCCAACCGACCTGGCCCGCGGTGACGAGTTGCAGAACTCCAAGTCGGTCGGCGAGTTCGGTTGGCTGCATGGTGACAGGTTCACCGATCGGCGCAAGACTCAGCGAACCGCGCAGCGGTAGCAGGTCAGCAAGGGGCGAGCCAGCATAGGACGATGGAGTGTGGCGTTCGCCGGCAATCCACAGCAGACCCGCGCCGCGTTCAGCGACATGGTTTCGCATCATGTCCAGTTGATCGGGGCTGAAAAACGAACTGGGCAGATCGCCGATCACAAGTACGTCGTACTCAGCGAATTCTTCGGGCGACCGCGGCAGGCGAGTGATTGGCTGATTTCCTTCCTGGGCAAAATCGCGATCCGCGGAGATCAACATGACCGAGCTTTCGATCGACTTCTCGCGAACCAACAGATTCTTGAGATAGCGATACTCCCAGCGTGGGTAGCCGTCGATGAACAGGACATTGAGCGGGCGGTCGACAAGCTCAATGAGAAAACTCTTGCTATTGTTTTCGGGAATGAGATCGGGCTCTGCTGTCTCGACGACGACTGTCCACGACGCTTCGCCGGTGAGATTGGGCGATGCGGTCAGCGTCACCTGATCCTGATCGCTGTCTGCATCAAGCACCACTGCGTCGAGTTCCTCGCCGGTCAATTCATCGATGAGGCGAATTGTCGCATCAAGCTGTCCGCCAGCTGCGCCGAGCCTATCGACATCGATAACGACCGGAACCTTATCGCGTACAAAGGCCCGCTGCGGCGCATCAATTCGGCGTACTGCAAGATCACCAAGCGGGCGCGTCGAACCAACTGCAATGGAGTACACAGGAACCTGATCAGCCTGGAGTCTGCGAAGCACGGATCGATCGGGCGGGTCGTCGGTACGGCCGTCGCTAAAAAGTACGACGCCGCTGATCGGTCGGGCTGCGGCGCGCTGAAGTGCTTGTTCGATTGCCCGGGCAACGCGCGTGCGGCGCCCTGTTGGTTCACCTATCTCAACCGTTGTGGTTTTGGAGACTGCGCTGTCGCCTGGGGCTGATGATTCTGTTTCGAGATTGAACGCGCCGCTGTGAAAACCCAGCCACAACACCTTGCGGTTGTCTGCGAGTTCGGTCCAGACAGCTTCGTTGTCTTCGAGAATGTCTCGCAGTTGTGCATCACGGCTGCGGCGCGGGGCAGCAGTGCCGTTTGTCGGCGCATCGTCAATCGTCATTGATTCACTGCGATCAACAAGCATCAGAACCCAGTCGGGTTCGACGATTTCGCGTGGCAGTTCCACCATGGGGCCGGTCAACACGACGAGAACGAGCGCGATAATGAGCGCACGTGCAACCGCAAGTGTGTACCGGCCGGCACGCCGACCCTGCAATCGTGTGTAGCTCCAGAACGCAAAGACCACAGCAAGAAGGATCAGAAGCGTCCACAACCACGGGCTGAGTGGGCGGGCCCAAACAAGGTGCACGTCTTCCGCATTTGCGGGAATGGATTCAATGTCAAACAACCATCGCAGCAGCGGTGAATTCATCATCGGGCGCCTCCGCTGCCGGCGACGGCTGTGAGCCCTGCTGGGGGGCGGCGCGTCGTATCAGAGCTTGTCGCGATGGCGCCGCCGCTTCCCGTTCGACTCTTGCCGGAGTGACTGAACAGACGCGCGAAGATCGTTTCAACTGCGATAAGCGCGAGCACAATCAGCAGAATGTTACGGGCGATCGGCGATCCGCTGTTGATCTGTTGCAATGCTGCAGTGACGTTGTCCGGCTGATAAAACTCCCACGGGCCACCGCCACGAAGCCAGGACTGCACCGCTGCATCACTTTGGGTCTGCGTGCGCCCGGCTGCGGGATCAACATTCACCGCCAGCGTGCCAAGTGGTTGCTGAGCTCGATCGACAACGGTGTACAGGCCGGCCAGTGCAAGCGGCTTTTCAAGTGTGCCGTTGTCGCGCATGGGAAAACTTGTGTCGTCTAGCAGCAGGTCGGCTGCAGCCGGCGGCAAGCCGATCGAAGTTGTCTGGCCGACGATTGCCTTGCGCGCAGCACGAATCTGGCTGAGCCCCTGTCGGATCAGTTCCTGAAAAAGCGGCACCATCAACGGCTTGGTGGGAATGTTGGTCCAACTGAGTTCGGGCGCGAACGTGAACAATACAACGAGACCGGTGTCCGCAATAGGTTGTTCAGTCTGCGAATCAGTTCCGATTGGTGTTGCAACGAGCATTGCCGGCGAGCCATCGGCAAATTCAAGAAGCGGTCGGCCGACGCCTGCTGTGTCAACGATCGGCAGCGAACGATAGACCGACGCGGGAATCAGCAGCTCATTCATTTCACTGGAGAGCATGCGCAACATGGCATCGCGAGGTTGTTCATCAGCAAAGAACAGCGGCGGCTGATGATCTGCAACTTCCATCTGCATCTGCCACGGCAGCGCGAGATATTCCGTGAGCGCATCAGTCCATTGATGCACACGGGCCTCGGCTGGCGGCAGCACCAGCAGCAGGCCGCCGGTGCGCACGAACTGACGGGTCAATGTCCAGCCGCGTGGTTCCAGCAGATCCGGCCGGGCCAGAATCATGACGTCTGCGCCGCGCAGGTCCGGCTGCGAAAGGGCAGCCGGTTCAACTTCGATGAATTCCATGGGGCTTTGTTCGGCCGGTTCGAGCGCGCGGCGCACCCACTGGCCGGCTGACATCTGCTCGATACTGCGATCGGATATGAACTGTCGTCGATCGACTAGCAGTACGCCGAGCTGATCGCGGAGTGTCAATACCGCAAAACGTTCATCATCCGCTTCGAGGTCGTCGTGATCGATTGAGGCGTTCAGTGTGAGTTCGCGCTCGCCGGTCACGGGGATGTTGAGCAGGAAATCGACTGCTGCTTCTGACTGGCCCGGCTGCCAGTTGACTGTTTCCGGTTGAACGGCTGTGCCCGAGCCAAGTTCGAGGCGCACGCGTGAGACTCCTGCATCAAGCGCACCGCCGTGACGCGCGAGGCGGACCGTGACCTGTCCTGAGCCGTCGGCAGCGCCGGGCAGTACGACCGAACGCACGGGATCGATTGACACTAGTTGTGTATTGGCGATCGCGCGCTGGTCCGGCTGTGCTGCAAGCAGTTGCACGTTCTCGCCAAGTTCGCTGAGCGCTGCAGTGAGCGGCGCGTCAAGATCAGCAGAACCCGCACGGAATTCGCTGAGCAAGTACGCAAGCACCTGATCTTCGGGGCGCTGTGCTGTATCGATTGCGCCGCGCAGTGCAATCATTGCGCCGGGAATGTCTGCGTGGGCAGACATCGGCTCCAGCGACCGCAACAAACGGATGACACCGGCATGATCTGTCGAAGGCGGGTTGAGCAGAATGCGCACTGGCTGGGCGGCTGTAAAAATTCCGACTGCATCCGACGGGCCAAGCGATTCGATCATTTTGATCGATGCGTTGACATGACGCTGCAGTGCGGTTGTGCCGTCAGCATCCATTGCTGACGCGGTCATGGAATTGTCAATGATCAGGTACACGATGCGCGATGAACCCGTGTCGAGCAGGCCGGCATCATGCAGCAGCGGCCGGGCCAGCGCAAAGCCCAGCAATCCGAGAATGAGGCAGCGCACTGCCAGCAAAAGAAGTTGTTCGAGTTGCAGTCGGCGGCGGTGTTTCTTGAATGCTTCCAGAAGAAAGCGCATCGCAGCCCATTCGACAGGCTTGCGGCGTTGTCGAAACAGCAGGTGGATGATGATCGGGATCGCCATCGCTGCCAAACCTGCAAGTGCTAATCCTGTTGTGACGAATGTCATCCGACCTTGCTCCGCTTGGCAAAGGCCGCCCGGCGGGCCATGAGGTATGACAGCGCGGGGCCAACGGACTCGTGCGTGTCGAGGCGGTGATAGTCAAAGCCGAACCCGAGCGCGCTCTTGGCGACGGAATCCAGGTGCGTGCGAAACGCTTTGAGATACGCTTCGCGCAGTGCGCGAGGATCAATCCGCAGTTTACCCTCGCCTTCCAGCCCGAGAAACGGAGCCGGCTGGTCGAAGTTGAACTGCATCTCCTGGCGATCGAGTGTCTGTAGCAGAATCACATCATGGCCGCGATATCGGAATCGCGCGAGTGCCTGTCGAATTGCATCGGCGTCATCGAACAGATCGGAGATGATCACGAACAGCGCTTTGTTGGTGATCTTGCCCAGCACCTGTTCGGTGCACTTGACAATGTTCGTATTCGCCTCGACCGGTTCGGTGGACAGCGCGTTGACGATGTTGCGCCACTGCACACGGGCGCTGGACCTGGTGATCAGTCGTTTGACTTCATCGGCAAAAACTGCCACGCCGACGCGGTCCTGCTGATGCAGGCAGAGGTACGCAATTGCGACCGACGCAGCGGCAGCGTGATCGAATTTCGTCCAAGCGCGCGTGGCGGTGCTAGCGGTAGTGCCGCCCCACTTGGGTTTGATCGGCAGCGTACCGAAGGCCATCGAGGCAGACGCATCAACCATGATGATGACATCGAGGTTGGTTTCCTGTTGGTACTGTTTGATGTACAGCTTGTCGGTGCGGCCGAAGACCTTCCAGTCGAGGTGCTTGATGTCGTCGCCGGAGACATATTGGCGATGTTCCGCAAACTCCACAGCCATGCCCTGATAGGGCGAGCGGTGCATGCCGCTCATGACGCCTTCGACGACCATCTTCGCGCGAAGCTCGAACGGCGAAAGCTGGCCGAGCGTTTCGGGAGCGAGGTAGTTCTCAGCACGGGCTGGGGTTGGTGATTCTGCCATGCGTTTCCAGTGAGGGTGATATCGGCGACGGCCGGTATGGTTCGCCGGTGTGTTTGAGTTTATGCGGAATGACAGCGTGAGGCGCAGTAGATGCGATTGGGAGGATTGCTACGCCGCAAGCGGCTTGAAGATGTCAGCGAGGTGTCTTTGTGCTGTTCTTGAGCAACTCGAACGCTTTGGCAATGCGACGGGCGCTGGTGGCAATGCAATTGTCATCGGATCGAGCGACAGCAATTCGATCGTCTCGGCACTGCGAATCTCATCGCGCATCGCCGCATCCAGCGGCGATTCCGGCACCTGCTCTGCGCACCCCATCAACGCGCCGGTTAGGGCGCACACTATCGCAATAATAGTTGTTGCCAGCGGGCGAACCATGAAACGCCCTTTCTGATCAGGGTTACTTCAACACCGCGTCCATGCGCTTCGTGGTGCTCGCGTCGGCTGAATCGACCGGCGTTGACTTGATGAGCTCAGCGACGACATCGTTGCTGGTGACGCCATCGGCTTCGGCGTTGAAGTTGGTGATAATGCGGTGTCGCATGACCGGCAGTGCAACTGCTTTGACGTGCTCAGGCATGACATGCGTCTGGCCGTCGAGAATGGCCTTGGCCTTGGCTGCGAGAATAAGGAATTGACTGGCACGCGGGCCGGCGCCCCAGCTCACGTAATTCTGCACGACGGCCGGCTTTTCTGTCTTTTCGCGAACACGAGTCGAGCGCGTTAAACGCAGTGCATAGCGCACGATGTGATCCGCTACGGGAACCTGTCGCACAAGATTCTGAATACGCAGGACATCTTCACCGGACAGCACCGGCGAGACATCTGCCTGATCGACACTCGTCGTCTGCTGCACGATCTGCAGTTCCTGCTCTTCGGTCGGATAATCAATCAGGATGTTGAACATAAAACGATCGAGCTGCGCTTCGGGAAGCGGATACGTACCTTCCTGTTCGATCGGGTTCTGTGTAGCGAGCACAAAGTACGGCGAGGGAAGCGGATGGCGCACGCCGCCAGCGGTGACCTGGCGTTCCTGCATTGCTTCAAGCAGCGCTGCCTGCGTCTTGGGTGGCGTGCGGTTGATTTCATCGGCAAGGATGACATTGGAGAAGATCGGCCCCTTGACGAAACGCAGCTCGCGTGAGCCGGTCGACTTGTCTTCTTCAATGACTTCAGTGCCGGTCATATCTGACGGCATGAGGTCGGGGGTAAACTGGATGCGCGAGAAACCTAGCGATAGCGTTTTCGCAAGCGTTGAGATCAGCAATGTCTTTGCCAGGCCGGGCACGCCGACGACCAGCGCGTGGCCGCCGCAGATGATGCATGTGAGCAACTCATCAACGACCTGATCCTGCCCGACGATGACCTTATGCACTTCATCCGCAATGCGCTGATAGGCATCTGTGACATCGCGTACTGCAGTTTCCGGATCGGTCGGAGTTCTGGTTGGCTTGGATGCAAGTGGATCAGGCATGTGGTTGGTCCATCGGTTGGGGTTCGGTTCGATCCTTGTACAGATCGGCCCGGTGCAGGGGTGCGGGTGAGTATAGGGTTCGGGATAGGCGGGGGGTGCTGCGGTTGTTGATGGAGATGCCAGCAACTGGAGTTGTTGGACTTTGGCGAAAGTGGGGATTTGATAGTGGGATCGACAGGAGCGATTGGGTCTACCATTCACCTGCATGCCGGAACTGCCTGAAGTTGAACATCTGAAACGGACACTGGAACCGGCTTTGGTTGGTGCCCGGGTTGAACGTGTTCACGTATATCGAACAGATGTTCTTCGCCGTGCTGCAGACGGGCCGGGGCGCTCGGGTCTGAAACGGCGCCCTTCGGGGGCGGCACTGTTGCAGTCATCGACGATCGTCGATTTGAAACGGCACGGCAAGCAGCTTGCGATTGTCAGTGACAGCGGGGCGGCTGTGTGTGTGCATCTGGGAATGTCCGGCCAACTTCGCTATGTGCCGGCTGGTGATGTGCTTACCCGAACGGATCATGTGCATTGTCAATGGAGTCTGAAACGCAGCGGAGCGCAAGGTGAACTTCTCTTTCGTGACCCGCGGCGGTTTGGTGGCGTGTGGATGGCGAGCAGCCTCGCTGAGCTTGAAGAGCGCTGCTGGAGTGTGATGGGTCCGGATGCGCTGACAATCTCCGCAGCAGCGATGCAGGCGGCGCTCAAGCGAACACAGCGCTCGGTGAAGGCCGCGCTTCTTGATCAGCACGTGCTTGCCGGTGTCGGGAACATTTATGCAGATGAGTCGCTGTTTGATGCACGAATCAATCCGCAGGTTCAGGCATCGACGTTGTCAGCTGCACGTGTGCAGCGACTGCATGTCGCGCTTGTCAGTGTGTTGCGCAGCGCTGTTGATAGCGGAGGATCAACATTACGCGACTACGTCGACAGCACTGGCGCAAAGGGTTCGTTCGCATTGAAACACAACGTGTATGGGCGCGCCGGTTCTGAGTGCACACGTTGTGGTGGAAAGCTTGTTCAAATAGTGGTTGCGCAGCGCACTACGGTGTATTGTGCTCGGTGTCAGAAGCGATAGCACGACAGCGTTCGCCTCTAGAGAGAAGTAAGAGAGTTTCTCTCTTCCCTCTTCGTATAGTGCCTGGCGCTTTGTGGGCACACGGTGGATTCAACATCGAACCCGTTGATCTGCAAGTAATTCGGTCACACTCTAATCTGTTGGCAAGCTGAACATTCGGTGGCGGTTGCGCTGCAGCGGCGCACTGTGTTGTCGCTGGCGGCGCATCGCGAACTCGCGGCACTGATCAACGGCGACCATTTGCGCCGCGTACGCAGTTCATTCGGTAGCGCCGGAGTGCAGTTGTGCACACACCAGCGCCAACAGCGCGCATTACAAACCGCAAAAGTGAACAAGACGTGTGTTCATTGTGGGCGACATGACAATTTCAATATGTAGTGTAGCGCCCGTCACGCGCGCACAAGAAAGGCAGGTCGTTGCGACCTGCCTGGTGCGAATCATGTGTTGTTGAACCGTTGTTGACGGTTCAATGAGATCAGCTCACAGTTTCTTCGACGCCGTCTGCCGGCACATGCTGTTCGTGCAGGAGTTCCTGAATCCTGCCAATGTCCTGGGACAGCGATGTGTCGGCCTGCTTTTTGGTATTGACGGTCTTGACGGCGTGCATGACGGTGGTGTGATCCCTGCCGCCGAAGTATCCGCCGATCTCTTCAAGGCTGTAGCGAGTCATCCTGCGGGCCAGCCACATGCCGATCTGCCGTGGCAGCGCGATGGACTTATGTCGTCGCTTTGAAAGCAGGTCTGTGAGCTTCACGTCGTAATAGCCGGTGATTGCGTCGAGAATGCTTTGGATGGATGTCTGCTGCACCGTCAGCGAACCTGTCCGTTCGCCAATCGCCTTTTTGGCCAGCTTCAGATCGATATCCGCATTCGTGAGGTTGGCAATGCCATCAACTTTGGTGATTGCGCCTTCGAGATCGCGGATGTTCGTGTCAATCTTTGCTGCGATATACGTCGCAACATCAGCGGGGAGCTTGATATTGCGCAGCGCAGCCTTGCGGTTGACGATTTCAACGCGAGTTTCGTAGCACGGTCGAACGACCCGCGCGACAAGACCGCTGCCGAAACGACTGGTCAGGCGTTCTTCAAGTGCGGGGATCTCGTTGGGCGCAGCGTCAGAGCTGAGCACGATCTGTTTGTGTGCCTGCGTGAGCGCGTTGAACGTATGGAAGAATTCTTCCTGTGTGCGGTCGCGCTTGGACAGGTCATGAATGTCGTCGATCACGAGCATGTCCACGTGGCGGAAGCGATGCCGGAACTGCGACATCATCCCGGCTTGCACTGCATCGTGGAACATTGTGATGAAGCTGTTGCACGTTGTGTAGTGCATTTGCAAGCCGCGGTGGTTGCGCTGTGCGGTCTGGCAGATTGCCTGCAGCAGGTGCGTCTTGCCGAGCCCGACGCCGCCGTGAATGAACAGCGGGTTGTACGCCCTGCCGGGTTGCTTGGAGACGGCGATCGCGGCAGCGTAGGCAAGTTCGTTGCCCTGATCCTGGATGAAGTTTTCGAATGTCTGATCCGGCGAAAGGATATGTTCATCTTCATCGAACGCATCAGCGCTGCTGAAGGATTGTGCGGCACCGTTGGCGGGCACATCTTCTTCGTCTTCACCGACAAACCGGATTGCCAACAATCGTCCGCTGGCGGCTTGCGCTGCTTCGGTGAACTGTTCGATACAGCATCGCTGCAGGTACTTGAGCTGCACTTGCTCGCGCACAAGCAGGCGAAGCGTTCCACCGGTGATTCCCATTGGTTCGATGTCGTCGAACCAATGCCGACACGTGCTTTGGTAATGCGTACGCAGATAGGACAGAAGCGCATCCCAGACTTGCGGATCAGGTCGATTCATTGCGTCAAGTGTCTTTTCACAGAAGCGTGCGCTTCTGAAAGTTTTTGGAACGGAATACGATCGGGAAAGGCCCACCACCTCGCAAATGAATTGTTCAAAATTCATTCACACCGACCGGGCGGCAATGTAAGAAGCGTGCGCGCCACCGTCAATACCCAACTTCACTTTTGTCGGGACCACTTACGAAGGTGACGCAGTGAGTTGATCGCGCATAGATTCATAACGGCGACGATTTACCTGATGATCCATCAAAAAGTGCAACCTTTGCGAACGTTCGGCACCAAGTCGCTGCACAAGCATTTCTCGTGCTTGAATCATGTGTGTGCGCCGCGTGAGATGCACAAGCACAATCGTTTGCGCTTCCCAGACTTCGAGAAGTTGCGCAATATCATCGATATGCAGATGTTTACCGATCTTCGCGCGCGACTTGTGTTCAGGGTCGAAAAACGTGCATTCTGCAATGACAACCTGCGCGCGGGTGAATTCATCGCGGTACAGAAACGGCCCGAATTCCGTGTCGCCGGTGTATGCAACAAGCGGAATCTCGAGAATGCGCGTGATTTCAGTTCCGCCAGCGCGCAGACTCTTGAGTTCTGACTGCGGCAGACCGACAAACTCTTCGCGCAGCTTGCTGCGGCGCTCCACAACAGCATACCCGAGCGCAGGAACCGTGTGGCTGACCTCGATGGCGCGCAGGAAAATGTTGTTCTTGATCTCAAATTGCTCATCCGGCGATAAACCGATGATGCGGTGCTCCGTACGCTGTCGCTCCAAGTCGATCCAGCTCTGCATCATGTTCATCAGCGAATCGGCGATATCCGTATGGCAGAAACATGTGCCGACGCCCATGCGCTGGAACATGCGCTGGCTGAAGTAATATGGAAGCGCGGCTATGTGGTCCATATGGCCGTGGCTGAGTGCGACATAAGGCGATGCCAGAGCAATTCTTGGACACAAGCCGATGTCGAATGCGACATCCAACTCCGGGACTTGTACGACAGTTTGTTCGCCGGCAATGCTGGTGCCCTGAATACGAAAGGGCGGAGCGTAGACAAAGCCGACCTGCCCGCCGCGCGGGGGCATCTTCGGAAGCATGAGGAAATCTCCTTCGGCGGCGCTTTCACGCCGACGGGCTGTTCAATCGCAATCCATGCTAAGCGGTCCGGCAGGTGGGTCAAATCCGCCGCGGCAGAATTGGCGTGCATCAGCGAGGCGGGTCAGGACTGTTGACTGGTCTTGGGAAGCGGATACGCTCACCAACCGGCCCACTGCCCCCATCGTCTAGTGGACCAGGACGCCGGGTTCTCATCCCGGTAACAGGGGTTCGAATCCCCTTGGGGGTACTTTTCACTGATTGTGGATCAAGCGCCTTTACACTTTTCCACAATACATGCACATGTCCACACGACGCTCGCAGGGCTCGCTGAGACTACTCGGCTTGGCTGGCGTTAGGCGGCAACTCGGCTTTGATCAGATCATTGATCGACGGCCGAAGTGCTGCGAAGTCGGTCGCTGAGATCACGTAATACCACTGAGCAAATCGATCATTGAGCCGGGCCGCTTCAGCCCGCCCGGCATCTGCCGTGTCCTGCCACTGCGCGAATTGTCGCTCATAATTGGATTTCGCCTGTTCATCAGCCTGCGAATTCTCAGCAGCCGCGTCGCCTTCGGCCGCAGGGTCAGATGTTGAGGAGTCCGGCGGTGTCGGTTGTGGCGACAGGAGCGACTCATCGAAGTCGGTTGTTATGAAAACATATCGATTTTCACCGTTTTGTGAGGGGTCGTTATGGGTTGAAGCGGTTTTAGATGTCTGGTCTTGCCCGACGCCTGCTGAAACAGCCAGCCCTTCACCAGCCAGGACTTCACCGAAGCGCAATGTATACCGCACACCTGATAATGTTCCGATGGTAACTTCGCCTTCATTGGACAGCAGCCGGCCGTCGTTGGAGACGAAGAATCCCTTGGACTCCAGCGACATGCGCGTATTGATATCCAGCGTGATGCCTTGCTGGGCGCGCAGATCTGCGGTCATTGAACCAGGCTTCGGCCGAACGCCGGTGATTGTCAACCCCGACAGCGAACGCAGCATGTTCTGAATCTTGGCTTGATCAAGCTGTTGTCCATCGGCGAGGTTGGGGCTGGACCACTGCGTGTCGCTGATGCGAAACAGTTGCGCTCGGCCGACCTGGTTGAACAAGCCGGTTGATTCATCAATCGAATAGTCGTTGACGGTGATCCGGATGACTTCAGGCGCATTGATTTCAAGAAGAGCCGTGTTGATCCAGTCCTCGAAGCGCGTGGAAATATCGACTTCGAGTTGCACGGCATAGGAACGCTTCTGATCGGGCAGACGTACGTATCGGAAGCCGGTTTTGTCAGGAACAGCTTTGCCGATGATGATGTCCGCAAGGATCGCACCGGTTTCGCTGCGCAATGTGACACGTTCGCCGCGGCCGGTCAGCGATGTCGATGTTTCATCAAGTGGATCGAGAAGACCGAGGGTTTCATGATCCTGCGCGCGGTCGGATTGCAGAATGTCTTTACGCAGATCAATAACGGATGTTGCGGTCGAGGAAAGACGATCTCTGCCGTCTGCGGGATAGCTGTAATGCGATGGGATCGTCCACGCGCCGTGTGCAAACTCGACCTTGAATGGTACTGCTGTTCCGGATTCTTCATCGAACTGAATGACTTCAAGCGATGTTGCGGCGAGCGGATCGTTAAAGTCCGGGAAGAACTCTTTGCCGACGTCATTGAATCGCTCGATATCAGCCGGGGCCGGCTGGAGGAACCATGCGCCGGCTGCGAGTACTGCTGCTGCGATGACGAAGATAATGGTGCGCGCGAGGTCGTTCATGATTGTTGCTCCGAAACGGCGCGATCAGCAGTGCTGATGCGCTCACGATTGAAGCGATAGGCAAAGAGTCCAATCGCCAGCAACAGCGTGGGGATCGGCGGAAGAACCGCAGCCCAGAGTTTGATGCTGCGCTGAATGCGGGAAACGCCCTGTTCAAGCTCCGTGCGGGCGCGGTCGATGGCTTGTTGTTTTTCCTGTTCGATTTGGGCTTCGATGGCGCGCAGCCGACGGTTTTCAACATTTTGCACATTGCGCACCATGACCGCTTTGGCCTGCTCATCAAGATCATTGCGCTCCTGCACGCGCTGTACTTTTTCGTTGAGCCGCAACTGTGCCTGGGCGAGTTGTTCCGCAGCATTGGATTCTGCTCGATCAATTTCTTCACGTCGACGCTGTTCGAACACGCTAGCCTGTTCTTCCACGCGGGTCAGGATGCGGTGCTGCGGCCGATGTTTGCGCAGTTCGACGAAGGACTCATCGCCGGCAAGAACATCAATGCAGTTCAGCGCGAACGAGACGTTGTCAAAATTGAATTCCTCGCTGCCGCGCCGTCGGAAGTCGAAGAACAATTCGGAGACAATGTCCGCGTCGGGCACGAATATCATGTTGATGCTTGTTGGCATCGGCCCTTCAATGTGGCCGTTGACATGCATCGCAAGTGTGTAGCGCTCGCCGGTTTCGTTTCTGCGCGGATTCGGATTCATCTGCACGCCGAAGATGTTCATCTGAAGCAGTTGCGTCCACGCTGCAGTTCCCGAGTCAGTTCCGGTGCGCAGCAGCGGCGTCATAATCAGTGTGTCGGGCGCGGTCGGCGATCGACGCACCGAGCCGCTGTATATCGCAACGACTTCCTGCAGGCCGGCTGTTATTGACGAATCAGTGTTGAACGGCTCAACAGTCGTTGCGTTCTCGGTCAGGAAGATGATCTCCGGCGATGCATCAGCGATCGATGGGTGCGGATTGGTTGCTGTCCAGATAATTGTTTCGGGATTCCACAGCAGGCCGAACGCTGCCAGGAAGGAATCGAAACTTCCTTTGGGTTCGCTTGGCGGCTGGTTCTGGCTGGTAAATGGATTGCGCGACGCGTCCTTGCCGAGCCGCGGAGAAACCTGCGGGTTGAACATCGGCAGCGGATCATCGAGCAAGAGCGCAGGCGTGCCAGCACGAATTGCATCCTGAAGCGTGTCCAGTTGCGGTTGGGTGAGTGTTGAGGGCATAACCGCAAGAAGCGCATCGAGATCAGCAGGGTAGGGGCCGTCGGGCGAGACCTGCTCGACGTTGTATTGCTTGCGCAACTCCGTGACGATGGACCAGTCAGGCCGACTGGACATGTTCTGAAAATCAAAGCCGCCGAAGATATTGGCATCTGTGGTGACGATGCCGATCTTTTTCTGTTTGGCGCGCGTTACGACTTGAATCGAGCGTGCCAGTTCATATTCAACTGGGAGTCCTACGTCGAAAAACGGAATGACGAACTCGTTAGGGCCGGAGGTAAACACCAATCCCAGAAAGACATCGACGGTAGAGCGCTGGCTGCCGGCCTGTGTGAACACGGGGCGTGATGTAATGCCAAAGTTTTCAGCAGCATCAGCAGCGATTTCGGTGTACGGCTCGACCTCGTGTACAACGACCTGCACATGACTACCGCCAATGTCATCAAAGCGGCGCAGCGTGTTGAGAAGATTTTTCCGTGTTTGCACCAGCAGTTCGGGCACGTCGTCGCTGAAATACGCCTGTATGAAGACAGGCCGATCTTCAGGAATGTCCCCGATGAGGTCGCGAGTCTGTTGTTGCAGGGTGTGCAGTTCTTCAGCAGTTGCGTCAACCGCGCGTGCGCTTCTGCCGAGAATTAAGAACAGCGATACGGCAGCGACGACAAGTGCTGCGCAGC
Organism: Phycisphaerales bacterium; assembly: GCA_029260575.1. Classification (GTDB taxonomy): domain Bacteria; phylum Planctomycetota; class Phycisphaerae; order Phycisphaerales; family SM1A02; genus JAJDDB01. The sequence goes on from JAJDDB010000016.1 coordinate 328,293, forward strand.
GCACAGCAAGATGCAGCGTATGGTTTGCCGAACCGGGCCCGCCTTTGGTGTGCCTGCGATTCAGCAGCGCCACATTTGCGTATATCGCGATGAATGTCAGTGCAAGAAAGTACACGATGCCTGCGAATGGGATCACGCCATCACCAAACGGTTCGAATTGCTGACGGATGCCGAGCCGTGAGACCAATGGCACATTCAAATTGGCAAAGATCATGTCAAGTTGATCAATGAATACGAACACGCTGCACAGCAGCGCGCCGACGATGAACGCGACAGTTGCGTTCGTTGTCAGAAGTGAAGCGATCATGGCGACCGCAAGTAGCGCTGCGCCGCTCAGCCAGTAGCCGAGATACGTCGCGCCCATCAACCCGATGTCCGGTTCACCCAGCCAGGCAAGAATAATGACGTGGCTGAGCGAGAACAGCACCGCAACGCTGTAGATGCCGAGTACAGCACCGTACTTGCCAAGCACAATGTCAATATCTTTGCCCGGCAGCGTGAACAGCAATTCATCGGTGCCGAGGCGCCGTTCTTCGGACCAGACGTTCATTGTCAGGGCTGGGACAAAGAACAGCAGCAGAATCGGATAGAACGCGTTGAGCGAATCAAGGTTGGCGAGGTTGTTGAGAAAGAATGTGGGGTGCCAGAACGCAGCGATCGCGCCCAGCAGGATGAAGACCGTGATAAACACGTACCCGGTGGGGTTAATGAAGTACGAAACAAAGTTGCGTTTGAAGATCGACCAGATCAATCGTGCGTGCGATGGCATGGTCACAAACTCCGTTGTTCAAAGGCGTCTGGCGGTGTACGTATCGTTGGAATCATGCGGCTTCGGTCGGTGCAGGGTGCGCGCCGGTCAATTCATGAAAGCGAGTGTCGAGTGAGTTGGCGCCGCTACGGAAGGCCTCGAGCGAGTCGTCGAAGACGATGCGCCCGCGATGGATGAAAATGACCCAGTCTGCAACTGCTTCGACTTCCTGCAGAATGTGCGTTGACAACAGGATCGTGCTGGTCAAGCCGAGTTCACGAATGAGTCCGCGCACCTGGCGAATCTGATTCGGGTCAAGCCCGGCTGTGGGTTCGTCGAGAATCAGCACATCCGGTTCGTGCAGCAGGGCATTGGCCAGACCAACACGTTGGCGGTATCCCCGGGAGAGTTTGGCGATCGGCTTTTCGAGTACATCCCGAATCGCGCAGAGCTTGACGACCTCAGCAACTCGATCTTCCACTGCAGCGCGCGACATGCCGCGGGCCCTGCCAAAGAATCGAAGCAGCGCGAGCGGCGTCATTTCCGGGTACAGCGGACCGTTCTCCGGCAGGTATCCGACACATTGGGCCGCCTGTGCGCGGTGCGATGCAACACTGAATCCCGCAATGGCGGCGCTGCCTCTGGTCGGCGCGAGAAATCCCGTGAGCATGCGCATGGTTGTGCTCTTGCCCGCTCCGTTGGGGCCGAGGAACGCGACAACCTGGCCGCGCTGCACCGTAAACGAAGCGTCATGCACAGCGGTGAAGGAACCGTAGTGCTTCGTCAGCCGATCAGCGTGGATCATGACCTCGGACATGTCTTGGAAACTCCGGTAACGCGATTCAATGTTGATGCGTAACGATGTCGACACGCGCCGACACCCGGCCGGGCATTACAGCATGTTATAGGCCGTTGTCCACTCGGCAAGTTCGTGTTGGTGAGCTGGCCTGATCCGAGGTATTGGCGAGAAGTTGTGTTTGTGAAGTGCCGATAATTCCCCACAGGCAGTTGGCATGCGCAAAATGCTGGCGCCGGGATTTCCGCATGATCACAGGATCCAACACAGCACCGAATGATGATAGCTTCGGCCACGAAGCTGATGCGATGCGCACTGTGCGCATGCTGCTGGTCGATGACTCGCCACTCATTCAGCGCCTGGTCACGGATCGTCTTGCAGCGCATCAAATCGAAGTGCGGTCGATCTCCAGCGGGAGCCTGGCTTTGCAGGAGATGATCGATTGGTCGCCGGAAGTCGTATTGCTCGATCTTGAATTGCCGGATGGCGATGGGCTGAATGCTCTTGCTCGCATCAAGGGCCGTCCGGAGATACAGAACATTCCGGTCATAGCTCTGTCTGCGTCGGGCGATACTGCCGAGACTGTGCGAGCGTTTGAACTCGGCGCGGTTGATTACATTTCGAAACCATTTGATATCGCCGAGCTTCGCGCGCGAGTGCGCAGTGCAGTACGGACATATCGGCTTTTCGTGATGTTGGAGCAGCGGGCGCAGATTGACGGCCTGACTGGCCTGTACAACCGCGCGCATTTTGATACGCGCCTGCAACAGGAAATTGCAGAATCGCAGCGGTTTGACACCAAGTTGTCGCTGATTCTCTGCGATCTGGATCGATTCAAGTCCGTCAATGACACGTTCGGCCATCCGTTCGGCGACAGGGTGCTGGAAGCGTTCGCACAGATTCTGCTCAGCGGCCGTCTGTCGGACATTGCCTGCCGGTATGGCGGCGAAGAATTTGCGGTGATTCTGCCGCGCGCAGCTGTCGCAGAAGCAGCCGGCGTCGCACAACGGTTTCGTGAAGCGATTGAAACTGTGCAGTGGAATGACCAACAGGAACTGCGCATTACTGCATCGTTCGGCGTTGCCGATATCAGCTGCACGGAAGAGTTGAGCAATCGAGCGCTGGTGAAGGTTGCTGATGCAGCGCTCTATCAAGCAAAACAGACCGGACGCAATAGAGTGTGCGTAGCGCCGCATCTGTTTGAATCTACCCGCCGAACGGCATGAATTTCAATGCGTGCGCTGCACGGTCTGGTTGGTGATAATTGCCAGCAAGTCACGTGCTCGACTGTCGGTGAATGCATCAAGTTCGCGTCGGGCAGCATCAGCATATTGTCTGGCTATATCGCGCGTGTACTGCACGGAGCCGCTTTCGTCGAGCATGGAGAGCAGTCGGTCGTGATCGCGCTGTTGCACAGCCAGCAGGGCTGCGCCGCGATCAGCAGCGTCGACTGTGAACATGTGGCGGAGGATTGGAAGCGTGAGCTTGCCTTTGTCGAGGTCGAGCCCAAGCGTTTTGCCGACAGTGTTTTCATCGCCGACCAGATCAAGCAAGTCGTCCTGAATCTGGAATGCGATGCCAAGGGCGATACCAAACCGATCAGCTGCAGCACAAACATCGGCCGATGCGCCCGAGAGCTGCGCGCCCAATCGGCAGCAGGCAGCGACGAGTGATGCAGTCTTCCTGCGAATGATCTCGAAATACGTCTGCTCATCGATACTCAAGTCTTCACGGTGATGAAGTTGCAGCAGTTCACCTTCACACAACGTATTCGTGACGGCTCCCAGCGCCAAGCTGATCGCCGGTTCGTTCAGTGTGGAACAGAGGTGAAACGCATTTGAGATGAGATAGTCGCCGAGCATTACTGCGGTTTCGTTACCACGCAGATAATTGACTGTCGCGCCGCGCCTGCGGGTCTGTGCGCCATCGAGAACATCATCATGGACGAGTGTTGCCATGTGAATCATCTCGATGACTGCTGCGACGGTGCGATGGCCTTCGGTGAGCAGATCAGCTTGATCGGGGCGATCGGCTGCTGCCAAACCGGTCAGCAGTACAAGGCTCGGCCGAAGCATCTTGCCTCGAAATTGTTCGACATGCATACACAGCGTGTTGACAGACGAAAGGTCGCTTGCGAGTTGGCGTTCAAAAATAATCGTGACCTGCCCGAGCTGTCGTTCGAGCGATTCGGCAATGCGCTGGTCGATTGCTTGCAACTGCGGAAACATTGCGGGCATTGTAGGGCGATCGGCGTGTGAGGTCGCCCGCAGCAGCGCACCCTACCGAATGGACTGCAGCGCAAGGCCTGCCCCGATGAAAATGACCCACGAAACGATCGTGACCACTGCTCCTTCGGCAAGTTCCATTTCAAAGAGAATTGCAATCATGCCTGCCATAATCAGGCCGCCGACGAGAATGGAAAAGCACCCCGGCAGCAACAGACTGATGATGAGTGTGATGGAGTACACCGCTGCCAGTCGAAGTAGCGCCAGTGGCAATGTACCTGCATCCGAGCCGAATAACTTACACGCCAAGATCAGACCGAGTAGCCCGATCGGGACCGCGATGATCAGGAACAGGCCAACGACAGCGATTGATCCCAGAAGAGCACCGAGGAAGCTGACGTCCTTGGCCTGCGAAATGACGATGGACACTGATATCACGTAACCGGCGAGGAGTATCAGTGCTGGTTTGTAGTATTCCCACCGGCCGGCGCGGGCCGCGTCTGCGCGGGTGTCTTCGAGCCAGTCGAGACGTTTTGAATCTGAGAAACGACGATCTTCAATTGGTGACACGCTGCAGCCCCTGTCAGTCGTTGCGATTTTCGAATTGAAAACCGCAGTGCATCAAGTGGAGCCTGGCACAGTTCGTTCGTTTTGAAATGTCTTATTTGCGTCTTCGTGCGACATCCAGTATGTCACATGAAAGCTACTTTCCTGTGCTGCGATCACTTCATTGCGACGAGGTAACTCACCCACCCCTCGCAGGCTTCGCCGCGTTCAGCACGGGACCAGACGCCATCGCCCTCACCATCTTCATCCGAACCTTCCCAATACACGACAACGTCGGAGAAGCCGGCTTCGATCAGAATCTCGCGGATTTCCGGAAGTGTCCACAACCGCCAGTGGTATTCGAATGCTTTTTCGATCTTCGAGCCGTCAGGGAATCGGAAGTGGATGTAGTTGACCGCTTCGCCGGAGATCGGGTCGTAGGAATTCTGATCCCAGACATAGGTGAATCCGTCGAGATGCCGGTCTTCTTCCATTTCTTCGAACGATTCGGAGCCGCCGTAGGCATCAAGCAGGAAGAGGCCATCGTCGACAAGATGGCTGCGGGCGATCTTGAAGTAATCGCGAAGCTCATCGCGCGTGCGCAAGAGATAATAGCTGAAGTTCATCGCGCAGACGCTGTCCACCGGATCGGTGGCGGCCGCGCGGACATCGCCTTCAATCAGGGTGAGTCGATCAGCCTGCTCGGGAGTCAGGCGCTCGGGAATGCGCTTCCGGGCCCACTCGAGTACTGATGCGTCCAGATCGACTCCGATCGCTGTGTTGGCGGGGTTGTGCTTGATCCAGGCCATGCTCATAGCTGAGGTGCCGCAGAAATCTTCGCGGACATGCACACACTTTCGGCCGCGGAGTTCGGACCAGACCTGGTCGATGAGTTCACATTCAGCTTCCGGTTCCTGCACGGACTGTTCGTAAAGTTCGTGAATGTCGCTGGTGGAAGCTGTTCGCCACCCCTTCTCAACGGATCTATTCTCTTTTTTCTGGCGCTTCTTAATTGCTTGTTGTCCCATGGCGTGGAAGTGTATCGATCAGGATCGGTTCAGGGCGGTTTACGAGCTTTGATTCGCTATTTAGCGCAGTTTGCTCACACGTTCAGGCAAAGGCGTGGAACCGGGAATCTTCGTGCTCGGATAGACATGCGTGTATAGGATGTGCTTCGCGGCGGGGATAGATGGAGACGGCAATTTGACTGTTCAAACCCAGCGACGACCGGCATCAGGCGGTGCCGGCCGATTGTGGATGTTCTTCATATTGGCAGCATTGGCGGTCGGCGTTGGCGCGCCGGCTGTGTATGGCCAGATCCGCGTGGTGAATTACAACATCGCGCAGATGAACGGCGACCTGACAGCTCTTGAAGATGTCATTGCAGAAATGCACTTCGATGATACGAGGGGTTTTGCTGTTCCTGTCACTGTGTTCGTGTTCCAGGAAGTTGATGAGGACGAATTCAATCAGCTCTCGAACATAATGATCGCATCAGCGCCGGTGGGTGTGTTCTATCAACCAGCAACATTTACGAGTGCAAACGAGGGCAACTCCGGCGGTGCGCAGGCGTGTTACTACGACAACAGCATTGTCACAGAAGATGTCACCGGCCACGCAGATATCTTCACCGGCGCGGGGCGCAACTCCGACCGCTGGCGTTTTACGATCAACGGCTACGACTCGCCGGACGCATCGTTCTATGTGTATAGTTCACATCTCAAAGCAGGCAGTTCGGGCTCGGATGAATCCACCCGTTCCGATGGTGTCACAGCCTTGCAGAACAATGCTGCAGCACTTCCTGCAGGCGCGCACTTTATATTTGCGGGCGACTTCAATTTCTCTGACAACGGCGAGCCCGCCTATCAGCAGGTCATAGCTGCCGGCGGAACGCAGATGTTTGATCAACTAGGTTCGGGAAGTTGGTCGGGCAGCGGTAACGCGCTCAAGCACACACAATCACCGCGATTGCCGAGCGGGACGCTGATCGGCGGCGGCATGGACGATCGGTTTGATTTTCAGTTCATCAACAATGACTTCAATGATGGCGAGGGACTCGCGCGAATCATCGGCGACTACCGGGCGGTCGGTAACGATGGCAATCACTACAACGATTCGATCAACACCGGCAACAATACGTACTTCCCAGGCGAGTTGAGTCGGTCGAATTCATTTGCGGATGATCTGTTTGATGCAAGTGATCACATTCCTGTGATGGCGGATTATCAGGTGCCTGCCCGACTCACGGTGCTTCTGCCGATGTCAGATTTCGGTCGAGTGATTCAGAATACGGCGTTCGACATTGAGATCCGCGTCAATAATCCGGCCAATGTTGTTGCCCCGGAAGGTGCGGATGAATTGGACTATGTTGTGACCGGCACAGGTGTTGTCAGCGGCATGATCAGTGGCTCCACGCTGGCGACGGCAGGCCCCGTTATCGATTTCTTTGCGGTGGATACGTCCACCACCGGAGTTGTCAACGGCGGTATCTTCGGAACCACAACAAGTGAAGCAGCGCAGATCATCTTTGATACACGCGCCACAACCGGACGCATCGTCCGTCCGGCCAATGCATCGTTCTCCGACGTTGCGGATACTGACTCCACCACGGTCAACAAGAACTACGACGGCGACACCGGGCTGCAGTCCATTGACGTGCCGGTGTACAACTTCGGATTCGATGCTGATCAAGCGCTGCTCGATGTGGATGCGGTTGATCCGGTCAGCACGCCGTTCGGATTCACCAGTGGCCTGACAACAGGCATCGGCGGTTCGCCTGCGACGCTGAGTTTTTCGTTTGACACAACGGCGCTTGCGCCGGGTCTGTATCAGGAAACAGTTGACGTGACTGTCTCTGATGAAGACATCCCCGGACAGGTGCAGTCCGTTCTTGCCTTGACGCTCTCTGTCACGATTGACGGCGTGGGCACGTGCCCTGAAGACATCGAGGGCAACAACGGTACGATCGATGTGTTCGACCTGCTCGCCCTGCTTGGCGCATGGGGAACGAACGGGCCTGGTGCGGACATCGCTGCACCAACAAACGTTGTCGATGTGTTTGACCTGCTCGATCTCCTGTCAGCGTGGGGCGTTTGCCCATAGCGGTAACGATCACAGCATCGGATCATGGATGTCCTAGGCACGCAGTACCTTGATGCGCGGGCGCCATTTGTTGACAAGTTCGATGTGCTGCGGATGTGCAACATATGCGTTCAAATCTGACTCGGATTGAAACCCGAGACAGGCGTCGTAGTCGCTGCGTATTGTGTCGCGGCCGGTGTCCAGATGCCGGCCGCAGGAGTACACATGCACGGATGGGATCGTGGCAAGCATCGCATCGCAATCGCAATCGCAATCGCAGATCAACGCATCAACGTCATCCGGTTCATGCCGTTCAATAAACACAACATGGTTGATCGCTGCCGGACGCATGGCAGCACATCGGCGGGAATCAGTACGTTCGCATCCGCCGGCGAAGGTAAGAATCGCAAGAAGAAATATCGATACTGTGCGGTACGGCATGGCGCGTAATCCAATTGGCTGCAATCACAGTGATGTTCGAGAACACACCGTTCATCGTCAACCCAGACGCGACCACGGGTATCATCAACAACTCATGGCCGGGCCGAATTGTCAACTTGGAATTGTGGCCGACAGAATGGGCGCTGCGGCTGGCGAACTCCTGGCTGAGGCATGTGCTGTCGCGATGTACGCATCAGTAGATGTTGCACGCGCTGCCGGTTGCGCGTTCGTAGTGCATGGCGATGCGCGTGGCGTTGAGATTCTCGGGCTCGGAGATCTGCCGGGGCGGGGGGTCCGCACGGACTTCACATCGCTGGACATTCGAACAGGGGCGGGCAATTGTTCGCGACGCCAGCCGCTTGGGCGCGCTGTTGGGCGCGAGAGTGTTCGTGTGGTCGACGCCACCGCGGGCTTGGCGGGGGACACGGTGTTGCTTGCGTGTATGGGGTATCACGTTGTGGCGATTGAGCGATCGCCGGTGCTGGCGGCGGTCATTGCAGACGGGTTGGCGAGGGCCCGCGACGTTGCAGGGTTTGCGGAAATGGTGAATCGGATCGAGTTGCGCGTGGGCGATGCGCGGGAACTGTTCAGCAGTATTTCCGAGATTGATGCTGTGTATGTAGATCCGATGTTTCCGCCCAAGCGACGCGCATCAGCATTGCCGCCGAAGTCGGTTCAGGTGATTCGTGCGATTGTCGGAGACGATATCGACTCGACTGAATTGGTCGCAGCAGCACAGCGGGCTGCGCGGCGCGTTGCCGTCAAGCGGCCGAAGTATGCGTCGCCGCTGGCCGGTGAGCCGTCACACACAATTGAGAGCAAACTCGTTCGGTACGATGTGTACATTGCGCCGCACCCCATACGCACAGAGGTGTCGAGTTGAATCGCAAGGCTTGTCCGTGGTTTTATCATCCTGATCTTGATGCGCCCGGTAGTACTGTGCATCTCTCGGGCGATGAAGCCCAGCACGCACGGGGTGCACGGCGACTGAGCGTTGGTGATGAAGTCTCTTTTTTTGATGGAGCCGGCTGCGTCGCACAGGCGCGCGTTGATTCGCTGGGTACGCGTCATGCGGGATTGGGCGCAACACTTTTGTCGGTGGAGCGAACCGCACCAGTTCAGCCGATACTTACTGTCGCATCGGCGATTCCAAAGGGCGATCGTCTTTCGACGCTGTTAAGTATGCTCGCGCAGTTGAGCATACATCAATTCGTGCCGTTGCAGTGCACCAGAAGTGTGGCCGAGGGCGGGCAGCGACTGGGCAAACGAGGCGAACGCATTATCCTCGAAGCGTGCAAGCAGGCCCGATGCGCTCATGCCATGAGAATCGCAGCACCCCAGACTCTCGCAAGCATGTTGGAAGGTGTCGGGCAACGGGATGCACAAGCATTGCTGGCGGATCCTGCCGGTGGGTCGCTTCGCGCTTTGCCCGAGCCAGGCGCAAACGGGGATGTCATTTTGCTCATTGGACCGGAGGGCGGCTTCACAGACGACGAACGCGACGCTTGCAGAGTAGTCGGCGTAGAAGAGGTATCGCTCGGGCAGACGATATTGCGCATCGAAACGGCATGTGTTGCGTTGGCATCGGCGATCCGACTATGGACGACCCGCGCATAGAAAAGCCGACGCAGAACATCGGCTGAGTGGCGAACGTGTATAGAAGATTAGATGGGCAGCATTTGTCGCAGGGTGCGCGCAATGATGCGAACGTCCATCCACCAGGTGCGTGTGCGAACGTACTCTGTGTCGTAGCGGATCCATTCCTGAAAGTCGGCGTCAGGCTGGCGCGTCCGCCGGACCTGCCACAGCCCCGTGATTCCCGGCTTGACTGACAGCCGCGTGGCTCGCCAGGCAGGGCAGAATCGGTTCTCGATCTCGGGGCTTGGGCGCGGGCCCACAATACTCATGTGTCCTGCTAGAACATTGAGAAACTGTGGCAGTTCATCAAAATGAAACTTGCGCAGGACTCTCCCGACGCGCGTTTCGCGTGGATCATTCTCAATGTAGAACTGTGGACCGTCGCAGATGTTTCGGCTTTGTAGTGCGGCCTTGATTTCGTCTGCATTGGTCCGCATCGTGCGAAATTTCAGACAGTCGAAACTGTGCCCGCCGATCGTCTGCCGACGATGTCGGTACAGAATCGGCCAGCCGTCATCAATCCAGATCGCCAGGGCAATGATCGGCCACAACGGGAGCGAACATGCAATTGCAAACAGACTGAAGCAGACATCAAACGCGCGGCGCAATGACAAATCAAAGCGTGCTTTTCTTGATGCGATTTGAATCGGCTGCACTTGCAGATTTGTAGGTCGGGGTGTCGTTGGCTGGACATCGTTGATGATGTGCGGGCCAATCACGATTGCACCATGCTCAAGCGTCACCCCGGCGCCAATCCAGACAGGCCCGACGAATCGGGCGGACGGCGGAACAGTCGCAGTTTCATGCGCCCAGACATTCGGTTTCACGCGCATGACACTCGAATCGAACGTGGGAATGTCGATCCAGCGCGCGAGCAGCATTCGTCGACATCTATCGTGATCTGCGCGGCAGTGTGAATCAAAATTCTGTCCGGTGATATGCACATCCAGGTATTGTCCGAACGGAAGGGCGGCGCGCAGGGTGCGCGCTGCCGAGATGCTGCCCGTTGCAGAATTCCAGACAGAAGCTGCAGTGCAGTCGTTCGTGACATGCGCAGCCGAGACGACCGGTGGCGCGACGGTGTAATCGCGATGAACCGCGCGCAGTTGGCCGTCATCTGTCGTATGCAGCGACTCGCCTAACTTCGGTTCCTCGGAATCGTGAATCATGACACGCAGCGCAACGGATTTACTCCGGAGCAGGCGCGTCGCCTCCGTTGGCATGTCAAACAGGACGAGTTGCGCGGGCTCAAGCAGGAGCAGGCGACAGTGGTCATCGGTGGGCGCAATGGGCGTACCACGACGGAGGACCTGCAGGCCCCGGGAAGCCCAATACCAGTCGTGCATCTCAAGCAGTGTGCGTCCCCAAAGGCGCTGTCCGTGCTGACCGCGGTGTGTCTCGACATCAATGCTGAGACAGGCGGCGGAGTAGTCGAGCGCAGGCGCGTCCTTGGCTGGGACGGCTGTTTGTGTCACGCGGCTCGACTCTGGTAATGCGCTGATTCTGCGTTGATATGTACTGGGCTGCCAATCTGACCGGCGGTCGATCCGGATTGCGGAATCGACCCTGGTACCAGTGCAGTGATATCCCTGCTCATGGGCGCGGGCGCATCGTCGACAAACCGAACATCTTTGGAATGCGCTCGGTTGTAGACGAGACCGATCCGCCCGGCAGAGCAATGCTGCGCTCGATCAACGGCATCTCGCACAAGGCTGGATGCCTGATCTCGCGCGACCATCAACAGCACGAAGTCTGCGACGGCGCACGATGCACTTGCTTCGACGGAGGTTGTTACCGGTCCAGTATCAATGATCACAGCATCAAAGCGATCTGCGACCGCATTGAGCAGCCAGCGGAAATTCTGCTGTGACAATTGAGCCGGCGGGCCATTGTTGAGCGCGCCAATAGGAAGTACCCAGAGGTTTTCCGATTCGGTCCGCACTATCTCGCCCGAGTTTTGGCCACCGCGCACTGCGTCGTACAGGCCGGGCAAGTGATCGAGTTGCATCTGATGGGTAATCGTGCCGCTTCGCGGGTCAGCATCAATCAGCAGAGTCCGCGAGCCTGAGCCGGCGAACGAACTTGCCAGCGCGAGCGCGAGGCTGGTCTTGCCTTCACCAGGGCTGCAGCTTGTGATCGTGATGACCTTGCCCGGCGTATCTTCGTGTGAGATCTGCAGCGAGTGTCGCAGTTGATGTACAGCAATGGTGGAGCGCGCAATGTCGCCATCATCGTTGCTTGTCAGGTCAGGCAGGCGACAGAGAATCGGCGCACCGGTTGCACATTGTGCAAGTTGATCGACGTAATGGCAGCGTTGATCGATGAGGCCGACGAACACGACGACTGCGGTTCCAAGCAGCATCCCAAACAGGCCGGCGGCTGCCGCGAGCCCCCTGCGTCGATCCTTGATCGGCGAAAGCGGAAAGTCACCGGTCGCAGCGATAGACACGCGGCTCGATGCAGGACGACTGTTTTCGACTTGAATAGCGTCCAATCGCATTCGCGTGTCCGCAAGCCGTTGCTTCACCTCAGTGATGTGTTCCTGAATGCCAGCAAGAATTGCCTTACGATTTCCAATTTCAGCAGCTTCTGCAAGTACGCTGTCGCGCATGTTGTAATACGTCTGTTCGAGATTGAGCAGGTGATTCAATAGCGTCTGTGCGGTATTGGGCGCATCAGAGTCAACGCCGAGCGTCAGCGCCTGCGGCGCGCTGGCCATCTGCAGCCGCACGCGCACGACTTCCAATTGCCGGTTGAATTCGCGAAGCATCGGGTGATTCGGACCGTAGCGCTTCTTCCAACTCTCAATTTCCGCAATGAGCGTGTGTTCGCGCTGCATGAGCGACGAACTGCTTTCAACGCCGCCGGTGACGAATGCGGTCATTGCATCCTGAACAGCTTGTGGATCGGCCTTATCTGGGGCAGCGTCAAGAGATTCACTAACCGCAGTGATGGCGCGATTCAGTTCTGCAAGCTTCTGATCAATCGTTGTGAGCTGTTCAACCTTCTCTGTATGAAGTCTTTCTATCGCTTCAAGTCCATACTGATCGGATGAGGTAAGCATCTGGCTGCGAAGTGCCTGAAGTTGCTTTGTCATTTCCTGTTCGCGCTGCGTGAGCACCTGCTCAACATCAGCGGGAGAGAGCGATTTCTGGGCTCCGTACTGCTCTGCATAGGCAATGAGCACAGCATTGATCGCAGCCTGGGCGATTTCCGGATCGGTGTGTTCAAATGTTACGTGCATGAACTGGTGTCCGCGCTCGCGGGATACGCCGAGCGCGTTTTGCAACTGCTGCACACCGTGGTCGCCGGTCTGCCAGCCAAGCTGTTGCAGTTGCGCGTTGCGCGTCGCAGCATGGAGTACTTCACGGCTGACAAGTTGCGTGGCCTGGTTTTCAGCGAACACTTCAAACGGCTCACTGAACTGGGCATTGGTTTCTTCATACAACACCGCAGGCAGTGATGAGCTGATGCGCACGAGGCCAGAGCTTTGGTATACCGGGGGTACGGCAAGGTAACCCAGTATTGCGCCGGTCACACCGAACAGAATCGCAAGGATCAACGCGCGCTTGATTCGACCACGCAGTGCTTTGCGCACGACAACGATCGGATCTGTGGTTTGCGGATCCTGTACGGCTTCTGCGACGAGTTCGTATCGAACGGCAGCAGTCTTGGCTGACGAATCGCTCATGTGAACCCCCTTTCGGGTTCTCCGCGTGCGCATCCTTTCTGATGCGAATAACGGTGATGGCTGTTGGGGTCAGACCGCAAATGACTGACCAGTCTGTTCCGCGGTGCAATACAACTGCCCGGAAGGCATATTGGCCGCACGGTCGGTACTTTGACCATGTGGGCCGATCACAGCATCGGCAATATCGGCCCCTGCCTGAACGATACATCCGCAACAGACCACACAACGAACAACACATGCGCCGGATGCCACCGTGGCGCCGGGCATAAGTATTGAATCTACAAGAGTTGCGTCTTCTGCGAGGGTTGCGCCGGGGCAGAGAATCTGCAGGCCATAACAGCCTTCGGACGGCAGAACGCCGGTCGAAACGGCGACTCGATTGTACGGATCGTTCGCGCCGGACGCTTCGGCTGCGGCTTCCAGAAGATCAGTTCTGCAGCGCAGTGGCAGCGCGCCGCGGCCGGGCAACGGCACGGTGCGAACGAGCAAATCACGCTGCGCCGCCTGCACGAGAAACTGCTCTTTGAAGTCGGTGTAGCCGATCTGTGACACGCTATGGAGGCTGCTGCAGCGGACGATATACATACCAGCCAGCGAGCCATCGCCGTTGCATGCAATCGTGATATCGGCTCCGCTTCGAGCGTGGCTCCGCCACAGTGGCGTGAGGTCGCATGCAACGTACCGTGCAGCTTCAACAACCAGAACGTGTGCATCGGCTGGATACCCCCGACAGAGATCGTGAAGTAGGCCCGCAGTTCCGCGAAACGCGCGCGGTTCAAGTTCGAATGTGATATCCAGATCAGTTGTCGATTGCGGCCACATCGCAGGCATCGCAGGGCTGCTGACGACACGTAAAGGTATGCGCTTGTCGACGACGCCGGGCAGCGATCTCAGTCGCTGCAGCCAGCAATCCAGCACAGTGCTCTCAGCAGTCAGCCAGAGGTCAAGTATGGAGCATCCAGTTGCTGCGATGAGCGGTGACAGCCGCATGCCGCCTGCGAGCAGAATGCAACCAGCAAGCTCTTGTGATGTTGAGGTTGGCGATTTGCGAAGTTGACGTTGCGGCGATTGAGTATTCGGCGCATCTATAACCGTATGCGGGCGCAACGGCGCTGCAGGTAGCGGCTTCACCTCGACACTAGCGACATGGGCAAGCGAACCAATCCTGGGGACGCCTGCCGCGTGAGCGTTATCTGTCGTCTTGATCCCAGCCCCAGCGAGTCGTCGAAGCACGCAATCAGCCTTGGATTTCCAGCTTTCGTCACGTACTGCAAAGCGCCGCGCTGCAGCACTTCCAGGCTCATTCAAGGCATGGCGGACAGCATTCGCAAATTGTTCAGCAGTGTCAGCAACATGTACCAGATTCTTGTACCGCTGGAGTGCGCCAAACGGCGTGCTGACGATAGGCCGACCCGTCGCAAGATATTCCTTAAATTTGACCGGATTGCACGCATCGATCCACTCATTGCGCTTCCACGGCATGATGAGTACATCGCAGGCACGCATGTACTCGTGTACGTGTTCGAATGGCTTGCGGCCGAGCTTTGAAACGTTGGCGCTCGTACACCAGCCTGCCGGAAGCGAACATCCGCCGACCAGGACAAAATGCGCTTCAGGAATCTGCGCAGCGACCGCGTTGAACAGGTCAGGATCGAATGTATGGGCATCAATGCCGCCGACAAAACCAACGCGCGGCGTGGGCAGATTGCGGATGTCAGCCGGTTGCCACGAATCATCGTCGGCGATGCCGGCAAACCGCGCGACATCCACGCCGTGGCCGATAAGCGCCGCATTCTTGCATTGTTCTGCTTCAAGTGCGAGCAGCGTCGGCGAGCAGAAGACAGTCAGATCCGCACGAGCCTTCAGAAAGGCATCACATTGTCGAATGCGCTCGCGGCCAACTCCTTTGAAACATTCATACATGTCGGTTCGCTGATAGACGAGCGGTGTACCGGCAAAACGATCAACAATCGGCGCAGCGGTGGGGCAGGCAATCCACAACAGCGGCTTTCGAATGCGCTGCGTTCGCGCTGCTGTTCGGATCTGAGCCGGAAGCATCGGCATCGTCAGCCGGTGAGGCAATCCGGTTGGCGCGACCAGCGGGCTATACACTGAAAAATTTGCATTGACGCGATGCAGCCCACGGGTTATCGAACGAATCTTACGACACATTCGCGCTGCAAACATTCGTCCTTCGCTTACGGACGGCATGCGCATGCCGATGGAGTTGACGTACAGGACGGGCACATGCGCAGAGAACTCGCGCATCATCTGCATGTCAAAGTGCCCTCGATTGTGATACCACCAATCTTCGCCGCCGAAGCAGAGAACACCGTCAAATTCGCGAGGTTCGGAAATAGCGCGCGCCGCGACAGCCTGCGCTCCAATCGTGTTGTGTTCAGCGGGCAGTGGCATTGTTGGGGGAGCCAGACGCAAGAATGAAAGGCTGAGCGATTCAGGCTGCCTTGCGGCGAACGGTTTGACCGTCTTCGGACACTGTTGGTGGCTCGGTCTGTTGCGGTCCGGGTATGTATCGCAGGTTGGGTGACTGGATCTCGCCGGTCTGCACAAGGCTGCGAACGGTTTCAAGCAGTTGCGACGAGGCGTATGAACCAATGCGTGTCATACGCAGGATCGATTGTTTTGCGCTAAGAATCTGTTCGAGTTCGTGTTCATCTTCTGCGATGCGCAGCGACGCCTGCTTGCTGAACGCCCGAGCGGTTGCAAACTGATGGTCGCTGCGAGTTTCACCAAGTTGTGCACGGCGCGGCAGCACAAGCAGCGATTTGGACATTTCCATTGCGGTCAGGATCGTTCCCGCACCGGCATGCGAAATGACAAGGTCAGCCTGCCAGAATTGCTGGCGATAGTCGACCGGATCGAGCATGCGCACCCAATTGATATGGGCCGGCGGATTCCGCGTGTAGCCGATCTGTGCGACAACGTCATTTCGGCCGGTTTGAAACGCCCACTGATCTACTGCATGCACAAGGCGATCAAACGGTTGTTGTGCGCCGACGGTGACGAAAATCATACGACAGCTCCCGCATAGACGAGGCCGGAATCTTCATCAGCCAGGTGTTGCCATTGTGTCAATGTCGTGTCGGCAATGCGGCGGGCTTTCTTGCCGGACAGCGAGAGATGTTCGACATTTGCGATGCTGTCGATCCAGAGTGTCTGCGCGCCGAACATCTTGCCGAAGAGAACGCCGAAGTATCCCGGGGCCGCTCCTGTGGAGATGACAACCTCCGGCCGTGTGCGAATCACGATGAAGAACATCTTGATCATCAGCACGATTAGGCGCACTTTGGTCCACCGGGTTGCATCGGGCACGACGTACAAGCGTTCGCTGCCGATCTGATCTCGCGCGGCGCGATTTACAGTGACGTATGTCACATCCTGGTTGGCCAATGCCGGTCGCAGGCGCAACAATTGCACCCAATGCCCGCCTCCTGAGGCGACTGCAAGGACTCGGCGTCTTGTACTGCTGGTCATCTTTCGCTCCACGTCTGCCATGGACGGTGCGTCTGCCAAGCGGCATGCTTGCGAACGGAAGTATCGACGTGGTGTCGCTCGGACTTCACTGTAGGTACCTTTACGGATGTCTTTTTGCGCGAGAAATCGCTTCCCGGGCCAGTTCGCCCCGAAGCGCCCAGCTGCGCGGCCAAATCGTTTCGCATGCCATAACACATCTCGATTGAGAGTGGCCAGACCAAGCAGCGCCCAGATAACACAACGGGACGTATTGAACGACAGCAGCAACAGCCATGCGATAGCCGCAGCCCTCTGCCCGCGGCGCTTGTGCAGCAGACGAATCAGAGCGTCGCCAAGCAGGACCGTTCGCCGATCATCAAGCTGCATCGCGCTCGCCCCGCCGTGGTGCACGATCTGCCCGACTGGTTCAAATCGTACATCCCAGCGAGCATCTCGAAACCGTCGGCACCAATCCGCCTCTTCAGCATAGAAGAAGAATCGTTCGTCAAACATGCCCACATCTTTAATCGCCGACTGCCGGACACACATGAAGCAGCCCGTGACTACATCGACGTTACGGGATGTGCAGCGATCCCAACCCCGATAGATGTGCCCACCGAGAAACCTCGGCCACGGCAGGCGATGTAGACCCGAAGCAACAAGCGTCAATGAACGGAGATCTGGGTCACGGAAACACGTGTGCTGAATCGTGCGATCCGTGTTGAGTACCTGGCAGCCGAGTACACCAACACTCCCGTTGCGATCCATGAAGTGAACCGCGCGCCGAAGAACATCGCCGAGCACGATCGTGTCTGAATTCAGCAGCAGAACATACCTTCCGCGGGCTTGCGACATAGCCTGATTGTTTGCTGCTGCGAAACCTCTGTTCACTGAATTTCGAATCATGTGAACTGAAGGAAATGCGGCAGCGACCATCTCCGCAGAACCATCTGCGGACGCATTGTCCACGACGATGACTTCTGTGTGAATACCATCAATGTTTTCCAGAACCGATTGCAGGCAATCGCGAAGCAGATCGATCGTGTTCCAACCGATGATCACAATCGACAGGTCGAGGTGCTTGTTCGAGATGCTCATAAGCTGCACACCAGACATGCTGTGATGCGGCGCACGATACGCAGCCGAGTTGGAATCAACTGGCGCAACGTGCGCGTATCGCTTTGAGGTGAGAGAATGTTCAGACAGATCGTGCGCTGTGTCATCTCAAGCACGGTGCCGGAGATGGCGAGCGACATATACAACACAACGATCATCTGCCCGAAGTACGACACCGCAAAAAACGCGACGATGTGAACCAGCAAGGAGCACCCGAGACACCATGCAAGTATTCTTCTTTGCGGGAGGTGTTCAGCATGTTTTCGTGCTCTTCCGACGGCGTAGAAGGCGGCAATGAGGACGATGATGAACAGCAGCAGAGCGCCAAGTCCGCCATGCACGCC